>NZ_CP136637.1:0-2431833 GCF_050711835.1 Variovorax sp. DAIF25
GTGCATCGGCGACGGCTACTGGTTCATCGACCGCGTGACGAAGTACGTCAACGAGCGCGTGGTGTTCGGCCGCCCGATCGGCCAGAACCAGGGCGTGCAGTTCCCGATCGCCGACGCCTACATCGAGGTCGAGGCCGCCAACCTCATGCGCTTCAAGGCCTGCGAGCTGTTCGATGCGCACCAGCCCTGCGGCGCGCAGGCCAACATGGCGAAGTACCTGGCGGCCAAGGCGAGCTGGGAAGCGGCCAACACCTGCCTGCAGTTCCATGGCGGCTTCGGCTTCGCGAACGAATACGACATCGAGCGCAAGTTCCGCGAGACGCGGCTCTACCAGGTCGCGCCGATCTCCACCAACCTGATCTACGCGTACGTGGCGGAGCACCTGCTCGGCCTGCCGCGTTCCTTCTGAGCGTCATGACGCGAACCCAAGGCAGGCGCCCGCTCGAAGGCATCACCGTCGTCACGCTCGAGCACGCGGTGGCGGCGCCCTTCGCCACGCGCCAGCTCGCGGACATGGGCGCGCGGGTCATCAAGATCGAGCGCCCGGGCGCCGGCGACTTCGCGCGCGCCTACGACCGGCGGGTCCGGGGCGAGGCCTCCTATTTCGTCTGGATCAACCGGTCCAAGGAAAGCATCACCCTCGACGTCAAGCAGCCCGAGGCGCGGCAGGTGCTGGCCAAACTGCTGGGCCAGGCCGACGTGCTGGTGCAGAACCTCGCGCCCGGCGCCGCGGCGCGGCTCGGCCTGTCCGAGGAAGCGCTGCGCCCCACGCACAAGCGCCTGATCGTCTGCGACATCTCGGGCTACGGCAGCGCGGGACCGTTCCGCGACAAGAAAGCCTACGACCTGCTGATCCAGGCCGAGGCCGGCCTGCTGTCGGTGACCGGGTCGCCCGAGGAGATGGCGCGCGCCGGCATCTCGGTGGCCGACATCGCCGCCGGCATGTATGCCTACAGCGCGGTGCTGGCCGCGCTGATCCAGCGCGGCATCACCGGCGAGGGCAGCCACATCGACGTGTCGATGCTCGAGTGCCTCGCCGAATGGATGGGCAACCCGCTCTACTACGGCTTCGAGGGCCAGGCGCAGGCCGCGCGCGCGGGCGCCAGCCATCCGAGCATCTATCCCTACGGCCCGTTCATGGCGGGCGACGGCAAGACCGTGCTGTTCGGCCTGCAGAACGAGCGCGAGTGGAAGGCCTTCTGCGAACAGGTGCTCGCACACCCGGAACTGGCCACCGACGAGCGCTTCGATGCCAATGCCAAGCGCAGCGCCCACCGGGTGGAACTCAAGCAGCGCATCGAGTCGCTGCTGCAGCCGCTGACCGCGGCCCAGTGCATCGAGCGACTCGATGCCGCCCACATCGGCAACGCCAGCGTCAACGACATCGCCGACGTGTGGGCCCATCCCCAGCTGCGCGCGCGGGAGCGCTGGTGCGAGGTGGGCTCGCCTGTCGGGCCGATCCCGGCGCTGAAGCCGCCTGCCGACAACGACCGCTTCGCGCCGCGCATGGACCCGGTTCCCGCGCTGGGCGAGCACACCGATGCCATCCTGCAAGCGCTGGGCTATGGTCCCGAAGACATCGCGCGCCTGCGTGCCAGCCAGATCCTCTGAAAGAACATCCGACATGACGACCTCGAACACCCCCGAGTCCATCCTGGCGCGCTTCGCCGCCGACCTGAAGGCCGAAGACATCCCGCCGGCCGTGCTGCGCCGCGCCGAGGACCTGTTCCTCGACTGGATCGGCTCGGCACTGGCCGGCAAGGGCGCGCGCCCGGTCGAGACCATCACCCGCTTCGCGTCCGCCATGGGCGCGGGCGACGGCCGCAGCGAGATCCTGATCCACCGCACGCGCTCCAGCCCCCTGATGGCCGCGATGGCGAATGCCGCGGCCTCGCACTTCGCCGAGCAGGACGACGTGCACAACGGCTCCGTGTTCCATCCGGCGGCCGTGGTGTTCCCGGTGGCACTCGCGATCGCCCAGGCGCATGGCCTCAGCGGCGCGCAGCTGCTGACCGCGGCGGTCGCCGGCTATGAGGTCGGCATCCGCGTCGGCGAGTTCCTGGGCCGCTCGCACTACAAGATCTTCCACACCACCGGCACCGCGGGTGCGGTGGCCGCCGCGGTGACGGCCGGCCACCTGTTGGCGCTCACGCCCGACCAGATGCTGCATGCGATCGGCTCCGCGGGCACCCAGGCCTCGGGCCTGTGGGAGTTCCTGCGCGACGCCGCCGATTCGAAGCAGCTGCACACGGCACACGCGGCCGGCGCCGGCCTCACGGCCGCCTACCTGGCCAAGGAGGACTTCACGGGCGCACGGCGCATCCTGACCGGCGCGCAGGGCATGGCCGCGGGCATGTCGAGCGATGCCGATCCGGCCCGGCTCACTGACGGCCTCGGCACGCGCTGGGCGCTGCCCGAGACCTCGTTCAAGTTCCACGCCTCGTGCCGCCACACGCATCCCGCGGCCGATGCGCTGCAGCAGCTCCTGCAGCGCCACCAGCTCGCGGCCGGCGACGTGAAGGCGGTGACGGCGCAGGTGCACCAGGCGGCCATCGACGTCCTCGGCCCGGTCACGGATCCGCAGACCGTGCACCAGTCGAAGTTCTCGATGGGCACCGTGCTCGGCCTGGTGGCCGTGCATGGCCGCGCGGGCCTGTCGGAGTTCGACGGGCACTTCAAGGACGCCGCGGTCTCGGCCTTCCACGACAAGGTGCGCATGGTCCTCGACCCCGAGGTGGACCGGGCCTACCCGGCGCGATGGATCGGCAAGGTGCATGTTGATACCATCGACGGCCGTCGTCTCGAGGGCCGCGTCGATGAACCCAAGGGCGATCCCGGCAACACCCTCGAGCGCCATGAACTGGAAGAGAAGGCGACGCGCCTGGCGCTCTACCGCCACGGCGCCACGGCCGCCGAGATGCAGAGCGTCATCGGCTGGGTCTGGTCGCTGATGTCGGTGCCGCGCGTCGGTCCCCTGCTGGAGCCCGTCGTTCCTCGTTGACGCAGCGAAGGGCGGCGGCGGGCGAGGGGCAAAGTCGGAAAGCAAGATGATCCATTTCGATCTGGTAGACCTGCGGCTGTTCCTGGCCATCGCCGAGGCCAACAGCCTCACGCGAGGCGCCGAGGCCACGTTCATGTCGGTCTCGGCGGCGAGCATCCGCGTCAAGAACCTCGAGGAGAGCGTGGGCACCAAGCTGCTGTACCGCAGCAGCCAGGGCGTGACCCTCTCGCCGCCGGGCCAGGCGCTGGCCTATCACGCGCGCCTGGTGGTCGGCCAGCTCGAGCACCTGCGCAATGACCTGCAGGAGTACGCGAGCGGCATCAAGGGCCATCTGCGCGTGTTCGCGAGCACGACGGCCATCACCGATTTCCTGCCGGCCGTGATGAGCCGCTACCTCATCACCCATCCCGACGTGAACGTCGACCTGCGCGAGCGCGGCAGCGGCGACATCGTGCGCGCGGTGTCCGACGGCCACACCGACATCGGCATCGTCTCGGGGCGCGTGCGCACCGAGGGGCTCGAGGTCGTGCCCTATCGCGAGGACCGGCTGGTGCTGGTGGTGCCCGACGGCCATGCGCTCGCGGCCCGCTCGCCGGTGCCCTTCGCCGAGACCCTCGAATACGAGCACGTGGTGCTCAACGAGGGCACGGCCATCCATTCGTTCCTGAACCAGATCGCCCGCGACATGAACCGCGTGCTCAGGCCGCGCATCCAGGTCGGCAACTTCGAGGCCTGCTGCAAGATGACCGAATCGAACGTCGGCATCAGCATCATGCCGGGCACCTCGGCCGAGCGTTACCGGCAGTACATGGCGGTCCAAGTCATCCAGCTCGAGGACGACTGGGCCTTGCGCAACCTGCAGATCTGCTTTCGCAGCCTCGAGGCGCTGCCGGGCTTCGCGCGCGACCTGGTCGAGCTGCTGAAGGCCGATGCGTTGTCGGCCACGCGGTCCCCGGGCGGCGAGGCCGATTGATTTTCAGACCCCGGGCTCGAGCAGAGCGCGAGCACCGGGTCGGTCTTGTTCATGACTGCGCCGCTGCCGCGCCGGCCAGCCGCAACGCACGCTCGCCCGCTTCCTGCACGATCGCCTGCGCGCGCATCATGACGGGGCGGTCCACCATCCTGCCGTCCACCGCGACGGCGGCGCCCGCCGAACGCGCGGCTGCCTCGAGCACGCGGCGCGCCCAGGCGAGTTCCTCGGCGGTGGCGCAGAAGGCCGCGTTCACCGCGCCCACCTGCTTCGGGTGGATGCACAGCTTGGCGCCGAAGCCGAGCCGCCGCGAACGCAGCGTGTCGGCCGCGAGCGCGGCCTGGTCGTCGATCGAGGTGCTGACGCCATCGATGGGCGCGGCCAGCCGGGCCAGGCGCGAGGCCATCACCAGCTGCGCGCGGTAGGGCAGCAGTTCGAGCTCGTCGCCCGAGATGCCCAGGTCGAGCTGGAAGTCGATCGAGCCGAACACCAGCCGCTGCACGCCCTGCGCCCGCGCGATGGTGTGGACGTTGTGCAGCCCGGCCGCGGTCTCGATCATCGGAAACACCGCCGTGCCCGCGCCGATGCACGACACGCTGAACACCTCGTCGATGCGCTCCGTCTTCGGCAGCATGATGCCCGCGACACCGGGCAGCCGGGCCAGCGCGAGGTCGTCCTTGAACCAGGGCGTGTCGGCCGCGTTGATGCGCACGATCACGCGATGGTGGGCCGCCAGCCAGGCGGCCACGGAATGGCGCGCCTCGGTCTTGTTCTCGGGAGGCACGGCGTCCTCGAGGTCGATGACGACGGCATCGGCGCCGCAGGCCAGCGCCTTGTCGAAGCGGTCGGGACGGTTCGCGGGCACGAAGAGGAAGGAGCGTTGGGGCAGTGTCATGGTTTCGCCAGTGAGTTCGCCCTGAAGGATGCCCACCGCGCGCGGGCCGCGCAATTTGCGCTTCCACAAGCCGCCATTTCGCGTGGCCAAACACCGGCCGGGCCGTCTTGATCACTCCTGAAGTGCCTGTTTGCGAATCGCAAATGGCGCCGCGCGCATCGATGTAGGAAGCTTCGTCCACCGATATGAAACGCTACTCACACTGGATCGACGGCCAGGATGCCGCCCCCCTCGGCGGCAGCTGGTTCGAAACACACAACCCCTACACCGGCGAGGCCTGGGCCGAGATCGCCTCGGGCAGCGCGGCCGATGTCGATGCCGCCGTGCAGGCGGCGCACCGGGCCTTCACCGAGGGGCCCTGGTCGAAGCTCACGGCCACCGAGCGCGGTGCGCTGCTGCGCCGCGTCGGCGACCTGATCGCGCGCGATGCGCGCCGGCTGGCCGAGATCGAGGTGCGCGACAACGGCAAGCTGCTGGCCGAGATGCTGGGGCAGCTCAATTACATCCCGCAGTGGTTCTACTACTTCGGCGGCCTGGCCGACAAGGTCGAGGGGCGCGTGATGCCGCTCGACAAGCCGGGCTACTTCAACTTCACGCGCCGCGAGCCGCTCGGCGTGGTGGCCGCCATCACGCCCTGGAACTCGCCGCTGCTGCTGGCCACGTGGAAGATCGCGCCCGCGCTCGCCGCGGGCTGCACGGTGGTCATCAAGCCCTCGGAGTTCACCTCGGCATCGAGCCTGGAGTTCGCGCGGCTGTTCGAGGAAGCGGGCTTTCCCGCCGGCGTGGTCAACGTGGTCACGGGCTTCGGCCGCGAGGTGGGCGCCACGCTCGTCGAGCATCCGCAGGTCGCGAAGATCACCTTCACCGGCGCCGATGCCACCGGCCGCGCCATCAACGAGGCGGCCGCGCGCCAGTTCAAGCACGTGAGCCTGGAGCTCGGCGGCAAGTCGCCCAACATCGTCTTCGCGGACGCGAACCTCGACGACGCCGTGAACGGCGCGGTCTCGGGCATCTTCGCCGCCACCGGCCAGACCTGCATCGCGGGTTCGCGCCTGCTGGTGCAGGACGCGGTGTACGACGAGGTGGTCGAGCGCCTGCTGGCACTGGCGCGCACCGCGCGCATGGGCGACCCGATGTCGCTGGACACCCAGGTCGGCCCGGTGACCACGCGGCCCCAGTACGACAAGGTGCTGAGCTACATCCAGATCGCGAAGGACGAGGGCGCCCGGCTGCTGCTCGGCGGCGGTCCCGCCACGGGCGAGGCCTGCGGCAGCGGATGGTTCGTGCAGCCGACGATCTTCGGCGACGTCGACAACGGCATGCGCATCGCGCAGGAAGAGGTGTTCGGCCCCGTGCTCTCGATCATCCGCTTCCGGGACGAGGACGACGCGGTGCGCATCGCCAACGACGTGCGCTTCGGGCTCGGCTCGGGCGTGTGGACGCGCGACATGGGCCGCGCGTTCCGCATGTCCGAACGGCTGCAGGCCGGCATGGTGTGGATCAACACCTACCGCGCCGTGAGCTTCATGTCGCCGTTCGGCGGCTACAAGGATTCGGGCCTGGGCCGCGAGAACGGCATGGACGCGATCAACGAATACCTGCAGACCAAGAGCGTCTGGATCAACACCGGCGCGGCGACGGCCAACCCCTTCGTCATGCGCTGAGCATCGATCGATCCCTTCTTTCCATCATTCACCACCCCCACCCACTCCCATGTCCACCATCGATTGGCCTCAGCAAATCTTCGAAGGCTTCAAGAACCTCGGCGTCCGGCAGGTCGCCTACGTCCCCGACGCGGGCCACAGCCAGCTGATCCGCCTGTGCGAGGCGGACCCCGGGATCCACGCGGTCTCGCTCACCACCGAGGAGGAGGGCGTCGCGATGCTCGGCGGTGCCTGGCTCGGCGGCGACCGCGGCGTGCTGCTGCTGCAGTCCAGCGGCGTCGGCAACTGCATCAACATGCTGTCGCTGCAGCACGAGACGCGCATGCCGCTGTTCATGATCGTGACGATGCGCGGCGAGTGGGGCGAGTTCAACCCCTGGCAGGTCGCGATGGGCAAGTCGACGCAGGCGGTGCTCGAGGATTCGGGCGTCTACGTGTACCGCGCCGATTCGCCCGAGGAGGTTCCGCCCACCGTGATCGCCGGCGCGAAGTTCGCCTACCAGACCGGGCGCAGCGTCGCGGTGCTGATCGGGCAGCGCGTCATCGGCACGAAGAATTTCAACAAGTGAGCACCGCCATGTCATCCACAGCCAAGAACCAAGCCGTCCTGAATCGCCGCGAAGTGGTGGCGCGCATCCTGCGTGACCGGGGCGAGGCGCTGGCCATCACCAGCCTGGGCAACCCGACCTTCGACGTGGCCGCCGCGGGCGACGGTCCGCAGAACTTCTATCTCTGGGGCGCGATGGGCGGCGCCGTGATGGTGGGCCTGGGCCTGGCCCGCGCGCAGCCGAAGAAGCGCGTCATCGTGTTCGTCGGCGACGGCGAGATGATGATGGGCTTGGGCTCGCTGGCGACCGCTGCGGTCGACCGCACCGAGAACCTCACGGTCGTCGTGATCGACAACGAGCACTACGCCGAGACCGGCATGCAGCCGGCCCATGCGGGCCGTGGCGTCAACATCACCGAGGTCGCGAAGGCCACGGGCTTCCCGCAGGCGCTGACGGTGCGCACGGCCGCGGAGCTCGAGGAGGCGGTCGACAAGATCCTCCACGGCCAGGGCCCGGTGCTCGCGACCATCAAGGTCACGACCGATCCCGCGCCGACGGCGCTGCCGCCGCGCGACGGCCCGTTCCTGCGCAGCCGCTTTCGCACCGCGCTGCTGGGCGCCGAAGCGCACGTCTGAGGCCCGCGGCCCCGGCAAACCCTTCGTGCACCGCGACGTCGCGGATGCGTGGAGGCCGCACAACGGCTGGCTCGAACGCCGGCGGCCGGGGCGCGGCCGCCTGCCACACAACAACCCACCGGAGACATCACATGGGCCACACCTACAGCGCATCGAACACGCGGGGCCGCGGCCTCGCCGTCGCGAGCCTCCTGGGCCTCGCGCTCGCCTTCACCTCGTGCCTGCCGGCGCGCGCCGACACCGACTACCCCGACAAGCCCGTGCGCCTGATCGTGCCCTTCCCGCCGGGCGGCGGCGGCGACAAGCTGGCGCGCGTGCTCGCGCCGACGCTCGGAGAGCTGCTCAAGACCAGCGTCATCATCGACAACCGCGCGGGTGCCAACGGCAACATCGCGCTGCAGGCGGTGGCCAAGTCCAGGGCCGACGGCTACACGCTCGGCCTCACGCTCACCGATCACATCGCGCTGAGTCCGTCGCTCTACGACAAGCTGCCCTTCGACCCGGTGAAGGACTTCCAGCCGATCGGGCTGATCGCCTCCACGCCCTATGTGTTCACGGTCGACGCGGCCAGCGGCGCGGCCCATCTCGCGGCCGCCATCGCGAAGGCGAAGAAGGATCCGGGCTCGATGAGCATCGGCTATCCGACCGTGAGCCCGCTGCTGGCGACCGAGCTGCTGCAGAAGCAGTCGGGCGCGAAGTTCAACCTGATTCCCTATCGCGGCATCGCGCAGGGCATGCCGGACATGCGCGGCGGCCGGCTCGACGCCTGGGTCGGGACCAGCGTCACGATGCGCGGCTTCATCGACGGCGGCAAGGTACGCGGCATCGCGGTCACCTCGGCGCAGCGCTCGCCCGCGCTGCCGGGCGTGCCGACCATCGCCGAGAGCGGCTTCCCGGGCTTCGAGCTCGTGAGCTGGTACGGCATCGTGGCGCCGGCCGGAACGCCGGCGGCGATCGTCGCGACGCTCAACGCCAGGCTCAACGAGACGCTGCGCACGCCCGACGTGAAGGCCAGGCTCGAGGCCGACGGCGCGCTGATCCTCGGCGGCGCGCCCGAGCAGCTCGCGCGCGCCCTGCGCGCGGACATGGAGCGGCTGGGCCCGCTGGTCAAGGCCGCGGGCATCAAGCCCGAGTGACGCGGCCGATGGGGCTCGCATGAACCCGGTCGAACTCGTGGCCCAGTCGAAGGTTGGGGGCGCTGCGAAGGACCCGGTCACCCGTGGCCTTCGCGTTGCCGCTCAATGCATGGCGTCGGAGGCGATGAAGTGGCAGCCGGGCTTCGCGGCGATGGCTGCGTCGAGCAGCGCCGCGGCAATGGCCGCTGCCGGATTGACGCGCCATCGCGCCGGCAGCACCGGCCCCAGGCGCCGCGCCCAGGTCAGCGCCATGCCTTCGGCGCGCCTTTCCTCATGGCGCTCGCCGCCGATCAGGCTGGGCCGGCAGATCGTCAGCGAGCGGAAGCCGATCGCGCGGACGTCCCGCTCCACTTCGCCCTTGGTGCGCGGATAGAAGAAGAGCGAGCTGGCCGAGGCGCCCATGGCCGTCACGATCACGAAGGTGCCCACGCCGGCGGCATGCGCGGCCTGGCCGAAGGCGACCGGCAGTTCGTGGTCGACGTGGCGGAAGGCCTCCTTCGAACCGGCTTTCGCCTGCGTCGTGCCCAGTGCGCAGACCACGGCATCGGGCCGGTGCGCGATGCAGGCCGGCACCAGCTCCTCGAGCCGCGAGGCGACCGGGTTGACCAGCTTGACGTGGCCGGCCAGCGGCGTTCGCGTCGGCGCGATCACCTCGGAGAAGGCGTCGTTCGAGAGCGCGAGCTGCAGTGCCCGGCCGCCCACCAATCCCGTCGCACCCAACAGCAGCAGTTTCATGTCGATCGCCTCGCGTGGTTCACCGCAGGCCATTGTGCGGCCCGATCAGGCCTGCGCGTCCAGGTCCTGCTCGTAGGCCTCCAGCGCCTTCGGCTTGCCGAACAGATAGCCCTGGTACAGATGGCAGCCGTGGCGCGCGAGGAACTCGCGCTGCGCCTGCGTCTCCACGCCCTCGGCCACGATCTGCAGCTCGAGGTTGAGCGCCATGCCGATGATGGTCTGGATCACCAGCTCCACCTTCGGGTTCAGGCCGATTCCGTGCACGAAGTACTTGTCGACCTTGATCTGGTTGAGCGGCAACTGGATCATGTACGACAGCGACGAGAAGCCGGTGCCGAAGTCGTCCATCGAGAACTGGATGCCCATGCCGGCCAGGGTCTTCATCTTGGCGATGGTGTCGGCGACCTTGAACTGCAGCAGGCTCTCGGTCAGCTCGAGCTTGAGCTGGCGCGGATCGGCGCCGGTGCGCTCGAGCACGCGGGCGACCTGCTTGACGAAGTCGTCGGTGCGGAACTGCCGCGCGCTCACGTTGACCGACAGCTGCAGGTGCGCGCGGCGCGGGTCCTCGCTCCAGGCCGCGAGCTGGCGGCAGGCGGTCTCTAGCACCCAGAGGCCGAGCGGGATGATGAGCCCGGTGTCCTCGGCCGCGGCGATGAACTCGCCGGGCGCCAGCAGGCCGCGCGTCGGATGCTGCCAGCGCACCAGCACCTCGGCCGCGACCACGCGGTCCTCGCTCGTGACCTGGCTCTGGTAGTGCAGCACGAACTGCCGCTGCTCGACGGCCGCGTGCAGTTCGTTCTCCAGCGCCGCGCGCGCGGTGATGCTGGTCTGCATGCTGGTCTCGAAGAAGCGCAGCGCGTTGCCGCCGGCGGTCTTGGCGTAGTACATCGCGATGTCGGCCTGCTTGATGACCTCGTCGAGCGAGGCATCGGCGGTGTCGAACAGCGCCACGCCGATGCTGCAGGTGCTGTGGTGCTGCTGGCCGCCGAGCTGGTAGGGCCGGTTGAGCTGTTCGAGGATGGCCGCGCCCATGGCCTCGGTCTCGGAGGTCGCGATCAGCCGCCGCTCGTGCAGCTCGGCCAGCATCACGACGAACTCGTCGCCGCCCAGCCGCGCCACCGTGTCGCCGCGGCGCAGGCAGGCGGTCAGGCGTTGCGCCACCTGCTTGAGCATCACGTCGCCGGTGTCGTGGCCGTGGGCGTCGTTCACGGTCTTGAAGTTGTCGAGGTCGAGGAACAGCAGCGCGCTCCAGCGCGAGCGCCCCGGCACGGCATCGATGGCGTGCTTGATGCGGTCCACCAGCAGCCGGCGGTTGGGTAGGCCGGTGAGCGTGTCGTAGAAGGCGAGCTGCTCGACCTCGTCGGCCGCCTGCTTGCTCTCGGTGATGTTGCGCAGGATCACGATGAAGCGCGGATCGGCCTGCGCGCCGCTGGCCTTGCGCGAGACCGAGATCTCGAACCAGGCCTTGCTGCGCGCGTAGCGGCGTTCGAACTGGCGCCCGCTCGAGCGCCCGGTCTCATTGGCTTCCTTCAACGCCGCCATGACCTCCGCGCTCGCCTGCGGCGGCAGCAGCTCCTGCAGCCGGCGGCCGGCCGGCTGGTCGACCTGGATGCCCGGCAGCGGCACGCGCGGCGCATGGTGGCCGTGGCAGACGCCGTCGAGGCCGACCTCGAGCAGCAGGTCGGGCAGCGCCTCGAGCGTGGCCTGCAGCTGGGCCTTGCTCTCGACGATGGCGGCCATGTGGCGCCGCTTCTCCGTGATGTCCTGGTAGACGCAGACAGTGCCGCCGTCGGGCGTGCGGCTGCGCGTGGCATGCAGCACGCGGCCGTCCTCGAGCACCGCCTCCTGCTCGGAGTGGTCCTGCGCGAGCTGCGGCATGTTCAGCGCCATCCAGCCGGGCGGGCCGCCCTCGTGCACCACGTGGCGCGCGGTCTCGGCCACCAGTTCGCGAAACGGCAGCTGCGGCGCGAGCAGCGGCCGCACCCACGGGAACATCGCGACGAAGCTGCGGTTCCAGGCCAGCACGCGGTCGTCGGCATCGAGCAGCACGAAGCCGCCGATCATCGATTCGAGCGCCTGGTCGAGCGTGGCCTTGGAGCGCACCAGCTCCTGCCGCGACTGCCACTGGCGCCGCAGCTGCAGATGGGTGAAGGCCGCGATCGCGAGGATCAGCGCGCCGATGACGGCGCCGGTCCACGCGATGCGGTCGCGCTCCTCGCGCCAGTCGCGCAGCGCCGCATCGAGCGGGATGCTCGCGACGATCAGCAGGTTGCGGTGCAGCGTCGGGCGCGCCACCAGGATCGCGGGCACGCCGCTCAGGCGCGCGGCCATGCGCACGGGCTTGCCGTCGCTGGTCTGTTCGCTGAGCGCGGGTTCGAGCTGCCGGCCCAGCAGGTCGTCGCGCGCCGGCACGCTTACCAGCAGCGGACCGGCATCGCGCTCGAGCGTGATCTCCAGGCCCGGGATCGCCGCGCCCTGCGTCGTCACCATGGCCAGCAGCGAGATCTGCACCTCGGCCACGGCCAGCACGCGGGTGCCGTCGGCCAGCGGCACGGCGCGCGCGAAGAACACCACCTTCTGCAGCGTGGCCGGGCTGGCGATCGGCGCGCTCACGGCCATGGTCGACAGCGGCTGCGCCAGCACCGAGCGCGCGAAGCCCTCGGGCAGTGCCATCGGCAGCCGCGCGCCGCGGCGGTCGGAGGAGGCGAGCGGCATGCCGTCCGCGTCGACGAAGGCGACGAAGCGCACCAGCAGGTTCTGCCGTACCAGGTTGACGATCAGCCGCTGCACCTCGGGCCGGCCGGCCTCCTCGGCGAGGCGTTCGCGCGGCACGGCGCGCAGCTGCTCGCCGGCGCCGGCCAGCAGCATGTCGATGCTCAGCAGCGCGCGGTTGAGCGCCGCCTCGGAGCCGCCCACGAAGCGCATGGCTTGCGTCTCGGCGTTCTCGATCGCCCGGCCGCGCGCCTCCCAGGTGATGCTGGCGGCCACGGTCGCCAGCGTGCCGAGGAACAGCAGCGCCACGCCGTAGACCACGGCGGCGACGCGACGGGAGAAGCGCTGCGTCATCGCACGAGCGGGGCGCGGATGCCGACCACGGGACCGACGGTGTCGTTCCAGACCTGCGCGCAGACCGGGCCGCAGCGCTGCAGCCAGGCCGGCAGCACGCGGGTGGCGAAGATCTCGCGCCGCCGCGCCTCGTCCTGCGGCGTGGGCGCGACCGCGGTCATGCGGCCCCGGACGGGCTTGGTGCAGGCGTCGGCGCCGGTGTTGCAGGCGATGCCCTCGGTGGTCTCGCGTTCGGACTCGGCCCACACCGCGGCCTCGAGCTTCGGCAGCTCCTGGCGCAGCACCGCCTGCAGGTCGGGCGGCAGCGCCTCGAGGTTCTCGCGGTTGGCCGCGAACACCGCGAGGCCCCAGCTCAGCGGCATGGTGTAGAGCGCGCTCGTGAGTGCATGCAGGCCCAGCGTGTGGCCCGACATGGTGCCGGTGATCGCGCAGTCGGTGTTGCCCGAGCGCATGTTCGGCAGGATGGCCGCGAACTCGGTGTAGACCGGCGTGGCGCCGAGCGCGCGGATGAAGTCGGCCTGCGTGGCGCTCGACACGCGCACGCGCCGCTTCGCGAGGTCGGCCAGCCGCGCGACCGGCCGGTTGCAGAACACGGCCTGCGCCGGGTAGATGTAGATCGCCAGCAGCTCGGCGCCGTAGCGCTCGCGCAGCGCGCCCGCGAGGTAGGGGCGAAAGGCCGCGACCACCCGGCGCAGGGTCGCGATGTCGGGGTTGAGCCCGGCCATGTCGGGCGTGCCGAGTTCGGGGAACTGCATCGCCATCTGGCTCATGAGCGCGGTGCCGAAGGGCACCACGCCGAGCTGGATCAGGCTCAGCATCTCCTGGCCCGGCACGCCCGCGCGGTCGAAGGGCACGATGCTGGCGCTGTAGCGCCCGCCGGTGCGTTCGGCGAGCTCCCGGGCCCAGAAGTTCTCCTCGTGCCGCGTGTACTGCGTGATGCCGCCGAGCCCGCCGACGATGCGCAGGCGTTGCACCGGGGTGTCCGGCGCCGGCGCGGTCTGGGCCTGGCAGGCGAACGCGGCGAGCAGCAGCAGGGCGGCGAGCAGGCGGGGCATGGCGTGGCTCCTTCTTCGCGTGGGCGGGCACATCAGGCGATGCCCGTTCCGCCGGCCAGCGGCCCGGCCTGGGTGGGGCGCGCCGGGCCCGCGTGCGTGTCGCCGAAGAAGGCGAAGCCCGGTCCCTGGCGCTGCTGCTTGACGCGGTACATCGCCTGGTCGGCGCAACGCAGCAACTGTGCCAGCGTGCGGCCGTCCTCGGGGTTGCAGGCGATGCCCAGGCTCATGCCGACCGAGACCTCGGCGCCATCGGCCTCGATGGGCTGCAGGCCGGCGTCGACGATGCGGCGTGCCATCTGCGCGAGCGCCTCGCGCGAGGGCCGGCCCGGCACCAGGATCGCGAACTCGTCGCCGCCCAGGCGCGCCACCGTGTCGCTCGCGCGCAGCTGCGCGCGCAGCCGCGCCACCGTCTGCACCAGCACCGCGTCGCCGACCGCGTGGCCGTGGCCGTCGTTGACCTCCTTGAAGCCGTCGAGGTCGAGCAGCATCAGCGCGAAGGGCTGGCCGTTGCGCAGCCATTCCTCGCCGCGGCTCTCGAGGCCGGCGCGGCTGGCGGCGCCGGTCAGCGCGTCGGTACCCAGCGCTTCCACCAGCTGCTGCGTGCGCGCCGTCAGCGCCTGCTCGGAGCGCAGCACCAGCCGCAGCCGCGAGGCCATCGCCACCGCGAACACCACCAGCTCGGCCACCAGCGCCGCCTGCGAGACGTTCATCTGGCCGGGCGCCCATTCGATCCAGCCCCAGCTCGCGAACACGATCGCGCCGATGCCCGCCAGCAGCAGCCCGACCCCGATGCAATAGAGCACGGCCGGCCAGTAGCGCCGGCGGATCGCGAACATCGCGCCGATCACCATCACGGCCGTCGAGGCCACCACCGACATCTGCACCAGCCGGAAGGTGATCAGCGGATGGGCGCCCCAGTGCGCGTAGGGAATGGCCAGCAGCAGCGCGACCGAGAAGGCCTGCACCAGCCGGTCGAGCAGCGGCGCGAAGTGCGACAGCCGCAGCAGCCGTCGGCCGAACTGCAGCTTGCACAGCGCCCACAGCGCGGGCCCGGCCGTGTAGGCGAAGCCGGCGCCGGCCGGCCAGTGGGCGAAGGGATAGCGCAGCGCATGGCCGTTGATGCTCGCGAGCGCCAGCAGGCCGCAGAGGCAGGCCAGCATGTAGTAGGCATAGAGCGCCTCGCCGAACACCACGAACAGCACCAGCCCATAGACCGTGAGCCCGAGCAGCAGGCCGTAGCTGACGCCGTCGAACATGCGCTTGTCCTGCGTCGACTGGAGGTAGTCGGCCGGGTCCCAGAGCGTCACGTCGTAGATGCGCGCGAAGGTCGACTCGACCCGGAAGTAGGCCGTGTACACGCCCGGCCCCGGCAGCTCGAAGCGCCAGGCCATCTGCTCGGAGGCGGCCGGCCGCGTGGCCCAGGGGTGGCGCATGCCGGTGACCACGGGCTCGGCGAGTGCCTGGCCCGTGGTGTCGAAGGGGCCGTAGAAGCGGATGTCGCGCGTCGACACCGTGGGCACTAGCATCAGCCATTCGCGCGCCGCATCGGCCGGGTCCTGCAGCTGCATCTGCAGCTTGAACCACAGCACGCGGTCGGATTCCTGGCCGCGCAGCGGCTGGTCGGGCAGGGTGAAGCGCGCCTCCTGGGCCGGGGTGCGGACCTCGTCGATGCCCAGGGCGCGGGTCGTGTCCTCGAAGAACTGGAGCTGCAGCACCGCGGGCAGGCCGGCGGCCTGGCGCGAGAGCGTGAGCACCGGTTGCTGGCTGCCGGGCGGCGGTGCGCCGAGGGCCGGGGTCAGCGCGGCGAGCAGCAGCCACAGCGCCAGCAGCCAGTGCCGGCAGGGCCTGCGGTGCGCGGCGCGTGGGCGTGCCGGTCCGTCCTCATCCTCGAAGGCGCGAGACCGGACGAACGCGGATACCAGGGACATGGGGCGAACGGAGACGCGCCGCTGCCAGGCGGCATGAATGAAGAAGTTTGCAATTGTGTCCTACGGACTTCGGTGGGTGGGGCGGGGCGTGGCCTGGTTGCCACGGGTGGCCGACGAACGGCTTGGGGGTCTTCCCGAGGGAGGCCGGATCGGGGCCGTTCCCGCTTGGTCGTGCGGTGATTGCACGGCTCATTCACCGCAGATATTGCGGTGAATGGTTTGTGCTTGCGGCGAATCAGGCGTCTAATCTCCGCATGGATCGCGGAGAAAACCTCTACATCTGGCAGGCCGACGACTGGCCCCGGTGGCGCTACGACCTGCCCGCCCTGGCCCAGCCGCTGGCCGATGTGAGCCGCGCCCAGGGCACCTTGCTGGGCCGCCTGGCCGACGTGGGGCTCGCGCTGCGCGACCAGGCCAGCCTGGCGGCGCTGACCGACGACGTGGTCAAGACCAGCGAGATCGAGGGCGAGGTGTTGGACGTGGCCTCGGTCCGGTCGTCGATCGCGCGCCGGCTCGGGCTCGACATCGGCGCGCTGGCGCCCGTGGACCGGCATGTGGAAGGCGTGGTCGAGATGGTGCTCGACGCCACCTCGCGCAGTGGCCAACCCCTGAGCGCCGAGCGCCTGTTCGGCTGGCACGCGGCACTGTTCCCGACCGGCTATTCGGGCCTGTCGAAGATCGCCGTGGGCTGTTGGCGCGATGACGCGACCGGTCCGATGCAGGTCGTCTCCGGCCCGGTGAATCGCCGCAAGGTCCACTTCGAGGCGCCGCCCGCGGACATGCTGCCCGCGCAGGTGGAAGCGTTCCTGGCCTGGGCCAACCGGGAGACGGACGAACCCGCCCTCCTCAAGGCGGGCCTGGCGCACCTGTGGTTCGTCACCCTGCATCCCTTCGACGACGGCAACGGCCGCATCGCGCGCGCCGTCGGCGACCTGTTCCTTGCCCGCGCCGACGGCGCGGGGCAGCGCTTCTACAGCCTGTCGGCGCAGATCCAGCGCGAGCGCAAGGCCTACTACGACATCCTCGAGCGCACCCAGAAGGGCTCGCTCGATGTCACCGCATGGCTGGCCTGGTTCCTCGGCACGCTGGGCCGGGCCACCGCCAGCGCGCAGCTCACGCTCGACGGCGTGCTGGCCAAGGCCCGCTTCTGGCAGCGCTGGGCCGGCACGCCGATGAACGAGCGCCAGGCGAAGCTGCTCAACCGCCTGCTCGACGGCTTCGAAGGCAAGCTCACCAGCAGCAAGTGGGCGGCCATCGCCAAGTGTTCGCCGGACACGGCGCTGCGCGACATCACGCAGTTGCTGGCGCTGGGGGTGCTGAAGAAGTCGGTGGGAGGTGGGCGCAGTACCGGTTATGAGCTGATGGAGCTCTGAAGCCCATGCATCGGCTGCGTCGCGCCCTCTTCTTGCCGGATGCAGCATCCGCGCGACACGCCGCACGATATCGAAGCCGACCTTGCCTCCACCGGCTATTCTCCGCCGCGCGATAGAACAACACTGGAGGAGATGAAATGACGATGACCGGTATTCGGAGGTGGGGACTCGTGGGCATGGTGGTGCTGAGCGGCTGGATGGCCGGCTGTGCATCGATCACTCATGGCACGGAACAGAACGTGAAGCTGGAAACCCGCACGGAGGCGGGCGAGGTCGTGACCCAGGCGGACTGCCAGATGTCCAACGACAAGGGCACGGCCAGTGCGCCATCGGGCGTCGAGACCAAGGTCCGCCGCTCGGGCGGGAACCTGATGGTGCGCTGCACGCACCCGAACCATCCGGCCGCCGTGGGGCAAGCCATCTCGCGTGCCAACGTGGGCATGGTGGGCAACATCATGATCGGCGGCCTGATCGGCGTGGCGGTGGACGCGGGCACCGGCGGCGGCTTCAGCTATCCGAGCTGGATGCAGCTGGTGTTCGGCCAGGAACGGCTGTTCGACCGCATCGAGAACCGCGGCGACGGTCCGACCCCCGGCACCTTCGTGCGGGCGGCGCAGGAGCCGCCGACCGGGCAGCCCGCTGCCGCAGCACCGCCATCGCAGGCGGCACCGCTCGCGGCCGCGGCGCCGGCGACGAGTCCGCCACGCGTCGCGGCGGCACCCGTGCGGCCGGCGCCGAGCCGGCCCGCGCCACCGCCCGCGGCGGTCGAGCCCGCCTCGCCGCTCAACATCGCGAGCGCGGAAGACTTCGCGCGGCAGCGCAGCTGCCATGCGGCGCCGCAGGCCAGCTTCGTGGGGCGCGGCGCCAACGACGAGACCTTCACCATCGCCTGCGACAGCGGCTATGCGTTGCTCGTCAGGTGCGTTGCCGGCGGCTGCCAGGAAATCCGGTAGCGCGGGCCGGCGAGCGCATTCCGGCTTTACGCCGAGCGCGCCGACGCCGGCACCCGCGCGCCCCCATCCGCCACCAGCGCCGCACCCGTCACGAACGACGCCTCGTCGCTCGCGAGGAACAGGCACGCGGCCGCCATCTCCTCGGCCGAGGCCATGCGCCCCAGCGCGATGCGCGCCACGGTCTGTGCATGCGCGGCTTCCTCGGAGATGCCGCGCTCGGCGGCCAGGTCGCGCATCTCCTGCCGGCTCATCGGCGTGTCGACCCAGCCGGGGCACAGCGCATTGACGCGCACGCCGCGCGGTCCATAAGCCTGCGCGGCCGAGCGCGTGAGCGCGACCACGCCGGCCTTGCTGGCGGCGTAGCTCGCCATGCCGGCACCGGCATTGAAGGCCGCCACCGAGGCGATGTTGACGATCGCGCCGCCGCCTTGCGCCACCATGCCCGGCAGCACCGCGCGCTGGCAGCGCATGGTGCCGCCGAGGTTGACCTCGTGCAGCCGCCGCCAGTCCTCGTCGTCGATGTCGGCCGCGTCGTCGTTGCGCACGATGCCGGCGCAGTTCACGAGCACGTCGATGCGGCCGAAGGCCGAGATCACCGCGGCCACGGTCGCGCGCACGGCGGCGTCGTCGGTCACGTCGCAGTCGAGCGCGGGGCCGTCGCCCACCGGCTGCGGCCGCGGCCAGCCGGCGACCGCGACGCGTGCGCCCTCGCTCGCGAAGCGCGCGGCCACCGCGGCGCCGATGCCGCTCGCGGCGCCGACGACGAGGCAGGCCTTGCCTTGCAACCGTCCGCTCATGCCTGCTCCGCGAAGAAGGGACTCTCGGGCAGGGTCGAGCCGCCGTCGACCACGATGGTCTGCCCGGTGATGTAGCGCGCGGCGGGGCTCGCCAGGAAGCGCATCGCCAGGGCGATGTCCTCGGGCCGGCCCAGCTCGCCGATCGGGATGTGGCGCGCGATGCGCGCGGCCTTCGCGGGATCGGACAGCAGCGAGCCGCCCTGCTTGGCGATGTAGCCGGGCTCGACGCCGTTGACGGTGATGCCCTCGCGCGCGTACTCGAGCGCGGCGCTGCGGATGAAGCCGTTGACGCCGGCCTTGCTGGCCGCGTAGTGGGCGCTGCCGGGCATGGCGACGCGCGGGCCGGTCACGGAGGAGGTGACGAGCAGACGTCCGCCGCCGCGCGCGCGCAGGTGCGGCACCGCCGCCTGCGCGAGCCAGAAGCAGGCCTTGAGGTTCACGGCCAGCGTGCGTTCGAGCTGTTCGTCGCTCATCGCGTCGATGGCGGCCCAGGGATTGACGGCGGCGTTGTGGACCACGATGTCGAGCGCGCCGAAGACGCGCACCGCCTCGGCCACCGCGCGCTCGGCCTCGTCGCGCCGGCCGATGTCGCAGGCCAGTGCCTGCACGGCGAAGCCGTGCGCGCGCAGCTCGCCCGCCACGGCCTCGCCGGCGCTGCCGGTGCGGTTGGCGATCAGCACCGAGGCGCCGGCCTCGGCGAAGGCCTGCGCGATCGCGGCGCCGATGCCGCGTCCGCCGCCGGTGACCAGCGCGACCTTGCCATGCAGACCGAAGGGATCGTCGCCGCTCATGCGCTGCACTCCCGCGCGAAATCGGCGAAGGCCGCATCGTGCTCGTCCACTTCGCGCTCGGTGGTGCCGGGGCAGCACAGCATCATGTTGTGGAAGGGCGTGATCAGCACGCCGCGGTTCATCATGTAGAGGTGCAGCAGCGCCTCGAGCTCGCCGTCGCGCGTGCGCCGCACGTCGGCGGCGTTGCGCGGCGCATCGGGGCAGAACAGGGTCTCGACGCGCGCGCCGACCTGGGTCGCGTGCCAGGGCAGGCCGGCCCTGGCGATGCTCGCGTTCACGCCATCGGCCAGCCGCTCGGCGAGCGCGAGCATGCGATCGAAGGCCTCGGGCGTCAGCACCTGCGACAGCACCGCGCGCATCACGGCCACGGTGAGCGCATTGCCGGCCAGCGTGCCGCCGAAGCCGGCATGCGCCGACTGGCGCTTGGTGGGATGCAGCTTGGGCAGCACCTGCCACACGCGCTCGGCGGTCTCGGCACTGAGGCCGAAGGCCGCGGCGGGAATGCCGCCGGCAATGGCCTTGCCGATCACGAACATGTCGGGCGCGAGGCCGTGCGCGCGCGTGTAGCCGCCGGGGCCGCTCGAGATGGTGTGGGTTTCATCGATGACCAGCAGGGTGCCGGTCTCGCGTGTGAGGCGGCGCAGCGCGTCGTGGAAGCCGGGCGCGGGCGCGATCATGCCGTAGTTGGTCATGGCCGGCTCGGCCAGCACGCAGGCCACGTCGCCCGCGCGCAGCGCGCGTTCGAGCGCGGGCAGGTCGTTGAACTCGACCACGGCCGACAGGCGGTCGTGCGGGAAGCCGTTGGGGTGGATGTCGTTGCGCATCGCGACCGCGCCGTCGCGCAGCTCGACGTGCGCCTCTTCCACCGAGCCGTGGTAGCAGCCCGAGAACACCAGCACGCGCGGCCGGCCCGTGACCATGCGCGCGAGCCGGATGCAGGCGCGGTTGGCGTCCGAAGCCGAGGTCGTGAGGTTCCAGTAGGGCAGGCCGAAGCGGCGCGCGAGTTCCTCGCCGACCCAGGCCGCGTCGTCGGTGGGCAGCATCAGCGAGCTGCCGATGCGCGCCTGCCGCGCCAGTGCCTCGACCACGGCAGGGTGGCCATGGCCGCACATGCCGCCGGTGTCGCCGAGGCAGAAGTCGGCATAGCCGTGGCCGTCGACGTCGACGAAGCGCGCGCCGTAGGGCAGCTTCGCGTCCTGCACGTAGAGCGGCCAGCCGCCGATCCAGCGGCGCATCCAGTGCGAGGGCGCGCCGTAGAGCCAGGCCTGCTGGCCTTGCGCGAAGAGTTCGCCGGATCGCGCATGGGTGCGCGCGTAGCGCTCCTGCTCGGCGCGCATCAGGGCCTGCACGCGTTCGCGCGGCACGGTGGGTTCGAAGGTCGGGGTCATGGTCGTTGCGAAGAGGAAGAGGGAATGCCGAGCAGCGCGAGAGCCTGCGCGTAGCTCGCGGCGGGCTGCATCACGTCGAAGTGCACGCAGCGCAGGCCCACGCGCTCGGCGCCGGCGATGTTGCGCAGCTGGTCGTCGACGAAAACGCAGGCCTCGGGCGGCAGGCCGAGTTCGTCGAGGCACTGCCGGTAGGCGCGCGCATCGGGCTTGAGGATGCCGGTGTGGGTGGCGTCGACCACCACGTCGAAGGCCGCCATGAAGGGCAGTCGGCGGCGGAAGTCGGCGCCGTAGAACAGGTCGAGCTCGTTCGAGAGGATCGCGAGCCGGCAGCCGGCGCGGCGCGCGGCCTCGATGGCGGCGAGCGCCTCGGGGCGGATCGCGGCCTCGGGGTCGGCGCCGCGCGCGCGCCGCACGAAGGTCTCCATCGCGTCCCAGCGCTCGCCCACCAGCGCGCCGACCTCGCGGGTGCGCGCCATCCAGTAGTCGCGCTCCGAGAGCTTGTCGGCCTGCATGTCGCGCCACAGCGGATCGCTCGCGAGGTCGAAGGGGCCGCGCCAGGTCAGCGTGCCGCGCGGCAGCGCGAGCGCTTCCTCGGTCAGCGCATGGGTCTCGAACAGCGTGCGGCTGATGACGCCGCCGAAGTCGAGCACCAAGGCCTGTGTTGCGTGCATCACGCTCATGCGGGCCTCCCCGCGGGCACGGTGCCGTCGGCGACCCAGGCATCGAACACCTGCAGCGCGGCCTCGCAGAAGGCGGCGTCGTTGATGTGCGCGTCGAGCTCGATCAGGCGCGTGGCGCCGACGCTGTCGCGCAGCGCGGCGGTGAAGGCGGCCAGGCCTTCGGGATCGTGCAACGGCTCGCCGGGCCGGTCCCAGCCCTCGATGCCCTGCAGCGGCAGCAGCACGCAGGTGGCGCCTTCCGCGCGGGCCAGGCGGCTCGCGATCTCGGTCGCCACGCCGCGCCGGAACGCGGGCGCGCTGAGCGCCGAGGCCAGCAACCGGTTGTGCGTGTGGGCCGGCCGGCCTTCGAGGCCTCGGGGCGTGGGCTGCCAGGCCGGGAAGTCGAGCATGTCGATGGCGCCCGGCGCCACGATCTGCGGCGTGCCCGCGCGGCCGGCGCCGAGCAGCCGGTCGGGCCCCGCGGTCACGCAGGAGCCGCCGAGCTGGTTCGCCAGTTCCTGCAGGCTGAAGTCCATCACGGCGCAGAAGCGGCCCTCGGCGGCCAGCGCCTCGAAGGCGCGACCGCCCATGCCGGTGGTGTGGAACACCGCGACCTCGTAGCCGCGCGCCTCGAGCGCGGGCTTGAGCGTCTTCATGTAGGTCAGCGCGCTCGAGCCCAGCGAGGTCATGCCGACCAGCGGCCGCTCGAAGGCCGGCGCGCGCGCCTGGCGGCAGGCGCCGAGCACCGCGCCCGCGGCCTGGCTCAGGGCCGAGCGGCACAGGCTGTTGAGGCCATAGAGGCCGCCGGCCCACAGCACCATGATCAGGTCGGGCGGAATGCGTTCGGGCGGCAGCAGGTGCGAGTAGGCGATGGTAGAGACCACCACCTTCGGCACGCCCAGCGGCAGTGCCTGCGCCACCTCGAGCGCGAGGTCGGTGCCCATGGTGCCGCCGAGCGCGAGCAGGCCGTCGATGCGGCCCTCGGCATGCCAGCGCGCGGCCAGCCTGGCGGCGCCGCGCGCCATCAGGGTCATGGCGCTGTTCTCGTCGCCGCTGGCCGCCACCTCGGCCACGCTGCGGCCGGCGGCCGCGGCCACTTCGGCATTCGTGATCTCAGGCACGAAGGGCGCGCCGTCGAGCACGCCCACGTCCATCACCGTCACGCGGCCGCCGCCGGCCTCGATGCACTCGCGCATGAACAGCAGCTCGGCGCTCTTGGTGTCGGCGGTGCCGATCAGCAGAACGGTCGGCACCTTGCTCACAGCGTGGCTTCCACGTCGGCGAAGGCGCCCTCGAGCGCATCGACCATGTAGTCGACCTCCTCGCGCGTGATCACCAGCGGCGGCGACAGGATCAGGTTCGGGCCCGAGATGCGCACCATCAGCCCGCGCCGGTAGGCCGCCTGCGCCACCTTCGCGGCGATCGGGTTGCCGCGCGGCAGCGTGGTGCGCGTGGCCTTGTCGGCCACCATCTCGATGCCGAGCATCAGGCCCATGCCGCGCACGTCGCCGACGAAGCTGAAGCGGTCGACGAAGGGCCGCACGCGGGCCTGGAAATGCGCGCCCACGCGCGCCGCGTTGCCGGGCACGTCGAGTGCCTCGATCTGGTCGAGCGTGGCGAGCGCCGCGGCCGCGGCCACCGGATGCGCGCTGTAGGTGTAGCCATGGCCCACCGCGGCCTGGCCCGTGGGGTCGTTGAGGAAGACCTCGGCCACCTTGGCGCCGATGGCGGTGGCGCCCAGCGGCACGTAGCCCGAGGAGATGCCCTTGGCCAGGCACCAGAGGTCGGCCTTGACGTTCCACAGCCGCGTGCCGAACAGCGCGCCGCCGCGGCCGAAGCCGGTGACGACCTCGTCGGCGATCAGCAGCACGCCGTACCTGTCGCAGATCTCGCGCACGCGCGGCCAGTAGTTGGGCGGCGGCACGATCACGCCGCCGGCGCCCTGGATCGGCTCGGCGATGAAGGCGGCCACGGTGTCGGGTCCCTGGAACTGGATCTCGCGCTCGAGCAAGGTGGCGCAGATCTCGCCGAGCTCCTCGGGGTCCTGCGTGTAGGGATTGCGGTAGAGCCACGGCGTGTCGACATGGAAGCAGCCGGGCAGCAGGGGCTCGTAGGCGCGGCGGAAGTTGAGGTTGCCGTTCACGCTCATGCCGCCGAAGTGCACGCCGTGGTAGCCCTGGCGCAGCGCGATGAACTTGTAGCGGTCGGCCTGGCCCTGGAGCTTCCAGTACTGGCGCGCGAGCTTGAGCGCGCCTTCCACCGCGTCGGAGCCGCCGTTGCTGAAGAACACCGCGGCCACGCCGTCGGGCTCCATCGTCTGCACGATGCGCTTCGACAGCTCGATCGCGCGCGGATGCGTGGTGCCGCGGAACACGTTGTAGAACGGCAGCTCGTCGAGCTGCGCCACGATCGCGTCGCGCACCGCCCGGTTGCTGTGGCCCAGGTTCGCGGCCCACAGGCCGCCGACGCCGTCGAGCATCTTGTGGCCGTCCACGTCCCAGATCCAGCAGCCCTGGCCGCGCGCGACGATGTCGGGCTTGCTCTTCTGCATGGCCTGCGGATGGGCCATGGGGTGCCACAGGTAGCGGGCGTTGTCTTCCTTGAGTGCGTCGATGTCTGTCGTTGTCATGCGGGGACTCCCACGGTGATGGTCTTGAGTTCGGTGTAGTGCAGCAGGCCCTCGGCGCCCATCTCCTGGCCGATGCCGCTCTGCTTCCAGCCGCCGAAGGGCATCTCGGGCTGCGAGACGCCGAAGTGGTTGATGCCGACCATGCCGGCCTCGAGCGCTTCGCCCAGGCGGTGCGCGGTCTGCAGGTCGCGCGTGAAGGCATAGGCGCCGAGGCCGTAGGGCAGGGCGTTGGCGGCGGCGATGGCTTCGTCGAGCGTGTCGTAGGGCTGCAGCACCGCGATCGGGCCGAAGGGCTCCTGGCGCATCACGCGGCTGTCGTCGGGCGCATCGGCGATCACCGTGGGCTCGAAGAAGTAGCCGGGCCGCGCGATGCGCCGGCCGCCACACAGCAGCCGCGCGCCGCGGTCGACGGCATCGTCGACGAAGCGCTGCATGTCCTCGATGCGCCGTGCATGCGCGAGCGGGCCCATCTGCGTCGCGGGATCGGTGCCGGCACCGATGCGCAGCGCGCGCGCGGCCCGCACGAAGGCCTCGGCCCATTCATCGAAGCGCGCGCGCGGCAGGTAGAAGCGGATCGGCGAGGCGCAGACCTGGCCCGCGTTGCGGAACTTGGCGGCGATCGAGTTCTTCAGCGCGAACGCGAAGTCGGCGTCCTCGCAGACGATCACCGGCGCGTGGCCGCCGAGCTCGCCCGTGAAGCGCTTGACGTGGCGCGCCGCCTGTTCGCCGAGCAGCTGGCCTACCGCGACCGAGCCGGTGAACGAGACCTTGGCGATCGCGGGATGGTCGATGAGGAACGCGGACACCTCGGCCGGATCGCCGCACACCATGTTGAGCGCATCGGGCGGCACGCCCGCGTCGAGGAAGGCGCGCACCAGCAGCATGCAGGTGCCCGGCGTCTCCTCGGCCGGCTTGATGACCACGCTGCAGCCCGCGGCCAGCGCGCTCGCGAGCTTGCGCGTCGGCAGGTTGGCCGGGAAGTTCCACGGCGTGAAGGCCGCCACGGGGCCGACCGGCTGGCGCGTGACCGCCTGCGAGAGGATGCCCTCGACGCGCGGCGGCACCAGCCGGCCATACAGGCGCTTGGCCTCCTCGGCCTGGAAGTCGACGATGTCGGCCGACAGCGTGACCTCGCGCAGCGACTCGGCCAGCGGCTTGCCCTGTTCGAGCGTGAGCACCTGCGCGATGGTCTTCGCCCGGTCGCGGATCGTCTGCGCGGCGCTGCGCAGGATGTTGCAGCGCTCGAGCGCGCTCTTCGCGCGCCAGAGCGCGAAGCCGCGGCGCGCGGACTCGGCGGCCTGCGCGAGTTCGTCGCGGCTGGCGAGCGGCAGTGGCGCGAGGGTGGCTTCGGTGGCGGGATCGACGACGGCGCGTTGGCCGCCTGCGGTCTGCGTGCGCCATCGGCCGGCGATGTGCAGGGCGAGTTCGGGATAGTCCATGCCGCGACGATAGGGATCGCACCCCCTGCCGCGTTATCGAAAACTGGCAAACCTCGTGCGTCCATCGTCGCTGTGTGGGCACGATGCATGAACGCGTTCCTATACTGTCCGCGCTCTTCACCTTCTCGCTCGCACCGTGCCCCGTTCACGCACCTCCTCGCCGCCGCGCTCGATCGCCGATGCCTTCGACCTCGAGACCTTCCTGCCGTTCCAGCTCTCGGTGGTCGCCAATCGCGTGAGCCAGTCGGTGGGCCAGGCGATCGCCGGCCGCTTCGCGCTGCAGATCCCCGAGTGGCGCATCGTGGTGGTGCTCGGCAAGTACGGTGCACTGTCTGCGCTCGAGATCGCGCGCAAGACCAGCATGGACAAGGCGCGCGTGAGCCGCGCGCAGCACCGGCTGGTCGACCTCGGCCTGGCCAACATGCACCCTTCCGCCGAGGACCGGCGCAAGGTCATCGTCTCGCTCGAGGAAGAAGGCCTGGCGCTCTACCGCGACATGGTGCCGCTCGCGCACGACACCGCGCAGCGGCTGTTCGCGCAGCTCACGGCCGACGAGCGGCGCGTGCTGCAGACCATCGTGCAGAAGCTGTTCGACAGCACCACGGGCTTCGAGCCCAGCGGCGAGCTCGAGTAGGCGGGTTACAGGCCCTGGAGGTAGTGGGCCTTCTGCGCGGGGTAGTAGTCGCCGAAGGAAGGCAGCGCGCGGCCCTCGCGCGCGGCGACCAGCATGTCGAGGTAGTACTCCCAGCCCGGTCCCACCTCTGCCGCGAGCGCCGGATCGTCCAGGCGTTGCAAGAAGCGCAGCGTGGTGATGTCGTCCTGCTGCGCCAGCGTCAGCTCGAGGCGCCACTCGCCGAACTCGTCCACGGTCGCGACCGCGAGACGATGCGGCGCCTCGCAGGCATCGATCCTCAGCTCGGTCCAGGGCTGGTCCTTTTCGTGCACCAGCTGGAGCCGCACCGTCAGGCCCTGGCCGGCCTCGCCTTCCCAGGGCCCGAACCAGAGCGCGGTCTCCCCGGGCCTCGTGACGCTGGCCCAGACGTCGTCGATGGGCGCGCGAAACCTGCGCTCGATGATCAGGTCGTTTCCTTGAAGCCGGCCGGTGGCTTGGGGGCTCATGCAGTCTCCTGGCGTTCGTGGATCGCCACGCATTCTCTTCGGGGCACGCGGATCCGATGGAATTCAGGCCCGGGCGCCGAGGGTTTCTCCCGGTGCTTTGAGATCGTTGTCAACGAAACAATCTGGTCTGGAGATTGCTTCGGTCCAGGGGATCCCCCGTCCCCGTGGATATCCCCCATGAACTGCCAGACCGCCTCCACCCCCCGCCTTCCCATCGAGCGCTGGACCCTCACCACGCACGACATCGACGCCTATGCCAGCAGCCAGAGCGGCTGGCACCTGGAGTGCGACATGCTGTCGGGCGGCAGCTTCGCGGGCTTT
The DNA here is from genome assembly GCF_050711835.1 of Variovorax sp. DAIF25. Lineage (NCBI taxonomy): Bacteria > Pseudomonadati > Pseudomonadota > Betaproteobacteria > Burkholderiales > Comamonadaceae > Variovorax > Variovorax sp. DAIF25. Next base: position 27,102 of record NZ_CP136637.1, read on the forward strand.
CTCGACCATGTGCAGCTGCCGGGCCTGCGGCTGGTGCGCGAGACCACCAACCGCGCGCTGCGCCAGCACGGCGAGATGAATCCCGAGTGCTGCGGCTTCGCGCTGACCTGCCGGCAGGAGGGCGAGGCGCGCTTCTCGGGCCAGCGGCTCGACACCGAGTCGGTGATGGTCGGGCGCTGCGACGAGCTCGACCTGTGCAGCCCGCCGGGCTTCGAGCTGATGGGCATCGTGGTCGACAACGCGCTGCTGCAGTCGCTGGCCGAGCGCCTCGACGAGCGCGGCCCGCCGGCCTGGCTGGCGCGGCGCGTGGTGCTGCACTTCGACGACGCGACCATGCGCGCGCTGCGCGGCACGTTGCTCGGCGCCTTCGCTGCGCTCGATGCGATGCCCGCGCTGCTCGCCGACCCGACCGCCACCACGCAGCTGCGCGACGACGTGCTGCTGGCCTGGCTCGAGGCGCTTCCCGAGGACGTGGACCTGCGCGAGCTGCGTTCCACCGAGGCGCAGCGCCGCGTGGTGCGCCGCGCCTGCGAGCTGATGATGGCGCGGCCCGACGAGCCGCTGTCGATGCTCGAGGTCTGCAGTCGCATCGGCGCGAGCCAGCGCAAGCTCAACTACTGCTTCCAGGAAACGCTGGGCCTGAGCCCGGCGCGCTACCTCCGGGCGCTGCGCCTCAACGGCGTGCGGCGCGAACTCAAGCGCCTCGGTGCCGGTTCGGTGCAGGACGTCGCGGCCCACTGGGGCTTCTGGCACCTGAGCCAGTTCGCGACCGACTACCGGCGCCAGTTCGGCGAGTTGCCCTCGCAGACGCTGCGTGGTGCCGCGCTGATGCACCACTGAAGGGCCGACCGGGCGACCGGCCGATCGGTCGACCCAGGGGAATCCCGGGGGCCGCGGCAGGCTAGGTTTGCCAATTCTTGATACCCGCTTCGCGGCGCGATCGCTATCGTCGATCGCCATATGTCGTCCTTTCCGTCCACCTTGCCGAGCGCCCGCGCGCTCGCCGCGGCGCTGAAGCGCCGCGAGTTCTCGTGCCGCGAACTGATGCAGGCCTGCCTGGCGCGCATCGACAGCCTCAACCCGAAGGTCAACGCGCTGGTGTCGCTGCAGCCACCCGAAGCGATGCTGCGCGAGGCCGATGCCTGCGACGCGCGGCTGGCGCGCGGCGAGCCGGTGGGCCGGCTGCACGGCTTTCCGATGGCGCCCAAGGATTTCGTCGCCACCGCGGGCATCCCCACCACCATGGGCAGCCCGCTGTTCGCGAACCAGCTCACGCCGCACGACGCGATCATGGTCGAGCGGCTGCGCCGCGCCGGCGCGATCTTCGTCGGGCGCAGCAACACGCCCGAGTTCGGCCTGGGCTCGCACACCTACAACACGGTGTTCGGCACCACGCGCAACGCCTGGAACCTCGACCGCGCGGCCGGCGGCAGCAGCGGCGGCGCCGCGGTGGCGCTCGCGCTGCAGATGCTGCCCGTGGCCGACGGCAGCGACATGATGGGTTCGCTGCGCAACCCGGCGGCCTGGAACCATGTCTACGGCCTGCGGCCCTCGCTGGGCCGCGTGCCGACCGGGCCCGGGCCCGAGCTGTTCTTCCAGCAACTGGGTTGCGAAGGGCCGATGGGCCGCACGCCCGAGGACGTGGCCTGGCTGCTGTCGGTGCAGGCCGGCCACGATCCGCGCTCGCCGCTGAGCCTGGCCGGCGACGGCGAGGCCTTCGCGCAGCCGCTCGATGCCGAGCTGCGCGGCACGCGCGTGGCATGGCTCGGCGACCTCGGCGGCCACCTGGCGATGGACCCGGGCGTGATGGCGCTGTGCGAGGCGGCGCTGCGCCACTTCGACACCCTGGGCTGCACGGTCGAGCCGGCCGTGCCCGATTTCGACTTCGACGCGCTGTGGACCGCCTGGCTGCGCCTGCGCGGCTTCATCGTGGCCGGCGCGCTGCAGGGCCTGCATGCCGATCCGGCGCTGCGCGCGAAGCTCAAGCCCGAGGCCTGCTGGGAGATCGAGCAGGGCCAGCGGCTGGCCGTGCCCGCGCTGCACGAGGCCGCCGTCACGCGCACCCGCTGGCATGCCACGCTGCTCAAGCTGTTCGAGCGCTTCGACGTGCTGGTGCTGCCGGCCGCGCAGGCCTTTCCGCTGCCGGCCGAGCTGCACTGGCCGCGCGAGGTCGGCGGCCGCGCGATGGACACCTACCACCGCTGGATGGAAGTGACCATCGGCCCCTCGCTCGCGGGCCTGCCCGCGATGGCGGTGCCGGCCGGCTTCTCGCCCGACGGCGCGACGCGCGGCCTGCCGATGGGCCTGCAGCTGATCGGCCGGCCCGGCGCCGACCTCGAGGTGCTGCGGCTCGCGCACGGCTGGCACCAGGCCGTGCCCTTCGCCGACGCGCGCTCGCCGCTGCTGGCCGCGGCCTGAATTTCCGAGAACACACAACAACCACCCGAGGAGAAAAGCGCATGCGCAGACGTTCGATGATCGGTGCCGGCCTGGCGGCCGGCCTGTCCACCATGGCCGGTTCCGTCCTGGCCCAGGGGCTGGCCGGCAAGACCCTGAACCTGATCGTTCCCTACCCGGCCGGCGGCGGCTCCGACATCAACGCGCGGCTGGCCGCGCCCGAGCTGTCGCGGCTGCTGGGCCAGCCGGCCGTGGTCGACAACGTGCCCGGCGCCAGCGGATCGCTGGGCGTGATGAAGGCCGCCAACGGCGCGGCCGACGGCTCGGTGTTGCTGATGGGCTCGCCGATGGAGCTGATGCTCACGCCGCTCACGCTCGCGAGCGCGCGCTACAAGGCCGAGGACTTCCGCCCCATCGGCATGATGGCCGTGACCTCGATGGTGCTGCTGGCGCGCAAGGACCTGGGCCCGGGCAGCGTCGACGAGCTGATCGCGCAGCTGCGCAAGCCCGACGCGAAGGAGCTGAGCTACGGCAGCATCGGCCCGGGCTCGCTCTACCACCTGCTGGGCGAGCGCTTCACGCAGCAGACCGGCACCAAGATGCTGCACGTGCCCTACAAGGGCTTCGCGCCGATCATCAACGACCTGCTCGGTGGCCAGATCGACCTGGTGTTCGCGCCGCTGGCCGGCAACGTGCCCGACCTGCTGGATGCCGGCAAGGTCAAGGCGCTGGGGATCGCGGCCGCCACGCCGCACGAGCGCTTCGGCGCCATTCCGCTGATCCGCGCCAGCAAGGGGCTCGACGACTTCGTCTACAGCCTCTGGGCCGGCGCGCAGGTGTCGCAGCGCGTGCCCGAGGAGACGCAGCAGCGGCTGCACGTGGCCTTCAACGAGATGATGCGCAAGCCCGAGCTGCGCCGCGCCATCGAGCTCGGCGGCAGCAAGGTGGCGCCCGAGCAGACGCTGGCCGAGCTGCGCCGCGGCTACCAGGCCGACGTGGAGCGCTACCGCGCGATCGCGAAGTCGGTCAACCTGCGCCCCGAATGAGGGCGGCGGCCGCGGCCCGCGATTTGCCAGTTTTCGATAACGGCGAGCCGGCGCGCGGAGGGAGGATGCGGCCCTGTCCATCCTCCATCGCCAAGGAGCATTCCATGCCCGCCGCTTTCCCTTTTGCAGCCTCAGGCGCGCTGACGCGCCGCCAACTCGTCATCGGCGGCGGCGCGGCCGCGCTGGCCGGCGTGCCCGCGCTGTCGCACGCGCAGTCGAAGACGATCAAGATCGGCTACCTCACGACCTTGTCGGGCGTGCGCGCCAATTTCGGCGAGGCCGACCCCTGGAGCCTGGAGCGCGTGCGCGCCGCGCTGAAGGACGGCCTCACCATCGCCGGCACCAACTACAAGGTCGAGATCGTGGTGCGCGACACCCAGTCCGACGCCAACCGCGGCGCCACGATGGCCAGCGAGCTGTTGCTGCGCGAGAAGGTCGACCTGCTGCTGGTGCAGGACAGCGATGCCGCGCTCGCGGCCGGCCAGCTCTGCGACGTCAACGGCGTGCCGATGGTCTCGACCATGGGCCCGTGGCAGGCCATCACCTTCGGCCGGGGCTCCACGCCGCAGAAGGGCTTTCCGTTCTCGTTCCATTTCTTCTGGGGCGCCGACGACGTGCTGAAGAACTTCTTCGGCATGTGGGAGCCGCTCAAGGTGGAGCGCTCGCTGGGCACGCTCTACATCGACAACGGCCCGGGCCATGCCTTCGCCGATCCGGCCACCGGCATCCCGGGCGGCGCGAAGCAGCGCGGCTACAAGGAGACCAACGGCGGCTTCTTCAAGATCGCGACCGACGACTTCAGCAACCAGGTCTCGAGCTTCAAGGCGGCGCGCGCGAACATCGTCTCGGGCTTCGCCTATGCCAACCACTTCGCCACCTTCTGGAAGCAGGCGCAGCAGTCGGGCTACCGGCCCGAGGTGGTGACGATGGCGGCGGCCTTCCTGTTCCCGAGCGCGGTCGAGTCGCTGGGCGCGGCCGGCAACGGCATGTCGACCGAGGTCTGGTGGACGCCCAACTTTCCGTTCAAGTCCTCGCTGACCGGCCAGAGCGCCAAGGCACTGGCGGCCGACTGGGAGAGCTCCACCGGCAAGCAGTGGACCCAGCCCATCGGCTACGGCCATGCGCTGTTCGAGGTCGGCATCGCGGCGCTGAAGAACGCGACCAATCCAAAAGACAAGAAGGCGGTGCGCGATGCGCTGGCCAACTTGCAGCTCGACTCGGTGGTCGGGCGCATCGACTTCAAGGGCAGCCCGATCAAGAGCGTGGCCGTCACGCCGATGGTGGCGGGCCAGTGGCGCAAGACCGCCGCGGGCGCGAAGTTCCCGTACGAGCTGGTGATCACGCACAACAGCACCGCGAAGCAGATCCCGGTGGAAGACGAACTCAAGCTGCTGTCGCAGCTCAAGGCCTGAGCCCGCGACGCATGACCGACTGCCTCGTCATCGACGGCCTGTGCAAGCGCTACGGCGAGATCGTGGTGGCCGACGGCGTGTCGCTCGCGCTCGCGCGCGGCCAGTGCCTCGGCGTGGTCGGCCCCAACGGGGCCGGCAAGAGCTCGCTGTTCAACCTGATCACCGGCGTGGCCGTGCCCGATGCCGGCAGCATCCGGCTCGAGGGCCGCGAGCTGGTCGGCCTGCGCGCCGATGCGCGCGCGCGGCTGGGCGTGGCGCGCGCCTTCCAGATCCCGCAGCCCTTCGCGCACCTGAGCGCCTACGAGAACGCGCTGGCCGCCGCCAGCTTCGCGGCGCGGCTGCCGCGCGCGCAGGCCGCGCAGCTGGCCTGGGAGGTGCTCGAGCGCACCGGCCTGGCCGACCGCGCCGAGGTGCCCGCGGGCCGGCTGCCGCTGCTCGACCGCAAGCGGCTCGAACTGGCCAAGGGCCTCGCGGCTCGGCCGCACCTGCTGCTGCTCGACGAGATCGCGGGCGGCCTGACCGAGGCCGAGGTGCAGGTGCTGGTCGCGCTGGTGCTCGAGCTCAAGCGCGACGTGGCGATGATCTGGATCGAGCACATCGCGCAGGCGCTGATGGCGGTGGCCGACCGCATCATGGTGCTGAACTTCGGCCGCAAGCTGCTTGAGGACGCACCGGCCGCCGCGATGGCCAGCCGCGAGGTGCGCGAGATCTACATGGGCGTCGGAGAAGAAGCAGAGGAGGGCGCCCATGCCGCTGCTTGAAGTGCGAGACCTCTGCAGCCACTACGGCGACCTGCAGGCGCTGTTCGACCTGTCGCTCGACGTGGGCGAGGGCGAGGCCACGGCGCTGATCGGCGCCAACGGGGCCGGCAAGTCCACGCTGATCCGCGCCATTGCGGGCCTGGGCCGGCGCAGCCGCGGCACGGTGCGCTTCGACGGCCAGGCCATCGAGGCCGAGCCGGCCGAGCGCATCGCGCGCCGCGGCATCGCACTGGTGCCCGAGGGCCGCATGCTGTTCGCCTCGCTCACGGTGGAGGAGAACCTGCGCATGGGCGCGCTGTGCGGCCGGGCCGGCCACTGGAACCTGGCCACCGTGTATGCGCTGTTCCCGATCCTGCGCGAGTTCCGGCACCGGCCGGCCACGCGGCTGTCGGGCGGCCAGCAGCAGATGGTGAGCATCGGCCGCGCGCTGATGGCCAACCCGCGGCTGATGCTGTGCGACGAGATCTCGCTGGGCCTGGCGCCGGTGGTGATCGCACAGATCTACCGCGCCTTCGGCGACATCCAGGCGCAGGGCACGGCGCTCTTGATCGTGGAGCAGGACGTGACGCGCGCCTGCCGCATCGCGCAGCGCGTTTATTGCCTGCTCAAGGGCCGCGTCACGCTGGCCGGCCCCGCGTCGGACTTCAGCGCGCAGCAGATCGCCAACGCCTACTTCGGGCACTGAGAGAAGCACCATGGCCTGGATCGAAACCCTCATCAACGGCGTGTTGCTCGGCGGCCTCTATGCGCTCTTCGGCCTCGGGCTGGCGCTGGTCTTCGGCGTGATGCGCATGGTCAACCTCGCGCACGGCGAGTTCGTCGTGCTCGCGGCCTACTTCGCGGTGTTCCTGGCCGCGCAGTTCCCGCAGGTGTCGCCGCTGCTGCTGCTGGTGCCGGTGGCGCTGGCCGCCTTCGGCACCGGCTACCTGCTGCAGCGGCTGCTGCTCAACCGCGCGGTGGCGACCGACGATCCGCTCACGCCGGTGCTGGTGACCTTCGGCATCGCGGTGGTGCTGCGCAACCTGATGGTCGAGCTGTTCGGCGCCGACCCGCGCGCGCTCGACGGCGGCGCGCTGGCCACGGCCGGCTTCGAGCTCGGCGGCCTGCGCATCGGCTGGTACCCGGTGCTGGTGCTGGGGCTCGCGGTGCTGGCCTTCGGCGCGCTGCAGTGGCTGCTGCGGCACTCGCGCTTCGGCCTGATCGTGCGCGCCACCTCCGACCACCGCGAGATCGTGCGCACCATGGGCGTGCGGCCGCGTCATGTCTACGGCGTGGTCATGGGACTGTCGCTGGCCTTTGCCTCGGTGGCGGGGCTGCTGCTGGCGCTGCGCACCTCATTCACGCCGTTCTCGGGCGTGGAGCGGCTGCTCGGTGCCTTCGAGGTCGTGATCATCGGCGGCATGGGCTCGTTCTGGGGCGCGCTGGCCGGCGGCATCGCGCTGGGCGTGGCGCAGCTCGCGGGGCAGCGGCTCGATTCCAACGCGGGCGCGCTCTATGCGCACCTGCTGTTCTTCATCGTCCTGATGGTGCGCCCGAACGGCATCGCGGGCCAACGGGCCTGACACCCGATGCGCAACCCATCTCTTTTTCCCTCGATCGGCTTCCTCGCCGCGGCCCTCGCCATCGCCTGCGCGCCCACGGTGGCCGATGCCGGCCTGCTGCGCCTGCTGAGCGAGGTGCTCGTGGTGCTGGCCATGGCCCAGATGTGGAACCTGCTGGCCGGCTACACCGGGCTGGTGTCGATGGGGCACCAGGCCTTCGTCGGCATCGGCGCCTACCTGGTGTTCGTGGTCTCCGACCGGCTCGGTCTCTCTCCCTACTGGATGGTGCCGCTGGCCGGCGTGGGCGCGGCGCTGCTGGCGGCCGCGGTGGCACCGCTGATGTTCAGGCTGCGCGATGCCTACTTCTCGATCGGCATGTGGGTGCTGGCCGAGATCGTGCGGCTGCTGGTCGCCAAGTTCCCGCTGTTCGGCGGCGAATCGGGCGTGCCGCTGCAGGCGGTGCGGCTGGTCGATGCCGAGACCTTCCAGCGCAACGCGTTCTGGATCTCGGGTGCGATCGGCCTCGCGGCCGTGGCCGGCGTCTACCTGCTGATGCGCTCGCCCTTCGGCCTCGGGCTGATGGCGGTGCGCGACAACGAACTGGCCGCCACCAGCATCGGCGTGAACGTCTGGCGCAACCGCTTCATCGCCTTCGTGCTCTCGGGCCTGGGCTTCGGGCTGGCCGGCGGCGCGCATTTCATGGGCACGATGTTCGTCTCGCCCGACTCGGCCTTCGACATCAACTGGGTCGTGACCGCGATGTTCATCGTCATCATCGGCGGCATCGGCACCATCGAGGGCCCGCTGATCGGCACCTTGATCTACTTCGGGCTGCGCGAGCTGTTCAACACCTGGTTCGCGATGTCGGGCGGCTGGTACCTGATCGCCATGGGCAGCATCGCGGTGGCCGTGATGCTGCTGGCGCCGCGCGGCCTCTGGGGCCTGGCGCGCGAGCGCTGGGGCTGGCGCGGCCTGAGCGTGCAGCGCCATCCGCCGCACAGGGCGGCATCGATTTCCCCTTCCTCTTCTACTTCTTCTTCCATTTCCCACACCACCGAGGACGCAACGCATGAAGAACACCGCCTTCTTTCACGATGAACGCACCTTCTGGCACGTGCCGGGCGGGCTGCACGCCCTGTTCCTGCCGGTCGGCGGCTGGGTCCAGCCCATGGCCGGCAGCGGCATGGCCGAGTCGCCCGATTCCAAGCGCCGCATCAAGTCGCTGATGGACGTGTCGGGCCTCAGCGCGCAGCTCGACCTGCTGGGCGCGCCGATGGCCAGCGAGGAGGACCTGCGGCGCGTGCATCCCGCGAGCTACCTCGAGAAGTTCAAGGCCGCCAGCGATGCGGGCGGCGGCGACCTCGGCGAGGTCGCGCCCTTCGGTCCCGGCAGCTACGAGATCGCGAAGCTCTCGACCGGCCTGGCCATCGCCGCCATGGACAGCGTGCTGCAGGGCCGCCACCGCAACGCCTTCGCGCTCACGCGGCCGCCGGGTCACCACTGCCTGCGCGAGCACAGCATGGGCTTCTGCCTGTTCAACAACATCGCGGTGGCGATCGAGACCATGAAGGCGCGCCGTGGCGTCAAGCGCGTGGCCGTGATCGACTGGGACGTGCACCACGGCAACGGCACGCAGGAGATCTTCTACGACCGCCCCGACGTGCTGACCGTCTCGCTTCACCAGGAGAACTGCTTCCCGCCCGGCTACAGCGGCGCCGAGGACCGCGGCGAGGGCGAGGGCCTGGGCTTCAACGTCAACGTGCCGCTGCAGCCCGGCGGCGGCCACGCGAGCTACATGTATGCCTTCGAGCGCATCGTGGCGCCGGTGGTCGAGCGCTTCCGTCCCGAGTTGATCGTGGTGGCCAGCGGCCTCGATGCCAATGCGGTCGATCCGCTGGCGCGCATGCAGCTGCATCCCGAGTCGTTCCGCCAGATGATGAAGCAGGTCAACGCGCTCGCGGCGCGGCACAGCGAAGGCCGCGTGGTGGTGGTGCACGAGGGCGGCTATTCCGAGGCCTGCGTGCCCTTCTGCGGTCTCGCGGTGGTCGAGGAACTCTCGGGCCACCGCACCGAGGTGCAGGATCCGTTCAGCGACTTCTTCGGCCTGCAGCAGCCCTCGGCGCGCTTCGATGCGTTCCAGCGCGGGCTGATCGACGAGATGGCGGCGCTGCACGGGCTCTGAGCGCAGCGCCGGGCCCGGGCTCAGGCGGGCTGCGCGTGCCCGAGCGCCTGGAACGGATGCCAGTGCGAACCGGCGCGCTGGCGGCTCGCCGGCGCGGCCTTCGGCGGCGCCGCGCTCGCCGTCTGCATGCGCGCCTCCAGCAGGTCGAGCAGCGCGCGCAGCGCCGCGCTGTTGTGGCGGCGCTGCGTGTAGGCCGCGAACAGCCAGAGGTCGCTGGGCATGAAGTCCTTGAGCACGGGCACGAGCCGGCCGCCGTCGATGTGCGGCTGCGCGAGCAGCGCGGGCACGCAGACGGCGCCGACGCCCGCGAGCGCCGCGGCGATCAGGGCCGCCGCATCGTTGGCGTCCATGCGTGCGTTCACCGGCACGCTGTGGGGCTTGCCGTCGATCTCGAAGGGCAAGTGCGCGGGGCCGCCGCCGGCCGAGTAGGCGAGCACTTCGTGGCGGCGCATGTCGTCGGGCACCCGCGGCATGCCGCGCCGGGCCCAGTAGCCTGGCGTGGCGCACAGCACCAGCGCCATCGGGCGCAGCTTGCGCACGATCAGGTTCTCGTCGCCGATGCGGCCCACGCGCAGGGCGACGTCCACGCCTTCCTCGACCAGGTCGATCACGCGGTTGCTCAGGTGCAGGTCGATGTGGACATCGGGATGCAGGGTGATGAACTCGCCGAGCAGGCCGGGGAAGTCGGTCTGCACGAGGCCGTGCGGCGCCGCCACGCGCAGGCGCCCGCTCGGGCGCGCGCCATGGGCCTGCAGCTCGTTCTGCGTGTCCTCGACCATCTCCATCAGCGGCATGCTGCGTTCGCGCAGCAGCCGGCCCGCGTCGGTCAGCGTGACCGAACGCGTCGAGCGGTTGAACAGCCGCACGCTGAAGCTGGCCTCCAGCTGCGCGACATGCTTGCTGACGCTGGCCTTCGAGATGCCCAGCATGTCGGCGGCGCGCGAGAAGCTGCCGCGCTTGGCGACCTCGAGGAAGGTGCGCAGGTGCTCGAGACCGTCCATCGAATCCCTGCTCCGTTCAGGACGCCTTGGCGGCGCCGGCCGTGCGCGCGGCCGGGCGCCGCTGCACCAGCACGTGCGTGGTCTCGGTGATGGGCTCGCCGCTGCTGCGGTCGACCAGCACGGGATCGATCTGCCGGCCCGTTTCCTTCTCCTGCAGCACCACGCTCTTGCCCTCGGTGGCGAAGTGCCGGTTGCCCCAGGTCACGAGCGAGAGCAGCACCGGCCGGAAGTCGCGGCCCAGCGGCGTGAGGCAGTACTCGAAGCGCGGCGGGCGCTCGCTGTACTGGCGCTTCTCGAGCAGGCCGTCCTCGACCAGCGAGTTGAGCCGGCGCGTCAGCATGTTGGGCGCGATCTGCAGGCTGTTGACGAAGTCGTCGAAGCGGGTGATGCCGTAGAAGGCGTCGCGCAGGATCAGGATGCTCCACCGCTCGCCCACGCGCTCGAGGCTGCGCACGATGGGGCAGTACTTCATCCGCTGCTCGGGGCTGATGGGCGTGGGGGTCTTCGGGGTCATGGGCGGCTCTTCTTGGAAACGTCGGTGGCGCGGAAGTCGGCGGGACTCAGTGCGCGTCGGCGGACGGTGCCTTCGGCGGCCCGACCTTGCGCATGAGCGGCACCATCGCGGTGGCGATGATGAAGCAGACCATGATGCCAAAGAAAACGTCGGAAAAGGTCAGCGTCAGGGCCTCGCGGAAGGTCAGGCTCCAGAGCTGGCGCAGCGCGGCCGAGGCGCCCACCAGCTGGTCGGTGGCGCCCTGCAGCCGGCTGCTCACGCCGTCGAGCAGCGCGGTGGTGGCCTCGTTGCTGCGCGTGAGGTGCTCGGCCAGCCGGTAGAAGTGCAGGTTGGTGCGGTCGTTGAGCAGCGTGGCGCAGGCCGCGATGCCGAGCGCGCCGCCGAGGTTGCGCATCAGGTTGAACAGCCCCGAGGCGAGCTTGAGCCGGTTCATCGCGAGGCCGCCGAGCGTCAGCGTGACCGCGGGCGGCACCGCGAACTGCTGGCCGATGCCGCGCAGCGCCTGCGGCAGCAGCAGCTCGGCCGGGCCCCAGTCGTGCGTGATCGGCGTGAACTGCCACATCGACAGCGCGAAGCAGGCCAGCCCGAACATCATCAGCCAGCGCAGGTCGACGCGGTTGGCGAAGAAGGCATAGACGGGAATGGCCAGGATCTGGAACACGCCGGTCGAGAACACGGCCAGGCCGATCTGCAGCGCGCTGAAGCCGCGCACGCGGCCGAGGAATAGCGGCGTCAGGTAGATGGTGGCGAAGATGCCGATGCCCGTGATGAACGAGAACAGACAGCCGAGCGCGAAGTTGCGGTCCTTCAGCGCGCGCAGGTCGACCACCGGGTGCGCATAGGTCATCGAGCGCCAGACGAACAGCACGCCGGCCGTGCCCGAGACCCAGGCGGCGCCCGCGATCGCGGGGTCGCCGAACCAGTCGAGGCGCGGTCCCTCCTCGAGCGTGTACTCGAGGCAGCCGAGGAACAGCGCCATCAGCACCATGCCCAGGTAGTCCGCGTTGCGCAGCAGCGACCAGTCGTGGCGGTCGATCTTCACCAGCAGCGGCACCGCGATGGTCACGAAGATGCCGGGCACGAGGTTGACGAAGAACAGCCAGTGCCAGGAGTAGCTGTCGGTGATCCAGCCGCCGACCGAGGGCCCGAGCGTGGGTGCCAGCGAGGCGATGGCGCCGATGATGGCGGCCGCGAAGACGCGCTGCTTGCCCTGGAAGAAGGCGAAGGCGGTGGTGAAGACCAGCGGGATCATCGAGCCGCCGAGGAAGCCCTGCAGCGCGCGGAAGGCGATCATGCTCTGGATGTTCCAGGCGATGCCGCACAGGAGGCTGGTGAGCGTGAAGCCCGCGGCCGAGACGGCGAACAGCCAGCGCGTGGACAGCACGCGCGACAGCCAGCCCGACATCGGGATCACGATGATCTCGGCGATCAGGTAGCTGGTCTGGACCCAGACCGTTTCGTCGGTGCCGGCCGACAGGCCGCCGCCGATCTCGCGCAGCGATGCCGAGACGATCTGGATGTCGATCAGCGCGATGAACATGCCCACGCACATCGCCGCGAAGGCCAGGGCCTTGGCGGAGGTGGTCATGCCGGCGGGGTCGACGATCCCCGAGGCGGGCTGGCTCATGGTTCGCCTGCCGTGCCCGTGCGTGCGTTCGCGAGCTGCACGTCGCGCGCATCGACCTCGGCCGTGACCGACAGGCCGGGGCGCAGCAGGCCGAGCACGCCGTCGGCGTCGTCGAGCACGATGCGCACCGGCACGCGCTGCACGATCTTGGTGAAGTTGCCGGTCGCGTTCTCGGGCGGCAGCACGCTGAACTGCGCGCCGGTGGCCGGCGAGAGGCTGGCCACGTGGCCGTGGAAGCGGCGCCCGGGCACGGCATCGGCCTCGACGATGGCGGGCATGCCGGGCCGGAAGCGCGCGAGCTGGCTTTCCTTGAAATTGGCGTCGATCCACAGGCCGCGCGCCGGCACGATCGACATCATGTGCGCGCCCGCCGCCGCGAAGGCGCCGCTGCGTGCATTGCGGTTGCCGACCGTGCCGTCGATGGGCGCGCGCAGCTCGGTGTAGCCGAGGTTGAGCCGCGCGATGTCGCGCTCGGCCGTGGCCTGCGCGAGCGCGGCCTGTGCCTGCTGGCGGCGGGTGGCGATCACGTCGAGCTCGCGCTCGGCGGCCAGCTTGCTCGCCTGCGCCTTCTGGCCGTTGGCCACGGCCTGCTTGTAGTCGGCGTCGGCCTTCTGCGCGCTCTGTACCGACACGGCCGCGGTGGCCGAGAGGTTCTGCAGCCGCTGGGCATCGTCGCGCGCGCGCAGCGTCTCGGCGGCGGCGGCGTTCACGCTCGCCTCGGCCTGCGCGATCACGGCCTGCTGCAGGCTGCGCGTGGCGAGCAGGTTGGCCAGCACGGCCTCCTGGCTCGCGACGGTGGCCTCGGCCTTGTCGAGGGCGGCGCGGTAGTCGCGGTCGTCGAGCTTCACGAGCAGGTCGCCGGCATGCACCGCCTGGTTGTCGGTGGCCGCGGCGCTGACGATGTAGCCCGGCACCTTGGGGCTGACGACGGTGATGTCGCCGCCCACGTAGGCGTCGTCGGTGCGTTCGACGAAGCGCCCGCCGTTCCACCAGTGCCAGCCATAGACGGCCGCGGCCAGCACCACGGCGATGGCCGCGCAGCTCGCGACGAGGCTGCGCCCGTGCGGGCGCCGGTGCCGCGGAATTCCTGCCGGGGCCTTTTCAACGGAGGAGTCCGTCATGTGTTGTTTTCCTTGGTCGGGTGGGAATCGGGTGGCTTGCATCCATGTGGATTGCAATATGCAAGTTACTATACAGTTGCGACTTGCATCGTGCAAGTAACTGACCGATCGACCTTCGAATCACGCCGCCCAAGGAATCTCCATGAACCTCCGCCAGACTCCGTTGCCGATATCGCCCCGCCGCCTGCGTTGGCCCGGCTTCCGCCGGTTGCGCGTCGGCATCGCCATCGCCTCGCTCGGTGTCGCCGCGTGCGCCGTCGGCCCGGACTACACGAAGCCCGAATCCGCGCTGCCCGAGCGCTTCCAGCACGCCGCGCTGCCGTCGCCCGCACCCGAGGTGCAGCTGGAGGCCTGGTGGAAGGGCTTCGGCGATCCGGTGCTCGAGCGCATCGTCGAACGCGCGCTCGCGCAGAACCTCGACCTCGCCGCATCGTTCGCGCGCGTCGCGCAGGCGCGTGCCGCGGCGCAGCGCGCGGTGGCCTCGGAACGCCCGACCATTGCCGCCGATGCGCAGGCCGCGAGGCAGCGCCAGTCGCTCGAAAGCCCGCTCGGCGCGCTGGCCAGCGCGCACCCCGGCTACCAGCGCGATGCCTCGCTCTACGACAGCGGCATCGGCGCCAGCTGGGAACTCGACCTCGCCGGCGGCCTGCGCCGCGGCGCCGAGGCCTTTGCGGCCGAAGCGCAGGCGGCCGAGGCCGAGCACGCGGGCGTGCGCATCTCGATCGCCGCGGAAGCCGCCGATGCCTACTTTCGCGTGCGCGCCGCGCAGGCCCGCCTCGCGGTCGCGCAGTCGCAGCTCGATACCGACCGCGAACTGCTGAGCCTGGTGCGCATGCGCCTGAGTCAGGGCATGTCGACCGCGCGCGAGCGGGCCCAGGCCGAGGCGCGGGTGGCGCAGGTCGAAGGCACCTTGCCCGCGCTGCAGGCCGAGCGCGACACGCAGCTCAACCGCCTCGACGTGCTGATGGCCGCCACGCCCGGCACCCATGCGGCCGAACTCGCGACGCCCGCCGCACGCGTGGTGCTGCCCGCGCTGGCGACGGCGCTCACGCCGGCCGAGTTGCTGCGCCGACGCCCCGACGTGATCGCCGCGGAACGGCGCCTCGCCGCCTCCAACGCCCGCATCGGCGTGGCAACGGCCGAGTACTACCCGAGCGTCTCGTTGTCGGCGCTGCTGGGCTTCGAGAGCCTGCGCACCGCGACGCCGTCGTCGGCCAACTTCCAGCCGCTGGCCGCGGTCGGCCTGCATTGGCGGCTGTTCGATTTCGGCCGTGTCGACGCGGAGGTGGCGAAGGCCGAGGGCGCGAAGGCCGAGGCGCTGGCGCGCTACCGGCAATCGCTGCTGCGCGCCACCGAGGACGTCGAGAACGCGCTGATCCGGCAAGGGCAGCTCGATGCCGAGCGCCTCGCGCTGCTGCAGGAGGTCGATGCCGATGTGCGCGCGCGCGGCGCCACGCAGCGGGCCTACGCGGGCGGCGCGGTGAGCCTGCTCGAATTGCTCGAGCAGGACCGGCAACTGCTCGCCGCGCGCGACCGGCTGGTGCGCGTGCAGTCCGACAGCGGCCGTGCCGCGGTCGCCACCTTCCGCGCACTGGGCGGCGGCTGGTAGCGCCTCCGTTTCGTCGACCTCAGAGCAGGTCGGCGCGCAGCTCGCGCACGCCGCGGCCCAGGCGTTCGCGCAGCAGCGCGCCGAGCGTGGAGCCATCGGCATAGCCGACCTCGGCCGCGATGGCCTCGAGGTCGAGATCGCTGCCGTGCACCAGCGAGCGGGCACGCTCGATCCGCAGGTCCTGGATGTAGGCCAGCGGCGACTTGCCGAGCACGGCCTGGCAGCGCCGCTGCAGCGTGCGCGGACTGGTCGCGAGCGCGCGCGCCGCCGTGTCGAGCGAGAAGCCCTGTTTGAGGTTGTCGCGCGCCCAGCGTTCGAAGCGCAGGATCGCGGGGTCGGCCTGCGCGAGATGGTGGGGCACGATGTACGGCGCCTGCGAGGAGCGCAGGTCCGCGAGCAGGTAGCGCGAGACCATGGCCGCGAGGTCGGGGCTGGCCTGCTGGATCAGCCACAGCGCGAGATCGAGATGGCCCATCGCCGCGCCGGCCGTCACCACCCGGCCCGAGGGCACCAGCATGCGCGATTCGTCGAGCGAGACCTTCGGATAGCGCTGGCGGAACAGCGGGCCCAGCCACCAGGTCGTGGTCGCCTGGCCGCCGTCGAGCAGGCCGGCATCGGCGAGCAGGAAGGTCCCGATGCACGAGGCCGCGATCCGCGCGCCCTGCGCATGCCAGGTGCGCAGCTGCGCCTTGGCCTGGCGCACGTCGGGCCGCGCGAGTGCGGGCACCAGCGACTCGGGTGTCGAGGTGTTCAGCGCCGGCACCACCACCCAGTCCGGCCGCAGGCCCGGCGGTGGCGGCTTCACGGGAATCGCGAAGCCCTGGCCCGAGCGCACGCGCCGGCGCATGCCCACGATCGTCACCTCGAAGGACAGTGACCCGCCCATCTCGCGGGCCGCGAATTTGTTGGCGAGGCCGAGGGCGTCGAGCATCACGGTTAGGCCGGTGTCGAACACGCCGTCGAGGGCGAGCAGGAAGATGTGCATGGCGGAAATGGCGGGAAAGACGTTGCTTGCGACTATAGGGACTCGGCGCCGGAACGAGCCTGGAAACCCTTCCGGCAGGTTGGCGGAAATGACCGTGAAGTTGTCGTTCGCGCCTGTTCGGATTTTCCGCGCCGCCACCTAACCTCGGTCCTCCTCAACAACGCAACGCACTTGCATCAGGAGTCCCCCATGAAAGTTCTCGCCATCGGAACCATCGTCAAGCCGCTCTCGCCCGAGCAACGCCAGCAGGTCATGTCGAAGGAGGTGCCCGACACCCTGCAGCTCTACCTCGACGGCAGGATCGAGCAGTACTGGTACCGCAGCGACAAGCCCGGTGTCGTGTTCCTCATGAGCGCCGAGTCCGTCGAGCAGGCCAAGGCCGCGATCGATGCGCTGCCGCTCGTGAAGGGCGGCTTCGCGCAGTACGAGTTCATGCCGGTGGGCCCGCTCGCGCCGCTGGGCCTGCTGCTCCAGGGCCGCTGATCCACCCCGGATCCTGCTACCCGCCGATCTCGACCACGATCTTTCCCTTCGCGCGTCCCGCCTCGACTTCCTCATGGGCCTGCATGGCCGCATCGAGGTCGAAGCGGCGCGCATCCATCAGCGGCAGCAGCCGGCCGGCCTCGACCAGCTTCGCGGCCTCGCGCAGGATGTGGCCGTGGTGGGTGCGTCCCTTGCCGCTCAGCATCGGCAGCAGGGTGAAGACGCCCGAATAGGTGGCCGCGCGAAAGGACAGCGGCGCCAGCTTGTGGGTGCCCCAGCCGAGGCAGCTGACGACATGGCCGCCGTACTGGCGCGCCGCGCCGAACGAGGCGTCGAGCGTGGCGCCGCCCACGGTGTCGTAGACCACGTCGAAGCCTGCGCCGCCGGTGTGGGCCTGCACGTACTGCTCGACCGTCGTGGTCGTGTAGTCGATCGGCGTGGCATCGAAGCCGCGGATGGTCTCGGCCTGGGCGGGCAGCCCGGTGGCGTACACCTGCGCGCCGAGCGCGACGGCGATCTGCACCGCGACATGGCCGACGCCGCCGGCACCGCCATGCACCAGCACCTTCTGTCCCGCCTGGGTGCGCGCGCGGTCGACCAGGCCTTCCCACGCCGTGATCACGACCAGCGGCAGGGCCGCGGCCTCGCGCATCGAGAGGTTGGCGGGCTTGGGCGCGAGGAGGGCGGCATCGACCGCGGCGAACTCGGCCAGCGAGCCCTGCAGCCCGCCGACGCCGCCGGCGAGGCCGTACACCTCGTCGCCGACGCGGAAGGCCGTGACGCCGGGGCCTACCTGCTCGACCACGCCGGCGAGGTCCATGCCGAGGATCGCGGGCAGCGGATGGCGCGCATGGGCCGCGGCGCCGGCACGGATCTTCGAGTCGAGCGGATTGACGCCGCTCGCATGGATGCGCACCAGCACCTCGCCTTCGCGCGGCACGGGCCGGGGCATCCGGACGGCCTCGAAGCGGCCGCCGGCTTCGCGCACCAACAGTGCGCGCATCGAATCGTCTTTCGACATGGAGAACTCCTTGTGTTGCTTGAAGAGGCGTCCATTGTTCGATCTTCAAAACTGAACGTAAACTCACAGAAATGCATCACATCCATTCACTTTTGATGGGTTGAAAACATGGACTGGAGCGACGTGAAGATCTTCCTGGCGGTGGCCAGGGCCGGCTCGCTGGGCGGCGCCGCGCGCCTCACCGGCCAGTCGCAGCCGACCATGGGCCGCCGGCTGCGCGTGCTCGAGCGCGAGGTCGGGCAGGCGCTGTTCCAGCGCGGCAAGGACGGCTTCGTGCTGACCGACGAAGGGGCTTCGGTGCTCGCGCATTCGGAGCGGATGGAAGAGGAGGCGCTGGCCTTCGAGCGCCGGCTGGCCGGCCAGGCGCAGCAGCTCGAGGGCCTGCTGCGCGTGTCGTCGTCGGACTGGTTCGGCGTGCACATCCTCACGCCCGTGTTCGCGGAGTTCGTGCAGCAGCACCCGCTGGTCAACATCGAGCTGATCACCGATGCGCGTCTGTTCAGCCTCGCGCGCCGCGAGGCGGACCTGGTGTTCCGCATCCAGCCCTTCGACGAAGCGGACGTGGTGCAGCGCAAGGCCGTGCACGTCGCCTACCGCGTCTATCGCGCGAAGGGCACGGCGCATCCCGTGCGAAGCGATGGCCAGGGCGTGCCGCTGATCACGCTCGACAGCGCGTTCCAGGACTTCCCCGACGCGGCCTGGCTGCGCAAGAAGCTGCCGAAGGCGCGCGTGGCCTTCGGCAGCAACAGCCGCGAGGCGCAGGCCCGGATGTGCGCCGCGGGCGTGGGCCTGGCCGTGCTGCCCGCGCCGCTGGGCGATGCCTGCACGGCGCTCGAGGTCGTCGATCTCGGCGGCCTGCCGCCGGGGCGCGACGTCTGGGTCGGGTTCCACCGCGACCTGCGCCGCCTCGGACGGCTGCGGGCCCTGGTCGACGCGACGGTCGAGCGTCTTTCCGCGAGCTAGAAAACCATCCCGCCCGCGACGTCGATGGTGCAGCCCGTGATCCAGCCCGCATCCTCGGAGACGGCGAAGGACACCGCTCCGGCGATGTCCCGGGGCTGGCCGGCTCGGCCCAGCGGCGTCTTCGGCACGAAGTGGGCCGAATAGGCCTCGGCACCGGCCGCGTTGCCCTCGGTGAGGACGAAGCCCGGCGCGATGCCCACCACGCGGATGTGGCGCGGACCGAGCTCCATGCCGAGGCTGCGGGTCAGCACGTCGACGGCACCCTTGGTCGCGCAATAGACGTGCGCCTGCGGCGAGGGGCTGGTGGCCACGCCCGAGCTGATGTTGACCACCGTGCCGCCGCTGGGCAGCACGCGCGCGGCGGCCTGCGTCATCAGCAGCAGGCCGCGCACGTTCAGGTCGAAGTGCTCGGCGATGCTCTCGGGCGTGATGGTGTCGAGCGAATCGAGCCGGTAGGTGCCGGCGTTGTTCACGAGGATGTCGAGCCTGCCGAAGCGCGCCAGCGTGGCATCGACCAGCGACTGGATCTGCTCCGGCCGGGAGATGTCGGCCTGCACCGCCACGGCCTGGCCGCCGGCGGCGGTGATCCGGTCGACCACGGCGGCCGCTTCCTTCTCGCTGCGTGCGTAGTTGACGACGACGCTGGCGCCGTCGCGCGCGAGGCGCTCGGCGATGCCCGCGCCGATGCCCTTCGAGGAGCCGGTGACGATGGCGACCTTGCCTGCGAGATGGGTCATGGTGAATCCTTTGAATGGTGAAGCGTTGGACCCAACGATAGGCCGCCGATTGCTGAATTGAAATATGGATCGGGTCGATGCGGTTTGAAGTCGAGCTTCATAATGAAGCGATGGCTCCCGACCTCATCCCCTTCATCGCGGTCTTCGCCCGCGTCGCGCATCACGGCAGCTTCACGCGCGCCGCGGCCGAGCTCGGCGTGTCGCCCTCGGCACTGTCGCAGACGCTGCGTTCGCTCGAGAAGCGGCTCGGCGTGCGGCTGCTCGACCGCTCCACGCGGCGCGTCAGCGTCACCGAGATCGGCCAGAGCTTCCTGCAGGATGCGGCGCCCGCGCTGGCGGCGCTGTCGGCCGCCGTGGAACGCGTCAACGAGGTGCGTGAGAAGCCGGCCGGCCTGCTGCGCATCAACCTCTCGCGCGTCGCGTTCGAGCTGCTGCTGCTGCCGCACCTGGCCGCGTTCGCGCAGGCCTATCCGGACATCAAGCTCGAGCTGCATTGCGACAACGCGCTGGTCGACCTCATCGGCAGCGGCTTCGACGCGGGCATCCGGCTCGGCGAGAACCTCGCGCAGGAAGTCGTCGCCGTGCCGCTCGGCGGCCCGCATCGCATTGCGACCATCGCGGCGCCGAGCTACCTGAAGGGGCGCGCGGCGCCGCGCACGCCCGAGGAGCTGAGCCAGCACCGCTGCATCAACATCCGGCTGAGCAACAGCGTCTACCGCTGGGAATATTCGAACAAGGGCCGCGACTTCGAGGTGGAGGTCGATGCCGCCATCCTCACCAACGACGGCGACGTGCTGCTGAGCGCCGCGCGCGCCGGCGCCGGCATCGCCTGCGTGTTCGAGGCCCAGGTGCACGACGACCTCGCGAGCGGCCGGCTCGTGCCCCTGCTCAAGCCGTGGTGGCCCAGCTTCCCGGGCTTCCACCTCTACCACGCCAGCCGCATGCACGTGCCGCGCAAGCTGCGCGCCTTCATCGACTTCATGCAGCAGCGCACGGGCCCGCGGCGGCGCTGATCAGCGCGGCGTGGCGAGCGAGCGCAGGTAGGCGATCAGGTCGGCGCGGTCCTGCGCGCCGGGCACGTTCAGCGGCATGGTGGTGCCGGGCACCGCCTGGGTCGGCGCCGCGAGGAAGGCCTCGAGGCCCTGCACGTCCCAGGGCCGGGTCGAGGCCGCCATGCCCGGCGAATAGCGAAAGCCCTCGGCCTTGCCCGCGACGCGGCCGAAGGCGCCGTCGAGGTGCGGGCCGATGCCGTTCCTGCCGGTGACGGAGTGGCAGGCGGCGCAGCGCGCGAAGGCGGTCTTGCCGCGCGCCAGGTCGCCGGCGCCGGGGTCGACGGTCTGCGCCTGCGCAGCGCCGATCCCTCCCAGGGCCGCGAGGCAGGTGGCAAGCAGCTTCGGTCCGAGCTCGTTCGTTGTCATGTGTGGATTTCCAGTCGTGGGAGCGCGGCGCTTCATGCCCGCTTGAGTTCTTCCGCGGCGAACGGCAGCCGGCGGATGCGCTTGCCGGTGGCCGCGAACACGGCATTGAGGACCGAGGGCGTGGTCAGCACGGTGCCGACCTCGCCGATGCCGCCCGGCGTTTCGGTGCTCGGCACCAGGTGCGTCTCGATGACGGGCATCTCGTCCATGCGCAGCATGCGGTAGGTGTCGAAGTTGCCCTGCTCGACGCGCCCGTCCTTGATCGAGATGTTTCCGTAGAGCACCGCCGACAGCCCGAAGGCCGTGCCGCCCTGCATCTGCGCGACCACGGTGTCGGGGCTGATGAGGCGTCCGCAGTCCACCGCGATGACCACGCGATCGACGCGCACCGCGCCGTCGGCATCGACGCTCACCTCCGTCACCTGGGCCGCGTAGCTGCCGAAGCAGAAGGTCAGCGCGACGCCGCGGCCCTTGCCGGCCGGCAGGGCACCGCCCCAGCCGGACTTCCGCGCCACCAGTTCGAGCACGTGGCGCGCGCGCGGATGCTTCTCGAGCAGCTCGTGCCGGTAGGCGATGGCATCGCTGCCCGCCAGGTGCGCGAGCTCGTCGACGAAGCATTCGACCGGGAAGGCGTTCTGCATGTGGCCGACGCCGCGCCAGAAGGCGGTGGTGATGCCCACTGGCGGTTCCTCGCGCACATACTCGACCAGCACGTTCGCGAAGCCATAGGGTCCTGCGGCGTCGCGGATGGCATCGCCGTCGAGCTCGTTCTGGAACCGCGCCGGTGCCCAGCGCGCGAGGATCGAGGAGGCGGTCACGCGGTGATGCCATGCCACCGGCCGGCCGCGTGCATCGAGCGCGGCGCTGAGCCGGTTGTAGTGATAGGGGCGGAAGGTGCTGTGCCGCGTGTCCTCCTCGCGCGTCCACACCACCTTGACGGGGCCATTCACCTGCTTCGCGATCTTCACGGCCTGGATCACGAAGTCGATGTCCAGCCGCCGGCCGAAGCCGCCGCCTAGCAGGTGGTTGTGCACTTCGACGCGTTCGATCGGCAGGCCCGTGAGTTCGGCCGTGGCGGCCTGCGCGCGCGCCGGCACCTGCGTGCCGACCCAGAGTTCGCAGGCATCGGGCCGCACGTGCACGGTGCAGTTCACCGGCTCCATCGGCGCATGCGCGAGCAGGGGCTGCTGGTAGACCGCATCGACCGTCCGCGCGGCGCCGCGCGCGGCCGCCGCCGTGTCGCCTTCCTTGCGCGCCACGGCGCCCGAGCGCGACGACGCATCGGCGAGCGCGGCGATCAGCTTCTCGGTCGAGTAGTCCGCGTTGGCGCCTTCGTCCCAGCGGATCTCGAGCGCGGCCAGGCCCTTGCGCGCCGCGCCCATGTGGTCGGCCACCACCGCGACCGCGTTGTCGATGCGCACGACCTGCCGCACGCCCTTGATCGCCCTGGCCCGGGTGTCGTCGACGGACGCCACGCGCCCGCCGATCACCGGGCAGTTGGCGATCGCGGCGATGCGCATGCCCGCGACGCTGGCATCGAGGCCGTAGCGCGCGCGGCCGTTGACCTTGTCGGGTCCGTCCAGGCGCAACAGGGGCTGGCCGATCCGCTTCAGCGTCGCCAGGTCCTTGAGCGGCACTTCGGCGGGCACGGGCAATCTCGCAGCCGCTTGGGCGAGCTGCCCATAGCCGAGCTTCCTGCGCGTGGGCACATGCTCCACCGCGCCGTCGCTGGCGCGGCAGGCCGACGCATCGACCTGCCACCGGCGCGCCGCCGCCTCGACCAGCAGCAGCCGGGCCGTGGCGCCAGCGCGGCGCATCGGCTCCCAGGTGCTGCGCACCGAGGTCGAGCCGCCCGTGATCTGCCCGCCGGTCAGCGGATTCGCATAGCGCGTCTCGTCGGCGGGCGCATGCTCGAGGCGAACGTGCCGCGGATCGATCTCGAGCTCCTCCGCGATCAGCAGCGCGACCGCGGTGTAGATCCCCTGGCCCATCTCCACGCGCGGCATCACCAGCGTGACTAGGCCGTCGGTGTCGATGCGGACCACGGCATTGGGCGCGAAGGCCTCGGGCTGCGCGCCCGCGGCCTTGGCCTCGAGCGGCGGCAGGCTCACCGTGAGCGCCATCCCGCCGCCGGCGGCCAGCGCCGTGGCCACGAAGGCGCGGCGCGTCAGGCCGCGGGTGGAGGCGGTGTCGGCCATGGGCATGCGGTCGTGCTTCATGTCAGGCCGCCTTGATCGGGATCAGCGTGGCGGCGCGCTGCACCGCGGCCTGGATGCGCACATAGGTGCCGCAGCGGCAGATGTTCCCGGACATGCCGCCCACGATGTCCGCGGGCGTGGGGCGCGGCGTGGCCGCGAGCAGTGCCGTGGCCGACATGATCTGGCCCGACTGGCAGTAGCCGCACTGCACGACGTCCAGTTCCAGCCAGGTCTTCTGCACCGCCTGGCCGACCGCCGTCGCGCCGACGCCTTCGATGGTGGTGATGCGCTGCGCACCCACCGACTCGACCGGCGTGATGCACGAGCGGATCGCGACGCCGTCCTGGTGCACGGTGCAGGCGCCGCACAGGCCGGCGCCGCAGCCGAACTTGGTGCCGTACAGGCCCAGCACGTCGCGCAGCACCCAGAGCAGGGGCGTGTCGCCGTCGACATCGACCTCGCGCGAGCTGCCGTTGATGTGGAGTGTGAAGGGCATGGTGCGGTCCGTGGGCATGTTGGGGTGCGCAAAGTCTAGGGACGCGCATCGCCGGCACACAGGCCCGAAGTCGCGAAGGCCTTTGAAGCCAAACTGAACAATCGGCCGCCGGACTCCGGTCCGTTCGACCCCGCGTCGAGCGCACGCGAATAGCGCGAAAGCGCTCGGCTCCGACCGCTCGAAAACCCTTGGCATCGATCTTGCGAAACCGCGCCAGAATCCGGTCTCGTTTTTGATCCTGGTTTCTTTAATGGTGCTTTTTGATCGGATGTGCCGAGTTTTCGAGGCGATACGCCTCATGGCGGTGCACCCGTGCCAGAGCCACCTGTCCGTCGTTCGGGCGTGCCGCGAAGGGGCGCTCGGCGTTCCCTCGAGCCTTGAGAAGTGAGCCACCCATGAAGAGTCTTGTAGTTGCCGCCGTCGCGCTGTCGACGGCTTGTTGCGCCTGTGCGCAGAGCAGTGTGTCGGTGCAGGGATTGATCGACGAATACGCGGGATCGATGCATTACGCGGGCGACCTCGGCCGCACCCGGATCCTTGGCAGCGGTGGCATGACCACCTCGTTCTTCGGCTTCGCCGGCACCGAGGACCTGGGCGGCGGGCTCAAGGCCTACTTCGCGCTCAATTCCTTCTTTCGCGCCGACGCCGGCAAATCGGGCCGCTTCGATGGCGACCCCTACTTCGCGCGCGATGCCAACGTCGGCATCGCCGGTGCCTATGGGAGCCTGCAGCTCGGGCGCGCCGCGGCGCCGAACTTCATCCCGACCGTGCTGGTCAACCCCTTCGGCAACTCCTTCGCGTTCTCGCCGCTGGTGCTGCATGCCAACGTCAACACCGCGCGCTGGCTGTACCGCACCTCGCCCTCCGATACCGGCTGGAGCAACCAGCTCATCTACAGCACACCGAGCTTCGGCGGCCTGCGCGTGAACCTGCACCACCAGTTCGGCGAGCAGTCCAGCGACACCGGCTACAAGGGGAAGAACAACACCGGCATCAGCGCGACCTACGTCAGCGGGCCGCTCACGGTCGCGGGCTTCTACGAGCGCGACCAGATCTCCAACCCGGTCAACCCGGGCGTCATCACGGCCACGGTCCACGGTGCGGTGGTGCCCACCACGCGCAAGGACTGGATGCTGGGCGGGGCCTACGACTTCGGCCTGCTCAAGGCCTATGCGAGCTACGGCCGGTCGAAGGCCGAAGCGACCGGCTATCGCGGCACCACGAGTTCCCTCGGCGCCAGCGTGCCGGTCGGGTCGACCGCGGGGCAGGTCCTCGCGGCCGTCGCGAGGACGAAGATCGCCGGCTCCTACGACGGCACCCGCACGACGGTGAGCCTGGCCTACGATCACTACCTGTCGAAGCGAACCGACGTCTATGCCGTCCTCATGCGCGATCGCGCGACCGCCATGGCGGGCGGCAACAGCCTCGGCGTCGGCATCCGCCACCGCTTCTAGCGGCCGCGCGAGCCGATGCCAGGCTCGATCCCCCGGTTCCCCTCGTTCCTTTCATCCATCCACAGAGACAACCCCGGTGAACTTTTTCTTGATTGATATCTTTTTCGATACTAGTGTCGCAAATGAGCGAAACGGACTCCATGTCGAGACCGTTTCCATGGCCCATCCATCCGCCGGCGCCGGGCTTTCCGCGTCGAACCAGGAGTCCTGACGTGTCATCCACCCCAGATTCGACCGCCTCCGCGCCACGCGACGACGCCGTCTCGGGCTACGCCTGGAAGGCGCTGGCCGGCTCCGCCATCGGCTATGCGATGGACGGCTTCGACCTGCTGATCCTGGGCTTCATGCTCACGGCCATCTCGGCCGACCTGCACCTCACGCCGGGCCAGGCCGGCTCGCTGGTGAGCTGGACGCTGGTCGGCGCCGTCGTCGGCGGCATCGTCTTCGGCTCGCTCAGCGATCACTTCGGGCGCATCCGCGTGATGACCTGGACCATCGTCCTGTTCGCCGTCTTCACCGGGCTCTGTGCCTTCGCGCAGGGCTACTGGGACCTGCTGGTCTACCGGACCATCGCGGGCATCGGCCTGGGCGGCGAGTTCGGCATCGGCATGGCGCTGGCGGCCGAGGCCTGGCCCGCCAGGCACCGCGCCCGCGTGTCTTCGTATGTGGCACTGGGCTGGCAACTCGGCGTGCTGGGTGCCGCCTTGCTCACGCCGCTGCTGATGCCGCACATCGGCTGGCGCGGCATGTTCCTGGTCGGCGTCGTTCCCGCGCTCGTGGCCTGGGTGATCCGCAACAAGCTGCACGAGCCCGAGGTGTTCGTGCGCAAGCCCAAGGTCCGGGGCTCGCGCCTGAGGTCCTTCAAGCTGCTGGTCAAGGATGCGCAGACCACCCGCACCAGCCTGGGCATCGTCGTGCTGTGCGCGGTGCAGAACTTCGGCTACTACGGGATCATGATCTGGATGCCGAGCTTCCTGGCCAACAAGCTCGGGTTCAACCTCACGAAGTCGGCCATGTGGACCTCGGTGACCATCCTCGGGATGATGCTGGGCATTTTCGTCTTCGGCCAGCTGGCCGACCGCATCGGGCGCAAGCCGAGCTTCCTGCTGTTCCAGGCCGGTGCCGTGGCGATGGTGCTGGCGTACTCCCAGCTGTCCGATCCGGTCTCGCTGCTGTGGGTCGGCGCGGTGCTCGGCATGTTCGTCAACGGCATGCTGGGTGGCTACGGCGCGCTGATCTCCGAGGCCTATCCCACGGAAGCACGCGCCACGGCGCAGAACGTGCTGTTCAACCTCGGCCGCGGCATCGGCGGATTCGGCCCGGTGGTGGTCGGCGCGCTGGTCGCCGCCTATTCGTTCCAGATCGCGATCGCGCTGCTCGCCGCGATCTACCTGGTCGACATGGTCGCCACCTACTTCCTCATTCCCGAACTCAAGGGCAAGGAGCTCGAATGATGCTCGCCACCATCGACCACCAATCGCCCGCGTTCCGGCCCGTGCATCCGCCGGCGCCGCAGGGCGAGGGCGCCTGCTTCCAGCGCAACGCGCAATCCGTGGCCTCGTACCGCTGCGAGGTCGCCGAACACCGCTGGGTCAACGACCGCTACAAGTACCTGAAGCTCAGCGCGCCGGCCGACCTGGCGGGCGCGACCCGGCCCGGGCAGTTCTATCAGCTGAAGTGCCCGACGACGAACGACCTCCAGCCCTTCCTGCTGCGCCCGATGAGCGTCTACGGCGTGGGGCCGGAGGCGGGCACGATCGAGTTCCTCTACAACGTCACCGGCACCGGAACCCACGCGCTGGCCTCGCTGCCCGTCGGCGGCGCGATGGACATCGTCGGCCCGCTGGGCAACACCTTCACGCTACCGCCCGGCGACGAACGCATCATGGTCGTCGCGCGCGGCGTCGGCCTGGCGACGATGGCGCCGCTGCTGCAGCAGGCGGCCAGGATGGGCATCGCGATCACGGCGGTGATGTCGGCGCGCGCCCCCAAGGACCTGATGCGCGACGAGTTCCTGCGCGGCGCCGAGGCCGACGTGCATTGCGTCTACGACTCGGACGGCAGCTCCTCGGTGGAGGCCATGGACACGCTGGTGCGCCGGCTGCTCGGCGAACGGCACCACGACGCCGTCTACACCTGCGGCTCGCACCGCGTGCTGATGCTGCTGCAGCGCATCCTCGCCGACCATCCCGGCACCCGGGGCGAGGTGGCGATGGAACAGCGCATGGCCTGCGGCATGGGCGTGTGCCTGTCCTGCGTCAGGCTGTTCGACCGCGAGGGCGACAAGCAATTCCTGCGCGTCTGCCGCGAAGGTCCCGTGTTTCCCATCGGCGACGTGGTCGGGGAGGTGGAGTTTGGCTGATCTCAACGTCAGGGTCGGCGACGTCGGCCTGCGCAACCCGGTCATGCCGGCCTCGGGCTGCTTCGCCATCGAGTACGCGGAAGCGCTCGACTTCAACCGGCTGGGCGCGCTGGTCATCAAGAGCGTCTCGCCCAAGAGCCGTGCCGGCAACCCGACGCCGCGCGTGGCGGAAACCCGCGGCGGCATGCTCAATGCGATCGGCATTCCGAGCAAGGGCCTGGACTACTACCGCGAGACGGTGCTGCCGCCCTACACGCGCTTCGACACGCCCGTCGTGGTCTCGATCTCGGCGGACACCGTCGACGAGTTCGCCGACGCGGTGGCCGAGATGTCGCTGCCCGATGTGGCGGTGATCGAGGCCAACATCTCCTGCCCCAACCTCGAGGCCGACGGCATGGCCTTCGCGATGACGCCCGAGACCACCTACAAGGTCGTGAGCGCGATCCGCCGCCGCACCCACCATCCCGTGTGGGCCAAGCTCACGCCCAATGCCTCGCACGTGGCAACGGTGGCGAGGGCCGCGGAAGAGGCCGGTGCCGACGCACTCGTGATGGGCAACACGGTGCTGGCCATGTCGATCGACGTGCGCACCCGCAAGCCCATGCTCGGCAACGTGATGGGCGGCCTGTCGGGGCCGGCCATCAAGCCGATCGCGCTGCGCATGGTGCACCAGTGCTATCGCAGCGTGCGCATCCCGGTCATCGGCTGCGGCGGCATCGCGAGCGCGCACGACGCGGTCGAGTTCATGCTGGCCGGCGCGAGCGCGGTGCAGGTCGGCACGGCCTCCTTCATCGACCCGGGCGCGATGCAGAAGATCATCGACGGCCTGGTTGCGTACTGCGACGAGATGGGCGTGAAGAACATCCGCGACCTGACCGGCCAGGTCAAGCTCGACCGCCAGCT
This sequence comes from Variovorax sp. DAIF25, assembly GCF_050711835.1. Taxonomy (NCBI): domain Bacteria; kingdom Pseudomonadati; phylum Pseudomonadota; class Betaproteobacteria; order Burkholderiales; family Comamonadaceae; genus Variovorax; species Variovorax sp. DAIF25. Next base: position 55,333 of record NZ_CP136637.1, read on the forward strand.
CTCGGACCGCTGGCTGCGCTTCGCTCAGCAGTCGGGCTAGGGAAGGGGAAAGGATGATGAGCCTGCCGGGACTTCGCCCCATGGCCGAGAAGCTGTTCTCCGACGTGCGCGAGCTGACCTTCGACGGGGTCGGCGTCACGCGGCAGAGCTACGGCCGCGGCGAATCGGACACCGCCGACTACCTGCGCGCCTTCGCCGCGAGCGAAGGGCTCGAGGTCCGCGCCGACCGGGCCGCGAACCTCGTGTTCGGCCTGCCGCAGACCGCGGCGGCGAGCGCGGTGACCTGGTGCGGATCGCACATCGACTCGGTGCCGCAGGGCGGCAACTTCGACGGCTATGCGGGCGTGGTCGCGGGCCTCCTGTGCCTGGTCGCGCAGAAGGCCGGCGGCACGCCCTACGCACGCCCGCTCGAGGTGGTCGCGTTTCGCGGCGAGGAGAGTGCCTGGTTCGGCAAGGCCTACATGGGCTCGGGCGCGCTGTTCGGCAAGGTCAGCGAGAGCGACCTCGCGCTCAAGCAGCGCACCACCGGCGAATCGATGGAGGCCTGCATGCGGCGCTGCGGTGCCGACGTGGAGGCGATCCGCGCGCAGCAGACGCTGCTCGACAAGGCACGCATCAAGGCCTACCTCGAGCTGCACATCGAGCAGGGGCCGGTGATGGTCGCGCGCCAGCTTCCGCTGGCCGTGGTCTCGGGCATCCGCGGCAACGTGCGGCACAACCGCGTGGTCTGCCATGGCGACGCGCAGCATTCGGGCGTGGTGCCGCGCTGGCTGCGCCACGACGCCATGTTCGCGGTCGCCGACCTGATCATGCGCATCGACGAGCACTGGCGCGTGCTGCTGGAGCGCGGCACCGACCTGGTCGTGACCACGGGCATCGTCAGCACCGACCCGGCCGAGCATTCGATCTCGCGCATTCCCGGGCAGGTGAGCTTCAGCCTCGAGGCGCGCAGCAAGAGCACGGACACGCTCGAGGCCTTCTACCGGCTGATGCGCGCCGAATGCGGCTCGATCGAGCGCGAGCGCGGCGTGCGCTTCGAATTCGACCGGCGCCTGCTCAGCGATCCCGCGACCATGGACGAGAAGCTCTGCGGCGTGCTGTCCGAGGCCTGCGCCGCGCAAGAGGCGGCCTTCGAGCTCATTCCCAGCGGCGCGGGGCACGACGCCTCGCTGTTCGCCAATGCCGGCATCCCGAGCGGCATGTTGTTCGTGCGGAACCAGAACGGTTCGCACAATCCGCACGAAGCGATGGACATCGAGGATTTCATGCTCGGCGTCGGCGCGATGGATGCGGCCTTCGCCCGATTGAAGTGAGCCTTCCCATGACCACCCGCATCACCCTGCGCCGCCCCGACGACTGGCACCTGCACCTGCGCGACGGCGCCATGCTGCAGACGGTGCTGCCCTACAGCGCCGCGCAGTTCGGCCGCGCCATCGTCATGCCGAACCTCAGGACCCCCGTGACGACCACCGCGCTCGCGCGCGCCTACCGCGAGCGAATCGTGGCGGCCCTGCCGCCGGGCGCCGACTTCGTGCCGCTGATGACGGTCTACCTGTGCGACGGCATGTCCGCCGACGACCTGTGCCGGGGCTTCGAGGACGGCGTGCTGACCGCGGCGAAGCTGTATCCGGCCGGTGCGACCACGCATTCCGAGCATGGCGTCACGTCGATCGTGAAGGTGGCGCCGGTGCTCGAGACGATGCAGGCCATCGGCATGCCGCTGCTGCTGCACGGCGAGAGCACCGATCCGGCCGTCGACGTCTTCGACCGCGAGGCGGTGTTCATCGAATCGACGCTGCGTCCGCTGCTGCGCGACTTTCCCGCGCTCAAGGTGGTGCTGGAGCACATCACGACCGAGGAGGCCGCGGACTTCGTCAGGGCCGATGCGAGCGGTCGCCTCGCGGCGACGATCACGCCCCAGCACCTGATGTTCAACCGCAACGCGATCTTCACGGGCGGCATTCGGCCGCACTTCTACTGCCTGCCGGTGCTCAAGCGCGAGCGCCACCGCCTCGCGCTGCGCAGGGTGGCGACCTCGGGCGATGCGCGTTTCTTCCTCGGAACCGACTCCGCGCCGCACCTTCGCACGCTGAAGGAGGCGGGTTGTGGCTGCGCCGGCATCTTCAATGCGCCGGTCGCGCTGCAGAGCTACTGCACCGTGTTCGAGGAGGAGGGCGCGCTCGACAGGCTCGAGGCCTTCGCGAGCCTCAATGGTCCGCGCTTCTACGGTCTCGCGCCCAACGAGGCGAGCGTGACGCTCGAGCGCGCGCCCTGGGAGGTGCCGCAGGACGTGGCGCTCGCGGCCGGCGGCGCGCTCCATCCCTTCCTCGGCGGCAGCCGCCTGCCCTGGGCCCTGCAGGACGCGCCCGTGCGCGAGCTGGTCGCGGCGTGAGTTCCCGCATCGCCTCGCGCCTCGACGGGGACCGCGGGTATCCAAATTCGCCTATAGTTTCTTTTTCGATCCATAAAGTGGAAAACGAGATGGAAGCTGCGAATTCGACCTTCAAGTCATCGATCGACTACGTGGCGCTGGGCAACCGCCTGCGTGCCTACCGGGTGGGCGCCTCGTTGCTGGCCGAGGACGTGGCCGAGCGGCTGGGCATCTCGCGCGCGGTCGTGTACCGGCTCGAGAAGGGCGAGATCGTCAAGATCGAGACGCTCGAGCGCCTGGCCCACCTGCTCGACACCACGCTGGCGTCGCTGCTCGGCGTGGAGGTGGAGTACTACTCGACCGCGCTGGGCCTGTTCGAGCGCATGCGCCAGCTCGAGGAGTCGTCCGACCGCATCCTCGCGCACTTCGAGCCGATCTCGCTGCTGCTGACCTCGGAGGACTACCTGCCGATCCTGCGCCAGATGCTGATCGAGGCCTCGCCCAAGGGCGCGGGCAAGGGGCCGACCTCGGCCGACATCGACAAGATGCTGCAGATCATGCAGGAGCGCCGGGCCTTCTTCCAGCGCCGGCGGCCGCACATCGTGAGTCTGATCGGGCTGCGCGAGCTCGAGCGCTTCGTCGATACCGGCCTGGTCGGTCGTATCGACCTGCCCGAGAGCGTGCGCACCGAGCGCCGGCTGGCGGCGCGCCGCGAGGTCGAGCGGATCGCCGATCTGATGGAGAGCGAACCGATCGACGTGCAGATCGGACTGATCGACGACGCCATGCCGACCGCGACCTTCCAGGTGTTCTCCGGCCGCGCCGGCAGCGTGCTGGCCGTGAGCCCGTTCCGGCTCGGCGAACTGCCGAACGTGCGCAACGGCATCGCGACCGTGACCGCCTCGCCCGAGGCGGTGCGCATGTACGAAACCATGATCGGCCGGCTCTGGAAAGCTGCCTACAAGGGCAAGGCGGGTGCGACGCACCTGCGCAAATTGCTCGACCGAATTCACTAGCCGAAGGCACGACCGCCATGACCACTGCCCCAGACCCGACTCCGACCCGCCTCGATGTCGCCGCCCGGCTGCTCGATGCCGGCTGCGTGACGCTGCGCACCGACGAGCCCTTCCGGCTTCCCTCGGGATGGGCGACGCCGGTCTACATGGATTGTCGGCGGCTCATTTCCTTTCCCGAGGCGCGCCGTGCGCTCGTGGGCCATGCCGTCGAATTGCTCAAAGCCGATGGCTGCCTGGCCGGCGTCGGCTCGATCGCGGGTGGCGAGTCCAGCGGCATCGCGCTGGCGGCCTGGATCGCGGATGCGCTGGACCTGCCGATGCAGTACGTCCGCAAGCGTGCGATCGGCGCCCGCCAGGTCGAGGGCGTGGTGCGCGCCGGCGAGCGCGCGCTGCTGGTCGACGACATGATGGCGGCCGGCGCATCGAAGGCCAATTTCGCGCGCGCGCTGCGCGCCGCGGGTGCCGAGGTCGGCGATGTGCTGGTGCTGTTCGACTACGGCATGTTCGGCGCCGACCGCATGCTGGCCGCCCTGGGGCTCAAGGTCCATGCGCTCGCGAACTGGCACGACATCCGCGCGGTCGCGGCACAAAGAGGAAGTTTCGGCCGCGAGGTGATCCGAGTTCGACGATTTCCTGCGCGATCCGGTCGCGTGGTCCGCGGCGCACGGCGGCAAGGGTTCCATCACTGAGCACATCGAAAGCAACGCACCATGAACTTCCAGGACATCAGCACCCGCTTCGCGAACGACCTGTCGGGCTCCGACGCCTTCAAGCTGCTGTACCGCGGCGCCTTCGACCTCATGAAGTCGGACCTCGACAACGCGGGCCTCTATTTCGTCATCGGGGTGGCGGCGCAGGCCTTCGTCCAGAAGTACGAGGACCAGGGCATCACGGTGGAATTCGCCGACAACGCCAAGGCCACGATGGTGGCGTTGAACACCCGGATCTTGGCCGCGTTGGCCGCCGAGCCCGTGCAGCGCTTGCGCATCCTCGGCGAGGTCGCGACCGAGTACGAGTGGAACGTCACGGCGTTCTGAACGCGCTGCGTCGGTCATGGCGTGTGCGCGCGCCATGACCCATTCGCTCAGAGATCGAGGACGAGCCGCGCGGAACAGCTGCGCGACACGCACGGCAGCATCAGCGTGCCCGACGCCTTCTCGGGCTCGGTGAGGAAGGAGTCGCGATGCTCGGGCCGGCCCTCGAGCACCGTGGTCATGCAGGTGCCGCAATGGCCTTCCTCGCACGAGGTCTCGATGTGCACGCCGTGGGCGCGCAGCACCTCGACGATGCTCCGGCCCGCTTCCACCTGTGCCGAGATGCCCGAGGCGGCGGCGCAGACCTCGAACGCGGCCTGCGGCGCCGATGCCGCGGCGGGCGTCGAGCCCGCGCCGAAATACTCGAAGCGGACCTGGTCGGCCGGCCAGTTCGCCGCGGCCTGCCGCACGAGCTCCATGAAGGGGCGCGGTCCGCACAGGTAGAGGTACTTGCCCGGCGCCGGATCGCCCACGATCGCTGCCAGCAGCTCGGGCAGCGCGTCGGGGCCGTAACCCTGGTGGTGCCTCACGGAAGGGGCCAGGGCCGCGTCCTCGAGATGCCGGCGGAAGGCGACGTGTTCCGCCGACTGCGCGAAGTAGTGCAGCTCGAGCGCTCGTCCGGCGCCGCTCAGGTGCGAGGCCATGCACAGCAGTGGCGTGATCCCGATGCCGCCCGCGACGAGGATGAAGCGCTCGCCGTCCTGCGCGAGCGGGAAGTGATTTCTCGGCGCGCCGATGGTGAGGACATCGCCTTCGTTCACGGCCTCGTGCATGAACCGGGAGCCGCCGCGCGAGCGCGGATCGCGCTTCACGCCGATGACATAGCGCCCCTCGCCATGGGGTGCGCACAGCGAGTACTGCCGGGTTTCGCCCCCGCCGACATCGACATCGATGTGGGCGCCGGGCTCGTAGGGCGGAAGCGCTTCGGCGCCGATGGCGACCAGTTCGAAGGAACAGATGTCGGTGGCCTCGGGCACCTTGCGTTGGACTTTGACTTGCATGGGTATCGACGGAGTGGGTGGATGGATGGCGTTCGGTTCGGTGTTCAGGCGGCTGGACCGGCTTCGGCCACGACCTCGCAGATGTAGGAGCGGTGCGGCGCCGAGCCGCTGATCGGGTCGAGATCGCCGTCGTCGACCAGCAGGTTGAAGTTCGAGCCCTGTTCGGAGAGCGGTGCGTGCGCGGGCAGGCCCAGTTGCTCGTTGCCCTGCCACCAGCCGTACTGCGCGCAGACCACGCGTGGATCGAGGCTGGCATCGAGCGTGGCCTTGAAGCGCACCGAGCCGCTCGGCGAACGCACGCGCACCCACATGCCGGGCTTGATGCCGCGCGCGGCTGCCGTGGCGGGATTCATGGCCACGAGCGGATCGGGGGCCTTGCTGCGCAGCGACGCCACCTGCCGGTGCTGGCTGTGGCAGTACTGGGGCAGCTTGGCCGAGGTCAGCACGAGCGGGAAGTCCGAGCTTCCTTCGCGAAGCCGCAGCTTCGGCAGCGGCGGCACGTACACCGGCAGCGGCGACTGGCCATGCCGGTGCAGCAGCGCCGAATAGATCTCGACCTTGCCGGTGTCGGTCGCGAAGCGGAAGCCCGCGCCGTGGTGCTTCTGGTAGCGCGTCTCCAGCGGGTAGCGGATGCCTTCGGGGTGCTGCCGCAGTGCCTCGAGGCCGATGCCCAGCGGCTCGAGCATGTAGCGCATGCCCTCGTCGATGTCGCCGCCCCAGAACCGGTCGGCGAGCCCGAGCCGCTTCGCGAGCTCGAAGACCACCCAGGCGTCGGAGCGGCTGTCGCCCACCGGCGCCACCATCCGCGGGCGCAGCTGCACCAGTTCCTCGGCGCCCTGGTTCACCTCGAAACCGATGCGCAGCGCCTCGCGCTCCCAGGGCGTGCCGATCGGCAGCACCACGTCGGCGTAGTGCGCGGTCGGTGTCAGCGTCACATCGGCATGCACGAAGAAGTCGAGCTGGCGCAGCGCCTCGGCACCGCGCAGCGGGTTGGCGTGCGCGAGCAGCAGGTTGGCGCCGAAGCCGATCACGCCGCGGATCGCGTAAGGCTTCTCTTCGAGGATGGCGCGGTACAGCGTGTCGCTGCCGATGCAGCCCTGCGCGGCCGGGCCGAGCGGAAGCTCGTCGATGCCCACGCATTTCGCGAGCTGCGCCGCCGACAGCAGCTCCTTGCCCGATGCCTTGCGCGCCGGCGGATGCGCGAAGTCCACGTTGCCGCCGGCCGCGTCGAAGCTGCCCGTGAGCGCGTAGAGCAGTGCGATCGCGCGGTCGGTCTGCGTCGCGTTGGTGTGCTGGCCGACGCCCGACCACGCGTAGTAGCTGACGGGGCGGTGCGCGAACAGCAGCCGCGCGGTGTCGCGCACCTGCTGCGCGGGGACCCAGCAGAGTTCCTCGGCGCGCTCGGGCGACATGGCCTCGCACAGCTCGGCATAGAGCGCGAAGGCGGGCCGGCATCGAACGGGGCCCGTGGTCGTCTGCAGCGTCATGGCGCCGAAGAGCGCGAGGGTGCAGTCCTGCGATGCGTAGCTGGCCGTGCCGGGGTCGTAGGGCACGATGGATTCGCTCGCCTCTTCGAAGGCCACGAGCCGCTGCGAGGCGAGGCCCGTGAGGTCGGCTTCGCGCAGGAACGCGCCCGTGTCCTCGCGCACCAGCAGCGGCCCGTTCGAGTGCCGGCGGATGAAGTCGATGTCGTATTCGCCATTGCGGATCATCTCGCCGGCGATGGCCAGCGCCAGCGCGCCGTCGGAACCCGGCCGCACGCGCAGCCATTGGTGGGCACGCATCGCGAAGCCCGCCTTGCGCGGATCGACCACGACGATCTTCGCGCCGCGCGCGAAGGCTTCCGTCACGCCCGTCGCATGGTCGAGCCAGGTCGCCGACGGGTTGTGGCCCCACAGCACGATGCACTGCGTGTTCGAGAAGTCCGGCGCGCCGATGCCGCGCCCGAAGGTGAAGCCGTGCGCGACGTCCTTGTGCCAGTTGCAGATCTCGGTGCCGCGGCACAGGTTCGGGCTGCCGAAGGCATTGACCAGACGTTCGATCCAGACGATGCCGTCGGACAGCGGCGAGCCGCTCGGCGAAGTGATGGCGAAGGACACCGACTCGGGACCGCTCTCGTCGCGGAGGCGCCCGATGCGTTGCGCGACGAGGTCCAGTGCCTCGTCCCACGAGGCCTGGCGCCAGAGCGGATCGGCGGCCTCCTTCGGCGCCGTGCGTATCAGCGGATGCAGCAGCCGCTGCGGATTGGCCACCAGTTCGGGTGCCGCGCGGCCCTTCACGCAGAGGGCCTTGCCGGTCGGGTGGGCGGGGTTGGCTTCCTGGGCGATCAGCACGCCGTCCTCCACCACGCTGATCGAACCGCAGCGCGAGCGGCAGAGGGCGCAGAAGCCAGGGATTTTTTCGGCCATAGTTCCAGTGCCCAGGCGGAGGTGGAAGTCCGGCCTGGCGCATGATTATATATAAAATAAAGAAAGTATATATACTTTGAGAAAAGGCGCAACATGAAGGAAAGCAGCTCGCAAGTGGCCGCGGGGTCGGTCTACGAGACGCTCCGCTCCGAGATAGCGACGGCCGTGCTCGAACCCGGCGCGCCGCTGAAGCAGGACCACCTCGCCGCGCGCTTCGGCGTCAGCCATGTGCCGGTGCGCGAGGCGCTCTCGCGGCTCGTCGCCGCGGGGCTGGCCACCGCCCGGCTCAACAAGGGCACCTCGGTGGCCTTCCTGAGCGCGCGCGAGGCGGTCGAGCTGATCGAGCTGCGCTGGCTGCTCGAAGGGCGGCTCATCGAGCTGGCCGTGCCGCATCTCTCGCGCGCCGACATCGCGCGTGCCACCGGGCTGCTGGACGAGCTCGGCAAGGCCAGGCAGGTCGAGGAGGTGTTCCGCCTCAACCATGAATTCCACGCGAGCCTCTACGCCAAGGCCGACCGGCCGCTGCTGTTGCAGTCGGTCGAGTCCGCGCGGCTCAACCTCGGGCGTTATCTCTACCTGCCGTGGAAGTCGAAGACCAACGTCGATCGCTCCGAGGCCGAGCACAAGAAGCTGCTGCGCCTGTGCCTGGCCGGCGATGCGCAGGGCGCGAAGGCGATGGTGACGGAGCACGTCATCCATACCGGCAAGCTGATCGTGGAGATCATCGAACAGCAGAAGGTGAACGTCGGCATCGACTAGCCCCAGGCGAAGCACGGGCTGTTGCGTTGCAATCCGCGATTCGTCGCGATAATGGTGCCCGTGCACGTCCTTCGAAAACTCTCGACCCTGCATCGCCTCGTGCTGGCGTGGTTCGTGCTGTCCCTGTCCGTCGCGGTCGCGTCGCCGATCGTCAAGCCTCAGCAGATCGACATCGTGTGCTCGGCCTCGGGCCACGTCACGATGGTCGTGCAGACCGAGGATGGCGCGGTGCCGATGGGCAGCATGGGCATGGACTGCCCGTTGTGCGTGATCGGCGGCCTGCCGCCCGCGGTCGCGCAGGTCGAGGTGCCGATGCCGGCACCGCTGTCCTACGCCCTGCGTTCGATCCCCGCCGCGCGCATCGCCGCGGCCACCGCCGCGCCGCTGCCGGCGCGCGGGCCTCCTTCCTTCCTCTTCGCCTGAACCGCTGAATCCGTCGCACGACGGACCCTGGCGTCGCCTCGTGGGCGCGCCGGTCCGCGCGCGGCGCCCATCGTTCGTCGACGGCATGCGCGGCCACGCGCCGCTGCGCCGTCAGCGCAGCCACGCGCTGCGAGAAGAGAGATCCCGTGCCTTTCATTGCCATTCCCCACGGCCGTGGTGCCGAGCGCCTGCGCGCGCGTGCGCTGTCCTGCTTCGCGCTCGGCGCCTTCGCCGCGCCCTTCGCGCACGCCCAGGTCCAGACCACGCTGCAAGCGATCGAGGTCGACCCGCCACCCGCGCCCGCGCCCAACGGGCGCCTCAACCTCGACACGCCCTCCGAGACCGGCAGCCGCCTGGGCCTGACGCCGCGCGAGACGCCGGCCTCGGTCAGCGTGGTCGACCGCGCCACCATCGAGGCACGCGGCGCGCAGGACACGCAGGAGATCCTGCGCGCGGTGCCCGGCATCACGGCGCACAACGCGCCCGGCAACATCGGCGTGAGCTACCGCGGCTTCGGCGCCGGCTCGCTGAGCCAGATGTTCAACGGCATCAACGTGCAGTACTCGATCGCCGCGCGGCCGGTCGACAGCTGGATCTACGACCGCGTCGAGGCCATCGGAGGGCCCTCGAGCTTCCTGTTCGGCGCGGGCGCGGTCGGCGGCTCGATCAACTACATCAGCAAGATCGCCGAGCGCGGCGACCTCACCGAGGCCCGGCTGCGCCTGGGCACGCAGCAGCTCAAGGAGGCCTCGATCGGGCTCAACCGCCGCATCGCGGGCGATGGCGGCGCGGGCAGCCACTACGCGCGCATCGACCTCAACCGCAAGGACGCCGACGGCTGGACCGACGGCACGCGCACGCGCGCCACGCAGCTCGCGGCCTCGCTGCTGTCGGACTTCGGCGGCGGCTTCACGCACACGCTGGCCTACGAGTACCAGGACGAGTGGGTGGACCGTCCGTACTGGGGCACGCCGCTGCTCAATCCCGTGGTTGGCAGCCTGCGCGTGGACCCGGCCACGCGCTTCAAGAACTACAACAGCGCCGACGGCCTCTATGCGCAGCGCGTGCAGTGGTTGCGCTCCATCGCGGACTGGCGCGTGTCCGATGCGCTGCAGCTGAAGAACACCTTCTATGCCTACGACGCGCTGCGCGACTACCGCAATGTCGAAAGCTACCGCTTCAATGCGAGCAACACGGCCGTGATCCGCTCGGCGGCTTTGCTGCAGCGCCATGACCAGCAGGTGGTGGGCGACCGCATCGAGGGCCTCTATAAGGGGCAGCTCGCGGGCCTGCGCAGCGACTGGTCCTTCGGGCTGGACTTCAGCGTCAACAAGCAGACGCGCTTTCCGAACAGCCTGCCGGCCACCGTGAGCACGGTGAACCCCTACCTCTTCGCCACCGAGCCCTTCTTCGCGGTGCCGGGCATGCGGCCGGGCTTCAACCCCGACCGCGACAACAAGGTGACGACCACCGCGCTGTCGATCGAGAACCGCACGGCGCTCGCGCCCTCGCTGCACCTCGTGAGCGCGCTGCGCCACGATCGCATCGAGCTCGCGCTGACCAATCGGCGCGCCATCAGCGCCAGCGCGCCGGCCAGCTACCAGCGCAACTACAACCCGACCACGGGACGCGTCGGCCTGGTATGGGACTTCGCGCCCGGCGCCAACCTCTATGCGCAGTACGCGACCGCGGCCGATCCGCCCTCGGGCGTGCTGTCGACCGCCTCGTTCGCCGACGTGATGAACAACAGCGAGCTCACGACCGGCCGGCAGGCCGAGGTCGGCGCCAAGCTCGACTTCTGGCAGGGCAAGGGCACGGCGACCGTGGCGGCCTACCGCCTCTCGCGCAAGAACATCGCCACGCAGGACCCGAACAACAGCGCGCTGACCGTGCTCGTGGGCGAGCAGTCGTCCAGGGGCGTGGAGATCGCGGTGGGCCTGCAGCCCACACCGCAGTGGTCGCTGCAGGGCAACCTGAGCTACGTCGACGCGAAGTACGACAACTTCATGCAGAACGGCGTGTCGCTCGCGGGCCGCACGCCCACCAACACGCCGGCGGTGGTGGCCAACCTCTGGGTGTCGTACGCGATCACGCCCGCGCTGCAGGCCAGCGTGGGGCTGCGCCACGTGGGCAAGACCTACGCCGACGCGGCCAACAGCGCGCGCTGGCCGTCGTACACGCTGGTCGATCTGGGCCTGTCGTGGAAGATCAACCGCTCGCTCACGCTGGTGGGCCGCGTGCGCAATGCCACCGACCTCATCTACGCGGCCAACCTCGGCAGCACCTTCGCCTACCTGGGCGCGCCGCGCACCGGCGACCTCAGCCTGCACGTCGCGTTCTGAGGAGGGCGATTCCATGGCCCATTTCAAGCGCTGGCTGTTCCTGCTGCACCGCTGGCTCGGCATCGTGGTGTGCGCCTTCTTCGCGATGTGGTTCGTCTCGGGCGTGGTGATGATGTACGTGGGCTATCCCAAGCTCACCGAGTCGGAGCGGCTGCTGCACCTGCCGCCGCTCGCGGCCGATGCCGCGCTGCTCGGGCCGCGCGAGGCGCTCGATGCGGCGGGCATCGCGGGGCCGCTCAAGGAGCTGCGCCTGGCTGTGGCCAGCGGCGGCCGCGCCGTGTATCTCGCGCAGCCGGCGGGTGGCAAGGGCGCCAAGGCCGGTGTGGTGATCGACGCGGCCACCGGCACGCCGTTGCGCCATGTCGACCGCGAACTCGCGATGGCCAGCGCCGCGGCCTTCGTGGGGCCGGGTGTGGGCCTGGTGTACGAGGGCACGCTCGACGAGGACGCCTTCACCCATTCGCGCGCGCTCGATGCGCACCGGCCGCTGCACCAGGTGGCCCTGGTCGATGCCGCGCACACGCGGCTCTATGTCTCGGGCCGCACCGGCGAGGTGGTGCGCGATGCGCCGCGCGCCGAGCGGCTGTGGAACTACGCGGGCGCGTGGATCCACTGGCTGTACCCCTTGCGTGGCGGTGCGCTCGATCCGTACTGGGCCGACATCGTCAACTGGCTCTCGATCCTGGGCATCGCGGTCACGCTCATGGGCACGGCCGTCGGCATCCTGCGCTGGCGCTTCGCGAGCCGCTACCGCAGCGGCTCGCGCTCGCCGTACCGCGGCTTCATGATGCGCTGGCATCACATCACGGGCCTGCTGTTCGCGGCCGTCACGCTGACCTGGATCTTCAGCGGCCTGATGTCGATGAACCCCTGGCGCGTGTTCGACAGCGGCGCGCCCGCGCTGCGCATCGAGGCGATGAATGGCGGGCCGCTCGCGCCGCCGGCCGATGCCGCCTCGCCCCAGGCGCTGATCGCGGCGGCGGGCGGCACGGTGCGCGAGCTGCGCTGGACCCGCACCGCGGGACGCGATCTCGTGCTCGCGCGCGGCACCGCATTGCAGCCCACGGTGCTCGATGCCGCGAGCGCCGCGCCCACGGCGCTGGACGCCGACATCTTGAAGGCCGCGGTCGCGAAGCTCTCGAGCGCGCCGGTCGCGCGCATCGAGGTGCTGACCGCCTACGACAGCCATTACTACACGCGCGAGCCGCACACCATGACCGGCGGCGGCGACAAGCCGCTGCCCATCTGGCGCGTGGTGTTCGCGGACGAGGCCGGCACCTGGGCCCACGTCGATCCGCGCACCGGCGCCTTGCTGAACCGCAGCGACAGCCATCGCCGCGCCAGCCGCTGGCTGTTCGCGATGCTGCACAGCTGGGACTGGCGCCCGCTGCTCGAGCGCCGCCCGCTGTGGGACCTGGCAATGGTGCTGCTGAGCCTCGGCGGCGCGGCGCTGAGCCTCACGGGCGTGGTGATCGGCTGGCGCCGGCTGGGCCGCAAGCTGACGCCGAAGCCGGCGGCCCGGCGCATTCCCCCATTCACTCCCTCGAAGGAACATCCATGACCCGCGTACTCACCACGACCCGCCGCCGCCTGCTGCTGGGCACAGCCTCGCTGCCCCTGTGGGCCGCGCTGGCCGCCTGCGGCGAATCCGAGCCGAAGCCGAGCTTCACCGGCACCGACATCACGGGCGCCAACTACGGCCGCGACTTCGCGCTGAGCGATCCCGACGGCAAGCGTCGCACGCTGGCCGACTTCAAGGGCAAGGTGGTGATGATCTTCTTCGGCTTCACCCAGTGCCCCGACATCTGCCCGACCGCGCTGACGCGCGCGGCGGAGGTCAAGCAGCAGCTGGGCGCGGCCGGCGACGACCTGCAGGTGATCTTCGTCACCGTCGACCCGGAGCGCGACACGCCCGAGGTGATGCGCGCCTACACGGCGGCCTTCGACCCGAGTTTCCTCGGGCTGCGGGGCGACCTCGCGCAGACCGAGGCGACCGCGAAGGAGTTCAAGGTGTTCTACGAGAAGGTGCCCACGCGCACCTCGTACACCATGGACCATTCGGCCTTCACCTACCTGATCGACCGCAAGGGCCGCATGCGCGTGGTGATGCGCTATGCGCAGAGCGCGAGCGAATTCACCGCGGACGTGCGCGCGCTGCTGGCGGCGGGCTGAGGGAAAGTCCCCATGCGCGGCGTCGCTCGCGCATAAGTTTTCGCCCGTCGCGCAAAGGACGCGCCGCGCGGCCGTCTATAGACTGCCCCGCATGCAGACCGTCCCGACGCCCGCCGTGGCCCCTCCGTTCTTCTCTCCCTCGCGTCGCGAGGGCGAGTTCGTCTTCGTGAGCGGCCAGATGGCCTTCGACGCCCGGTGGCGCATCGAGGGCGAAACGGTCGGCGAGCAGACGCGGCGCTGCCTCGGTCGCATCGGCGAGATCCTTGCGGCCGAGGGCCTGGGGCTCGCCGATGTCGCGAAGACCACCGTGTGGCTCTTGCGCGTGGAGGACTTCGCCGAATTCAACCGCAGCTATGCCGAATGCTTCGACCCTGCCGCGGGCCCCGCGCCCGCGCGTTCGACGGTGCGCGCCGACCTGATGGTGCCGGGCGCGCTGGTCGAGATCGAAGCCATCGCGCATGCACGCCGCGCCCGCCGCGCACCTGGAGCCTGACGCCATGAGCACCACATTCCCAGCCGCTTCCGAACTGCCCGACCTCGACCTCGAGGCCATCCGCGAGACCGCGCGCGCCAATGCGCAGGCGCTGCTGCGCACGCCGGTCGCGCCGCTGCACGGACCCACGGTCGAGCGCCTGCTCGGCCGCGCCGACGTGCACATGAAGCTCGAGCTGTTCCAGCGCACCGGCACCTTCAAGGCGCGCGGCGCGCTCAACGTGGCGCGCCGACTGTCGAGCGAGCAGAAGGCGCGCGGCATCACCGCGATGAGCGCCGGCAACCACGCGGTGGCCGCGGCCTTCGCGGCGCGCGAGGCCGGCGTCTCCGCGAAGATCGTGGTGCAGGCTTCGGCCAATCCGGCGCGCGTGGCGATGGCGCGCGCCTACGGCGCCGAGCTGCTGATCGCGCCCGACGGCGCCACCGGCTTCGCGATGGCCGAGGCGCTGGTGCGCGACGAGGGCCGCACCTTCATCCATCCCTTCGAGGGCGAGGGCACCTCGCTGGGCACCGCCACCGTGGGGCTCGAGTTCGCCGAGCAGGTGCCGGGCCTCGACACGGTGCTGGTGGCCGTGGGCGGCGGCGGCCTCGGCAGCGGCGTGGCCACCGCGATCCGCAAGCTGATGCCCGGCTGCCGCGTGATCGGCATCGAGCCCGAGGGCGCCGACGTGATGCGGCGCAGCTTCGAGGCCGGCTCGCCGCAGCGCATGGAGAAGCTCTCGACCATCGCCGACAGCCTGGCGCCGCCGATGACCACGCCGATGGCCTACGGGCTGTGCCGCCGCCACATGGAGCGCATCGTGACCGTGAGCGACGACGAGATCTGCCGCGCGATGGCCGTGATGTTCCGCGATGCCAAGCTGGCGGTGGAACCGGCCGGCGCGACGGCGCTGGCCGCGCTGCTTGGGCCCCTGCGCGAGGAATTGCGTGGGCAGCGCACCGGGCTGATCGTCTGCGGCGCGAACCTCGATGCCGAGACCTACGCGCGCCAGCTCGCGCGCGGCGAGCAGTTGCTCGAGGCCTGAGCGCCGGCTTTCCCTCTTCGTTGCGTTCGTTGTTCCGTGGCCGGTGGGTGCGCGTCGCGCCCGCCAGCCGCTCGTTGCCGTCCGTCCCTTGTCTTTCGGAGAACCCCCGATGAAGCGTCGCGCCTTCCTGCCCCTGCTGCCCGCCGGCGTCATCGCCGCTGCCTTGCCGCCGCTGGCCGCGGCGCAGCCGTCCGCCACGGCCGGCCGCACCATCCGCCTGGTGGTCGGCTATCCCGCGGGCGGCACGGCCGACGCGGTGGCGCGCCTCTATGCGGAGGAGCTGCAGAAGCGCCTGGGCGCCACCGTGGTGGTGGACAACCGTCCCGGCGCGGGCGGCCAGATCGCGGCCGAGCAGTTCCGTGCACTGCCGCCCGATGGCAGCGCGCTGCTGCTGGGCAACAGCCACATGTTCTCGACCCTGCCGCTGACCTCGCGTTCGGTGAAGTACGACCCGGTGAAGGACTTCGCGCCGGTGGCGCGGCTCGCGACCTTCGAGGTGGCGCTCGCGGTCAGCGCGGCGCAGCCCGCGAAGACGCTGCAGGAGTACCTCGCGCTGGCGCGCGCGAAGCAGGAGGCGCGCAGCTTCGGCGTGCCCGCCGCGGGCAGCTCGCCGCACTTCGTGGGCTACGTGGTCGGCAAGAAGGAGGGCATCGAACTGCTACCCGTGCCCTACAAGGGCGGTGCACCGCTGCTGGCCGACCTGATGGGCAACCAGATCCCGGCCGCCGTCGATGCGCTCGGCGGGTTCCTGGGCGCGCACCGCGCCGGCAAGATCCGCATGCTGGCCGTGACCGGCCCGCGCCGCGCGGCCAGCGTGCCCGAGGTGCCGACCTTCGGCGAACTGGGCTTCACCGCGCTCGGCAGCTCGAGCTGGGTCGGCCTGTTCGCGCCGCCCGGCACCTCGCAGGCACTGGTCGATCGCGTGAGCGCGGCCGTGGCCGAGATCGCGGCGCTGCCGTCCACCACCGCGAGCCTGGCCAACGTGGGCTTCGATCCGGCCGCCGGCAACCCGCAGCAACTGCGCGAGGCGGTGCGCGGCGAGCTCGCGCTGTGGCAGCCGATCATCCGGGAATCCGGCTTCCAGATCGATTGACGGACGCAGCGCCGATGATTCCGACCGACACGCTGTTCAGCGCCGACTATGCGACGGCGCGCCGCAAGTTCCTCGCCGCCTGCGCGCTGCGCGGCCTCGCGCCCGAGGTGCATGGCCATCCACTCGCGGGGGCGCAGGGCGAGGCGCTCGCCACCGACGTGGTGCGCATCGGCCCGGCCGACGCCCAGCGCGTGCTGGTGCTGACCTCGGGCGTGCATGGCGTGGAGCTGTTCGCGGGCTCGGGCTGCCAGATCGACTGGCTGCTGACGCAGTCGGCCGACGACCTGCCGCCCGACACCGCCGTGGTGCTGGTGCATGCGATCAATCCCTGGGGCGCTTCCTGGCTGCGGCGCTACACCGAGGACAACGTCGACCTCTGCCGCAACTTCATCGACCATGCGCAGGCGCCGTCCTCGCACAAGTACGAGCCGCTGCATGCGGCGATCGCACTCGATCCCGGCGATGCCTCGGCCGTGGCCGCGGGCGATGCGCTGCTCGCGGACTTCGCGCGCAGCCATGGCAGCGAGGCGCTCTACAACGCGCTGATGGCCGGGCAGTACGCCTTCGCGCAGGGCATGGGCTTCGGCGGCCAGGCGCCCACCTGGTCGCGTCTGACCATCGAGGCCGTGCTGCGCCGCCATGGCGCCTCGGCGCGCGAGGTCTGCCTGGTCGACTACCACACGGGGCTCGGCCCCTACGGCTATGGCTCGCTGGTCGCGCTGCAGCAGGGCGAGGCGCTGGCGCGCATGCGCGAGGTGTTCGGCGAATGGGTGGTGGCGGTGCACGATAGCGGCGCGCCCGAGGACTTCGCGCCGGTCACGGGCCACAGCACGCCGGGCTACGAGCGCGCGCTGCAGCAGGCGCGCGTGACGGCGGCCGTGCTCGAGTTCGGCACCGCGCGGCCGCAGCGCATGCTTGACCTGCTGGTGCGCGACCAGCGCGAATGGGCGACGGGCATCGGCCGCACGCAGCTGTCGGACACGCGGCGCGAGTTGCTGCGCTTCTTCTATCCGGGCGAGCCCGCGTGGCAGCGCAGCCTGGTCGACCAGTCGCGGCAGGTGATCGTGAACGCGCTGCGCTGGTTGGGCGAGGCCTGAAGCCTCGACGTCCTAGGCGTCGTCGACCTGCGCCAGCGAAGTGCGGAAGGCCTGCAGCAGGTCGTCGAAGTCGGCACGCCTGCGGCCTTCGGCGACCGACAGTGCGGACACCGTTACCGGGATGCGCGGCGAGACGGTGCGGATCGACAGCGATTCGCCGCGCGAGAAGCCCGCGGTGAAGGAGTCGATCACGCAGGGGCCGAAGCCGTCGAGCGTGAGCAGCAGCGCCGACTGGTAGGTCTGCGCCGAGAGCCGCGTGCCCGCGAACACCGCGCTCTCCGACAGCAGGCCCAGCAGGGCCTTGCCGACGAGATCGTCCTTGTCGATCCCGATGAAGTCGCGTGCCGCGATCTCGGCGATCGGCATGTCCGCAGTGTCGGCGCGCTTCCTCGCGCCGGCTTCGCGGCGCTCGACCCACACCAGGTGGCCCGTGCCCACCACCTCGGCATCGACCGGGGGCGCGTCGATCTCGCCATAGGCGATGCCCAGGTCGCATTCGCGCAGCGCCACCGAGCGCGCGATCTCGTCGGAATGGAGGATCTTGATCGAGACCGCGCTGCGCGGATGGCGGGCCTTGAACGACGCGAGCGCGCGCGACAGGCAGGTGGTGGACAGCGAGGGCACGATCGCGACGCGGAACTGCGCGAGGTGGTCGGGCCGCAGCGACTGCGCGAGGCGCCGCAGTTCGTCGACCTGCTCGAAGATCTTCTGCGCCCGCAGATGCAGTTGGCGCGCCTCGGGCGTCGGCTTCATGCCGCCCTTGTCGCGCACGAACAGCGCATAGCCAAGTTGCTGCTCCGCATGCTTGAGCGTCTGCGTCACCGCGGGCTGCGTGACGTTGAGGATGCGCGCCGCGGCACTCACGCTGCCCGACAGCATGATCGCGTTGAAGACCTCGATGTGCTTGAGTTTCATAGGGGGGCCATTAGAAGACCTTATCGCCTTGCGTCAAATTCTGATTTGACGCTCCCGGGCCCTGGATCGGAGACTTCGATGCATGGAAAACAACCGGGGCGCGCCGATCATGGCGCACGCCGGAAGTCGATGGCAACAACCGGCATCGGGAACCTATGGCGCATTCATTGGCGGTGGACCACACCGCACGACACGAGATCGATCCAGGCCTGTTCGACACGCCCGAGGTGCGGCAGGCCTGCGTCGACCTCGCTGCCTGCTTTCGCATGGCTGCGAGGCTCGGCATGGAAGAGGGCATCTGCAACCACTTCTCGGCGGTGGTGCCGGGTTTCGACCACTGCTTCATCGTCAACCCCTTCGGATTGGCGTTCGACGAGATCCGCGCCTCCGACCTGATCATCTGCGACTTCGACGGCCGCGTGCTCAAGGGCGACCGGCCGCCCGAGATCACCGCGTATTTCATCCATGCGCGGGTGCACAGGAGCCTGCCGCGCGCCCGCGTCGCGTTCCACACGCACATGCCGTATGCGACCAGCCTCGCGCTGGTCGAAGGTCAGCCGCTGCAATGGGCCGGCCAGACCGCGCTCAAGTTCTACGGGCGCACGGCGGTCGACGACTTCAACGGTCTGGCGCTCGATGCGAGGGAAGGCGACCGCATCGCGGCGGCGATCGGCGACGCCGACGTGGTGTTCATGCGCAACCACGGCGTGATGGTGGTCGGCGCGACCATCGCGGAAGCGTGGAACGACCTGTACTACCTCGAGCGCGCCTGCGAGGTGCAGGTGCTGGCCGAGTCCACCGGCCGCAAGCTCAGTCCCGTGCCGCCTGAACTGGCCGCGGCCACCTATGCGCAGATGCGCAGCGGGGGCAACGAAAGCGCGGTCCAGCACCTGGCGAGCATCAAGCGGCGCCTGCTCAAGACCGACCCCGATTACCTGCTCTGAATGCCACTCCTCGAACCTCTCATGAAATCCCGTCTTCCGCATCTCGCCATCGCCGCCCTCGCATTCGCCTGCCTGGGCGCGAACGCCGCCGAACTGACCGGCCGCCTCAAGACCATCAAGGAGCGCAACACCATCACCGTGGCCTACCGCGAGTCCTCGATCCCGTTCTCCTACCTCGGGGGCAACGGCCAGCCCATCGGCTATGCGCAGGACATCTGCCAAAGAATCGTCGATGACATCAAGACCGCCATCGGCAGCCCGGACCTCGTGGTGAAGCGCCAGGCCGTGACCTCGCAGAACCGCATCCCGCTGATCCAGAACGGCACCATCGACCTCGAGTGCGGCACGACCGTCAACAACCCCGAGCGGCAGGCGTTGGTGAGCTTCAGCACCACCTACTTCGTGGTGGGCACCAAGTTCGTTTCGCGCAAGGCCGACAAGCTCGCCACGCTGCAGGACCTCAAGGGCAAGACCGTCGTGGCGACCACGGGGTCGAACACCGTGATGCGCCTGCGTGGCATCGACCGCAAGGAAAGCCTGAACCTCAACCTGATCCAGGCGAAGGATTTCTCAGACAGCATGCTGACCTTCACCTCGGGCCGCGCCGATGCCTTCTTCGAGGACGACATCAACCTGGTCGGGCAGATCTCGTTCTCGCTGAATCCGGCCGATTTCAGCCTGAGCACCGACACCCTGAGCCGCGATCCCTATGCGGTCATGCTGCCGCGCGGCGAGCCCGAGTTCAAGGCCGTGGCCGACAAGGCCATCGCGCGGCTGTTCGCCAGCGGCGAGATCAAGGCGCTCTATGACAAGTGGTTCCAGTCGCCGATTCCGCCGCGTGGCGTGAACCTGCATTTCCCGATGAGCGATGCGCTGGCCAAGGTGATCGCGAAGCCGACGGATTCGCCGAATCCCTCGGACTATTGAGCCAAGGGATTCGCATGCCCGGCACCCGCAAGGTCGGCATCCTGGGCGGCATGGGTCCCGCGGCCGGCGCGGATTTTTTGCGGCTCTTCGTCGGCGCCTGCGAGGCGCGGTTGCGAGCCAGCGGCAGTCCCGTGTCAGACCAGGCCTTTCCCGAACACTGGCTCGCGCAGCTGCCGGTGCCCGACCGCACCCTGGCCTGCTCGAGGACGGCCCTTCGCCCTTCGAAGGAATGACGAGCGGCATCGAGGGCCTGCGCAGCCACGGCGTCGCGAGCATCGCGATCGCGTGCAACACCGCGCATGCGTGGCACGCGAAGCTGCAGCGCTCGCATCCCGACGTGGAGTTGCTGCACATCGTCGAGGAGACCGCGAAGTACCTCGCGGCCCAGCGCATCGAAGCTGTGTGCCTGCTCGCGACCCAGGGCACCTACAGCCTGGGCTTCTACCAGGCGGCGTTGGCGCAGCGCGGCATCGCCTGCCATCTGCCGATGGAGCCGGAGAGAGAGCAGGTCATGCGCGGCATTCGCGATGGCGTGAAGGCCGGGGACCTCGGGCTCGCGACGCGGCTGTTTGCCGAGGTGGCGCGGCGGATGGTCGAGCGGCATGGGTGCGACAGCCTGCTGCTGGCTTGCACCGAGATACCGCTGGCGCTGCATGGTGTGCCGGGGCATGCGGGGGCGCGGTTGGTGGATCCGGCGGATGTGTTGGCAAGGGCGTTGGCCAATCGGGCGTATGAGATGGGTTGATGCCGAGCGCAGGCGCAGTGAGCCACTGGCTTTGGATATTCGGGGCCTTAAGGCCTTGACGCATTGGCGCAGTTGCGGAATGCCGTTCGGTATCTGCGTCGGCAGCCAGGCTGCACATGGATGTCGTCCCGTGCGTGCCATCGGAGTTCGAATAACGCGCTAGCCGAAATGTGTGGATGCCGATGTCGCGCTTCTCATGATTCTTGGCTGCCCTTGCTCGGCGGCTAGTTTGAACTACGGCGAACAGTGGGTATGCGCTTCACCACAGATGTTGGACGATGCGCCGCGAGCGTCTGCTTTGCAGCGGCTACCGAAATTCGGGCCAGCGCGAATGGGTACTATCGGCCAAGAGTTGCCACTCGTGAGGGGCGCTAGATTCGCGTCATATCGTCAACTGCGCTCCTCCTTGTTCATCCTCCACAAGAACTCGCTCAGGAACTTCATTCATGGTGAAAAAACTTCTTGTGCTGCTTGCGGCATTCGGCTTCATCGGATGTGCCACGGCTCAGACGCGTTCTGCGGAGATTAAAGCCGCCGACGGGACGGTAGTTGTTGTCAATGTCGACCCGGTCACTCGGAAGGTGACGGCCGTTGAGTCTGCAGATGCGGTTATGCGCGGCGTGGATATGGTTCTGGGGCCTGCAGGGATGCGCGGCTCGGAAATGTCGCTTCGGTGGCATTTCGCCGTTTTCTTGCGGAGAGATGTTCAGCCCCAAAGAATCGTTGTCGAAGACGTGACGGCTTCTCCGGTTCGCCTCTTGGTCGACGATGTAAGTCCGAGTCTCGAAGGCCAGGTTTGGGCGAAGTCTTCAAGAGCCGTACCTCTTGCCGGCCCGCTACTCGCCGATTTCAATAGCGGCGATTTTTGGGGTGCCATTTTCAAAGTCAGCATTACGTTGCCGAACGACACAGTGACACATCTATATCAATACGCTGCTTACGGGCCGAATAGGAGGGCCGAGATGCTCAGAACTGCGTTGGAGGCGAACAAGTAAGCATTTTTGTGTGCGGTGACGAGCTCGCGGCACCGGTGGCAAATCTAGCGCGATAGCGACCCTTCGAAAGACCGCTTGCTGCTCAAAACTATGGCCGCTTTGGGGAACAGCCTACCGTCTCGTATGGGGTCCGCAGCAGTCCTTGCTAGCATGTCCGGTTGAATCCGCCGCCAAAACCAGACTTTCGTGCGAACCTTCCCCTCACAATGATTTCTCCCGAGGAAGCCACCGAATACGCTGAGACCTTTATCGCCGACAAGCGCCAACGATATCGTTGCGGCGTGTTTGCTTCGATAAAGCACCATCCTTCACGGAATAGGGAGGATGCCAGTGGAACCTACTACGTTGAGTTTTCGTATGCTGGGCCGTCTGCTCGGGTTCGAACGACCCCACCTCGTGACCACCCTACCGTCGTTTTGGTGAATGATCAGACTGGTCAATGCGAAGTGATGTATTGGATGTAGGTGGGCGGGCTGCTTCATGCTTTGCTCGTGTGCCAGGCTTCGGCTATATGCGGACCTTCGCTCGTTCCTTAAATGCTATCTACGCACACCCTCAAGCTGCTCGATGAGCTCTGCGCAAAGTCGCATGCTGCATACCCAGAGGGAGGCATGCTTTGGACCTTTTTAGAGGCTGCGAATCAAGCTCATTTTCGGTTCAAGGACTCCCGCCGAGAACCACAGGCCGGCGCCATGGATTTGGAGCAACTTGGGGCTTGGCTTCAAGGCGCTCTTGGCGGGCTGAACAACTTTCAAGCGTCGGTGTCGGCAGCGTCAATCGGCGCCGCCAGTGAGCTTTTGCAGGCGCTGAAGGATGACCTGCAGGTAGATGAGTTTCTGTGGGTCTTCGACGATGGGGGAACCGACATGACCGGCAACATCTACATGGCCCGCAACTCAGATAATCGCTACTTCGCGCTGGAAATGTGGTGGTCTTCAGACTGAGTTAGTCCCTTGGAATGATTGGTGGCTGTGTCCGCTTTTGAAAATCATCTGTGGCCGCTTTGGGCCCGAACCGAAGTTCAGCTCTGCCGAAAGCAGACATCCAGGGCGCATGGCACGTTCACCAAAGTCGCTTGGGCGCCCCGGGCAAACTCTCCAGAGGAAACGGAAACTTGGGCTCCATGCCGCATTGACGAGAATCTCCTGTTCGAATGCTCGAGGCAGTGCCCGGTCGTTCAAGCGTGAAAAGGCTCTCGTCCCAGCACCCGCGCCAGATCGTCCAGCAATGCCCGCTCCCGCGCATCGAGCGCCGATGCATCGACATGGCGCCAGTTGCGTTCGTAGGTGCCCCAAGCCTCCTCGGGCGTGAGCTCGGTGTCGGGCGCCAATTGCCAGCCAAGACGTCGCAACTGCGGATAGTCGGCGACTCGTATGCCGCCGGGGACGGGCACGGGAGCGGTGGCCTGCGTCGATGCGATCACATCGACATCGAGCCCCAGCGCCGCGATGGCATTCATGTAGGCACCCATCGTGACCGAGGGCTCGCCGCGTTCGATGCGGGCCAGCGTCATGCGAGAGATGCCCGCGGCCTCTGCCGCGGTGCTGGCGCTGATCTTCAACGCCTTGCGGCGCTCATGGATGCGCCGGCCGAACGCGGTGAGGCGGTGGTCGGACGTGGGAGCGATGGGAGGGGCTGCGGCGGGCATATCTGTATCTCATCGTAGACAAAATTCGAAATTTGTCTGAAACGAGATACGGGTTCGGGCCTATAGCCCGACCCGCACCAGCCGATATCAGAGCCCCAGCGCCTTCGCCACCCCCGCCCCATACGCCGGATCGGCCTTGCTGCAGTTGTCGATGTGCCGCCGCTTGATGAACTCCGGCGCATCGCCCATCGCGCGTGCCGTGTTGTCGAACAGCGCCTGCTGCTGCTCGGGCTTCATCAGGCGGAACAGGTCGCCGGGCTGCTTGTAGTAGTCGGCGTCGTCCTCGCGGAAATTCCAGAAGTCGGCGTCGCCGCGCAGCTTGAGCGGCGGCTCGCGGTAGTCGGGTTGTTCCTGCCATTGGCCGAAGCTGTTGGGTTCGTAGTGCAGGGTGCCGCCGTAGTTGCCGTCCACGCGCATGGTGCCGTCGCGGTGATTGCTGTGCACCGGGCAGCGCGCGGCGTTCACGGGGATCTGGTGGTGGTTGACGCCGAGGCGGTAGCGCTGCGCGTCGGAGTACGCGAACAGGCGCGCCTGCAGCATCTTGTCGGGCGACACGCTGATGCCGGGCACGAGGTTGTTGGGCGCGAAGGCGCTCTGCTCGACGTCGGCGAAGAAGTTCTCGGGGTTGCGGTTGAGCTCCATCACGCCGACCTCGATCAGCGGGTAGTCCTTCTTGGGCCAGACCTTGGTGAGGTCGAAGGGGTGGTAGGGCACCTTCTCCGCATCGGCCTCGGGCATGACCTGCACGTAGAGGGTCCACTTGGGGAAGTCGCCGCGGCCGATCGAATCGAACAGGTCGCGCTGGTGGCTCTCGCGGTCGCCGCCGACGAGCGCGGCGGCCTCGGCGTCGGTGAGGTTCTGGATGCCCTGCTGCGTCTTGAAGTGGAACTTGACCCAGAAGCGCTCGTTGGCCGCGTTGACGAAGCTGTAGGTGTGCGAGCCGAAGCCGTGCATGTGGCGGTAGCTGGAAGGAATGCCGCGGTCGCTCATCACGATGGTGACCTGGTGCAGCGCCTCGGGCAGCGAGGTCCAGAAGTCCCAGTTGTTGGTGGCGCTGCGCATGTTGGTCTTGGGATCGCGCTTCACCGCCTTGTTGAGGTCGGGGAACTTGCGCGGATCGCGCAGGAAGAACACGGGCGTGTTGTTGCCCACCAGGTCCCAGTTGCCTTCCTCGGTGTAGAACTTCAGCGCGAAGCCGCGGATGTCGCGCTCGGCATCGGCCGCGCCGCGCTCGCCGGCCACGGTGGTGAAGCGCGCGAACATCTCGGTCTTCTTGCCGACGGCGCTGAACAGCTTGGCGCGCGTGTACTTCGTGATGTCGTGCGTGACGGTGAAGGTGCCGAAGGCGCCGGAGCCCTTGGCGTGCATGCGGCGCTCGGGAATGATCTCGCGGTTGAGGTTGGCGAGCTTCTCGATCAGCCAGACGTCCTGCATCAGCAGCGGGCCGCGCGGGCCGGCCGTGAGGCTGTTCTGGTTGTCGACCACGGGCGCGCCGAAGGCGGTGGTCAGGGGTGTCTTGTTCTGGGGATCGGATGGGTTGCTCATGGGGCGTCCTCTCGTCGTGGGTTGAAAGCGGGTCCACTCTACGAGCATCCGATGACCTTTCCAAACGACCTCCGTGGGGGGACGGGGGATACGATGGAATGATGCGGCGCGGCGCGGAATGGAGTAGGCAATCGGCCCGGCCCTCCGCGCGCCATCGCCGGCCCTAGCCGCGCATCCGTTCGACCGCGTCGATCCAGCGCACGAAGGCCGCCATCTGGTCGGTCACGAACTTGAGCGTGGTGTCGTCGGTGCAGCGGCCGGTTTCGGCGTCGAACTTGGTGGGCGCGTGGCCGATGAAGACCTCTGGCTTGACCAGCGGCATGGCGTTGAGGAACAGCATGACCTTGCGCAGGTCGTACTGCACGCGCGCACCGCCCAGCGGGCCCGGCGCGGCGCTGACGATCGCCACCGGCTTGGCGTTGAAGGGCTGGTCCTCACCGCGGCTGAGCCAGTCGATGAGGTTCTTGAGCCCGCCGGGAATGCTGAAGTTGTACTCGGGCGTGGCGATCAGCACGCCATCGGCGGCGCGGATGCGCTCGCGCAGCGCGGCGACCGATGCCGGCAGGCCGCGCGCGTAGTCGTCGGCATCGAACACGGGCACCTCGCGCCATTCGAGCAGGGTGAGGGAGGCCCCTTCGGGCAGGACCTCGCGCGCGAGCTGGACCACGTGGCGGTTCACGGAGGCGGCGCGCAGGCTGCCGCAGAGGGCGACGATGTCGCGGGTTGTCATTCGGAATCCTTCGGGAGCAGTGGGAACGGGAAAGCGGCGAGCGGGCTCACTCGAGCGAGATGTTGTTGTCCTTGACGACCTTGACCCAGCGCTTCGATTCGGTGCCGACCAGCTGGGTGAAGTCTGCCGGAGAACCGCCGACGGGAATCAGCCCGAACTCGCCGAGGTAGCGCCGGTACTCGTCGGACTCGGCGATGCGGCGCGACAGGCTGGCGAGCAGGTCGACGATGGGTTGCGGCGTGCCCTTGACCGCGAAGACCCCATGCCACGAGTCGCCCTCGAAGCCCGGGAAGGCCTCGGCCACGGTGGGCACCTGCGGCAGCGACTCGAGCCGGTGCGTGCTCGACACGGCCAGCGGCCGCACCTTGCCGGCCTTGATGTAGGGCAGCACGTCGGCGATCGGCGAGAACGCGGTGCTGACGCGGCCGCCGAGCACGTCGGTCAGGCCGCCGTCGCGGTAGGGCACGTGGTTGAGAGCGAGGCCGGCGCTGTTGGCGAAGTAGGCCATCGACATGTGCGGCACCGTGCCCACGCCGTACGAGGCATAGCTGACCTCGCCGGGGCGGGCCTTCGCGTCCTTGATGAGGTCGGCGAGCGTCTTGTAGGGCGACTGCACTGGCACCGAGACCACCAGCGGGATCGACAGCATGCGCGTCACCGGCACCAGGTCCTGCGGCTGGTAGGGCAGCTTCTTGTAGACGAAGGGATTGATGGTGAGCGTGCCGCTCGCGGTGTAGAGCAAGGTGTAGCCGTCGGCGGGCGCGGTGGTGACGGCCTGCGTGCCGACGATGGTGGAGGCGCCGGCGCGGTTGTCGATCACCACGGGCTGCTGCAGCTGCTTGGAGACGCGGTCGCCCCAGTAGCGCGCCATCACGTCGGGCGCGGTGCCGGCGGGGAACGGCACCACCACGCGGATCGGCTTGCTCGGGTACTTGTCCTGGGCTTGAGCGCTGGCGGCGACGGTGAGGCAGAGGGCCAGCGTCCAGGCGGTGCGTTGGAAGAAGGGGCGGATCGCGGTCGGCATGGTTGTCTCCGGTAGGCCGGACTTGGGTGCCGGCTGGTTGAAGCGCGGGGTGCGCGCAGTGCCAGCGAATCTAGGTGTTCCATCGAGCGCAATGAAGCGCCCCCGGCGGAAAGCTTTGTTCCGCCTGCAGGAAAACTCGGGCGCGGGAGTATCCTCGGCGCCTCTTCGAACCCGCCCACGGACCCAAGCGATGGACACGCCGTTCAGCCTGCCTTCCGCCTATCGCCTCGCGTCGACCCGCCGCTGGGGCCGCACCCAGGGACTGACGGTGACGCCGACCGGCGCGGCGCGCGGCCGGCGCGAGTTCCTGTGCTTCCGGCCCGGCTTCTATCTGTCGCTGGGCCATGTCACGCACCTGGAAGAAAGCCGCGAGGTCTACCGCAGCGGCGACTTCATCAAGCTGCATTTCCGGCTCGAGGGCGAGAGCCGGGTCGGCCAGCCCGGCAGCACGGGCGCGCAGACGGTGAGCGCGATGAGCGTGAGCACCCTGCTGCAGCCGCCCGGTGCGGCCAAGGAGGAGTTCTTCGCGAGCGAGGTGCGCGAGCGCTCGGTCACGCTGTGCTGCTCACGCGATTTCCTGTCGGAGGAACTGGGCCTGCTCGAGCTGCCGCTGGACGGGCCTTTCGGCGCCTTCATGCAGGCGCGGCCCGATCGCTTCGAGCTGCTGCGCTTTCCGCTGAGCACGGCGCAGCATGAGATCGCCGATGCGCTGCTCGACGATGGATCGGGCGACCGCTTCAGAGGGCTCTATGCCGAGGCCAAGGCCTTCGAGCTGCTGCATGGCTTTCTGACGCGCGGCTTCGGCGATGCGCCCGTCGATGGCGCCACGGCCGCGGCACGCGAGCGGCTGGCGCCGCTCAAGGACCATATCGACGCGCATCTGGGCGAGGTCTTCGATGTGCGTGGCCTGGCGCGCCGTTTCGGGCTCAGCGAGAGCCGCCTCGCGCGTGGCTTTCGGCAAGCCTATGGCAGTTCGCTGTTCGAGTACGTGGCCAAGGCGCGGCTGGCACGCGCCAGGGTGCTGCTGGAACAGGGGCGCCAGAGCGTGACCGAGATCGCGCTCGACGTGGGCTATGGCCATGCCGCGAACTTCAGCACCGCCTTCAAGCGCCACTTCGGGCTGAGCCCGCAGGCGGCCCGGCAGGCCGCGCGCTCGGAGCACGGCGGGCACTGACGCGACGGCTCAGACCACGTCGGCCGGGGCAATCAGCACCCGCGTGTACTTGTTCATCGCCTCGACCTCGAGGCCGAGCCAGCGCGCGACCTGTTCCACCGACGTGCCGCGGCGAAGCTGGCGCAGCGCGAAGGTGTGGCGTAGCCGGAACGAACCGCCCTCGGCACTGTCGAGCCCTGCCTGCGTGAGCAGTTCGCGGGCGCAGCGGTAGTGCGATTCCTTGCCCCAGGGCTTGCCCGTGCGCGTCGAGGGAAAGAGGTGTTCGCCAGGAATACCCAGTTCGGCGCGGACCTGCAGCCAGTGCTTGAGCAACTCGGCGGCCCAGGGCGCGATCGGCGTTTCGCGCGGCGGCAGGTTGCCGTTGCCGGGCACGGCGATCTTCCAGGGGCGGTCGGCCACGCGGCCACCTGCGGCGGTGGGGGCGTCGATGGCCAGCGCGCGCACGTCGCCTGGCGCGAGGCCGGCACCGAGCTGCAAGCCGACGGCCGCGTGGTTGCGCAACTGCTGCCATGTCAGCGGTTGGCCGCGTCCTTCCGACGAGGCACCGGGGCGCGGGCGGGCACTGGAGAGAAACAGGATCAGATGCTTGGCCTCGGACGCCGACAGGAACTCGGGCGGCGGGTCAGCACTGGCCGCTTCGGCATAGCGGATCTCGGGATGGGCCAGCAGCCAGTCGGCGGCCGCCGTGCTCGGGGGCAGGTCGTGCATGGCGCAGCGATGGCGCAGCACGTGGTCGATCAACCGCACCAGCCGCAACGCATGGCGCGGCGAGAGCGACAGGTCGCTGCTCTTGATGCCGTAGCGGGCGGCCTTGAAGGCGTCGAGGTCGGCGGGTGACAGGGACTCCAGTGTCACCCGCGGGGACTGGCCCAGGCACCACGAGGTGAAGCCGTTCCACATGTCGCGGTAGACGGCCATCGACGAGGCCTCTCGCAGGGTGCCGGCGGCGCTGCGGGCCGCGAGCCATTCCTGGAAAGCCGTTTCATGCGGGCTGCCGACGGGGTCGGTATCGAAGAGGGAAGGCGTGAACATGGAAATACGCTAACGGCCTGGGTTTGTTGTTGATGACGGGTGTTTGTTTCGGCGGAGACTTAAAAGGGGCTCGTGTTAAGAGTAAGCCGTTAGTTTATTTATAGGGCCATGATCCCGCTGCTGACCGAGGCCTGAAAGAGACATCTTTTCGACTCTAGTTAGCCGACCTGTTGCAACTCGACCCGTCGCTCCACCGTTTTCCGTTGGCAACTTGTCGGGCAGCCGTTTTCAAGAATCGCCCGAGGCCGCCGAGATGCCCTCCGACAGGCCATCTCGTGGGGACGCGGCAAGTTCCAGCGCATGCTGAGCCTGAATGCCCTCTCACCCATGCTGGCCGACTCGCGCACCATCGATCTGAGCGAGTCGGGCTGGATCTTCGAGCAGCGACTGAGCGGCTGTCGCCTGCTGGCGCAGACACGCACGCCCACGCGATCGGGCAAGGTGCAATTGCAGACGCGTGACGGCTCGGACGCCACGGGCTGGTTTCCCGAGGTGGTGGAGAGCCTGGCCCAGTTGAAGGAAGGCCCCTGCATCCTCGATGGCGTGGCTTGCGTGCTCGACGATAGAGGCCGTTGCGACCGCGAAGGGCTCAGCGAACGTGCCAAGCGGCGCGGGTGGTATCGCGGCGCCAGGCCGGTGTTCTATTTCGTCTTCGACCTGCTGATGGTGCAGGGCATCGATCTCACCAGCGAGCCCTTGTCGCAGCGCAAGCAAAGGCTCGCGCGTCTGCTCGGAACGCCCTTGCTCAACGTGATACCAGTGCACCACTACGAACGTTCGGAGGCCGTCGCATTGCTGCAGCAGGGCAGGGCCCAGGCGGACTTCGCGGGCCTGATGGCCAAACGGGGAGCCAGCATCTACAGACCCGGGATCCGCTCGGCCGATTGGGTGGCACTGAACGCACAGGGTCCGCACGAGCGCATTGCGACCTGAGCCGATGCCTCGGCGCCTTCAGCGCGTGTCGGTCGTCTCGAGCTTGGCGGCCAGCTCCTCGAGGATCGAGCGCAGCTGAGCGATCTTGCGTTCGCCGAGCAGTCCGGCCAGCCGCTCCTCGTAGCTCTTCGACAGCACGATCCCGGTCAGCACCGCCTTCTCGCCGCGCGCGGTGAGCTGCACCGTGTTGGCCCGGCGGTCCTGTGCATCGGGCGTGACCGTGACGAGGCCGCAGCCCTGCATCTGTTCGACGAGGTAGCTCATGCTCTGCTTGGTCATGCCGGCGCGCGCCGCGAGCTCGCTCACGCGCGAACTGCCGGGCCCCAGGTTGCGCAACACCGCGCTGAAGGCCGGCCGGATGTCGTCGAAGCCGCTTTCCCGGAGCTCCGCATAGAGCCACCCGGACATGCGCTCGTAGGGCATGCGCAGCAAGGCACCCAGGGTCTGGTGGGTGTCGGTGAAGGGCTTTTCCTGTTGCATCGCGCGAGTATCCCGAACGACAGTCCACCTGTCCATCTGCGATCCCGCCTATGGCCAATGGCCGATGAAAAAGACAGGGCCTTTGTCAATAATTGGCAGACATTCTGTCTTTCAACGGCGCCCCGGCAGAGGCGTCACCTGCATCAGGAGCTTTGGCTTGCAAACGATCGAACACAACCTGGCGGTGGTGGACCGCCATATCCAGGGGGAGGCCCGCGATGTCGACTCCATCCTCGACCTCTACACCGACGACATCGTGCTCGAGGTCCCGGGCCGCGGCCTGCGCTTCGTCGGCCGCGACGCCGTGCGTGCCAACTACCTCGCGATGTGGCCGTCGATGGCGGAGGTGGAGATCACGCCGCTCGACCGTTTCGCCACCGAGCACCGGGTGGTCGACGACATGCTCGTCCACCTGCGCCTCGTCGGACCGGGCATGGTCAACGCGCCGGTGGCCATCGGCTCGCGCGTGGCGCTGCGCCTCGTTCACCACTTCGAGATGCGCGACGGACGGATCGCGCGCGAGCAGGTGTTCGAGATGTGGAACCTGCGCGAGCCCGAGGCCGGTCGCTGAACGGGAAGAGGCATTCGCAGCGGAACCAGTCCCGGCTTTAGCGAGTCGCATCGGTCGGTCGGTGAGCAGCCGTCTTGCGCGTGTCGGCATCTCTTCCGACAGGCGCGGCGAAGGCCGCTGACTACGCTCGTCGGCAGACCCGGGTGACACCGGGACCCGATTCCAGCCACGCCTGCTTCTGCGTCACGCGACATGTCCTCGATGCCTCTGCCACCGTCCCTCCATCCGTTCTTTCTCCGGAAGCAGCCGAAGACGCCCGCATCGAGCGGCATCGGCCGCGACACGCTCTCGCATTCCGAGCAGCACCAGGGATGGGAATTCCACTACAGCCTCGCGCCGGTGCCCGCGCGCGCCACCTTCTCGGGCACCGCGCAGATCCATCGCCAGGGCGAACGGCATTGCGAGCTGCCGATCTTCGAGCCGCAACGCAATGCGCTGGCATCGATCGACCTGTTGCGCGAGCAGTGCCTGGCGTGGATCGAGAGCCGCTCGGCGGCCACGGGCCAGCCGCCGCCCTCCGCGAACTGAGCCCCCATGGACTGGATCTCCTGGCTGCAATGGCCCGCCTTCGTCGCCTCGGTCGGCGCCGCCTGGCTGGTGGCATCGAATGCGAAGGGCAGGCGCAACACGGGGTTCTGGGTATTTCTCGCGAGCAATGTGCTGTGGGGCATCTGGGGCGTGTATTCGAGCGCCTGGGCGCTGATCGCGCTCCAGGTGTGCCTGGCCGCCATGAACCTGCGCGGTCTCGGCAAGACCAGGGAGGCGTCGTCGCAGAACTGATCGGCAGCCGACCCGGAGCGGAAAACAGCCCCGTCGGTCAAAAATAGCCAATAGGGCTAGAATGGCCAGATTCCTCCCTCGGAGAAGTCCATGGCTGCCCTCTGGCCCCCGCTCGATCAACTGCCGCGTCAGAACGCCTCGCAGGTCAAGAACCGCTGGGGCGAGGTCGTGCGCCAGGTGCGCCAGTCGGGCAGCGTGGCGATCACCAACCATGCCAATGTCGAGATGGTGCTGCTCGACGCAGCCACCTACGAACAGCTGACCACCGACCTGCAGGCCCTGCGCTCGCGCGAGGCCAACGTGCTCGAGGAGCTCGGCGCGCGCTTCGATGCGCGGCTCGCGGTGCTGCAGCAGGAGGACAGCGCCGCCAGGCTCGACGGCCTGTTCGAGGCGCGCGGCAAGCAGCGCCGGCGTCCGCGGGCCGGCGAAAGCTTCTGATGGGCGCTGCCGCGGCACGGCGGCCGTTCATCTTCGTGCTGGCCGGCGTCAATGGCGCCGGCAAGAGCTCGGTCGGCGGCGCGATGCTGGCCGGGCACGGCCTCGACTGGTACAACCCCGACCGTTTCGCGCGCGAGCTGGTGGCCGCGCTCGGCATCGACATCGCCGATGCCAACGGCCGCGCCTGGGAGCATGGGCGTGCGCGGCTCGAGGCCGCCATCGACGGCGGCCGCAACTTCGCCTTCGAGACCACGCTCGGCGCCCGCACCATCCCCGACCTGCTGGCCCGCGCCGCGCGCAGCCACGACGTTTCGATGATCTTCTGCGGCCTGGCCTCGCCCGAGCTGCATCTGCGCCGCGTGCGCGCCCGCGTGCTGCGCGGCGGCCACGACATCCCCGAAGCGAAGATCCGCGAGCGCTGGACCGCCTCGCGTGCCAACCTGATCCGGCTGCTGCCGCATCTCGCGCGGCTGCAGGTGTTCGACAACAGCGCCGAGGCCGCGCCGGGCGAGGAGATCGACGATCCCCTGCTGGTGCTCGAAGCCATCGGTGGCCGGGTCACGCACCCGGCGCCCGAGGACGCCGCAGCACTCGCCGCCACGCCCGCGTGGGCACGAGCCATCGTGCAGGCGGCGATCGAGCAGGCGCGATCGCCGGACAGCACGGCCTGATTCAGGCAGGCACCGCGCCGGGCCGAACCGTCTCGCCCGCGATCGCGCGCCGCGCGACATGGGCCACGCCCTCGGCATCCAGCAGGTAGTGGCGGTACAGGTGCGTGGGCGGCGCGATCAGGCTGTACTCGTCGTGGATGCCGTGGCGCACGAGCCGCACCGACCCGCCGACATCCGACAGCACCTCCGCCACCGCGGCGCCGAGGCCGCCGAGCACGTTGTGCTCTTCCACCGTCATCAGCAGCTTCGATCGGCCGGCCGCCTCGAGCACCGCCGCGCGGTCCAGCGGCTTCACCGTGGCCATGTCGAGCACGCCGACCGACAGCCCCTCTGCGCGCAGCGCCTTGGCCGCCTCGAGCGCGGAGTAGACCGGCATGCCGCAGGCCATGATCGTGAGATCGGTGCCCTGGCCGTGCGCGATCGCCTTGCCGATGCGGAAGTCGATGCCGTCCGCGTAGATCTCCGGATCGCGGCCGCGCCCGATCCGGAAATAGATCGGCTCGGGCCAGTCGACCGAGGCCTTGATCGCGGCCTTCAGCTGGTGGCCGTCCGCGGGAGAAATGATCGTGAGCCCGGCGATCGAGCGCATCGTGCCGATGTCCTCGGTCGCATGGTGCGAGGTGCCGTAGAAGCCGAGCGAGATGCCCGTGTGGTGGCCGATCAGCCGCACCGGCAGCGCGCTGTAGGCCACGTCCATGCGGATCTGCTCGCAGCACAGCAGGCCGAGAAAGGAGGCGAAGGTCGCCACGAACGGCATCTGGCCGGTGGTCGCGAGGCCGGCCGCGGCCGACACCATGTTCTGTTCCGAGATGCCGAACTGGATGTAGCGCTCGGGAAAGGCGGCCGCGAACTTGTTGAGGCCGTTCGAATACTGCAGGTCGGCCGAGCCGGCCACGACCGGATGGCCGGCCTCGGCCAGTTCGATCAGGGCGTCCGACAGCATGCTCAATCCGGGCGTGGTGGCGTTGAGCGAGCGGTACTGCCAGCTTTCGGGGGAGAGGGGTTGGGACATCGGGTGGGCCTCGTGGTCAGATTTCGGTTTGCATGATTTCTTCGATCGCGCGCGCGGCGTCGTCGGGCGACAGGTAGCCCAGGTGCCAGCCGGGCTCGGTCTCCATGTACGACACGCCCTTGCCCTTCACCGTGTGGGCGATCACGCAGGCCGGCCGCTCGCGCCGCGCGTCCTGCTTGAGGCGGCGCAGCAGCTGCGTGAGGGCCGAGAGGTCGTGGCCGTCGATCTCGTGCGTCTCCCAGCCGAAGGCGCGCCACTTGTCGGCCAGGCCCTCGATGCCGATCACGTCGTCGACGCGGCCGTCGAGCTGGAAGCCGTTGCGGTCGACGATGGCGATGAGCTTCGAGAGCCGGTAGTGGGCCGCGAACATCGCCGCCTCCCAGACCTGGCCCTCCTGCATCTCGCCGTCGCCGAGCATCACGAAGGTGTCGAAGCCGCGCTTCGCGATGCGCCCGCCGAAGGCCATGCCGGCACCGGCCGACAGCGCATGGCCGATCGAGCCCGAGCTGAAGTCGATGCCCGGCACCTTGCGCATGTCGGGGTGGTCGCCCAGCGGATTGCCCAGGCGGGTGTAGCCGTCGAGCGTGGCGCGGTCGATGTAGCCGTACTCCGCGAGGATCGGGAACAGGCCCACCGCCGCATGGCCCTTGCCCATGAGGAAACGGTCGCGATCGGGCCAGCGGGGCTCGTTGGCGCGGATGTCCATCACGTCGTAGTAGAGCGAGGCGAACAGCTCGGCGGCGGAGAACACCGAGCTGTAGTGGCCGACCTTGGCGATCTCGATCAGCCGGATCGTTTCGAGGCGGATGAAGCGGGCCTTCTCGCGCAGGCGGTGGAGCTCTTCCGCGGACAGGGCGGACGGGGCGGGCGGTGATTCGGACGGGAATGGCATATCGGTTGCGTGGCTAGAGGGTGAAAGGAGCTCGCGCGCATGGGCATGCGCGCGGGCGTGCGTGGGGTTCGGGAGCGTCGTGCCGGGCCTGCGTCCTCCATCGGGTTTTCCATCAACGGATCGAGCGAAAAAAGACTTGTCTCGCTCGAAATCAACATATAGGATATATCCTACATCACCGATCGGGACCTGCAAAGTCCGATTTCCTCCCCACTGTCCAGAAGGTCGTCCATGACAGTCGTATCCGCGCGTTCCCGCTGTCGCGCAGGCATTTCCAAACTCGCCGCGCTCCTCGCGCTGGCCGCTGCCGCCACCGCGTCGATGGCGGCCGATCTCACGGTCGTCGGCTTCGGCGGCGCCTTGCAGGAAGCATTTCGCAGCGCCTACTTCGAGCCGTTCAGGAAGCAGGGCGGCATCGCGCTGGTCGAGGACAGCTACCCCGGCGGCTACGCGCGGCAGAAGGCCATGGTCGAGACCGGCAACGTGACCTGGGACCTGGTGCAGATGGACGAGAACGAGATGGCCTCGGCCTGCGAGCAGGGCCTGCTCGAGCCCATCGACCGCAAGCAGTTCGCGAAGGCGCAGGACATCAACCCCGCGGCCTTCGCCAGGTGCGGCGTGGGCGCCTTCGTCTGGTCGAAAGTGCTGGCCTACGACGGCCGCAAGTTCGGCGACAACGGGCCGCGCACCTGGGCCGAGTTCTGGGACACCCGGCGCTGGCCCGGCAAGCGCGGCCTGCGCAAGCAGCCGCGCATGACGCTGGAGATCGCGCTGCTCGCGGACGGCGTGCCCGCCGCCGATGTCTACAAGGTGCTCGCCACCAAGGCCGGCCAGGACCGCGCCTTCGCCAAGCTCGAGCAGTTGCGGCCTTCCATCGTCTGGTGGGAATCGGGCGCGCAGCCGCTCGAATGGCTCGACAGCGGCACGCTGGCCGCCACCGCCGCCTACAGCGGGCGCATCGCTTCTGCCAACCAGCAGGGCAAGCAGTTCCGCTTCAGCTGGGACGGCCAGCTCTACAGCATGGACTACTGGACCATCGTGAAGGGCAGCCCGCACCGCCAGCAGGCCTACGCGCTGCTCGATTCGATGTTCGACGCGCAGCGCCAGGTCGCCTTCGCGCAGGCCATTCCCTACGGCGTGACCAACACCCGCGCCGCCGCCGCGATGCCCGAGGCGCTGCGCCCGCTGCTGCCCACCTCGCCGCAGAACCTGCGCAACGCGCTGCTGCTCGACACCGCCTTCTGGGTCGACCACGAGGAAGAGCTGCTGCAGCGCTTCACGCGCTGGGTGTCGCAACGTTGAGGCCCGCGACGATGTCCACCGGTTCCTCCGCCGTCTCGCTCGCCGTCCCAGCCCTGCCGGCCGGCACCGGCGCGGCCCTCAGGCGCTCGACCCACCGCGCGGGCCGGCGCCAGCGGCTGGTGTCGCTGCTGCTGGTCGCGCCGCTGCTGCTCTACGGCGCCGTCTTCTTCCTGCTGCCGCTGGCGATGATGATCCACCGCGCCGTCGACAACCCCGAGGTGCGCGAGGCGCTGCCGCGCACCGCGCAGGTCCTGGCCGACTGGCAGCCCGCTGCCGCTTCGCTGCCCGGCGACCCCGCCTTCGCCGCGCTGGCCGCCGACATGGCGCAGGCCCAGGGCACGCGCGCCATCGGCGAGCTCGGCCGCCGCATGAACTACGAGATCAGCGGCTACCGCACGCTCGTGATGAAGACCGCGCGCCGCGCCGGCACCGACGCGCCCGCCGCTCCCGATGCCAGGGCCTGGCTGCTCGAGGTCGACCCGCGCTGGGGCGAGGCCGCCTACTGGAGCGCGCTGCGCCGCGCCGCCACGCCCTACACCGGGCGCTACCTGCTGGCCGCGCTCGACATGGCGGAGAACGACGAGGGCCACATCGTGCGCGCCGAGCCCGACCAGCGCATCTACCTCGACATCCTCTGGCGCACCCTGTCGATCGCGGGCGCGGTCACGCTGGCCTGCCTGCTGCTCGGCTATCCGCTCGCGGCGCTGCTGGTGAAGGCGCCCAGGCCGATCGCCTTCGCGATCATGCTCGCGGTGCTGCTGCCCTTCTGGACCTCGCTGCTCGCGCGCACCACGGCCTGGATCGTGGTGCTGCAGGAGAACGGGCTGGTCAATGCGCTGCTGCAGGCCATCGGTGCCGTGAACCAGCCGCTCGCGCTGATCTTCAATGCCACCGGCCTCTACATCGTGATGGTGCACATCCTGCTGCCCTTCGCCGTGCTGCCGATCTACAACAGCCTCAAGGGCATTCCGCCGCACCTGATGCGCGCCTCGTCCTCGCTCGGCGCGCACCCGGTGCGCGGTTTCCTGCACGTCTACCTGCCGCTGAGCCTGCCGGGCGTGGCGGCCGGCGGCCTGCTGACCTTCATCGTGGCCGCCGGCTACTACATCACGCCCTCGCTGGTCGGCAGCGCGCGCGAGCAGATGCTCGGCTACTTCGTCGCCTTCTACGCCAACAACACCGTCAACTGGGGCATGGCCTCGGCGCTCGGCCTGATGCTGCTGGCCTGCGTGATGGCGGTGTACCTGGTGGCGGCTTCCACGCTCGGCGTGAAGCAGCTTGCTGGCATCAAGTGAAAGACGGGAACCCCTTCGCATGACCCACCGCCAATTCGCCCGCGCCGCCGGCGCCGTGCACTACCTGTACGGCGCGCTGATGGTGTGCTTCCTGCTGCTGCCGCTGCTCGCGATGACGCCGATCTCGCTGAGCGCCGGCTCCTTCCTGTCCTACCCGCTGCCGGGCTTCTCGACCCAGTGGTACCAGCGCGTGTTCTCGCCCGGCCCCTGGCTCGATTCGCTGCGCAACAGCCTCGTGGTCGGCGTGTGCTCGACCCTGATCGCCACCGTGCTCGGCACGCTCGCGGCCTTCGCCTTCGCGCGGCGCAACCTGCCGGCGCGGCGCACGCTGCTCGGCTTCCTGATGGCGCCGATGATCGTGCCGCCCGTGATCACCGGCCTGGGCATGTACTTCCTGTTCTCGCGCATCGGGCTCACGGCCTCGCTGCCGGGACTGGTGATCGCGCACGCTGTGCTGTCGACGCCCTTCGTCGTCATCACGGTCACGGCCACGCTGCAGCAGTTCGACATGGGCCTGCTGCGCGCTGCCTACAGCCTGGGCGCCTCGCCCGTGCGCGCCTTCTTCACGGTGGTGGTGCCGATCGTCATGTCGGGCATCGTCTCGGGCGCGCTGTTCGCGTTCATCACCTCGTTCGACGAGGTCGTGGTCGCCATCTTCATCGGCGGTCCCGGCCAGCGCACGCTGCCGCGCCAGATGTTCGACGGCATCCGCGACACCATCGACCCCTCGATCATCGCCATGTCGACCTTCCTGATGGTCGTCGCGGCGGTGGCGCTCACGCTGTCGGCCTGGCTGAGCCAGCGCGCGGCCCCTGTTCAACGCCCCCAGGACCCCGGAAGCTCCTCATGACCCCAGACTTCTCCGCCGGCGTCGCCCACGTCGACGGCCAGTACGTCGCGCTGCGCGACGCCCGCATTCCCCTCGTCGACCGCGGCTTCGTGCGCTCCGACGCCACCTACGACGTGGCCCACGTCTGGCAGGGCCGCTTCTTCCGGCTCGACGACCACATCGACCGCTTCCTGTGGTCGATGGGCGAGCTGCGCATGAGCCTGCCGATCAGCAAGAAGGAGATGCGCCACATCCTCGAGCAATGCGTGGCGCTCAGCGGCCTGCGCGACGCCTATGTGCAGATGACCTGCACGCGCGGCGTGCCGCCGCCGGGCTCGCGCGATCCGCGCGAATGCCAGAACCGCTTCTATGCCTTCTCGCAGCCCTTCGTCTGGATCGGCACGCCGGCGCAACAACGCACGGGGCTCGCGATGGTGATCAGCCAGGTGCAGCGCATCGCGAGCGCGGCGATCGACACGCGCGTGAAGAACTTCCACTGGCTCGACCTGACCATGGGCATCTTCGAGGCCTACGACCGCGGCGCGCTGGTCGCGGCGCTGCCCGATGCGCACGGCAACGTGACCGAGGGCGCGGGCTTCAACATCTTCGGCGCCAAGGACGGTGCGCTGTTCACGCCGCGGCGCAACGTGTTCGAGGGCATGACGCGGCGCACCGTGATCGAGCTCGCGCGCCAACTCGGCATCGGCTGCGAA
The DNA here is from genome assembly GCF_050711835.1 of Variovorax sp. DAIF25. Classification (NCBI taxonomy): domain Bacteria; kingdom Pseudomonadati; phylum Pseudomonadota; class Betaproteobacteria; order Burkholderiales; family Comamonadaceae; genus Variovorax; species Variovorax sp. DAIF25. The sequence goes on from NZ_CP136637.1 coordinate 94,161, forward strand.
CTGGCCGACATCCCCGTGCAGCGGCTGCGCGAGGCCGACGAGATCTTCATCACCAGCACCGCCGGCGGCGTGATGCCCGTGACCCGGCTCGACGAGGCCAGCGTGGGCCACGGCGAGGTCGGCCCGCTGACGCAGCAGCTGCAGCGCATGTACTGGCAGCGCGCGGCGGACGACCCGCGCAACACCCCCGTGCCCTACGAGAACGTGGCCGCCGCGCGCGGCGGCAAGGAGCTCGCATGATCGTCGTCACCGGAGGCACCCACGGCATCGGCGCGGCCATCGTGGCCCAACTGGCCGGCCATGGCGAGCAGGTGCTGTTCACCGGCCGCGACACCGCGGCCGGCGAGGCACTGGCGCAGCACACCGGCGCCCACTTCGCGGCCGCCGACGCGTCCGATCCCGCGGCCATCGCCGAGGTCGTCGCGCGCGCCGAGGCGCTGGGCGGCGGCGTCATCGACGGGCTGGTCAACAACGCGGGCGCCGGTTCGCGCAGCGCCTTCCTCGAGCTGGGCGTCGACGACTGGGACCGGCTGATGGCGGTCAACCTGCGCTCGGTGTTCCTGTTCAGCCAGAAGGCGCTGCCGGCCCTGCAGAAGTCGCAGCGCGGCGCGGTCGTCAACGTGGCCTCGATCGCCGGCAAGGTCGGCGAGGAGGGGCTCGCGGCCTACTGCGCCTCGAAGGGTGGCGTGATCGCGCTCACGCAGGCGCTGGCGCTGGAGTTCGGCGAGCGCGTGCGCTTCAACGCGGTGTGCCCGGGCCAGATCGCCACGCGGATGATGGCGCGCGTGATCGCCGACGCCGACCGCCTGGCCGCGCTCACGCGGCGCATTCCCGCCGGCCGGCTCGGCGAGGCCGGCGAGGTGGCCGACACGGTCTGCTGGCTGCTCTCGGCGCAGGCCAGCTTCATCAACGGCGCGGTGCTCACGGTCGACGGCGGCGAAACCGCCGGCTACCGCACGCCGCCGCTGCCCGGCGCACCGCGCGCCTGAACGCTTCTTCCTTCGATAGCGAGACACCCATGCTTCCCGTCCTCTACACCCCCATTCACCGCGAGCACGAGCCCTCGTTCTTCTTCGTCACCGGCCGCTTCACGCCCGCGCAGGAGCGGATCGACCGCGCGGAGCAGCTGCGCGACGCGGCCGTGCAGGCCGGCTGCGAACTCGTGGCCGCCGACGAGCATGGCCTGGGCCCGGTCGCCGACGTGCACACGCCCGACTACCTGTGCTTTCTGCAGGACGGCCACCGTCGCTGGTCCGAGATCCCGGGCGCCGCGCCCGAGATCGTGCCCAACGTGTTCGCGGTGCCGGGCCTGCGGCACGGCTATCCCGAGCGCGTGGTCGGCCAGGCCGGCTACCACATGCAGGACCTGGCCTCGCCGATCGGCCCGGGCACGGCCGCCGCGGCCTTCGCCTCCGCCAACCTCGCGGCCGATGCCGCGCAGCGCGTGCTGCAGGGTGCCAAGGCGGCCTATGCGATCTGCCGGCCGCCCGGCCACCACGCCTACCGCGAGCGCGGCGGCGGCGTCTGCTATCTCAACAATGCCGCGATCGCCGCGCAGCTGCTGCGCCGCCATGGCCGCCGCGTGGCCGTGATCGACATCGACGTGCACCACGGCAACGGCACGCAGGGCATCTTCTACGAGCGCTCCGACGTCTATTTCGTCTCGCTGCACCGCGACCCGACGAACTACCACCCTTACTTCTGCGGCTATGCGCAGGAGCGCGGCGCCGGCGCGGGCCTGGGCTACAACCTGAACCTGCCGCTGCCGGCCGAGACCGGCGACGACGCCTACCTGGTGGCGCTCGAGCATGCCTGCCGCCGCCTCGCGGCCTACAGCCCCGACGCGCTGGTGATCTCGCTGGGCCTCGACGCGCACGAGCACGACCCGTTCAAGGGCCTGAAGGTGACGACCGAGGGCTTCCGCCGCATCGGCGAGCGCCTGGGCCGGCTCGGCATGCCGAGCGTGATGGTGCAGGAGGGCGGCTACGACTGCGACCACATCGGCGCCAACCTGGTGCACTTCCTCGACGGCTTCACGGGCGGGCTGCGCGCCTGAACCCCGTTCCTTTTTTCCTTCCCGTTCCTTTCTCCCGGAGTTCCCATGAACCTTTCGCTTTCCCTGCGCGGCCTCGTCCTGGCCGGCCTGGCCTTCGCCGCCCCGTGGACCCAGGCGCGCGACCTCACCGTCGTGAGCGTCGGCGGCGCGCTGCAGGAGTCCTTCCGCAAGGCCTACTGGCAACCCTATGCCGCCGCGAAGTCCGAGAAGCTGGTGGAGGACAGCAACGTGGTCGGCCTCACCAAGGTCAAGGCCATGGTCGAGTCGGGCAACGTGATCTGGGACCTGGTGCAGATGGACGAGGAGGACGTGGTGGTCGGCTGCGACTCGGGCCTGCTCGAGAAGATCGACTGGGCCAACGCGGCGCCCGCCACGCGCGACCTGCCCAGGGAGTTGATGAACCCCTGCGGCGTGCCGGCCATGCTGTGGGCCAAGGTGCTCAGCTACGACAGCAAGCGCCTGCCCGACGGCCCGAAATCGTGGGCCGATTTCTGGGACACCAAGCGCTGGCCCGGCAAGCGCGCGCTGCGCAAGCAGGCCAAGCAGACGCTCGAGATCGCGCTGATGGCCGACGGCGTGCCGGCCGCCGAGGTCTACAAGCTGCTGGCGACCAAGGCCGGCCAGGACCGCGCCTTCGCCAAGCTCGACCAGATCAAGAAGGACGTGCAATGGTGGGAGGCCGGCGCCCAGCCGATCGAATGGCTGGCCTCGGGCGCGGTGGTGATGGCCTCGGCCTACAACGGCCGCATCGATGCCGCGAACAAGGAAGGCCGTTCGCTCGCGATGGTGTGGAAGAACCAGGTCTACGGGCCGACCGACTGGGTGGTGGTGAAGGGCAGCCCGAACAAGGCCAAGGCGCTCGCGCTGATCGACTACATGAGCGCGCCGGCGCAGCAGAAGCTGTTCGCCGAGACCATTCCCTACGGACCGGCCAACCCGAAGGCGCAGGCCCTGCTCTCGAAGGCCGTGCTCGACAAGCTGCCCAACGCGCCGCAGAACATCGACCAGCCGCTGCTGCAGAACACCGCCTTCTGGGCCGACCATCTCGACGAGCTGCAGCAGCGCTTCGCGAAGTGGGTGTCGAACTGAACGGCACGGCGATGGCAGGTAACGCCAGCGGGTTGCAGATCCTGCACACGCCGCTTCATGCGCTGCACCGCCCTGGGCTGCTGGGCGCGCGCGGCGGATGGCGCACCTCGCGCGACGCGCCCGAGCGCGTCGACGCGATGCGCGCCGCGCTCGGCGAGGCGGGCTTCGCGGTGCAGGACGGCACGGTCTCGCACGGCCTGGCGCCGCTGGCGCGCGTGCACGATGCGCGCTACCTCGACTTTCTCGCCACCGCGCATGCCGAGTGGTTGGCGCTGCCGGGTGCCTCGGCCGAGGTGCATGCCAACGTGTTCGCGATGCGGCGCCACGGCGGCGGCTATCCGCGTTCGGTCGAGGGCCGCGCGGCCTTCCACTTCCACGACCAGTTGGCCCCGATCGGGCCCACGACCTGGGAGGCCGCGCGCGCCGCCGCGGACCTGGCCGTCGAGGCCGCCGAGCGTGTGCTGCGCGGCGCGCGCTGCGCCTATGCGCTGTGCCGGCCGCCCGGCCACCATGCCTATGCCGACATGGCCGGCGGCGGCACCTACCTCAACAATGCCGCGATCGCCGCCGAGCATCTGCGCCAGCGCTTCGCGCGCGTCGCGGTGCTCGACCTCGACGTGCACCACGGCAACGGCACGCAGGACATCTTCTGGCGCCGCGCCGACGTGCTCTTCGTCTCGCTGCATCGCGATCCTGTCGACTACCACCCGTTCTTCGCGGGCCATGCCGACGAGCGCGGCGAAGGGGAGGGCGAGGGCTTCACCTTGAACCTGCCGCTGCCCGCGGGCACGGGCGACGCCGACTACCTGCTGCAGCTCTCGGCCGCGCTCGAGCGCATCGACCGCTTCGCGCCCGAGGCGCTGGTGGTGTCGCTGGGCCTCGATGCCCATGTGTCGGACCCGGCTGCGGGACTGCGGCTCACCGAGGCGGGCTTCGCCGGCATGGGCCGGCAGGTGGCATCGCTGGGGCTGCCGACGGTGCTGGTGCAGGAAGGTGGCTACAACCCCGCGGTGGTCGGGGCGTCGCTGGTGGCGTTCCTCGACGCCTGGCGCTGAGCGCGCGGGCCGATCAGGCCTCGGCGGCCTCGAGGCTCTGCTCGTATTCCTTGAGGAAGCGCTCGATGCTCGGCCCGGCCGACATCAGGTCGGCCCGGATGGCCGTCACGGCGGCGGCCGGGTCGCGGCGCGCGAGCGCGTCGAGCAGCGCATCGTGCTGGCCGTAGCCCTGGTCGTACGAACCGTCGGACTTCTCGTAGAAGGCGCGCAGGATCGGGCCCATCGAGGCCCACATGTTCTCGATCATCGACAAGAGCCGCGGCAGGCCGCAATGCTCATAGACGCCGAAATGGAACTCGCGGTTGTAGCGCAGCTGGTTCTCGGGATGGTGCGCCGCCTCGGCCTGCGCAAATTTCTTGTTGATCCGCACCAGCTCCGCCACGTCCTTGTCGCTGACCTTGAGCGCGGCCTGCTCGACCGCCGCGCTCTCGAGCGCCACGCGCACCGTGCGGATCTCGATGTAGCGCTCCAGGCTCAGCGGCGGCACGATGATCTGCTTGGCCGTCTCCATCTCGAGCGCATGCTCGCTGACCAGCCGCAGCAGCGCCTCGCGCACCGGCGTGTCGCTGGTGCCGAACATCTGCGCCGCCTCGCTGATGCGGATCCGGTCGCTGGGCATGAAGCGCCCGGCAATCAGCGATTCGCGCATCTCCGAGTACACGCGCGCGGCGAGGTTGGTCTTGTCGATGGGTTTGATCTTGGGTTTCACGGGTTCTTTTCAGGCGGGTCGCGCGAAAACGAGCATATCGCGGGATTGCCATCCCAGAGCGACGTCCGCGCCCACCACGGTATCGCTGGGCAGCGTGCCGTGGCCGAGCTTGGCCACGATCTGGTCGCCGTTGCGCAGCCGCGCGATCAGCCGCGTGTGGTCGCCCAGGTAGACCAGGTCGACCACCTCGGCGCTGACCTGCACGCCCTGGCCGTCGGCCAGCCGCACGCACTCGGGCCGCACCAGCGCGCAGCCCGCGCCCGCCGGATGCGCCGCCTGTCCCTGGCCGGCCTCGGGCAGCGGGATCCGCAGGCCGTCGCGCAGCTGCAGCACGCCCGCGGCCTCGATCGTGCCGTCGAGGCGGTTGTTCTCGCCGATGAAGGTGGCGATGTAGTCGGTGGCGGGCGCGTCGTAGATGGTGCGCGGCGGCGCCAGCTGCTCGATGCGGCCGTCGTGGAAGACCGCGACCCGGTCGGACATCGTCAGGGCCTCGCCCTGGTCGTGCGTGACGTAGACCACCGTCACGCCCAGCTCGCGGTGGATCTGCTTGATCTCGTACTGCATGTGCTCGCGCAGGTTCTTGTCGAGCGCGCCGAGCGGCTCGTCCATCAGCACCAGCTCGGGGTCGAACACCAGCGCGCGCGCCAGCGCCACGCGCTGCTGCTGGCCGCCCGAGAGCTGGCCCGGCTTGCGCTCGGCCATGCCCGCGAGCCGCACCAGCTGCATCGCGCGGTCGACCTTGTCGCGCAGCGCCTGCCCCGAGATGCCGCGCATCTTCAGCGGATAGGCCAGGTTCTGCGCCACGCTCATGTGAGGGAACAGGGCGTAGTTCTGGAACACCATGCCGATGCCGCGCTTGTGCGGCGGCACGTCCTGGATCGGCCGGCCGTCCATGAGGATGCGCCCGCGCGTCGGGTTCTCGAAGCCGGCCAGCATCATCAGCGTGGTGGTCTTGCCCGAGCCCGAGGCGCCCAGCAGCGTGAGGAATTCGCCGCGGCGGATCGCCAGGTTCAGGTCGGGGATGACGAGGTGCTCGCCGTCGTAGCTCTTCTGGACGCCGATCAACTCGATCAGCGGACGTTCCGTCGTGGTGTTCACGCTGCCTCCTTTCGCGCTGCGGCGGGTGCCTTCCAGGGATCGCGCGCGGCCACCTCGTCGAGCGCGGCGCCGAGGGTGCGCGCCATCCATTCGACCTGGGCCTCGTCGAGCACGTAGGGCGGGCTCAGCGCGATCACGTCGCCCATGTTGCGCACGATCAGGCCGCGCTCGCGCGTGGCCTGCTCGACCTGGGCGCCCACGCCCTGCGCGGGATCGAAGGCCTCGCGCGTGTCGCGGTTGCGCACCAGCTCGATGCCCGCGATGAAGCCCTTGCCGCGGATCTCGCCGACCAGCGGATGCGCGGCCAGCGGCGCCAGGCTCGCGTGCAGCCGCTCGCCGAGGCGCCGGGCATGGGCCGGCAGGTCCATCTGCTCGTAGATCGACAGCGCCTCGAGCGCCACGGCCGCGCCCAGCGGATGGCCGGAGTAGGTGAAGCCGTGGCCGAAACCGCCGGTGCGGCCGCTCTCGGCCTCGATGACCTCGTAGACCCGGGGCGCCACCACCACGCAGGAGATCGGCGCGTAGCCGGCCGACAGCCCCTTGGCGCAGGCCATCATGTCGGGCTCGAAGCCGAAGGACTGCGCGCCGAACCATTCGCCGGTGCGGCCGAAGCCGCAGATGATCTCGTCGGACAGCATCAGGATGCCGTGGCGCCGCAGCACCGCCTGCACGCGCGGGAAGTAGCCCTCGGGCGGCACCAGCACGCCGCCGGCGCCGATGATCGGCTCGGCGATGAAGGCCGCGATGGTGCCGGCGCCCTCGCGCTCGATGGTCTGCTCGAGGTCGGCCACCAGCCGGTCGACGAAGGCCGCGTCGCTCTCGCCGGGCAGGGCGTGGCGGTAGGCGGAGGGGCATTCGAGCCGGACGATGCCGGGGATCGGCAGGCCGAAGGCGGCATGCATGTTCGGCAGGCCCGAGAGGCTCGCGCCCATCACCGTCGAACCATGGAAGCCGCGCTGGCGCGCCAGGATCTTGCGGCGCGCCGGCTCGCCGCGCGCGATGTGGAAGTTCCAGGCCAGCTTCACCATGCTGTCGTTGGCCTCCGAACCCGAGGTGGCGAAGAACACGCGTGCATCGCGCATCGGCGCCAGCGCCGCGACCTTGGCCGCGAGCAGCGAGGCGACGTCGGTCGAGCGGTGGTTGAAGGTGTGGTAGTAGGGCAGCCGGCGCATCTGGCGCAGCGCGGCGTCCACCAGCCGCGACTCGGAGAAACCCAGCGAGGCGCACCACAGGCCGGCCATGCCCTCGAGGTAGCACTGGCCGTGCTCGTCGAACACGTAGGCGCCTTCGCCGCGCACCATCACGAGCGGGCCGCGGCTGCGGTGGGTCTGGAGGTTGGTCTGGGAATGCAGGTGGTGTGCCGTGTCGGCCTTGCCGACGGCGCTTTGGCGCGCCGTGTCCGGGGAGAGGGTTTCGATGTCGGTCATGGTCTGGGTTTGGATGCAGGATATATCCTATATGACGAATCGAAACGGTGCAAGCCGATGGCTGGCGGCGCGAAAACGCTGGATAGAGGGGGGCGGCGGGCACGCGAAGGCCCATGCGCAGCGCGCCCGGGCCGAAGGTGACCGGGCGGAGGGAATACCAAAGGATGAAGGGGTTCGGCGCTCGCGCCCTCAGCGGTGGAGGGCGTTCGTCAGGGAAAAGATGGCGCCAGGAAGCTGCCGGACAAAGCTGTGCACCGCACAAACTTTAAGCAGACTGTTGTTTCCCCTTTGAAAACAACAGCTTAGATCGCTTTTACAACGCAGTACCTGAGTTATCCACAAAGTTGCCCACGGAAAATGGGGAGCACTTGGACATCATCAGCTCGCGCGCGGAGAAGGCGCGGCGCAGGTGGGGCCGCGGCAGCGCGAAGGTCGGGCGGTCGCGCTCCTCGATCCAGTGCGAGCCCGCGCCATAGACCGCGTTCTGTACCTCGCACACGATGCGCGCCTCGCGCCGGGCCGCGGCCGTGGCCGGCACCCACATGCCGCCATCGTGGTGCTCGTCGTCCTCGTGGTGGCGCACATCCCAGCGCCAATGGACGCGGATCTGGGCGGTCTCCACACCCGGAAAGATCTCGGCGATGAAATTGTTAAAAATCATTAACTGCATGCTAGGCAGGCCCGGCGGAGGCACAAGGGCCGCCGACGAAACCTGCCTTCAAGGCTGTGCAGTTTTCCTCACTTTTTGACACATTTTTGTTCCGTGTCACGTTTCGTTTGTTCCCGAGGGAACGTAACGCCCGTAACGCCGGCAGCCCCGAAGGGCGGTGAGGCGCCCGGATTCAGGCGTCGAATGCCAGCCGCAGACCTGTTCGCGTATCGAACAGGTGGACCTTGCGCACGTCGGGCACGAAGCCGACCCGGTCGTCGACCCGGGCCTGGGTGCGCTCGCGCAGCACGCAGTTCAGCCGCAGCGTCTCGCCGATGCCGAGCACCACGTGCGTTTCGGGCCCGGTCGGCTCGATCGACCGCACCACGGCCGAAGCTTCGCCCGCGCCGCCACTACTTCCCCCCAGCGCGATGTCCTCGGGCCGCACGCCGTAGGTGCAGTCCTGGCCGGCCCAGCGCCGTGCCGCCTCGGGCAGCGTCAGCACCAGGCCTTCGGGGGCGCGCAGCACCGGCGCGCCGCCGTCGGGCGATTCGACCCGGCCCGGCACGAAGTTCATGGCCGGCGAGCCGATGAAGCCCGCCACGAAGACATTGCGCGGCCGGTCGTAGAGCTCGAGCGCTTCGCCCATCTGCTCGACCACGCCGTCGCGCATCACCACGATGCGGTCGGCCATGGTCATGGCCTCGATCTGGTCGTGCGTGACGTAGACCATGGTGGTGCCGAGCCGGCGGTGCAGCGCCTTGATCTCGGCGCGCATCTGCACGCGCAGCTTGGCGTCGAGGTTCGACAGCGGCTCGTCGAACAGGAACACCTGCGGATCGCGCACGATGGCGCGGCCCATGGCCACGCGCTGGCGCTGGCCCCCCGAGAGCTGCTTCGGAAAGCGCTGCATCAGCGGCTCGAGCCCGAGGATCGCGGCCGCGTTGGCCAGCCGGCGCTCGATCTCGGCCCTGGGTTCGTTGCGCATCTTCATCGCGAAGCCCATGTTGTCGGCCACCGTCATATGGGGATAGAGCGCGTAGTTCTGGAACACCATCGCGATGTCGCGCTCCTTGGCCGGCAGGTGGTTCACCAGCCGCTCGCCGATCCGGATCTCGCCCGCGCTCACGCGCTCGAGCCCCGAGATCATGCGCAGCAGGGTCGACTTGCCGCAGCCCGAGGGTCCGACCAGCACGACGAACTCGCCGTCGGCCATCGGGATGCTGACCTCCTTGATGACGGCCGTGTCCCCGAAGGACTTGCTGACCTTGTCGATCTGGATCGCTGCCATGGCGCGCTCAGGCCTTCGCTTGCGCCGCGCGCCATGCCTCGTAGGCGCGGCGGCTCTCGTCCGAGGGCGGGTAGAGGCCGAAGGTGGAAGCGCCCTGGTCGACCTGGCGCGTGACGTAGTCCTCGAACTCGGTCATCTGCGCGGCCTCCTCGGCCACCTCGTCGACCAGGTGCGGCGGGATCACGATCACGCCCTCGGCGTCGCCCACGATGACGTCGCCCGGGTAGACCGGCACGCCACCGCAGCCGATGGGCACGTCGATGTCCATCGCATGGTGCTTGGTGAGGTTGGTCGGTGCGGCCGGCTGGCGGCAGTACACCGGGAAGTCGAGTTCGCGCAGCTCGGGCGTGTCGCGAAAGCCGCCGTCGGTGACCGCGCCCGCGGCGCCGCGCCGCAGCATGCGCGTGATCAGGATGGCTCCGGCCGAGGCCGCGCTGGCGTCGCCGCGGCTGTCGATCATCAGCACGTGGCCCGGCGGGATGGTCTCGACCACCTTGCGCTGGGCGTTCTCGCGGTCGGCGAACACGCCCAGGTGGTCGAGGTCCTCGCGCGCCGGGATGTAGCGCAGCGTGGTCGCCAGGCCCACCATGCGCGCGGCGCGCCGGTTCAGCGGCAGCGCGCCCTGCACCACGGCATTGCGCAGGCCGCGCTTGAACAGCGCGGTCGACAGGGTGGCGATGCTGATGCCGCGCAGTTGCGCCGCGCGCTCGGGGCTGAGGGTCGGGGTCGTGGAGGTGGTCATGGATGAAGGCCTGGAAAAGTGGATCTGCGCGGTGGATCAGGCGTTGCCGATCGGCTGCGCGAAGGCGAGGCGGTTGCGCTCGCGCGCCTGCTGCAGCCGCGGGTGCGCGAGCAGGGTGCGCAGCAGCGCCTGGTCGGCGTCTGACAGCTCGGGCCGCGCGGCCGCGTCGACGCTGGCCGACAGCTGCTCGGGCGTGCCCGCGCCGACGATCAGGCCGTCGACGCCGGGCTGCGCCAGCGTCCAGCGGATGGCGGCGCGCGCCACCGCGGCGCGGTCGTCGATGCCGGCGGCCGCGGCGATGCGGAACAGCTCGCCCTTCATGAAGACCTCGCGCACCACCACGCGCACGCCCATGGCCTGCGCGGCGGGAATCAGCCGCTCGAGGGCGCCGTCGTCGGCCAGGTTGAAGTTGAGGTTCAGCGAGGCGAAGGCGCCGGTCTCGAGCAGCGCGAGGTAGGTGGCCGCGCCCGAGAAGCTGTCGGCCGCGGCGCAACGTATCAGCCCTTCGCGCTGGAGCGCGCGCACCGCTTGCGCGAGCTTGGCGGGAAAGGCGCGGTCCTGTTCGATGGCGTCCTTCAGGATGCCGAGATTGAGGATGTCGATGCACTCGCGGCCCATCAGCGCGAGGATGCGCAGCACCTCTTCGCGCAGCTGGCCCGGCGCGACCATCCGGCGGTTGCCGGGGTCGTAGCCGTAGACCATGCCTTCGGGCCGGGTCTGCACCACGGCCGCTCCGGGCGGCGGCAGCTCGCGCAGGTTGCGGCCCAGCGCTTCCTTCTCCGAGTCCATGGTCACGTCGAAACTGTCGATGCCCAGCGCGTAGGCGCGCTCGAGCACCGAGCGGCGCAGCGGCCCGCCGAAGCTCGGGAACAGGTGGCCGGGCGTGACCGCGAGGCGCAGGTCCTCGTTGAAGGCGCGCGAGCGGCCGTCGGGCAGGTACTCGTGCCCACCGAGCACGATGCGCGAGAGCCGTACGCCGCTGGCGCCCAGCGTGAAGTGGTCCATCGGCCTCATCCCTTCACGGCCGAGCCGGCCGAACTCTTGACCAGGTAGCGCTGCAGGAACACATAGGCCCCGGCGGGAATGGCGCAGCCGATGACGGTGGCGGCCATGATGTCGGACCACAGCACGCGGAACTGGCCCACCAGGTTGGTGATGCCCAGCGTCATCGTCTGCTTGCTGGGCTCGCTGATCAGGCACAGCGCCCACAGCAGGTCGCCCCAGGCGAGCAGGAAGGCGAACACCATGGTCGCCACCAGCCCGGGCAGGATGTTCGGCAGGATGCAGTGCCACAGGCATTGCAGGCGCGAGGCGCCGTCGATCTCGGCGGCCTGGTCGATCTCCAGCGGCACGCTGTCGATGTAGCCCTTGAGCATCCAGACCGAGAACGGCAGGGTCAGCGTGGTCTGCGCGAGGATCAGTCCGAGGTGGGTGTTGTAGAGCCCCGCGAAGGACATCATCTTGAAGTAGGGCCCGACCAGCAGCACGCCCGGGATCACCTGGCTCGCGAGGAACATCACCATCATGGTGTCGCGCCCGCGGAAGCGGAAGCGCGAGAAGCCGTAGGCGCAGAACACGCCGATGGTGGCCGAGAGCAGGGCGGTGGCGCCGGACACCTGCAGGCTGTTGAGGAAGTAGCGCACCAGCCCCTCCTGCCCCCAGATGCGCGCATAGGCATCGACCGTGAAGGACTGCGGCAGGATCGTGGCGGGAAAGCTCGTGACCTCGATGTCGGTCTTGAACGAGGACGACACCATCCAGAAGAAGGGCAGCAGGTTGTAGAGCGCCATCGCGGCCAGCGCCGCGTAGAGGCCGAGCCAGCGCGCGAAGCCGCCGCCGCTCTCGTCGTGGCTGCGCATCACTTGTCCTCCTTGAGCGTGAGCCGCACGTAGGGCACCGCGAGCACCATCAGGATCGCCGCGAGCACCACCGCGATCGACGAGGCATAGGCGGTGTCGAAGAACTGGAAGTAGTTCTTGTAGACCTGCAGCGAGAGGTTCTGCGTGGCGTAGCCGGGGCCGCCGCCGGTCATGCCGTAGACCATGCCGAACAGCCGGCATTCCCAGATCGCGTCGAGCACCACGGCCAGCAGGATCATGGTGCGCAGGTTGGGCAGCGTGATGTGGCGGAACTTCTTCCAGGCGCCGGCGCCGTCGATCTCGGCCGCCTCGTACTGGTCGCGCGGTATCGCCTGCAGGCCGGCCAGCAGGATCAGCATCACGTAGGGATAGCCGCGCCAGGTCTCGGCCACGATCACCGACAGCAGCGACAGCGAGGGGTCGCCGAGCCAGTCGATCGGGCCGGGCAGGTCGAGCCGCTGCATCACGGCGTTGATGCCGCCGGTGAGCGTGTCGAAGATGAAGCGGAAGATCAGCCCGCCGATCACGTCGGGCATGGTCCACGGCAGGATCGCGATCACGCGGAACAGCCAGCGCGCCTTCATGTCGAGGTTGAGCAGCATCGCCACGCCCAGCCCGAGCACGAGGTGCAGGCTCACGACGGTACCGACGAACAGCGCGGTGTTGAACAGGGTGCGCGCGAACTCGGCATCGCCCAGCAGCCGCCGGTAGGCGCCCAGGCCCATCGGCGCGCTGCCGCCGGCGCCGAAGCTCTGGAACACCGAGGCGATGGCCGGGAACCCCAGGATCACCACCATCAGCACCACGGCGGGCATGACAAAGGCATAGCCCGCGCCGCGGGACTCGTCGGACATCGTCGCCTCCTTCGCTTGAACGCCCGGGGGCTTACTGCTTGAGCAGCGCTTCGATCTGCTGGTGGGCGTCGGCCAGCGCCTGCTCGCGCGGCTTCGAACCCGCCACCGCGGCCTGCAGGTTCTGGCGGAAGATCTCCAGCGCCTGCGGCCACTTCGGCGTCTGCGGCAGGAAGGCGCCATGCGCGATCTCGGCCGCGACGATGCGCGCCGATTCGCTGTTGGCGATCTTGTCGTAGCCCTCGTTCACGCTCTTGCGCGACGACAGCATGTTGTTGTCGTCGAACCATTTCTTCATGCTCGCGCTGTCGGTCAGGTACTTCGCGAGCTTCCAGGCTTCCTCGGGATGCTTGCTGTTCTTGCCGACGAAGATCGACTTCTGGAACAGCGTGGTGCGCACCTGCTTGCTGCTGCCGGCCGGCTGCGGCATCGGCGCCATCGCCAGCACGTTCCAGCCGTCGAGCTGCGGGTTCATCGCGCTGACCTCGGGGTAGCTCCAGGTGGTGCCGATCTTCATCGCCACGGTGCGGTTGGCCAGCAGCCGGCGCGAGCCGTTGGCGTCGACCTGCGCGGCCCCGGGCGGCACCGACTTGTCGACCAGGATCAGGTCGACGATGAAGTTGAAGGCGGCCTTGGCCTCGGGCGTGTCGAGCGTCGAATGCTGGCCGTCGGGCGTGATGAAGTCGGCGCCGAAGCCGCGCAGGATCGACGACACGCGCAGGTCGAAGCCGGCCGGCGCGAGCACCACCGAGAAGCCCCAGCGGTCGATCGCCGAGCCACCGGTCGACGAGCGCGTGAGCTTCTTCGCGGCGGCGCGGAACTCGTCCCAGGTCTTGGGCGGCCCGGCCACGCCGGCCTCTGCGAACAGCTTCTTGTTGTAGACCAGGGTCATCGCGACGGTGTTCATCGGGATGCCCCAGGTCTTGCCGGTGACGGTGACCGGCAGCAGCGAGTTCGGATAGAAGTCGGCCAGGAAGCTGCCGCCTTCCTTCTGGATGTAGGGCGTGAGGTCGCGCACCCAGCCCTCGGCGATGTACTGGCGCACCGGGTTGGCGTCGAGCGCGAACACGTCGGGGCCTTCGCCCGCGCGGATCGCGGTGCTGTACTTCACGTCGCGCTGCGCCAGCGGCACCGGCTCGCGCTTGACCTTGATGCCGGGGTTGGCCTTCTCGAAGGCGTCGATCACGCCGTTGAGCGACTTGCCCCAGACGTCCTGCGCGAGCTGCCAGTCCGAATAGGTGATCGTGACATCGGCATGCGCCGACATGGCCGCGGCCATGCCCGCACCCGCCACCATGGCCCGCAGCAGATGCGCGGCCCGCAGGGATAGCTTCATTTCTTGTCTCCGGTTTCCGAGGTTGTCGCTCATGACGCCTTCTTTATGGCGTTCTGGGATACTAGTATACCAGTTGAGCCGGATCAAGTTCTTTCGCGATCGGCCGGCCCATAATCGGCCGCGATCCCACTTTCCGAACAAGATGAATGCGCCTTTGCTGAAGCCCGCGCTGAAGATGCCGCCGCGCGAGAGCACCAGCCAGCAGGTCTACGAACTGCTGCGCACCGCCATCGTCAATGCCACGCTGGCGCCGGGCCGCGCGATCTCGGAGATCGAGATGGCGAACCAGCTCGAGGTGAGCCGCACGCCGGTGCGCGAATCGTTCCGCCGGCTGGCCGCCGAAGGCTTTCTCAAGGTGGTGCCGCAGGTGGGCACCGTGGTCTCGAAGATGAGCCGACGCGAGCTGATGGACGCGCTGTTCATCCGCGAGTCGATCGAATGCGCGGCCGCGCGCCTGGCCGTGAAGGCCCCGCTCGAGGAGCGCGAGGCGCTGCACCGGCTGATGCTGCGCCAGCGCGCGGCCGTCGACCGCGGCGACATCGAGGAGGGCCTGAACAAGGACGAGGACCTGCACCGCGGGCTGATCGACCTGTCGGGCCATCCGCGCGCCTGGGAGCCGGTGCGCCAGGCGCGCGCGCACATGGAACGCGTGCGCCGCATGGCGATTCCCGAGCTGCAGAGCAACATCAAGGCCGCCGAGCAGCACGAGCGCATCGCCGCGGCGCTGGTGGCGGCCGATACCGAACTGCTGGTGAGGGAGCTGCAGGCGCACATCCGGCTGATCGAGGGGTTCATCGAGGGTATCTCGGCGCGGTATCCGGATTACTTCGAGGACTGAAGCGCACAAATGAAGCGCGCAAAAAAACACCCGCCGAAGCGGGTGCATCCCTTGCGGGCCCAGAGGGAGGTTCTTCTTGCTCTTCTTGGCACCCTGGTGCGTGACAGCGACGCCATGTTCGATGCGAAGCCGTAAGAGACGCGTCAGCCTTTGGGAGGCAGCGCGTGTAGGCCATTGCAAGAATCGTGAAGAATTGCTCAGAATTCTTCATATGGGATGCCAAAAAGCCCGCCCTCCCATAGAAATGTCGGTGTCGTCTGACGTGAGATGACTGTTTCAGGCTCGAACATCCTTGTGTCTGGCCGTTCCTCCCTCGGCTGGGCGCCTAGTGTGTGACAGCAACTTAGGCTTCGCGCCCGGCCTCGTGCCGGGCGCTTTTCTTTGTGCCGCCCGATCCGGCTCCGAGTCCACGTAAAGCTTGTGTGAAACCATGCCAATAAGAATCATTCTTATTAAAATGATTTCAATAGTGTTACAGCCGAGGATCAGGCATGGACAAGTTCATGGCACGTGCCGAGTGCGAATGGCTCGCACAGTTTTTTCCGGATCCGGGGACGGACACCGCGCCAGCACCGCCGAGCCAGAGCGGGAACGCCCCTCCCAAGCAAGAGGCCGCCACAAGCCGCGCGCCCTGGCATCGGGCGATCCGGTCGTCGGTCGCGCGCGTGCTGCGCCCTGGCGCGCCCAAGGCCGGCGCCTGAGCCGATGCCGGCCTGGCGCTGAATTCAGCGCCGGCGCAAGGCCCGGCTCAGATGCGGATCCGCTTCCTCGTCGTCGGGCGCATCCGCCCCTAGGCTGACTTCCACCGTATGGAGGTGGCTGCGCAGCAGCGCCAGCGCTTCCTCGGTCGAGCCGCTTTCGATCAGGGCGATCAATTGCGCATGCTCGTCCTGCAGGCATTCGGTGTGCTTGTCGTATTCGTGCTGGTAGAGCAGCAGGATCAGCGCGATCCGCCCAACCAACTGATCGAGCGTCTGCGCGAGCAGGTCGTTGCCCGCGAGCCGCGCGAGCAGCACGTGGAATCCCGCGCCGAGCCGGCGCACTTCCTCCATGTCGTTGCCCACGCGCGCCGCGCGCTCCTGCTTGACGTGCGCGCGCAGCGCCGCCAAATCCTTCCTGGTGTGGGCCTGCGACAGCTTCTCCAGTGAGTGGCGCTCGATCGCCCAGCGCAGATCGAAGGTGTCGCGCGCTTCCTTTGGCGTGGGCTTGGCCACCGAGGCGATCTTGCCCGGCGTGAGGTCCACCAGCCCCTCGCGCGCCAGGCTCTGGAGCGCCTGGCGCACCACCGTACGGCTCACGCCGTAGAGCTTGCCCAGGCTCACTTCGCGCAGCTGCGTGCCCGGCAGCAGGCGGTGGGCGGCGACGGCTTCCCGGATGCTGTCGCTGATCTCTTCGTTCTTGGTAGACATGGTCCGGGATTGTAATTAGACTGAATCGGTATACCGATATAGAGTACTGACTCGGAATTCAGACTGCCCCACCCACCCTCGAGGACAACGCCCCATGATCGAATTTCGCCCGGCTGTCGCAGCCTTCGCGGCCTTCTTCTGCGCCACAACCGCGTTCGCGGCCGAGCCGCTCCAGATCGGCTTCGTCTATCAAAGCCCCGTGTCCGACGTCGGCTGGGTGGCCGTGCACGAAAGCGCGCGCAAGCAGCTCGAGAAGGAATTCGGCAACCGCATCAAGACCCAGGTGGTGCAGGACGTGAAGGCCGGCCCCGACGGCGCGCGCGTGATCCGCGAGCTGGTCGGCGACGGGGCAGGGCTGATGGTGCTCGGCAGCTTCGGCTACATGAACGACGGCCTGAAGGCGGCCGCCGAGAACCCCAAGGTCAACTTCGTCCACGCCAGCGGCTTCAGGCAGGCCGCCAACTTCGGCACCTACAACGCGCGCTGGTACGAGGCCGCCTATGTGGCCGGCCTGGTGGCAGGCAAGGTCACGAAGTCGAACAAGCTCGGCTACGTCGGCGCGCTGCCGATCCCCGACGTGGTCTCGACCATCAATGCCTTCGCGCTCGGCGCGCAGAAGAGCAACCCGGCCGCCAAGGTCTCGGTGGTGTGGGTCAACGAGTGGTTCAACCCCGGCAGCGAGCGCGACGCCGCCAACACGCTGATGCAGCAGGGCGCCGACGTGATCGGCTCCGGCTTCCAGGACAACCCCGCCGTGCTGCAGGCGGCCGAGGCCAAGGGCGTCTGGTCGATCGGCATGTTCTCCGACCATCGCAAGTCCGCGCCGCAGAAGCTGCTGACCTCGCTCACGCACGACTGGACGCCCTACCTGCGCCAGGCCGTGCAGGACACGCTCGACGGCAAGTTCAAGGGCACGGCCTATGCCGCGACCCTGGCCAACGGCGGCGTGAACCTCGCGGACTGGAACACCGGCGTGCCGGCCGATGTGGTCCAGATGGCAAAGCAGGCGCGCGCCGACATCGTGGCCGGCAAGCTCAAGGTCTTCGCCGGCCCGCTCAAGGACAACACGGGCAAGCAGCGCGCGGCGCCGGGCGCCGCGCTGTCCGATGCCGAGGTCGCCGGCATGAACTGGTTCGCCGAGGGCATCCAGGGCGCGATCCCGCGCTGAGGCCCGGCCATGAACCAGACCGCAGACGCGACGGCGGCGAGTTCCGCCGACTGGTTTCCCGTGGAGTTCTCGCGCAACCTGCTGCCGGGGCAGGTGCTGCAGTCCACGCTGCTCGGCCATGAACTGGCCCTGTGGCGATCGGCCTCGGGCGCGATGGAAGTGTGGGAGAACCGCTGCCCGCACCGCAGCGTGCGGCTCAGCCTCGGCTTCGTCGTCGGGGAAACGCTGGTCTGCCGCTACCACGGCTGGCGCTACGGCCGCGACGGCCACTGCGTGTCGGTGCCCTCGTCGCCGAAGAACGCGAGCCCGCCGGCCGCCTGCGCGCGCACCTACCTCAGCCGCGAGAGCGACGGCATCGTCTGGGCCAGCCTCGCGCGCATGCCGGCCGGCTATCCGCCGCGCCTTGGCGACGACCTCGTGCCGTCGCGCAGCTTCACGGTCGACCTCGATGCCGACACCTTCGCGCTGCAGGCCGAACGCGCGGGCTGGTTGCAAGGGCAGAGCACTTGCGTCTGGCAAGAAGGTGCATCGGCCCTGCTGATCCAGCCGCTGATGCCCGGCACCTCGATCGTCCACCTGCTCGTCGCGCGGAGTGCATCGAGCCTCGACAAGCAACGGGCCATCGAAAGCATCAAGACGCACATCGCCCGATGGACGGCCGAGGCCCGCGCACCGAGGGAGACCGAACATGCCTGACGCCATCGATCCCGCGATCGCGGCCGACTGGCTCGCCATCGGCGACAGCCTCGGCCTCGCGCCCGGCACGAGCCGGCGAGCCCGACTGCTGGGCCACGACCTGCACGTGCGCCGCCAGCCCGACGGCGCGCTCGAGGCCTGGTTCGAGGCCGAGCCCACGAGGCCTTGCCACGCCACCGACCACTGCGGCTTCATCCTGCTGTGCCTCAGCGACGAACCCGGGCCGCTGTTCGAACTGGCGGCCTTCGCGAACCCCGCGCGCCGCTTCCTCTACATGGGCGGCTTCGGCATCCACAGCGGTCCGCTGCGGGTGGTGGAGAACTTCCTCGACATGGCGCATTTCCCCTTCGTCCATGCCCACATCCTGGGCTCGGAGGAAGCGACCGAAGTGCGCGGCTACGAGGTCGAGCTCGATGCCCGCCAGGAGCTCTGGGCCCGCGACTGCAAGTTCATCCAGCCGCTGGCCTCGGCGGATGCGAAGGGCGGGGCGGACGTCGACTACGTCTACCGTGTCGTCAACCCTTTCTCGCCGATGCTCTACAAGCATCCGGCGGGCCGTTCGGCCGAGCTCGCCGACATCATCTTCCTGTTCATCCAGCCCACCGACGAAGAGCGCTGCATCGCGCACTTCGCGATCAGCTTGTTCGATGCCGAAAGCTCGAGCGGCGAGATCATGGCCTTCCAGCAGAACATCCTCGGGCAGGACAAGCCGATCCTCGAGAACCACGTCCACAAGAAGCTGCCGCTGGATCCGCGCATCGAGGTGCCTTCGCGCGCCGATGCGGCCTCGAGCACCTTTCGCCGCTGGCTGCGCGACATCCATCTGCGCTGGGGCATCGAAGCGCAGAGCACCGAGCCGCGGCCGCGGCTCAGCGTGGAGGTCTCGGCCAAGCGAACCGTGGCGCAGGACATCGTCGAGTTCAAGCTGCGCTCGCCGCGGCGCGGCCCTTTGCCGAGCGCCACCGCGGGCTCGCACCTCGACGTGCACCTGCCGAACGGCCAGATCCGCCAGTACTCGGTCTGCGGCCAGGACGACGAGGGCTACACGATCGCCGTCAAGCGCGAGGCCGATTCGCGTGGCGGTTCCATCGCCTTGCACGAGTCGGTGCAGGCCGGCATGCAACTGGAGATCGGACTGCCCAAGAACAACTTCCGGCTCGACCCGCGCATCGAACACGCGGTGCTGATCGCGGGCGGCATCGGCATCACGCCGATCCTCGCGATGGCGCGCGATCTCGTGGCAAGAGGAAAGCGGCCGGCTCTGCACTACTTCTGCCGCTCGGTCGAGCATGCGGCGTACCGTGCCGAGCTCGAGGCACTGTTGGGCATGAACCTGCATCTGCACCTGGGCCTGTCGCCGCAGCAGACCGAAGACCAGGTGCGACAGATGCTGGTAACGGGCAGTGATGCGCATGCCTTCGCCTGCGGGCCCGCACCGCTGATGCAATGCATCGAGCGCGTCGCGGCAGAACTCCATTGGCCCGCCGAGCGCGTGCACTTCGAATACTTCCGACGCACCACGCCCGTCGAGGCCACCGGCCCCGCATTCACCGTCGAACTCGCGCGCAGCGGCCGCCGCGTGCAGGTCGCGAGCGACACCACCATCGTCGAAGCACTGCGCGCGATCGACATCCACCTCGACACCAGCTGCGAGCAAGGCGTGTGCGGCACCTGCCTGTGCACCGTCATCGACGGCGAGCCCGATCACCGCGACCAGTACCTGAGCGCGGGCGAGAAGGCGTCCCACATGCAGATGCTGCCCTGCGTCTCGCGGTCGCGCTCGGCAACGTTGGTGCTCGACCTTTGAGGGCGCGCGATGATCAAGCTCTACAACGAACAGCTGTCCGGCAACTGCTACAAGCTGCGGCTCTTCATGGCCTTGCTCGGCATCGCCCATGAGCGCGTGCCGGTCAACTTCCATCCCGGGCGCGAACACAAGCAGGCCGAATTCCTCGCGCTCAATCCCTTCGGCCAGTTGCCCGTGATCGACGACGACGGCTTCGTGCTGCGCGACGCGCAGGCCATCCTCGTCTACCTCGCGAGCTGCCACGACAGCGCCGGCACCTGGTTTCCCGCCGATCCGAAGCGCCGTGCCCAGGTCATGCTGTGGCTCACCGTGGCCGAGGACATCACGCGCAGTGCCTCGGCCGCGCGCCTGCACGATGCCTTCGGCTACGACTTCGACGCACCGTCCTGCCGCGCGGCCGCGCACAAGCTGTTCGCGCACATCGAAGACCACCTGGGCGACCGCGAGGCCGCGGACGAGGGCTGGCTGGTCGGCGCCACGCCCACGCTCGCCGACATCGCCTGCTTCCCCTACATCGCGCTCGCGCCCGAGGGCGGCATCGCGCTGACGCGCTATCCCGCGCTCAGGCGCTGGATCGCGCGCGTCAAGTCGATCCCGGGCTTCATCGGCATGCCCGGCATCTTCGCGCTCGGCATCGACGCCGAAGCCACCTGATGCGTCGCGGGATGCCCCGCTGATTCGCCTCAAAAAACCTCATCCCGGTCGATTGGTCCGGGTCGCCGCGTCCCTTAACCTCGGTCGCGAGGCAGCAAAGCACTGCCTCGTTCAGCACCCAGGACAGGAGACAAGCCATGACCCCAACGAGCGCGACCGCCGCGCCGGCCGCCGATGCCCGCGGCTTCGAACCCGACGCGCCGATCCGCTGCCGCGACTTCCGCATCGGTGCCATCGGCGCCGGCTTCATCATGGCGGACGTGCAGCTCGCGGCCTACCGCGAGGCCGGTTTCCCCGTGGTGGCGATCGCCTCGCGCACCCGTTCCAAGGCGGCCGATGTGGCGCAGCGCTGGAACATCCCCACGGTGCACGACACGCCCGAGGCGCTGATCCGCGATCCGCAGGTTCAGATCGTCGACATCGCCTTTCCGCCCGACCGCCAGCCCGAACTGATCCGCCTCGCGCTCGCGCAGCCGCACGTGAAGGCGGTGCTCGCGCAGAAGCCGCTGGCGCTCGATCTCGACACGGCGCGCGCGCTGGCCGAGGAGGCGCGCGCGGCCGGCAAACCGCTGTCGGTGAACCAGAACATGCGCTTCGACCAGTCGATGCGCGTGCTCAAGCAGCTGCTCGACCGCGGCGAGCTCGGCACGCCGGTGCTCGCCACCATCGAGATGCGCGCCATCCCGCACTGGCAGGAGTTCCTGCGCGGCTACGGCCGCCTCACGCTGGCCAACATGAGCGTGCATCACCTCGACGTGCTGCGCTTCCTGTTCGGCGAGCCCGAGGACATCTACACCGCCGCGCGCCCCGATCCGCGCACCGGCTTCGAACACAGCGACGGCATCGTCTGCTCGACCCTGCGCTTTCGCAGCGGCGTGATGGCGCTCAGCATGGAGGACGTCTGGACCGGCCCGCACGGCGAGGGCTTCGATGCCGGCATCTTCATCAAGTGGCGCGTCGAGGGCACCGAGGGCGTGGCCGAAGGAACGATCGGCTGGCCCGACTATCCCGAAGGCAGCCCGAGCACGCTGCGCTACAGCTCGCGCCACGGCACGGGCGGCCAATGGATCGCACCGAGCTGGTCCACGCGCTGGTTCCCGCAGGCCTTCGCCGGCGTGATGGAACAGCTGCAATGGGCGCTCGCCCAGGGCGAGGCGCCGCTGCTCGACGTCGCCGACAACGTGAAGACCATGGCGCTGGTCGAGGCCGGCTACCGCTCGCTCGCCGAGCGGCGCGCCGTGCCGCTGGCCGAGTTCGGTGTCTGAGCCGCGCGCTTTCCCCGCATCCCCACCCACAACCCATCGGAGACAACCCATGATCCAAGTCGGCATCTTCAGCGGCTACTTCCCCTATGCCCTCGAGGAGTCCGCGCGCCGCATCAAGGCGCAGGGCTTCAACACCGTGCAGCTCGATCTCGCGTTCAAGGACATCGACTTCTCCACGCCCGAGGCCATCACGCGCGAGAAGTGCCACCGCGTGCGCGACACCTTCCGCCGCCACGACCTGCCGATCAGCTGCGTGTCGGCGTACACGAACATCGTCCACCCCGACGCCGGCGAGCGCAAGCGCCGCAACGACTACCTCAAGGCCACCTTGCGCCATGCGCGCGACTGCGGCACGCCCTACGTGATCAGCGAGACCGGCACCGTCAACCCCGACAGCGACTGGTCCTCGCATCCCGACAACAAGAGCGAGCGCGCCTACGCCGACTGCGTGAAGGTGGTGCGCGAGCTCGCGCAGGAGGCGCACGACCACGGCGCGGTGTTCCTGGTCGAGACCTACGTCAACAACATCATCGGCTCGGTCGAGGAGACGCTGCGCCTGTTCGCCGACGTCAATCATCCGGGCCTGGGCCTGCTGATGGACCCGACGAACTACTTCGAGAGCCACAACATCGACCGCATGGACCAGGTGCTGAACCAGATGTTCGACGCGCTCGGCGACAAGGTCCGCATCGCGCATGCCAAGGACGTGAAGCGCGCCGCGGGCGACGACAAGAGCGAGAAGTTCGCCGACATCGATGCCTCCGAAGCGCACCAGTTCCGCGGCGTGGGCGAGATCGAGCTGCCGGCGCCGGGCCTGGGCGCGCTGAACTACGACCTCTACCTCAAGCGGCTCGCGCAGCACCATCCCAACATCCCGATCATCATCGAGCACCTCGACGAATCGGACGTACCGCGCGCCAAGCGCTTCCTCGACGACAAGCTGCTGGAGGCCGGCGCGTGATCCAGCTCCACGGCCGCCACTGGACCCGGCGCGAGCTGCGCGAACACGCGGGCACGCTCGCGCAGTTCGCGGGCGTGCGACTGGTGACGCTGGGCGACGGCGTGGAACGCGGCATCCGCTGCCTCGAGTTCCGCACCGGCACCGGCTTCGCGTTCCAGGTGCTGGTCGACCGCGCGATGGACGTGGGCGCCTGCGAATACCGCGGCGCCGCCATCGGCTGGCAATCGCCCACGGGCTTCCGGCATCCGGGGCTGCACGAGAACGCGGACGAGGGCGGCCTCGGCTGGCTGCGTTCCTTCTCGGGCCTGCTCGTGACCTGCGGCCTCGACCACACGCTGTTCATGGACAGCGACCCGGCCGGCCACTACCACTACACGCCGCGCAAGAGCGTCGACAGCGGCCTGCACGGCCGCATCGCGAACATTCCCGCGCGGCTCACGGGCTACGGCGAGCGCTGGGAGGGCGACGACTGCATCCTCTGGTGCGAGGGCGTGGTGCAGCAGTCGGCAGTGTTCGGCGAGGACCTGCACCTGGTGCGGCGCATCGAGGCGCGCGTGGGCGAGCACGGCTTCACGCTGCACGACCGCGTGGTCAACCACGGCTTCTACCGCACGCCGCACATGTTCTGCTACCACATCAACGCCGGCCATCCGGTGCTCGACGAGGGCAGCCGCTACATCGCGCCGATCCGCCATACGCCCTGGGCCGCGCATGCCGATGCATTGCGCCGGCAATCGGTGGGCTACCGCACGCAGCCCGGACCGCAGGCGGACTTCCACGAGCAGGTCTACGAGCACGCGATGGCGGCCGATGCGCAGGGGCGCATCCCGGTCGCGCTGGTCAACGAGGGCTTCGACGGCGGCCGTGGCATCGGCCTCGCGGTCGAGGTCAACCGCGACGAGTTCCCGTGCCAGTTCCAGTGGCAGAACTACCAGCGCGGCCAGTACGCGATGGGCATCGAGCCGAGCACCAACCACGTGCTGGGCAAGCCCTTCGCGCGCGAACGCGGCGAGCTGATCTGGCTCGAGCATGGCGACGAGCGCCGCTACACCACGCGCTTCTCGGTGCTCGACGGGCGCGGCGAGATCGCGGCCTTCGAGGAGCGCGTGCGCGCCATCTGTGCACAGCCCGCCGACGAGTACCCGGTCATCACCGGCCGCTGGGACTGAGGCGCGAAGATGGGCGAGCCGGTGCGGACATCGCGGCAGGGCGTCTCGTTGCGCGGAATACTCGGCGACATGAAGACGAAGACATCGACGCCCCCCGCCGAGGCCCCCGGCCGCTCGCGCCTGGCCGACGTCGCGCGCGTGGCCGGCGTTTCCAAGGCCACGGCCGACCGCGCGCTGCATGCGCGCAAGGGCGTGCGCTCGGCCACGGTGCAGCGCGTGGTGCGCGCGGCCGCGCAGCTGGGCTACCTGCCCGACGAGAGCCTGCACCAGGTGCTGCGGCCACGGCCGATGGAGCTGATCTTCCTGCTGCCGGCCGGCACCAACCAGTTCATCCGCATGCTCGGCGACTACGTCGGCATCGTCGAGAAGCAGCTCGAGCCCTTCAACGTGCGCTGCCGCCGCGTCGAGATCGAGGGCTTCGATGCCGAGGTGCTCGCCGCGCGGCTGCTGCGCCATGGCCGGCAATGCGACGGCATCGCCTTCGTGCCGCTCGAGCATCCCGCCGTGCGCGAGGCCGTCGCGACGCTGGCCGACCAGGGCGTGCACCTGCTCACGCTGCTGTCGGACCTGCCGGGCTCGCGCCGCGCCGCCTATGTGGGCATCGACAACCACGCGGCCGGCCGCACCGCCGGCTATCTCATGGGCCGCATGCTCGACCGCAAGTCGGGCAAGGTCGGCCTGATCGCGGGCAGCCTCAGCTACCGCGGCCACGAGGAGCGCGAGGTCGGCTTCCTGCAGGTGCTGGCCGAGCAATTCCCGGGGCTGCGCGTGGTGGGCCTGCGCGAGGGCCACGACGACGTGGCGCAGAACTACCGCCAGGCGCGCACCTTGCTGCGTCAGCATGCCGACCTGGTGGCGCTCTACAACATCGGCGGCGCCTCCGAAGGCATCGGCCGCGCGCTCAAGGAGGCGGGCCTCGACCGCAAGGTGGTCTTCATCGGCCACGAGATCACGCCCGACACCCGCGCCATGCTGATCGACGGCACGCTCGACGCGGCCATCAACCAGAACCCGCAGACCGAGGTGATGAACTGCGTGCGCATCTTCGCCAACCTGCGCGCGGGCCGCGATGCGCTCGCGGGCGTGGAGCCGGTGCGCGCCGGCATCGCGGTGCGCGAGAACCTGCCCTGATCCCTCCTTTCCTCACACGACTTCAAAAGACACGACACGACCATGGACATGACAGGCAAGAAGGTGCTGGTGACCGGCGCCGCCGGCGGACTCGGCACCAGCATCTGCTGGGCTTTCGCACGCGCGGGCGCGCAGGTGCTGGCGCTGGACATCGATCCGGCCAAGGGCGAGCGCCTGGTCGCGGCCGGGGAGGGCGAGGGCGCCGAGGTGCGCGCGCGGCTGCGCTTCGTGCAGGGCGACCTCGCCGATCTCGGCGCGCTCGCGGCGCAACTGGCCACGCTCTTCGAGGCCCAGGGCGGCATCGACGTGCTGATCAACAACGCCGCCATCTATCCCTCGCGCAGCATCGAGGAGTTCAGCATCGAGGAGCATCGCCGCGTGCAGGGCGTGAACGTCGACGCGGCGCTGGTCTGCGTGCAGGCCGCGCTGCCGCACATGAAGCGCCAGCGCTTCGGCCGCATCGTCAACGTCGTCAGCATCACGATGTACGGCGGCTGGCCGCTGCTGCTGCCCTACGTCACCTCCAAGGGCGCGCTGCTCGGCATGACGCGTGCGATGGCGCGCGAGCTCGGGCCGCACGGCATCACGGTCAACGCGGTGTCGCCGGGCGCCTTCCCGACCGATGCCGAGAAGATCCATCCCGACCCCGAGGGCTACGAGCGCTTCGTGCTCGAGCACCAGTCGGTCAAGCGCCGCGGCGCGCCCGACGACATCGCGAACGCGATGCTGTTCTTCGCGGCCGAGGGCAGCGGCTTCATCACCGGCCAGACGCTCAACGTCGATGGCGGCTGGGTGATGCAGTAGCCGCCGGAGCCCCGACCCCTCCGCTCCACGCCTCCACCACCAGCTAGGGAAATCCCGTGATCGCAGCCACGGGTTGCAACGCTAAAGTCGTACTTGTTAGCGCTAACAGTTAGCGCTAATAATCTCGCCAACAGCAGCGCGACGGCTTCGGCCGGACGCCTCGAATCCCACGGCAGGGCCTGCCGTCATCGGAGACAGACACACATGAAGCAACGCCTTTTCACCGGCCGCCGCGCGGCCCTCGCCGCGATCGCCATCGTTCCGGCCCTGCAGCTGCTCGCCGCGGGCAGCGCCCAGGCGCAGGCCGCCGGCAAGCAGGTCGTGACCTTCGCCGCATCGAGCTTCGCCGAGCCCGGGCGCGGCGAGAAGATGCGCGCCTGGATCGGCAAGTTCAACCAGAGCCAGGACAAGGTCGAGATCCAGCCGGTCACGATCCCGTTCTCGTCCTTCGCGAGCACCGTCTTCACGCAGATGGGCGGCAATGCCGGCCCCGACCTCGTGCGCTTCGACCTGCCCGAGTTCTATGCCGCGGTCGATGCCAAGCGCCTCGTGCCCATCGACGACGTGATCGCCGACGGCGCCTTCCCGCTCACCGGCCCCGACAAGTACATGAAGATCGGCGGCAAGCGCTACGGCGTGGTGTTCGAGGTCAGCAACTACGCGATGGTCTACAACAAGGCGTTGCTCAAGGGCACGCCGCCTGCGAACTTCGACGAGTTCCTGGCCGCCGCCAAGGCCGCGACCGCCGCCGGCAACTACGGCTATGCCTACCGCGCCACCATGGCCGAGCGCGGCGGCTTCTGGTATGACCTGTGCAACTACGTCTACGGTTTCGGCGGCCGCTGGTCCGACGAGCAGGGCAACCCGACCATCAACAGCGCCAAGGTGATCGAGGGCGTGGCGGCCTACAAGAAGGTCTACGACGCCGGCGCGATCCCCAAGGGTGCCGATGCCGCCACCTACCGGCGCATGTTCGCCGAGGGCAAGATCGCGATGCAGGTCGACAACGGCGGCGTGGCCGCCAACCTCGCGACCCAGGCCAAGGGCTTCGAGTTCGGCGCCGCGCCCTCGCCGTTTCCCACCAAGGCGCAGGGCATGATCCTGGCGCCGATCAGCATCAACGCCAACAGCAAGAACAAGGCCGCGGCCGGTGCCTTCCTGCAGTGGATGCTGACGCCCGAGGCGCAGCGCGAGCTGCAGCTGATCCACGGCGCCTCGAGCGTCGCGATCGCCGTGCCGCGCTCGGCCGAGGAGGTCGCCAAGTGGCCCTGGATCTCGGTCTACGACCAGCAGACCGCCAACAGCGTGCCCGCGCTGCCGCAGGGCCTCGAGGTCAAGGCGCCCGAGATCCAGCAGATCGTGATCGAGCAGGTCATCAAGGTGCTGCAGGGCGGCGTCGATCCCGCCAAGGCGATGAACGACGCGCAGCAGACCGTGCTGAGCCGCGTGCTCAAGCGCTGAACCCGCGCTGCATCCCGTGACGATGAACGCCACGCTGTCCTCCGCCGCCGCGGTGGCCCGCCGCGAGGGTGCGCGCCGCCGCGCGCGCCTCGACGGCCATCCGCTCGCGCCCTATGCGCTGGTGCTGCCGGCCACGCTCTACCTGCTCGTGTTCCAGGGCTATCCGCTGTTGCGCGAACTGGTGCTGAGCTTCACCTCGACCTCGCTGCTCGCGGCCTCGCAGGGCGAATGGGTCGGCCTGCAGAATTACGCCGACCTCTGGAACGATCCCGACTTCCACCGCGTGATCTTCACCACGCTGCTCTACACCGTGGCCTGCGTGGCCTCGGCGATCGGGCTGGGCCTGGCCTCGGCGCTGCTGCTCGACGCGCCGTTCCGCGGCCGCGGCATCGCGCGCGCCGCCGTCACCATCCCGTGGGCCGCGCCGCCGGTCGCGGTGGCGCTGATCTTCATCTGGATCTACAACGCCCAGTACGGCGTGTTCGGCCACACGCTGCGCTTCTTCGGCATCGCCGCGGGCAGCGAGAACTGGCTCGACAGCATGCAGCACGCCATGCCCGCGGTGCTGATCACCACCATCTGGCAGATCTTCCCGTTCGCGTCGGTGGTGCTGCTGGCGGCGCTGCAGGGCGTGCCTTCCGAGTTGCGCGAGGCGGCCGTGATGGACGGCGCCGACCGGCTCAGCGTGTTCAAGGCGGTGGTGTGGCCCACCATCCGGCCCTCGGTCGCGCTGCTGGCACTGTTCTCCACCATCTGGTCGCTGCGCCGCTTCGACCTGATCTGGCTGCTCACGCAGGGCGGGCCGGTGGGTGCCACCAACACGCTGGTGATCGACCTCTACCGGCGCGCCTTCGTCAACCACCACCTGGGCCAGGCCGCGGCCGTCGGCATGGTGGGCGTGGCGATCGCGCTGGCCGTGACGCTGGTGTACTTCCGCTACACCGCGCGCGCCGAACGCGAAGGAGAGCGCTGATGCACGCCGCCATGAGCCGACAGGCGCTGCGCATGCTCGCGGTGCTGGTGCTGCTGGGCGCAGCGGCCTTCCCCATCTACTGGATGCTGGTGACCTCGCTCACGCCGACCGAAGCGCTGTTCGCCGACCGGCCGCAGCTGCTGCCGTTGCTGGGGCAACTGCCGGTGTATGCGAGCGTGTTCGCCATCAAGCCGGTGGCGAGCTGGCTCTTCAACAGCGCCTGCGTCGCGATCGGCACCACGGTGCTGAGCATCGCGCTGGCGGTGTTCCCGGCCTATGCGCTGTCGCGCTTCCGCTTCGGCGGCAAGGGCGCGATCGGCTTCGGGCTGTTCGCCACCCAGATGCTGCCCGAGGCGATGCTGGTGGTGCCGTTGTACGCGATCTTCGCGCAGATGCAGCTGCTCAACACCCTGAGCGGCCTGATCCTCGCGAACACCGCTTTCACCGTGCCGGTGATCACCTGGATCCTCAAGGGCGCCATCGACGGCGTGCCGATCGAGGTCGAGGAGGCCGCGCGGGTGGACGGCTGCTCGCGCATCGGCATCGTGCTGGGCGTGGTGGTGCCGCTGATCGCGCCCACGCTGGCCGCGGCCGCGGTGATCTCCTTCTTCCATGGCTGGAACGAGTACGTGTTCGCGCAGACGCTGATCACCGAGGAGCGGCTGCACACGGCCTCCGTCGGCCTGGCCGGCTTCATCGGCGAGCTCAGCACGCCGCTCGATGCCGTGATGGCGGTGGGCGTGATGTACACGCTGCCGGCCGTCATCTTCTACCTGATCGTGCAGCGCCACGTCGTCTCCGGCATGACGGCCGGCAGCGTCAAGGGCTGAGAAGGCATGAATGAACCTGCTGCGCACCCCGATCTCGCGTCTGCGGTCCTCGCCGTACCTGAGTACGGCTCCGGTCCTCGACGCGACCTCGGGGCGCTCGCGACGGTTCCTTCACGCCTTCTGAGCGCCCGTCGAACCCGAATAACCAAACGCTAGATCTTCAATCCATGGCTTCCATCAAGCTCCAGGACATCACCAAGAACTTCGCCGACAAGCATGTCGTCAAGGGCGTGTCGATCGACGTGCCCGACGGCGAATTCCTCGTGCTGCTCGGCCCCTCCGGTTGCGGCAAGTCGACCCTGCTGCGCATGCTCGCCGGGCTCGAGAGCATCAGCGGCGGCGAGATCCACATCAACGAGCGCCGCGTCGACGAGCTGCCGCCGACCGAACGCGACATCGCCTTCGTGTTCCAGTCCTATGCGCTCTATCCGCACATGACGGTGCGGCGCAACATCGCCTTTCCGCTGATCATGCGGCAGCACCGCTGGTGGTTCCACATCCCGCTGCTCGGCGGCATGGCCAAGCGGCGCATCGAGCGCTCGCCGGCCGTCTCGCAGCTGGTGGAGCGCACCGCGCGCACGCTGGCGCTGACCGACTGGCTCGACAAGTTCCCGCGCACGCTCTCGGGCGGCCAGCGCCAGCGCGTGGCGCTCGGCCGCGCGATGGTGCGCGAGCCGCAGGTGTTCCTGATGGACGAGCCGCTGTCGAACCTCGACGCCAAGCTGCGCACCACCATGCGCGCCGAGATCTCGAAGCTGCACCAGCGCGTGGGCGGCACCTTCGTCTACGTCACGCACGACCAGGTCGAGGCGATGACCATGGGCACGCGCATCGCGCTGCTCAAGGACGGCGTGGTGCAGCAGTTCGGCAGCCCGCGCGAGATCTACGAGGCGCCCGCCAACCTCTACGTGGCGCGCTTCATCGGCACGCCGCCGATGAACCTGCTGCAGGCCACGGTGAACGCCGACGGCAGCGCGCTCGCGCTCGGCGGCGAGGCCTCGATGCCGCTGCCCGCGCACCTGCGCGGCCTGGCCGCGCCCGGCGCCGCGGTGGTGCTCGGCCTGCGGCCGAACGCGCTGACGGTGGCGCGCGGCGGCCAGGGCCTGGCCGGGCGCATCGCGCTGGTCGAGCATGTCGGTGCCGAGTCGCTGGTGGCGGTCGCGCTCACCGAGGCGCGCACGCTGCACGACGAGGAAGGCGCCGCGAACGCCGACCTGATGGTCACGGTGCCGGGCTACACCGACCTCGCGAACGGCGACCCGGTCGCGGTCGGCTTCGATGCCGCGCAGGCCGTGCTGTTCGACGCCGCCACGGGCCGCAACCTCGCCGCCGCGCCGCGCACGCACTGAATTCTTCCCACCCCTCACGTCCACACACTCCATGAACAAATCCTCCGCCATCCTCGAGGGCTTCCGCGTTCTCGACTGCTCCATCGCCATGGCCGGCCCCTTCGCGGCCCAGCGCCTGGGCGACCTGGGCGCCGACGTCATCAAGGTCGAACCGGTCGCCGGCGAATGGCAGCGCCATGTCTCGGCCGGCGGCGCGCGCGGCAACCGCATCAATGTCTCCTTCCTCTCGCTCAACCGCAACAAGCGCAGCCTCGCGGTCGACCTCAAGAGCGACGAGGGCCGCGACGCGCTCTACGAACTGGTGCGCGGCTCCGACGTGTTCCTGCAGAACTACCGCCCCGGCGTGGCCGAGCGCCTGGGCGTGGACTACGCCACGCTCTCGAAGATCAACCCGCGGCTGGTCTACGTCTCGATGTCGGGCTACGGCGAGGACGGTCCCTACAAGCTCTGGCCCGGGCAGGACCTGCTGCTGCAGGCGATGAGCGGCGCCATGCTCTCCACCGGCCGCGCCGGCGAGCCGCCGTCGCCCGCGGGCCAGTACCTGGTCGACGCCATCACGGCCTCGACCGCCTTCGAGGCCGTGATCGCCGCGCTGCTGCACCGCGAGCGCAGCGGCGAGGGCCAGCTGGTGCAGGTCAACATGCTCGATGCCATCGTCGCGCTGCAGATGCAGGAGCTGTCGGTGTTCAGCGTGGCCGGCAAGCCGCAGGAGCGCACGGCCGAGCCCCATGCCCACGTCTACATCCGCGCGCCCTATGGCGTGTTCGCCACGCAGGACGGCTTCCTCGCGCTGGCCTTCCCGAAGATGGCGGCGCTGGCGCAGGCCATCGGCGCGCCGGTGCTGGCCGACTTCGACGACGAGCGCGACACCTTCGCGCGGCGCGACGAGATCTTCTCGATCACGCGCGAGAAGCTGCGCCACCGCAGCACCGCCGAGTGGCTCGCGGTGTTCCGCGCGGCCGACATCTGGGCCGGCCCGGTCTACGGCTATGCCGACGTCATGAACGATCCGCAGATCGTCCACAACGGCACCTTCGTCGAGTACGAGCATCCGACCGAGGGCAAGGTGAAGACGCCGGGCTTCCCGATCAAGTTCACGCGCACGCCCTCGAGCGTGCGCCGCGGCGCGCCGCTGGCGGGCCAGCACACGCGCGAGATCCTCGGCGAGCTGGGCTGGAGCACCGAGCGCATCGACGGCCTGCTCGCGGCCAAGGTGATCGGGGAAGAGACGCTGTGAGCGGCGCGCCGATCAAGGGCCTGACCTGGGACCATCCGCGCGGCTACGTCGCGCTCGAACGCGCGGCCGAGCGCGCGCGCGCCGAGGGCCTCGACCTGCACTGGGAGCGCCAGCCGCTCGAGGGCTTCGAGTCGCATCCGATCGAGGACCTGGCCGAGCGCTACGACCTGATCGTGCTCGACCATCCGCACATCGGCGACGCGGTGACCGGCGACTGCCTGCAGCCGCTCGAATCGCTGTTCGCGGCCGACGACCTCGCGCGCTGGCGCGCCCAGAGCATCGGCCGCTCGTTCGACAGCTACCGCTATGCCGGCGTGCACTGGGCGCTGCCGCTCGATGCCGCCACGCAGGTGGCGGTGGCGCGCAGCGACCGGCTCGAGGGCCCGCTGCCGCGCAGTTGGGCCGAGGTGCTCGCGCTGGCCGCGCGCCAGCCGGTGTGCCTGTCGCTGGCCGGCCCGCATGCCGCGCTCTCGCTGTTCAGCATGGCGGCCGCGCACGGCGATGCGCCCACGGGCAGCGAGCCCGGCCGGCTGTTCACGGGTCAGGGCGCCACCACGGCCTGGGAACTGCTGTCGGAACTGCATGCGCTGGCCTTCCGCGGCTGGGCCGGGCTCAACCCGATCGGCATCCTCGATGCGATGTCGCGCGATGCACAGGCCGTGTACTGCCCACTGGTCTACGGCTACGTCAACTACGCGGTGGCCGGCGCCGGCACGCGGCCGCTGCACTTCGCCGACGTGCCCGCGGGTTCGCACGGCCTCGGCTCGACGCTCGGCGGCACCGGCCTCGCGGTGAGCCGGCGCGCGACGGTCAGCGATGCGCTGCGCGCCCACCTCGTCGCGCTGATGAGCCCGGCGATGCAGGAAGACTTCATTCCCTTCGCCGACGGCCAGCCGAGCGCGCGCAGCGCGTGGAGCAACGAGCGCGTCAATACCGCCTGGAACGGCTTCTTCGCGCAGACCCAGGCCACGCTCGAGGCCGCGATCGTGCGGCCGCGCCACCCGGGCTACATCCCGTTCCAGACCGCGGCCTCGGCGCTGGTGCGCGAGATGCTCGCCGACCGGCTCGCGGCCAGGGCCGCGCTCGAGCGGCTCCAGTCCCTCTACCAGAGCCACCGGCCCGCGGGCAGCGAAGTCTGAGCCCGTCTTCCCTTCTTCAGTCCACATCGCCATGAACCACATCCTCTTCGAGGTCCGCGACCGGGTCGCGACCCTGATCCTCAACCGCCCCGAGAAGCTCAACGCCGTCACGCCCGAGATGGCCGATGCGCTGGTCGCCCACGTGAAGGACTGCAACGCGCGCGCCGACGTGCGTGCCGTCGTCATCACGGGCGCCGGCGAGAAGGCCTTCTGCGCCGGCAGCGACATCGCCGAGCTCGACGGCTACGACACGCCCTGGACCTTCCGCAACCGGCCCGACTACTGCGACGCGATCCGCGCGCTGCGCAAGCCCGTGGTCTGCGCCATCAACGGCTATGCGCTCGGCGGCGGCCTCGAGACCGCCATGTCCTGCGACATCCGCATCGCGGCCGAGCACGCACGCTTCGGCGCGCCCGAGGTCAAGCTCGGCTGGATCGGCGGTGGCGGCATGTCGTACATGCTCGCGCACAGCATCGGCGCCTCGAACACCGCGCTGATGCTGATGGGCGGCGATCCCATCGGCGCGCAGCAGGCGCTGCAGTGGGGCCTGGTGAGCGAGCTGGTGCCGGCCGCCGAGCTGCTGGCGCGCGCGCAGGCCATTGCCGCCACCATCGCGAGCCGCCCGCCGATCGCGGTCGAGACCGCCAAGGCCAACCTGCGCGCCGCCTATGCGATGCCGCTGGAGACCGCGATCCAGTACGAACGCGACCTGCAGACCGTGTGCTTCGCGACCGAGGACGCGAAGGAAGGCCGCGCGGCCTTCAAGGCGCGCCGTCCGGCCGTGTTCGAGGGGCGCTGAGATGCAGGCGATTCCCGACATGGTCGACGCCGCGGCCACGCTGCCCATCGATGCGGAAAAAGCGCTGCTCGTGGGCCGCGCCTGGCTGCCGGGCGAGCAGGGCGGCCCGACGCTGGTGACGGTGCGCGAAGGCCAGTTGGTCGACATCGGCGCGCTCGCGCCCACGGTCTCGGCGCTGCTGGAGCGCGAGGATGCGGCCAGCGCCGTGCGCGATGCCGAAGGCGTGCCGCTCGGCACGCTGGCCGACTGGCTCGCAAGCACCGCCGCGCACGGCCCCGATCCCGCGCAGCGCCACCTGCTCGCGCCCAACGACCTGCAGGTGGTGAAGGCGGCCGGCGTGACCTTCGCGGCCAGCATGGTCGAGCGCGTGATCGAGGAACAGGCGCGCGGCGATGCGAGCCGCGCCGAGGCCGTGCGCCGCCAGGTGGTGGCCGTGGTCGGCGACGACCTCTCGGGCATCGTGCCGGGCTCGCCCGAGGCCATGCAGCTCAAGCAGGTGCTGCTCGCGCAGGGCCTGTGGTCGCAGTACCTCGAGGTCGGCATCGGGCCCGACGCCGAGGTCTTCACCAAGGCCGCGCCGCTGGCCTCGGTGGGCACCGGCGTGCAGGTGGGCCTG
Organism: Variovorax sp. DAIF25; assembly: GCF_050711835.1. Lineage (NCBI taxonomy): Bacteria > Pseudomonadati > Pseudomonadota > Betaproteobacteria > Burkholderiales > Comamonadaceae > Variovorax > Variovorax sp. DAIF25. The sequence goes on from NZ_CP136637.1 coordinate 128,629, forward strand.
CATCCGGGCTCGACCTGGAACAACCCCGAGCCCGAGGTCGTGCTCGCCGTCGACAGCCGCGGCCGGACCGTCGGTGCCGCGCTCGGCAACGACGTCAACCTGCGCGACTTCGAGGGCCGCAGCGCGCTGCTGCTGGGCAAGGCCAAGGACAACAACGCCTCGTGCGCCATCGGCCCGTTCATCCGCCTGTTCGACGCCCACTACGGCATCGACGACCTGCGCGCCACCGTGGTCGAGCTGCGCGTGGAAGGCGAGGACGGCTTCGTGCTCGAGGGCTCGAGCTCGATGGCGCAGATCAGCCGCGATCCGCTCGAGCTGGTGCGCCACGCCATGGGCGCGCATCACCAGTACCCCGACGGCATCCTGCTGTTCTGCGGCACCATGTTCGCGCCGATCCAGGACCGCGACGCGCCGGGCGCCGGCTTCACCCACCACGAGGGCGACCGCGTCGCGATCCGCGCCGAGCGGCTGGGCACGCTGTTCAACCGGGTCGGCCGCAGCGACCGCGTTCCGCCGTGGACCTTCGGCATCGGCGCGCTGATGCGCAACCTCGCCGCGCGCGGGCGGCTTTGAGCGCGGCGGTGGCCGGGCGCGCTTGGCGGCAGAATCCGGGCCACCCATGACAGAACCCGAAAAAAGACAGGGCCGCCGCCGCTTCGGCACCAATTCCGTCACCATGGCCGACGTGGCCCAGGTGGCGGGCGTGTCGGCACAGACCGTGTCGCGCGTGCTGCGCGACCCCGAGGGCTGCACGCCGCAGACGCGCGAGCGCGTGGAGGCGGCGATCCGCAGCACCCGCTACGTGCAGAACCTCGCGGCCAGCCACCTGGCCTCGAACCGCAGCATGACGGTGGCCGCCGTGATCCCGCAGATCGCGGCCTCGGTCTTCGCCGAGACGCTGCAGGGCCTGTCGAACGTGCTGCTGCAGGCCGGCTACCAGGTGATCATCGGCCACACCGACTACAGCCACGAGCGCGAGGAGGCCGTGGTGCGCAGCCTGCTGGGCCGACGCCCCGACGCCTTCTTCCTCGTCGGCACGCGCCACACCGACGCGGTGCGCGAGATGCTCGCGCGCGCCGCCATTCCCGTGGTCGAGAGCTGGGCCTGGACGCGCAAGCCCATCGACCAGCTCGTGGGCTTCTCGAACCAGGAGGCGCTGGCCGCGGCCGTGGCCTATGCGCAGCGCCGCGGCTACCGCCATCCCACCTTCGTGGGCGCCGCGCGCCCCGGCGACGACCGCGCGCGCGAGCGCCTGGACGGCTACACCACCGGCATGGCGCGCCACTACCCGGGCCAGGCGCCGCGCAGCCTGGTGGTGGAGGACCTGCCCTACACCATGGGCAGCGGCAGCACCCTGCTCGAGGCCGCGCGCGCACGCTTCCCCGACAGCGACCTGCTGCTGTTCTCGAGCGACCTGCTGGCCTCGGGCGCGCTGCTGGCCTGCCAGCGGCTGGGCATCGCGGTGCCGAAGCAGCTCGCGATCATGGGCTTCGGCGACTACGAGATCGCGCGGGAACTCAACCCCGGCCTCACGACCATCGCGGTGCCGACCGTGCGCATGGGCGAGGAGGCCGCGCGCATGCTGGTGCAGCGGCTGCGCAGCGAGACGCCGGCGGCGCGCAAGCGCGATTTGGGTTTCGAGCTGATCGAGCGCGGGAGCGCCTGAACGGGACCGCGCCCCGCGGGGCGCCATGAGAAAAGGGGCCGACCGTCGCCGGTCCGCCCCTTCTCGTCGTGCGCCGCGGCGCGAGCCGCGGTGCGCGATCAGCCCAGCAGGCCGTGCAGGATGTTGGCGACCGGGGTCACCACATTGCCCACCGTGTGCTCGACCTGGCTGGTGATCGGGGTCACCACGTCGCTGACCACCGAGCCCACCGCGTGATCGACGTTCTCGACCACGTTGGACACGGTCGCGACCACCGGGGCCGCCGCCGCGGTCGCGCCGGCCAGGATGTCGGTCACCGGGGCCAGGGCACCGGAGCCGGCGCTGGTCAGCGTATCGACCACCGGAGCGAGGGTGTCGCTCAGGCCGCTGGCGATCTCGGTTACCGGCTGCAGGATGTTGGCCACCGGGCCGTCGCCGCCCAGCGCACCGAGCAGGCTGCCGACGAGGCCGTCGTTGCCGAGCAGGCCACCCACCAGGCCACCGACCAGACCGTCGCTGCCCAGCAGGTTGCCCACCAGGCCATCGTTGCCGAGCAGACCGCCGACCAGGCCGTCGTCGCCGAGGACGCCACCGAGCAGGCCGCCTTCGCCGCCGCCGAGCACGCCGCCCAGCAGGCCGTCGTCGCCGAGGATGCCACCGAGCAGGCCGCCATCACCGCCGAGCACGCCGCCCAGCAGGCCGTCGTCACCGAGGATGCCACCGAGCAGGCCGCCATCACCGCCGAGCACGCCGCCCAGCAGGCCGTCGTCACCGAGGATGCCGCCGAGCAGACCGCCGTCGCCACCGAGCACGCCGCCCAGCAGGCCGTCGTCACCGAGGATGCCGCCGAGCAGACCGCCGTCGCCACCGAGCACGCCGCCCAGCAGGCCGTCGTCACCCAGGATGCCGCCGAGCAGGCCGCCGTCACCGCCGAGCACGCCACCCAGCAGGCCGTCGTCGCCCAGGATGCCGCCGAGCAAGCCACCTTCGCCACCGAGCACGCCGCCCAGCAGGCCACCGTCGCCCAGGACGCCACCGAGCAGGCCGCCGTCGCCACCGAGCACGCCGCCCAGCAGGCCATCGTCGCCGAGGATGCTGCCGAGCAGGCCACCGTCACCGCTGAGCAGACCGCCCAGCAGGCCGTCGTCACCGAGGATGCCGCCGAGCAGGCCGCCTTCGCCACCCAGCAGACCGCCGAGCAGGCCACCGTCGGCCGGCGCATCGGCCGCGACCATCAGGCTGGCCGAGGCGCTGGCATCGGCACCACCGCCGAGCAGGCCGCCCAGCAGACCGCCGAGAAGGCCGTCATCGCCGAGGATGCCGCCGAGCAGGCCACCGTCGCCACCGAGCACGCCGCCGAGCAGACCATCGTCACCCAGGATGCCACCGAGCAGGCCATCGTCGCCGAGGACGCCGCCCAGGAGGCCACCGTCACCACCGAGCAGGCCGCCCAGCAGACCGTCGTCACCCAGGACACCACCCAGCAAACCGCCGTCGCCGCCGAGCAGACCGCCCAGCAGACCGTCGTCACCCAGGACGCCACCCAGCAGGCCGCCGTCGCCACCGAGCAAGCCGCCCAGCAGACCGTCGTCACCCAGGACACCACCCAGCAGGCCGCCGTCGCCGCCGAGCAAGCCGCCCAGCAGGCCGTCATCACCCAGGATGCCGCCGAGCAGGCCGCCGTCGCCGCCGAGCAAGCCGCCCAGCAGACCGTCATCGCCGAGGACGCCACCCAGCAGGCCACCGTCGCCACCGAGCAAACCGCCCAGCAGACCGTCGTCGCCCAGGATGCCACCCAGCAGACCACCGTCGCCACCGAGCAAACCGCCCAGCAGACCGTCGTCACCCAGCACGCCACCCAGCAGGCCGCCGTCGCCGCCGAGCAAACCGCCCAGCAGACCATCGTCACCCAGCACACCACCCAGCAGCCCATCGCCGCCGATCAGATTCGCCACGCCATCGGTCAGGAAGTCGACCTGCGTGCCCACCGCGCCCAGCAGTGCGTCGGTGGTGCCGGCGCCCAGCAGCTGGTCGGTCAGCGGGCTCAGCAGGCCGCCGACACCGTCGGTGACCTGGCTCACGAGGTCGTCCACCGGATCCAGCACGTTCGGGTCGTTCGGCGTGAAGGTGTCGCCGAGCACCGGGCCCAGCAGGCCGCTCACCGTATCGGTCAGGCTGTCGGTCAGGCCGACCACCGGGGCGAGCACGTCGCCCAGGCCGAGCTCACCGAGCAGCCCGTCGTTGAGGCCGTCGACCAGGCCGCCGACGATGCTGTCGGTCGGGTCGAGCAGTTGGGCACCGGTGCCGCCACCGCCACCGCCGATGCCGCCGAGCACGCCGCCCAGCAAGCCACCGAGCAGACCGTCTTCACCGAGCAGGCCGCCCACGAGGCCGTCGCTGCCCAGCAGGCCGCCGACCAGACCGTCGTCGCCGAGCAGGCTCGGCACCAGGCCGTCCTCGCCGAGCACGCCGCCGAGGATGCCGCCTTCGCCGAGCAGGCCACCCAGCAGGCCGTCGTCGCCCAGCAGGCCACCGACCAGGCCGTCATCGCCGAGCAGACCGCCCAGCAGGCCATCGCCGCCGATCAGGCCACCGAGCAGGCCGTCGTCGGCCAGCACGCCGCCGAGCAGGCCGTCGTCACCGAGCAGGCCACCGAGCAAGCCGTCATCGGCCAGCAGACCGCCGAGCAGGCCGTCGTCGCCCAGCAGGCCGCCGAGCGGGCCACCGGCGCCGAGGATGCCGTCTTCGCCGAGCACGCCACCGAGCAGGCCGTCGTCGCCGAGCAGACCGCCCAGCAGGCCGTCGTCACCCAGCAGGCCGCCGAGCAATCCGTCTTCACCGCCGAGCAGGCCACCGAGCGGGCCGTCGGCCAGCAGGCTGCCGACCACGCCATCCGGTCCCAGCAGGCTGCCGACCAGACCGTCGGGTCCGAGCAGGCCGCCGCTCAGGCCTTCGCTGCCGAGCAGGCCGCTGAGCAGGCCGTCGTCGCCGAGCAGGCTGCCCACGATGCCGTCTTCGCCGAGCAGGCCGCCGAGGGCACCGTCGTCGCCCAGCAGGCCACCGAGCAGGCCGCCTTCGCCGAGTGCCGGGCCCAGCAGGCCGCCGAGCAATCCGTCTTCGCCGCCCAGGCCGCCGAGCAGGCCGCCGTCACCCAGCAGAGTGTCGAGCAGGCTGCCGACCGCCGTGCCTTCGCCGATCAGGCCACCGAGCAGGCCGTCGTCGCCGAGCAGGCCGCCCACGAGGCCGTCTTCGCCCAGCAGGCCACCGAGCAGGCTGTGCTCGCCGAGCAGGCCGTCGAGCACCTGGCCGACCACGCCGTCGTCGCCCAGCAGGCCGTCGACGAGGCCGTCGATGCCCAGGCCGGTGGTCACGCCGCCCAGCAGGCCGTCGCTGCCCAGCACGTTCTCGAGGATGTTGTTCAGCGCATCGGTCAGGTAGTCGACCTGGCCATTGAGCGTGTCGATGATCGCGCCGGTGGTGCCGCCGCCCAGCAGGCCGTCGACCACGGGGGACAGCACGCCGCCGAGGTTGGTGGTGACATGGTCGACCACGTTGTCCACGGGATCGAACTCGTTGGGATCGTTGGGCGTGAAGTCGCTGCCGGCGATCGGCGCGAGCACGTCGTCGATCACGTCGGTGACGCTGTCGACGATGGGCTTCACGGTCTGGAGCGCGCCGCCCAGGCCCAGGGTGTTGTCCACGGCATCGATCACGTGGCCGACGGTGCCGTCGCCCGGATCCAGCAGGTGGTCGGCATCCGCGTCGGCGTCGGCGTCTGCATCGGCGTCAGCGTCGGCATCCGCGTCAGCGTCCGCATCTGCGTCGGCATCCGCATCGGCGTCTGCATCCGCGTCGGCATCGGCGTCCGCATCGGCATCCGCGTCTGCGTCGGCATCACCGTCCGCATCGGCGTCGGCATCCGCGTCCGCATCGGCATCCGCATCGGAATCGCCGACACCGGGAATGAAGAAGGGAACGCTCGAATCGCTGCCGCCGCCGCCCAGGGCCGCGGCCAGCGCGATGCCGCCCAGCGCGCCGAGCGCGAACTCGCCGACGCCGAGGCCGCCGCCGGTGGCGAGCTTCTTGGTAACGGCCAGCGCCGCCGCATCGGCGTCGGCATCGGGCGGGGTGACGGCGAGGTCGCCCGAGGCCACGTCGACATTCACCTGCTCGAGGCCGCCCGGCAGCTTGGTCGACGTGACGGTGGCATCGGTGCCGCCCGCGAAGACGCCGGCCAGCGGCGCCTTGTTGGTGGCCGAGCCGGGGAACAGCACGTTGGCCTGGCCGCCATCGGGAACGATCACGCGGTCGCCGGCGATCAGCGACTGGTTGCCGTCCACCGGGATGCTCACGCCGTCGCGCACGATGGTCGTGCCGGGCGTCGCATTCGATAGCGATCCGATGCTGGCGGGCGCGGCGGCCGCGGGTGCCGAGGAGGGCACTGCCGCGGCCGCGCCCATCGGGGCGATCGGCGAGGCGGTGGCTTGAGCGAGGACCACGGGCGCCCCACCGTTTGCGGTGGTGGCCGGGGTCGTCGGGGTCGATGATTGTGTTGTAGTCATGGCGGCCTCTGTGACAAAGATATGGCCTACAGGGGCAACATGCGTGCCGCCTTCGCGCTGCCGCCATGACAGGCCTTTGTTACGGCACCGTGATCGACTTATCTCGTTGATTCAAAAGGCTTTTGGCGTTTGGGGTAACACGCGGCGGGAACATGCGTAACACCGCTTTTCGCCGCGCGTTACGTAACGCGGGGCGCTTTTTTTCCGGAACGCCAAGCGGGTTCCGGGGTCGCGCCACGGCGCCGGCGAAGGCGTCGAAAAGCCGTCGGACGGCGCCCGCGCGGGGGCACCGCGACGCCTAGCGCTCGAAGCCGTAGGGCGCGAACCGGCTCTGGTTCTCGTCCACGTCGAGCGTCTCGCCGATGAACGGAAAGGCGCGCTGCGGGCAGCGCTCGCGCTCGCAGACCTTGCAGCCCATGCCGATCGGCGTGGCGGCCTCGGGGTCCTGCAGGTCGAGCCCCTTCGCATACACCAGCCGCGGCGCATGGCGGATGTCGCAGCCCAGTCCGATCGAGAAGGTCTTGCGCGGCGAGCCCCAGCCGCGCTGCCCGCGCGAGACCGAGCGCGCGATCCACAGGTAGCGCCGCCCGTCGGGCATGCGCGCGAGCTGCGGCAGGATGCGCTCGGGCTGCGCGAAGGCCTCGTACACGTTCCACAGCGGGCAGGTGCCGCCGGTGCGGCTGAAGTGGAAGTGCGTGGCCGACTGGCGCTTGGAGATGTTGCCGGCCTTGTCCACGCGCACGAAGAAGAAGGGCACGCCGGGCGCGCCCAGCCGCTGCAGCGTGCTGAGCCGGTGGCACACGGTCTCGAAGCCGACGCCGAAGCGCTGGCCGAGCAGGTCGATGTCGTAGCGCAGCGATTCCGCGGCCTCGAGGAAGGCGCCATAGGGCAGCAGCAGCGCGCCCGCGAAGTAGTTCGCGAGGCCGATGCGCGCGAGCTTGCGCGAGGCCGGGTCCTCGGTGAAGGGCGGCGCGTCGACCAGCGCGTCGATCGCCGCGCCGAGCTCGAGCAGCGCGAGCTGGGTGCCGAGCTGGAACGCCTGCTGGCCCGGCTCGAGCGCGGGCGACAGCCGCAGGCTGCGCTGCGCGGCGTCGTAGCGGCGCTTGCTGACCTCGGTGTCGTCGGTCAGCAGCACGCGCACGCCATGGCGCTGGCGCAACCGCTCGACCAGCCATTCGGCGAGATGGCCGCCGTGCTCGCGCGCGCCCGGCGCGGCCTGCGCCTGCTGCGCCTCCCGCGCCAGCGCCTCGGCCGCGCGGTCGAGGGTGTCGAAGTGGTTCTGGTGCGCGAAGAAGAAGTCGCGCACCACCTCGAAGGGCATGGCGCGCGGCGCGGCCAGGCCCGAGCGCTCGTCGCCCAGGCGCAGCGCCATGGTCTCGAGCTGTTCCATCGCCTCGAGGTTGCGCCGGTGCAGCGCCAGCAGCGCGCGGCCCAGCGCGGGCATCTGCGCTGCCACCTCCTGCAGCTCGGGCAGCGCCACCGGCTCGGCGGCGTCGGCCAGCGCCTCGCGCATGCCGGCGACCAGCCGCGCCTCCTCGTCCTCGGAGAACTGCTGGATGTCGACGCCGAGCGCGCGGCTGATCTTGAGCAGCACCGCCACCGTCAGCGGCCGCTGGTTCTGTTCGAGCTGGTTGAGGTAGCTGGGCGACAGCTCCAGGGCATTGGCCAGCGCCACCTGCGACAGGCCGCGCTCCGCGCGCAGGCTGCGCAGGCGCACGCCCATGAATGTCTTCTTCATCGTTTCGCCTTCGCTGCGAATGCGGGGAAATTCGCAAAATTTGCAAATTGGAGGATTGGGGTTCGCAAGAATTTGCCTTTTCAGTCCTTCTGCAAACCGCATTCTCTGCGTAGATTGCGAAGCATGACAACACCCGCTGGAACGACAGAACTGCGCGAACTGGTGCTGCCGGTGCATGCCAACCACCGCGGCACGCTGTTCGCCGGGCAGGGCCTGCAGCTGATGACCAAGGCCGCCTTCCTGGCCGCGCGCGGCCTGGCGCAGCGCGAGGTGGTGATGGCCGGCGTGACCGGCGTCGACTTCCTCGCGCCGGTGCCGGTGGGCCACCAGTTGCTGCTGCGCGGCTGGGTCAGCCGCATCGGCCGCAGCTCGATGACCGTGTGCGTGACCGGCCTGGCCGACGTGCCCGGCGCGCCGGCCGAAGAAGTCCTCAAGGGCGTGTTCGAGATGGTGGCGGTCGACGCCGCCGGTCGTCCCGCCGCCATCGATCGCGCCTACCTCAACGAAGAAACCGCATGAACCCCATGACCGAAACCACCGCCCCCGCGGGCTTCCGCCCCAAGAAATCCGTCGCCCTCTCGGGCGTGACCGCGGGCAACACCGCGCTGTGCACCGTGGGCCGCACCGGCAACGACCTGCACTACCGCGGCTACGACATCCTCGACATCGCCGAGGTCTGCGAGTTCGAGGAGATCGCCCACCTGCTGGTGCACGGCAAGCTGCCCACGCGCGCCGAGCTCAAGGCCTACAAGGCGCGGCTCAAGGCGCTGCGCGGCCTGCCCGCGAGCGTGAAGGAAGCGCTCGAGAGCCTGCCGGCCGGCGCTCACCCGATGGACGTGATGCGCACCGGCGTCTCGGCGCTGGGCTGCGTGCTGCCCGAGAAGGACGACCACAACCTGCCGGGCGCGCGCGACATCGCCGACCGCCTGATGGCCTCGCTCGGCTCGATGCTGCTGTACTGGTACCACTGGAGCAGCCAGGGCAAGCGCATCGACGTGGAGACCGACGACGACTCGATCGGCGGCCACTTCCTGCACCTGCTGCATGGACAGAAGCCCTCCGAGGCCTGGGTGCGCGCGATGCACACCTCGCTCAACCTCTATGCCGAGCACGAGTTCAACGCCAGCACCTTCACCGCGCGCGTCATCGCCGGCACCGGCAGCGACATGCACTCGGCCATCGCCGGCGCGATCGGCGCGCTGCGCGGCCCCAAGCACGGCGGCGCCAACGAGGTCGCGTTCGAGATCCAGAAGCGCTACGACAGCCCGGCCGAGGCCGAGGCCGACATCCGCCGCCGCGTGGAGGCCAAGGAAGTCGTGATCGGCTTCGGCCACCCGGTCTACACCGTGAGCGACCCGCGCAACGTGGTGATCAAGGGCGTGGCCCGGAGGCTGTCGGAAGAGGCCGGCTCGACCAAGATGTACGACATCGCCGAGCGGCTCGAGTCGGTGATGTGGGAGGTCAAGAAGATGTTCCCCAACCTCGACTGGTTCAGCGCCGTGAGCTACCACATGATGGGCGTGCCCACCGCCATGTTCACGCCGCTGTTCGTGATCGCGCGCACCAGCGGCTGGGCCGCGCACGTCATCGAGCAGCGCGTGGACAACAAGATCATCCGCCCGAGCGCGAACTACACCGGTCCCGAGGACCTGGCGTTCGTGCCGATCGAGGCGCGCGCCTGAGGCGAGAGGCTGAGGCGCGGTGAAGTCCTTCCAGGCCGATGTCGCTCGGAGCACACTCCGCGGTGCCGCCCCGCGGGGCGGCGCGCTCCCACACCGAACGACAACACTGGAGACAAGACCATGACGCTGAATCGCCGCGCCTTCTCGGCCGCCGCCCTGGCGGGACTGACGCTGCCCGCCGCCACCCTGAGCCGCGCCCAGGAGGCGTTCCCGAACAAGCCGCTGCGCATCGTCTGCCCCTTCGCACCGGGCGGCGGCTCCGACTTCATCGCCCGCGTGGCGGCCAACGTGCTGACCCAGCAGCTGGGCCAGTCGGTGGTGGTGGACAACCGGCCCGGCGCCGGCGGCACCATCGGCACCGAGTACGCGCTGCACACGCCGCCCGACGGCTACACGCTGCTGCTGATCGCGGGCAGCTACACGGTCAATCCCTCGCTCTACAAGCTGCGCTTCGATCCGGTGGCCGAGATGACGCCGGTGATCCAGCTCTCCAAGGGCGCCTACGTGCTGTGCGTCAACCCGTCGAAGGTGCCCGCGAAGAACCTGCAGGAACTGCTGGCCTTCGCGCGCCAGAACCCCGGCAAGCTCACCTTCGCCTCGGCCGGCAACGGCAGCCACCTGCACATCGTGAGCGAGTACCTGTTCGGCATGGCGAAGGTCAAGGCCACGCACGTGCCGTACCGCGGCACCGGGCCGGCCGTCACCGACCTGGTGGCGGGCAACGTCGACATGTTGATCGCGGGCACCGAGGCGCTGATGCCGCACGTGCAGTCGGGCCGGCTGCGCGCCTTCGCCGTCACCACGGCGAAGCGGCTGCAGGCCTATCCCGACATCCCCTCGATCGCCGAGAGCGGCGGCCTGCCCGCGTACGACGTGGTGGCCTGGCACGGCCTGATCGCGCCCCGGGGCGTGCCGCCGTCCGTGCTCGCCAAGCTCAACGGCGCGCTCGACACCGGCCTCAAGGCGCCGGAACTGGTCGCGAAGCTCGATCCCACCGGCGTGTCGCCGGCCGGCGGCAGCGCCGAGCAGTTCGGCGCGCTGATCGGCACCGAGATCCCGCGCTATGCCAAGGTCGTGAAGGACAACGACATCCGCTCCGAATGAACCCCGCGCGGCCCCTCGCAGCGGGGCCGCATCGCTTTCCTGCCCGCTTCCCACGATGACTTCTAGCCACAGAAAAAAACTCCCCGGCACCGCGCTCGACTACATCGACGCGCGCGCCGCCATCGAAGCGCTGCGCCCCGGTGCCTGGGACACGCTGTCCTACACCGCGCGCGTGCATGCCGAGAACCTCGTGCGCCGCTGCGATCCCGCGATCCTCGACGAATGCCTGCTGCAGATCGCCGAGCGCCGGCGCGATCGCGACTTCCCGTGGTTCCCGGTGCGCGTGGTCTGCCACGACATCCTGGGCCAGACCGCGCTGGTCGACCTCGCGGGCCTGCGCGATGCGATCGCGGCCGAGGGCGGCGATCCGGCGCAGGTGAATCCGGTGGTGCCGGTGCAGTTGATCGTCGACCACTCGCTGGCCGTGGAGTGCGGCGGCTTCGACCCGCGAGCCTTCGAGAAGAACCGCGAGATCGAGGACCGGCGCAACGAGGACCGCTTCCATTTCATCGAGTGGACCAAGCGCGCCTTCGCCAACATGGAGGTGATCCCCGCGGGGAACGGGATCATGCATCAGATCAACCTCGAGAAGATGTCGCCCGTGGTCTACGTGCAGGACGGCCTGGCCTTCCCCGACACCTGCGTGGGCACCGACAGCCACACGCCGCACGTCGACGCGCTGGGCGTGATCGCGGTCGGCGTGGGCGGGCTCGAGGCCGAGAACGTGATGCTCGGCCGCGCCTCGTGGATGCGGCTGCCCGAGATCGTCGGCGTGGAGCTCACGGGCCGCCGCCAGCCGGGCATCACCGCCACCGACATCGTGCTGGCGCTGACCGAGTTCCTGCGCAAGGAAAAGGTGGTCGGCGCCTACCTCGAGTTCTACGGTGAGGGCGCGCGCAGCCTCACCATCGGCGACCGCGCGACCATCTCCAACATGTGCCCCGAATATGGCGCCACCGCGGCGCTGTTCCACATCGACGAACAGACGCTGGCCTACCTGCGGCTCACCGGCCGCGAGGACGCGCAGGTCGCGCTGGTCGAGACCTATGCGAAGACCGCGGGCTTCTGGGCCGACGCGCTGGCATCCGCCACCTACGAGCGCGTGCTGAAGTTCGACCTCTCCAGCGTGGTGCGCAACATGGCGGGCCCGTCGAACCCGCACCGCCGCCTGCCGACCTCGCAGCTGGCCGAGCGCGAGATCGCCATCGGCCTGCACGAGGCGCGCCAGCAGGAGGCCGCGGGCCTGATGCCCGACGGCGCCGTGATCATCGCGGCCATCACCTCGTGCACCAACACCTCGAACCCGCGCAACGTGATCGCGGCCGGGCTGCTGGCGCGCAACGCCAACCGGCTGGGGCTGGTGCGCAAGCCCTGGGTCAAGTCCTCGCTGGCGCCGGGCTCGAAGGCCGTCGAGCTCTATCTGCGCGACGCCGGCCTGCTGGCCGAGCTCGAGCAGCTGGGCTTCGGCATCGTCGCCTTCGCCTGCACCACCTGCAACGGCATGTCGGGCGCGCTCGATCCGAAGATCCAGCAGGAGATCGTCGAGCGCGACCTCTACGCCACCGCCGTGCTCTCGGGCAACCGCAACTTCGACGGCCGCATCCATCCCTACGCCAAGCAGGCCTTCCTGGCCTCGCCGCCGCTGGTGGTGGCCTATGCGATCGCGGGCACGATGCGCTTCGACATCGAGCGCGACATCCTCGACGTGGTCGACGGCAAGGAGATCCGCCTGGCCGACCTCTGGCCCGCCGACGAGGAGATCGACGCGATCGTCGCCGCCTCGGTGCGGCCCGAGATGTTCCGCCAGGTCTACGAGCCGATGTTCGCGATCCATGCCGACCACGGCGAGAAGGCCAGCCCGCAGTACGACTGGCGCCCGCAGTCCACCTACATCCGCCGTCCGCCCTACTGGGACAGCGAGGGCGTGGGCGCGCTCGCGGCCAACCCGCGCACCCTGCGCGGCATGCGGCCGCTGGCGCTGCTGCCCGACAACATCACGACCGACCACCTGTCGCCGTCGAATGCGATCCTGCGCGACAGCGCCGCCGGCGAGTACCTCGCGAAGATGGGCCTGCCGGAAGAGGACTTCAATTCCTACGCCACGCACCGTGGCGACCACCTGACGGCGATGCGCGCCACCTTCGCCAATCCGCAGCTCGTGAACGAGATGGCGGTGGTCGACGGGGTGCAGAAGAAGGGCTCGCTCGCGCGCATCGAACCCGAGGGCCGCGTGGTGCGGATGTGGGAGGCGATCGAGACCTACCTGAATCGCCGCCAGCCGCTGATCATCGTGGCCGGTGCCGACTACGGTCAGGGTTCCTCGCGCGACTGGGCCGCCAAGGGCGTGCGCCTGGCCGGCGTCGAAACGGTGGTGGCCGAGGGCTTCGAGCGCATCCACCGCACCAACCTGCTCGGCATGGGCGTGCTGCCGCTCGAGTTCAAGCCCGGCACCACGCGGCTCACGCTGGGGCTGGACGGCACCGAGACCTACGACGTGGCCGGCGAACCGGCCCCGCGCGCCGACCTCGCGCTGATCGTGCATCGCCGCAATGGCGAGGAGCTGCGCATACCGGTCACCTGCCGCCTCGACACCGCCGAGGAAGTGTCCATCTACGAGGCCGGCGGCGTGCTGCAGCGTTTTGCGCAAGACTTCCTGGCCGCGAACACCGCGGCCGCTTGAGAACCCATCACCATGGCATCCATTCCCCAGATCAAGATTCCCGCCGTCTACATGCGCGGCGGCACCAGCAAGGGCGTGTTCTTCCGCCTGCAGGACCTGCCGCCGGCCGCGCAACAGCCGGGCCCGGCGCGCGACGCGCTGCTGCTGCGCGTGATCGGCAGCCCCGACCCCTATGCCAAGCAGATCGACGGCATGGGCGGCGCGACCTCGTCGACCTCGAAGACCGTGATCCTCTCGCGCTCCACGCGGCCCGATCACGACGTCGACTATCTGTTCGGCCAGGTGTCCATCGACAGCGCCTTCGTCGACTGGTCGGGCAACTGCGGCAACCTGTCGGCCGCCGTGGGTCCGTTCGCGATCGCGCAGGGCCTGATCGATCCGGCCCGCGTGCCGGCCGATGGCGTGTGCACCGTGCGCATCTGGCAGGCCAACATCGGCAAGACCATCGTGGCCCATGTGCCGATCTCTGGCGGCCAGGTGCAGGAGACCGGCGACTTCGAGCTCGACGGCGTGACCTTCGCGGCGGCCGAGGTGCCGCTGGAGTTCATCGATCCGGCCGACGAAGGGGAGGGCGAGGGCGGCGGCGCCATGTTCCCCACCGGCAGGCTGGTCGACGACCTCGAGGTGCCCGGCGTCGGCACTTTCAAGGCCACGCTGATCAACGCGGGCATCCCCACCATCTTCGTCAACGCCGCCGACATCGGCTACAGCGGCACCGAGCTGCAGGACGCGATCAACGGCGACCCGAAGGCGCTCGCGATGTTCGAGACCATCCGCGCGCACGGCGCCGTGAAGATGGGCCTGATCCAGGACATCGCCGAGGCCGCGAAGCGCCAGCACACGCCCAAGGTCGCGTTCGTCGCGCCGCCGAAGGACTACGTCGCGTCCAGCGGCAAGCCGGTGCGGGCCGCCGACGTCGACCTGCTGGTGCGCGCCCTGTCGATGGGCAAGCTGCACCACGCCATGATGGGCACGGCCGCGGTCGCGATCGGCACCGCGGCCGCGATTCCCGGCACGCTGGTGAACCTCGCGGCCGGCGGCGGCGAACGCCAGGCGGTGCGCTTCGGCCATCCGTCGGGCAGCTTGCGCGTCGGCGCCGAGGCGCGCGCGGTCGATGGCCAATGGGCCGTGACCAAGGCCCTGATGAGCCGCAGCGCGCGCGTATTGATGGAAGGCTGGGTGCGCGTGCCCGGCGACAGTTTCTGAAAACGGATCCCCTCATGTCCACCCGCAAGCAACTCAAGTCCCTCGCCGAGGCCCGCCGCGGCCTGATCGTTCCGGGCGCCTTCAATGCGCTCTCCGCCCGCGTCGTCGAGGACCTCGGCTTCCAGGCCATCTACGTCACCGGCGCCGGCGTCACCAACATGTGGTTCGGCATGCCCGACCAGGGCTTCATGGGCCTGTCGGAGATCGCCGACCACACGGCGCGCATCCGCGATGCGGTGTCGGTGCCGCTGATCGTCGATGCCGACACCGGCTTCGGCAACGCGCTCAACGTGCGCCACACCGTGCGCACGCTCGAGCGCGCGGGCGCCGACTGCATCCAGTTCGAGGACCAGGTCGCGCCCAAGCGCTGCGGCCATTTCTCGGGCAAGGAAGTGATCTCGACCGAGGAGGCCGTGAGCAAGATCATGGCGGCCGTCGATGCGCGCCGCGATCCCGACCTGCTGATCATGGCGCGCACCGACGCGGCCGCCGTCCATGGCTTCGAGGCCGCGGTCGAGCGCGCGCAGCGCTTCGCCGAGGCCGGCGCCGACATCCTGTTCGTCGAGGCCGTGACCAGCGCCGAGGAAGTGCGCGCGCTGCCGCGGCGCCTCGACCGGCCGCAGCTCATGAACATGGTGATCGGCGGCAAGACGCCGATCTTCAACGCGACCGAACTCGGCGAGCTCGGCTACGGCATCGTGCTCTATGCCAATGCCGCGCTGCAGGGCGCGGTGGCCGGCATGCAGAAGGCGCTGACGGTGCTGCGCGACGAGAAGGAAGTGCGCGAGTCCAGCGGCCTGGTCACGCCCTTCGCCGAGCGCCAGCGGCTCGTGGGCAAGCCCGAGTGGGACGCGCTGGAGCAGCGCTACACCTGAAGCACCGCGGCCAGCAGCCGCACGCCCTGCGCGATCTGCTCGACCGTGAGGCTCGCATAGCCGAGGATCAGACCGCCGCAACGACTGCCGGTGGCCTTGCCCGCGTAGAGCGGCGACACCGGATAGACACCCACGCCACGCAGCCGCGCCGCGGCGACCAGCGCGGCTTCGTCGCGCGGCCGCAGCCACGGCAACCACAGCACCACGTGCAGCCCGGCCGCCGTGCCCGCGACCTGCGCCTCGGCCGGCAGATGGCGCGCGATCGCCTCGAGCAGCGCCGTGCGGCGGCGCTCGTTCTCGCGCCGCGCGCGCCGCACGTGGCGCTCGTAGGCACCGCTGTCGATCAGGGCCGCCAGCACCCGCTGCTCGAGCAGCGGCGCATGGCGGTCGGCCATGCGCTTGGCCTGGCGGAACACCGGCACCAGCTCGGGCGGCAGCACCAGGTAGCCGAGCCGCATCTGCGGCGACAGCGCCTTCGAGAAGGTGCCCACGTAGAGCACGCGCCCGTCGGCATCGATCGCGCGCAGCGCATCGATCGGGCGCTGGCCGTAGCGGAACTCGCCGTCGTAGTCGTCTTCCACGATCCAGGCGCGCTGCTGCCGTGCCCATTGCAGCAGTTCGAGGCGCCGGCCGATGGCGAGCACGCCGCCGAGCGGGAACTGGTGCGAGGGCGTGACATAGGCCAGGCGCGCGCGGCCGTCGCGCGGCAGCGCGGCCGTGTCCAGGCCCTGCGCATCGACGGGCACCGGCAGCATCGCGGCCCCCGTGGCCTCGAAGCAGCGCCGCGCCATCAGGTAGCCGGGGTTCTCGAACACGAAGGCATCGGCCGGATCGAGCAGCAACCGCGCGCACAGGTCGATGCCCTGCTGCGAGCCCTGCACCACGACGATCTGTTCCGCGTCGCAGACCAGCCCGCGCGCGCGCCGCAGATAGCCCTGCAGCGCGCGCCTCAAGCCTTCGTCGCCTTCGGGCGGCGCGTAGCTCAGGCTGCGCTGCTGGCGCAGCAGCTCGGCCTGGTAGGCGCGCCGCCAGACCAGCGCGGGGAAGTCGCGCGAGGCGACCGCGCCATAGAGGAAGTCGATGCGCGCCGGCTCGGGCGGCGCGGTGGCCGGCGGCGCCATCGCGGCGATGCGGCGACCATAGGCCGACAGCGTGGGCGCGGGCCGGGCGCGGCCACGGGGCGTCGCGGGGCGCGCCACCGCCGCGGCCGGCGGGCTCGCGATGCGCGCGGCACGGCCCGCGGACGTGAGCAGGTAGCCCTCGGCCGCGAGCTGCTCGTAGACCGCGGTCACCGTGGTGCGCGAAACGCCGAGCTCGGCCGCCAGGGCCCGGGTCGACGGCGCGGGCGCGCCCGCGGGCAGGGTGCCGTCGGCGATCTGGTCGCGCAGCAGCGCATAGATGCGGCGGCCCGCGCCCTGGCCTGGGGGAAGCGACAACTGGTCCATGCAAAAAGGCCAAAACTGGTTCTTCGCATTGTGCCGGTTCGAGGCGACATTCAGGCACCCCCACGCTTCTCACCCCACGCCCGATGTACATCCCCGCGCATTTCGCCGTCACCGATCCCGCCGCGCTCCAGCGCGTCATCCGCGAGCATCCGCTCGGCATGCTGGTCACGCACGGCCCCGCGGGGCTGGACGCCGAGCACCTGCCCTTCGAGTTCGATCCCGAGGTCGGCACGCACGGCCTGCTCTCGGCCCACGTCGCGCGCGCCAACGACGTCTGGCAGCGCTGCCCGAGCGGCACCGAGGTCATGGTGGTCTTCCGCGCCGCGCAGGCCTACATCTCGCCGAGCTGGTATCCGAGCAAGCACGAGCAGCACCGCCAGGTGCCGACCTGGAACTACGAGGTGGTGCATGCGCACGGCACGATCACCGTGCGCGACGACGAGCGCTTCGTGCGCGGCATCGTCGCGCGCCTCACGCGCCGCCACGAGGCGGCCGAGCCCCGGCCCTGGAAGATGGGCGACTCGGCGCCCGAATTCATCGACGGGCTGCTGGGCCACATCGTCGGCATCGAGATCGCGCTCACCTCGCTGGTCGGCAAGTCGAAGCTCAGCCAGAACAAGGAGACGCGCGACCGCACGGGCGCGTCCGAGGCGCTGGCCGCGCGCGGCCATGCCGAGCTCGCCGAGCGCATGCGCCCGGCCGGCTGATCAACCGGCCGCGCGCGCCAGCTCGACGAAGGCGCGCAGGTAGTCGATGTCGGTGTCGGTCTCGCGCGCGCCCAGGAAGATCTGCTTGGCGATGCCGCGCGCGCCGAGCCGCACCGGCACCACGTCCATCTTCTGCGCGTACTCCTCGACCAGCCAGCGCGGCAGCGCGGCCACGCCGCGGCCGCTGGCCACCATCTGCAACATGATGTCGGTGGTCTCGATGGCCTTGTGCCGCTTGGGCGTCACGCCCGCGGGCATCAGGAACATGTTGTAGATGTCGAGCCGATCGGTCGCCACCGGGTAGGTGACCAGCACCTCCTGCGTGAGCTGCGCGGGCTTCACGTAGGGCAGGTTCGCCAGCCGGTGGCCGCGCGCCACCGCCAGCACCTGCTCGTAGTCGAACACCGGCTCGTAGTGCAGGCCCGGCTTGTAGAGCGGGTCGGGCGTCACGAGCAGGTCGATCTCGTAGCCGAACAGCGCGCCGATGCCGCCGAACTGGAATTTCTGCTTCACGTCCACGTCCACGTCGGGCCAGGCCGCGAGGTAGGGCGAGACCACCTTGAGCAGCCACTGGTAGCAGGGATGGCATTCCATGCCGATGCGCAGCGAGCCGCGCTCGCCCTGCGCGAACTGGCCCAGCCGTTCTTCCGCCAGCGCGAGCTGCGGCAGCACGCGGTTGGCCACCGCGAGCAGGTACTGGCCCGCCTGCGTCAGCCGCAGGCTGCGCCCCTCGCGCTGCCAGACCTCGGTGCCGAGCTGCTGTTCGAGCTTGCGGATCGAATGGCTCAGCGCCGACTGCGTGAGGTGCAGCACCTCGGCGGCCGCGGTCAGCGAGCCCTGCTTGTCCACTTCCTGGACGATCGACAGATGGATGCGCTCGAGCATGGTCAATGAGCCAGATTCATGGATACGTGAAATAAGACCATTTTACTTCACGGGTCGCCAAACCTAGGATCGCGCCTTTCCCTGTACTGCCGGACCCTTCGCTACCCATGACCACCACCCACAACCTCGGCTTTCCCCGCATCGGCGCCCGGCGCGAACTGAAGTTCGCGCTCGAGTCGTACTGGAAGGGAGAGTCCTCGCGCGACGCGCTCCAGGCCCTGGGCGCCACGCTGCGCCAGCGCCACTGGAACGACCAGGCCGGCATCGACCTCGTGCCGGTCGGCGACTTCGCGTTCTACGACCAGGTGCTGGACATGAGCTTCACGCTCGGCAACCTGCCCGAGCGCGTGCGCGGCTTCCATGGCGATGCGCTCGACAACTACTTCCGCGTGGCGCGCGGCCGCTCGGCGCAGTCGGCCGAGGAGCATGCGGGCTGCTGCGGCGGCGTGGCCGCGGGCGAGATGACCAAGTGGTTCGACACCAACTACCACTACATCGTCCCCGAGTTCACCGCGACCACCGAGTTCAGGCTCGATGCCTCGCGCCTGCTCGAACAGCTCGACGAAGCCAAGGTCCAGGGCGTGAAGGCCAAGCCGGTGCTGGTCGGCCCCGTGACCTACCTGGCCATCGGCAAGGCCAAGGACGACTCCGACCGCCTCGCGCTGCTGCCGCGCCTGCTGCCGGTCTATGCCGAGCTGCTCGACGCGCTCGCGGCGCGCGGCGTCGAATGGGTGCAGATCGACGAGCCGCTGCTCGCGACCGAGCTCGATGCCGACTGGCAGCACGCCTTCAACACGGCCTACCACCACCTCAAGAGCGCGAGGATCAAGATCCTGCTGGCCACCTACTTCGGCCAGCTCGCCGAGAACAAGTACCTGGCCGCCAACCTGCCGGTGGCCGGCCTGCACGTCGATGCCATCAACGGCCGCGACGACGTGCTGCCGCTGCTGAGCATGCTGCCGCCGCACAAGGTGCTGTCGCTCGGCGTGATCAACGGCCGCAACATCTGGAAGACCGACCTGGCCGCCGTGCTCGACTGGCTCGAGCCGCTGGCCGAGCGCCTCGGCGACCGCCTGTGGATCGCGCCCTCGTGCTCGCTGCTGCATGTGCCGGTCGACCTGGCGAGCGAGCAGAAGCTCGACGCCGAGCTCAAGTCGTGGCTTGCGTACGCCCTGCAGAAGCTCGAGGAACTGCGCGTGCTGGCCAGCGCGCTGCGCGACGGCCGCGCGGCCGTGAAGGAGGCGCTGGCCGCGAACGCCGCGGCGCTGGCCGCGCGCCGTGCCTCGCCGCGCGTGAACAACCCCGCCGTGCAGGCGGCCGTGGCCCGGCTCAACAGCCAGCTCGGCCGGCGCGAGAGCGTCTATGCCCAGCGCGCGCCCAAGCAGGCCGCGTTCCTCAAGCTGCCGCCGTTCCCCACCACCACCATCGGCTCGTTCCCGCAGACGGCCGAGATCCGCCATGCGCGCAGCGAGTTCAAGGCCGGCCGCCTCGACGCGGCCCACTACCAGGTGGCGATGCGCGCCGAGATCGAGCGCAGCGTGCGCGAGCAGGAAGCGCTCGACCTCGACGTGCTCGTGCATGGCGAGGCCGAACGCAACGACATGGTCGAGTACTTCGGCGAGCAGCTCGAGGGCTATGCCTTCAGCCAGTTCGGCTGGGTGCAGTCCTACGGCTCGCGCTGCGTGAAGCCGCCGATCCTGTTCGGCGACATCAGCCGCCCGAAGGCGATGACGGTCGAGTGGATCCGCTATGCGCAGTCGCTCACGCAACGGCCGATGAAGGGCATGCTGACGGGCCCCGTGACCATCCTCAACTGGTCCTTCGTGCGCGACGACCAGCCGCGTTCGGCCTCGTGCCGCCAGCTCGCGCTGGCCATCCGCGAGGAGGTGCTCGACCTCGAGCGCGCCGGCGTGCGCGTGATCCAGATCGACGAGGCCGCGCTGCGCGAAGGCCTGCCGCTGCGCAAGTCGCAATGGCAGGAGTACCTGGACTGGGCGGTGGATGCGTTCCGCATCACGGCCAACGGCGTGCGCGACGAGACGCAGATCCACACCCACATGTGCTATTCGGAGTTCAACGACATCATCGCGTCGATCGCCGACATGGATGCCGACGTCATCACCATCGAGACCTCGCGCTCGGACATGGAGCTGCTCGATGCCTTCGACGACTTCAAGTACCCGAACGAGATCGGCCCCGGCGTCTACGACATCCACTCGCCGAACATCCCGAGCCAGGAGCACATCGTGCAGCTGATGAAGAAGGCGGCCGAGCGCATTCCCGCGGAACGCCTGTGGGTCAACCCCGACTGCGGCCTCAAGACGCGCCAGTGGCCCGAGGTGATTCCGGCGCTGAGCAACATGGTGGCGGCCGCCAAGACGCTGCGCGCCACGGCCTGAGGGCGATCGGCCGCGCTGAAACCGCGTTCCGATTCTTCGATCGATAAGGGCGGCCCGCCAGCGGCTGCCGGCTTGCCACGCCCCGCGTGGCTCGGCTACCCTGAGGCCGCGGCCGCGATGCTGTCACGCCATTGCAACAGCCATGCGGCAGCCGGCATCGCGACCCGCTCCTCATGTCCACCACCGAGCGCACCCGCCCGCATTCCACGGCGCCTGCCAGGCCCGCCGCGGCGGCGCCTCGCCTGCCCGCGGACATGGTCGAACGCACCGAGCTGATCGAGGCCTGGCTGCCGCACCGGCACCGCCGCTGCCACGTGGTGCTGGGCCCCGCGGGCAGCGGCAAGACCACGCTCGCCCTGCAATGGCGCGCCCGTCTCTCGCCGCTGGGCTTTCATGCGGCATGGCTGTCGATGCATCGCGGCGAGCCGCCGCAGGCACTGGCGCGGCGATTGATCGCGGCCTGCCCGCAGTCGCCGCTGCTGGAAGAAGCGCAAGCCGGCGCGGCGTCCGCCTTCCCGTCGCCCGGCATGCTGGCCGCCGCGATGCTTCGCGCATTCGCGCACCAGGGCCACGATGTCATGCTGCTGATCGACGACTACCAGAACGTCGCCGACCCGCAGGTGCACGAGCTGTTCCAGACGCTGCTCGACTACGCCCCCGCCAACCTCCATCTGCTGATCCTTTCGCGCACCGAGTTGCCGTTGTCGCTGCTGCGCCTCGCGACCTCGGGCCAGCTGCACCTCATCGACTGGCAGCGGCTTCGCTTCACGCGCGCCGAAACGAGCCAGCTGGTCGGCCGCCATGCGCCCGCGTTGCCGCCCCATGGCCTGGCCCGCCTGCAGGCGCTGACCGATGGCTGGGCGGTGGGCATCCGCATGCTCGTGCAGGCGGCGCAGCGCCGGCACGCCGACAGCCGCGCGCCGTTGCGGATCACCACGCAGATCGCCACCTACCTCCAGCGCGAGCTGCTCTCCCATCTGCCGGCCGCCTTGCTGCACGCGCTGGTCCGGCTGTCGCCGGCGCGGCACTTCAACGAAGCGCTCGTGGCCCGGCTGCTCGGCGTCGACATCCTGGAGCGCCTGAGCACGCTGCTCCAGCGCGAGCGCCTGCTGATCACGGCGACGACGCGCTCGGGCGGCGAGACCTGGTGGCAGTTCCATCCCTTGCTGCACGAGCTGCTGCTGACCCGCTTCGCCCAGATGCCCGCCGAGTCGCAGCAGCGTGCACGGCAAGGGCTCGGCGCCTGGTTCGCCCAGCGCGGCATGCTCGACGACGCGGCCCGCCTGCTGATCGCCGCGGGAGAGCCCGAAGCGGCGGCCGACTGGATCGAGGCCCATGCCGGCAGCCTCTTCTTTCGCGGCGAACTGCAAGCGCTGGTGCGTGCGCTGTCGGTGCTGCCGCCCGAGCTGCTCGCCCGGCGCCCGGCGCTGCGCCTCTGGGACGCCTGGTCCTTGCTGTGCCACCGCCGCTTCGATGCCTGCGCCCGCAGCCTGGCCGAGCTCGAACGGGGCGCCGATGGGCAGTCGCCCCGGCAACGCTACCTGCTGCGCATGCTCAAGGTCTCGCTCGCCATCCAGCGCGACGACCTGGCCGCGGTGGCCCAGGACGTGCCGGGCCTGCGCGAGACGGCGGGCATCGACGACGCGGTGCTGCTCGGCGGGCGGCGCAACCTCGTGGCCTGGAGCCTGTTGCAGCAGGGCCGGCCCGAGGAAGCGCGCCGGCATCTCGCGGGCCCGATGCTGGTCTCGGACGACGGCACGCCGCTGCGCGATTCCCCCTTCGGCTCGCAGATGAGTTCCGTCATCCTCGGCGCGACCCATCTGCACGAAGGCGGCTGCCGCCAGGCCGAGGCCGTGCTGAGCGCCAGCCTCGAGCAGTCGGTCGCCACCCTGGGCGAACAGTCGCTGAGTGCCTGCATCGCGGCGGGCACGCTTTGCGAAGTGCGGGTCGAGACCGGCGACGTGGAGGGCGCGCGATCGCTCGCCGCGCGCTATCTGCAGATGCTGGAGAAGCTGGCCTATCCCGATGCCCTGCTCAGTGCGACGCTGGCCCTCGCGCGCCTGCAGGTGCTGGCGGGCGACTTCGACGAAGCGCTGGCGGTGCTCGACGCCCTGGCCGAACTTCCCATGGTCCGAGGCATGCCGCGCATCGGCGCCAGGCTGTGCCTCGAGGCCTTTCACACCTGCCTGCTCGCCCGGCGCGAGAAGGAGGCCGGCG
This sequence comes from Variovorax sp. DAIF25, assembly GCF_050711835.1. NCBI lineage: Bacteria > Pseudomonadati > Pseudomonadota > Betaproteobacteria > Burkholderiales > Comamonadaceae > Variovorax > Variovorax sp. DAIF25. The sequence continues at coordinate 151,774 of NZ_CP136637.1, forward strand.
CGCGGCTGGCAGCGCTCGAAGCCCTGGCCCGCCAGGCGCACGCCGTCGCGCACCATGGGGCCGCGACCATCGCGCGGTGGACCGAGCTGGCGCAGGCGCAATGGCATCTGCACCGCCTGCAGGACGCGAAGGCCGGCGATCTCATCGGTGCCCTCGAAGCCGATGCCGCGCTCGACGGCCGGCTTCGCTTCCAGGCCGGTGCGCTGGCCGCCGTCATCCTGCGGCGCGGCGGTCGCGAGCGCATGGCGGCCCGCCGCACCCTGGAACTCGTGCAGCAGGCGCGGGCCCTGGGGCTATTCGCGAGCCTCGTGGCCCAGGGCCCGGAATTCGTCGACCTGTTGCGCGAGCTGGCCCGCTGCGTCCCCGCGGACGATCCGATGCTGGCGCTGTTTCTCGAACGCGTGCTCGCGCAGGTCCCCGCGGCGCCGTCCTTCGCCGTCCCGGCACGCGCGCGACGCGAAGCGCCGAGCAGGCGGGAGCGGCAGGTGCTCGCACTGCTCATGCACGACCTGTCGAACCGCCGCATTGCCGAGGCGCTCGGCGTCTCGGTCGAAACCGTGCGCTGGCACCTCAAGAACATCTATCTGAAGCTCGAGGTCAGGGGCCGGCGCGACGCCATCGCGGCGGTGCGCCGCCTCGGCATCGATCCGGATCCGCGGCACGAGGACCTTCGCTGACCGCGTCTCAAGGCCGGCGCGGATCCACGAGGATCTTGACCGGCCCGTCCGCGCCGCGCAGCGCAGCGAACGCGCCCTCGACGCCGCTCAAGCCCACGGTCGACGAAACGAGCGGCGCGGCATCGATCGATCCCTCGGCGAGGCGATGCAGCGTGGCCGCAAACTCGGAGGGCGTGTAGGCGAACACGAACTCGAAGCGAAGCTGCTTCTGGATGGCCAGCGCCGGCTGGATCCGGTCTTCCGTCATGCAGACACCCACGACCGTGACGCGGCTCGTCGGCGGCACGTTCGCGATCAGCGCCTGCAGCATGCCGGGGGTGCCCACGCATTCGAACACCGCCGCCTCGCGCAGGCTGCGGCCCGACAACTGCGCCGCGCCCAGGCTCGCGAGCGTGGCCGGCACGTCGAGGGCCTCCCAGTACGCATGCGGCGAAACCATCGCGGGGTCGACCACGATGTCGGCCCCCATGCGTTCGGCCAGGCGCCGCCGCGCGGCGGAGAGATCGCAGGCGATGATCGGCGCGACCTTCGCGATCCGCAGTGCCGCGATCACCGCGAGACCGATCGGCCCGCAACCGACGACCAGCGCGACGCAGCCGGGTGGAGGTGCGGCCTGCGCCACCGCGTGCGTGCCGACCGCGAAGGGCTCGACCAGGGCCGCGAGCTCCGTGGGCAACCCGTTCGGCACCTCGAGCAGCAGCGACTCCTGGAGCACCAGGCGCTCCGCGAAACCGCCGGGCAGCCGGTTCGAGAAGCCGATGAACTCCATGCCGTCGGCCGTGTGGACGTAAGGCATCGCGACCACCCTGGCGCCGGGCCGCAGCCGCTTCGATGCGCGCGGCCCGTGCTCCAGCAACTCGCCGCAGAACTCGTGGCCCAGCACCATGTCCCGGTCCGCATCGATCGAGAGCCCGCTTCCCGACTGCGCGTTCAGCGCCGCCAGCTCGGGCAGATGGTCGAGCGCGTGCAGATCCGAACCGCAGATGCCGCAGGCCAGCGTGCCGACCAGCACCTGGCCGGCTTGCGGGACCGGGTCGTTCATGTCCTCGCAGACCAGCCTGTGGTGCCGGCAGACGACAGCGCGCATGGGTTCCTCCTGTTTCCTTCGTGATCGGCGCCCGGCGGCCCGGGCCTCATCGCGGGGCCGAACGGATGTAGTGCTGCAGGCGCTCGAGTTCCTCGGCCGTCAGCTCCTCGAAGCGCGGCATGCCGGCAGCCATCAGCCGCCCCTGCCTGACCACGGCCTCGAAGGTCGTGGGGTCGGCGGCCATCGCCGATCTGCGCAGGTCCGGCGCCCCGCCGGCGGCCGCCGCGTTGAAGCCATGGCACAGCGCGCATCGCTGCGCGTAGAGGATCAGGCCGGCGATCGCCTTCGACATGTCGGGCTTGAACGAAGGGTCGTCGATGAACGGCAACTCGGCCGACGTGGAAGGCGGCAGCGACGCCTTGCCGTCGAGCGCGAAAGTCAGGACCCGGCGCCGCTGCAGCCTGTAGTCCCAGACGGGCGGGGGCAGGAAGCCGCGCCATCCGGTGATCACCGTCACGTACTGCCTGCCGTCGAGTTCGTAGCTGATCGGGTTGCCCAGGATGCCGTTCCCGGCATCGAAGGACCACAGCCGCTTGCCGCTGTCGGCCGCGTAGGCGACGAACTGGCCGCTGCCCTGGCCCTGGAACACCAGGTTGCCGGCCGTGGCGAGCGTTCCGCCGTTCGTTCCGGCACCGAGTTCGATGCGCCATGCCTGCCGCTGCCGCAGCACGTCCCAGGCGACCAGTGCCGAGGTCAGCGGCGGCACCTTCAGGTTCGCGGGCGGCAGCCCCAGGCCGCCGTCGTTGACCATGCCGGCCCGGCGCTGCCACGCCCGCGGGTCCGGCGGATCGACATAGGGGAAGCCGTTCTCGCTCGCGGGGATGTAGGCCAGTCCGGTCCTGGGGCTGAGCGACATGGTCTGCACGTTGTGCGCGCCGAACGAGCCGGGCTGCACGACGAAGGGCCGGCCGCCCGGATAGCGGGCCGCCGGGTTCTCCACCGGGCGGCCGGTGCGCAGGTCGATGCGCTCGGCCCAGTTGACGTTCCTGGCGAACTTCTCCGCCGACACCAGCTTGCCCGTTTCGCGATCGATCACATAGAAGAAGCCGTTCTTGGGCGCATGCAGCAGGACCGGCCGCAGCTTGCCGTCGATCGGCAGCTCCGCCAGCTCGATGTCCATGGCGGCGCTGTAGTCCCAGGTCTCGCCCGGGTTGACCTGGTAGTGCCACTGGTACTCGCCGGTGTCGGCATCGAGCGCCACGATGGAGGCCAGGAACAGGTTGTCGCCGCCGCCCGGGCTGCGGATCTTCTGGTTCCAGGGCGACCCGTTGCCGACGCCGATATAGACGCGCTTGAATCGCTCGTCGTAGGTCATGGCATTCCACACGGTGCCGCCGCCGCCGTGTTTCCACCATTCGCCGGTCCAGGTCTTCGCGGCCATCGCCATGGCCTCGTTCTCGAAGCCCCTGGCCGGGTCGCCCGGCACGGTGTGGAAGCGCCAGAGCTGCTTGCCGGTCGCGGCGTCGTAGGTCGTGACATAACCGCGCAGCGCGCCGTAGTCGGCCCCGCCGAACCCGATGATGACCTTGCCGTCGAAGGCGCGCGGCGTGCCCACGCCATAGGCTTCGCTCCCGGGGTCGATGGTCTGCACGCTCCAGTCCTGCCGGCCCGTGCGGGCATCGAGCGCGATCAGCCGGCCGTCCACCGTTCCCACGAAGATCCGCCCGTCGAGATAGGCCAGGTCATGCAGGCCGAAGCCGGCGCGCAGCTTGTGGCCGGCCAACCTGTAGGCCTCGGGATCGTGTTTCCACAGCAGCTTTCCGCTGCGCGCGTCGACCGCATGGACCACCGACTGCCCGGCCGCGAAGTACAGCACGCCGTCGACCATCAGCGGTGCGCTGAAGCTGGTGAGGCCCGGATCGATGTCGTGGCTCCAGCCGAGGCCCAGGCGCTCGATGTTGCCGCTGGTGATCCGGTCCAGGCCGCTGTAGTAGGTCTCGCCGTGCGTGCCGCCCTTGGCGAACCAGTTCGCGCCCGCCGCATCGGCGGCGATGCGCGGCGCCGGTTCCGCGGGGCCCGCGGCGACCGGCGGCATGAAGGCCAGCGCCATCGCGGCGACCAGGAGCGCGCGAACGCCGATCGAATGCTTGTTCGTGATCATGAGGTTCGTCCGTCGTTCGATTCGGTTGAGAAGCATTTCCGGGCTCGGGACAAGGCCGTGTCCTAGAAGAAGTGCCGCAGGCCGAGCTCGAATCCGGTCGAGGTGCCGGGCCGGCGCTGGACCGACTCCGCGGACGCGCTGCCGTAGAACGGTCGCGCCAGGCTCAGGCGGGTACCGTCGTGGTTCGTCAGGCGCATCAGGTTCGCGTAGAGCGCGGTTCGCTTGGACAGGTTGTGCACGTAGCCGATGGCCCATTTGCCGACCCTCGGCGTGCCGAAGCTCGCGAGCGTGCCGGGGGCGAACAGTCCGTCGTAGCGCACGCGCGCATAGGAGGCGCGCAGCATGCCGGCGCCCACGGGAACCGTCAGGCCCGCCAGGTAGCCGCGCATGCCGATGTCGGGGAGCGGGGTCGAGGCCGATGCCGTCATGTCGTTCCCACCCGACGCCTTGGACCTCGAATACTCCGCCACCAGTTTGGCGATGCCGAAGTCGTAGCTTGCGACGGCCGTGAAGAAGCGGACTTTGTCGCTGCTGGCGTCGCGCAGGCCGCCACCTACCTCGATGCGGCTGTACGTGCCCGCGAGGAGCAGCGGGCCATCCGCATAGGCCAGGCCCATGCCCGCGTAGCGATCGGCCTTCGTTCGACCGCGCGACGAGCGCGAACCGCCCGGGGCATCGTCGTCCTCGCCCAGGGCATACATGAGTTGGCCGTGGAAGCCGCCCAGATTCGGCGGCAGCAGGTAGCTGGCCGAATTGCTCGCGCGCATGTAGTCCGCGATTCCGCCCAACCCGCCCGGATTCCCCAAGGGATCGAGGGCATTGGCGGCGGACAGCAGATTCACGCCGTTGCCGAATCCCACGAAGGGGTCGATCACGGAGTCGGCGCCGAAGGCCAGCGTGTAGTCCCGCCCGAAGCGGATCTCGCCGAACGGCCCGGAGAGGCTCACGACGGAACGATCCCTGAATCCATCGAGACCCTCGGAACCGTCGTCCACGGCGGTGCCTGCCTGCAGCCAGATGCCCAGCTGGAGGCCGCCGCCCAGGTCCTCGCTGCTGCGGAAGCCCAGGTGGCTCTTGCCGAAGTTTTTCTGGTTCAAGGCGTCGAGGCGCTTCGTCGTCTTGCGCCGCGTGACGAGATCGCGCTCGCTGTTCGTATAGCGGCTGATCGACATGTCGATCACGCCGAATATCGTGGTGGTCGATTGCGCCGAGCACAGCGGTGTGACGCTCGATGCGCAGAATGCGAGCAGATATTTGTGCACGGGGTCTCCATCCCGATGGCTGTTCTTGCCGGCGTCCTATTTCTTGATGGGGTACGAACGGCGCGGCATGACGAGCTGAAGCCTGGCCTTGCGCAGCAGCGTGGCGCCGAGGACCTTGCCCACCGGCGCGTGGTGGAAGGGGGCGAATTCCGAGAAGCCCGTCAGTGCGAGCGAGCCGTTGCCCGACCAGAGCTCGCCCGAGATCACCTTCATCACCGAGGGCACGAGTTCGTCGACGACGGGGGGCTGTTCCTTCGACACCGCGCGCACGGTCCGGCGGTTGAGCGTGGTGCTGGCGGCGGCACCGAGGGCGGCGGCATCCATCCGCCTGACCGGCTGGAACTGGGCATAGGCCGCCGGAACATCCGCCGGGCGCCTCACCGATGCGACGACGAGGCTGCTCATTTCGACGCGCTCGGCATCGAAGGAGATGTCGGCCAGCAGCTTGGGCCATCCCAGCCATTCGCGTCCTTCGATCATCGATTGTTCGTTGTCGACATAGATGTTCAGGACATAGCTGGCCGCCGCCCCTTCGTGACGCACGGGCACGCTTTGCAGGACTTCGCGGTAGCTGCCGACACCGGACATCCCGTAGCGCACGAAGCTCAGGACGGCGGCGCCGCTGCCATCGTGTTCCACGCCCGGGGGCAGGGCGATCTGCGCGCCCGCCGCGACCTTGTAGACCAGCGACAGGATGTCCACGTCGCTGAAGTCGGCGAGCTCGTCGTTCCGGCGGCCGGCCTGCGGCGCGGAGGGCTGCGCCGGCGTGGCGGCGCGCATCGGCAGGCCGAGGCTGCCGCCCGCCAGGCCGACCGCCGCCGCGGCGAGAAGCCGGCGGCGCGCCATGCCCGGCGCTGCACCGAGGGCGGGCGAGGTGAAGGAAAGAAGGGGGCGATGCGTCATGGGGTCACTCCTGAAAAGTGCTGGAAGAAAAGCGCTGCCTCGTGGAACCGGCCGGCCTGCGCGAGGCGAGCGCTCGCGCCTCGCGCACCGGTGCGTGATGTCGGCAGCCGGAGGCTGCGTGCAGGGCTGCGCCGCGCGCTGGACCGCGGGTCCGCTCGAATGGGGGGCGATCGGCGCGACGCGCTGGCCGTCAACCCATGAAGTCGGCGACCTTGGGTTGCCCGGTGCCGGCCATGGCCCCGCCGTCGACCACGACGATGCTGCCGGTCATGTAGCTGGCGGCGTCCGATGCCAGGAAAGCCACCACGCGCGCCACTTCCTCCGGCATCCCCGCGCGCCGCATCGGGATGCCGCGTTCCCAGGTCTCGCGCAGCTTGCCCATGCCCTCGATCGGCGCCGTCAGCGGGGTGGCGATCAGGCCGGGGCAGATCGCATTGACGCGGATGTTGTGGGGCGCGTGATCGAGCGCCAGCGCGCGCGTGTAGTTGATCACCGCGCCCTTGGCGGCGTTGTAGGCCGTGAAACCGTGGTCGCCCGCCAGGCCCGAGATCGACGCGGTATTGACGATCGCGCCGCCGCCGCGCTGGCGCATGAGCGGAATCACCGCCTTGCAGGCATAGAAGACCGAGTGCAGGTCCACCGACAGCACCCGGTGCCAGGTGCCCACGTCCAGTTCCGGCGTGGTGCCGCCCAGGCAGCCGATGCCCGCGTTGTTGTGCAGGATGTCGACGCCGCCGAAACGGTCGGCGACCGCCTCCGCCAGGTCCATGACCTGGTCGAGGTCGGCAACGTCGCACTGCCGGAACCAGGCGGCGGACCCCAGCTCGGCCGCCAGCGCCGCCCCGCGCTCGCCGTCGATGTCGGCCAGCACGACCCGCGCTCCCGCGCCCACGAAATGGCGCGCGGTCGCGGCGCCGATGCCGGAAACGCCACCGGTGACGATGACGACCTTGCCCTCGAACTTCGAATCAGCCATCGATCTTCTCCTTGGTTGTTGCGGGTGAACACGGTCCGGCAAGCATGGGATGCCAGCCCGCGAGGTGCAGCACCTGCCGCACCATCGCCTCGAGCTGGCCCGCCACGTCGGGGTTCAGGCTGTCCGCCGCGTCGACCAGCGGCTGCGCGGAGTTGACGGCCACGCCCAGCGGCGTGGGCCAGCCGCGCAGGGCATGGGCGACCGAGCGCAGTGCCGTCAGCGTGCTGTTGGCACCCTGCCAGCCCGCGGCCGACGCGATGCATCCCACGGCGCGGCCGTGCAGGTAGGGGCGTGCATCGACGCGCAGTTCCTCGAGGTAGTCGAGCGCGTTCTTGAGCAGGCCCGAGATGCCGCCGTGGTAGCCCGGCGACGAGACGATCATGCCGTCGCAGCGCTGCACCTCGCGCACGAAGGCCCGCGCCACGGGATGGCGCACGGGACGGTCCGGCGCGTACATCGGCAGCTCGAGTTCCGCCGCACGGAAGAAGGAGGTGGTCGCGCCCAGCGATCTCGCCAGCGCTTCGCAGTGCCGGGCGAGGCGCTCGCTGGTGGAGCCGAGGCGGACGGTGCCGCCGACGATCACCAGGTGCGGCAGCGCCGAATCGAAGAGGTGCGCCACGTCGGCGGCCGCCGCCTCATGGAGAGGGAGGGGATTCATGGCGCTCAGGCGTTCTTCGCATCCAGTTCCGCCTGGTACTTGCGCGACATGTGGTCGATCGCCTTGAGCTGGTCGGCCGCATGGGCCGCGCGCGTGCTGCGCGCCAGTTCGGCGGCCTCGAGCGTCGGCGCGGCCTGGCCCTGGAAATGCGGCGCGACCTCGCGCGCGAAGATCTCGAGCGAGCGGTCGGTATCGAAGCGGTTGGCCCAGTTGTGCGCCATCAGCAGCATCGAGCCGAAACCGCCCGACTGTTCCACCAGGCGCTGCACGTGTTCGCGCGCCTGCGCGGCGGTGCCGATGACGCCGACCCGGGCCGCCGTGATGAAGTCGATCATCTGTTCGATCGTGTCGCCCTTGACCCCCATCTGCGGGAAGGCCGCGACCTGCTGCATGTACTCGAACCAGTAGGCGATGCCGTGGCGGACTTCCTGGCGCGCCTGCTCCTCCGTGTCGGCCAGGTGGAACATGCTCACCAGGCGCCACTTGCGGCGATCCATCGTGGTGCCGAAGTGCCGCGCCCGCTCCTCGGCCACCGACCAATGGCTGGCCAGCGCATCGAAGCCCTCGGCGCTGAGCGTGGCCCCGATCGACAGCAGGCCCAGGCCGTGGGTGCCGGCCATGCGCGGGCCGGTCGGCGAGGCGACGGCGGCCACCGCGATCTCGAACGCCTCGGAGTAGGGGCGCAACTGCAGCCGGGCATCGATCAGCTTGTGGGTCTGGGTCTGCGCGTTGACGGTCTCGCCGCGCAGCAGGCGCACGATGATCTCGAGGTTCTCGCCCATCAGCTCGCGCGTGTCGGTCGGGCTCAGGCCGATCATGGCCGAGTCGGTGGGCAGCGAGCCCGGGCCGACGCCCAGCATCACCCGCCCGCGCGTCAGGTGGTCGAGCAGCACCATGCGGTCGGCCACCCACAGGGGGTTGTGGTAAGCGATCGACGTGACGCCGGTGCCGAAGCGCAGATGCCGGGTGCGCTCGGCCGCCGCCGCGATGAAGATTTCCGGGCAGCCGATGATCTCGGTGCCGGCGCTGTGGTGCTCTCCGATCCACGCCTCGTCGTACCCGAGCCGGTCGAGCTGCTCCATGAGCAGCAGGTCGAGGCTCAGGGCCTGCGTCGGGTTGGTGCCCGATCTGTGGAAGGGCGCGAGGAAGACGCCGAACTTGAGGCGCTGCGGCATGGTGTTCTCTCCTGATGGACTGATGTGTGACCTGTTGTCGCGAAGCACCAGGTCCGTGTCGGTCTGGTGTCGCGGGTCCCATGCTGTCCATGCAGCGCCGCCCGGCAACCACCCGATTCAGGGTGGCTAGGGTTTGTCATAGGCGGCTCGATCGACCGGCGCGATGCGCGGGCACGGCCTCGCGCGCCATCGGCGCGCCGGTGTCGACCCGGCTCTCTAGGCCGCGCTCACCGCGGCCCGGCGCTGCCCATGCCGCGGCCGCTGCAGCCCCAGGTGCTCGCGCAAGGTGCGCCCCTCGTACTCGGTGCGCACCAGGCCGCGCCGGCGCAGCTCGGGCAGCACCAGCGCGATGAAGTCCTGCAGCCCGCCCGGGAACCACGGCGACATGATGTTGAAGCCGTCGGCGCCGCCTTCCTCGAACCACTGCTGCAGCTGGTCGGCGATGCTCTGCGGCGTGCCCACCACCTGCTGGTGGCCGCGCGCGCCCGCGATGCGCAGGTAGAGGTCGCGGATGCTGAGGTTCTCGCGCCGCGCGAGGTCGAGCAGCAGGCGCTGCCGGCTCTTGGGGCCGTTGGTCTCGGGCAGCTCGGGCACCGGGCCGTCGACCGGCAGGCCCGAGAAGTCGAAGCCGCCGATCACGTTCGACAGCAGCGAGACACCCACCACCGGGTGCACCAGGTCCTGCAGCAGCGCGAACTTCTCCTCGGCCTCCTCCTGCGTGCGGCCGACCACCGGGAAGATGCCCGGCATGATCTTGATCGACTCGGGCTCGCGGTCGTAGGCCTGGGCGCGGTCCTTGATGTCGCGGTAGAAGCTCTTCGCCTCGTCGAAGGTCTGGTGCGCGACGAAGATCACCTCGGCCGTGCGCGCCGCGAGGTCGCGGCCTGCTTCCGAGGCGCCGGCCTGCACCACCACCGGCCGGCCCTGCGGCGAGCGCGAGACGTTGAGCGGCCCGCGCACCGAGAAATGCTTGCCCTTGTGGTGCAGCACGTGCAGCTTGTCCTCGTGGAAGTACTGGCCGCTGTCCTTGTCGCGCACGAAGCTGTCGTCCTCCCAGCTGTCCCACAGGCCGGTCACCACGTCGTGGAACTCGGCCGCGCGCTCGTAGCGCAGCGCATGCTCGAAGTGCTCGTCGCGGTTGAAGTTCTGCGCCTCGCTGGTGCCGCTCGAGGTCACGAGGTTCCAGCCCGAACGTCCGCCGCTGATCTGGTCGAGCGAGGCGAACTTGCGCGCCACGTTGAAGGGCTCGTTGAAGCTGGTCGACACGGTGGCGATCAGGCCGATGCGCTCGGTGACCGCGGCCAGCGCCGACAGCAGGGTCAGCGGCTCGAAGTGGTCGCTGCGCGCGGTGCGCGAGAGCGAGGCGAGTTCGCTGCTGCGCACGCCCACCGAGTCGGCCAGGAAGACGGCATCGAACTTCGCGGCCTCGGCCAGCTTCGCGAGCTCGACGTAGTGGCGGAAATTGCTGCCCGCGTCGGCCTGGGCCTGCGGATGGCGCCAGGCGGCGATGTGGTGGCCGGTCTGCATGAGAAAGGCGCCCAGCTTGATCTGGCGGGAGGAAGTGGCCATGGGAACTCGTGGTCGGAGGGTGCGCGCAAAAGTGCGGCGGCAGGTTAAGTCGGTGCCCGCTCGCGCGGAAAGAAGGGATTCGCACTTCCTTAGGCGCGCACTGCATTTGGCAAGGCGGATTGATCGCGCAGCCTCGGTTTGCGCATATGCATGCGACTTTTTCTTCGCAGGCGGCGCGCGCCGCGGCCGCCACAATTTCCGCTTCATGCCCGAGCCTTCGCACGCACCCTCCGCCCAACGACCGACGGTGCGCAAGCGCCTCGGCTTCTTCAGCCGGCTGCTCGACGACGCCCCCGCGGCCGAGCGCTATCGCCTGGTGGCCGCGCAGATCGCGCACGCCGAGGCCTTCGGCTTCGACTCGGCCTGGGTCGCGCAGCACCACTTCCACGAACACGAGGGCGGGCTGCCGTCGCCCTTCGTCTTCCTGGCCCACGTGGCCGCGCGCACGCGCCGCATCCGCCTGGGCACCGGCATCGTGACCCTGCCGCTCGAGAACGCGCTGCGCGTGGCCGAGGACGCCATCGTGCTGGACCTGCTCGCGGGCGGTCGGCTCGAAATCGGCGTGGGCACGGGCGGCACGCCCGAGGCCTTCGCCGCCTTCGGTCTCGATGCGGCCGAGCGTCCGGCCCTGTTCGCACGGCAGCTTGCGGCCGTGCGCGCGGCCTGGGCCGGCCGGCCGCTCGCGGGCGGCGACACGCTGTACCCCGCGGGCGCGCAACTGCTGGGCCGGATCTGGCAGGCGACCTTCTCCGTGAGCGGCGGCACGCGCGCGGGCCAGGCCGGCGACGGCCTGATGCTCTCGCGCACCCAGCCGCGCACGCTGGAAGCACCCGATGCGACGCTGGCCGAGCTGCAGGACCCGATCGTCGATGCCTACCTGGCCGCGCTGCCGGCCGGCGCCACGCCACGCATCGTGGGATCGCGCAGCGTCTTCGTGGCCGACACGCGCGCCGAGGCCCTGCGCCTGGCCGAGATCGGCCTGCGCCGCTCGGCCGCGCGCTTCGCGGCCTCGGGCGGCGGTGGTCTCGCGGACCGCGCGGGCCCCGAGGCCCCGCTCGAACGACTGATCGCCGCCTACGACGTGCACGTGGGCACGCCCGAGGACGTGATCGCCTCGCTTGCCGCCGACAGCACGCTCGCGCGCGTCACCGACCTCGTGTGCCAGGTGCACTCGGTCGATCCGCCGCATGCGGCGATCCTGCGCTCGATCGAGCTCGTCGCCACCGAGGTCGCGCCCGCGCTAGGCTGGCAGCGCGACACGGCGGCGGCCTCCACCGACATTCCTTCCCTCCAGACCTCATGACCGCCATCACCCCTCCCGTCGCCGACGTGATCGACCAACTGGTCGGCATCGCGCCCGGCGATCCGCTCGACCGGCTGCGCGCGCAGCGCGAACAGGCGCGCCTCAACGCGCAGCAGAGTTATCTCGCGCTGTTCGCGCCGACGCCGCCCGTGCCCGAGGACTTCGACATCGCGGACCGCTTCGCCGTCGCGGCCTTCGTGACCGCGCTGCACGAGCAGTCCGAGGTCGCGCGCTTCTATGCGCAGCGCCTCGCCGCGCAGCGCGCCCGCGCGGGCCTGGCCGAGGCGATCGCGGACGAAGCGAAACGCGCCGCCGCCAAGGGCCCGTACGGCCGCTATCCCGCGGGACCGCTGAGCGCCGAGGACACGGCCGGCCCCTCGTATGCGGTCGCCGATGCGAACCGCGAAGCGCTGGGCCCGCGCCTCTCGGCCGCGCTCGTGCATGCACAGTTGCTGGTGTTCCATCCGCGCGATGCGAGCCCCACCGCGCTGCAGGCCTTGCTCGATGCCGGCTGGTCGTCCACCGGCATCGTGACCCTGTCGCAGCTCGTGGCCTTCCTCGCGTTCCAGGTCCGCGTCGTCGCGGGCCTGCGCACGCTGGCGCGCCATCCCATCACTTCCGTCGACTGAACGCCATGGCCACCGAATCGACCCTGAGCTATCCGGACAACGCGCACCCCGCGCGCTTCACGCAGGCGCAGCTCGAATGGCTGCCCTGGCTCGAGCCACTGCCCGAAGCCGAGCTCACCGAGCGCCACTTCGCGGGCCTGGTGGATGCGGCGCGCGCCAAGTCGCCGTACTTCCGGCTGCTCGCGCGCGATCCCGACATCCTCGGCGCGCGCACGCGCACCGACAAGGACATCTTCTACAACCCCGAGGCCGGCCTGCCGCGCGCCGAGCGCGAACTGGCCGCGGCCGCGGCCTCGCGCCACAACGGCTGCATCTACTGCGCCTCGGTGCATGCGCGCTTCGCCACGCATTTCTCGCAGCGTTCGGACGATGTGCAGCGGCTGCTCGACGAGGGCACGGCGGCCGCGCTCGGCGAGCGCTGGGACGCGATCGTCGCGGCCTCGGTGGCGCTGTCGTCCACGCCTTCGAGCTTCGGCACGGAACACATCGAGGCATTGCGCGCACAGGGCCTCGACGACCTCGCGATCGCCGACGTGATCCACGGCGCGGCCTTCTTCAACTGGGCGAACCGGCTGATGCTCTCGCTGGGCGAGCCGCAACAACCCTGACGTTCAGGCGCCGTCTTCGGGCGGCGCCTCCGCACTGGCGCGCGCGATCGCCTCGCGCGCCATGCCGGGCGCGAAGGCATCGATGAAGGCATGGATGTAGCCGCGCAGATGCCCGCCGCGGCGCACCGCGAGCTGGGTGCGGTTCTCGCCGAACAGGTGGCCGGCTTCCAGCGCGCGCAGGCGCCGGTCGCGCACTGCGTCGTAGGCCAGGTCGGCGACGATGCCCACGCCCACGCCGAGCTCCACGTAGGTCTTGATCACGTCCGCATCCATCGCGGCCAGCACGATGTCGGGAGAGAGGCCATGGCGCGCGAAGGCCTCGTCGATGCGCGAGCGGCCGGTGAGGCCGCTGTCGTAGGTGATGAGCGGATGGCGCGCGAGCTTCTCGATGGTGAGCGGCGCCTCGGTCAGCAGCGGATGGCCCGCGGGCGCCACCACCAGGTGCGTCCAGCAGCGACAGGAGATGGCCGCGAGCTGCGGATGGTTCTGCGGCAACTCGGTGGCGATGCCCACGTCGACCTCGCCGTCGAGCAGCATCTGCGCGATCTGGCGCGGCGTGCCCTGGTGCAGGTGCAGCCGCACGCCGGGAAAGCGCAGCCGGAACTCCTGCACCGCGGCCGGCAGCGCATAGCGCGCCTGCGAATGCGTGGCCGCGATCGACAGCAGGCCCTCCTCGCGCGCCAGGAAATCCTGGCCGGCCTGGCGCAGGTTCAGGCTGTCGTCGAGCACGCGCTCGATGATCGGCAGCAGGTGGTCGCCGGGCGAGGTGAGGCCCGTGAGCCGCTTGCCCGAGCGCTTGAACAGCAGGATGCCGAGCTCGTTCTCGAGGTCGCGGATCTGCCGGCTCACGCCGGACTGCGAGGCCTCGAGCACCACGGCGGCTTCGCTGAGGTTGAAGCCGCAGCGCACGGTCTCGCGCACGGATCGCAGTTGCTGGAAGTTCATGGCGACGGGAAGAGGCTTGTCTCTGGCGGGGGCATGCGCCTTCCGGGCGCGCACTCGGTGGGAGTGCCCGCAGGCTATCGCGCGACGATGCCGTGCGGCAAAGAACAAAAACGGATCAGCGTATGCGGATTACGTGCTTCGCGAAGGCCGCGCTCTCTTGAAGAATGAGGGCTCTTGCCTTCGAGGGTGAGTGTCTCCTGGTCGCTACGGCGATGCAGTTTCAACGGGCCCCTCGGGGCCCGTTTTTTTTCGCGGCATCCGCCGCGCCACTCCTGTCGACCACCTCATGAGCAACGCCCCCTCCACGCCCCTCGCACCGAACGACCCGCGCGACCGCTTCGCCCACGAGGCCCTGCGCCTGCTCGGCCCCGCGCCCGCCAACTGGGTGCCGCGCCACGATGGCATCGACCACGACGTGCTCGTCGTCGGCGGCGGCCAGAGCGGTGCCGCGCTCTCGTTCGCGCTGCGCCGCGCGGGCATCGCCGAAGTCAGCGTGATCGATGCCGCGCCCGATGCGCAGCGCGCGGGCGTGTGGCTCACGCGCGCGCGCATGCACAAGCTGCGCACGCTCAAGAACCTGGTCGGCCCCGAGGGACCGGTGAGCGCGCTGGGCTTCCAGGCCTGGTACGAATCGCGCCATGGCCTCGAGGCCTATGCGGCGCTCGACCGCATTCCGCGCACCGACTGGGCCGCCTACCTCGACTGGTTCCGCCACATCACCGCCACCGGGGTGCGTTACGGCACGCGGCTGGTCGGCTTCGAGGCGGCCGGGCAGGGCGCGGTGCCGCACTTCCGCGTGCGGCTCGAGGTCGATGGCCAGGAGCGCATCGAGACCGCGCGCAAGCTGGTCTTCGCCAACGGCGTGGCCGGCAGCGGCGCGCCCTTCGTGCCCGAGCTGCTCGCGAATGCGGTGGCCGGCGGGCTCGCGGCCCACACCGGCCATGCGATCGATTTCGCGGCGCTCGAAGGCAAGCGCGTGGCCGTGATCGGCGCGGCGGCCTCGGCCTTCGACGCGGCCGCGGTGGCGCTCGAGCATGGCGCGGCCGCCGTGCACCTGTTTGCGCGCCGCGACCATCTCGCGGCCACGCCGGTGGCGCGCGTGCGTGGCTATCCGGGCCTGTACGACAACTACTTCGCGCTGCCCGATGCCACGCGCTGGCACCATGCGGCGCGCTACCGGCGCCTGGGCACCACGCCGCCGCCCGACTCGGTGCAGCGCGTGCTGGCCTTTCCCAACTTCCATCTGCACCTGGGCGCGCCGTGGCGCGGCGTCACGCAGAACGGCAACCGGCTCGTGGCCCATGTGCACGACGAGCATTTCCACTTCGATTTCGCGATCGCCGGCACCGGCTACAGCCACGAGCTGAGCGAGCGCCCCGAGCTGGCCGGCATCGCCGAGCTGGTGCTGCGCTGGCGCGACCGCTTCGAGGCGCCCGCGCACGAGCGCGACGACGAGCTCGCGGCCGCGCCCTACCTGGGCACGGGCCTCGAGCTGGTCGAGAAGACAGCGGGCACGGCGCCGTGGCTGCGCGACATCCACGTCTACAACCCGGGCGGCTTCGCGAGCACCGGGCTGCCGCTGGGCGACGTGCCCGGCATGCGCGGCTACGTGCCGGCCATCGTGCGCCGCATCAGCGAGGACCTGGTGCTGGCCGACCTGCCGCTGCACGAGGCGCGCACGCGCGCCGAGGTGGCGCCGGACTTCGGGCCCGAGCTCTATGCGGGCGCGCTGTGGCAGGGCGAGGCGCGGCTGCAGGTAGCCTGAACGGATGGCGGCGGGATCTCAGCGCAGCGAGATCCCCGCCGTCTGGATGGTCTTCGCATAGCGGATGCGCTCCGCCGCCAGCGTGCGCCCCAGGTCGGCCGGCGAACCGCCCGTCACCTTGAAGCCCATGTCCTCGAGCTTGGCGCGCGTCTCGGGCGCGGCGATCACGGCCTGGATGTCGCGGTTGATCTTCGCGACCACGGCCGGCGGCGTGCCGGCCGGCGCGAAATAGCCCTGCCAGCTCTCGACCGCGAAGCCCGGCAGCCCGGCCTCGGCCATGGTCGGCACCTCGGGCAGGGCGCCCGAGCGGTAGTCGGTGGTGACCGCGAGCGCGCGCAGCTTGCCGGCGCGCACGTGGTCGGTCACGGCGGCCAGCGTGATCAGCGTGGCGTCGACATGGCCCGCGAGCACGTCGAGCGTGGCCGGGCCGCCGCCCGAGTAGGGGATGTAGTTGACCTGCGCGCCGGTCTCCTGGCCGATCATCTCGTGCGCCACGTGGGCGATGCCGCCGTTGCCCGGCAGCCCCAGGCTGATCGAGTGTGGCCGTGCCTTGGCGCGCGCGAGGTAGGCGCGGAAGTCGCCGATGCCGGTCTTCGGATTGACCACCAGGATCTGCGGATTGACCACCGCCTTGATCACCGGCGTGAAGGCCTTCTGGCCGTCGTAGGGCAGGCGGTCGAACAGGATGCCGTTGAGCGTCAGGCCCTCGCCCTGCTGCAGCAGCGTGTAGCCGTCGGCCGGCGACTTGGCCACGCGCGCGGCGCCGATGGTGCCGCTGGCGCCCCCGAGGTTCTCGACCACCACCGACTGGCCCCAGCGCTCGGTCAGGCGCTCGGCGATCAGGCGCGTGAGCTTGTCGGCGCTGCCGCCGGCGGCCACCGGCACCACGATGTGGACCGGCTTCGAGGGGAAACCGGCCGCCTCGTCGGTGGCGGCGCGGGCGGAAGCCGTGAAGGCGGCGAGCAGGACGGGCGCGGCCAGCGTGGCGCGCAGCAGGGCGCGGCGCGCGCCGCGGATCGGGAAGGGCAGGGAGGTCATGGAGGGTCTTGTTCGAGGATGCGCCGACCGTAGGCGCGGGCGCGCGCGCGTCCAACGAAGCAAACCGGATATGCGTAGAAGAAAAACTTCGTTCGGCCGGCCCGGTCCGGCGCATACCCTGCCCACACCGCGGCCCCGGGCCGTGTTCCCGCTTCCCCGCCTTCCCCTCGAAAGTCCCCCATGAGCCTCTCCGAACTCCCCGTCGAAACGGCGGGCAACGACGTCGCGAGCGAGCGCGCGCGCGCCGTCGACGCCTTCCTCGCGCAGGCGCGCGGCCTGCTGGCCGCCGGCCCCGGCGAGGGCCATGCCCGGCTGCAGCCCGTGGCCGATGCGCTGATCGCCCTGGGCCGGCGCGCCGACCTGTTCCCGGCCGCCCATTTCCCCATCGATGCCGAGCGCCCCGCGCAGGTCTACCGGCTGGCCGAGGACGCCGATGGCGGCTTCGCGCTCTACCTCTCGGCGGGCCTGGCCGGCAAGGCCCAGCCGCCGCACGACCACACGACCTGGGCGATCATTGCCGGCGTCGAGGGCAACGAGCGCAACGTGCTCTACCGCCGCGAGAAGACCACCGACCCCGCGCGCGACGACCTCGTGCAGACGCGCGTGGTCGACGTGGCCGCGGGCAGTGCGGTGGTGCTGACGCCCACCGACGTCCACACCATCGAACTGGTCGACGGCCTCGACGGCCGGCACCTGCATTTCTACGGCCGCGCGCTCGAGCGGCTCGAGCATCGCGTGGTGTTCGAAGGCACGGCCGGCGGCAGCTACCGCCGGTTCGGGCCGCCGCGCAACATCCGCCATCCGGCGATCGCGCCGGCGGCGCTCAAGGCCGCGCTGTCCGATGGCGAGGAGATCGCGCTGCTCGACGTGCGCGAGACCGGCGTCTTCGTGCGCAGCCATATCCTGCTGGCCGCCTCGGCGCCGCTGTGGCGACTGGAGCTCTTGATCGACCGCCTGGTGCCGCGCCGCGACACCCGCATCGTGCTGACCGACGCCGACGAGTCGCTGGCCCACCAGGCGGCAGGCAAGCTGGTGCGCCTGGGCTGGCGCAACGTGTCGGTGCTGGCCGGCGGCACCGCGGGCTGGGCCGCGGCGGGCTACGAGCTGTTCAGCGGCAGCAACGTGCCGAGCAAGGCCTTCGGCGAGGTCATCGAGCACCGCAAGCACACGCCGTGGATCTCGGTCGACGAGCTGCACCAGCGCGTGGAACGCGGCGACGACATCGTGGTGGTCGACAGCCGCACGCCCGAGGAGTTCGCCGACTTCAGCCTGCCGTTCGCCCACAGCCTGCCGGGCGCCGAGCTGGTCTACCGCATCCATGAATTCGCGCCGCGTCCCGAAACGCTGGTGGTGGTGAACTGCGCCGGCCGCACGCGCAGCATCGTCGGCGCGCAGACGCTGATCGACGCGGGCATTCCGAACCCCGTGGTCTCGCTCAAGGACGGCACCATGGCCTGGCTGCTGGCCGGGCGCACGCTGTCGCATGGCCGCAGCGCGCCGCTGCCCGAGCCCGAGGCCGCCGGCCTCGAGCAGGCGCGCGCACGGGCCGAGGACGTGGCCCGGCGCGCCGGCGTGCGCCGCCTCGACGCCGCGGGGCTGGCGCGGCTCGAGGCCGAGGCCGGCGAACGCTCGCTCTACCGCTTCGACGTGCGCACGCGCCAGGAGTACGAGGCCGGCCATCTCGAGGGCTGGCGCTGGGCGCCCGGCGGCCAGCTGGTGCAGGCCACCGACGAATACGTGGGCGTGCGCCGCGCGCGCATCGTGCTGGCCGACTGGGACGGCGTGCGCGCGCTGACCACCGGCGCCTGGCTCGCGCAGCTCGGCGGCCACGAGGTCTTCGTGCATGCGCCGGCGCCGCTGCCCGTGCTGGTGCTCGGCCCCGAGCCCGTGAAGCTGCTGCCGCTGCATGCGCGCGCGCCGCGCATCGCCGTGCGAGAACTCGCATCGGCGCTGGACGCCGGCAGCGTCGCGGTGTTCGACATCGAGCGCCGCGCCGCCTACGAGCGCCGCCATGTCGCGGGCGCGCGTTTCGCGGTGCCCGACCGGCTCGAGGAATTCGTCGCCGGCCTGCCCGCCACGCAGCGCGTGGTGCTGGTCTCGTCCGACGGCGTGCTGGCCGGCGCGGTCGCAGCCGAGCTGATCTCGCGTCTGGCCCGCGACGGCTCCGCGCGCGAGGTGCTCGCGCTGGCGGGCGGCACCCAGGCCTGGGTCGCGGCCGGCCTGCCCACCGGCCAGGGCGTCGAGGGCGTGCTGACCGGCGACGACGACCACTGGTACAGCCCCTACGCGCATGCCGACCTGGCGGCGCGCAATGCCGGCTTCCAGCAGTACCTGGACTGGGAGATCGGCCTCGTGGCCCAGCTCGAGCGCGAAGGCGACGTGGGCATCCGGCTGGTCGCGCCCGCCACGGCCGACGCGGCGGTGGCGCCATGAACCTGCGAAGCGCCGGCCGAACCCTGGTGCGCACGGCCTGGCAGGCCGTGCCGACCGTGATCGGCGTCATCCTGCTGAACTTCGTGCTGATGCAGCTGATCCCGGGCGACGCCGCCGACGTGGTGGCGGCCGAATCGGGCTCGGCCACGGCCGAGAGCATGGCGCAGCTGCGCGCCCACTTCGGCCTCGACCTGCCGGTGCTGCAGCAGCTCGGCAGCTACCTCTACAACCTCTCGCACGGCAGCCTCGGCGTTTCGCCGCGCTACAACATGCCGGTGGTGGCGCTGATCGGCGCGCGCCTGGGCAACACGCTGCTCTTGATGCTCACCGCGCTGGGCTTCGCGCTCGCCATCGGCATCGCGCTGGGCACCATCATGGCCACCCGCGTGGGCCGCTGGCAGGACCGCACGCTCTCGGTGCTGGCGCTGCTGCTGTACTCCACGCCGGGCTTCTGGCTCGGGCTGATGGCGATCGTGCTGTTCTCGGTGCACCTGGGCTGGCTGCCCACCGGCGGCAGCGAGACCATCGGCGCGGGCTACACCGGCCTGAAGCACGCGGTCGACGTGGCGCGCCACCTGGTGCTGCCGGCGCTCGCGCTCGCGGGCTTCTACATCGCCATCTTCTCGCGGCTCACGCGGGCCGCCATGCTCGAGGTGTCGCGCCAGGACTTCGTGCGCACCGCCGAGGCCAAGGGCCTGCATCCGTGGACCGTCACCATGCGCCACGTGCTGCGCAACGCGCTGATCCCGGTCACCACCGTGGCCGGCATGCACCTGGGCACCCTGCTCGGCGGCGCGGTGGTGGTCGAGACCGTCTTCAGCTGGCCCGGCCTCGGCCGGCTGGCCTTCGACTCGGTGGCCGGACGCGACTACACGGTGCTGCTCGGCGTGCTGCTGATGTCCTCGCTGCTGGTGATCGTGGCCAACATGCTGGTCGACCTGCTGCACGCGCTGCTCGACCCGCGCATCCAGGTGCGCTGAGTTCCGCACGCGCACCGCTTCACGCTCTTCTCGTTCTCACCGATGTCCACTCCCTTCCTGCTCGACTCCAACCTCGCGCAAGCGAGCGCGCCGGCAACGGCGCCCCGCCGCGCGGAACCGCCCGCGCCGCCGACGCCGGCCGCTGCCGTCGTCGTCGCCGCCGTCGACGCACGCCCGGTCTCGGCGCGCCGCGCCGCGCTGCGCGCCTTCGTGCGCAACCCTTCCGCCGTGGCGGGCGTGGTGCTGCTGCTGGCGATGCTGGTGCTGGCGCTGCTCGCGCCGCTGCTCTATCCGGGCGATCCGCTCGACATGGTCGCGCAGCCGCTGCTGTGGCCCGGCCAGGACGCGGCCTATCCGCTGGGCAGCGACTCGCTCGGGCGCGACGTCGCCGCCGGCATCGCGCACGGCGCGCGCGTCTCGCTCGCCGTGGGCGTGGTCGCGGCCGTGCTGAGCCTCGCGATCGGCATCCTCGTGGGCGCCACCGCGGGCTACTTCGGCGGCCGGGTCGACGACGTGCTGGTGCGCATCACCGAGCTGTTCCAGACCATGCCCTCGTTCCTGTTCGTGATCGTGGTGGTGGCGATCGGCCAGCCCTCGGTGCCGGTGATCGTGTTCGCGATCGGCCTGGCCTCCTGGCCCGTGATCGCGCGGCTGGTGCGCGCCGAGTTCCGCGCGCTGCGCGAGACCGAGTTCGTGCTCGCCGCGCGCAGCCAGGGCTTCGGCCATGCGCGCATCATCTTCCAGGAGATGCTGCCGAACGCGCTGCCGCCGGTCATCGTCACCACCTCGGTGCTGGTGGCCAGCGCGATCCTGATCGAATCGGCGCTGTCCTTCCTCGGCATGGGCGACCCCAATGCGGTGTCGTGGGGCAGCATGATCGGCCAGGGCCGCGAGCTGCTGCGCACGGCCTGGTACCTCACGGCGCTGCCGGGCGCGGCCATCGTCTTCACCGTGCTGGCGCTCAACCTCGTGGGCGATGGCCTCAACGATGCCTTCAACCCGCGTTTGAGGGGCCGTTGAGATGACGCTCGAACCAGTGACGATCGCGCCGCCGCTGCTGGACGTGCGCGGCCTCGATGTCTTCTTCCACGGCTCGAACGGTCCGATCCAGGCCGTGCGCGGGCTGGACCTGACCTTGCAGCGCGGCGAGACGCTGGCGCTGGTCGGCGAATCGGGCTGCGGCAAGTCGACCACCGCGCTGGCGCTGCTGCGCCTGCTCGCGCCCGGCACCGCGCTGCGCGGCAGCATCCATTTCGACGGACGCGACATCCTCGCGCTGTCGCCGGCCGCGCTGCGCGAGGTGCGCGGGCGCGAGATCGCGATGATCTTCCAGGAGCCGATGACTTCGCTGAACCCGGTGCACACCATCGGCGCGCAGATCGAGGAGACGCTGCGCCGCCACGAGAAGCTCTCGGCCGCCGCGGCGCGCCGGCGCGCCATCGAGTTGCTCGACCTGGTGCGCATCCCCGAGCCGCAGCGGCGCATCGACGACCATCCGCACAACCTCTCGGGCGGCCAGCGCCAGCGCGTGATGATCGCGATGGCCGTGGCCTGCAAGCCGCGCCTGCTGGTGGCCGACGAGCCGACCACCGCGCTCGACGTGACCATCCAGGCGCAGATCCTCGAACTGCTCGACGGCCTGCGCCGCGAGCTCGACATGGCGCTGCTGCTGATCACCCACGACCTGGGCCTGGTGGCCCAGTGGGCCGATCGCGTGGCCGTGATGTACGGCGGCGAGAAGGTCGAGGAGGCACCGACCTCGAAGCTCTTCGCCGCCCCTTCGCATGCCTACACCCGCGGCCTGCTCGGCGCCTCGCTGCATGCCGGCAGCGCGTTGCACTACGCGGATGCGCGCCTGCCCGAGATCCAGACCCGGCTCGACCCCGCGACCGGCGTGCGCGACTTCGCGCTGCACGTGCCGCAGCCGAACACGAAGGTGCGTGCCTTGCCCGTGCGCGCCGCGGCCGGCGAGCCGCTGCTGTCGGTGCAGGACCTGCGCACCGACTATCCGACGCGCGGCGGCGGCGTGCTGCATGCGGTCGACGGTGTGTCCTTCGACATCCGCGCGGGCGAGACCGTGGGCCTGGTCGGCGAATCGGGCTGCGGCAAGTCCACGCTCTCTCGGACCCTGCTGCGGCTGGTGGACCCGGCGGGCGGGCGCATCGTGTTCGACGGCACCGACATCGCTTCGCTGTCCGAGAAAGCGCTCAAGCCGTGGCGGCGCCGTGTGCAGATGGTGTTCCAGGACCCCTATGCATCGCTGAACCCGCGGCGCAGCGTGTTCGACATCCTCGAGTCGGTGCTCAAGGTGCACGGCGTGGACGACCGCGCCGAGCGCCGCAACCGCATCGCCGCCATCCTCGAGCGCGTGGGCCTGCCGGCCGACGCGGCGCGGCGCTTTCCCAACGAGTTCTCGGGCGGGCAGCGCCAGCGCATCGGCATCGCGCGCGCGCTCGTGCTGCGGCCGTCGCTGGTGGTGCTCGACGAGCCGGTGTCGGCGCTCGACGTGTCGGTGCAGGCGCAGATCCTGAACCTGCTGGTGGAGCTGAAGGAGGACTTCGGGCTTTCCTACCTGTTCATCTCGCACGATCTGTCGGTGGTGCGGTACATCGCGGATCGGGTGATGGTGATGAACAAGGGGAAGATCGTGGAAACGGGGGGGTATCAGGATATTTGGGATCGGCCGCAGCATGCGTATACGCGGAGTTTGATTGCGGCTGTGCCGGGGGCGGAGCAGAGGAAGGCGGCCTGAGGTTGCTCCGAAAACGCCGGCGGGAACACATCGCCGGCACCAGTCCCAATTTGGGACTAAAATTGCGTCATGCGAGTCATCGCCCAGAAAATGCTGGTCGACTTCTACCGGCAGGACGCCCATCAGGACTGTGTCGGCCCGGCGCGGGCCTGGTACGCGATGGCCTGCGCCGCGCAGTGGACGCAGCCCGCCGATGTCGTGGCCGCCATGCCGAAGGTCAGCATCCTCAAGGACGGCCGTGCCGTGTTCAACCTCGGGGGCAACAAGTACCGGCTCGTCGTCTGGATCAACTACGACTACGCAACGATCTACACCCGGTTCATCGGCACGCACGCGCAGTACGACCAGATCGACGCGAACACCATTTGAAGGAAGGAGCCCGTCATGGAAATTCAACCCGTCAAGAACGAAAGCAGCTACCGCGCCGCGCTCGCGGCGATTGAAGGCCTGATGATGGCCAAGCGGGACACGCCCGAAGGCGACCGCCTCGATGTGCTCGTGACGCTGGTTCAGGCCTACGAAGCGAAGCATCACCCGATCGATCCCCCCGACCCGATCGAGGCGATCAAGTTCCGCATGGACCAGTCGGGCATGGGCGTGAAGGATCTCGTTCCCTTTATCGGACCGCTGAATCGTGTGTACGAGGTGTTGGCGCGCAAGCGCCCGTTGACGTTGCACATGATCCGCCGCCTGAATAAAGGGATGGGGATTCCGGCCGATGTGTTGATTGGGTTGGCCGAGGAAGAAGCATTGGTGGATTGATGAATCCACCGGGCCGGCCGTCCCGGCTGGAGTGGGTGGGATCGGAAACTCCTGAAGGGTCGGCTGAGGACGGGCGTGTTGACGTCTTGGGAATAAAGCACCCCCGATGACCAAATTTCCGACCGTCGAACACCAAGCCTAGGCAGAAGTTCAGAAAACCTGTATTTTGAGCACTATGAGTGATCAAAATCACGGAAAACTAAACCATCTGCTGGCCGAACTCGACGACACCCGTCTTGTCTCCAGCAGTTGGCTGCGGGCACATGGCTACTCCAACAGCCTGGTCGCGCGCTATGTGGGCAGCGGGTGGCTGGTCTCGCCGGCTCGCGGCGTCTACATGCGCCGAGGCGCACGTCTGCAGTGGGATGGGGTGGTGCGCAGCCTGCAGGTCGGGGAGGAGATGGCGCTGCACGTGGGAGGGCGCTTCGCGCTGACCTTGCAGGGACACGAGCACTACCTGCGCCTGGGCGATGCCGGTGTGGTGACGCTCCATGGGCCGCAGCGGCCACCGGGCTGGGTGGACAAGCTGCCGCTGAAGGAGCGCTTCGCATTTCTCGGCAAAGGGCCGTTCGATCTGCCGTCCCTGGCGTTCAGCGCCAGGCTGGCCGAGTCCGCACTGGCCCAACAAGGCTTGGCATGGCATCGGATGGGCCCGGACGCCGATGCGCGTTTGGTGTGTGCCACGCCCGAACGCGCCATGTTGGAGCTGTGCGACGGCGTGTCGGATGCGCCGCAGATCCACGAAGCCGACGCCCTGATGCAGGCCATGACCACGCTGCGGCCGCAGCGCGTTGAATGGCTGCTGCGCCACTGCCGGAGCATCAAGGCCAAGCGGCTCTTTCTGGCCCTGGCCGACCGCCACCGGCATGCGTGGTTGTCGCACGTGTCCCTGGAGGGCGTCGATCTCGGCCGGGGCAAGCGCGCCTTGGTTCCCGGTGGGCGCCTGCATCCGACCTACCAGATCACCTTGCCGGCAGACCTCGATGAACACCTGGCTTGAGTCCCGAGGTGGGCGCTACGCCGACCGGGTACGGCTGCTGGTCGAGATCCTGCCGGCGCTCGCGCAGGAGCCGCGTTTCGCGCTCAAGGGCGGAACCGCCATCAACCTGTTCGAGCACGACCTGCCGCGTTTGTCGGTCGACATCGATCTGGCCTGGCTGCCGGTGCACGACTACGCTGAGGATGCGAAGTTGATCGCGCAGGCCTTCGGGCAATTGGCCGATGGGCTGCGAGCCCGTCCGTTGCAGCTGCAGGTGCAGACCTCGGCGGGCGAGGGCACGGGGACGATCACGAGGCTGGTGGCCAGCCGTGGCCGTGCGCGCGTGCAGATCGAGACGACACCGGTCATGCGCGGCACGGTGCATCCGGTACGCCACATGGTCGTGCGTCCGACGGTAGCGGAGGCATTCGGCTTTGCGCAGGCACAGGTACTGGATTTCGCCGACCTCTACGCCGGCAAGCTCGCCGCGGCCTTGTCCCGGCAGCATCCGCGCGATCTCTTCGACGTGGGCTTGCTGCTCGACGACGAACGGGCGGACGAGGTGCTCTGGCGCACTTTTCTCGTGTACCTCACGTGCAGCCCCAAGCCCGCCTGGGAGATGCTGGCGCCCCGCGTGCCGGCGGATTTCGCGGCCACCTTCGAAGCCCATTTCAAAGGCATGACCGCCGAGCCCATCGACGTGCAGACCTTGCTGGAGAACCGCGATCGACTGCTCGCGCGCGTGGCGAAGTGGCTGGATGAGCCGTCGCGTAGCTTCCTTCGATCGGTCGAACAGGAGCAGCCGGATTTCGACCTGATCGGGCTGGCCCATGCCTCGGGCCTGCCAGGCGTGCGACGCAAGCTGCACAACCTCGCGCAACGTACCGCGAGCAAGCGTGAGGCGGATCGCTGCCAGTTGGAAGAGACATTGGCGCGCATCGCGACGCGCTGAAGTCCGCAGAGGGTCATCCGTCGCCCTCGCGCGGCCGCTCCCCCACCCCCGCCGAAAACCTCACCAGATACCCGTCCGGATCCTGCACCACCACCTGATGCACCCCCACCTCGACGTTCCCCTTGCGATACCACTTCTCCTCGGCCGCCAGAAACAACGGCCACCCCGCAAGCGCCAAGGCCTCGAGGATCGGCCCCAGCGCCCGCACGCCCACCTGAAAATTCACACCGCGTCCATACGGCGCCTCCAACGCCCCGGTCACCCAGTTGCGCCCCCGCCCTCGTTCCTCGAGCATCACCTGCGCCCCCTCCCGATCGAGGTAGGCGAACCCCTCGTCCAGCCGGTGATAGACGACCGCGAACCCACAGAGGTCGCACCAGAACCGCAGGCTCGCATGCACATCCGCGACCAGCAGTTCCGGCACCAGCTTCGCCGGAATGAACGAAGCGCTTATTTCTTCGCCTCGTCGACGTAGACATCCGCCAGATTCGACTCCACCCCATCCGCCGTCAACGAATGGTCATGCACCCGCTGATTGGCAATGGTGATGAACACAGGCTGATAGAGATTCAAATCCGGCACATCCCGCGCCACCGTATCCTGAAACTCCTTGAACAGCTTCAGCCGCCGCGCAGGATCGTTCTCCACCGCCGCATCCTCGAGCAGTTTGTCCACCACAGGACTCTGATAGTGCGTGCCATTCGAGAACGGCACCCCCTTGATGAAGTTCTTCGACCAGTACAACCGCTGCACCCCCACGGTCGGATCGAACAGGTTGCTGGCCCCGTTGTGCGTGAACGCGAAATCGCGGTCCGTGTAGATGCGCTTGATGAAGGCGCTCGGATCCTGCGCCCGCACCGTCACCGCGATGCCGATGCGCGCCAGGGTCGAACGCAGGTAGTCGGCCAGGCGCGGGCCGTCCGCGCCGATGGGGTTGAAGTCCAGCGGCACGCTGAAGCGCACGCCGCCGGCCTTGCGCGGATAGCCGGCCTCGTCGAGCAGGGCGTTGGCCTTCTTGAGGTCGAAGGCATAGGGCGAGGGCGCGGGATCGTGGAAGGCCTTGAGGCCGGGTGCGATCGGCGAATAGCTGACCTGGCCGTAGCCGTAGTTCACCACCTTCACGATCACGCCGCGGTCGACGGCATGGGCCACGGCCTGGCGCACCTTCTCGTTCTTGAAGTACTCGTTGTCGAGGTTGAACTCGAGCCGGGTCACGTTCGACGAGTAGCTGTTGCCCTTGGTCTCGAAGCGCAGCGCGGGCACCTTCTTGAGCCGCTCGAGGTCCGCGAGCGGCACCGGCGTGCGATAGCCGAGGTCGACGGTGCCGGTCTCGAAGGCCACGGCGGCTGCCGCTGGGTCGGTCACGAAGCGCACGATCAGCTGGTCGATGAAGGGCTTGGGCTTGTCCCAGTACTCGGGATTGCGCTCGTACACGATGTGGCTGCCGCGCACCCACTCCTTGAACCTGAACGGGCCGGTGCCGATCGGCGCGTTGTTGTTCGGGTTGTTCGCCGGGTCGGTGCCCTCGTAGACGTGCTTGGGCACGATCGGCGTCTCGGTCGCGACCAGCGCGCGGATCAGGTAGGGCGCGGGCTTCGACAGCCGCAGGATCGCGGTGTACTTGTCGGGCGTGTCGATGGCCGTGAGGTTGGCGAAAGTGTTGCGGCCGCGCGGATGGATCTTCTTCAACAGCTCGATCGAGTAGGCGACGTCGGCCGAGGTGAAGTCCTTGCCGTCGTGCCACTTCACGCCCTGGCGCAGCGTGAAGGTGTAGGTCAGGCCATCGGGGCTGATGACCCACTTGGTCGCCAGCTGCGGCTGTGGATTGACGTCGTAGTCGTACTTGAGCAGGCCCTCGGTGACCTTGGCGCTGACGCTGAGGATCGGCGTGGCGACATTGCCGATGGTCACGAGCGCGGTCGGCTCGCTGGTCGACAGCAGGGTCAGGGTGCCGCTGTGATTGGGCGGCGCGGCCTGCGTGGCGGCAGCGAGGCCGGCGGCGAGCAGCAGCGCGACGGCGGCGCGGCGGAGGTGCGGGGGGCGGAGCAGGGAAGACATGGTGGGAGGAACGGAAGCAGAAAGAAGAAGAGGAACGAAATCAGGCAACGGCGGCATCGATCGCGGGCACCGGCGCGGCCGTCACCAGCCCTTCGCGCAGGTCGCGCGCGATGGCGGCTTCGGCGCGCCGGGCGGCATCGCCGAGGCCACCGCCGCCGGGCGTCTCGACCACCAGCTTGTCGCCGGCCGGAATCAGCTGGCGCCCCTTGGCGCGCAGCGCGCGGCCCGAGGCCAGCCGCAGCCGGCCCGGCGCGCCGTCGCTGCCGCCGAGCGCGCCGCGCGCCGGATGGTCGACGCGGTCGAAGGCGGCGGCGATCAGGAAGGCCGCGTCGGGCTGCGCATGGCGCACCTCGATCACCTGGCCCAGGCCGCCGCGCACGGTGCCGGCACCGCCCGAGTCGACGCGGAACTCCTTGCGCTCGAACAGCAGCGGCGCCTGGGTCTCGAGGATCTCGAGCGAGACGTTGCGCACGCCGCTCGGGTAGGCGGTGACCGAGAGGCCGTCCTTGCCGGGCCGCGCGCCGGTACCACCGGTGCTGAAGCTGATCACGTTGAAGCGCGGACCGCGGCGCACCGCCTCGGCATCGGCCGGCGCGGTGCCGGCCAGCACCTCGCCGCCCACGAGCTGCAGGTTCCACAGCGACGACGAACCCTCGGCCGGCACCCGGTCGGGCCGGGCCTGCCGCAGCGCGCCGAACACGGCGTCGGGCAGCAGCTGGCCGATGACGTGGCGCGCGGTCACGGCCGCGGGATGCAGCGCATGCAGGATGCAGCCCTCGGGCGCGGCGACGCGGATCGGCGCCAGCGAGCCCGCGTTGTTGGGCACGTCGGCGCCCACCAGGCAGCGGATGCCGAAGGAGGTGTAGGCATCGGTGTAGGCCTTGGGCACGTTGATGCCGCGCGCCACCGTGCCCGAGGTGCCGGCGAAGTCCACGTCGATGCCGTCGTCGCCGATGGTCACGGCCACCTGCAGCGTGATCGGCGCGTCGTAGCCGTCGGCCACCAGCGTGTGGTGCCAGGTGCCACGCGGCCATTCGGCCAGCGCCTCGCGCATGGCCTGCGCCGAGCGCGCGATGACGAAGTCGCCGAGCGCCTCGAGGTCGGCCAGGCCGAACTCGCGCAGCAGGGTGCGCAGCCGCCGGCCGCCGACCTCGTTGCAGGCCACCAGCGCGAACAGGTCGCCCTCGACCTGCTCGGGATCGCGCACGTTGGCGCGGATGATGGCGTGCACCGCCGGGTCGACCGTGCCGCGGCGCACGAAGCGCAGGATCGGCAGGAACAGGCCCTCGTGGTAGATCTCCAGCCCGTCGGGACTCGAGCCGATGCCGCCGATGTCGACCACGTGCAGCGTGGAGGCGAACAGCGCGACCGCGCGCCGCGCCTCGCCCTCGCCATGGAACACCGGCGTGACCATGGTCATGTCGAACAGGTGGCCGGTGCCCTTCCACGGGTCGTTGGTGAGGAACACGTCGCCGTCTTCCATGGTCTCGATCGGAAAGCGGCGCAGGAAGTGCTTGACCGACTCGGCCATCGAGTTGACGTGGCCCGGCGTGCCGGTCACGGCCTGCGCGATCATGCGGCCGTCGGGCAGGAACACGCCGGCCGAGAGGTCGCCGGCCTCGCGCGTGGAGGTGCCGAAAGCGGTGCGGATCAGCGTCTGGGCCTGCTCCTCGACCACCGAGAGCAGGCGGTTCCAGGCGAGCTGGTGGCGGATCAGTTGGCGGCCGGCGGGGGCCGCGGGCTTGGGTGTGGAACTCATGCGTGGTGGTCCGAAAGTTCGGGGGCGAAGGAAGAAGAGGAGGAAAGAGGAGCGGCCGCCGCATGGCTGATCAGCCCGGCTTCGAGGTCGCGCGCGATCCGCGCCGGATCGCGCTCCGAGGGATCGCCGAGGCCGGCACCGCCGGGCGTCTCGACCACCAGCACCTCGCCGGCCGGTACGAGCTGGCGCCCCTTGCCGCGCAAGGTCGTGCCCGCATGCTTGAGCCGCGCGGTGCCCGGCGCGCCATCGCCGCCGCCGAGCGCGCCGCGCGCCGGAAAGCGCACGCGGTCCCAGGTGGCCGACAGCACCATCGGGTCGCCGTCGGCGTTCTCGACCTCGATCACCTGGCCCAGCCCGCCGCGCGAGCTGCCCGCGCCGCCCGAATCGGGCCGGTACTCCTTGCGCCGGAACAGCAGCGGCGCCTGGGTCTCGAGGATCTCGAGCGAGACGTTGCGCACGCCGCTAGGGTAGGCGGTGGCCGAGAGCCCGTCCTTGCCGGGCCGCGCGCCGGTGCCGCCGGTGCTGAAGCTCACGATGTTGAAGCGGCGCGCGCGCCGCAGCGCGTCGTTGGGCCCGCCCTCGATCGGCTGGCCGCCGTACAGGCGGATGTTCCACAGCGACGACGCGCCCTCGGCCGGCACGCGGTCGGGCCGGGCCTGACGCAGCGCGCCGAACACCAGGTCGGGCAGCATCTGGCCGATGGCCGCGCGCGTGGCAACGGCCGCCGGCGGCAGCGCATGGACGATCGAGCCCTCGGGCCCGACCACGCGGATCGGCGCCAGGGAGCCCGAGTTGTTGGGCACGTCCGCGCCGATCAGGCAGCGGATGCCGAAGGAGGTGTAGGCATCGGTGTAGGCCTTGGGCACGTTGATGCCGCGCGCCACCGTGCCCGAGGTGCCCGCGAAGTCGACCAGGATGCCGTCGTCGGAGATCGTGACCGCCGCATGCAGCTCGACCGGCGTGTCGTAGCCGTCCACGGTCATGTGGTTGCGCCAGGTGCCGCGCGGCCAGTCGGCCAGCGCGGCGCGCATGGCCTGGGCCGAGCGCTCGATCACGTAGTCGCCCTGCGCCTGCAGGTCGTCCAGGCCGAACTCGCGCAGCAGCCGCTGCAGCCGCGTCGCGCCCACCGCGTTGCAGGCCACCAGCGCATGCAGGTCGCCCTCGACCTGCT
The DNA here is from genome assembly GCF_050711835.1 of Variovorax sp. DAIF25. Classification (NCBI taxonomy): domain Bacteria; kingdom Pseudomonadati; phylum Pseudomonadota; class Betaproteobacteria; order Burkholderiales; family Comamonadaceae; genus Variovorax; species Variovorax sp. DAIF25. Next base: position 182,316 of record NZ_CP136637.1, read on the forward strand.
CGGGCTCGCGCACGTTGGCGCGCACGATGGCCAGCACCGACTCGTCGAGCACGCCGTCGCTCGCGAAGCGCAGCGGCGGCAGGAACAGGCCCTCGTGGTAGATCTCGAGCGCGTCGGGGCCGGCATTCACGCCGCCGATGTCGACCACGTGCACCGTCGAGGCGAACAGCGCCACCAGCCGGCCGCCGTGGAACACCGGCGTGACCATCACCACGTCGAACAGGTGGCCCGTGCCCTTCCACGGATCGTTGGTGACGAACACGTCGCCGTCGCGCATGGTGTGGGCCGGAAAGGCGCGCAGGAAATGCAGCACCGAGTCGGCCATCGAGTTGACGTGGCCCGGCGTGCCGGTCACGGCCTGCGCCACCATGCGGCCGTCGGGCAGGAACACGCCGGCCGACAGGTCGCCGGCCTCGCGCGTCGGCGTGCCGAAGGCGGTGCGGATCAGCGCCTGCGCCTGCTCCTCGACCACGGCGAGCAGGCGGCTCCACACGAGCTGCTGGCGCAGCGCCTGGCGCCCATTGGCGGTGCTGGCGGCGCTGGCAGCACTCATGCCGCCACCGCCGCTGCCTGCGCTTCCTCGTCGTGCTGCACGGCCGTGGTGTCGTCGAGCACCAGCGCGCCGAGCCGGCTCACGCGCGCCTCGAAGCCTGCGATCAGTTGCGTGGTCGTCTCGTCCTCGACGACCAGCGCCGGGCCCTCGACCCACAGGCCGGGCCGCAGCGCGGCGCGCTCGTACACCGGCACCGCCTGCCAGCGGCCGGTCTCGGCGTCGTAGAGCTCGCGCGTGGCCGAGGCCGTGGCGCGGCCCTCGTCGGCCACGAGCCCGTCGGCCTCGGGCGCGGCGCGGCCGCCGGCTTCCACCGCGACCGACCAGCTCACGGCCTCGGCCGCGATGTGCGGCAGGCTGCGGCCGTAGAGCGCGGCATAGCGCGCCTCGAAGCGCAGGTGCAGCGCGGCGCTGGCGGCCGCGTCGAATGCGCCCTCGGGCAACTCGACCGGGATCTCATGGCCCTGGCCCGCATAGCGCATGAACACCACGCGCTGGCGCACCAGCGGCGCGCCGGGCGCGGCACGCAGCACCACGTCGTCGGCGGTGGCGGTGAGCTCGTCGAGCAGCCGGCCCACGGCCGCGTGGTCGATGCGGTCGAGCCGCTGGTGCAGGCTGCGCACCGTCTGGTAGGCCACCGGTGCCCAGAGGAAGCCCAGCGCCGAACCCACGCCGGCCGAGTTGGGAATCACCAGCCGCGCGATGCCGAGCTTGCGCGCCAGCAGCGCCGCATGCAGCGGCGCCGCGCCGCCGAAGGCGATCAGCGTGCTCTCCTCGGCCACCTTGCCGAGTTCCGAGGCATGCACGCGCGCCGCGTTGGCCATGTTCTCGGTCACGATCTCGACCACCGCCTGCGCGGCCGCCTCGACCTCGAGCCCGGTCTGCGCGGCCACGCCCTGCAGCAGCGCGGCGCGCGCGCGCTGCGGATCGAGCCGCACCTTGCCGACAGCGAAGCGCGCCGGGTCGATCGCGCCGAGCGCCGCATGCGCATCGGTCACGGTCGGCTGCTCGCCGCCCAGGCCGTAGGCGGCCGGGCCGGGCGAGGAGCCGGCGCTGTCGGGGCCGACCTGCACCACGCTCAGGTGGTTGACGCGCGCGATCGAGCCGCCGCCGGCTCCGATCTCCACCATCTCGATCACCGGGATGCGGATCGGCAGGCCCGAGCCCTTGAGGTGCCGGTGCACGCGGCCGAACTCGAAGCTGCGGCTCAGCTGCGGCTGGTAGTCGTCGATGAAGCAGATCTTGGCCGTGGTGCCGCCCATGTCGAACGAGAGCGCGCGCGTGGCGCCGATCTGCTCGGCCACCTGGCGCGCGAGCACCGCGCCGCCCGCCGGGCCCGACTCGACCAGCCGCACCGGCTCGTCGATGCCGGCCTGCAGCGTGGTGATGGCGCCGCCCGAGGTCATGAGGAAGGGCTCGGCCTTCAGGCCGCGTTCGCGCGCGCCGTCCTGCAGCCGGCGCAGGTAGCCGGCCACCTGCGGCTGCACGTAGGCATTGGCGCTGACGGTCGACAGCCGCTCGTACTCGCGGATCTCGGGGCAGACGTCGGAGGCCAGTGACACCCACAGCTGCGGCGCATGCTCGCGCAGCAGCTCGCGCACGCGGCGCTCGTGCACGGGGTTCGCATAGCCGTGCAGGAAGCACACGGCCACGCTCTCGATGCCGTCGGCCACGAGCTGGCGCGCGAGCACGGCCACCTGGGCCTCGTCGAGCGGCGTGACCACGCGGCCCGCCGCGTCGGTGCGCTCGACCACGCCATGGCGCCAGTGGCGCGGCACCAGCGGCGCCGGCTTGTCGAGGAACACGTCGTACTGCGCGAAGCGGTCCTCCAGCCCGATCTCGACCAGGTCGCGGAAGCCCTGCGTGGTCAGCAGCGCCGTGGGCGCGCCCTTGCGCTCGATCAGCGCGTTGGTGGCCAGCGTGGTGCCGAGGATCAGCAGGTCGACGTCGGCCCAGGCCGCGCCGGCCTGCTGCAGCACCTCCGCCACGCCGTCGAACACGGCCTGTTCGGGCGCGGCCGGCGTGGTAAGCACCTTCACGGTGTGCTTGCGCTCGCCGCGCAGCAGCACGATGTCGGTGAAGGTGCCGCCGACGTCGACCGCCACGCGCACGCGCGGGTCGATGACGGGGACGGTGGGGGAGGTGGAGTGCGAGGACATGGCGACGGTTCGAGGGAAACGGGAGAAGCGGGAGAGGAAGGGAAGACTCAGAGCAGGTGCGCGCCGGCGCGCAATTCGCGGAACGGTGCCGTGGGTGCTGATACGGGCGCGGATCCGGTTGCAGTCGCCTTCGCGAAGGCCCGCGCCAGGTCGGCCACGAGGTCGCCCGGATCCTCGAGGCCGACATGCAGCCGCACCACCGGTGCGTTGCCCTGCCACTGGCGGTGTTCGCGCAGCCGCTCGGGCTGGGCCGCGAGCGCCAGGCTTTCGTAGCCGCCCCACGAGGCGCCGATGCCGAACAGCGTGAGCGCGTCGACGAAGGCATCGGCCTCGGAGGCCGTGGCATCGCGGAACGCGAAGGACACCAGGCCGCTCGCGCCGCTGAAGTCGCGCCGCCACAGCGCATGGCCCGGGTCTTCCGGCAGCGCCGGGTAATACACGCGGCCCACCTGCGCCTGCTGCTGCAGGAAGCGCGCGACCTCGGTGGCATTGCGCTGGTGCTGCGCCAGCCGCACCGGCAGCGTGCGCAGGCCGCGCAGCGCCAGGTAGGCGTCGTCGGCGCCGATGGTCAGGCCCAGCGCCTCGTGCGCGCTCAGCAGCTTCGCGGCCAGCGCGGGGCTGTCGACCACCACGATGCCCTGCATCAGGTCGGAATGGCCCGAGATGTACTTGGTGGCGGCCTGGATCGAGATGTTGGCGCCGAGCGCGAGCGGCTTGTAGAACCAGCCGCCGCTCCAGGTGTTGTCGGTGGCCACGGTCACGCCGCGCTCGCGCGCGATCGCGCTGAGCGCGGGCAGGTCGAGCACCTCGTAGAGCAGCGAGGTCGGCGACTCGAGGTAGACCAGCCGCGTGTTCGGCCGCAGCAGGCTCGCGAGGTCGTCGTGCGCGGGCGAGAAATACTCGACCGTGATGTTGAGCCGCTTGAGCAGCGTGCTGTCGACGCGCCGCAGCGGCGCATAGACGCCGTCGGCCACCAGCGCATGGTCGCCGGGCGACAGCAGCGCGAGCAGCACCAGCGTGATCGCCGACAGGCCCGAGGGCGTGAGGAAGGCGCGGTGCCCGCCCTCGAGCGCGGTCACGGCGTCCTCGAGCGCGCGGTGCGTGTCGAGGCCATGGCGGCCATAGGAGGCCACGCGCTCGCCCGTGGCGCGGCGGTGGTGATGATCGGCATGGGCGGCAGTGTTCTCGAAGCGCACGGTGCTCGTGCGCACCACGGGCACGTTGACCGGGCCCGAGCCGGCGCGCAGCTGCGGCGCGCCCGCATGCAGCAGCCGGGTCGCGTCGTTCAAGCCGTTGACAGCGCTCATGCGACCGCCTTGCTCGGCTGCAGCTGCGTCGCGTTGTAGTTGACGATCGCGCCGGTCTCGAGGTTCACGCCGATGCGGCGCGACAGCGTCTCGAGCGGCTGGCCGTAGAGATGGAAATGCAGCGTCGGCCGGTCGCCGATCACATGGATGCTGTGCAGGTCCTCGGGCAGGAAGGCGATCGAGGTGCCGGGCTGTACCGTCACCTCGCGCTCGAGTTCGAGCCGCGCCTGCGCGGGATCGCTGCCGTCGTCGATGCGGCGGTAGACGCGGTTCTCCTCCTGGCCCTCGACCGCCACGATGGTGGCCCAGGTCGTGTGGTTGTGCGGGATCGAGGTCTTGCCGGGATTGATCGAGTTCAGGTAGAGCGCCACGTCGTCGTCGCCGTCCCCGGGGTTGAGCCGGTAGCGCGTGGAGGCGCCCACGCCCTCGCTCGCGGCCGGCGGCGGGAAGTCCTCGCGCGTGAACAGGGCGGCGTGGGCCGCGAGCTTCTCGAGCCGCGCCGTGATGCGCGCGAGCACCGCGCGGTCGAGTGGCTGGGCCGCGGCGATGGCGCGGATGTCGGCCAGGGCCTGGTCGACGGCGATGCGGCGCTGGGCCGCGATGGCGGTCGTGTCGTTCTGGGAAGTGGTCATGGGGAGCCTCGGTGGGTCAGAGGGCGAAGCGCAGCCGGTCGAAGGGCGGCGTTTCGGGGAAGGGGGCGGGGCGGCGCGCGGGCACGCTGTCGTCGGACGGGTCGCGCGCACCGTCGCCGAGCGCGCGGTGCAGGAAGGCGCGCGTGCGGTCGCTGGCGGGCGCGCGGAAGATGCGCGCGGGCGGGCCGTGCTCGACGATCACGCCGGCCTCGGTGAAGTAGACGGTGTCGCTGATCTCCTCGGCGAAGCGCATCTCGTGCGTCACCAGCACGCAGGTCAGGCCCTCGCGCACCAGGTCGCGGATCACGGTCAGCACCTCGCCCACGGTCTCGGGGTCGAGCGCCGAGGTCACCTCGTCGAACAGCATCAGCTCGGGCCGCATCGCGAGCGCGCGCGCGATCGCCACGCGCTGCTGCTGCCCGCCCGAGAGCTCGCCCGGATAGGCCGCGGCCTTGTGCGAGAGCCGCACCTTGTCGAGCAGCTCGCGCGCCTCGCGCTCGGCGGCGGCGCGCTCGCGGCCGGCCACGCGCGTGGGCGCGATCACCAGGTTCTCGAGCACCGTGAGGTGCGGGAACAGGTTGTACTGCTGGAACACGAAGCCCACGCGCTTGCGCAGCGCGATGAACTCGGCCTCGGCGCGCAGCGCGTCCACGCGCGTGTCGCCGACGCGGATCTCGCCGCGCTGCGGTCGCAGCAGCCCGGTGATGCAGCGCAGGATGGTCGACTTGCCCGAGCCCGAGGGCCCGATGATCGACACCGCCTGGCCGCGCTGCACCTCGAGCGAGATGCCGCGCAGCACCGCGTTGGCGCCGAAGGCGAGCTCCACGTCGCGCAGGGCGACCAGGGGCGTGTTGGAGCGGGGGGTGGCGGTCTCAGTGGCGGGCATGGCGGCGTTCCAGCGCGCGCGTGGCGCGGGCGATCGGGTAGCAGTAGGCGAAGAACACGGCGAGCAGCGTGAAATAGACCAGCACCGTGAAGTCGGTGCGCGCCACCGTGTTGCTGGCGACCTGGGCCGCGTCGACCACGTCGTGCGCGCCGACCAGCGAGGACAGCGCCGTGCTCATCGTGATGCTCGCGTAGAGGTTCATCCACGGCGGCAGCATGCGGCGCAGGCACTGCGGCAGCACGATCAGCCGGAAGATCTCGCCGCGCCGGAAGGCCAGCGACTGCGCGGCCTCCCATTGCGCGCTCGGGATCGACTGGATCGCGCCGCGGAAGATCTCGGCCACCACCGCGCTGGTGGGCAGCGCGAGGCCCAGCACCACCTTGAGCCAGTCGGGGAAGGGCACGGTCCAGGCCACCAGCCGCAGCTCGAACGGAAACACGTAGGTGGTGAAATAGATCAGCACCAGCACCGGCGCGTTGCGGAAGAACTGCACGTACCAGCGCGTGGCCCCGCGCACCGGCGCGAACGGCGAGAACGACAGCGCGCCCACCAGCAACCCCACGGCGGTGCCGATCGCCATCGCGAGCACGCTGATCTGGACGTTGGTGAGCAAGCCCAGCAGCAGCGTGGGCGACCATTGCCACAGGTGGCGCAATGCGGCGGGCGTGGTGCCGGTGGCGGTCCAGGCCGTGACCAGCAGCAGCACGGCGGCCAGCGCGGCGAGCCAGGGATGGCGGCGCGGATCGAGGTGCGCGATGAAGCCTGCGCCGGCCTCGGTGCCGAGTGCGGGAGCGGCCGGAGCCGCGGCGATCTCACTGGCCATAGCCGGGCATCCGCCAGCGCGCCTCGAGCCAGCGCCCGGCCAGGCTCACGAGCCAGGTCAGCAGGCCGAAGTACAGCAGGATCAGCAGCAGCAGCTCGAGCACGTTGTCGCGCTGCGTCCAGATCATGATCGACTCGTAGGTCACGTCGCCCACGGCGATGGCCGAGGCCACCGCGGTCATCTTCACCAGGTCGACCAGGTTGTTGACCAGCGAGGGCAGCGCGAAGCGCAGCGCCAGCGGCAGCTCGACGCGCCACAGCAGCTGGCGCTGCGAGAAGCCCAGCGAGCGCGCGGCCTCGAGCGTGACGCGCGGCACCGCCTCGATGCCCGCGCGCAGCGCCTCGGCGTGGAACACGCCCTTGTGCAGCGCGACCACGATCACCACCCAGACGAAGGGCGTCAGCGGATTGCCGCCCAGGCCCTGGAGCTGCTGCGTGATCAGCATGTTGAGCACGAGGAAGGCGCAATAGAGCTGCACCAGCGTCGGCGTGTTGCGCGTGACTTCCACGAAGGCGCGCGCCGGCAGCGCGACCCAGCGCCGCGGCGAGGTCAGCGCGGCCGCGATCGCCACGCCCGCCGCGAGGCTGCAGGGCACGGTGAGCACGCAGAGCTCGAAGGTGACGAGCAGCCCGCGCAGGAAGGCCTGGCGCTCGCCCGCATCGAGCACGAAGGCGTAGTTGAGGCCCAGGGTCTTGAGCGCGGCCACGGCCTGCGCGAGCAGTCCGGCGTCGTTCATGGCTGGCGCGCCGACGATGGCGTGTCGGTGGAGGAGCGTGGCTTCATGGCGCGAACGGAAAGGGCAGGGCGCGGCGCCGGTTCAGGGGCGCCGCTCACGGCGAACGGAAGGGGGCGATGCGGCCGGGCCGTGGGTTCAGGGCGCGGCGCGCAGCTTGGCCTGCAGCTCGGGCAGCAGCGGCTGCGGCGGCTCGATGCCGTTGCGCTTCTCGGTCTCGATCAGCCAGCCGCTGCGGTGCCATTGCTTGACCACCTTGTCGACCGCGGCGATGGTGTCGGCCTCGCCCTTGCGGGCCCAGACCACCGAGGGCGCGGGCAGGATCTCGTCGCGGATCGGCGCCGCGTAGGTGGCCCATTCGGGATTGCTGCGCAGCAGCGGCTGGATCAGCGTGGCGTCGTGCACGGCGGCCACGCAGTTGCCGCCGCGCAGCGCCAGCAGCGATTCCTGCGCGGTCTTGAAGCCGCGCACCTGGGCGCCGTACTGCTCCTGCAGCGGCTTCACGAAGCTGCTGCCCTGCGAGGCACACACGGTCTTGCCGCGCAGGTCTTCCCACTTGGCGATGCCGCTGGTCTTGAGCACGGCGGCCGTGCCACCCACGCGGTAGAACGGCGTTGGTGCGTAGCCGAGGATCTCGCCGCGGTCGGCGTTGTATTCCATCGAGGCGATCAGCAGGTCGACCTTGCCCGACTGCAGGAACTGCACGCGGTTGGCCGGCTGCACCTGCACCAGCTCGACCTCGGCGCCGAGCTGCTTGGCGAGGTCGCGAGCGAGGTCGGGGTTCCAGCCCACGAGCTGTTGGGTGGCCGGGTCGATCGAGCCGAAGGGCCCGCCGTTGACCACCACGCCGATCGCGACCTTGCCGCGCTGCTTGATGCGGTCGAGCGTGGCATCGGCATGGGCCGCGCCGGCCAGGCCGAGCAGGGTGGCGAGCGCCGCGGCGGCGAAACGGGAGGAAGAAGGGGAGAAACGCGAACGCGGACGGGAAGTCATCGAATGAAAGGGGCGAAGCAGGGCAGGCGGCGATCTTCCGAGGCCGCGCCTGCCGTCGCAACGAAGGCCTTCAACTATCGATATGCGCTTTTCCGTGCAAGCCTCGGGTCGCTTCGCCGTGCGGCCGGAACACGGCCAGCTCGTCGCCCGCGCATTGCGCGATCAGGCCCAGCTCCCAGTCGAGGTAGCGGCGCGCCGCGTCGAGGTTGCCGTCGTGCCGGTCGTGCACGAAGAACAGGTAGTCGATGGCCTCGGCATCGCCGGGCGACGCTGGCGTGGCCTCCATGCCGTGGCCCGCGGCCACGAGCGCCTCGTGCGTGGTCCAGGTGGGCGCGGGCCAGCCGGCATCGCGCAGGTCGGCGGCGGCGAGCCGTGCCACCAGCGCGTCGGGCGCGATCAGCAGCAACGGGCGGCGCGTGTCGCCACCGGTGGCGGTGCGCGCATCGGCCAGCAGGCGCGGGCGGATCGACCAGCGCGCGCCGCGCACGTGGGCCTGGCGGTAGGCCGGCGACGCGCGCAGGTCGAGCAGCACCGTGCCTTCGGGCAGCGCGACCAGCTGCCCGGCCGAAGCCGAAGCGGGCACCGGGCCCAGCGCCGGCGGCGCGCCCTCGGGCACGCGCAGCCCGCTCGCGAGGCCGCCTTCGACCAGCGCGGCCTCGAGGCCCAGCCGGCGCAGCCACAGCGCGATGACCGGCGCGCGCACGCCATCGTCGTCGAGCACCACCACGCGCGCATGGCGCACGCCGATCTGCAGGTCGGTGGCCTGCAGCAGCTGGCCGCCCGGCGCATGGCGCGCGCCGGGCAGGCTGCCGGCCGCGAATTCCTCGGCCGTGCGCACGTCGAACACGAAGGCGGTGCGGCTGGCGTCGTCGAGCCAGGCCTGTGCCGCGGCCCGCGACAGCACCGGCACGCCGAAACGCCGCGCGGCGGCCTCGGCACTCGCGCGCGCGGCTTCGCGCCGGGCCGCATCGGGCGCGGCCGGCAGCGTTCGGCGGCTGCCGCGCTCGAGCTCGAGGCCGGCCAGCGCCCAGCCCTGGGTGCCGTTCTCGAGCGCGAACACCGGGTTGGGCACGCCGAGGTCGCGCAGGATCTGCGCGCCGACGATGCTGCGGGTGCGGCCCGCGCAGTGCACCACGATCGGCGTGCGCTCGTCGCTCACCTGGGTGCGCCAGCGCAGCGCCAGTTCGCCGTTGGGCACGGGAATGGCGCCGGGCAGCGTCATCTTGCGGTGTTCCTCGAGCGTGCGGCCGTCGAGCAGCACGAAGGGCTCGGCCTCGCGCTGCCAGCGCGCCAGCGTGGGCGCGTCGATGTGCGGCACCTCGAAGGCATGCTCGGCGACCTCGCCGAAGGTCTTCGAGGGCAGGTTCACGCCCTTGAACAGCGTGCGGCCCGCGCGTTCCCAGGCCGGCGCGCCGCCGGCCAGCACCGAGACGCCGGACCAGCCGAGCGCGGCCAGCCGCAGGGCCGCGCGCCGGGCCAGCGCATCGCCGTCGATGCCGTCGTCGAACAGCACGGTGCGGGTCGCGCGGCGCGGCACCAGCCGCGCCACCTCGGGCTCGAGCCGGCTGTAGGCCGCATGCACCGCGAAGAAGGGATGGCCCTCGCCGTACTGGCCGTGCTCGCGGATGTCGAGCAGCGCGAGCTCGTCGCCGTCCTGCAGCCAGCGCTGCAGGGTGGCGGCATCGATGGCGGGCACGCGTTCGGGGGAGGAGGAAGAGGAAGAGGAGGGCGCCGCGCCGGTGGCGGGCGCCGCGAGATCGGCGAGTGAGGACATGGAATGGGGACGGTGAAAATCGGCGGCACCTTAGCGGCCGCCGGTGCGCGCGGCTACGAAGCCTTCCGCATAAGCACATGCGGTTCAGGCCGCGAGCGACTCGGCCACGAAGTCCTCGATGCGCCGCGGTGGCCGGCCCAGCACGCGTTCCACCGTGTCGGTGACGGTGGCCGCCTCGCCGGCACCGATCAGCGCGGCGAACTGCGCATGCACCTGCGCGATGTAGGGCGAGGGCGCCTGCGCCTGGCGCGCCGCGAGTTCCTGCGGTGACAGCGGCTCGGCCACCACCGGGCGGCCGCTGAGGCCGGCCGCGATGCGCGCGAGCTCGCCATGGTCGACGGCGCGCGCGCCGGTCAGCACCCAGGGGCCGGGCGGCGCGTCGTCCGCATCGTTCAGCAGCGCCTCGACCGCCACGTCGGCGATGTCGCGCGCGTCGATGCAGGCCACGCGCGGCAGGCCCGGCGGCGCGTGCAGCACATCGCCCGCGGCCAGTTCGGCCGCCAGCCGCGCGAGCACCACCTGCGTCCAGGCATTGGGGCGCAGCACGCGGTGCGCGATGCCCGTGGTGGCCAGCGCGGCCTCGATGCGCGCATGCGCGTCGCCCGACAGCGAACGGCCCGGCGGCTCGATGGTCCAGTGCGAGCCCGAGAGCTTGACGATGCGGCGCACGCCGGCCTCGGCCGCGGCCTCGATGGCGGCGATCTGCTGCGCGGCCAGCGCGGGCACGATCGGCGACAGCAGGAACAGGTGCGAGACGCCTTCGAAGGCGCGCCGCAGCGAGGCCCGGTCCTCGAGGTCGCCCACGGCCACCTCGAAGGGCGCGCGCTCGTGCCGGCTCTGGTCGGTCAGCGCGGCGGCATTCGCCACCTGCCGCGTGAAGGCGCGCACCACCGCGCCGCGCTCGCGCAGCCGCGGCACCAGCAGCCGGCCGAGGCGGCCGGTGGCACCGGTCACGAGGATGCGCGGCGCCGGGTTGGAGTTCGCGGCGCTCATGCGGCGGCAAGCACCGCGGCTTCGGGCGCCGTCGCCTTGCCGGCACGCAACGTACGCAAGGGCTCGGCATCGACCCACTCGCCGAGGTCGAAGTCGCCCGGCAGGAAGCCCCACTGCAGCAGGAAGTCCTTGAAATGCCCGATCGCCTCGACCAGCGGCGCGTCGAGCCCGATGCCCAGGTGCCGGTGCACCTCGGGCCCGTTCGAGGCCAGCACCGCCTCCTCGCTGGTGGCGATCTCGCGCGCCACGAAGCGCACCGTCTCGTCGGGATGGTCCTCGGCCCAGCGGCCGGCGCGCTCCACCACCTCGAGCAGGCGCAGCACCAGGTCGGGCCGCCGCTCGGACAGCGCCGCATCGACCGTCAGCACGCGCGGCGTGCCGTTGTTGATGCGGATCTTCGGATCGGGATGGCTGCCGAACTCGGACACCACCTGGGCGCCGATCAGGTTCGCGACCACCAGGCCCTCGGCGCCCTTGACGAAGATCGCGTCGACCTCGCCGCGCACCAGCGCCTCGACCTCGCGGAAATAGGGATGGCGCCGGCGCAGCCCGAACAGGCTGGGCTCGCCCTGCGCGAGGATCACCGACTCCTCGATCGGCAGCTGCACCAGCGTGAGGTCCTCGGTCGTGAGGCCGGCCAGCGACAGCGCCGACACCACGCCCTTGAGCGCGGTGGCGCGGTGGAAGTCGATCAGGTCGTTGACGCGGCGCGGCACCGCGAAGCGCCGGCCCGCGAGCTGTTCGATCGACGCGATGCCGCGCCCCGGCAGGGTCACGATGGCCTGGAACTCGTCGGTCCAGGTGATCGCCACCAGTCGCGTCGCGCGGCCGTTGGCGCGGGCCCAGATCGGCGGGATGTTGCCGCCCTGGCGGAAGGACCAGGCCAGGTGGTGGTCGAAGTGGCTCTCGCGGATGCTGCGGTCCTTCGAGTCGATGATCGATTCGATCGCGATGCCTTCCTCGGCGAAGGTCTGGGCCAGCCAGCCCTGGCGCGCGGCGATGCCCAGTGGCGAGGGCACGGGGCAGCGGGTGTACCAGAGCACGTCGGGGCGGTCGGTGGTGGCGGTGGTCATGGAGAGGTTTCCTTTCACTGTCGATCAGGTGCCGATCCACGCACCGGCCAGGTTGCCGGCGATGCCGTCGGCGCTGACCGTGTGGCCGCGCACGCGGCGGTCGGCGATGGTGTAGTTGTCGAGCGCCAGCAGCGTGATGTCGGGCAGGTCGCGCACGATGTGGCGCTGGAACTCGGCGAAGGCCTGACGCCGGCGCGTCTCGTCGGTCTCGATGGCGGCGGCCTCGAGCAGCCGGTCGACCTCGGGGTTGTTGTAGCCCGAGCCATTGGAGAACGGCAGGCCCTTCTTGAAGTTCTTCGACCAGTACAAGCGCTGGATGCCCACGGTGGGGTCGAAGGTGTTGCTCATCACGCTCACGTGCAGGTCGAAGGCGCGGTCGGCATAGATGCGGCGCACGTAGGTCGCGAAGTCGGTCGCGTTGATCGTGACCTCGATGCCGATGCGCCCCAGGCTCTGCTTCAGGTACTCGGCGGTGCGCTGGCCGCCCTCGTTGGGAATGGGCGTCAGCGCGAGCTTGAGCCGCAGGTTGGGGCCGGCCTTGCCGCGCGCGAGGCCCGCCGCGTCGAGCAGGGCCTCGGCCTGCTTCGGATCGTGCGGCAGCACCGGCAGGTCGGGCACGTAGAACTTCGCGAGCGCCGGATGCACCGGCCCCGGGATCAACCGGCCCTGGCCGTACCACACGGTCTTCTGCACCACCTGGCGGTTGATGGCATGCGCGATCGCCTGGCGCACGCGCAGGTCCTGCAGCGCGGGGTTCTCGAGGTTGAACTCCACCCGCGAAACGTTGTTGATGTACTGGTAGCCGTTCGGCTCGAACACCAGGTTCGGCCTGGCGCGCAGCCGCTCCACGTCGCCCAGCGGCACCGGCGTGCCCGGGCTCAGGTGCACCTCGCCCTTCTCGATCGCGGCCGCGCGCGCGGCGGCGTCGGGGATGAAGCGCACGATCAGCCGGTCGACGTAGGGCCTGGGGTTGTCCCAGTAGTCGGGGTTGCGCTCGTAGCTCACATGGCTGCCGCGCACCCATTCCTTGAACACGAAGGGGCCGGTGCCCACGGGTGCGTTGTTGGCCGGGTTGGCATCGGCCTTGCCGTTCTCGTAGAGGTGCTTCGGCACGATCGGCGACTCGGCCGCCGACAGTGCGGTGATCAGGTAGGGCACCGGCTTCGACAGCACCAGGATCGCGGTGTGCGCATCGGGCGTGCGCACCTCCGATACGCTCGAGAAGGTGGCGCGCCCGCGCGGGTGGTATTGCTTGAGCAGGCCGATCGAATGCGCGACGTCGGCCGATGTGAAGGGCCGGCCGTCGTGCCACTTCACGCCGCGGCGCAGGGTGAAGCTGTACTGCAGCCCGTCGGCGCTCACGCTCCAGGCGGTCGCGAGCTGCGGCTGCGGCGAGAGATCGAAACCGTAGCTCAGCAGGCCCTCGGTGGTCTTGGCCGAGATCAGCACCGAGGCGCCGGCCGAATGCGCGATGGTGGTGAGCGTGGGCGGCTCGGGATCGATCAGCACGGTCAGCGTGCCGCCGCGCACCGGCGTGCCCGCGTCGCGGCCCTGCGCGAGCGCGGACACCGCCGCGAACGGCGAGGCCAGGCCCGCGAGCCCGAGTCCCGCGCCGGCCTGCAGCCAGGCGCGGCGCTCCATGTTCCAGTCCTGCATGCTCATCCCTTGAGGTGAAGATCGGCGAAGTTGCCCGACAGGCCCTCGGCGCCGACCGTGTGGCCGCCGATGCGGCGATTGGCCACCGTGACCTGCGCCACCGCCACGAGCCCGATGGTCGGCAGCTCGCGCGCGATCACGCGCTGGAACTCGGCATAGAGCGCGCGCCGCTTGGCGGCATCGTTCTCCACCGCCGCGGCCTCGAGCAGCCGGTCGACCTCGGGGTTGTCGTAGTGCGCGCCGTTGGAGAAGGGCACGCCGGGGCGGAAGTTCTTCGACCAGTAGAAGCGCTGGATGCCGACCGCGGGGTCGAACATCTGGCTCATGCCCTGGTTGTTGAAGTCGAAGTCGCGGTCGGTGTAGACGCGCTTGATGTAGGCGCCGAACTCCTGCGTGCGCACCGTCACGTCGATGCCCACGCGCGCGAGCGCCTGGCGGATGTACTGGCCCACGCGGTTGCCGCCGCCGTCGAACACGTCGTGGCTGACGCGAAAGCGCACGCCGTCGGCGCCGCGCGCAAAGCCGGCCTCGTCGAGCAGCGCCTCGGCGCGCTTGCGGTCGAAGCCCGGCACGCCGGCCGCGGGCTCGTAGAAAGCCCGCAGCACCGGCGAGATCGGGCCCGGCGCGGCCAGGCCGTAGCCGTACCACACGGTCTTGAGGATCACCTCGCGATCGATCGCATGCGCCACCGCCTGGCGTACCTTGGCGTGGCGGAAGTAGGGGTTGTCGAGGTTGAACTCGATGCGCGTGGTCGAGTTGTTGAAGTACTCGTTGCCGCGCGTGTCCAGGCTCAGGTGCGGCAGCGCCTTGAGCCGGTCGAGGTCGGGGATCGGCACCGGTGTCGCGCCGGCCAGGTCGACCGTGCCGCTCTCGAGCGCGGCCGCGGCCGCCGCGGGATCGGGCACGAAGCGCACCACCAGCCTGTCGATGTAGGGCTTGCCGGTATCCCAGTAGTCGGGGTTGCGCTCGTAGATGATGTGGCTGCCGCGCTGCCATTCCTTGAACACGAAGGGCCCGGTGCCGATCGGCGCGTTGTTGGCCGGATGGCTCGCGAGATCGCGGCCCTCGTAGACATGGCGCGGCACGATCGGCGACTCGGCGGCAGCCAGCGCGGTCAGCAGGAAGGGCGCGGGCTTGCTGAGCACCAGCACCGCCGTGTGCGCATCGGGCGTGCGCACCTCACTCACGCTCGCGAAGGTGGCACGACCGCGCGGATGCGACTGCTTGAGCGCGAGGATCGAGAAGGCCACGTCGGCCGAGGTGAAGGGGCGGCCGTCGTGCCACTTCACGCCGCGGCGCAGCCTGAAGGTGTATTGCAGGCCGTCGGGCTGCACCTCCCAGGCCACGGCGAGCTGCGGACGCGGGCGCAGGTCGAAGTCGTAGCTCAGCAGGCCCTCGACCGCCTTGGGCGACACCAGGAAGGTGCCGGCCGCGGAGTTGACCAGGCCCACCAGCGTGGGCGGCTCGAGCGCGGTGAGCAGGGTGACGACGCTGCCGGGCTTGTGGCGCGGCGCGGTGTCCGGTGCGGTATGGGGCGCGGCATTGGCCGCGGCGGCCGGCACAGCGGCCAGCGCGAGCGGCAGCCCCGCGAGCCGCCGGTGGAAATGCCGGCGGCTGATCGGAGGCGTCGGCGTCATGCGGCGGGCGCGGTCGGGGCGGCGGGCGTCGCGGGCGCGGCCACGCTGTCCTCGTAGCCCGGCGGCGCGATGAAGCCGCCATAGGCCTCCTCGAGCAGCCGCGCGAAGGCGATGGTGGTGCGGTCCTCGAGGTAGGCGCCGACCGCCTGCGCGCTCACCGGCAGGCCCTCGTCGTCGAGCCCGATCGGGAAGCTGGTGGCCGGCAGGCCCGGCAGCACCGGCAGCCCGGCCCAGGCGAACAGGTCGAGGAAGCGCACCTCGCGCGTGCCGTCCTCGAAGGCCACGGGATAGGTGCGCGCATCCTTGGGCTCGTCGTGGTTGTGCCGGAAGGCCGGCAGCGGCGCCACCGGCGTCACCACCACGTCGAACTGCGCGAAGAAGCGTTCCCACTGGTGGCGCAGCGCCACGCGCGCCTCGTGGTCCTGCAGCCACTGGCTGTGGCGCAGCGTGGAGGCGCGCAGCCAGGCCGCGTCGGCGCTGTCGTCCTCGGGCGAGAGCGCTTCCAGCCGCTGCTGCGCGGCCTCGCTGAGCGCTGGCGGCGTGGCCAGCGAGGAGCCCAGCAGGCTGCGGTAGACGCGGTGCGAGCGCACCAGGTCGGGCAGCAGACCCGGCGGCAGGTCGGCCGGCCGGCTCACCTGCACGCCCTGCGTGCGAAGCCGGTCGACCACGCGCTCGCTCACCTGGCGCTCGTGCACGCTGCGCTCGCTGCCGGGCCACTGGTCGATCACCAGCACGCGGAAGTCGGACAGCCGCGCATGGCGCGCCGGCGGCAGGGTCGCCTTCCAGCCCTTGGCCAGCAGCGGGTCGCGATTGATGAGCAGGCCGAGCGCGAGCTCGAGATCGGACGCCGTGCGCGCGAGCGGCCCGGCCACCACCAGGTCGCGCTCGGCATGGCGGCCCGAGGGCACGCCGGTGCCGCGCAGCGCCACCAGGCCGGCGGTCGGCTTGTGGCCGTACACGCCGTTGAAGTGCGCGGGAATGCGGATCGAGCCGCCGATGTCGGTGCCGATCTCCAGCGCCACGTAGCCCGCGGCCAGCGCCGCGGCCGAGCCGCCCGAGGAACCGCCCGGCGTGCGCGCCGGGTCCCAGGGGTTGTTGCTGATGCCGTAGACCGCGTTGTAGCTCTGCAGGTCGGCCAGGCCCAGCGGCACGTTGCTCTTGCCGACGATCACCGCGCCGGCCTCGCGCAGCGCGGCCACCGCGAGCGAGTCCTCGCGCGCCACGTTGTCGGCGAAGGCCGGGTTGCCGCTGCTCGTGACCAGGCCCGCCACGTCGAAGGACTCCTTCACCGTGACCGGCACGCCCAGCAGCGGCCGGCGTTCGCCGCGCGCGAGCGCCGCGTCGGCCTCGCGTGCCGCGGCGCGCGCGCGCTCGTCGTCGCGCACGGGCACCGCGTTGAGCGCGCCGTCGAAGCGGTCGATGCGCGCGAGCAGGTGCTCGAGCAGCGCCACCGCGCTGACGCGGCCCTCGGCCAGCGCGCGGGCCTGTTCGCCGGCGCTCGCGAAGCTCAGTGCATGGAGTTGGTCGTTCGTGATGTCCTGGAGGCTCATGGCGTTCCGTCCGTCTCTGTCTTCTCTGTCTTACTTGCGGGGTTCGATCCAGGCATCGGCGAAGTCGCCGGCCGTGAGGTCGATGCTGTTGTTGAGTTCGTGCACGCGGGTGCTGTAGACCTGCAGCGCCGAATGCACCGTGACCAGCGGCACCACCGGCAGCTCGCGGCCCACGATCTGCTGGATCTGGCGGAACTGGGTGGCGCGCTTCGCGCCGTCGAGCTCGACCGCGGCCTGGCGGAACAGCTCGTCGACCTGCGGGTTGTCGTAGTGCGAGGCATTGATCCAGATCAGCGGATTGCGCACCCCGTCGCCCCAGTAGATGCGCTGCACGCCCACCGTCGGGTCGAACAGCCGGCCCAGGCCGTTGAGGTTGATGTCGAAGTCGCGCGTGCTGTAGACGCGCTTGAGGAAGGTGGGCAGGTCGCCGTCGACGATCTCGACCTTGACGCCGATGCGCGAGAAGGCCGCGCGCAGGTAGTCGCTGGTGCGCTTGAATTCCGCGCCCGGGATGTAGCTCAGCCGCAGCGAGAAGCGCGTGCCGCCCGCGCCGCGCGGCTGGCCGGCTTCGTCGAGCAGGCGGTTGGCCGCGGTCACGTCGAAGGGATAGCGGAAGGTGCTGTCGTCGTAGTAGTCGGCCAGCACGCGCGGGATCGGCGAGTTCACCACCTCCACGCGCTTGTAGTAGATGGTGTCGCGGATGAAGTTGCGGTCGATCGCCTGCGCGATCGCATGCCGCACCTTCGGGTTCGCGAGCACCGGGTTCTCGAGGTTGAACTCGAGGAACGAGGCGTTGTTGAGGAAGGCGTCGTAGGTGGCGTCGACCTTGAGCTTCGGGTTCTTCTCGAGCCGTTCGAGGTCGGCCAGGCCCACGCCGAGCGCCGCGTCGACCTCGCCGGTCTCGACCGCGGTGGAGATCGCGGCCGGATCGCGCACGAACTTCACGATCACGCGGTCGAGGTGCGGATAGCCCTTGCGCCAGTAGTTCGGGTTCTTCCTGAGCACCAGGTGGCTGCCGCGCACCCACTGGTCGAACACGAAGGGGCCGGTGCCCACCGGCGCCGTGACGTTGGGATTGCCCAGCGGCTCGCCGTCGGCGTAGCGGTGCGAGGGCACGATCGGCAGTTCGGCCGAAGACAGCGACTTCAGCAGGAAGGGCGCGGGCTTCGACAGCACGATCACCGCGGTCAGCGGATCGGGCGCGTCGACGCGTTCCACGTTCGCGAGCGTGATGCGCCCGCGCGGTCCCTGCTTCTTCTGCGTCAGGATCGAATAGCGCACGTCCTCCGCGCCGAAGTCGCGGCCATCGTGCCACTTCACGCCGGGGCGCAGCTTGAAGGTGTACTTCAGGCCATCGGCGCTGACCTGCCACGACGTGGCGAGCAGCGGCTGCGCGCGGAACTGAGCGTCGTAGCGCAGCAGGCCCTCGGTGATCTTCGCACTGATGTTGCGGTTGTCGGTCTTGGTGTCGAGGAAGGACACCAGCGAGGTCGGCTCCTGCGATACCGCGAGCGTCAGCGTGCCGCCGTCGATGGGTTGGGGGGAGGGTGCGGTGCCCTGCGCGAAGGCGCCCGGGAGCGCGGCGGCCACTGCTGCGGCGAGGGCGACGCGCAGTGCCCATCGATCGAATTTCATTCTCTGACTGGTTAGCGGTTGGGCCGCCGATGGTCTGGGATATCCCCGCGAAATCCAAGCGCGCGCTTAGCATCTTTTCGCGTTTGGAAATGCGCCGTGCTCCACGCGATCCGTGCCCGTTCGCCATTGCAGGAATGCGAGTTTTCTTATGCGGGAAACGGCCATGCCGCGCGCCCATACTGCGTTCATCCTCGACCGCTCGCTGCCCGCACCTTCACCGATGAACGCACCCGACCGCGCCGCGCTGGCGCCCGACCTCCAGACCCTGCTCGATCGCCTGCCCGCGCTGGCCATGGCCATCGCACAAGGCGCCTCGCAGCGCGAGCGCGACCGCGTGCTGCCCTTCGAGGCCTTCGCGCTGTTCCGCGCCTCGGGCCTCGGCGCGCTGCGCGTGCCGCCCGAGCGCGGCGGTCCCGGCGGCTCGGTCGAGGACCTGATCGAGGTGGTCGCGACGCTCGCGGCCGCCGACTCCAACGTCGCGCATGCGCTGCGCATCCACTACAACGCGATCGAGCTCTGGACCACCGCGCCACCCGATGCGAACAGCGAGCTGCAGCTGGCGCGCGTGCGCGAAGGCGCGCTGTTCGGCGGCGCCTTCACCGAGCTCGGCACGCCCAAGTCGGGCACCGTGACCACCGCGCTCGAGCGCGATGGCGATCGCCTGGTGCTCAACGGCCGCAAGTACTACGCCACCGGCACCGCCTTCTCGGATTACGCGAGCATCGCTGTGCGCGACCCCGAGGGCCGCGACGTCGCCATCGTCGTGCCCACGCGGCGCGAAGGCCTGCACGTGAAGGACGACTGGGACGGCATGGGCCAGCGCCTGACCGCGAGCGGCAGCCTGGAGTTCGAGGGCCTCGAAGTGCACGCCGACGAGCTGGTGTACGGCAGCCCCAAGACCCTGCAGCGCCGCCATGCATCGTCGCTGCGCCAGCTCTACCTGGTGGCCGTGGCCGCGGGCATCGTGCGCAACATCTTCGCCGACGCGCTCGACTATGTGCGCCACCATGCGCGGCCGGCCGCGCACAGCCCGGCCGACAGCGCGGCGCAGGACCACTTCACGCAATGGGTGGTCGGCGACCTAGCGACCGCCACGCACGCGGTCGATGCGCTGGTCGCGGACAACGCGCGGCGCCTCGATCGTTCGGCGCAGGCGCTGCGGCACGATGCCGCAACGGACCAGGAGAGCGAACGCACGCGCCAGCTCGTGCTCGAAGGCGCGCTCGCCACCGCGAAGACCCAGCTCGCGGTGAGCCGCATCGCGCTGCAGGCGGCCGAGCGGCTGTTCGAGGCCGGCGGCGCATCGGCCACCTCGCGTCGCCACAACTTCGACCGCCACTGGCGCAATCTGCGCACCATCTTCAATCACAACCCGCTGCAGCAGAAGGCACGCGTGATCGGCGACCACCATCTCAACGGCACGACCACGCATCTCGAAGAGGGCAAGGTGTTCTGACAGGGTGTGGGCGTTCAGTCCTCGATCGCCTCGATGCCCGCGCGCCTGAGTTCCTCCAGGCGCTCGCGCATCGCCTGCAGCTGCTCGGGCGCATGGCCCTGCCAGTCGCTCACCTCGCCCGTGATCCGCAGCGGCTGCCGCGTGCGGTAGGACTTGGTCGGGTTGCCGGGGAATTTCTTGTCGGTCAGGTTGGGGTCGTCCTCGATCGGCCCGGTCGGCTCCACCACGTAGATCCGGCCGCGTCCCTCGCCGACGGCCAGCTCGGCGCCCCAGGTCGCGGCCTCGAGCGTGGCGCTCAGGTACACATACGCCGCCTTCCTGCGCTGGCCGTAGTTGGAGCTGTAGCCGGCCTCGATCAGGTCGCCGAGGTTCAGGTCGGCCTTGGTGCCGTGGTAGTAGGGCGGTGGGGTGGGGGTGGCTGACATGTGCGGATGTACCTCCGGGAAAAGTCGAGCCGAAGGAGGTTAGCGGAGTTCCATGCCCACGCTCCTACGCTTTCTCGTGTTCCCCCAAAGCCGTCCACCTTCGCCATTGCGCCTCCCCGCATGTCGATATGCGAATTACGGGCGTGCCATTCCCGCCCCTGCTGGCCAGAATCCGCGCCAGCAGAAAGTAATCCTCCAATGTCCCTGTCACACCGACCCGGCGCCATCGCCGGATGGGAGCGCTTCGTCGCGCCGACCGAATTCGCCGCCAGCCCGATCTCCCGTGCCTTCGAGCAGCCGGTGCTGCTGGGCCTGTTCCTGCCGATCCAGGCCGGGGGCTGGAGCGCGTCGACCTTGCCGCGCACCACCGACTGGCGCTTCGATTACAACCGCGACCTGGTGCTGCAGGCCGAGCGGCTGGGCTTCGACCTGGTGTTCGCGCTCTCTCAATGGCTGCCCAAGGGCGGCTACGGCGGGGTGTTCAACGGCAACGCGCTCGACTCCTTCATGACGACGGCGGCCCTCACCGCGGTGACGCAGCGCATCATGCTGATCTCGACCATCCACGTGCTCTACGGGCCGCTGCATCCGCTGCACCTGGCCAAGTACGCGGCCACGCTCGACCACATCTCGGGCGGGCGCTGGGGCATCAACGTGGTGACTGGGCACCGCGCGGTCGAGCACGAGATGTTCGGCTCGCAGCGCATCGAGCACGACCGGCGCTACGAGCTCGCGGCCGAGTTCCTCGAGGCGGTGCAGCGGCTGTGGGCCGACACCGAGAACTGGGCGTTCCAGGGCGAGTCGCCGTGGAAGCTCGATGGCGCCTTCGTGTCGCCCAAGCCGCGCTTCGGCCGGCCCGTGCTGGTGAACGCGACCGGCTCCGACGCCGGCATCGAATTCGCGGCACGCTATTCCGACATCGTCTTCATCACCAGTCCGGCCGGCTCGAGCTTCCCGAGCGCGATCGAGGCGTTGCCCGCGCACACGGCGCGCGTGAAGCAGGCCGCGCGCAACGTGGGCCGCGAGGTGCGCACGCTGCTCAATCCCATGGTCATCAGCCGCGCGACCGAGAAGGAGACCTGGGCCTACCACGATGCGATCGTGGCGCATGCCGACGTCGATCCGCAGGCCAGCTTCAACCGCTTCGACAGCGACGCCCATGCGTGGCGCGGCCGCGTCGGCAACGACGCCGCCAAGCGGCGCGCCATCGGCGGCAACATCGAGGTGATCGGCACGCCCGAGCAGGTGGTCGAGCAGTTCGTGCAGCTCAAGCGCGCGGGCGTCGACGGCCTTCAGCTGAGCTTCTACGACTTCAAGCCCGACCTCGAATTCTTCGGCGACCGCATCCTGCCGCTGATGAAGCAGGCCGGGCTGCGCTTCTGATTCCGGCGCGTCACGCGCGCCGCCTCTTCCTTCCTCTCTTCTTCCTTCTCCCATGAGCACCATCGACTACCGGCCGCTCGGCCGCAGCGGCATCCTCGTCTCGCCGCTGACCCTCGGCACCATGATGTTCGGCGGCCAGACCGACCGCGCGACCTCGCAACGCATCGCCGACCGCGCGCGCGAGCAGGGCGTGAACTTCATCGACACCGCCAATGCCTACAACCAG
Source organism: Variovorax sp. DAIF25 (assembly GCF_050711835.1). Lineage (NCBI taxonomy): Bacteria > Pseudomonadati > Pseudomonadota > Betaproteobacteria > Burkholderiales > Comamonadaceae > Variovorax > Variovorax sp. DAIF25. The sequence continues at coordinate 204,207 of NZ_CP136637.1, forward strand.
GGCCAGTCGGAGACGGTGGTCGGCGAGCTGATCGCGCCGCACCGGCAGCACTGGGTGATGGCGACCAAGTTCGCCAATGCCGATCCCGACATCGAAGGCCCGAACAACCGCAGCACCGGACGCCACGGCATCGTGCGCTCGGTCGAGGCCAGCCTGAAGCGCCTGGGCACCGACCACATCGACCTGCTCTACCTGCACCGCGAGGACCGCCAGACGCCGGTGGAGGAAACCGTGCGCGCGCTCGGCGACCTGATCCGCGCGGGCAAGCTGCGCAGCTACGGTCTGTCGAACCACAGCGCCTGGAAGATCGCCGAGTTCGCGCGCACGGCCGATGCGCTCAACGTCGACCGGCCGGTGGCGACGCAGCCGCTCTACAACCTCGCGAACCGGCAGATCGAGGCCGAGCACCTGCCCGCGGCCGAGTACTACGGCCTCGGCGTGGTGTCGTACAGCCCGCTCGCGCGCGGCGTGCTCACGGCCAAGTACCGGCCCGGCGAGGCGCCGCCGCCCGGCACGCGCGCGGGCCGCGACGACAAGCGCATCCTGCAGACCGAATGGCGCCCCGAATCGCTGGAGATCGCGCAGCGCGTGAAGGAACACGTGGAGGGCCGCGGCATCACGCCGGGCCAGTTCGCGCTGGCCTGGGTGCTCAACAACCGGCTCGTGACCTCGGCCATCGCCGGGCCGCGCACGCTCGAGCAGTGGGAAGACTACGTGCCCGCGCTGCAGTACCGCTTCACCGACGCGGACGAGGCACTGGTCGACGGCCTCGTGACCACGGGCCATTCGTCGCGCCCGGGCTTCAACGATCCCAGCCACCCGTTCTTCGGCCGCAAGCCGCGGCATCGCGCGGCGCCATGAGCGCGCTGGCCGCATCGATCGAGGTCCAGAGCGATCTGCCGCGGACCGCGCGCCGCGTCGAGCCAGCGCAGCGGCTGCGCTCCGACGCCGAGGTGCTCGAAGCCGCGCAGCGTGTCGCGAAGTCGCTGGCCGAAGGCGCGGCCGCGCGCGACAGCCAGCGCCTGCTGCCCGAGCGCGAGCTCGACCAGGTCTCGGGCGCCGGCCTGTGGGCCATGAACCTGCCGCGCGCCCATGGCGGCGCGGCCGTGTCCTACGCCACCGTGGCGCGGGTGTTCGCGCTCCTGTCGGCAGCCGATGCCTCGATCGGCCAGATCCAGCAGAACCACAACAGCGCCGTGTTCTGGCTCTCGACCATCGGCACCGAGGCGCAGAAGGCCTTCTTCCTCGGCGAGATCCTGCGCGGCTGCCGCTTCGGCAATGCCAACGTCGACGCACCGCGCGACGGCGCCGTGCAGCCGCTGCGGATCGAGCGCACGCCGCGAGGCTGGCTGTTGCGCGGCGAGAAGATCTACGCCACCGGCGCGCTGTTCGCGCACTACGTGTCGGCCATCGGCCTGAACGCGGCCGGCGAGAAGACGGTGGCGATCATTCCGGCGGGCACGCCGGGCCTGGCCATCGAGGACGACTGGCAGAGCTTCGGCCAGCGCACCACCGCGAGCGGCCGCGTGCATCTCGACGACGTGCTGCTGCCCGATCTCTGCGTGCTGCCGATCCACCGCGCCTACAGCGAGCAGCCGATGGGCGCGGTCTCGCAGATCAGCCATGTGGGCATCGACCTCGGCATCGCCCAGGCCGCGCTCGACGACACGGTGCGCTTCCTGCGCGAACACGCATCGATCGCGCAGCCGACCGGCGCACCGCGCGCGATCGTCGATGCGCTGGTGATCGCGCAGGTCGGCGAGATCCAGATCCGCCTGCACGCCGCCGAGGCGATGACTCAGCGCGCGGGCCTCGCGCTCGACGAAGCCATCGCCCGGCCCGACCGCGAGCGCCGCGCCTTGGCCTCGCTCGCGGTGGCCGAGGCCAAGGTGCTGACCTCGGAGATCGCGCTGCATGCCTCGAGCAAGCTGTTCGAGCTCTGCGGCACGCGTTCCGCGCAGGCGCCGCATGCCTTCGACCGCCACTGGCGCAACGCGCGCGTGCACACGCTGCACGACCCGGTGCGCCACAAGTTCACTGTGGTCGGCGACCACCTGCTCAACGGCATCCTGCCCGAGAGCGCGGGTGCGCTGTGACCCTGGCTTTCATTCGCTGAATCGATCCCCGCCATGCTGACCCGCCGCCAATTCACTCTCGCCGCGGGCGCCGCCTCGCTGGTCGCCGCCCCTTCCGCCTGGAGCGCCGCCACCGGCCTCAAGGGATCCACTTTGACGCTGGGCTACCAGAAGACCGGCATTCCGCTGGTGGCGCGCCAGCTCAAGGTGTTCGAGAAGCGCTTCGAGCCGCTGGGCATCCGCATCGAATGGGCCGAGTTCACCTCGGGCCTCAACCTGCTGCAGGCCATGGACACCGGCGACGTCGCCTTCGGCAATGCGGGCAACGTGGGCTGCATCTTCCTGCAGGCCTCGGGCGGGCGCGTGGCCTATGTGGCGGCGCAGCCCTCGACGCCGCGCTCCGAGGGCATCCTCGTGAAGGAGGATTCGCCGATCCGCAGCATCGCCGACCTGCAGGGCCGGCGCATCGGCTATGCCAAGGGATCGAGCTCGCACAACCTGGTGGCGGCCGCGCTCGAGCGCCAGGGGCTGGACATCAAGGCCGTGACCAGCATCGGCCTGGGCGCGGCCGACGCGGCCTTCGCCTTCGATGGCGGCGACATCGATGCCTGGGCCATCTGGGACCCGTACTTCACCATCGCGCGCCGCCGCAACAGGACGCGCGTGATCGCCTGGCAGGGCGACGTGCTCGAGGACAGCGCCTCCTTCCTGCTCGCCAACACCGGCTTCGCCAAGGCCTGGCCCGCTCATGTGAAGGCGCTGGTCGAGGGCTCGGCCGAGGCCGGCCGCTGGGCCAGGGCCAATCCCGCCGAGGTCGCGAAGTCGGTCGCGGCCGCCACCGGCATGCCGTTGGACGTGGTGACCGAGGTCAATGCCAATGCGGGCTTCGACGTGGTGCCGCTGTCGAACGCGATCCTCGCTTCGCAGCAGCGCACGGCCGACCGGCTGTTCAAGCTCGGCGTGCTGCCGAAGTCGGTCGCGGTGCGCGAGGCGGTCTGGGACAACGCGGAGCGCGGCTGAGGCTGGGGCACCGCATTCGTGCGCGCGGGCGAGCCATCCGGCCGATCCCATCGGCGCCGAATCCAAGGCCAGCATCCGCCGCGCGATGCCTCGTGGCATCGCGGATGCTCGCATGCGCAGTGCGGCGCCGCGATCTTTTCGGGCCATCGATCAGAGCGCCGAACCGGGCTTTCCAATTGCGCATCGATGACGACCCAATGGGCCTGATCAATTAGCCCCGGAATATCTTTCTCATCGGCAATTCAATGCCATTGCGAATACCGCAATGGCATCGTTGCAAGGCATATGAATTGCTTCTCCACGCGGTCCGCAACGCGAGATGCTCATCAACACGAGAGACAAGCGTCGGCCCCGATGAATTGCTAAATCCGCATTGCGCGAATCGGACACCACTCGGAGCGAGTCGTGCCTGGATCGCAGATCGCTCCAATCATCGAAAGAATATTTTGGAGAAGATCAATGAATGGACAGCGTTGCATGCGCTTGTTGAAAGCGTGCGCGGTTCTTCTGGGATTCGCCCTCGCGAGCGGATGCGGTGGAGGCAGCGACGGTGGGGCGGGCTCCCTGGCCTTGATGGTGCCCCCGCCCACGACCGGCGTCACCACCGGAACGGCCGATCCGGCGCCGACGATCCCGGTCACCACCCCACCGAACCCGGAGGATCCTTCCGTCGTCACCCGCTTCACCGCGACCGTGCCGTTCGGCGAGAAGGGAGGCCATGTGTCCTCGGAGCAGATCGTCTACGGCTTCGGCACCGCGGCGGTGTCGGATGCGCGGTACAAGGACGTGATCTACACCGTGCCGCTGCGGGGCACGGTGCGCTATCCGACAGGACCGGCCGGCACACCGGGCGATTCCAGGGTCCAGCCCGCGGCCAGCGGCGGCCATCCGGTGGTGGTGTTCCTGCACGGCATGCATGACTCCTCCGATCTCAACAATGCCAAGGGCTACGACTACCTGCAGAAGAACCTGGCGGAGAACGGCTACGTGGCCTTCTCCATCGATGCGGGAAAGATCAACGGGCTCAACGGCAACGCCTCGGACGCCGGTGCGCTGGCGCGCGGCCAGCTGCTGATGACCACGCTCGACCTGCTGCGCGCGGGCAACGCCACGGGCGTCTTCAACGGCGTGTCGCTGCCCGAGCTCAAGGGCAGGATGGACCTCGGGCGCGTGGGCCTGGTCGGGCACTCGCGCGGCGCGGAAGCGGTGGCCTATGCGGTGGAGCTGAACCGGCAACGCGTGGGCATCAGCTACCAGAACATCGAGAAGGCACGCGACATCCGCGCGGCGACCATTCCGCTCCAGGCCGCGCTCGACGAAGCGCGGCAGCGGGTCGACGAGGCGCAATCCGCCTCGACCGCCGTCTCGGTGCAGCTCCTGATCGCGAAGTTCAAGCGCCAGGCGGCGCTGGACCGCACGCCGCCCGCGCCAGCGCTGGAGATCGAGGCCTTGACCCGCGAGGTGGAGCAACTGCAGCGCCAGGCGCAGGACGCACAGGCCACGCTCCAGGCCGCGGAGCTCGCGCTGGAGAAGGCCACCGCCGCGTTCCGGGACCTGGGCACCGTGGTGCGGCGGATCAATGCGAACAGCGAGCAATGGCTGCAGCAGGCCACCTCCGAGGAGGCCCTGCGCCGATCCGGCGTGCTGCTGCCTTCGGGCACCGGGGACCCGCACCGGATCCGCGCGGTCTTCTCGCTCGCGGCGATCAACAAGAAGCAGCTGTCGCGCATCACCCATGTGCCGTTCATGACCCTGCTGCCGAGCTGCGACGGCGACGTCTACACGCTGGAAGGCGCGCAGATCTTCGACGAGAGCCGCTACACCGCCGAGGACGACAGCGCGCCCAAGTACCAGGTCGTGGTGCGGGGCGCCAACCACAACTTCTACAACGACTACTGGGCCGAGACCGACGATTCGCAGGGCCGAGCACCGCTCTATTGCAAGGCCGCGCAGGCCGAGACGCTGCGCCTGAACCAGGAGGACCAGCGCCGCAACGGCATGTTCCTGATCGAATCGTTCATGCGCTATTTCGTCGGCGACGAGTTCCAGTTCGCGCCGTACTGGAAGGGGCAGGCGCCGATCCCGGCCGCGGGCTGCCCGGTGGGCGAGGGCAGTTGCGACGAGCGCGTGATCCTGACGATCCATCAACCCGCCGCGCAGCGCAAGCTGCTCCAGAACTTTAGCGCCGCCGATGCCAGCGCGAGGAACCCGGGCGGGCTCTCGACCTCCTACGAGAAATTCACCCAGGCCGTGCAATGCCGATTCCTCGCGCTCAAGCCCGATCGCGACGCGGCATGCACCGATCCCGCGAGCCAGGCCGGCGTCGATCGCCTGTTCAAGGAAGGCGCGCTGTACGACTTCACCTATGACGCGAAGACGCTGCTGACCTGGTCGATCACGGACCAGGCCCAGCTGCAATGGACCGCGGCCGGCGCCGCGATGACGATCCACACCGGCGACCTCTCCACCAAGGGCTTCGACACGCTGAGCCTGCGCGTCGCCGTGGTGGCACCGATCGGGCAGGAGGTCGAGATCGCGCTGACCGACACGCAGGATCGCAAGGCCGCGATCAAGGGCAGCGACTTCAGCGACGCGCTCTACGGCATCGCGCGCAAGCCCGACGGCGCGATCCCGCTGGTCGACGCGCCCGCGGATGCGATCTATGCCGACACCGGCACCACCCGGCCGCTGCTGAACATGGTGGCGGTTCCGCTGAAGGCCTTCGCGCTGCATGGCGTGGATCTCGCGCACATCAAACAGGTCACGCTGCGGTTTCCGAAGGCTTCGGGCAGCGTGGCGGTGACCGATGTCCAGTTGCAGCGGATGAATTGAAGACTGCCATCCGCGCCGTCGTCATCCTCGGGAGGGACGGCGCTTCGACAGGCGTCATCCGGTGCCGGCAAACCGCCGCAACGAAGCCTCCGTGACCCGCAGATGGCTCACGCGGCACAGCTTCTGCTGTGCCGCTGCATACCATCGGCGCAACGACCAGCGGGGGCGGGGTTTCGCGGGGCCGTGCACCAGCAGGCTGTACACGCGCAGTTGCCCCGCCAGGATGCAGGAGCGGACCACCCGCGCCGTGACCTGCAAGTCTTGGCAAGCCTGCTCGAAGCCTACGCCCTCGCATACGCGAGAGCTCAAGCCTCGGCGGTGCATCTGGCAGCGCACGGAGCGCTCGCTGCGGCGCAATCGCCGGCAGATTGTCCTGACCGGCAAGACGCCGGCCCAACGCTCGAGGTCATGGAGTTCGGAGTCGCTCCAGCGGCGACGTGGTCGCGACGCGAGGCCGATGGCCTGGGATTCAGGTACGTGTGAGAGGACCATGAGCAATGCCTCCATTGCTTCTCGACCCGCCGACTGATCTGCCCAATTGCCGGGCTGCTTGGGCTGTCGGTTGACACGGCTCCCTGCGCGCGGACGAGACAATAGGGCGCGCCAAAAAAATAATCAAGTCGTTGATCTTGCGAATCTATTTGCGCGCGGACAGTGCGATGCAGATGGACATCGCGAATGGGGTGGTCTTACCGTCGCGCCGCTGTCCCGCTCAAGCGATGGGCAAGAAGAAGAACGGTTTCGGACCAGGGAGAGATTCATCTTTTCTTATTAAGGAGAGCATCTCATGTCCGTTCGCGCCAATTCATCGGCATCGTTCGCAGACCTCGTTCTTTCCGCACTTCCTCGCCTGCTGATGGCTGCCAGCCCGTTGCTCGTTGGCAGCCTGGCCCAGGCCGGCCCCATGCAAGACATCGGTATCAGTTCCGGGCCTCAATGCGCGGGCACCAGCGTCAACAACTCGGGCCACGTGGTCGGTGCCTGCGCCGAAGCCGATGGCATGGCTTCGGGCTTCGTTGCCCTGGCGCCCGGCGGTGCCGTCGACCTGGGCCACCTGATGGGCGGGCGCAGCTGCTCGGCCAGCGCCGTCACCAACAGCGGCCGGATCATCGGCAGTTGCCTCAATGGCAACTCCCTGTCCACGGCCGTGGTCTGGAACAGTGCCACGCCCCAGGTGACCCAGACCCTGGATCCATTGCCTTTGGTGCTGCTTCCGCCTTCGCCGGCCGGGGTACGCACGCGCGCAACGGCATTCAGCCAGAGCGGTGTCGTCGCGGGCGTGAGCGTCAATGCCAACAACACCGCCTTGCCCGTGGTGTGGTATCCCGAGAATGGAACCGCCAATGCCTTGCCCGAGGGATTGCTGGGACTGGGCGCCACCAATTGCGCCCCCGCCGACGTCGACGACTACGCCGCCAATCCCGCCAGGCCCGACATCGTGGGCAATTGCCCCGGCAGCAATGGCCGTCCGCAGGCCGTTTTCTGGTCGGCCAATGGATTGCTGGGCGGCTATACCTCGGCGGCCCTCCCGCTGCCCGCGGGCGCCACGTTCTGCGCCGCGTCCACGCTGAACAGCGGGAAGATCCTCGGCTACTGCGACTTCGGGGCCCAGGGAGGCCGTACCGCGCTATGGCCCAACAAGACCACGGCGCCTGCCTTGCTCTCGACCAATCCTGCGCGCAACAGCGGCATCGACCTCAATGCCAGTGGCGGCGTGATCGGCCAGTACCAAAACAGCACCGGCGAATCGATTCCCTTCTACTGGGACACCGCGAACAACATCCGCACCGACATCCCGTCGCTCAGCGGCGGCTTCAAGATCAATGTGACGGACATCGGCGACAACGGCATGGTGGTGGGCACCAGCGAGTTGATCGACGGCTCTCGGCATGCGATTTCCTGGACGCCATCCACCAGCACGGTGGACCTGGGGACCTTGCCCGGCGGGGAGAACAGCGGGGCGCGGGTGCTGAGTCAGAGCGGGTGCTATTTGACGGGGAGCAGCGAGGTGGGGGCGGGGCATGCGACGCATGCGTTTGTGCAGAACCTGTGTGCGCCATGAGTTTTATTAATTTAGCTTAAATATATCTTGCAGAAGTGCTTCGAGGGTTGCAAAACCCGAAAAAATAAAAAAGAAGGCCGCGCCAATTATTCCCCTGGGCAATTGGACAGCAAAAATAAATCAAAGGAATTCAATGATGGTCGCTCTCAAAAAGACAATTCGCCGTCTGCGTGACATTGCAATTGCAACCCTGGCAAGCACGATCTCGTGCTTCGCAATAACCGCACCTTTACAAGGCCGTTTTGAATATTTAAACGAAGGGTGCGGAATTTCCGATTCGCGAGAATGGCATGTAGTGCCTTGCGAAAAATTCGCCAATGCCGAGATATTTGCGAAATCGCATTATGGACAAAGTATATCTATTGCCGGCATGTTGGCTCGGGAATTAGGGACTTATTAGACTTGATGAAATCGTCATTGGGCCGGCCGCATTATCAAGTAACCGCCGCCTCTATAGCGGGGCACGGGTGTTGAGTCAGAGCGGATGTCTTTTACGGGTGGCAGCGAGGCGGAGAATGGGCATTCAACGCATGCGTTTGTGTGACGCAACCGAAAATCCTGATGAAGGAGATCAAATGACTTCAATCGGTAGAACAGCATCAATAATTCGATGTCTAATATTTTCAGCGACTTTGACAGTGAAAATAAAAGGCTCAGCAAATGCGGCACCAATATTGATTATGAAATCATGGTGAAGATTGTAAATGCGAAAACGCTGAAAGAATGCGTGTCTCTAGGTGATTCCCTTCCCACACTTCAGAGAATTTAGGTAGAGCGTATGTGCCAACGAGATTAGAACCGCATTTTACGAGAATGGCAAAAGCCAGTTTGATTGGAAATATCTATGATTTCTGAAATTAAAAACCTCTTTCTTTCAATGCCAAAGTTTTTACTCCTAATTTTTTTGGCATCAAGCTTTCCTGCAGATGCGTCGCGCATTTTATTTTCGGATGAAATCGGGCCCAATGAATTTCAGCATTACACCACCGGCGTCAGGCAAGTAATAGTGGCCGTAAACAAAATGGATTCAACAACTCCGCCATATAGCGAAATCCGATTTCCAGAAATTGAAAAGGAGATCGGCCGTTATTAGCCTGTCAAACAGGTTGGTGCAAATAAAATGACGACTTGTAAGAATCGGAACCTCCATCGCGATCGTTCAAGAAAGTCCTGCGAAGCACGGCTGTGTCATCTATTTTCGAAGAGGCAGAGTTCAATTTCGCAAACACAGCTGTACGAACTCATCATAAAAAGCACTGGTCAAAAATTTTAATGCCTATTAAAACTGCCATTTTTTAAATGACGGCGCTTGCGAAAAAGAAGTCTAGGGTTTAAAAATCTCGTGCGCATGGAAAACTAAAAGGCCGGCAGGATGAATGGATTTCAATTATTCAAATATGGATTGCAGCGATGAATCGAATGCTGATATTGAATTATGTGCGATCTCCCTTCAATATGATTGGACCTAAAGAGATGGCCCTCTTGAATAAGCCCTCAGAGCTTCCGTTAATTCTCTTGACGGTCATTGCCCTCAGTTTTCCTGCCGTCGCCGAAGCACGAAAAATCCAGGGCTCCCCATTTCTGCTTGAAAAAGAGCAGGCACCGACGCCAATCGCGTACACCAGTTTTTCAAATAAATTACCAGTAGAGGAGAATTCATTTGAAGAGCGTTGGCATCCTCATTTTCAGGACAGCAGAGATTTCATTAGAGCCACTTTCTAAGGGCCAGCCGATCTCGCAGCATTCCCCGACAGCGCAACGGAACGCCAAGTACTGGCGTTCTGCTTGCTCGCAAATCACATAAGCAAGCGCCGATTCATCGCTTGGGAGGGCGGCATCGCGCCGCTAACCTGCGCAGCGCCGGACGTTCCTGCGAGGACAGGGCGATCCGGCGTTTTTCATTTCTGACGATGAGGGAATTCCAACCATGACGTTTTCGTTTCAGCGCGCCTTCTCGGTGATGGTGCTGTCGGTGGCCGGTCTGGGCGCGATGTCCGCGCAGGCGCAGGAGACGCTGCGCGTGGCAGCCTCGCCGGTGCCGCACGCCGAGATCCTCGAATTCATCCGCCCGCAGCTCAAGGCGCAGGGCGTGGACCTCGAGGTCAAGGTGTTCAACGACTACGTGCAGCCCAACCTCGCGGTCGGCGACAAGCAGCTCGACGCGAACTTCTTCCAGAACCGTCCCTACCTCGATTCCTTCAACAAGGACCGCAAGACCGACATCGTCGAGGTGCCGAACAGCGACGTGCACATCGAGCCCTTCGGCGCCTACTCGCAGAAGATCAAGAAGGCGGCCGACCTGCGCGAGGGCGCGGTGGTGGCGATCCCCAACGATCCGTCGAACTCGGGCCGCGCGCTGGCGCTGCTGGCCAAGCAGGGCCTGCTCAAGCTCAAGGACCCGGGCAACATCAAGTCGACCGCGCGCGACATCGTCTCGAACCCGAAGAAGCTGGTGATCCGCGAGATCGAATCGGCGCAGCTGCCGCGCGCGCTGCCCGACGTGGACCTCGCGCTGATCAACACCAACTACGCGCTCGAGGCCAAGCTCGATCCGGGCCGCGACGCGCTGTTCATCGAGGACGGCCGCCATTCGCCCTACGCGAACTTCATCGCGGCGCGCAAGGACAACCTGCAGTCGCCGGCCATCGCCAAGCTGGTGAAGACGCTGCACACGCCCGAGGTGCGCAAGTTCATCCAGGACAAGTACAAGGGCGCGGTCATCCCGGCGTTCTGAGCGAGCTTCGTTGGCCACACGCATCCGAACATGACATCTCCCTCTCGCAACAAGAGCATCGCCCCGCTGCGTCGCCGCACGCTGGCCGCCGGCGCCGCCGGCGCCGCCGCGCTCTCGGCCCTCGCGCTGCTGGCCGCGCCAGCGGCCTGGGCCCAGCCCCGGCAGGGCGGCACGCTGAACTGGCTGGTCAATCCCGTGCCCGCTTCCATCGTGCCGCTGACGACCACGGCCGGCGGCAATGCCGAGATCGGCCCGAAAATCGTCGAAGGCCTGCTGACCTACGACTACGAGCTCAAGCCCAAGCCGCTGCTGGCCACCGCCTGGTCGCTGAGCGCCGATGGCCTGCAATACACCTTCACCTTGCGCAAGGGCGTGAAGTGGCACGACGGCAAGGACTTCACGTCGGCCGACGTGGCCTTCTCGATCCTGACGCTCAAGCAGGTGCATCCGCGCGGCCGCGGCACCTTCGCCAACGTGGTGGAGGTGCGCACGCCCGATCCCTACACGGCCGTGGTGGTGCTGAGCAAGCCCGCGCCCTTCCTGCTGACGGCCCTGGCCGCGACCGAATCGCCGATCGTGCCCAAGCACCTGTACGAAGGCACGGACATCGCGGCGAGCAAGTACAACAGCCAGCCGATCGGCACCGGTCCCTTCGTGTTCAAGGAGTGGGTGCAGGGCAGCCACATCATCCTCGAGCGCAACCCGAACTACTGGGACAAGCCCAAGCCTTATCTCGACCGCGTGGTGGTGCGCTTCGTGCTCGATGCCGCCGCGCGCGCCGCGGCGCTCGAGTCGGGCGCGGCCGACCTGGCCAACGGCACCGGCGGCATCCCGCTGTCGGACGTGGAGCGCTTCCGCAAGCTGCCCGGCGTCGAGATCGATACGCGCATCTCGCCCTACCTCGGCAGCCACCAGCAGATCTACTTCAACCTCGACACGCCGGCGCTGCAGAAGGTGGAGGTGCGTCGTGCCATTGCTCAGGCGATCGACGTGAATGCCTTCGCCAAGACGGTCTGGTACGGCCTGGGCACGCCCTCGGCCTCGCCGATCGGCAAGGGGATCTCGCGCTACCACGATGCGAGCATCCAGCCCTATCCCTACGACCCGAAGGCGGCCGAGGCCGCGCTCGACGCGGCCGGCTTCAAGCGCGGCGCGGGCGGCACGCGGCTCAAGCTGCGCGTGCTCTACAACCCGTTCCAGGAACGCCGCGCGGCCGACTTCGTGCGCCAGTCGCTGGGCCGCATCGGCATCGACGCCGCGGTCGAGAGCTACGACTTCGCGACCTACGTGACCAAGGCCTACACGGAGCGCGCCTTCGACATCACGCTCGAGAGCCTCACCAACCTGTTCGATCCCACGGTGGGCGTGCAGCGCGTGTTCTGGTCGAAGAACTTCAAGGTCGGCCTGCCGTTCTCGAACGCGGCGCACTACGTCAATCCCGAGGTCGACCGGCTGCTGGAAGCGGCGGCCGTGGAGGTGGACGAGACCAGGCGGCGCCAGCTCTTCGTCGACTTCCAGCAGATCGTGCACCGCGACGTGCCCTCGATCGAGCTGGGCGCGAATCCGGCGATCACGGTGCTCGCGAAGAAGGTGCGCGACTACGGGCCGACGGGCGAGCACATCCGCGGGAGCTTCGCGGATCTGTACTTCCAGCCCTGAAGCCGCGCCGGCCGGCCGCTCAGGCGGCCGCCGGAAAGCGCGGCACCGCCGCTGCCAGCTCGGCGGTGTAGGGATGCCGCGGGCGCTCGAACAGCGCTTGCGGCGCCCCTTCGTCGACGATGCGCCCCGCGCGCATCACCAGCACACGCTCGCACAGCAGCCGCACCACGCCGAGGTCGTGCGAGATGAACAGGATCGCGAGGCCGAGCTCGCGGCGCAGCCCCGCCAGCAGCGCGAGCAGGCCGGCCTGCACCGAGACGTCGAGCGCCGCGGTGGGCTCGTCGAGGATCAACAGCTCGGGCGCGGGCGCCAGCGCGCGCGCGATGCCCACGCGCGCGGCCTGGCCGCCCGAGAGCTGGTGCGGCCGGCGCGCCAGCAGCTCGTCGCCGAGTTGCACGCGCCGCGCGGTCTGCAGCACGCGTTCGCGCAACGCGGCGCCGTCGAGCGCCGCGAGCCGGCGCAGCGGATCGGCGATCGCCTCGAAGGCGCTGCGGCGCGGGTCCAGGCTTTCGTAAGGGTCCTGGAACACCATCTGGATGCGATGGCGCCAGCGCGCCTCGGCCGCCTGGCCGGCACGCACGGTGGCCAGATCGATGCCGTCGAACAGCAGCCGGCCCGACAGCGGATCGGCCAGCCGCGCGAGCACGGATGCCAGGGTCGACTTGCCGCAGCCCGATTCGCCGATGAGGCCCAGCGCCTCGCCGCGCGCCAGCGCGAAGCTCACGCCGTCGACGGCCGGCAGCCAGCGGCGGCGATGCAACAGACCGCCCCAGGCCGGCACCGCGGGCAGGGCATGGCGCGCGTGCAGGTCCTCGACGCGCAGCAGCGCTTGCGAATCGCCCATGGGATCAGCGCAGCCCGATGCGTTGCGCGGCCAGCGCCTCGACCAGCCGGTGGCGGCCGCGCAATTGCGCGGGATCGCGCAGCCGTGCCAGCGAATGGTCGCTCCAGCGCACCGCCGGCATGCCCTGCGAGGCATAGAAGGACTGCATGGTCGCGTCGTAGTGCTTCACATGGCCGACGGTGTCGCTGGCCGCATGGCGTTCGTGCGAGAGCACCGCGCGCTGCGGCAGCCGCGGCTTGACGGCCGCGGGCCGCGCCGGATCGGGCCAGCCGATGCACAGGCCGACGACCGCGAACACGCCGGGCGGCAGGCCCAGTTCGGCCGCCACCTCCTCGGGCCGGTTGCGGATCGCGCCGAGGTAGACGGTGCCCAGCCCCAGCGATTCGGCCGCGGTCACGGCGTTCTGCGCGGCCAGCGCGGCATCGATCACGGCCATCAGCGAGGTGTCGAGGAAGTCGGCGCCCTCGATCGGCACGGCCGCGTCGTCGGCCAGGGTGCGCAGGCGTGCGACGTCGGCCAGCCACACCAGCAGCAGCGGCGCCTCGCGCACCTGTGCCTGCCGGCCCGCGTACTCGGCGATGCGGGCCCGGCGTTCGAGGTCTTCCACGGCCACCACGCTCCAGGTCTGCAGGTTCGACGAGCTGGGCGCCGACTGCGCCGCGGCGATCAGCCATTCGAGCGTGCCTGGCGGCAGCGCGCGCTCGGCATCGAAGGCGCGCACCGAGCGGTGGGCCAGCAGGGTTTCGAGCACGGGATTGGCCGGTGGCGGCGCGGACTGCGGCGACTCGCCGCCGTAGCGGCTGCGAAAGAGCGAGGCCAGGGTGTCGGACGTGGGCTGTGTCATGCGGGGACTGCTTCGGGTGTCGGGTTGACGGGATGTTCGGCGCCGGGCCGCGCGGCCGGTGCCAGCGGCAGCCAGCAATGCACGCGGTGCGCGGTGCCTTGCCGCTGCGCCACCGGCGGCTGCATCCGGCAGCGCGCCTCGGCCTGCGGGCAGCGCTCGGCGAAGCGGCAGGCCGGCAGGTCGGTGCGCGCGAGATCGGGCAGCCGGCCATCGACGCCGCGCAACGCGTCGAGCGTGTGCGCCGATTGCGGCGTGGCGCGCAGCAGCTGGCGCGTGTAGGGATGGGCCGCGCCCTCGCGCAGGTGCCGCGAGGGCAGGGTCTCGACCACCTGGCCCGCATGCATCACGGCGATGCGGTCGCAGCGCTGCGCGGCCAGCGCGAGGTCGTGGGTGATCAGCAGGGTCGCCAGCCCACGCTCGCGCGCGAGGCCGGCCAGCAGGTCGAGCACCCGCGCCTGCGTGACCACGTCGAGGCCGGTGGTCGGCTCGTCGGCGATCAGCAGCTCGGGCTCGCCGGCCAGTGCCAGCGCGATCATCGCGCGCTGGCACTGGCCGCCCGAGAGCTGGTGGGCAAAAGCGCGCAGCCGGCGCTCGGGCTCGGGCAGGCCCACGCGCTCGATCCATTCGAGCGCGGCCTGGCGCGCGGCGCGTGCCGACAGGCCGCGGTGCAGCCGCAGCACCTGCTGCAGCTGGTCGCCGATGGTGCGCAGCGGATGCAGCGCGCGGCGCGGACTCTGGAATACGAAGCCGATGCGTCGGCCGCGCAGCGCATCCCAGGCCGCGTGCGCCGGACGGCCGCTGTCGTCGAGCAGGTCGAGCCCCTGGAAGCGCAACCGCCGCGCGGCCGCGTCGGCCTGCGCATCGAGCAGGCCCGCGAGCGCCAGCGCGGTCACCGACTTGCCCGATCCGCTCTCGCCGACCAGGCCCAGGGTTTCGCCGGCCGCGAGCTCGAGGCCCACGCGGTCGAGCACATGGACCGCGCCCTGCGCGCCATGGAAACGCAGGCTCAGCGCATCGACCTCGAGCAGCGGCGCGCTCATGGGCCGCTCCGGTCGGCGGCGCCGCGCGGATCGAGCCGGTCGCGCAGCGCGTCGCCCAGCAGCGTGAAGCAGCCCACGGCCATGAACAGCGCCAGGCCCGGGAAGCCCGCGAGCCACCACTGGCCCGTGATGATGTAGGGCGCGCCCTCGCTCACCAGCACGCCCCATTCGGGCGTCGGCGGCTTCACGCCGAGGCCGATGAAGGACAGGCCCGCGCCGTTGAGCAGCGCCCAGCCCAGGTTGATCGAGCCCTGCACCGCGAGCATGGGCAGCACGTGCGGCAGCAATACGCCGAACAGCAGCCGCGCCGGCCCCTGGCCGCCGAGCCGCGCGGCCAGCACGTAGCCGGCGCCGCGCCGCACGCCGACCTCGCTGCGCGCGAGCCGGATGTAGAAGGGCAGGTTGATCAGCGCCGTCGCATAGACGATGTTGACGACCGTGTTGCCCCACGCCGCGACCAGCGCCATCGCCACCACGAACAGCGGGAAGGCCATCAGCACGTCGACCAGCCGGCCGACCCAGCGGTCGAGCCGGCCGCCGACGAAGCCGCACAGCGCACCGATGGCGCTGCCCGCCGCCAGCGACAGCAGCACCGCGCCCGCGGCCATCGAGAGATCGAGCCGCGTGGCCACCAGCACGCGCGAGAACAGGTCGCGGCCCAGCGCGTCGGTGCCGAACCAGTGCAGCGCGCTCGGCGGCTGCAGCCGCGCGGGCACGTCGGTGGCCAGCGGATCGAAGGGCGCGAGCGCGGGGCCGGCGATGGCGGCGAGCAGCAGCAGCGCGAGCAGCAGCAGGCCCAGCGCCTCGTTGCCGCGCGGGCGCCAGCGCGGCCGTGCGTCTGCCTCGAACTTGCCCGGCACCGCGCTCATGCCGCATTCCCCACGCGCGGATCGATGCGCTCGTGAAGCAGGTCGATCGCGAAATTGACCAGCACGAACATCAGCGCCACCAGCAGCACGAAGCCCTGCAGCGGCGCATGGTCGGCCGCCATCAGCGCGTCGAGCGCATAGCTGCCGATGCCGGGCCAGGCGAACACCTTCTCGATCACCACGTTGGCGCTCAGCATGTACGAGAACACCATGCCGGCGCTCGTGACCACCGGCAGCAACGCCAGGTGCAGCGCGCCGGCCAGCACGGCGCGCGGCGGCAGGCCGAGCGCGCGCGCGGTGCGCACGGGGTCGCTGCGCAGCACGCCCAGCAGCGACGCGCGCGTGAGCCGCGCCACCGGCGCCAGCGAGAAGGCCGCCATCGCCACGCTCGGCAGCAGCAGCCGGCCGGCCGCGGAAACGAAGGCATCCCAGCGCAGCGCGAGCGCGGCATCGAGCAGCATGAAGCCGCTGCGCACCGGCGGCGGCGCGATCATCGCGTCGATGCGGCCCGTGGGTTCGGGCGCCCAGCCGAGCAGGAAATAGAAGACGTAGACCAGCAGCAGCGCGATCACGAAGCTCGGCACGCAGCTGCCGCCCACGGTGAGCACGGTGCAGGCGCGGTCCCACAGCGAGCGCGGGCGCAGCGCGGCCGCGGTGCCCAGCGGCAGTGCCACCAGCAGCGTGAGCACGAAGGCCGCGACGGTGAGCTCGAGCGAGGCCGGCAGGCGCTGCCACAGGTCGGTCAGCACCAGCTGCCCCGTCGTGTGCGACTGGCCCCAGTCGCCGTGCGCCAGGGCCTGCAGGTAGTGCCACAGCTGCGTGGGCAGCGGCAGGTCCAGGCCCATGCGCGCGCGGATCTGCGCGATCTCCTCCGGGCCGGCGTTCGGCCCCGAGGCGAGGAAGGCCGCGGGGTCGCCCGGCAGCACGTGCGTGAGCACGAAGGTGAAGACGGCCGTGCCCGCGAGCACCGGCACGGTGGCCGCGAGCCTGGAGACGACGCGCCGCGCGAAGCTCATTGGAACACCTTCGTGCTTCGCACTGCGGTGCGAGCTTGCTTGGGGCGGCCCGGCGCTGCGCTCATGAGCGCGTCAACGGCCGGAAGTCCACCTGGCCATGGATGTAGTAGGTGAAGCCCTGCAGGTCGGGCTGCAGCGCCGCCTCGAAGGTGGGCAGCCACAGCGGCACCAGCGGCACCTGCTCGAAGGCGATCTCGATCGCGCGCTGGATCGCGCGGTCGTACTTCGCGCGGTCGGTCTCCCAGCGCGCCTGCTCGAGCAGCTTCGCGAGCTCGTCGTTCTTGAAGGAGCCGAAGTTCCAGCGCCAGTCGCCCTGGAAGAAGATGCGGAAGAAGTAGTCGGGGTCGTTGAACCAGGCCGAGGAGCTGTCGATGAAGAAGGGCAGCTTCTTCTCGGTCTGCAGGGTGCCCCACTGGGCGCTGGGCACCTTCTCGATGCTCAGCGCGATGCCGATCTTCGCCAGCGCCTCCTGGATCAGCAGCGCCGCGGGCTCGGCCAGCGTGGCGTCGCCGACGTTGTAGCTGAAGCTGGTCTTGAAGCCCTGCGGATAACCGGCCTGTGCCAGCAACTCCTTCGCCTTGAGCAATTGGGTGTCGTAGGGATAGGGCTGCGGAAAGCGGCTGCTCGCGGGCTTGCCGGGTTTGGCGCCGTACAGCGCCTCGCCTCGGCCCAGGTTGGCGCCGCGCAGCAGGGTGGTGTAGGGCAGGGCGTAGGCGATGGCCTGGCGCACGCGCACGTCGTCGAAGGGCTTGGCCTGGGTGTTGAAGGCGACGAAGCGGAAGCTGGTCGTGACCGGCACCGACACCACCTTGGCGCGCGTGGTGTCGGTCAGCGCGTCGAGGTCCTTGGGCGGCAGCTGCAGCGCCACGTCGGCGTCACCCTTGAGCAAGGCGGCCACGCGGTTGGAGGCCGAGGGCACGACCTGGAACACGGCGCGGCGCAGCTGCGGCGCGCTGCCGCCCTTCCAGCCGTCGAAGCGGGTGTAGACCACCTGCTGGCCCGGCGTGAAGCTCTCGATGCGGAAGGCACCGCCGCCGGCTTCGTGCGCCTTGATCCATTCGGTGGCCCAGGGATCGGCCGCGGTGGCATGCGACTTCGCGAGCTCGCTGTTGAGCACCGAGGCGAAGCTCAGCGCGAGGTTCGGCAGCGTGTAGCGGTCGGCGCGCGGCAGCGCGATGCGGAAGGTGTGCGCATCCACCACCGTGAACTGCGAGGGATTCTCGAGCGAGCCGGTCGCGAGCTGGCGCTTGCTGGCCGGCAGCGAGACCGCGCGGTCGAGCGACCACTTCACGTCGGCGGCCGTCACCGGCTTGCCGTCGTGGAAGGTGGCGTCGCGGCGCAGGAAGAAGGTCAGGGTGCGGCCGTCGGCGCTGGTCTCGAAGCGCTCGGCCAGCTCGCCGCGGAAGCGCCCGTAGTCGTACTTGAAGACGCCCGGCGAGAGTTGCGCGCGGTCGAAGTTGATGAGCCGGTCGTAGACGTTGAAGAACAGGCCCAGCGATTCGCGGCTCACGCCCTCGCCGTGCGGGTCCTGCGAGTTGGGCGCGCCCTCGGAGAGCACGCGCAGCGTGTCCTTGCGCGCCTGGGCCCAGGCCGACAGCGGCAGGCTGGTGCCGGCGACGGTGCCGAGCGAGAAGGCGGCGCTGCCTTGTTGGATGAAACGGCGACGGTCCATGGTGATGGCTTTCGGAGAGACGATGAGGAATCAGATCGAGGCGTGGCGTTGCGGGCTGGCACCGTTGAGCCAGTGGTTGCCCACGGCATGCGGCTTCCAGCGCACCGGGTCGTGCACGGTGTGCGTGCGCGCGTTGCGCCAGTGGCGGTCGAGGTTGTGCTCGGCCAGCGTGGACTGCGTGCCCGCGAGCTCGATCAGCGCGGTGGCGGCCTCGAGCGCGAACTCGGTGCTCAGCATCTTGGCTTCGGCGACTGCGATCGAGGCCTCTGTCACGTGTTCGGCGCCGGGCTCGTCGCGCGCGCGGTCGAGCGCGCGGCCCGAGCGTTCGAGCAGCGCCTCGGCCGCATGCTGCTGGATCACCAGCCGGCCGATGCGCGCGAGCGTGAGCGGATCGTCGGCTGCGCGCGCCACGCCGCTGTCGGGCCAGGGCCGCGCGCGATCGCGCACCCAGTGGTGCAGGTCGGCCATGGCGGCACGGCCGATGCCGAGGTCGATGGCGGCGTGCAGGACCTGGGCGAACGGGCCGTGGATGGTCGGCGGCTCGAACAGTTGTGCGCGCGGCAGCACCTGCAGCGCGCCGACCGCGACGTTGTCGGCCGTGACGGTGCCGCTCGCGGTGGTGCGCTGGCCGAAGCCGCTCCAGTCGTCGACGACCTCGAGGCCCGGCGCCTCGCGCGCGACATAGACCAGCACCTGCTTGTCCTGCTCGTCCTTGGCCGCGACCGGCACCCAGTGCGCGAACAGCGCGCCGGTGCAGTAGAACTTGCGGCCGTCGAGTCGCAGGCCCTCGGGCGTGGCGCGCAGCCGCGCGGTCACGACCTTGGCGTTGGCGGTGCCGCTTTCCGACACCGCATTGCCGAAGCGCCGGCCCTCGATCGCCTCGCGGAAGAAGAACGTCTGCTGTTGCGCATCGCCGATCAGCCGCACCGCGTCGACCAGGCAGTAGTGGTTCTGCGGGATCTGGCCGAGCGCGGGATCGGCTTCGGAGATCAGCGCCGTGACCTCGGCCAGCGTGGCATGCGAGACCGCGGCGCCGCCGAAGGCGCGCGGCACCGTGATGCCCCAGAGGCCGCTGGCCGAGAAGCGCTCGACCTCCTCGAAAGGCAGGCGGCGCTGCCGGTCGCGTTCGGAGGCGCCGGCGGCGAAATCGGCCGCGAGGCGGCGTGCGATGGCGAGGGCCTCGGCATCGTCGCGCACGACGTGGACCGGGCCGGTGGGGAGGGAGGAGGGAGCTGTCATGGCGATGCGGAGGTGCGTCGCCGCACCCCGGTGTGGGAGGACGGCAGCCGGGCGCGGCCCGGGCCGAAGATCTTTTCGCGCCAGCTGCCTTCGGCATAGGCGCGCTTGTGCAGGCCGCGGCGCTGCAGCTCGGGCACCACGAGGTCGACGAAATGCTCGAGGCCCTCGGGGCTCACGGTGCGCACGAGGTTGAAGCCATCGATGCCGGCCTCGCTGACCCAGGCCTCGATGGTGTCGGCGATCTGCGCGGGCGTGCCGACCACGGGCGCATGGCGCGCGCCCAGCGGCATCTGCGCGAGCAGTGCGCGCGGGGTCAGCGGCGCGCCGCCGGGTCCCTTGAGCGAGGCGACCGAGCTCTGGATCGCATCGGCGCTCCCGCCGCCGATGGCGTCGTCGAGGCCATGGCGCGACAGGTCGTGGCCGATCGCGCTGCTGAACTGCACCAGGCCGGCCTCGGGCTGCGCATAGCGGCGGTACTCCTCGTAGCGCGCATGGGCCTCGGTTTCGGTGCGCCCGGTCACGACCAGCAGCGTGGTCACGAAGCGCACCGCGTCGGCATCGCGCCCGGCCTCGGCCAGCGCCGCGCGCAGCTTGCGCACCACGGCCGCGGTCGCGGCCAGGCCCTGGTTGGGCACGAACACCACCTCGGCATGGCGCGCCGCGAAGGCCGTGCCGCGCGCCGAGGCACCGGCCTGGAACAGCAGCGGCGTGCGCTGCGGCGAAGGCTCGCAGGGATGCACCGCATCGAGCCGCCAGCCTTCGCCCGCATGGCGGATGGCGCGCACGCGCGCGGGGTCGGCATAGATGCCGCGCGCGCGGTCGGCGATCACCGCGTCGTCGTCCCAGCTCTCTTCCCAGAGCCGGTAGACCAGCGTCATGAACTCGTCGGCCAGGTCGTAGCGCCGGTCGTGGCCGGTGGCGGCGGCCGCGCCCTGCGCGCGCGCCGAGCTGTCGAGGAAGCCGGTCACGATGTTCCAGCCGATGCGGCCCTCGCTCAGGTGGTCGAGCGTGGACATGCGGCGCGCGAAGGCATGCGGCGCCTCGGCCGCGATGGTGGCCGTGATGCCGAAGCCCAGGTGGCGCGTGACGCTGGCCATCGCGCTCACGAGCACGGCCGGGTCGTTGATCGGCACCTGGATGCCATGGCGCAGCGCGGCCTCGGGGCTGCCGCCCCAGACGTCGTAGACACCGGTCACGTCGGCGAGGAACAGGCCGTCGAACAGCCCGCGCTCGAGCGTGCGCGCGAGGTCGAGCCAGTAGGGCAGCCGCTTGTAGTCGGTGGCGCGGTCGCGCGGATGCCGCCACAGGCCGTGGGTCAGGTGGCTGGGCGTGTTCATGTCGAACGCGTTCAGCAGGATGGGACGGCGGGGAAGGGGCATGGCTGGCTCGCGCGCGCGCCGCCGCGCGGGGCGGTGGCGCGCATGGCGGTGCGCTTGGGGGAGGGCCGGTGGCGGTGTCAGTACGGGCGGCTGCCCGAGAGGCTGATGCGCTTGAGCACGCGGCGCTCGCCGTTGTCGAAGGCGCTGCGCGCATGCAGCGTGGCCTGGTTGTCCCAGTAGACGATGTCGCCCACGCTCCAGCGGTGCGTGTAGGCGAAGCGCGGCTGCAGCAGGTGCTGGCGCAGGCGCGCGATCAGCGCGGCGCCGTACTGCGGGTCGACGCCGACGATCTCGACCTCGGTGCGCGCCCCCAGGTAGAGCACGCGGCGGCCGCTGTCGGGATGGGTGCGCACCAGCGGATGCACCTCGAAGGGCTCGAGCGGCGTGATTTCGGGCGTGCGGTAGAGCGGGAAGCCGGTGGTGAGCGGCTTGAGCTTGCGCAGGAAGGGGTTGTAGGTGATGAGCCGCAGGTGCTCGATCTCGCGCTGCGTGCCGGCATCGAGTTCGTCCCAGGCGGCCGCGAGGTTGTACCAGGTGGTGTCGCCGCCCTCCGAGGGCACCTCGATGCCGTAGAGCAGCGAGCCCGACGACGGCACCGGCGTCCAGTGGTGGTCGGCATGCGCCGCGAGCTCGTCATGGCCGAGCACGCCGCCATCGACGTTCGACACCCGCACGATGTCGGGCGTGTTGCCGCCATAGGGATCGGAGCCGAGCACCGGCACGTTCGACGGCGGACGGAACACGGCGCCGAAGTAGCTGGCCAGGCGCTCGAACTGCGCGTCGTCGAGCCGCTGCTGCTTGAGCACGAGTACATGCCGCTCGAGCAGCGCCTCCTTGAGCGCACGCACCTGCGCGGCCGGCACCGGGCGCGTGGCATCGAGGCCTGTGACCTCGGCGCCGAGCGATGCATCGATCGCGGCGATCCTGAACGGGACAACGGAAGAAGGTTCGGCAACGGTCGGCCGTTCGGCGGCAAGCACGGAGGACATGGCGTGGGAGCGCGGGCGCGCTGGGTGGAATGGATGCTGCGCCCGATGCTAGGAAAGTTCGCATGGGTTGCATGCGCTCTTTGCGCATGTGCTTATGCGAAGAATCGAAGGGGAGTGGTTCGGGCCGGGCTCAGGTCTTTTTCTTTGGCATTCAGATCAACCGAAATAGAATGTCCAATATTTTTGACATATTTCGGATTCAACCTTCGCCATGAACCTGATCGACATCGGCCACGCGGTACGCGCCAGGCGCACTGAGTTGGGCTTGTCCCAGTCTCAGCTGGCGCACCTGAGCGGCCTGTCGCGGCAGACCCTGGTCGGCCTGGAGAACGGTGCGCTGGGCGACCTGGGCGTCAACCGCGTGGGCCAGGTGATGGCGGTGCTGGGGCTGGACAGCCCCGCGCCGGATACGCTGGCGCGGCGCAAGAAGCGTGGCCTGTGGATGGCGGCCAAGACGGCCAGCGTCAGCTACGCACGCGAGCTCGGCCCCGAAGCGCTGGAGAAGGTGCTGGCGAGCGGCGACGTGCCGCCGCCATTCACCGCGCACCTGACCCATCTGCTCGATGAAGCGCCCATTCCCGTCGTCGTGATGGCCGTGGAAGAAACCGCCTCGCGCGCGCGCCTGCCGCCGCGGCAGGTCTGGCGCAACGTGGCGAAGCTCGCGGAGTCCTTGTCCGTGCACCGGCGGGCGCTGTGGGCATGAAGCCGAGACCACTGCCCAACGGTCCCTGGGAGGCACTGTTCGCGCGGGCGCTGACGCTGCTCGACGACATCGGCCGGTACGGTGGCATCGCCGATCCGTTCTGGACCCTGGGCGGCGGGACCGTGCTGATGTTCCGCTACCGTCATCGGCTGAGCAAGGACATCGATATCTTCGTGCCCGATCCGCAATACCTCGGCTATGTCACGCCTCGGTTGAGCGACACGGCGGCGGACTTGACGCAGGACTACACCGAGCAGCCGGGCGCCTTCGTCAAGTTGCAGTTCGAGGAGGGCGAGGTCGACTTCGTGGCCGCTCCCAATCTGCTGCCGGACAAGGCCTGGGAAATCTGGCACATCGGCGGCCGACAGGTGAAGGTGGAGACAGCCGCCGAGATCATCGCCAAGAAGATGTACCACCGCGGCGACCGGGTCACGGCGCGCGATCTGTTCGACCTTGCACTCGTGATCGAACGCGAGCCCCTAGACCTTCTGCCGGCGGCGCCGTTCCTGCTGCGCCACCGGGACGCCTTTCTCGGACAGATCCGGCAACCGCATGCCGGCTTGCGCGCCGCGTTCGATGCGATCGCGACATTGGAGTACGCGCCGGACTTCGAGCACTGCGCGACCACGGCCGGGGAATTCCTGACCGGCCTGTAGCCCCTCAAGCCAGCACGTCCAACGACACGTGGTTCGCAAACCGAACCACGTCCGTGCTCTTCTTCAGGATCCCCGCATTCCGGAAGTCCGTCGCAAACGCCTCCACCTCGTTGCGCAGCGCCTTGCCCGCCGGATGGTGCTTGTAGGTCAGCTCGGTGAACAGCTTCTGCAGGTCTTCCACCGCGACCTTGGGCGCGTACTTGGCATAGATGCGCGCCGACTCGTTCGGGTTCTCGGCCACGTAGTCGGAGGCTTGCGCCAGCGCGCGCACGGTGGCGGCGGCGCGCGGCTTGTCGTTGCGCGCGAACTCGCCGCGCGCGCCGACGATGCAGCACAGGCGCTCGGCGTACTCGCCCTTGGCGCTGTTGGCGATCTCGGTGAAGACGCCGGGGTTGCGCTTCTCGATCAGGTAGACGTTCGGGTCGCCGTCGGCAATGGCCTGGATCTCGCCCTTCTTCACGGCGATGTCGAGCAGGTCGGCCGGATAGACGCGCCAGTCGACGTCCTTCTCGATGTCGATGCCCTTCTTCGCGAGATGGATCGCATAGAACTGGCGCGCCGGGCTGTTCTGGTCCGACACGCCGATGGTCTTGCCCTTGAGGCTCGCGAGCTCGGTGGTCACGCCGGCGGCCTTGGCGCCCACCAGCCGCAGGCAACCGCCGTGCACGCTGCCGACCACCTTCACGTCGAAGCCGGCTTCCAGCGGCTTGACCCAGCGGTGGATCAGGCCGACGCCGACATCGGCCTTGCCGGTGGCCAGTGCCTCGAGCATCTGGTCGGACGAGCCGGCCCAGTTCAGCAGCTCGACGTCGAGCCCGTTCTTCTCGAAGAAGCCGCGCTCGAGCGCGACCGGCACGGGCGCGAGGCAGAAGCCGGCCTGGCTCCAGGCAAAGGTCAGCTTGCGCGGTTGCGACCAGGCCGAGGCGCCGAGCAGGGCCGCGGAGCCCACGACGGCGGCGGCGGCGCCGGCTTGAAGGACGCTGCGGCGCGAAGGCGGCAGGCGTGAGGAAAGAGAGTCGGTCATCAGGGCTTCTCCACCGGAATATTCGAAGCGGCGAGTGTCCGAGCGCGGTCCGCGCCTATCCAACGAATGTTTTCAGTCATGCATATGTCCGGCCTGCAAGAGCGCGAAGCGCGCGCCATGCCTTGCTCGGAAAACGCATATCGCGCAGCGCTTTTTTTCGTTCCAGCGGCCCCGGGCAACGCGAAGAATGGCCGGCCTGATCTTCATGCCCCGGGACCTTCACACCATGCCAACACCGATCTCCCGCCAACGCTTCCTGCACCGGATCGCCGCGCTGTCGCTGGCCGGCGCCGCCTTCGCGCTGTCCGCACCCGTCCTGGCCGCGCCGGCCAGCGGCGAGCCCGTCTGGTTCGGCGTCAGCGGGCCGCTGACCGGCCAGAACGCGCAGTACGGCGCGCAGTGGAAGGCGGGCTTCGACCTCGCGCTCGAGCACATCAACGCGCAGGGCGGCATCCATGGCCGGCCGCTGGCCTACAACTTCGAGGACAGCCAGAGCGACCCGCGCCAGTCGGTCGCGATCGCGCAGAAGCTGGTGAACGACAAGCGCGTGCTGATCGAGCTCGGCGACTTCTCGAGTCCGGCCTCGATGGCGGCCTCGCCGATCTACCAGCGCGCGGGCCTGGTGCAACTGGGTTTCACCAACTCGCACCCCGACTTCACCAAGGGCGGCGATTACATCTGGAGCCCGTCGATCAGCCAGGCCGACGCGCAGCCGCTGCTGGCAGACCTCGCGGTCAAGACGCTGGGCTTCAAGCGCATCGCGGTGCTCTATCTCAACACCGACTGGGGCCGCACCAGCAAGGACGTGCTGGTGAAGGCCGCGCAGGAACGCGGCGCGCAGCTCGCCATCGCCGAGGGCTACCAGCCCGACGAGAAGGACTTCCGCTCCACGCTCGTGCGCGTGCGCGACGCCAACCCCGACGGCCTGGTGCTGATCTCCTACTACCCCGACGGCGCGCTCATCGCGGGTCAGGTGCGCAGCGTGGGCCTGAAGCAGTCGATCGCGGCGGTGGGCTCGGTCTATTCGCCCAAGTTCATCGAGCTCGGCGGCGCCGCGGTCAACGGCATCCACACCAACACCGCCTTCTTCCCCGAGGAGCCGCGCGCCGAGGTGCGCGACTTCGTGAAGAGCTTCCGCGCCAGGTACGACAAGGAACCCGACGCCTTCAACGCCTATGCCTACGACGCCGTGGTGTACGCGGCGGCCGCGCTGCGCCAGGCCGGCCCCAATGCCGACCGCAAGGCCGTGCGCGACGCCTTCTACAAGATCAAGGACGTTCCCAGCGTGATCTTCGGCAAGACCAGCTTCGATCCGCAGACGCGCCGCGTGATCGGCGTGAAGAGCGTGAACCTGGTGGTGAAGGACGGCAAGTGGGCGCAGCTCGACGAGAAGGCGGCGTTGGCCTCGACCAAATGAGCGTGCTCGCGCACGGCGCGCCTTTCCGTGAGGAGAGGGCGGTCCTTCGATGAACTTCGGCTCCTTCTTCGACTACACGGTCAACGGCCTGATCATCGGCAACATCTATGCGTTGCTGGCGGTCGGGCTGGCGCTGATCTTCGGCGTCTCGCACCTGATCAACTTCGCGCACGGCTCGGTCTACACCGTCGGCGCCTACATCGGCTGGGCCTCGATCACTTATCTGCACACGCCGCTGCCCGTGACGATCGCTCTGGTGGTGCTGGGCTCGGGCGCGCTCGGCATGCTGATCGAGCGCGTGGGATTGCGCCCGCTGCAGGGCGCGGCGCGCATCGCGCCGCTCTTGGCCACCATCGGCATCAGCTTCGTGCTCGACATCCTGGTGCAGCTGGTCTTCAGCCCCGATCCGCGCGCGCTGCCCACGGCGTTGCCCGACTGGCGGCTGCAGGTCGGCAGCGGCACCATCGGCGCGCTCGACCTGCTGATCGCGGGCATCGGCCTCGCGAGCGCGGCCGTGCTGTTCGGCTTCCTGCGCTTCACCAGGCTCGGCTGGGCGGTGCGCGCCACCGCGCAGGACCGCGACGCGGCGCAGCAGATGGGCGTCGACGTCGACCGCGTGAACCAGACCGTGTTCGCGATCGCGGCCGCGCTCGGCGGGCTGTCGGGCCTGCTGGTGGGCATGTACTACAACAACATCAGCCCAGCGATGAGCTTCCAGGCCACGCTCAAGGGCGTGGTGGCCACCGTGGTCGGCGGCGTGGGCAACGTGCCCGGGGCGATCGTCGGAAGCCTGTTGCTCGGGTTGATCGAGAGCTATGGCGTGGCGCTGCTGGGCACGCCCTACCGCAACCTGTTCGCCTTCGCGCTGCTGCTGGCGATCCTGGTGTGGAAGCCCAACGGCCTGTTCGGCCGCAAGCGCGCGCTGCCGCCCGAGCCGCTGACCGGTACCTTCATCGCGCCGAGCAAGCCCTGGCGCGTGCCGCGCCGGCTGCTCGTGGCGCTGTTCGCGGCCGCGGTGCTGCTGCCGCTGTTCGATCCCTCGCCCTACCTGCTGCAGACGCTCACCAATGCCTGGCTCTATGCGGCGCTGGCGCTGAGCCTCACGCTGGTGGCGGGCACCGTCGGCCAGATCTCGCTCGGCCATGCGGGGCTGCTGGCCATCGGCGCCTATGCCTCCTCGCTGCTGGTGCTCGACCTGCATCTGCCGGTGGGCACGGGCATCGTGCTGGCCGGCATCCTCACCTCGCTGATCGGCACCGCGCTGATCTTCCCGGCCTTCCGGCTGCGCGGCCACTACGTGTCGATCGCCACGCTGGGCATCGGCGAGATCGTGGCGCTCACCATCCTCAACTGGGAGAGCCTCACGCGCGGGCCGATCGGCGTCTCGGGCATTCCGCCGCTGTCGCTGTTCGGGCGCGATGCCTCGTCGAACGGCGCGATCTACTGGGCCTCGTTCGGCGCCATGGTGCTGCTCGCGCTGCTGCAGTGGCGGCTGCTGGGCTCGCACCTGGGCCGCACCTTCCGCGCGGTGCGCGAGGACGAGGTGGCCGCGCGCGCCTACGGCGTGAGCCCCGACCGCTACAAGGCGCTGGCCTTCGGCTTCGGCGGCTTCGCGGCCGGCGTGAGCGGCGCCTTCACGGCCCACATGTACTCGTACATCAACCACGAGACCTTCGGCTCGCAGATCGCGATCCTCGCGCTCACCATGGTGATCCTCGGCGGGCTCGGGAACATCAGCGGCGCGCTGCTCGGCGCGGTCGCGCTCGTGAGCCTGCCCGAACTGTTCCGCGTCACCGCCGAGTACCGCATGCTGATCTACGGCGTCGCGCTGCTGCTGCTGATCCGTTTCCGCCCGCAAGGCCTGCTGGGCACCGTCTGAAGAAAGAACCACACACCATGAGCCACCTCAACGACTACCTCGCCGAGAAGCGCGCCGCCGTGCTGGCGCGCAATGCCGCCGTCGACGCGGGCAGCGCGCAGCCGCTGCAACTGAAGGCCAGCGTCAAGGCCGAGGGCCGCAGCGGCGTACGCCGGCTGCGCATCCGCGACCACCAGGTCATCAGCGACAGCCCGCCGAACTTCGCGGGCTACGACCTCGGCCCGAGCTCGCCCGAGCTGCAGCTCGGCGTGCTCGGCACCTGCGTCACGCACATCTTCCTGATCCAGGCGGCCGAGCGCCAGGTGCCGCTCGAAAGCCTCGAGGTCGAGGTCACGGGCCTCATCGATCCGCGCGGCGGCAAGCCGGGCCACGAGAGCACGCCGATCTGGCCGCACCAGATCGGCTACACGGTGCACATCGATTCGCCCGCGAGCCGCGCCGAGATCGACGCGCTGTTCGAGGCAGTGGAGCGCAACTGCCCGATCCTCAACCTGCTGCGCAACCCGCAGACCATCCGCGCCGAGGTGAAGCTCGAGAACTCGAAGGCGCAGGCCGCCAACGCGCCGCAGGAAGCGGGCGATGCCATCGCTGCTTGAGATCCGCGGCCTGGTGCGCCGCTTCGGCGGCCTCACGGCCGTGAACGCGGTCGACCTGCACGTGGCCGAGGGCGAACTGCTCAGCGTGATCGGGCCCAACGGGGCCGGCAAGACCACGCTCTTCAACCTCGTGACCGGACTGGACCGGCCCGACGCGGGGCAGGTGCTGTTCGAGGGGCAGGACATCACGGGCCTGCCCGCGCAGCAGCTCGCCGCGCGCGGCCTGGCGCGCACCTTCCAGCATGGCCGCGTGTTCGCCAACCTCTCGGTGCTCGACAACGTGCTGGTCGGCGCGCACACCCGGCTGCGCGCCGTGAAGCCGCGCGTGGGCGGCGTGCCGGGCCTGGGCGCGCTGGCCGAACTGGCGCTCGCGCTGGTGCAGCCCGCCGCCGTGCGGCGCGAGGAGGAGACGCTGCGCCAGGAAGCGCTCGAGATCGTCGCGCTGTTCGGCGAGCGGCTGGCGCCGCGCATCGATCACCCGGCCTACAGCCTCTCGTACGCCAACCGCCGCCGCGTGGAGATCGCGCGCGCGCTCGCGCTCCAGCCCCGGCTGCTGCTGCTCGACGAACCCACGGCCGGCATGAACGAGAGCGAGACCGCCGAGATGCTCGAGATCATCCGCGGCCTGAAGGCGCGCGGCCAGACCATCCTCCTGATCGAGCACAAGCTCGACCTCGTGATGCAGCTGTCGGACCGCGTGGCCGTGCTCGACGACGGCCGCAAGATCGCCGAGGGCCGGCCCGACGACGTGCGCAACGACCCCGCGGTGATCGAGGCCTACCTCGGCCACCGGCAGGTGGGGCAGGTGGGCCAGGCACGGCCCGAGGCGGTGCCCGCATGATCGCCACCGTCGCCCGCACGGGCCTGCCGCCGTCGCCGTTGTGGGGAGACGGCCGCGACGAGGACCATGCCGCGCCGGCCGTGCCGCCCGCTGGCCCCGCGGCCCGCATCGCTGTTCATCCGCTGCTGCAGCTGCGCAAGGTCAACAGCTTCTATGGCCCGGTGCAGGCCCATTTCGACCTCGACATCGAGGTGCGCAAGGGCCAGATCGTGAGCCTGCTCGGCGGCAATGCCAGCGGCAAGTCGACCACCATGAAGATCGTGCTGGGCCTGCTCAAGCCGCGTTCGGGCGAGGTGCTGTTCGACGGCGTCTCGACGCTGGGCTTGAGCACGCCGCAGATCATCCGCAAGGGTATCGGCTCGGTGCCCGAGGCGCGCCGGCTGTTTCCCGCGATGACCGTGCGCGAGAACCTGCTGATGGGTGCCTACGCGCGCAACGACCGCCGCGCGGTGGCCGAGGACCTCGAGCGCATGCTCGAGCTGTTCCCGCGCGTGGCCGAGCGCATAGCCTTCCAGGCCGGCACGCTCTCGGGCGGCGAGCAGCAGATGGTGGCGATGGCGCGCGCGCTCATGGGCCGCCCGCAGCTCATCTGCATGGACGAGCCGACCATGGGCCTGTCGCCGCTGTATGTCGACAAGGTGCTCGAGCTGATCGCGCGCATCAATGCCCAGGGCGTCTCGGTCTTCATGGTCGAGCAGAACGCCAGTCTCGCGCTGCAGATCGCGCACCACGGCTACGTGCTGCAGACCGGGCGCATCGTGCTCTCGGGCCCGGCCGCCGCGCTGCTCGACGACCCGCGCATCCGCGATGCCTACCTGGGCGGCGACGGCGCCGCGCGCACCGCCTCCTGAACTTCACACGTCCCCACGGGAGAACACACGACCATGTCATTGAAACTCGACCACATCGTCATCGCGGTGCACGACCTCGAGAGCGCCATCGCCGACTACGCGGCGCTCGGCTTCCAGGTGCTGCGCGGCGGCGACCATCCGGGCCGCACCACGCACAACGCGCTGGTGGTGTTCCAGGACGGCAGCTACTTCGAGCTGATCGCCTGGCGCGCGCCCTCGCCCGAGGAGCGCTGGTGGCAATTGCTGCAGCGCCATGGCGAAGGCATCGTCGACTTCGCGCTGCTGCCGCGCAGCACCGCGATCACCGTCGAGGAAGCCAAGGCGCGCGGGCTCGCGCTCGACGGCCCGCTCGATGGCGGCCGCGTGCGCCCCGACGGCGAACGCCTGCGCTGGCAGACCGCGCGGCCCGCGACGGCCGACCTGCCTTTTCTGTGCGGCGACCTCACGCCGCGCGCGCTGCGCGTGCCCGAGGGCGATGCGCGCACGCATCCCAATGGCGCGCTTGGCGTCGCGAGCCTCGCGCTCGCGGTGCACGACCTCGACGCCACGCTCGAGCGCTACCGCGCGCTGCTCGGCGACGGGCATGGCGAGGTGGCGGTGCATGTCGGCGAAGCCGTGGCGCTGCCGGGCAGCGGCGTGCGGCTGGCCGTGATCGCGCTCGGCGGCAGCGCGCTGGTGTTCTCTTCGCCGCGCGCGAGCGCGAAGACCGATGCCGCCACGCCGATCGGCCGCGCGGTGGAGCAGCGGCTCAGCGCGCGCGGCGAGGGACCGTATGCGCTGGTGCTGCACACGGCGGCCACGCCGTCGCCCGAGGCGCCGGACCTCGCGAAGACACATGGCGCGCTGATCGAATTCGCGCCGGCTGCGCGCGAAGGCGCGGCGCGGCGTGCGTCGGCGCTCGACAGCCTCGTGGGCGGCTGAAGGGCGCGGGAGCGGGCCGCTTACTTGTCGGCGTCCTTGGCTTCTTCGCCGTCCTCGACCGACTCTTCCTCCGACTCCTCTTCTTCCTCTTCCGATTCCTCGAAGTACTCGGGGATCGGCTGCTCGGCCAGCGCCTTCGCCAGCTGCAGGCGGAACTCGGCCAGCGCCTTGGCCGACTTGGCGATGTCCTTCGCGCCCTGGTCGGCGATCTTCTCGACCAGCAGGGCCGGTTCTTCCGACAGGATGATCTCGATGTAGTGGTCGGCGAGTTCGGCGGCGGCGATGAGCTTGGCGTCGGTGGACATGCGGTGCTTTCGGTGAAGTGGAGAAAGACGCCATCGTGCGCAGCGAAGGTGACGCCGGCACTACACACGCCGGCGCGGGGGTGTCATGCGTGCGTCATCGGAAGCGGCGTCAATGCCCGGGTCCGCAACAAACCGGGCCGCGACGCGCGGCCTCGCGTCACGCCATGAATCCCGGCCATCCCGTCCACGTCCTGTTCCTCTGCAACAGCAATGCCGCGCGCAGCCTGATCGCCGAATCGCTGCTCAACCAACTGGGCCACGGCCGCTTCGTCGCGCATTCCGCGGGCCATGCGCCCACGGCCGACGGCCAGGCCGATCCGCGCACGCTCGAGGCGCTGCGTGGCGCGGGTCTGCCGACCGAAGGACTGCGCAGCAAGAGCTGGGAGGAATTCGGCGCGGCCTCGGCCCCGCACATGGACCTCGTGGTCACGCTCTGCGACGAATCCGCGGGCGAGACCTGCCCGGTCTGGCCCGGCCAGCCCGCCTCTGCGCACTGGTCGCATCCCGACCCGCGCGCACCGGGCGCGGAGCTTGGCGACGACGCCTTCGTGCAGACCCTGCATGCGATCCGTCGGCACGTGGAGCTGCTGGTCAACCTGCCCGACGAGCGCATCGACCACCTCGTGATCGAGGCGGAGGCGCGTCAGATCGGGACCTCCTGAGCCGCTGGCGTGGGCTCAGCCTTCGCGGCGGTAGAGCGCCCACCTGACGGTCAGAACGTCGGCGGCGATCTTGGCGGCGTTGGCGCCCGCGTAGTCCTGCGTGGGGTCGAACTCGAAGCCCTGGCGGTAGCGCACCACCTGCCCATAGTCCCGGTCGAACACCATCGGCCCGGTCAGTTCGGCGGGATCGGTGCCGGACGGAACGGCCATGAATTTCTCGGGATCGGTGACGCTTTGATAGAGATCGACGCTGAGCTGGGACATGGTTTTTTTCCTCGAGGTCTTGGTCGGGAAAATCATCGGCCCCCGGCGCGGGTGGCGGGCAGTCCTCCACCGGCAGGCCGAGTCGGCAATGACCTACAGAACACGCACGGTCCGATCGATACGGTGTATCAAGGCGTAGATGATTGCGACTGCGCCCAACTTCTTCGCTGGGGAACAAGCATGCAAGACAACCGGGACGCCGCCTTTGCGGCATGGGTGGGCGCCGAGGACGCGGCCCAGGCGGCCATTCACGTGCTGCACCAGCGAACGCGCGGCGGCCGCATCAAGGTCGCACCCCAGGAGATCGAGCAGATCGCGCGCCTGCGCAAGGAAGCCGACGTGCGCTTCGCCGCCGTGTGGGGCGCGCTCGGCACGACCGCGGCCGCACCCGAGGCCTTGCCCGAGCCGCTGCCGCGCGCGAAACGGCCGCAGCGCATCGTGGTGGGACCACGTGCCGCGCAGGGGCAGGCACTGCCTTCGATCGCGATCTGAGCGCGGGCCGCTTTGCGCGGCATTCGTGATCGGCGCTGTCGCATGAACGCGACCGGGCGCGCCTCGGCCGCCTGACTGCCGAGACATCCAACCAGTCACCGGCGCCATTGCACAATGGCACCAAGAACAACCCTTTGGCTGGGCCCCTCCATGAAGATCCTGATCTTGAGCTTCGGCGCGCTTCTGATCGCATGGCCGTGGATCCATTTCGAAGCGGCATCGGGGACCGGGAGGTCGTCGAAGGAAATGGGTTGGGGCGAAGGCGACGCCCACCCTGTCCAACGCGCGCTGGCGATGCTTGTCGCATGGCGATGGCTCGTGGCCTACGTCGGGCTGGTCACGGTCGTGCTCGGCCTGCTGTTCTGAGCCCGCGGCTGAATCGACCCGTGTTTCTCAAGATCATCAAGCTGGTGCTGGTGAGCCTGATGACGCTCGGCCTGGGCGGCGCCGCCTTCCTGCACGGCTTCAGGGGATGGCGCGCGGGTCAGGTCGAGGTGTGGCGAAAAGGCCAGGCGCCATTCGTCGCGACCGTCGATGGCGCGCTTCCCATCACTTTCACCGTCGAGGTCTGGAGCTGGATGATCATCGGTGCCGGTGTTTTTCTGCTGGGCGTGGGCATCGTCATCAAGTTTCTGTTCGCTGCGCGTGCCGAGCGACAAGCGATGCTGGCTCGCATGGATGATGCGTTCCTTCGCTCCTCGAGGGAAGAGCCGATTCCGCGAGGCGTGGCGCTTGCCATCATCGGCGCGGTCGTGGCCTTCTTTGTCTATCTCGGGTTCAGAGTTCACGCGCAGTAGGAAGGCCAGGCGCCCCCTTGGGGGGCCGCTGCTGACTCGCGAGCGGACTTCTCGATACGCCATGGCACGGCATGTGTCCAGAAGGCGTATGTCTTTGTGCGTATGGTTTCCTGTTTGGTCGGCAATCGGGCGCGAAGAAGACACGAACATCCAGTCCGCATGCTCCATTCCGAGGTGCAGGACAGATGGTGAGGACACAAGCAAACGCCGCGCAATATTTCAAAGGGCGAGTCCCTTGGCAACAGCGCCGGCCGCTCCCCGCGCAGCAGCGGTTTTCATGACTTTGGTCATTTCGTTTTTCGCTCGAGGCAGCACTAAGATGCCCGCCCATGGCCCACGCCACACCCCTGTCACCGCATGCCGCGCCGCTGCGCAGCGAAGTCGGCGTGCCCCTGCCGGCGCGCGGCATCCTGGTGGTCGACGACCATGAGCTGGTGCGCCTGGGCCTGCGCGCGCTGCTGCTCGCGGAGACCGGCAGCGTGCCGGTGTACGAGGCGCGCTGCCTCGCCGACGCCTTGCACCTCTACGCGCTCCATGAGGCCGCGCACCACCTGGTGCTGCTCGACCTCGACCTGCCCGACTCGCAGGGGCTGGACACCCTGGTGCGCTTCCGGCGCGCCTTTCCTTCCTCGCCCGTGATCGTGCTCTCGGGCAAGGACAGCCATGCGCTGATGCATGGCGCGATGGCGCTCGGGGCGCAGGCCTTCCTGCCCAAGACCGGCCACTTGGGCGAGGTGCTGCGCTACGTGAGGGAAAACGACCTGATCGGCCTGCCGGCCCGGCCATCGACGACCTCGAGCAGCGCGCCCACGACGCCGGCGCGCGCCGAGTCGCAGCCGCAGCTCAATGCGCGCCAGGTCGAGATCCTCGACTGGCTGCTGGCCGGCAAGTCGAACAAGGAGATCGCGCAGCTGTCGCACCTGACCGAGGGCACGGTCAAGAACCATGTGTCCACCTTGCTGCTGCTGTTCGGCATGCGCTCGCGGGCCCAGCTCATCAGCAGCCTTCGATAAGCTCTCCGCCCCATGCGGCTTTCGATGGAGATGCCCGCATGCTCGCGATGACTGACGCGCCCCCGCCCGAACTGGCCCGGCGGGTGCTGCGCGAACAGGTGGCGGCGGTCCATGCGAACGCGCCGGCCGCCTATCTCGCGGACATGCTCACGGCGCAGGCCCTGGGCATCGGCCTGTTCGTGGCCACGTGGCGCTGGCAGGTGCTGCTGTGGATGGCGCTGCACCTGGCATTGACGCTGCGACGCGCCTACCGACGCTACCGGCGCAGCCCCGATGCGGCCGAGCATCCCGAGTACTGGGCGCGCTTCAACGCGCGCAACGTGCTGCTGCGCTCCTGCGTCTGGGGCCTCGCGCCCTGGCTGTGCGTGCCGCCGGGGCGCAACCTCGGGCTCTGGGTCATGGTCATCGTGATGATGATGGGCGGCTGCGCGGGCGGTGCGCTGTCGCTGGCGGTCCTCAAGCGCAACATCCCGCGCTTCATCGTGCCCAGCATGGCGAGCCTGACCCTGGCGCTGGCCTGGCGCGGCGACACGGTGCACCTGTTCCTGGCCACCGGCTGCCTGCTCTACATGTGCGTGATGATCACCTTCGCGCTGCAGCACCATCGGCTGCTGACGGCCTCGCTGACCATGCGTTTCGAGAAGGAGGCGCTGGCCGAGCAGCTGAGCCACCAGATCGCCGCGACCCAGCGCGCCAGCGAGGAGAAGACGCGCTTTCTCGCCGCGGCGAGCCACGATCTGCGCCAGCCCCTGCATGCGATCGCGCTGTTCGGCGCGGTGATCGAGAAGAAGCTGCAGGGCAGCGAGGAATGGGACCACGCGGTGCGGCTGATGGACGCGGTCGGAACGCTCGGCGATTCGCTCGATACCTTGCTGGACATCTCGCGGCTGGATGCCGGCGAGGTGGCGCCGCGGATCCGGCCGGTGGAGCTCAACCCGCTGTTCCTCGCGCTCAACAACGTGTTCGCGGCGCAGGCGGCCGGCAGGGACCTGCAACTCCGATTGCGCGCCACGCCGTGCTGGGTGCTGAGCGACCCGCAGTTGTTGCAGCGGCTGCTCTCCAATCTCGTGGACAACGCGCTCAAGTACACGCCGCGCGGCGGCGTGGTGGTGGCCGCCCGTGCGCGCGGGCCGCTGGTGTGGATCGACGTCTGCGACACCGGCATCGGCATCTCGCCCGAGCACCTGGGCCGCATCTTCGACGAGTTCTACCAGGTCGACAATCCGGGCCGCGATCGCGCGCAGGGGCTGGGCATCGGCCTGTCGATCGTGCAGCGGCTCTCGCGCCTGCTGGCGCATCCGCTGCAGGTGCATTCGCGCCCGCAGCGCGGCAGCCGCTTCCGCATGGTGCTGCCGGCGGTGTCGGCCTCGGGTGTCGCGCCGTCCATCGCGCGCCCCGACGCCGTCCTGCCCTTGCCGCGGCGCGTGCTGCTGATCGACGACGAGGCGCCGATCCGCCAGGCCGTGACCGGGCTGCTGCAGGCGCATCGCGTGGCCATCGACGCGGTGGCCAGCGAGGCCGAAGCCGAGGCCGTGCTGGCGCAGGCCGCGCAGGCGGGCACCCCGGTCGACGTGCTGTTGTGCGACGTGCGCCTGGCCGATGGCGCCGACGGGCTGGCCGTGGCGCAGCGGCTGCGCGCGCGCTTCGGCCCCGGCTTGCAGGTGTTGCTGATCACCGGGGAAACCGCGCCGCGGCGGCAGCAGCAGATGCACGACGCGGGCCTGCAGGTGTTGCTCAAGCCGGTGGCGGCCGACCGGCTGCTGCAGGCGCTCGCAGCGCTGACGCGACACGAAACGACGCCCGTCCGCAGGCACGCCTGAGCGTCTTTTTTCCGCCGAAAGTCGATGACCTTCGACACTAGATCGCAGGTGTCGCCATCCCTACCGTGGAGGCCTTCTCATCCACTCACTTGAAAGAAGGAAGGCCTCTCATGAACACCCGTCTTGCCGTTTGCCGCGCAGCGCGCACACCCGTCGCGTTGCTGGTCATGAATCTCGTGCTGGTGGCCTGCGGGGGTGGCGGCGGTGGCGGGGGCTTTGCCGGCTTCCCGGTCGCTCCCGCTCCCGCGCCTGCCGCGCAGACACCTCCGCCGGCACCCGCCCCAGCCGCGGCCTCGATCACGACGCAGCCATCGAACACCATCGTGGGCCAGGGCGTGTCCGCCACCTTGAAGGTGCAGGCCGCGCACGCCACGGCCTACCAGTGGCAACGCAGCACCGACGGCGGTGCCCACTGGACCGATGTCGCCGGTGCCACGAGCGACAGCTTCCGCACGGCCGCCAGCCTGCTGGCCGACAGCGGCCAGCAATTGCGCGTGCGGGTGACGGGCGCCAGCGGCAGCGTGACGAGCCGGGCCGCCACGTTGACGGTCAAGCCCTGGGTCGCCACCGTGCTGGCGACGACGGGCGTGAGCTACAGCAGCCCCTATCAGCTCGCACTCGATGCGAGTGGCGCGAAGCTCTACGTGGCCATGGGTGGCAATGGCTCGGTCTATCGGATCGACACGGCCAGCGGCAGCGGTGCCGAGGTGACGCCGGGGGCGACGATGAATGCGCCGGTCGGCCTGGCACTGGCGGCCGACGGCACCCTCTACGTGAGCGACCAGCATCGCATCAGCAGGATCGCGCCCAACGCCACGACCGCCAGCACCTGGGTCGGCACCGGCAGCAGCGGATACGCCGACAGCCCGGCCACCGCGATGTTCAACAACCCCACCGGCATCGCGCTCGACAGCGCGGGCAACCTGTTCGTGGCGGACACGGAGAACAAGCGCGTGCGCAAGGTCGCGCCCGACGGCACCACGAGCACGCTCGCGGGCGACGGCACGCAGGCCTACCTCGACGGCGTCGGCACGGCCGCCCAGTTCGCGCGCCCGCAGGGCCTGGCGCTCAGCCGCGACGGCAAGACGCTCTACGACACCGACACCGACAGTCCCTGCCTGCGCAAGATCGACGTGGCCAGTGCCACGGTGAGCACGCTGCTGGGCGATTGCGCCAACGGCAACGCGGGCGCGGGCGTGGTCGACGGAACGGTGGCCACGCCGGCCAAGCTCGGCTATTCGTACGGCGTGGCGGTTGATGCGCGCGACAACGTGTTCCTGACCCACGCCTGGGACGGCGTGGCGCGCGTGGTCACGCCCGCGGGCGAGATCAGCACCCTGCAGGACGGCACCGGCGCGCCGATCGCCTTCAACTTCCCGATCGGCGTGGCGGTGGCCGCCGACGGCACCGTCTACGTGGGCGCGAACCACGGCAACCAGATCCTCAAGCTCACGCTCGCGCCCTGAGCGCGCATGCCCGGTAATGCAACTCGCTCTCGACACGGGGACATTCGTCGAAAAGACGAGGGCGAATCGGCGCTCGCCCCTAAGATCGCGGCCTCAGTCATTGGGGAGTAGCTGACCTGCGCAACGCAGGAGCCCGCGTCAACACACTTGGCCTTCGGCCATGGCGCGAGCAGCTTTAGAGCCTGGCAAGACCTTTGACCACGTCACCTCGGTATGGGCCGGGAAGTGGCGTGGTCTTCGCGTCGCTGGCCCAGGGAGTTCTCTTTTCATCATGGAAGCCTTACTCGTATCCACGGGCGTGGTCGCGCTCGGGGAAATGGGCGACAAGACCCAACTGCTCGCGATCATCCTGGCCGCGACCTTTCGCAAACCCTGGCAGATCGTCGCGGGCATCTTCACCGCCACCGTCGTCAACCACGCGGCCGCGGGCGCGCTCGGCGGCTGGGTGGCCCAGGCCATGGGGCCGAACATCCTGCGCTGGGTGATCGGCGCCTCGTTCCTGGCCATGGCCGCGTGGATGCTGATCCCCGACAAGATCGACGACGACGCGGCGAAGACCAAGAGCCGCTTCGGCGCCTTCGGCACCACGGTCATCACCTTCTTCCTCGCGGAGATGGGCGACAAGACGCAGATCGCGACCGTGGCGCTGGCCGCGCGCTATCCCGACGTGGTGCAGGTCGTGATCGGCACCACGCTGGGCATGATGCTGGCCGATGCGCCCGCGGTCTTCCTCGGCGAGAAGATCGCGGCCAAGGTCTCGATGCGGCTGGTGCACGGCGTGGCCGCCGTCATCTTCGGCGTGCTGGGGCTGCTGACGCTGTTCAACGTCGGCAACCTGTTCTGAGCCCCGGCGGGCGGCCGCCTACTTGGCGGCGCCCGCCGTGCCCAGGCCCAGCTTGTCGATCACGGCCTTCTCGGTCTTCATGGTGCGCACTGCGTACTGCTTGTAGGCCGCGCTGTCCATGTAGAAGGTCTCCATGTCGAACTTGGCGAGCGACTCCTGGTAGTTGGGCATCTCCATCGCCTTCTTGAAGGCGTCGTGCAGGATCGCGACCACCTTCGGGTTCGCGCCCTTGGGCAGCACCAGGCCGAAGGGCGAGGCCTGCACCATGTCGATGCCCGACTCCTTGAGCGTGGGCGCGTTCGGGTACTTCTTCGAGCGCTGCTCGCCCCAGGTCGACAGCAGCCGCAGCTTGCCCTGGTCGACATAGGGGCCCCAGCCCGGCGTGTCGGCCACCGACATCACGTGGCCGCCGAGCACCGCCTGCAGCGATTCGGAGTTGCCCTTGTAGGGCACGTGATTGAACTCCACGCCGGCCTGGATCGCGATCGCTTCCATCGTGAGGTGCAAGGTGGTGAGCGCACCCGGCGTGCCGTAGCTCAGGCGGCCCGGGTTGGCCTTGGCATAGGCGAGGTACTCGCGCATCGACTTGATCGGCGAATCGGCGGGCACCACCAGGCCGAACGAATAGCCGGCCAGGCCGATCACGTAGCTCAGGTCGTTGGCCGGGTCCCAGTTGAGCTTGGTGGTGTAGGGCAGGCGGAACACCGGCAGCGGCACCTGCGCGAGCGTGTAGCCGTCGGGCGCGGTGGCCTGCATGGTCTGCGCGGGCAGCACGCCGCCCGCGCCGGGCTTGTTCTCGATGATCACCGGCTGGCCGAGGATCTTCGAGGCGTTCTCGGCCAGCACGCGGAAGGGCACGTCGGTCGAGCCGCCGGCGGTGAAGCCGATCAGCACGCGGATCGGCCGCACCGGAAAGGCATCGGACTGCGCGAAGGCGGGAGCGGCGGCGAGGCCGGCGGCCAGCAGCAGGGCGTGCAGCGCACGGCGGGTGAGGGTGGGTTGTTTCATGGCGGGACGTGCGAACGAAGAAAACGGGAAGGGCGGTGCGGCCGCCCCGCGAACGGGACGGGCCGCACCGGCGCCGTCAGGGCGCGGGACAGCCGCCGCGGCTGGCCGAGGAGAACTTGCAGCCGTAGTCGGCGCGCGCCACGGTCGCGGCGTCGAGCACCTCGTCGCCGGCCGGCTTCACGCCGTTCTGCTCCCAGTTCGTCATCGCGTCGAAGGCCTGGGTCTGTTCCTCGGTCGTGAAATCGCAGTGGCTGATGCCGCGGATCGCGCGCTGCACGAGCCACTTCGAGGTGCCCAGCGCATCGGCGCGGCGCTTGTAGATCTGCTCCATGCTGAACGGCACGTAGACGTCGCCCAGCGTGTGGATGGTCACCACCGGCACGTCGATGCGCGCATTGGACTTGGGGAACCAGCGCAGGCCGTCGCGCCGCAGCCGGTTGGCCTCGGGGTCGGCATGCAAGCGGTAGGCACCCTGGTTGAAGGTGACTTCCTCCGGGCTTTGCGCCGGGTCGTTGTCGAGCTGGTAGACGATGCCGGTGGTGTCGTAGCCGTCGCGGTTGAGGATGCCGTTGATGGTGCCGTCGCGGCCGAAGGTGCCCCACACGGTGGCGTTCATGCTGCCCGCGAAGCCGGCGTCGAACATCGGGCGCTCGCCGCCCGTGAGGTTCTTGACGATGGCCTTGTACTTCTCGCCCTGCGCGGTCGTCGCGCTCGGGAATCTCGTGAACAGCGCGGCGCGCACCGTGGGCAGCAGGTCGTTCCAGTTGCTCACCGGCCAGCCGTTGACGGGCAGGCCCGCCAGCTGCTGCGCGGCGATCTGCGAGGCGCCGAAGTAGTTGTAGAGCTCGGTGTCGCCGAGCACGCCGCACATCGGCACCGCGCCCGCATAGCGCACCTTGTGGTTGGCCGTCTCCGTCGCCTCGGCATCGACCGCGGCCGCGGCCACGTGGCCGCCGAGCGACTGGCCGACGATGTAGGTCTTGCGCGGCGCATCGAGCGTGCGACCGTTCTGCGAGGCGATGCGCTGGAAGGCCAGCGCGAGCGCGTTGGTGTCCTCGACGCCGGCGCGCACGTTGTAGTAGTTCTTGGTGTAGCTCGACGCGGCCCAGGCATAGCCCTGGCCGATCAGGTGCGCGCGGATGGTGGGATCGCTGACGCTCACCACCGGGCCCGTGCCGCCGTAGCCGTGCGCGTACATCACGAGCATGCCGTTCCAGTTCTTCGGCACTTCGACGCGGTAGCCCGCGCCCTCGAGCACGCCCCACCAGCGGTCGGTGTCGGGTGCGCCCGAGATGGCCGCGAACGGCAGCTTGGTCTCGTCGACCGTGAACTGGCGGCCGTCCTGCGCGCGCGTTTCCTCGGGCTCGGGGGCGGCCGGGGGCGGCGGTGCCGGGGGATTGCCGGCGCCCGCGCCGCCTGCACCGGCCTGTTGCGCAGCGATGGCGGCGGCCAGCGCCGCGGCGCTGGCGCCCGACGAATCGCCGCCACCGCCGCCGCATGCGGCCAGCGTCGCGGCGGCGATGAGCGAGAGAAGGGTGGCGCGGCGGCCCGGATGGCGATGGAACTTCACGAGATGTCTCCTGCGTGTGGGGATGGGTTCCGCGTGAATCTTTTAATTTCGTTCAGCGGAATTAGATTTATGGAACGTTCTTTCGAACGACGGCGAGTATCTTTCCGCTCGCGTTTCTCTCGTATAGGGAATTCCATGAACCGTTTCCAACTGCCGAAAATATAATTCCGTCCAACGAAATTAAATTGAGAGAAACGCATGGGCCGCACCAAGCAGATCGACTTCGAGGAGGGTGCCGACAGCCCGCGCTTCGTGACCGCGCTGGCGCGCGGGCTGGACATCCTGGCCGCCTGGGGCCCCGACGAGAAATGGCTCACCAGCACCGAGCTCGCGCGCCGCACCGGCCTGCCCAAGCCCACGATCGCGCGGCTCGCCTACACCCTCGTCGTGGCGGGCTACCTGCGCCACTCGCGCGAGACCGGCAAGTACGCGCATGGCGACGGCCTGGTGGCGCTCGGCATCACGATGGTGTCGAACCTCAAGCTGCGGCGCATCGCGCGGCCCTACATGCAGGACCTGGCCGACCGCTACGACGCCTCGGTGTCGCTCGGCATCCGCAACGGG
This sequence comes from Variovorax sp. DAIF25, assembly GCF_050711835.1. NCBI lineage: Bacteria > Pseudomonadati > Pseudomonadota > Betaproteobacteria > Burkholderiales > Comamonadaceae > Variovorax > Variovorax sp. DAIF25. The sequence goes on from NZ_CP136637.1 coordinate 246,174, forward strand.
CTGTCGATGCTCTACGTGGAGAACTGCCGCTCGAGCGCGCCGCTGTCGCTGGGCCTGGACATCGGTTCGCGGCTGCCCGTGGCGCTGTCCGCGATGGGGCATGCCTACCTCTGCGCGCTCGATGCGAAGGAGCGCGAGCGGCTGCTGGGCGAGATCCGCCTGGCCGACCGCGAACGCTGGCCGCAGACGCAGCAGGCCATCGAGACCTCGCTCGCCCGCTGGCGCGAGCGCGGCTTCACGATGGTCGTGCGCGGCTGGGAGAGCGACATCAGCGGCGTGGGCGCGGCCATCCGGCAGGCCGATGGCAATGTCGTGACCTTCAACGTCGGCGGCTCGGCGAGCCGCTTCGGCCGCGAGCTGCTCGAGCAGGACATCGGCCCGCAGCTCGCGCGCATGGTCAAGGTGCTCGAGTCCTTCGTGCGCGCAGACGACCGCTGACAAGGTGTGAGCCGGCAGACCGCGCTCAGGCGGTCCCGACCAGGATCCGTTCCGCGTCGCGCCCCGGCGGCAGCCCGAAGGCGCGCGCATATTCGCGGCTGAACTGCGTGGCGCTCTCGTAGCCGACCTCGAAGGCGGCCGCGCTCACGCTCCTGCCCTGGGCCACCAGCAGCGTTCGCGCCTGCAGCAGGCGGATGCGCTTCTGGTACTGCACCGGGCTCAGCGAGGTCGCGGCCTTGAAGTGCCGATGGAAGGCCGACGCGCTCATCGACGCCTGCTGCGCGAGCGCCTCGACCCGCAGCGGCTGCGCGAAGTCGCGCCGGATCCACTGGATCGCGCGGCTCACGCGCGAGAGGGCGCTGTCGGGCATGGCGATGCCGCGCAGCATCGCGCCCTGCGGTCCCTGCAGCACGCGATAGAGGATCTCGCGCTCGTAGACCGGCGCCAGCGCCGGGATGTCGGCGGGCCGCCGCATCAGCCGCAGCATGCGCACCCAGGCGTCCATCAGGTCCGGCGTCACCGCGGCCACCGAGAAGCCGGCCTCGGGTTTCTGCGCGAGCGCGATCGGCGGCAGGTCGGCGATCAGCGCCGCGATCACCGCCGGCTGCAGGCTCAGGGCCACCGCGAGATAAGGCTCGCCGCCCGGCGCGGGCCGCACCGTGCCGGCCGCGGGCAGCTCGATGGACATCACGAAATAGGTGGCCGGGCCGTAGTGCAGCGTGCGCTCGCCGACGGTCATCGACTTGCCGCCCTGTAGCACCAGGTTGACCATCGGGTCGTAGACCGCGTTGAGCTCGTGCTCGGGAATCTTCCCCTGCACCATGGCCACGCGCGGAATGCCGGTCTCCGTGAGGCGGTTGCGCGCATGGGCGGCCAGGTCGCGGAGTTCCGCCAGTTGTTCTTCCATGGGGCGCATCAGATCGCACCGCTGCGTGCATCGCAAGTGCCCGCGTGCATGCAAGGCAGTTTTGGGCAGGCCCGAGGCAGGAATGGGCAGGCCGCGACGCGGGCCGCCACCTATCGTCGATGCATCACCGATTCAACGAAAGCACGCATGAACATCGTCATCATCACCGGCGCGAGCCGCGGCCTCGGCGCCAGCACGGCCCTGCAGGCCGCCAAACGCGGCATGGGCGTGATCCTCACCTACAACAGCCACGCGGCCGGTGCCGAGGCGCTCGTGCGCACGATCGAAGCCGAGGGCGGCAAGGCCGCGGCCCTCGCGCTCGACGTGGGCCAGGTCGCATCGTTCGCCGTCTTTCGCGACCGGGTCGCGGCAACGCTCGAAGCGACATGGAAGCGCAACAGCTTCGATGCACTGGTCAACAACGCGGGCTACGGCCTCTTCAATCCGATTGCCACGGTCAGCGAGGCCGAGTTCGACGGCCTGCTCGATGTGCATCTCAAGGGACCGTTCTTCCTGACCCAGGCGCTGCTGCCGCTGATGGCCGACGGCGGCCACATCGTCAACCTGAGCAGCGCGACCACGCGCGTCGCGACACCGGGCGTCGCGCCCTATGCCGCCTTCAAGGGCGGGCTGGAGGTGCTCACGCGCTACATGGCCAAGGAGTTCGGCGCGCGCGGCATCCGCGCCAATGCCGTCTCGCCGGGCGCGATTCGCACCGACATGACCAGCGACGCGCTCGACCAGAGCCCCGGCTTCGAAGCCCAGCTCGCCGCGCAGACCGCGCTCGGCCGCATCGGCGCGCCCGACGACGTCGGCCGCGTGATCGCGAGTCTGCTGTCCCCCGACAATGCCTGGATCAACGCGCAAACCATCGAGGTGGCCGGCGGCTACAACATCTGAACTGCGGCCCTCCATGCTCGACCACATCTTCCTGTCCGTCAGCGACCTGCAACGCTCGGTCGACTTCTATGCCGCCACGCTCGCGCCGCTGGGCATCGCCCACCAGCACGACTACGCGGGCAAGGACGGCCCGCCCGGCCATCCCGACCTGAAGGGCTTCGGCGCCCGGGGCCGCGTGTTCTTCTGGCTGCGGCAAGGCCCGGTGAACGGCGAAGCGGTGCATGTGGGCTTCGTCGCCGCGGGCCATGCCGAAGTCGACGCAGCCCATGCCGCGGCCATGGCCGCCGGCGCCCGCGACAACGGCGCACCCGGGGCCCGCCTGCACTACGACCCGCGCTACTACGCGGCCAACGTGCTCGACCCCGACGGCCACAGCCTCGAGTTCGTCCACAAGAGCTGGCAGCATCCGCCGCGCTGAGGCCGCTACGCCGCGAACAGCGTGGGCCGCAGTGCCCGCGCGGCATCGGCCAGCGCTTCGCGCGTGGCGTCGAAGGGCCAGCGCATGAACTCGTGGATCATGTCGTCGTAGCGCTTCACGCTGACCGGCACGCCGGCCTCGCGCAGCCGCTCGCCATAGGCTTCGCCCTCGTCGCGCAGCGCATCGAACTCGGCCGTGACGATATGGGCCGGCGGCAGTCCGCGCAGGTCCCCGGCCAGCAGCGGCGAGACCAGCGCATGGGTCTTCAGTGCCGCGTCGCCGAGGTAGTGGTCCATGAACCAGTGCTGCATCTCGCGGCCGATGTTGCCGTACTGCCCCGCATAGGCCTGGATCGAGGTGTTGATGCGGCGGAAATCGACATCGGGATAGATCAGCAGCTGGTGCGCGATCCGCGGTCCCGCGGCATCGCGCGCCTTCAGCGCGACCACCGCCGCGAGGTTGCCGCCGGCGCTGTCGCCCGCGACCGCGAGCCGATGCCCGTCGGCCCCGAGCTGCGCCGCATGCTCGGCGACCCAGGCGGTGGCCGCGAAGGCCGCGTCGACACCGGCCGGGAACTTGTGCTCGGGCGCCAGCGGATAGGCCACCGAGACCACGACCGCCTGCGTCGCCACGGCGAGCGCGCGCGCGAGGCCGTCGTGCGTGTCGAGGTCGCCGAGCACGAAGCCGCCGCCGTGGAAGAACACGATGACCGGCAGCACCTGCCGCGGCGATGGGTGGTAGATGCGCACGTCGAGCGGCCCCACCGCGCTGTCGATGCGCCGGTCGACGACCGAGGCCACCGGCGCGCCGGGTGGCAGCGCCGCGAGCATGCGGCGCATGCCCTGTCGGATCGCGTCGGGCGCGAGCGTGTGCATGTCGGAGAAGCGGGTGGCGGCGAGGCGATCCAGATGCGCCTGGGCCTGGGGATGAAGCGGCATGTCCTGTCTTCCGGTGGTGAAGGGGACAGCCAATCTACGACTTGAACTTCGGTTCAAGTCAAGCGCTTCTTCGAAGTTTTCTTGCTAACGCACCAGCTCGCGGAAGTTGGCCTTGAACTTCGGGCATTCGACCAACGAGGCATGCGTGCACACGGCCGCATGCTTGAGGCTGTCGCGCATGGTCTGCAGTCGCTCGATCTCGTCGTCGAGCGCGGTGGCGCGCTTCGCCATGCTGCGTCGCAGCTCGACGTCCTTGGGCGTGGACGCGAGGAAGCGGCCGATCTGCGCGAGCGAGAAGCCGGCCGACTTCGCGCAGTGGATCAGCGCCAGCCGCGCGACCACCTCGGGCCGGTAGGCGCGCCGCAGGCCGGTGCGGCCCGCGGACTCGATCAGTCCGCGCCGTTCATAGAAGCGCAGCGCCGAAGGCGCCAGGCCGGCGCGCTGCGCGACCTCTGCAATATCGAGCATGGGATGTCTCCATCGTGGATCTCGTCGGCCGGGCCTCAGGCGAATTGCGCGAGGCCATGGCCCACCGACCAATTCTCCTTCGGCGAGTCGACGATGTTCACGAACAGGTCTTCGCCGCGCAGGCCGGGGCTCTCTGCGAGCAGTTCCGCGAGCCGCCGAAACAGCGCCTGCTTCTGCTGCGCGCTGCGCGTGTCGAACACCGTGATCCGGATGTAGACCACGTCGTCGCTGCGCGTCACGCCGTAGGCGTTGCCGTGGCGGAAGTTCGCGGGCTCGTGCTCGCTGAGCGTCATGAAGCGGTTGTCCTCGGACACGCCGAGCGCGTCGCTGAGTGCGCGGCCGAGGCCGTCGAGGATCGCCTTGCGATAGGCCTCGGGCTTGCCGGCGCGCAGGAAGACATGGCTGATGGGCATCGTGATTCCTTCAAGGGGTGGTGAGGTCGGACGATGCTAGTCATACGAAATTGCTATGGATATTTATATCAACGACAATTTTTTGAAATGATTGCACGCCCCCTCGATCTCGATGCCGTCCTGGCCTTCATCCGCATCGTCGAGCTCGGCAGCTTCACGCTCGCGGCCGAGGCGCTGCAGACCACGCAGGCCGGCATCAGCCTCAAGCTCAAGCGGCTCGAGGAGCGGCTCGGCTGCCGGCTGGTGGAGCGCACGCCGCGGCACGTGGAGCTGTCGGCCAAGGGGGCGGCCTTTCTCGAGCACGCGCGCGAGCTGCTGGCGGTGCACGACCGCGCGCTCGGCGCCTTCGCGCAGGCGCGCCAGCGGCTCACCATCGGCATCAGCGACCACGTGGCCGGCCCCGAGCTGCCCGCACTGATCGCGCGCATGAACGCGCAGGACCCGCAGCTGCTGATCGAGATCCGCATCGGCTCCTCGGGCGAGCTGCTGCAGAGCTTCGACCGGCGCGAACTCGACACCGTGATCGTGCGCCTGCATGCGGGCCGCAACGACGGCGAACTGCTGGCCGAAGAACGGTTCGGCTGGTTCGCGGCGCCGACCTGGCAGCACCGTGCGGGCGAGCCGCTGCCGCTGGCCACCATGGCCGAGCCCTGCGGCGTGCGCGCGCTGGCCGCGCGGCTGCTCGACGAGGCGCGCGTGCCCTGGACCGAGGTCTTCGTCGGCGGTGGCGTCGCCGCCGTCGCGGCCGCGGTCATGGCCGGCCTCGGCGTGGCCGCGCTGGCGCCGCGCATGCTGCCCTTCGGCGCGGTCGAGGTGGGCGCGCGGCTCGGGTTGCCCGAGTTGCCGCGCCTGCCGGTGCTGCTGCACACGCGCGTGGGGGAGGGGCGGCCGCGCGCGGCGCTCGAGGCGCTGTCGGTGGCCTTCCGCAGCGTGGTGCGAAGCTAGTTCAGAGGAAGCCGATCGACAGCCACGGAATCGCCGCCACCACGATCGTCCCCGCGAGCAGCGCCAGCATGTACCCCACGATCGGCCCCATCCCCGCGTCGGGCTGCACGCGCCCGATCGCGCAGGCCGCGTAGTAGCCCACGCCCAGCGGCGGCGCGAACAGGCCCAGGCCCATCGACAGCACCACCACCATCGCGTAGTGCACCTCGTGGATGCCGAGCTGGCGCGCGATCGGAAACAGCAGCGGGCCGAACAGCACGATCGCCGGGATGCCCTCGAGCACCGAGCCGAGGATCACGAAGATCACCAGCGACACGGCCAGGAACATCCCGGCGCCGCCCGGCAGGTTCGCCATCAGCTCGGCGAGCCAGCGCGAGAAGCCCGACTGCGTGAGGCCCCAGGCCATCGCGGTGGCGGTGCCGATGATCAGCAGGATGGCGCCCGACAGCGAGGCGGTGGCCACCAGCATCGGCCCGAGCCGGCGCCAGTCGAACTGCCGGTAGATCGCGATCCCGGCCACCACCGCATAGACGATGCCGATGGTCGAGACCTCGGTGGCGGTGGCCACGCCTTCCACCACGGCGGCGCGGATCACGAAGGGCAGGGCGAGCGCGGGCAGCGCCACCAGCGCGAGCCGCAGCACCTGCGACCAGGGCGAGCGTTCGACCCGGCTCAGGTCCTCGTGGCGGCTGCGGAAGTGCACCACCACGCACAGCATCAGCCCGAGGATCACGGCCGGCAGCAGCCCGCCGGTGAACAGCGCCGCGATCGACACGCCGGTGACCGAGCCGATGGTGATCAGCACCAGGCTCGGCGGCACGGTCTCGGTCTGCGCGCCGGTGGCCGCCAGCAGCGCGACCAGTTCGCCGTCGCTGGCGCCGCGCTTCTGCATCTCGGGAAACAGCGCCGGCGCGACCGCCGCCATGTCGGCGGCCTTCGATCCCGAGATGCCCGACACCAGGTACATCGCGCCCACCAGCACGTACGACAGCCCGCCCTTCACGTGGCCGAGCAGGCTCGCGAGGAAGGCCACCATCGCCTTGGCCATGCCGGTCATCTCGATCAGCAGGCCGAGGAAGACGAACAGCGGCACCGCGAGCAGGATCAGGTGCGACATGCCCTCGTCCATGCGCCCGACGATCACCGGCAGCGCGGTGTCGGTCGTCAGCGCGAGGTAGCCGAAGGTGCCGAGGCCGAAGGCGAAGGCGATCGGGATGCCGCCGAGCACGCAGGCCAGCACCACGCCGACGAAGAAGACCAGCAGGTTGAGCCGGCCCAGGTCCTCGAACACGGCACGCCCGAAGCCGAAGGCCGCGACCACGATCGCCACCACGCAGACGGCCTTGGTGGTGGTCTTCCAGTCGAAGTCGCGGAACAGCCGCAGCACCGCGAACAGCGCCATCAGCGCCACGCCCGCGGGCAGGGCGGCGGCGCGCCAGGCGTTCGAGATGTCGAGCGCGGGCGTGGTGATGAAGCGTTCCTCCGCGGCGTACTCCCAGGCCGGCCACGCGATCATCGCGAGGAAGGCGAGCGCCGCGCACAGCGCGAGCGCCTCGGCCAGCTGGCGGCGTTCGGGCGCGAGGCCCGACACCAGCGCCGTCATGCGCATGTGCTCGCCGCGCCGCAGCGCGACCACCGCGCCCAGCATCGCCAGCCAGATGAAGAGCATCGAGGCCAGTTCGTCCGACCAGATCAGCGGCTGGTGCAGCACGAAGCGCGCGACCACGCCCGCGAGCAGCACCGCCACGTCGGCCAGCACCAGCGCGCCGGCCGCGACGCTCACGGCGGCGCCGAGCGCCTGCTCGATGCGCGCCGCGAGCGGGTTCGATGCCGCCGGGTCGAAGGTCTGCGCGGCCCCATGGCCTTGCGCGACCGCCAGACGCTGCGTGCTCATGCCAGCTTGCCCACGCTGCGCTCGAGCAGCGCCCAGGCCTCGTCGCCGTACTTGGCCTTCCACTCGGCATAGAAGCCGGCCTTGCGCAGCTGGTCGCGGAAGGCGGCCGGGTCGGGCTGGTTGATCTGCATGCCCTTGGCGGCCAGCTCCTTCTGCAGCCCGGTGTTGAGCTCGGCCACGTCGGTGCGTTCCTTGAGCGCCGCGGCGTTGACGTGCCGCGCCACGATGGCCTGCAGCTCGGGCGGCAGGCGGTCCCAGGCGCGCTTGTTGGCGAGGAACCAGAAGCCGTCCCACATGTGGTTGCTCATCGAGCAGTACTTCTGCACCTCGTAGAGCTTGGCGGTCGAGATGATCGCGAGCGGGTTCTCCTGGCCGTCGACGATCTTCGTCTGCAGCGCCGAATACACCTCGGCGAAGTTGATCGAGGTCGGCGCGGCCTCGAGCGCCTTGAACATCGAGGTCCACAGCGGTGAGACCGGCACGCGCACCTTGAAGCCCTTCAGGTCGGCCGGCGCCGCGATGGGTTTGCTCGAGGAGGTGATCTGGCGGAAGCCGTTGTCCCAGATGCGGTCCATCGCGAGGATGTTGGCCTTGGCGATCTGCTGGCGGATGTGGGCGCCGAGCTCGCCGTCCATCGCCTTCCAGACGCTGGCGTAGTCGGGGAACGCGAAGCCCACGCCGCTGATGGAGGCCGCGGGCACCAGGGTGGCGAGGATCAGGCCCGACAGCGTGAAGAACTCGACCCCGCCCGAGCGCAGCTGGCTCAGCATGTCGGTGTCCGAGCCGAGCTGGTTGTTCGGAAAGATCTGGATGTCGACCTGGCCCTGGGTCTCGGCACGGATCGCGTCGGCCATCTCCTTGGCCCGTATGTTCATCGGGTGCGTGACCGGCAGGTTGTTCGCGTACTTGTAGCTGTAGGGCTTCTTCTGCGCGAAGGCGTGGCGCAGCGGCAGGGCCAGCGTGGATGCGGCGGCGGCGGTGCGCAGCACGGTGCGGCGTTGGATGTTCATGGCGCTTGTCTCCTGTGATGTGGGTTTTCTGGGGATCTGTCGAACGCTGTGGGGGAAGGGGACGGGACTTCAGGCGATGGCGGCCTCCGCGATCTCGCCGCGCTCGGCCAGCAGCCGGCGGATGTCGTTCTTCGCGACCTTGCCGTAGCCCGACTTGGGCAGCGCGGGCCAGAACAGCACGTGGCGCGGCCAGCGGTATCTGGCGCAGCGGCCGTCGAGATGGCGCAGGATCGCCTCGGCGTCGACGTCGTCGTGCTCGCACACCAGCACGGCCACGCCGACCTCGCCCCACTTGGCGTCGGGCCAGCCGAGCACCGCGGCCTCGCGCACCGCCGGATGGGTCAGCAGGATCTCCTCGACCTCGCGCGGATAGACGTTCGAGCCGCCCGAGATGTACATGTCGGACTCGCGGCCCGTGATGTAGAGCAGCCCGCGCTCGTCCATGCGCCCGAGGTCGCCGGTGTGGAACCAGCCGCCGCGCAGCGCCTTGGCCGTGGCCTCGGGGTTGTCGAAGTAGCCCGCGAACACGGCGGGGCCGCGGCAGCAGATCTCGCCGACGGCGCCGGCCGGCAGGCGCTGCATCTGGTCATCGAGGATCGCGACCTCCATGCCGGTGCGCGGCCGGCCGCAGGAGCCGAGGTTCGCTGCGGGATCGGCATCGTCGGCCGAATGCATCGAGGGCGGCAGCACCGTGATGCAGCCCGTGACCTCGCCGAGGCCGAAGTACTGCACGAGCACCGGCCCGAGCTTGCGCAGCGCGCGCTTCTGGTCGGCGCGGTACATGGGCGCGCCGGCATAGACCAGGTAGCGCAGCGAGCCGTGGTCGAAGGCATCGACCGACGGGTCTTCCACCAGCATCTTGACGATGGTGGGCACGGTGAAGAGGTTGCTCACCCGGTGCCGCTCGACCAGCGCCCAGATGGCGGGCGGATCGAGCCGGTCCGAGGCCGGCAGCACGGTCGCCGCGCCGCGCGCGACGTTGAGCAGCGCATGGATGCCCGCGCCGTGCGACAGCGGCGCGACGGCGATCGAGCAGTCGCGCTCGGTGGTGCCGGGGATCAGGTCGGCGAGATGGTTCGTGACCACGAAGGCCAGCTGCCCGTGGGTCAGCACCGCGGCCTTGGGCTTGCCGGTGGTGCCCGAGGTGTAGAAGTACCACAGCGGCGTGTCTGTATCGACCGGTGCTGTGGCATTCGCCGCGCCAGCGTGCGCCGCGAGCAATGCCTCGTAGCCTTGCGTGCCCTGCGGGGTCTCGCCGATCGTCACCACATGGCGCAGGTGCGCCGAGGCCGCGCGCACCGCCTCCACGTGCGCGCCGAAGCAGTCCTCGACGAGCATCACCGCGGCGCGGCTCGCGCTGCCGAGGTAGGCCACCTCGGGCGGAGTCAGCCGCGCATTCACCGGCACCCAGACCGCGCCCAGGCGGAACGCGGCCCAGCAGCTCTCGAACAGCGCGATGTTGTTGCGCGACTGCACGAGCAGCTTGTCGCCGGGCTGCATGCCGAGCGCGCGCAGCGCATCGACCAGCGCGTCGACGCGTGCGTCGATCTCGCGCCAGGTCCAGGTCCGGTCCTCGAGGATCAGGCCCGGCCGGTCGGGAAACAGCGCCGCGGTCTGCGACAGCAGCACCGAGAGGTTCGCCGCCTGCGCCGCGCTCACACCGCCTCCAGCACGCTGAGGTAGTTGGCGACCGCCGCGCCGCCCATGTTGAAGACGGCGCCGGGCCGGCCCGTGGCCACCTGCATGTCGCCCGCCAGGCCGGTGAGCTGCATCGCGGCCATCACGTGCTGCGACACGCCGGTCGCGCCGATCGGGTGGCCGCGCGACTTGAGGCCGCCCGAGGGATTGACCGGCAGCCGGCCGTCCTTGCGCGTCACGCCGTCGAGGATCGCGCGCGCCCCCTGGCCGTGCGGCGCCAGGCCCATGGCCTCGTACTCGAGCAGCTCGGCGATGGTGAAGCAGTCGTGCGTCTCGACGAAGCCGAGGTCGTCCAGCTTGAGCCCGGCCACCTCGAGCCCGCGGCTCCATGCAAGTGCCGCGCCCTCGAAGCGCGTGGGATCGCGGCGCGACAGCGGCAGGTATTCGTTGACCTGCGTGCGCGAACGCCAGCGCACGGCCGGCACGCGGGCCGAGGCCGTCGGTGCGGCCGAGATCACCAGCGCCGCGGCGCCATCGGAGACCAGCGAGCAATCGGAGCGCTTGAGCGGGCCCGCGACCACCGGATTGCGGTCCGACACCTGGCGGCAGAAATCGAAGCCCAGGTCGCGCCGCATGTGGGCGAAGGGGTTGTGCATGCCGTTGGCGTGGTTCTTGGCCGCGATGGCCGCGAGCGCGTCGCCCTGGTCGCCGAAGCGCTCGAAATAGCTGCCCGCGATGCGGCCGAACACGCCAGCGAAGCCCGCGGGCGTGTCGCCTTCCTCCTTCACGTAGGAACAGCGCAGCAGCGTCTGCGCGACCACCGGGGCCGGCACGGCATTCATGATCTCGAAGCCCACCACCAGCGCATGGCGCACGCGGCCGCTCTGTACCGCGTCGAGCGCGGCCCAGATCGCGGCCGAGCCGGTGGCGCAGGCGTTCTCCATGCGCACGGCCGGTACATGGCGAAGGCCCGGCACCGCGAGCGCGACCAGCGAGGCGCTGAAGTCCTGCGGCATGAAGCCGCCGTTGAAGTGGCCGACGAAGACACCGTCGATGTCGGTGGCCTCGAGCCCGGCCGTGTGCAGCGCGGGATTCACCGCATCGCGGATCAGCTGTTCGCTGTCGACCGCGTCGAGCTTGCCGAAGACCGTGTGGCCCCAGCCGGTGATGAAGGCGTTGTCGTGGTTCATGGCGTGCGGCTCCTTCAGGCGTGCGCGGCTTCGGCGGCGCGTTCGGACGGCAGTCCACGGCGCAGGGTCGGCAGGCCGACGCCCGCGGCATCGAAGCCGCCGTCGACCGCGATCACCTGGCCGTTGATGAAGCTGGCGGCGTCGCTGCACAGGAAGCCCACCGTGTTCGCCATCTCCTCCACGCTGCCGTAGCGCCCGAGCGGGATCGCGTCGTAGTAGTCGGAGCGGATCGCCACGCTGTGGACCAGCTTGGCCATCTCGGTCTCGACCGGGCCCGGCGCGATCACGTTCACGCGCACGCCGGCATTGCCGAGCTCCACCGCGTACTGCTTGGTCAGGTGGATCAGCGCCGCCTTGCTGGTGCCGTAGGCCACGCGCAGCGTGCTCGCGCGCAGGCCGGAGATCGAGGCCACGTTCACCACCGCGCCGCCGCCGGCCTGCACCATCAGCGCGCCGAAGGCCTGGGTGCAGAGGAAGGCGCCGTCGAGGTTGGTGCCGAGCACCGTGCGCCAGTCGGCGAAGCTGGTCTCGGCCACGCGCTTGAACACCGCCACGCCCGCGTTGTTGACCAGCGCGTCGACGCGGCCGAAGCGCGCGACCACGGCATGCGCGGCCGCATCGACCTGCGCGGGATCGGACACGTCGCAGTTCACGGTCAGCACGCGATCGGGCTGCGCGAGCGTGCGGCCGGTCGCTTCGAGCGTGGCGCGGTCGTTGTCGAGCAGCGCGACCTGGTGGCCGTGCGCGAGGAACCATTGGCCGATCGCGAGGCCGATGCCGCGCGCGCCGCCGGTGACGACGGCGACGCGCCGGGAGGAGGAGGTGTCTGTCATGGGAGTCCTGCAGTTGTCGAAATCAGTTGTCGTCGTCGGCGGGCAGCCACTCCTCGAGCGTGACCTCGAAGGTGACGCACACGGTGTTGGCGCCGGCCACGAAGGGCCCGCCGTAGACCCGGCCCTCGGTGTCGGCGACCACGCCGGTGAGTGAAGAGCGCAGGCTGCCGTCGGGTTGCCGGCGCACTTCGCCGGCCAGGCTCACGACCTCGATGGCCGGGCCGCGGATCACCTGGCAGGCGCCGTCGGGGCGCTCGAGGCAGGCGTCGATCAGGCTGCCGAGCGCGCCGCGCACGAAGGCATGGCGAAAGCCCTGGGCCACGCAGAGCTTCTCGACGCCCTGCATCAGGTCTTCGTTGGGGCCGATGCGTGCGTAGGCCACGCGGCCCATGCGGCCGCGTTCGATCCGGTGGACTTCAGACATGGCCGGCCCTGGCCTCGGGGCGCATCAGCGGCATGCGCGTCTCCTCGTCGTAGGCCACGCGCAGCTCGAAGCTGTCGAGCGCGGTCACGAGCACCGTGACCGGCACGCGGCCGACCACGCTGCGGTCGCAGAGGATGTGGCCGCCGCGCACCGCGCCGTCCGCCTCGCAGAAGGCGCCATGGCAGTGGACCAGCGGCGTGTTCGACGCCGAGCGGCCCAGCGTGGCATTGCCGAAGATCAGCCGCGCGCCGCGCAGCGGCACCGGCGCGCCGTAGGTGGCGAGCACGCGGCCCGAGGGGTCGGGCAGGGCCATGCAGAAGCTCAGGCTCTCGAGGTCGCCGCCGAGCAGCGTCATCGAGGCGCTGTGCACCGCCTCGCGCGCCAGGGCCTCGACCAGGCCCTCGTGCAGGGTGCGGCCCGCGGGCAGCGAAAGCCGGAAGTGCCGACCGTGGTCGGCACGCATGTGGTTGATCCTCACGGGGCCGCTGGGCCCAGGGTGGACCACGGTCCTTGCTCGTGGCAGGGCCGTCGTCGACTGCTTGTTCACTTTGTCTCCTGACTGCGCGGCAGGGGGTAGGGCCGGCGCATGGCCGCGGAGTCTAGGAGCCTCGATCCATAGCAACAAATCTACAATTCAGATCGATCAATACAGGATTCAGATCGATGGAACTCCGCCACCTGCGCTGCCTGGTCGCCGTCGCCGAGGAACTCCACTTCGGCCGCGCCGCCGAGCGCCTCAATCTCTCGCAACCGCCCGTGAGCCTCGCGATCAAGGAGCTGGAGGAGGAACTGGGCGTCGCGCTGTTCGAGCGCAGCTCGCGCCGCATCGCGATCACGCGCGCGGGCGAGGAGGCCCTGCGCGACGCGCGCGCCGTGCTCGGCGGCATGGAGAGCCTGCGCCGCCATGCGAAGGATGCGGCGGCCGGCCTCAAGGGCTCGATCGCGGTCGGCTTCATCAGCCTGCCGGCCTACACCTTCCTGCCGCAGGTGCTGCGCGACTTCAACGAGAACCATCCCAACGCGAGCATCGCGCTGCGCGAGGGCATCACCGAGCAGATCCTGGCCGACGTGCAGTCGGGCCGGCTCGACATCGGCCTGATCCTGCAGCCGGCCGAGATGCCGCCGACGCTGGACTCGCGGCTGGTGCAGAAGGACACGCTGATCCTCGCGCTGCCCGAGACGCATGCGCTCGCGCGGCCCGGCAGCGTGGCGCTCGAGCGCTTCGCGAGCGAACGCTTCCTGGGCTTCGAGCGCCACATCGGTCCGCAGATGTTCGACGCCATCGTCGCCACCTGCATGCGGCGCGGCTTCAGCCCGCGCATGTTTCCGGCGCGCCAGATGAACACCATCGTGAGCCTGGTCTCGGGCGGCGTGGGCGTCGCGCTGGTGCCGGCCTGCGTGAAGGCACTGCATCGCGAGGGCGTGGTGTTCCGTCCGCTCAAGGGCGAGAAGACGCATGTCGACACGCTGGTGGTCTGGCGCAAGTCGGACGAGTCGCCGCTGCTCAAGGCCTTTCTCGCGCTGCTGCCGCGGCTGCGCGACTGACGCGCCGACTTTCTCGAAAGAATAAGGACGAGCGGCTGTTTCGCTCGGACGCTCGAGCCCTTATTCTTTTTCGCCAGCAGGCATTGCTCACGCGGTGAGCCTGCTTCGGGTGCGGAACAGGGAGGGAACGCACCCGCGCGTCCATGCGCCATCCAATACCAAGACACGGTCCCGTCGAGGACCCGTGTGGACGCGAGTTGCCGATGCCCCTTCGCGACGGTGCCGACCTGGCCTGCCGAACATCGGGCCGGGTCGGTGGATTCCATGGAATGCAGCACAGGACAACCCACATGACACCCGGTCTTCATGCCGCGCCTCGGCGCCCGCGTCTTCGTTTCGCGCTCTGCGGGCTGATCGTGCTCGCACAGCTCGCGCCACCCGCGATCGCGCAGGGCACCGTCGACCCCTCGGCCGCACCGCCAGCGCAGCTCGAGCAGGGCCGCATCTGGTCGGTGCGCGTGCCCTATGCGTCGCGCGAGGACATCCAGCGCCTGTCGCGCTGGATCGATCACATGCGGGTCGACAAGGTCGGCAAGACCCTCGCGACGGAACTCGACACGCGCGGTGTCGAACGGCTGCGCGGCATGGGCTACGCGGTCGAGATCGACGTGGAAGGCTCCGAGCGGATCCGCGGCTTCCAGCGCCAGCGGCAGCAGCTGTTGAAGCTGGGCAAGCCCGGCGATCCGCCGTTCGGCGGCAATGCCGCCTGCTACCGCACGGTCGAGCAGGCCAACCTCGACATCGACGCGCTGGCCGCGCGCTATCCGAAGCTGATCCGTGTCGCGCCCGTGGGACAGACCTGGGTGCAGACGCAGCTGCTGTCGTTTCGCAACGTGCTGATCAAGTACCTGCCACAGAGCGTCGTCAGCCTGATCGACTTCGACCTGCTGCCCGACAGCAAGGGCAATCCGCTGCGCGCCGTCGTCATCGGCAACCGGGATCGCATCCAGGACCAGACCGTGCCGCGCATGGTCACCACCTCGTCGATCCATGCACGCGAGTACACGCCGGCCGAGATCTCCACGCGCTTCACCGAATGGCTCGTGAAGAACCATGGCATCGATCCCACGGCCACCTGGCTGCTCGACCACAACGAGTTCCACTTCATCCTGCATGCGAATCCCGATGGCCGGAAGCTCGCGGAGCAGGCCGTGCCGCAGGGTTTCGGCTCGGGATGGCGCAAGAACGTCAATCTCGCGGACGGCTATTGCAAGGCGCCCGACGACCCGTTCATGTCCCAGTTCATGGGTCCCATCGAATCGGGCGTGGACCTGAACCGCAATTTCCCGTTCGGCTGGAACAGCACCAAGGGCGCGGGATCCAGCGGCGATGCCTGCGATGCGACCTTCCGCGGCGCCTCCGCCGCGTCCGAGCCCGAGACCGCCGCCATCGTCAGGTACGTCGCGGGCACGCGCCAGCAGGACGGCAACTTCACGGGTGGCCTGCTGCGCGACCGAAGGACGGCCGCGGCCAACGACTTCGCGACCGGCGCGCCCGGCGACTACGAGGGCCTGTACATCGACATCCACAGCTTCTCGCAGCTGGTGCTGTGGCCATGGGGCATCCGGCGCGAGTCGCTGCGCGGCGATTCCAAGACGGCGAACGACGACGGCATGGCGGCCTTCGCCCAGCGCCTCGCCTGGTACAACGGCTACGCCGCCACGCAGATCATCGACTACGACACCGACGGCACGACCACCGACACCTTCTATGGCGAGCTCGGCGCGCCTTCGTTCACGATCGAGCTCGGCACCTCGTTCTACGAGCCCTGCGAGGAGTTCGAGAAGAACACCTTCCCGAAGAACGTGGCCTCGCTGCGCTATGCGGCCCGCACGCTGAAGGCGCCCTACCAGCTTCCGCTGGGGCCGGACGCCGCCGACATCCAGCTGTCGGCGGCCACGGTCCGGCAGGGCGAGTCCGTCACGCTGACCGCGACGATCGACGACGACCGGTACCTCTACGAACAGGGCGACAGCAGGCTGCCGGTCACCCGGCACGACCCGCAGCCCATCCAGGCCGCCAACGCCTACATCAACACGCCGCCCTGGGACGGCGCGGCCCGGGCGATCCCGCTGCGCGCGACCGCCGACATGGCCTTCGGCGCGGGGCCCAGGGTCAAGGTGTCGGGCGTGATCGACACCTCGGCCTTCATGCCGGGCAAGCACCTGCTCTACGTGCAGGGCATCAACCAGAAGGGCAGGGCCGGACCGCCCGACGCGGTCTTCCTCGAGGTGCGGGCCAAGGATGCGCCGCAGCCCTGCCCGCCCGGGCAGCCCGCGGCCTGAGGGCCGGCGTTCCGTTCCAGACACAGGGAGTCCTCATGCCGATCCAACCCGCGATCCTTGCGCGGCGCGCGTGCGCGCTGCTTCTTCCCTGCCTCGTGCTCAGCGCCTGCGGCGGTGGCGATGGAGGCAGCACCCGCATCCTGCCGGCGGCCATCGGGCCCGGCACCGGAACCATCGCGCCGGTGATCCCGCCGGGCACCGATGCGAACTGCAAGCCCTGAGGTCGCGGCCACATGCCACGGCCCTCGCCTCGTTTCCCCACGATCCACAAGGAGTGAAAGTGAAGAATGATGTTCGTCCGCGCCGCGACGTGTCGGCCGCGAGGATCGGTTGCGTGCTGCTCTGCGGCCTCGTGCTCTGGGCATGCGGCGGTGGCGATGGCGCCAGGGTCGCGCCGTTCGCCGCGGCGCCGCCTGCAACGACCGACGGCACCGGCGTCGAACCCGCGGTGCCCATCGCGCCGGTCGGCCCCGCCGTGGTCCCGCCCTCGCTCGAAGGCATCGAGTACGCCGACATCGCGGGCCTCGCCGAGAAGGCGGCGCAGGGTGCCACTTCGCGCGACATGGTGGCCTACCTGCTGGAGCGCGTCGACATGCTCGACAAGCGAGGGCCCACCCTCAACGCCGTCATCGAACTCAATCCCGATGCGCTGGCCATCGCCGACCAGCGCGACGCGGAGCGCGCGAGCGGCAAGTCGCGCGGCCCCCTGCACGGCATCCCGCTGTTCCTCAAGGACAACATCGACACCGGCGACCGGATGCAGACCACGGCGGGATCGCTGGCCATGGTGGGACAGCCCGCGGCCAGCGATGCCTTCGTCGCCAGGCGGCTGCGCGACGCGGGCGCGATCATCCTGGGCAAGACGAACCTCAGCGAATGGGCGGGTTATCGCGACGGGGCCTTGTTCCCTGGCTGGAGCGGACGGGGCGGGCGGACGTTGAATCCGCATGTGCTCGACCAGGGTCCCTGCGGGTCGAGCACGGGCTCGGCCGTGGTGGTGGCCGCGGGCTTCGCGCCCCTCGCGGTCGGCACCGAAACCGAGGGTTCGATCCTGTGCCCGGCCGGTATGAACGGCATCGTCGGGATCCGGCCCACGCTCGGCCTGGTCAGCAGGACCGGCATCATCCCGCTCGCGAGCACGCAGGACACGGCGGGGCCCATGGCACGCACGGTGCGCGACGCGGCGATCCTGCTGTCGGCGATGGCGGCCAGCGATCCGAAGGACGGGGCCACCGCGGATGCGCGCACCCACGCGGTGGACTACACGCAGTTCCTGCGGCCCGATGGGCTCGCGGGCAGGCGCGTCGGCTATCCCTCGCTCTTCCTCTCGGGCTACGGCGAGATCCTCTTTCCGGAGCTTCCGAAGGTCATCGACGCCATGCGAAGCGCCGGCGCCATCATGGTGGCGGTGGACCTGCCCGACGAATCCGGGCCCGAGGAAACGATACTGCTGTCGTACTACTTCGGCCGGGAACTGAATGCCTACCTCGCCACCCGGCGCGGCATTCCCGTCAAGACCATCGAGGAACTCCAGGCCTTCAACAAGACCGCGCCCCTCGATCCCGAGGGCAAGCCCTATCCGCAGCGATCGATCGACGAGGCTGTCCAGTTGCTGAAGGCCGACGAGGCCGTCTACGAACGCAAGGCGCGGGAGCAGAAGGCACGCGTCGCGGCCGAGATCGACCGCGTGCTGCAGGCCAACAACGTGGACGCCATCCTCACGCCGGCGCCCAGCGGTGCGATGGCCGGCTACCCCGGCATCTCGGTGCCCACCGGAATGAGCAGCCGCGGCACGCCGACCTGGATCTACCTCGTCGGCACGCGCTGGAGCGAACCGAAGCTGCTGTCGATCGCCTACGGCTTCGAGCAGGCCACGAAGGCACGGCGCAATCCGCAGTTCCTGAAGACCCCGCCGCCGAACTGAGCGCGGGCCGGACCGTCTCAGTCCGCCGCCAGCAGCAACTCCAGTGCGGTGACGACCGCCGCGGCGAACAGGCAGAGCCCGCTGCCGATGCGCAGCGCCTTGACGTCGCGTTGCTCGCATCCATCGCGTTTTGCCGCCCAGGCGGCATAGCCGATGCCCGCCGCGAGCACCAGCCCCATCCAGCCGCCGGCGCCGATCACCGGGCACCTCGGCGATGCGCGCAAGCCCGCGACGGTCGCAGGCGATAGCCGAGCCGCGCGAGGCCGGGCGTGACCGCGATGCAGCGAAAGAGGAAGGGGCGTGGCATCGGCTGCGCGTGCAGCGTTCGATGCAGGGTCCGCAGGACCCGAAGGAGTTCGGCCATGGCAACACCTCGACAAGGTTGCAGGGCCGTCCCTCAATGTGCGTCAGCGCCGAAGTCGTCCTCGGCGAGTCTCGATGCACGACGCATGGAGCGCGCCGAGGATAGCAGCCGGCTGCGCGATGCCTCGCGAATCGGCCTGCGCGCCGAACGGGTATGGCTCAGCCCACCTCGGCCGCCCACGCGACGGCATCGGCGCCGGCCGGGATGCGCATCGGTGCCGCGGGATCGGTGGCCGCGCGCCACACGGCCTCGGCGACGTCGAGCGCATGGGTGGTCGGGGCGGACGTGTCCTGGAACTGGGCGAAGACTTTCTGCGCGAGCTCCGCATAGTCCTCGTGATCGAAGCCCGCCATGTTCGGCCGCGCGTTGTCGCCGAAGCGCGTCTCGGGCGAGCGGCCCGGCAGCACCAGCCGCAGCCGCACGCCCAGCGGCTCGAGCTCGATGGCCATCGACTCGGTGAAGGCATTGACCGCCATCTTGCTCGCGCGGTAGGCCGCGATCAGCGGCAGCGCCTTCAGCGTCACGCTCGAGGTGACGTTGACCACCACGCCCGCGCGGCGCTGCCGGAACTGGGGCAGCACCGCCTGCATCAGCGCGAGGGTGCCGAAGGTGTTGGTCTCGAAGAGCTGGCGCACGGTGGCCAGCGGCGTGAGCTCGGCCGGCGAGGCCGCGCCGAAGCCCGCGTTGTTGACGAGCACATCGATGGGGCCGGCCGCTTCCACGGCACGCGCGATGCTCCGTGGATCGGTGACGTCGAGCGCGAGCACGCGCAGGCGCGGCGATGCGGGCAGCAGGTCGGTGCGCGGGGTGCGCATGGTCGCGACGACCTGCCAGTCGCGGTCCAGGAAATAACGCGCGGTTTCGAGGCCGAAGCCCGAGGAGCAGCCGGTGATGAGAACGGTCCGGGTCATGGAGATCCTTGAGAAGGGGAGTGATCGATGCCTGACGATAGGCCGTGAGGGCCGGACTTGCTACGATCCCGAGTCCGAGTCTCATCAGAAATCGTCCGAACATGGTGGATCCCCTGGCCGAAGTGGTCATGCTGCTGCGGCCGAGCGCGCGCTTCTCCAAGCGCGTGTTCGGCGCCAGCCCCTGGCGCATCGAGCGCTCCGATGCGGGCGAACCCTTCTACTGCGTGATCCTCGAGGGCGGCTGCCGCCTCGCGGTCGACGGGGGCGAGCCGCTCGAACTGCAATCGGGCGACTTCGTGCTGGTGCCCGCCGCCCGGCACATCGCGCTCTGCAGCCTCGAGCCGCCACCGTCGGGCGTGCAAACCGCGCCGCCGGTGCCGCTGGGCAATGGCGAATTCAGGGTCGGCGATGCACGGGGCGCGATCGACCTGCGCATGCTCGCGGGCCACTGCAGCTTCGATTCGCCCGATGCCTCGCTGCTGGTGTCGCTGCTGCCGCAATTCGTGCACGTGCGCGGCGAGGAGCGGCTCGCGATGCTGGTGCAGTTCGTGCGCGAGGAGTCGCGCGAGCAGCGGCCGGCACGCGAGCCCGTGCTGGCGCGGCTGCTGGAACTGCTGCTGATCGAGGCGCTGCGCTCCACCGGCGGAACGAACGCCTCGTCGGGGCTGGCGCGCGGCCTCGCCGAGCCGCGCCTCGCGGCCGCGATCCGCGCGATGCACCAGCGTCCGGCACACGACTGGACGGTGGCCGAGCTCGCGCACGAGGCCGCGCTCTCGCGCTCGACCTTCTTCGAGCGCTTCGGCCGCACCGTCGGCGTGGCGCCGATGGAATACCTGCTGGCCTGGCGCATGGCGCTCGCGAAGGACCTGCTGCGACGCAACGCGGGCAGCGTGGCCGAGATCGCACAACGCGTGGGCTACAACGCCGCGAACACCTTCAGCAGTGCGTTCGCGCGGCACGTCGGGCTGCCGCCGACGCGGTATGCGCGCGAGCACGCGGGCCTCGCGCAGGTGCCGGACGGTGCCTGAGCACGGCGTTCACGCCGTCTCGGCCGGCACGTAGACCACGCCCTCCATCAAGCGTCGCGCCGTGCGCTGAAGACCCAGCGCCGTGAACCGCGGCAGCGCCGCACCGGGCTGCGCGACGACCTTGACCGCCATCACGCCCAGCGGATGACCGATGCGCAGCACCTCGCCGCGCAGCCGGTCGCCCGCGGCCGCATGGACCCGCGTGCCCGGAATGCGCGAGGCCGCCGCGGTGCAGATCGACCCCG
Organism: Variovorax sp. DAIF25; assembly: GCF_050711835.1. Classification (NCBI taxonomy): domain Bacteria; kingdom Pseudomonadati; phylum Pseudomonadota; class Betaproteobacteria; order Burkholderiales; family Comamonadaceae; genus Variovorax; species Variovorax sp. DAIF25. The sequence goes on from NZ_CP136637.1 coordinate 266,892, forward strand.
TGCCCGCCATGCTGTCGTGGCACTTGCCGAGGAACACGAGGCGCGCGCGCAGGTCGCTGTCCTCGCGCCCGGCCGGCGCCACGATCACGGCCAGCGGCAGGCCCGGCAGATGCACGTCGCGCCAATGCGCGTAGAGCCCGATGCGCTCGCCGGCCCGGGCCTGGATCTCGCCGATGGTCTCGATGAGCGCGCGATCGCCACCGATCGCGGGCGGCAGCTCGTCGCCGTGGAGCCCGAGCGACTCGGCCGCGATGAAGACGCAGGGCGTGGCCGCATCGACGATCGAGACCTGCACCTCGCGTCCGTCCTCCAGCGCGATCGCATCGACCGGCTGGCCCGTCGGCAACAGGCGGCCCGTCTTGGCACCGAGCGTGTCGGTGTAGTCCATGAGGATCTCGGCCCCGGTGCCCGGCACGCCCGCGATGGCGCAGTCGCCCGTCACGCGCGCCTTGCCGTCGCGCACCTGCACGCGCGCGACCAGCACGGTGCCCGTGTTCGTGTTGTGGATGCGCACCACGGTGAGCGGCTCGACAGCCTCGACCAGCCCCTCGTCGACCGCGAACGGCCCCACGGCCGAGGAGATGTTGCCGCAGTTGGCGTCGTAGCCGATCAGGTCGCGCTCCACGTCGCATTGCGCGAAGGTGTAGTCGACATCGGCATCGGGCCGCGTCGACGGACCGATCAGCGCCACCTTGGACGTGACCAGCCGCGAGCCGCCCATGCCGTCGATCTGCAGCGGGTCGGGCGTGCCCATGGCGCGCTTGAGGAAGGCGTCGCGCGCCGGGCCCGGCGGCGGGACGTGGCGCAGGTGGAAGAACAGCGCCTTGCTGGTGCCGCCGCGCATCAGCACGCAGGGCACGCCATGCTGTTCGCCGAAGGTGCTGGGGTCGTCATGCGCCATGGCTTACTCCGGCGTGACACCAGCGGCGCGCGCGGCCTCGCCCCACTTGCGGTTCTCGGCGATCAGGAAGGCCTTGAGCTGCTCGGGCGACCCGCCCTCGAGCTCGCTGCCCGAGGTCTCGGCCGAACGGATCACGTCGGGACGGCGCTGCGCCTGGAGCAGGGCCTTGTTGAGCTTCTCGACCACGGCGGGCGGCGTGGCGGCCGGGGCCAGCACGGCGGTCCACGATGCGACCTCGAAGCCCGGATAGCCCTGCTCGGCGATGGTGGAAACCTGCGGCAGTTCCTTGTAGCGGCCCTTGCTCGACACGCCGAGCACCTTGAGCTTGCCCTGGCGCACCTGCGGCAGCACCAGCCCGCCCGCGTCCATCATCACGTCGATCTGGCTGCCGATGAGGTCGGTGAGCGCGGCCGACGAGCCCTTGTAGGGCACGTGCACGATGTCGGCGCCGGCCGCCTTCTTGAGCATCTCCATCGCGAGGTTGGCCGTGATGCCGCGCCCGCCCGAACCGTAGTTGAGCTTGCCCGGATGGGCTTTGGCATAGGCCACGAGGTCGGCCAGCGTGTGGAAGGGCGAGGCCGCCGGCACCACCACGTAGAGCCGGCCCACGCCGTTGAGCATGACGGGCGCGAAGTCCTTGACCGGGTCGTAGCCGGGCTTGGCGTAGATCGAGGGATTGATGGCCAACTGGCCCGAGGTGCCCAGCAGCAGCGTGTAGCCGTCGGGCGCCGCGTTGCGCACGTCCTGCGCGCCGAGGATGCCGTTGGCGCCGGCCTTGTTGTCGACGAACACCGGCTTGCCGAGGATCTCGGTGAGCGCGATCGACAGAGAGCGCGCGCCGGTGTCCACGGTCTGCCCCGGCGGATAGCCGACGACGATGCGGATCGGGCGCGAGGGATAGCCGTCGCCTTGCGCCCATGCGAGCGAGGGCACGAGCGAAGCGGTGGTGGCCGCGGCCGCGCACTGCCCGAGGAAGCGGCGGCGAGAGGGGTTCGAATGCATGAAGTCTCCTTGGAATGTGTTCGGGGATCGGGAACGGCTCAGGTCGGGTCCAGCACCGACCGCGGCACCCAGGCCGTGCCGTCCATCAGGCGGCGCGCCGTGCGCGCGAAGCCCAGCGCCTCGAAGGCCAGCGGCCGCGAGGCCTCGCAGCGCCCCTGCACGTCGACGCGCATCGCGCCGAGCGGATGGCCGATGTGCAGGCTGTCGGGCACGACGCGTGCGTCGATGCCGCGCGCCGCCGCATGCACCACCGAGCCCTCGACGCTCGCGCAGGCCGCGGTGCAGATCGCGCCGGTGCCCGCCATGCTTTCGTGGCAGCGGCCGTAGAACACCAGCCGCGCGCACAGGTCGACCTGCGCGGCCGCCACGGCGCGGCCCTGGGCATCGGCATAGGCGGTGGGCGGCGCGACGATCACGACCAGCGGCAGCGCGGGCGACACGCTGTCGGCCTCGCGCCAGTGGCCGCACAGGCCGAGCAGGGCGGCCGCGCGCGCACGCAGCGCCTTCAAGGTCGACAGCAGCGCGGCATCGGCATCGATCGCGTTCGGCAGCTCGGTGCCCGAGAGACCCAGGGCATCGGCCGCGACGAAGACGCAGGGGTTGCCGACGTCGCAGAGGCTGACCTCGAAGCGCCGCCCGTCGTCGAGCGCGATCTCGTCGCGCGCATGGCCCGTGGGCATGCCGCGGCCGGTCTTGGCGCCGATGGTGGCGCGGTAGTCCATGAAGATCCGTGCGCCGGTGCCGGGCACGCCGGGGATCGCGAAGTCGCCGCGCACGCGCGCATGGCCATCGGCCACGGGCACATGCGCCACCAGCAGCTTGCCGGTGTTCGTGTTGTGGATGCGCACGCGCGCCACGGGGCCTTCGGCGCGCACCAACCCGGCATCAATCGCGAACGGCCCCACGCCCGCCGAGATGTTGCCGCAGTTGCTCGTGAAGACCACGCGGCCCTCGCCCGGCGGCACGATGCCGTAGGTGTAGTCCACGTCGGCCTGGGGGTGTGTGGGCGGCCCGACGATCGCGAGCTTGGCCGTGACCAGCCGCGAGCCACCGAGGCCGTCGATCTGCAGCAGGTCGTGCGCGCCGAGCAGCGCCATCAGCAGGCGGTCGCGCCGCGCGCCCGCGGGCGGCAGGTCGGCGGCGTTGAAGTAGAGGCCCTTGCTGGTGCCGCCGCGCAGCACGGTGCAGGGCACGCCGACCTGTTCGCCCATGACTTGCATCGCATCAGTCCTCGAGCGGGAAGCGCTTGACCAGTGCAGCGAGGCGCGCATCGTCCTCGCGGATCATGGTCTCGAAGGCGGCCGGGCTGGTGAAGGCCGGCTCCGCCCCCGCGACCGCCAGGGCCTCGCGCACATGGGCGTCCTTGCCGGCTTCGCGCGTGGCATCGGCGATGGCGCGCGCGATCGCGGGCGGCGTTCCCTTGGGCGCGAACACGCCGTACCAGGTCACCGAATAAGAGTCGGGCCAGCCGGCCTCGAGGCTGGTCGGCACCTCGGGCAGGGCCTGCGCGCGCCGCTCGCCGTTGGTCACGAGGATGCGCACGCGCCCGGCCTTGTGCAGCGGCATCGCGGCCGTGATGCCGGTGAAGGCCATCGTGAGATTGCCCGAGACCAGGTCGCCCACGATCGGCGAGGTGCCCTTGTAGTTGACGACCGCGAGGTCGCGCAGCTGGTAGTCGGCCGCGAACTTCTGCGCCCGCACCTTGGAGCTGTTCTCGCCGCTGCCCGCGTTGCAGGGCCTGGTGCGGCAATGGGCGATGAGCTCGGGCAGGGTCTTGAAGGGCAGGGTGGCCGTCATCACCAGCGCGGTCGGCGAAGTCGCCACCGCGGTCACGGGCGTGAGCCGGGTCACGGGGTCGATCGCCTTGAGGCTGCGCTGGTACTTCATCAGCAGCAGCGAGGGCACCTGGAACAGCAGCGTGTAGCCGTCGGGCGCGGCCTCGATCACGCGCCGGGTGCCGATCAGGCCGTCGGCGCCGCCGAGGTTCTCGACCAGCACCGGCTGCTTCCACAGCACCGACAGGCGGCTCGCGACGGCGCGCGCGGTGGCGTCGGTGCCGCGCCGGGGTTGTAGGGCACGACCAGCGTGACCGGACGTTGCGGCGCCCAGGCGGTCTGGGCCTGGACCGTGGCGGCGCCGAAGCCGCAGGCCGCGCAGAGCGCGGGCAGCCAGCGGCGCGCCGTCGAGCGAAGGGATGTGTCGAACATGAAAGGCGGTCTCCGGTGGTCAGGATTGCGGCACGGCGGCTGCCGGCCAGGCCCAGGGGCGGGCCGCGCGGTCGCGCGCCTGCCAGGCATCGACGGCACCGCGCAGCTTGAGCGTGCGGCCGATGTCGTCGAGCCCTTCGAGCAGGGCTTCGCGGCGCAGCGGATCGACCTCGAAGGGCAGCTCGGCGCCGTCGGGCAGCGCGATGCGCTGCGTGCGCAGGTCGACCTGCCACGGTCCCTCGGCGGTGCAGGCCGCATGGGCGCGCGCCAGTTCGGAGGGCGCGAGGCGGATGGGCAGCACGCCGTTCTGGAAGCAGTTGGCGTGGAAGATGTCGCCGAAGCTCTCGGCGATCACGCAGCGGATGCCGCGCGCCAGCAGCGCCCACACGGCGCCCTCGCGCGACGACCCGCAGCCGAAGTTGCGGCCGGCCACCAGGATCGGTGCCTCGCGCCAGCGCGGCTGGTTGAGCACGAACGCCGGGTCTTCGCTGCCGTCGGCGCGAAAGCGCAGCGCCTCGAAGGCCCAGGGGCCGAGCTCGCCGCGCGCGAGGCTGGTGAGGCGCTCGATGCGCACGATCAGGTCGGTGTCGACGTTGTCGATGGAAAGCGGCGCCGCGGCGCCGCGCAGGAGGGTGAAGGGCTGCATGCTCAGAGGCTCCGTGGATCGGCGATGGCGCCGGCCAGCGCGGCCGCGACGGCGCTGGCCGGGCTGGCGAGGTGGGTGCGCGCGCCCGGGCCCTGGCGGCCGACGAAGTTGCGGTTCGAGGTCGAGACCACGCGCTCGCCCGGTGCGGCCTGCTCGCCGTTCGCGGCCACGCACATGCTGCAGCCCGGTTCGCGCCATTCGAAGCCGGCTTCTCGGAACAGCCGGTCCAGGCCTTCGCGCTCGGCCGCGCGCTTGACGTTCTCCGAGCCCGGCACCACCCAGGCCCGCACATGCGAGGCCACGCGCCGGCCGCGCAGCAGGGCCGCGGCCTCGCGCAGGTCCGACAGCCGGGAGTTGGTGCACGAGCCGATGAACACGCGGTCCACGCGCTGGCCCTGCAGCGGCGCGCCGGCCGCGAGCCCCATGTAGTCGAGCGCGCCCTGCCAAGCCTGGCGCTGCGAGGCGTCGGTGGCATCGGCGGGATCGGGAATGCGCGCGTCGATCGCGATCGCATGCTCCGGGCTCGTGCCCCAGGTCAGCGTGGGCGCCACGGCGCTCGCGTCGATCCGCGCCTCGCGCGCGTAGACCGCGCCGGGGTCGCTCGGAAGGCCGCGCCAATACGCAGCCGCTTCGGCGAAGCGCGCCTCGGGCGGCGCGAAGTCCCGGCCGCGCAGATAGGCCTCGGTCTTCGCGTCGGGCGCCACCATGCCGATGCGCGCGCCCAGCTCGATCGAGAGATTGCACAGCGTCATGCGCTGCTCGATCTCCATCGCGCGCACGGCCTCGCCGGCGTACTCCACCGCGAAGCCCGTGCCGGCGCTGGCACCGAGCCGGGCGATCATCGCGAGCGCGAGGTCCTTGGCGCCCACGCCGGCACCCGGCAGTCCGTCGAAGTGCACGCGCAGGGTGCGCGGCCGGCGCAGCACCAGCGTCTGGCTCGCGAGCGCATGCGTGACCTCGGACGAACCCACGCCGAAGGCGATCGCACCGAGGGCGCCGTTGGTGCAGGTGTGGCTGTCGCCGCAGATCAGCGTCATGCCGGGCTGCACGATGCCGAGTTCCGGTCCCATCACATGCACGATGCCCTGGCCGGGCTGCCCCAGGTCGAACAGGCGGATGCCGGCACCGCGCGTCAGCAGCTTGAGGCCCTGGTACAGATGCACGCCGCCCGCGAAGCTCTGGCCGGTGCGGCCCGGCGCGCTCGAGACGGCATGGTCGGGCGTGGCGAAGGCCAGCTCGGGATTGCGCACCGGCAGGCCGCGCTCGGCCAGCTCGCGCAGGCCGGCGGTGCCCGAGAGGTCGTGCAGCAGGTGGCGGTCGATGTGCAGCAGGTCCCAGCCGTCGGGCAGGGGCTGGACCACGTGCGCGTCCCAGACCTTGTCGAACAGCGTGCGCGGTGCGGCGGTGGAGGAGGTCGTCATGGCGGTCATTCCGCCGCCTGGAAGCGCGTGCGCAGCGCATCCCACTCCGCGGCGCCCAGGCGCCGGAAGCGCTCGGCCACGCCGGGCGCATGGGCCGAACTCGGCGGCTGGCCCGTGCTGCGCAGGGCCGACAGCGCCTGCTCGCAGGCCGAGGCGGCGGCGCCGATCAGCAGACTCGGCAGGATCGCGAGGCGATAGCCCATCTGCTGCGCCGCCGCCAGGTCCAGGTCGGGCGTCTTGCCGCCGCGCACGATGTTGAGCAGGCACGGCCCCTCGACCCGCCGCGGGATCGAGGCCAGCTCCTCCATCGATTGCGCGGCCTCGACGAACACCATGTCGGCACCGGCGGCCAGCGCCTCGCGTGCGCGTTCCACCGCCTCGTCGAGCCCGAGCATCGCGCGCGCATCGGTGCGCGCGATCACCAGGAAGGCCGGGTCGCGCCGGGCGGCGAGGGCGGCGCGGATCTTGGCGACGAACTGGTCGCGCGGAATCACCTCCTTGCCGTCGAGATGGCCGCAGCGCTTGGGCGCAACCTGGTCCTCGATATGCAGCCCGGCCACGCCGCGCATCTCGTACTCGCGCACGGTGCGCGTCACGTTGAGCTCGTTGCCGTAGCCGGTGTCGGCATCGGCGATGACCGGCACGCCGACCGAGCGCGCCAGCACGCCCGCGGCCTCGGCCATCTCGGTCATCGACAGCAGGCCGTAGTCGGGAAAGCCGCGCGCGGCCGAGGCGCCGGCGCCGGTCATGTAGACGCAGGCGAAGCCGGCCGCCTCGACCATCTTCGCGGTCATGCCGTCATAGGCGCCGGGGGCGACGACGAGTTCGGGACGGGAGAGCAGCTGGCGCAGGTCGTGGGCGGTGGTCATGGAGCAAGGCGTCGAAGTGATTTAGTGATGACATCATAATGCTATAACCTTTCGACGTTGTTAGGGTATGCCTGAATGGGCGGGCACAATCGGCCGAACGCGCGGGCGGCCCGCGCCGCCGAAGCACTGCTCTCCATGGACACACCGAACCCTTCCCAACTGCGCCGCGAACCCGGCACCGCGCTGCACCGGCAGCTCTTCATGGTGCTGCGCGACCAGATCGCCCAGGGCGCCTATGGCGTGGGCGAGCTGATTCCGGCCGAGGACGCGCTGTGCGCCCAGTTCGACGTCTCGCGCATCACCGTGCGGCGCGCGGTGTCGGACCTGGAACACCTGGGGCTGGTCGAGAAGCGGCCGGGCCGCGGCACCTTCGTGCGCGCCGTGCCGCGCGCGCAGCGCCCGCAGCCTTCGTTCGGCCTGATCGAATCGCTGGGCCGGCAGGCGCGCGAGACCGAGGTGACCGTGCTCAAGGTCGAGACGGCCCTCGCGCCGCCGACAGTGGCGCAGCAGCTGCAGCTGGAGGCGGGCGCGGTCGCCGTTCACGCGGTGCGCCTGCGTTCGGCGCATGGCACGCCGATGATGGTCACCGATGCCTGGGTGCCGCAGGAAGTCGGCCGGCACGTGACCGCCTCCGAGTTGCAGAAGCGCGCGCTGTTCGAGATCCTGATGGCCGAGGGCATCAAGTTCGGCCGCGTGATCCAGGAGGTGACCGCCGTCGCGGCCGACCCCGTGCTCGCCGGCCTTCTGCGCGTGGACCTCGGCGCGCCGCTGGTGCGGCTGGTGCGGCTGCTGCACGACCGGCGCAAGCGGCCGGTGCAGTACATCACCATCCATTTCACGGGCGAGCGCAGCCGCGTGCTGATGGAGGTGCCGGCCGAGGCGGTGAACACGATGGGGGCGGGGCAGATCGTGCATGACCTGGAGCTGCCTGAGGGCTGAGCCCATGTTCGAACCCTACCTGCAGCGCTGGGACCTGGTCCCCGACGGCGAACCCTTCTCCTCGTTGAGCGGCCATCTGCTGCCGGTCCGCGCGCGCGGCCTGCCGGCCATGCTCAAGCTCTCGCACCAGCCCGAGGAGATGGCCGGTGCGGCGCTGATGGCCTGGTGGGACGGGCAGGGCGCGGCGGCCGTGCTGGCGCAGGCCGGCGAAGCGCTGCTGATGGCGCGCGCCCAGGGCACGGCGTCGCTGGCGCGGATGGCCAGAAGCGGACAGGACGACGAGGCGACGCGCATCCTCTGCGAGGTCGCGACGCGCCTGCATGCCCCGCGCGGCAAGCCGCTGCCGCCGCTGGTCCCGCTGACGCGATGGTTCGCCTCGCTGTGCGCGGAAGGCGCCGGCCACGCGGGCGTGCTCGGTGCATCGGCGCGCACCGCGCGGGCGTTGCTGGCCGCGCCGCGCGAGGCCTGCGTGCTGCATGGCGACATCCACCACGGCAATGTGCTCGACTTCGGCGCCGACGGCTGGCTCGCGATCGATCCCAAGGGGCTGGTCGGCGAGCGCGGCTTCGATGTCGCGAACATCTTCTGCAACCCCGACGACGCGACCGCGCTCGCGCCGGGCTGTTTCGAGCGGCGCCTGGCCATCGTGGCCAAGGCCGCGGACATCGACCGCGAGCGCCTGCTGCAATGGGTGCTCGCCTGGGCCGGCCTGTCGTCGGTCTGGATGATCGAGGACGGCGACGAGCCCGGCGGCACGCTCGAGGTCGCCAGGCAAGCGGCCGCGGCGCTCGGCATCGCGCATTGAGGCGCCTTCGGCCGGGGCCGCCGAAGAGGGCGGTGCCCGCTACCCGGCCTCGAGATCCAGATCGAAATTCAGCTCGACCTTGAGCCCGAGCGGATCGCTGAGGAAGACCTGGTGCAGCGAGGTCCCGGTCAGCGGCGTTTCGCTGAAGGGCACCTTCGCCGCGCGCAGCGCCTGCCGCGTGGCTTCGAGGCCGCGCGCCTTCAGGGCCACGTGATCGAAGGGGCCGCACTCCCGCGGCGGCGACACCGTCCGCAGCGCGTTGAGATGCACGATCGCGTGTCCGTCGGCATACAGCCAGTAGCCCGGATGACGCAGCGCGGGGCGGTGCCCCTCCTTCAGCCCCAGCGTGCCCACGTAGAAGTCGTGCAGCGCGGGCAGGTCCTCGACCGCGCAGCCGACCGTGAAGTGATGGATGGCGCTGACTTCCATGCTCATGCGGCGCTCCCGGGCACCGCCGCGCCGCGGCACAGGATCGCGTTCATGACCGCCTGCAGCGTGGCGCGCGGGTCGTCGCCGCCCGATGGCGAGCGCCAGGCCACATGGCCGTCGGGCCGCACGAGGACCGCGCCATCTTCGCGCAGGCCATAGGCCGCGAGCCAGTCGCCACCGTCCTCCTCGCGGATTTCCTCGCCGATGACGGCGTTGGTCACACGGGGCCCTTCGAGCCGATCCGCGGCGGCCCGCCAGGCCGAGCCCGCGGGCGCGGTGAGCAGCACGAAGCCGCGGCCCAGCAGGTCGGTGGTCGAGAGCTTCCGCGAACCCTTGCGCAACGCGACATGGGGCGCGCGGCAGCCGGGCGCGGCGCTCGGCACATAGGCCTCGATCGCGTCCGCGACCGGCGCGGGCTCTTCCTGCGACACGACCGCGCGCGATGCGTAGCGCGCGCCGAACACCAGGCCGATCTCGTTGAGGAATTCCTTGCGCGGCAGCACGGCCTCGGTCTGCCGCGCCGTGCGCCCCATCGACAGCGCGTTGAGCAGGCTGGTGTGGGTGACGGCCTCGCCGACCGGGCGGCGCTCGGCATCGTAGCTGTCGAGCAGCGCGTCGCCGGCCTCGCCGCGCAGCACCGCGGCCAGCTTCCATGCGAGGTTCTGCGCATCCTGCACGCCGGTGTTGAGGCCGAAGCCGCCGGTCGGCGGCATCTCGTGCGCGGCATCGCCGGCCAGGAACACCGGCCCCGCGCGGTAGCGCTCGGCCACCATCGCGGAGGCCTTCCAGGCGCTGACGCCGAGGACCTCGACGGCGAGGTCGGCTACACCCACCGCGCGGCGCACGATCTCGGTGCTGAACGCGGGCGTGAACTGCTCCGGCGTGAAGCCGTAGTGCGACAGCGAGGTGACCAGGAAGCCCCAGCGGTCGCTGCCGTTGATCGTCAGGAAGGTGCCGCGCAATTCCGGCTGCTCGATCAGGTACAGCGCCGCCGGGCGCTCCGCGATCCACGGTGTCAGGTCGGCACGCAGGTGGATGTTGATGCTGTCGTAGACATCGGCTTCGCCGCGTCGGCCGATCCCGAGTTGCTGCCGGATGCGGCTCTGCGAACCGTCGGCGGCGATCAGGTAGCGCGCGCGCACCTGTTCGCTGCGGCCCTCGGCATCCTCGATGCTGGCGGTCACGCCGTCGGCGTCGCAACTCAGTTCGCGCAGCGCGGTGCCGAAGCGGAGCCTGCCGGGACCGGCCGTCTCGGCCCGCCGGCGCAGCACCGGCTCGAGGATGTCCTGCGAGCAGCCGCAGTTGCCGGCGATCGACAAGGCCTGGTTGGCCGCCGATCCGCGCCCGGGATGCAGTCGCTTGATCTCGCGGCCGGCCAGGCTCTCGGACCAGAGGATGGTGCCGCCGAAGCGATCGGGCATGGCGACGGCGCGGATCGCGTCCTCCAGATCGATCTGGCGGTACATCTCCATGGTGCGGGCATTGAGGGCCCGCGCCTTGGGAAGGATCGCGGTGCCCGGATGGCGCTCGACCAGCAGCGACTCGATGCCGAACAGCGACAGATACAGGGATGCGGTGAGGCCCACGGGACCGCCACCGACGACGAGGACCGGTACATCAATCATCGAACGAAGACTCCATGCGCCCAGCGGCGCGGAACAGGGGAACGGAAAAGGAAACGAGGTTCACGCCAGGAACTCGCGCAGATGCAATGCGAGCGCCTCGGGTGCCTGGGCCGTGCCCAGGTGGCCCACGCCGGGCAGCAGCACCGAGCGCGTGTCGCGGATGTGCTGCGCCAGCGAGAGCGTGAGCGCTGCCGGCACCACGCGATCGAGCTCGCCCGCGACGAGCAGCGTGGGCCGATCGATCTCCGACAGCGCGAGCGCGGGCCTATCGCCGACCACGGCGGCCCGGCGATCGGACCGCGCGGAGCGCGCCGGTGCCGCGGCGAAATGCGCCTTGAAGGCAGGATGCTCGGCCAGGAAGGGCGCGGGAAAGAACAGCGCCGCGAGCTGCTCGGCGCTCGCGGGCAACTGCGCGCGCAGCACGGCGATTTCGCGCGCCACCTCGGCGTTGGCCTGCGCGAGCGAGGCGGGCAGGGGCCAGGTGCTGGCCAGCACGAGCCGGCGCACGGCCTTCGCATGGCGCACCGCGAAGACCTGCGCGACCCGGCCGCCGAACGAGGTGCCGAACACGAAGGCGCTCGCGTGCCCGAGGGCCTCGAGCAGTCGCATCGCATCGTCGGCGAGATCGATCAGCGTCGGTGCCCGCTCGGGGCCGGACGTGTCGCCGCAGTCGCGCTGGTCGTAGCGGATCACGGTGTAGCGGTCGCTCAGCGCCGGCAGGATGCGCGCGAACTGCCGGCGGCTGCCTTCGGCACCATGCAGCATCAGCAGCGGCGGTCCTTCCCCCGCCACCTCGAAGGCGGTGCGGACGTCGCCGAGGTCGATGAATTCGGGCATGGCGGCTCCTAGCCGATCTGGATGTCGAGCGGCGGCAGCAGCCGGCGGTAGCGCCCGATCTCGGCCGTGACGTAGGCCCTGAACGGCTCGGGCGGCATCAGGTCGGGCTCGTCGCCGTTGTCGCGCATGTAGGCGATCAGCGCGGGCGTGCGCGCTGCCTTGACGATGGTGTCGTGCAACGCATGCACCGCGTCGGGCGCCATCTTTCCGGGACCGAAGAGGCCCGACCAGGCCGGGATGTCCTCGACCGTGAAGCCCTGCTCGGCGAAGGTCGCCACCTCGGGCAGCAGCGCCGAGCGCCGGCCGCCCGAGATCCCCAGCGCGCGCAGGCGGCCCGCGCGGATCTGCGAGCCCGCGGTCGACGGCGCGAGGAAGGCGCAGTCGACCGTGCCCGCCAGCAGGTCGTTGGTCGGCGAGCCCTTGAACGGCACGTGCAGCAGGTCCACGCCCACGCCCTTGCCGAAGAACACGCCCATCACGTGCGTGGTGTTGCCCACGCCCGAGGAGCCGAAGCTCAGCTGGCCCGGCCTGGCCTTGGCGGCCGCCACGAACTCCGCGAGCGAGCGGTACGGCGACTTCTCGCCGACCAGCAGCGCGAAGCCCGAGGACAGCGCCAGCCGCGTGATGGGCAGCAGGTCCGCGACCGGGTCGAAGGGCAGCTTCTTGATCAGCACCGCGCTGGTGGTGTAGCCGCCCGTGGTGTAGAGCACGGTGTTGCCGTCGGGGCGCGAACGCGCCACGTCGACTGAGCCGAGCACGGTGCCGGCGCCGGGCTTGTTGTCGACGATGACCGTGCGCCCGCTGCTCTTGACGATCGCATCGCCCAGCACGCGCGCCGTCACGTCCGTGCCGCTGCCGGCCGAGAAGGGAACCACGATGCGAAGCGGCTGCTCCTGCGCCCGCACCAGCGCCGGCGCGAAGGTGGCGGCCGCGGCCGCCCCGAGGAATGTTCTTCGATCACATGCCATCTGCTTGTCTCCGTTCTTGTGAAGTCCGGCGCGCCACCCGGTGGGCGGTGGCGGCAGCGGACGGCGCAAGATTAGGGACGCGCGCGGCGCAGGTCCAAGTGAATTTTCTGACCGCCCTCATAACGAAGCGGCATGGCCCGGCGCGACCTGCTCAGGACAGCTGCGCGTTCGGCCACTTGCCTTCGCGCACGTGCCGCTCGATCACCGTGCGCAGCACGCCCATCACGCCTTCGGTGGCGCGCGATGCGGGACGGTCCGAGGCGCGCGCGAGCACGCGGTGCAGGAACAGGCCTTCGATCGGAACGGCGCGCAGCCGCGACGCCGCCAGGTCCTCCTGGACCGCCGCCGCGAAATGGGCCGTGAGCCCGACGCCGTCGAGCACGAGCCGGCGCGCCACCTCGGCGGTCTCGACCTCGACCACGCGATGCAGCTCGAGCTTGGCGCGCGCGGCGGCCGCCTCGAGCTCGAGCCGCACGCCCGACTTCACGAGCCCGGTCATGATCAGCGGCACGCCGGCCAGGTCGCGCATCCGGATCTTCGGCTTGCGCAGTCGGGGGTCGTCGGGCAGGCCGATCAGGCAGATCTGTTCCTTCAGCAGCGGCAGGGTGCTCAGGTTCGATCGCTCGATGGGCTCGATCAGCAGCGCGATGTCGACCTCGCCCTGCGCCAGCATGGTCTGCAGCGACGGCGCGAAGCCCTCGATGAAGCGCAGCCTGACTTCGGGCAGGTACTGGAGCACCGCCTTGGTCAGCAGCACCGTGAGCTGCTGCGCGAGACCGGGCGAGAGCCCGATGGCGACCGGCCCGCGAGGCTCCCTTTGTCGGGCCAGCAGGTCGGACTTGATCTGGTCGACGTAGCGCAGCAGGAACAGCGCCCGCTCGAGCAGCAGCCGCGCTTCATCGGTCGGCGCCGCGCCGCGCGCGTGGCGCTCGAACAGCTGGACGCCCAGTTCCTCCTCGAGCAGGCGGATCTGCCGGCTCAGCGCCGGCTGCGTCACGTGCAGGATGCCCGCCGCCTTGCCGTAATGCTGCTGGGTCGCGAGCGCGACGAAATAGCGGAGTTGCCTGAGGTCCATCGCGCTATCGTAGCCAGCGGGCGGCGGGAGCCGCGACGCCTCGGCATCGCTTCCGCGACACGGGGCCACGGTAGCATTCGCCCCATGCTCCACAGCCTGCTCTCGACCTTCGCCGACCTGATCCTCTTCATGGGCCTGTCCTGGGCCATCTGGCGCGCCCTCGGCCGCTCGGTGCCGATCGCGGTGCTGCCGATCATCATCGGCCTGTTGCTCGCGGCCACTGGCGTGCTGCCCAAGGCCGCGGGCATTCCGTCGGCGGGCGGCGACTTCATCGGCTGGATCGGCGTGCTGCTGCTGGCCTTCACCGCGGGGCTCGAAACGCGGCAGACGGTGCACCTGCCGGGCGCGACCGATCTGCCGCCGGCGCGGCCCGGCGAGACGCTGCGCTTCGTCGCCAGCGCGGTGATGGCGTTGCTGCTGCCGTTCGCGGTGGGCACGCTGGCCGCCAAGCTCTGGTTCAACCACCTGCCGGGCTGGAGCGCGCCGCATGGCGGGCAGTGGTGGGGCGCGCTGGCGATCGGCCTGTGCCTCGCGGTCAGCGCGCTGCCGGTGCTGATCGGCATCGTGCGCGAACTCGGGCCGTTGCACCGGCCACTGACGCGCATCGCGCTGCGCATCGCGGTGCTCGACGACGCGGTGCTCTGGATCGGTCTGGCGCTGCTGCTGCTGGCGGCCGAAGGGCAGGCGCTGCTCGCGGGCTCCTGGGTCAAGCCGGCCGCCGCGATCGCGCTGGCCGCGACGCTGGCGGGCATTGCCGCCGTCGCGCGCAAGGCGACGCGCGAGCCGCCGGCCTGGGCGATCTGGCTCGCGATGCCGCTGTTCCTCGCGGCCGGTGCCTGGTCGAGCTCGCAGCTGGGCCTGCACGAGCTGCTCGGTGCCTACTTCGCGGGCGCGATCGTGCCGGCGGCCTGGTCCCGCCGGCTGCCGGTGGAGCGGCTCGGCCAGTTCGCATTGATCGGCCTGGCGCCGGTGTTCTTCGGCCACAGCGGGCTCAAGATCGACGGCAGCGTGCTGGGCTGGGCCTCGCTGCAGGCCTCGGCCACGCTGCTGGTGCTGGCGGTGGGAGCCAAGCTGGTGGCGGTGCTGGCGTGCTCGCCGGCCCAATGGCTGTCGCGGCGCGAGGCGCTCGCGGTGGGCACGCTGCTGCAATGCAAGGGGCTGATGGAGATCGTGGCCGCCACGATCCTGCGCGACAAGGGCCTGCTGTCGGAACATGCCTTCGCGGCGCTGGTCACGCTCGCCGTGCTGTCGACCCTGCTGACCGGGCCGGCCTTCCGCTGGATCGTGCGGCGGGTGGTGCCGATGGAGAACGCCAACGGCCGCTCGGCCTCCCACTGAGGTCCGGGGCTTCCCAAAAGACTTGCCTGCCAGGGCCGTGGGACTGCTACAGTAGCGCGGACGACGCCGCAAGGCCTCGACATTGACATGGAGCAGTGAAGCTCCCAGCGGCCGCGAGGGCTGCTGGGGGCTTTTTTCATTTGGGAGTCCAGACCGTGACCGGATCCAAACCACAACCCCCCTGGCGAGTCGGGGTGCTTTTCTCATCGACCGGCGTGACCGCGGCCGTCGAGCGCACGCAGCAGGCCGCGACCCTGCTCGCGATCGAGGAGGTCAACGCGAGCGGCGGGGTGCTCGGGCGGCCGATCGAGCCGGTGGTGCTCGACCCGGCCTCGCGGCCGCCGCGCTACCGCGAGCTGGCCAAGCAGCTGTGCGACCAGGCGGGCGTGGCGGTGATCTTCGGCTGCTACATGTCGAGCACGCGCAAGGCGGTGCTGCCGGTGGTCGAGGCGCATCGCGCGCTGCTGTTCTATCCCACGCTCTACGAGGGCTTCGAGTACTCGCCGAACTGCGTCTACACGGGCGCGGCGCCGAACCAGAACTCGGTGCAGCTGGTGCGCTACCTCACGAGCCATTTCGGCAAGCGGCTGTTCCTGATCGGCTCGGACTACGTCTATCCCTACGAGTCCAACCGGATCATCGCGGACCTGTTCCGCCAGGCCGGCGGCGAGGTGCTCGACGAGATGTACGTGCCGCTGCGCGTGGCCGACATCGACATGCCGAAGGTGATCCGGCGCATCGAGGCCGCGCAGCCCGACGTCGTCTATTCGACCGTGGTCGGCGACGGCATCGCGCGCTTCTACGAGGCCTACGGCGAGGCGGGCTTCGACCAGCAGACGCATCCGATCGCGAGCCAGTCGACGCAGGAGGCCGAGATCGCGCAGATGTCGGCACGCGCGGCCGCGGGCAGCATCACGGCGGCACCTTACTTCTCGACCCTGCAGACGCCGGCCAACCTCCGGTTCGTGGCGGCCTGGCGCAAGCGCTTCGGCACCGGCCTGCCGATCACGGCCTGCGCGGAGTCGGCCTACTTCCAGGTGATGCTCTATGCGCAGACGCTGGCGCGCGCGGGCAGCGACCGCCTCGAGGCGATGCTGCCGCACCTGCACGAGCACGAGTTCGACGCGCCGCAGGGCCGGGTGCGCATCGACCAGGAGAACCACCACACCTACCTCTGGCCGCGCGTGGCACGCGTCGATGCGCAGGGCACCTTCCAGGTGGTGGACGATCCGGGCCTGCGCGTGAAGCCCGATCCCTACATGTACGAGAACCGGTTCGATCCGCTCGCGGGACGGCCGGCCTGAGGGAAGCGGAGGCGCCATGACCATTTCGCTGCTGCGCGAACTGCCCGAGCTCAAGATCGTCGTCGTCCATCCGCCGGACGAGGAGGGCGATGCCCTCGTCAGCCACCTGCGCCGCGTGGGCTGCATGGTGAGCATGGCCTGGCCCATGCCGGCCACCGTGCCGCCCAACGTCGACGTGCTGTTCCTGCTGGTGGAGGGCGAGTCGCGCCAGGCCACCGAGGCCCTGCTCAAGTCGATGCCGCGGCCCGAGCCGACGGTGATCGCGATCGTCAACTACGAGGACCCGACCACCCTGCAGCTGGTGCTCGAGAGCGCGGCCTTCGCGGTGGTGCAGAAGCCGATCAAGCCCTTCGGCCTGCTCGCGCACCTGGTGACCGCGCGCAGCCTGTGGGCCGAGCGCCAGGCGATGCTCAAGGAGAACCGCAAGCTGCGCCGCAAGATCACGAGCGACCAGGCCATGAGCCGCGCGAAGACGATCCTCATGGCCTCCAAGGGCATCAGCGAGGGCGAGGCCTACCAGGCGATCCGCGCGCAGGCGATGGCCAAGCGGCTGTCGATGGAACAGATCGCGAGTTCGATCATCAACATGGAAACCCTGTTGCACCCGTCGCCCTAACTCGCTAGCATGACTGCATCGAGTCGGTCCTCCGGCTCGGTGGTTGCATCCCCTTGATTCGTCAGGCGCCGATGCAGCCGGCACCGGGAACCATGTGTGTTCTCCGGTCCACCTGGCAATGAAGCCCACGCCGCGGTCCCCACCGCGTTGTGGGTTTTTTTTCGCCTGCGCCCGACAGTGCTGTCGGCTGGTTCCACCCATCGAGCTCTTCAACCATTCGTCAGCGCATGGTCGCTGCGTCACGTCCCGAGGTCCCATCATGTTGACAACCAACCGTCGCCACTTCCTCGTTTCCTCGGCTGCTTCCGCGGCCGCCCTCTCGTCGCCCGCGCTGATGCGCAGCGCCTACGCGGCCGACACCATCAAGGTCGGCGCGCTCTATTCGCAGACCGGCGGCCTCTCGATCGTCGAGAAGATGCTCGCCAACGGCGTGCGCATGGCCGTGGCCGAGATCAATGCCGCGGGCGGCGTGATGGGCCGCCAGGTCGAGGTGGTGCTCGAGGACGGCGCCTCCGACCCGAAGACCTTCAACGAGAAGGCCTCGAAGCTGATCACGCGCGACCGCATCGAGACCGTGTTCGGCTGCCACACCTCGGCCAGCCGCAAGGCGGTGCTGCCGGTGTTCGAGCGCCGCAACGCGATGCTGTTCTATCAAACCCACTACGAAGGCTTCGAATGCTCGAAGAACGTGGTCTACAGCGGCGCGGTCGCCAACCAGCAGCTGGCCAACTACGTGCCGTGGATCGTCGAGAAGCTCGGCAAGAAGAAGTTCTTCATCGTCGGTTCCAACTACGTCTATCCGCGCGAGATGTCGAAGGTCAGCAAGAAGCTGATCGAGCAGTCGGGCGCCAAGTGGGTGGCCGACGAGTACCTCGAGCTCGGCCATTCGGAATGGGCCTCGGTGGTGCGCAAGATCAAGGAGTCGGGCGCCGACGTGGTGCTCTCGCACGTGGTGGGCGACTCGCTCGTGGCCTTCTACCGCGAGTACAAGAACCAGGGCATGTCGCAGGCCGCGGTGCCGATCTGCGCCACCGTGATCAGCGAGATCGAGATCGCGGCCATGGGCGGCGAGTACGCGGCCGGCAGCTACACCTCGGTGCCGTACTTCATGTCGATCGACACGCCGGCCAACAAGTCCTTCATCGAGCGCTACCGCAAGTTCGTCAACGACCCCAAGGCCGTGACCTACCACTCGCTCGAAGCCGCCTACTTCCAGGTCTTCCTCTGGAAGCAGGCGGTGGAGGCCGGCAAGGCCACCACGGCCGACGCCATCCGCGCCCACATCGGCGGCCAGAGCTACGACGCGCCCGGCGGCAAGGTGCGCATCGATCCCGAGAGCCTGCATGCCTGGGTCACGCCGCGCATCGGCCAGTGGCAGGCCGACGGCCAGAGCAAGGTGGTCGACGCCAGCCCGCAACCGGTGCGGCCGCTGCCTTACTTCGCCTACGGCGAGACCGACGCCAACCTGATCTGCAAGCGCAACGGCGCCGCGCCGGTCAAGGCCTGAAGAGCCGGCCGCGGGCGCGGCGGCATGTGCCGTGCCCGCATTCACCCTCGAGAGAAAGACTTCCGATGTTGGACGTACTCCTGATCGGGCTCAGCATGGGCTCGATTCTTCTGCTGGCCGCGCTCGGCCTGGTCATCATCTACGGCGCGATGGGCGTGGTGAACATGGCGCACGGCGAGATGATCATGGTCGGCGCCTATGCCGCGGTGCTGGCGCAGATCTGGCTCGGGCTCGGGCTGTTCGCCGCGATCCCGATCGCCTTCGTGGTCGCCGCGGCGCTCGGCCTCCTGATCGAACGCTGCGTGGTGCGGCGCCTCTACGGCCGGCTCGGCGACACGCTGCTCGCCACCTGGGGCGTGGCGATCCTGGTGCAGCAGGCGGTGCGGCTCGAAGGCGGCCTGGCCTTCTTCGGCATCCACATCGAAGGGCTGGGGCCGGGGCTGCAGAACATGCCGATCCCCGCCGTGCTGCAGGGCGCGGTGATGGTCGGCGACACGCCGATCAATGCCTACCGCGCCTTCATCGTGGCCTGCACCGTGGTGCTGACCTTCGCGACCTGGCTGCTGCTCTACCGCACGCGCATCGGCATGCAGGTGCGCGCCATCATCCGCAACCCGCGCATGGCCGCGGCCTGCGGCATCGACGTGCAGCGCGTCAACGCCTGGACCTTCGCCTTCGGCGCCGGCCTGGCCGGCATCACCGGCGTGCTGGTGGCGGGCTTCAAGACCGTCTCGCCCGACATGGGCACGGCATTGGTGGTCGACAGCTTCCTGGTGGTGGTCTCGGGCGGCGTCGGCAGCCTGCTCGGCGCGGTCGTCACCTCGATCGGCCTCGGCGAGGTCACGGGCGTGGTGGCGGCGGTCAGCAACGACATCCTCGCGCGCGCGGTGGTGTTCGGCCTGGTGATCCTGCTGATCGTGGTGCGGCCGCAGGGCCTGTTCTCGTTCAAGGGGCGGTGAACGGCATGGGCACTCCTCTGGACCGGCGCGCGACCTTCGCCGCCTACGCAATCTTCCTGGCCGTGGTCGCGCTGGCACCGCTGGTGCTCGACGGCTTCTGGCTCAACCGGCTCGCCAAGTACCTGGTGTTCGGCATGCTCGGCATCGCCGTCGCCATGAGCTGGGGCTATGCCGGCATCCTCAACCTGGGGCAGGGGCTGTTCTTCGGCCTCGGCGCCTACATGCTGGCCATGTCGCTGAAGATGGCCAGCCCCACCAGCCTGCAGCATGGCGGTGCCAACCCGGTGCCGGACTTCATGCTGTCGAACGCGCAGCCCGGCGCCACCGTCGACCTGTGCTGCATCAACCCGGGCGCCTTCCTGTGGCAGCCGTTCCAGTCGCAGGGGTTCGGCCTCGCCATGGGCCTGCTGCTGCCGGCACTGGTGGCCTTCGTGCTCGGCGCGCTGCTGTTCCGCAAGCGCATCGCGGGCGTGTTCGTGTCGATCGTCACGCTGGCCCTGGTGCTGCTGGTGCGCCTGCTGCTGGTCGACGCGCAGCCGATCACCAACGGCTTCAACGGGCTGTCGGACCTGGCCTGGCTGCGCATCGCGGGGCACGAGCTCGATCCCTACGGCGTGTCGACCTACTACCTGGTCGCGGGCGTGCTCGCCGTGGTGCTGGTCGGTGCGCGCGCGCTGCTCGCCACGCGCGCCGGCGTGATCCTGCGTGCCACCTCGGGCGATCCGCAGCGCGCGCGCTACCTGGGCTTCGACGTGGCGCACTACCAGACCTTCTTCTTCGCGCTGTCGGCGGCCATCGCCGCGGTGGCCGGGATGCTCTACGTGGTGGTGGCCGAGTTCGCCTCGCCCACCTTCATGGACCTGAGCTTCTCGATCACCATGGTGGTGTGGGCCGCGGTGGGCGGGCGCGCCTCGCTGCTGGGCGCGTGCATCGGCGCGATCCTGATCAACATGCTCGAGGCCACGGCGAGCGAGACCCAGTCGCTGGTCGAGGCCTGGCGCGTGATCGTGGGGCTGACCTTCGTGCTGGTGGTGCTGTACCTGCCCAAGGGCATGGCGGGCTGGGCGCACGAGCTGCTCGAGCGCATCGGCCAGCGCCGTGCCGGCGGAGGTGCGCCATGAGCGACATCGCACTCGAACTGCATGCGCTGGGCGTGAGCTTCGGCGGCTTCAAGGCGGTGGACGGCGTGTCGTTGCGCGTGGCCGAGGGCGAGCTGCGCGTGCTGCTGGGCGCCAACGGCGCCGGCAAGACCACGCTGATGGACCTGGTCTCGGGCAAGACGCGCAGCACCGAGGGCCGGGTCGAGTTGCACGGCCGCGACCTCACGAACTGGCCCGAGTACCGGATCGCGCGCGCGGGCATCGGCCGCAAGTTCCAGATCCCGAGCGTGTTCCGCGAGCTCACGGTGCGCCACAACCTCTGCGTGGCCGCGAGCCGCGAGCCCTCGATCCTGCGCAACCTGCGCTGGGGCTTCGGGCGCGAGACCGACCGCCGCGTCGACGAGATCCTGGCCCTGGCCGGCCTGGAAGATGTGCAGCAGCAGCAGGCCGGCGACCTGAGCCACGGCCAGACGCAGTGGCTGGAGCTGGGCCTGCTGATCGCGCAGCAGCCGAAGGTGATCCTGCTCGACGAGCCCACGGCCGGCATGACGGCGGGCGAGACGCGCAAGACCGCGCAGATCCTCAAGAGCCTGCGCGGGCGCCACACCATCCTGGTGGTGGAGCACGACATGGCCTTCGTGCGCGACATCGCCGAGCGCATCACCGTGCTGCACCTGGGCCGCGTGCTGGCCGAGGGCAGCGTCGCCGAGATCGAACGCGATGCGCGCGTTCGGCAGGCCTACCTCGGATCCCACGGAATCGCATCAACATGCTGACACTCGCCAACGTCGACAGCTACTACGGCCGCAGCCACGCGCTGCAGGACGTGAGCCTCTCCATCCCGAAGGGGAAGATCACCGCCATCCTCGGGCGCAACGGCATGGGCAAGACCACGCTGCTGCGCACCCTGATGGGCAGCATGGTGCGCGCCACGGGCCGCATCGAACTCGACGGCCTGCGCATCGACGGGCTGCCCACGCACCTGCGCGCGCGCGGCGGCATCGCCTACGTGCCGCAGGGGCGCGAGATCATCCCCGACTTCAGCGTGCGCCAGAACATCCTGATGGGCGCCTTCTCGGGCCGCGGGCCGCGCGCGATCCCGCCGCTGGCGCTCGAGCTGTTCCCGTACCTGGCGGCCAACCTCGACCGCCCGGGCGGCGTGCTGTCGGGCGGCCAGCAGCAGCAGCTCGCACTCGCGCGCGCCCTCGCGGCGCAACCGAGCGTGATGCTGCTCGACGAGCCCAACGAGGGCATCCAGCCCTCGGTGGTGCAGGAGATCGAGGCCGCGATCGCGCGCATGAACCGCGAGCTCGGCCTGACGATGGTGCTGGTCGAGCAGAACATCGACTTCGTGCGCCGCGTGGCCAGCGGCTTCGCCATGTTCGAGAAGGGAACCATCGTCGAGAGCGGTCCCATCGAGCAGCTGAGCGACGAGATCATCGATCGCCACATGACCTTCTGACTTCCCCTTTTTGTCTCCCTCTTCATTCACCGCATTCACGAGGAGTTTCTTCGCCATGAGCCAGACCCCCCCCACCATCGACCTCGCCACGCTGACCGTCGACACCGTGCAGGAAGGCTTTCGCAACGGCAGTTTCACGGCCGAGTCGCTCGCGCACGCCTGCCTCGCGCAGATCGAGACCTGGAACGCACGCTACAACGCCATCATCTTCCTCAACGACGAGGCCATCGACGACGCACGCGCCATCGACCGCCGGCGCGCGGCCGGCGAGGCGCTCGGGCCGCTCGCGGGCGTGCCCGTGGTCGTCAAGGACCCGATGGACATGGTCGGCTTCCCGACCACGGCCGGCTGGTCGCTGCTGCACGGCAAGAGCGGCGGCGTCGACCTGATGCCCGCCACCGACGCGCCCGTGGTGGCGCGCATGCGCGCGGCCGGCGCCGTCATCCTCGGCAAGACCAACGTGCCGGTGCTGAGCCACACCGGCACCCATGCCGACGACAGCTGGGCCGGCCCCACGCTCAACGTGGTGCTGCCCGATCGCGTGCCCGGTGGCAGCAGCGCGGGCACGGCCACCGCGGTCGGCGCCAGCATGGCCGTGCTGGGCCTGGCCGAGGAAACCGGTGGCTCGATCCAGAACCCGGCCTCGGCGCAGGACCTGGTCGGCATCAAGCCCACCATCGGCCTGGTGCCCAATGCCGGCGTGATGCCGCTGTCGGGCAACCGCGACGTGGTGGGCCCGATCGCGCGCACCGTGAAGGACGCGGCGCTGTGCCTCGACGTGCTCGCGGGCTACTCGCCGGAAGATCCGAAGACCTTGGCCGGCGTCGGCAAGAAGCCGGTGGGCGGCTACACCGCGCAGTTCGGCAGCCGCAGCCTCGCGGGCGCGCGCATCGGCCTGTACGGCCCGGGCTGGCGCACCCAGCCGCTGTCGGCCGAGGCGAGCGAACTCTATGCGCGCGCGGCGAAGGAACTCGTGCAGCGCGGCGCGGTGCTGGTCGACGACCCCTTCGCCGACACCGGCTTCGCGCAGCTGCGCCAGCCCACGCTGCCGCTCACGAACTTCGATGCGCGCGGCATGGAATCGGTGCCCTACGACCTGCAGAAATACCTCGAGCGGCTGGGCCCCGACGCGGCGCTCAAGTCCTTCGCCGATTTCGCGAAGGCGACCGAGAAGGAATCCGCCTTCGCGCCCGGCGGCGTGCTGAGCTACCTGCACAACCTGCCGCAGTTCGCGGCCGCGCTCAAGTCGCCGGGCACGCCGCCCGACCTGTCGGACTTCATCGCGCTCAAGGAGGCCTACCTGCGCATCGTCGACGCGGTGTTCGCGCGCGAGCGGCTCGATGCACTGGTGTTCCCGCAGATGCGCGAGGAGCTGCCGGTCACGCGCGGCGGCACGATCCAGGAGACCACGGTGGGCGAGCTCAACATCGCGGGCCTGCCGGCCGTGACGGTGCCCGCGGGCTACTACGCCTCGGGCGCGCCCTTCGGCCTGCTGTTCGTCGGGCCGCTGTGGAGCGAGGCGACCCTGCTCGCGCTGGCGCACGACTACGAGACGGCGACGCGGCATCGCAAGGCGCCGCGGCTCATAGCCGCCTGAGCGCGGCGTACGGAGCGGCGTCTCCGTACTTTCCCGGGCGATGTATAGCTCTGCTCAATACATTGCCCGAAAAACTTGAATTGGACGAATAGAAGCTTCGAGCGGACAGTGCACCCAACGCGAGACGACAAGGTCTCCGAGACAAGTCACTGATTTCCAAAGGAGCTTCCCGATGACATTTCAAGCCGAGACCGTCCTGGCCAATGGACGGCATTACGCGAAGCCGCGCGCGCCGGTGGTCGTGGTGTGCGTCGATGGCTGCGAGCCCGACTACATCACCCAGGCCATCCAGGCCGGCGCGGCGCCGTTCCTGCAGCGCATGCTGAAGCAGGGCAGCTCGCTGATCGGCGACTGCGTGGTGCCGAGCTTCACGAACCCGAACAACGTGTCGATCGTGACCGGCGTGCCGCCCTCGGTGCACGGCATCTGCGGCAACTTCTTCTACGACGTGGCGGCGGACAAGGAGGTCATGATGAACGACCCCGAGTACCTGCGCGCGCCCACGCTGCTGTCGGCCTTCTCCGATGCCGGTGCGCTGGTGGCGGCCGTGACCGCCAAGGACAAGCTGCGCACCATGCTCGGCCACGGCCTGCGCGGCATCTGCTTCTCGGCCGAGAAGGCCGACAAGGCGACCGTCGCCGAATGCGGCATCGACCGCGTGCTCGAACTGGTCGGCAAGCCCGTGCCCTCGGTCTACAGCGCCGATCTCAGCGAGTTCGTCTTCGCCGCCGGCGTGCGCCTGCTCGAGACGCGCAAGCCCGACCTGATGTACCTCTCGACCACCGACTACGTGCAGCACAAGTGCGCGCCCGGCACGCCCGAGGCCAACGCCTTCTACGCGATGATGGACGGCTACCTCGCGCGGCTCGACGCGCTGGGCGCGGTGATCGGCCTCACGGCCGACCACGGCATGAGCCCCAAGACCGACGCGGCCGGCAATCCGCGCGTGCTCTACCTGCAGCAGGAACTCGACGCGCGGCTCGGCGAGGCCAGCACGCGCGTGATCCTGCCGATCACCGATCCCTACGTGGTGCACCACGGCGCGCTCGGCTCGTTCGCGACGGTGTACGTCAACCGCGCGCCGCTGGAACAGGTGCACGAGGCGCTGGCCGGCCTGCCCGGCGTCGAGCAGGTGCTCACGCGCGACCAGGCGGTGCGGCAGTTCGAGCTCGCGGGCGACCGCATCGGCGACCTGGTCGTGGTCGGCGACCACCTGACGGTGCTGGGCACCAGCGCGGCCCGGCACGACCTCAGCGGCCTCACGGTGCCGCTGCGCTCGCACGGCGGCATCTCGGAGCAGAAGGTGCCGCTGCTGTTCAACCGCGCGCTGCAGGGGGTCGACCCGCGCCGCCGGCTGCGCAACTTCGACGTCTTCGACCTGGCCCTGAACCACGCGGGCGCCGCCCACTGAAGCGATCCAGATGTCCCAGGAATTCTTCAATCCCGTGCGCAGCGTGTACGGGGCAGGGGCCTTGTCGTCCCTGCCGAAGCTGCTGGCCGGCCGCAAGGCCGTGGTCGTGACCTTTCCGGAGGCGCGCCGCTTCGGGCTCGTCGACCGGCTGCAGGCCCTGCTCGGCGACGGCCTGGCCGGCGTGATCGACGCCGTGCTGCCGAACCCCGACGTGGCCGAACTGCGGGCGCTCTACGAGGCGTTCTGGCAGGAGTCGGCGCAGGCCGAGGTGCTGGTCGCGGTCGGCGGCGGCAGCGCGATCGACACCGCCAAGGCGCTGATGGTCGGAACACAGAGCGGCCGCTTCGACGACCTGGTGGCGGCCCTGGCCGCGGGCGGGCCCTTCGTGCCGGCGCGCGTGAAGACGCTGATCGCCGTGCCGACGACCGCCGGCACCGGCAGCGAGGTCACGCCCTGGGCCACGATCTGGGACCGCGAGGCGCAGCGCAAGCATTCGCTGCACCTTCCCGAGACCTGGCCCAGCATTGCGATCGTCGACCCCGAGCTGATGCTCTCGCTGCCGGCCTCGGTGACGCTGCAGAGCGGCCTCGATGCGCTGTCGCATGCGCTCGAGGCGATATGGAACGTGAATGCGAACGCGCTGTCCGACACCTTCGCGGTCGCGGCGGTGCAGCAGATCTTCGAGACCCTGCCGCTGCTGATGGACAAGCTCGGCGACCTCGACCTGCGCGCTCGCATGGCGCTGGCCGCGCTGCAGGCCGGCATGGCGTTTTCGAACACCCGCACCGCGCTCGCGCACTCCATCTCCTACGAGATGACCCTGCGCTACGGCCTGCCGCACGGCATCGCCTGCTCGTTCCCGCTGCCGATGGTGCTGCGGCGCGCGATCGGGCAGGACGCCGGCCGCGACGCGGTGCTCGAGCGCGCGCTCGGCCCGCTGGACCGCGCGCCGCAGCGGCTCTCGGACTTCATCGAGCGCCTGGGCGTCAAGACGCGCTTTTCGGACTACGGCGTGTCGAGCGAGCAGGCGGACCGCATGGTCGCGCATGCGCTGACCGGCGCGCGCGGCAAGAACTTCATCGGCACCCCACAGAAGGAGGCGGCATGAGCGCCGCGCCGGGCCGCCCCAAGCAAGCTCGCACCGCAGTGCGAAGCACGAAGGTACTTTAATGAACGCCATTCTCGACAAACAGGACATCCGCGCCGAAGCGCTGCGCATCGGCGGCGACAAGGTCCACACGCCGCGCACGATCGCCGTGCGCAACCCCTACACCGGCGAGACGGTGGGCACCGTCGCCATGGCCACGCTGGAGCATGTGCGGCGCGCCTACGAGATCGCGCACGCCTACGTGCCGCGCCTGTCGCGCTACGAGCGCTCCGCGATCCTCAACCGCGCCGCGCTGCTGCTGCGCGCGCGCACCGACGAGGCCTCCACGCTGATCACCAGCGAGTCGGGCCTGTCGAAGAAGGACAGCATCTACGAGATCGGCCGCGTGGCCGACGTGCTGAACTTCGGCGCCAACGAGGCGCTGCGCGACGACGGCCAGGTGTTCTCGTGCGACCTCACGCCGCACGGCAAGCAGCGCAAGGTGATCACCACGCGCGAGCCGCTCCTGGGCGTGATCACCGCCATCACGCCGTTCAACCACCCGATGAACCAGGTGGCGCACAAGGTGGTGCCCTCGGTCGCGACCAACAACCGCATGGTGCTCAAGCCCTCGGAGAAGGTGCCGCTGTCGGCGCTGTACTTCGCGGACCTGCTGTACGAGGCCGGCCTGCCGCCCGAGATGCTGCAGGTGATCACGGGCGACCCGCGCGAGATCGCCGACGAGATGCTGACCCACCGGCACGTGGAACTGATCACCTTCACCGGCGGCGTCGAGATCGGCAAGTACATCGCGAACAAGGCCGGCTACCGGCGCATCGTGCTCGAGCTCGGCGGCAACGACCCGCTGATCGTGATGGACGACGCCGACCTCGACCGCGCCAGCGATCTCGCCGTGCAGGGTTCCTACAAGAACTCCGGCCAGCGCTGCACCGCCGTCAAGCGCATGCTGGTGCACGAGAAGGTGGCCGCGGCGTTCACCGAGCGCGTGGTGGCCAAGACCCGCGCCTGGAAGTTCGGCGATCCGATGGATGCGGGCAACGACATGGGCACGGTGATCGACGAGGCCGCGGCCCGCCGCTTCCAGGCGGTGGTGGAAGAAGCGGTCGCGCAGGGCGCGCGGCTGCTGGCCGGCAACGAGCGCGAGGGCGCGCTGTACGCGCCGACGGTGCTCGACCGGGTGCGCCCCGAGATGACCGTGGTGCGCGAGGAAACCTTCGGCCCGGTGTCGCCGATCCTGCGCTTCGCGAACATCGACGAGGCCATCGCGATGTCGAACGGCACCGCCTTCGGACTCTCGTCGGGCATCTGCACCAACCGCATGGACGACGTGATGCGCTTCGCCAAGGAGCTCAAGGTCGGCACCGTCAACCTCTGGGAGGTGCCGGGCTACCGGATCGAGCTCACGCCCTTCGGCGGCATCAAGGACTCGGGCCTTGGCTACAAGGAAGGGGTGCAGGAGGCGATCAAGTCGTTCACCAACTGCAAGACGCTCTCGCTGCCATGGTGAGCCCACCGAAAATGGACTGAACTGCGCGCCGCCTCGCATCGATGTGCGATGCGGGCGGCGCGAACCGAAGAGCGCCGACCAGGCGCCCGATGACTGCCAGGAGACACGATGAGACCCAACGACAACTGCCCGATCGACGCCATGCGCCGCCGATTGCTGACGGGCGCCGGCGCCGGCGCCGCGCTCTCGCTCGGCGAGCTGCTCTTTCCGCAGGCGGCCCAGGCCGCCCCCAAGCGCGGCGGCACCTTCGTCTACACCAACACCTACCCGAACAACCGGATGGGCGATGCGCGCACCGGCCGCCATCCCCAGCACTGGCTCGACCTCAACAACCGCAGCGCCTACAACGCGCTGACCTGGGTCGACGAGAACCTCGAGGTGCAGCCCGAGCTCGCCACGGCCTGGGAGCCCAGCGCCGACCTCAAGGTCTGGGACATCACGCTGCGCGAGGGCGTGCTGTTCCACGACGGCCGCGAGATGACGGCCGACGACGTGGTGTCGTCCTACCGCTTCCACCAGACCGCGACCGGCTACGCCAAGCAGATCGTCAAGGTCGAGAAGGTCGGCAGGAAGGTGCGCATGACGCTGGACGCGCCGAACAGCGAGTTCCCCTACGTGCTCGCCGAGTACCACCTGATGATCATGCCGGCGGCCGAGAAGGAGGCGATCGGCCTCGCGGGCATCGGCACCGGGCCGTTCCGGATCGCGAGCCTCGATCCCAAGCGCCGCATCATCCTCGAGCGCAACGAGAAGTACTGGCGCGCCGGCTTCCCGTACCTCGACCGCCTCGAGGTCGTGAGCTCGCCCGGCCGCATGGAAGGCGCGCTGAACGGTTTCCGCGGCGGCCTGTTCGATGCCGTGATCGGCGTCGACCCCGGCCTGCTGCCCGACCTCGAGCGCACGCCCGACCTCAAGTACAGCCTGTCGAGCAGCGGCGACCAGGCGCTGATGGTGATTCCCAAGGTGGCGGGATCGCCGCTCGACGACAAGCGCGTGCGGCAGGCCCTGGCGCTGGCGGCCGACCGCGAGAAGATCATCCGCATCGTCTACGGCAAGAAGGCCGGCTGGGTCGGCAACGACTCGCACCTGACGCCGGCCAATGCCGCGTTCCAGCCGCTGCAGCGCATGCACGACGTGGCGCGGGCGCGCGCGCTGCTGGCCGAGGCCGGCCATCCCAACGGGGTGAAGCTGCCGACCTTCTACTTCGCGCCCACCTGGCCCGAGGTGCCGCGCGTGTTCCAGGTGCTGGCCGAATCGGTGAAGGAGGCCGGCATCGTGCTGCCGATCGAGCAGCGGCCGAGCGACGGCTACCGCCAGTGGCGCGTCGAGGATGCCGAGAAGACGCGCAAGCACCGCTTCGCCTACACGCCGGCCGGCCCGCGCAATCCCGGCGTGAGCCTGTACCGGCTGCGGCCCGACAACAACGAGAGCGGTTACTGGCGCGGCGCGGGCTGCGACGAGTACATGGCGCTCTACCAGAAGTCGCTGGCCGAGCCTTCCACCGAGAAGCGGCGCGCGAACTACGTGCGCATGCAGGAGATCCTGCGCGACGAGGTGCCGACCCTGTCCGCGGGTGGACGGCGCAACCTGCTGATCCACAAGCCCAACGTGCACGACCTGCGCAACCACTCGCAGTTCTGGTCGATGCGCTTCGACGAGGTCTGGAAATCGTGAGCCGGCCCCGCATCCCCTTCACCGACCCGCGCGCGAACGGCGACCCATCATGCTCATGACCTTCCTGCGGCGCGTGGGCCTCTACGCGCTGACCCTGCTGCTGGCCTCGATGCTGGTGTTCGTGGCGACCGAGGTGCTGCCCGGCGACGCGCTCGAAGTCAGCCTCACGGCCGACGAGATCGCGATGATGAATCCCGAGGACCTGGCGCGGAAGCGCCACGACCTCGGCCTCGACCGGCCGGCGCCGGTGCGCTATTTCGAGTGGCTCACGGGCGCCATGCGCGGCGACTTCGGCAAGACCATCCTCGGCGGCACGCCGGTGGTCGAGATCATCCGCGAGCCGGTGAAGAACTCGCTGCTGCTCGCGGCCGTGACGGCGCTGGTGGCCATTCCGGTGTCGCTGCTGCTGGGCATCGTCGCGGCCTTCTGGCGCGGCCGGCTGCCCGACACGCTGGCCTCGATGGGCGCGGTGATCGGCTACTCGATCCCCGAGTTCGCCTCGGGCAACCTGCTGGTGCTGGTGTTCGCGATCTGGATCCCGGTCTTCCCGGCCGTGATCCTGGCCTTCGCCGACGCGCCGCCGTCGGCGCTGCTGGCCGTGTCGGTGCTGCCGGTCGCGACCATCGTGTTCGGCTCCATCGCCCACCTGGTGCAGCTGATCCGCACCGGGCTGATCGAGTCGCTGGCCAGCGACTACGTCGAGCGGGCCCGCTTCACCGGCCTGGGCGAACTGCGGCTGATCCTGCGCCATGCATTGCCGGCCTCGGTGATCCCGGCGCTCAACTCGGCCGCGCTCTACGTGGCCGGCCTGCTCAGCGGCATCGTGGTGGTCGAGAAGGTGTTCGGCTATCCCGGGCTCGGAATGATCCTGCTGCAGGCCGTCGACAAGCGCGAGGTGCCGATCGTGCAGGCCATCAGCCTGCTGGCGGCCCTGGCCGTCGTCTCGATGAACCTGCTGGCCGACCTCGCGGTGGCCGCCCTCGACCCCCGCGCCAGGAGCCGCTGAATCATGATGTTCAAGATCAACCACCACGCGCTGCTGCGGCCCGTGGCCCTGTTCGGCATCGGCATCGTCGTGCTGCACCTGGCCGTCGCGCTGGCCGCGCCCTGGATCGCGCCCTACGACCCGATGTCGCTCAACGGCGGCCGCGCCGAGCCGCCGAGCGCCGAGTTCTGGCTCGGCACCGACGTGCTGGGCCGTGACTACCTGTCGCGCCTGCTGTGGGGCGGACGCACGGCGCTGCTGGCCGCCTTCACGGGCGTGGTCGTCGCGGTCAGCGTCGGCAGCATCCTCGGCGTGACGGCCGCCTACCTCGGCGGGCTGTTCGACGACGTGATGATGCGCATCGTCGACCTCAAGCTGGCGCTGCCGGGCATCCTGTTCGTCGCGCTGTTCGCGGTCGGCTTCGGCGAATCGCTGCCGGTGCTGATCGTGCTCATCGGGATGGTGTACTTCCCGGGCGTGATCCGCATCGTGCGGGCCCAGGCGCTGACGCAGGTGCAGCTGGGCTACGTGAAGGCCGCGCAGCTGCGCGGCGAGGGCACGGTGTCGATCATCCTGCGCGAGCTGCTGCCCAACACGCTCGACGTGGTCTACGTCGAGTTCGCGATCCGCATGTCGCACGCGATCCTGCTCTTGAGCTCGCTGTCCTTCCTGGGCATGGGCATCTCGCCGCCCACGCCCGACTGGGGGCTGATGGTCGCCGAGGGCGTGAGCCAGCTCGCGTTCGCACCCTGGCTGGTGCTGGCGCCGGCGGTCTTCATCTCCACCCTGGTGGTGGGACTCAACTTCGGCGCCGAGGCGCTGGCACGGGCCCTGGGACTGGACGCCACGCGCGGCCAGGACGCGGCATGAAGGAACAGGCAACGATGAAGCATCCCGAATCCAACGCGCTGGCAAGGCGCCAGCAGGCGGCGCGCCGCATCGGCGGACGGCTCGAGGTCCAGGGCCTGGGCATCGGCTACCGGCGCGCCGACGGGGAGGTCGTCGGCGCGGTGCGCGGCGTCGAGTTCACGGTCGAGGCCGGCAGCAGCCTGGGCATCGTCGGCGAGAGCGGCTCGGGCAAGTCGACCGTGGCGCGCGCGCTGCTGGGCCATTGCCGGCCCGGCGGCGTGATCACCGCGGGCGCGGTGCGCATCGCGGGCGAGGACATCCTGCGCCTGGACGAGCCCGCGCGGCGCCGGCTGCGCGGCCGGCACATCGCCTTCGTGCCGCAGAACCCGCTGAGCTCGCTGACGCCGCACATGCGCATCGGCGACCAGGTCGACGAGGCCGTGCGCCACCTGCGCGGCTGCGGCGCCGCCGAGGCGCGGGCGCGCACGCTCGAGCTGTTCGAGGCCACCAACCTGCCCGATCCGAAGGGTATCTGCGCGCGCTTCCCGCACGAGCTCTCGGGCGGCCAGCGCCAGCGCGTGGTGATCGCCGCGGCGCTGGCCGGCGACCCGGGCGTGCTGGTGCTCGACGAACCGACCACCGCGCTCGACAAGACCACCGAGGTCCAGGTGCTGGAGCTGGTGCGCACCCTGCGCGAGCGCTTCGGCACCTCGCTGATCTACGTGAGCCACGACCTCGGCGTGATCTCGCGCATGTGCGACCAGGTGATCGTGATGCACCAGGGCCGCATCGTCGAGCAGGGGCCGGCCGCGCGCATCTTCGGCGCACCCGCGCATGTCTACACGCGGCAGCTGATCGCGGCGATTCCGCGCATCGATGCCGAGCCGCCGGCGCGCGAGCAGCAACCACAGGCGCAAGGCGCGCTGCTGGTGGCGAAAGACCTCGCGTTCTCTTACCCGGCGCGCCGCCGTGCCTGGTTCCAGCCGCCGCAGGCCACGGCGCGGCCCGCGCTGGCCGGCCTGTCCTTCGCGATCGGGCGCGGCGAGACGCTCGGCCTGGTCGGCGAGTCCGGCAGCGGCAAGTCCACCGCGGCCTCGCTGGTCGCGGGGCTGATGGCGCCCTCGGGCGGCTCGCTGCACTTCGACGGCCAGCCGCTGGCCGCGAAGGCCACCGACCGCTCGCCGACGCTACGGCGGCGGGTGCAGATCGTGTTCCAGGACCCGCTGTCCTCGCTCAATCCGCGCCAGCGCATCGCCGCCATCCTCGAGCGGCCGCTGACCCTGTTCACCGGGCTGCGCGGCCCGGCGCTGCGCGAACGCGCGCAGGCGCTGATGCGCGCCATGCACCTCGATCCGGCGCTGCTCGAGTGCTACCCGCGCCAGCTCTCGGGCGGGCAGCAACAGCGCGTTGCCATCGCGCGCGCCTTCGCGGCCGAGCCCGACCTGATCGTCTGCGACGAGATCACCTCGGCGCTCGACGTGTCGGTGCAGGCCCAGGTGCTGGAGCTGCTGCTCGAGCTGCAGCGCAAGACCGGCACGGCCTACCTGTTCATCAGCCACGACCTCGGCGTGGTCCGGCGCATGGCCGACCGCGTCGTGGTGCTGCGCCATGGCGAGGTCCGCGAGGCCGGCGCTACGCGCCAGGTCTTCGATGCCCCGGCCGACGACTACACGCGCCTGCTGCTGCAGGCCACCGCCCTGCATTCCGTGACCGCCTCACCCGAAACCCTTGCCGCATGACCAAGTTCATCCACATCACCGATCCCCACCTCGTCGCGCCCGGCGAGATCCTGCACGGCCTGGACCCGTACGCGCGCCTGAGCGCCTGCATCGACGACATCCTCGAGCACCACCGCGACGCGGCCTGCTGCGTGATCACGGGTGACCTCGCGCACCGCGGCGAGAGCGCGGCCTACGCGGCGCTGCGCACCCAGCTCGCGCGGCTGCCCATGCCGTGCTTCCCGCTGGTGGGCAACCACGACATCCGCGCGCTGCTCGCGGCGCAATGCCCGGGCGGGCCGAGCGACGGCCACGGCTTCGTGCAGGGCCGCTTCGATGTGGCCGACGCGAGCTTCCTGCTGCTCGACACGCTCGACGAGGGCCGCAACGGTGGCCTCTACTGCGAGCAGCGGCTGGCCTGGCTCGCGGCCGAGCTCGACCGGCTCGGCGAGCGGCCGACCTACCTGTTCATGCACCACCCGCCGTTCGACATCGGCATCCCGTGCCTCGACCGCATCGGCCTCGCGAACCCCGAGCCCTTCGCGCGGCTGCTGGCGGGCCGGCGCAACCTGCGCCACCTGTTCTTCGGCCACGTGCACCGGCCGGTCTGCGGCAGCTGGCGCGGCATCCCGTTCTCGACCCTGCGCGGCCTCAACCACCAGGTGCCGTTCGACCTGCACACCATTTCGCCGGTGCCCAAGAGCCACGAGCCGCCGGCCTATGCGGTGGTGTTCCTCGCGGCGGACCAGGTCACGGTCCATTTCCACGACTACCTCGACAAGTCCACGCTCCCGGCGCCCCGGGACGCTTCGAAATGAGCAGCCGGCGGCGCGCCGTCGTGGTGGTCTGCGACAGCCTGTGCGCGGACCTGGTCACGCCCGGCGTGGCTCCCGCGCTCGCGGCGCTGCGCGCGCAGGGCGCCGACTTCGTTTCGGCGCGCGGTGTCTTTCCCTCGACCACGCGCACCAGCTCGGCCTCGATGGCCACCGGCTGCCTGCCGGCCGCCCACGGCCTGCTGGGCAACACCATGGTGCTGCGCGAGCAGGGCGCGCTGGTGCGGCTGTCGGTGGGCAAGCCCGACTTCCTCGAGCGCCTGCGCCGGGCCACGGGCCGCACCTTGCGGCGCCCGACCTGGGCCGAGCGGCTCGCGCGGCAGGGCGGTGCGATCGTCATGTCGAACGTGTCGCCGGGCGCGGCCTACCTGCAGGACCCCGACGGCTTCGGCCATGTCTACCACCGCGCCGGTTCGCGCGGGCCGGGCGGTGTCGCGCTGGCGGACGGCCTGGCCATCGAGGTGGGCGCCGCGGGCGACCGGGCGATGACCGATCGCTTCTGCCGCGAGGTGCTGCGCGAACGCGCGCCCGCGTTGGCCGTGCTGTGGCTCTCGGAGCCCGACCACACGGCGCACGGCGTGCCGCTCGGATCGGGCGAGCACCTGGCGATGATCGCCCACGCCGATGCCTGCGTCGACCAGGTGCGGCGCACCGTGGAGGCACTCGATCCGGCCGGCGACGAAATTCTGCTGGTCGCCTGTTCCGACCACGGCATGGAGACGGTGGAACGCAAGATCGACCTCGACGCGCTGCTGGTCGAGGCCGGCTGGAAGCAGTCGCGCGAATCGCGGGAGGTGGTGGTGGCGCCCAACGGCAATGCTGCGCTGCTGTACTTCGCCGACCAGGCGCGCGATGCGATCCCGGCGCTCGTGCGCTGGCTGCAGGACCAGGACTTCACGGGGCGCGTGTTCGCCGGCCAGGCCCTCGCCGAGATCGGCCTGCCGACCGAAGGCCCGCTCGGCCTGGCGCTCGCGCTGCGCCATGACCCGAGCGCCAATCCCCATG
Source organism: Variovorax sp. DAIF25 (assembly GCF_050711835.1). Classification (NCBI taxonomy): domain Bacteria; kingdom Pseudomonadati; phylum Pseudomonadota; class Betaproteobacteria; order Burkholderiales; family Comamonadaceae; genus Variovorax; species Variovorax sp. DAIF25. Next base: position 301,589 of record NZ_CP136637.1, read on the forward strand.
GCGTGCCGGGCCGCAGCGTCTCGCTGCTGAGCCCGTTCAGCGATTCATCGCCCGTCGGCTGCGCACAGCACGGCGGACTGGGCGAGCACGAACAGCATCCCTTTCTCTGCCTGAGAGGGGGAGGGCTTCGTCCCGGCGAGCGATGCCAACCCGCGTCGCTGATCGACATCGCGCCGACCGTGCTGCGCCACCTCGGCGTCGCGGCGGACGGCATGCAGGGACGCGCATTGCAGTAGACGCGCCGCGTCTTTCGCTCCCCCGATGCCGGATGGATTCGTCACGCATGCGCGTGAGGGGCCCGCCTGCGCGTCGCCATCCCTGGGTCACCCCACCACTCGAAGAAAAAGATGAAGAGACAACGAAGATTCACCCCCGTCATCGCCGGCGGCGCCATGCTCGCCATCGGCGCCTGCCACGCGCAGTCGAGCGTCACCCTGTTCGGGCTGATCGACACCGGCGTCGCCCACTACCGCGTGCACGGCAAGGGCAGCCAGACCGCGCTGGCCTCCGACGGGCTCGCGAGCAGTCGCCTGGGCTTTCGCGGCCAGGAAGACCTCGGCGGCGGCCTGAGCGCGGGCTTCTGGCTCGAGGGCTCGCTCGCCGTCGACAACCCGACGTCCTTCGACCTCGCACGGCGCTCGACCGTGAGCCTGGCCGGCCCCTGGGGCGAACTGCGGCTGGGCCGCGACTACACGCCGACCTACCTGATCCAGTCGGACTTCTCGGGGCCCTGGGTCACCAACGGCGTCGGCGAGAGCATCGTCTACCGCGGCCGCGCCGTCCTCTACGGCAGCGCCAACGCGGGTCAGAGCTCGCATGTGCGCGTGAGCAACTCGGTCGGCTACTTCCTGCCGCGCGACCTGGGCGGCTTCTCGGGCCAGTTCCAGTACGGCCTGCCCGAGGCGGTCGACGGCGGCGACGCGGAGCGCTACCTCGGCGGGCGCCTCGGCTACCGGCAGGGCGCGTTCCGCGTGGGCGCGGCCTACAGCCGGACCCTGGGCGGGCCCAAGGCGCCGACCACGCGCCCGCGCGACATCCGCTCGGCCAGCCTCGGCGTCGCCTACGACTTCGGCGTGGCATCGGTCGAGGCGCTGTACGCGCAGGACCGGGTGCAGATGCCGCTGGGCCCCAAGCGCTTCGAAGGCGCGACCGTCGGCGTGACGGTGCCGGTCGGCCCCGGCGAGATCCGCGCGAGCTACGGGCAGGTGGCGTTCCGCTACCCGGGCGACCGCTCGCGCGCCAGCAAGATCGCGCTGGGCTACGTGCACCACCTGTCGAAGCGCACTGCGCTCTACGCGACCGTTGCCCATGTGCGCAACCGGCGCGGCGCCGCGCTGACCGTCGGCGGCGACGTCGCCAGCCTCGCCGACCACGCGGCCAGCGGCCAGAACTTCGGCATCCGGCACGCGTTCTGAGCGCGCCCGGCCCGCTGAACCACCCCCACAATCCACGATTGGAGACAAGCATGCACCGTCGCGATCTCATCCGCCTGGCCTCGGCCGCCGCGGCCGCCACCTCCCTGCCGCGCTGGAGCTGGTCGAACACACTGGCCCAGCGCGACCTGTTCCCGCTCGGCGTCGCCAGCGGGTCGCCGACCCCCGACGGCTTCGTGCTGTGGACGCGGCTGCTCGACGGCCCGGTGCCCGGCACCGTGCCTTTCGACACGCCGCGCCTGCCGCTGCCCGCCGCGCTGACGGTGCGCTGGGAGGTGGCCGAGGACGAGGCCTTCCGCCGCATCGTGCGCGCGGGCCAGGCGAACGCGCTGGCCGAGCTCGGGCACGCGGTGCACGTGGAGGTGTCGGGCCTGCGGCCGGACCGCTGGTACTTCTACCGCTTCATGCATGGCGATGCGGTCACGCAGACGGCGCGCACGCGCACCGCGCCGGCCCCGCACGCCATGCCCGGGCGCACGCGCTTCGCCTTCGTCTCCTGCCAGCGCTGGGAGCAGGGCCACTACGCGGGCTACCGCCACATGCTCGACGAGAACCTCGACCTGGTCGTGTTCCTCGGCGACTACGTCTACGAATACGCGATGCCGAAGAAGCCGCCGAGCTACCAGCTGGTGCGCACGCACACGCTGCCGGCCGCGAAGACGCTCGCGGACTTCCGCGACCGCTACGCGCTCTACAAGACCGACGTTCAACTGCAGGCCGCGCACCGCGCCTGCCCGTGGCTCGTGACCTGGGACGACCACGAGGTGCAGAACGACTACGCGGGCCTCGAAGGCACCGGCGCGGCGGGCGACTTCCTCGCGCGGCGCGGCGCCGGCTACCAGGCCTTCTACGAGAACATGCCGCTGCGCGCCTCGGTGCTCACGCAGGGCATCGGCGGGCTCGGCACGCTCGACGGTTTGCGCATCCACGAGCGGCATGCCTGGGGCCGGCTGCTGCGCTTCCACATGCTCGACACGCGCCAGTACCGCGACCGCCAGCCCTGCCGCGTGCCCGGCGAGGAATCGCCGAGCTCGGTGACGCCCACCGGCTGCCCCGAGCTGCGGGACCCCGCGCGCTCGATCCTCGGCAGCTACCAGGAGCGCTGGCTCGAGCAGGGCCTGGCGCAGGACGCCGCGCTGGGCGAGCGCTGGAGCGTGGTGGCGCAGCAGACCATCTTCGCGCAGCGCAACTACAAGCCGCTGCCGGCCGAGAGCTACCACCCCAGCACCTGGGACGGCTATCCCGCGAGCCGCCAGCGCGTGCTCGACGCGGTGCAGGGCGCGGGCGCGCGCAACACCGTGTTCCTCGGCGGCGACATCCACCAGAACTACGTGAGCCGCGTGCTGGCCGATTTCTCGCGGCCGCAGTCGCCGGTCATCGCGAGCGAGTTCTGCGGCACCTCGATCGCCTCGGCCAGCGGCACGGCGCAAAGCCGCGCGCAGGAGATCGCCGACAACAACCCGCACATCCTGCTCGCGCGTTCCGACAGGCGCGGCTATGCGGTGGCCGACGTGACGCCCGGGCGCTGGCTCAGCTCGCTGCGCGTGCTCGACGACGTGGCGCAGCCCGACAGCGGCATCTCGACGCTGGCGCGCTTCGTGGTCGACGACTGCGTGCCGGGCCCCCGGGCGGTCTGACCCATGCCCGACAAGACCATCCCCATGACCACCGGGGCCGAGTGGCCCTACCTGGAGATCCTGGTGCGGCTGGCGCTGAGCCTGGCGCTCGGCCTGCTGATCGGGCTGGAGCGCGAGCGCCGCGGCAAGGAGGCGGGGCTGCGCACCTTCGGCTTCATCTGCCTGCTGGGCGCGCTCGGCGGCCTGCTCGGCATGCCGGTGGCGCTGCTGTGCCTGGCGCTGGTGGGCGTGCTCGCGGTGCTGCTCAACGTGCAGACGCTGCGCGCCGGGCAGGGCGCCGAGCTCACGACCTCGGCCGCCATGCTGGTGACCTGCCTGGCCGGCGTGCTCTGCGGCCAGGGCCACACCATCTCGCCCGCGGCCGTGATGGTGCTGGCCACGGCGCTGCTGGCGTGGAAGGAACGGCTGGCCGGCTTCTCGGCCGGGCTGACCGAGAGCGAGATGCGCTCGGCGCTGCTGCTGGCGATCCTCGCGATCGTGATCTATCCGGCACTGCCGGCCGGGGCCGTGGGACCGTGGCACCTGGTGGAGCCGCGCGCCGCCTGGGTCACGGTGATCCTGATCGCGGGCATCGGCTTCGTGAACTACATCCTCTGGAAGCTCTACGGCGCGCGCGGCACCGAGCTCTCGGGCTTTCTCGGCGGGCTGGTGAACAGCAACTTCACGGTGATCGAGATGGCCTCGCGCGTCGTCGCCACGCGCGGCGCCTACGTGGGAACGGCCTACCGCGGCATCCTGCTGGCGACCACCGCGATGGTGGTGCGCAATGCCGGGCTGCTGCTGATCCTGGCGCCGCTCGCGCTGCTGGGCGCCTCGGGCGCCTTCGCGCTGATGATGCTCGCGAGCGCGGTGCTGGTGCTGTGGAGCTACCGGCGCGCCACGCGCGGCCCCGTGCCCGACGTGCCCGAGATCAAGCTCGACCTGCCGTTCTCGCTGCCGCTGGCGCTCAAGTACGGCGTGGTGTTCCTGGTGCTGCACATCGTCGGCGGCCTGACGCAGCGGCAGTTCGGCGATGCGGGCTTCTACTTCGTGAGCGTGGTCGGCGGCCTGATGTCGAGCGCGAGCGCCGTGGCCGCGGCCGCCGCGCTCGCGTCGCAGGGCAGCCTGTCGGCCACCACGGCGGGCACGGGCGCGGTGCTGGCCTCGCTCACGAGCATCGCCTTCAGCATGTCCTTCGTGCTGCGCACGCGCGAACGCAGCCTGACCACGAAGCTGTGCACGGCCATGCTGTGCATCGCCGTCGCCGGTGCCCTCGGGCTGGCCGGCTGGCATGTGGTCCTGCCGATGCTGCCTATCGGCCACTGAAGGCCGCACCGATACCTCCATCCCTCGAACCCGACACCATGAGCCATCCCACGAAGAACATCGAATCCGTCCTGGTCGAGAACCGCGTGTTCCCGCCCGATGCCCGCGCCACGCAAGGCGCCCGCATTTCCGGCATGGCCGCCTACGAGGCCCTGTGCAAGGAAGCGGAACAGGACTTCGAAGGCTTCTGGAGCCGCCAGGCCACGACCCACCTGCAGTGGACGAAGCCCTTCAGCAAGATCCTCGACGAATCGAACGCGCCGTTCTACCAATGGTTCGGCGACGGCGAACTCAACGCCAGCGCCAACTGCCTCGACCGCCACATCGGCACCCCGGTCGAGAACAAGACCGCCATCGTCTTCGAAGCCGACGACGGTACCGTCACCCAGGTCACCTACAAGGAACTGCTCGCGCGCGTGAGCCAGTTCGCCAATGCGCTCAAGGCCTCCGGCATCCAGAAGGGCGACCGCGTCATCGTCTACATGCCGATGACGGTCGAGGGCGTGATCGCGATGCAGGCCTGCGCGCGCATCGGCGCCACCCACAGCGTGGTGTTCGGCGGCTTCTCGGCCAAGGCGCTGCAGGAACGCATCATCGACGCCGGCGCGGTCGCGGTCATCACCGCCAACTTCCAGCTGCGCGGCGGCAAGGAGCTGCCGCTCAAGGCCATCGTCGACGACGGCATCGCGCTCGGCGGCTGCGAGTCGATCAAGACCGTGTTCGTGTTCGAGCGCACGCCCTCGGCCTGGCACCGCGTCGAGGGCCGCGACAAGACCTTCGCCGAGGCGCTGGCCGGCCAGAGCACCGAGTGCGCGCCCGAGCCGGTGAATGCCGAGCACCCGCTGTTCATCCTCTACACCTCGGGCTCCACCGGCAAGCCCAAGGGCGTGCAGCACGCCACCGGCGGCTACCTGCTGTGGGCCAAGATGACGATGGACTGGACCTTCGACATCCGCCCCGAGGACGTGTTCTGGTGCACCGCCGACATCGGCTGGATCACGGGCCACACCTACGTCGCCTACGGCCCGCTCGCGGCCGGCGCCACGCAGGTGGTGTTCGAGGGCATCCCGACCTTCCCGCACGCGGGGCGCTTCTGGCAGATGATCGAGAAGCACAAGGTCAGCGTGTTCTATACCGCGCCGACCGCGATCCGCTCGCTGATCAAGGCGGCCGAGGGCGACGAGAAGGTGCATCCGAAGAACTGGGACCTCACGAGCCTGCGCATCCTGGGCTCGGTCGGCGAGCCGATCAATCCCGAGGCCTGGATGTGGTACCACCGCAATATCGGCGGCGAGCGCTGCCCGATCGTCGACACCTTCTGGCAGACCGAGACCGGCGGCCACGTGATCACGCCGCTGCCGGGCGCCACGCCGCTGGTGCCGGGCTCGTGCACCCTGCCGCTGCCGGGGATCATGGCCGCGATCGTCGACGAGACCGGCAAGGACCTGCCCAACGGCGCGGGCGGCATGCTGGTGATCAAGCGGCCCTGGCCCTCGATGATCCGCACCATCTGGAACGACCCCGAGCGCTTCAAGAAGAGCTACTTCCCCGAGGAGATGGGCGGCACGATCTATCTGGCCGGTGACGGTGCGGTGCGCAGTGCCGACCGCGGCTACTTCCGCATCACGGGCCGCATCGACGACGTGCTCAATGTCTCGGGCCACCGGCTGGGCACGATGGAGATCGAGTCGGCGCTGGTGTCCAAGACCGACCTCGTGGCCGAGGCCGCGGTGGTGGGGCGTCCGGACGACCTGACGGGCGAGGCGATCTGCGCCTTCGTCGTGCTCAAGCGCGCGCGCCCGACCGGCGAGGAAGCCAAACAGATCGCCACCGAGTTGCGCAACTGGGTGGCCAAGGAGATCGGGCCGATCGCCAAGCCCAAGGACATCCGCTTCGGCGACAACCTGCCCAAGACGCGCAGCGGCAAGATCATGCGGCGGCTGCTGCGCAGCATCGCCAAGGGCGAGGCGATCACGCAGGACACCTCGACGCTGGAGAACCCGGCCATCTTCGATCAGTTGTCGCAGACGAACTGAGCGACGCGCCGGGCGCTGCCGGCCGCCGGTGCAATGACGCCAGCGAAGCGGCGTGTCCTACAAGGGGCGGTGAACGGACGGGCTAGCTTGCAGCGTCCACATTCACCCCGCACGGGAACACCGCCATGACCCAGCCACCGAAGAACGCGCGGTCGCCCGCCACACCGATCCACCATGCCGTCGCCGCGCGAGGCGCGACATGATCGGCATCGTCGTCCCCGCCCACGACGAGGAGGCGACGATCCGCGCCTGCCTCGCGGCGACGCGCCGTGCGTCGCGACATCCCGCGCTGGCGGGCGAAAAGGTCGAGACCATCGTGGTGCTCGACGCCTGCACCGACGCGACCGGCGTGGTGGCGGCCTGCTGCGATGCGCTGACGGTGACGATCCGTGCACGCAACGTGGGCATGGCACGCGCCGTCGGTGCCGAGGCCCTGCTGGCGCGCGGCGCACGCTGGCTCGCGTTCACCGATGCCGACACGCTGGTGTCCGAGGATTGGCTGGCCGCGCAACTGGCGCTGCAGACCGAGGTGGTCTGCGGCACGGTCTCGGTGGCCGACTGGTCGCCCCATGGCGGCAACGCCGGTCTGCTCGCAGCGCATTTCGGCGCGACCTACGCCGATCGCGAGGGCCATCGCCACGTGCATGGCGCCAATCTGGGCGTCTCGGCCGCGGCCTACCGCCGGGCCGGTGGCTTCCGGCATCTGGCCTGCAGCGAGGACGTCGCGCTGGTGCGGGCGCTGGCGGATGCCGGATGCTCGATCGCATGGAGCGCGCTGCCGCGCGTCGTGACCAGCGCGCGCACCGATGCGCGCGCGGAAGGCGGCTTCGCCACCGCGCTGCTCCATGCGGTGGCGCAGCGCCTGGCCGAAGCGGCGAGTGGGCCCTCGGGCGCCGCCGCTGTCGCTTGAAGTTCAGTCCCCACCGCCCAGCGGGCCGACGGGCGGTGCATCCTCGTCCTCGCCGGGAGTGCGCGGCCCGATGTTCTCGTCGCGGACCATGCGCTTGAGTTCGGCGCACCCGTCCTCGAAGGCGTCGAGCCACAGGTCGTAGGCCATGGGGCTGGCCGACAGCTCCACCCATTCCGAGGCGTCGTCGCCCTGCTCGTGCAGCACCCAGTGGAAATGGCCCGGCTCCACTTCCTCCACGAACACCGCGATGCGGCGCAGCCGGCTCATGGCCGCTCTCCGGCGGCCTTCACCGCGTCGCGAAGCGTGCTGGGATCGTCTGTCATAGGGCCTCCTGAAGGTTGTTCGACCGCTGCCGATGCAGGCCGCGAGTCTGCGGAGCGGGCCCGCCCGGGTGCCGTAGGTGTTCGACGCATCGCGACGCAGGAGACGGGCAGGGGCGCGGATGCGAGGCGCAACGCCAGTGGGTGCGCGATCGTGCGGACGGCGATCGCCGCCGCTACCCGGCAACGCGCAGGTCGTGCTCCCGCAGCATCACGGGCGGTGTCGATCCCTGGGCCAGCCGGCGCCGCACGGCGGCATCGATCTCCTCGGCATGCGATGCATAGGTCTCGAGAGGATCGGCGTTGTCGGCGGTGCGGAAGTGGTAGTGCAGGGCCGCCTTGCCGACGCTGGCGCTCACCGATTGGCCGTCCACAGTGACGAAGAAGCGGACCGCGCTCGAGGCGTCGTGGAAGAAGGGGGTATCGGACATCGGTGGACTTTCTGGCGCGAACGAGCGCGACCTGGAGGAGGTGGGAAGGCGAAGAGGCGTCATGGCGCCCCGCGCTACAGGGGCGACGCGTGGAAATACGCATCGATCGCCCAGAGCGCGAGCAGCACGGCGGCATAGAGAGCGCCGCCGAGGATCAGGGCGGCGCGCAGCGATCCCATCTCGGCGGTCGCGGGCGCGATGGCCGGCGGATCCGCGACGGGGGGAAGGGTGGAGAGGGCGGGGAGGGGCTTGGGCATGGGGCGCTTTCGTTGCAAGCCATGGCGTCGAGCGGTGCACCCGGTTCGGGCTTCCGCTGCCAGGGCAGCCGGCCCACGCTACGCCTGTTTGGGCGCAAGCGCGCGACTTTCGGTGCGCGTCGCGGCCATGCAGTCGCATCGCGCATGGCCCTGTAGGCCAACAGGCCTTTCTCGCTGGCGGGCCGAATAAGCGAGCGCGGGGGCCGGAAAGAGAGTACGGTCGGCAGACGTTCACACAGTTCTCGCGATCGCGCGGCAGCTCTTGGTCCGTCACAAGGAGCCGTAGCCATGTCCGTCCCCCTCTCGTCCATCCCTTCGCACGCCGACCTCATCGGCAGCGACGTCGATTCCCTCGCCTCCCACATGCGCCATTGCGCGCGCGCGCACGGCCGCTGGTCCTCGCTGCGCGGCCGCCTGCAGCAGCTGCACGCGCTCGCGGCCGGCCGCATCGTGACCCTGGCATGCGCCGCCGTGGTGCTCGGCATCGGCCTGTTCCTCGCGGCTTGAGCGCCGCGGCCATCGTCCACAGGCTCGACGGACTGAGCGCCTACGCGCGCAACCTGCTGCTGCACCCGCACGACCCGGTGGCGCCACCGATCCGCGCGGAGCTGTTCGGTGCCCAGCGTTTCGAACAGCATGGGCGCAGCCTCGCGCGCGCGCAGGCGGTGGTGGCGGACGACGACCGCGCGCGCCACGCACGCGAGCGCGCGCCGTTCTTCCCGCGCGTGCACGAGAACCTCGAGTCGCTGCGCAGCGCCTTCGACTACATCGCGCTGATCTCGCAGAGCGGGCGCTACGTGTCGCCGGCCGCGGAATGGCTGCTCGACAACTTCCACCTGGTCGAGGCGCAGCTGCAGCAGATCCAGGACGGCGTGCCGCGCAGCTATTACGCGCGCCTGCCCAAGCTCGCGCGCGCGCCGCTGGCCGGCCTGCCGCGCGTCTACGGCATCGCCTGGGCCTACGTGGCCCATACCGACAGCGTGCTCAACCAGGCGCTGTTCACCGCTTTCCTCGATGCCTACCAGGACGTCGAGGAACTCACGCTCGGTGAACTCTGGGCGCTGCCCACCACCCTGCGCGTGGTCCTGCTCGAGAACCTGCGCCGCGTGGCCGAGAGCATCGCCGAGAACAAGGTCGCGGGCGAGATCGCGCACGCGGCCTGGGATGCGGCCGCGCGGCTCGACGCGGCCGACCTCGACGTGCTGTTCCGCGCGCTGCACAGCCATGGCCTGCAGCACAGCTACCTCACGCAGCTGTGGCAGCGCCTGCCGGGCGAGCATGGCGAGAACATGCCCGCGCTGGTGCGCTGGACCGAGCTGCACTGCCCGAACGGCGCGGCGCTGATCCGCGATGCGCAGGACGCGCAGGTGGCCGCCAACCTGACGGTCGGCAACATCATCACCACGCTGCGCATGGTCGGCCAGGTGGAGTGGAACGACCTGATCGAGCCCGTGAGCCGTTCGCTGCGCGTGCTGCGCGAATTGCCGAGCTTCGCCGCCGAGAGCGAGCCCACGCGCCAGCAGATCACGCATGCGATGGAGCAGGTGGCGCGCCAGAGCCGGCGCTCCGAGCGCGACGTGGCGCAGGCCGTGGTGCAGCTGGCCATGGCGGCCGCGCACGACGGCATCGATACGCGCGAACCCGATGTCGACCCCGCGGACGAGACCGCCGGCTACTACCTGTTCGGCCAGGGCCTGCCCGCGCTCGATGCGCTGCTGCGCCCGCGCGCCGATGCCGCGGGCCATCGCGCACGTCGCGCTGCGCGGCACGGTGCGCGCTCGTGGCGGCTGCCGCTGTACGCCTTCGCGGTCGTGCTGGTCACCGGCCTGCTGTTGCTGGCCGCCGCGCGCGGACTGCCGCACCGCGGCGACTGGCTGTCGGTGCTGGCGCTCGTGCTGCTCGCCTGGCCGCTGTCGGAAGCGGTGACCGCGCTGGTCCAGCGCATCGTCGCGGAATCGGTGCGCGTGCAGGCGCTGCCGCGGCTCGATTTCGCGGCCGGCATTCCCGCGCGGCATCGGGTGCTGGTCGCGGTGCCGGCCATGCTGGTCTCGGCCGAGGGCAACGCGCAGCTCGCGCACCGGCTCGAGCTGCACTGGCTCGCCAACCGCGAGGCGCACGCCCAGTTCGCGCTGCTGACCGACTGGGTCGATGCGCCGCTGGCGACGCTGCCCGGCGATGCGCCGCTGCTCGAGGATGCGCTCGCGCGCATCGCGGCGCTCAACGCGCGCCATCCCGCGGCCGAGGGCGCGCTGCCGCGCTTCGTGCTGCTGCACCGCCCGCGCAGCTGGAGCGACACCGAGCAGCGCTGGATCGGCTGGGAGCGCAAGCGCGGCAAGCTCGAGATGCTGCTGCGCCTGCTGGCGCAGGGCGAGGCCGACGGCTTCCTGCCGCTGGCGCCCGGCAGCTTCGCGACCGGCCGCACGCCCTACGTGCTCACGCTCGACAGCGACACCGTGCTGCCGCCCGGCGCGCTGCGCGAGCTGGTCGCGGTCGCCGCGCATCCGCTCAACGCGCCGCGCGTCGATGCCGCGCGCCGCCGCGTGGTCAGCGGCTACGGCATCCTGCAGCCGCGCATCGTCACGCCCTTCGGGCCGCGCGAGGAGCGCTCGCTGTTCCGCTGGATCTTCGCGGGCGCCTGCGGGCTCGACCCCTACAGCAACAGCGCCTCCGACGTGTACCAGGACGTGTTCGGCAGCGGCTCGTTCACCGGCAAGGGCCTGCTCAACGTGCGTGCCGTGCATGCGGTGCTCGACCGCCGGCTGCCCGACGACGCGGTGCTGAGCCACGACCTGCTCGAAGGCTCGATGGCGCGCTGCGCGGTGGTGAACGACCTGGTGCTGGTGGAGGACTTCCCGCACCACGCGGGCGTGTTCGCCTCGCGCGTGCACCGCTGGGTGCGCGGCGACTGGCAGCTGCTGCCGCTGATGCGGCGCGCCGGCCACTACGGCATCGACGGCGTGGGGCTCTGGAAGATGGGCGACAACCTGCGCCGTTCGATGGTGGTGCCGGCCTCGTTCGCGCTGCTGGTGCTGGTGGTGTTCACGCATGCGCTGCCGCTGGGCTGGACCTTGCTGGCCGTGGCCGCGGGACTGACCATCGGCCCGGTGCTCGGCGCGCTGGCCGGGCTGGTGCCGACGCGGCGCGCGATCGAGCTGCGCCATTTCTTCGACGTCGGCGCGGTCGAGCTGCTGCGCGCCCTGGCCGGCGCGGCCTGGCAGTTCGTGCAGCTCGCCGCGCAGGCGCGGATGCTGCTCGATGCGATGGCGCGCGCGCTCTGGCGGCTGCTGGTGAGCCGGCGGCGCCTGCTGCAATGGACCACCGCCGCGCAGTCGCAGGCCCAGTCGAGCCAGCGCCTGGCCGCGTTCCTGCGCGGTGGCGGCGCGGTCGGGGGGGCCTGCCTGCTGCTGGCCGTGGCCGCGCACTACAGCGACTGGCCGGTGCTGGCCCCGCTGCTGTTCGTGCTGTGGGCACTGGCGCCGGTCGCGGCCTGGTGGGGCAGCCGGGTCGAAACCGGGCGTCCCGATGCGCTCGACACCGGCCAGCGCGACTACCTCGAGGCGCTGGCGCGCGACACCTGGCGCTTCTTCGAGCACGTGGTCGGCGCGCAGGACAACCACCTGCCGCCCGACAACCTGCAGACCGACCCCGAGCCGGCCCTGGCGCACCGCACCTCGCCGACCAACATCGGCATGTACCTGCTGGCGGCCGCCTGCGCGCGCGAGTTCGGCTGGATCGGCAGCACCGAGCTGGTGGCGCGGCTGACCGCCACGCTCGGCAGCGTCGAGCGGCTGCACAAGCACCAGGGCCACCTGTGCAACTGGTACGACACGCAGACGCTCGAGCGGCTGGCGCCGGCCTATGTCTCGAGCGTGGACAGCGGCAACCTGGCCGGCCACCTGATCGCGGTGGCGCAGGCCTGCCGCGCCTTCGCGGCGCAGGATGCGGCCGGCGGCGGCACGGCCGGGGCACCGAACGGCGAGGCCCTCGAGGCGCTCGCGCGGCGCTGCGAGGCGCTCAGCGACGGCATGGACTTCCGGGGCCTCTACGACCCGAAGCGGCACCTGTTCCACATCGGGCTGCGCGTGGACGACGACGTGCTCGACCCCAGCTACTACGACCTGATGGCCTCGGAGTCGCGGCTGCTGAGCTTCCTCGCGATCGCCAAGGCCGATGTGCCGCGGCGCCACTGGATGGCGCTGGGCCGGCCCTTCCTGCTGGTGGGCTTCCGGCCCGGCCTCAAGTCGTGGTCGGGCTCGATGTTCGAGTACCTCATGCCCTCGCTGGTGATGCCCGAGCCCGACGACGGCCTGCTGCAGGTGGCCAATGCCGCCGCCATCGCCGAGCACCGCGCCTTCGCGCGCGCGCAGGACCTGCCCTGGGGCGTGTCGGAGTCGGCCTATCACGGCCGCGACCATTCGCTGGCCTACCAGTACGCGCCCTTCGGCGTGCCGCGCCTCGCGTTGCGCCGCACGCCGCCCACCGACCGCGTGGTGGCGCCCTATGCGAGCGCGCTGGCCGCGGTGCTCGCGCCGGCCGAGGCGACCGACAACCTGCGGCTGCTCGAATCGCTGGGCGCGCGCGGCGCCTACGGCTTCCACGACGCGGTCGACTTCACCGCCTCGCGCCAGCACGAGGGCCAGGCCTTCACCGTGGTGCGCAACTTCATGGCGCACCACCAGGGCATGACCCTGGTGGCGCTGTGCAACGTGCTGCGCGACGACGCGCCGCGCCGCTGGTTCGGCAGCGCGGCCGTGGTGGAGGCGCATCTCTCGCTGCTGCACGAGCGCACGCCGCGCCAGATCATCGGCAGCGCCGACCCGCGCTCGCCGCCCGAGCCGAGCCGCGGCGAGCTGCCGCCGATGTTCCAGCCGCGGCTGGTCGATCCGCTGGCACCGGGCCCGCAGCCCACGCACCTGCTGTCGAACGGCCGCTACACGGTGGCGCTGCGCGCCAGCGGCGCCGGCGTGAGCCGCTGGCGCTCGTTCAACGTGACACGCTGGCGCGACGACCCGCTGCGCGACGGCTACGGCACCTTCTTCTACCTGCGCGACGACGCGAACGACACGCCCGTCTCGCTGACCGCGCTGCCCGCGCCCGGCATCGACTGGGACTACCGCACCCGCTTCCTCGCCGACCAGGTGCAGTTCGATGCCAGCGGGCCGGGCCTGCAGGTGCGCACCACGGTGCTGATCAGCCCCGAGGACGACACCGAGCTGCGCAGCATCACGCTGCAGAACACCGGCGAGCGCACGCGCACGCTCGAGCTGTTCTCGTACTTCGAGCCGGTGCTCTCGAACCCCAAGGCCGACGAGGCCCATCCGGCCTTCGCCAACCTGTTCGTCGAGTCGCGCTGGCGCCCGGACCTGCGCGCGCTGCTGATGTCGCGCCGGCCGCGGCTGCAGGGCGATCCGGCGGTGGCGGCCGTGCATTTCGTGGCCTCGGTCGATGCCCACGTGATCGCCATCGACTGCATGACCGACCGGCGCGCCTTCGTCGGCCGCAACCGCACGCTGGCGGCGCCGGCGATCGACATGCAGCCGCTCGATGCCACCGGCGCGCCCATCAACGGCCTCGACCCCATCGCCTGCCTGCGCGTGCGGCTGTCGATCGCGCCGGGCGCCACCGCGCGGCTGGGCTTCGCCACCGCGGCCGACGAGAGCATCGAGGCGCTGATGCCCACCATCGACCGCTACCTCGAGCCGATGCACGTGGAGCGCACGAAGCGGATGGCCGCCACGCTGGCGCAGGTGCGCCTGCGCGACCTCACGATCACGCCCGCGCAGAACGTGGCGCTGCAGGATCTGACCACCATCCTCACCTACACCACGCCGCGCCCGATGGGCGAGCGCGGCCTGTTCGACCTGCGGCAGATCTGGCGCTTCGGCATCTCGGGCGACAAGCCGATCGTGCTGGTGCTGATCCACTCGGTGAGCGGCATGGGCCTGGTCAACGCGCTGTTGCGCGCGCAGCCGTGGTGGGGCTTCGGCGGCGTGGCCTGCGACCTGGTGGTGATCAACGGCGAGCCGGCCTCCTACCTGCTGTCGCTGCAGCGCGAGATCGAGACCTTGCGCCAGCGCGTGCTGCAGCAGACCCGCAACAGCTTTCCGCGCAACGACACCGCCGGCTTCTACCTGCTGCACGAGCAGGAGGTGTCGGCCGCCGAGCGCGCGGCGTTGTCGAGCATGGCGCGCGTGGTGTTCACCGCCGACGGGCGTGCGCTCGACGTGCAGGTGGCCGCGCTGCGCGAAGCGCGCGGCATGGGGCCGTGGGCACCCGAGGCCGTGCTGCCGCCGGCGGTGCCGCTGGCGGCCGGCGTCGCGTCGACCCTGCCGGCCGAAACCGTCGCGGGCGAGTTCGATGCCGCGAGCGGCGAGTTCCGCTTCGAGGTGGGCCTCGCGCGCCGCACGCCGCGCCCATGGATCAACGTGATCGCCAACGCGGGCTTCGGCTTTCAGGTCTCCGAGTGGGGCAACGGCTTCACCTGGGCCGGCAACAGCCGCATGCACCAGCTCACGCCGTGGTCGAACGATCCGGTGCAGGACCCGGCCTTCGAGCACTACCTGCTGCAGGACCTGTCGACGCGCGAGCTGCTGCCGCTCACGCCGGCCGGACGAGGTGGCGGCGGCGGTGGCGACGGTGCGCCCGACGACCTGCTGCACCGCGTTCGCCATGGCCAGGGCTACACCGTCTTCGAATGCCGGCTGGGCGGGTTGTCGCTGAGCACCACCTTCCTGGCCGACCGCGACGATGCCGTTAAGCTGGTGCACGTTCAACTGCGCAACGAGGGCGGCGGCACGCGCCGGCTGCGCGCGCTCGCGATGGCCGAGTGGCAGCTGGGCGCCGCGCGCGGCGAGCGCCGCAGCGTGCGGACCTGGAAGCAGGACGATCTGCCGGCCGTGTTCGGCGAGCAGCGCGAGTCCAGCGGCGGCTTCGGCGGCGGCACCGCCTTCCTGATGCTCGCGGGCCTGCCGGGCGCCACCCAGTGGACCTGCGACCGCAACGAGTTCTTCCGCGGCCGCGGCATCGTCGAGGTGCCCGACAGCCTCGGGCGCCGCGGCGGCAGCGGGCTCGATGCCTGCGCGGCGGTCGATGGCGAATTCAGGCTGGCCGCGGGCGAGAGCGCGAGCTTCACCTTCGTGCTGGGCCATGCCGACAGCGCCGAGGCCGCCATCGCGCTCGCGCGGCGCTGGCGCGAACGCGACGTGCCGGCCGCGCTCGCGCAGGTCGGCGGCTTCTGGGACGAGCTGCTGGGCCGGCTGCAGGTGCGCACGCCCGATCCGCTGTTCGATGCGATGGTCAATCGCTGGCTGGTCTACCAGACCCTGGCCTGCCGGCTGTGGTCGAAGGCCGGCTTCTACCAGGCCGGCGGGGCCTTCGGTTTCCGCGACCAGCTGCAGGACGCGATGGCCTTCGCGCTCACCGATCCCAAGCGGCTGCGCGCGCAGATCCTGGTCAACGCGGCGCGGCAGTTCCCCGAGGGCGACGTGCAGCACTGGTGGCACATGCCCGGCGGCGCCGGCGTGCGCACGCATTTCTCCGACGACCTGCTGTGGCTGCCGTTCGCGGCCGCGCACTATGCGCAGGTGACGGGCGACGCCACGCTGTTCGACGAGAGCGTGGGTTTCATCGAGGGCGCGGCGATCCCGGCCGGTGCCGAGGACGCCTACTACACGCCGCAGCATGCCGGCCGCGTCGCCAGCCTGTACGAGCACGGCGCGCTGGCCATCGACCGCAGCCTCGCGACCGGCGCGCATGGCCTGCCGCTGATGGGCACGGGCGACTGGAACGACGGCATGAACCGCGTCGGCCACGAGGGCCGCGGCGAATCGGTCTGGCTCGCGTGGTTCCTCTGCAGCGTGGTCGAGCGCTATGCGCCGATTGCGCAGGCCCGCGGCGAGACGGAGCGCGGCGCGCGCTGGCTGCGTGCGCGCGAGGGCTGGATCGCCGCGCTGCACGACGCGGGCTGGGACGGCGCGTGGTTCCGCCGCGCCTTCTTCGACAACGGCGCGCCGCTGGGCTCGGCCGCCAACGACGAGTGCCGCATCGACCTGATCGCGCAGGCCTGGTCGGTGCTGTCGGGCGCGTCGGACGAGCGCCACACCCACGCCGCGATGGCCGCCGCGAAAACGCATCTGCACGATGACACGGCCGGGCTGTTGCGCCTGCTCGCGCCACCGTTCGTGCAGTCGGCCAACAACCCGGGCTACATCCAGGCCTACCCGCCGGGCGTGCGCGAGAACGGCGGACAGTACGCGCATGGCGCCGTGTGGGGGCTGATGGCGCAGGCGCTGACGGGCGACCGCGAGGCGGCCTGGGCGAGCTTCGAAGGCCTGAGCCCGGCCCATCGCGCCAGCGATCCGCGGCGCGGTCCGGCCTACGAACTCGAGCCCTACGTGATGGCCGGCGACATCTACGGCGCCGTACCCTACGTGGGACGTGGCGGCTGGAGCTGGTACACGGGCTCGGCCGCGTGGCTGCACCGCGCGGCGGTCGAGACCTTGCTGGGCCTCACGGTGAAGGGCGACGCGCTGTCGCTCGCGCCGCGCGTGCCCGCGCACTGGCCGGCCTTCGAGATCGAACTGCGGCTCGGAGAGCGCGAGTTCACGCTGCAGTGGGGCACGCCGCAGGGCGCCGCCGCCGCCACCCACCATGCGGTGGAGGGCGACTGGATCGACTGGCAGGCGCTGCCTGCGAAGGCGGTGGTGCGGGTCGCTGCGCGAGGGCCTACGACTCCGCCGTGAAGCCGATGCGCTTGACCAGCGGCCCCCAGCGCTCGAACTCGGCCTGCTGCGACTTCGCCATCTCTTCCGCGGTCGAGCCGCGCGCGATCAGGCCGACGACGCCCAGGCTGTCGATCACGGCGCGCTCCTTGACCGCGGCATTGACGGCGGCGTTGGCGCGCGCGATCGCGGCGGCCGGCGTCTGTGCGGGCGCATAGAAGCCGAACCATTCCTCGGTCGTGAGCTCGGCGAAGCCCTGTTCCGCGAAGGTCGGCACCTCGGGCGAGAACGGCGAACGCTGCCGGCCCGAGGTCGCGATCATCCGCAGCTTGCCCGCGCGGTGGTTGGCGAGGAAGTCGCCGCTCGGCGTGACCATGGCGGCGATCTGTCCGCCCACCACGTCGGTGATGCCGGGCACCGAGCCGCGATAGGGCACGTGCCGCAGGTCGACGTTGGCCGTGAGGCCGAGCAGGGCGCCGATGAAATGCGGCGTGGAGCCCGCGGCCGGCGAGCCGTAGTTCGCCTCCTGCGGGTTGGCCTTGGCCCAGGCCAGGAAGTCCCGCACCGTGACCACGCTGGTGGGCACCTTCGGTCCCACCGCGAGGCCGTGGTGCATGACGGCGCCGATCGAGACGGCGGTGAAGTCCTTGTTCGCGTCGTAGCTGAGCTTCGAGTAGACGTGCGGATAGATCGAGGTGCAGGAGAACGGCGACAGCGCCAGCACCGATCCGTCGGCCGGCGCCGACTTCAGCACCTCGAGCGCGATGCGCCCGCCCGCCCCCGGGCGGTTGTCGACCACCGCGACGTTGCGCGAGTACGCGGAGCCCGCGACCTTCTCGCCGATACGGCGCGCCACGCTGTCGCCGGCACTGCCCGCGGGAAAGCCGTAATAGATCTTGACCTGGTCCAGTGCCTGGGCCGAAGCCGCGAGCGGCAGCAGCGAGGCGAGGGCGCCGCCGCCCGCTGCCTGAATGAAGGTCCGTCGTGTCTGCATGAAAGTCTCCTCGGGTGTTGTGAATGTCGTGGCTCAGGCGGCGGGCGCGATGTCCGCGCCGGCCTGCGGCGTGCGCACCTTGGCGCCCGCGCCGTCGAGGAAGGCCTGCACGCGCAGCTTCGCCTCGGGCGCGCTCTGCGTGATGGCGCTCATCAGGGCTTCGGTCATCAGCCCGTGGTCCGCGGGCTGCTCCGCGATGCGCGGCAGCGCCTGCATCACCGCGAAGTTGGTCAGCGGCGCATTGCGCGCCACCTGGTGGGCCAGTGAGAGCGCGTGCGACCAGGCCTTGCCCTCGGCCACGAGGTACTGCGAGAAGCCGACGCGCTCGCCCTCGTCGGCGCGGTACACGCGGCCGGTGAGCATCATGTCGGCCATGCGCGAGACCCCGATCAGCTTGGGAATGCGCACCGATCCGCCACCGCCGACGAAGATGCCGCGCGTGCCTTCGGGCAGCGCGTAGAAGGCGGTGGCATCGGCCACGCGCACATGGCAGGCCGCGGCCAGCTCGAGGCCGCCGCCGATCACGGCCCCGTGCAGCGCGGCGATCACGGGCACCGGGCCGAACTGGATGGCATCGAGCGCCGCATGCCACATGCGCGAGTGCTGCACCGCCTGCGGCGGATCGCGGTGGGCCAGTTCGGACAGGTCGAGCCCGGCGCAGAAGTGCGCGCCCCGGCCGCCGAGCACGGCGGCGCGCACATGGCCGGGCAGGTTCTCGAACGCATGCCGCAACTCCAGCACCAGGCCGTCGTTGAGGGCATTGCGCTTGCCGGCGCGGTTCAGGTGCAGGTGGGCGATCTCCTCCTGGAGTTCGAGGGTCAGGAACTGGTACTGCATGGCTTTCGATGAGGTCGGGGAAGAAGCTTTTTCGCGTTTCTCAATACACGTACAGATGTGTATGGTGCGGCGATGCTATCAGGCGGATCCGGACGAGCGGCTCAGGGTTTGCCCAAGGGAAACGGGCCTGACTCTGGTGCATGCGGGCCTCCGCTATCATCGGCGCATGCTGACGACCACCCCTGGCAAACCGCGCCCGCGCAAGGCCTCGGCCGCCCTGCAGCGCAAGAGCGAGGCCGGCACCAAGCCGGCCTCCGAGCGGTCCCAGCTCGGGCCCGCCGACTGGATCGTGGCCGCGACGGAACTGCTGATCGACAAGAGCATCGACGCGGTCCGCGTCGACGTGCTGGCCAAGCTCCTGCAGGTGACGCGCGGTTCCTTCTACTGGCACTTCGTCGACCGCGACGACCTGCTCAAGCGCATCCTCGTGAGCTGGCAGGAGGCGCAGACCGAGCAGATCATCGCGCGCTACCGCAAGCAGGGCGTCGAGGCGCAGGACCTGATCGTCGAGCTGGTCGAGCTGCCGTTCCATGGCCGCGCGGCCATGAAGGGCGCGTCGGTCGAGCTCGCGGTCCGTGCCTGGGCCCGGCGCGACGAGATGGCGCGCATGATCGTCGACGAGGTCGATGCCAAGCGACTCGCCTACATCGAGGAATGCTTCCTCTCGTGCGGCTTCGATGGCAGGTCCGCGCGCTCGCGCGCCTTCACGCTCTATTGCTACATGCAGTCGGAGTCGCTGTTCAGGAACCAGGGTTCCACCGCCGACAAGGCCGAGCGCCGCCGCTTCGTGGCCCAGATGCTGCTGGCGCCGGAGCCCGGCAAGGCCCCGGCGCGCTAGCACGCCGCTGCTTCAGTCGTAGGCGCAGCTGAAGCTGGCCGCCAGGTTCTGGTCGCCCGAGCCGCGGTACTTCGGCCAGGTCGGGTAGCGGCACAGCGGACGCGTCATCTCCACGCGCTTGCCGTCGGCCGCGAGCCGCGCCGCCGTGAGCGAATCGTCGGGCGCCTTGCCCTTCTCGACCCAGTTCTCGAGGATCGCGAGGTTGTCGACGATGCCGGCACCCGGGCCGCCCGGGCCATGGACCACGCCCGGCAGCATGTAGAAGCGCATGAAGGAATCGGTGGTCTCCTGGCCCAGCTTGCCGACCACGCTCTGGTAGTAGTCCGTGGCATAGCCGGGTGGCACCAGGTTGTCGCTCGCACCGGCCCACAGCAGCAGCTTGGCGCCGCGTCCCGCGAAGGCCGACAGGTCGGGATTCGTCGCGTTGACCTTCTCGGAGAGCTCGAGCCAGCGTGCCGGATCGGACCCCGGCGTGTAGCCGAGCACCGTCGTGTTGACGTTCGAGGTCACCTGGTACTTGAGCCACCAGTCGGAGAAGAAGTAGAGCTGGCTCGCCGGCGCCGTCGGGCTGGCGCCGAACTGCGCGATGGTCCAGTTGCCGGCCGCCGCCGCCTCGCCGCCCACGCCCCAGGCCGGCGCCCTGGTGATGCCGTTCGCCACCGGCACGGGCAGCGTGAAGTCCGAGCGCATGAAGTCGACCGACGCGATCTGCGGATCCGACAGGCAGCTGTCGCCGCCGTCCGCGCCGCCCGGGCAGCGCAGCGTGCGCACGTCGAAGCGGCAGGCGCTGACATGGGAGATGACCCCGTCGACCGCGCCGTCGAGGCCGTCGCAGGCCGCCATCTGGGCATCGCCGAACAGCTTGATCTTGGCCGGGCTCAGCCAGCCCGCGCCGTTGTTCGAGAACGCCAGCTTGGCCAGCGCGATCCCGCGCTGGATCACGTTGCTGTAGTCGACCACGGGCTCGCCGGCCACGATGCCGTCGTAGCTCTGCGGATAGCGCTGCGCCTGCAGCAGTGCCTCGCGGCCGCCGGTGGACATGCCGTAGAAGTAGGTCCTGGCGGCGGGCTTGCCGTAGATCGACTGGATCGCCGCACTGGCGACCTTCAGCACCTGCGGGTGGTAGGCGAAGGCGAAGTTGTCGAAGGCCGAGGGGTTGTTGAGCGTCGAGCTCAGGTCGGGCACCTGCACCCCGCCGTCCGCGCTGACCCACGCGTAGCCGCGCTTGTAGACATCGCCATTGGCCAGCATCACGAGGTCGGGCCCGACGACCACGCCGTCGTAGCCGCCACCGCCGATCTGCACCAGCCGCTGGTTCCACACCGAGTCCTCGGGCAGGTCGATGCGGAAGTTGATGGTCGAGGTGGGCGAGCTCACGATGGCGCCACGCACCTGGCAGGTCTGCAGCGTGGTGGCGGACGCGGCCATCACTTCGGCCGTGGCGACGCTGCCTGGTCCGACGGCCTTGCCGACCAGTCCGCCGCAGCGCTCCTTGAACGCGGCCCGCGGGGCCGGCGGTGCGGAGCCCGGCCCGTTGGCCCCGGCGGCGGCCGCATTGGCCGCCGCGATCGCGGCCGCCAGCGCGGCCGCGTCTCCACCCCCGCCGCTGCCGCCCCCGCAGCCGGCGGCGAGCGCGGCCAGGGTGCAGGAAAGAGCAAAGGCTATCGATCTGTTGCGAGTCATGTTGTCTCCGGTTTGGGTCGCCAGTTCGATCATTCACCATACACATGTGAATGGTCGGAGCGGATGATAGGGAGGACAAAGCGACACGCAGCCCGGGCTTACCCTGACTTTTCCATACAGTAGTGAATGTTCAAGAGCGCGACGACTGATGCGTCGTCGCCGGCTCAGCGTGCCTCGATCTTCAGCCCGTCGAGCACCCGCCCCCAGCGCTGCCGCTCGTCGGCCACGAAGCGCGCGGTCTCGGCCGGCGTCAACGCACGCGGGAACACGCCGAGCTCCACGAAGCGCGCCGCGAGCCGAGGATCCTGCAGCACCTGGCGGACGTCGCGGTTCACGCGCTCGACCACCTCGGCGCTCGCGTTCTTCCGGCCGAACAGCACGAACCAGCCGCTGAGTTCCGGGCTGCCCGGCAGCGTCTCTGCCAACGTCGGCAGCTTGGGCTCGCCCGGCAGGCGCTCCGAGGCGGTGGTGGCCAACGCCTTGATGCGCCCGGACTGGCGCATCGCGCCCACGCCCGGAATGCCGTCGACCATCAGTTGCGCATCGCCATTGACGAGGGCATTGAGGGCGCCTCCGGTGCTGCCGAAGGAGACGATGTTGACATCGAGCCCCGCGGCCTTCCGGATGTACTCGGCCGACAGGTGCGGAATGGAGTACTGGCCCGTGGCGGCCACCGTGATCGGCTGCCTGCCCGAACGCGCCAGCGCGAAGGCCTCGGCGAGCGTGTTCGCGCCGAAGTCCTGGCGCGCGAGGATCATCATGGGGCTCAGCGCGACGAGCGCGATCGGCGTCATGTCTGCGTCGACATCGAAGCGCGGGTTCGCCAGCGTGCGCGGCGTCACCGCGATGACGGCCGCCTGCGCGAGCAGGAAGCCGTGCTGGTCGGCCGGCGCCTGCTTGAAAGCCGAGATGCCGATGACGCCGCTGGCGCCCGGCTTGTTCTCCACGATCACGGGCTGCTTCCAGAGCTGGCCGAGCCGCTCGCCGAGCAGGCGCGCGATGACGTCCGGCGCGCTGCCCGCCGCCGTGGGCAGGACCACGCGCACCGGCTTCACGGGCCAGCCGTCGGCGCATGCGCCCGGCGAGAGAAGCAGCGCGGCCGCGGCGGCGGCCAGATGGGCAAGGACTTTCATGCGGCGGGAGTCTAGGCAGCGCCTTCGCACGGCGGCAGATGCCGCGGCGTCGATGAAGATAGGTCGCGGTTATGGCTGCGTGCCGCCGCGGTGGGCCGCGACGTGGTACTCGATGTGCCGGCGCAGCAAGGTCAGCATGTGCTCGGCCGCGGGCGTGAGCGGCATGGCGGCTTTCGCGATCAGCACGATCTCCGCGCCCGGCAGCGTCTCGCCGATCGGGATCTCGACCAGGAAGCTGTCGAAGGGCCGGGCGTCCGCGTACTGGCGCGGAACGATGGCGAGCATGTCGGTGCGGGCCAGCAGCGAGAGCAGGGCCGTCGGGTATTCGCACTGCACCACCGATCGCGGCACCGGCAGGCCCAGCCCCAGGAAGACCTGGTCGTGCTCCGCCGCGGCCAGGCCCATCGCACCGGGCACCAGCCACCGGGCCTCGGTGAGTTCGCCCAGCGATCTCGCATGGCGCAGCGGATGGCCGGCGCGGCACACGACGGCGCGCGTGTTGGTGAACAGGTGCTCGACGCAGAACTCCTCGCTCAGCGACACGGCCGGCCGGGGCCCGATCGAGAAGTCGAGCGCGCCCGCGCGCAGCTCGCTGAACATCACGGCGAAGGTGCCCGAGACCACGCGCACCGCGGCGTCGGGATAGCGCCTGCGGAATTCGGTCAGCGCCTCGGGCAGGGCCGTGAGCGCGGCGGCCGCCGACACGGCCATGTTCACATGGCCGCCCGCGCCGCCGAGGTGCTGGAGTTCGGAGGCGGCGCGCTGCAGTTCGTTGAGCACCGTCTCGGCGCGCGGCAGGAAGGCGCGGCCCGCGAAGCTCAGCACGGCGCCGCGCGCATGGCGCTCGAACAGCGCGCTGCCCAGTTCCTTCTCGAGCTGCTGGATGCTCTTCGAGAGCGAGGGCTGCGTGAGCCCCAGGCGCCGCGCCGCCGCGCGCAGGCTGCCGGTGGAGGCCACGGCCACGAAGTCGCGCAACTGGTGCAGTTTCATCGAGCGTCCCCGGTGCCAAACGCCACGCGCTGGCGATAGCCGCCGGCGATCGAGCGCGAGAAATTGCCGTCTTCTGGCCCCGCGAGGCCGTGGCTACCGTGCGGGGGCCGTCGATGCGGCGCACCCGCGAAGACCGGCATCCACCCCCACGAGGACCAGAAGACATGAGACAAGAGAAACGGGCCGTCATGGCCCTCGCGCTCGTCGCGGCGCTCGCCGCGGCCACGCCCGCCCGGGCGCAGGGCAGCCTGCAGACCTACGGCCTGCTCGACCTCGGGGTCGAGCACGTGCAGGGCCATGGCGGGCCGGGTGCGATCGGCGTCACGCGCATGCAGTTCGGCACCCTGCCTTCGCGCCTGGGCTTCCGGGGCGCCGAGGACCTGGGCGGCGGCACGCGCGCGATCTTCAACCTCGAGATGGGCTTCAACGCCGACACCGGGGTCATCGCCAACGGCGGGCGCAGTTTCGGCCGCACCTCCACGGTCGGCCTGGCGGGCGACTGGGGCACGGTCACGCTGGGCCGGCAGCTGACCTTCCTGTTCTGGTCGATGACCGAGTCGGACATCATGGGACCCGGTGCCTACAGCTCGAGCTCGCTCGATCCCTACCTCGCGAACATCCGTGCCGACAACGCGATCGCCTACCGCGGCAGCTTCGGCGCGTGGAGCGTCGGCACGCTCTACAGCCTGGGCCGCGACGTGGTCGCGACCAACAGCCCGGGCGGCACCAACTGCGCGGGCGAACTGCCCGGCGACGCACGGGCCTGCCGCACGCTGTCGGGCATGCTCAAGTACGAGCAGGCGTCGTGGGGTGTCGCGCTCGGCGCCGACCGGATCCAGGGCGGCCCCGGTGCCTTCGGCGGCCTGTCCAGCAGCGACCGCAGCGACACGCGGGCCACGTTCAACGGCTACCTGAAGCTCGGCGAGGTCAAGCTCGCTGCGGGCTACCTGCGGCGCGACAACGAAGGCAGCGCGACGCAGCCGCGCAGCGACCTGTGGTGGCTGGGCGGCACCTACCCGAGCGGCCCGTGGCTGTTCGAGGCGCAGCTGTTCAAGCTCGACTACCGCCACACCGCCAACGGGGCGCGGCTGGCCGTGTTCCGCGCCAGCTACTTCCTGTCGAAGCGCTCGCTGGTCTACGCGACCGCGGGCCACATCCGCAACAGCGGCAGCCTGACGCTGCCGGTCAACGGCTATCCCGGCCTCACGAACACGCCCGGCGGCTCCCAGAGCGGCTTCATGCTGGGCGTGAAGCACACGTTCTGAACCTCCCATCCCGGGGCGCGATGCGCCCTTCATCCTCGAGAAAGCGCCATGCCATCGAAGACCGAACCTATCCTCCACCAGGCCGCCATCGCCGAACTGATCCAGCGCTGGGCCTTTTGCCGCGACAACGCGCGCTGGGCCGCGCTGAACGACTGCTTCACGCCCGCGGGCGACATCGCCGTGAGCTGGTTCCGCGGCCGCCATGTCGATTTCGTGGAGGCCTCGCGCCGATTGCAGGGCCGCAGCTTCAACCGGCACCGCATGCTCGGCACGCTGTGCGAGGTGGAGGGCGAGCGCGCCTGGGCCGAGTCGGCCGTGATGATGATCGGCTTCGGCAGCCTGGACGGCACGCCGGTGCGATGGGAATGCCACTTCCGCTTCATCGACCTGCTCGCGCAGGAGGAGGGCGCGTGGAGGCTGGCGCGGCGCACCGCCGTCTACGACATGGACAGCCTCGTAGCGGACGCCGAGGGCGCCACGCTCGCGCTCGATGCGAAGCGGCTGTCGCGCCTGCCGCGGCCGTACCGCTACCTCGGCTACCGCCTGCTGCAGGCCGGACACGAGGTTCCCCTCGACCTGCCGACCGCCGACTCGGAGGCCGAGCGCGAACTGCGCGAGCAGGCACGCGCGTGGCTGCACCGGCCCTGAACCCGCGCGATGCGGAGAACGCACGCCGCGCTCAATCGAGCTTCACCCGCGCCTCGCGGATCACCTTGCCCCACATCGCGCGATCGGCATCGATGAAGGCCTTGAACTCCGCGGGCGTGTTGCAGCGCAGCTCGCCGCCGTAGTCGCGCCACTTGCGCGCGAGCTCGCTCGACTGGCAGGCCTTGCGCATCGCGGCGCTGAGCTTCTCGAGCACGGGCTTGGGCGTGCCCGCGGGCGCGAGCAACCCCTGCCAGGCGATCGGCGCGTAGTCGGGCAGGCCGGCCTCGGCGAAGGTGGGCACGTCGGGGAAGCTCGGCGCGCGCTCCTTGCCGGTGATGGCCAGCAGCTTGAGCTTGCCGGTGTGGATGTTGCCCGCGGCGGCCGGCAGGCCGTCGAACATCAGCTGCACCTGGCCCGCGATCAGGTCGACGTAGGGGCTGCTGCTGTTGTAGGGAACGAGGTTGGTCTTCACGCCCGCGGCGCTGTTGAACCACAGGGCCGACAGGTGCGAGTAGCTGCCGATGCCCGCGGTCGCGACCGCCACCGAATCGGGCCGGGCCTTGAGCGCGGCGATCAGTGCGCGCGCGTCGCGCGCCTCCACGCCGGGCGTGGCGATCAGGCCGGTGTTGAGCACGCCGAGCAGGCTCACGGGCGCGAAGTCCTTCTCGGCGTCGAAAGGCAGCTTCGAATAGAGATGAGGCACCACCGACAGCGAACTGGTGGTGCCGATGTAGAGCGAGTAGCCGTCGGCCGGCGCCTTCGCGGCGACCTCGGTGCCGATGATGTTCGAGGCCCCGGGGCGGTTCTCCACATAGAAGCTCTGGCCCAGCAGCTTCGTGAGCTCGGCCGCGATCTCGCGCGCGTTCGCGTCGGGGCCGCTGCCGGCGGGGAAGGGGGCAATGATCCGCACCGCCTTGCTCGGGTAGTCGGCCTGGGCCCAGGCCGCGCCCGCCAGCAGGCCCGCGGCGGCGATGCATCCAGGGGCCAGCCAGCGGCGGCCCCGCGTCTTCGAAACGTTCATCGGTTTGTCTCCATTCGATCTTGGGTGCGGTTTGCACCGGTCGCGATGATAGATAAATCGTAGTTATTGTCAAAATACGATAATAACTATAGTATTTCGACATCGAAACGGAAAAGCTCCGTGCGATTTATCGTTTGGAGACATTGAGATGACGGATTTCGTCCCTTCGGACCTGCAGTTCAGCCACATCGGCCTCTACGTGAGCGACCTGCCGCGCATGGCGCGCTTCTACAAGCAGGCGCTGCGCTTCACGCAGACCGACGCGGGCGACCTGGGCCCGGTGCAGCTGGTGTTCCTGAGCCGCGATCCGCGCGAGCACCACCAACTCGTGCTGGCCACCGGCCGGCCCGCGAACCCGGGCTTCAACGTGGTCAACCAGATCTCGTTCCGCGTGCCCGACCTCGGCGCGCTGCGCCGCTTCCACGACCGGCTGCTGGCCGAGGGCGCGAGCGAGATGCACCCGGTCACGCACGGCAACGCCATCTCCGTCTACTGCCGCGACCCCGAGGGCAACCGGCTCGAGCTGTTCATGGACACGCCCTGGTACTGCGACCAGCCGCTGCGCGAGACCATCGACCTGTCGCAGTCCGACGCAGCCATCCTCGCGCAGGCCGAGGCCATCGCGAAGCGCTTCCCCAAGTTCATGAGCCGTGCCCAATGGCAGGCCGAGGTGGCGCGCCGCATGCAGGAAGACCAGCGTGGCTGAAGCGATGGAGATGCACGACGTCGCGATCGTCGGACTCGGGCCCACCGGCGCCACGCTCGCCAACCTGCTGGGCGCGGTCGGGCTGTCGGTGCTGGTGCTCGAGAAGGAGGCCGGCATCTTCCCGCTGCCGCGCGCGATCCACTTCGACGGCGAGGTGCTGCGCATCCTGCAGGGCGCGGGCCTGCGCGAGCAGGTGCTGGCCATCGCGCGCCCCGGCGAGCAGGGCATGCATTTCGTGAACGGCGCGGGCGAGACGATGCTGATCCGCGGCGGCAGCGCAGCGCTCGGCCCGCATGGCTGCGCCAACAACTACTACTTCCACCAGCCCGAGCTCGAAGCCGTGCTGCGCGAAGGCCTCGCGCGCTTTCCCAACGTCGAGCTGCGGCTGCGGCACGAGCTGACCGGCATCGCGCAGGACGCGGACGGCGCCACGCTGAGCGTGCGCGACCTGCACCGGCAAGAGAACACCACGCTGCGCGCGCGCTATGTCGTCGGCTGCGACGGCGCGCGCTCGCCGGTGCGCCGGCAGATGGGCAGCGCGATGGTCGACCTCGGGCTGCGCCAGCCCTGGCTGGTGTTCGACGTGCTGCTGCGGCAACCGGTCGCACTGCCCGACCACACGGTGCAGCACTGCGATCCGGCGCGGCCCATGACCTACTGCAACGTGGTCGGCGACCGGCGGCGCTGGGAGATCATGGTGCTGCCCGACGACGACCGCGAAGCGCTGGTGCAACCCGACACGCTGTGGCGGTTGGTCGCGCCCTGGGTGAAGCCCGAGCAGGCGCGGCTCGAGCGCGCCGCCATCTACACCTTCCATTCCGTCATCGCGCAGGGCTGGCGCCAGGGCCGGCTGCTGCTGGCCGGCGATGCCTGCCACCAGACGCCGCCGTTCCTCGGGCAGGGCATGTGCGCGGGCATCCGCGACGCGGCCAACCTCGCCTGGAAGCTCGAGGCCGTGCTCGCGCGCGGCGCGCCCGCCGAACTGCTCGATACCTACGAGTCGGAGCGCGCGCCGCATGTGCGCGCGCTGATCGAGCTCGCGGTGCGGCTGGGCGACATCATCCAGACCACCGATCCCGCGCGTGCGGCCGAGCGCGATGCACGCTTTCGTGCCGGGCGCCCCGAGATCTTCGAGCTGCCGCCGCAGCTGCTGGGCCAGGGCGCCTTCGATGCCGACGCGGGCTCGCCCGCCGGGCGGCCCTTTCCCCAGCCGCGGCTGGCCGACGGCCGCCTGCTCGACGAGCTGCTGGGCCGGCGCAGCGCGGTGATCGGCAGCCCCGACGCGCTCGCGGCCGCCGCGCCCGCCACCGCCGAACGCTGGCGCCGCGCCGATGCCATCGTCATCGACCGACCCGACGCGCCGCTGCGCCACTGGCTCGAGGCCCACGAGGCGCGGGCGGTGATACTGCGCCCCGACCGATATATCGTCGGCGTCGCGCGCACGGGGCACGATCTGGATCGCATCTCGCAACACCTCCCCGTCGCGCCATGACACTCTGGAGGAATTGGCGTGCCGGAAAAATCCATGTCCAGCCTGGGGCGCATGCTGGGGGTGCTCGACCTGTTCGACGACACCCACCTGACGCGCACGGCGGACGACATCTCCGCGGCGCTCGAGGTCTCGCTGCCCACGGGCTACCGCTACGTGCGGCTGCTGCTCGAGGCCGGGCTGCTGCAGCGCGTGGAGGACTCGCACTACGCGCTCGGGCCGCGGATCATCCTGCTGGACCACTACATCCGCAATGCCGACCCGGTGCTGCGCGAAGGCATCCCGGTGATGCGCGAACTGGTGGCCGCCACCGGCTTCGACTGCGTGAGCTCGGGCATCTTCGGCATGCAGGTGCTCGACACCCATCGCGAGATGGGCGGCGCGCCGCCGACGCTGGCCTACGGGCGCGGCCGGCCGCGCCCGCTGTTCCTGGGCGCCGCGCCCAAGGTGCTGCTCTCGACCTTCGCGCCGCCGCAGCTGCGCAAGGTCTTCGATGCCCGCCACGACGAGGTCGTGCGCAGCGGGCTGCCGGCCGAGTGGAGCGAATTCCGCCGTCTCTACGCGGGGATCCGCAAGGCCGGCCACTACGTGTCGATCGGCGAACTCGAACCGCAGCTCGCGGCCGTGGCCGCGCCGATCCCGAAGGCCGACGGGGGCGCATGGGCCGCCATCCAGCTGGTCTTCGACACCTCGCGCCTGTCCATCGTCGACCTCGACAAGATGGTTCACCTGATCACCGAGGGCGCGCAGCGCATTGGAGGTCGGCTGGCGTAGTTCTATTCCCATCACTCCTCACGGACAGACCATGAAACTCATCAGCTACCAACTCAACGGCACCGCCAGCTACGGCGCGGTGACCGGCGACCGCGCGGACCGCGTCGTCGACCTGCGCCAGATCTTCGGCGAGCGCGCCGCGGACCTGAAGGCGCTGATCGCGGCCGACCTGCTGGCCGAGGCCGCCACGGCCGTCGGCCAGGCGAGCGCCACGCTGGCGCTGAGCGAGCTTCAACTGCTGCCCGTGATTCCCAACCCCGGCAAGATCGTCTGCGTGGGCCTCAACTACGGCGAGCATGTGCGCGAAACCGGCCGCGAGATCACCGAGCAGCCCACGCTGTTCCTGCGCGTGGCCGAATCGCAGCTCGCGCACGGCGAGGACATCGTGCTGCCGCCCGAGTCGACGCGGCTCGACTACGAGGGCGAGATCGCGGTCGTGATCGGCCGCGGCGGCCGGCGCATCGCCGAGGCCGATGCCTGGGCGCACATCGCGGGCTATGCCTGCTACAACGACGGCAGCATCCGCGACTGGCAGACCGCCACGCCGCAATGGACGGCCGGCAAGAACTTCTGGCGCACCGGCGGCTTCGGCCCCTGGATGGTCACGCGCGACGAGATCGCCGACGGGCGCGTAATGACCCTGGTGACGCGGCTCAACGGCCAGGAGATGCAGCGCACCACCACCGACAAGCTGATCCATAGCATCCCGCGCCAGATCGCGCACATCTCGGCCTTCACGCCGCTGGCCGCGGGCGACGTGATCGTGACCGGCACGCCGGGCGGCGTGGGCGCCAAGCGCAACCCGCCGGTGTGGATGAAGCCCGGCGACATCGTCGAGATCGAGGTCGACGCCATCGGCGTGCTGCGCAACGGCATTCGCGCCGAGTAACCCGCCGGCGGCATTCCCATGAACCGACGATTCGATCGCCGCAGCGCGCTGCTGCTCGCTGCGCTGTGCGCCGCGCTGCCCGCCGCGGCGGCCTCCGACTATCCCTCGCGCCCGATCCAGATGATCGTGCCCTTCGCCGCCGGCGGCGGGCTCGACATCAATGCACGCAGCCTCGCGCAGGCCATGTCCGAGAACCTCGGCCAGCCCTTCGCGGTGATCAACCGCGACGGCGCAGCCGGCACCATCGGCCTGAACATGGGCGCCGGCGCGCGCGCCGACGGCTACACGGTGGTCTTCACGCCCGCCGTGCCGCTGACCAGCGAGCCGCACCGGCTCAAGGCGCTGAACTACGGGCTCGATTCCTTCCGCTACGTCTGCAAGGTGTTCGACAACATCTTCGCGATCGCGGTGCCGGCCAGGTCGCCGTACCGCAGCGTGCAGGACATCCTGGCCGATGCGAGGAAGGAACCGGGCAAGGTCAGCTACGGCACCTCGGGCACCGGCTCGATCCCGCACCTGGGCACCTCGGACATCGAGGCCGCCAGCAAGGTCGCGCTCACGCACGTGCCCTACAAGGGCGACGCGCCGATGCTGCAGGACCTGCTGAGCGAGCGCCTGAGCTTCGGCGCCGTGCTCGCGAGCTCGATCACCGGCCACCTGCAATCGGGCGCGCTGCGCCTGATCGCGGTCTACACCGACAAGCGCCATCCCTCGTTCCCCGACGTGCCCACCCTGAAGGAGTCGGGCGTGCCCGTGGTGCAGGCGAGCTTCGGCGGCGTGCTGGTGCCCGCGAAGACGCCCGACGCGGTGGTCGTGCGCCTCGAGTCCTCGTGCCGCGAGGCCGTGGCCTCGCCCAAGTACCAGGCCTGGGCGCGCGGCGCCAACCAGGTGGTCGACTTCCAGCCGGGCAAGGACTTCGAGCGCCAGGTGCGCGAGGACAGCCGCCTCAAGGCCGCGACCCTCGCGCGCCTCGGACTGGCCACGCCATGACTTAGGATTCGGCGATGACCCGTCCCATCCTCCATACCCTGATCTGCAGCACGCGGCCCGGCCGCGTGGGCCCGGCCGTCGCCCAGTGGGCGCACGGCATCGCCGAAGCGCACGGCGGCTTCGACGCCCGTCTCGTCGACCTGGCCGCCTTCGGCCTGCCGGTGTTCGACGAACCCGAGCATCCGCGCCTGCAGCGCTACACGCATGAGCACACGCGCGCCTGGAGCGCGAGCGTCGCCGAGGCCGATGCCTTCCTGTTCGTGCTGCCCGAATACAACTTCGCGCCGCCGGGCGCGCTGGTCAATGCCCTGAACTACCTCGTGCGCGAATGGCAGTACAAGGCCGTCGGCTTCGTGAGCTACGGCGGCATGTCGGGCGGCATCCGCGCGGTGCAGGTCACCAAGCAGTTGCTCGGCACGCTCAAGGTGGTGCCGATGCTCGAGGCGGTCGCGTTCACGAACGTGGGCCAGCAGCTGCAGGCCGAGGGCGGTCTCTCGGCCAACCCCGCCAACGCGGCGGCCGCGAAGGCGATGCTCGACGAGCTGCTGCGCTGGACCTCGGCGCTGCGGACGCTGAGGTCGTAGGCCTCGGGCGAGAATGCGCGCATGAACCTCATCGCGCGCGAAGACATCACGGGCCTGGTGCTGGCCGGCGGCCGCGGCAGCCGCATGGGCGGCGTCGACAAGGGCCTGCAGGACCACCGCGGCACGCCGCTGGCGCTGCATGCGCTGCGCCGCCTGCAGCCGCAGGTGGGCACGGCCATGCTCAGCGCCAATCGCAACCTGCCCGACTACGAGGCGATGGGCGTGCCCGTGTGGTCCGATTCCATCGAAGGCTATGCGGGGCCGCTCGCGGGCCTGCTGACCGGGCTCGAGCATGCGCGCACCGATTGGCTGGTCACCGTGCCCTGCGACACGCCGGACTTTCCGCCGGACCTGGTCGACCGGCTGGCCGAGGCCGCGGCCGCGCAGGGCGCCGAGATCGCGATGGCCGCCACGCGCGAAGACGGCGAGCTGCGCGCGCAGCCCGTGTTCTGCCTGCTGCGCACCGGCCTGGCGCCGAGCCTGCTCGCCTTCCTGCAGGCGGGCGAGCGCAAGTTCGGCAAGTGGACCGCGCAGCATCGGATGGTGCAGGTGGCGTTCGACGATGCGGCCGCCTTCTTCAACGCCAACACCAGCGACGAGCTGCGCCAGTTGCAGCGCTGAGCGCCGTCGATCCGGCGCCGCGCGCGCCGTCCGTCGATCTTTTGCACCCCTTACCGTTCGCTGACCTCTTTCCCGTCGCGTCGCCCTAAGTTCCATCTCGCGCAGAAGCCGGTCGCTTGTGCCGCGGAACTTCACCAGGGCGCTGACCACGCAGGAAGACGGATCGACGATGGATCAAACGGAAAGCACGAGGCGCCGCCTGCTGACGCGCGCCATGACGGCGGGCATGGGCGCCGCGCTGGCGGCCTGTGGCGGTGGTGGCGGCGGCGCGGGCGGGTGGGCCGTTCCACCGCTTCCCGGCCCGGGCGACGGGGGCGCGGGTGGTGACGGCGGCGGAGGGACCGGTGGCCGGTTCAGTTCGGAACAGCGCTCCGAAGCCACCTGGCGCATCGCCGAGAAGTACGAGCAACTGCTCGGGGCGCGCACCGCCAGGCCCTTCGAGGCGCTGCGCGACTGGGTCCTGCTGCAGCCCGAGTACGACGCCGTGGACATCGACACCGACAGCCTGTGGGCACGCTTCACCGACGGGCGCTACTTCCTCTTCACCGACGACTGGAAGACCGGGGCGCCGACCGCGCCCATGGCACCGCGCGAAGGTGATCTCGCCGCGCGCCAGCAGCGCGCCGCCCCACTCGCGGCCGGCGACATGCAGGTGCCCGGCAGCGACAAGGCGCTGCTGCTCAAACTCAAGGAAGACATCTTCTCGCCCGAGGGCGACGCGGCCATCGCCAAGGCCAAGGCGGCGCTCGAGAAGCGCGGATGGACGGTGCCGGCGCAGCATGTGCTGACGCTCGAGGCGCTCAAGAATGCCGGCGAAGTCGGGCTGCTCTATCTCAACGGGCATGCCGCGGTCTACGGTCCCAAGGAAGGTCCCGACGCCTACCGCGACTTCGCGATGCTGACCGAAAACAATTCGAGCGACGACGCCGACGAACTCTATGCACAGGACCTGGACGACCGCTCGATCATCCTGCACCGCGATCGCAGCCGCTGGAACGAGTACCTGCACGGCCAGCGCCGGCCCAACTACGCGATCACCAGCATCTTCATCCGCAAGTACCTCAAGCTCGCGCCCAACTCGCTGGTGGTCCTCATGGCCTGCAGCGCGGGGCTGGCCGAGGCCGCGGTGTTCCGCGCCAGCCTGAGCAACGTGGGCGCCTCGGAAATCATCGCCTGGCAGGGCAGCGCCACCGCCGCCGGCTACCGCACGGTCGATGCGCTGTTCGACCGCATGACCGGCGTCAATGCCAACGATCCCAGGACGCCGCCCAACCGCGCCTTCGACTTCGAGGACGTCTGGCGCTACCTCGGCAGCCGCGGCCTGCTGGAGAACCCGCCGACCGGCGAGCCCGGCTCGCGTCCCGCGCCCATCAAGCGCTTCGGGCAGGGCGGCTTCGACCTGACCAATCCGCTGATCACGATGCTCGAGGTCGACTGGAAGGACAAGCTCGTGGTGCACGGCGGCTTCGGTGCCGAGCCCGGCACCGTGAGCGTGGGCGGCACGGTGCTGCCGGTCACGCGCTGGAGCGAGGCCGAGATCGAGCTGACGCTGCCGACCGGCCCGAACGATCCGCCGGGCTCGCACGGCGACGTGATCGTCACCACGCGCAAGCGCAGCAGCAACGTCCGGCCCCTCACTTCGTGGCGCGGCGAGATCGTCTACCTCGCCGAGGAACTGGCGCAGGAACACGGGCAGGGGCGGCTCACGCGCGAGCTCAGGCTCGAACTGCATCTGCGTGGCGATGGCCATGCCACCCGCACCGAGGTGGACGGCGCGCCGAAGCCCAACACCTGGAACCTGATCGCCGCGTCCGACAGCCGGGCCCGTCATGTATCGGGTGGCTCCATCAGGTACGGCGTGCTCGGCGGGAACACCACGACCTCGCAGCAGGGGCGCGGGGAACTGAGGATCGTCGGCCCGGCGGAGGCGGCCGGCGGCCCGGGCCTGATGGTGGTGATCGGCCGCGTCGACGCCGTGACGCGCCAGCTGCAGATCCTGCCGCTCGTGAGCGTCGGCGACTACTACGACGTCTTCCTCGATGGCCAGCATTCGAACGTCGGCAGGATCCTGATGGAAGTCCAGGGACTCGGGTTCTGGGATCCCAAGGGCTCGGCGCACTCGCACCTGCCGCTGATGTTCGGCACGACGCTGCCGATGGGCACGAACGGCGCGATCGCGGCCTACGAGCGGACGATCGTGACGGACACCAGCCTCGAGGGACGCCCGGTGATGCAGCAGACGGTCAGGACCGCGGGGCTGAGCGCGACCCCGGCGCTGCGCGGCGACGTGGGCCTGTGAGGCGGCATGCACCGGCCGGCGTCACAGCCGCGCCCGGTAGCTCGCCGGCGTCTCGCCGAAGGTGCGGCGGAACAGCCCGATGAACGCGCTCGGGGTCGAATAGCCGAGGTCGAGCGCGATCGCCGTCACCGAGACGCCGGCCGCGAGCATCTCGAGCGAGCGCATCATGCGCGCGCGCTGCCGCCAGGCCGTGAAGTTGAAGCCGGTCTCCAGCACGAAGCGCCGGCTCAGCGTGCGCGAGCTCACGGCGGCCCAGCGCGCCCATTGCTCGAGGTCGCGCTGGTCCGCGGGCTCTGCGATCAGCGCGTGCGCGATGCGCTGCAGCCGCGGGTCGCTTGGCAGCGGCAGGCCGAAGGGCTCGACCGGCAGGCTGCGGATCTCGTCGAGGATGACCGCCGCCACGTGCGCGCGGCTCTCGTCCAGCGGCTTGGGCGCCTCGAGCGGCCAGCTGCAGGCGCGCAGCACCGCCTCGCGCAGCAGGCCCGAGGTGCGGATCGTGCAGGGCCGTGGGGGCAGGGTGGCGCAGGCCGGCTCCGCCACGTAGACGCTCCAGCCATGGAAGGGGCCGTGCGAACGCCCCGAATGCTCCTGGTGCGGCGGCAGCCAGACCGCGTGGATGGCCGGCACGATCCAGACACCGTCCTCGACGCCGACCGACAGCAGCCCGCGCAGCGAGCCGAACAGCTGCCCGCGCGCATGGCGGTGCGGGCCCGAGGCCAGCTCCTCGCCCTGGCTGCCCTCGGCCGCGATGAGGACCGGGCCGTCCGGTCGGTCGACCAGGCCGGCCAGGCGAAGAATGGGATCGGTCATGGCGGATGAGAGCTATCGATTGGCCGATCCAGTCTACAGCCGCCAAGGCCTTTCTTCGTACGCTGGCGCCATGAACCCAAGACCTCGCCCTTTCCTCGACGATCAGACCCCGGAACCCGACCTCGACGCGCTGTATGCCGCGCCCTCCGAGATGATCCAGAAGGCGGTGCTCGATCGCCTGGTCGACTTCCACGAGGCCTATCTCGCGCAGGCCACCTTCTTCTGCCTCGCGACCGGCAGCGAGCAGGGGCTCGACGCCTCGCCGCGCGGCGGCCCGCCGGGCTTCGTCCATGTGCTGGATGCGCACACGGTCGCCTTCGCCGACTGGCCCGGCAACAACCGCATCGAGTCGATGCGCAACCTGCGGCGCGACGAGCGGCTCGCGATGGTGTTCCTGTTCCCGGGCCTCGAACTCTTCCTGCGCATCAACGGCCGCGGCCGGGTCTCGACCGATGCCGGGCTGCTGAACGAACTGCGCGAGGGCGAGCGCGTTCCCAAGACCGCGACCGTGGTGCGGATCGACGAGGTGCTGCTGCATTGCGGCAAGGCCATCAACCGCGCCCGGCTGTGGCAGGACAGCGCCCGCCTCGCGCGCGATGCGCTGCCGACCGTGGGCCAGATGATGGCCGCGCTGGGCCGGCGCGCCGATGCCGAGGCCGAGCTCGGCACGGACCAGATCGCGCAGATCGACGCGCACTACGACCACGCGGTCAGGCACGAGCTGTACTGACGAATCGAGCGCCCCACGAAGGCTTCCCTTTTTTTCTGGAGAGAACGCGATGCTGTTCGACACGACGAGATTTCCGCTGGTGTTCCTGAAGGAAGACCCGCAGGCCGATTCGCACGACACCGACACCGAGGCGCAACTGGCCACGCTGCTCGAGCGCGGCGAGCGCTTCGTGCTGCTGACCGACCACCTGCCGGGCGACCACCCCGAGGAAAGCCACGAGGACCGCAAGCGCCGCGCGCTGTTCTTCAAGCGCCACAAGGAGCGCATGCGCGCGTTCTGCGCGGGCCTGGTGATCGTCACGGGCGAGCGCACGATTCCCGCGGCGGTGCGGCTGGCGGCGCAGGGCGCGGGCAAGGTGCTGGGGCTGTCCTTCGACTTCGTGCGCAGCGAGAGCGAAGGGGTGGCGGCGGCCGAGCGATTCCTGGCGCGCGGCTAGTTCAGGCCGTCGCGTCGAAGGCCTCGCTGTAGGCGACGCTGCCCGTGGGCACCGCCCCCGCCAGCGCGAGCGCCATGAAGTACTCGGGCGGCACGCCCGGCAGCGTCAGGCCGGGCTCGGCCCTGAAGCCGAAGCGCGCGTAGTAGGCCGGATCGCCCAGCAGCACGCAGCCACCGGCGCGCCGCAGGCGCAGCGCGTCCAGGGCCTGCGCCATCAGCTGCGAACCGATGCCCCGGCCCTGGCAGTCGGGCCGTACCGAGAGGGGACCCAGGCCGTACCAATCGCCCGCCCGACCATCGATGCGAATGGGAGACACGGCCACGTGGCCGACGATCCGTTCGTCCTCGATGGCGACCAGCGACACCGCGAGCTGGCCCCGCGCGCGCAGCGCCCGCACGATGAACTGCTCGGTGTGGCTGGTGTGCGCGGCGTGTTCGAAGGCCGCGATGGTGACGGCCTCGATGGCCGGGGCATCGGCGGGCGTTTCGTGGCGGATGCGGATGTTCATGGTGTCGAATCCTCGGGCTGGCCATGCACCGCATCGAAAGCGCGGCGCCTTTCTCTGAAGCCCTCGGCGTTCTCGATCACCCAGGTCCACAGCGGAATCATCTGGTAGAGCAGGCCACGGCCCAGGCTCGTGAGCTCGTACTCGACGCGCGGCGGCACCTCCCGGTGGTCGAAGCGCAGCACGAGGCCGTCGCGCTCGAGCGCCCGCAGCGTGCGCGTCAGCATGCGCTGCGTCACGCCCGAAAGCCGGCGCCCCAGCTCCGCATGCCGCAGCCGGCCCGACACGCCCAGCGCATGCACCACGCCCAGCGACCAGCGGCTGCCGGCATGCGCGAGCACTTCGCGCTTGAGTCCGTCGTCGTCGTCGCTGAGCGCATCGCAAGCGGCTTGCGATTGCCGGATCAGCGCCTCGATTTTTTCCTGCGGTATCACGCGTGTGCCTTCTTTCATTGGGGGGTGCCGGGTCCAACTGCCGATTTTGATCGGAGATGCATCCATGCCGCAGACAAGACAAGACGCTCTCGAGATCCTGGTGGTGGGCGCCGGGGAACTGGGATCGAGCGTGATTCGCGCACTGGCAGCGAGGGCCGAACGCGAGGGCGCGCGGATCTCGGTGCTGCTGCGGCCCGACACGGCGTCGTCGCCATCGCCCGTGCGGCGCGCGCTGCTCGAAGAACTGGCGGCATTGAAGGTGGCCGTCATCCATGCCGACATCGCTGCGTCCGATGCGCACGGGTTGTCCCGGATCTTTCGCGCGTTCCATACCGTGGTCAATTGCACGGGCTTCGTCGGCGGTCCGGGCACGCAGCGCAAGCTCACGGCCGCGGCGCTCGAAGCCGGCGTCGCGCGCTATGTGCCATGGCAGTTCGGCATCGACTACGACACCATCGAGACCGGCAGCGCGGGCGGGCTGTTCGACGAGCAGATCGCGGTGCGCGCGATGCTGCGCTCGCAGCAGGCGACGCGCTGGCTCATCGTGTCGACCGGGATGTTCACGAGCTTCCTGTTCGAACCGGCCTTCGGCGTGGTCGACCTCGAAGGCCTGCGCGTGAACGCGCTGGGCAGCTGGGACACGCGCGTGACGGTGACCACGCCCGAGGACATCGGCCGGCTCACGGCGGACATCCTCTTCACCCAACCGGTCGACCACAGCGGCATCTTCTTCACCGCGGGCGAGACCTTGAGCTATGGCCGGCTGGCCGATCTCGTCGAGCAGCGCTTCCAGCGCCGGGTCGAACGCATCGAGTGGAGCGTGCCGATGCTCGAGGACGAGCTCGCGAAGCAGCCGCGGGACACGATGCGCAAGTACCGGCTGGCGTTCGCGCGCGAGCCCGGCGTGGCCTGGGATGTCGGTCTCACCTACAACGCGCAGCGGGGCATCGCGACCGCGGATGTCGCCCGCTTCCTGCGCGGCCATCGGGGTGTCGCGGCGATGTAGTAACAAATCAGTCATCGTCGGGCGCCAAGATCGCGGGTTCCCAACAGTGCCTGCGCCGTGTCGGTCCTCCCCCTTTTCCCATCGTCCCGCCCGCGGCCACGCCCTGGGCGCGGCACGGCCGCCGTCGAGACCCGCTGCGGATGCGCCTTCACGCGCGCCTCCTGAGCAGGCTCCGGGCCGCGACCTGCATGGTGTGCACGCTGGCGACTCCCGCCTGGGCCGCGGACAACGCGATGCAGCCGCCGGTTCCCGAGGCGGCCGCGGCGCTGCTCGACTTCGACATTCCCGCCCTGCCGTTGGACGATGCGCTGGGTCGCTATGCCGCGCAGTCGCGGCGCTCGACGCTGTTTCGCAGCGCGACCGTGCAGGGGCGCATCTCCTCGGCCGTGCAGGGCCGCCATTCGCCCGAATCGGCGCTGCGCCTGCTGCTCGAGGGAACGGGCCTGGTCGCCGAGCGGCCCGAGGAAGGGCCGGCCGAGGCCTTCGTGCTGAAGGAGGCGACGGCACCGGCGCCGCCGCCGGTCCTCGGCAACGCGCCCGCCGCCGCCGACGAGGAGGACGACGGCTACGACGCCCGGCTCCAGGCCCGCGTCTGGGCCGCGCTGTGCGCCAACCCGCGCACCGCGCCGGGCAGCTACCGTTCGCTGCTGCGCTTCGAGGTGGACGCCGCGGGCAGCATCCTGCGCCCGCGCCTCCTGGG
Source organism: Variovorax sp. DAIF25 (assembly GCF_050711835.1). Lineage (NCBI taxonomy): Bacteria > Pseudomonadati > Pseudomonadota > Betaproteobacteria > Burkholderiales > Comamonadaceae > Variovorax > Variovorax sp. DAIF25. Next base: position 341,020 of record NZ_CP136637.1, read on the forward strand.
CTCGAGCGGCGACGGCGCGCGCGATGCGGCGCTGCTGCAGGCGCTGCGCGGCGTGCGCATGGACCAGCCGCCGCCCGCGGCCATGCCGCAGCCGCTGACCCTGATCGTGCTGCCGCGTACCCGGCGCGACGCGCCTTACTGCAACGCGGCGCGCTGACATGTCCGAAGGCGCGCAACCCGCATTGCTCGACTACCTGGTCGAGCGCTATGCCAGCCTCAAGCTGCGGCTCACGCGCGTGCTGCGCAACGGCGACCTGGCCGGCGACGCGCTGCAGGACACCTGGCTGCGCGTGCAGAGCCAGCCCGCCGACGACGCGATCCAGAGCCCGACCGCCTACCTGATGCACATGGCGGTCAACATCGCCATCGACATCCGGCGCAAGCAGGGGCGCACCCTGTCGAGCGACGACGTCGAGGACCTGCTGGAGCTGGCCGATCCCGCGCCGGACCCGGCGCGCAGCGCCGAGGCGCGCTCCGAGCTCGATGCGCTGGTGAAGGTGATGCGCGGCCTGCCGCAGCGCCGGCGCGAGATATTGATCCTGGTGCGCTGGGAAGGCATGGCGCAGAAGGACGTGGCGCGCCTGCTGGGCGTGTCGGTGCGCACGGTCGAGCACGAACTCAAGCGCGCCCACGACTACTGCGAAGCGCGCATGAACCATGACAAGAGATAGTTGGGGGATTTGGCCGGTGCCGAACGTCATAGCAGGTGAAGACAAGGATTCCCGCGAGGCATCGCCGGCCCTGAAGCCATGAAGACATCGCCCCACGACGGCATCGCGCCACCCGAGGAACTGCAGCGCCAGGCCGCGGCCTGGCTGCGCCGGCTCACCTCGGGGCGCGCGAGCGACACCGATGCCGAGGCCTTCCTGCAATGGAAGCGCGCCAGCCCCGCGCACCAGGCCGCCTTCGAGGAGGCGCGGCGCCGCTGGCAGCTGCTCAAGCCCGCGCTCGGCGAGCTGCTGCGCGAGGATCCGCAGACCCTGGCCCATCACCGGCAGGCGCTGCGCGGCGCGATGCCCAAACCGGCCCTGGGCCGCCGTGCCTTCGTCGGCGCGGCCGTGGGCGCGCTGGCCGTGGCCGGCATCGCGGTGGTGCGGCCGCCGCTCGGCCTGTGGCCCGCGGCCAGCACCTGGACCGCCGACTTCCACACCGGCACCGGCGAGCAGCAGGCCATCGCGCTGGCCGAGCGCATCGACGTGCTGCTGAACACCCAGACCAGCGTGCGACGCGTCGAGGCCGGTGGCCGCGTCGTCGGCATGGAGCTGCTGGCGGGCGAGGCCGCCATCGACCTGCGCGCGGGCAGCCCCGCCTTCCAGGTCGCGGCCGGCCCGGGCCGCAGCATGGCCGAGTCCGGCCGCTTCGAGGTGCGCTACCTCGCGGGCCGGGTCTGCGTGAGCTGCCTCGAAGGCACGGTGCGCGTCGCGCATCCGGCCGGCGAACGCCTGCTGCAGGCGCGGCAGCAAACCCTCTACGACACGGCGTCGATCGGCGGCGTGGTCGGCATCGAACCCGCGGCCGTCTCGGCCTGGCGCAGCGGCGAGCTGGTGTTCAGCCAGGTGCCGCTCGCGCAGGTCATCGACGAGATCAACCGCTACCGGCCCGGCCGCGTGCTGCTGATGAACGAGGCGGCCGGCAGCGATCCCGTCAGCGGACGCTTCTTCGTCGCCTCGCTCGAATCCGCGCTCTCGCAGCTCCAGCATTCGTTCCAGCTCAAGGCCCGGCGGCTGCCCGCGGGCGTGCTCGTGCTGAGCTGAGCGCCTTCGCTTTTTTCCACCCCCGGATGTGACCGCGCGATGACGCGCGCGGCTTCACGCGCGCGCCATTCCCGCCGCGAAAAATAGTTGGGGGATCGCGCCGAGGTCGCACGTCATAGCCGCAATGGGGTGTTGCTTTGCACGGCGTGCGAAGCGAATGCCTCTGCATCCATGGCTGCCCATCGCAGGGCGGCCGCATGGCATCGACTCAACCACGGCGGAACTGGCATGAACACAAGAGGGCGCGGCGCGAAGGACAACGGAGTGGGCGGGGAGCTTTCCGTCTTCAGGATGGCACCGGTGGCGAGGGTCATCACGCTGATGCTGGCTGCGATCGGCGCGGCGGGTGCGGCGCATGCGCAGCAGCGTGCGTTCAGTGCGGCGTGGATGACGCAGAAGAACATCGCGCAGGGACAAGCGATCGCTACAGGCCGGCTGCCGAATGGCCTGCCGGTGTCCTCGCTCAACACGCCGAGCGCGCAACAGCAGCAGGCGCGCGAGCAGTTGCAGCGTTCGCTCGGCAACCTGAACTTGGCCGCGCAGAGCATCGCGGCGCAGCAGGCCGCGCAGGCTGCGGCACGGCAGGCGGCACTGGACGATCCGTCTTCCGTGCCTGATGGCTTGGCCGATGGCGGTCTTCGCGTCGACACCAATTCGTTGACCGCGGGTTGGCTCAACGCGCAGGCACCGGTGCAATCGCAAGGCACCGATGGCCGTACCACGGTCACCATTCAACAGACCGGCGATCGCGCGATCCTCAACTGGGAGACCTTCAACGTCGGCAAGCGCACCACGGTCGATTTCAGGCAGCAGGCCGATTGGGCCGTGCTCAATCGCGTCAACGACCCGCAGGCACGGCCCTCGCAGATCCAGGGGCAGATCAAGGCCGATGGCACGGTGCTGATCGCGAACCGCAACGGCATCGTATTCAGCGGATCGAGCCAGACCGATACACGCAACCTCGTTGCGGCGGCCGCGAAGATCAGTGACGAGCAGTTCAAGACGCGCGGCATCTACAGCGCGCAGGCGAACGGCGCCTACACGCCGAGCTTCACCGATGCCGACGGCAAGGTCGAAGTGCAGGCAGGCGCTCGCATCAACACCACGCCGACGACCACGGTCACGCAAGGCGGCGGCTATGCGCTGCTGCTCGGCAAGGAGGTCGGCAACGCGGGTGCCATCACCACGCCGCGCGGCCAGGTGCAGATGGCGGCGGGCGACTTCTTCATCGTGCGGCCCGGCCAAGGCACCGCGGCGAACCAGACCTCCACCACGCGCGGCAATGAAGTGGCGCCGCAGTTCAATGTGGACAGCACGGCGGGCGCGGTGACGAACACCGGCTTGCTGCAGGCACCCGAAGGCGATATCACGCTCGCGGGCCGTAAGGTGGTGCAGGACGGCGTGGCCGTGTCCACGACTACGGTCGACACGCGCGGCACGATCCATCTGCTGAACGCGGCGAGCGACAAGCTCGGCAGCGTCACGGTGACCGCGCGTGCCCTCAATGCCATCCTGCTCGACGACCAGAACGGACGCACCGCACTCGACAGCCAGCGCGATGCGTTGATCGCCGATTCGGCCGTGCAGGACCTGGCACGCCGCACCGCGGCCTCGGGCGGCTTCGACAATCTCGCGCGCCTCGACGACCGCCGCGACCAGTCGCGCATCGAGATCGTCTCGGGCGGCGGCGTGGTGTTCGAAGGCGGATCGACCACGCTGGCCACTGGCGGCCAGATCGCGGTGGCCGCGAGCAATGGTCGCAGCACGGTGGCCAATGGCGCACGGCTCGATGTCTCGGGCGCCGTGGGCGTCCAGGTCGCGATGTCCTCGAACAACGTCGAGATCAACATCCAGGGCAACGAGCAGCGCGACGCCCCGCTGAACCGCGACACCACGATGCTCAACAACAGCAATGTGTGGATCGACCGGCGCAAGCTGCTGCGCGTGGCGGCCGGTGTGGGCGGCTACGACAAGGAGCGCTGGTACACGCCGGGCGGCCTGCTCGAGGTCGGCGGCTACCTGGGCCTGCAGGGCCACACCGTGTGCGAGTGGGGCGCGCAGGGCGGCAGCGTGGTGTTCGCGGGCAACGAACTGGTCGCGCAGGCGGGCTCGAACATCAACCTCTCGGGCGGCACGCTGGACGTGCAGACCGGGATGATCAAGCAGAGCTGGCTCAAGGGGGCCGATGGCCGGCTCTACGAGGTGTCGAGCGCGCCGGCCGATGTGCAGTACACGGGCCTCTACAAGGGCTACGAGGACGCGCACAAGCGCTGGGGCGACAAGACCACGGGCTTCTTCTACAACCCGCTGATCGGGCCGCAGCAGCGGCTGGAGAACGGCTACACGGTGGGGCGCGATGCGGGGCAGTTGATCGTCTCGACCGGCGCGGCCGTGCTCGAGGGCGACATCAGCTCGGGCGTTTACCAAGGCCCGAGGCAGACGACCAGGCGCGACGGCGGCATCGATGGCTATGCACAGTCGCACGACGCCGCGGCGCTCGCCGCGCAACTGATCCTCGGCAGCTACACCAGTGCCTTCAACACCAATGCGAAGAATGGTCCGACCGGCGTGTTCCACAACCTCGCACCGACCGTGGACCACATCGTGTTCGGCGGCGACCAGCCCGCGCTCGGTGACGGCATCGCGCCCGACGGCCCGCTGCCGCAGGCCCGCAAGGATGCGCTGCATGTCGACAGCGAGCGCCTCGACGGCTGGGGCCTCGGCGCGCTGATCGCCGTGGGCCGCGACAGCGTGCGCGTCGACGGCGCGCTCGCGGTGGTGCCCGGCGGCCGCATCGCGCTGCATGCGCAGCAGGTCGAGGTGAACGCGGACCTCACGGCGCGCGGCGGCAGCATCGCGCTGGGCAATGTGCTCAAGACGACCGCCACCACCGGCGTGACGGTCGAGACGCTGATGCCGTCCGACCCCACCCATCCGACCGCGGTGACGGTGGCGAATGGCGCCACCCTCGACACGCGCGGCCTGTGGACCAACCTGCAGCTCGATCCGAGCAACGGCCAGGGCCTGCCCTATGTCGACGGCGGCACGGTCGACATCCGCAGCGCGGGTGCCGTGACGCTCGCGGCCGGCAGCCTGATCGACAGCTCGTCCGGCGCGGCCTTGAAGGCCAATGGCGCGCTGGTCGCGGGCCATGGCGGCGACGTGACGCTGTTCGCGGGCTATGCCGTGCTGCCGGGCGACGCGCCGATCGACGCACCGCTGCGGCTGGACGGCGAGATCCGCGGCTTCGGCGTCGCGGGCGGCGGCACGCTGAGCCTGGGCTCGGGCCGCGCGGTGGGCATCGGCGCCGGCGTGCATGGCCTGAACGGCACGCTGGCCGCGGGCGAGACCACCGCGGTCAACCTGCAGCTCGAGCGCGACTACCTGGTGGCGGCCGGCGGCACCGTGCCCGCGGATTTCGCGGTGACGGTGCGCGCGGTCGCGGCGGGGCAGACGCTGGCCGCGGCCACGGCACCGCAGATCGATGCGGGCGCCTCGCTCACGGTCGCGGCCGACTGGGTGGTGCCGGCCGGCGGCCTCTACGTGCAGTCGACCAGCGGCATCTACTACTTCGGCGGCAGCGTGGTGCCCGCGGGCACCGCCCTGAGCCGCTTCAACGGCACGCTGCCCGCGGGCTACACCATTCCGGCCGATGCCTTCCCCGCCGGCGTGCCGATCGCGCCGGTGACCACGCGCTATGCCGCGGGCACGGTGGTCGACAGCGAGCTGCGCATTCCCGCCGGCGCGCTGGTGCTGGGCGGCAGCACCGCGCTCGCGGCGCTGCCGGTGCGCGCGGGCACGCTGCTCGACACCGGCCTGTTCCAGCAGGGCTTCTCGCGCTACGCGATCCAGGGCCGCGATGGCCTCGAGGTCGGCGACGGCACGCGGCTCGAGGTCGCGATGCCGGTGCTGCGCATCGATGCCGAGCGCACGCGGCTCGTGCCCACGGGCGCCGCGCCCGAGACGGCGCTGTCGCGCTGGACGCCGCCCGTGTATGCGGAGGACGCGGAGGCCGCAACGCTCACGCAGCGCGCGGGCGCGAGCCTGTCGCTGACGGCCGGCGCGCTGAACGCCACCGACCATGCGCCGCTGCGCATCGGCCGCGAAGCGCGGGTCGCGGTCGATCCGGGCGCGGCGATCGCGCTGCGTGCCGACGGGCAGCTCAGCGTCGAAGGCCGGCTCGATGCCTGGGGCGGCCGCATCGACCTCGCGAGCCTGCCGCAGGCGCAGGGCGCGAACGTGCTGCTCTCGACCGCGGGCCAGTCGGTGTGGATCGGCGAGACCGCGGTGCTCGACGTGGCCGGCCGCGCCCACGTGGCGCGCGACACGCAGGGCCGCGCCTACGGCGTGGCGCCCGGCGGCGGCACCATTGCCGTGGGCCTCAGCGATGCCTACGTGATCGTGCGCCCCGGCGCCTTGCTCGATGCCTCGGGCGCGGCGGTCGAGGTCGACGCGGCCGCGGGTGCGAACGGCCCCGCGGTGTCGCGCACGGTGATGCTGGCGGGCGATGGCGGCGGCATCGAGATGCGCTCGTACAGCGGCATCGTGCTCGACGGCACCTTGCGCGCGCAGGCCGGCGGCGCCAACGCCTTCGGCGGCTCGCTGGGCCTGTACCTGCAGGAGCGGCTGCAGGACCCCACGCGCGAGCCGGTCGGCGAGGCGCGCAACCAGCTCTACACGGTGCGGCTGGTGCAGAACGCCGCGCCCAGCGGCCTGGCGTCCGAGCTCGCGCCCGGCGAGGCCGATGCGCGGCTGGTCTACGGCCAGGCCACGCTCGGCGCCGACCAGGTGCGCGCCGGCGGCTTCGATGCGCTCACGCTGTCGGCGCACGACCGCATCCTGTTCGACGGCGACCTCGACCTGCAACTCGGCCGCAGCCTGAACCTGAAGCGCGGCGTGCTGACCGTGGCCGACGGCACGCCCGATGCGCAGGTGCGCATCGCCGCGCCCTACATCCGCCTGGACGGCGGCAACTGGGACCTGAAGGAGACGCTGCCGCCGACCTTCATGCCGGGCCTCGCGCTGGCCGGCGGCGGTGCCGCGCCCGCGGGCCGCAGCGCGCTGACCCTGTCGGCCGACCTGATCGACCTCTACGGCGCGGTGCTCTCGGGCGCCACCGGCGTGAAGGGCGCGGGCTCGCCCGATGGCGTCGGCTCGCTGCCGCAGAACCGGATCGTGCTCGACGGCTTCGCCGACGTGGCGCTGCACAGCAGCGGCGACGTGCGCCTGGCCGGCGGCTTCAACGTCAGCGGCAACCTCGAGGTGCGCGCCGCGCAGGTCTATCCGATGTCGGGCGCCTACGCGGCGCTGGTCGCGGGCAACCGCCCCACGGGCATCGCGCCCGACAGCACGCTCACCATCCGCTCGAGCACCGGCGGCGTGCCCGAGGTGCCGTACTCGGCCTTCGGCCAGCTGGTGCTGCTCGGCGGCACCGTCGACCAGGGCGGCGTGGTGCGCGCGCCGCTGGGCAACATCTCGATCGACACGCTGGGCGGCTTTCTCGGCACCGACTGGCAGGCCGTGCTGGTGCTCAACGGCGGCCCGGGCTTCGGCCCGGTGAACGCGAAGCTCACCGATCCCACGGTGATCCTGCGCGACGGCAGCCTGACCTCGGTCAGCGCCGCCGGCATGGAGATGCCCTTCGGCGGCACGGTGGACGGCGTGAGCTATGCCGGCCTCGCGAAGAACGGCCGCTACACCACGCAGTACAACCTCGCCGACACCTACGTGAGCCGCGGCGACAACAGCGGCACCAAGTCGGCCGACACCGACGCGCTGGTCAGCGGCATCAGCATCGGCGCCACGCGGCTGGTGGGCGAGGCCGGCGCGGTGCTCGACCTCTCGGGCGGCGGCGTGCTGCATGGCGAGGGCTTCACCTCGGGCCGCGGCGGCTCGGTCAACGTGCTCAACACGCCGCTGGTCAACACCAACCCCGCCAACGCCTCGCTGCGCCGCTTCAGCCAGCCCGGCAACGGCGTCTACGCGATCGTTCCGGGCCACGATCCGGGCTATGCGCCGGTGATCCTCGACAAGGGCGCGGGCGATCCGGCCATCGGCGCGCAGATCGAGATCGGCGCCGGCGTGCCCGGCCTGCCCGCGGGCACCTACACCTTGATGCCCGCGAGCTTCGCGCTGATGCCCGGCGCCTTCCGCGTCGAGCTCGGCGCGCAACTGCCGCTGCGCAGCCTGGGCACGGCGGGCACCGTGACGGCCGCGGGCGGCTCGTGGCTCGCCAGCGCCGTGCAGCGCGTGGCCGGCACCGCCAAGCGCGCGGCGGTGCCCACGCAGGTGCTGCTCACGCCCGCCGATGCGGTGCGCGACCTGGCCCAGTACAACGAGACCGGCTTCAGCGAGTTCCTGCTCGCGCAGGCCGAGCAGTTCGGCACGGTGCGCTCGCGCCTGCCCGAGGACGGCAAGATCCTCGACCTGCAGCTGCGCGCCAGCGACAAGGTGCAGGAGCCGCTGCGCTTCGAGGGCACGGCGCTGTTCGGCGGCGCGACGCGCGGCGAGGCGCGCGGCATCGACGGCCTGATGTTCGTCGGGTCCGACGGCAAGCTCATCGAGGTCCGCCCGCGCGATGCCGTCGACGCGGTGCGCGACGGCAGCCGGCTGTCGCTGGCCGACAGCGCGCTCAACGCCTTCGCGGCGCCCTCGCTGGCCATCGGCGGCGCCTGGCGCTACTTCGACGGTGCCAGCACCCTGGGCGAGAGCGCGCGCATGTACTTCGGCCAGGACGGCCGCGAGCATCCGGGCGTGGTGCTGCGCGACGGCACGGTGCTCAAGGCGGGGCAGGTGTTCCTGGTCGGCGACGCGATCTCGCTCGAGGGCGGCGCCGGCATCGACACGCGCGGCTTCGGCGGCCGGGTCATCGATTCGGCACTCGGCTACGTCTATGCCAACAGCCTCTCGTCGGGGCAGTTCGCGGGCGGCCCGGCGGTGCTGGCCGTGGGCAATGGCCTGCTCGACTTCCTGCCCTCGGCGGGCACGAGCACCATCGCCGTGGCCGACGGCGCGCGGCTGCGCACCGAAGGCACCATCGCCTTCGCGGCACCGGGCGCGCTCGAGCTCGGCGAGGTCGACATGGGCGCGCGCTACCTCACGGTGGCGCAGAACCAGATCAGCATCGGCACCGCCGAGAGCCTGGCCGCGGCCGCGGCGGCGGGCGTGCAGCCGCAGGGCTGGCACCTCACGCAGGCCGTGCTCGACCGGCTGCTGCGCCCCTCGGCCGAAGCCGGCGTGCCGGCGCTCGAGCGGCTCAACCTCACGGCCGGCGGCGCCTTCAACTTCTACGGCACGGTCACGCTCGACACCGGCGACTCGCCGGTGCAGATGGTGTTCGCCACGCCGGCCTTCTACGGCTGGGGCAGCGCCGGCGACACCGTGCGCATCGCCACCCGCAACCTGGTGTGGAACGGCATCGGCACCGGCGTCGGCAGCGCCGACAACCCCTATGCCAGCGTGGCGCCCGCGCCGGTGCAGGCTGGCGGGCCGGGCACCGGCAGCGGCCGGCTGGTGATCGACGCGCAGACGGTGCTGTTCGGCTACGACGCGCTGAGCCGGCCGCAGCGCCAGACCGCGCTCGACCGCCTCGCGCTGGGCTTCGCCGGCGTGGAGATCCATGCCGCGGACCGCGTGAGCGCGAACAACGCCGGCAGCCTCACCGTGGGCGGCATCCAGGCCGCCGACGGCAGCCGCACGGGCGGCGACCTGCGCATCGTCACGCCGCTGTGGACCGGCGAGGCCGGCTCCAGCATGAAGTACGTGGCCGGCGGACGGCTGGAAGCGATCGCGCCCGACGGCGGCGCCCGTGCCGACACCGCGGCGCTCGACACGCTCGGCGCCAGCCTGGCGCTCGAGGCGCGCTCGGTGCGGCTCGACACCGCGCTGGCGCTGCCCAGCGGCCGGCTCTCGGTGCGCGCCGACGGCGACATCGCGCTCGGCGACGGCGCGGCCATCGACCTCGCGGGCCGCAGCATCGACTTCTTCGACGTGCGCAAGTCGAGCTGGGGCGGCGACCTGAAGCTCGAGAGCGCGCACGGCAACATCGACCTGGCCGCCGGCTCGCGCGTGGACGTCTCGGCCGCGCGGCAGGACGCGGGCTCGTTCTCGGCCAGCGCCGCCAACGGCAGCGTGAGCCTCGCGGGCACGCTGCGCGCCTCGGGCGGCGGCGCGGACTTCGCCGACGGCCGCTTCGCGCTGACGACCGCGCGCCTCGGCGACGACGCCTTCGCGCAGCTCAACCGCCAGCTCGGCGAGGCCGGCTTCTTCGGCGCGCGCAGCTTCACGGTGAAGAACGGCGACCTGCGCGTGGGCGACGGCGTGCGCGCGCACGAGATCTCGATCGCGGCGGACGGCGGCAGCCTGCGCATCGGCGGCACGCTCGACGCCTCGGGCCGCGGCGTCGGCAGCATCGTGCTGTCGGCGCGCGACGAGCTCGCGCTCGAGGCCTCGGCGCTGCTCGACGCGCATGCCAGCGCACTGGCCGTGGACAGCCGCGGCGCGCCGATCGATGCCGCGAACCGCGCGCGCATCGCGCTGAGCTCGAGCCAGGGCACGGTGCGGCTGGCCGGCGGCGCCAGCTTCGACCTGCGCGCGGCCGACGGCATCGCGCGCGGCCAGCTCGACATCAACGCGCCGCGCACCGGCGAGACCAGCGGCGACCTGCGCATCGACGCGCCCGCGCCGCTGAACATCCGCGGCGCCAGGAGCGTGGCGGTCAATGCCTTCTGGACCTACGAGCCCACCGACGCCAACGGCAGCGTCAAGCAGAACAACGGCGATGCCAACGGCAGCCCGGTCGGCGCCGACGGCATGGTCGGCCTCGACCAGATCGACGCGCGCAGCCGCGCCTTCATCGACGCGGCCTGGAACAACGCCGGCCTGCAGGGCCGGCTGGCGGGCCTGAAGATCGACGGCGACGCCTTCCACCTGCGCCCCGGCGTGGAGATCCGCAGCAGCGGCGACCTGCACACCGTGGGCGACCTCGATCTCTCGGGCTACCGCTACGGCCCCGGCGCGAACGGCACGCGCGGCGCGGGCGAGGCCGGCGTGCTCACCTTGCGCGCGGGCGGCGAGCTGCACATCGATGGCAGCATCAACGACGGCTTCGCGCCGCCGCCCGACTCGCCCGACAGCAAGGTCTACCGCGAGGTGCTGAATTCGGTCACGCTGGAGACCGACTACCAGGTGCCCGCGGGCGGCCTCACGCTCGCCGCGGGCAGCCAGCTGCCGTATGGGGGCGTGCTCGGCTTCGACCTCGCGCTGCCGGCCAACACGCTGCTGACCCTGTCGGACGACGCACCGCTGCCGATGGACGTGGTGCTCGGCGGCAACACCCTGAACAACCGCGTGAAGGCGAACGTGGTCACCACGGCCGACATCATCCTGCCGACCGGCCGCGTGATCCCCGCGGGCACCAACACCTCGACGCTGGTCGGCGTGATCGGCACCACCACGGCGAACCTGCGGCTGCCGGCCGGCACCGTGCTGCGCGCGGGCATGAACGCGATCCAGTTCAGCAACGTCGCGATCTACGGGATGCGCATGGCGGCCACGACCTGGCGTGCCGGCACCGACGTGGCCGTGCTCAACGGCCTCGAGCTGGCCGACCCGGTCGAGCTCGCGGCCGGCAGCGTGCTGCCGGCCGGCATGTTCGTGAGCAGCGCGCTGGCGCAGACCGGCAGCCGCGCGATCTGGGCCATCGCGCCGATGCTCGGCGCGGGCAGCGCCTCGTGGTCGATGCGGCTGGTGGGCGGCGCCGACCTCGGCAGCAGCGATTCGCGCGCCGTGCGTTCGCAGGGCGGCGGCATCACGCTCAACGATCCGTTCCAGGTCAATCTGCAGGGCAAGGGCCTGGGGCCGCAGGCGCCCGGCACGAGCGTGGTGCGCACCGGCACCGGCGACCTCGAGCTGTTCGCCGCGGGCGACTACACGCAGCAAAGCCTCTACGGCGTGTACACCGCGGGCACCTGGGTGCCGGGCACGGGCGCCGGCACGGCCTGGAACGCGCCGCGCGAACTGCAGCCCGACGGCACCACGCTGGGCAGCAACCTCGGCGACCGTGACGGCTACCTCGCGGCCATCGACCCGAACCGCATGTGGTACACGACCGGCGGCGGCGACTTCACGCTGGCGGCCGGCGGCAACATCCGCGGCCTGCAGGGGAGCAATTCCGAGCTGGTCGGCGGCTGGCTGCTGCGCCAGGGCGCCGGCGAACTCGGCCAGGCCACCGGCTGGGGCGTGATGTTCGGCTCCTACGTGCTCGACGGCCCCGGCGTGTACGCCGACTACGCGGGCCTCGGTCTCGCGGCCTACGCGGGCCTGGGCGCATTGGGCGGCGGCAATGCGCGGGTGCGCGCGGGCGGCGACATCGGCACCGACCTCGCCGACACCGACCTGCCCACCAGCGGCCGCGGCATCGTGGTCGCGGTCGGCGGCAGCGGCCGCGTGATCGACGGCACGGTGGCGCAGACCGGCGGCGGCCTGCTCTCGGTGCAGGCCGACGGCCGGATCTACGGCGGCCAGTACGCCAACCTGCGCGGCGACACCGCGCTGCGCGCGGCCAGCCTCGGCGTGATGCAGCTCAAGAGCTACAGCGTGAGCCTCAACGACGACCCGCGCGGCCTCGACCCCTACATCGCCTATTCGGCCGCCAGCCGCGGCGGCGCGGTGTTCGCGCCGGGCGACGGCCGGGTCAGCGTGCAGACGCTGGGCGACCTGGTGCTGCGCGGCGTGATCGATCCGGGCCGCGGCATCCAGCGGCTCGAGACCCGGGTCAGCCTCGCCGACGGCAGCGAGGGCGCCGCCTCGAGCTGGTACACGCTGTGGACCAACGCCACCGCGATCGAGCTGTTCTCGGCCGGCGGCAACCTCTCGCCGCTGGGCACCGCGTCCGACACCACGACCGCGTTCCTGCCCTCGGTGCTGCGCGCGGTGGCGCCCGGCGGCAGCATCTACTTCGCGGGCCGGCAGCAGGACGACTACCTGATGCCGTCGCCCACCGGCCAGCTCGAGCTGCTGGCCGGCAACCGGGTGTCGGGCGTGAGCGCGAACAACACCAGCAACGCCGGCTCGCCGATCGGCCTGCTGGGCACCTCGGCCGACGCCATCGCCACGCCGTTGCGGCCGGCCTGGCGCGCGATGACGCCCGGCGACTTCGACGATGCGGCGCTGCTCGCGAGCAACTACTGGCGCGGCGGCACCTCGGCGATCGACGGCATCGCGAACCTGATCATCTACGCGAACGCCTACAGCCCCTACGACGGGCGCTACAACGGCACCGGCGGCACGCCGTTCATGTTCGGCCCCAACACGCTGAGCGACGACAGCATGGCCGGCAGCGGCACCGTCTCGCACGTCTATGCGCTGCGCGGCGACATCCAGAGCGTCGCGATCGGCGAGGTGCGCAACATCGGCAGCAGCTTCGACGGCACGCAGGGCCAGTACTTCCTGGCCTCGAAGCCGCTGCGCATGCTGGCCGGCGGCGACGTCGTCAACAGCGGCGGGCTGATCGCGCACGGCAGCGCCGCCGAGGTGTCGATGGTGGCCGCGGGCGGCGACATCTTCAACCAGGGCAGCGCCACCGGCTTCGCGATCCTCGGCCCGGGCACGCTCGAGGTGAGCGCGGGCGGCGACATCTACCTGGGCAACCGCGCGAGCCTCACCAGCCTCGGACCGGTCTCGGCGGCCGACAAGCGCCCGGGCGCGGGCATCGTGCTGCAGGCCGGCCTGGGCGCGGGCACGCCGGGCGAGGGCGCGAGCGATGTCGCGGGCTTCGCGAAGCGCTACCTCGATCCGGCCAACCTCATCGATGCCTCGGGCGCGCTGGCCGATCAGCCGGGCAAGGTCGCGAAGACCTACGACGCGGAGCTGGCGGCCTGGCTGGGCGAACGCTTCGGCTTCTCGGGCACGGCGGCCGAGGCGCTGCGCTATTTCGAGGCGCTGCCCGGCGAGCAGCAGCGCGTGTTCGTGCGCCAGGTGTTCTATGCCGAACTCACGGCCGGTGGTCGCGAGTACAACGACGTGGACAGCAAGCGCTATGGCAGCTACCTGCGCGGCCGCGAGGCCATCGCCGCGCTGTTCCCCACGCTCGATGCGGCCGGCCGGCCGGTGGCGCGCAACGGCGATATCACGCTGTTCCAGGGCGCCAGCACCAATGCCGGCGTGCGCACCGTGGCCGGCGGCGCGATCCAGACCCTGACACCGGGCGGCAGCACGGTCGTGGGCGTGGAAGGCGTGGTGCCCGCGACGGGCGACGAGGTCACGCCCGCCGGCCTGCTCACGCAGGGCGAGGGCGACATCCAGATGTACAGCAAGGGCAGCATCCTGCTGGGCCTGTCACGCATCATGACCACCTTCGGCGGCGACATCCTGGGCTGGTCGGCCGAGGGCGACATCAATGCCGGGCGCGGCTCGAAGACCACGCTGGTCTACACGCCGCCCAAGCGCGAGTACGACGCGCTGGGCAACGTGAAGCTCTCACCCAACGTGCCGAGCACCGGGGCTGGCATCGCGACGCTCGATCCGATTCCCGAGGTGCCGCCGGGGGACGTGGACCTGATCGCACCTCTCGGGACCATCGATGCGGGCGAGGCAGGGATTCGCGTCTCGGGCAACGTGAACCTCGCGGCGCTGCAGGTGGTGAATGCGGCCAACATCCAGGTCAAGGGCGAGTCGGCCGGGTTGCCGGTGATCGCGTCGGTCAACGTCGGCGCGCTCACCAATGCCAGCGCCGCCGCTTCGCAGGCCGCGATGGCGGCGCAGGACACGGTGCAGCGCGAACGCACGGCCGCGCGCCAGGCCTTGCCCTCGGTCTTCACGGTGCGCGTGCTGGGCTTCGGCAACGAGCAGCCCGAGGGTCGCGATGGCCGCGACGAGGCGCCCAAGTCCTCGACCGGTGCCAGCCTGCCGCCGAAGGAACGCTACGACCCGGCGAACCTGGTGCAGCTCGTGGGCCGCGGCCAGGACTTCCGGCCTGGCCAACTGGCGCGGCTCACCGAGGACGAGCGCCGCCGGCTGCTGCAGGACCGGTAGCTCTCCCGCCACGGACCTCCCCGTGCCCCGCCTGCCTCGCGCAGCGCGGGCGGGGGAGGGCTTCGCCGCGCACCGCGGCCCCGAACCCACGTCAAGGATCGAACCGCGATGGACATGAGCATCCAGCACGCGCTGCAGCGGCCCGAGGGCATGCCTCAGGGCCCGGCGCTGCGCGACTTCCTGGTCGCGAACTACGAGCGCCTGCGCCAGCGCCTCGCGCGCCGCCTCGGCTGCGGCGACCTCGCGGCCGACTGCCTGCACGACACCTGGCTGCGCCTGGGCGAACTCGGCGCGATGCAGGCGGTGCAGGCGCCCGAGGCCTATGTGTTCCGCATGGCCTGCAATGCGGCCGTCGATCAGTTGCGCGCCAACCGCCATGCGCGGCTGGGCGGCGAGATCGAGCTCGACCAGCTGGTCGACCCGGCGCCGGGGCCCGAGCTGATCAGCGAGTCACGCTCGAGGCTGCAGGCCGTGGATCGCGCGATGCAACGCCTGCCGCGCCGCCATCGCGCGGTGCTCGAGGCGCTGCGCATCGAGGAGATGACGCGGCACGAGGTCGCGAGCCGCTATGGCCTGTCGCTGCGCAGCGTCGACACCGCCCTGCAGCAGGCGCTGAGCTACTGCGCGCGGCACAGCGGGCAGCAAGTGCTCGCGGGTCCAAGCACCGCGCGGCGGCCGCTGCGCTGAGGCGGCATCAGTCGGCGGCCGCGCACGGCGCGCAATGCCGCAGCGCCAACCGCAACGCGGTGTCGACATTGCGCAGCGAGAGCTGATAGCGCCGCGCCACTTCCTGGCGCGTCATCTCCTCGATGCGCAGCGCTTCGAGCACCGCGCGATGGCGGCGCGGCAGCCGCTGCATCGCGCGCTCGAGCGCCCGCAGCTCGGAGCGCGCCTCGGCCACGGCCTCGGGGCCCGGCGAGGGATCGGCGAAGGCCTCGACCGTGAACTCGGGCTCCTGGACCTGCAGCGACGCGCGCTCGCCGCGCAGCCGGTCCAGCGCCACGTTGCAGGCGACGCGATAGACATAGGCCTCGGGCGCCTGCACCGCTGGCAGCGCCGCCATGTCGCCGAGCCGCAGCCAGGCATCGTGCAGGCAGTCGCTGGCGCGGTCGGCGCAGCCCAGGTGCCGCTGCAGCCGGCGATGCAGCCGCTGGTAGTTCGCCACCAGGCAGTCGCGCAGCGCGCGGCCGGGCTCGGCGCCGGCCTCGGGCGTGGCCAGGTGAACGTGGATGCTCATGTCCATGACGGGTCTGCTCTCCTGAGGGCGGGAACGGCGGGGCCGCGCCCCGTCCCGCCGGGACAGGGCGCGCTCGCTGCGCGTGAAGGACGCGTCAGTCGCGCTGTTGCAGGCGGCGCCGTTCTTCCTCGGTCAGCCGTGCCAGCAGGTCGGGCTTGAGTTCGGCGCCGTGCCCGATCACCTGCACGCGGTGGTTCGGCTCGTAGCGCACCACGCCGGGCCGGGCTTCGGGCGGCGGCTCGCGGCCTTCGGCCGGTTCGTTGCCGAAGCCCAGCACGCGCACCGTGAACACCGAGGGCAGGGCCTGGCGGCTCGCGGCGCGTTCGCGCTGCACCGTCTCCTGCGCGGCATTGGCGGCCTGCGAGGCCGCGGCGCTGGCGTTGGTGAGCGCGCCGACATTGACGGCCGTCACCACCGGCAGGCCCTTCGATTCGCCCTTGACCTCGATGTTGGCGGCATTGAGCACGTGCAGCGCGGCGATGTTGAGGTTGCCGCTGACGCGGATGCCCGCATCGCCCGCGTTGACCGTACCCTTCGGCGCGACCAGGTCGACGTCGCCCGGCACCACGTTCTCGAAGCCCTCGACGGTGCCGATGCCCGAGCCCGTGATGTCGGCCTTCTCGAGCGCGCGCGTGATGCCGTCGGCATCGGTCTCTATCACCGGTTGGCGGAACGAGCGCGTGGTCTTCGCGCCGCGGCCCGCGTCGATGTCGCCGAGCGTCGACCAGATGATCTCGTCGCCGCCCGCGAAGGTCAGCATGCGCGAGCGGTTGAGCAGCACGTCGCGCGCGGTGAACACGTGGATGTCGCCGTCGCCCAGCGTGACCAGCCCGCGGCCGTCGGCCGGCGCCTGGCCCAGCGCCGCCACCTGCAGGCCGCCGCCGGGTGCCAGCACCTCGATGCCGCCGCCCTGCAGCGTGCGCACGCTGCCGTCGGCCATCTGCACGTCGCCCTTCCAGCCGCCGCCGGGGAACAGCGTGGCGATGGCGCCGTAGCCGCGGTTGTAGCCGCCGTTGAGGGGCAGGTCGTCGACGCCGGGCAGCAGCTGGTCGCGCCCGGCGTTGCGCAGCTCCTGCATGTAGACCTCGCGCAGGAAGCGTTCGCGCGCGGGCGCTGGCAGGGTCTGGAAGCGGGCCCAGGCATCGAGCGGGGCCAGCGTCTCGCCCACGGCCTCTTGCACGAATGAGACCAGGCCGCGGCGCTCGAACTTCTTGCCGCCCCCCTCGAGCAGGCGCACGTCGTCGGTGAGGTACAGCGGCAGCGTGCGCCCGTCGAGCGTCTGCGTCAGGTAGGCCGGCATGCTCGCTGCGCGCGCGGGATCGAGGTAGGCCTGCGCGAAGGCCGCGTAGTCGGGCTCCTTGCCCTGCAGGCCGGCCATCAGCGTGATCGAGGCGCCGCGCTCGGGCAGGCCCTTGACGAGGGTCTGCGTGCGCGGCTCGCTCGAATTGAAGGCATAGCTCTGGTTGCCGACCGACTGGATCGTCAGCGGGAACGTGTTGCCGTCGCGCGCACCGGGCGCGAAGATGTCGCGCCCCGCGCTCACCAGCAGCGCGCCGGGCCCCTCGATCACGATGCCGGGGCTGCTGCCGACCACGTCGGTCGCGCTGCCGATGACGTCGTTGCCGGCCGACACGATCGAGACGTCGCTGCCGTGCAGGTTGCGCAGGTTGTACGAGACCTGGCGGATGTCGTGGCCCGCGCGGATCCAGCTCTCCTCGTTGGTCGCCACGGTGGCGCCGAGGATGGAGCCGCCGAGCGCATAGATGCGGCTCGGCGAGTGATCGCCGTCGAGCGGCATCTTCTCGGGATTGTTGAGCCCGAGCTGGCGCGAGTAGGACGAGCCGAAGGTGTTCTGCAGCACGCCGTCCAGGCCGATGCCCGAGCCCGACTCCTCCTCGCGGCCGCGTGGCATCAGCGGCGAGGGGATGAGTTCGGGCGCCGCGCGCGAGAGCACGATGCGCGGCACGCTGACCAGCGAGCCGGTGCCCTCGGAGCGGAACACCAGGTCCTGCGCCGCCAGCAGCTGGAAGTCGGCCTGCGGTGCCGGCGCGCCCGGTGCGCGCGCCGCGATGTAGCCGAGCTCCGGCGTCACGGCCATCGGCGCGGTCATGGTGTAGACCGGTCCCTGCACGATCACCGAGCCGCTCATGGCCACGATCTGCGTCGCGGCCGGGTAGCGGTTGCCGCCCTGGCCGATCGCGCTCTCGGCATAGGGCGAGCCGTCGGGGTCGCGGAAGATCGGCATGTAGGGAATCTGGCGGCTCTCGGCATAGGTGGTGTCGACCAGCGTGAGGTCGCCGCCGAGCGAGACCAGCCGCAGCGCGGTGCGGTTGGTGTGGCCGCTCATGTAGGCGCCCGGATCGACCGGGCCGCAGCAGGGATCGAACGCCAGCGGTGCCTGCAGCAGCAGCGGGTCGACCACGGTCTCCAGTCGCAGGTTGCCCTGGGTGCGCACGTCGAGCGTGGCGTCGCCGAGCGCGAGGATCGGCGCGATGTCCCAGGTGTGGACGCCATTGGCGTCGGTGGCGGTGACGGTGCGGCCGACCGCCATCTCGCCGGCCGTGATGCTGCCGGCGCCGCGGCCCACGTAGTAGTGGCCGGCGCGGATCGTGCCGCCCGCCTTGATGTCGAACAGGCCGCCGTTGCGCATCTCGAGCGTGGCCGCCTGGCCCGGCGCCAGCGCGCCGCGCAGGCGGGCGTTGGTCGGCAGCACCGCCACCACGTTGTCGAGGTCGCCGCCGGCCTCCAGCGCCAGGTTGCCGCCGCCGAGCGCGCCCAGGCCCTGGAACTGGCCGGGGTCGATCCACCAGCTCGGCTGCGTGCCGGTGAAGCGTGTGCCCCATTCGTCGGACCAGTCGGAGAACAGGCCGGTGCGCCAGTTGCCCTGGCCCTGGCGCCGCAGCCATTCGACGAAGCTCTGGTCGGTGGGCTTGGCATGCACCGAGCCCTGCGCCACCAGCCGCATGCTGCCGCCGTCGATGCCGTAGGCCGCTTCGGCCGGCGCGTTGAAGTCGTCGTAGGCGGTGGTGTCGCGGCGCCCGGCGGTGTAGATGGCCGAGACCTTGTCGGCCAGCACCAGGTCGCGCCCGGCGCGCAGCTCGATCTCGCCGGTGCCGGTGCGCACCAGCTTGCCGGCGTCGGCCGCGCCGAGCGTGATCGTGCCCTGGCCGGCCGCCTGCGCGGCCAGCGGCACCAGCGCCAGCGCATCGGCCGAGCCGCGGTCGGCGCCGGCCACCAGCGCGAGGTTCCACGAGCGGCCGGTCTGCAGGCTGCCGGCGGTGGTTGCGTCGGAGAAGCCGTCGCTGATCGATCCGTTCAGCAGCAGGTTGCCGCCGGCGCGCAGGGTCAGAGAGCCTTCGCGCGCGGTGGCGAAATCCTGCGCCAGGTTCCAGTCCGACTGCAGCGCGAGGTCGCCCGCGCTGCCGATCTCGATGCCGGGCATGACGGCGATGCCGCTCGCACCGAGCCGCGACGCGATGGCCTGCGCCTTGCCCCCGAAGGTGCGCGCATGCGCGATCGCGTCGGCCTTCACCGAATCGACGCTCACGCCGTCGTAGTCGGCCACGTCGTAGCGCGCCACGCCCTCGAGCACGGCCGATTGCGCGCCGACGATGTCGGCCTGGAGCGCCGTCACCCGCAGGTCGTCGTGCGCCGCCGTCTGGCCGGCGCGCAGCCGCACGCGGCCGCCCTGGCCGCCGCCCACGTCGATGCGGCCGCCGCGCAGGTCGAGCGCGCCATCGGCGGCGTCGAGCGTGACCGAGCCGTAGCCCAGCGGGCCGGTGGCGCCGGCGAGCAGCGCGGCGTTCGCGTTCATGGTGATGCCGTCGCCGGCCACCACGCGGATGCGCCCGCCGTAGGCCGAGCGCGTGTCGAGCATGCCGTCGAGCGTGACGTGGCCCTGGTCGGCCACCAGCAGGAATTCCTCGGCCCGCGTGGTGCCGTCGAGCAGCACGTCGCCGCTGCGCACGCGGAACGAGCGCGAGGCCTGGAAGCCGGCGTCGTTGAGCCGCGCGCTCAGGCCCGCGAAGTCGGGCAGCGAGGCGCTGTCGTACGAGATCGATCCGGCGCGCTGGCCGCTCGCGGCATGGGCATCGAGCAGGCCATCGAGCACCACGGCGCCGTTGCCGGTCACGGTGAGCGCGAGGTTGCCGGCAGCGCCGCCGGCCGGCGCGCCCGCCAGGCGCAGCGCGGCACCGGCGTCGAGCCGCACCGAGCCGCCGATCGCGGTGAGGGCGATCGAGCCCGCGTCGCCGTACTGGGTGACGTCGAAGAAGCGCTTCTCGAAGCCCGAGACGTCGATCGCCGCGCCCTCGCGCAGCCGCAGGTCGCCGCTGGCCGCGGTCACGTTGACCGAGCCGCCGCGCGCGAGCACCTGCCCCGCGAGGTCGACGCGGCCACCGGCCAGCGTGAGGCGCGCGCCCTGGCCATCGGCCGGGTCGGCATCGGAGGCAGGGCCTTCGCCGCCCGCGAGCGCCAGCAGGCCGGTGGTGCGCAGGGCCTGCGTCGCGGCCGCGCGCGCCGTCAGCAGCGGCGTGGCGAGCCGGATGTCGGCCGCGCCGGCATCGAGCGAGCCGCTGCCTTCGCCGAGGATGCGCCGCGTCGCGGCCAGTTCCAGCTGGCCGAAGCCCTGCACCGACTTGTCGCCCGTGCCCAGCACCAGCTCGTCGGCACGGATCGCCAGCGTGCCGGTGCCCACCGGCAGCGCGCTGGCATCGGCCACCGCCGCCGCGCTGTTCTCCAGCGTCAGGCCCTGGGCGCGCAGCACCACGCTCGCGTTGCCGTAGCCCGCCAGCGTGGCCGCGTCGAGCGTCACGTTGCCGAGGCCGGCGCGGCCGAAGTCGATGTCGCCGTGGAAATCCATGCTGGTGTAGCTGCGCAGCCGCAGCCGCTCGGCATTCGCGAGCTGGGCCAGCGCGCGCTGGTCGAACACCAGACCCTCGCTGCCGCCGCCGAAGCCCACGCGGCCGCCGCTCAGGGTGATGCCGCTGCCCGAGACCTGCGCCGACGAGGCGAGGGTGGTGCCGCGCGTGGCATCGATGGTCAGCGAGGCGCCGCCCTGCAGCACCGCGCCTTCCTGGATCACCGCGCGGCCGCCCTCGCTCAGGTCCACGCCCTCGCGCAGCACGCGCGCGTCGCCCGCGTTCGACAGCCGGATCAGCGCGCCCCAGTCGCGCGCCTTCGCGGTCAGCACGTCGTCGAGCGCATCCTTGGCGTCGATCACGCCGTCGTAGTTGTCGTCGAGCCAGCCGTCGGGATCGGTGTAGATGGCCTTGGCCTGCGGAGCGATCACCAGGCTGCCGGTGCTTGCCGTGTTGCCGCGCGCCGTGAGCACGCTGCCCGACTCGACCGTGACCTGGCCGCTCGCCGCCAGGATCAGCTCGGGGCCCGACAGCGCCGATTGCCCGTCGTTGCGCACCACGATGTCGCTGGCCGTCACCTCGACGCGCATGCCCAGCGGGTCGCCGGTGCGTACGCCGCCGATCAGCAGGCTGGCCGCACCGCTGTTCGACAGCGAGGCCGCGTCGATGACGAGGTAGCCCGCGGCGCGCAGCGCGCCGCCGTCCTGGCCCGCGCCCACCACGGCGATCTTCTGCGCCGCGATGTCCAGCATGCCGCCGCGCCCACCGGCCGCCGCTTTCATGTCGAGACGGCCGTCGAGCCTGAGCGAATCGGTGGCGCGCAGCACCAGCGAGCCGGCATCCACCGGCAGGCGCGGGATCGCGATGTCGGTGCCGGTGCGCCGGTACTGCGTGAGCCGGAAGGCGTCGGACGAGAAGAACTCGCTGGCCAGCGCCTCGTTGTATTCGCTGTAGCCGCGCAGCGCCTGGCCCGGAAGCACGCGCCAGCTGCTGTAGCCGGCTTCGCGCGCGCCGGTCAGCGCATCGCCCTTGAAGCCCGAGACGACCATCGAGCCGTCGGCCACGGCCACGGTGCGGGTCGCGTTGGCCGAGGCCGCGCCGCCGCCGGGCATGACCGCGAAAGCGCCCGGCAGCGCCGCGTAGCTCGCGGGCAGCACGGCATACCAGCCGGCCTCCAGGCCCTGGCCGCCCGCGAGCCAGATGCGTTCGCCCGCCGCGGCGCCCGGCGCCATGGCGGCCCGGCTCGCGGGCAGGATCGCGAACACGCCGGGCATGGCCAGCAGGTCGTGCGAGCCGCCGGTGCCGGGCACGAACTCGCGCGCCTGCAGGTCGCCGCCGCCGGCCACGTCGACCACCGAGCCCGCGGCCAGCGCCACGTTCGGCGCATCGAGCGTGATGCGCTTCTCGGGCGGCGCGCTCAGGTCGACCATGGCCTCGGTCTGCGGGCGCGTCGGGTCGGTCCAGAACTCGTTGTTGCGCAGCGCGCCGTAGGGCAGCACCTGGCCTTCGCCCGACACCGAGGTGAGGCTGCCCGCGCCGAGCGTGACGCTTTCGCCCGCCTTCAGCACGATCTGGCCGAAGGGCGCGCGCAGCACGCCGTTCTGCTCGATGCGCGACGCTTCCAATGTCAGGCTGCCGGCGGCCGACAGCGGCGCCTCGGCCTCGCCGTTGCGCTCGATGCGGATCGCATCGGTGGCGCGGATCGTGGCCCGGGCGCCGGTGGCCGGATAGACCTGCGCCGCCTGCATCAGCAGGCGTCCCTCGACGTCGAGCACGGCGCCGGGCGCATCGACGCTGTCGGCGATGCGCAGGTCGCGCGCCGTCAGCACCGTGTCGGCGAAGCCGCGGATCGCGGCGCCGCCGTCGATCTCGATCAGCGTAGCCGCGAGGTTCAGGTTGCCGGCGCGCTCGGCGGCCGCGTTGCCGGGTGTCACCTGGGGCGTCGACAGCACGATGCGCGGCGCCCGCAGGCTGGCATCGGCGCGGCCCGCGTTCGCGAGCGTGCCGCCGATGGCGATCGAGCGGCCGAGCCTGAGGTCCGCGCCGTCGAGGCGCACCGTCTTCGGCGTCTGGATCGCGAGCTGGTCGAAGCCGCCGTCGTTGACGGCCGAAGCCAGCAGCACCGAGGGCGGCCTGGCGCTGGCGGCGCCGGTGAACACGCCGCGCAGGTCGAAGCCGGGGCCGAAGTTGAGGATCTCCTCGAGGTAGCCGTCGGCGAAGAAGGCCGTGGCCGCAGGCAGGGCAGGGCCGCCGCCGGCGGCCGGCGCCTTGTTGACGACCCGGAGGTCGGCCGCGTCGGGCAGCGCCTCGAACAGCTCGACCAGTTCGCGCGTGAACACGAAGGGGCCGGCTGCCGTCGAGAAGTAGCTGCTGTAGTCGACGCCGATCGCGTCCTCCCACTTGGCGACGCCTTCGCCGCCCGCGAACTGCAGCATGATCCACTTGAGCTGGTCGGCCGGCGATTCCGCGCCGCCGGCGCTGGTGAGCCTGAGGCTGCCGCCGCGCGCGCCGGCACCGCCCGCGTGGGCGCGCAGGCTGCCGAGCACCTGGGCATGGCCCTCTATCTCGATGCTGCCGCCATCGCTGGCCAGCGCGAGCGTCGCGGCGCCGCGGTTGCGCGCGAAGCCCTGGCGCGGCACGTCGATCTCGCCGGTGCTGCCCGACACGTCGATCAGGCTGCCGGCGTCGAGCTGCGCGTCGCCGCGCAGCAGCACCTGGCCGCCATCGAGCACGCTGCCGCTGCGGCCGACGGGCCCGTCGCGATGGATCGCCGGCACGCCGCGCGCCAGCAGGCTCGCGCCCTCCGTCAGGCGGATCTCGCCGGTGCTGTGCAGCGCGATGCGCCCGGCCGGTGCCTCGAGCGTGCCGCGCACCACCACGCTGGCCGGCACCACGCCCACGGCGCCGCTGTCGTTGCCGAGCTGGATCGAACCGCCGGTGTCGACGTCGATGCGCGCGCCCGTGCCGACCTCCACCGTGCTGCCCGCCAGCAGCAGCGAGGCCGGTGCACGCGCGAGCCGCTGCTCGAGCGGCAGCGCGCGCAGCGGGCCCAGCTCGGCCAGGGTCGCGCCCGAGGCGATGCGCGTGGCGTCGACGCCGCCGAGGTCGATGGCCTGGGGCCGCAGCGAGACCGCCGCGCCTTCGGGCACGACGATGCTCTTGGCGTTGTCGACCGCCAGCGAACGGAAGCCGCGCGAGGCATAGAGGTCGGCGGGCAGGTGCAGCAGCGCTTCGCCGCCCGCGTCGACGCCACCGAGTTGCACGTCGTGGCCGTTCGCGTCGATCGACAGCGTGCCGCCCGAGCCGGCCGAGAAGGCGCGCAGGTCGAGCCGATCGAGGGTGTCGGCGCTGCCCAGCGTCAGCAGCTGGATCGCGCCGGCGTTGCCGGTGGCGACGCTGCGCTTGGTCGCGCTGCCCGCGACCTGGCCGCCGCCCGACACGTCGAGCACCGCGCCGGCCTCGGCCTGCAGCGCGCCCAGGATGATCGAGCCGCCCTTGATCGCGTGCTGCAGCCGGTCGGGACCGTCGGCGACCGTGTTGACCCAGGACCCCGAGACGTCGATGCGCGCGCCCGCGCCGAGCCTGATCTGTCCCGATGGCAGGTTGACCGAGCCGCCGGGCGCGCGGATCGTGCCCTCGATGGCCACGGGCACGTTGGTGTCGAGGGTCGCCAGGCCGACGTTGAGCGCGGCGCCGGGCTCGAGCCTGAGCACGGCATCCTTCTCGAGCAGGAAGCCCTTGCCGACGTTGAAGGTCATGGCGCCGAGGCCGGCGGCCTCGAGCGTGTCGGTCGAGAGCCAGCTGGTCTTGGTGTAGCGGCCCTCGCCGTCGACCGTGAAGAAGCGGCTGTCGACCGGGCTCTCGAGCGTGAAGTCGGCCGGCAGCAGTTCGGGCCGGTTGCCGAGGATCAGCTGACCCGGCGAGAACGCGAACGCGGGGTTGTCGGCGCTGCCCAGCACCAGGCGGCCGCCGCGGCTTTGCGTCACCGGCTGGGTGGCGCGCTCGCCCGCGACCGTGCCGCCCCAGATGCCGCCTTCGAGGATGTAGGCCTCGCCCGCGAAGACCTGGATCGAGCCGGCATCGCGGCCCTCGGTGTAGCCGGGCTCGAAGCGCGGCCGGCCGATCAGCGCGCTGCGCCAGTCGTCGGTGACGCCCCAGCGCGCATGGCTGTCGCTGAAGCGCCCGGCGATGCCGACGTACTGCATGTCGGGCGTGGCGCGGCCGATGTCGACCACGCGGCCGTCGGCGCTCAGCAGCTTGGTGGTGTCGATCCAGCCGTCGCCGTACTTCACCGAGCCGCCCGCGATGTCGAGCATCGAGCCGGCGCGCGTGATGACCGAGCCGCCGGCCTTGAGGTTGATGTGGCCGCCCAGGGTGGCGAGTTCGCCGACCGTGGTCTTGCTGAGGTTGACCCAGGTCGACACGTCGGCCAGCGGCGTGCCGACCCAGGCGCCCGGATCGTTCTCGCCGATCCACAGCACGCCGGCCATCGGGCCGTTGCCGAACACGCCGCGCACGCGCCGGTCCACCACCACCTTCTGGCCGCGCAGCCACGAGTCGCGATACAGCGGCGAATCGCGCAGCTCGTTGATGCGCAGGTCGGCCGTGACCAGGTTGCTCGCCATCGACAGCGGGATGTCCTGCAGCCCGGCCACGCTGAGCCAGGCGCCGTCGTCGATGTAGATGCGGCTGCCGTCGCGCAGGCTGGCGTCGTTGTTGGCGGGCTTGTCGGGCACCACGCCCGAGGGCTGGGCCGTGGCCAGCAGGCGGATCTCGCCCGCGGGCGCGACCAGGCGCGCGTCCTGCTGGACGTCGATGCGCTCGCCGCCCACGACGATGCGACCGGGCCGGTAGCGCGTGGCCAGCGCGCCGAGCTCGAGCTCGGTCTTGTCGGTGAGGTCGGGCATCACGGCGGTCACGCTGCCGCGCCCGAAAGTGACCGTGCCCGCGTCCCAGAACATCGGCACCGCGAACTCGCCCTCGCGGCTCAGCAGGCCCTGGCTCCAGCCCTGCAGCCGGATCGAGCCCTCGCGGTTGTTGAGCGCCGAGCTGGCCTGCAGGATGCCGTTCTGCGCGATGGTGCGGCCGGTGAGCGTGATGTCGCCGCGCGGCGCGTCGATCTGGCCGCTGTTGTCGACCTGGTAGCCGACCTCGGCGGCGCGCGCCACCATCGCGGGCATGACGGTGTCGCGCACGCCCTTGACCCAGCGCTGCTGCGAGTCGGAGGGCGAGAGCTGGCCGATGCCGTACATCGCGCCGTAGTAGCCGAAGGCGATCGCCGGCACCGCGGAGGCCGCGACCTCGAAGCCGCGCGCCGGGCTCAGGTAGTAGGGCACGGTGTCGGGCCCGGCATTCGAGGGCACGCTCGAGAGCCAGACGTTCTCGCCGGCCGCCATCACCACCTGGCCGTCGGGCGCCGAGAGGGTGCCGGCATTCGCGACCTTGGGCGCGAACAGCATGAGCTTGCCGCCCTTCTGCGCCGTGAGCCGCGCGCCGGCCTGCACGCTCACGCTGCCGGGCACGTGCGAGGGCGTGAACCAGGGCGCCGAGTTCTCGACCGTGGTGTCGATGGTGTAGGGCGCGACCTCGGGGAACTCGCCGAACTGCGGCGCCGGCGTGTTGGTGGGACTGCCGTAGGGGTCCTTGAGCAGCTCGTTGGTGTTGATGCCGGCCATGAACTGCCGGTCGGTCAGGCGCAGCGCGCTGGCCACCAGCGAGCGCGTGTCGACCTGGCTGCTGCCGGTGAAGACGATGCCGTTGCGGTTGACGATGTAGACCGAGCCGTCGGCCTTGATCTGCCCCGCGATGCGGCTCGGCCTACCGCTGGGATCGTTGACGCGGTTGAGCGCCACCCAGCCGTTGCTGCCGTCGGGCAGGGTGCCGGCGCGCTGGTCGAACTGCACCGTGGTGTTGCGCCCGACGTTGAAGCTCTCCCAGTTGAGGATCGCCTTCTCGGCGGTCTGCTCGATGCGCACCTGCGTGCGGCCCTCGGCCAGGCTCTGCTGCGGCGCCCTGGCGTTCAGCCAGCCCGCGCTGAGGCTCTGGCTGTCGACCTTGAGGCCGCCGTCGACCAGGCCGTCGGGCACCGAGTCGTCGTTCTGCGCCGCCTGCCGCGCCGCCGCCTGCGCGGCCTGCTGCGCCGCGATCGATTGCGCGGCCAGGTTCAGGTTGTTGAGCGAGCGCTGCCACTGCGCGTTGTTGCGCTGCTGCAGCGCCTGCGGGTTCGTGAGGCTGGAAGCCGGCTGCCCATTGGGCAGGTAGCCCGTGGCCGCGGCCGTGCTCTGCGCCGTGCCCTTGGCGTTGAACCAGGCGCCGCTGAAGGCGCGCTGCGCCTGGGCCGGGCCGACCACGCCGCCGGCCACCAGCACGAGCGCGATGGCGCGCGCGATCGGCGCCAGACTGAAATGCTCCCGCCCTGGTTCCAGGGACTGTCGTGGCCTGCCGATGCGCGCGCGCGTGTTCATGTGAGATTCCCGCCAATGAGTGAAGTCGTCGTGTGGTGCCGCCCTTCGCATTGCGACGGGCCGTCCTTGCAAGACACGGCAGGGCGGTGGAATCCGCCAACTTTTTTCTTCTCTCTTTTTCGCGCGCTCTTTTCTTGCGCGGCCGGCTCAGCTCAGTACCAGCAATCCACCGGGCAACGAACGCGCCTGCAGGCCGAACGAGTGCTGGATCTGCAGCAGCGCCTCGTCGAGCACGGCGATCGAGAAGCGCCCGCTGACCGGGTCGTCGCGCCGCGAGGCCGCCAGCAGCACCACGCGGCCGGGCCGGTAGCGGTTGATCTCGTCCACCACGCGCGCGAGCGGCGTCTGCCGGAACACCAGCTCGCCGCGGCGCCAGGCCGAGAGGTCGGCCGGCTCGATCGCGCGCACGCCGCTGATGGCCTGCGCGTCGTACACCAGCTGCTGGCGCGCCTGCAGCTGCCGCGTGCCCGCGGGATGCTCGAGCCGCACCGTGCCTTCGAGGCAGCTGAGGCAGGCCTTGCCCTGCAGGTAGCTGAGCTCGAAGCGGCCCGGCCCGTCGCCCCCCGCCAGCGCGCGGCCCGCGCCCGCGCTCACGACGAAGGGGGCGCCGCCTTCGGCCGGCAGGTCGACTGCGGCCTCGCCCGCGATCAACTCGAGGCCTTCGGCCTGGCGGCGCACGCTGGTCTGGGTGTTCAGCGTGACGCGCACCTGCCGTGCCAGCACGAGCTGCCGCTGCTCGCCGGTGGCGGTGCGCTCGTCGGCGCGCCATTCGCCGGCCGCGGGCCACAGGCCCAGCGGCGGATGCACGACCGCCACCACGCCGGCCGCGACCGCCGCGCCGGCGGCCGCGCCGAGAAAGGCCCGGCGGCCCGGCTGCGCCGAGGCGCCATGGCGCAGCCGCTCGTGGCGCGCGGCGAGCTTCGGGTCGGTACGCAGCAGGCCGCCGAGCGCGAGCCGCATCGAGGCCCACTGGCGCCTGGCCTCGTCGAAGGCGGCCGCGTGCGCGGGGCTGGTGCGCTGCCAGCGCTGGAAGGCCTGCACGTCCATCTGCGTGGGCTCGGCACCCGCCAGCCGGCTCAACCAGATGCGCGCCTCCTCGCGCAGCGCCTCGGCGGCTGCGGCGGGATCGTCGATCGGTGCGGAGGGTGTCTTCATGGCGTCACTGGTGCAAGACAGTTGGCGAGGCGCGAATCCGCCAACTATTTTTTCTTTCCCATCTGGGCGGCGCAGAAATCCTGCGCGCGCTTGAGTTCGTGCTCGACGGTGTGCAGCGAGATGCCCAGGCGCTGCGCCACCTCCTTCTGCGGCAGGCCTTCCCAGCGCACGAGCAGCAGCACGTCGCGGCGCCGCTGCGGCATGCGCGCGATGATCCTCTGCAGCGCCTCCATCTCCGAGCGCGACTCGGCGATCTGCTCGGGGCCCGGCGCCGCGTCGGGCACCTCGAGCAGCGCATCGACCTCGCTGCGCGGCACCACGCGGCTCTGGCTGCGCAGGTCGTTGATCGCGATGTTCACGGCCATGCGCATCAGGAAGGCGCGCGGATTCAAGATCGGCGCCTGGTCCTCGAGCCGCCGCAGGCGCAGCCAGGTGTCCTGCAGCGCGTCGCCCGCGAGGTCGTCGTTGCCCAGCACGCGCGTCAGCCGGCGCTTGAGGTCGCCATAGCGCTGCGACAGGAAGTCGAGCAGCAGCAGCCGGACTTCTTCCGACATCGCTAGCGCCCCCGGCTCGCGCAGGCCGGCGTGCCGCCCTGCTCGGGCAGGATCAGCATGGTCACCGGCTGCGGCATCTGCGGCGGCGGCGCGCGCCCGATGCGCACGCGCTCGAGCGCCTCGACCAGCAGCAGGTCGCGCCGCGCGTCGCCACTGCCGCCGAGCAGCTGCGCGCGCTGCACGCGGCCGGCCGCATCGATGCGAAAGCGCAGCAGCGAGCGGTAGCCGCCCTGCGCGGTCAGCGGGGCGGCGCACAGCGCCTCCCAGACCCGTGCCTGGATCAGGCTGTCGTAGTTCTCCTGGCCCGCGCGCGGGGCGGCGGCGACAGGGGCCGAGGGCGACGGGCCTGCGGGCTTGAGCACCAGCGCGGCGACGCGGCCCGCGCTGACTTCCTCGGCCTCGAGTCCCGTGCCCTGCAGCAGCGCCTGCAGCGCGGCCAGCGGCGCGAGGCGCCCGCGCACGGCCGCGGACGTGCGCCCGGCCACCAGCGTGCTGCTGAAGAGCGCGGCGCGGCCCGTGAGGTCGGCGAAGCGGTCGAGCGCCAGCGCGAGCGGCTGCGCGGGCAGGTCGAACTCGAAGGACGGCGCCTCGATGGCATCGGGCGCGGCGGCGAGCGGCGGCGCCACGGCCGGCTCAGCGGCGGCCAGCATCGGCGCCGCGAGCCCGCAGAGCATCCAGAGGGCGGCGCGCCGGCAGCGCGAACGACGCGCACGATCGGAAGAGGAGTCGCATCGGTGCGGCAAAGACGGGGCGCCTTGTGAGAACCGCGCATGCTCGCACCGGCCGGTGACGGTTTTGTTACTGGCGTGACGGCGCGGGCAGGTCGAGTTCGATCCAGGCCGGCGCGTGGTCGCTCGCGCCGGGGCGGCCGCGCACGTCGCGGTCCACGCCGGCCTCGCGCAGCAGCGGCGCGAGTTCGGCGTTGAGCAGCAGGTGGTCGATGCGCAGCCCGGCGTCGCGCGGGAAGCGGTTGCGCCAGTAGGTCCAGAAGGTGAAGGGCGCGCGCTCGGGATGGCGCGCGCGGATCGCATCGGTCCAGCCCTGCTTCAGCAGGCGCGCGTAGGCGGCGCGGCTCTCGGGCTGCAGCAGCGCGTCGTCGCGCCACGAGGCGGGGTTGTAGATGTCGGCATCGGTGGGCACGACGTTGTAGTCGCCCGCGAGCACCACGGGCAGACCGCTCGCGTACAGCTTCTTCGCGTGCTTGCGGAAGGCCTCGAACCACTGGAGCTTGTAGTCGAACTTCGGCCCGGGCTGCGGATTGCCGTTGGGCAGGTAGAGGCAGCCGACCAGCACGCCGTCGACCACGGCCTCGAGGTAGCGGCTCTGCGGGTCGTCCTCCATGCCCGGCAGGCCGCGCCCGGTTTCGATCGGCTCGCGCCCGCGCGCGAGGATGGCCACGCCGTTCCAGGCGGGCTGGCCGTGCGCGACCACGCCGTAGCCCGCGCGCCGGATCGCGGCGAGCGGCAATTTGGCATCGGGCGACTTGAGTTCCTGCAGGCAGGCCACGTCGGGCTTCGACTCGGCGAGCCATTCGAGCAGCCGGTCGAGCCGGCTGTGGATGCCGTTGACGTTGAAGGTGGCGATCTTCATGACGGCCATCTTCCGGCGCGTGCCGGCGCTTCGCGCGTCGGACAACGCGTCCTCCTGCCCGCAGAAATCACCCGGCCATGACGTCCCGCAGGTAGATGCCCTGCGACAGCGCGCCCTTGACCTGGCGCGTGCCCTCGTCGACCAGCACTTCCTCCTGGCCGGCCTCGATGGCCGCGAAGGACTGGCGCACCACGTCCTCGGGTGAGGCCTTCGGCACCTCGAGCGCGCGCACCATGTCGGTATCGATCGGGCCGGCATGGAAGCCCACCACCTGCGTGCCCTGCGCGCGCAGCTCGTGGCGCAGGCCGTTGGTCAGCGCCCAGGCCGCGGCCTTGCTCACGCCGTAGGCGCCGATCATCGGCGTGTTGGCCCAGCTGAGGAGCGACAGCAGGTTGAGCATCGCGCCGCCGCCGTTGCGGCCCAGCACGCCCGCGAAGGCGCGGCTCATGTGCAGCATGCCGAACAGGTTGGTCTCGAGCTGTTCGCGCAGGACGGCCACGGGGTCGGTCTCGGCATCGCCGCCGACGAAGCCGCCGAGCCGGCCGATGCCGGCGTTGTTGATCAGGAGCGTCACGTCGCGGCAATCGGCCGCGGCCTGGGCGACCTGCGCGGGATCGCGCACGTCGAGCCGGATCGGCAGCACGCCCAGCAGCGGGATCTGCGAGGGCTCGCGCGCGGCGGCATAGACCTTGGCGGCGCCGAGCGCCAGCGCCTGGCGGGCGAATTCGAGGCCGAGGCCCCGGTTGGCGCCCGTCACGAATACGACGGAACCTTGGATCTTCATGGTGTTTCCTTGTGCGCCGGAGCGCGGGGTGAGTCAAACGGTGGCCAGGGCGATCTGGTGCAGGAACAGGGTGCGGCGATGGCGGAAGCCGAGCCGCTCGTAGAGCGCGATGGCATTCGCGTTGTCGCTGAGCACGTGCAGGAAGGCGGTCTCGCCGCGCGCCTCGATGCGCGCGCGCAGCAGGTTCACGAGGCCGGCGGCCAGGCCACGTCCGCGCCAGGGGTCGTCGACGCAGACCGCGCTGATCTCGGCGTGGCCGTCGAAGCGCATGCGCTCGCCGGCCATGGCCACGAGCAGGCCCTGGTCGCGGACGCCGAGGTAGTCGCCCATCTCGAGCGTGCGCGGGCCGAAGGGGCCGGGCCGCGTGCGGCCGACGAGCGCCAGGGCATCGGGCACGTCGGAAGCGTCGAGCGGCGTGGCCTGCAGCTGCGCCGCGCGGCCCGTGCCGGGCTGCAGCGCGACCATCTGGTGGACCTGGCCCAGCAGCCTGGCCTGCAGGCCGTCGATGCCCGCGACCGGCGCGAGCGTGGGCACCATGACGCGATCGTCCGGGCCCAGCAGCGTGCGCAGCGCCTCGAAGGCGGCCGGGCTTTCCTCGACCAGCCCCGCGAACGGCGCGACCTCGGGGTGGTAGCGGCGGGCCAGGGCGTTGCCGTGGCCCAGGTGCGCCTGAAGGCCGACCAGCGCGGTCCAGGCCGAACGGTCCAGGGGGGAGTCGATGGGCGATGTCATGGTCCCTAGCGTAGGCGGGCCTTCCTAATGGCGCCATGGTCGTAAATGACAATATTGGTATCATTCGCGCCATGATGAAGCTCGCGATCCTGGCGCTCGATGGCGTGTTCGACACCGGCCTCAGCGTGTTCCTCGACCTGTTCTCCGCGGCCAACGAGGTGGCGGCCGAGCAGGGCGCGGCGCGGCCGCCCTTCGAGCTGCGCGTGGTCGGCGTGCGCCAGCGCATCCGCACCGCGCATGGCCTGACCATGGTGGTGGACCCGGCCGACGCGCTGCGCCAGCCCGACTGGGTGCTGGTGCCCGCGCTCAACACCAAGCAGCCCGCGCGCCTGGTCGAGGCGCTGGGCCGGCGCGACGTGCGCGATGCCATGGCCATGCTGCGCAGCTGGCATGCGCAGGGCAGCGGCGTGGGCGGCGCCTGCATCGCGAGCTTCCTGCTGGCCGAGACCGGCCTGCTCGACGGCCAGGAGGCCACCACCATGTGGCCGCTGGCGCCGCTGTTTCGCGAGCGCTATCCGCGGGTACGGCTCGACGAGTCGCGCATGGTGGTCGCCTCGGGCCGCGTGGTCACGGCCGGCGCGGCGATGGGCCATCTCGACCTCGCGCTGTGGCTGATGCGCCAGGCGAGCCCCGAGACCGCCGCGCTGGTGTCGCGCCTGATGCTGGTCGACAAGCGGCCCTCGCAGGCGCAATACATCATTCCCGACCACCTCGCGCATGCCGACCCGCTGATCGAGCGCTTCGAGCGCTGGGCCCGGGAACGCCTCGCGCGGGGCTTCTCGCTGCACGACGCGGCGGACGCGCTCGCGGTCAGCCCGCGCACCTTGCAGCGGCGCATGGAGGCCGTGCTCGGCAAGTCGCCGCTGGCCTTCTTCCAGGACCTGCGCGTCGAGCATGCGCAGCACCTGGTCTCGATCGGCCAGGGCCTCGAGGCGATCGCGAGCGAGGTCGGCTATGCCGATGCCGCGACCGTGCGCAGCCTGCTGCGGCGCAAGCTGGGGCGCGGGGTGCGGGAGCTGCGTTCGGCGCTGGCCTAGTGAACCCGGGGGAGGTGGCTGCTACAATTGAGAACCATTCGTATTAAATCCTGAGCGCAGCCAGTCGCTGCGGGGAGATGCCATGTCGGCCGCCGAGTTCGTGCCTCCGCACGAAGTGCAATCGCTCTACAGCAACCACCACGGGTGGCTGCAGGGGTGGCTGCGCCGCAAGCTGGGCTGCCCGCACAACGCGGCCGACCTCGCGCAGGACACCTTCGTCCGCGTGCTCGGCAAGAAGGAACCGGTGGCCGCCGCCGAGCCGCGCGCCTACCTCGCGACCATCGCCCACGGGCTGGTGGTCGACTTCCACCGCCGCCGCGCGCTCGAGCGTGCCTACCTCGAGACCCTGGCCGCGCTGCCCGAGCCGCAATCGCCCTCGCTCGAAGAACGCGCGATCGTGCTGGAGGCGCTGAGCGCGATCGACGCCATGCTCGACGGCATGAAGCCCGCGATCCGCCAGGCCTTCATCCTCTCGCAGCTCGAGGGCCTGACCTATGCGCAGATCGCGCAGCGGCTGCAGGTGACGGTGCGCACGGTCAACAACTACATGCTCAAGGCGCTCGAGCATTGCTATCTGCTCGCGCCATGAGCTCTTTCGAACTCGGCCTGCCCGCCAGCCAAGAGGCCCGCGTGCGCAAGGAGGCGATCGCCTGGTACGCGCAGCTGTGCTCGGGCGAGGCCACGCCGGCCGACCACGAGGCCTGGCGCCGCTGGCACCGCGCGCATGCGGAACACCGCCGCGCCTGGGAGAAGCTCGAGGCGATGCAGTCCACGCTGCAGCGCGTGCCCGGCCACATCGCGGCCTCGACCCTGCGCGCGGCCGGCGCGGCGCGCACCGACCGCCGGCGCCTGCTGCGCGGCGTCGCGCTGGTCGCCTCGGGCGGCGCGCTCGGCTACCTGTCGTGGCAGGTGGCCGATGGGGGCGGAAGCTGGCCCGCGCTGCTGGCCGACCACCGCACCAGCACCGGCGAGCAGCGCAGCATCGACCTCGCCGACGGCTCGCGGCTGCTGCTCAACACGCGCAGCGCGGTCGACGTGGTGTTCGACGGCACGCGGCGACTGATCCGGCTGCGCGAGGGCGAGCTGCTCGCGGAGACCGCGCGCCACCGCGTGCCCGGCAGCCACGACGCGCGCCCGTTCATGGTCGAGACCGCGCAGGGGAGCATCCTCGCGCTCGGCACCCGCTTCACCGTGCGCGGCGAGGGCGGCATCACGCGCGTCACGGTGCTCGACGACGCGGTCGAGGTCCGGGCCGCGAATGCGCCCGAACGCGCGCTGCGGCTGCAGGCCGGCCAGCAGGTCGACATCGGCAGCGACGGCGTGGGCCTGCCGCAGGCGGCCGACGCGGCCTCGGCCGCCTGGGCCCAGGGCAGCCTGGTCGTCAACGACTGGACGCTGCAGGAAGTGGTGGCCGAACTCGCGCGCTACCGGCGCGGCCGGCTGGCCTGCGATCCGGCGGTGGCGAACATCAAGGTGTCGGGCGCCTTCCCGATCCACGACACCGACAGGGCGCTGTCGGTGATCGCGCGCAGCTTCCCGGTGCGCGTGGCCAGCCTCACGCGCTACTGGGTCTCGCTGGTGCCGGCCTGATTCCTGCGTTCGGGCCCGCGTCAA
Source organism: Variovorax sp. DAIF25 (assembly GCF_050711835.1). NCBI lineage: Bacteria > Pseudomonadati > Pseudomonadota > Betaproteobacteria > Burkholderiales > Comamonadaceae > Variovorax > Variovorax sp. DAIF25. Next base: position 375,832 of record NZ_CP136637.1, read on the forward strand.
AAAAATCTTCCGCCGCCTTTCATCTTTTCCGATTTCGTTCGGCCTTCCTCCTGAGAACCATGGCGAGCGCCATGGATTGCAGTTCTGCCGAAGGAATCCCATGCACGCGCACCCGTCCTCACCCACCCCCGTCTCCAAGGCGCTGCTGTGCCTGCTGGCGCTGGCGGCCGCCATGCCCGTCGCCGCGCTGGCCGCCGAGCCGGCGCGGCCTGCCGCGAGCGCCAACGCGCCCGGCGCCGCGCGCGCCTACCGCATCGAGCCCGGCCCGCTGGCCGCGGTGCTGGGCCGCTTCGCGGCCGCGGCGGGCGTGGCGCTGTCCTTCGATCCCGCCCACACCCGGGACCTGAACTCGCGCGGCCTCGACGGCAGCTTCACGGTGCAGGCCGGCTTCGCCACGCTGCTCGCGGGCACGGGCCTCGAGGCGGTCGAAGGCGGCGCGGGCGAATTCATCCTGCGCCGATCGGCGAGCGCGCAGGCCGAGCCCGGCGTGATCGAGGGCACCGGCGCGCTGCCCGCGGTACGCGTGGTGGCGCGCGCCGCACCCGTGCCCGGCGACGCCGACGACCGCTACCAGCCCACGCCCGATGCCTCGACCCTGCGCACCACCGCGCCGGTGCTCGAGATCCCGCAGGTGGTCAACGTGGTGCCCGCGCAGGTGATCCGCGACCAGCGCCCGCGCAACATCGACGATGCGCTCGCCAACGTCAGCGGCATCAACCAGGGCAACACCCTGGCCAGCACGCAGGACACGCTGATGAAGCGCGGCTTCGGCGGCAACCGCGACGGCTCGATCATGCACAACGGCATGCCGCTGGTGCAGGGCCGCGGCCTCAACGCCGCGGCCGAGAGCGTGGAGGTGCTCAAGGGCCCGTCCTCGCTGCTCTACGGCCTGATGGACCCGGGCGGCGTGATCAACGTGGTCAGCAAGAAGCCGCAGCTGACCCAGCGCACCGCGCTGTCGCTGGGCGCCTCGGGCTACGCGGGCGGACGCAACGGCACCGGCCAGACGCTCGACACCACCGGCCCCATCGGCGAGAACGGCCTGGCCTACCGGCTGATCGTCGACCGCGTGGACGAGGACTACTGGCGCAACTTCGGCACCCACCGCGAGACGCTGGTCGCGCCCTCGCTGGCCTGGTATGGCGAGGACACGCAGGCCGTGCTCTGGTACGAGTACCGCAAGTTCGTGACGCCCTTCGACCGCGGCACCGCGCTCGACCCGCGCACCAGGAGCCCGCTGGACCTGCCCAAGACCCGGCGCCTGGACGAGCCCTGGAACGAGATGCGCGGCGAGAGCCACCTGGCCCAGCTCTCGGTCGACCACCAGTTCGGTGGCGGCTGGGCCGGCCACCTGAACCTCAGCTACAACCGCGAGACCTACGATGCCAACCAGCTGCGCATCACCGGCCTGAACACCACGCGCGGCACGCTCACGCGCAGCAACGACGCCACGCACGGCGCGCTGAGCACCGACAGCTATGCCACCGCCTATGTCGACGGCCGCGTCGAGCTCGGCGGCATGCGGCACGACCTGCAGTTCGGCTGGGATGCCGAGTACCGCAAGATCTACCGCGCCGACCTGCTGCGCCAGGCCGTCACGCGCAGCTTCAGCTACCTCAATCCGGTCTACGGCCTCGAGTTCCCGTCGGCCACCGTGTCGGCCAGCGACAGCGACCAGACCGACAAGCTGCACAACCAGTCGGTCTTCTTCCAGGATTCGATCCATCTCAACGAGCGCTGGATCGCGGTGGCCGGGCTGCGCTACCAGGCCTGGTCGCAGACCGCGGGCCGCGGCCGTCCGTTCAAGGCCAACACCGACACCGACGGCTCCAAGGTGCTGCCGCGCGTGGGGCTGGTCTACAAGTGGAGCGACAGCCTGTCGCTCTACGGCAGCTACACCGAGTCGCTCAAGCCCACCTCGACCATCGCGCCGCTGTCATCGGGCTACATCGTCGATGCCTCGGTCGCGCCCGAGCAGGGCAAGTCGTGGGAACTCGGCGCCAAGCTCGACCTGGCCGGCGGCCTCACCGGCACCGTGGCGCTGTTCGACATCCGCAAGAAGAACGTGCTGGTCTCGCAATTCAACGACGTGACCAAGCTGACCGACTGGCGCACCTCGGGCGCGGCGCGCTCGCGCGGCCTCGAGCTCGACGTGGCCGGCGAGCTCGGCAGGAACTGGAGCGCGATCGCGAGCTACGCCTACATCGACGCCAAGACCACCGAAGACCCGCTGTACGCCGGCAACCGGCTGTGGAACGTGGCGCGCCAGACCGCGTCGCTGTCGGCCGTGTACGACTTCGGCCAGGTCTTCGGCGCCGAGGGCCGGCTGCGCGTGGGCGGCGGCGTGCACTACGTGGGCAAGCGGCCCGGCGACTCGGCCAACAGCTTCGTGCTGCCGGGCTACACCACCGCCGATGCCTTCGCCACCTACGACACGCGCATCCACGGCCGCAAGGTCAAGTTCCAGCTCAACGTGAAGAACCTGTTCGACAAGACCTACTACCCCTCGGCTGCGAACACCTACTTCATCTCCATGGGCGACGCGCGCCAGGTGTCGCTGCTTACCACCTTCGAGTTCTAGGCATGAAGAAGGACGCCGCTTCCATCGATCGCCGGTCCGCACTGCTGCGGCTCGCCATACCGCTTGCCGCGGGACTGACCGGCACGGCCGGCGCACAGCCGGCACCCGGCCGCAAGCTCGTGCTGCTGGTGCAGCGCGGCAGCCCGAACGCGGCGGTCGACGAGCAGGTCGCGCAGCACCTGGGCGCGCGCGGCTTCGCGGTCGCCATGCTCGACCAGGCGGTGGAGCCCGGCGCGGCAGCGGGCGCCGAACTGGTCGTGATCTCCTCGACCGTGGCCGCGAAGGACGTGCATCCGGGCTGGCGCCAGTTGCCGGTGCCGCTGCTGACCTGGGAGAACGACCTGCTCGACGACCTCGCGATGACCGGCAAGCGGCACGACGTCGATTTCGGCGAGGCGGCGAAGGAACGCTACCTGTGGCTGGTCAACGCGCCGCATCCGATGGGCGCGGGCCTGCCGGCCGGCGTGGCCAACGTCTACCAGCGGCAGGCCGGCATGAGCTGGGGCCGGCCCGGACTCGGCGCCACCACCATCGCCACCCTCTACGGCCAGCCCGAGAAGGCGGCCATCTTCGGCTACGAGAAAGGCGCCACCATGGACTACGAGTCGCTCGCGCCGGCGCGCCGCGTGATGGTCTTCCTGGGCAACGACGGCTTCACCAACCTGGCACCGGCCGGTCGCGCGCTCTTCGACGCGGCCGTGGACTGGGCCGCGGGAGCGCGCTGAATGACGATGCCGACATGGCGCCAGGCCTGGTTCCAGCTGCACTGGCTGCTGGGCATCACCGCGGGCAGCGTGCTGCTCGTGATCGGGCTCAGCGGCGCGGTGCTGTCGTTCCGCGAGGAGCTGATCGACGCGCTCAATCCCGGTGGTCGCCATGTGGCGGTGCAGGACAAGGAAGCGCTCGCGCCACTGCAGCTGCTCGCGGCCGTGCGCGAGGCCTTTCCCGGCCGCCAGGTCGGCACGCTCGCGCTGTTCGCCGAACCCGGCGCCGCGGCGCGCGTGATCTTCGCGCCGCGCCCCGGCGAGCGCCGCGGCGACACCGTCTACCTCGATCCCTATGCGGGCCGACCGCTGCCGCGGCTGGTGGGCGCCGAGTTCTTCGAATGGGTCGAGGCGCTGCATCGCTGGCTGCTGCTGCCGCGCGAGCCGGGCCGCGTCGCGGCCGGCGTGTTGGCGATCGGGCTGTTCGTGCTGGCGCTGTCGGGCCTGTACCTGCGCTGGCCGCGGCGGCCGCTCGACTGGCGCGCGTGGCTGACCTTCGACCCGGCGCTCAAGGGCCGGCCCTTTCTCTGGGGGCTGCATTCGGTGGCCGGCACCTGCGCCTTGCTGATGTACCTGGTGTTCACCACCACCGGCGTCTACTGGGCCTTCGACGCCGTGCGCGACCGCGTCGATGCCTTCGCGGGCCAGCCGCGCGCGCCCGCGCAGGCACGCAATGCGCCGCGCGTGCGCAACATGCAGCGCGACGACGCCGGCGCGGTCGACGTGGCGCCCGCCTGGGCCACGTTCCAGCGCCAGGCCGCCGCCAGCGGCTGGAGCGAGGTGATCCTGCGCGTGCCCACGGGGGCCGCGCCCACGGTGCTGTTCACCTGGCTCGATGCGCATCCGGCCCACGAACGCGCGCGCAACCGCATGACGGTGCGCCTGCCGGGCGGCGAGGTCGCGCAGGACGAGCGCCATGACGCCAAGCCCATGGGCGGCCGCTTCCTGGCCGCCATCTATCCGCTGCACATGGGCACCTATTTCGGGCTGCCGGGCCGCATCGCGATGATGCTCGCGGCGCTGATGCTGCCGGTGTTCACCGTCACGGGCTGGATGCTCTACCTCGACCGCCGGCGCAAGAAGCGCGCGGTGGCCGCGGAACGCGCGGCGCTCGCCGCCGGGGCAGGGCGGCCGTCGATCGACAACGCGACAGCGCCCGAAGGCGTGCTCGTGGCCTTCGCGAGCCAGTCGGGCACGGCCGAGGGCATCGCGCTGCGCAGCGCCGCCGCGCTCGAGGCCGGCGGCCTGCGCGTGACCGTGGCCTCGCTCGCGCGGCTCGATCCCGAACAACTGCGCCATCACCAGCGCCTGCTGCTGGTGGCCAGCAGCTTCGGCGAGGGCGGCCCGCCCGACGCGGCGCGGCGCTTCGCGCAGCGGCTGGTGCAGGTCGGCGGCGATGCGCTCGCGCACCTGCGCTACGGCCTGCTGGCGCTCGGCGACCGGCACTACGCGCGCTTCTGCGGCTTCGGCCATGCGCTCGACCATGCGCTGGTGGCGGCGGGCGCGCAGTCGCTGTTTCCGATGATCGAGGTCGACAACGGCGACACGGCCGCGCTTGCGCGCTGGCGCCGACAACTGGTGGCGCTGCGCGGCGCCGATGCGGGGCCGGCCGAGGCGCTGGCCGATGAACCGCTAGCGCCCGCATTCGAACCCTGGACCTTGAGCGCGCGCCGACTGCTGAATCCCGGCAGCCTGGGTGCGTCGCTCTACGAAATCGAACTCGCCGCGCCGCCCGATGCGACCGCCGCGTGGCGGCCCGGCGCGCTGGCCGAACTGCAGCCGCGGCTCGCGGCCGATACGGTGGCGGCCCTGTTGCGCGCGACGCCCTGGACCGCGGATGCACCCGTCGTGTTCCAGGGCCGGCACTGCACGCTCGCCGAAGCCCTGGCCCGCAGTGCCGTGCCCGCGCCGCAGTCGCTGGTGCAAGGCCTCGATGCGCAGGCGCTGGCCGATGCGTTGGTGCTGCTCGCCACGCGCCGCTATTCGATCGCGAGCCTGCCCTCGGAGGGCCACGTGCGGCTGCTCGTGCGGCAGGCGCGCCACGAGCAGGGCCTGGGCATCGCCTCGGGCTGGCTCACGGCGCATGCGCCGTTGATGGCGCAGGTGCCGCTGCGCCTGCTCGCCAACCCCGGCTTCGCGCCCGTGGCCGACGACCGCCCCTGCATCTTCGTGGGAAACGGCTCGGGTTACGCCGGCCTGCGCGGCCACCTGCGCGAACGCATCGAGCGCGGCCATCGGCGCAACTGGCTGGTGTTCGGCGAACGCCAGCTGGCGCGCGACGCCTTCTTCATGGACGAGCTGCGCCACTGGCAGGCCGCGGGCCAGGTCGAGCGCGTCGACCTCGCGTTCTCGCGCGACCACGCGCCGCGCATCCACGTGCAGGATCGCCTGCGCGAGCATGCGGGCGACCTGCGCCGCTGGGTGGGCGAGGGCGCCGCGATCTTCGTCTGCGGCAGCCTGCACGGCATGGCGGCGGGCGTGGACGAGGCGATCGAGGCCGCGCTGGGGCGTGCCACCCTCGACGACCTGATCGCCGAAGGGCGTTACCGGCGCGACGTGTACTGATAAGGCGCGCGCGGAGGAGTCGCTTCAGCCGCCGTTCAGCTTGATCGGCAAGCTCGGGGCTTTGGCCATTCTTTCGCGCATGCCCGAGCTTCCCCGTCCTTCCGCCCCCGACCCGGCCCACCTGTCCATCGACGGCCTGCGTGCATTGCACGTCGGCCCCATCGCGCTGCAGGCAGCGCGCGGCGAATGCATCGCCATCCTCGGCCCTTCGGGTTCGGGCAAGAGCGTGTTCCTGCGGCTGGTGGCCGACCTCGACCCGGGCGAGGGCCGCGTGGTGCTCGACGGCATCGATCGCGCGGCGCTGTCGGGTCCCGAATGGCGCCGGCGCGTGATCTACCAGGCGGCGGAGCCGGCGTGGTGGGGCACGGGCGTGGCCGAGCACTTTCCGGCCGGCCTCGACAGCGGCATGCTCGCGGGATGGATCGCGGAGCTCGGCCTGCCACGCGACGTGCTGCAGGCCGACATCGCACGGCTGTCGACCGGCGAACGCCAGCGGCTGGCCCTGCTGCGCTCGCTCGCGCACCGCCCCGTGGTGCTGCTGCTCGACGAACCCACCGCCTCGCTCGACCCTGCCACCACGCTCGCGGTCGAAGTGCTGCTGGCGCGCGAACAAGCCGCGGGGCTCACGCTGCTGTGGGTCACGCATTCGCACGAGCAGGCCGCGCGCGTCGCGGCACGTCATCTCGAACTGAACGCGGGCCGGCTGCAGCCGGTGGGGAGCGTCGCATGAGCCCCATCCATCTCGACGCCACCGACCTCGTGCTCGCCACGGTGCTCGTGCTGCTGAACGCGCTCGCCTCGCTGCTGCTGGGGCTGCAACTGCATCGGCAGGTGTTGTGGGCGGCCGCGCGCATGGTGGTGCAGTTGCTGCTGGTAGGGCTGGTGCTGCGCTTCGTGTTCGCGGCGGCTTCGCCGGGCGCCACCCTGGCCATCGTGCTGCTGATGATCCTGGCCGCGGCGCGCGAGGTGGCGGTGCGGCCCGCACACCGGTTGCGCGGCGGCGGCAACTTCGGCATCGGCGCGGCGGCCGTGGGCGTGTCGAGCGTGGCGACGGTGGTGCTGGCGCTGATGACCGCGATCCGGCCGCAGCCCTGGTACGACCCGCGCTATGCGATCCCGCTGATGGGCATCGTGCTCGGCAGCGTGCTCAATTCGGCCAGCCTGGGCCTCGACAGCTTCTTCGAGGGCGTGACCGAGGGGCGTGCGCGCATCGAGGCGCGGCTCGCGCTGGGCGCGACCATTCACCAGGCGATGGCGGTGCTGATCCGCTCGTCGATCCGCAAGGGGATGATCCCGATCGTCAACCAGATGTCGGCGGCCGGCGTGATCACCTTGCCCGGCATCATGACCGGCCAGCTGCTCGCGGGCATGGACCCGGTCGAGGCCGCGAAGTACCAGATCCTGCTGCTGTTCCTGCTCACAGGTGCCGGTGGCATGGCCGTCGCCGGCGCGGTCTACCTGGCGGCGCGCTCGCTGACCGACGATCGGCAGCGGCTGCGCGCCGATCGCCTGCGCTGAACCGAGCATGCGGATGCAGCCATCTTTACCTGCTGTTTTCAATCCGTCCGGCAGTTTTGCAACTGCGCTGCATCATGCTTTTGGAGAGGGTGCCGCGCCGCGGCACCCGCCGCTTCGACCCATCGACCATGCCCATGCCTGCTGAAAAACACCGGGAAGCAACGCTCGACGACGCCGCCATCCAGCGGCGCCTCGAGGACGCGGACATCCGCGTCAACCCCGAGCGCCTGCAGATCCTCGGCCGGCTGATGTCGCAAACCGGCCAGGCCTGCACGGCCCAGGAGCTCTATCCGCGCGGGGTCGAGGAATCGAATGCCGCCGCGGTGTCGCGCGTGTACCGGACGCTGCACCTGCTCGAGAAGAAGCGGGTGATCGAGCGGCGGGTGCGGCAGGTGCGCGGGCGGCCCGTGTTCACCTACATCTACGGCGAGGAGAGCGCCTCGTCGCGCATCCGCTTCCAGTGCCGAAGCTGCGGCGCCAGCGTGGTCGCCGACGACATCCAGTTGCGCGAGCAGGTCGCGAAGGTCGGGGCCGACCAGGGACTGCCCGTGGCCTCGAAGGAGGACATCGTGGTGTGGATCGCGTGCAACCGCTGCAGCGCTAGCGCACCGGACTGAACTACTCGACGCGCGCGGCCGTCTCCGACCACCAGCCGCGCAGCACCCAGTAGAGCGGCGGCAGCATCAGCACGGCGCACAGCCACGCATGGCGCGCGCCCTCTTCGAAGAAGGGCGCCACGGTCAGCGCCCAGGCCACGCCATCGTCGCGCAGCTCGGGAATGCGCAGCAGGTCGGCCACGCTGTAGAGCAGCAGTTGGATCGCGAGCAGGGCCAGCAGCAGCGCCGAGACCCGGAACGCCAGCAGCAGCCGCGCGCGCAGGTGCAGCCACTTCCACGCAGGCAGCAGCAGCCCGGTGGCGGCGACGCCCAACAGCACGCCCAGCGCGGCATCCGCCATGCCGGCGCGCGCGCCGATCGCGCGCACGAAGACCGCGATCTCGAGCGATTCGCGAAAGGCCGACAGCGCCACGAAGGCGACGACCAGGAAGGGCGCGGCCCGGCTGTCGAGCCAGGCCTCGTGGAACAGGTGGACGCGGCCGCGGATCTGCCGCACCGAGGCCGCCATGCTCGTCGCCATGACCAGGATGCCGAGCGCCATCAGGGTGCTGAGGCCGGCGCTGACGTTGCGGTCGACCGAGGCGTCCATCAGCAGCACCGACAGCGCCGCGGCGGGCGCGAGCCCCAGGCCCAGGCCCCAGCCGACGTACTTGAGCAGCGACAGACGCCGGGATTCGCGCAGGCAGACATGCAGCGAGCCCACGATCAGGATCAGCTCGGCCAGCTCGCGCAGGGTGATGGCGAAGGCGTCAAACATCGGTGGATCCGCGCGGCGTCGAGATGACAACGATTCTCATTGGTAAAGTATCGCACGGCCCTCCTCGAACGGCCCCGTGCGACACTGCCGTCGCGCCTTCGACAACAGAACAGCGCTTCGCAGCATTCAGGGGTATCGCCGTGGCCATGAACGATCAAGAAATCCTCAGCATCGTCGACCGGGCCGTCGACGAGTTCAACGGCGACCTCGACGACCTCGAAAGCGCGATCGGCATGCTGCTGCTCGGACGCCACTACGGCTGGCGCGTGGTGCTGCTGATCCACAGCCCGACCACCGTGCGCAAGTACCTGAAGATCCTCGGCCTGAAGAACCTGCGCGACGTGCTGCCCGAGGTCGGCGTGCTCGCGCACCGTTCGAACGCCTGGCGCCTGCTCGATGGCACCAAGAACTTCTGGAAGGTCGTGCGCGGCCAGATCAGCGGCGTGCGCTCCGCGCGGGTCGAGAAGTCCCCGAGCAAGCCCTCCTGAACCCTTCGATTCGTCTGGATCCGGGACTCGCCGGAGGGGGCGGCCGTGCGCGCTTGCGTGGCATTTTCCCAACACGAAAGTAGCTCTTTTGAAGACCACTGATCCTTGGCGTTCAGCGCCAGCGTCTTCCGTTTATCTCCTTTGAGATTGGCTGCCATGGCTCGCTTCGCGCCGAATCAGTAGCACTTGACAGTACTACTACCTGCTTCTACATTTGCTCGAAATTGCGAATCGTTCGTATTTCCGTCTCTTTCGCGGCCGCGACCAGAAGGGGGAGGTGGCAGCGGCGATGCGCTCTTTCGCAGCCGGCGCGAATGCGCCTTCTCTTTCCTTCATCAGTTCCAAATGAACAAGTCACGCAGCCCGCGCCTTCCGGGCATGGCACCCGCGATCGCGCCCAGCGCCGTCGTCCGGGCGATTCACCTGCTCACCGCCGGCGCCACCCTGGCCCTCGGCGCATCCACCGCCTGGTCGCAGACCGCCGACGGCAGCAACTCGCTGCCGCCCATCACCGTCACGGGCACCGAGCAGGGCTACGCCGCCAAGCGCAGCACCACCGCCACCAAGACCGACACGCCGCTGCGCGACACGCCGCAATCGATCAGCGTGGTGACCAGCGACGAGCTGCGCGACCGCGCGGTGCAGAGCATTGCCGAGGCCGCGCGCTACGTGCCGGGCGTGGGCTTCGCGCAGGGCGAGGGCAACCGCGAGACGCCGATCTTCCGCGGCATCAGCACCACCGGCGACTTCTTCATCGACGGCATCCGCGACGACGTCCAGTACTACCGCGACCTCTACAACATCGAGCGCGTGGAAGTGTTCAAGGGCCCGAACGCGATGATCTTCGGCCGCGGCGCCACCGGCGGGCTGATCAACCGCGTGAGCAAGCAGCCCGAGTGGACGCCTTCCTACGGCGCCTCGGTCACGCTGGGCTCGCACAGCAACCGCCGCCTGACGGCGGACATCAACCAGCCGATCAACGACCAGCTGTCATTCCGCCTCAACGGCCTGTACGAGAACTCCAAGAGCTACCGCGACGGCGTCTGGCTCGAGCGCTCGGGCATCAACCCGACCCTGAGCTGGCGCCCGAGCGCGAAGACGCTGGTGACGCTGGGCTACGAGCACTTCAAGGACAAGCGCATCGCCGACCGCGGCATCACCTCGTTCCGCGGCGTGCCGGTGGTCACCGATCCCTCGACCTTCTTCGGCAACGCGGCCGGCAGCCCGACCTGGTCCTCGCTCGATGCCTTCAACGCACTCGTCGAGCACGAGTTCGACAACGGCGTGGTGCTGCGCAACCGCACGCGCTGGTCCGAGCAGGACAAGTTCTACCGCAACGTGTTCCCCGGCGCGGTCAACGCGCTCGGCACCACGGTGGCGCTCAGCGCCTACGACAACGCGACCACGCGCAAGAGCTTCTTCAATCAGACGGACGTCAGCTTCACGCTGAACACTGGCGCGGTGAAGCACAAGTTCCTCGTGGGCGCGGAGATCGGCAAGCAGGACACCGACAACTTCCGCAACACCGGCTACTTCAACAACACGGCCACCAGCGTGAACGTGCCGCTGTGGCTGCCGACGACCTACGCGCCGGTGTTCTACCGCCAGTCCGCGACCGATGCCAACAACAGCGGCACCGCCAAGGTCGCGGCCCTCTACGTGCAGGACCAGATCGAGCTGACGCCGCAGTTCCAGCTCATCGCGGGCCTGCGCTACGACCGCTTCCGCGTCGACTTCCAGAACAACCGCAACGGCGACCGCTTCAAGACCAACGACGACCTGGTGTCGCCGCGCCTGGGCGTGATCTACAAGCCGGTCGAGCCGCTGTCGCTGTACGCGAACTACAGCATCGCCTACCAGCCGCGCGCGGGCGACCAGCTGTCCTCGCTGAGCCTCACCACCGCGTCGCTCAAGCCCGAGAAGTTCAAGAACTACGAGATCGGCGCCAAGTGGGACGTGCTGCCCGCGCTCGCGGCCACCGCCGCGCTCTACCGCCTCGACCGCTCCAACGTGGTGGTGCTCGACCCGACCGACCCGACCGGCGCGCGCACCATCCTCAGCGACGGCCAGCGCACCCAGGGCTTCGAGCTCGGCCTCAGCGGCAACATCACGCCGGCCTGGAGCGTCTCGGGCGGCTACTCCTACACCGACGCCAAGTTCAAGGCCGACACCTCGGCCACGATCCGCGCCGGCGCCCGCGTGGGCCAGGTGCCCAAGCACACCTTCGCGCTGTGGAACCGCTACGACTTCTCGCCGATGTGGGGCGCGGGTGCCGGCGTGATCCACCAGGCCAAGATGTTCGCGTCGAGCGAGCAGATCGTGACCAACGCGGCACCGTTCCCGAACGTGGTGCTGCCGGGCTACACGCGCGTCGACGCGGCGCTGTTCTTCACGCTGAACCGCAACGTGCAGATGCAGCTGAACGTCGAGAACCTGTTCAACCGCAAGTACTTCCTCAACGCGAACAGCAACACCAACATCACGCCGGGCGCGCCGCGCTCGTTCCGCGTGTCGCTGAACGCGAAGTTCTGATGCGTGCGGCCGGCGGGCTTCATCGCCCGCCGGCCGTGTCCGCCTGGGAGTCGAAGGTTTCAGGAGCCCGATGATGAATCCACCCACGAGCCCGCCGTGGCAGCCCGACGCGATGACCCGCCTCGTCAACCGCAAGGCGGGCCTGCGTCATCCGGCGTTCGGACCGCACTCCGGCGTCACCGACCGCAACCGGCTGCAGCACGATCGCATCCTCGCGGCCATGGTCGAGTCCGAGGGCGGCAACCTGCATCCGCGCGACCTGCACCGCAGGCTCACGCAGCGGGGCACGCCGATGAACATGTCGGCGATCTATTCGGCGCTCAAGCGGCTGGCGGCCGAGGGCGCGATCCAGCACCTGCTGGTGGAGCGCAACGGCCGCGCCGTCTCGACCTACAGCCTGCCCGAGAGCGATGCCTGCGACGCCGCGGGCCGGCTGGTCTGCACCGGCTGCCGGCGCTCGGTCGACATCCGCGGCACGGGCCTGCTGTCGCGGCTCATCGCCGATGCCTGCAAGGCCCACGTACCGGCGGCCTCGGTGGAGGCCGTCGAAGTGCAGGTGCTGTGCGAAGCCTGCCGCGAAGCGCGAGACGACTGAGCTTGGCGCCGCCTTGGCACCGCCTCACCAGCGGTGCGTGTAGCTCAGCTTCAGCACGGCACCGGGGGCGGGCAGGCGGCTCGTGTTGTTGTTGCTGCGAAGCAGCTGGCTGTAGAGCGGGAAGTACTTCCGGTTGAAGAGGTTCTCCACGCCGATCGCCAGGTTGTTCTTCTCGTCGATCTTCCAGCGGCTGATCAGGTCGACCGTGGTGTAGCCGCTGGCGTCGCGGCGCCCGAAGCTGCTCACGCCATCGAGGCGGTAGTCCTTGCCCGCATAGGAGGTCGCCTGCAGCCGGTGGCTCCACCGGCCGTCGGGCTTGTACTCGACGTAGGCCGCCAGCTTGAGCGGCGGGATGCGGTAGCCGGTCATGTCCTGGTAGCGCGCGGCGCCCTGCGGCAGCTCGCGGCCCTTCATCCAGGTGAAGCTGCCGCCCAGGGCCCAGCGCTCGTCGTCGCTGAAGTAGTCGAGCGCGCCTTCGAGGCCATGGATGCGCTCCTTGGTGCGCAGCAGGTTCAGGCCGTTGTTGAAGCTCTGCACGGCGCCGAGGTCCGACTGCGACTGGAAGGCCGCGAGGTTCGCGACCACGTTGGAGAAGCGGCCGCGCCATCCGAGCTCGAAGGTGTCGGTCTTGACCGGCTGCAGGTCGGAGCCCGCGATGTTGAAGGCCGGCGTGGCATTGCGCACCTGCAGGCCGATGTCGGGCAGCTCGAAGCCCTGGCTGTACGACAGGTAGAGGTCGTGCGCCTTGCTCGGGTTGAAGACCAGGCCCGCGTTGTAGGTCCAGCCCTTGTAGTCGACCGCGCCGCCATTGACCGGGCGCGGGTTGGCCACGCGCGATTGCGACAGCGGCACGAAGCTGTCGAAGCGCGTGCGGGCGCGGTCGTAGCGCACGCCGCCTTCGATCGACCACCGGTCGTCGAAGCGGTGCTGCAGCTGGGCGAAGCCGCCGAGGCTGCGCGTGGTGATCGGCGGCATGAAGATGCGCGAGCCGGTCTTGAGGAAGCGCAGGCCGCCGCTCAGGTCGTACAGGCGCGGATCGAACACGTCCAGCGGCATGTCGCTGCGTTCCTGGTTGAAGTCGGCGCCCCAGGTCAGTTGCGTCTTCTTGTCCGCGCCCAGCGGCGTCTTGATGGTCAGCCGGCCGCCATGGACCTCGGAGTTCTGCGTCACCTGGTCCACGTTGGCGCCGCGCACCGACACGCCGCGCGCATCGAAGGGCGCGAAGCGGGTGAAGAAGTCGCGGTAATAGAACTGTGCGGCCAGCGAGCTGCCGGCGATGTCGCGGTGCTGGTAGTCGATGCCCACCAGCGTGTTCTTCACGCGGTTCTGCTCGGCCAGTTGCAGCCCGCGCAGCGGCCGGGCCGCGGCGATGCCCGCGGGCAGCTTCGCCACCGAGGGATCGGAGCCGTAGTCGGTGTCCTGCTTCGCGTCGTAGTGGCTCGCGGACAGCTGCAGCCGCTGGTTCGCATCGATGCGCCAGCCGATCTTGGCCGAGGCGCTGTAGATGTTCGAGTCGAACAGGTCGCCCTGGCTCGGCTCGGGCGCGATGCGGCTGCCTCGCGCGTCGTAGGAGGCGCCGACGCGGCGCGCGCCGAGGCTCAGCGTGTAGTCGATCTTCTCGCCCGCGCCCGAGAGGTAGTGCTGCACCTCGCCGCCGAAGCCCGCCGAGCCGATGCGCGACAGCGGCGTCACGCCGGTCACCGTGGTCTCGGCGCGCGTCTGCCCGTCGGGCTGGCGCGTGCGGATGGAGACGATGCCGCCGGCCGCGCCGCTGCCGTAGATCGCGCTGCTGCCGCGCAGCACCTCGATCTGCTCGACATCGGCCGGGTTGACGTTGGCCAGGTTGCGCGAGGAGTCGCGGTTGGTGTTGAGCGGGATGCCGTCGACCAGCACCAGCATGTTGCGCCCGCGCAGGGTCTGGCCGAAGTCGGTGATGGTGTGGCTGGAATCGGCCATGCCCGGCACCACCTTGCTCAGCAGGGTGGCCACGCTGTCGGAACCCTGGCGCAGGCCCTCGAGCTCCTGGCGCTCGATCACCGTGACCTGGCGCGTGGGCGCCATCAGCTTGCTCTGGGTGCGGTCGGTCACCGTGATCGGTGCCAGCGCATCGCCCGGGATCGCGGGTTCGACGGCCGGTGCTACGGCACCCGAAGGTGTGGGACGGTCGGCCGGTGCCGCCGCATCGGCCGCCTCCAGGGTGAAGTTGCCGCCGCCCAGCGCGCGCGTGCGCAGGCCGCTGCCTGCCAGCAGGCGGTCGAAGCCTTCCTGCACCGCGAACGCGCCGCGCAGGCCCGGCGTCGAGAGGCCGCGCGTGCGTGCCAGGTCCATGCTGAGGTTGACGCCGGCCTGGCCCGCGAAATTGAGCAGCGCCGGGCCCAGCGGGCCCGCGGGAATGTCGTAGCGCGTGGGAGCCTGGGCCACGGCGGGATCGGCGGCCCGGGCCAGCGGCGCGGCCAGCGTGCCGCACAGGCCGAGCAGGCACAACGCGCCGCGCACGCTGCGCACGAGCGGGCGCGGCGGCGCCGCGCGGAGGGTTCGGGAAGCGGAAGGGCGGGGCCGTTCGGTCATGAAGAGGGGTCCTGTCGTCGGTCGTTGAAAGCGGGTCTCGTCCTGCATGACAGGCGAGCCGCGAAAACCGGACAGGGCGGCGCAAAAAAAGAACCCGCCGGGGTGGCGGGCCAAAGGGGGGTGGTGGTCGGGTCGGTCAACGCGCGGCGATGGTCACCCAGTAGCGCGTTCTGGATTCGATGCGCACCGGCAGGGTCTGGGCCAGCAGTTCCAGGATGCGGTCCGTGTCGTCGAGCTGGAAGGCGCCCGAGACCCGGATCTCGGCCGCCGCCGGATCGCAATGCAGGGCGCCGCTGCGGTAGCGCGCGAGCTCGGCCGCGAAGTCCGCGAGCCGCATCTCCTCGGCGTAGAGCACTCCACGGGCCCAGGCGTCGGCGCCGGCCGCCAGTGCGCGCGGCGCCGACACGGTCGTCGCGCTGAAGAAAGCCTGGCGCCCCGCGGGCACGATGACGGGTGCGCCGGGATCCCGCGCGGGCCGGATCTCGACCGCGCCTTCCAGCACGCTGAGGCGGCCGCGCGCGTCGTCGCTGCGCACCACGAAGCGCGTGCCCAGCGCGCGCAGGCTGGCGTGCGCGGTCTGGACGAGAAAAGGGCGCGGGTCGGGTGCGGTCTCGATCAGGATCTCCCCGGCGCGGTGGCGCAGCAGCCGCTGCGTGTCGTCGAAGTCCAGGCTCACGGCCGATGCGGTGTTGAGGTCGAGCCCGCTGCCGTCGGGCAGCAGCAGGTGCCTGCGCTCGCCGGTGGCGGTGCTGACATCCGCGCCGATCGCCTGCCAGGGCAGGGTGCGATAGCCGATCCACGCAGCCGATGGCACGCCGAGCAGCAGCGCCACCGTGCGCAGCAGCGCGCGCCGGCCGGCCGCGTCCCGGCGCCGGTCGAGCACCGGCATGCCCACGGCCACGGGCACCGCGCCGAAGCGGCGGCTCAACTGTTCGGCGCTCTGCCAGACGCGCTGGTGCTCGGGGCTCTGGTTGCGCCATGCCTCGCAGCCCCGCAGGTCGGCGGCGCTCGGGCGCCCGGCATGCAGGCGCGCGAGCCACTGCGCGGCTTCGTCGAGCAGCCGGGGATCGACCGGGGCGCCCGCGGGTCTCACGCGCCCTGCGCCAGCATCAGCCGAAGGCATTGCCGGAACCCCTGCGCCATGTAGCGCGTGACGGTGCGCACGCTGAGCTTCAGCCGCGCGGCGATCTCGTCGTAGGACAGGCCTTCGAGCTGCGACATCAGGAAGGCGGTGCGCACCGGGGGCGGCAGTTCGTCGAGCAGGGCGTCGAGCTCGTGCAGCGTTTCGAGCAGGATGGCGCGTTCCTCGACCGAGGGCACCAGCGCCTCGGGCAGCAGGGCCAGCGAGGCCAGGTAGGCGCGCTCGAGCGACTGGCGCTCGAAGTGATTGACCATCAGGCGCCGCGCCACGGTCGTGAGGTAGGCGCGCGGCTCGCGCAGCGGCGGAATGGCATCGGCGCGGTAGCCGGTCCACACGCGCATGAAGGTGTCGTGCGCGATGTCCGCCGCGTCGCAGCTGTTGCCGAGCCGGCTCCGCAGCCACCCGCAGAGCCACCCGTGGTGATCGCTGTAGAGCGCGTGGACCTCCCGCTGCAGGGCTGATTCGCCGACCACCATGCGCTTTCTCGTGCAGACCTGCTGCCGCCCTCTGTTTCTAAATAGGAATCCTTCGCATTGTAGTGCCTTGTGGCTACCTGGCCCCGCGCAATTCAGTGGCCGGCGCGCGGCAGCACGAAGGCGAGGGTGGCTTCGAACCCGTCCTCGTCGGCCTCGCTCCTGTCGCCGCGCGGGCGCACCAGCGAGGCCGCGATCACGTTGAGGCCGCTGCTGCCCAGCGTGAGCGTGGCGCGGCCCGCGCGGTCCGTCTTCACGCGCGGCCCTGCGGTGTTGCCCGTGAAATCGCCGATCACCTCGACACCCGCCACCGGCCGACCCTTCGACAGCACGCGCACCGCGAGGCGCTGGCCGCGCCGCAGCGCGAAGGGATCGGCCAGCGGCACGATCTCCAGCTCGGCACCAATCGGCGCGAAGGGCAGGCGGACCGGCGCGAGCAGGGTCGTGCCGTACTTCATGTAGTGCCCTGCCTTGCGCGCATCGGGCACCTGCCGGCGCGAGCCGCCGACCCACTTGCCGTCGCGGCCCTGCGACCAGAAGCCGTCCTCGAGCGCCACCCACAGCACGGCCGCGTCCTTCGCCGGCTCGACCACCGCGTTGCGCGCACGCGCCGATACCTGCACCTGCGACGGCGCACCGCTGGCGGTGAAGGCCTTCGTCTCGCGCAGCTGCCGCGGCTCGTAGGCCTCGTCGAGCGCGCCTTCGCCGAGCACCACGGCCAGTTCGCCCGCGCGCTGCGCGACCCACACGCCATGGGCCGACGACGCGCCGCAGCACAGGGCCGCGAGCGCCAGGACCATGTGCCGCAGGCCACTCCTTGCATCGATCTTCATGCGGGCCTCCTTCAGAAGTTGGCCGTCATCGACAGCCGGACGATGCGCGGATTGCCCTGCGTCACGCCGCCGTAGTTGACCGAGCTCCAGTAGCGCCGGTTCGTCACGTTCTCGATCGACAGCCGCAGGATCGATTGCGCGCCCATCAGCCGCGTGACATAGGCCGCGCCCAGGTCCCAGCGCGTGAAGCTCGGCACGATCAGCGTGTTGGCGCGGTCCAGCGGTCGGTTGCCGACGTGGTAGATGCCGGTGTTGAGCGACAGCCCCGGCACCGCCATCAGCCGGTAGTCGAGGAACAGGTTGGCCTGGAAGCGCGCCACGTTGCTCGGGCGGCGGCCCTCGAGCGCGGGGTCGCCGGTCTCGCGCTGCTGCGCGTCGAGCCAGGACACGCCGGCGATGCCACTGAGTTGCGACGTGATCTCGCCATTGGCCGTGAACTCCACGCCCCGATGCCGCTGGCGGCCCTGCTGGCGGAAGACGTTGTCGGCCGGCGAGACCGCCTGCAGCGGCTTGTCCATGTCGAAGGCCGCGGCCGTCACCATCAAGCCGTCGCGCACGCGGCTCTTCACGCCGACCTCGTACTGCCGGCTCTTGATCGGCCCGAGCTTCTGTAGCGCGTTGTCGGCATAGCTCGGTGCATAGGCCCCTTGCTCGAAGCCCTCGCCGTAGGTCGCGTAGAAGGTGGTGCGCTCCGAGGGTTTGTACATCGCGCTCACCGTGGGCACGGTCACGTTGGTCGTGTACTTCGGCGTGCCGTCGTACTTGCTGCCGATGTCGCTGCTGTAGTCGATGTGGCGCGCGCCGATCAGCAGCTGCCAGTTCGGCCCGAAGGAGATCGTGTCGCTCGCGAACAGGCTGCTCTGGCGCGCCTTGCTCGCGGGCAGGTGCGTGTCCTCGGGGATGAAGGGCGCGACGTAGGGCAGTGGCCGGTAGATGTTGCCGATGTACTGCGGGAAGCGCAGGTAGTCGCCATCGGGCGACTGCAGGCTCGAATACGAATAGCCGATGACCACCTCGTGCCCGATCGACCCGGTGTCGAAGCGCCCGGTCGTGAACACCTGGCCCGCGGTGGTGGGATAGGCCTCGCCCTCGTAGCGCGTGTTGCCGGCAATCACGTCGCCGTTCGGCGCCACTTTCGAGGCGTTGAAGAAGATCGCGTTGCGCTTGGTGCGGCTCAATGCGAGCTGCGCCGTCAGGTCCCAGTTCTCGCCGAGCGCGTAGTTCAGCCGCGCGCCGAGGTTCCAGGCGTCGGTCTTGTACTGGCCCCAGGGCTGGCCGACCAGCGTGCGCGGATCGAAGCTGCGCGCGGGCACCAGCAGGCCGTCGCTGCGCGGGCCGATCATGCCGCTGGCGGCCAGCGACTTGCGCTGCCAGTCGAAGTCGAGCTGCAGCAGCGCGTCGCGGTTGAGCTTGATGTCCACCGCGCCGCTGAGGAAGTCGCGCCGCAGGTCGCCGAAATGGGTGAAGTCGCCGACCCGCTCGCTCGCGGCATTGAAGCGGTAGCCCACGGTGCCGGCCTCGTCGAGCGGCCCGCCGGCATCGACGCTGGCATAGCGGCCGCCGTAGCTGCGCACCTCGGCGCTCACGCTCGCGAAGCGCTCGCGCGTCGGGCGCTTGAGCACGTAGTTGACGATGCCGCTGGGTTCGCCCACGCCGTACAGGAAGCCCGACAGCCCCTTGAGCACGTCGACGCGCTCCTTGTTCTCCAGCGGCACGTCGCTGTAGATGTTCGCCAGCAGGCCGTCGCGGCGCACGTTGTTGAAGGAGTTGGCCGAGAAGCCGCGCACCGCGACGCCATCGAACGAGGAGAAGCCCGAGGTGGGCGTGACGGAGGGATCGTTGCGCAGCACGTCGAGCGCGGTGCGCGCGCGCTGGTTCTCGATGGTGTCGACGGTGTAGGAGCCGACCGCGAAGGGCAGGTCCTGCAGCGAACGCACGCCGAGCGCGCCGGCGTTCACGTCCTGCACGTCGTAGAGCCGTTCGCGCTGGGCGCTGACCACCACCGGCGCCAGCGTGCCGGTGCGTGCCGCGGCCTCGGCGGCCGCGTCGGGCAGCGCGCTCGCACCGGTGGCCGGCGCGCCGATGCGGCGCAGTCGCCAGCCGCCGGCGGCCCCCGGCACCGCCTCGAGCCCGCTGCCGGCCAGCAGCCTGGCCAGGGCCTCGTTCACCGCGTAGCGGCCCTGCAGGCCGGGACTCGCGAGGCCCTGCGTCAGGGTCGGGTCGATCGCGATCATGGTGCCCGACTCGCGGCCGAAGCGGCCCAGCACGCTGTCGAGCGAGCCGGCGCCGATGGCATAGCTGCGCGGCGCTTCGGCGGCCGGTACGGGCTGGGCCAGCGCTGGCGTTGCCGAGGCGCCGAGCAGCGCCAGCGCCGCGCTCAGGCAGCCGGAGCGGGCGAAGGGCGCGAGCGGGAAGGGGCCGGTCCGGGCGGCGGACCGAGCATCGAATGCCATGGGAAGAACTCTCCGTGATCGTTGGAAGATGTGGGGCCCACGCGGCCCTCGCCGCGGGGTGTCTCTTCCTGCTTGATGCACGAGGTTTGGAAACCTGCCGTTTTTCTTCGATCTTTTTTTCGCGGCCCGTCGCCCCCGCTATCGCGCCGCGATCGTCGTCCAGTAGGGACCGATCGAACGGCGCCGCACCGGCAGCGTTTCTTCCAGCATGTCGAGCACCGCATCGGTCCGCGCGACCGGAAACGCGCCGCTCACGAGGATGGCGCCCACCGCCGGGTCGCAGCGCAGCACGCCCGGGCGGTAGCGCCCCAGCTCCGCGAGGAAGTCGTCGAGCCGCATGCGCTCGACCACCAGCACGCCCTGGGTCCAGGCCGCGGCGTTCTCGCTGCCAGGTTCGGGTGCCGAGATGCCATCCGCCGCATAGCGCGCGCCTTGGCCCGCGGGCAGGCGCAGCGTGCCTTCGCGGCCGGCCACGCTGAGCTCGACCAGGCCTTCGAGCACGACGACCTCGCCCGCGGCGGGCGCATCGGGCGCGCGCACCAGGAAGCGCGTGCCGATCGGAACCACGCGCCCGGGCCCCGCATGCACGACCAGCGGCCGCGCGGCCGGGTCGTGGCCCGAGCTGACCATGATCTCGCCGCCGAGCAGGTGGATGCCGCGCTCGGCCGCGCCGAAATGCACGTCGATCGCGCTGCGCGTGTTCAGCACCACGCGCGTGCCGTCCGGCAGCAGCACGCTGCGCTGTTCGCCGGTGGCCGTGCGGTAGTCGGCGCGCCAGCAGGCCATGTCGTCGCGCAGCGCCCAGGCGCCCACGCCGCCGCTCGCGGCCAGCACGAAGGCCTTGAGCGCCCAGCGCCGCCGCGCCGCGTCGGCGCCGCGCAAGGCGCCGCGGGCCGTCTCGGGCGCGAGGCCATGCACGCCGTCGCGCAGGTCGGCACCGAGGCCGCGCACGCGCTGCCAGGCTTGCTCGTGGTCGGGGTGCGCGCCGCGCCAATGCTCGCAGGCCGCGCGCTCGGCGGCGGAGGCGGCGCCCGATTGCAGCCGCACCAGCCATTCGACCGCCTGCGCGACGATGGCGCGATCGAGCGCCGCATCGCCCGCGGGCTGGAAGACCGCGCGCCGCGGCGCCGTGCCGACCTCAGCCGCCATAGACGGCGTCGTAGCAATGCGCATAGGCCTTCACCATGTCCTTCTGCACGATGTGGATCGACACGCCGAGCCGCTGAGCGATCTCGGCATAGGGCAGGCCGTCGAGCTGCGACAGCAGGAAGACCTCGCGCGTGCGCGGCTTCAGCCCGTCGAGCACCCGGCTGACCGCGGCCAGCGCCTCGAGCACCAGCAGGCGTGCCTCGGGCGAGGGGCTCGTGGCCTCGGGCAGGTGGGCGATCGCCTCGAGGTAGGCGCGCTCGAGCGCGAGGCGGCGGAAGTACTGCGCCGCGATGCGGCCGGCCACGGTCGTGAGGTAGGCGCGCGGCTCGCGCAGCGGGCCGGTCTCGTTGGCCGACAGGATGCGCGCGAAGGTGTCCTGCGCCAGGTCGGCCGCGTTCTCGATGTTGCCGAGCTTGCGCCGCAGCATCTGCAGCAGCCACGAATGGTGTTCGCCGTACAGCGTGGCGACCAGTCGCACGGAGGCATCGGAGGTGGACATCGGAGGACGGCAGGCCGCGCAGCTCGTTGAGAATAGTTCTCATTGTAAGAACTTCGTCTGCATGCCGAACGCAGGCGTCGCAACCGGACAACGCCGGCGCTCCCGCCGACGGGCGCGCTCAGCCGCCCTGGAGCACCGCCGACAGCGGCGCGATCCGGATCGCGCCCGGCTCGCCGGCCGCGGGCAGCGCCAGCGCGCGCAGCACCGCGTACTCGCGCATGCGCGCCGGGCCGTGCGGGTCGCCGGGCACCCGGCCCAGCGAGGGATGGCACATCAGCACGTCGCCGCGCCCGGCCACCGCGAGCCAGGCCAGCAGGCGCGCGCGATAGGCCTGGCCATCGCCCGAGAAGCCATAGACGCCGAGCAGGCGCCGGCTGGTGGGAATGCCGTGCTCGCGCGCCAGCGCCGCGAGCGCCGCGCCGCCCAGGCCGTGGATGACGGCCGCCTTGAAGCCGTCGCTGCCGTGGCGCCAGCCGGGCTCGGTGCTGCGCAGCCACGGCGGCGCGCCCGGATAGCGGCGCGCGAGCTCCGCGACCAGCAGCTCGCGCACGCCCGCGAACTGGTGCACGTGCCGGTGGCCGTCGACGAAGGCGGGCGCGCGGCCCATCGCGTCCTCGAAGCGCGCGAGCTGGGTGCGGATCTCCGCCTGGATCGCCAGCCGTGCGGCCGGGCGCAGCCGGGGTGCGACCAGCAGGCCGAGCAGACCCGGCTCGCGGCCGCCGGGCACGGCCGGGCGGGTCAGGTCCAGGTGCAGGCCGATGTCGGTGCGCTGCCGGTCGAGCCGGCGCAGCAGGCGCGCACCCGACGGCCATGCGGCGCGCCGCACCATGCAACCCACGGCGCTGATGCGCTCGCGCTCGGCGAGCACGAGCGCCGCTTCGTTGATCGCATGCCCCATGCCGAAGTCGTCGACGCAGATGCAGATCGAGCGCGGGCCCTCGGCAGTGGCCTCGCGTGGCGATGGGCTCATGGCTGCGCGTCCGCGTTCGGGGCCGTCTCGGGAATGCCCGCGCAATGCGACCCGCGCCGCGTGGCGCCGTCATGGCGCCACACGGCCAGCCGGTCGTTGACCGCCACCAGCTTCGTGCCCGCGAGCCACGGATGCGCGAGCTGCGAATTGTTCGGACCCACCAGCCAGGTGGTGCGGGGCGCGCACAGGATCGCGGGCAGTTGCGAGGCATCGACCAGCAGCCGCGAGGCCCGGGCCTTGTCGAAGCGCGCCGCATCCGCGAGTTCCTTGCGCCAGTCGTCGCGCTCCGGCTGCTGCTTCCAGTCGCCGAGCACCATCACCGGCGCGCGCAACTGCCAGTAGAAGGGCAGCTCGTAGACGTAGCTGTCGAGCATCAGCACCTGGTCGCCGGGCCCGATGCGCTCGCCCGCGGGCAGGCGCAGTCTCGCGCCCGGCTGCGGCATCGCGACCAGCGTGCCCACGCTCGCGAGGCACAGCGCCATCGCCGCGGCGGCGGCCGCCTTCAGGCCTCGTCCTTCGCGCATCGGGCCGCTGGCCAGGATGCGCCGCGCCACCAGAAAAGCCAGCGGCGCGAGCACGGGCAGCACATAGCCGACGAGCTTGGAGCGCGGCAGCGAGAAGAAGACCACGATGACGATCAGCCAGACCCCCATCAGCCGGTCGATGTCGCGCGTGGTGGTGCCGATGTCCGGCGCCGCGTTTCCGTGGCGCGGCAGCAGCAGGCCGATCGACCACGGCAGGGTCAGCGCGGCCAGCACGGGCAGATAGAACCAGAAGGGCTGCTCGTTGTTGAAGCCGCTCGAGGCGAAGCGCCGGAAGTGCTGCGTGATCACGAAGTAGTCGAAGAAGTCCGGGTACGCGCGCTGCATCGCCACGAACCAGGGCGCCGCGAGCGCGAGCAGCAGCACCCATCCGGGCAGCCAGCGGCACAGCCGCCACAGCGTGCGCAGCCGCCGCGTCCAGGCGCACCAGGCGAGCAGCACCAGGAACGGCAGCAGCAGGCCGATCAGCCCCTTGGCGAGCAGCCCGGCCGCGGCGCAGGCATGCGCACCCGCCAACGCACCGCGCCATGGCTGCGCCTCGTCGTGGGCCAGCACCGCCCAGGCCGCGAGCAGCACCGTCGCCGAGATGCAGCCGGCCACCAGCATGTCGAGGTTCGCGAACTGCGCGCCGAGGAAGAAGTAGGGCATGGTGGCGAGCACCACCGTCGACCACAGCGCGAGCCGGTCGTCGGTCCAGCGCCGCAGGAAGGCGAACAGCGCGATGCCGGCGGCGCTGGCGCCCAGCACCGAGGGCAGCCGCGCGGCCCATTCGAGCGGCCCCGCCACGCCCATTGCCGCGGCGCCGATCCAGTAGAACAGCGGCGGCTTGTGGAAGAAGGGCAGGCCGTCGAGCCGCGGCACCAGCCAGTCGCCCGAATGCAGCATGGCGAGCGCGACGCCCACGTAGCGGCCTTCGTCGGGCGCCATCAGGGACCGCGCCCCCGAGGTCGCCAGCAGCCATGCGACCAGAACCACGCCGACCCATAAGACACGTGGCCGCCCCGCGATTCCCGCGCTCATGAGCCCTCCGTGGCGAGACCGCCGCCACGCTCGCGACGCACCACGTACAGCGGCCGCCCCTTCGACTCCTCGTAGATCCGCGCGATGTACTCGCCGAGGATGCCGGTCGAGATCAACTGGATGCCGATGAAGAACATCAGGCTCACGACGATCGTGGTCCAGCCCGACACCGCGTTGCCGAACAGCAGCCGCTCGGCGCACAGGTA
Organism: Variovorax sp. DAIF25; assembly: GCF_050711835.1. Taxonomy (NCBI): domain Bacteria; kingdom Pseudomonadati; phylum Pseudomonadota; class Betaproteobacteria; order Burkholderiales; family Comamonadaceae; genus Variovorax; species Variovorax sp. DAIF25. The sequence continues at coordinate 400,103 of NZ_CP136637.1, forward strand.
GAGGCCATAGGCGAAGGCCGGCAGCGCAATCGCGAGGCCCGCCACGCTCACCATCCGCAGCGGCCAGGTGGTGAAGGCGGTGAGCCCGTCGAGCGCCAGCAGCACGAGCCGGCGCGCGTTGAAGCTCGAGCGTCCCTCGGCGCGCGGCGCCGGTGTATAGGGCAGCGCCACCCCGCGAAAGCCGACCCAGGCGTACAGGCCCTTCATGAAGCGGCCGCGCTCGGGCAGGCGCATCAGCGCATCCACCACCTTGCGGTCCATCAGCCGGAAATCGCCCGCGTCCTCGGGCACCGCGAAGCGGTCCGAGGCATTGAGCAGGCGATAGAAGAGCCGGCTGCCGAGCCGCTTGAAACGGCTCTCGTCGTCGCGCCGCTCGCGCACCGCGTAGACGACCTCCGCGCCGGTGCGCCAATGCGCGAGCATCGCGTGGAGCAGCTCGGGCGGATGCTGCAGGTCGCCGTCCAGCAGGATCACCACGTCGCCCACCGCCGCGGCCAGCCCCGCGGTCAGCGCGGCCTCCTTGCCGAAATTGCGCGACAGCGAGATGCAGCGGAAACCGGGCAGTTCGCACCAGGCATCGACCACCGCGGCCGTGTCGTCGGTGCTGCCGTCGTCGACGATCACGATCTCCCAGCGCATGTGCGTGGACCAGAGGATGTCCTCCAGCAGCGGCAGCAGCCGGCGCAGGTTGGGGCCTTCGTTGAAGCAGGGGATCACGCAGGAGAGGCTGCGCGGTCGCTCGCCGGGGGGCGTGGGCGCCGGCAGCGGCGCCGGTGCCGCTTCCATCGCTTCCACCGTTTCGGCTGCTTCGGGCGCGCGGCGCAGGAATGTCTGCGCGTTCACGGCATCCTCCAGGTGGCGGGAGCCGCGCCTTCGGCCGGCAGGAGCCGGCGCGCGAGCCGCAGTGCGAGGGCCAGCGCACCCGCGAGCACCGCGCCCAGGGCGAGGCCCGCGGCGATGTCGATCGGGAAATGCACGCCCACGTAGATGCGCGCCCAGCCCGTGACGATGGCCGAGGCCAGCAGCGCGAGCCCGATGCAGCGCAGGCTCGGGCGCAGCAGGCAGGCCACGGCCACGAGGAACATCACGCTCGCATGGGTGCTGGGCAGCGAGCCGCGGCCCGCATGGTCGATGTAGGCCCGCGCCAGGCCCAGCACGAAGGGACGCGGCTGGTCCAGGCGCAACGCGATGGCATGACAGAGCAGGGCGCAGGGCCCGGTGGCTGCGAGCACGACCCACAGGTAGGCGCGGTCGGCGGCCTTCTTCCAGATCGCGAAGCCGACGATCCCCGCGCTGAGCCAGGCGCCGCCGAGCGCGAAGGCGGTGGCCAGGAACAGCGCAAACGGTGCCGGCGGCGTGCCGGCCACGAGCCATTGGAACAGGGCGAGATTGGGATCGCTCATGACACGAACTCCCACGCAGCCGCCGTGCTGCATGAAGACGGCCAACGGCCGCGCGTGAAGGGCGCAGGGCTGCGCCGGGCGCGGCTGGCGCGCCCAAAAAAGACGAACACGGGAAACCTCCGGTCGAGGAAGAGAAAGGCCGCTGCGGCAGGGCCAGCGCGGCAGGAAGGGCGGCGCGCGAGGCGTCGCTTCTCTCAGTGCGTCGGGGGTGGAGCGTTGGCGGGAGGGCGGCGCCTCCAGGGGAAAGCCGGCGGCGGCGCGCCGCCTCGGGGCGGCACCTGCTCGGGGCCTATGCGGCCGGTGGGGCCGATCGCCGGGCGCGCGACGCGCGCCAGCGGCAGCAGCGCGAGCACCAGGGCCAGCAGGGTGCCCAGGCCGGCATTCAGTGCCTGCGGGTGATCGATGCCCGCGGGCACCTGCGCAAAGATCGTGGTCTCGCGGTCGGACGCATGGTTCTCGCGGTCGTCGGCCTCGAACTGGCTCATCTCCCCGAGTGCGCGCACCCGCAGCATGGGCTCGTCCTCGATGCCGTCGCAGCAGAAGTGGGCGGCGATGAAGGGCTGAAGGAACACCAGCAGGATGCCCGCGAGGCACCACGCGCGGTGGTGTGCTTCGGCGAATCGGCGGATGCGTGCGAGCAGCATGCGCGGATGCTAGAAGCCTTGCGTGAACGGAACCTGATCGGCCGGGGCCCCGATCCCATCGCGGATAATCCCGGCGCGTTCGGACGCTTCCGAACCGCATCAGGTCAGCCACGCCGCGCCGAAGCCAACCTGCCCCAGGGACTTCGACCAACCTATTTCAGGACTTCGGCGGGCTGTGTTCGAGCGTTATTACCGCGAATTGCTGGGCTTTCTTTCCCGCAAGGTGTCCGACCGCAGCGTTGCGGCCGACATGACGCAGGAAAGCTATGCGCGCGTCTATGCGGCGCAGGCCTCGGGCTCGACCATCGGCGATCCGCGCGCGCTGCTCTACCAGACCGCGCGCAACCTCGTGATCGATCACCAGCGCCACGGCAGGGTGCGCGCCGGCGTGGAGCTGCCGCCCGCGCAACTCGAACCCGTCGAAGCGCCGGGCCCGCGAAGCTGGGAACCCGAAACCGCGCTGGCCTCGCGCCAGGGCCTGCTGGCGCTGGTCTCGGTCATCGACAATCTGCCGCCGCGCTGCCGCGAAGCCTTCATGCTCAACCGCTTCGACGGCCTGAGCTATGCCCAGGTCGCCGCGCAGATGGGCATTTCGGTCAAGATGGTGGAACAGCACATCAAGCATGCGCTCGATGCCTGCGAGCGCTGCCGCAACCTGTCCGCGGGCAACGACGGCAACACCGCCACTGTGCCGCGCAGGAAGCTCCACCGCTCGCGGCTCGAGTGAGAAAACCGTATCGCTGTCCGACCTAGGGTATTCGACCGCCCGCACGTCTACCTCGACGAGAACCAACGCCCCATGAGCCACCCATCGATCCAGCCAGCCGATGCCTCGCGCATGCGCGAGCAAGCGCTGGACTGGTTTGTCCGCCGCCGCGACGAAGCCTTCGGCGCGCGCGAGGAACAGGCCTTCCAGGACTGGCTCGCGGCCGATCCGCTGCACCGCGAGGCCTTCGAGCGCTGGGGCGGCGAATGGCAGGCCTTCGACGCGATCCCGCAGGACATGCGAAGCCTGCTGCAGCGCAACCTGGCCTACGACCGCGCCATGGAGGCCGCCAGCCCCGCCGGGACACCCGCCATGCCGGCCATGCCTTCGCGGCGCCGCGTGCTGGTGCCCGCCGTCGCGGTGGCGGCCGTCGTGGCCGTGGCGGCCGGCACGGGGCTGCTCGCCTGGAACCACTGGGAAGCCCAGCCGGTGTTCGTGCAGGCCATGGCCACCCGCCGCGGCCAGCAGCTCGACGTGCCGCTGCCCGACGGCAGCCGCCTGCGGCTCGACACCGCGACCCGGCTGGAGATCAGCTACTACCGCCAGCGCCGCGAGGTCCGGCTGCTCGAAGGCCAGGCGGCCTTCTCCGTGCAGGGCGATCCCGCGCGTCCCTTCCACGTGCTGGCCGGACCGCTGCGCATCACCGTCGTGGGCACGCGCTTCTTCGTGCGTCACACGCCCGACATCGCCGGCAGCGAAGGCGTGCACGTGGCCGTCGAGGAGGGCCGGGTGCGCGTCGGGCAGGCAGCGCGCGGCGCGGCCACCGAGGCGGGCCTGCTGCTGTCGCCCGGGCAGCAGGTCTCGAGCAATGCGCAAGGCGCGCTGTCGGCCGTCTCGCCGGTCTCCAGCGCCGGCCTCGCGCCCTGGCGCGATCACCGCGTCCGCTTCGACAACCAGCGCCTGGACCGCGCGCTGGCCGAGCTGGCGCGCTATGGCGATCCGCGGCTCGTGATCGCGGACCCCGCCGTCGCGGCCCTGCCGATCACCGGCGTGTTCGATCCGCGCGACATGGCGACCTTCCGGCGCGTGCTGCCGGCCTCGCTGCCCGTGCGCTTGAAAGAGACCGAGGGCGGCGCCGCGGAAGTGGTGCTGGCCCGATAGAACGGTCGCGCGGTCGCGCACATCGATTTTTTTCGCGGGCCCGACCTGGGGTATCCGGAAGCTCGCTCGTCTCCACGGCTGACTGCCATCCGTTTCATCTCTGGAGAACCCCTCATGTCCCGCTTTCCGTTGCGCCCCGTGCCGCTGGCCATTGCCTGCGCGCTGGTCTTCGCCGTTGCACCGCTGCACGCCCAGACCGCCGGCATCGATCTCTCGGCCGGTGCCGTGCGCTTCGACATCGCCGCCAAGCCGCTGGGCCAGGCCCTCGGCGACTGGGCCCTGCAGACGCGCATGCAGCTGATCGTCCAGCCCGCGCTGGTGCGCGACAAGATGGCGCCGGCCGTCTCGGGCGCCCTGAGCCCGAGGCAGGCGCTGGACCGGCTGCTGGCCGGCAGCGGCCTCGCGGCCCGCGTCGACGGCACGGCGGTGATCGTGCAGGAGTCGACGGCCCCGGCACCGGGCGCGACGCTGCCCCCGGTGACAGTCAACGCGCAGGAAGAGACCGTGACCGGGCCGGTGCGCGGCTACGTGGCGCTGCGCAGCGCGAGCGTCACCAAGACCGACACGCCGATCGTCGAGACGCCGCAGTCGATCTCCGTGGTCACGGCCGAGCGCATGGATGCCATCGGCGCGCGAACGCTGGGCACGGCGCTGGGCTACACGCCCGGCGTGACCTCGGCCTATAGCGCCGACAGCCGCTTCGACTGGATCTCGCTGCGCGGCTTCACCAACTACACGCCCGGCAACTACCTGGACGGCATGCCGCTGCGCAACATGAACACCTGGGGCCTGTGGCGGACCGACAACTACGGCCTGGAGCGGGTCGAGGTCCTGCGCGGCCCGGCATCGGTGCTGTTCGGCCAGGGCAGCCCGGGCGGCATCATCAACCAGACCAGCAAGCGGCCGACCGCCCAGCCGCTGCGCGAGATGCAGCTGCAGATCGGCGACCACGGCCGCCGCCAGGTGGCCGGCGATTTCTCGGGCCCGCTCGACGACGAGGGCAAGTGGCTCTATCGCATCACCGGCGTCGCGCGCGACGCCAACCTGCCGATCGATGCCAAGGAGAAGGACGACCGGCTCTACCTCGCGCCCTCGCTGACCTGGAAGCCTTCCGCCGACACCAGCCTCACGCTGCTGTCCCAGTTCCTGCGCGACCGCTCGGGCGTGGTCTACAACGCGGCGCCGGTCAAGGGAACGCTGCTGCCCAATCCGAACGGCAGGATCCGCGCCTCGACCTTCCTGGGCGAGCCCGGCTTCGACCGCTTCGACCAGAACCAGTGGATGGTCGGCTACCAGTTCGAGCACCGCTTCGGCGACACCTGGACCGTGCGCCAGAACCTGCGCTACGGCCGCCTGCGCACCGACCTGCAGCAGACCTGGCCTGGCGCCGGATACCGCACCGTCGACCCCGACAACGCCGACAGCCCGGTCAACTTCCGGCAGTTCGACCGCGTGGTGTTCGCGAGCAAGGAGAAGGCGAAGCAGTTCGTGGTCGACAACCAGGCCCAGGCCCGATTCCAGCTCGGCGCCACGCAGCACACCGCGCTGGTCGGCCTCGAGTACCAGCGCTCGCGCTACGACCAGATCAGCCGCTACGGCGGCAGCTTCGCGCCCATCGACGTGTTCGCGCCCGTCTACGGCGGTCCGGTGCAGGTGCCCGACCCGTACATCTCCAGCGACAGCACGCTGGCCCAGACCGGCCTCTACCTGCAGGACCAGATCAGGTTCGCGCAGAACTGGGTGGCGACGATCGGCGGGCGCTACGACAGCGCAGAAACCGAATCGACCGATCGCCTCGTCGACAGCTTCACGCGCATCCGCAGCCACAAGTTCACCAAGCGCGCGGGGCTGGTCTACCTCGCGCCCAGCGGCTGGGCACCCTACCTGAGCTACTCCGAATCGTTCACGCCGGTGCTCACGATCAACCCCGACACCCGGCGTCCCTTCGATCCCGAGACCGGCCGGCAGTACGAAGCGGGCCTGCGCTACCAGCCGCCGGGCACCAAGGACAGCTACAGCGCGGCGGTCTTCGACCTGCGGCGCAGGAACTACCTCTCGTACGACCCCGACTTCCAGCCGCGGCAGACGGGCGAGGTGCTGTCGCGCGGCCTGGAACTCGAGGCGCTGTTTCAGCCGATCCCGAAGATGAACGTGTCGCTGAGCTACACCTGGATCCCGCAGTACAAGACCATCGCCAGCAGCAATCCCAAGGACATCGGCACCCAGCCCAACGCGGTCGCCAGACAGCGCGCCGCGCTGTGGGTCGACTACCGCTTCGCCAACGGCGTCAAGGCGGGCCTCGGCATGCGCTACTCGGGTTCGACCCGCGGCGAAGGCAGTGCCGCCCCGGCCAAGGTGCCGGCCTACACCCTGTTCGACGCCATGGTCGGCTACGACTTCGAGCGCTGGAGCCTGGCGCTCAACCTGCGCAACCTGACCAACAAGGCCTACTTCGGCGGCTGCGATGCGAACTTCTGCTCCTTTGGCGACCTGCGGCAGGTGAGTGCCACGGCGACCTATCGCTGGTAGCTGCGCCGCGCCCAGCGTGGGCGACTGCGTGCAGTTCGATTCCACCATCGCGCACAAGCTGCGTTCGGCCGATGGGGAGGATGCGTCGGTGCTGGTGGTGATCGTCGCGAAGTAGCGGCGGCCTCACCTACTTTCTCGCCGCGGACTTCCGCACCCCGCCGCCCGCGCCCAGCGCGGCGGCAATGGCGACGATGCGCTCGACCATCGGATCCTGCGTCCGCGCGCTCCATGCGACCGCGATGGTCACGACGTCGACCTGTTCCTTCAAGGGCTTGATCGCGACCCGCTCGCCGCCGAGCTCCTGCAGCCCCAGCGGCACCAGCGCGATGCCCTGGCTGCAGCCGACCATGGCGATCTGCGAGGTGACCGAGCGCGATTCGTGCAGGATGCGCGGCGTGAAGCCGTGCGCGCGGCAGGCCGCGACGATGCCGTCGAAGAAGCTCGGGCTCACCGCGCGCGGGAACATGATGAATTCCTCGTCCGCCAGCTCGCGCAGCGCGATGGTCTTGCGCGCGGCCAGCCGGTGCCACGAGGGCAGGGCGACGCCGAGGCGCTCGGTGCGCAGCGGCCGCGCCTGCACCCCTTGCCCCGCGTCGCCCTCGATGCGCGCGAAGGCCACGTCGATCACGCCCTCTTCGAGCGCGACCAGCGCCTCGGCACTGTCGATCTCGATCACCGAGATGCTCGCGTCCGGCACCTCGGCCTTCAGCTGCTCGATCACCGCGGGCAGGGGGCTGGCCATGGCCGTGGTGATGGCGCCGATGGTGAGCATGCGCCCGCGGCCGCGCAGCGCCTCCTGCACCGAGACCTCCACGCGGTCCATCTGGAACACCAGCTTCTTCACGGCCGGCAGGATGGCCGCGCCCTCGGCCGTGAGCTGCACGCCCTTGCTCGAGCGCTCGAAGAGCCGGACCTTGAGCGCGGCCTCCAGCACCTGGATCTGCTCGGTCAGCGGCGGCTGCGACATGCCGAGCCGCGCCGCGGCGCGCCGGAAGTGCAGCTCCTCGGCGACCACCGAGAAAAGGTAGAGATGGCGGAGCAGGCGAAAGTTGATCATCGATAGGCCGAGCGTATCAAGTTCTTCCCTTCTTGCGAATGGACGTATCGCACCCGGCCCCGGAACATCGGCTTTCCCTTGCACCCGTGAACGCCATGACGGACCCGATCGCCTCCCTCGCCGCCACCAGCCCCTGAAAGACCATGACCACCGACGCCCAACGACTCTCCCGCCTCGCCGACCTGGACACCAACACCGTGTCCGACGCGCTGGACTTCCTCGAACTGCCCGGCGCCACCGTGGGCCTGCGTCCGCTGTGGCGGTGCCCGAAGATCGTCGGCCGCGCCTCCACCATCCAGTTCGCGCCCAAGCAGGCCAGCGGCGGCCTGACGGTGCATCCCATCACCAGCGTGATCGCCGAAAGCCGCGGCGACGACCGGATCCTCGTGATCGCCGGCGGCATCGAGGGCGTCTCGTGCTGGGGCGACATCGTCGCCAATGCCGCCACCATGAAGCACATCCGCGGCACGGTGATCGACGGCTTCAGCCGCGACATCGAGGGCAGCGAGGCCATCGGCTACCCGGTGTACGGCCGCGGCGTGACCATGGTCAGTGCCCGCAACCGCCTGGTGCAGACGGGCTCGGGCGCGCCCGTGAAGGTCGCGGGCGTCGAGGTCGCGCAGGACGACTTCGTGATCGCCGATCGCTGCGGCTGCGTGTTCGTGCCGGCCGCGCGCATCGACGAGATCCTCGACATCGCGGAACGCACCGCCGCGAAGCAGGCCGGCATGGTGTCGCGGATCCGCGCCGGCCAGTCGGTGGCCGAGGCCATGCACGACAGGCACTTCGCGGCGGTGATGGACGAGCGCCAGCCCGCCGAGGCGCGATAGACCGATCCGCATCGTCCAGTCCTCCGAGGTACTCCATGAGAAAAATCGCAATCCTCCTGGCGGCTGCGCTCGCGCTGGGCAGCGCCGCCGAAGCGCCGGCCCAGACTCTCGAGCGCATCCGCAGCACGGGCGTGGTCACGCTCGGCGTGCGCGACAGCTCGCTGCCGATGTCCTATGTGCTGGGCAGCGACCAGGCCGTGGGCTTCCAGGTCGACATCTGCCAGCGGATCGTCGCCGCGATCAGGAAGCAGCTGAACCTGCAGAAGCTCGAGGTCCGCTACCAGGTCGTGACCTCGCAGAACCGCGTGCCGCTGGTGAAGAACGGCGCGGTCGACCTCGAGTGCGGCTCCACCACCAACAACCAGGCCCGCCAGCAGGACGTCGCCTTCACGCTCACCACCTACATCGAGGAGGTGCGCATGGCGGTGCGCGCCAGCTCGGGCATCCGCTCGATCAAGGACCTCGAAGGCAGGACCGTGGTGGCGACCACGGGCACGACCTCGGTCCAGCATCTGCGCCGCAACAGCCGCGCCACGGGCCTGAAGTTCAACGAGATCCTCGGCAAGGACCACGCCGAGAGCTTCCTGATCCTCGAATCGGGCAAGGCCGACGCCTGGGTGATCGACGCGGGCCTGCTCAATGCGTCGATCGCCAATGCGAGGAATCCGGCCGACTTCGCCGTGGTGGGCGAGGTGCTCAACACCGAGCCGCTGGCGATCATGCTGAGCAAGGACGACGCGCCGCTCAAGGCGCTGGCCGACCGGACCCTGCGCGACATGATGCGTTCGGGCGAGATGAAGACGCTGTGGAACAAGTGGTACGCCGACCCCATTCCGCCGCGCAACGTACGGCTGAACATGGCGCCGCCCGCCGCGCTGCAGAAGCTCTGGCAGGACCCCAACGACCTGCCGATGGAAAGCTACGCGGCCGCGCGATAGACCACCACACCCAGCGAGCACACCGTGACCCTTTCCAACTTCGACATCGGGCCCGTCCCTCAACTGGCGCCCGAGGCGCTGACCGCCGCGCTGCGGGACGTCGTCACGCCGCACCTCAGCGACAACCTGCGGCGCCTGTCGGGCATCGTCGGCCTGCAGCGCTTCCACCGCGCGCGCAAGCTGGTCGGCACCGCCTTCACGATCAAGGCGCGGCCCGGCGACAACCTGCTGATCTATCGCGCGCTCAAGGACATCGAGCCCGGCCACGTGCTCGTGATCGATGGCGCGGGCGATCCCCACAACGCGCTGGTCGGTGAGCTGATCATGCTCTACGCGATGCAGCGCGGCTGCGCGGGCTTCGTGATCGACGGCGCGATCCGCGACACGCGCGCCTTCTTCGAGGCCGACTTCCCGTGCCACGCACGCAGCAGCACGCACCGCGGGCCCTACAAGTTCGGCCCCGGCTCCATGAACCGCGACGTCTGCGTCGGCGGGCAGGTGGTGCATCCGGGCGACGTGGTGGTCGGCGACGAGGACGGCGTGGTCTGCTTCGATCCCGCGGACGGGGAGCGCCTGCTCGCGGCCGTCGCGCAGACCGCCCGGACCGAGGACGCGATCAAGGCGGAGATCGCCACCGGGCGCGTCGAACAGGGCTGGCTCGACCGGACCCTGTCGGCGCACGGCCTCTGACATCCCTCACCACAATCCCAGCGAAAGCCATTCCCATGCAACAAGAAGACAAGGACCTCGTGGCCCTGTTCGAAGGCCTCGACACCCCCGGCGTTTCGGACGCTATGGACAAGCTCGGCCTGCCGGGCCATTGCTTCGGCCTCGTGCCGCTGGCCGACTACGCCGGCGTGACCGTGGGGCCCGCCTTCACGGTGAAGTACGTTCCGGCCAGCACGCCCGCGGGCTCGGTCGGCGACTTCATCGACGACGTGGCCGAGGGCGACGTGCTCGTCATCGACAACGGCGGACGCACCGACTGCACGGTCTGGGGCGACATCATGACCCAGTACGCGGGCCGGCGAAGGATCGCCGCCACCGTGATCGACGGCGTCTGCCGCGACGTGTCGAAGGCATTGAACGACGGCTACCCGTTGTTCACGCGCGGGCGCTTCATGCGCACCGGCAAGGACCGCGTGCAGGTCGAGGGCGTGAACGTTCCCGTGTCCGTCGGGCAGGCCCGCGTGGTCGCGCGCGACATCGTGGTGGCGGACGCGAACGGCGTGCTGGCGGTGCCGCGCGCGCGGGCCCGCGAGGTCGCGGAACTCGCGCGCAGGATCGAGACCGCCGAGTCGCAGATCCGCGCCTGGATCGAGCAAGGCAAGACGCTCGGCGAGGCGCGCGCGGCGATGGGCTACCACACGCTGCAGCGGAAGATGCCATGAGCAACGACACCGCAGTGGCATCGGCCGCCCGATTGAACGTGCATCTCGAGGCCGCCCAGCCCTCCGCGACCTACCGGATGATGGACCGGGTGGCGGCGCGACGCGCGGGCGGTGCCAGTATCGTCTCGCTGTCGGCCGGCGAGCCCGACTTCGACACGCCCGCGCACATCGGCGACGCGGCCGTGGCGGCCATCCGCGAGGGCCATACGCGCTACACGCAGGTCGCGGGCCTGCGCGCGCTGCGCGAGGCCGTCGCGGCCAAGTTCCGACGCGAGAACGGCCTGGACGTCGGCTGGCAGGACACGATCGTCTGTTCAGGCGGCAAGCAGGTGATCTTCAACGCGCTCGCGGCGACCTTGAACCTCGGCGACGAGGTGATCGTGCCGGCGCCTTACTGGGTCAGCTACCCCGAGATCGTGCAGCTGTGCGGCGCCAGGCCGATCGTGGTGCCTTGCGGTGGCGAGTCCGGCTTCAAGCTCGGGCCCGAGGCGCTGGAGGCCGCGATCACGCCGCGCACCCGATGGCTGATCCTCAACTCGCCGAGCAATCCGACGGGCGCCGTGTACACGCTCGCGGAACTGCGCGCGCTCGCCGAGGTGCTGATGCGCCATCCCCAGGTGCTGGTGCTGGCCGACGACATCTACGAGCACCTGGTCTTCGACGGGCTGGCCTTCCACACGCTGGCCCAGGCCGAACCCCGCCTCGCCGCGCGCACGCTGACGATGAACGGCGTGTCGAAGGCCTATGCCATGACCGGATGGCGCATCGGCTTCGGCACCGGCCCGCGCTGGCTGCTCGATGCCATGGAGAAGCTGCAGGGCCAGCAGACCTCGGGGGCCAGTTCGATCTCGCAGCATGCGGCGCTCGCGGCGCTGAACGGGCCGCAGGACTTCATCGCGCGTTCGCGCGCCGCCTTCGAGCGGCGCCGCGATCTGCTGGTCGCGTCGCTGAACGCCGCGCCAGGCTTGCGCTGCGACAGGCCATCGGGCGCCTTCTATGCCTTCGTCTCGTGCGAGGCACTGATCGGCCGGACGACCGCGGCCGGGACCGTGCTGGCCAGCGACGAGGATGTTGCGCTCGCGCTGCTCGACGAGGCGGATGTGGGCGTGGTCCACGGCGCGGCCTTCGGGCTGGCGCCGTACTTCCGCATCGCCTATGCGCTCGACGACGCATCGCTCGACATGGCCTGCCGGCGCATCGACCGCTTCTGCCGCGCGCTGCGCTGAGCCGGGCTCAGGGCAGCAGCCAGGCCTGCATCCACACCGACACGTGATCGAGCATTTGCTCGATCACCTGCGCGTCCGTCAGGCCCGATTTCTTCGGCACGTGAAAGCCATGGTCGGCCGCCGCGTATTCATCGACGCTCGCCCAGTCACCGAGCGAGGCAACGACCTGCGCGAAGCAGGGCGGTTCCGCGAGCTTGTCCTGCGCGCCGTGCACGAACAGCATCGGCACGTCGACCTCGTGCAGGTGCGCCGCGCGATCGATCGAGGGCTTGCCGGCCGCGTGCAGCGGGAATCCGAGGAAGACCAGCCCGGTCACCTCGGGCAGCAGGCCCAGCGCCTGGGCCTGCGAGGTCATGCGCCCGCCGAAGGACTTGCCGCCCGCGAACAGGGGCAGTCCCTGGAAGTGCGCGGCAGCGCCGGCCACGGCCGCGCGCACCGTGGCATGCGCGAGCGGCGGTGCGTCGGGCCGCTTCGAGCCGCGTTCCATGTACGGGAACTGGTAGCGCAGGCAGGCGATGCGGCGTTCGGCGAGGCCCTGCGCCACGGCCTCCATGAACGCGTGCGTCATGCCCGCGCCCGCGCCGTGCGCGAGCACGAGGGCGAAGCGTGCATCGTCGGCCGCGTCGATCAGGCCCGACACGCGCAGCTCGGCATCGACCTCGATCGTGATCTTTCTCGACGTGCTCATGCGGCGACCTCGACGGGTGGGAGTCCGAACAGCCGCCGGCTGTTGGCGCTGCAGGCCGCGACGACCTCGGCGACATCGCGTTCGAGCAGTTCGGCCACGCCCGCGGCAACCCAAGGCAGGTACGCCGGTTCGTTCGGCTTGCCGCGCAGGCCCGCGTTCTTCGGCAGCAGGTAGGGCGCATCGGTCTCGAGGTGCAGCCGGTCCAGCGGAATGGCCGGGATGGCGGCGCGCAAGGCCTGGCCGCGCTGCAGGTCCGTCACCCAGCCCGTGATGCCGATGTCGAGGCCCATCGCGAGAAAGGCCTCGGCTTCGGCGCGATCGCCGGTGAAGCAGTGGACCACGCCGTGCGCGCCATCGGCCACCACGGGCGCGAGCATGTCGTGGAAATCTGCGAAGGCATCGCGGCAGTGCAGGAACAGCGGCTTGCCGGTCTGCGCGGCCATCGAGAGCTGCCGGTCGAAGGCCGCGCGCTGCGCCTCGGGCGTCGAGAAGTTGCGGTTGTAGTCGAGGCCGCATTCGCCGACCGCCACGACCTCGGGGCAGCGCCAGAGTTCGGCCAGCTGCTCGAAGGTGGCAGCGTCGAAGGACTTCGCGTCATGCGGATGCACGCCCGCGGTCGCGAAGACCACGCCCCGATGCGTCCGCGCCAGCTCGAGCGCGCGCAGGCTCGAGGCGAGCGAGGTGCCCGTGGCCAGGATCTGCGCCACGCCCGCGGCCTTGGCACGCGCCAGCAGCGGCGCGGTGATCGACGCCAACTGGCCCGAATGGAAGTTGACGCCGATGTCGACGAGGGAAGGGGAGGCGGCTTTCGCTTCGATGCTCATGCATCGATGGTACGAGAACACCGCGCGTGCACGCGGTGCCCGCGCGATGCCGCGGCCCTCAGCTGCAGCTGTAGCTCGCCGCCACGTTCACGTCGCCCGAGCCCTTGTACTTCGGGTACTTGGGGTACTGGCAGGCGGGCATGCTGCGGGCCGTGCCGCCGCTGGTGAAGCTGTAGGTCAGCTGCGTGGGTGCGTCGTCGTTCTCCACCCAGCCCATGATGGCCGAGGCCCAGTCCACTTCCTGCAGGCTGCCGCCGGCACCATGCCCGCCGCCGGGAACGATGAAGAAGCGCGTGGCGCTGTTCGGATCGGCGAGCCCCAGCGACTTCGCGATGCCCGTCATGGTGGTCCAGTTGCGGTAGTGATCGTTCGGCGACAGCAGCGCGTCGCTGCCGGCGTGCCAGGAGATCAGCTTGCGGCCCGAGGCCACATAGCTGGCGATGGCGGCCTTGTCGTGGTCGGCACCGATGCGCGCCAGGCCCGCGCCGAGCATGTAGTAGTCGGTCTCGAGCTGGAAGCCGGCCTGCTTGGCCGGCGTGAGCCAGGCGGGGTCGCCGCTCGCGAGCAGCGCGAAGCCACCGCCGAGTCCGCCCCAGCCGAGCCCGAGGCCGTTGCCCCACGAATAGCCCGAGAGCACGGTCGAGCCGTTCGAGAGCTTCAGCGGCGACAGGAAGGACTGCAGCGTGCCCACCTGCGCGGCGCTCAGGCAGAGGGCCGGATCGCTGCTCGCGCCTGCCACGCCACACTGCAGCACGGCCGGATCGAAGCTGCAGGCCTGCGGATTGCCGATCAGGCCGTCGCTGGCGCCGTCGAGCGCATCGCAGGCCGACAGTGCGGCCGCATAGGCCGCGCCGGTCTGCGCGGGGCTCAGCGCCGCGGGCGTGCCGGTCAGCGAGGCCGCGCGCAGCCAGGCACCGGTCTGGCCCGCCATGTCCATGGTCTCGCAGCCCGCGACGATGCCGTCGAACTCCTGCGGCCAGCGCTGCGCGGCGATGTAGGCATTGCGTCCGCCGTTGGAACAGCCGTTGAAGTAGCTGTGGGTCGGCGCCTTGCCGAAGAAGGCCTGCGCGACGGCCTTGCCGAAGCGCAGCGTGGTGCCCACCGCGGCATAGGCGTAGTCGGTCGCCGATTGCTGGCCCTCGGGCGTGCCGCTGGCCCAGACGCCGGGGGCAGCCTGCGCGGGCACGCTCGCGCGGTTGCCGCCGTTCGAAGCCGCATACACCGCGCCCTTCAGCGCGAGCGTGGGATCGACCGCCGTCACCGCGCCGCCGCCGTCCTTGGTCACCGCCGAGGCGATGCGTCCGTCGAAGCCACCGCCACCCTGTTGCCAGTAGCGGCCGGTCCAGTTGTCGGGCACGTCGATCTCGATGTCGAGGAAGGGTGCGCGCGTGCCCAGCACCTGGCAGAAGCCCGAGGCGTTCACCGCCGTCTTGGCTTCGAAGCGCGCGGTCTGCGTGACCGTGACGCCCGCCAGCACCTGGCCCTTGAGGCCGTTGCAGGTGCTCTTGAGCTGCTCGACGCTGGGGCCCGACGGACCCGCGGGCGGCGGCGCGGCCGGTGCGGGCGCGGGCGCCGGAATCGGGAGGAAGCCGCTGCCGCCGCCGCCGCCACCCCCGCAGCCTTGCAGGGCCAGGCCGGCGGCCATCAGCAGGCCCGCCGACAGCAGGGCACGGTTCACACACTTCTCGTCGCGCATGGTTGTCTCCGATTTTTGATGGGTGCCGGATGGCCGGCGGATCTCGCTCGATGGGCTTCGTCGTCCGGTCGATGTGGATCGATCAGAAAACCAACCGACCGGTCGGTTTGGAAGCCGCGCAAGGCTAACGCAGCAGCGCGGACACGGGCAAGCGGCAAAGGCTCGGGACTAACCCCTAAGATCGCGGACCGCGTGGCCTCGCGCGCAGCCCTTCATTGCCCTCCATGACCGTTGAGACCGCTTCCTCCCGCCCCGGCGACCAGCGCAGCCTGATCGCCAGGGCCGCCGCCGAGCTGTTCGCCCGCAAGGGCTATGCGGCGACGTCGATGAACGAGATCGCCGAGGCCAGCCATCTGTCCAAGCCCGGCCTCTACCACCACTTCAAGGACAAGGCCGAGGTGCTGCTTCACATCGCTGACGGCCATGTGTCGCGCCTGGTCGACATCGTCACGGGCGTGGAAGCGCTGCAGCTCGCGCCCGACGAGCGGTTGCCCGAGCTGATCGAGGCCTTCATGGCCGAGTACGCCGAGGCGCAGCACGAGCACCGCGTGCTCACCGAGGACGTGCGCTTCCTCGCTCCCGAGGCGCAGGCGCGCGTGCTCGACAAGGAGCGCACGGTGGTGCGGGTGTTCGCCGACGCCATCGCCGCCACGCGCCCCGACCTGCACGCCTCGCAGCTGCACAAGCTGCTGACGATGTTCCTGTTCGGCATGCTCAACTGGATGTTCACCTGGTTCAAGCCCGGAGGCCGCTTCTCCTACGACCAGATGGCGCCGATCGCGACGCAGCTGTTCCTCAACGGCATCACGGGGCTGGAGATCGCGCCGGCAAAGAAGGCGCCGAAGGCGCGCAAGCCGTGATCGGCTGATCGGCCCCATCGCGCGTCTCGCTGTCATGGATCTCGCGAAGGGCGGGCCGCTCAATCGAGCTTGATGCGGCCGCTTGCGAGCAGTGCGCGGTGGCGCGCGATCTCGGCGGCGATGGTGCGCTGCATTTCCGCGGGATCGCCCGAGGCGGGATCGAAGCCCTGCGCGACCAGGGACTGGCGCAGCTTCGGGCTGGCCAGTGCGCGCTGCCAGGCCTGCAGGACTTCGCGCCGCGCCGCCGCCGGCGTGCCGGTGGGCAGCACCAGGCCGACCCAGGAGTGGTACTGGTAGCTGCGCAAGGCCGGCACGCCGGTTTCGGCGTAGCTCGGCACCTCGGGCAGCATCGCCCAGCGTTGCGAGGACGTGGCCGCCAGCGCGCGCACGCGGCCGCTCCGCACGAGCGGGACGATGGGCGCGGTGGCGTAGAGCATCAGGTCCACTTCGCCGCCCGCCAGCGCATTCATCGCCTGGGCCTCGCCCTTGTAGGGGATGTGCCGCGCGTCGATGCCGAGCGTGCGCAGCAGCTCCTCGCTCTGCAGGTGCAGGCTGGTGCCGATGCCGAAGGAGCCGTAGGTCAACTCGCCCGGATGCGCCTTCGCATAGCGCACCAGCTCGGCCATGTCGGCCACCGGCAGGTCGGCGCGCACCGCCACCACGCCGGCATTGGCCGCCACGATGCCCAGCGCATCGAAGTCGTTCAGCGGGTCATAGCCGGGCGCCTTGTCGAGCACCGGGTTGACCGAGGCGATGGAGGGCGAGACCGCGATCAGCGTGCGGCCGTCGCGCGGTGCGCGCAGGGCCGCCTGCACGCCGATCTTGCCGGCCGCGCCCAGGCGGTTGTCGACCAGCACGGGATGGCCGAGCGCGGCCGCGAGTTCGGGGGCGAGCAGCCGCGCCACGCGGTCGATGGGGCCGCCGGGCGGCGCGGGCACGATGATGGTGGAGACCTGCGGTGCGGCGGCGCAGGCCGCGCCGAACAGCAGGCCCGCCGCGAGCAGCAGGGCCGTGCGGCGCCTCGCGGTCGGCCGCGGTGCAGGGGGCTCCTGCGGCTTGTCTCTTCTTGTCATGCGGGCATCGTAGGCATGCCCTCTCATATTCGGAAATACCTTTTGGCGTCACATTTCCATATGCCGCGAGTATGGCTGCGTCGATGCCATGCGCTGCTTCACGCGCCGTGCAGGTACTGCGTGGGTGTGGTGCCGAGGCTGCGATCGAACAGCGCAACGAATGCACCGATGTTGCAATACCCGTCGCTTCGCCGCCGCGGCGCCCCCGCTCAGTGCGATGCCAGCACGTGCGCCTGGTACGACACGTCGAGCAGCTTGCCCTTTTGCACGTAATAGCGGTCGAGCCGCCACTCCTTGAGGATGTCGAGGGCCAGATCGAAGCTCTTGAGCTTCAGCGCATAGAGGCTGGCCAGGGAGAAATCGACATCCGATTCCAGCGCCAGGACCAGCCGTGCCAGGGTCAGGGACTCCTCGCTGTTCGGGTCGGCCGTGATGAGCCGGCGTGCTTCCTTGATCGCGTTCATGGAGGTCCTTCGTCGCGCTCGTTCGAGCGCTGTCGCGGTGGTGAAACGCAACCCTGGCTTGTCGTGCACTTCTGCGAGGCCGTCTGCTCCGCGTCGGGATTCGGCCCGCCAAGGTCTTGGAGCGGGAAGAGGCAGTCTAGCACCGCGTTTCCGGCGGCCGGACGCGCTGGAACGGCCCTTACACTGCCGCCCATGCGTACGCCGGGCGCCACCTCCACCCCGTCGGGCCAAGTGCCCGGGCCCGCCGACTCCCACGCCCAACTGGTCCGCGAACGCCTGCTGCGCCGCATGTTCGTGATGGGCCCGCCCACGGTGCTGACGGCGCTGGCCTCGGCGATCGCGATGGCCGGCGTGTTCTTCGGAATGACGCGCGGCTTCGGCGCGCTGGCGTGGGGCGTCGCGATCTGCACGCTGCTGTGCCTGCGGCTGGTGTTCATGCGCTGGAACGCGCGCCTCTATCCCGAGCCCGAGTTCACGCTGCGCCAGCCCGATGGCGCGTGGCGCTTCATGCTGCCGCTGGGTGCCTACATGTCGATGTGGACCCTGGCGCCCTGGGCGCTGATGCCACCGGGCACCGAATCGCCGATGCGCATCCTGATCCTGCTGCTGGGCATGTTCGCGGTGCTGATGGGCTCGGTGCCGGTGATCGCCACCTGGCGCGCGATGGTGCCCGTGGTCACGATCCCGCTCACGCTGGGCGTGGTCACGCGCTTCGCCTGGATGGGCGGCACCGATGGCTGGTTCATCTGCGTGGTCGGGCTGCTGTTCGGCGGCTCGATGGCGCGCTATGCGCTGTCGCAGCACCAGCTGATCCGGCGCAGCCTGTCCGACCAGATCGACAAGGAACTGCTGAGCGAGCAGCTGCTGCGCCAGTCCTTCGAGCTGCAGCGGCTCAACCGCGAGCGCAGCCGCTTCTTCGCCTCGGCCAGCCACGACCTGCGCCAGCCCGTGCATGCGCTGGCGCTGTTCTCGCGCTCGCTCGAACGCGACCTGGCCGACCATCCGCTGGCCCCCGTGGCCGGCCGCGTGGTGCAGGCCACCGATGCGGTGAGCGGCCTGCTCAACGCGATGCTCGACATCTCGAAGATCGATGCCGGCACCGTGGTGCCGCAGCCGGTGCGGATGGCGGTGGACCCGCTGTTCCTGCGGCTGTCGCAGATCTTCGAGCCGCGCACCCAGCAGGCCGGCCTCGCGCTGCGCTTCCACACCGCGCCCGAATGGCTGCAGACCGATGGCGACCTGCTGCTGCGCGTGCTGACCAACTTCGTCGACAACGCGCTCAAGTACACGCGCCAGGGCGGCATCCTCGTGAGCGCGCGGCCGCGCGGCGACCGCCTGCGGCTGGCCGTGTGGGACACCGGCCTGGGCATCGCGCCCGAGCACCTGCCGCATGTGTTCGACGAGTTCTACCAGGTCGACAACCCGCAGCGCGATGTCGCGCGCGGCCTGGGCATCGGGCTGGCGATCGTCAAGCGGCTGGTGGACCTGCTCGGCGGCGAGATCGGCGTGCGCTCGCGGCTCGGCCACGGCAGCGTGTTCTGGGTCGACCTGCCGCGCCGCCCGCCCGTGCCCACCGCCTTGCCCATCGCGCCCGCGGCCATGCCCGATACCGCGCAGGCCGACATCACCGAACTGCCGCTGGTGCCGCCACGCGTGCTGCTGCTCGACGACGAGCAGCCGGTGGGCGAGGCGGTGCGCATGTGGCTCGCACCCTACTGCGAGCGCATCGAGATCACCTGCCGGCTCGCCGATGCCAGCGCGCAGGTGCGCGCCACGCCCGACGGCTTCGACGCCTTCCTCATCGACTTCCGGCTCGCCGATCCGCAGGACGGCATCGAGGCGACCGCGGAATTGCGCCGGCTCGCCGGCCGCCGCGTGCCCACGATCCTGGTCACGGGCGATACCGATCCCGAGCGGGTGCGCGCGGCCTATGCCAGCGGGCTGGTCGTGATGTTCAAGCCGGTGCAGCCGGAGGTGCTGCTGCGAACGCTGCACCAGATCATTCGCGGAGAGCACGAGGAGCAGGACTGAGAGGCCCCGCGGGCGATCTGCGGCACCTGCGGTTCAGGTGTCCGCCGGCTCCACCGTCAGCTTGAAGCCCAGCGCCTTGATGACCTTGAACAAGGTATCGCTGCTGGGCGCTCTTTCTCCCGAGAGGCTCTTGTACAGGCTCTCGCGGGACAAGCCCGTGTCCTTGGCGAGCTGGGCCATGCCGCGTGCGCGCGCAATGGCGCCAAGTGCCCCTGCCAGCTCGGCCGGGTCGTTGTCATCCACGACCTGGCGCAGATACTCCACCATGTCGGCTTCGCTGGCGAGGTAGTTGGCGATGTCAAAGGGACGGGTCTTGATCTTGCTCATTTCGCAACTCCAGAGCCATCTTCCTGGCTCGTTCAATGTCGCGCTGCTGGGTCGATTTGTCGCCACCACCCAGCATGACGATGATGGTCCCGGCCTGCTCGATGAAATACATGCGCCAACCGGGGCCAAAGAACTCACGCATTTCAAAAACACCTTCCCCGACGGGCGCGACGTCCCCCAGATTCCCTCGGCGCGCCTTGTCGAGCCGACGGGCCAGCCGGATGCGCGTCATGCCATCCTTCAACCCCTCCAGCCACCCTGAGAACTCATCGGTTTCAATGACCGTGAACATGGGCCATTGTAGCCACAAGGCTACAGTTGCGCAACGACGCAGCGTGCTCAAGCGGCCACGCGCTCCGCCGCCTCCAGCGTCTGCGAGATCAACGTCGAGATCGTCATCGGCCCCACGCCGCCCGGCACCGGCGTGAGCGCCGCGCAGCGCTCGAACAGCCCCTCGGTCTCGATGTCGCCGACGCCGCCCTCGTGGTAGCCGGCATCGATGACGATGGCGCCGTCGCGGATCCAGTCGCTGCGGATGAAGCGCGGCCGGCCGACGGCGCCGACGATCACCTCGGCGCGCCGCACCTCGTCGGCGAGGTTCGCGGTCTTCGAGTGGCACACGGTCACCGTCGCATCGGCGTTCAGCAGCATCATCGCCAGCGGCTTGCCGAGGATCGGGCTGCGGCCGACCACCACCGCGCGCTTGCCGGCGACGCCGATGCCGTAGTGCGCGAGCAGCCGCATGATGCCCGCGGGCGTCGCCGAGCCGAAGGCCGGCTGGCCCAATGCCATCCGGCCGAAGCCGTGGCTGGTGACGCCGTCCACGTCCTTGCGGATCGCGATGCGGTCGAAGCACTGCCGCTCGTCCACCTGCCCGGGCACCGGATGCTGCAGCAGGATGCCGTGCACCTGTTCGTCGGCGTTCAGCGCATCGATCTCGCGCAGCACGTCCGCCGTGGTCGCGCGCGCATCGAGCGTCACGACGCGCGAGTCCATGCCGACGCGGCGGCAGGCATTGCCTTTCATCCGCACGTAGGTCGCGGACGAGGGATCGTCGCCGACCAGGAGGGTCGCGAGGATGGGGGTGCGTTCGCCGTTCCTCGCCTTCAATGCGAAGACCCGCTGTCGCAGCGCCTCCTCGTTCGCGGTGGCGACCGACTTGCCGTCGAGCAGGATGCAGGGCGTCGGGGCGGTCATCGCGCACCTCCGGAGCGGAGGGGCGAAAGCCGTGGAAGCCAAAGGATGCGCCGGTGCGGCGCGGACATGCGGACACTCATCGTCGGAACTCCTGAAAAGACGACAGACATGCCCAGGCGATCGGCGTGACGATGGCCGCGTTCCCTGATGGTGCTCCATCCGTTCGCCAGTTGCGCGGCGACGCGATTATCGGACAGCGGCCGTGCTGCCCCTCTTCGAGGAAGGCCGCCTAGGCCTTCGGCCCCTCGTCGCGCAACCGCCGCCACAGCGTCGAGCGGCTGATGCCGAGAATGGCGCAGGCCTGGCCCTGGTCGCCCTGGACCGACTGCAGCACCTCGCGCACCCGTTGCCGCTCCGCGGCCGTGCGCGCCCCCTTGAGCAGGCGATTGCGCGCAGGCGCCGGGCGTGCCTGCGTGCATTCGGCGAACACCTCGAGCAGCCGGGCGCGGTCCAAGCGGCCTTCGGGCGCCAGGTAGCCGTGGCAGGCCAGCAGGCGCTCGACGAGGTTCTCCAGTTCGCGCACATTGCCGGGCCAGCCGTAGCCCGCGGCCAGCTCCAGCAAGGCGGCGAGCCAGGCCGACGCCTGGTCCGCGGGCACACCCGCCGCGGGCGCGCGGCGCGCCATCAGGCCGGCGGCCAGGGGCGCGATATCGGCGCCGCGTTCGCGCAGCGGTGGCGTCTCGATGCGCAGCACCGCGAGCCGGTAGTACAGATCGCGCCGGAACAGGCCACGCTCCACCTGGGCCGCCAGGTCGGCATGGGTGGCCGCGATCACGCGCAGGTCGACCGGCACCGCCGCGGTGGCGCCCACGCGCAGCACCTCCCGCTCCTGCAGCACGCGCAGCAACCGGGTCTGCAGCGCCAAGGGCATGTCCCCGATCTCGTCGAGGAACAGGGTGCCCGTGTGGGCGGCCTCGATCAGGCCGGTCTTGCCGCCGCGCCGCGCACCGGTGAAGGCGCCTTCCTCGTGGCCGAACAGCTCGCTCTCGAGCAGGCTCTCTCCCAGCGCCGCGCAGTTCACGGCCAGAAAGGGCTGGGTGGCGCGCCGGCTCGCGCTGTGGATGCCCTGGGCCACCAGTTCCTTGCCGGTGCCGCTCTCGCCGACGATGAGCACGGTGGCGTCGCTGGCCGCGCACTGCCGCGCCAGCTCGCGCACGCGCCGTGCCGCGGCGCTGTCGCCCGCGAAGGCCTCGATCCGGTAGCGCGTGGGCGCGCCGCGTTGCCGCTGGTTGGCGCGCAGGTGGCGGTCGGCGCGCTGGATCACGGCGGGGTCGCGGCACACCAGCAGCGCGCCGGTGACCTCGCCGCTCTCGACGATGGGCGCGCGCCGCACGACCAGGGTGCGCATGCCGATCTGCAGCACCTCCTCGACCGGGGCCTCGCCCAGGCGCAAGGTGGCGCCGAGGTCCAGCACGGGCTCCACCTCGCTCAGCACGCGGCCGACCAGCTCCGCCACGGAAGCGCCGAGCAGCTGCGCCATGGCCGGGTTCAGCGCCTCGATGCGCTGGCGCAGGTCGACCGCGACCACGCCGTCCTGCAACTGGCCGAGGATGGTGCCGAGCCGCTCATGGCGCGCGCGCTCGGCATGGCCGTGGCGCGCCAGGTGGAGGGCGTCCTGCAGCGCCTGGCGCACGGCGTCCTCGGAATACATCAGCACGCTGGCGATGCCGGCCTGCTCGGCCAGGTCGGCCACCAGCCCGGGCGACACCACGGCCTCGATGCCGGCGGCGCGCAGGGCCTCCACGCAGGCCGGCGCGTCCTCCGCGCCGCAGTAGCTGAACTGCGCGATGCCCATGCCGAACAGGGCGTCGAGCTGCGCCAGGTGCTCCGACGGACCGTCGAACGACACCAGGCCCACGCGCGGCGAGAGGGCGCGCGCCGCGGCCAATGCGCGCATCAGGTCGAAGCCGCGCACCTCCACGATGGCCACCGGAATGTCCAGGTGCCGGCGCAGCCATTCGCCGCTGGCGCCCGCGGCCACCACCGCGTCGACGGGGCGCCGGGCATGCAGCGCGCGCACGGCCGCCACGGCATCGTCGAAGGCCTGCCCGACCAGCTCGACCTGTGCCTGCCCGGCCACCTCCGGTATCAGCCGCGCCAGCACGCGGCCCAGGCGGTGGCGGGCCACGGCCACGATATGCAGCGGCCGCGGCGTGACGGGGGAATGAGGGCTCGGGGCGGCGGGCAATGTATTCATTTCAATGGATTTCATTGTCTCATTCATGAAATCAGATTGAAATCCAAACCCGGACGAGCACCCGCCGAGGCAGCGCGAATTCCTTTCGAATCAATGACTTGGCAACGAGGGGAGCGCCCTTCGGGCCGATGGCACAGCGCTTGCGCAAACCCCGGTTCCAAGCTCAAAAACCAGGAGACCTCCGTGCACTTCCATCGCCTTTCCACCATCGCCTGCACGACCGCCGCCGCGCTGGCGTGCGCCTTGCCCCTGGCCGCGCAGGCCCAGGCCTGGCCCGCCAAGTCCATCCGCTTCGTCGTGCCGTTCGCGGCGGGCGGCGCCAACGACCTGTTGGCGCGCTCGGCGGCCGAAGGGGCGGCCAAGGTGCTGGGCCAGCCGGTCATCATCGACAACCGTCCCGGCGCGGGCGGCTCGCTCGGCGCCGACCTGGTGGCGCGCAGCGCGCCCGACGGCTACACCTTCCTGATCAGCGCCGCGGGCGTGATCTCCAACAGCATGATCAAGAAGTCCCTGCCGTTCAAGGACGAGGACCTGGTGCCGGTGGTCATGATCGGCCTGGCGCCCTCGGTGATCGTGGTGCCCAAGTCGGCCCCGTACGACAACCTGCGCGACTTCGTCGAGGCCTCGAAGAAGGGCGCGGGCTTCAACTTCGCGACCGCGGGCACAGGCAGCACGCCGCACTTCGTGGCCGAGATGCTCAACGTGAAGTACGGTGCGAAGCTGCAGGCCGTGCCGTACAAGAGCGGCTCGGAGAGCACGACCGCCGTGCTGGGCGGGCAGGTCGAGGGCACCTCCGAGGCCAGCATCATCGCGTTGCCGCACATCCGGGGCGAGGGCAAGTTCAAGCCGCTGGCCACCACCTGGACCCAGCGCATCTCGGCCTACCCGCAACTGCCCACGGCCGTCGAGCAGGGCTTCCCCGAGGTGCAGATCGCGCACTGGGCCGGCCTGCATGCGCCGCGCGGCACGCCCAACGACATCCTGGACAAGCTCGCCGCCGCCGTCGACAAGGCCATGCGCGATCCCGCCACCGTGGCCAAGCTCCAGGGCCTGGGCATCGAGCCCGTCGGCGGCACGCGCCAGGAGTTCGTGAAGTTCACCGATGCCGAGCGCAAGCGCCTGGGCGAGATCGTCAAGGCGGCCCGGATGCAGGAGAAGTGAGCGCACCGCGGGTTCTCCTTTCTTTTCCTTCCAGCCGATCCATGAATACCAAGCAACAACTGCGCGCCCTGGCGCAGGCCCGCCGCGGCGTCATCGTTCCGGGCGCCTTCAATGCCCTGTCGGCCCGCGTCGCCGAGGACCTGGGCTTCGAGGCGATCTACATCACCGGCGCCGGCGTCACCAACATGTGGTTCGGCCTGCCGGACCAGGGCTTCGTGGGCCTGGCCGAGATGGCCGACCACACGGCGCGCATCCGCGATGCGGTGCGCGTGCCGCTGATCGTCGATGCCGACACCGGCTTCGGCAACGCGCTCAACGTGCGCCATGCGGTGCGCACCCTCGAGCGCGCGGGCGCCGACTGCATCCAGCTCGAGGACCAGATCGCACCCAAGCGCTGCGGCCACTTCGAGGGCAAGGCCGTCATCTCGACGGAGGAGGCCGTGAGCAAGATCAAGGCGGCCGTCGATGCGCGGCAGGACCCCGACCTGCTGATCCTGGCGCGCACCGACGCCTGTGCCGTGCTGGGTTTCGAAGCCGCGATCGAGCGCGCGCAGAAGTTCGCCGAGGCCGGCGCCGACATCCTGTTCGTCGAGGCGGTCACCAGCGCCGAGCAGATCCGCGCCCTGCCGCAGCGCCTCGACCGGCCGCAGCTCATGAACATGGTGATCGGCGGCAAGACGCCCGTCTTCGGCGCCGAGGACCTCGGCGGCATGGGCTATGGCCTCGTGCTGTACGCGAACGCCGCGCTGCAGGGCGCCGTGGTCGGCATGCAGAAGGCGCTCACGGTGCTGCGCGATGCGAGGCGGCTCGAGGAAGATCCCGCGCTGGTCGCTCCGTTCGCCGAGCGCCAGCGGCTGGTGGGCAAGCCCGCGTGGGATGCGCTCGAGCGCCGCTACACATGAGGCGGCCGCTCGGGCGTTGACGGGTGCGAGCCCTTCATCGCTGCCCGGACGCGAACAGCTCCAGGTGCCCGCTGCGCAGCTGGAACTTCTGCACCTTGCCCGTTGGCGTCATCGGCAGCGCGTCGACGAAGCGGATCGACTTCGGCACCTCGAAGCGGCCCAGGCGCTCGCGGCAGAAGGCCAGCAGCTCGTCCTCGCCGCAGGCCTCGGCGGCGGGGCGCCGCACCACGAAGGCCGCGACCGCCTCGCCCCAGTGCGGATGCGGCAGGCCCACCACGGCCGCGGCGCCGACCGCGGGATGGGCCAGCAGCACCGCCTCGAGCTTGATGCTCGAGACGTTCTCGCCGCCGGACTTGATCATGTCCTTCTTGCGGTCGAGGAACAGCATCTGCCCGTCGGCCTCGAACATGCCGATGTCGCCCGTGTGGTGCCAGCCGAAGCGGCGCGCCGCGGCCGTCGCCTCGGGGTCCTTGAGGTAGCCGAGGAAGACGTTGGGGCCGCGATGGACGATCTCGCCGATCTCGCCCGGCCCGAGCAGCCGGCCGTCGTCGTCCATCACCGCGGTCTCGACGCCCGCCACCGACATGCCCCAGCAGTTGCCGTCCTTGTCGGGATGGTCGCTCGCGCGGTAGACCATGGTCGGCGGGTACATCTCGGTCTGCCCGGTGCCCAGGCGCACGTCGGCGCACATCTCGCTGCGGATCTGCGCGAGCAGGTTCTTCGGTATCGGCGCCAGGCCGTACATGCACAGGCGCAGCGACGACAGATCGGTGGTGGGGCGCTGCGGATGCTTCATCAGCGCGTCGTACATCATCGGCAGGCACGACAGCCAGCTGATGCGCTCGCGCTCGATCGCCGCCAGCATGGCCGCGGGATCGAAGCCGCTGGCCAGCCAGATCGTGGCGCCGGTCAGCAGCGCGCCCATGCTGATGGTGTGCTGCGCGCAATGGAACAGCGGCAGCACCGAGCCGACCACGTCGTGCTCGGTGGCCTCGAAGCTCTGCGCGCAGCTCAGCAGCGCGCCGTGCACCGAGCGGTGCGAATGCATCACGCCCTTCTGCTTGCCGGTGGTGCCGCTGGTGTACATGATCAGCGCGAGCTCGTCGTCGCCACCCGGCGCGCCCAGTGGCTGCGTGGGCGCGCGCGAGGCCAGCGCGTCGAAGGGCAGGGTGCCCGCGGCGGCCGGCTGCGGGCCGCCGATCACCACCGTCAGCAGGCCCAGGCGCTCGATCAGCGCGCGCAGCGCCGGCACGGCAAATAGCGGCGCGTCGATGAAGGCGGCGCCGACCTCGGCATGGCTCAGCACGTGCTCGATCGCGGCCGCGTCGAGCTGCACGTTGACCGGCACCCAGACATTGCCGGACTTGTGGATGGCCTGGATCGCGCTCAGGTGCTCGATCGAGTTGAGGCACAGGGTCGCGATGCGGTGGCCCGTGAATCCCTGGTCGCGCAGCGCCTCGCCGACGCGCTCGCTGCCCGCGTCGAGCTCGGCGAAGCTGATGCGCCGCTCGCCCTGGATCACGGCCGTCTTGCCGGGATGGCGACGGGCGCCGCGGCGCACGATGTCGGCGAGGGACACGCGCGCGATGGCCGCGCGTTCGGGGTCGATGGTCTGCATGCGGGGGTCTCCTGAAAGGGGGCGAAGCGAAGAGGTCACGGTTCCACGAAGAAGTCGATCAGCGGCTCGACGCCCGGCGTCACGAGGTAGGGCGCGAAGTCGGTCACGCCGGCCTCGCGCAGCACCTGCTCGTCGAGCAGCAGCTGGCCCGTGAGCTCGCGGCTCGGCCGGGTCAGGATGTGCCAGGCGGCGTCGGCCATGATGGCCGGCACGCGTGCCTGGCCCGCCACCTCGGGCGCCGCGATGCGCAGCGCGCTGGTGGCGATCACGGTGCGCGGCCACAGCGAATTGCTCGCGATGCCGCGTTCGCGCAGCTCCTCGGCCAGGCCGCGGCTCAGCATGCTCATCGCGTATTTCGAGGTGGTGTAGGCCGCATGGCGCGCGAACCACTTGGGGTTCAGGTCCAGCGGCGGCGACAGGGTCAGGATGTGCGGATTGGCGGCCTTCTCGAGGTGCGGAAGGCAGGCCTGCGCGCAGAGGTAGCTGCCGCGCGCATTGATCTCGAACATCAGGTCGTAGCGCTTCATCGGCGTGCGCTCCACCGTCTCGAGGTGGATCGCGCTGGCGTTGTTGACCAGGATGTCGATGCCGCCGAAGCGCGCCACGGCGGCGTCGACGGCCGCGCGGACCTGCGCCTCGTCGCGAACGTCGACCACCACCGCGAGCGCCTGGCCGCCGGCCGCGACGATCTCCTCGGCGGCGCTGTGGATGGTGCCCGGCAGGCGCGGATCGGCCGTCGCCGTCTTGGCGGCGACCACGATGTTGGCGCCGTCGCGTGCGGCCCGCAGCGCGATGGCCTTGCCGATGCCGCGGCTCGCGCCGGTGACGAAGAGGGTCTTGGATTTCAGGGAAGGCATGAACGCTCCGGAATCGCGATCGCTCGATCGCGGGATGCGCAGGCTATGCGCGCCGGGCGGGGCGGCGCTTGCGCAGACTGGCTGGCATGGCGCCGCGCGGCAACTCAGCCAATCGACGCAAGGCGCGCCGCCATGCTGCGAGCGACGATCGGCGGGCCCACTCCCGGCGCGAGCCCCGCACCCGATGATCACGCTCTACCACTGCGCGAATGCCCGTTCGTTCCGCGTTCTCTGGATGCTCGAGGAACTGGGCACGCCCTACCGGCTGGAGATGCTGCCGTTTCCGCCGCGCGTGCTGCAGCGCGACTACCTCGCGATCCATCCGCAGGGCACGGTGCCGCTGCTGGTCGACGGCGAGATCCGCATGAACGAGTCGGTCGCGATCTGCCAATACCTGGCCAGCCTGCATGCGCCGACGCCATTGAACGTGGAGCGCGACGAGGCCGGCTATGCGCAGTACCTCAACTGGCTGCACTTCGGCGAGGCCTCGCTGACCTTTCCACAGGCCCTGGTGCTGCGCTACGGCACGCTCGAGCCGCAGGAGCGCCGGCTGCCCCAGGCCGCGCAGGACTACGCGCAGTTCTTCCACGGCCGCCTGCGGACGATCGAGCAGCTGCTGGAGACGCAGGACTTCGCCTGCGCCGGCCGCTTCACGGCCGCCGACATCTCGCTCGGCTATGCGCTGATGCTGGCGCGCGTGCTGGGGCTGCACGAGCGCTTCGGTCCGGCGGTGGGCGCGTACTGGTCGCGGCTGAGCGCGCGCGCGGGCTTCGAGCGCGCGATGGCGGTGCAGGAAGAGACGGCCGCGCGGTTGGGCCTGCCGTTGGTGCCGACCGCCGGCGTGGGCACCGGCAGGCGGCCACCGGCGCACGGCTGAAGCGCGGGCCGCTAGAGCGAGAGCGTGCCTTCCACGCAGCTCACGCAGGCACCGCCCACGCGCACCTTGCCGTGGGCATCGACGCGCACCTTCACGCGCCCATCGCGTCCCACGCAACGCCCCTGCGCGGCCACGTAGGCGATGCCGTCGGACGGCAGCAGGCCGCGTTCCCACTGGAAGGCCGCCGCGCTGGCATTGCCGCTGCCGCAGACGGGGTCTTCCTCGACCCCGCTCGAGGGCGCGAAGGCCCGGACCTCCATCGCCACCTCGCCTTGCGCATAGCGGCCGTACACGATGAGGCCGGTGACGCCGAGACGGCGCTCGAAGGCCGCGAGCCGCGCGAAGTCGGGCCGCAGGTCGATCACCGTGGCCGCGTCGGCCAGCGGCAGCACGACCCAGCGCGGGCCCACGTCCACGATGGCCGGCGCGGCCTCGGGGTTCGGCTGGCGGCCCAGGATGCGCCCGAGCTCCACGAGGTCGTCGGCCGCCAGCGGTGCCAGTTGCGCGGAGGGCAGGGCGAAGGCCAGCTCGCGGCCCTCGGGGCCGTCCTCCACCGTCACGTCGACAAGGCCGACGCCGCACTGCTGCACCAGCCGGCCGCCGTCGCGCAGCGTGCCGCGTTTGGCTTCGAGGAAGGCATGCGCGCTGCCCAGGGTCGGATGACCGGCGAAGGGCAGCTCGTTGCGCGGCGTGAAGATGCGCAGGCGATAGTCGGCCTCGGGCACGGTGGGCGGCAGCACGAAGGTGGTCTCCGAGAGGTTGGTCCAGCGCGCGATGGCCTGCATGGCCTCGGTGTCCAGGCCGTCGGCGTCGAACACCACGGCCACGGGATTGCCGGCCAGCGGCGTGGCTGTGAAGACGTCGACCACGGTGTAGCGATGGGGTTGTTTCATGCGGGGCTCCAGGGGATGTCGGTGCGTCAGGCAGTGTCGTGCATTCACTTCGCGGCGGCGTCCAGCACCGTCGAAAGGGCGGACAGCGCGGGGGCCAGGCGGTCGGGCGGCAGGTAGCCGAAGCCCAGGCGAAAGACGCGCTCGCTCTCGCCGAACCAGGCGCCCGAGGCCAGCTGCAGTTCGTGCCGCGGCAGCAGCTCCCAGAAGCGCGAGACGGCCGCGTCGTCGAAGCGATCGGCGCGCAGGCGCAGGCAGCACAGCGCGCCGCCGTCCGGGCGGATCCATTCGATGCGCTCGCGCTCGGCCTCGCACCAGGCCGCCAGTGTCGCGAGGCCTTCGGCGAGCAGCCGGCGGCGCGGCGCGAGCACGGGTTCGCGATGGCGCAGCAGCGCGGTGGCCAGCGCCTCGTCGAGCACCGAACCTGAGATCACGGTGTTCATCTTGGCCACGACCAGCCGCGCGCGCAGGTCCGCATCGGGCACCGTGAGCCAGCCGGTGCGCAGACCCGGCGCGCCCAGCGCCTTCGACACCGAGGCACCGGTGACGATGCGCGGATGCAGCGCGGCCAGGCTTTCCGGCACGGCCTCGTCGCCGTAGCCGGCCTCGCGGTAGGTCTCGTCGATGAACAGGAGGGCCTGCGGCGCCTGGCGCTGCAGCAGCGCGAGCAGTTGCTCGATGGCGGCGCGCGGCGTGCGCACCCCGCTGGGGTTCTGCGGCGAGGCGAGGCTCACGAGCCGGGTCTTCGGCGACAGGCTGGCGGCGATCGCGTCCAGGTCGAGCCGGTAGCCGTTCTCGAAGCGCAGCCCGACCTCGCGCACGGTGACGCCCGCGCCGCGCAGGCAGTCGCGGCTCGGCGGAAAGCAGGGCGTCACGAGCACCGCTTCGTCGCCGGGCCGGCAGACCTCGAAGGCCAGCAGGAACAGCCCGAGCGCCGTGCCCTGGGTGGTGACGATCTGCTCGGCGGGCACGCCGCAGGCCTTGGCGATCTCCTCGCGCAGTTCGACCGAGCCGGCCGAGCGGCCGTAACCCAGCTTCAGGCCGCGCAAGGTCTCGAGCCCGGCCATGTCGAGCACGTCGCCGACCGTCAGGTCCTGCGAGGTGCTCTCGGCCAGGTTGAACGGCCGGTTCACGTCGAGCAGGGAAATGATCTCGTTGTAGGGAAAGCGGCCGCGCCACGCCGGCTGTGCCGCCTCGGGGGCTTCGTGTTCAAGCACTGTCATTCGTTTCCAGGTCGCCCGGGTGGGAGGTTCATCCAGCGCCCGGGGCGTATCGGGCAGCAGGGAATACGGGCCATGCTAGTGATCGCCGGGCCATCGGAACAGCCACAATTTCCGCGAAATCGGACCAGTACAGTTCGCGTGCCTTCGGAAGCCGGTTCGCCCACAATCGAACCTCGTCATGCACGAGTCCCCCATGAACACAGGCACCCTTCAGCGCAACAGGCAAACGGCCGGCAGCGCGCCCGCACCCCATCGCTACGAGCAGCTCGCGGAACTCATCGTCGACACGATCGACAACGGCACGCTCGCGCCCGGCGAGCGCCTGCCGTCGGTGCGCGCCGTCAGCGAGCAGCACGGCATCAGCATCTCGACGGTGCTGCAGGCCTACCGCCTGCTCGAAGACCGCGGCGTGCTGGTCGCGCGGCCGCAGTCAGGCTTCTACGTCGCCGCCACGCAGGGCGGAACGCTGGCGCTGCCCTCGGTCTCGCGCCTGCGCTCGAAGGCTTCGACCGTGTCGATCAGCGGCGCCGTCGCGGCCCTGCTCGAGCACGCCTCCAACCCGGCGCTCGTGCCGCTGGGCTGCGCGGTGCCCGACGCGGCCCTGCTGCGCTCCCACCGGCTCGACCTCGCGCTCGCGCGTGCCGCGCGCCAGCATGGCGATCGCCACAACGTCTACGGCACGCCACGCGGCGACCCGCGGCTGCGCCGCGAGATCTCGCGGCGCGCGATGCGCATCGGGCATGCACTGTCGCCCGACGACGTGGTCATCACCAACGGCTGCACCGAAGCCTTCACGCTCGCGCTGAGCGCCGTCGCCAGGCCCGGCGACACCATCGCGGTGGAGTCGCCCACCTACTTCGGCTTTCTCCACACGCTCGAAGTGCTCGGACTCAAGGTGCTGGAGCTGCCCACCGATCCCGTCGAGGGCATCCACATCGAGGCCTTCGCGCGGCTGCTCGATACCGCTCCGGTGGCGGCCTGCCTGCTGTCGTCGAGCTTCAGCAATCCGCTGGGCGTGTCGATGCCCGATGCACGCAAGCGCGAACTGCTGGCCTTGCTCGCGCGGCACGACGTGCCGCTGATCGAGGACGACGTCTACGGCGACATCCACTTCGCGCGCGAGCGGCCCACGCCCTTCATCGCGCTCGACGGCGGCGCGAACACCCTCTACTGCAGCTCGTTCTCGAAGAGCCTCGCGCCCGGCTACCGCGTGGGCTGGATCGCGCCCGGCAAATACGCGCAGCAGGTGGTCGACCGCAAGCTCGCCTTCAGCCTCTGCAGCCCGGTGCTGCCGCAGGTCGCGCTCGCGGACTTCCTGGCCAGCGGCGCCTACGACGCGCACATGCGCCGATTGCGCCGCCTGCTCGAAGAAAACCTGCGGCACCTGACCCGCGCCATCGAGGCCAGCTTTCCGGCCGAGACACGCGTCAGCCGGCCCGCCGGAGGCTTCGCGCTGTGGGTCGAACTGCCGCGCGGCTTCGACTCGCGCGCGCTGTTCGACGCGGCGCTCGAGCTCGGCATCTGCTTCGCGCCGGGCGATGTGTTTTCCGCGAGCCGGCGCTTTCGCAACTGCCTGCGACTGAGCGCCGGCTGGAGCTGGAGCGAGCGGATCGAGGAGGGGGTTCGGCGGCTGGGGACACTGGCTCGCCGACAACACATCTGAAGGTCGGCGGTCCTCAGCCTCGACGCAGCAGATCGACGCCTGAGAACGGACCGCGCCCTTGCTGCAGCCTGCCGCCGGTCGACAGGCCCCCGAGCTCGATCGACACCCAACCCACGGCGGCGATCATCGACGCCACCTGCGCATTCGCATCCACGTGATCGCCCGACACGAAGATCACGCGTCGCCCGCCCTGCTGTTGCGGGTCTTCCGCGAGCAATGCCGCCGGCAGCGTGTTGAAGGCCTTGACCAGCCTGGCGCCCGGAACGAGATCGGCCACGATCTCGCTCGAGGTGCGGCCACGAAGGTCGGCGACGACGAGCTGGCCGTTCCTCTCCAGGTACGGGTTGCTGGTGTCGATGACGATTTTTCCGGCCAGCGATCCCAGGGTCGGCAGGGCCTCGGGAAGATGGCTCCATCGGAGTGCGAGGACCACCGTCGGTTCGGCGGCGGCCTCGGCTGCCGTGTCCGCGCGTGCGCTGGGGCCGAGCTCCCCGACGAGGTCGGCCAGCGAATCCGGCCCCCGGCTGTTGGCGAGGACGACCTCGTAGCCGGCCCGCGTGAATTGCGCCGCGAGCGCCTTTCCGATCCTGCCCGCTCCAATGATTCCGATGGCCATGGGTCCGTGTCCTTCCACTGTCGTGATTGAAACTGTCCGCGCGTCAAGGAATGAGAACGACCGAGCCCATGACTTCGCGCGCCGCGATGGCGCGGTGGGCCGCTGCGGCGTCCTTCAGCGGGTAGCTGCGATCGATGGCGGCGGTGATGCGGCCCGACCTGAACGCGTCGAACAGCGCGTCGGCGCCCGCCAGCAAGGCTTCGCGGGTCATCAGGTAGTGGGAGGACGACAGCCCCGTGAGGAACAGCGAACCCTTGGCCATCAGGAGGCTGGCATCGACGGGCGGCGTCGGGCCCGAACTGAAGCCGAAGCTCACCATCGATCCCAACGGCCGCAGGCAATCGAGCGACAGCAGGAATGTCTTCCGGCCGACGCCGTCGTACACGACATCGACGCCCTGGCCCGCCGTCAATTCGAGCACCCGGGCCACGAAATCCTCCTCGCTGTAATCGATGACCTCGTCGCAACCGTTGGCGCGGGCCACGGCCCTCTTGCCGGCGGAACCGACCGTGCCGATCACGCGCGCGCCGAGCGACCTGGCCCATCGGCATGCGATATGCCCCACGCCGCCCGTGGCGCCGTGATAGAGGAGGGTGTCGCCCGCCGCGATCGGCCGCGCCTTGAACAGCAGGCACCAGGCGGACAGGCCCTTGGACAGGATGGCGGCGACCTGCCGATCGT
This sequence comes from Variovorax sp. DAIF25, assembly GCF_050711835.1. Lineage (NCBI taxonomy): Bacteria > Pseudomonadati > Pseudomonadota > Betaproteobacteria > Burkholderiales > Comamonadaceae > Variovorax > Variovorax sp. DAIF25. Next base: position 433,833 of record NZ_CP136637.1, read on the forward strand.
CGATGTCGTCGGGCACGGCGATGACATGGTCCGCCTGCACCAGGCACTCCTGCGCATAGGTTCCGCTGGCGCTGCGATAGGCGACGCGGTCGCCCGGCACGATGTCCGTGACCTCCGCGCCGACCGCGACGACCACGCCGACGCCCTCGGTGCCGGGCACGAACGGCATCGGCGCGGGAAGAACGCCCGCGCGCCGGAGGGTGTCGCTGAAATTGACGCCGATCGCGGTCTGTCTCACGCGCACCTGCGAGGGGCCAGGTTCGGCCGTGGGTACCTGCCCGAACTCGAGGACCTCGGGTCCCCCGGCCGCGCGAACGACGATGACTTGGTTCACTCTTTTTTCTCCCTGTGGCGTTGCCCGGTGCGTGCGTCCATTCCGGTGATCGGGAGCGCGCACGAAGACAGCAGAAGCGGATCTTAGAATGATCATTCTAAAGATGCCGAAGCGGCCTTGCCGTGGCACTACCTTCGCCAGGGTTTCTCGCGGCTTCGTTCGCACACGGGTGGCCGGGCTTGCGACGCCTTCGCGGCAGCACCTCGCCGTCTAAGATGCCCGCGAGAAGCGCCGGCCCGCAGGCCTGGCGAAGCGGCATCGACCATCGCAGCCGGGTCTCCCGGGATCGTTCAAATGGCAGGAAAAAAAGTCATCCACCCCAATGAAGCCGAAGCCGGCCAGAACCGCCGCGCCCAGGTCCTGGAAGCCGCCGCGGTCTGCTTCAGCAAAGACGGCTTCCACGGCACGAGCATCCAGAAGATCTCCGAAGCCGCCGGCATGAGCCCGGGCCACATCTATCACTACTTCCAGAACAAGGAAGCCATCATTCATGCGTTGATCCAGCAGAACCTGGGACGTGCCTTCGAGCACCTGTCCCATATCGAGGAGCGCAGCCGGGTCGCGGGCCCCGCCGATGCGCTGGTCGAGGAGATGCGCCATGCGGTGCGCACGCGCACCGATCCCCGGCACGTGCCCCTCGAGCTCGAGATCCTGGCCGAGTCCGCCCGGAACAGGAGCGTGGCGAAGTTCTTCCAGCGCGCCGATCGAGCGATCTACGAAAAGATCGAGGGCGTCGTCACGGCGATCCCGTCGTCCCGGGGCCTCTCCGCGGCCGAGCTGGAAGCGACCATCGACGTGATCGTTGCCATGTCCGACGGCCTGGTGTTCCGGGCCGTCGGCAATCCGAAGATGAACAAGGAGGAGGTCGGGAAGCTCATGCAGCGGGTGATGCGATTGCTGCTGGAGGATCGGAAGTCCTGATGCGGCCATCCGCCGTGGTGGATCGCGCCGCCGCCCGGCCTCACCACGCCGGAGCGCGCCGCCCCTCCTCGGCGAGGAACTCCACCAGCGTCGGCAACGACGCATCCATCGGCCGGTTGGCACGCACGCGCATCACGTAGCCCCATGAGCCGGCCATGCGCAGGCCCGGCGTCAGCGCCACCAGCCGGCCGCGCGCCAGTTCCTCGTCGACCAGCGGCGCACGCCCCAGCGCGATGCCCACGCCCGCCGCGGCGGCCGCCACCACGGTGCTCAGGCCGCTGAGCAGCAGCGGTTCCTGGCCCGCGCCGTCGGGCAGGCCCAGCCGGGGGCGCCAGGTGCGCCAGTCGGTCTCGGGGCTGTCGATGTGCTTCTCCTCGAGCCAGCGGTGGCGCGCGAACACGCGCGGGTCGTCGCGTTCGCCGGGCGCGACCAGCGTGGGACTGCACACCGGCACCACGGTCTCGGTCATCAGCGGGATGTCGCCCGGCGCCGCGAGGTGGGGGCCCAGCGCGCGCACGTGCAGGAACGCGAGGTCGATGTCCTGCGCGTCCCATGCGGGGTCCTGGCTGGCGTGCAGGAACAGCTGGATGTCGATGTCGGGATGCAGCTCGATGAAGCGCCCGATCCGCGGCGCCAGCCACAGCGCCGCGAGCGACGGGTTGGCCGAGATGTTGAGGCTGTTGCGCCGCGTGCCATGGGCACCGGCGCGGGTGTTGCGGCAAGCCGTTTCGAGCAGGGTCAGGGCCTGTTGCACCGACACCAGCAGCGCGGCGCCGGCCTCGGTGGTCCGCGCGCGACGCACCGTGCCGCCGCGATGCAGCAGGGTCACGCCCAGGTCTTCCTCGAGCGCGCGCAGCTGGTGGCTGATGGCGCTCTTCGTGACATGGAGTTCGGACGCGGCGCGGCTCAGGCTGCCCAGGCGGGCAACGGCTTCGAAGGCGCGCAGGGCAGCCAGTGGTGGCATGGGGCAGGGTGGAGCGGCAAAGGGTGCAATCTATCTCAACCCAGGATTGAAAAACCATCGCTTTCGCCGCGCGGCGCCATGCATGACGATGACGGCCTTACAGGAAGAACCGATCGCACCACCATGTATTTCGATATTCGACTTTGGCAATTGACAGCGGGCCTGCGCCTGCAGCTGGCGGGCGGCATCCTGCTCGGCCTGCTGGCGCTGGCGGCCGGCATCGCGCGCTATGTGTTCCTCGGCCAGCTGCTGGCGCGCGTGTTCGACGGCGCGCCCCACGGCGACTGGATCGCCCCGGCGGCCTGGGTGGGCGCGATGGTGCTGCTGCGCGCGCTGTTCGACCATCTGCGCACGGTGCAGGCCAACCGCGCCTCGGCCGAGGTGCAGCAGGCGCTGCGCGCGCGGCTGTACGACCGCATCGTCGCGCTCGGGCCGGCCTGGTTCGCCAACCAGCGCACCGGCGGCGTGATGCTGACTGTGGTCGATGGCGTGGAGCAGCTGCAGACCTTCTTCGGCCAGTACCTGCCGCAGGTCGTGATCGCGGCCGCGGCGCCGTTCGCCATCTTCGCGGTCATCGCCTTCTGGGACCTGCCGACCGCGCTCGTCTTCCTGGTCGCGGCGCTGTTCGCGCTGTTCGGGCCGATGGCCGTCCACATGCTCGACAGCCGCGCGAGCCTGGCGCGCACGCGCTCGCTCAATGCCTTCGGCGAGGAGTTCCTCGATGCCGTGCAGGGCCTGCCCACGCTGAAGTCCTACGGCCAGGGCAAGGCCTGGGGCGAGCGCCTCGCGGCCCGGGCGCGCAAGCTCTCGGACAACACCTTCTGGGTGCTGTCGGTGAGCCTGCTGACGCGCGGCATCAGCGACCTCGGCGTGGCACTGGGCGCGGCGCTGGCGCTCACGGTGGGCGCCTGGCGCGTGACGGCCGGCGACATGAGCGTGGAAGCCCTGCTGATCGTGCTGATGGCCGGCACCGAGATCTTCCGTCCGCTGCGCGAGCTGCGTTCGGTGCTGCACCGGGGCATGCTGGGCCAATCGGCCGCGGCGAGCATCCATGCGCTGATGGATGCGCAAGCGCCGACGGCCTCGCCCGACACAGCGCCAAACGCCGCCGGGCCCACGCATCTCGCGCCCACCATCGAATTCGACGGCGTGGCCTTCTCCTACTCGCCGCAGCGCGCCGCCCACCAGGGCCTGTCGTTCCGCATCGCCGCCGGCGAGCGCGTGGGCATCGTGGGCCCGAGCGGGGCCGGCAAGTCCACCATCGTGCGGCTGCTGCTGCGCGAGTTCGTGCCGCAATCGGGCACGGTCCGCGTCGGCGGCCACGACGTCAACGGCCTGGCCACGCAGACCCTGCTGGGCCACATGGCGCTGGTGAGCCAGGACATCACGCTGTTCCACGGCACGCTCGACGACAACCTGCGCCTGGGCCGGCCCGACGCCACCCACGAGCAGGTGCGCGCCGCGGCGCGGGCCGCCAACATCGACGACTTCATCATGGCGCTGCCGCAGGGCTACGCCACCCAGGTCGGCGAGCGCGGCCTGCAGCTCTCGGGCGGCCAGCGCCAGCGCGTGGCGATCGCGCGTGCCCTGCTGCGCGACGCGCCGATCCTGATCCTCGACGAGGCGCTGTCCTCGGTCGACACCGAGAACGAGGCGCTGATCCAGCAGGCGCTGGACCGCCTGATGGTCGGCCGCACCACGCTGATCCTCGCGCACCGCCTGGCCAGCATCATCGGCGCCGACCGCTGCCTGGTGCTGGACCAGGGACGCGTGGTCGAGGAGGGCCGGCATGCGGTGCTGATGCAGCAGCGGGGCCTCTATCACCGCCTGATGCACGAACAGGCCGTGGGCCTGGCCGGCGCGGCGCCCGCGCCCGTCGAAGCACAGGCCGCATCGGTGCGGCGCGTTGCCGCGGAAGAGGAGGGCGATCGCGGCCCCGCGTTGCTCCCGCTCGATGCCGACGCCGAGCAGGTCGGCTGGAAGGCCACGCTCGCCACCTTGCTGTCGGTGGTGCGGCCCTGGCGCGGCACGCTGATCGCCACCATCCTGTTGGGCGTGGCGCGCGTCGCGGCCTTCATCGGCGTCGGCGTGCTCAGCGCACTCGTGGTGGCCGCGATCCGCGACGGCCGCGACACCTCGGCGCTGATCGTCGGCCTGCTGGTCGCCGCGCCGCTGGCCGCGCTGTTCCACTGGCTCGAGTCGTGGCTGGCCCATGCCATGGCCTACCAGCTGCTGGCCGACATGCGCGTCAAGCTCTACGACAAGCTCGAGCGGCTCGCGCCCGCCTACCTGCTGCAGCGCCGCTCGGGCGATCTGGTCGCGCTGGCCACGCACGACGTGGAGATGGTCGAGTACTTCTACGCCCACACCATCGCGCCGGCCATCGTCTCGGTGCTGGTGCCGCTGTCGGTGCTGGGCTTCCTCGCGCTCTACAGCTGGCCCGTGGCGCTGGCGCTGCTGCCATTCCTGGCCTATGCGCTGGTGTCGCCGATCCGTGGCCGCCGCCAGGTCGATGCGCTCGGCGACCGCGCCCGCCATGCGCTGGGCGAGATGAGCGCCCATACCGCCGAGACCATCCAGGGCCTGGCCGACCTGACCGCCTTCCAGGCCACGGGCCGCCGCCGCACTCAGTTCCTCGAGGTGGCGGACCGCAGCCGCGCGCGGCGCCTGGACATCCTGAACGACCTGTCGCGCCAGACCGCCTGGTTCGAGATCGCGATGGGCCTCGGCGGCCTGGCCGTGGCCGTGGTCGGCGCGCTGCAGGTCGCGAGCGGCGCCTTGCCGGCCGGCATGCTGCCGCTGCTGGTGCTGATCGCGCTCGCCACCTTCCTGCCGGTGTCCGAGATCTCGCAGGTCAGCCGCCAACTGGCCGACACCATCGCGGCCACGCGCCGCCTGCACGTGGTCGAGAGCGAGCCCGAGCCCGTGGTCGACGGTCCGCTGCCGCCGCCGACGGCCACCCACGGCCTGTCGCTGGCCTTCGAGCGCGTCTGCTTCGCCTATCCGGGCAAGGCGCAAGACACCCTGCACGAGCTCGGCTTCGAGGTCCCGGCCGGCGCCACCGTGGCCGTGGTCGGCGCTTCGGGCGCCGGCAAGAGCACCGTGGCCAGCCTGCTGCTGCGCTTCTGGGATCCGCGCCAGGGCAGCGTGAAGCTCGACGGCGTGGACGTGCGCGAGCTGCGGCTCGACGGCCTGCGCGAACGCGTCGCGCTGGTGTCGCAGGACACCTACCTGTTCAACGACACGCTCGAGGCCAACATCCGCCTGGCGCGCCCCGATGCCAGCGGCGAGGAACTGGCGCTGGCGCTCGATCGCGCCGCGCTGACGGACTTCGTGCGCACGCTGCCCGAGGGCCTGGCCACGCGCGTCGGCGAACGCGGCATGCAGCTGTCGGGCGGCCAGCGCCAGCGCATCTCGATCGCGCGCGCCTTCCTCAAGAACGCGCCGGTGCTGATCCTCGACGAGGCCACCTCGCACCTGGACACGCTGTCGGAGCTGCAGGTGCGCGGCGCGCTCGATGCGCTGATGCGGCACCGGACCACGCTCGTGATCGCGCACCGGCTGTCGACCATCCGCGATGCCGACCTGATCCTCGTGCTGGAGAACGGCACGCTGGCGGAAGCCGGCACGCACGACGAACTGCTGCGGCGGCAGGGCGTGTACGCGAAGCTCGCGAGTCACCAGGGGGCGGCGCAGCCGCAACTGGCGCAGGCCTGAATCGGATCAGGAGGGCGGCCGCGACCAGCCGAGTTCGCCCTGAAGGAACTGCGCCGCCTCGGGCGGCAGATCGTTCCCGTCGAAGAAGGGCCCCACGGGCCGCTCGACCACGATGCGGCCCGCCTGCAGGTAGGCCACCCGCGTGGCCAGGCGCTTGGCCTGGCCGAGGTTGTGCGTGCTCATCACCAGCGTCACGCCGCTGGCGGCCACCTCCTCGATGAGCGCCTCGATCTCGTTCTTGGCACCGGGGTCGAGGCTCGCGGTCGGTTCGTCGAGGAACAGGATGTCGGGCTGCAACGCCCAGGCGCGCGCCAGTCCCAAGCGCTGCTGCTGGCCCCCCGACAGCGCGCGGGCGGGTCGGGCCGCGTGCTCGAGCAGGCCCACGCGCGCCAGCGCGTCGCGGCAGCGCCCGACGCGCTCGGCGGCGGGCACGCCCGACAGCCAGAGGCCGAGCCGGACATTGCGCGCCACCGAGAGGCTCAGCAGGAAGGGGCGCTGGAACAGCATGGCGGTGCGCGGCATGCGCCCCTCGGGCCGCAGCGGGCGCTGCGCGCAGCGGCCGTCGCAGGGCAGCAGGCCGTGCAGCACGCGCAGCAGCGTGGTCTTGCCCGAACCGTTCGCGCCGACGAGAACGAGCCTGTCGCCGCGCGAGACGGTCAGCGAGGCATCCCGGAGCGCCACCAGCGCGCCGAAGCGCACCTCGGCATGCTCGGCCACGATCAGCGGCGCGGCGTCGACGGCGACCGGCGGATGATGGGTGGGCGATGGAGCGGCGGGCTCCGGGCCCGGTCGCGCGGCGGCGCGCAGCGGCCGGTTCGCGATCCACTGCAGCAGCCCGATCGCGCCATTGATCGCGCCGACCACGGCCAGCAGCACCAGGCCCAGCGCCAGCGCGAGCGCGAGATCGCCCTTGCTGGTCTCGAGCGCGATGGTGGTGGTCATCACGCGCGTGACGCCGGCGATGTTGCCGCCGACGATCATCACTGCGCCGACCTCGGCGATGGCGCGTGCGAAGGCCGTGAGCAGCACCGTGGCCACGCCCATGCGGTCGTGCACCAGCATCAGCAGGGCGGCGACCAGGGGCCGTGCGCCGAGCGAGCGCAACTGGTCCCCGCCCTCGGCCAGCGCCGCCAGCACCAGCCGGCGCGAGAGGGCGGCGATCAGCGGCGTGACGAGCACGCTCTGCGCCACCACCATCGCCGCGGGCGTGAACAGGATGCCGAGCTCGCCCAGCGGGCCCGAGCGCGAGAGCAGCAGGTACACCAGCAGGCCCACCACCACCGCGGGCAGCGCCAGCAGCGTGTTGACCAGCCACACGGCCAGCGCATGGCCCGGGAAGCGCGCCACCGCGAGCCAGGCGCCCAGCAGCAGGCCGATCAGCGCGCCGATCGCGCACGCGGTCGCGCTGACCTGCAGCGACAGCGCGGTGATGTGCACGAGCTCGGGGTCGGCACCGACGATGAGCCGCCACGCCAGCGCCCAGCCTTCGTTCATGGTGTTCATCGAAGCAGCGCCCGGCTCAGCCGCGAGCCGAGGTTCGCGATGGGGTGCCGGGAAGGCCGGCGCCGTTCACTGGTTCGCGTTCGGGAAGAACAGCTGCTCGCCGTCGATCTTGTACGAGGCGACCACCGCCTGGCCGGCCGGCGACACGACCCAGTCGGAGAAGGCCTGCGCCAGGTCCTTCTTGACGTGCGGATGCTTGGCCGGGTTCACGACGATCACGCCGTACTGGTTGAAGAGTTCCTTGTCGCCCTCGACCACGATGCCCAGGTCGCCGCGGTTCTTGAAGCTCAGCCAGGTGCCGCGGTCGGAGAGCACGTAGGCATTGGTCGAGGCCGCGATGTTGAGCGCCTGGCCCATGCCGCAGCCGCACTCCTTGTAGCCGGCGGGCTTGGCGCTCGCGAGGTCGATGCCGGCCAGCTTCCACTGGCGCAGCTCGGCCGAGTGGGTGCCGCTCTTGTCGCCGCGCGAGATGAAGGCGCCGCCCGTGGCGCCGAGCCGCTTGAGCGCGGCCGCGATGTCCTTGCCGCGCGCGCCGGCCGGGTCGGACTTCGGGCCGATCAGCACGAAGTCGTTGTACATGACCGGGCGGCGGGGCAGCCCGAAGCCCTCGGCGACGAACTTCTCCTCGGCCGGCTGGTCGTGCACGAACTGCGCGTCGGCGTCGCCGCGGCGCGCCATGTCGAGCGCCTGGCCCGTGCCCACGGCCACCACGCGCACCGCGATGCCCGAGGCCTGCGTGAACTGCGGCAGCAGGTGCTTGAAGAGGCCCGACTGCTCCGTGGAGGTGGTGGAGGCCAGCACGATGAACTTGTCCTGCGCCTGGGCGAGGGGCGCGAGCAGCGCGCCGGCAAGAACGCCGGCGAAGGCGAGAAGGGTGGAGCGTTTGCGCGAGTTCATGGGTGACGGTCCTTTTTTCAGATTGGCGGATCGACGCGAAAGCCCAGCCGGCCGAGCGCCTCGCGTGCCGCGGCCGATTGCAGCAGGGCCACGAAGGCCTGCACCGGCGCGCGCGCCAGCCGGGCCTTGGGCACCACGAAGTCGTAGCGTTCTTCCTGCACCGGGATGAAGCCCAGGCCGTACTGCCGCGCGACCGTGTCGATGGCCAGGCCCCAGTCGGCGCGCTGCTGGGCCACGGCGACGGCGACCGCGTTGTGCGACTTGGTCTGCACGCCGTAGCCGGGCGGCTTGGCGCTGCCGAGCAGGCGGTCGATGAGGATGCGCGTGCCGCTGCCGGCATTGCGGTTGACCATGGTGCAGCCGGGCTCGGCAATGGCGCCGGCGATCGCCGACGCGGCGTCGCGGCCCTCGAAGCGCGCATCGCCGGGTCGGTAGACGACGCCCTGCATGCGGCCATAGCCGGTGATCAGTTCGAGCTCCGGCGTGAGCAGCGGCCGGTTGTAGACGCCGGTGGCCGGGTCCATCAGGTGGATGCCCGCCAGGTCGCATTCGCCGCGCCGGGCGGCCATCAGCCCGCCCGTGCTGCCCACGTTCATGGCCTTGATGCGCACGCCCTGGCGCATCAGCTCGCCGGCCAGCCAGTCGAGGCCCACGCAATGGCTGCCGATGAGGATCAGGTCCGCGGGGTCGAGCCCCTGGCCCAGCAACTGCACCTGCACCGGCGCGCCGGCGTCGACGATCTCGGTGTGCTGGCCGATGGTGATGAAGCCGTCGGCGCTGCTGAAGGTGGTGACCGAGCCCGAGCCCTTGCCCATGGGGTAGGCGGCCAGGCCCTCGTCGGTGGGCACCAGGCCCACCAGCAGGTATTCGGTGCGGCCGCGCTCGGAGTTGATGCGCATCGGCAGCGTGGCCGCGACATGTTCGCGCCGCTCCGGCGGCAGGCCCGCGAAGGCGCGGATCACGGGCGCCAGGAATTCATGGAAGGTGAACACCGCCGAGGTCGGGAAGCCCGGCAGGATCACGACCGGCTTGCCGCCCGTGACGGCCAGGCACACCGGCTTGCCGGGCTTGAGCGCCACGCCGTGCGCCACCACGCCCGGATCGCCGAGCGCGGCGACCACGCGGTAGGAGAGATCGCCTTCGCCCTTGGAGGTGCCGCCCGAGAACACCACGGCATCGCATGCCAGCCCGCGCGCGAGCGCGGCCGACAGGGCTGCCTCGTCGTCCGGGATCACGCCCAGGCGCACCGGCAGCCCGCCGAGCTCCTCGACGGCCGCGCCGATGATCGCGGCGTTGGAGTCGTACACCGCGCCCGTGGGCAGCGGCGCGCCCGGCGCGACGATCTCGTTGCCGGTGGAGAAGATCGCCACGCGCGGCTTGCGGTGCACATGGACCTCGGCCAGGCCGAGCGCCGCGAGCACGCCGATCTCGCGCGAACTCAATCGCTGCCCGCCGCGCAGCACCGTTTCGCCGCGCGCGATGTCGGTGCCGGCATAGCTGACGTTCTCGCCCTCGGTGACCGCGCGGCGGATCTGCACCTGGCCGTCCTCGGCATCGGTGTGCTCCACCATCACCACCGCATCGGCGCCGCGCGGCAGCATGCCGCCGGTGGCGATCGAGGTCGCGCGGCCGCTCGTCACTTCGCGCCGCGGCACGATGCCGGGCGCCAGCGTCTCGTCGGCGAGCGCCAGGGCGCGCGCCTGCTCCTCCATCGCGCCCCAGGTGTCGGCGGCCCGCACGGCGAAGCCGTCGACGTTGGAGCGGTCGAAGCCCGGCACGTCGATGGCGGCCACCACGTCGTCGGCCAGCACGCGGCCCAGCGCCTCGTGCAGGGGAACCGTCTCGCTGCCCAGCGGCGCGAGTGTCAGGTGCTCGCGGAAGCGGCGTTCGGCCTCGTCGCGCGTGACGACATCGAGGAATTGCGATTGGGGTTTCACGGTCAGTCGTAGAAATGGACGGTCACTTCGGTCCCGGGACCGAAGCCTTCGCTCTCGGCCGGGGCGACCACGAAGCCGTCGGCCCGCGTGGTCGAGCTCAGCACGGAGGCGCCCGAGAGCGCGAGCGGCTCCACGCCGGCCTCGCCGATCTTCACGCGCACGTAGTCGACGCGCCCCACCTGCGAAACGATCTTGCGCGCCACGGTGGCGCGCGCCTGGCGATAGGGCCAGTCGGCGGGCCGACCGCCGATGCGGCGGATCGCGCGGCCCGCGAAGAAGTCGTAGGCGCACAGGCAGGACACCGGGTTGCCCGGCAGCAGGAAGACCAGCGCGTCGCCGATGCGGCCCATGCCGGCCGGGCTCGAGGGCCGCATCGCGATGCCGTGGATCGCGAGCTCGCCGAGCTCGGCCAGCAGGCGCGGCGCATGGTCCTCGGCGCCCACGCTGGAGCCGCCCGAGACCAGCACCACGTCGGCGCCCGCAGCGGCCAGCGCCTGCGCGATGACCCGAGGGTCGTCGCCGAGCCGCTGGTGCGACTCGAGCAGGCCGCCATCGCGCGCGACCAGGCCGCGCAGGGTCATCGAGTTGGCGTCGTAGATTTCGTAGGGGCCCTTGGCCGTGCCGGGCGCTCGCACCTCGTTGCCGGTCACGAGCAGGCGCACGCGTGGCCGACGAACGACATCCAGCTGCGCCAGACCCAGCGAAGCAGCCAGGCCCGCGTCCTGCGGGCGCAGCCGACGGCCCGCGGCCAGGGCGGCACTGCCGCGCGCGATGTCCTCGCCGACATGGCCCACGTGCTGGCCGGGCGCGACCGCGCGCGTGATGCTCAGGCGCCCATCCTGTTCGCTCGCGTACTCGGCGGGCACCACGGCATCGAGGCCCGCCGGCACGGGGGCGCCGGTCATGATGCGGATGGCGGCGCCCGCGGGCACCGTGCCATCGAAGGGCCGGCCAGGCCAGGCGTGGCCGACGACCGGGAACACCAGCGGGTTGTACTCGCCGGAGCCCGTGGTCTCGCCGCCGCGCAGCGCATAGCCGTCCATGGCGGCACGATCGAACTCGGGCACCGCGATCGGCGCGATCACGTCGTTCAGCAGCACGCGTCCCGTGGCGTCGTCGACCGCGACCGATTCGCCCGGCAGCAGCGGCGTGTGGGCATCGATCCAGGCGAGGGCGGTGGGAACTTCGGCGCGCTGCGTGAAGCCGCGCATGCGTACATCGGGCGAGGCGGTTCGTTCGGGTGGGGGCATTGCGGCCAGTATAGGAGTTGGGTGCCACCGGCCCTGCGCGCCGGGGACCATCGCCGTTGAGCCCGCGCCGACGCTGGCGCGCGGCGCGGCCCGCTCACTTCTTGGGGGCGGGATGAACCTCGGACGAGGGCTGGTTCGCGCTCGGCGGCGATGCCGCCGTGGGGGCCGGCGAGTGCGCGCCAGAAGCTTCGATCGGCTTGGCCTCGGTCGGTGCCGCCGCGGCGACGTAGGGACCGGGATCGGCGCAGGCCGGCGTCGCGGGCGCGGCCGGCACCGTCTTGCCGGCGGCCTGGGCACTCGCGCGGTACTTGGCCGCGACCTGGTCCTGCGCCTTGCACAGCAGGTAGGCGTCGACCTTGCCGCTCCATGCGGTGCGGGCCGCCGTATCGGCGGCCTTGGCCTGGGCTTCGGGACCGAGCGGCGGCAGCTTCGCGAAGGCCGGGGACGAAGCCAGCGCCAGCGTGAGCGCGCCCTGGAGGATCAGCGTGTGCTTCATGCGGAGGTTCCTTGCACGGTCACCGGCCGCGCGGGGGCCGATGCATCGGACGGAGTCGAGCGCTGCGCCGGGATCTTGCCGGCCGCGATGTCGTCGTACCAGAGCTTGTGATGCTCGCGCGCCCAGGTCTCGTCGACATAGCCTTCGCGCATCGCCTTGTAGGCACCGGTCATGCCGAGCGTGCCGATGTAGATGTGGCCCATGATCATGGCCATCATCAGCAGCGTGGCCACGGCATGCACCATGTGCGCGACCTGCATCTCGCCGCGCGTGTAGACGAAGCCCGGCAGCAGCTTGTCGAGGAACAGGCCCGAGCCGATCACGATGCTGCCGAGGAACAGCACGCCGCCCCAGAACACCGCCTTCTCGCCGGCATTGAAGCGGTGCGACGCGGGTTCCTTGCCGCCGAACAGGCCGCCGCCGTGCTTGAGCCAGGTGAAGTCTTCCTTGCGCGGCCAGTTGCTGCGGATGAAGGTGAAGATCATGAACAGCGTGGTCACGACGAACAGCGGTCCGACGAAGTTGTGCACGGTCTTGAGCACGTAGGCGAGGTAGCCGAACAGCGAGCTGCCGAGTATCGGCAGCAGGAAGAACTTGCCGAAGGCCATCACGATGCCCGAGATCGCGAGCGTGACGAAGGCGATGGCGTTCGACCAGTGCGTGGCGCGCTCGAAGGGCGTGAAGCGCTCGATCTTGCGGCCGGTCTCGGGCTCGTGCAGCCGGATGGTTCCGCGCGTGAAGTAGAAGATCGCGAGCGCCAGCAGCGTGACGAAGAGCAGGGCGGCGCCGTAGGGAATGATCCAGTTGTTGCGCACCTGGCGCCAGGCCTCGCCGGCGTTGGTGAAGCGCGAGCCCGGGTACTGCACGAAGCGCTGGATCAGGTTGCCGGCCTCGGGCGCCTCGCTCGCCGGCAGGCTGCTGTAGCCGGTGACGCCGCCGCTCACCTGGCGCCACATCGGCGCGTTGTTGCCGGGCTGGACCTTGTTGCGCTCGCCGTTGGTCTGGTTGAGGTAGTTCGGGTCGGCGCTGGCCTCGGGCTTGACGTCGAAGATGTTCTGGCTGCGGATGCCCGCGCCGGCCTGCGGCGCAGGCGCGGTGGCGGGGGCCGGCTCGGTGACGGCACCGCCCGCGGCCGGCGCGGCGCCCTGCGCCAGCGCCATCGCCGCGCAGCCCAGCAGCGCGGTCGTCAACAGCGCCTTGAACGCTGGCCTGATGCTGATGGTGACGCTCATGCGGCCTCCGGCTCAGTTCTCTCGGGTGTATTCGTTCTGGCCGTTCGAGCGGAGCTTGATCTGCTGCTCCCATGCCGTCTTGTCGCCGACCTTCCAGCCCGGCGCGGTGAAGACCGTGCCGGTGTTGGTCTGCGTGCCGGTCCCGCTCCAGGGCACGGCGTCGTGCTTGACGCCCTCGGCATTCGTCTGCGGCTTCTCGCCGCAAGCCGCGAGCAGCAGCGTGCCCCCAGCGAGCGCGACCAGGACCAGCGCCGCGCGCTTCACTTCTTCTCTCCGGTGGCCGGCGTGCCGGCCTGCTGCGAGCCGTAGGCCGTGCCCCAGCCCCAGACTTCGGCGCCCGTGCCGCGATGCAGCACGCGGGTGCGGAAGATGTCGGCCACCACGTCGCCGTCGCCGGCCAACAGCGCCTTGGTCGAGCACATCTCGGCGCAGGCCGGCAGCTTGCCCTCGGCCAGGCGGTTGCGGCCGTACTTCTCGAACTCGGCCTCGGAGCCGTTGGCCTCGGGGCCGCCGGCGCAGAAGGTGCACTTGTCCATCTTGCCGCGCGCGCCGAAGGTGCCCTGCGACGGGAACTGCGGTGCGCCGAACGGACAGGCGTACGAGCAGTAGCCGCAGCCGATGCACACGTCCTTGTCGTGCAGCACCACGCCCTCCTCGGTGCGGTAGAAGCATTGCACGGGGCACACGGCCATGCAGGGCGCGTCGGAGCAGTGCATGCAGGCCACCGAGATCGACTTCTCGCCCGGCAGGCCGTCGTTGAGCGTGACCACGCGGCGGCGGTTCACGCCCCACGGCACCTCGTTCTCGTTCTTGCAGGCCGTGACGCAGCCGTTGCATTCGATGCAGCGTTCGGAATCGCAGACGAACTTCATTCTTGCCATGGTGATTCCTTATGCTTTCTCGATGTTGCAGACCGTGGTCTTGGTCTCTTGCATCATGGTGACGCTGTCGTAGCCGTAGGTGGTGCTGGTGTTGATCGCCTCGCCGCGCACGATCGGCGCCGCGCCCTTGGGGTAGTAGGCGAGCAGGTCCGCGCCCTGCCAGTGGCCCGAGAAGTGGAAGGGCATGAAGACCGTGTCGGGTCCCACGCGCTCGGTCACCATGGCCTGCACGTTGAGCTTGGCGCCGGTGGGCGTATGCACCCAGGCCCGCTCGCCGTTGCGGATGTTCTTCTCGGCCGCCACCTTCGGGTTGATCTCGATGAACATCTCCTGCTGCAGCTCGGCCAGCCAGGGGTTGGAGCGGGTTTCCTCGCCGCCGCCCTCGTATTCCACGAGCCGGCCCGAGGTCATGATGTACGGGAACTTCTCGGCCACCTTGTCGGCCAGGTTCTTCTGCTGCACCGTCTTGTAGAGCGTGGGCAGGCGCCAGAACGCCATCTTGTCGTCGTGCGTCGGGTACTTCACGGCCAGGTCGGGCCGGGTGCCGTAGAGCGGCTCGCGGTGCTGCGGAATGCCGTCGGGGAAGTTCCACACCACGGCCCGCGCCTTGGCATTGCCGAAGGGATGGCAGCCGTGGTTCTTCATGAACACGCGGATCATGCCGCCCGAGCTGTCGGTCTTCCAGTTCTTGCCCTCGGCCTTCGGCTTCTCGGCCTCGGTCAACTCGTCCCACCAGCCGAGCTTCTTGAGCAGCATGTGGTCGAGCTCGGGATAGCCGGTCGTGATGTCGGCGCCCAGCGAGTACGAGCCGTCCTCGGCCAGCAGGTTCTTGCCGTTGCGCTCCACGCCGAAGTTCGCGCGGAAGTTGCCGCCGCCGTCCATCACGTGCTTGGACGGGTCGTAGAGGTTCGGCGAGCCCGGATGCTTGAGCTCGGGCGTGCCGTAGCAGGGCCAGGGCAGACCGTAGTAGTCGCCCGAGATGTCGTAGCCGTTGACCTTGTCCTTGACCGCGCCCTTGGCCTTGAGCGTGCGCACGTCGAAGGCGGCCATGTTGCGCATGTGCGCCTGCAGCCGCTCGGGACTCTGGCCCGAGTAGCCCACGGCCCAGCAGCACTTGTTGATCTCGCGCAGGATGTCGTCGGGCACGGGCTCGTCCATGCCCTTGACCTTCTGCATCTTGAAGTTCTTGCTGAGTTCCTTGCCGAAGCCCAGGCGGTCGGCGAACTGCTGCATGATCATGTGGTCGGTGCGGCTCTCCCACAGCGGCTCGATGACCTTCTCGCGCCACTGGATCGACCGGTTCGACGCCGTGACCGAGCCGCTGGTCTCGAACTGCGTGCAGGCCGGCAGCAGGTAGACCGCGCGGTTCGCGTTCGCGTCCTCGGGCCGCCCCGGCATCGCGGCCATCGCCGCGGTTGCGGAAGGATAGGGATCGACCACGACCAGCAGGTCCAGCTTGTCCATGGCGCGCTTCATCTCGAGACCGCGGGTCTGCGAGTTGGGCGCATGGCCCCAGTAGAAGACGCCGCGCAGGTTCGAGTCCTGGTCGATCAGCTCGTTCTTCTCGAGCACGCCGTCGATCCAGCGCGACACCGTGATGCCGGGCTTGGTCATCATCGCGGGCGAGGCGAAGCGGCCCTTGATCCAGTCGTAGTCCACGCCCCAGGTCGCGGCGAAATGCCGCCACGAGCCTTCGACCAGGCCGTAGTAGCCGGGCAGCGAATCGGGGTTCGGGCCGACGTCGGTCGCGCCCTGCACGTTGTCGTGGCCGCGGAAGATGTTGGTGCCGCCGCCCGACTTGCCGACGTTGCCGAGCGCGAGCTGCAGGATGCACGAGGCGCGCACGATGGCGTTGCCGATCGTGTGCTGGGTCTGGCCCATGCACCAGACGATGGTGCCGGGCCGGTTCTCGTTGAGCATCGTGGCGACCTTGAGCACCTGCGCCTCGCTGACGCCGCAGGCCTCCTCGACCTTGTCGGGCGTCCACTTGCTCATCACTTCCGCGCGCACTTCGTCCATGCCGTAGACGCGGTCGTTGATGTAGCGCTTGTCTTCCCAGCCGTTCTTGAAGATGTGGTGCAGCAGGCCGAACAGGAACGCGATGTCCGAGCCCGAGCGGATGCGCACGTACTCGTGGGCCTTGGCCGCCGTGCGCGTGAAGCGCGGGTCGACCACGATCATCTTGCAGCCGTTCTCCTTGGCATGCAGCATGTGCAGCATGCTCACCGGGTGGGCTTCGGCCGCGTTCGAGCCGATGTACATCGCGACCTTCGCATTGCGCATGTCGTTGTACGAATTGGTCATGGCGCCGTAGCCCCATGTGTTCGCCACGCCAGCGACCGTGGTCGAGTGGCAGATGCGCGCCTGGTGGTCGCAGTTGTTGCTGCCGAAGAAGCTCACGAACTTGCGCAGCAGGTAGGCCTGCTCGTTGCTGTGCTTGCTCGAGCCGATCCAGTAGATGGCGTCGGGGCCGCTGGCCTTGGTGAGTTCCTTGAGCCTGGCGGTGATCTCGTCGAGCGCGGTGTCCCAACTGATGCGCTCGTACTTGCCGTTGACGAGCTTCATCGGGTAGCGCAGGCGGAACTCGCCGTGGCCGTGCTCGCGCAGCGCGGCGCCCTTGGCGCAATGGGCGCCGAGGTTGATCGGCGAGTCGAACACCGGTTCCTGCCGCACCCAGACGCCGTTCTCGACCACCGCGTCGGAGGCGCAGCCGACCGAGCAGTGCGAGCAGACCGTGCGCTTCACCTCGATCTTGCCGGCGCCGATGGCCACGGGGCGGCCGTCGGCGGCACGCGACTTCTGGATCAGCGTGAGCTGGCTCGCGGCGAGGCCCACGCCGACGCCCAGGCCCGAGCGGCGCAGGAAGGCGCGCCGGTCCATGGTCGGCAAGGCGTTCGCGAGGCCGCGCCGCAGGCTGTGGATGAAGGGCGACGATGCCGTGGCGGGATCGGCGGCGTGTGCGCGCGCGGCGTGGGGGGATTTCTTGGTCAGAAGCACCGTGGACTCCTCAGGCCGAAGCGGTCTTGTAGTAACGCTGGACGTGCTCGCTCAACGAATAGCCGCCGCCTTTTTCGGGCGGGGGCGGCAGGGAGGAGGGGGCGTCGGCGGTGTCGACGGGTGTCTCGACGACCTTCGGCAGCGCGGTGACGGCCGCCACGGCGGCGCCGGCGGTGGCGGCACCGAGGAAGAATCCTCGGCGGGATGCCGGCTTGAGGCCGGTGTCTTGGCTATCCTGCATGGTGGCTCCAGGAGTGGCTAGGCTCGACGCAATGGCATCCGTCGGTGCCGCTTGATACTAGACCAGCGGGCATCGACGGGCAACCCGGATTCCCCTCCCTCATGCCAGCATGTCGAAGGCCTGGGCCTCGACCTCGCCGAACGCGCGGGTGAAGATGGCCAGTGCCGCATAGAAGCGGGCCTGGGGATGCCGGGATACTGCGTCGCACAAATCGCCCAGGAAGGGCTGGATGTGCTTCGAGAAAATAGCCTGTTGTTGTGTAAGGTTGGCGACTTCCACGTCGTCGCCCGCGATCAGGTAGCGCATGACCTCGAACAGGCACGCGATGTGGTCCTCGGTCTCGTAAGTGGCCTCAGCGCGCGCGAGGCCCAGGCGGTCGAGGTCGTTGCGCAGTTGCACGAGCGGCTTGTCGTTGAGGAAGCCGCTCAGGTAGTGCGACCCGAACAGCAGCACCTCGGGCTTGCCGAGGCCGCCGAAGAGCGCGTCGTATTCCTCGCGCGCCGCGGCCGCGCTGGTGTCGCGCGCCACGCCGACCAGCTGGCGCCACGGCTCCTCCAGGAACGAGCCCGCGGCCGGTGCCTCGGTGGGCGCGACCTGGAAGGCCTGCAGCAGCTCGGCATCGGGGGCGGCATACCAGAGGCGGGCCAGCAGGCCGTAGAGCTCGGCGCGCGCCACCTCCTCGTCGAGTGCCGATGACACCGGAAAGGCTTCGTTCATAGCGGCGCGATCTTCACTTCGTTGGTGGCGCTGTAGAGGTCGATGACCCGGCAGTCGCTGCACATCTTGAGGCGCTCCAGCGCCTCGCCCTGGAACATCGCGTGGCCGGCGAGCTTGCCGAGCATGGCCTCGATCGCTTTCTGCGTGCCGAAGGGCTTGCTGCAGCGGATGCAGGCCCAGGGCTTTGCTTCGTTGAGGACCACGGGCTGCTTGCGCTCGGGCGCGACCAGCAGCCGCGGCACCAGCGAGACCGCGTCCTCGGGGCAGGTGGTCTCGCACAGGCCGCATTGCACGCAGTTCTTCTCGATGAAGCGCAGCTGCGGCGCCGTCTGGCTGTCGAGCAGCGCGCCCGACGGGCAGGCGCCCACGCAGGCCAGGCACAGGGTGCACTTGTCCTTGTCGACCGCGATGGCGCCGAGCGGCGAGCCCGCGGGCAGCTCGACGACCAGCGGTGCCTCCGCCTGCACGGCGGGGGCCGCGCCCGTCAGGTGGTCGAGCGCCATCTCGAGCCGGCCGCGCTTGTCCGCGCCGACCGCGAAACGGGCCGGGGTCGCGGGCAGGCGCTGCGTGGTGGTGCGCAGCTCGGCCAGCGCGGCATCCAGCACGGCCGTCGAGTCCGCCTCGATCAGGCGCAAGTGCGTGCCCGTGTAGCCCAGGCCGCGCAGCAGCGCCTGCGCGATCTCCATCTGCTTGCGCAGCGCCGCGAGGTACTGCGGCGCCTCCTCGCCGGTACAGAGCACCGCCACCTGCGAGGCACCGAAGGCGATCGCGCCGAGCCACAGGTCGATGCCCGTGCTCGCGGCATGGAAGAGCCCCACCGGGATCACGCGCGCCGGCACGCCCTGCGCCGTGCCGAGCTGCGCCCGGCGGCCGAGCCGCTCGATCAGCGCCTGGCCGGATTCCTGGCTGTGCAGCAGCAGCGCGGCGTCGCGGCCGCCCGCGGCCGCGTAGGCGCCGAGCAGCTTGCGCAGCTTGAGCCCCTGATCGGGCGCGCGCGGGTAGGTGTAGCCCAGTGCACCCGACGGGCACACGGTGGTGCAGGCGCCGCAGCCGACGCAGAGGTTCGGGTTGACGACGATGCGCTGCCGCTCCTTGTCGCTGGCAATGGCATGCGCCGAGCACACCTCGACGCAGGCGTTGCAGCCGACCACCTCGTTGCGGCTGTGCGCGCAGAGGTTCTGCCGGTAGTCGAAGAACTTGGGCTTCTCGAACTCGCCGACCAGCTCGCGCAGCCGCAGCAAGGTCTGCAGGCCCTCGGCATGCGCGACGCCGCCCGGCAGGTGGAAGTAGCCCTGCGGCGGCGCGTGCCAGTCGATCAGCGGCGCGGCGCCCAGGTCCAGCACGAGGTCGAAGGCCGCGTCGAAGGCCTGGGGCGCGCGCGCGAAGTCGATCGCCCCCGCCACCTTGCAGGCGCGCTCGCAATCGCGGTGCGAGGTGCAGCGCGCGCTGTCGATCTGGTAGTCCAGGCCGATCGCCTGTTCGGGGCAGGCGACGACGCAGGCATCGCAGCGCGTGCACAGGTCGAGGTCGATGGGGTTGTCGCGCGTCCAGCGCAAGGTGAAGGCACCGAGCCAGCCCGCGAGCGAATCGATGCGGCCCGCGATCACCGGCCAGCGCCGTTCCTGCGCGCCGCCGGCGACACCCGGGCCCTGCGCCCACAGCGTCACGTCGAGCGCGTCGCCGACCAGCGCCGCGGCGCGCTCGGCCTCGTCGAGCGGCCCGACGATCAGCAGCCGGCCCTGGCTGTTGTAACTCACGGTCGAGACCGGATCGGGCTCGGGCAGGCTGGCGGCCGCGAGCAGCGCGGCGATCTTCGGCATCGCGTGCTTCGCGTCGCGGCTCCAGCCGCCCGTCTCGCGGATGTTGACGAAGCGGATCGGCGAACTCGCGCCGGGCGTCTGCGTGGCGAGCTCGCCGAACAGCCGCTTCTCCTGCGTGCAGGCGACCACCACGTCGTCGCCGGACTGGATCGCGCGCTGGAAGGCGGGCGCTTCGCGGCGGCACAGCGCCGAATGCAGGGGAAGGGTTTCAGGCAGTGCCGTGCCGAGCGTCTTCGGCTCGAGCGGCATCGTCTGGTTGCAGTCGCAGATCAGCGTGGTGGTCATCGGTCTCTTGGCTGGCTGGTTGCGCGGCGGCAACTGGCGGGCTGGGGAGTTCCCCGGGGTCTTCCGACTGTGCCACGTCCTCCGTCCCCACGGTTTCGGGGGTTTCCGGGGGCATTTCCCCGGGCTCCTCGTCGAAGAGCTTGAGGAACTTGGCACTCGCCATCTGGCGCAGCACGCCGTCGGGGATCGGCGTGGGCTTGGAGTAGTCGTCGACGTAGGTGTCGAGGCCGTCCATCACGTTGAAGTGCGGATCGGAGAAGAGCTTGCGGAAGGCCGCGTTCTTGACCTCGGGCGCCACGCCCTTGGCTACGAACGGCTTGTAGTCGGATTCGATGCCGAGCCCTTCCACGTCCGCGAGCGTCAGCGGTGGCGCCGTCTCCGCGTCGCTCGGCGCAACCGGGGCGGGATCGGTGGCATCGGTGCGCGGGGCCGGGACCGGCTCGGTGGCCGGCACCGGGGAGGGCGCGAGTTCCGGCGCGGCCTTCGCTTCGACGGCGGCCTCGGTCTCCCGCACCTCCTGCTTGCGCCGCGACCAGCGTCCGAGAAAACCCTCAGACATCGCCGGCTCCCCGTCCGCGCTTCTTCTCGGTCGTCACGCTCGCGGCATTGCCGAAGCGGTCGACCAGCGACCTGAAGCTCTCGGGCCGGCGCCGCCGCTTGGGCTCGATCACGTAGTGCTCGTCGACGAAGGCGCGCACCCACTCGACCACCTCCGAAGGCGCCGGCACCTGCTCGACGGTTTCCTGCGCGTCGAGCCAGCGTCCGGCCTCGTAGTAGCTGAGCGTCACCACCACCGGCCGCGGGATCGGCTCCGGCGCCAGCGTCGCTTCCTCGTCCATGCGCCAGAGCACGAACCAGCACGGCGTCGGCGTGATCGCGTTGAGGTGGTAGCCCTCGGCCTCGTCGCGGAACAGCTCGACCTTGAAGCCCGGATGCAGCCAGCGCTGCTCGCCGTCCTGGTCCTGCAGCAGGCGCGGCTCGCTGCCGAAGCCGGGCTCGTCGGGCAGCACGCTGTCGAGCGTCCAGCGCCACGGTTGCCAGTGGGCGGAGGGACCATGCAGCCGCTCGCGGCGCATGAGCACCGCGACGTCGAGCGTCGGGCGGCCGGTGGGCGCGGCCGCAGGAGTTTCGGGGGTAGGCATCGAGCGAACGATAGCCGATCGCCGCCGCGGCAAGACAAGGCCCCGCCGCCTGAGCGGCGACGAAGCGCTCGTGTCCTACGCCGCCCCGCCGCTGCGGGCCACGGCCATGGGACATCGGGTAGCATGCCGCGCAGACCTATAGAGAGATGACGCGTTGCCCGAACCCCTCGGGCGGCTCGGCGGCACGGTCGCATCGGGAAGCACCCGATCGCCATGCCGCGACAAGTTGACCACGATCAATGACCTTGCCTCCGGCATTCGTCAGCATCGCCACTCGACCCGGTGGCGCGGCAGGCCCCGTCCACCCCCGACCCGCGGAACGCGCCGCCGTCGGCGCCATGCGGGTCCCGGCCCTTTCCCGTTCCCCTCACCGCAGCGAAGCCTGACCGTTTCGCCGAAGCTATGACCACAGCCATGCGCCCGCTCGAACCGGTGCGACTAGCCACATTGGACGAACTTCGCGGCCGCATACGCCGCAAGAGCAAGCTGAAGGGCCGCCAGCCCGACCACGTCGCGCTCGAGGAGGTCCGGGCCCTGATCGGTCCCGCGCCCCACAGGCGCGACCTGCTGATCGAGCACCTCCATCGTCTCAACGACGAATGGCAGTGCCTGCACGACCGGCACCTGGTGGCGCTGGCGCGCGAGATGAACCTGCCGATGGCCGAGGTCTTCGAGGTCGCGACCTTCTACCATCACTTCGAGGTGCTTCGCGGCGATGACGAGCCCGCGGCGCTCACGGTGCGCGTGTGCGACGGACTGTCCTGCGAACTGGCCGGCGCGCGCGACCTGTTGCAGCGGCTGCCCGCCTTGCTCGGCACCGACGTGCGCGTGGTGGCGGCGCCCTGCGTCGGGCGCTGCGAGCAGGCCCCGGTGGCGGTGGTCGGCCAGGCGCCGGTGGTGATGACCCGGGCCGAAGATGTCGCGGCCGCCGTGGGCAGGGATGCGAAGAAGCATCCGCTGCCCGCCGACGATGGCGTCTTCGACGCCGCGGCGGCCGGACCCGGTGCCATCACTTCCTCTCCCGACGACACCGCGCCGGCCTATGTCGGCTATCGCGCCTACCAGGCGCGCGGCGGCTATGCCCTCGCGGCCGCGGTCGCCTCGGGTGCCAGGCCGGCCGACGACATCCTCAAGGCGATGACCGATTCCGGCCTGCGCGGCCTCGGGGGCGCGGGTTTTCCCGCGGGGCGCAAGTGGGGCATCGTGCGCCAGCAGATGGCGCCGCGCCTGATGGCCGTCAACATCGACGAGGGCGAGCCCGGCACGTTCAAGGACCGGACCTACCTCGAGCGCGACCCGCATCGCTTCCTCGAGGGACTGCTGATCGCCGCGACGGTGGTCGGCATCGACGCCTGCTACGTCTACCTGCGCGACGAGTACCACGGCTGCCGCGCGATCCTCGAGCGCGAGCTCGCGCTGCTGCAGGCGAACCCGCCGTTCGCGCTGCCGCGCATCGAGCTGCGGCGCGGCGCGGGCGCCTACATCTGCGGCGAGGAGTCCGCGATGATCGAGAGCATCGAAGGCAAGCGGGGCGAACCGCGCATGCGCCCGCCCTACATCGCGCAGATCGGGCTGTTCGGCCGGCCGACCCTCGAGCACAACTTCGAGACCCTCTATTGGGTGCGCGACATCGTCGAGCGGGGCGCGTCGTGGTTCAGCGGCTTCGGCCGCAACGGCCGGCAGGGGCTGCGATCGTTCAGCGTGAGCGGCCGGGTGCGCGAACCCGGCGTCAAGCTGGCGCCCGCCGGCATCACGCTGCGCGAGCTGGTGGACGAGTTCTGCGGCGGCATGCTGCCCGGGCACGACCTCTATGCCTACCTGCCCGGCGGCGCCTCGGGCGGGATCCTCCCCGCCAGCATGGGCGACATCCCGCTCGACTTCGACACCTTGCAGCCGCACGGCTGCTTCATCGGGTCGGCGGCCGTCATCGTGCTGAGCCGGCAGGACCGGGCCCGCGACGCCGCGCTGAACATGATGCGTTTCTTCGAGCACGAGAGCTGCGGCCAGTGCACGCCGTGCCGCGTCGGCACCGGCAAGGCGGCCCGGCTGATGACGTCGGCGCAATGGGACCATGCCACGCTGGAGGACCTGAACCAGGTGATGGTCGATGCGTCGATCTGCGGCCTCGGCCAGGCGGCGCCGAATCCGGTGCGCTGCGTCCAGAAGTACTTTCCCCACGAGGTGTCCTGAATGAATGCACGCGAAGGAACGCTCCTGGCGCCCGCCACCGTCGAGTTCGAGCTCGACGGCAAGCCGGTGCGCGGCTACGAGGGCGAAACGATCCTGCAGGTGGCCGACAGGCACGGCGTGGAGATCCCGCGCCTTTGCTACACGCCGGGCTATCGCGCGGACGGCAACTGCCGCTCCTGCGTGGTCGAGATCGACGGCGAGCGCACGCTGGCACCGAGCTGCTGCCGCGCCCCCGTCGCCGGCATGAAGGTGCAGGCGAAGAGCGAGCGCGCCCTCAAGAGCCAGAAGATGGTGCTCGAGATGCTGCTGTCGGACATGCCCGAGCAGGGCCACAAGTGGGTCGGCAACGACAAGACGCTGCAGCACGGCGAACTGAGCCAGTGGGCCGCGCGCATGGAGGTCGAGGTCCGTCCGGCCCTGGCCGCCATCGGCCGCGCCCAGCCCGCGCCGGACCTCTCGCATCCGGCCATGGCCGTGAACCTCGACGCCTGCATCCAGTGCAACCGCTGCGTGCGCGCCTGCCGCGAGGAGCAGGTCAACGACGTGATCGGCTACGCCTTCCGCGGCCACGACAGCGCGATCGTGTTCGACCTGCAGGACGGCATGGGGGAGAGCACCTGCGTGGCCTGCGGCGAATGCGTGCAGGCCTGCCCGACCGGTGCGCTGATGCCCAAGAGCCACATCGGGCCCCAGGAGGTCGACCGCAAGGTCGACTCGGTGTGCCCGTTCTGCGGCGTCGGCTGCCTGCTGACCTACAACGTGAAGGACGAGGTCATCGTCAGCGTCGACGGCCGCGACGGCCCGGCGAACCACAACCGCCTGTGCGTCAAGGGCCGCTTCGGCTTCGACTATGCGCACCATCCGCAACGGCTCACCAAGCCGCTGATCCGCAAGGCCGGCGTGCCCAAGGATCCCGAGGCGATCGGCGACCCCGCCGACTGGAGCCAGGTGTTCCGCGAGGCGACCTGGGAGGAGGCGCTCGAGCTCGCCGGCGGCAAGCTCAAGTCGCTGCGCGACACGCACGGCCTCAAGGCCCTGGCCGGCTTCGGATCGGCCAAGGGGAGCAACGAGGAGGCCTACCTGTTCCAGAAGCTGATCCGCACCGGCTTCGGCAGCAACAACGTCGACCACTGCACGCGCCTGTGCCATGCCTCCAGCGTCGCGGCGCTGCTCGAGGGCGTCGGCTCGGGCGCGGTCAGCAACCAGGTCGGCGACGTCGAGAACGCGGGGCTGATCCTCGTGATCGGCTCGAACCCCACGGCCAACCACCCGGTCGCCGCCACCTGGATGAAGAACGCGGCGAAGCGCGGCACGAAGATCGTGCTGGCCGACCCGCGCATCACGGACATCGGCCGGCATGCCTGGCGCACCCTGCAGTTCCGGCCCGACACCGACGTGGCGCTGCTCAATGCGCTGATCCACACCGTGATCGACGAAGGCCTGGCCGACGCCGACTTCCTCACGCGCCGCGCCAGCAACTACGAGGCGCTCAAGGCCAACGTGCAGGGCTATTCCGCCGAAGCCATGGCGCCGATCTGCGGCATCCCGGCCGAGACGATCCGCGAGGTCGCCAGGGAGTTCGCGACCAGCAAGGGCTCGATGATCCTGTGGGGCATGGGCGTCAGCCAGCACGTGCACGGCACCGACAACGCACGCTGCCTGATCGCGCTCGTGAGCGTCACGGGCCAGATCGGCAAGCCCGGCAGCGGCCTGCATCCGCTGCGCGGGCAGAACAACGTGCAGGGCGCCAGCGACGCGGGCCTGATCCCCATGATGCTGCCCAACTACCAGCGCGTGGACGACCCGGGCGTGAACGCCTGGTTCGAGAATTTCTGGGGCGCGCCGCTCGACGACAAGCCCGGCTACACCGTGGTCGAGATCATGCACAAGGCGCTCGCGCCCGACAGCGATCCGCACAAGATCCGCGGCATGTACATCATGGGCGAGAACCCCGCCATGAGCGACCCGGACCTGAACCATGCGCGCCACGCGCTGACCTCGCTCGAGCACCTGGTGGTGCAGGACATCTTCATGACCGAGACCGCGTGGTACGCCGACGTCGTGCTGCCGGCGAGCGCCTGGCCCGAGAAGACCGGGACCGTGACGAACACCGACCGCATGATCCAGATGGGGCGCCGCGCGCTGAATCCGCCGGGCGACGCGAAGCCCGACCTCTGGATCATCCAGCAGATCGCGCAGCGCATGGGCCTGCGCTGGAACTACGAAGGTCCGGAGTGCGGCGTGGCCGCGGTCTACGAGGAGATGCGCCAGGCGATGCACGCGGTGATCGAGGGCGTGACCTGGGAGCGCGTCGAGCGCGAGCAGAGCGTGACCTATCCCTGCCTGTCGGAAGACGATCCGGGCCAGCCCACCGTGTTCATCGACAACTTCGCGACCAAGGACGGCCGCGTGAAGCTGGTGCCGGCGGACATCATTCCGGCCAACGAACGCCCCGACGCGGCCTATCCCTTCGTGCTGATCACCGGGCGCCAGCTCGAGCACTGGCACACCGGCAGCATGACGCGGCGCGCCAGCGTGCTCGATGCGATCGAGCCGATCGCCACCGCGTCGATGAATGCCGGCGACCTGCGCCGGCTCGGCGTCGAGGCCGGCGATGTCATCACCGTGAGGTCGCGCCGCGGAGAAGTGGCGCTGAACGTGCGGCGCGACGACGGCACGCCGACCGGCGCCGTGTTCATTCCCTTCGCCTACTACGAGGCCGCCGCCAACCTGCTGACCAACGCGGCGCTCGACCCGTTCGGCAAGATCCCCGAGTTCAAGTACTGCGCCGTGGCCATCACGGCGGGGGGCACGCCGCCGCCCGTGACCGGGTATGGCCGGGACAGCACGGAGGTGGAACCGGCGATCGCTTAGGATTCCGCATGCTTCCTTCGGACGACGAGTCGCTCGCATTCTCGGCAGCGCCGCTCCCGCGGCGTGCCGATGCGCCCCGGCTGAGCCACGCGCGCGGCGTGCTGCTGAAACGCATCGAGATCCTCGACCAGCACGGCGAACGCCGCGGCCTCGACATCCCGGCCGAACGACCGCTGACGGTGTTCCTCGACAAGCGCGAGCTCGTGACCCTGATGACGCTCGGTGCCTCGCCCGAGCTGCTGGTGCTGGGCTACCTGCTCAACCAGGACCTGATCCGCGGCGCGGGCGAGGTCGAGAGCATCGACGTCGACTGGGCCGTGGAAGCGGCCGCGATCCGGACGCATGCGGGCGTCGACGACCTAGACGCCAAGACCGCGCGGCGCGTGGTCACCACCGGCTGCGGCCAGGGCACGGTCTTCGGCGACACGATGACGCAGATCGGTGCCATCCGCCTGCCGACGGCCGAGACCGCGCGCATCGGCCAGGCCACCTTGTTGCGCATCCTCGAACTCATGCGGTCGCGCGACAGCGTGCATCGCCAGGCGGGCTCGGTGCATGGCTGCGCACTGTTCCACGGCACCGAGATGCTGGTGTTCGTGGAAGACGTCGGCCGGCACAACGCGATCGACACCATCGCGGGCTGGATGGCGGTGCATGGCATCGGCGGCGGCGACAAGGTCTTCTACACCACCGGCCGCCTGACGAGCGAGATGGTGATGAAGTCCGCCCACATGGGCGTGCCGATCATCGTCTCGCGCAACGGCGTCACCGCCATGGGCCACGCGTTGGCCGAGCAGCTCGGCATGACGCTGTTCGGGCGCGCGGCGAATCGCCACTTCCTCTGCTACAGCGGGGCCGATCGCTTCGACGCCGAGCCCTTGCCGCACGAGGCATCGCGCGCGCTGGCTTCCGACTAGCTGACGTTGCGCGCCGGCCTGTGCCGAGGCCGGCATCGCGCCTTTGCTTAGCGCCGAATGAGCGATCGTTAGAGGCGAATTAGCGATCGCCGGACAACGCGTTCCACGGCGTTTTTGTAACCCGTCCGACTTCTCCCATTCCTAGACTGCCCCCGGCTCGGGACGGCCGGCCGACGACCGGCCTGCCGCGATCCCTGCCGGTGGACCCGCGCCCTGCGCGGTCCCTCGGCGCATGTCGAAGAACCGGAAGAAGAAATGCGACTCAAGGCAACCCACTTTGCCGTTGGACTGATGGCCACATTGGCACTCGCGGCATGCGGTGGCGGCGGGGGCGACGGGCCCCGGCTGGCACTGCTGCCACCTCCCAGCGATACCCCCCCGGCGCAAGGCGCCAGCCCACCGCCCGACGACACCACGACCCCACCCACCGACACGCCCACGCAGGCCGTGAGCACGCAGACCCAGACGCGTGCCTACACCAGCTACCAATACCTCGACACCACGGTGGCCGGCAAGGCGGCAACGCTGACCTTCCAGCCGAACCAGTCCACGGGCAAGCTCGCGATCGACGGCACCGACTACGCGACCCTGACGACCGACGTGGCCAACGACGGCGCGATGTCGGTCGGCGGCACGCCGAGCTTCGGCACGACCATCGGCGCGGTGATGAACGGCGACCAGATCGTGATGCCCGGCTTCATCGAGACCTGCGAAGCCGTGGCGGGCGAGGGCACGCCCAATCCCGGCGCGGGCAATGCGGCGACGAAGTCGACCCATGTGTTCGCCGGCGGTCCCTTCGTCGTCGACGGCACGCAGCTGGCCGGCCACAAGTTCACCGCCTACTACGAAGACTGCCTGCGCGACGGCAGCGCGAGCACGCCCGCCATGCATTCGAGCCTGAGCATCGACGGCTCGGGCAACGAGACCATCTTCGACGCGCGCACCGGCGCCTCGAACACCATCCCCGTCACCAGCACGCTCAAGCAGGCCTCGCCCGCGGGCCTCCATGGCGACTGGGTCGTTCCCTACCTGTACGCCACCCGCACCGGACAGCTGCGCTATGCGCTGATCGAGCACGGGCTGGTCAGCGCCGGCAACACGCGCAACTTCGTCGGCGTCTGGCTCGAAGAGTAAGCAAGCACCATGACCTATCGCAATCAAGAGATGAACCCGTTCCACGCCGCCTCCCCGCGGCAGGCATGGGCACCGCGCGGACGCCTTTCGCCCGTGCTGGCAGGCATCGCCACCCTGGTCGCCGCGCTGACGCTGGCGGCCTGCGGCGGCGGCGGTGGCAACGGCGGCGCCTTCCTGCCCTTCGGCGGGGGCGGCAGCGATGCACCGGCGGCCGCGACCGTGCCCTACAAGGGCCTGGTCGTCGGCAAGTACGCGGGTGCAACCGTCTGCGCCGACGTCAATGCCAACGCGGTCTGCGACGACGGCGAAGTCAGCGCGAAGACCGACGCCCAGGGCGCCTTCGGCATGAATGCGCCGGCCGGCAGCGCGCTGCTCGCGACGATCGGCGCGGGCACCGCCTACGACGATCCGCGCACCGGCCCGGGCCGGACGGCGCAGGCGATGGTGCTGCGCGCGCCCGCCGACATGGCGGGCGTGATCAGCCCGCTCACCACCGAGGTGGTGCGGCAGATCGAGGCCGGCGGTGCCGAGTCCGCCGTGGTGGCGAGCATCGCGCAGCGCCTGGGCGTGACGGCCGCGCAGGTCACCGGCGATTACACGGCGCTGCCCGACGGTGCCGGCAGGACCGCGCTGCTGGGCGAGGCGAACCAGCTCGCCACCCGCTTCGCGCTGGCCAGCACGATGGTGGCGCGCGGCGACGTGTCGAGCACCACCGGCAAGAAGGTGGATCTGAAGCAGGCCGAGCAGGACGCGTTCGCACTCGAGGGCATCCCGCGCTTCGACAACCTGTTCGTCATCATTCTCGAGAACGAGACCAACACCAAGATCGATGGCGGCGCCTCGACGCCGAAGATCACTGCCTTCCTGAACGCGGGCGCGAAGGCCACCAACTACCACTCGACCGGCCATCCCTCCGAGCCCAACTACATCTCGCTGGGCGGCGCGGACGACTGGGGCGTGGCCGGCGACGATTCGTGGTGGTGCGTGCCCGCGGGCGACACGCTGAACACGCCGACCGATGCCGTCCCCAACGGGCAGGGCGCGTGCACCAACCCCGGCGACGGCGTCTCGCACAACATCAAGAACGCGCGCTCGATCTTCAAGTCGCTGCGCAACGCGGGCCTGGGCTACCACGTCTACAGCGAATCGATGAACCCGGGCATGGATCCGCGCGGCAACAGCCACGGCGATCCGACCGTGGTCGCCCGCGACAACAACGATCCGACGCTGATGCTGCCGTACCCCGGCATGTACGCGCCGCGCCACAACCCGACGCTGGCCTTCGACGACGTGCGCAACGATCCCTCGTTCATGCCATCGCAGCGCACCATGGGCGGCGGCCAGTGGGACGCCGCCTTCGCAGCCAGCCCGAACACGCCGGCCGGCTACGACCTCGACCAGTTGGGCACCGACCTGAACAGCGGCGACGTCGCGGCCGTGAACTATCTCGTGCCCGACCTCTGCGACGACATGCACGACCAGACCGTGAAGGACGTGACGGGCACGAAGGTCGCCACCGACTGCTCGCCGGGGCCCGGCATCCTCAAGCGCGGCGACGACTACACCGACAAGCTGATCCGGAAGATCCAGGCCTCGCCGCTGTGGAAGAACAAGGCGCGCCGCATCGGCATCATCGTGACCTTCGACGAAGGCAGCGGCGGCTACGTCGGTCCCTCGGGCTGCTGCGGCTGGAATCCGGGCAAGGCCGTCGGCGGGCCGCTGGGCGAGGGCGGCAAGTCGAGCGTGCCGGTGCCGATCGCGAACTACGGCCAGGGCAACCACGGCAACGGCCCGGTGATCTTCGGCCTGCTGACCAACCAGGACGGCGCGCCCTCGGGCAAGGTCGACGACGAGCCCTACAGCCACATCGCGTTCGTGCGCACGCTGCAGGACATGTTCGCGCTGGCCGACCCCGGCCAGCCCGAGAGCTACATGAACCGCTCGAAGTACACCGAGGCCTACATCCGGGACCACCTGCTCGAACTGCCCGAATACGCCGGCAGCATCGACACGCACTGGGACGCGGTGCATCCGATGACGGGTGTCTTCTCGCTGAAGTAGGCAGAGCGCGACGCGTGGCCGAGACGAAGCCGAAGACGGCGGGCACGGCGCTGCGCCGGCTGTTCGCCGCTGCC
This sequence comes from Variovorax sp. DAIF25, assembly GCF_050711835.1. Taxonomy (NCBI): domain Bacteria; kingdom Pseudomonadati; phylum Pseudomonadota; class Betaproteobacteria; order Burkholderiales; family Comamonadaceae; genus Variovorax; species Variovorax sp. DAIF25. Next base: position 464,417 of record NZ_CP136637.1, read on the forward strand.
GCGCTCGCGCTGCTCGGCGCCTGCGGCGGCAGCGAACCCGCGGGCGGCACGGCGCCGTCCGCGGCCGGTGCCTCCGCCGCCAGGAGCGCTTCGGCGGCGGAGGCCGGCACGGCGGCGCTGAGCGTCGCGGCCCAGGTCGGCGCGAGGATGTTCTTCGACCAGCGCCTCTCGGGCTCCGGCCGGATGTCCTGCGCCTCGTGCCACAGCCCCGCGCATGCCCATGGCCCGCCCAACGACCTGGCCGCGCAGCTCGGCGGCCCGGCGCTCTCGATGTCCGGCACGCGCGCGGTACCTTCGCTGCGCTACAAGGAATACACCCCGCCGTATTCCGACCTGGCGCCGAATCCGGACGGTGCCTCGCCGCCCGGTCCGGGCGGCGGCCTCACCTGGGACGGCCGCGCCGCCTCGCTGGCGGACCAGTCCGCCGTGCCGCTGCTCGCCGCCAACGAGATGGCCAACCCCAGCGCCGCGGACGTGGTGTCGAAACTGAAGGCCGGGCCCTATGCCGACCTGTTCAGGCAGGCCTTCGGCGCCCAGGCCTTCGACGACCCGGAGCGGGCCTTCGCCAACGCGCAGCTCGCGCTTCAGCGCTACCAGCTCGAGGACCCGGACTTCCATCCCTATACCAGCAAGTTCGACCTCTACCGGACGAACAAGGGCAACTACATGACGGCCCAGGAGGTGCGCGGCCTGCGCCTGTTCAACGATGCCGAGAAAGGCAATTGCATCGCCTGCCACCTGAGCGGCAACGCCAACGGCGGCAGCATCGCGCCGTTCACGGACTACTCGTTCGAGGCGGTCGCGCCGCCGCGCAACCCGCGCCTGCCCGCCAATGCCGACCCCGCCTGGTACGACCTGGGCCTGTGCCAGGCCACCGCCACGGGCCATTCGCCGTCCGCCACGCCGCAGTACTGCGGCATGTTCAAGACCCCGACCCTGCGCAACGTCGCGACCCGCAGCGTGTTCTTCCACAACGGAGTCTTCCGCTCGTTGCGCGACGTGGTCGAGTTCTACAACAGGCGCGACACCGACCCCGAGCGGTTCTATCCGAAGGCGGCGAACGGCCGCGTGCGCATCTACGACGACCTGCCGGCGCTCTACCGGGCCAACATCGATCCCACGCTGCCGATCGTGCGAAAGCGCGGCGCCGCGCCAGCGATGACCGAGCAGGAGGTGGACGACCTGGTGGCGTTCCTCGGGACCCTGACCGACGGCTTCCAGAAGCCGGCGGCGGCGGGATCGGTCAGGCCGTAGCGCGGCGAGCGGGCAAGGAACCGGGGAAGGCCGGTTCAGCCATGCCACTTCGACGCATGGATGATGCTGCACATGTCCGCGCGACGGAAATGCGGATCCTTGTGCGCCAGCACGTCGTCGTTGAAGGTGCCGAAGGTGCTGTCGGGGCGGTGCTTGAGCCCCTGGTAGAAGGCCTCGATGATGCCGTGCTTGAAATCGGCCTCGCGCGGAAAGGCGCGCACGACCGCTTCGCGCTGCGCGTCGCTGTAGTCGTCGTAGCCGCGGCCGGCCACGTCCATGCCGGCACCCGCCTGCACGAGCGCGATCTCCGCGCGCATGAACTGGGGGATGCCCGGCGTGGTGTGCAGCGCGACCGCATTCCACACCGTCTCGATGTCGCGCTCGGAGATTCCGTGCCCTTGCAGGAAGTCGCGCGCGGCGTTGGCACCGTCCACCTCGAAGCGCAGCTGGCTGCTTTCGTAGCGCGCGGTGAGGCCGATGTCATGGAACATGGCGGCCGCATAGAGCAGCTCGGGGTCGTACTTCAAGCCCTTGCGATCGCCCGCCAGCACGCCCCAGCAGTAGACGCGGGCCGAGTGATGAAAGAGCAGATCGCTTTCGGTGTCGCGGATGAACTGGGTCAGCTCGCGCGCGAGCCTGCTGTCGGGGATGCGGATGCCGGCGATGTGCTGGGGTGCCATGGGTGTCTCGGTCGTTGATCTGCCGCGAAAGCGGCGGAGAACCGATCATGGATGGAACATCGTCCGATGGGAATTGGCATCTCTGCAATGGCGTGTTGCAGCCCCTTCAATATCCCGGAACCAAAGAACCGGCCGCACAACCCGAGCGCCTCCCGTGCACAGGGCAGCGGGTGCTTCCCGCAGCGAAATCAAGGAGGAGGCCGAAGGCCGGGGGACATTCGCGGAGGGAAGTACCCGCTGTCCTGTGCACGCGCCCCGAACAGCAAGCCGACGATCACTGCCGTTCCTGAACGAACCCGATGGCGATCGCCACGTCCATCCGCCTCGGTGGTTTCTCGAACGGCGCACCGGCCTGCGCCGCGCGCATGGCGCTCTCGTCGAGCACCGGGTAGCCGCTGCTCTTCGCCACCGCCAGCGAGCCCGAGAGGATGTTCCCTTCCTCGGTCAGCGTGAAGCGGATCGTCGGCGCGCCGACGTAGCCGGCTTCGCGCGCCTCGGCCGGGTAGACCAGCTTGCCCTGGATCGCCTTGCGCAGGCCCGCGAGGTACTTGCGCAGGGCATCGGCCCCCTCGTCGCGTGCACGCACGGTCTGCTGCATGCGGTCTTCCTCGGCGGCATTCGCGAGCGGCGGCGGCGCGGCCACGGGCGTCTGCGTCGGCGGCTCCGGCGAGGCGCGCACGGGTTCTTCCACGCGCGCTACCTGCACCGGGCTCGGCGCGACCTGGCGCGGCACCGGCGTCCGCTCGCGCGTCTCCTTTCGCGCCACCGGCTTCGGCGGCGGCGTCGGAGGGGGAGGCTCGGCCGGCCGTGCCACCTGCTGCTGCTCGACCTGGCGGTTGCTCACCATGCCCAGCAGGTCGACCACCAGTTGCTCGCGCAACGGCGGCGGCGTCTCGGGCCGCGCGCGCACCAGCCACGGCAGCACCAGTGCCGCGTGCAGCAGCACCGAGAGGCCGAGGCCGATCGCGAACCTCATCGTGTCGTCGGTTCCGTCTGCACGGCCACCTTGGCGAAGCCCAGCTGCTTCAGCACATCGGCCACGTCGATGAAGCGCTGCAGCTGCACCGTGCGGTCGGCGCGCAGCAGGAAGGGCGTCTGCTTGTCCATCGCCGCGAGCCGGGTCTTGAGCGTGTCGGCGTTCAGGGCCTCGCCGCCGAAGTGGATCGTGCCCGCCGCATCGATCACGATGGTCTGCGTCTGCGAGGTGTCCGCTGGGCTCGCGCTGGCCTGCGGCAGGTTGACCGGAATCCGCCCGCTCGCGATGAAACTCGAGGTCGTCAGCACGATGGTGAGCAGCACCAGCATGATGTCGACGAAGGGGAGCATGTTCATGCTGTCAATCGGCTTTTCGGTCACGCGCGATCTCCCATTCGAGGATCAACACCTGCACCTTGCGCAGCAGCGTGTTGTAGAGCACCACCGACACCAGCGCCACCCCCAGGCCCACGGCCGTGGCCTTCAGCGCGAGCGCGAGGCCGACCATGATCTTGCCGGTGTCGATGGAGGCGTCCTGCCCCATGTTGTAGAAGGTCAGCATGATCCCGAACACCGTGCCCAGCAGGCCCAGGTAGGGCGCGTTGCTCGCCACCGAGGCGATGACGAAGAGCTTGCGCGTGAGCACCAGCTCGAGCGACTTGATGTCGCGGATCGCGTGGGTGTCGATGCGGCTGTAGAGCCAGGCGCGTTCGATGCCGATCGCGACCACGAAGACGCTCAGCACCACCAGCAGTCCGATGACGCCGTAGTCGATGGCGCCGGCGAGCCAGTTCATGTTCATTCCGTGCTCCTCGTCGGTGTCTCAGAACAGCACGCCGGCCTGCACCAGCACGCGCGTGCGGCTCTCGCGCACGATCTCCTGCGGCCGCGAACCGATGGCGCGCGCGACCTGCAGCCGCCCGAACAGCGCGCCATGGCGTGCCTGGTAGCCGATGCCCACGTCCGACAGGCGCAGCCCGTTGCGCGTGGCGTAGTCGGCGTTCTGCAGCCAGGCGCGTCCGAGGTCGGCGAAGACGCCCACCGAATGCGTGAGCCCCTCGGACGCCGGCAGTGCGTAGCGCACCTCGGCGTTGAGCAGGTAGCCGTTGTCGCCGCTCACCCATTCGCGGTATGCCTTCACGCCGTTGGGGCCCGAGATGCTCATCTGCTCGCTGCCGTCGAGGTTCTTGTTGCGCAGCGCCTTCTGCAGGCTCAGCGCGCTGCTCGCGGTCCAGCCCTTGGCGAATTCCACGTTGGCGGCGAGCCGCAGGTTCAGGTGCGCGAAGTCGCCAGCCGTGTCGGCGCCGGCCCGGTTGAGCGCCGCCTGCGCGGGGTTGTCGATGTCGAGGTGGCCGTAGCTGAATCCGGCGACGACGCTGGTGTAGCCCGGCCGGCCCAGCAGCTGGCCCCAGCGCTCGTGCTGCACGGCGAAGGTCGCGACCTTGGTGGTCTTGCGGTCGACGCTCTCGACCGCGCCCACCTCGTCGCGCAGATGGCGCTGCGCGAGGTTCAGGCTCAGCGACAGGTTCTGCTCGCGGCTGCGCAGCAGCGGATAGCTCAAGGTGGCTTCGACCGTGCGCGCGCGGCCTTTGGCCTCGAGGTCGTCGTAGTCGCCGCCCAGGTGATAGGTGGTGCGCGCGGCGGCGAGCTCCAGGCGCAGGCCGCTGGCGGTCAGCGGAAAGCCGTAGGCCACGCGGCCGTTGTCGAGGCCGCCGCCTTCGGTGCCCATCAGGTTGAGGCTCAGCCGGTCGGCGATGCCGAAGGGCGAGTTGATGTCGAGTCCCGCGCTCAGCCGGTTCTTGCCCGTGTAGAGCGAGCCCTGGTTGTCGAGCAGCGCATAGCCGGCGAGGCGCTTGCGTTCGCCCACCTCCACATCGAAGTCCGAGCTGCCCGGGGCTTCTCCCGGCGAGATCGTGAGGCGGGGCAGGGTGGCGCCGGGCATGTCGCCGACCAGCAGCATCGCGCGCTCGAGCTGCGCGCGCGAAACCGGCTGGCCCGCCTGCAAGGGCGCGAACGCATCGGCCACGGTCGCGTCGCGCACCAGCGAGCGGTTCTTGAGCGTGAGCTTGCCGTAGCTGCCGATCAGGACCCGGATCGTCAGCGTGCCGGCGCTCGCGTCCTGCCGCGGCACGTAGGCGCGTGCCACCAGATAGCCGCGGTCGCGCAGCAGCGCCGTGAGCCGGCCCGCGGCCTGCTCGATCTCGGCCATCGACAGCCCGCGGCCGCGGTAGGGATCGAGCGTGGCCTGCAGCTCGGCGGGCGGAATCTCGTCGGCGCCCTCGACCTTGAAGTCGCGCACCGTCAGCGTCTCGCCGGCCGGCAGGGCCAGCGGCCGCTCGGGCTGTTCCACGATCACCGGCGCGGGCGGCTGGTTCGGGGTGCTGAGCGGGCGCGGCGGCTGGGCTTCGCGCAGCGCATCGCCGCTGCCGTAGTTGGGGATCGGCGCCACCTGGGCCTGGCCACTGGTGGCGAGCGTGCAGAGCACGGAGAAGGCAGCGAGCGCGGGACGCGCCCGGCGTGAGGACGAGACGGGACGAAGGGGATTCATGTCGCAACGGGAACGAAGAGGAGAAGGGGAGGCGGGACCGGCCATGCCGTCCCGCGGCGGGGCGGCGATGTCAGCGCGGCGTCGACGGCTGCGCCGCGGGCGCCTTGGCGCCTTCGTCCTCGAGCTCGAACACCTTGCCGTCGATCTCGATGCGTTCCACGTTGGCGGAGAAGCTGCGCCGGTCGGCGAAGACGATGTTGTCGGCCAGTGCCGCGGCCCGTTGCGTGAGGCCTGCCGTCGTCTGTACGGCGGGGCGTTCCGGCTGGCGCTGGGCCTCCGAGGTCGCGGCGGCCGCGAGACGCGAACCCGTTTGCGCGCGTTCCTGCAGCGCCGCGGCGCGTGCTGCGGCTTGCGCGGCGGCGACGGCGGTCGCCTGCGCTTCGGCGGCGGCCTGCGCCGCGGCCTCGCTCGATGCACGGGCGGCTGCTTCTGCCGCGGCTTGCGCTGCCGCGGCCGCGCGGGCGGCCGCTTCGGCTGCGGCCTGGGCTGCAGCCTCGGCCGCCGCATCGCGGTAAGTGCTGTTGGTGATGGTGCCCGAGCCCGTGTTGCTTCCGATCAGGCGGCCCGTGGTGTCGCTGCCGTGGATGACAGACCCGGTGGCATGCGAGTTGTCGACGTTGCCATCCTGCATGCGCCCCACCAGCCCGCCGGTGAAGTCGTAGTCGGCACCGCCCGTCACGTTGCCGCTGGCGCGCGAGTTGAGGATCGAGCCACCGTCCATCTGCCCCACCAGGCCACCGGCCGCGTAGGAACCGAACACGTTGCCGCTCGAGAAGGAGTCCGTGATGAGGCCCGAGTTGCCGCCGACCAGGCCGCCCGCGATCTCGCCCCTGACATCGCCCGAGGCGTGCGATCCGGAGATGGTGCCGCTGTTCGAACCCGCCAAGCCGCCCACACCCTGGCTGACAGGTCCGCCATTTACATTGCCGGTGGCATAGGAGTTGGTGATCTTCGCGTCGGGACCTCCGTTGCTGCCGACCAGTCCGCCCACCGAAGCGCCGAAAGCCGTGACGACGCCGCTCGCATGCGAGCCCGAGATGGTGCTGCCGTTGTTCCAGCCCACCAGGCCGCCGACGTTCTGGGAGGCGTTGCTCGCGCCGCCTCTCACATTGCCGCTGGCGTAGGAGTCGACGATGCTGGCGCCCCCGAGGTTTTGTCCGGCCAACCCGCCGACGTTGGAGTCTCCGCCCGTCACGTTGCCCGTGGCGTAGCTGTTGGTCAGGGACGCGGTGGCACCGCTGTTGATGCCGACGAGGCCGCCGACGGAGCTCGTGTTGTCCGACACAGACACGTTGCCCGTGGCGTGGGAGTCGGCGATGGTGCCGTTGATGTTGCCGCCGACCAGCCCGCCGATGTTTCCGTTGAGCAGGCCGGAGCTGGTGTCGGTGACCACCGAGACGTTGCCGGTGGCGCTGGAGCGAAGAATCTTGTAGGTCGCGCCGAAGTTCCTCCCCACCAGTCCGCCGATGTCATTGAAGCCTCCCGTGTAGCGTGTCGATGCGCTCACGGCAGCGGTCGAAAAGGAGTCCGAGATGATGCCGTTGCCGACGATGGGCTCTCCGGTGTCGGGGTTGAAGCTGCTCCCGTTGTAGCCCACCAGGCCGCCCACGCTGACGACACCCTGCACCGACCCCGTGACGTAGGCGTGGCTGATGGCGCCGCCGAAGTTTTCCCCGACCAGCCCGCCGACGCGGCCATAGCCGCTGACGTCGACGCCGAGCAGGCCGATGTCGCGGATCGTGCTGCCGACCTGCGCCGAGCCGATCAGTCCGACCGGCGTTTGCGAGGAGTCGTTGTGCACCGGCTCCAGGATCGTCAGGTTGCTGATCGTGTGACCCAGCCCCGCCAGCGTGCCCGACAACTTGGACACCACCGTGTTGTCATAGGTCTTGCCCGAGGCATCGAGGTTGCCCGCGAGCGCATAGCGCCCGGCCGCAACACCACCAGCGTCGTCGATCTTCTCCAGGTCGCTCATGCTGTGGATCAGCGTGTAGGCCTGTCCGTTCATCGCAAGCGTCGCGTCGGCGCCGCTCAGCGTGACCGATGCGCCTTTGCTCATATCGATACGGTAGTCTCCGCCGCTACCGAAGTTCAGGTTCAACCCTGCGCTTGCGCCCGTCGCCGTGATCGGCGCATCGATGCGCACGTCGTTGGCCGCGGTCAGCGTGAGCGCGGTGTTGGCCGACCAGTTCACGCCTTGGCCGACGTAGAGGTGGCCATCGGTGCCGTTCCCGCCCCGCGATGAAATCACCACGTTGTTGCTGCCCAGCTGTCTGCCGAGCTGGGCACCGCTGATGTTCGCGCCCGCACCGACGGTGAAGGCATCGGAAGCCAGCGTCCACGTGCCGGTGTCGCTGTTCGCGGCCTTGGTGGTGACCACGGCGTCGTCCGACACGCGCACGCTGCGGCCCGAGGTCTCGACGGTTCCGCCGCCGGTCGCGGGCGAGGAGGCATCGAGCGTTCCGCCCACGTTGGCCGTGCCGCCGTCGGCGCGCAAGACGATGCGGCCCTTGAGATCGTCCAGCGTGCGCGCCTGCACGATGCCCGTGTTGTTGACCTGGCTGCCCAGCAGCTCGTCGGCGGCCTTCGCGGTCAGGATCACCGTGCCGCCGTCGGCCTGGATGGCGCCCTTGTTCTCGACCAGCGCACCGAGCGCGCCTTCGTCGATGCTGAGGCTCACGAGCGAATCGCCGTTGAAGTTGAGGCTGATCTTCTCGCCGCTGCCCAGCGCCACCGTGCCCTTGGTGGCGACGATCAGGCCCTGGTTCGACACCGAGCGTCCGAGCAGCGCGACGTAGCCGCCCGGGACCGCGGTGAGCGTGCCCATGTTGATGACCGAACCGCTGCCGCCGTTGCCGCTGAACACATAACGCCCGGCATTGAAGTCCGCGTCGCTGAGGTTCAGCGTGCTGGCCACGAGGCCGGCCGTGTTCACGCTGCTGCCGCGGGTGAACAGCACGCCGTTGGAGTTGATCAGGAAGACCTTGCCATTGGCATTGAGCGCGCCCTCGATCACGCTGCGTTCGTTGCCGACCACGCGATTGAGCGTGATCGCCGAGGCATTGGGCTGGTTGAAATTGACGGTTTCGCCGACGGCGATGCCGAAGCCCTGCCAGTTGATGCTCGCGCGTTGCGTGCTCTGGTCGATACGCGTCACGCTGCCTGCCTGGCCGATGGTGGCGCTGCCGCTGGTGACCGTGCCGCCCTGCGGCGCGGCCGTGGCGATGGATGAACAGGAACAAAGCAACGCGTAAATGGCCGCGCATACTTTCGAACTCAATTCGGGAACATGGCCAGCGTATTTTTTCGTGGTCTTCTTCATTTGTTCACCTGTCTCGTTATATTTTTGAGAGTATAGCGTCCGTGATTTTTTTCGCTCCATAAGAAGATTTCCAGTCGCCAGAGCCTTCAATTCAATGCCTATGCATTACCCGAATGCTATGCAACCTATATGCAAGCCTATATAGCGCGAAAGATTCACACGCAGTCATTCATCCAATTCCTCGAGGAGATAACGTGAAAAAGCTTTCGATCAGAAAAATTACCCTGAGCGTTTCGGCATCGGTGCTGATGCTGGGTTCGTCCGCCACCTGGGCGCAGTCGATCACCGTGGCGGTGGCCGCGAATTTCCAGGGCGCGATGGTCCAGCTCGTCAATGGCTTCGGCGCCTCGGGCCTGCCGTTCTCGGGCAGCAGCTTCACCGTGACCTATGGCGCGACGGGCGATTTCCAGACGGCGATCAACACCGCGCTGGCCGCGCCCGGCGGCACCACGCCCTATGACCTGTTCTTCGCGGCCGACGACACCACGCCGGCGGCCCTGCGCACCGGCCATCCCACCGTGGTGCAGGTGCCGTTCCGCTATGCCGAGGGCAAGCTGATCCTGTGGTCCAAGTACGGTCCGAACGTGAGCACCAGCGGTTCGAGCGGCTTCACCAATCCCGCGAGCTATGCCTATGCGAACGGCCAGGTCGCGATCGCCAACCCGGTCACCGCGCCGTACGGCACCGCGGCCCAGCAGGTGCTGAGCCGCGTCAACGCGATCACCTACCCGGGCGGTGCCTACGACGCCAAGTTCGCGCAGTACACGACCATCGGCACCACCTACACGGCGGTGAACGCGAGCACCAGCGCCACGACCTATCCCAACGTCGGATTCGTCGCCAAGTCGCAGCTGTGCGACAGCAGCACCGGCGCCATCCGCTCGCCGCTGACCGGTACCTACTTCGAATACACACCCGCCACGGTGAACGGCAATCCGCCGCATGACCGCCTGCTGCAGGACGCCGTGGCGATCCGCGGCCGCGCCGGCTCGACCAATGCCGCGGTCGACGCCTTCATCGCCTACGTTGGAAGCACGGCCGGTCGCGCGATCATCCTGAAGAACTGCTACATCTAGGGCCGGTGCATCGCCGGCGGGGCGGGATCGGGCATCGCTGTATTTTGTAAGATACAGCGATTGCCACGATCCAGGCAGACGGATACCGCCGATGACCATGATGCTTCCCGAATTGCTCCGATCCGCCGTCACCGAGGCAGGGTTGCCATTGGCGGCCCTGCGACGCGCACGCTCGCTGTCGCAGCGCGCGGTCCGGCAGATCGCTGCGGGCATCCGGCCCGGCATGACGCATGCGCAAGCCACGGCCCTGGCGGCGGCGACGCTGCAGGCGCTGGAGATGGAGCGCAACTGGCATCCGGTCGCGATCCGCTTCGGCGAGGACACGCTCAAGACCGCCAGGGACGCATCCGACCCGGCTCGCGTGCTCGGCGAACAGGACATCTTCTTCATCGACATCGGCCCCGTGTGGGAAGGCCACGAGGGCGACGCCGGCGAGACCTTCGTGGTCGGCGGCGATCCCCAGATGGAAGACTGCGCGAGAACCGTGCGCGCGATCTGGCACGAAGTGAGTTCGCGCCTGTGCACCGAGGGCCTCGACGGCGAGGCGCTGTATGCCTACGCGACGCAGCGTGCGCAGGCGAGGGGATGGCGCCTCAACCTGGGCCTTCACGGGCACCGTGTCGGCGACTTCCCGCCTGCGATCCCTGCGGCCGGACGCGGTCCGGGACTCTGGGTGCTGGAGATCCAGATCGCGCATCCGACGCGCCCGTTCGGCGCGTTCCACAAGGACCTGCTCGTCGCCGACGAAGCGATGCACGAAGCCGCCTGCTAGCGGCCCCACCCGGGAGGCGCCGGGGGCCTACCCCCTGAGTTCCTCGCCGATCTGGCGCCGCATCTCGTCCGCCAGCGGATGCAGCACGCGCGCCTCGTTCGCCCCCACCACGCCATAGCCCAGTCCGCGGTCGGCCCAGGCATAGCCCGTGTGCGGGCCGTCGATCCGCTTCATCGTCGGCGTGTCCTGGTCGACGGCCATCGGCCGCACCATCAGCGAGAGCCGCGTGGCCTGCGCATCCTGGTAGATGAAGAGGCCGGCCGGGCCATGCTCGGTCATGACCAGGCGGCCGCCCACGAAGCCGTAGCCCGCGGCCGCGAGGTCGGGGATCGCGACCTGTCGTCCCAGGCGCGACGAGACCCAGCTGACGAGCTCCGCGCGCTGCGACGGTCCCATCTCCACGGGGCGCGTGGCATCCGATGCGTAGACGTCGTAGCCGCGCACAGCCTCGCGCCCCAGCGCGAAGATGCCGCTTCCCTCGGGGGCCTGCACGCCACGCAGCGACCATCCGACGCCGCCGCCGACGCCGAGCGCGAGCACCAGCGCGGCCGCCATGCCCCACGGCCATCGCCGCGCGGGCTCGCGCCGCGCCTGCGCTTCCTGCCGATCGTGCTCGGCCACCATGCGCGCGAGGTTCAACCCGGGCGGCAGCGGTTCCTCGGCGATGGGGGCCAGCGCTTCGCGCAGCGCGCGCCGGTGCCGCGCATGGGCCTCGACCTCGTGGGCCACATCGGCGTGCTGCCGCAGGTACGCCTGCACCTGGTCATGGCGTAGCGGGTCGAGCACGCCATCGACGTAGGCATGCAGGTCTTCTTCGAGAATGGGTCGGGCGTCGGGTGGATCGACGTTCATTTGAGTCTCCGCAGATGAGGGCGTGCCGCAGGCTCGGCATGCGACGGATCGGCCGGCGGCATGGCCTCGACACCGTCGAGCATGCGATGCAGCCGCTGGCGCGCGCGGGCCAGGCGCGACATGACGGTGCCCACCGGGATGCCGAGCGCCGCGGCGGCCTCGGCATAGGACAGGTCCTCGACGGCGACCAGCAGCAGCACCGCGCGCTGGTCTTCCGACAGGCCGTCGAGCGCGCGCATCAGTTCGTGGTGCCGCACGCGATGCTCCTGCTGCGCGGGCATGCCCAGCGCCTCTTCATCGATATCGTCGATGGCCAGGTGCAGGCCGCGGCGCGACTGCTGGCGCATGCGCTGCACCGCGAGGTTGTGCAGGATCGCGAAGACCCAGGACCGCGTGTCCTCGGCCTCGCGCCGCTGCCCCCAGCGCGCGATCACGCGCTCGAGGCAGTCCTGCACCAGTTCGTCGGCCGATTCGCGATCCCGCAGCAGCGCGCGCGCATAGCGCCGCAAGGCGGGAATCATCGGCTCGACGAGCAGGATCAGGTCGCTCATGGATGCGCGTGGCGCTGGGTCGGGGGACGGCTCGGGGCCATCAGAGGTCCTGGATCTGCACCGGAGCCGAGGGCTTGCCGCCGACCTGCGGCGCGATCACCAGGTAGCGCCGAGTATCGCCCGCGGGGCCGTCCTTCACCTGCTGGCGGATCGGCCCGATGGCATTCACGATGGCGGCGCCCGCCGGGTTGGTCATGAAGTTGGCGAGCGGCTGCAGCGTGCCGCTGCCGTCGGGCTTGTCGGCCAGCGCGAGCACATAGGGCTGCTTCGGCTCCAGGCCCGTGGCCGAGGCCTGCAGCACCTGCAGCAGGCCCTGGTCGAAGAGCGCGACGCTGGTCGGTGCGCCGGCCGGGGTTGCTTCCTTGCGCGGTCCGGCCGGCACCAGCGAGAGGTGGGCGACCTGGCCGGCCAGTCCCGGCGGCTGCAGGCCCTGCGTGCCGTCGCCCGCGTCGGCCGGCACCGCGTTCGGCACATAGGCGATCGCCTGCGGCGCCTGGCCGATGGGCACGTTCGCGACCACGGTGTGGGTGGCCGTGTCGATCGCGGCCAGCGCATCGGCGTTCTCGAGTCCGACGTAGACGCGCTTGCCGTCGCCCGAGGGCCACACGCCGTGCGGCAGCTTGCCCACGGGAATGGTCGCCACCTGCGAGAAGTCGTCGGTGCGGAACACCTTGACCTGGTTGAGGCCGCCCACGGTGACGTAGGCGAAGCTGCCCTTGGCGGTGGTGGCGAAGTTGACGTGGTTGGTGATCGGCCCGGTGTCGAAGGCCTTGATCGGCGCGAACGGCGGCTTCGCGTCGAACACCATCGTGCGGCCGATGTCCTTGAGCGTGAACCAGACCTGCTTGCCGTCGGGCGTGGCGGCGATGTTGGGGCAGAACGGGCTGTCCTGCTTCACGCGGCCCACGACCTGCTTGCTGGCCGTGTCGATCACCACGGTCTCGGGATTGAACGAGGAACAGATGTAGCCGTACTTCCCGTCGGGCGAGAAGATCTGCATGCCCGGGCCGTTGGGCGTGGCGATGCGCGTCTTTTCCTCGAAGGTGGCGGCGTCGAGCACCGCCACATGGCTCTCGCCGCGCACCGTGACCCACACCTCCTTGCCGTCGGGCGTGTAGAAGGCCTCGTGCGGCGAGCGGCCCACGTAGGTGGTGTGCTTCACCGCGTTGGTCGCGGTGTCGATGAAGCTCACCGAGTTCGAGCCGATCGACACCACCGCGAGCGTGCGGTGGTCGGGCGAGAAGCCCATGCCGTGCACCAGCACCTGGCCGCGGTACAGCGGGCTGAAGTTGCCGGGCGCGGGATCGCCGAGGCGGATCACGCCGAGCAGCTTGTTGTCGACCGGGTCGGTGACCGACACCGTGTTGGAGAACTGCTCGGCCGCGTACACGCGGTCGCGGTGGCTCATGGTGATGTCGGCCTCGGCGGCGGCACGCGGCGCCTGGCCGGCCTGCGCGCAGGCGGCCGAGGCCAGCAGCGCCATGGCCGTCAGCCAGCGGGGGAAGAGGGGAGAGGGACGGTTCTTCATGGTGTTCTGATGCTCGAAGGGAAGTGAAGGGGACCCGGCGGCGCCTACGGGCGCGCGGGCTGCGTGGGCGCGGGCATGGAAGGCGGCAGCGGCTGGTCGAGCGCCAGGCGCATCGCGGCGATCTCCTGCTGCTGCTCGACGATGATTTCCTGCGCGATGCGGCGCAGCTGCTCGTTGCTGCCGTGGCGCAGCTCGGCCAGCGCCATGTCGATCGCGCCCTGGTGGTGCGCGGTCATCATCTCGGCGAAGTCGCGGTCGACGTCGCCCGAGGGCTTGATGTCCATGCCGGCCATCATCCGGGCCATGGCCGCGTCGTTCTCGGCGGAGAAGCCCGCCTGCGCGGGGTCGCGCGAGGTGCAGACGTCCATGAGCCGGGCCATCAGGCCGGCATCGCCGCCCATGCCGGACGGCGGCCCCCGCCATGCGCCGAAGGCCACGGCCGCGCAGGCCAGCGCCGCGGCGCCGAGGAGCAGGGCGCGAGGGCGCCGCAAGCGGGAGGGAATCGTCATCAGCATCGAAAGTCCTCGAAAGAGAGGGTTGTTGCAGACGTAGACGCCGCGGCGGGCCGCTTATTCCATGAGATGGGACTTTTCTTTTGCGCGGGTCCGCGGCCTCATGGCACCGCTGTCGAAATCCATAATCCGGCCATCGCCAATTCGCCAGGGGGAGGGCTCATGTCATCCATGCGAAACATCCGCATGCTCGCGCGCTACACGGCCTGGGCCAACACGCGCCTCTACGAGACGCTCTCGTCCATGCCGGATGCGGAGGAGGTCTTCGCCAGGCGCAGCGGCTCCGGCAGCATGGCCAGCATCCTGGGCCATGCCTACGTCGTGGACCTGATATGGAAGGGCCACCTCGAAGCTCTGCCGCATGGGTTCGCCTCGCGCACGATGCAGCAGGCGATGAACCTGCCGACGCTGCGGGACGCGCAGGCGACCAGCGACCGCTGGTATGTCGACTATTCGGACGGCCTGTCGGAAAGCGGGCACGACGAACCGGTTCGCTTCCAGTTCGTGGACGGTGGGGCCGGCTGCATGACGCGCGGCGACATGCTGCTGCACGTGGTCAACCACAAGACCTACCACCGGGGGTACGTGGCCGACCTGCTGTACCAGAGGGGCGCGCGGCCGCCCGTGATGGATCTGCCGGTCTACCTGCGCGACATGAACGCCTGAGCCGACGCATCGGCGGGCCGCATCAGCCCGATGGCCTCGCGCGCCAGCGCGTCGATCGAATCGGTCAGCACGATGTCGAACTCGCCGCGCCGCGCCGCCGGAACGGCCAGCGGCAGCTCGGTGCAGCCGAGCACCACCGCGCGCGCGCCTTGCCGCGCCAGCGCGCGAATGCCTTCGGCCGCGGGCGCGAAAGCCGCGTCGATGCGGTTGGCCTTCACGGCCGCGATCGCGGGCACGCACAGGCGCTGCACCTCCTCGGGCGACGGCTCGATGGGCTCGTAGCCCGCGGCACGCAGGTGGCGCTGGTACAGGCCCATCGCGATGGTCGCGGGCGTGCCCAGGATGCCGACCTTGCCCTCGGTCACGCCCTGGCGGCGCAGGTCCGCCACCACAGCCTCGACGATGTGCAGCAGCCGCGTCGGGCTCGCGGCCTGCAGTTCGTCGAACCACAGGTGGGCGGTGTTGCAGGGAATGGCGATGCAGTCGGCGCCGCCGGCCACCAGCGTGTCGATGCCGCGCAGCATGCCGGGCAGCGGGCTCGGCCCCTGGCCGAGGAAGGCCGAGGAGCGGTCGGGAATGGCGGGGTCGTTGCACAGCAGCACGGGGATGTGCTGCTGGTCGTTGTCGGCCGGCGTGAGCTGCACCATGCGCAGCGCGAAGGCGGCGCCGGCCAGCGGGCCCATGCCGCCGAGCACGCCCAGCCGCTGCGGTGGGCTCGTCACGTGGCGGCTCCGTCGCGCCAGGCCCGCGCGAGCCGGGCCGAGAGTTCGGCCGCCGCCTCGCAGGGGTCGATCACGGGCACGCCCACCGCGGCCTCGAGCGGGGCGCGCAGCTCGGCCATGCCGGCGCAGCCGAGCAGCACGACGTCGGCGCCGTCCTCGTCGACCAGCAGGCGCGCCGCCGCGATCATCGGCGCCAGCGCATGGGCGGCATCGCCCGACAGGTGCACCGGCAGGTCGAGCGGCCGTTCGGCCACCACGCGCTCGCGCACGCCCAGTGCCTCCCAGTAGCGCAGGTGGCGCGGGATGGCGGCGCTCGCGATGGCGATCACGCCCACGCGTTCGCCGCGCGCCATGGCGGCGCGCATGCCGGCCTCGCCCAGGCCGACGACCGGGCGCTCGCTGCGCGTGCGCGCCACGGCGATGCCGGGGTCGCTGAAGCAGGCCAGCACGAAGGCATCGGCCTCGGCGGCATGCGCGGCCACGTCGTCGGCCGCGAGGCGCGCGCCCTGCTCGAAGTCGTCCTGCGTGACGATGCCCGGCGGGCCCTCGTGCGCCGTGACGCAATCGAAGTCGCATTGCGCGGGCGGCACGGTGGCGCGAAAGGCGCGTGCCACGGCCTCGGTCACCGAGACGCTGCTGTTCGGGTTCAGCACGCGCACGCGCGGCGGATTGGCGGTGGTGTTCATGCCTTGTCCTCCCCGAGGCCGATCAGCGCCTTCAGCACACGGCCATGCGGGCGCTGCACGGGCGCCACCGGTGCGCGGCGCCTGAGGTCCGGCGCGCCGCGGCGCAGGTACTGGCCGCTGCCGCGCTCGGCGTGCAGCGCGCCGTCCTCGATCACCACGCGGCCGCGGCTCACGACCACCTCGGGCCAGCCCTGGATGGTCCGGCCCTCGTAGGGCGTGTAGCCGGCGTTGTCGTGCAGCATGGCGGCGCTGATGGTGGTCTCGCGTTCGGCGTTCCACACCGCGATGTCGGCGTCGGCACCCAGCGCGATCGCGCCCTTGCGCGGTGCCAGGCCGTAGAGCCGGGCATGGTTGGTGGCGGTGAGCGCCACGAACTGGTGGATGTCGATGCGCCCCTTGAGGAAGCCTTCGCTGAACAGCAGCGGCAGGCGCAGCTCGATGCCGGGCACGCCGTTGGCCATTTCCTTGAAGGTGGTGGCATCGCCCTTGGGCAGCTTGCCGGTCTCGTCGAAGCGGTAGGGCGCGTGGTCCGACGAGTAGGTGGCGAGGGTGCCGTCGATCAGGCCGCGCCAGATGGCTTCCTGCGCATCGGCATCGCGCGCGGGCGGCGAGCAGCAGAACATCGCTCCTTCCAGGCCCGGCCGGTCCATGTCGGCCGCCGTCAGGAACAGGTACTGCGGGCAGCTCTCGGCCAGCACGTTGGCGCCCAGGGTCTGGGCCTGGCGGATCACCTCCACGGTGTCGCCGCCGGCCACGTGCACCAGCAGCAGCGGCACGTCGACCAGCCGTGCCAGCGCGATCGCGCGGTAAGCGGCCTCGGTCTCGGCCAGCGGGTCGTGCGCCACGCCGTGGAACTTCGGCGCGGTGTGGCCGCGGTCGATCAGGCGCTGCGCGATCCAGCGGATCATGTCGTTGTTCTCGGCATGCACCATCACCAGCGCGCCCTCGGCCCGCGCCAGCGCGAGCACCTCGAGCAACTGGTAGTCCTTGAGCTTCATGCGGTCGTAGGTCATGTAGACCTTGAGCGAGGTGATGCCGTCGCGGATGGCCGCGGGCAGGTCGGTCGAGAGCGTGGCGTCGTCGGGATTCGCGAGGATCAGGTGGAAGCCGTAGTCGATCACCGCCTTCTCGGCCGCGCGCTGGCTGTAGTCGGCCAGCACCTCGGGCACCGACATCTCGCGGTGCTGGGCCGCGAAGGGCAGGATGGTGGTGGTGCCGCCGAAGGCGGCCGACACGGTGGCCGAGTAGAAATCGTCGGCGCACATCATGCCCATGCCCGAGCGCTGCTCGACGTGGCAGTGGCTGTCGATGCCGCCCGGCAGCACCCAGCGGCCGGTGGCGTCGACGTCGCGGCGGCCCGGCGGCAGCGAGCCGCCGATGGCGGCGATGCGCCCGTCGCGCACGCCGAGGTCGCCCTCGACCACGCGGCCGTCGGTGACGATGCGTCCGCCACGGATCGTGAGGTCGAAGGGTTCTTCGCCGATCAGCGAAGCGATGGTGGTGTCCATGAGGGGTTCCGTGCGCGCGTTCAGACCAGCGGCTCGCCCGCGCCCGTGCGCTCGACGATCAGGCGGTAGTGCTCGGGGCGGCGGTGCTTGGCGAAGTTGAACACGTGCTGGCGGAAGTATTCGCCCAGCGACATGTCGGCCTTCACGCAGATCACCTCGTCCTCTTCCGTGAGCGAGCGCGCCACGATCTCGCCCGTGGGCGCGACGATGGCCGAGCTGCCGATCATGTGGTGGCCGTCCTCCGAGCCGCACTTGGCGGCCGCCGCCACCCAGATGCCGTTCTGGTAGGCATTGGCCTGCAGCGACACCAGGTGCGTGGTGGTGCGCAGGTGCACCGGCTCGTTCCAGTGGATGTTGAGCGAGGGCGTGTTGTAGCCCAGCACCACCACCTCCGCGCTCTGCAGCGCCATCACGCGGTAGGTCTCGGGCCAGCGCCGGTCGTTGCACAGGCACATGCCGAAGCGCGTGCCCATCGTGTCGAAGACGCGGAAGCCCAGGTCGCCGACCTCGAAGAACTTCTTCTCCAGGTGCTGGAACGGTGCCTCGGGCTTGTGCTCGGAATGGCCGGGCAGGTGGATCTTGCGGTACTTGCCGACGATGGCGCCCGCGCGGTCCACGATGATCGCGGTGTTGTAGCGCGTGCCCTCGGGCGTGCGCTCGGCATAGCCGAGGTAGAAGCCCACGCCGAGCGCCTTCGCCTCGTCGAACAGCGGCTGCACCTGCGCATTGGGCATGGCCGGCTCGAAGAAGCGGGCCTCGGCCTCGGCCTCGTCCATCCAGTAGCGCGGAAAGAAGGTGGTGAGCGCGAGCTCGGGGAACACGACCATCTCGGCACCGCGGCCCTTGGCGTCGCGCATCAGCTCGACCATGCGGCGCACGACCGCCTCGCGGGTGTCCGCCAGATGTACCGGGCCCATCTGGGCGACGGCCAGGCCCAGGGTACGTTTGCTTGTCATCATTGCTTCCTCAATCAGCGTTGGTGGTTGTAGTGGTCAGGCGCCTCAGGCGGCCTTGGGATTCGGGCGGCGCTGGCGTTTCTCCAGCCGCCCCAGCAGCACGACCAGCGGCCACAGCAGCGCGAGATAGATCAGCGCGGCCAGCACGATGGGCGTGGGGTTGTAGAGCATCGATTGCGCGGAGCGCGCGGCATACAGCATCTCGGGCACCGACACCACGCTGGCGATGGTGGTGAGCTTCACCACCTCGATCATGTTGCTCACGAGGTCGGGGAACACGTTGCGCACCGCCTGCGGGATCTCCACGAACAGCAGGCTGGCCGGGCGGCCCATGCCGGTGGACAGCGCGGCCTCGCGCTGGCCCCGCGGCACCGACTCCAGGCCCGCGCGCAGGATCTCGCCGAAGTAGCTCGAGTTGTTGAGCATGAAGCCCAGCGCCACGCAGGCCATGGGCGAGAGCTCCATGCCGAGGTAGGGCAGGCCGGTGTAGAGGAAGATCAGCAGCACCAGCGGCGGGAAGGCGCGGAAGAAGTCGATGTAGACCACGAGCAGCGCGCGCACCAGCCGGTTGCGGATCACGAAGCCGGCCAGCGCCAGCACCATGCCGGCCACCAGCCCGAGCGGGATCACCCAGGCCGACAGCAGCAGCGTGTTGAGCAGGCCCTGCAGGATGTAGGGACCGACCTCGCGCACCACGCCGAGGTTGAAGAAGTACTGGAGGATGAGTTCCATGGAGGGCTCCGTTCGGCGGCGTCAGTGGCGGCCCGCGCCGTGGCGCCGCTCGATGTAGCGCCCGGCGACCACCACGGGCAGGAAGATCACGAGGTAGCCCAGCGCGCCCATCATCAGCGGCGTGGGATTGCCCGCGAAGCTGGTGGCCGAGGTGGCCTGGTTCAGGATCTCGTTGAGCGCGGCCACCGAGCCGTAGGCCGTGCCCTTGGTGATGGCGATCACGCGGTTGGTCAGCGGCGCCACCATCAGCCGGCACGACTGCGGCAGCAGCACGTGCACCATGGCCTGCGTGTGGCTCAGGCCGGTGGAGCGCGCGGCCTCCATCACGCCGCGCGGCTGCGACTCGATGCCGGCCCAGAACACCTCCTCGGAGAAGGCCGCGAGCACCAGCGTCAGGGCCAGCCAGGTCGAGGCGAAGGCGCCGAGCGACAGGCCCAGGAAGGGCAGCGCGTAATAGAACAGGATGATCAGCACCAGCGGCGGCAGCGCGCGCAGGATGTCGACCAGCGTGGACACCAGCAGCGGCAGCCCGCGCACCGGCAGGCTGCGCAGGTAGGCCAGCACGATGCCCAGCGCCAGGCCGGCGGCGATCACGGCGAGGCCCAGCTCGATCGTCACGCGCGCGCCGTCCAGCACCTGGGGCAGGTAGCGTGCGGCGATGTCGCCGTTGAAGAAGGTGAAGACGAGCTTGTCGAACTGCATGCGGCGCTTCCGGTCGGTCGCTCAGAGCGCGCGGCTGCCGATGCTGGCGATGAAGGCCGCGGTGCGCGCATGCACCGGCGCCTCGAACACCTGCGCGGGCGAGCCCTGCTCGACGATCGCGCCGCCGTCCATGAACACCACGCGGTCGGAGGCCGCCTTGGCGAAGCCCATCTCGTGCGTCACCACCACCATGGTCATGCCGTCGGCGCGCAGCTCGCGCATCACCTGCAGCACGCCGCCGACCATCTCGGGGTCGAGCGCGCTGGTCGGCTCGTCGAACAGCACCAGCGCGGGCTTCAGCGCGATCGAGCGCGCGATGCCCACGCGCTGCTGCTGGCCGCCCGACAGCTGGGTCGGACGCACGCGCGCCTTGTGCTCCATGCCGACGCGCGCGAGCGCCTCCATGGCGCTGTGCTCGGCGGCGTCGCGCGCCATCTTCTTGACCTTGCGCAGCGCCAGCGTCACGTTGCCCAGCACGTCGAGGTGCGGGTAGAGGTTGAAGGCCTGGAACACCATGCCCACGCGTTCGCGCAGCCGGTTCAGGTTGGCGCCGCGCGCATAGATGTCGTGGCCTTCCACGCGCACCTCGCCGCGACTCGCGTCCTCCATGCGGTTGCAGCAGCGCAGCAGCGTGCTCTTGCCCGAGCCCGAGGGGCCGATCACCGAGACCAGCTCGCCTGCCTGCACGTCGAGGTCGATGCCGTTGAGCACGGGAACGCTGCCAAAGGATTTGTGCAGGTTGCGGACTTGCAGGAGCGGGGAAGACGTCACGGCGATGCTCGGCTGATGGGGGACGGGGTGGACGGGGAGGGCAGGGGCGCGCTTACTTGCAGACCGGCTTGGCGCTCGTGGCCTCGTAGCCGAACAGGCCCGGGATGCCGTGGCCGGCCGGCGAGACCACCGTGGCCGAGTCGGCCGCGGGCTCGGCGCCGAACCACTTCGTGTGCAGCTTCTGCAGCGAGCCATCGAGCTTCATGCACTTGAGCACGTTGCTCACCTGGTCGCGCCCGGCCTTGTCGTCGATGCGGAACGGAATGGCCCAGACCGAGCCGGTCTTGATGACGAAGGTGGTCTTGATCGCCGGCGCGCTCTTCACGGCCCAGGCCGAGGGCGTGACGCCCGCGAGGTTGGCGTCGCCGCGGCCCGAGATCACGGCCTGCACCGCGTCGGCGTTGGTGCCGTAGACGGCGATCTCGTAGCCGTACTGCGCCTGGTTGTTGCGCGCCCATTCCTCGGGGCCCGAGCCCTTGTTCACGGCGATGGTCTTGCCCTTGAGGTCTTCGAGGCGCTGGATGTCGTTGCGATCCTTCTTCACGACCAGCGTGAAGTTGTTTTCGAGGTAGCCCTCGGTGAACAGCACCGACTTCGCACGCTCGGGCGACACCGTGGTCGGCGCCATCAGGAAGTCGAACTTGCCCGCGTTGAGCGCCGGGATCAGCGCCGAGTACTGCGCGCCCTCGATCTCGATGCGGCGGCCCAGGCGCTTGGCGATCTCTTCTCCGAGCTCGACGTTGAAGCCCTGGTAGCCGCCGCTGAGCTTGGGAAAGGCATGCGGCGGGAAGTTGGGATCGACGCCGGTGCGCAGCGGCGCGGGCTGGGCGGCGGCGGTGCCGGCGGCACCCGCGATGAGGGCGAAGGCCAGCGGCGCCAGCAGGGACTTGAGGTGACGGAACATGGGCTTTTCTCCAGAAAAATTCGCGGCCAAAACGGCGGGGTTCGCGGGGAGCGAACTGCACCGCGGTGGTGTGCGGTGGCGATGCGACGAATTATTTCGAGCGAGAAAAGCGGCGTCGATTGATGCTTTGTGCGGCGTCCTTACGCGCTGGTTAACACCTGGCCCCGGGCTGGTGCGCCATGTTTTGGCGTGCCTATATGCGGTGCGAAGCGCATGCTATTGGGGCATTCCCTGGCTTCGAGCGCCAGGCCCGACGACAGCGACCGTCAGTCTTCCTGCGCTTGCGGCGCGGCGAGCCCGCGCTGCATCAGCACGCTGCGCAGGGTGCGCACGAAGGCTTCGGCGGCCGGCGAGAGCGGGTCGGTGCGCAGGTGCACGAGGTGCGCGACCAGCGGCTCGATGCCCTCCACCGGCAGGATGCGAAAGCGCGCGTCGGGCCAGGCCTGCAGCGAGAACTCGTCGACCAGCGCGATGCCCGCGCCCAGGTGCGTGAGCGCGCAGGCGTTCTGCGGCGAGCCCACCTCGAGCATGGTGCGCGGGGCCTCGTCGAGCGACGCGAAGAAGTGGCGCACCAGTTCGCCGAAGGGCGTGCCGCGCGGGTACGACATCAGGTCGTAGGGCAGCAGGTCCTGCGCGCCGACCGCGTTGCGCGCGGCCAGCGGATGCGTGTGCGGGCAGATGCACACGATGCGGCAGCGCGCGACCGGCATCGTGATGAGGTTCGGATGGTCCACCGCCTCGAGCGAGATGCCGAGGTCGAAGTGCCGGCTCAGCAGGCGCTCGCGCAGCAGGTCCTGGTTGAGGCACTTGAAATGCACGCGCGTCTCGGGGTTGGCCTGGTGGTAGTGCGCGATCGCCATCGGCACCAGCATGTGGCCGATGCCCGGGCTCGACACCACGCTGATCAGGCCCGAGCGGCGCGCCATGAGCTCGTGCGAGAGGTCGCTGATGCGCTGCACGCCCTGGTAGACGTCCTCGACCTCGTGGTAGAGGCGCCGCGCCTCGGCCGTGGGCGACAGCCGGCCCTTGATGCGCATGAAGAGCGGAAAGTTGAGCTGGGTCTCGGTGTGCGAGAGCACCCGGCTCACGGCGGGAACGGACACATGCAGCAGGCGGGCGGCATCGCTCACGGAGCCGGTGGCCATGATGGCCCGGAACACTTCGATTTGACGCAGATTCATGGCGCGCAACTTTAGCGCTACATCGCGCCGGCCACCGGGACCGCGCCGCGCGCGCCTATTCCTGCAGCGCCGCCTGCGTGTGCTCGATGTGCTTCTCGAGCAGTTCCACCGCCAACGGGATGTTCTTGGCGATGCAGGCCTTGAGGATCTGCGAATGCTCGGACTGCGAGGACTTGCGCCCCACCTTGTGCGACTGCAGAGCGCGCAGGTGGCGCGCGATGCCGCGCACGCTCTCCTCGATCATCTTGAGCAGCTTGTCGCGCCCGCAGGGGCGGTAGAGCGTCAGGTGGAATTCGAGGTTGAGGTCGGCCCATTCCTGCGGCGATTCGCTGCCGTCGTAGCGCGCGATGATCTCGCGCGCGGCGCGGTGGTGCGCGGGACGCAGGTGCGGGATCGCGAGCTTGAGCGCGCGGGTCTCGAGCGCGATGCGGATGTCGAGCGCCTCGACCAGGTCCTTGATCGACTGCGACGCCACGGTCGAGCCCGCATGGGCACGGTGCTCGATCAGGCCCTCGGCCTCCAGCCGCTTGAGGGCCTCGCGCACGGGGATGCGGCTGACGCCGAAGCGCTCGGCCAGCGCCTGCTGCTTGAGCTGCACGCCGATCCCCAGTTCGCCGCTCAGGATCAGTTGCCGCAAGGATTCCGTGACGGAATCGGCCGAGAGGATCTGCTCGCCGGTCGGTGCCTGGGCCACCATTCGAACTCCCTTGTTGTCGTCGCCATGAACTGCGGGGGATTCTACGGAAGATCCCATTTCGGATCCCTTGGGCGAGGGTGCCCGGGACATCCTGTATAGCCGGCGGCGGCCGCAGCGGTTAAAACCTAGATCCTGGATTGGATCCAATCTGGAACGCTTCTTGCTCGCCGTTTTCCCCGAAGTTCGAGGGTGGCCTCCAAGGCGCCGAATGTGTGCTTTGCGCCCCACATTGGATCCAATCCTGAATTCAATCATGGAGCCATTTGTAGGTATTTCCCCTTGATTTGCCCTCGTGCCCGTTGCGGTGGAAGCGAATGGCTGCCTAACATCTGTACCTGTCTATACATCAGTAGACAAAGCCCAATCATCTTTCTGGAGAGTTCATGTCCGAGTCGAGTTATCTGAGCGGCGCCTGCGTTTGGTCGGGTGCCGAGATGGGCCAAAACCATCGGTGGGTCAAACAGTTTCCCGCCGTCGTTCTGGATCAAATCGATACTGCGTTGCAAAAGACCGAGGGCCTCGACTGGCGCAGGATCGACCGCCAGAACTTCCCGCTGCCCGATGCCAAGGCCTTCTTCGACGAGGTGCGCGAGGAGCTCGAGAACGGCTCGGGCATGGTCAAGATCCGCGGCCTCGAGGTCGGGCGCTACCAGCAGGAACAGCTGCGCCGGATCTGGTACGCGCTGGGGGCGCACCTGGGCACGCCGATGTACCAGAACTACCGCGGCGAGGTGATGCGCGAGATCAAGGACGAGGGGATGGGCGTCGGCGCCAAGCTCTACGGCGCGACCGTCGACGAGCACGGCAAGCAGTTCCTGTCCTCGGGCGCGCGCACGCTGTCGCCGGGACAGCTGCGCTTCCACACCGACCGCTGCGACGTGGTCGGGCTGCTGTGCGTGCGCCAGGCCTCCGAGGGCGGCGTCAGCAAGCTCGCGAGCAGCGCCACCGTCTACAACCGCATCCTCGAGCGCCGGCCCGACCTGCATGCGCTGCTGTGCAGGCCGATTCCGCGCAGCCGCTTCGGCGAGGAAGCCGGTGGCGAGCACGTGGCCTACGACCTGCCGATCTTCGGCGTGCGCGACGGCAAGCTCACGAGCCATTTCTCGCTGACCTACATCGAGAACGCGCAGATGCTGCCCGACGTGCGCAAGCTCGGCGAGGCCGAGCACGAAGCCATCCAGCTTTTGATGGCGGTGGCCGAGGAGGAATGCTTCGAGATGCGCTTCGCGCCCGGCGACATCCAGCTGCTCAACAACCACGTGATCTACCACGGCCGCACGGCCTTCAAGGACAACGTGCAGACCGGCGAGGACCGCATGCTCATGCGGCTGTGGCTGTCGGTGCCCAATTCGCGCGCGCTGCCGCCCGACCATGCGGTGCTGTGGGGCGATGTCGGTTCGGGCAAGCCGCACGGCGGCATCGCGCAGCCCGCGGCGGCGCTGCCGGTCTGAAGCGGCACCGCGCCGCGCCCCGATGCCCGAGCGGGCCCGGGCTCTCGGTCTTTCTCTTCGCTGCAGGGCTCCTTCGCCAAGGAGTGCTGCCTTCTGCAACCTGCATGAGTTCTCGAGAGGTTTCTATGAATCGATGGATGCGATGGCTGGCCGTGGCGTTCCTGGTCTGCACGGCCGGCGCGGCTTCGGCGCAGGACTGGCCGAGCCGGCCGATCCGCTTCGTCGTGCCCTGGCCGCCCGGCGGACTCAACGACACCATCGCCCGCGCGTTCAACGACCGCGTCGGGCAGGCGCTGGGGCAGCCGGTGGTGCTGGACTTCAAGCCCGGTGCCGCGGGCCGCATCGGCGTGTCGGACGTGGCGCGCTCGGCGCCCGACGGCTACACCGTCGGCATGGGCAACCTCGGGCCGCTGACGATCCATCCGGTGCTCTACAAGCAGATGCCCTACGACGTG
Organism: Variovorax sp. DAIF25; assembly: GCF_050711835.1. Lineage (NCBI taxonomy): Bacteria > Pseudomonadati > Pseudomonadota > Betaproteobacteria > Burkholderiales > Comamonadaceae > Variovorax > Variovorax sp. DAIF25. The sequence continues at coordinate 489,918 of NZ_CP136637.1, forward strand.
AAGAAGGACCTGCTGCCGATCGCGATGTTCGCCGCCTCGCCGCTGGTGCTGGTGGTGCCGGTCACTTCGCAGTTCAAGTCGGCGCGCGAGCTGGTCGAGGCGGCGCGTGCGAAGCCCGGCGCCTACAACTTCGCCTCGGTGGGACTCGGCAGCCCCGCGCACCTGACCTTCGAGCTGGTGAACGCCAAGGCCGGCATCCAGATCGTCCACGTGCCCTACAAGGGCACCAACGAGGCCCTGCCGGCGGTCATCGCGGGCGACGTGCACGCCACCTTCGACACGCTGTCGAGCCTGCAGCCCTTCATCAAGGCCGGCAAGCTGCGGCCGCTGGCCGTCACCACGGCCGAGCGCGTCGCGCAGTTCCCCGAGGTGCCGACGCTCAAGGAGCTCGGCCTGCTCGATGATCCGGTGCTGTCCTGGTATGCGCTGATCGCGCCGGCGCGCACGCCCGCCGCGATCGTCGCGAAGCTGTACAAGGCCTATGGCGATGCCGCGCAAACGCCGGAGATCCAGAAGCTGCTGGCCGCGCAGGGCCTGATCTACCTGCCGATGTCCTCGGCCGAGTTCCAGGCCGGCATCGACAAGGAGACCGCCCGCTGGGGCCGGATCATTCAAGACCACCGCATCGAAGTCACGCCCTGAACACCAAGCATCTCGCAACCCGGACCGCCTTTTCCCCTCGATTCCAACCAACCCAACGGAGCCCCGACATGACATCCCCCCAGCGCCAGCGAACCACCTCCCACGCCAGGCCGATCGCCTCGGCACTCGCGGCCCTCCTCGTGAGCGCCGCCTCGTTCGCGGCTTCCGCGGCGCCGGACTACGGCAAGTGCGAAGTCACGGGCCAGCGCGGCTCGGTGAAGCTCGAGACCGTGGTGCCGGGCGCGCTGTCCGTGCGGCCCGTGCTGCCCTCGCCGGGCTGGTGGAACGGCGACTCGATCGACACCATCAAGGACGGCTTCGAGTACTGCATGGCCGCCAACATGGCCTACCGCGCCGGCCTCGACAAGGTGGTGGTGGTGAACCGCTCGTTCGCGCAGATCCTCACCGGCCAGGCGCAGGGCTTCGACATCGCGCTGAGCCAGATCACCATCACCGACGAGCGCAAGAAGGTGGTGAACTTCACCGAGCCCTACTTCAGCTCGGACCAGGGCATCCTCGTGAAGGCCGGCGTCAAGGTCGACAAGGAGAGCATCAAGAAGCTGCGCCTCGGCGTGAAGCAGGGCACGACCATCCTTGGCTACCTCGCCGACAACGTCAAGCCGGTGGAACAGCCCAAGGTCTTCGCCGAGGCGGCCGCGATGTACGCGGCGCTGGCGGCCGGCCAGGTCGATGCCGTGCTCTACGACACCCCCAACCTGCTGGCGCGCGCCAAGCAGTCGAACGGCCTGTTCGAGGTGGTCGGCCGCTACGACACGGGCGAGCGCTGGGGCGGCCTGGTCAACAAGGACTCGCAGAACATGGCGACCTTCAACAAGCTGATCGACGAGATGAAGCGCGACGGCACCTTCGCGCGCCTGGCGAACCAGTACCTGACGCCCAGCCTCGGCGCCGATCCCACCAAAGTGCCCGTCTTCAATCCCTGAGACCGAGATCCGACCATGAACAGTGCAACGCAGCAGTCCGCCGGCCTGCCTTCGCCCGTCGCGGGGCAGGAGCGCCGCCTGAACATCGGAGGCATGCCGAAGGTGCCGCTGATGCTCTTCCTCTTCGCGCTGGCGGGCGTGATCCTGGTCGTCGCGGCCAGCTGGTACACCCTGCAGTCCCTGCGCGAGGCCCTGCGGGGCAGCGCCTGGGACGGCTGGTGGATCACGGCCGGGGCCGGGGTCCTGGCGCTCGCGTCGCTGGCCGTGGTCCGGCCGCTGTGGCGCGCCTTCCAGCGCTGCCGCGGCGTGCGCGCGGCGGCGAGCCGCATGGACATCGTGGCGGCGCGCATCGAGCGCTCCGACGCCTGCGTGCAGAGCTGGATCGCGCTCGGCCACACGCTGGCGCAGTTCCTCGTGGTGCTGGGCTTCCAGTTCCTGCTGGCCAACAACCAGGCGGTCGCCAAGACCTTCTTCCTGGTGCCGCTGATCGTGAAGACCTTCCCGCTGGTCCTCGATGCGTTCTGGGTCAACGTGAAGATCTTCCTGATCGCCGAGGTGCTGGTGCTGGTCTGGGGGCTGATCGTGGCGCTCGCCATGTTCGCGCCCGGGGCCGCCGGCAAGCCGCTGCGCTTCATCGCCACGGCCTACGTCGACGTGTTCCGCTCGATCCCCGCGGTGCTGGTGATCTACCTGGTCGGCTTCGGCCTGCCGTTGACGGGCGTGCCCATCCTCAAGGACCTGTCGCTCACGACCTACGTGGTGATCGCGCTGACCCTGACGGTCGGTGCCTACGTGGCCGAGATCTACCGCGCGGGCATCCAGAGCGTGCACTGGAGCCAGACGGCCGCTTCGCGGTCGCTGGGACTGTCGCACATGCAGACGCTGCGCTTCGTGGTCGTGCCCCAGGGCGTGCGCCAGATCATTCCGCCGCTGCTCAATGCCTTCATCGCGCTGCAGAAGGACACCGCGCTGGTCAACGTGGTCGGGGTGGTCGACTCCTTCAACCAATCGATGATCGTGGCCTCCAACTACTACAACCTGTCGGCCGCGACCACCGTCGCGCTGCTCTTCATCGTCATCTCCATCCCGCAGACGCGCTTCGTGGAGCGCATGGCCCGCCGCGATCGCGCCCGCATGCGCGCTGGCAACGCATAAACCGAGTCCCCACACATGTCCTTCATCGAGATCAGGGAAATTTCGAAGTCCTACGGCGAGCTGCCGGTGCTCAACCGGCTGGCGATGGCGGTCGAGGAGCACCAGGTGGTGAGCCTGATCGGCCCCTCGGGCTCCGGCAAGTCGACGCTGCTGCGCTGCATCAACGGCCTGGAGCCCATCGACGCCGGCGAGATCCGCGTGCACGGCGACCGCATCACCGGGCCGGGCGTCGACGTCAACTCGCTGCGGCGCGACATCGGCATCGTGTTCCAGGGCTACAACCTGTTCCCGCACATGACCGTGCTGCAGAACGTGACGCTGGCGCCGATCCAGGTGCTCAAGCAGTCGAGGGAGGAGGCCGAGGACCGCGCGATGGCGCTGCTCAAGCGCTTCAGCCTCGCGCACAAGGCCAAGGAATACCCCGACCGCATGTCGGGCGGCCAGCAGCAGCGCGTGGCGATCGTGCGCGCGCTGGCCATGGACCCGATGGTGCTGCTGCTCGACGAGATCACCTCGGCGCTCGATCCCGAGCTGGTGTCGGAAGTGCTCAACATCGTGCGCGACCTCGCCAACGAAGGCATGACCATGCTGCTGGCCACGCACGAGATGGGCTTCGCGCGCGAGGTCTCGTCCAAGGTCTGCTTCCTGTGCGACGGCGTCGTCTGCGAGGAGGGACCGCCCGAGCAGATCTTCGGCGAGCCACGACAGGACCGGACCCGTTCGTTCCTGCGCAGCATCCGAGAGGCGAAGCGCATCTAGATGAGCGATCGTGGCGCTCGCCGGGCGCAGCCCGCCGAAGACGCGGCCGCCGAGGGCGGCCGTGGCATGCTTGCTGGAATGACGACGACCCTGCACGAGCGAATCAAGGCCCATGTGACGCAGGGCATCCTCGACGGCACCTGGCAGCCGGGCCAGCGGCTGCCGTCCGAGCTGGAGCTGGTCACGCAGTTCGGCGTCTCGCGCATGACCGTCAACAAGGCGCTGCGCGAGCTCGCGAACGCGGGCCGGATCGTGCGCGTGGCAGGGGTCGGCACCTTCGTGGCGGAGAAGAAGCCGCAGTCCACCCTGCTGCAGATCGCCAACATCGCGAGCGAGATCCGGGCCCGCGGCCACGAGCACCGGTGGCGCGGCCTGTCGCGCGAGCGCGTGGCGGCCGCGCCCGACATCGCGGCCTGGCTCAACATGCTGCCGGGGCAGTCGATCTTCCGGCTGCAGAGCGTGCACCTCGAGAACGGCGTGCCGGTGCAGCTCGAGGACCGCTACGTCAACCCGAAGATGGCGCCGGCCTTCCTCGACCAGGACTTCTCGGACATCACGCCGGGCGAATACCTGCTCTCGCTGGTGCAGGCCGATCTGGTCGAGCATGTGGTCGATGCCGTCATGCCGACGGCGGAGCAGGCGCGCATCCTCGAGATGAAGCCCACCGAGCCCTGCCTGCAGCTGACGCGGCGCACCTGGCTGCGCGAGGTGCCCGTGACCTGGGTGCGCTGCCTGAACCCGGCCTCGCGCTACAGCCTGGGCAGCCGGTTCCGGCCCTCGCCCTGAACCGCGCCGGGCCGGAACGCATCATGCGACTCGACGAACAGGTGCAGGCATGGCTCACCCGCACGCCCGGGCTGATCGAGACCCTGTTCGACCGGCTGCCCGACGTGCTGTTCTACGTCAAGGACCAGCAGGGCCGCTACCTCTGGGCCAACCAGACGCTGATCGACCGCGCCGGCCTGCAGGACGGCGAGAGCGTGGTGGGCAAGACCGCGGACCAGCTGTTCCCGGCCAGCGGCCTCAGCACGGTGGCGCAGGACCTCGAGGTCATCGACAGCGGCCGGCCGATGCGCGAGCTGCTGCGCATGTACCAGACCTGGCGCGGCGACCGCTACTGGTGCCTGAGCTCCAAGTTCCCGCTGCTCGATGCCGACGGCCGCATCGTCGGCCTGGCCGGGCTGTCGCGCGACCTGCCGCGCCCCAACGAACGCCATCACAGCTACCGGCGGCTGCGGCGCTTCCTGGATTTCATCGACGCCGGACTCGACGGACCGGTGCTGATCGCCGAGGCTGCCGCCCATGCCTCGGTGTCGATGGACACGCTGGCGCGCCTGGTGCTCGAGGTCTTCCACGTGACGCCCAAGCAGCTGTTGATGAAGAAGCGCATCGACAAGGCCTGCCAGCTGCTCGAGGAGACGCCGGCCTCGATCACGGAGGTTTCGGCCGCCTGCGGCTATGCCGACCACAGCGCCTTCTCGCGCCAGTTCAAGGTGGCGACGAACATGACGCCGGCGCAGTACCGCGCCTCGCGCCGCGACTATGCAGAAAACCGCAACCCGGTGCGCCGTACGTTCTAGCTGCGCCTGAGCCCGGCGCTCAGAATTCGCGGCATGAACTGCCTGATCGTTTATGCCCATCCCGAACCCGCATCGTTCAACGGCGCACTGAAGGACGCCGCGGTGCGCGAGCTCGAGCGCATGGGCCATTCGGTGGTCGTCAGCGATCTCTACCGCATGGGCTGGAACCCGGCGCTGGGCCCCGGCGATTTCGAGGGCGGGCGCACGAACGCCGACTACCTCGATCTTTCGAAGGAACAGGAGCATGCCTTCGCGGCCGACACGCAGCACCCCGCGGTGGCGGCCGAGCAGGCCAGGCTGGCGGCCGCCGACTTCGTGCTGCTGCAGTTCCCGCTGTGGTGGTTCTCGATGCCCGCCATCCTCAAGGGCTGGGTCGACCGCGTGCTGAGCCGCGGCTTCGCCTACTCGGCGGGGCGCAAGTACGAGACCGGGCATTTCAGGGGCAAGCGCGCGATGCTCAGCATCACGACGGGCACGGCCTCCACGCTCTACGAGCCGAACGGCATCGACGGCGATCTCCATCATGTGCTCTGGCCGATCCACAACGGCATCCTGGCCTATACGGGCTTCACGGTGCTGCCGCCCTTCGCCGCCTGGATGCCCGCGCGGCTGTCGCCGCAGGAGCGGCAGGCCTGCCTCGATGCCCATGCCGAGCGCCTGCGCGGCATCGAGCACATCGAGCCGCTGTTCTTCCATCCCTGGAGCGACTACGACGAATCGCAGCGGCTCAAGCCGGGCGTGGTTGCGCGCTCGGGCGTGCAGTGGAATCCGCGCGCCGGGCAGAGCTTCGAGGCCTCGGCATCGGCCTTCGCGGCGTCGTTCGGCGCTTGACCGTCCTGTGCAGGAAACCCGCATGTCTTCCACCCATTCACCCCGCGTCGTCATCGTCGGCGGCGCCATCATCGGCAGCTTCTGCGCCTGGTCGCTGCGCCAGGCCGGCTTCGCAGGACCGATCACCGTGGTCGAGAAGGACGCCTCGTACCAGTTCTCGTCGACGGCGCTGTCCGCGGCCTCGATACGCACCCAGTTCGGCACGGCCGCGAACATCCGGATGAGCCTGTACGGCGCCCAGATGTTTCGCGACATCAAGGCCGTGTTCGGCGACCAGGCCGACATCGGCTACCGCGAGCGCGGCTACCTGATCCTCGGCGGCCACGACCAGGTCACGCAGCGCCTGGAAGCCGTGCGGATGCAGCGCAGCCATGGCGCCGACATCCGGGTGCTCGACCCCGGCGAGCTGGCCGCGCGCTATCCGGGCGTGGACTTCGGCGACGTGGGCATCGGAACGCTGGGCGTGCAGCACGAAGGCTGGTTCGATGCCTGGAGCCTGCTCTCGGAGGTGCGCCGCGCGGCGCGGCGGCTGGGCGTGGACTACGTGGAGGCGACGGCCAGCGGCTTCCGTACCGACGGCATGCGCGTGAGCGGGGTCGAGCTGTCGAACGGCGAAGTGCTGGCCTGCGACTTCTGCGTGCTGGCCGCGGGCGCGCTGTCGGGCCGCCTGGCCGCCTTGCTCGACATCGCGCTGCCGGTGGTGCCGAAGAAGCGCACCGTGTTCTCGTTCAAGACGCCGTTCAAGGCGAGCGAGCTGCCGATGCTGTTCGACTCGAGCGGCATCTGGGTCCGGCCCGAAGGGGAGGGCTTCATCGGCGGCATCCAGCCCCCGGCCGAGATCGACGGGGATGCCGACGGCGACTTCGAGCCGCACCACGACCTGATGGAGTCGCTGTTCTGGCCCCTGCTCGCCAAGCGCATTCCGGCCATGGAGGAACTGCGCCTGCAACGCGCCTGGGCCGGGCACTACGAGGTCAACACGCTCGACCACAACGGCGTCGTCGGCCCGCACGACGAGCTCGGCAACCTGATCTTCGCGACCGGCTTCTCGGGCCATGGCGTGATGCACGCGCCGGCGGTCGGCCGCGGCGTGGCCGAGCTGATCACGACGGGCGCGTTCCGCAGCATCGACATGAGTCCCCTGGGCTGGGCGCGCATCCGCAGCGCCACGCCCTTGTTCGAATCCATCGTTTACTGAAAAGGAGATCGCCATGAGACTGGCAGGCAAGGTGGCAGTGGTGACGGGTGCCGCGCGCGGCATCGGGCGCGCGACGGCGGAGCGGCTTCTGGCCGAGGGCGCGAAGGTGGTCGTGTCGGACATCGATGCGCAGACCCTCGAGAAGACGGCCGCCGAGATCGGCCCGGCGGCCAACGTCTTCGCGGTGCGCGCCGATGTCTCGAAGAAGAGCGAGGTGGTCGGCCTGGTCGAGGCGGCGGTCCGGCATTTCGGCACCCTCGACATCATGGTGAACAACGCCGGCATCGCGCCGGTGGTGGAGTTCCTCGATGTCACCGAGGAGATGCTCGACCGGGTGCTCGACGTCAATCTTAAGGGCGCCTTCTACGGCACCCAGGCGGCGGGCCGCGAGATGGTCGCGCGCGGCAAGGGCGGCGTGATCATCAACATGTCCTCGATCAACTCGGGGCTGGCCAATCCCAATGTCGCGCCGTACGCGATCTCCAAGGGCGGCATGAACCAGGTGACCTCGACCGCCGCGGTGGCCTTCGCGCCGCACGGCATCCGCGTGGTCGGCGTCGGGCCCGGGACCATCATGACCGACATGGTGGCCGGCGCCTTCGTGCAAAGCGCGGGCAACCATGCCATCCTCTCGCGCACGCCGCTGGGCCGCTATGGCCAGCCCTCCGAGATCGCCTCGGTCGTCGCCTTCCTGGCGAGCGACGATGCCTCCTACATCACGGGCGAGACCATGTACGTGGACGGCGGCCGGCGCGTGCTGAACTACGTGGTCCCGGTCAAGGGCTGAGCGATGACGCATCCCTTCGCCAAGCTCCACCACCTCTGCATCGTGGTGCACGACATCGACCGGACGCAGGCCTACTACGAGTCGATCGGCATCGGCCCCTGGACCGAATACCCGCCGCTGGCCGAGTACGAGGAGCTCGAGGCGCCCAGCAAGCCCGGCTTCCTCGCGCTCAAATACCGCGTGTGCAACCTGCCGACCGTGCAGCTCCAGCTGTGCCAGCCCGGCGACGAGCCGACGCCGCAGCGGCTGCACCTGGACAGCAAGGGCGAGGGCGTGTTCCACGTCGGCTTCGAGGTGCCGGATGCCGATGCCGCGCAGGCGCAGGCCACGGCACTGGGCCTGCCGGTGCTGATGCGCGGGCGCCGCGCGAACCGCACGGGCTTCACCTACTACGACAGCGCCGAGGGCGCGGGCGTCACGCTGCTCACGCGGGCGACCCACCATCCGGGCAAATAGCAGCGAGGAGCGGGCCATGCGGATCGATCTGAATTCCGACCTGGGCGAGGGCTACGGCCCGTGGACGATGGGCGACGACGCGCGGATCCTCGACTGCGTGACCAGCGCCAACATCGCCTGCGGCGGCCATGCCGGCGATGCGGAAACCATGTACCGCACCCTGCGTCTGGCGGCGGAGCGCGGCGTGAATGTCGGCGCCCATCCGGGCTACAACGACCGCGAGGGCTTCGGACGGCGCGTGATCCCGATGCCGCCCGCCGAGATCGGCCGCATGGTCGCGGCGCAGGTCGGCGCGCTCGCGGCGATGGCCCGGCTCGCGGGCACCGAGGTGCGCTACGTCAAGCCGCATGGCGCGCTCGGCAATCTCGCGGCCGCGGACATGGGCGTGGCCCAGGCCATCGTCGCCGCGCTCGAGAAGGTCGACCCCGCGCTCGCGGTCCTCGCCATCTCGGGCACCTGCCTCGAGCAGGCCGCGCGCGCACAGGGGCTGCGCGCCTTCTCCGAGATCTTCGCCGACCGCGCCTACCTGCCCACTGGCCAGCTGGTGCCGCGCGGACAGCCGGGCGCGGTGCTGCACGATGCCGAAGAGGCCGCGGACCGGCTGATCGGCTTCGTGCGAACCGGAAGGATGCCGGTGCAGGGCGCGGCGCCGATCGCGTTGAAGGCCGACTCGGTCTGCGTCCATGGCGACAACGCCGAATCGGTCGAGATGGCGCGGCACATCCGCAAGCGGCTGGCGGCCGAAGGGATCGTGCTGGCCTCGTTCCTCGACCAGCCGTAGGGGCACCGATGCCGAACCCCGAATGGCCGCGCTACACGCCGGTCGCGGACCACTCGCTGCTGGTGTCCTTCGGCGACGCGATCGCCGACCCGGCCAGCGCCGCGGTGCTCGCGCTCGACCGGGCCCTGGCCCATGCGCCGCCCGAGGGCCTGCTCGAATGCATCCCGGCCTTCGTCAGCCTGCTGGTCGTCTTCGATCCCCTGGTCACCGATCACGCGCGGATCCGGGAGGCGGCCGAGACGCTGCAGCGCGATCCGCCGGCCGGCCTGCCGGCGGGAGAAGCGCGCGAGGTCGAGGTCTGCTATGACGACGACTTCGCGCCCGACCTCGAAGCGGTGGCACGGGCTTGTGGCCTGGGCATCGACGCGGTGATCGACCTCCACTTGCAGGGCGACTACCGGGTGCGCATGTACGGCTTCGCGCCGGGCTATGCCTACATGTCGGGCGTGCCGCCGGAAATCCAGGTGCCGCGCAAGCCCTCGGCCCTGCGCGACATCGCCGCGGGCAGCGTGCTGATCGCGGGACCGCAATGCCTCGTCACCACGCTGCGGATGCCCACGGGCTGGTCGATCGTCGGCCGCTCGCCCACGCGCATCCTGACGCGCGACGACAGCGCGCCCTTTCTCTTCGGCGTGGGCGACCGCGTGCGCTTCAAGCGCATCGACCGCGCGCAGTACGAAGCAAGGCTGGAGAACGAAAGCCATGGCTGAAGCCAGGCTGCGCGTGCGCGCCTGCGGCCCGCTGGTCACGTACCAGGACGGCGGCCGACCGGGCATGCTGCGCTTCGGCGTGCCCGCCTCGGGCCCGATGGACCGATTGGCGCATGCCGCGGCCCATGTCGCGCTCGGAAACCCGGCGGATGCCACCGCGATCGAGATCTCGCTGGGCGGGCTGGAGCTGCTGTGCGAGGCGGGCGAGGTGAGCTGCGGCATCGCCGGTGGCGAGTTCCAGGTCCGCCATTCGGGCGCGGCGACGGGTTCGTGGTGCGTGCGAACGCTGCGCGCGGGCGACACGCTGTCGATCCGCCCGGGCCGCTGGGGCAGTTGGGCCTATCTGGCCTTCAGCGGCGAGCCCGTGTGCGGGCATTGGGCCGGGCACAGCGCCACGCACTCGGCCTCGGGCCTCGGCGGCGGCAGCCTGGTGCCCGGTGCCGAGATCGTGCTGCGCGACACGCGGGTCGTGCACGAGCGCGAGGGAGACCGCATGGCGCCCGCGCTGGCCGGTCCGCGCCCGCTCGTGCGCGTCGTGCTGGGGCCGCAGACCGACAGCTTCGAGGCCGCGTCCGTCGCCGCTTTCCTCGAAGCGGGCTTCTCCGTCACGCCCGCCCGCGACCGCATGGGCATGCGCCTCGCGGGGCCGGCACTGGCCCTGAAGGATGCCTTGTCCATTCCCTCCGAACCGATCGTGCGCGGCTCGATCCAGGTCGGTGGCGACGGCGTGGCCTCGGTGCTGCTGGCCGACCACCAGACCACGGGCGGCTATCCGAAGATCGCCACCGTCCTGTCCTGCGACCTCGATGGCCTGTCGCAGCTTCGGCCCGGCGACGGGCTGCGCTTCCAGGCCGTGGACCCGGCGGAGGCGATCCGGCTGGTGCGCCTGGAAGCGCCGCCGAGAAGCCGCCTCCTGCAGGAGATGGCCCAGCCGCCGGGCAGCCTGCCGAGCCGCCTGATGGCCGAGAACCTCATCAGCGGAGTCGTGCTGGCATAGCCCGCCTCAGGCACCGAGCCAGCGCCCCTCGGGCCAGGCACCGGCATCGATCGCGCGCCGCGCCTCCCGCGTGAGCACGTCGACCGCGCAGCGCACATGCCGCGCGATCGGCCGGTTGACGGGCAGGGCCAGCACGATGGTCCGGCGGATGCCCGGATCGGCCAGCGGCGCGCCCCTGAGCTTCTGCGTGCGCAGGTCCTCCGCGACCGCGATCGGCGGCAGGATGGTCAGGCCATGGCCGCCGAGCACCAGGCTTCGCTGCACGCTCAGCGCGTTGGTCTCGGCCGACAGGTCGAGCGTCACCTGGGCCACGGCGCAGGCATGCTCGACCAGCGTGCGGATGCCATGCGGCGCGCTCGGCAGCACCAGCTTGTGGCCCGCGAGCTCGGCCAGCGCCACCGGCCGGTCGGGCCGCAGCTTGCTGCTCTTCGGGCCGATGACCCACAGCGCCTCCTCGATCAGCGGCGTGGTCTGGATGTTGGGCGAACGTTCCGCGCCATAGAGCAGCGCGGCATCGACCTCGCCCGATTCGAGCCAGCGCAGCAGCGTGCCCGCGTAGCCCATCGCGATGCGCACGCGGATGCCCGGGTAGTCGGCCGCCAGCGTCGCCACCAGCGGGCTCGAGAGGATGTCGATGGTGCTCGGCAGCAGCCCCAAGGTGACCAGTCCGCCGATGCTGTTGTCGACGGTGCCGATCTCGGCCCGGGCCCGGTCCAGCTCGAGCAGCGCGCGGCGCGCATAGCCGACGAGCGCCAGCCCCGCATCGGTCAGCACCATGCCATGGCGCTCGCGTTCGAACAGGGGTGCGCCGATGTCTTCCTCGAGCAGGCGGATCTGCCGCGACACCGCGGGCTGCACGAGGTGCAGCACCTCGGCCGCGCGCGTGACGTTGCCGGTCTCGGCCACCGTGAGAAAGGCGCGCAGTTGCTTCAGGTCCATGTGGCTGCCTCCATGCACAAACGTGATCGTGGAATCTCGAATTTCTATTTCACATTCGCAGACATCAAATTCTATGATTTCTGGCACTTTAACCAACCCACCCCGATTCATGAACCAGACCACCCAGGCCGCGCCCGACTGGCAGCAGGCCGCCTTCCGCGTGCTCAAGGCGGGCGGCGTCAAGCAGATCGCCTACGTGCCCGACGCGGGCCATTCGCACGTGATCCGCAGCGCCATCGCCGACCCCGACATCGAGGACGTGGTGCTGACCACCGAGGAGGAGGGCGTGGCGCTGGTGAGCGGCGCCTGGCTCGGCGGCCAGCGCGCCGTGCTGCTGATGCAGAGCAGCGGCGTGGGCAACTGCGTGAACATGTTCTCGCTGCTGCAGGCCGCGGACTTCCCGTTCTTCACGCTCGTGACCATGCGCGGCGAATACGCCGAGTTCAATCCCTGGCAGGGCCCGATGGGCAAGGCCACGCAGGCCGCGCTCGAGCTCATGGGCATCCACGTGCTGCGCGCCTCGAAACCCGAGGAGGTCGAGGAGATCGTCAGCGCGGGCTTCGATGCCGCCTTCGAGGCCGGCGAGAAGGTCGCCGTGCTGCTGGGACAGGAACTGATCGGCCGCAAGAAGTGGGAGCGCAAGTGATGAACACCAAGACCCCGGCGCAGCGCGCCGACCGCCGCGAATTCGTGGCCCGCCTGATCGCCGCCATCCCCGATGCGCTGATCGTCACGGGCCTGGGCTCGGCCTCCTACGACGTGTTCGCCAGCGGCGACCGCGAGCGCAACTACTACCTGTGGGGCGCCATGGGCGGCGCCGCCTCGCTGGGGCTGGGCCTGGCGCTGGCGCAGCGCGACAAGTCGGTGGTCGTCATCACCGGCGACGGCGAGCAGCTGATGGGCATCGGCAGCCTCGGCACCATCGGCGTCAAGCAGCCGAAGAACCTCAGCATCGTGATGCTGGACAACGGCCATTTCGGCGAGACCGGCATGCAGCGCAGCCACTCGAGCCTGGGCGCCGATCTGGTGGCGGTGGCCAAGGGCTTCGGCATCGCCGATGCGTTCTCGGTGAACGGCATCGATGCCTGCGAGGACCTGGCCGAGCGCATCAACGCGCGCCGGCAGACCACCTTCGCGCAGGTGTTCATCGATGCCAACGAGCCGCCGCGCGCGCTGCCGCCACGCGACGGCTCGTACATCAAGAACCGCTTCCGCGCCGCGCTGGGCTTCGCGCCTTTCTGACGGGCGAGCCATGCAACGCTATTCATTGCACATCGGGGGCGAGGCCTGCGAGCCCCACGGCGGCACCTGGTTCGAGACCCAGAACCCCTTCACCGGCGAGCGCTGGGCGCAGATCCCGCGCGGCGACGCGCAGGACGTCGACCGCGCCGTGCGCGCCGCGCACCAGGCGCTGACCAGCGGGCCCTGGTCGGAGCTGACCGCGACACAGCGCGGCGCGCTGATGCGCAGGCTCGGCGACCTGATCGCGCGCGACGCGGCCCGGCTGGCCGCCACCGAGGTCCGCGACAACGGCAAGCTGCTCGCGGAAATGCGCGGGCAGCTCGACTACCTCCCGCAGTGGTTCTATTACTACGGCGGCCTGGCCGACAAGGTGCAGGGCAGCACGCTGCCGCTCGACAAGAAGGGCTACTTCGCGTTCACGCGCCACGAGCCCGTGGGCGTGGTGGCCGCCATCACGCCCTGGAACTCGCCGCTGCTGCTGCTGGCCTGGAAGCTCGCGCCGGCGCTGGCCGCGGGCTGCACCGTGGTGGCCAAGCCCTCGGAATTCACTTCGGCCTCGACGCTCGAGTTCGCGCAGCTGTTCGAGGAAGCCGGCTTCCCACCGGGCGTGTTCAACGTGGTGACGGGCTTCGGCGCCGAGGTCGGCACGCCGCTGGTCGAGCATCCGCTGGTGGCCAAGATCAGCTTCACGGGCTCGGATTCGACCGGCCGCCTGATCAACGAGCGGGCCGGGCGCCTCTTGAAGCACACGGCCATGGAGCTGGGCGGCAAGTCGCCCAACGTGGTGTTCGAGGATGCCGACCTCGAGCAGGCCGCGTTCGGCGCGATCTCGGGCATCTTCGCCGCCACCGGCCAGACCTGCATCGCCGGCTCGCGCCTGCTGGTGCAGGACAGCATCCACGATGCCTTCGTCGAACGCCTGCTCGCGGTGGCGCGCACCGCGCGCATGGGCGACCCGATGAGCCCCGAGACGCAGGTCGGCCCGATCACCACGCCGCCGCAATACCGCAAGGTGCTCGAGTACATCGACATCGCGCGCGCCGAGGGCGCGACCGCCGTGCTGGGCGGCGCCAAGGGCACGGCCCCCGAATGCGGCTCGGGCTGGTTCGTGCAGCCCACCATCTTCACGGGCGTGCGCAACCACATGCGCATCGCCCAGGAGGAGGTGTTCGGCCCCGTGCTGTCGGTGATCCGCTTCGAGGACGAGGCCGATGCGCTGCGCATCGCCAACGACGTGCGCTTCGGCCTCGCCGCGGCGGTGTGGACGCAGGACATCGGCCGCGCCATGCGCATGTCCGAGAAGCTGCAGGCCGGCACGGTGTGGATCAACACCTACCGCGCCGTGAGCTTCATGGCCCCGTTCGGCGGCTACAAGGACTCGGGCCTGGGCCGCGAGAACGGCATCGACGCGGTCCGCGAGTACCTGCAGACCAAGTCGGTGTGGATCAACAGCGGCGCGGCGACGGGCAATCCCTTCGTGATGCGCTGAGGGTGCCGAGGCCTCACAGGAACAGGAACGCCGCTGCCGCCACGGCGGTCGGCCCCAGCGCCCCGAGCAGCAGCCCGCCCGCGCCGATCGTCTCGTCGGCGAAACCGCGCCTGAGCAGCGCCACGCCCGCGGGATTGGGCGCATTGGCGATCACCGTCAGGCCGCCCCCGGCCACGGCGCCCGCCACCAGCATGTACTTCGATTCGTCGGAGATGCCGACGATCAGCGAGCCCAGGTAGGTGAGGGCGGCGTTGTCGGTGATGGCGGTGAGGCCCAGCGCGCCGAGGAACAGCGCGACGGGCGCGAGCGCCGAGACGATGGGCTGCAGCCACCATTGCTGCATGCCGCCCAGCACCACCAGGCCGGCGAGGAAGAAGCCCACGAGCAGCGCCTCCTTGAGGATCGGCGGGCTCTGGTGGCGCTCGTAGGCCTGGGCGAAGCCGAGGAACATCAGGAACAGGCCGAGGAACACCACGGGATGGTGGGCGAACAGCACCACGCCCGCGAGCAGGCCCAGGTGCACCGCGACCACGGGCAGCGGAACGCGCGCTTCGGGCGCCGCGCCCTCGTCGCCCGCCGCGGGCTGCAGGTGCTTGCGCAGTACATAGGTCGCGACGGTGGCGTTCAGCAGCACCGCGAGCGCGGCCTTCCAGCCGAAGGTGGCGAGCATGAAGGCGCTGTCCCATTGCCAGGTGGTCGCCACCATCAGCACCGGCGGCGCGGCATAGGAGGTCAGCGTGCCGCCGATCGAGATGTTGACGAACAGCACGCCCAGCGCCAGGTACTTCACGGCCTCCGGCACGCGCGGCCGGAAGATCTGCGGCGCGAGCATCAGCGCGGCGATGGTCATGGCGGCGGGCTCGGTGATCAGCGAGCCGAGCAGCGGCACCGCCGCGAGGCCCAGCCATGCGCGCGCGACCGGCGTGGGCACGGGCGCGATGCGCGCGAGCGTGTCGACCAGCGACATCGCCGTGCGCAGCACGGGGCGCGAGGCCGCGATCACCATCACCACGAAGACGAACAGCGGCTCGGTGTAGTTGCGCGACTCGGCATAGTCGAGCGCGGTGCCGCCGTCGGCGAACAGCGCCATCGACACCACCAGCACGATGGCCCAGAAGCCGAACACGACCTCGACTTCACCGAGCAGGTGGAACAGGCCGGCATGGCGTGGATGGCGGTGGGAGAGGCGCTCGAACTGCCTGGCGCTGAAGGTGTGGAGCAGGGCGACGGCAAAGATGGCCGCGGCGATCCACTGGATCGGGGTGTGGGACATGGGATTCCTCGACGAGGCGAAACCGCGAGGCGGCCCGACCTGCGCAAATCCTGGAATGCCCGAAACGGCATGCCACCCAGGGCGGATTTTACCCGACGAGCTTCAGCCCGCGGTTCACAGAAAGGGCACGCCGCCGGTCACGGGAATCGTCGCGCCCGAGATGTAGCTGCCTTCGTCGGAGGCCAGCAGCACGTAGACGGCCTGCAACTCGCGCGGCTGCCCCGGGCGCTTCATCGGCGTCTGCGTGCCGAACTCCCTGACATTGCCGGCCGGCAGGGTCGAGGGGATCAGCGGCGTCCAGAACGGCCCCGGCGCCACGCAGTTCACGCGGATGCCCTTGTCGGCGAGCAGTTGCGCCATGCCACCCGAGAGGTTCTGGATCGCGCCCTTGGTCGCGGCGTAGGCCACCAGCGTGGCATTGGGCTTGTCGGCATTGACCGAGGCGGTGCTGATGATCGAGCTGCCGGGCTTCATATGGGGCACCGCGGCCTTGCAGAGGTAGAAGTTCGCGTAGACGTTGGTGCGGAAGGTGCGTTCGAACTCCTCGGCGCTGATCTGCTCGAGCGACTTGTGCGACATCTGGAAGGCGGCGTTGTTCACCAGCACGTCGATGCGCCCGAAGTGCTCGAGCGTGGTGGCCACGAGGGCCTGGCATTGCGCCTCCTCGCGGATATCGCCGGGCGCGAGCACGCAACGGCGCCCGGCACCTTCGACCAGTCCCAGGGTGACCTGCGCATCGGACTCCTCCTCAGCCAGATAGGAGATCACCACGTCCGCGCCTTCGCGCGCGAAGGCCAGCGCGACGGCGCGGCCGATGCCGCTGTCGCCGCCGGTGATCAGGGCGGCCTTGCCGAGCAGCTTGCCGGCGCCCACGTAGGAGTTCTCGCCGAAGTCGGGGCGCGGCGACATCTCGGATTCGAGGCCGGGCGGCTGCTGCTGGGGGGTCGAGAAGGGCGGCCTGGGGCCTGCTTCGCGGGGATCGGTCATGGCGGGTTCTCCGTGCATGTCAAGGGAAGAAAGGGGGGAAGTTCTCAGGAGCGCGCCACGGGCTCCGACCGTCCCGCGCACTTGGCCATGTCCCTGCCCATCGCCACCTTCTGCGCGGCCTCGGACGTCAGGTTGCCGGCCTTGGCGCGTTCCGCGAGACGGGCATAGAACGCGGCCACGCGCTGCAGCTCCTGCTCGTCGAGCGCCTCGATGCCGATCATGCGGTTGCTCGCGCGCTGGCTGGTGGCGAGCAGTTCGTCGAGCTTGAGGTGCACGGCCACGCTGTCCTTGTTCTGGCTCTGCTGGATCAGGAACACCATGAGGAAGGTCACGATCGTCGTGCCGGTGTTGATCACCAGCTGCCAGTTCTCCGAGAACTTGAACAGCGGCCCGCACAGCGCCCAGGCGGCCACCGCCATCAGGGCGACGCAGAAGGCGGTCGGGGTTCCGGCCCAGCGCGTGACGTGGCTGGCGAAGCGATCGAAGCGCGCGAGCCACAGCGACTTGCCGGCATAGGCGACGGTGGCGGTGTTGGGCATGCCGCCCACGGGGCCATCGTCGTCCTCTCGAGGGTGGGGGCGTGGGAAAGGCTGGATGTCTGACATATGGGCGAGTGCTCCTGCGATCCGTCGCAGCGTGCGTGCGAAGCGGGCCTGCCCGCGACATCCGGGTGCGCATCCTCTTGCAGGAGTGCGCCTGCGCCCGTGGCGCGCGCGCCGCCGACGGCATGTCGGCGCGGGCGACCTGCTCCTACGAGATTGTTCGCAAAGAAGAGACGAAGCCGCCGGCTGGCCGGCTTACCGTCCATCGAACCCAACACTGCAAGGAGCCTCAGATGGCAAGTTCGAAGAATGGCGGCGACCAGCCCCTGGTCGCGCCGGCGGGTGGCGCGAACCCACCTGTCGATTCGCTCACCGAAGGCCTGGACGACGCCGCGGCGGCCGCGCCGAAGGAAACGGGCGAGACCGACCGGGAACAGGCGATCCGCGAAGCCGCCTATGCCGCCTATGCCGCCTACGAGCGCCGCGGAAAGACCGAAGGCAATGCCGAGCAGGACTGGCTGGACGCGGAGGCCGAGGTGAAGGCCCGATCCGGGCCGTGACGACCGTCAGGCGATCGCGCTGCGCGCCACGCGCACGGGAATCGCCTTCGCCGCCGGCACCATGCTCTGGCGCGCGAAATGCTCGAGCGGGATCAGCGGATTGCACTCGGGGTAATAGCCGCCCACGCAGCCCTCGGGCAGGTCGTAGGGCGTGACGCGCAGGCCCGCCACCCGGCGCTCGGCGTCCTCGAACCCTTCGGCGTTCACATCGACCATGTCGCCCTCGGCCAGCGCCAGCCGCGCCATGTCGCGCGTGTTCATCAGCAGCACGCGACGCGTGCCGTGGATGCCGCGGAAGCGGTCGTCGAGGCTGTAGATGGAGGTGTTGAACTGGTCGTCGCTGCGCAGGGTCATGAGCCGCAGCACCTGCTGCGATGGCGCCGCGCCCTCGCGCAACAGGCCGTAGCCCTTGAAGTTGGCTTTGCCGTTCTTTGTCTTCCACACGCGCTCGCGCGCAGGCAGCGGCCGAGGAAAGCCCGCCGGATCTTCCAGCCGTGCATTGAAATCGTGGAATACCTCGGGCAGCACCTGCGCGATGTGCTCGCGGATGCGCGCATAGTTCTCGGCCCAGGCCTCCCAGGGCACGGCCGGGTTCGGCGGCAGGGTGGCGAGCGCGATGCCCGCGACGATCGCGACCTCGGAGCGCAGCGTATCGGCAGCGGGCTCGGCCATGCCGCGCGACGCATGCATCACGCCGGTGGAGTCCTCGACCGACACCGACTGCTCGCCGCCGGCCTGGCGGTCGATCTCGATACGGCCCAGGCAGGGCAGCAGGTACGACACCGCGCCATGCACCAGGTGGCTGCGGTTGAGCTTGGTGGCGATGTTGACGGTGAGGCGCAGCTTCTTCCATGCGGGCTCGATGCGGTCGGTGTCGGGCACGGCGCGCGTGAAGTTGCCGCCCAGCGCGACGAAGGCGCGCACCGAGCCGTCGAGCACGCCGCGGCAGGCCTCCACCGTGTTGAGGCCCTTCTCGCGCGGCGGCTCGAAGCGGTAGAGCTTCGCCATCGCGTCGAGCGGCGCGAGCTCGGGCTTCTCCGTGATGCCCACGGTGCGCTGGCCCTGCACGTTCGAATGGCCGCGCACGGGGCAGATGCCCGCGCCACGCCGGCCGATGTGGCCGCCGAGCAGCAGCAGGTTCGACACCATCTGCACGTTCGCGACGCCCTCCACATGCTGGGTCAGGCCCATGCCGTAGATGCCGATCACGGCGCGCGACTCGGCGAAGGTGGCGGCCGCCTGTTCCAGTGCCTCGCGCGACAGGCCGGATTCCGCGGCGATGGTGGTCCACGGCACCTCGCGCAGCCAGGCCGCGAAATCCTCGAAGCCCTCGGTGTGCGCGGCGAGAAAGTCGGCATCGAGCACGCGCGCCGCGCCGGCCGCGAGCGCCGCATCGTCGGCCGCAACTAGCGCCTTGCACAGCCCCGCCAGCGCCGCGAGGTCGCCGCCGTTGCGCACCTGCAGGTACTGGGTGCTGAGCTGCGTCTCGGCGGGCGTGAGCATCTGCACCGGCGACTGCGGGTTGGCGAAGTGCACCAGCCCGGGTTCGCGCAGCGGATTGAAGGTCACGATCTTCGCGCCGCGCTGGCGGGCTTCCTGCAGCTGGTGCAGCATGCGCGGGCTGCTCACGCCGGTGTTGTGGCCGAAGATGAAGATCGCATCGCAATGTTCGAAATCGTCGAGCCGCACCGTGCCCACGGGCACGCCGATGGTCTCGGGCAGCGCCACCGAGGTGGTCTCGTGGCACATGTTCGAGCTGTCGGGCAGGTTGTTGTTGCCGTACAGGCGCGCCAGCAGCTGGTAGAGGTAGCTGGTCTCGAGCGATGCACGGCCCGAGGCATAGAACACCACCGAGGCCGGATCCTCGTGGCGCAGCGCGCGCAGCTCGGCGCCGATCTCCGCGAAGGCGTCATCCCACGAGATCTCGAGGTAGCGGTCGCTCGCGGCATCCCAGCGCATCGGCCGCGTGAGACGACCACCGGCCTCGAGTTCGTGGTCGCTCCAATCGAGCAGTTGCGTGACCGTGTGCTGTTCGAAGAAGGCCGGCGGCATGCGCTTGGCCGTAAGCTCCCAGGCCGTGGCCTTGGCGCCGTTCTCGCAGAACTCGGCCGTGCGCGGATGGCCTGGCTTGGCCCAGGCACAGCTCACGCAGGCGAAGCCATCGGGCTTGTTCTGCTGGAGCAGGGCCCGCGCGCCCAGGATGGGAATGTGTTCGCGCAGCAGGATGCTGCCCACCGCCTTCAATGAACCCCAGCCGCCGGCCGGATGTTCGTAGGGCTCGAAGCTCGTCGCCGCGTCGTTCACTGCGTCGAGCGCTGGCCGGGACCGGGATGGGGCTGCCGCGCGAGATCCTCGCGCCACCGAAGACGCTTCATTTGAGTTTCTCGGCCAGGTACTGGCGGACCTCGTCGGCCGAATTGCCGACGGCCTTCACCGCGTCGCGAAGCTGGGTCTCGGTGCAGCCCAGGCTCTGGGTCCACGAACGGACTTCATGGGGTTCGTGCAACGCGATGAGCTTGCGATCGAGCGCGGTCTTCTTGGGATCGTCTGTCATGGGACCTCCTGAGGGATTGACTCGATGAGCAGCGACAAGGCGCCCGCCGGCCGGCTAGGCCTTCTCGCCGTTGCGCCGGGTCTGTGCGGGCGGCTTGGCGCCCTCGGTGCCGGGCGGGGGCGCATCGTGGCCGCGCTCGCCCGGATCGCCCGAAGGCTTGCCGGCCTCGCGGCCCATGCGGCTGCCGTCCAGCGGCGTGTCGATGCCGACCTCGCGGTTCTGCTCGATGTTCACGGGCGACATGGGCTTGCGCGTGGCCATGCTCAGCCCTTGGCCTTGTACTGGTCGCGCAGGTCGCGGATCTGGTCGTGGTTGCGCTGGGCGCCTTCGGCCTGCCGCTGCACGACGGCGAGCACTTCAGCGGGCAGGTCGTTCTTCAGCGCCTTGCGGTAGCGCGCGACGGCCGAATCCTCGCCGCGTTCGCACTCCTCGAGCATCGACAGGGCGCTGTCGGCACCCAGCGTGCCCTTCACGTGGACCCAGCCGCGATGCAACGCGCCGCTGACGCTGCCGCCCTGGTCCGCCTTGCCGCCGAGCGCGCGGATCAGGGTCGCCAGCTCCTCGGCGGCCGCGGCGCATTGGGCCGCGCGGGTGGCGAAAACCTGCTTGACCTGCGTGTCTTCCACTTCGTCGGCGCAGGCGCGGAATCCGTATTCGCCGTCGCGCGAGTTCTCGAGCAGGTCGTTGAGGATCGACAGGACTTCGTCGCTGGTGATGGATGCGGTGGTCATGGTGTAGCTCCTGGTGGGGTTGGTTGACTGATCGATGCCTCACGGTGGGGCTCGGACCCGGGGCGCCGTGTAGGTGCCCGCCGCGCCAGCTCGTCGTGGCGCACCGACGGCGCCAGCAATGGGGCAGGGCGCATGGACGTCGCGGGAACCGGAAACGCGCCTACGCCTGCCGCGCCGCTCGCGGCCGATAACCCGGTGCAGGGAGCAAGGATTCGGTTTCGACCCGGAGGTGGCAGGAATGCGTTCGAAGATCCTCAGCGAACGGCAGCAGCGGGTGCTCGTCAGCATGAAGCTGCTGGCCGCCTTCTGGCAGCGGCGGCTGCCGGCCGAGTCCACCTCGCGTGACGAGATCGAACAGCTGCTCTCGCTGGAAGCCGCGGGCCTCGTGCGGGCGACCTTCGATCGGCCGCTGCGGGAGCGAACGGGGGAGTTCTACATTCCGCGCGCCATCGTGCTCGAAGTGACCGCCGAAGGGCTCTCGGCGTTGACGCGCGCGCAGCGTCAGCAGCCGGGCATTCTCGGGGAAGCGCAAGGCCGCCGACCCGCGCGGTCGAGCCGGGGGCCCAAGGCCGGAACGCGCGCGGAGTCCATTCCCGGACCCTCGATAGTGAAATGACATGGCGCAAGCCCCGCGGTCTTGGCTATCATCCGCGCCCGTCGGAGGTCTCCCCATGCCGATGGATTTTTTACGCCGTATCGAGGATTCGCAGTTTCCGCTCGCGCTTCATGAAGAAGCCGACATCCGCAACGCCATCGTTCTCGAGGCCGCGGGCCTGATCGAGGCGCGGCTTCCGCCGCCGGGTGTTCCATTGACCCAGGCCCCCTCGATCATCTTTCGGGTGACGCCGGAGGGCAGGGCGGCCCTCTCGAAGGCCAAGCGCCCGGATTAAGCCCGCACGCGGCGGGCTCGATCCAGGGCGCGACGACTCAAGCCGCCGCCGTCAACTCGGCCATCAGTTCTTCCTTGCGCGCCGCCATCAGCTCGCGCATGGTCACGAGGTCCAGGCCCTTGGCCGCGCGTGCCTTGGGGAACATCTCGTTGCGCTCTTCCTTGACGTGGTGGTCGATGTATTCGCCCAGCACCTTGACCTTGGCATCGAACATCTCGTCGACCTCCCCGGCGTCCTGGATCTGGGCGATCAGGTCCTTGGCGCTGGCGTGCTCGACCTCGGCCTCGTCGAGCAGGTCGGTTTCCTTGATTGCTTCGCGCACCGCCGGATAGAAGATCTCCTCCTCGATCTGGGTGTGCACCGTGAGTTCGGCGCAGATCTGCTGCGCCAGCTGGCGCTTCTTCTCGGTCGCGCTCGCGGCCTTCGAGCCGACGAGTTCGTCGTAGGCCGTGAACAGCTTCTTCACGTTCTTGTGGTCGGTATCGAGCAGGCTGCAGGCATCGGGTTCGGCGCGTTTGGTGGTCATGAATGGCTCCTGGTTGGGGTTCGTGGGAGCCATGACATTCGGTTCGGGGTTGCCTGCATCGCGTAGGCCTGCAGCGCATCGCCACGCAGGAATGCCGCAATCCGCGAGCGCGCCGCCTCATGCCATGTTGGGTTGTCCGTTCGAGGCCATGAGCCCGCCGTCCACCGGCAGCGCCACGCCCGAGACGAAGCTCGCGTCGTCGCTCGCCAGGAAGGCCACGACCGCCGCGATCTCCGAGGGCTCGGCTCCGCGCCCCAGCGGAATGCGCTCGCGGAATTTCGCCATCAGCTTGCGGTCGCCCTTCATGTCCTCGGTCATCGGCGTGAAGGTCAGGCTCGGGCAGACGGCGTTGACGCGCACGCCGTCCTTGCCATGGTCGAGCGCGAGGGCCTTGGTGAAGTTGACGATCGCGCCCTTCGAGGCGTTGTAGAAGCCGAGCGCCCAATCGCCGCCGAGCCCCGAGACCGAGCCGGTGTTGACGATGCAGCCGCGGCTCGCGATCAGGTGCGGCATGGCCGCGCGGCAGCCGTGGAACACGCCGCCGACATTGGTCGCCATGGTCTTCGCCCAGCCGTCGAAGGGCGCCTCGGTCACGCTGCCCTCGACCGCGATGCCCGCGTTGTTGAACAGCACGTGCAGCGCGCCGAAGCGCTTGACGGTGGCGGCCACCAGGGCCTGCACCTGCTTGTAGTTCGACACGTCGGTGAGCTTGACCAGCGTGCGCTCCGGCGGCAGGTCGGCTGCGACGCGCTCGAGCTTGGCCCTGGTGTCGCCCGCGAGCACGACGCTGGCGCCCTCCTGCGAGAAACGGCGGGCCGTGGCCTCGCCGATGCCGGAACCGGCGCCCGTGACGATGACGACGCGATCGATGAAACGTTGCATGCTGCTGCTCCTGGACGTTGAAGCGCCGCAGCTTGTGCAGCCGCAGCGGCGCGCGGTGTCGGTGCGCGGCGATTGCGTTGTCGGACGCGCGCCTGCGGGGCGGTGGCCGGCAAGGGCCGCGCGGTGCCTGCTCACGCGCGTTGCCGGCAGGCTGCGTGTCCCTCGGATTGCGGCCCGGGCATCATGCGCGCGACGAAATCGATGAACGCCCTGACCTTGGCCGGAACGTGCTCCCTGCCCGGGTAGTAGACATAGAGCGGGAAGGTCTCGTCGGGCCAGTCCGTCAGCACCGGCACCAGCGTGCCCGCGCGCAGGTGCGTTTCGATGCCGAGGTCGATCACCTGCGCGATGCCGTAGCCCGCGAGGCAGGCGCCGATCTTGGTGCCCGCATCGGTGACCGTCAGGCTGCCGCGCACGGCCACCTTCAGCTTCTCGTCGCCGCGCCAGAACTCCCAGTCGAAGAGCCGGCCGGTGGACGGGTCGATGGCATGGATGCATTCATGGCCGCCATCGACCAGGTCCTGCGGCGACGCCGGCCGGCCGCGTTGCGCGAGGTAGGCGGGCGCGGCCACGGTCAGGATCCGCGGGCTGTAGAGCCTGCGGCAGACCAGCGTCGACACCGATGGCGCTCCGAACCGGATGGCGAGATCGAATCCGTCGCTCACCAGGTCCGGGAGATCGTTGCGCGTCTCCAGCTTCAGTTGAAGCGCGGGGTGGCGCTGGAGAAACTCGGCCAGCTCCGGCGCCAGCACGAGGCGGGCGAACACCGCATCGCAGGCCACGCGCAGCGTTCCGTCGACGACCGAGGTCTGAGCCGACGCACCGACCGTCGCCTCCTCGATGCCCTGGAGCAAGGGCAGCACCTTCGCCAGCAACGCGTGCCCCGCATCCGTCACTTCGACCTGCCGGCTGGTGCGATGCACGAGCTTCGCGCGCAGCCGGTCTTCCAGCCGCTGGATGGCGCGGCTCACCGCGGGCTGTGTCCGGCCCAGGCGCGAGGCGGCAGCACTGAAGCTCTTGCAGTCGGCGACCGCGGCCAGCACCAGCAACCCGCCTACGAGTCCTCCATCGAGGTCTTCCATGATCCATGTGTTCCTGTAATGGCAGCGATGCCCGATTCGCGGTAGCGGGGAAGGGGAGGAGCTTTCACCATACGAAGCTTCCATCCCTTGAAGAGATTTCGCAATGACCCAGACCCAAGCCGTCGCCGCCCTGATCGACGACTATTTCCATCTCGCCTACGAGCCGAAGAGCCGCGACTTCCACCAGGTCTTCCATCCGAGCTGCCTCGTCCAGTGGCTTCAGGACGGCGAGCTGCAGACCCTGTCGTCGACCGACTATGCGGCGCTCATCCACGGGAGGCCGAGCCCCGGTTCGACGGATTCGCCGCGCGAGGAGGCGATCCTGTCGATGGCGCACATCTCGGACAGCCTCTCGACGGCCATCGTGAAGGTGCGGATCGGCCAGAAGCTGTTCAACGATCACTTCGTGATGCACGAGGTCGAGGGCCGCTGGTCGATCACGAACAAGTCGTCGTTCGTGGCGCGGACCTTCGACTGAGACGCGCGGCGGCATGCCTGCTCAGGCGCGCCGCGCCTCCGACCGATTGGCCCGGCGAATGACCTGCGGCGGCTGCCCATAGGCCCGCAGGAAGGCCCGGCGCATGCGGTCGGGATCGCCGAAGCCGGTGTCGCGCGCCACGGTCTCGATCGGCAGCAGCTGCGACTCGATCATCAGCCGCGCGGTCTCGGTGCGCAGCCGCTCGATCGCCTTGGCGGGCGTCTGGCCGGTCTCCTCCCTGAACACGCGGCCGAACTGGCGCGGGCTGAGGCTGGCGGCCTCGGCGAGCTCCTCGAGCGAGAGCTCGTTCGTCAGGTGGCTCTTCGCATAGGTGAGCGCCTTCTGGATGCGGTCGGTGCGCGGGCGCAGCTCGAGCAGCGCGGAATGCTGCGACTGGCCGCCGGTGCGCCGGTGGTACACGACCATGCGCTTCGCCACCAGCTTGGCGACATCGGCACCGCAGTCCTCCTCGACGAGGGCCAGGCCGAGGTCGATGCAGGCGGTGGCGCCGGCCGAGGTCCAGACGCTGCCGTCCTGCACGAAGATGCTGTCCTCCTCGAGCAGCACCTCCGGGTGATGGCGCCGCATCTTGACCACGTGGGCCCAGTGGGTGGTCGCGCGCTTGCCGTCGAGCAGCCCGGCCTGCGCGAGGTTGAAGGCGCCGGTGCAGGCCGCGCCCATGCGCCGCGCGCGGCGCGCCGACTTGCGCAGGAAGCCCAGCATGGCGGGGGAGCCCTCGGTCACGACGGTATCGCCGACCACCAGCACGGTGTCGTAGCGCGCGTTGCCGAACGGCACCGTGCCGACCTCCACACCGCACGAGGACCGGACGGGCCCGCCGTGCTCGGACAGCAGGGTGTGGACATACAGCGGCTCGGCCAGCGACATGTTGGCGTACTCGAACACCGAGACCACCGCCAGGGTGAGCAGCTGAAAATCGGGATAGATCACCACGCCGACACGAATCATCCGACACCTCGTTGCATGGTGCGCACAGGGCGAACCCATGGCGCAAAAAGACGGAAACCTGACCTTAACGCCATCGAAGTTTAGACCGAAGATCCCTGCCTGTCACCCCGCGAGGGGCCCCACTTCAGGAGCACGCATTGACTTCCACCCACTCCGACCCGACGAGAAACACGGTCGCGCATTTCCGCCAGCTTCACCGCGCCGCCACGCCACTCGTTCTGCCCAATGCCTGGGACGCGGCCTCGGCCCGGCTGTTCGAGCACGCCGGTGCCGCGGCCATCGCCACCACCAGCGCGGGGCTCGCCTGGTCGCTGGGCCATGCGGATGGCCGGGCGCTGCCGGTCGACGAAGCCGTCGGTGCGGTCGCGAGGATCGCCAGGGTGCTCACGGTGCCGCTGTCGGTCGACATCGAGAACGGCTATTCGGACGACCCACAGGCCGTCGTCGATCTCGTGCAGCGGCTGCTCGACCTCGGCGTGATGGGCATCAACATCGAGGACGGACGGGACGCCCCGGCGATCCTGGCGGCCAAGATCGAGGCGATCCGGGCCTTCCTGCACCGGACGAACGCCGACCTGTTCGTGAACGCGCGCACCGATGTCTTCCTCGCCGGGCTCGCGGAGCCCTCGGAGCGCGTGGAGGAGACGATCCGGCGCGCGACGCTGTACTCGGCCGCGGGTGCCGATGGCCTGTTCGTGCCGGGCCTGCGCGAGCCGACGGAGATCGAGGACGTCGCCCTCGCCACGCGGCTGCCGCTGAACGTCATGGCCTGGGGTGGCCTGCCCGGCGCGGCGGCGCTCTCCAAGCTCGGCGTACGGCGCCTCAGCGCGGGGTCCGCGATCCCGCAACTGGTGTGGGGGCAGGCCGAACGCGCCGCCCGGGGCTTCCTCGAGACCGGCCACTCCGATCCGCTCTCGGCCGACGCGAAGCCGTTCGCCGAGGTGCAGCGGCTCTTCGTTGCGTCGCGCTGAAGGAAAAGCCATGGACAAGCGATTGCTGGTGCTGGCGCTCGGGATGTTCGCGCTCGGCACGGACACCTTCGTGATGGCCGGCATCCTGCCGCAACTGGCGCACAGCTTCGACGTCGACATCGCAGTGGCCGGCCAGTTGACGACGCTCTATGCGATCGCCTATGCGCTGCTGGCGCCGACGATCGCCGCCGTCGCGGGCAACGTTCCGCGCAAGCAGCTGATGCTGGCGGGGCTCGGCATCTTCGTGCTCGCGAACCTCGCCACGGCGCTCGCGCCCAGCTTCGCGGTCGCGCTGGTGTCGCGCGTGTTCGCCGGACTGGGCGCGGCCATGTACTCCCCGACCGCGACCGGAACGGGCGCGAGCATCGTGGCGCCGAACCGCCGCGGCCAGGCGATCGCCGTGATCGTCGCGGGCCTGACGGCGGCCACGGCGCTGGGCTCGCCGATCGGCACGGTGCTCGGGGGACTCGGCGACTGGCGCTGGACGATGTACTTCGTCTCGGCCGTGGGGCTGGCGGCGGGCCTGGGCATCCTGGTGCTGCTCAGGCAGGTGCCGCTGACGCCGCGGATCGGCCTCAGGGCGCGCCTGGCGCCGCTGAAGGATTCGCGCATCGGCTGGACCCTGCTGACCACCTACCTGGGCATGGCGGGCAATTTCCTGGTCTACGTCTACTTCTCGGTCGTGTTCGATCGCGTGCTGGTCAACGCCCTGGTGTTCGGTGCGCTGCTGGTGGTCTGGGGCGCCAGCGGAACGCTCACCAACATCGCGCTGGCGCGCGTGCTCGACAGGACGAGCCCGACGAAGGTCATGTTCGTGGTGCTGGCGGCCCAGGCGGTGGACATGGCCTTCCTGCCCTGGACCAGCGCCTCGCTAGGGCCCGCCGTCGTGGCCGTCGCGATCTGGGGGGCGACAGGGTGGGGCATCCAGGGGCCGCAGCAGTATCGGCTGGTCAATATCGCGCCGCCCATCGCCCCGGTGCTGCTCGGCCTCAATACCGCGGCGACCTACCTCGGCGTGACGACGGCCGGCATCCTGGGCGCCGTGGGCATCCATCTGCTCGGCGCCCACTACCTGAGCCTGCTGAGCGTGGGCGTCTTCATGCTCGCGATCTTCACCTCGCACATGGCCGGCCGCCGGATCGCCGGGTACCGTGCCGAGGGGGTTGCGAGCGCCGCGCTGCCGGCGCGCTCATGACGAGGGGCGCGTCGCGGAGGCCGCCGGCTGCTGCTTGTTGCGGGCCGATCGCGAGGCTTCGCTGCGCGCCAGCCACAGGCCGCTCGCGACGATCAGCGCGCCGCCACCCAGGGTCCAGGCATCGGGCACGGCCTGCCAGAACAGCCAGTCGAGCAGGATGGCCCAGGCCAGCGCGCTGTACTCGAAGGGCGCGATGGCGGCGGCCTGGCCGTGGCGGAACGCCTCGGCGATGGCCAGTTGCCCGAGGAAACCGCTGAGGGCGAGGCCCGCGAGCATCCATGCGTGCTCGCTGCGGATCGGCACCCATTGCGGCGCCGCCAGCAAGCTGCCGCCCAGGGCCATGCCGACCGTGGTCCAGAACACCAGCGCGGCGCTCGGCTCGGTGCGGCTGATGAGCCGGCCCAGCATGTTCGACAGCGCATAGCAGACCGCGGCCACCAGGATCGCGATGGCGCCCGTCGAGAGGAAGGCACCTTGCTCGGGCCGCAGCGCGATCACCACGCCCGCGAAGCCCAGCCCGATGGCGATCCAGTGTCGCGCGTGGATCGACTCGCCGAGCATCGGCACGGCGATCAGCACCATCAGCAGCGGCGCGATGAAGGTGAGCGTGTAGGCCTCGGCCAGCCCCAGGGTCTTGAGGCCATGGACGAAGAGCACGAGCATCGCCATGTTCAGCACGGCGCGCAGCAGGTGCAGCCGCCAGCGCAACCGGCGGTTGAAGACGCCGGCCGCCTCGCGGCGCCAGGCGACGTAGAGGCAGACCAGGGGCAGGGCGGTGAGGCCGCGCAGTGCCATCACCTGCGCCGGCGGATAGTGCGCGGCCAGGGTCTTGAGCAGCGCGTCCATGCAGGCGAAGAAGGCGCAGGCCAGCAGCATCGCGGCGATGCCGCGCAGGGTTCCGGTCGATTGCATCGGGTGGGTTGTCTCGCGACGGGGCGGGATCGTTGCCGCCGTCGGGCTTTTGCGGGATGTTTGGCGCATTCTGCCTGTGCGGCGAAATCCTACCCACGATTCCGACGGCTGCCCACGGGCCGCGCGGGGCGCATGCGTAGCCTCTTTTCTTTGTCGCAAAGGAAGCCCCGCATGGCCCACAAGAAAGTCGCCGACCTCGTCATCGAAACCCTGCAGAAGGCCGGCGCCAGACGTTGCTACGGGATCGTCGGCGACACGCTGAACCACGTGACCGACGCGATCCGCCGCAGCGAGATCGAATGGGTGCATGTGCGCCACGAGGAAGCGGCCGCCTTCGCCGCCGGCGCGGAGTCGTACCTGACGAGCGAGCTGAGCCTCTGCGCGGGTTCGTGCGGGCCGGGCGGGCTGCACTTCATCAACGGCGTCTTCGAGGCGAACCGCAATCGCGCACCGGTGGTGCTGATCGCGAGCCAGATCGTGACGGCCGAGCTCGGCATGGAGTTTCCGCAGGAGGTGGACTTCAAGTCGCTCTACGCGGGCTGCAGCGTCTTCTGCGAACAGGTGCAGTCGGCCGAACAGGCGCAGCGCGTGGTGGCGCTCGCGGCGCAGGCGGCGCTGTCGCGGCGCGGCGTGGCCGTCGTCATTTTGCCGAGCGACATCGCGCAGACCGAGGTGAAGGAAGGCCTGGGCTTCTCGGTGCACCGCGCCGCGCCCGTGATCCGGCCCAACGATGCCGAACTCGCGCAGCTGGCGGCCCTGCTCGGCAAGGGAAGGAAGATCGCGATCTATGCCGGCCATGGCTGCGAGGGCGCGCACGAGATGCTGCTGGCGCTCGGCCAGTGCCTGAAGGCGCCGATCGCCCACACCTCGCGCGCCAAGGATTTCGTGGAGTACGACAACCCCTTCAACATGGGCATGACCGGCATCTTCGGCGTGGAGTCGGGCTACCGCGCGCTGCAGGAGTGCGACACGCTGCTGCTGCTGGGCGCCGACTTCGCATGGAGCCAGTTCTATCCGGCCAAGGCGACCATCCTGCAGATCGACGTCGACGGCAGCCATCTCGGGCGCCGCCATCCGGTGGCGCTGGGGCTGGTGGGCGACATCGCGCACACCATCGAGGCGCTGATCCCCCTGCTCGAGGAGCGTGCCGACCGCAGCTTTCTCGACGAATGCCTGCGCCATCGCCAGGCTTCGCTGGAGACGCTGCGCCGCGACGAGCGGCCCGGCAAGGCGGGGCTGATCCATCCGCAGCACCTCACGCGGGTGATCGACGAACTGGCGGCCGACGACGCCGTCTTCACGGCCGACGGCGGCAGCCCGATGGTGTGGTCGCTGCGCCACCTCACGATGAACGGGCGCCGCCGCACGCTCGTGAGCCTGCTGCACGGGACCATGGCCAACGCCATGCCGCAGGCGCTGGGCGCGCAGAAGGCCTTTCCGGGCCGGCAGGTGATCTCGCTGTCGGGCGATGGCGGCATCGCGATGCTGCTGGGCGACCTGATGACGGCGGTGCAGGAGAAGCTGCCGATCAAGGTCGTGGTCTACAACAACGCGAGCCTGAACTTCGTGGAGCTCGAGCAGAAGGTCGAGGGTCTGCTCGACAACTACACCGACCTGCTGAACCCCGACTTCGCGCGGCTGGCGGAGGTGATCGGCTTCTACGGGCAGAAGGTGGAGCGCGCCGAGCAGTTGCCCGATGCCGTGCGCGCCTTCCTCGCGCATCCCGGGCCGGCGCTGCTCGACGTGAAGGTCAACCGCACCGAGCTGGTGATGCCGCCGAAGGTGGAGTTCAGCCAGGTCGCGGGCACGATGCTGTACTCCGCCAAGGCGGTGCTCGGCGGGCGCTCGTCCGACGTGGTGGACCTGATCAAGGACAACTTCACCGAATGACGCCGGCCCTGTCCATGCTGCACGGCAACGTTCTTCTGTCCCATGGCGAGACGCTGCTGCGCCTGTTCGTCGCCGCCGCGCTCGGCAGCCTCGTCGGCCTGGAGCGCGAGCGCCTGCTGTGGGCCGCGGGCATCCGCACGCACATGCTGGTGAGCGTGGGTGCCTGCCTCTTCATGCTGGTGTCGGCCTATGGCTTCGCGGACAGCCTGCGCGGCGAGCACGTGGTGCTCGATCCGTCGCGCGCGGCCGCGCAGGTGGTGTCGGGCATCGGCTTCCTCGGTGCCGGCGCGATCCTCGCGCGCGGGGAGATCGTGCGCGGACTCACGACCGCCGCGAGCATCTGGACCGTGGCCGCGATCGGGCTCGCGGTCGGCGGCGGGCTCTACTTTCCGGCGGCCGCCTCGACCGTGATCATCCTGGTGATCCTCGCGGGCATCAAGCCGCTGGAAGAGGCCTACCGCGCGCGCAGCCAGAGCTGCCGGCTGCGCGTGGTCGCGACGCACGGCGCGGTGAGCCCGGAGTCGCTCGAGCAGGGGCTCGAGCTGCAGCCCGCGCGGTTGCGGCGTTTCCTGGTCGCGGTGCGGCCGGGCGGTGAGCTCGACGACATCACGGTGCAGCTGGTGCGCGTGTCGTCGGCCGACATCGGCAATTTCGTGCGGCGGCTGGAGACGCTGGAAGGCGTGCAGTCGGTCGAGGTCGTGACGCGCGGCGGCGGGCACGGCGCCGAGGCCAGCTGAGGGCGTCGCGCGGGCTCAAGCCGACGGTTGCGCGGCGAGTTCGTGGCTGCGCAGCGAGGGTTCGAGCGAGAGCGCACGCCTCGCCGCCTGCGCCCGCGCGGCATCGAGCTCGACCAGCAGGCTGATCTCTCCCGCCACGCTGGTCGCGATCGGCACGCCGTCGCAGTACAGCACGCGCGAGCCCGCGACCCGCGGCACCTTCGGGCCGTTCACGACGGTGCCGAGCAGGTTGGCCGGGTCGCTGGCCGCGAGCGCGATCAGCGCGCCGTCGCCCGGCTCGCGGCGCACGCGCCGCATCGACGCCACCGCCTCGGGCAAGGCGAACTGCTCGCCCGACACGCCGGCGATGAAGCGGCCGCCACGGATCTCGCCGCGCGCCTCGAGCCGGCGGCACACGCGCACCAGTTCGCGCCAGGGCGGCAGCCACGCAGCCTCGCGCTCGAGCAGCCGCCAGCAGACGACGCCGTAGCGACGCAGCAGCACGTGCACCACCTGTTCGATCGCCTCGGCGGAGCTGGCGGCCAGCGCTTCGGCGGCGGCGGGGGGCCGCACCAGGGTCCAGCGCCCGGCGTCCTCGATGCTGAAGAGGGGCGCGCGCCGCCGGCGCCGCAGGTCGGCCGAGGCGCGCTTGGCGGCCGGCACCAGCAGGGCGCGCAGGCCCGCGTAGCTGTCGCAGCGCGCGCGGCCCTTGGCGACCAGTTCGGTCAGCGCCTCCTCGATCTCGACCGGCAGCAGCCGGGTGCCGTGCGCGATCTCGTCGAAGAAGCAGGCGCCGTGCTGGGCCAGGTGAGTGGCGACGCGTGAAGCGCGCGAGCCCAGGTTGTCGTCGTCGGCAGGTGCGGGCGCGAGCGTGGTCCACAGCGCCGAACTGCGGCGCGGCAGCAGCACCACCGGCGTGGCGCGCAACGACAGGCTGCCCGCGCCCTTGCGCCCCTCGGTGGCCGTCGGCCGCAGCCGCGTCCACAGCACGCGCCCGGCGGTGCACAGGTCGTCGAGCCAGGCGCCCGCGTAGTCGCTCACGCGCGCGGACAGCAGCTCGGCCTCCCACAGCGGCGCGGGAGCCTCATAGCCTTCGAGCTGCGAGAGGATGCCCGACAGCGCTTCCGGGCCGCTCACGCGCGAGCCCGCGCCGATGTGCTGCCATTCGAAGAGAAAGCGCACGAAGTCGCGCGGCTCGACCGGTTCGATCTCGCGGCGCAGGCGTCCGAGCGTGTAGCGATGGATGCGTGCCAGCAGATGGCGCTCGCACCATTCGGGCTCGGTGCCGCCGGGCGTGAAGCGGCCCTGCAGCACGCTGCCTTCGGCTTGCAGCGCGAGCAGGGCGCCTTCGACCTCCGCGGCCGACAGGAAGAGCGGCGCAGCGAGCTGCGCGACCGTCACCGGGCCGAGCCCGCCCAGGCGCGAGCGCAGCAGTTCGCGCAGCGCGGTGTCGCGGTCGGCGGGCTGCTCGGCGTCGTCCGGCGCGACGATGGCGGGCTGCATCGGCGCATCGGGTGCCACGGCGCGCAGCAGGCCCAGCCGTTCGGCAGTCACCCAGAGGCCGCGCGCGGAACGCCCCTTGCCCTCGAACAGCAGGCGCGTCGCGCGGCCGGCCTTGGCCAGTGCCGTCAGCCATTTCTTCCAGTCCGCCTGCTGCGCCACCTCGTCGTCGCTCAAGGCGCCGAGCATGCCGAGCGCCTCGTGCATCTCGTCGGCACTGCGCGGCTGCGGCCAGGCCTCCTCGCGCACGCTCGCGATGGCCTGCGCGTCGAGCTGGCCGACGTCGTCGGCGCTCTGCGGATCGGTGTAGCGCCGGTTCTGCACGGCCTGCGTGCGGCGTTCTTCCAGCGGCGCGTCGTCGAGGAAGGCATAGGGCCGCGCGTTCAGGGCCTCGAGCGCGAGCGGCGAGGGCGCGGGCAGGTCGCGCGCCAGCACGCGCACCGCGCCGACCTCCATGCGCCGCAGCAGCGCGAGCCAGCCGTCGGCGTCCATCGCGTCGTGCAGGCAGTCGTCGAGCGTCTGCGCGACCAGCGGATGCTCGGGGATCTCGCGCTCGCCGACGATGTTCTCCGCGCACGCGACCTGGTCGGGAAAGACGGCCGCGAGCAGGTCCTCGGAACGCATGCGCTGCAGCTGCGGCGCCACCTTGCGCCCGCCCGTGAAGCGCGGCAGCGCGAGCGCGGTGGTGGCGTTCCAGCGCCAGCGCACGCCGAACAGGGGCGCGTCGAGCAGCGCCTGCACCAGCACGTGCAGCGCCGAGGCCGAATGCAGGTAGCGCGCCACCTCGTCGAGCGGGAAGCTGTGGCTGGTGGACAGCGACAGCACGATCGCGTCTTCGGTCGCCGCGGCCTGCAGCTCGAAGTTGAAGGTGCGGCAGAAGCGCTTGCGCAGCGCCAGGCCCCAGGCGCGGTTGAGCCGGCTGCCGAAGGGCGCGTGGATCACCAGCTGCATGCCGCCCGAGGCATCGAAGAAGCGCTCCATCACGAGCGTGTGCTGCGTGGGCAGGTCGCCGAGCACGGCGCGCGCCTGCGCGAGGTGCGCGACGATCTGGCGCGCGGCTTCGTCGTCGAGGCCGATGGCCTGCGTCAGCAGCGCCATCGCCGCGTCGTCGCCGCCCGCTGCGAGCGCCTGCGACACCTCCTCGCGCAGCCGCGACACGCCGAACGACAGCTCGTCGCTGCGCCCCGGCGCTTCGCCGAGCCAGAACGGGATGTTGGGCGCCGCGCCCTGCGCGTCCTCCACCCGCACGCGGCCCGGCTCGATCTTGAGGATGCGGTAGCTGGTGTTGCCCAGCTGGAACACGTCGCCCGCGAGGCTCTCGACCGCGAAGTCCTCGTTGACGGTGCCGATCTTGTCGGCCTGCGGTTCCAGCACGACCGTGTAGTCGCCCGTCTCGGGGATGGTGCCGCCGGAGGTCAGCGCGGTCATGCGCGCGCCCTTGCGTTCGCGCAGCAGGTGGTGCACGGCGTCGCGGTGCACATAGCCCGCGCGCTGGCCCTGCCGCGTGGCGAAGCCCTCGGACACCATGCGCACCACCTCCATGAAGCGCGCCTGCGACAGCTGCGCGTACGGCCAGGCGCGGCGCACGAGGGCGAACAGCTGGTCCTCGTTCCATTCGCGGCAGGCGGTCTCGGCCACGATCTGCTGCGCGAGCACGTCCAGCGGCGCCGGCAGCACGCGCAGCGCATCGAGCTCGCCGCGGCGGATGCAGTCGAGCAGCGCGGCGCATTCGACCAGCTCGTCGCGCGACTGCGCGAACAGCCGCGCCTTCGGCACGCCGCCCACCGCATGGCCCGAGCGCCCGGCGCGCTGCAGGAAGGTGGCGATGGCGCGCGGCGAGCCGAGTTGGCACACGAGGTCGACATCGCCGATGTCCAGGCCCAGCTCGAGCGAGGCCGTGGCGACGAGCACCTGGAGCTCGCCGCGCTTGAGGCGCTGCTCGGCGGCCAGCCGCGTTTCCTTCGACAGGCTGCCGTGGTGCGCGGCCACCGCCTCCTTGCCGAGGATGTCGCCCAGGTGCCGCGCCGCGCGCTCGGCCATGCGGCGCGTGTTGACGAACACCAGCGTGGTCTTGTGCAGCCACACCAGTTCGGCCACGCGCGCATAGACCTGCGTCCACTGGTCGCCCGACATCACGGCCTCGAGCGGCGTGGGCGGCAACTCGAGCGCGAGGTCGCGCTGCTTGGCATAGCCGATGTCGACGATCTCGCAATCGGCCGTGCCGTCGGCGCGCAGCGCGCCCGCGCCGACCAGGAAGCGCGCCACCTCGTCGATGGGCTTCTGCGTGGCCGACAGGCCGATGCGCACGGGCCGCGCGCCACCTTGCGCCGTGCAGAGCTCCTGCAATCGCTCCAGCGACAGCGCCAGGTGGCTGCCGCGCTTGCTCGCGGCGATGGCGTGGATCTCGTCGACGATCACGCTGCGCACCGTCGACAGCATCTTGCGGCCCGAGGCGGAGCCCAGCAGCACGTAGAGCGACTCGGGCGTGGTCACCAGCACGTGCGGCGGCCGGCGCAGGCTCTGCTGGCGCTCGCGCTGCGGCGTGTCGCCGGTGCGCACGGCGGTGCGGATGTCGACCTCGGGCAGCCCCAGCGCCGCCAGCTCGGCGCGAATGCCCGCGAGCGGCGCATCGAGGTTCAGGCGGATGTCGTTGGACAGTGCCTTCAGCGGCGAGACGTAGACGACGGCGGTCTCGTCAGGCAGGCCGGCGGGATCGAGGCCGCGGCGCACCAGGTCGTCGAGCGCCGCGAGGAAGGCCGTGAGCGTCTTGCCCGATCCGGTGGGCGCGGCGACCAGCGTGTCGCGCCCGGCCCGGATCGCCGGCCACGCCTGGGCCTGGGCCGAGGTGGGGCCGGGGAAGGTTCGCAGGAACCAGCGGGCGACGGAGGGGTGAAACGAGTGCAGGTCCACGGAGCGTGCAGGCTACGGCAGCGAGCGCGGTGGCGCAACGCATGGGGCCGTAGACCCTGCAGGTCGGGACGTTGCGGGGCAACTCAAGAGCGGCTGCGGCAGCTTCTCGTGTGCCGACCCGTTTCAGGGCTTCTGGACGAATTGCTTGTAGAAAGCACCCGTCGCCATCGCCCCCGCATGCTCGTTGATGATCTTGCCGACCTGGCCGTTGGTGACGTCGCGCGTCCAGTCGGCCTGCAGCTCCAGAAGCACCGGCAGCCAGGTGATCGGAACCGCCCCCGCCTGCACCAGCCGCTGCACCGCGCGCTCGTGCGAGGCGGCATCCGGGTCGCCGCTGGCGTCCGTGACGACATAGACCTCATAGCCTTCCTTGAGCGCCGCCAAGGCCGGCAGCATGACGCAGTTGTTCGTCCACAGGCCGGCAATAATCAATTTCTTGCGGCCCGCTTTCTTGAGGGCATCTCGCACGCGAGGCTCGGCCCAGGCATTGATGGGCGTCCGGTCGATCACCGAGACATCGGGTGCGGCGGATTGGATTTGAGGAAACGTGGGCCCGGCATAGGCTTTTGCGGTGATCGTCGTGATGACCGTCGGGAGCTTGAAAGCCTGTGCCACCTTTGTCAGCGCCGTGGCGTTGTTCAGCAGCGCATCGATGGTGATGGATTGCGTTGCAAATGCGTACTGCGGCTGGTAGTCGATCAGCAGGAGTTGGCTGTTTTCCGGTGTCAATTGATCGTAGACGGGCCGCGGTTGCGCGCTCGACTCGGCGGCATTGGAAATTGCCGCGCCAAAGGAAAACAAGGCGAGGAGGGCGATCGCGGCCCTTTTCTTGAAGCGATTGATCATGGAAAACCTTTAGCGATTTCAGAGCTGCGGATTCTGCATGTGCCGACGGCTCGCATCGTTGCCGTCACGCGATTTGATCATTCGCCGAGCAGCAACAATCAATTCTCCGGGCCGGGATTTTTTCTATAAATTCAACCGCGCATGAATCGCCTTGCTTCCATGGAAATATTCGTTGCCGTCGTCGAAAGCGGATCCTTTGCCGCGGCCGCGGAGAAACTCGGCATCGTCCGCTCGGTCGCGAGCCGCCGCGTCAAGTGGCTCGAGGAGCAACTGCAGGCCAGGCTCCTGCACCGCACCACGCGCTCCGTGGCGCTGACCCCGGCAGGCCTGCAGTTCTACCGAAAGGTTCGCGAGGGCCTCGGGTCGATTCGCGACGCGGAGATGGAATTGCATGCGAAGCGGGACGAGGCGACGGGCAAGCTCGTCGCGGGCGTGCCCATGAGCTTCGGGCTCATGCATGTGCTGCCCGCCCTGGCGAGCTTTCGCCTGTCCCATCCGAATATCGAGCTGGAAATCGTTTTCGACGACGCCAAATCGGATCTCGTCAAAAGCGGCATCGATGTCTCGCTTCGAATATCGGAGCTTGCTGATTCTTCGATGGTGGCCCGGCGTCTGGCCACCATTCGACATGCGGTTGTCGCGTCTCCCGCCTATTTAGCCGCCCGCGGAATTCCTCTCGAACCGCCGGACCTCGCCAGGCACGATTGCCTCGTCTATACGATGAAGCTCCAGCCGCAACGCTGGCAATTCACGCGTGCCGATACCGAATCGGTCGTATCGGTGCGCGGCGGAATTTCGGCCAACAACAGCCTGGCGATCCGGGAAATTCTTCTGGCGGGCATGGGGATTTCGCTGGTACCCATTTACCTCGTGGACCAGGATTTGCGCAGCGGGGCGCTGAAAGAGGTGCTGGCCGATTGGAAGGCTTCCGACCTGGCGCTTTCCGTCATTTATCCGACCCGGCAACACGTGCCCTCCACGGTCCGGGCATTCATCGCGTTCGTCGAGAAAATAGTCGAGCACTCGAGTTTTTCGAATTGAAACGTCGGTCAGGAATTCCGGTGCGGATGAATTCCTGAGCGAAGGAGGTCCTCACGAGGACCCGTCGCGCACCATGTCGATCAGGGCACGCAAGGCACCGGAGACGTGGCGGTGTCCGGGATAGTAGAGACACAGGCCCGGATAGGCGGGACACCATTCATCCAGCACGCGTTCGAGCCTGCCGTCGCGCAATGCCTCCAAGGCGAGGTGGTCGGGCACGAAGGCGATGCCGATGCCCTCGATCGCGGCATCGACCATCAGCGGCTGGTCGGTGAGGGTGATCGGCCCCTTGACGTCGATGCTCTCCTCGACGCCATGGCGGGCGAACTCCCAGCGATAGAGGGCACCGCTCTCGAAACGGAACCGGATGCAGTCGTGCTGGTGCAGGTCCTGCGGCACGGCAGGCCGACCGCGTGCCGCGAGGTAGCTCGGCGAGGCAACGGCCGCAAAACGCACCGGCCCGCCCACGCGTACCGAAATCATGTCCTGCGGCACGGCTTCGAACAGGCGAATGCCCGCGTCGAAGCCGTCGGCCACGACGTCGCCGAGCTTCCCGTCGCAGACGATGTCGAGATGGACCTGCGGATAGGTGCGCACGAAGCGCGCGAGCAGGGGCCGCAGCACCAGGCGAACCGCGCCTTCGCTGGAATTGATGCGTATCGTGCCGCTCGGGGTGTGCTGGAACTCGTCGACCTCCTGCAAGGCCTGCGTGAGCGACGACAAGCTGGGCCGCAGCTTGACCGCCAGCCGCTCCCCGGCATCGGTCAACGACATGCTGCGCGTGGTCCGGTTCAGCAGTCTCACGGCCAGGCGCTGCTCGAGCGTCTTGATGGAGTGGCTGACGGCTGATGCCGTGATGTCCAGCTCCCGGCCCGCAGCACGAAAGCTGCGATGCGTCGCGACCGAAAGAAAGACATTCAAGGCGAACAGATCGCAGCCCTTGAATTGATGAACGGGATTCATCGGAGCAACAAGCGTTGGTGGGATTGTCCGAATGGTATGGCCTTCCTAGACTGGCTCGCACAGTCACACGAAAGGTATTCGAACCATGTCCCAGAAGATCTTGATCACGGGTGCGAGCTCGGGCTTCGGCCGCGGCTCGGCCATCGAACTGGCCCGGCAAGGCCACCAGGTGGTGGCCGCCGCTGAAACCTGGCCGCAGGTCCGCGGCCTGCGCGCGGATGCCGCCGCCGCCGGGGTCGAGATGGAGGTGATCAAGCTCAACCTGCTCGACGGCATCGACATCGCACACGCGGGCTCCTTCGATCCCGACGTGC
This sequence comes from Variovorax sp. DAIF25, assembly GCF_050711835.1. Lineage (NCBI taxonomy): Bacteria > Pseudomonadati > Pseudomonadota > Betaproteobacteria > Burkholderiales > Comamonadaceae > Variovorax > Variovorax sp. DAIF25. The sequence continues at coordinate 529,160 of NZ_CP136637.1, forward strand.
TGGTGCTCAACGCCGGCGTCATGGAGGGCGGCTCGATCGCCGACATCCCGATGCAGCGCGTGCGCGAGTCGTTCGACATCAACGTGTTCGGGCATCTGCAGCTGGTGCAGGCCATCCTGCCCAGGATGGTGGCGCGCCGCTCGGGCAAGGTGGTGTGGACCTCGTCGATGGGCGGCATCCTGGTGGTGCCTTTCCTCGGCATCTACTGCGCGACCAAGCACGCGATCGAAGCCATTGCCGGATCGATGAAAGCGGAACTCGCGCCCCTCGGCATCAAGGTCGCGACCGTCAACCCCGGCGTCTTCGGCACCGGCTTCAACGACACCGGGGCCGAGAGCTTCGTGCAGTGGTACGACGCCGACAAGGCGGTCGTGCCGATGCCCGACTTCAGCGGGAGCCTGCTCGATCAGGCCGATCCGCAGGAAATGATCGACGCCATGGTCGAGATCATTCCCGCCGACGAGCACCTCTACCGCACGATGCGTCCGCTGGCGACGATCGATGCCGCCAGGCAGTGGCAGGCGACGGAGTGGTCGCAGAATGCCTGACATCGCCATCGACCATGCCCACCGCGTGGTGGCCCGGGGCCGGCAGGCCGCACAAGAGGCCGGCGTGAACGCGGTGTTCGCGGTCCTCGACCGCGGCGCGAACCTCGTCACCTTCTCGCGCATGGACGATGCGTGGCTCGCCTCGAGCGAACTGGCCATCGCCAAGGCCCGCGCCTCCGTGATGTTCAGGATGCCGAGCGAAGCGCTGAATGCGCCGCTGCAGGTGGGGGTACCGGCGCCGCACTTCGACCACATCCACGCGGGCGGTCTGCTGCTGATGGGCGGCGGCTTGCCGCTGTTCGATGGCGACGGTGTGCTGATCGGTGCGCTGGGTGTGTCCGGCGGAACACCCGATCAGGATGCGGCACTCGCACGCGCGGCGGTGGCGTGATCGACGCGAGAGGGCATGCAGGCGCCGATGCCCTCGCGTTCAAGCCTCGGGCGGCACCGCGCCATAGGCATCGGTGATCAGGTGCGCGAGCGCGCGCGAGGCTTCGTTCATGTTGCGCTTGCTGCGATGAACCAGGCCGATGTCCCGATGGAAGGTGTCTTCCTCGAGGTCGATGACGCGGACCGCGGCGGGCCAGCGCCGGTTGCGCATCGTCTGCGGAACCAGCGACGCGCCCAGCCCCAGGGCGACCAGACGGACCAGCGCCTCGAGTTCGTCCGCTTCGCAGACGTCCCTCACGGCCATATGTTCGCGTCGCAGGAATCGGTCCACCTGCCGGCCGGCCAGCGATGCGCGGTCGTACCGGATGAAGGGGAGCGTCATGAGGAGTTCCCGCCAGCCGATGTCCGGCGCATCCCTCGGAACGATGAGCCGGAAGGGCTCCTGCGCCAGCGTGGTCCATCTCAGGTCGCTGTGCAGGGAGAAGGGCGGTCGGATGACGATCGCCATCTCGAGTTCGCCGGCATCGACGAGCTGGGCCAGGTCCATCGAGAGGCCCGGCACCAGCCGGGTCCGGACCTCCGGAAACTGCCGATGGAAGCGCGCGATCGCCTCGGGCAGCAGGTGCGATTGCGCCGAAGCGATCGAGCCGATGCTGAACCGGAACGAGGTCGGCGTTCCGATGTTGCCGGCGCACAGGTCCGAATACATGCGGATGAGCTGCTCGGCCTGGCCGACCATCTGGTGCCCGCGATCGTTGAGGCGGGCGGTGCGGCCGGCGCGGTCGAAGAGGTCGTGGCCCACCTCGGCCTCGAGGCGCTGCATCTGGGCGCTGATGGCCGACTGGGTGAGTCCGATCTTGTCGCCGGCGGCCGAGAAGGTGCCCTCGCTCGCGACCGCCAGAAGGGTCTTCAGTTCTCGGATCATGGAAGCGATCTGCTGTTCTCGAGCACCGGGGCGAGCCCGGGCCTCTCGGCTTCATACAAAAATTATTTGTCTAAAACCGCAATATTAATTGCTTTTTTTATTGCATCGGCATGCCTATCGTTCGAGCCTGTACAACCACACCGAGGACCCCGATGCTTGCCCCCCGCACCAACCCCGCGATGCTGTCGCCGTTCCATGTCGCGTTTCCCGTGCATGACCTCGCGCTCGCGCGCCGGTTCTATGGAGAGACCCTCGGCTGCCCCGAGGGCCGCAGTTCTCCGGACTGGATCGACTTCAATTTCTACGGCCACCAGATCGTGGCCCATCTCTCGCCCGAGGAGGCCGGAGTCGCGCAGAAGAACGATGTAGACGGCAAGGGCGTTCCGGTGCGCCACATGGGCATCGTGCTTCCGCGCGCCGATTGGGACGCGATGGCGGACCGGCTGAAGACCGCCGGCATCCGGTTCATCATCGAACCCTACATCCGCTTCAAGGGCGAAGCGGGCGAGCAGGCGACGATGTTCTTCCTCGATCCGTCGGGCAACGCGATCGAGATCAAGGCGTTCGCCAACATCGAGATGCTGTTTGCCAAGTAGCCGGGAAGGTCGCGCCCAAAGAAAAACGGGCCAGACGCCTGAGCGTCTAACCCGTGGTTCTAGAACCGAAATTCTGGTGCGGCTGGCAGGAATCGAACCCACGACCCCTTGGTTCGTAGCCAAGTACTCTATCCAGCTGAGCTACAGCCGCGAAGCCTTCGATTATAGCCCGGAAATCGGCACCTACCCTCGCGGGCTGGCCGTGCACCACGCCCACGATCTGGCGGCTGGCGCCCAGCGAGGATTCGCCGTCACCCCTGCGACTATCAGCCCGAGGACCGGCCGCTGCCTGGCCAGGTGGCAAGCGCTTGATCGGCGACGGCCTCCAGCACTTCGCGGCTGAAGCCCGCCTTGGCCTGCACTGCCATGCCGTGGCACACGGCGCAGACATAGGCCGCCAGCGCATCGCACTTCGCATCGGAGGGCAGGTCACCCTCGCGCTTGGCGCGCTCGAAGCGCTCCTGCAACGTCGCTTGAGCGGCGGCACGGGCCTCGACCAGTGCTCGACGCACCGGCTCCGCGTCGTCCGACCCGGCCAGCACGCCGTGTATCGCCAGGCAACCGGCGCGTTCGGGGTCGCGGGTGTTCAGTTCCGCCGTGTTGTAGAGGATGTGCGCGGCAACCTCGCGCGAGGTCGGCAACTCGAGCGCGGCGGGGAAGAACGCCAGGTAGTGGGCGTAGTAGCGCTCTAGCGCCTGCCGGAACAGGGCTTCCTTGTTGCCGAACGCCGAATAGAGCGCCGGGCGTTCGACGCCGATGGCTTGCGTCAGATCGGTGTACGAGGTGCCCTCGTAGCCCTTGCGCCAGAACATGGTCAGCGCGGCGTCCAGTGCCTGCTCCACATCGAATTCGCGCTGACGTCCCATCGGTCACACCACCTTGGTTTTTTCGTAACGATCGATATTAAACCGCTTGACGCTCCTCGTCCATTTCCATATCGTTCGTTACGATACCGATCGTTATGAATTCCCGATGCCCGGGACACGGCGCCCGGTTGTCTTCGAAAGAGCATGTCATGCAGCAATTCTTGAAGGGCAAGCTTGCCCTCATCACTGGCGGTTCGCGGGGGCTGGGTGCCGCGACCGCGGAAGCGTTGGCCGACCTTGGCGCCGACATCGCGATCACCTACGTGGCCTCTGAGGAAAAGGCGAATGCGGTGGTGGAGAAATTGAAAGCCAAGGGCGTTCGGGCCCTGGCCATCCAAAGCGACCAGGCCGACACGACCGCAGCGAAGACCATGGTCGACCAGGTGCTGTCGCACTTCGGCCGGATCGACATCCTCGTCAACAACGCCGGCATCGCCGTGCAAGGCAAGACCGTCGACGATCCCGCACTCGACACGGTCAACCTCGACCGGCAGTGGCAGGTCAACGTGATGGGAACGGTGGCCACCACGCGCGCGGCGGCACCGGTGCTTTCCGATGGCGGGCGCATCGTCTTCATCGGCTCCTTGCTGGGCACCCATGTTCCGTTCGCCGGGGCAGCCGACTACGCGGGAAGCAAGGCGGCCCTGGTCGGCTATGCGAAGGGCGTGGCGCGCGACCTCGGCGGTCGCAACATCACCGTCAACGTCGTGCAGCCGGGCGTCATGCCGACCGACATGGCGGCCGAGGTCCTCGGCGACGGAGTGCCGGAGGCGCTCCTGAATCTGCATCCGATACGCCGCATTGCGACGCTCGAGGAAGTGGCGGCCCTGGTCTGCTTCCTGGTCGGACCGAACGGCGCCTACATGACGGGCAGCGTGATCGACGTGGCCGGCGGCCTGGCCGTCTGAGCTTCAGCGGCTCGGCCAATGAAATTCGAACTGAACAACGTGCAAGAACCAAGATATGAGCAGGAAATTTGATGCGAAATCGACCGCCCAAGACGTGCTGGCGGATGTCGATCTGAAGGGCAAGCGCTTCCTCGTCACGGGGACATCGGCGGGGATCGGTGTCGAGACCGCGCGTACGCTCGTCTCGCGCGGCGCCAGCGTTGTGGGACTGGTGAGGGACCTGGCCAAGGCCCAGGCGGCAACGGCATCGGTGCGCAATGCGGCGTTGCAGGCCGGAGGCAGCTTCGAGCTGGGCGAACTCGATCTCGCTTCCCTGCGAAGCGTGCGCGCCAGCGCCGACAGACTGCTCGCCGACGGTCGTCCGTTCGACGCCATCATTGCCAACGCCGGCGTGATGGCCACGCCGTTCGGTCTGACGGACGATGGCTTCGAGATCCAGTTCGCGACCAACTACCTGGGTCACTTCGTTCTGATCCATCGGGTCGAACCGCTTCTCGTCGACAACGGTCGCCTGGTCATGTTGTCGTCCCAAGCGCACCGCGTTGCCGATGTGGACCTCGACGATCCGAACTTCTCGCAACAGCCCTACGACCCGTTCGTCGCGTACGGTCGATCCAAGACGGCGGAGACCCTGTTTGCGGTGGCGTTCGACAAGCGACATCGCCATCGTGGCGTCCGGGCGGCTGCGGTGATGCCCGGCAACAGCCTGACCGAACTGCCGCGCAACTTCTCTGCGGAGCAATTGCAAGGCCTGTTCGAAACCGTGGGCAAGGCGCGTGCTGAAGCAGGTCTTCCCCCAGGGCAACTGAAAGATGTCGGACAGGCAGCCGCGACTTCGGTCTGGGCGGTGGTCGTCGCCGACCCGGACGAGATAGGAGGCCGCTATCTCGAGGACTGTGCCGTCGCTCCGGTGAACGATTCGCCCAATCCGTTTGCCGACGGTGTCAGGTCCTATGCACTCGACGCTGGACGCGCCGAGCAACTTTGGGCCAGGACACAGGCACTTCAGGCCGATCGGATTGCAGGTGCCGTGCCCATCGGTACGATCGGTACGTAATGCATCTCATGGGCAAGGGCGCAAAGACGGCCAAGGTGGCCTTGCCCTCGCTGGCCCGCTCGCCGAAAAGCTCCGCCTCGCCAGTCCGCACTGGATGCGTCACACGCACGCGACCCACGCGCTGGCGCGGGGGGCCGAGCTCACCATCGTTCGCGACAACCTGCGGCACGCCTCCCTGCGGACCACGTCGGTCTACCTGCACGCCGATGAAGTCGCGCGTTCACGGCAGATCGACGAAGCATTTCCGTCTCGGGACTGATTGCTGAGCTTCACGGCCAAACGGGCCAGAAGCACACCCACCAACAGAATCATTTATTTTACATAACACTCATTGGATGAATTCACCGGATCGGTGTCGCGAGGATATCGACCCTAAACTCAATGGTTGATCCAATAAGAAGTCCGGCATATGATGGCCCGAGCCCACTCTCAGCCACCAGCGCTTCGCCCGATGGATCTAGACACGCCCCCCGATCAAGCCACTTTCCGCAACGAGGTCCGTCGATTCATCAGGGACCGGCTTCCCGCCGACATCCGCGAACGCCTGCGCCTGGGCCATCCGCCGCGCAAGCAGGACACCGTCACCTGGCAGCGCATCCTCAACGAGAACGGCTGGGCCGCGCCGCATTGGCCGCGTGAATACGGCGGCGCCGAGCTCGGCCAGGCCGAGCGGCTGATCCTGCTCGACGAGCTGTTCCGCGCGCCCGCGCCGCTGCCGCAGGTGTTCAACGTGGGCATGCTCGGGCCGGTGCTGCTGAAGTTCGGCACCGAGGCGCAGAAGCGCTTCTTCATGCCCCGGCTCGCGAACCTCGACCTCTGGTTCTGCCAGGGCTTCTCCGAACCGGGCTCAGGCTCCGACCTGGCCTCGCTGCGCACCTCGGCCAGGCGGGAAGGCGAAGGCGAGGACGAACACTACGTCGTCGACGGCCAGAAGATCTGGACCACCACCGCGCATCTGGCCGACTGGGTGTTCGCGCTGGTGCGCACCGACGGCACGGGCAGCAAGCAGCACGGCATCTCCTTCCTGCTGATCGACCTGCGCAGCCCCGGCATCACGATCCGCCCGATCACCTCGATCGACGGCCAGCACCATCTCAACGAGGTCTTCTTCGACGCGGTGCGCGTGCCGGTCGACAACCTCGTCGGCGAGGAAGGCCGCGGCTGGGACTGCGCCAAGTACCTGCTGATGAACGAGCGCACCGGCATCGCCAACGTGGGCCTGTGCCGCGAGCGGCTGGACTATGCGCGCGAACTGGCCGGCCGCCTCACGCAGGCCGGCCGGCCGCTGCTCGACAGCCCGCGGTTGCGCGCCGAGATGGCGATGCTCGACGCCGAGATCCGCGCGCTCGAGGTCACGAACTGGCGCTTCCTGCTGTCGAGCGACACGGCGCAGAAGAACCCGGGCTTCGCCTCCGTGCTCAAGCTCAAGGGCACCGAGCTGCAGCAGGAGATCGCGCAGCTGCTGCAGCGCATCGCCGGCCCCGCGGCGATGGAGCGCCGCGCGCACGACGGGCCCGGCGCCGAGCACTGGGCCGGACCGCTGGCGATGCGCTACTTCTACAGCCGCGCGGCCAGCATCTACGGCGGCACGAGCGAGGTCCAGAAGGACATTCTTTCCAAGACGATCCTGGGATAGGCCCGCATGAACTTCGAACTGAATGAAGAGCAGCAGGCGCTGCAGGCCAGCCTCTCGCGTCTGCTCGGCGATGTCTACGGCTTCGAGCAGCGCCGCGCGATCGCGGCCACGCCCGCGGGCTGGAGCGAAGCGGTGTGGCGGCAGCTGGCCGAGCTGGGCCTGACCGCCCTGCCCTTGCCGCAGGCGCATGGCGGTTTCGGTGGTGGCGCCGTCGACCTGCTGCCGGTGATGCAGGAGCTCGGCCGCGCGCTGTCGCTCGAGCCCTTCCTCGCCTCGGTCGTGCTCGGCGCCACCGCGTTGCGGCTCGCGGGCGACGACGCCCTGCAGGCGCGCTTGCTGCCCGGCGTGGCCAGCGGCGAAGTCCGCCTCGCCTGGGCCCACGACGAAGCGGCCGGGCACCATGCTCCCCTGTGGATCGAGACCGTCGCGCGCCGCGATGGCGAGCGCTGGCGGCTCGACGGCGCGAAATGCAACGTGCTGCATGCCACGGCCACTCACCATGTCGTGGTGAGCGCGCGCGTGGCCGGCGCGCCCGACGATGCGCAGGGCCTCGCCCTGTTCCTGGTCGATGCCGAGGACCCGGGCGTGCAGTGCCGCGCCCATCGCCTGATCGACGACACGCCGGCCGGCGAGCTGCGCTTCGAATCCGCCACCGCGCTGCAGCTGCACGATCCGCACGATGCCGCCACCGCGCTGCGCGCGCTCGAGGGAACGCTGGCCGCCGGCACCGCCGCGGTCTGCGCCGATGCCGTCGGCCTCATGGAGTCGGCCTACCGGCTGGCCGTCGACTACCTGAAGACGCGCCGCCAGTTCGGCCGCCTGATCGGCGAGAACCAGGCATTGCGCCACCGCGCGGCGGAGATGCTCGTGAGCCTCGAGATGTGCCGCAGCATGGCACTGGTGGCGGCGGTCGCCGCCGACGATCTAGCCGCGCCCGGCGCGCGCGCCGACCTCGCGCGCGCCAAGCTCATGATCGGCCGCCACGGCCGCAGCCTGTGTCACGCGGCGATCCAGCTGCATGGCGGCATCGGCATGACCGAGGAATACGCGGTGGGCCATTGCCTGCGCCGCCTCGCGCTGCTCGATCAGCTCTTCGGCGATGTCGACGCGCAGTCGGCGCGGCTGGCGGCGATGGCATGAGCGGTCCCACTTTCGAGACCTTGCGCTGGGACCTGTCGGGCCCGGTGCTCACGCTGACGCTGCACCGCCCCGAGCGCATGAACGCGATGACCCGTGCGATGCGTCGCGAGCTCTGCCATGCGCTCGACCTCGCGGATGCGCGGGACGCGGTGCGCGCCATCGTGATCACCGGCGCGGGCCGTGCCTTCTGCGCCGGCTTCGACCTGTCGGAAGGCGCGCAGGCCTTCGACCCGGCCGCGGCCGCGCGCGACACCGAACCCGGCGAGGAACCGGGCCGCGATGGCGGCGGCGTGCTCGCGCTGCGCCTGTTCGCGAGCACCAAGCCACTGATCGCCGCCGTGAACGGCGCGGCCGTCGGCATCGGCGCCTCGATGCTCTTGCCGATGGACATCCGCATCGCCTCGCGCGACGCGCGCTTCGGCTTCGTCTTCGCGCGCCGCGGCATCGTGCCCGATGCCTGCGCGAGCTGGTTCCTGCCGCGCGTGGCCGGCATCTCGAAGGCGCTGGAATGGAGCATGGGCGGCCATGTCTTCGATGCCGAGGAAGCCCGCGCGGGCGGCCTCGTGAGCGAGCTGTGCGAGCCCGGCGAGCTGCTGGCGCGCGCGCAATCGCTGGCCGCCGAGATCGCCGCGCATGCGGCGCCCGTGTCGGTGGCGCTGACGCGGCAACTGATGTGGCGCATGCTCGGCGCGCCGCATCCGATGGAGGCCCATCGCGTCGAAAGCGCCGCGCTGCGCTCGCGTGGCGCTTCGGCCGACGCGGCCGAGGGCGTGGCCTCGTTCCGCGAGAAGCGGCCCGCGCGCTTTCCGGATGCCGTCAGCACCGGCATGCCCGCGCCCTACCCCTGGTGGACGGAGCCGCCGTTCGCCCCCACCGGAGACACGACGACATGAGCCAGGTGATCCTCGACGGGCGCGCCATGGCGCGCGACCTGCTGACCCGCCGCGCCTCGCAGGCCGCACGCGGCCTCGACGCGCTCGGCGTGCGCGAAGGCGATGCGGTGGCACTGCTGCTGCGCAACGACTTCGCCTTCCTCGAGGCGCAGCAGGCCGCGGCCGCGCTCGGCGCCTACGCCGTGCCCATCAACTGGCACGGCAAGCCCGAGGAGGTGCTCTACATCGTCGAGGACGCGCGCCCGCGCGTCCTCGTGGGCCATGCCGACCTGCTCGCACCGGTGCGCGACCGCATCCCCGCGGACATCATCGTCGTGACAGTACCGACGCCACCCGAGGCAATGCGCGCCTTCTCGTTGACCGAGGAAGACGCCGCGCCATCGACCGATGCGCTCGAATGGAACGCCTGGCTCGAGGGCTTCGCGCCCTGGGACGGTCCGCCGATGCGCAGCCGCGCCACCATGATCTACACCTCGGGCACCACCGGCCGCGCCAAGGGCGTGCGACGCGAGGCCGCCACGCCCGAGCAGGCGCGCGCCTATGTCGAGCTGCTGCGCAGCGTGTACGGCCTGCAGCCCGGCGTGCGCGCGCTGATCGCGGGGCCGCTGTACCACGCCTCGCCCAATGCCTACGCCCGCCAGGCGCTGCCGGCCTGCGAGCTGCTGGCGATGCAGACCAAGTTCGATCCCGAGGCCGTGCTCGCCGCGATCGAACGCCACCGCATCAGCCACATGGTGGCCGTGCCCACGATGTTCGTGCGCATGCTCAAGCTGCCCGAGGCGGTGCGCGGCCGCTACGACCTCGGCTCGCTGCGCTGGGTCACCCACACCGGCGCGCCCTGCGCGCCCGAGACCAAGCGCGCGCTCATGGACTGGTGGGGACCGGTGGTGTACGAGACCTATGGCGGCACCGAGGTCGGCACCGCCACGCTGAGCACGCCGCAGGACTGGCTGGAGTTTCCGGGCAGCGTGGGCCGGCTGACGCCCGGCGCGCGCATGGCGCTCTACGGCGAGGACGGCCGCCTGGTCGCACCGGGAGAGATCGGCGAGATCTTCGTGCGCGTGCCGGCCTATGCCGACTTCACGTACCACAACCATCCCGAGAAGCGCCGCGAGGTCGAGCGCGACGGGCTGATCAGTTGCGGCGACGTGGGCTACGTCAAGGACGACCACCTCTACCTGTGCGATCGCCGAGCCGACATGGTGATCTCGGCCGGCGTGAACATCTATCCGGCCGAGATCGAGGCCGTGCTGCTGCAATGCCCCGCGGTGCGCGACTGCGCGGTGTTCGGCATCCCCGACGACGAGATGGGCGAATCGCTGGCTGCGGCCATCGAATGCATGCCCGGCGCCGCGCCCGATGCGGAAGCGATCCGCGCCTTCCTCGCCGAGCGGCTGGCCCGGTACAAGGTCCCGCGCCGCATCGATTTCCATGCGGCGCTGCCGCGCGAGGACAGCGGCAAGATCTTCAAGCGCCGCCTGCGCGACCCGTTCTGGCAGGGCGCCGGCCGCAGGATCTGAGATGGAACCCGCCACGGAAGCGATGGCGCAACGGCTCGCCGCAGCGCTGGGCCGCCATGCGGGACTGCACGGCCGCGTCGAGGCGCTGCGCCGCCTCACGGGCGGCGCGACCAAGACCACCTGGTCCTTCGAGCTCGCGACCGCCGACGGCCGGCTTGCGCTGATCCTGCAGCAGGCACCCGCGGCCACACCCGAAAACAAGGAATCGTCGGCACCCAAGCTCGATGCCGCCGACGATGCGCGGCTGATGATCGCCGCGCGCAGCCACGGCGTGCCGGCGCCCAGGGTGCGCGCCATCCTCGACCTGCACGACGGCCTCGGGCGCGGCTACATCACAGAGCATGTGGAAGGCGAGACGCTGGGACGCAAGCTGGTCTCGGACCCCGCGCATGCCGGCGCACGCGCCGCGATGGCGGAGCAGGCCGGACGGATCCTCGCGACGATCCATCGCATGCCCACCACCGGGCTGGATTTCCTGCAGCGGCTCTCGCCCGCGCAGGAACTCGCGGTGTACGCGGGCCTGCTCGACGCCACGGGCTTCCGTCATCCCGCGCTCGACTTCGCGCTGCAATGGGTGCGCCGCCATCTGCCCGCGGACGATACCGACGCACTGGTGCACGCGGACTTCCGCACCGGCAACCTGATCGTCGGACCCGAAGGCATCCGCTGCGTGCTCGACTGGGAGATCGCGCGCCGCGGCGATCCGATGCAGGACCTCGGCGTGCTGTGCATGCGGACCTGGCGCTTCGGCGCCGCGCCCGAGGTCGGCGGCTTCGGTGCGCGCGAGGCGCTCTACGCGGCCTACGAACGCGCGGGCGGCGCGCCGGTCGATCCCGCGCGCGTGCGCTTCTGGGAGGCCTTCTCCAACCTCAAGTGGGCCATCGGCTGCGTGCGCCGCGGCCTCGCCACCCGCGACGACGGCACGCCCGCGAGCCTCGAGCTGTGCGCCGTGGGCCGGCGCATGGAAGAGCCGCTGTGGGACTTCTTCCAGCTTGTCGAGCACTGAACAAAGGAACCGCGGCCATGTCCGACAGCGTCCCGCCCGCCCCCACCCTGCTCGCGGCGACCGCGCGCTATCTCGAGGACGAGCTGATGCCCTCGCTCGAGGGCTACCACCGCTTCCAGACCCGCATCGCGATCAACGTGTTGCGCATCGTCGAGCGCGAACTGCGGCTCGGCGCCGCGCACGACGCGGCGGCGCGCGAGCGTCTGCTCGCGCTGCTGCAGGACGCGCCCACGCCCACCCCCCCGTCCCTCGCGCTGGCCGATGCGCTGCGCGACGGCCGGCTCGACCCCGACGCGCCCGGCGTCGCGACGCACCTGCGCGCCGCGCTGGCCGAAGCGCTGGCCATCAACAACCCCCGCTGGATCACCAAGGACCTCCCCCCATGAACTTCACCGAAGAACAGATCGCCTTCCGCGACAGCGTGCGCCGCATGGTCGAGCGCCATGTCGCGCCCATTGCCGCCGAGATCGACGAGAACGACCGCTTTCCCGAGGAGCTGATCCCGATCTACGGCGACATGGGACTGCTGCAGCTGTGGGTGCCCGAGGCCTACGGCGGCCCCGGCGCCAACCTCACGATGGTCTGCATCGCGCGCGAGGAGATCTCGCGCGTGTCGGAGTCGTGCGCGCTGATGGCCGGCATGAACACCATGTTCGCGCTGCCGCTGATGCACTTCGGCACCGAGGAACAGAAGCAACGCTTCCTGCCGCTCCTGGCCGAGGGCCGCACGGTGACGGCGATCGCGCTGTCGGAACCCGACTGCGGCAGCGACGTGGGCGGCATGCGTACGCGCGCGGTGGCCGACGGCGACAGCTACGTGCTCAACGGCCAGAAGCAGTGGTGCACCTTCGGCAGCCGTGCCGACTACATCCTGGTCTTCGCCAAGACCGGCGAAGGCGGCGGCGCCGACGACATCAGCCCCTTCATCGTCGACGCGAAGAACAGCCAGGGCCTGAGCTTCGGGCGCAACGAGCGAAAGATGGGCATGAAGGGCACGATCAACGTGCCGATCTACCTCGACAACGTGCGCGTGCCGGCCGAGAACCGCCTCGGCGAGGAGGGCAAGGGCTTCCGCTCGGCGATGCGCGCGCTCGACCTCAACCGCCCCGCCATCGCCGCGGCCTCGGTCGGGCTGGCGCAGGGCGCGCTCGATGCGGCGCTGGCCTATGCCAAGCAGCGGCGCCAGTTCAAGCGCGCCATCATCGAGTTCCAAGGGATCCAGTTCATGCTGGCCGACATGGCGATGCAGATCGAGGCCGCGCGCTGCCTGGTCTACGAGACCGCGCGCCTGGCCGACACCGGCGACTGGGCCGCGCTGCCCAAGTTCGCGAGCATGGCCAAGTGCTTCGCGAGCGACGTCGCGATGAAGGTCACGACCGACGCGGTGCAGGTCTTCGGCGGCTACGGCTACGTGAGGGACTATCCGGTCGAGAAGATGATGCGCGACGCCAAGCTCAACCAGATCTTCGAAGGCACCAACCAGATCCAGCGCGTGGTGATCGCACGCGAACTCATGCGGTGAAGCCGGGTGCGGGCGTCGCGCCCGCCCCGGCCTCGCCTCAGGCCAGCAACTGCCGCGCGATCATGTTGCGGTGGATCTCCGAGGCGCCCTCGTAGATGCGCAGCACGCGCAGGTCGCGGTACACGCGCTCGACGATGGTGCCGCGGCAGTAGCCCGAGCCGCCGAAGATCTGCAGCGCCTTGTCGGCGATGCGGCAGGCCGCCTCGGTGCAGATCACCTTCACCATCGAGGCCTTCATGCGCGCATCCTCGCCGCGCGTGGCGCGCCACACGGCCTCGAACAGCACCATACGCGCGGCATGCAGGTCCATCGCCATGTCGGCGATCATGTGCTGGATCGCCTGATGCTCGGCCAGCGCCTGCCCGAAGGTGACGCGCGTGCGGGCGTGCTCGATGGTCTCGTCGAGCGCGATCTGCGCCGGGCCGAGTGCCTGGCAGCCCACGTTGAGGCGGCCCTCGTTGAGCCCCGACATCGCGTACGAGAGGCCACGACCCTCCTCGCCCAGCAGGTTCTCCACCGGGATGCGGCAATCGGTGAAGGTGATCTCGCAGAGGCTGTCGTCCATCCAGCCCATGGTCGGCATGGTGCGTGCCACCTCGAAGCCCGGCGTGGTGGTGTCGAGCAGGAAGGCCGAGATGCCGTGCTTGCCGGCCGCGCGGTCGGTCGAGGCCAGCACGGTGATCGAGTGCGCGTGGTTGGCGTTCGAGATGAAGGTCTTCGTGCCGTTGAGCACGTAGTGGTCGCCCTCGCGCTTCGCGGAGGTCAGCATCCGCGCCGCGTCGGAGCCCGCATGCGGCTCGGTGATCGCGATGCAGTTGCGCGAGCGGCCCGAGGCGATCTCGGGCAGCCACTTCTTCTTGAGGGCCTCGCTGCCATGGTCCACGATGATGTGCACGCCGGGCCCGATGGCCGAGCGCACGAAGGGCCAGAACTGCGGCGGCAGCCGCGCGAGCTCGAGCTGCACTGCCACGCTCGTGAGGTGGTCCACCGGCATGCCGCCGTAGGCCTCGGGGATCGCCATGCCGTAGAAGCCCATCTCGCGCAGGGTGCTCTCGACCTGCTCGGGCACCTCCCCGGTCTCGTGGTAGCGCGGTTCGAGCTTGAGCAAGGCGTCGACGGCGTCTCGCGTGGCGACGCGCATCTCCTCGGCGTCGGCGGGCAGGTTGAAGTCCATCATGTCTCCTTTGGTAGAACCATTGATTCTACGCAAGCGCATTCGATCCTGCACGTTCCGTCGGCGACAACAGGGACATCGTGAGGATCGCCTTGCCGCAGGTGCGGCGCTGCGCCAGGGCGGCCAGCGCCTCAGGCAGTCGCACGAAGTCGAAGGCCGTGGCCTCGAGCGGGCGCAGACGCCCTTCGCGCCACCAGTCGCGGATCTCCTGCGCCAGCCGGCTCGCCAGGGCCGGCTCGCGCTTGCGCACCTCGCCCCACAGCACGCCGATGGCCGAGGCATTGGCGAGCAGCAGCCGATTCGCCGGCAACTGCGTGAGCGCACCGCCCGCGAAGCCGACCACCAGCAGCCGCGCGCCGAAGCCGAGGCAGCGCGCGCTTTGCGCACCGACCTCGCCGCCCACCGGATCGAAGACGAGATCCACGCCGCGCGGCGCGAGTGCGCGCACCGCATCGACCCAGCCGGCGTCGCCATAGTCGACCACCGCATCCGCGCCCAGCGCGCGACAGAGCTCGCGCTTGGAATCGCTGCCCGCCGTGGCGATCACGCGCGCGCCCATGGCCTTGCCCAACTGCACGGCCGCGCTGCCCACGCCCCCCGCGCCCGCATGCACCAGCAGGGTCTCGCCGGCGGCCAGGCGGCCCGCATGGCGCAGCGCGTACAGCGCGGTGGGATAGTTGCCGCGCAACGCGAGCGCCACGCCGGGCGGCACGTCGGCCTCGAGCACCACCGCCTCGGCGCGCGGCACCAGCGCGTACTCCGCGAAGCCGCCGAAGCGCCCGGACGGCGTCGCGGCCGCCACGCGCAGCCCCGCCTCGGCCCCGCCGACCACGGTGCCCACCACCTCCATGCCGGGCGTGAACGGCAGCGCGGGTCGCACCTGGTAGCGGCCCTCGACCAGCAGGGTGTCGAGGAAGTTGAGGCCCGCCGCCTCGACCTTCACGAGGTACTCGTCGGCGGCCGGCTCGGGCGGGGGAACGTCGGCGAGGCGCAGGCCGGCCGGATCGCTGATCGCCTCGACGCGCCAGGCCTTCATCGCAGCTCGGCGCGGCCGTGCGTCAGCACCAGCACGTCGCGCTCGAGCGCGCGTGCGCGAAACGCCACCTCGTTGCCGTTGCGCCAGCTCTCGAGGCGGATCGTCTCGCCCGGATAGACCGGTGCCGACAGGCGCGCGCGCATCGCCACCAGCCGCGCCGGATCGAGGCCGGCATGCGCCTCGAGCAGGCCCCGGCCCGCGATGCCCCAGGTCGCGAGGCCGTGCAGGATCGGTTTCGCGAAGCCCACCTTGGCCGCGAAGGCCGGCTCGGCATGCAGCGGGTTGAGGTCGCCCGAGAGCCGGTAGAGCAGCGCCTGGTCGGGCCGCGTGGGCAGGTCCAGCACGTGTTCGGGCGCGCCCTCGGGCGTGGCAGGCGCCGGCGCGGCGGCTTCGTCGCTGCGCCCGTCGGCCTGGGAGAAGCCGCCGTCGCCGCGCAGGAAGTACACGCTCTCGACGGTGGCGAGCGCCCGGCCCTCGGCATCGGCCAGTTCCTTCTCCACATGCAGCACCGCGCCCTTGCCCTCGCCCTTGTCGACCACGCGCGTCACGCGCGTGCGCCCGAGCACCGTGCCCAACGGCGGCAATGGCGCATGCAGGCGCAGCGCCTGTTCGCCGTGCACCAGCTTCATGAAATCGATGCCGATCTCGCGCCGCTCGCGCATCCAGAAGCCCGGCGAAGCGAGCACCGCAGCCATGGTCGGCAGCGCCGCGAGTTCCTTTTCGTAGACGAAGCGCAGTTGCCGCTCATCGAGCGGATCGGCGCCCAGACCGAGACCGAGCGCATAGAGCATGGTGTCCCTCGGTGCGTAGTCGTGGCGCACCTCGCCGGATTGCCAGTCGCGGGCCTTCTGATAGTCGAACATCGTCGCTTGCCTTGTCGTGTCGTGGATCTATCGGGTCGCCGCGCTTCACGCAGCGGCGGGCGGCCAGCGGAACTGCGCGGGCTCGCGCGCCGCGAAGCGCCGCACCGCCTCCTTCGCGTAGTCGCTGTTCGAGGCCAGCGCCTGGCCGGACGACTCGATCTCGAGCAGCGTCTGGAGATCGCTGCCGAGCGAAGCCTGCAAGGCGCGCTTGGCGATGCTCATCGCCACCGGCGAAGCGCCCGCGAAGCTGCGCGCGATCGCCTGCGCGCGCGCCGCCAGCGCCTCGGCGGGCACGACCTCCATCGCCAGGCCCAGGCGCAGCGCCTCGGCCGCATCGATCTCGCGCGCCGAGAAGATCAGCTCCTTCGCGCGCTGCAGCCCCACCACGCGCGGCAGCGTGTAGAAGGCGCCCATGTCGGGCACGAGGCCAATGCGCTGGAACACCATGCACAGGCGCGCGCGTTCCGAGAGCAGCACGATGTCACACATCAGCGCCAGGCTGAAGCCCGCGCCGTAGGCCACGCCGTCGACGGCGGCGATCACCGGGCGATCGAGCGCCATGAGTTCGGTGCAGATGCGCGTGTAGCGCGCCAAGCCGGCGCGCCGTTGCTCGGGCGTACGCGGTCCGCCCTGCCCCATGGCCTTGACGTCGCCGCCCGCGCAGAACGCGCCGCCGGCGCCGGCGAGCACCAGCACCCGCACCGACTCGTCGGCGCGAATCGCGGCGAGGCATTCGCCGAGCTCGTCGGCCATCGTCGGATCGAGTGCGTTCTTCGCCTCGGGGCGATTGAGCGTGAGCGTCGCCACGCCATCGTCGAGCCGGTAGTCGAGCGTCTTCATCGCGCCACCGCCTCGCGCACCGAGATCGGCACGCCGTCCACCATCAGGTCGCAGTACTCCGACATGCCCAGCGCGCTACGCCCTTCGCAGCGGTACTCGGTGATGCCCTCGGTGATGCGCGTGTAGTCGCCGGCGCCGCCGGCCGCGCGGCGATGCCGCAGCGGCACCAGCGCGCCGACCTTCCCGGTCAGGGTGTAGCTGCGCTCGGCCGTGCGGACCTGCGCGGTGAAAGCGCGCGGATAGTGCTGCGCGTCGTAGTCGGTCTCGATGCGCCCGTCGATCACCGGCTCGTAGCGGCCGTCGCGCAGCACGTTGCCGCTCACGTGGTTGGGCTGCCCCTTGCGGCCCTTGATCGACAGCAGCACACCGAAGTCGTCGCCGAAGGTCACGGGCAGCCACTTGTACCAATAGAAGCTGTGCCAGTGGCGTGGACCCCAGGACTTGTCGCGGTAGCCGTGCCCCGCGATCTCGAAGCGCTGGCCATCCACCGCAATGTGGCCGGCCACCGCCATGTTCTGTTCGATGTGGCCCCGGTACACCGCATGTTCGGGGTCCAGCGCGATCGGGCTGCCGTCGAGCGCGACGATCTCGCCGCCGTGCATCGGCGAAACGCCGCGGAAGTCGAGCGCGATCGAGGCGGGCCGCTTGGGATAGCGCTTGAAGGCGCTGCTCGGGTCGGCCATCGCATGCGGATCGTCCATCAGCAGCAGTTCGCCCTCGTAGCGCACGCGCAGGTGCCTGAAGGGCTCGACCACCTCGAAGCGCATGCCGCCCGCGTCCAGGGTCTCGTTGTGCTCGATCTTCGGCCGCTGGTGCATGAAGCCCACGCGCCCGTCGGGCAGGTAGACGCAGCAGCTGAGCTCGGCATGCCCCTCGTGCGGCCGGTTGCCCAGGCGCATCCAGGCGCCGATGCCGCGCGCGCTGTCGAAGGCATTGAAGTACGCGCTCTCGTTGTAGTTGGACACGGCCTCGGGCACGTGGTTGTACTCGTCCTGCGGATCGAGCCGCAGCTTGCTATGGGGCGGCATGTACATGGTTCGCCCCGTACCTACAGGCTGATGTGGAAGCCGCCGTTGACCCCCAGGTGCTGGCCGGTGATGTAGGAGGCCGCGTCCGACATCAGGAAGCACACCGTCTTCACCACCTCCTCGGGCGTGGACCAGCGGCCCAGCGGAATCTGCGCGAGCATGCCGTCGCGGAATTTCTCGCCGCGCACCACCTCGGTCATCGGGGTCTCGACCACGCCGAAGCAGATCGAGTTGGTGCGGATGTTGTAGCGGCCCCATTCGCGTGCCGCCGTCATCGTGACGCCCAGCATGCCGGCCTTGGCGGCCGCGTAGTTGACCTGGCCGATCGAGCCCTTGCGGCCGGCGTCGGAGGAGATGTTGACGATGGCGCCGCCGCTGCTGTCGCCCGCCTTCGCGCGCGCCACCATGTGGCGGCCCACGGCCTGCAGCCAGTAGAAGGTGCCGGTGAGGTGCACGTCGATCACCTCCTGCCATTGCTGCGGCGTCATCTTCTCGATCATGGCCGGGCGCGTGATGCCGGCGTTGTTCACCAGGCCGTGCACGCCGCCGAAGCGCTCCACGGCCTCGGCGACGGCGCGCGCGGCGAGCTCCGCGTCGGTCACGCTGCCCACCACCTGCTGCACGCGGCCGGCGGGCAGCGCCGACATCGCCGTGCCCAGCGTGTCGGGATTGAGGTCGAGCGCGACGACGTTGCCGCCGAGCTCCACGGCGAGCGTCGCGATCGCCTTGCCGATGCCCTGCCCGGCGCCGGTCACGACGATGGTGCGGCCTTCGAGATTGACGAGGTTCTGCATAGGTCTCCGTTGGATGATGGATAGAGGTTGAACTGGGGGTATATGGCGCTGCGGCTCGCTCAGGCGGACGCCATCGCGGCCTTCGCGCGCTCGGCGTCCTGCAGCTGGCGCCAGGCGATCTTTCCGGTCGGCGACTTGGGCAGCTCGCGCACGAACTCGACCAGCCGCGGGTACTTGTAGGCGGCCATCTTCTGCTTCGCCCATTCGATGACGTCGGCCTCGCGCACGTGGCCCGCATGCGCCTCGCGCAGCACCACCACCGCCTTCACGGTCTCGCCGCGGTAGGGATCGTGCGCGGCGATCACGCAGGCCTCGGCGATGGCCGGATGCTCGTGCAGCATGGCCTCGACCTCGGCCGGCCAGACCTTGTAGCCCGAGGCATTGACCATGCGCTTGAGCCGGTCGACGATGAAGAAGTAGCCGTCCTCGTCGCGCCGCCCGAGGTCGCCGCTGCGCACGAAGCGCCGCCCGTCGATCTCCAGCAGCGCCGCGCGCGTGGCCTGCTCGTTGCGCCAGTAGCCCGTGAAGACCTGGGGGCCCGACATCACGATCTCGCCCACCTCGCCGGGCGGCAGCTCGCGCAGGGTCTCGGGGTCGACGATGCGCAGGTCGGTGCCGAACAGCGGCATGCCCAGGCACTGGCGCTTGAAGGCCTGCGGCGGGTTGCCCGAGACATGCGCCGTTTCCGACAGCCCGTAGCCCTCGAGGAAATCGAGGCCGGTCAACTGCTTCAGGCGCTCGCACACGGCTTCGGGCATGCCCGCGCCGCCACCGCCGATGCGGCGCACCGAGCTCAGGTCGTATTCGGCCAGCCGCGGGCTCGCGAGGAAGTCGATCACCATGGTCGGCATCGCCGTCCAGTGGCTGACCCGGTGCCGCGCGATCAGCGCCGCGGCCTGGTCGCGGTCCCAGCGCTTCATCAGCACCAGCGTGCCGCCGCCGTAGATCGGCGCGTTCAGCAGGTTCTGCATGCCGGTGATGTGGAAGTACGGCAGCGCCACCAGCTGCACCGAGTGCGGGACCATGCCCATCCAGTGCGCGACCGCGACCGTGCTGGCGTTGAGCGTGCGGTGCGTGTGCATGCAGCCCTTGGGCACGCCGGTGGAGCCCGAGCTGTAGAGGATCAGCGCCAGCGCATCGGGCAGGTGCTCGAGCGCCGTGGCGGGCGCGGCGGCCGCCGCGAGCACGCGGCGCAGGCCGATGGTGCGCGATGCACCCGATGCGTTGTCGGGCCCCTCGGCCGCCTCCACCGGCTCCTCCGCCGGCCCCGGCTTGCCGACGATCACCACGCGGCGCAAACGGTGCGCGCCCGGCACGGCCAGCAGCTCCGCCACGTTGTCGGCGCCGCAGAAGGCCACCACCGCTTCGCTGTCCTCGAGGTAGTGCGGCAGCTCGTCGCGCTTGTTCATCGGGTTCACGGGCACCACCACCGCGTTGATCCGCAGGATCGCGAAGTAGGCTGCGATCCAGCCGCGCCCGTTGGGCAGGTACAGCAGCACGCGGTCGCCCAGCCGCACCGCCAGCTCGTTCTGCAGGAAGGCGGCGATGCGCTCCACCTGCTCCACCAGCGCCGCGTACGACAGGCTGCCGAAATCGTCGACCACCACCGCGCGCTGTGGAGAACGCATGGCCGACACCAGCAGGTTCGCGCACAGGTTGGTGGGCGGAACGTCGATGTCGCGCGGCAGGGCGCGCGGCCAGTGCTTGGAGTCGTGCGGGGTCATGGCTGTCGTCCTTGGTCTTCGCCGGGCGCGGCATCGCGCGGGACGGCGCTGCCGATTTGCCTGTTGATTTATTTTGGTTGAACCAATGATAATCAGCCTCGCGACACAGCGTCAAGGCGGGACGGCGACGATCCGGCCGGCGCGACGCACCCCGAGCCCGCAACGGGCGATCACACGGAGCCATTGGAATGAGCATCAAGCGACAGGCCTGCATCGCGGGCGCTTTCGAACACCCCACGCGCAAGGCGCCCGACAAGACGGTGCCGCAGCTGCATGCCGAATGCGCGCGCGGCGCGCTGGCCGACGCCGGCCTGTCGCTGCAGGACGTCGACGGCTATTTCTGCGCGGGCGACGCGCCGGGCATGGGCCCGCTGAGCATGGTCGACTACCTCGGCCTCAAGGTGCGCCATGTCGACAGCACCGACACCGGCGGCTCCGCCTACCTGGTGCAGGTCTCGCATGCCGCGCAGGCCATCGCCGCGGGCAAGTGCAACGTGGCGCTGATCACGCTCGCGGGACGTCCGCGCAGCGAGGCCAGCGGCGTGGGCACCGGCCCGCGCAACGTGACCGCGGCCACGCCCGACGTGGCCTGGGAAATGCCCTATGCACCGGTCACGGTCAACATGTACGCGCTGGCCGCGGCACGCCATATGCACGAGTTCGGCACCACCAGCGAGCAGCTCGCCTGGATCAAGGTCGCCGCCGCCGCGCATGCGCAGCACAACCCGAACGCGATGCTGCGCGATCCCGTCACCGTGGAGGAGGTGCTGGCCTCGCCGATGATCTCCGACCCGCTGCACAAGCTCGACTGCTGCGTCGTGAGCGACGGCGGCGGCGCGCTCTTGGTGGTGCGCCCCGAGATCGCGCGCTCGCTCGCGCGGCCCGTGGTCAGCGTGCTCGGCGCCGGCGAGACCGTGAAGGGCCAGGCCAATGGCCAGCTCGACCTCACCTACTCGGGCGCCGCCGTCTCGGGCCCGATCGCGTTCGCCGAAGCGGGCGTGACGCCGGCCGACATCCAGTACGCATCGATCTACGACAGCTTCACCATCACCGTGCTGATGCAGCTCGAGGACCTGGGCTTCTGCCGCAAGGGCGAAGGCGGCCGCTTCGTGGCCGACGGCAACCTGATCGCGGGCGTCGGCAAGCTGCCGTTCAACACCGACGGCGGCGGCCTGTGCAACAACCATCCTGCCAACCGCGGTGGCATCACCAAGGTGATCGAGGCCGTGCGCCAGTTGCGCGGCGAGGCGCATCCGAAAGTACAGGTCCCCGGCTGCGGCCTCGCGCTCGCGCAGGGCACGGGCGGCCTGCTCGGCTCGCGCCACGGCAGCGCCACCCTGATCCTCGAAAGGAATTGAAGATGAGCACCCCCTACCAGGAACGCGCGCTGCCCGCGCCGATCGTCGACGCCGCCACCGAGGCCTACTGGAACGCCGCGCGCGAAGGCGTGCTGCGCATCAAGCGCTGCACTGCCTGCGCCAAGGTCCACTGGTATCCGCGCGCGCTGTGCCCCTACTGCCTGGGCGACACCGCCTGGGAAGACGCCAGCGGCCTCGGCACGATCTACAGCGTCAGCGTGACGCGCCGCGCCGGCCCGATCCCCTATGCGATCGCCTACGTCACGCTCGACGAAGGGGTGACGATGCTCACCAACATCGTCGATGCCGATCTCGATGCGCTGCGCATCGGCGATCGGGTGAAGGTGTGCTTCAAGCAGGCGGAGGGTGGGTTCGCGGTGCCGATGTTTGCGCCGGCTTGAGCGCTGGAAAACGAAGGCAATTGGAGGCGCTTCGCCTGCTGGTCTTCCACACCCGATCTTGGGCGGGAACCACCGCCCCCCCTTCCAAGGCGATCTACGCCAGTTGCAACGGCTGACCAGGCCGAAGCGGAAAGTGCGAGCATCTGCTCTTCGGCAGACTTTCGCACTCCCTCCAGCATCCAGTCAAATCCCCATTGCGATAGTCGAACGAGCGGAGACCGTTCGTCTCCTCGAGCGTGATCGATGTACTTCGAGTCAAGGTGGAGCGGTCATCACTGCCCCATCTTTTGGCGGTAACTCCTGATCGCTGTTTCGAGGCGCGGCCCTGGTTCAGAGGGCGCGAGCAAAGCGCTCACAAAAGCAATCTGTTCCTCTCGACTCAGATGAATGATCTCGTGCTCCAACACAATCTTCGCCGCCGCTTCCTGCGGACCGCCGACGATGGATTCGTTCAATGTACGTTCCGTCGAAGCTGCGGCACGCTCAACGATTTTCTTTTTCTTCACGGAAAACTCCCACATCCGAGTGAAGGTCGAGCTGCTTGTTACCGGGTTCACCTTGCTGCAGTCGATCCATCTCCCGATGTTCTTTCTTTGTGCATGGATGTCAAGGAAACAGCCGGCCTCCTATTCTCGAATCAATCCGTCCTGATGTTGGCCTCACGAATCACCGAAGTCCACGTCGCATACTCCTCCGCGATCCGCGCCCCCAGTTGCTCGGGCGTGCTGCCAGTGGCCGCCGCGCCGGCGGTCTCGAACTTCTCCTTCACCTCGGGCAGCGCCAGCGACTTCACGATCGCGTCGTTGAGCCGGGCCACCACCTCGCGCGGCGTGCCCGCCGGGGCGAACAGGCCGAACCAGACCTCGGGGTTGAAGCCCGGCAAGGTGTTGGCGATCGGCGGCGCGCCGGGCGCAAGCGGCGAAGGCTGCAGCGAGGACACGCCGAGCAGGCGCACCCTACCCTCCTTGATGAAGGCATTCATCTGCGACGAACTCGTGCTCAGCAGCACCTTCGACTCGCCGGTCAGGATGGCCTGGGTGGTCGGGGCCTGGCCCTTGTAGGGGATGTGGGTCATCTCGACGCCGGCGCGCCGGCTGAAAAGCTCGGTGGCGAGGTGGCCGAAGGAGGCCGGCCCGGCGGTCGCGAAGTCGAGCTTGCGCGGATTGGCCTTCGCGTAGTCGATCAGCTCCTGCACCGACTTCGCGGGCACCGAGGGATTGATCGCTAGGATCATCGGCTGCAGCGACACCAGCGACACGGGCGCGAAGTCCTTCAGCGGCGCGTAGTCGGCCTCCTTCGAGACCTGCGGCGAGATCACCAGCCCATTGTTGGGGAACAGCAGCGTGTAGCCGTTGGCCGGCGCCTTGGCGACGAACTTGGTGCCCAGCACGGCCGAGGCGCCGGCCTTGTTCTCGATGATCACGGGCTGCTTGAGGAAGCGCTGCATCGGCTCCTGCAGCACGCGCGCGAGCACGTCGGTGGTGCCGCCCGGCGGATAGGGCACGACGATGGTGATCGGGCGGTTCGGGAAGTCCGACGGCGCGGACTGCGCGATGCCGGCCTGCGGCAGCGCGAGCGCGCCGGCCGCGAGCAACGCCGCCCAGAAGCCCCGGGCCGCGGCGCGCACCGGGCCTTTCGCCTTGCCGGCGACTCCCGGCAGGCGCATCCAACTGTTCATCATGTCTGTCTCCTTCGTTGTGTGTCTCAGCCGCGCACGTGCAGCGCGCGGCTCTCGCGCAGCGCCGCGATCCGCTCCTCGCCGAGCCCGAGCAGGCTGCCCAGCAGCGCGGGGCCGTCGGCACCGAGCTCGGACACGCTGCCGCGCGCATGCGCCGCGGTGCGGGCGAAGCGGAAGGCGGGGTTGGGCACCTGGAACGCGCCGGCGCCGTCGTCGATGGTCTGGAAGGCCTGGCGCTCCACCAGCGGCGGCAGCTTCATCGCCTCGCGCACGGTGAAGTAGCGCGAGCACGGCACGCCCGCAGCATTCATCTCGGCCTCGCATTGCGCCGCGCTGCGATCGGCGGCCCAGTCGTCGAGCAACTGCATCAGCGCGCCCCAGTGGTGCTCGCGCTCCTGGCTGGTCGCGAAGCGCGCGTCGGTGATCCATTCGGGATGGCCGGTGCCGCGCGCCAGTGCCTCGAAATTGTTCTGGCTCACGGGCGCGATCAGCAGGAAGCCGTCCTTCGCCTTGGTCGGGCGATAGAGCGGGCGGCGCCGCTCGGCCGGGAACTGCGCCTCCTGGCATTCGTAGACGAGCAGGCCCAGCATCGCGTCCATCAGCGCGAGGTCGATGTGGTCGCCCTCGCCGGTGCGCGCGGCGCGGAACAGCGCGCTCTGGATCGCGCCGAAGGCCAGCGAGCCGCCGAGCACGTCGGCCACGAAGATGCCGTTCTTCAGCGGCCGCTCGACGTCGCCCTCCTGGTAGTCGAGGTTGGCCATGTCGTAGCCACTGGCCGCGTGCAGCACCGGGGCGTAGGCGCTGCGGCCCGACCAGGAACCCTGCTGCCCGAAGCCCGAGATCGAGCAGTACACCAGGCGCGGGTTCAGCGCCGAGAGCGTCGCGTAGTCGAGGCCCAGGCGCTGCATCACGCCGGGGCGGTAGTTCTCCACCAGCACGTCGCACTGGCCGACGAGTTCCCGCACCAGCGCCACCGCCTCGGGCTTCTTGAGGTCGAGCGCGAGGCTCTTCTTGCCGGCGTTGAGCTGCGCGAAGTAGGTGCTGCGGCCCTGGCGCCGCGGCGGCCGCAGCCGGATGTGGTCGCCCTCGGGCGGCTCCACCTTGATGACCTCGGCGCCAAGGTCGGCCATCAGCCGCGTGCAGTAGGGGCCCGACATCATCGCGGTGAAGTCGAGCACGCGCACGCCGTCGAGCACGCCGGGCTTTGCGGTAGCGGGGGCGGTGGGGGCGGCGGGGTTGGTGGTCGGCTCAGCCAAGGTTGCTCTCCGTCACGGCGAGGCCGGCAAGGCGCGAGCCGCCGAGCGCGTCGAGGTAATCGGCATGCGCCGCGGTGCCGCGCGCATAGCGCGCGAGGTAGGCATCGAAGGCCGCGTCGTCGGCGCTCGCCTTCACGTACTCGCGCAGGTGGCGCTCGTCGGCGCGGTACAGCGTGGGCGAGGCGCTCGGATGGGCGCCGTAGGGCGCTTCCACCACCGCGTCGACCATCACGCTCGGCAGCTTGGTCAGGTGGTTCGAGCGGCGGATGGTGTCGGAGGACACGATGCGGTCCACCGAGACGATCACGTGGCGCGAGGCCTGCGCGAGCATCGCGTCGAAGAAGGGCGTCGCGAGGTACTGCACGTTGCCGTGCTCGTCGGCCTGCTGCGCATGGAGCAGACACACGTCGGGCTTGATCGCGGCCGCGGCGAGCATCTTGCGCTCGCCGGGCTTCGAGGGCAGCGGCCAGTAGTGCTCGGGCGTGTGGCGCGGCAGGTCGGTGCCCAGGTCGGGAATCGCGGTCCAGGGCATGTCGCAGATGCCGGCGCGCAAGCCTCCGGCGATGCCGGGCCCGTCGAGTTCGTAGACCTTCAGCGTGCCGGCCTCGGCGCGGCGGCGGAAGTGCGGCGCGAGGCCGAACTGCTCGAAGCTGATGAACACGCAGGCGGTGCTGCGCGCGCAGCCGGCGCCGATCAGCATGTCCGGCGCGATCGAGCCGGGCGCGGGCACCAGGTCGAGGTCGCGCGCGCCCTTGCGGATCAGCGCGCGCACCAGCGCCATCGGCTGGGCATTGAAGATCCAGCCGCCCAGGCCGACGCGCTGGCCGTCCTGGATGACCGACACGGCCTCGTCGAGGGTGGTCAGCTTGCTTTTGTTGGAACTCATGGCTCGTCTCTTCAGGGGAACTTGCGGCGCAGGGTGCCGCGCGTGTCGACGCGGGTGCGCAGCAGGCGCAGCTCCTCGGGCTCGGGCATGCGCGTGACGGGCGGCGTGCCCTCGACCACCAGCTCGAAGCCGGTGGCCTTGCGGATCTGCTCGAGCGTCACGCCCGGATGGACCGAGCGCACGCGCATGGCCTTGCTCACGGGCTCGAAGTCGAACACGCCCAGCGGCGACACCACCAGGCGCGGCCCGCCCGGCGGCAGGCCGGCCTCCTCGCGTGAATTGCCGCCTTCCATGTGGCCGGGTCCGCAGAGGAAGTCGACGCGCGGCACGAAGGCGCCGGG
This sequence comes from Variovorax sp. DAIF25, assembly GCF_050711835.1. NCBI lineage: Bacteria > Pseudomonadati > Pseudomonadota > Betaproteobacteria > Burkholderiales > Comamonadaceae > Variovorax > Variovorax sp. DAIF25. The sequence continues at coordinate 555,546 of NZ_CP136637.1, forward strand.
ATCGTGGCGCGTGAGCGCCACGTAGAAGCGCTTGGCCAGCCCGCACAGCGCGCTGATGCCCACCGTGCCGGGGCCGCGCACCTTGGGCCGGGCCTGGTCGCCGACCACCACCGTGTTGATGTTGCCGAAGCGGTCGACCTGCAGCGCCGAGAGGATCGCGAAGTCGAAGAAGTGGATCTTCCAGTCGATGAAATCGATCATGTTCGGCAGGTCCATCCAGGCCTCGGAGGACTCGATGTTCTCCGAGTCGGCCGTGGACAGCAGGTGGTCGCGCACCGGGTTCACCATGCCGCCGGGCCCCGAGATCCACCACAGCCGCGGCGCCTGCATCTCGCGCGCGAGGTTGCAGGCGGCGAGCTGGATGTCGGAGTTGGTGCCGATGATGACCTTCTCGCCATCGGCGAAGTCGCGTGCCAGCAGCACGGCGAGCAGTTCGCCGGTCGACGGCTCGTCGTCGACCGGTGTTCTTTGCTTGATATTTGGTTCAACCATTCATTGATGCTAGGAATCAACCATGGCACTGTCAAGCGGGATTCACCTGCCGGGCGCGCAAGAAGAAAGGACCGTGCGCCTTGCGGCGGACGGTCCTTGGCGGATCGGGTGAAGGGCGGCGGCGCGCGCCGCGCGGGTTCAGCGCGTCGTCTTCGCGGCGCGGGTGGCTGGCTTCGCGGCCGCCTTCACGGCCGGCTTTTCAGCCGGGGCCTTGGCCGCCGCCTTGCGCGGCGCCGGCGCGGCGGCCGGAGCCTCCTGCGCGGCGTCCTCCCCCACCTTCGACAGGTAGCTGCGCTGCAGCCGCTTGAGGCTGGACTCCATCTCCGCCGCGGCCGCGTCGGCGTCCTTGGCCGCGAGGTGCTTGAGGAAGCGGCGGCGCGAGGGCAGCACGTAGGCGTTCTCCTCGTGGCCGATCTGGCCGATGAACTCGGCCAGCACGTTGAGCACGCCGTTCATCACGATCACCATGATCGGATTGCCGGTCATGCGCGCGAGGATGCGGTGGAACTCGAGGTTGGTCGCCGCGCGCGCGGGGAAGTCGTCGCGCCGCAGCGCTTCCTCGGCCGCGTCGATGTTGGCCGCTAGCGCCTCGAGGTCGGCAGGCGTGGCGCGCGCGCAGGCCTCGCGCACCAGGATCGACTCGAGCCAGATGCGCGCCTCGGTGAGCTGCGCCGGCTGGATCGCGCCCATGTGGTACATGTCCATCAGGCCGGTGGCGATCGCATCGCCGCTGCGCCCGCTGATGAAGGCGCCGCCGCTGGCGCCCTTCTGCAGCCGGATCAGGCCCGCATGCTCGAGCGAGCGCAGCGCCTCGCGCAGCGTGTTGCGCGATACGCCGAACTGCTCGGACAGCGCGCGCTCCGACGGCAGCCGCGTGCCGACCTTGAGCCGGCCCTGCGACAGCTCGCCGCGGATCTGCTGGGCGATCTCCTCGAAGGCACGCGCGGAACGGATGGGCTGGAACTTGGCGCTCCGTGCGTCGGCCGCGGGCGGCGACGGTTCTTTGGCGTCCATGGGGAATCCTCCGTTGGAAAAACTAAAAGTTGGACCTTTGAGCCAAATGATAAGGGGCGGCGTGGCGCGGGCCGCTGCGGGCCGCTGCGGGTCGAGCCCTCGCGACCACCGTGGTTGCCGGATCTCATTAATGGTTCTACCATTCAATTTTTCTGAGACTCAGGAGAGACACGCCCATGCCCCCGACCACCCTTCCCGGCGACGAAGAGCGCGCCCTGCTGCGCGACTCGGTGCGCGGCTTCCTCGAGCGTCACTGGCCGCCCGCCACCGCCGTGCAATGGTCCCGCGAACCCGCGCGCGTGCAGGCGCTGTGGCAGCAGCTCGCGGCGCAGGGCCTTGCCGCATTGGGATCGGATCCCTCCGAGGGCGGCCTGCGCGAGATCGCGCTGGTCATGGAGGAGCTGGGCCGCGCGGGCTGCACCCTGCCGCTGCACCACGGCACGCTGCTGAACCTCGCGGCGCCGCGCACGCCGCAGGGCGAGGAGCCCGCACTGCTCGCGCTGCAACGCGCCGGCGAGGCGCGCGTGGTGCTGTGCTTCGGGGCCTTCGACGGCGACCGCGGCGCGGGCCAGGCGCGCATCGACGACGACGGCAGGCTCCATGGCGAACTGGCCTTCGTCGAACATGCCGACAGCGCCACCCACCTCGCGGTGGTGGTGGATGGCCCCGCGCTCGCGCTGGTCGACCTGCGCGCGGTGGGCGTGCGCATCGAGGCCACGCCCGCGATGGGAACGCAGGGACTGTTCCGCGTCGCGCTGGACGGGATCGCGGCCACTGTCCTGCCCTTTTCCGAGGAGCAGCTCGGCGCGCTGCACGCGATGGCCCGCCTCGCGCTGTGCGCGCGCGCCACCGGCGCCGCCGAACGCGCCTTCGAGCTCGCCGTGGCCTATGCGGGCGAGCGCCGGCAGTTCGGCCGCCCGATCGGCAGCTTCCAGGCGATCCAGCACAAGCTCGCCGACGGCCACATCGCGCTGCTGGGCGCACGGCTCACGCAGGCCGGCGCCGCGCGGCAGCACGATCTCGGCGCCGACAACTGGCGCGTGTTCGCCGAAGCGGCCTGCGCGCTGGCCGCGGCGACGCTGCGGCGGGTGTCGCTGGAGACGCAGCACACCTTCGGCGCCATCGGCTACAGCGAGGAGCACGAGGCACCGCGCCACTTCAAGCAAGTGCACCTCGACGTGCTGCGCCATGGCAGTGGGCGCCGCGCGCGCGAGGCGCTGGCCGATCACTTCCTCGGCGACACGCCGCGCACGCTGCCCGAATACGACCTGGGCCCGGCCGGCAACGCCTTCCGCGAGGAGGTGCGCGCCTGGTTGCAGATGCACTGGTCGGGCGAGCGCAAGGCCGCGCACGAGGCGCTGGACTTCAAGGCGCGCGAGTACGACCGCGAGTTCGCACGCGAACTCGGGCGCACCGGCTGGATCGGCCTTTCGTGGCCGCAACGCTTCGGCGGCCAGGCGCGCGGCGCCTTCGAGCAACTGGCCTTCGTCGAGGAGATGGAACGCGCCGAGGCGCCGCGCGTGGGCGCGCCGGTGCAGGCCGCGATGCTGCAGGTGCACGGCAGCGCGGCGCAGCAGGCGCGCTACCTGCCCGAGATCCTGCGCGGCGAGGCGATCTACGGCATGGGCTACAGCGAGCCCGACGCGGGCTCCGACCTCGCCTCGATGCGCACCCGCGCGGTACGCGACGGCGACCACTACGTGATCGATGGCCAGAAGATCTGGACCACCACCTACTGGGGCGACTACATGCTGCTGGCCACGCGCACCGACCCCGAGGCGAGCCCGCCGCATGCCGGCCTGAGCCTGTTCATCGTGCCGATGGACACGCCCGGCATCACCATCCGCACCTCGACCACGATGTACGGCGGCAGCTTCGCCAATGTCTTCTACGACGGCGTGCGCGTGCCGGCCACGGCGATGGTGGGCGAGCTCCACGGCGGCTGGAAGGTGCTGGTCGGGGCGCTGGCCACCGAGCGCGGCTTCATCGGCGGCGGCATCGTGATGAAGGTGGCGCATGCCTTCGAGCAGCTGTGCGAACACCTGCGCGGCGCGACGGGCGCCGACGGCCGGCCGATGCGTCTCGATCCGCTGGTGCGCGAGCGCATCGCCGATCTGGCGGCGCAAATCGAGGCGGGGCGCCGCATGATGATGCATTGCGCCGAGCGCGTCGACGCGGGCGAGACGCCGCTGCACGACGCGGCCGCGAGCAAGGTCTATTCGGGCGAGCTGATGGAGCGCTTCGGCGAGGTGGCGCTCGACCTGCTCGGCATGGAAGGCACGCTCGGCGAGGGCAGCCCCGGCGCGGTGCTGCGCGGGCGCATCGAGCAGAACCTGCGCCATGCGCTGATGTGGGTGATCAGCATCGGCACCAACGAGATCCAGCGCAGCCTGATCGCGCAGCGCGGGCTCGGCCTGCCGCGCTGAACGCGCCCCGGGCCGGCGCGGCTCAGCGCGCCGGCTTCTTGCGCTCCATCTCGAGCAGCAGCACGTTCAGCGCGTTGAGGTGCTTGGCCAGCGCGGCGCCGGCCTTGTCCGCATCGCGGTCGCGCATCAGGCGCAGCACCTTGCGGCGCACCTGCACCACGTTGCTGTGCGGCGTCTGCAACTGCGCGATCAGCCCACGCAGGATCTCCGACAAGGCATCGATCAACATCACGATCACCTCGTTGTGGGTGGCGCGGCCGATCAGGCGGTAGAACTCCGTGATCTGGCCGCTGTCGCGCACCGGCCGGCCCTGCTTCACCAGCTCGGCGAAGCGCTCGATGTCGGCCTCGATGGCGGCGAAGTCCTCCTCGGTCGCGCGCTCGCAGGCCAGCCGGATCGCCAGCCCGCACAGCAGGATGCGGGCCTCGGTCAGGTCCGACACCGGAACCTGCTTGAGCGCCACCATGTCGCGCACCGCCTGCGTGATGCCCTCGGGATGCGACTGCTTGATGTAGAAGCCGCCGTTGATGCCGGTCACGGCCTCGACCATGCCGGCCATCTCGAGGCTGCGCAGCGCCTCGCGCACGCCGCTGCGGCTCACGCCGAACTGCTCGGACAGCTCGCGCTCGCTGGGCAGGCGGTCGCCGGCGCTCAGCACGCCCTCCACCACCTGCTGGCGGATCTGGTCGCAAATCGCCTCGAAGGCGCGGCGCATGCGCACGGGCGCGAAGACTGGTGCGGATTCCGACATGGCTCCTTTCCTCCTCTGGATCACGAACGTCGATGGCTGGATGCCGAGCCGATAGTGTGCCTGTGCCTGCCCTGGCACAGGCTCCAATTGACCATCATCCCTGGTTTCGCTATGGTTCAACCAATTACATCACAAACCATCCGACCAGGAGACAAGCCTCATGACCCACTCCCGCCGCCACGCGCTGGCCACCGGCCTCGGCCTGCTGGGCGCCACGGCGCTGCCCGCCTTTCCCCTGGCCGCGCGCGCCGCGCCGGGGTATCCCGACAACGTCATCAAGTTCATCATTCCCACGCCGGCCGGCGGCGGGCACGACACGATGATGCGGGTCATCGGCCAGAAGCTCACCGAGGCCTGGGGCCAGCCCTGCATCGTCGAGTCGAGGGCCGGCGCGAGCGGCGCGATCGCGGCCTCCGCGGTGGCGCGCGCCACGCCCGACGGCTACACGCTCGGTGTCGGCTACAGCGCGCTGATCAGCAACCTCGTGCTGCAGCCCGCTCAGCAGCCCTACAAGCTCGCCGACCTCGCGCCCATCAGCATGCTCGCGCTCACGCCGATCGCCATCGGCGTGCGCGAGTCGCTCAACGTCAGGACGCTCGACCAGCTGGTGGCGCTCGCCAAGTCCAGGCCCGGCAAGGTCTCGTACGGCTCCTACGGCCCCGGCTCGGGCGGCAACTTCGTGGGCGAGCTGCTGAACATGGCCGCGGGCATCGACACCGTGCACGTGCCCTACAAGGGCGAGGCGCCGGCGCTGCAGGACCTGATCGGCGGCCAGATCGACACCGCCGTGGTGTCGCTGGGCGGGGTCTCGCGCTACCCGGGCAAGATCCGCGCGCTGGCGGTCGCGAGCCCGACGCGCTTTCCGCTCTATCCCGACGTGCCCACCTTCGCCGAGGCCGGCTTCCCCGACGTGAACATGCCGGGCTTCGGCGCGCTGTTCGCGCCGGCCTCCACGCCCAAGGCCATCATCGACAAGCTCGATGCCGAGATGGCGCGCATCGTGAAGCTGCCCGACGTGGCGCCCAAGCTGCTCGAGCTGGGTTTCGAGCCCGCCGGCTGGGGCCCGCAGAAGCTCTCGAGCTTCCTGGCCGAGCAGCTGGCGCTGACGCAGAAGCTGGTCGCGACCGGGCGCATCAAGGTCTGAGCGGGCGCGCCGCGAGCGGGCCGGCGCACGCATCTATATGATTTGCCTCGCCCGCCGCCGATCGCCCCGCGCTTGAATCCCAGCAATCCCACCGCCCCGAACGCAGCCTCGCTCTGGAGTCCGCTCGCCCAGCCCGCCTTCCGCGGGCTGTGGGGTGCCGGCAGCCTGTTCTTCGTCGGCAATGCGATGCAGAACATGGCGGCCTCGTGGCTGATGATCGAGCTCACGGCCTCGTCCTTCCTCTCGGCGCTGGTCCAGACCGCCTCCTTCCTGCCGATGTTCCTGCTGTCGCTGCCCGCCGGCGTGCTGGCCGACACCATCGACCGCCGGCGGCTGATGCTGCGCATCCAGGGCGTCTACGGGCTCGCCGCCCTGACGCTCACGCTGCTCGCGCTGGCCGGCTGGATCGGCCCGGGCGGGCTGCTGTTCTTCACCTTCCTGCTCGGCGTGTGCACGGCGCTGCAGTCGCCCTCGTGGAATTCCGCCGTCAGCGACACGGTGGCGCGCACCGAGCTGCCGCTGGCCATCACGCTGGTGTCGATGACCTTCAACGGCGCGCGCGCCGTCGGACCCGGGCTCGCGGGCGTGCTGTTCGCGCTGACCGGGGGCGCCGCCGTGTTCGCGGTCGCGGTGCTGACCGCCTTCGGCATGAGCTGGGCCACGCGGCGCTGGCCGCCGCGGCCGCCCTCGCCCGGGCGCCTGCCGGCCGAGCGGCTGTGGGGCGGCATGCTCAGCGCGCTGCGCTATGCGCGCCATTCGCCCGCGATCTTCGCGCAGCTGGTGCGCACGGCCGGCTTCAGCGGGCTCGGCTCGGCCCTGTGGGCCCTGCTGCCGGTGATCGCGCAGCAGCGCCTCGGGCTGGGCGCGGCGGGCTACGGCCTGCTGATGGCCTGCCTCGGCACGGGCGCCGTCGCCGCCGGCTTCTTCGTCGGACGCATCCGTTCGCGCTTCTCGCTCGATGCGCTGGCCGCCGGCTGCTGCCTCGTGTTCTCGGGCGCGATGCTGGTGGGCGCGCTCTCGACCTGGCGGCCGCTCGTGTGCGCCAGCTTCGTGCTCGGCGGCGCGGCCTGGATGACGATGATGTCGACCTTCAACGCCGCGACCCAGACCAGCGCGCCGGCCTGGGTGCGCGCACGCGCCGCGTCGATGCACACGCTGTGCTCGCTCGGCGCTTTCGCGCTCGGCTCCGCGCTCTGGGGCGCGATGTCCTCGCTGATCGGGCTGAGCGCGGCGCTGTGCCTGTCGGCCGCGGGCATGCTCGCGAGCATCGCGCTGGCGCGGCCTTATCCGCTGCGTATGGGCGCGGACGACGAGGTCACGCTGGCCCCGCCGCACGAGGAGTTCTCGGTGTTGCACGAGCCCGAGTTCGAGGCCGGGCCGGTCGCCGTCGAGGTGGTCTACCGCATCCGCGATGCCGACGCGCGGCGCTTCCTCGACGCGGTGCAGCAGCTCGCGGTGCCGCGCAAGCGCGACGGCGCCACCTTCTGGCGCGTCTACCGCGACCTCGACGACCCGAGCCGCTACGTCGAGCGCTTCATCGTCACCTCGTGGGCCGACTACCTGCGCCAGCGCGCGCGGGCCACCGTCGCGCGCCACGAGCTGGAGGCGCTCGCGCGCAGCTTCCAGGTGCCGGAAGAGCCGGTGCTCACGCGCCACTACCTGGCCGAACGCAGCCCCTGAGCGCGGGCCTCGCCACCGTGCGTATCAGTCCTCGACCCAGCGCGCGGCGTCGCCGACGGTAGCGCGCGAGGTGCGGAAACCGTTGGCCGGGTGCGCCGGATCCTCGTAGCCGAAGGAGATCCCGCAGACCACCTGGCGGTCGTCCGGGATGTCGAACCAGCGGTGCAGGAACTTCGCGCGCGAGGCCAGCGCGGCCTGCGCGATGCTCGCCACGCCGCGGCTGCGCGCCGCCAGCATGAAGTTCGACACGTAGGCGCCGCAGTCCAGCGCGCCATAGGCGCCGAGCGCGGCATCGGTGTGGATCAGCGCCACGTGCGGCGCGCCGAAGAACGAGAAGTTCAACAGCCCCTGGCGCGCCGAGGCCTCGCGGTCGCCGTGGGCGATGCCCACGCTGTCGTAGAGCTGGAAGCCGCATTCGCGGCGGCGCTCGCGGTAGACGCCGCGGTATTCGGCGGGCGGCGCGATCTCGAAACCCTGGTCGACCAGCGCCTCGGGCGTGGCCATCGCCGCGCGCAGGCGCTCGGTGGCGGCCGCGCCGGTCACGACCACCTGCCAGGGCTGCGAGTTGCACCACGAGGCCGTGCGCTGGGCGGCGCGCAGGATCGCGTCGATGACGTCGCGCGGCACCGGATCGGCGAGATAGCCGCGGCAGCTGTAGCGCGCGTCGAGCACGGTGTCGAGGGCCGCGGCGAGATCCGGCGCGGGAACGGGCGGGGAAGTGGTCATGGCTCGGGCAACGGGATGAAGACGAGGGAGCCTAACCGTGCCGGCGCGCTCGCGCTGGCGACACGGCGAAAGACATGCGCGACGGCTGCCACCTCGCTCGCCTTAGCAATCTATGGTTGATCCATTCACAAGGTTATTGAGACAAACGCTTTGCATCGCGCGGGCTCGAATTTAGCATTGGTCCTACCAATCTGGTCGTCCAAGGTGGTCCACCACGCCGGATGGCCCTGCCCCACAAGGAAAACCGCAGCCATGCTCTCGCAAGAAGACAACGAAACCCTCGTGCGCGTCGGCGCCGGCACGCCCATGGGCGAGCTGATGCGCCTCTACTGGATCCCCTTCCTGCCCAGCCGCGACCTCGAGACCGACGGCCAGCCGCAGCGCGTGCGCCTGCTCGGCGAGGAGCTGATCGCGTTCCGCGACAGCGAGGGCCGCGTCGGCCTGATCGACCATGCCTGCCCGCACCGCGGCGCGCCGCTGGTGTTCGGGCGCAACGAGGACTGCGGCGTGCGCTGCATCTACCACGGCTGGAAGTTCGGCGTCGACGGCCGCGTGCAGGACACGCCGGCCGAGCCCGCGCAGAGCCGGCTCAAGGACACGGTCACCATCAAGAACTACCCCTGCCGCGAGCGCAACGGCATCGTCTGGACCTACATGGGACCCGACCGCGAGAACCCGCCGCCGCTGCCGAACCTCGAGTGGAACCTGGTGCCCGAGGAGAACGTGTACGTGAGCTTCCGCGTGCAGGAATGCAACTGGCTGCAGGCCGTGGAGGGCGAGATCGATTCGGCCCACGCGCCGATCCTGCACGGGCGCATCGACCAGCAGGGCGCGATCAGCGACTGGACCGCGAAGAAGGACCTGCGTCCCACCTTCGAATGCAAGCGCCAGGACTTCGGCATGAGCGTGGCCTCCAGGCGCGTGCTCGACGAGAACACGCACTACTGGCGCGTCAACCAGTTCCTGCTGCCCTTCTACACGCTGGTGCCGCCGCAGTCCAACTACCCCGAGCTCAGCGGCCACGCCTGGGTGCCGCTGGACGACCACCACACGCTGTGCATCATGTTCTCGTACACGCCGGCGCAGAAGTTCTACGAGAAGACGCGCAAGCTGTTCGACAACGGCCACGGCGGCCGCGAGACCGGCCACCCGAGCATCAACGCCTATGCGCCGCGGCCCGCCACCGAGCCCTTCGCGAAATACTGGACCAAGTTCAACCTGCAGAGCGCCTTCCTCTTCAACTACGACGCGCAGACCAAGACCTGGTTCTCGGGCCTGCCCGGCCTGTGGGTGCAGGACGCGGCCTGCCAGTCGGGCGTGGCGCCGATCTACGACCGCTCGAAGGAACACCTGGGCATGAGCGACACCGGCATCGCGATGACGCGGCGCCTGCTGCTCGAGACGGTGCGCAACCTCTCGGTGCGCCAGCAGCGCCCGCCGCGCATCGAGGATCCCGACCTGCCGATGGTGCGCGCGGTGTCGCTCACGCTGCCGGCCGGCGAGGCCTGGAGCGAATCGGGCCGCGAGCTGATGACCGCGCGCCTGGGCGCCGACTTCGGCTACACGCCATGAGCCTGGGCAACCCCGCGCCGCTGGACCTGTGCCTGCGCCAGATCCGGCTGGAGGCACGCGGCATCGCGTCGTACGAATTCGTGTCGGCCGACGGCCGGCCGCTGCCGCCGTTCACGGCCGGCGCGCACATCGACCTGCACCTGCCGCGCGAGATGATCCGCAGCTATTCGCTGCTCAACGCGCCCTCGGACGCCGCGCGCTACGTGGTGGCGGTGCAGCGCGACGCGCAGGGCCGCGGCGGCTCGGCCTGGATGCATGCGCAGCCACGCGTGGGCGACCGCATCCGCGCCAGCCTGCCCGGCAACGACTTCGCGCTGGCCGAGGAGGCCGCGCACTCGGTCTTCATCGCCGGCGGCATCGGCATCACGCCGATCCTGTCGATGCTGCACCGGCTCGAGGAACTGGGCCGGCGCTGGCAGTTGCACTACGCGGGCCGCTCGCCCGAGGAGACCGCCTTCGCCGACACGCTGCGCGCCATGCAGGGCGGACGCGGTCGCGGCGAGGTCGAGTTCTGCTTCGGCGACTCGCGCGCCGAGCGGCTGGACATCGCGGCCATCGTGCGCAACGCGCCGGCCGGCGCGCACCTGTACTGCTGCGGCCCGTCGCGCATGATCGACGCCTTCGTCGAGGCCTGTGCCGGCCGGCCCGCGCACACGGTGCACTTCGAGCGCTTCGCCGCCGGCAGCGCGGCCGCCACCGAGGGCGGCTACGAGGTGGTGCTCGAGCGCAGCGGCCAGCGCCTCGCGGTGGCGCCGGGCAAGACCATCCTCGACACGCTGCTCGACAACGCCATCGACGTGCCCTATGCCTGCAGCGCCGGCGTGTGCGGCACCTGCCGCACGCGCGTGATCTCGGGCGAGCCCGACCATCGCGACGACTACCTGGACGCGCAGGAAAAGCAGTCGAACGACGCGATCATGATCTGCTGCTCGGGCTCGCGCTCCAAGACGCTGGTCCTGGACCTCTGAGGCAAGGGAGCAGTCCATGACGACCCGGCTCGACACCACGGCGGAACCACAGGAGGCCGGCACCGCCAGCGCGGCGGGCGCGGGCGCGGGCAACGGCGCCATCGCCGGCATCCTCGCCTACCTGCGCGACCGGCGGCTGCAACCGGGCGACCGGCTGCCCTCCGAGCGCGACCTCGCCGAGCGCCTCGGCGTCGGCCGCAACGCGGTGCGCGAGGCGCTGGCCACGCTGGTCACGCTGCGCATCGTCGAATCGCGGCCCAACTCGGGCATCTACCTGCGGCACGTCGAGCGCGAAGGCAGCTTCGAGGCGCTGGTGATGCTCACCGACATGGGCGCCGTGCCCACGCCGGTGGAAGTGGCCGAGACGATGGAGGTGCGCGGCCACCTCGAGGTGCTGGCCGTGGGCCTGGCCTGCCAGCGCCGCACCGAGGCCGACCTCGAGCGCATGGAAGCCGTGCTGCAGCGCACCGAGCAGGTGCTGGCCGAGGGCGGCAACATCGCCGCGGCCGACACCGAGTTCCACGTCGCGCTGGTCGATGCCACCCACAACTCGGTGCTGGTGCGCGTGCTGCATGCCTTCTACCGCTTCACCGGCCGGCGCCGCGAGGCGATGTTCGCCGACACGGTGCAGGGCCGCGCCTCGCTGCTCGACCACCGCCGCCTGCTCGGCCACATCCGCGCGCGCGACGCGGCCAAGGCGCAGCTGCTGATCCTGCGCCACATGGACCGCGCGCGCAGCTACTGGTCGAGCGTGCTCGGCGCCACGGATTGACACGACACCCACGAACCCAAGGAGACCCCCGATGACGACCACTTCCCTCCACCGCCGCGCGCTGCTGGGCGCCGCCTGCGCCGCGCTCGCGCTCGGCGCCCTGCCCGCCTGGGCACAGGGCGGCTATCCGAACAAGCCGATCCGCATGATCGTGCCCTACGCGGCCGGCGGCAGCACCGACCAGCTCGCGCGCGCCATCCAGCAGTCGATGAGCGAGACGCTGGGCCAGACCGTGATCGTCGAGAACAAGCCCGGCGCGGGCGGCACCATCGGCACCGACTACGTGGCCAAGGCCGCGCCCGACGGCTACACGCTGGTGTTCGGCAACACCGGCCCGAACGCGGTGGTCTCGCTGATGCGCAAGGTGCCCTACGACGAACTCAAGGACCTGCGCCCGATCTCCACCGTGGCGATCACGCCGATGATCCTGGCCGTGCCCGCCGACAGCCCGGCGAAGACGCTGAAGGACTTCCTCGCCTATGCGAAGAAGAACGGCAACGCGCTCAACGTCGGCTCGGTCGGCAACGGCTCGCTGTCGCACCTGACGGCCGAGTACTTCAACGAGGCCGCGGGCCTGCGCCTGCAGCACATCCCCTACAACGGCGGCGCGCCGATGATGACCGCCTTCGCCGGCGGCCAGCTGCAGGCCGCCTTCGTGACCGGCCTGGACGGCGCCACGCTGGTGAGCTCGGGCCGGGTGCGCTACCTGGCCGTGGGCACGCCCAAGGCCACCGAGACCGTGCCGGGCCTGCAGGCCATCGCCGACGAGGTGCCGGGCTTCCGCAGTTCGGCCTGGTTCGGCGTGCTCGCGCCGAAGGACACGCCCGACGAGATCGTCACGAAGCTGCACGACGCGATCGTGACCGCGGTCGCGCGGCCCGAGGTGCGCAAGATGTTCTCGGCGCGCAACGTCGAGGCGCGCAGCAGCACGCCGCAGGAGCTCGAGAAGCTGATCCGCGACGAGATGGGCCAGTGGGGCCCGGTCGTGCGCAAGGCCAACATCCAGATGTGAGAACCGCCTCCATGCTTGAAAAACTGGAATCCGATTTCCCCGAGCACCAGCCGCGCCCCGCGGGCGCGCCGCAGGCGCTGGCCGGCATCAAGGTGGTGGACTTCACCCACTTCATCGCCGGCCCCTTCGCCACCATGATCCTGGCCGACATGGGCGCCGACGTGATCAAGATCGAGGCGCCCGGGCGCGGCGACGACTTCCGCCAGTACCCGCCGGTGCATCCCGAGCTCGCGCAGGGCGCGCCCTTCCTCTGGTCGAACCGCAACAAGCGCAGCGTGGCGCTGGACCTGAAGACGCCCGAGGGCCTCGAGGTGGCGCGCGCCCTGGTCGCGAGCGCCGACGTCGTGGTCGAGAACTTCTCCACCGGCGTGATGGAACGCTTCGGGCTCGACTACGAGAGCTGCCGCAAGGCCAACCCCGAGCTCGTCTACTGCTCGGTGTCGGCCTACGGTCGCGAGGGCGCCTTCGCCGACCGCCTGGGCTTCGACCCGATCGCGCAGGCCGAGAGCGGCTTCGTCTCGATGAACGGCTATGCCGACCGACAGGGCGTGCGCGCGCTGTCGCCGGTGATGGACATCAGCACCGCGATGATGGCGGCCAACGCGATCCTCGGCGCGCTGGTGGCGCGCGAGCGCACGGGCCGCGGGCAGGCGGTGGAGGTGGCGCTGTTCGACAACGCGGTGCTGATGACCGGCTATGCGACGCTGCAGCACGTGTTCAGCGGCGCCGAGCCGCAGCGCCACGGCAACACCAGCCCCGACACCTGCCCCTCGGGCGTGTTCGAGGCCCAGGACGGCTCGTTCTACATCAACTGCGGCAACAACAAGATCTTCCAGCGCCTGATGACGCAGGTGCTCGAACGGCCCGACGTGGCCGCCGACCCGGCCTATGCCAGCGGCCGCGAGCGCTCGCAGCGGCGCGAGGTGCTGTTCGCGCTGCTCGGCGAGGCCTTCGCGAAGCAGCCCTGGTCGCACTGGCAGTCGCGCATGCGCGCGGCCGGCGTGCCCTGCGGCCAGGTGCGCTCGGTCGGCGAGGCCATCCGCTCGCCCGAGGCGCGCGAGCGCCGGCTGGTGACGCGCATCCCGCATCCGCAGGTGGGTTGGGTGCCGAACATGGCGCTGCCGATCCGCTATTCGCGCACGCCGATCGCCGACCCCGTGGCCGCGCCCACCGTCGGCCAGCACACGCAGGAGGTGCTACGCGAGGCGCTGGGCTACGACGAAGAACGCTTCGCGGCGCTCGCGCGCGCCGGCGCCTTCGGCCCGCCCGCCGAGCGGCACGAACCCGCCGGCACCCCCGCATGACCACGCGCACGCTGCGCGGCCGGGTCGCCGTGGTCGGCATCGGCGAGACCGCCTACTACCGCCACGGCCAGTCGCCCGACGCGGAGTTCAAGCTCGCGCTCAAGGCCATCCTCGCCGCCTGTGCCGATGCGGGCCTGGACCCGCGCGAGATCGACGGCTTCGCCTCGTACAGCGACGACCGCAGCGAGGCCTCGCGGCTGGCGGCCGCGCTGGGCATCCATCGCCTGCGCTCGGCCACCATGCAGTGGGGCGGCGGTGGTGGCGGCTGCGCGGCGGCCGTGGCCAACGGCGCGGCCGCCATCGCGGCCGGGCTGGCCGACTGCGTGGTCGTGTTCCGCGCGCTCGCGCAGGGCCAGCACGGGCGCTTCGGCCAGGTCGGCGGCATCGACACCATCTCCGGCGAGAAGGCCTACCTCATGCCGCACGGCGTGCTCTCTCCGCCGCAACGCTTCGCGATGCGCGTGCGCCGCTTCATGCACGAGCACGGCGTGCGGCAGGAGGCGCTGCGCGCCATCGCGCTCGCCTCCTACCACCATGCGCAGGCCAATCCACGCGCCGTGATGCACGGCAAGCCGCTCGACGCCGCGAAGTACGACGCCTCGCGCTGGATCGCCGAGCCCTTCCACCTGTACGACTGCTGCATGGAGAACGACGGTGCGGCCGCGATCGTGCTGGTGGCGGCCGAGCGCGCGAAGGACTTCGCGCACAAGCCCGCCTACCTGCTCGGCGCGGCCTCGGGTTCGGGCTTTCGCGCCGGCGCCCATCCGCACAACGCGCCGCGCTACGCGAGCGCGGGCTTCGACACCGTGGCGCCCGATCTCTACGCCATGGCCGGCATCGCGCCGGCCGACGTGGGCGTGGTGCAGAGCTACGAGAACTTCACCGGCGGCGTGGCGATGGCGCTGGCCGAGCACGGCTTCTTCCAGCCCGGCGAGGCCAACGACTTCCTCACGCTCGAGAACCTCGTCGCCCCCACGGGCCGGCTGCCGCTCAACACCAGCGGCGGCAACCTCGCCGAGTGCTACATGCACGGCTTCGAGCTGGTGCTCGAGGCGGTGCGCCAGGTGCGCGGCAGCTCGACCAGCCAGGCGGCGCGCAGCGATGTGGCGCTGGTGATCGGCGGCCCGATGGTCACGCCCGCGAGCGACCTGCTGCTGGCATCGGAGAACGTGCTGTGAACGACACGAACGACGAGAAACGCTACCTGCCCGCGGGCCTGCCGATCCCCGTGTCGGAGCCCGATGGATTGTCCGAACCCTATTGGCAAGGCCTGCGCGAGGGCGTGCTGCGCGTGCAGCGCTGCGCGCACTGCGGCACCTGGCAGTTCGGCCCCGAGTGGATCTGCCACCGCTGCCATGCCTTCGATCCCGCCTGGGTCGAAGTCGCGCCGCGCGGCTGCATCTACAGCTGGGAGCGCGTGTGGCATCCGGCGCATGCGGCGCTCAAGGACCATGGCGCCTACCTCGTGGTGCTGGTCGAACTGCCCGGGGCCGGCAACGTGCGCATGGTCGGCAACCTGCTCGGCGATCCGATGCAGGCGATGGAGATCGGCGCCGAGGTCGAGGGCGTGTTCGAACACCATCCGGATGCGCAGCCGCCGTACACGCTGCTGCAGTGGCGGCGTGCCTGAGCCCGCGCGCACCGGCGATCAGGAGGCCGACACCTGCGACCTGCTCGTGATCGGCGCCGGCGCGGGCGGCATGAGCGCCGCGCTCGCGGGCGCGCTGATGGGCCTCGACGTGGTGCTGTGCGAAGCCGGTGAACAGGTCGGCGGCACCACCGCCACCTCGGCCGGCACGCTGTGGGTGCCCGGCAATGCGCAGGGCGCTGCCGCGGGCTTCGCAGACTCGGCCGCCGAGGCCGCGCGTTATCTCGACGCGATCCTCGGCGAGGACGATCCGCGCGGGCTGCGCGCCGCCTACCTCGCGAGCGCCCCCGAGGCGATCGCCTTCCTCGAGGCGCATTCGGAACTGCGCTTCGCCTCGGCCGGCCGCCATCCCGACTACCTCGCGCTACCCGGCGCAGCCGTGGCGGGACGCGCGCTCTCGCCGCTGCCCTTCGACGGCCGGCGGCTGGGCCGCGACTTCGAACGCATCCGCGCGCCGATGCCCGAGTTCATGGTGCTCGGCGGCATGATGGCCAACAAGGCCGACGTGCAGGCCCTGGCCTACCGCTGGCGCAGCGTCGCGAACTTCCGCCATGCCGCGCGGCTGGTGCTGCGCCATGCGCGCGACCGGCTCACGCATGCGCGCGGCACGCGCCTGGTGCTGGGCAATGCGCTCGTCGCGCGGCTGTACTTCAGCCTGCGCCAGGCCGGCGTGCCGGTGCGCTTCGGCATGCGGCTGCGGCAACTCGATATCTCGGCGGGCCGCGTCACGGGTGGCGTGTTCGACCACGAGGGATCGACGCGGCGCATCGCGAGCCGCCTCGGCGTGGTGCTCGCCACCGGCGGTGTCGGCCATCATGCGGCGTTGCGGGCCCAGCTCGCGCCAGTCGGCATGTCGCCGCGCACGTTGCGGCCGCAGTCCTTCGAAGGCAACCGCGGCGAGGGCCTCGATGCCGCGCTGCGGGCCGGCGCGCGGCTCGAACGCCATCGGGGCGACTTCTTCTGGCAGCCGGTTTCGCTGGCACCGCGCGCCGGTGGCGAACCCGGGCTCTTTCCGCACCTGTACCTCGACCGCGCCAAGCCCGGGCTGATCGCGGTCGATGCCGACGGGCGCCGCTTCGTCGACGAGAGCGCCTCGTACCACCACTTCGTCGAGGCCCTGCTCGCGCGCATGCGCCCCGGCGCATCGACACCGCCGGCCTGGCTGGTCTGCGACGCGGCCTTCGTGCGCGCCTACGGCCTCGGCACGGTCCCGCCCGGCACGCGCGCGAGCGCGCTGCGGCGGCACGAGGCGTCGGGCTATCTCGTGCTTGCCCCCGGCATCGACGCACTGGCCACACGGCTGGGCATCGATGCGCGCACGCTGGCAGCCACCATCGCGCGCCACAACCGCCATGCCGAAGCCGGCGAGGACCCGGACTTCGGCAAGGGCAGCACCGAGCTCGGCCGCTTCAACGGCGATGCGGCGCATGCGCCGAACCCCTGTCTCGGCCCGATCGCGCAAGCGCCGTTCTGCGCGCTGGCGGTCTGGCCCGGCGAAGCGGCATCGAGCGCGGGCCTGGCCACCGATGCCGACGGCGCCGTGCTCGACACGGACGGGCAATCCATCGCGGGCCTCTACGCCTGCGGCAACGACATGGCCTCGATCATGCGCGGCGCCTATCCGGGCCCGGGCATCACGCTCGGGCCCGCGATCGTGTTCGGCTGGCGCATCGCGCGGCATGCGGCACGACAGAACCCCCACACACCTTCCTCCCCACGATGAATCCCACCTTCACTCCCCACGAGGCCAGCGGCCCGCTCGCCGGCCTGCGCGTGGTCGAATTCGCCGGCCTCGGGCCCGCGCCCTTCGCCTGCATGCTGCTGTCGGACATGGGCGCCGACGTGATCACCATCGACCGCCCCGCGCGCCGACTTGGCGACCGCAGCGACATCACGGGCCGCGGCCGCACCGTGGTGCTGGCCGACCTCAAGGACCCCGCCTCGCGCGAGGAGGTGCTGGGCCTGCTGGCGCGCACCGACGTGCTGGTCGAGGGCTTCCGGCCCGGCGTGATGGAGCGCCTGGGCCTGGGCCCCGACGAGGCGCTGCGGCGCAATCCGCGGCTGATCTACGGCCGCATGACGGGCTGGGGCCAGCACGGCCCGCTCGCGCAGGCCGCGGGCCACGACATCAACTACATCGCGCTGACCGGCGCGCTGCATGCCATCGGCCCGGCCGGCGGCGCGCCGGTGCCGCCCCTGAACCTCGTGGGCGACTATGGCGGCGGCAGTCTCTACCTCGTCGTCGGCCTCCTGGCCGCGCTGCTCGAAAGCCGGCGCTCGGGTCAGGGCCAGGTGGTCGACGCGGCCATCGTCGACGGCGTGAACTCGCTGATGAGCCTGTTCGCCACCAGCGCGATGCGTGGCACCTTCCACGAGGAACGCGGCACCAACGCGCTCGACGGCGGCGCGCCCTACTACGGCAGCTACGCCACCGGCGACGGCCGCCATGTCTGCATCGGGCCGATCGAGCCGCAGTTCTTCGCCGAGCTGTGCGAGCGCCTGGGTGTCGACCCCGCGCTGCGCGATGCGCAGCACGACCGCGCGCGCTGGCCCGCGCTGCGCGCCGAGTTCGAGCGGCTGTTCCGCACCCGCGGCCGCGACGAATGGACCGCGCTGTTCGACGGCAGCGATGCCTGCGTCGCGCCCGTGCTCGCGCTGAGCGAGGCGCCCGCGCATCCGCACCAAAGTGCGCGCGAGGCCTTCGTCGATGTGGAAGGCGTGCGGCAGCCGGCACCGGCGCCGCGTTTCTCGCGCACGCCGTCGCGGGTCCAGGGGCCGGCGGCGCGCGAGGCGACGCCGGCTGCGCGGGTTCTCGCGCGCTGGAACTGAACGGGCCGTCGGCGCTTCAGCCCTCGCCGAGCCAGTCGAGCAGATCCGCCACCGGATCGATCACCTGCCGCATGCCGGCATCGCGCAGCCCTGCGGCGAGCCCGATACCGACCACGCCAACGACGAAGACCGGCTGCCGTCCGCCGAAGCCCTCGCAGCGCTCGCGCAGCGCATCCAGCGCGATCTCGGGCTGCGCGGCGATGATGGCCGGCGCGAGATCGATCACCTGCCAGCCGTCGATCACGCCCGCATGGCCGGTCGCCTCGAAAGCGGCCTCGTAGAGCGCCGTCATGCCGCGGTCGAAGGTCACGATATCCAGCCGGTGCCCGCGCTTCCGGTGCAGCGCCAGCACGCTGCGCGTGAAGCCATGGGCCGCGTCGCCGAAGCGCTCGCGCACGGTCTCGTAGCCCGTGTCGACCGACGACATCGCCACCACCCGGTCGAAGCCCTCGCTCAGGCCCGGCAGCGCGCACGCCAGCGCCGCCTCGGCCCGCGCGTTGTCGGCGGCGGAACCGATGATCCGTGGCGCCGCCTCGACCTCGGCGGCGGCCCAGCATCCGGACGGCCAGCCGCCACGCGCGATGTGGCGCCGCAGCGTGGCCGTGATCTCGCGGCTCGAGTTCGGATTGAGGAACAGCGTCTTCGCCGTCATGGCGTGGCCGGAAAGCGGTGGCGCCAGAACTGCGCGATGTCGCGCCGACGGCAGAACCAGACATCGGGGAATTCGGAGGCCGCGAGCAGGAACTCGCGCAGCGCCTCCGCGCGCCCGGGCCGCCCGGCCAGGCGCAGGTGCAGGCCGATCGACATCATCGACGCCTGCCGGCGACCTTCGCGCCGCAGGCAGGCGAGCGTGCGCCGCAGGTGGTCGGTGAAGTCGTCGGGCGTGTCGAAGCCCGGCGCCGAGGCGAAGCGCATGTCGTTGCAGTCGAAGCTGTAGGGCAGCACCAGATGCGGCGTGTCGCCGACCCGCGTCCAGTACGGCAGGTCGTCGTTGTAGGCATCCGAGTCGTACTGCAGTCCCTGCTCGACGGCGAGCGCACGCGTGTGCGGGCTGACGCGGCCGGTGTACCAGCCGACCGGGCGCTCGCCGCACAGGCGTTCGAGCACGTCGAGCGAACGAACCATGTGCGCGCGCTCGGTCGCCTCGGGCACCTCGTCGTAGTCGATCCATCGCGCGCCGTGCGAGACCACCTCGTGCCCGGCCTCGACGATCGATCGCGCGGCCTCGGGATGCTTCTCGAGCGCGCCCGACACCGCGAAGTAGGTGGCCGGCACCCGGCATTCGGCGAGCAGGTCGAGGATGCGCCAGTGGCCGGCGCGGCTGCCGTACTCGTAGTGCGACTCCACCACCAGGTTGCGTCGTCCGGCGCGCGCCGTCGCGCCCGACACGTCGCTGTTGAGCACCTCCGAGAAGGTATCGCCCTCGAGCACGCAGTTCTCCGCGCCCTCCTCGTAGTTGACGACCACGCTGAGCGCGACGCGTCGCCCACCCGGCCATTCGAAGTCCGGACGCGCGCGGCCGTAGCCGATGAAGTCGCGCACCGCCTCGCTCATCGCTGCACCTTCGCCTTCGCCACGCAGACCCCGATCAGCAGCAGGCCGAGGGTGCAGTAGATCGAGATCGACAGCGGGCTGTCGAAACGGTCGAGCAGCCAGACGCAGATGCTGGGAGCGAGCGCGCCGCCGAAGACGCCCGCGAGCTGGAAGCCCAGCGATGCACCCGTGCACCGCACCCTGGACTCGAACATGTCGGGGATGAAGGCCGCGAGCGGTGCCCACAGCGAGGCTTGGCAGACCATGCCGATCACCGAGGCGAGCACCACCAGCGAGGGATTGCGCGTCTCCAGCAGCGGAAAGTACGCGAACGACCAGACGATCGAGGCGGCCACGCCGAGCAGCAGCATGGGCTTGCGGCCGAAGCGGTCGGACAGCGCGCCGAACAGCGGGATCGCGGCCACGCCGACCGCCGCGCCCCACAGCACGGCGTTCAAGGCCACCTGCCGCGGCAGGCCGAGCCGGTTCGGCACGTAGATCAACAGCAGCAGCGAGAACACATACCAGATGACGCCCTCGCCGGCCCGCACCCCGATCGCCAGCAGCACCTGGCGCCAGTGCTTGCGCAGCGTCTCGGCCAGCGGCGCCTCGGCCTTGTGGTCGCTCTTCTCGAGGCTCTTGAAGACCGGGGATTCCTCGATCGTGCGGCGGATGAAATAGCCGATGCCCACGAGCAGGATGCTCGCGAGGAAGGGCACGCGCCAGCCCCAGTCCATGAACTGCGCGTCGGTGGTGACCGTGTTCATGAAGCCGAACATCGCATTGGCGATCAGCACGCCGATCGGGCTCGCGACCTGCACCAGGCTGCCGTAGAAGCCGCGGCGGCGCCCGCTGGCATCGAACTCGTTGACCATCAGCGCCGCCCCGCCCCACTCGCCGCCGAGCGCGAGCCCTTGGGCGAAGCGCAGCACCGCCAGCAGCAGCGGCGCGAGCAGCCCGACGTGCTCGTAGGTCGGCAGCAGCCCGATCAGGAAGGTCGACAGGCCCATGACCAGCAAGGTCGAGACCAGCACGAAGCGCCGCCCGAGCTTGTCGCCCAGCGAGCCGAAGATCGCGGCGCCCACCGGTCGCGCGACGAAGGCGATGCCGTACGACAGCAGCGACAGGATGGTCGCGACGAAGGGATCGGTCTGCGGGAAGAACAGCTTCGGAAACACCAGCGCCGCCGCCGTGCCGAATACGAAGTGGTCGTAGAACTCCAGCGTGGTGCCGACCAGGCTCGCGGCGGCGACACGCCGCGGACTGGTCGAGGATGCGGGCCGGTCTTCGGCGCGCGGGGCCGTGTTCGCCGTGGCGGATGTCGTCATGGGGATGCTCCTGATCGATGGACGGCGCCATTGCAGCACCGGCTCAATGCTTGGACAATCAGAATGATCCGAACGATTATTCGCCAAAGATGAACATTACGCTGCGCCAGATCCGCGCCTTCCTCGCGGTGGCCGAGGTCGGCGCCTTCGCGCGCGCGGCCGAGCACATGCATCTGTCGCCCTCCGCGTTGTCCACGCTGGTCAAGGAACTCGAGGAGCAGATCGGCCTGCGGCTGTTCTACCGCAGCACGCGCGTGGTCCAGCTGACCGAGGCGGGCGCCGAGTTCCTGCCACTGGCGCGCAAGGCGCTCGAGGACCTCGAGGCCGCGGTCGCCGGATCGCGCGCGCTGGCCGAGGTCAAGCGCGGCCGGGTCACGGTGGCCGCCTCCATCGTGATCGCCGCCACGCTGCTGCCCTGGGTGATCCAGTCGTTCCAGCAGCGCCATCCGGGTATCCAGTGCATCCTCAAGGACGGCTTCGAGGAGACCATCCGCGACCAGGTGCGCCGCGGCGAGGTCGACCTCGGCGTCGGCACGCTGGTCGAAGGCGAGCCGGGGCTGACGGAGGTCACGCTCTACCAGGACCATCTGGTGGCGCTGGTGCCCGATGGCCATCCGCTCGCGGAGCGCGGCGCCGTCACCTGGCGCGAGCTGGCCAAGCATCCGCTGATCAGCCTGTCCGACCAGAGCCCGTCGCGCGCACTGGCCGACGCGGCCTTCGATTCCGTCGGCCTGCGGCCGGTGCCCGCGCATGTCGCGACCTTCTCCTCCACGCTGATCAGCATGGTGGCCGCGGGCATGGGCGTGGCCGCGCTGCCGGTCAACGTGCGCCAGCTCTCGCGCCGCACCGGCGTGCAGACGCGCATGCTGGTGCGGCCGACGGTCAAGCGGAACATGGGCGTCTATTCGCGCAGCGACGCGGAGCTGACGCCGGCGGCGAACGCCTTCCTGAAGCACATGCAGGCGTTCGTGAAATCGAAGGGGAGCCTGCCGGACGAGGCGGCCGAAGCCGCCGCGCATTGAAGCCGCATCGAGGAGCGAAAGACGTTTCCGCTGTGTCAATCTGTTCCAGGCCGTTGACGCCCGCGCGACCCCGTCGCTACATTCGTTCGACCCCTCCCCGGAGCACACCCATTGCACGACCCCCTCCCCTACGTCCTCGCAGCCATCGCCATCGCGGTCCTCGCGGGCGACCTGGCCGCAACGGTCGTGGTGCTGCGCAGCGATTTCTACTCGGGGCCGCAGCGCGCATGGCAGCTGGCCCTGGTATGGCTCATCCCCATCGTCGGCGCCGCCTGCTGCCTGAGCTTCGCGGCCATCCACAGGCGCGCGATCCCCAAGCCTTCCGCGGCATTCCCCGGCTCCGATACCTACAACCTGCCCGGTGGTGAAGCCAACAGTCTCTGAACTTGTGCGGCGCCTTGCCGGGGCCGCCCTTCTGCTCGCGATGTTCGCCTGCCCGGCAGTGCTGGCGCAGACGCCTTCGCGCGATCTCCCGCCGTCCATCGGGCCCGACCACAGCACATCGCTGACGGTGGAGGACTTCCTGCGCGGCACGCAGGTGCTCGGCGAGGTCGGTCCCGAGCGCGCCGAGCAGAACGCCGACTACGTGGCGGCGATCCGCGGGCTGGCGAACATCGGCGACAACTACCGCACCGACGTGCTCAAGGCCAGGGCCGCGGGCACCACGATCGACAGCTGCCCCGGCAAGTCCGCGAAGATCACCACCGACACGCTGATCCCCTTCCTGCTGCGGCTGCCGCCCGAACAGCGGACGATGCCGATGGAGCAGGCGTTCCGGCTGCACATGCGCGAGCTCTACCCATGCCCCGGGAAAGGCGCAACGCGGTAACCGCAAGCTCGCCCGATCGAGCGCCTACTCGGGCTTGATCCCCTGCTCGCGCACCACGCGCGTGAACTGCACGATCTCCTGCGAGACCAGCTTGTCGAGCGCCTCGGGCGAACCGCCGATCACGCGCCCGGCCTGGGTTTCCATGCGTGCCTTGACCTCGTTGTCGGCCAGGGCCGCGAGCGTGGCCTGGTGCAGCTTGTCCACCACGGCCTGCGGCGTGCCGTGCGGCACGAAGGTGCCGATCCAGGTGTCGGATTCGTAGCCGGGCACCGATTCCGCGATGGTCTGCACCTCGGGCAGCAGCGGCGAGCGCTCCTTCGAGGTCACGGCGATCGCCTTGAGCTTGCCGCTGCGGATGTGCGGCAGCGCGCCGCTCAGGGTGCCGAACACCGCGGGCACCTGGTTGCCCACCACGTCCGCGATCGCGGGTCCCGCGCCGCGGTAGGGAATGTGCTGCAGCGAGAGCTTGGCCATCGACTGCAGCAGGCCGCCCGCGAAGTGGCCCGGCGAGCCGATGCCACCGGTCGCGTACTGGCGGTACCGCGGATCGCGCTGGCCCAGCGCGATCCACTCCTTGAGATTGCTGGCCGGCACCGATGGATGGACCGCGAGCACCTGCGGCAGCGCACCGATCAGCGTGACACCGCGCAGGTCGCGCTCGGTGTTGAAGGGCAGCGAGGGGTACAGGGCCTGGTTGATGCTGTGCGAGGAGACGGTGAACAGCACCGTGTAGCCATCGGGCGCGGCCTTCGCGACGTAGTCGGTGGCGATCGATCCGCCGGCGCCGGGCTTGTTCTCCACGATGACCGTCTGGCCGAGCTTCTCGCTCATCTTGGCGTTGAGCGAGCGCGCGATGGTGTCGGAGCCGCCACCCGGCGCGAAGGTCACGATCAGGCGCACGGGTTGGCGCGCGGGATAGTCGGGCTGCGCGCCCGCCAGCAGGGGCATGGCGATCAGCGCCCAGGATACGAGCCGTGTGGCCCTGAGGATGTTCATGGTGTCTCCGTCGATTCGTGCAGTCGACTGTAGGGACGGCCTCCCGAACTGAACACTACGAAATCCTGCTACCGGTATAGCGCCGACCGATGGCGCCGCACGCACGCGCTCAGCTGCCGGCCACCAGCCGCGCCCCGTCCCAGCGGCGGGAGCGCACCAGCTCGCGCACCACGCTCACGATCAGTGCGTGCACGCAGGCGGCGGCGGGCTGCAACCGGTTCAGGCGCGAATGCGCGAGCGTCGCGCGGCGCACGATCTGCGGCTCGATCGGGGTCTGGCGCAGCAACTGCGCGGCGGCATGCCAGGCCAGCGCCGAATGCGGGATCACGGTGCCCGCGCCGCCCTGCGCGACCATCGCCAGCACGGTGTGGATCGAGCTCGCCTCGGCCTTGATCTGCGGCGTCACGCCCGCCTCGGCGAAAGCGCGGTCGACCAGGTCGCGCAGCGTGGTGACCTGCGTCGTGAGCATCAGCGGCACGCTGGCCACCGTCGGCAGGTCGATGCTGCGGCCCGCGCGCACCAGCGGCTTGCGGCGCGGCTGCACGAAGTACAGCGGCTCGTCCACCAGCGGCACCGCCTCGATGCCGGGCAGCGCCACGTCGTCGACCAGCACGCTGAGCTCGACGCGCTCGTTGATCAGGTGCGCCGCGAGGAAGGTGCTGGGGCTCTCGTAGACCTCGAGCACGATCTGCGGATGGCGCTCCTCGAGCGCGGCGATCAGCGGCCCGACCAGCACCATCGCGATGCTCGACGGCAGCCCGAGCCGCACGCGTCCGCTCAGGCCCGCATCCGACGCCTTCACCACGTTCTTCGTGTCGCCCGCGAGCTTGAGGATCTGCTGCGCATGGCGGTACAGCGCCTGTCCCGCATCGGTCGGCGTGACGCCCTTGACGCTGCGCTGCAGCAGCTGGGTGCCGAACTCTTCCTCGAGCTGGGTCATCTGCTGGCTCAGCGCGGGCTGGACGATGTGGACCAGCGCCGCCGCGCGCGAGAGCGAGCCGCTGTCGACGATCGCGACGAAGTAGCGCAGCTGGCGTATTTCCATGGCGAGAAGGGGTGATGGCCGCCCGGGCGCGAGGGCAGGCCGATGGTGGTAAGGAGGGGGCCGAACTCAGCCGAGCCCGTACTGGCTCACGACACCGTCGGCGAGCCAGGCGTCGATCCGCTCGCGACCATAGCCGAAATCCCGCAGCACTTCGACCGTGTGTTCCCCGAGCAGCGGTGGCGGCAGGCGCACGCTGCCGTCGCGCAAGCCGTCGATGCGCACCGGGTTGCCGACCTGCCGCATGGGCCCGATGACGGGATGGGTGAACTCCTCGACCAGCCCGCAGTGCTGCACCTGCGGATCGGCGAACACGTCGGCGATGTCGTTGATCGGCCCCGCCGGAATGCCCAGCGCGACCATCTGCGCGGTCCAGGCCGCGCGCGGCTGCGTGCGCAGGCGTT
Organism: Variovorax sp. DAIF25; assembly: GCF_050711835.1. Classification (NCBI taxonomy): domain Bacteria; kingdom Pseudomonadati; phylum Pseudomonadota; class Betaproteobacteria; order Burkholderiales; family Comamonadaceae; genus Variovorax; species Variovorax sp. DAIF25. The sequence goes on from NZ_CP136637.1 coordinate 581,038, forward strand.
CCTCGAGCAGTTCCTTGAGCGCGATGCGGTGCTGCATGCGCGCCGCGTTGTTGACGAAACGCGGATCCGACAGCAGCGCCTCCAGGCCGAGCAGGCGGGCGATCTTCACCCATTGCTCCTGCGTGGCGCCGCCGATGTTCAGCGGCCCGTCCTGCGCCTCGAACACGCCGTACGGCGCGATCACCGGATGCACGTTGCCCACCGGCGCCGGCACCTCGCCGAGCGACAGGTAGCGCTGCCCCTGCACGCTGAGCAAGCCGACCAGGCTCGCGAGCAGCGAGGTCTCGACCTTCTGGCCCTGGCCGCTGGCCTGGCGCTGGATCACCGCCGCCAGGATGCCCATGGCGGTCCACATGCCGGAGGTGAGATCGCCGATCGCCACGCCCACGCGCTGCGGGCCGGACTCGGGCGTGCCCGTGAAGCTCATGAAGCCCGAGAAGCCCTGCGCGATCTGGTCGAAGCCCGGCCAGTGGCCCTTGGGGCCGTCGCTGCCGAAGCCGGTGATGCTGCCGTGGATCAGCCCGGGGTTCAGCGCCATGAGCTCGGCCTGGCCCATGCCCATCTGCGCCATCACGCCGGCGCGGAAGTTCTCCACCAGGATGTCGGCCTTCGCTGCCATCTCGCGCACGATCGCCAGGCCCTCGGGGTGGCGAAAGTCCAGCGCCACGCTCTTCTTGTTGCGGTTGCCCGAGAGGTAGTAGACGCTGGTGTCCTCGGCGAAGGGTCCCCACTGGCGCACCATGTCGCCGTGCGGCGCCGGCTCGATCTTCACGACCTCGGCGCCGAAGTCGCCGAGGATCATCGAGCAGAACGGGCCGGACAGCGCCCGCGAGAGGTCGAGCACGCGGAGGCCCGCGAGGGGCAGCGCTTGGGTCATGAGCAGCTTTCTTGAGAGGCGATCGGCACGGTGCCGGCCAGGGTTGCTAGCGGCCGATGAATTCGGGACGGGTCTTCTCGCGAAAGGCGCGCAGCCCCGTGCGGTAGTCCAGCGTGTCCGCGAACGCGTAGCTCGCCAGGCGTTCTTCCCGCGTCACGGGACTCGGGTCTTCCATCAGGCGGCGCAGCTGCCGCTTGAGCGCGCGAACCGCCAGCGGCGCACTCTGCGCGATGGCGTCCGCGGCCGCCTGGACGCGCCGCTCGACATCCGCATCGTCCACCACGTCGGTCAGCAGGCCCTTGGCCCACGCGGTCTGCGCATCGAGCATGCGGCCCTCGAACAGCAGCTCGGCCGTGAGCGCGGGACCGGCGAGCCGGTAGAGCCACTCCATCTCGCCGAGCGCGAGCGGAAAGCCCAGCAGCCGGATCGGGATGCCGAGGCGGGCGCCGCGGCCCGCGATGCGCAGGTCGCAGACCGAGGCGATCTCCAGGCCGCCACCCGCGCAGGCGCCCTCGATCAGCGCGATCACCGGCACGGGCAGGTCGTGGATGGCGCGCAGGGCACCGGACACGCACTGCTCGTGGAATGCCGTCACCTGCTCGCGCGTGGCGCGCACCTGCTCGAACTCCGAGATGTCGGCGCCGGCCGCGAAGTTGCCCGCCGCACCGCGCAGCACCACGCAGCGCAGCGTGTCGCTTTGCCCCAGGTCGGCGAACACCACCTGCAGCGCCTCCCACATCGCCACCGTCAGCGCGTTGCGCCGGCCGGGGTTCTCGATGGTGACCGTGGCGATGAAGCCCGATTGCGACAGCCCGATGCGGCCAGGGGCGCGAAGGCCTTGTTCTTCATTCATGTGGCACGGATCCTAGGATCCGCACGCGGTGCCGAAAACTACAACGTATTGATACCACCATAGGTTTTTCTGATGGCATCGTCGCTGGGCGCGCGCTCGGGCCGGCTACGGGCGGCGCCGTTCCATGAACGCCACCACCTCGCCCATGATCCCCTTGCGGAAGGCCAGCACGCACACCACGAAGATCAGGCCCGTGACCATGGTCACCGACTCGCCCAGCGTGTTGAACCACTCGATGGTGGTGAGGCGCGCGAGCAGGCTGCCGAACTCGCCGAGCTTGTTCTCCAGCAGCACGACCACGGCCGATCCCACCAGCGGGCCCGACAGGGTGCCGAGTCCGCCCACCAGCGTCATCAGCACGACCTGGCCCGACGCGGTCCAGTGCACGTCGGACAAGGTCGCGAAGCCCAGCACCAGCGTCTTGAGCGAACCCGCGAGGCCCGACAGCGCCGCCGAGATCACGAAGGCCAGCAGCTTGAAGCGGCTGACGTCGTAGCCCAGCGAGAGCGCGCGCGGCTCGTTCTCCTTGATGCCCTTGAGCACCTGGCCGAATGGCGAGTGGACGGTGCGCACGATCAGCAGGAAGGCCAGCACGCATACCGCGAGCGCGACGTAGTACATCGTGAGGTCGTTGCTCAGGTCGAGCAGGCCGAACAGCTTGCCGCGCGGCACGCCCTGCAGGCCGTCCTCGCCGCCTGTGAACCTCGCCTGCAGCGCCACGAAGAACATCATCTGCGCCAAGGCCAGCGTGATCATCGCGAAGTAGATGCCCTGGCGGCGGATCGCCAGTGCGCCGAAGACCCAGCCGAGCAAGGCGCCGGTGAGCGTGCCCGCGAGCAGGCCGAGCTCGGGCGTCAGGCCCCAGGCCTTCATGGCCTGGCCCGCGACATAGGCCGAGCAGCCGAGGAACGCCGCGTGCCCGAAAGACAGCAGGCCGGCGAAACCCAGCAGCAGGTTGAAGGCGGCCGCGAACAGCGCGAAGCACAGGAGCTTCATCACGAACACCGGATAGGCGCCGAGGAAAGGCGCGAGCAGCAGCCCGGCGAGCAGCAGCGGATAGAGGACGAGGGAGAGCTTCTTCATGACCGCGGACTCACTTTTCTTTGCCGAACAGGCCGGCCGGGCGCACCAGCAGCACGATGACCATGATCACGAACACGACCGAGGACGAGGCCTCCGGATAGAACACCTTGGTGAGGCCCTCGATCACGCCCAGGCCCAGGCCGGTGAGGATGGCGCCCATGATCGAGCCCATGCCGCCGATCACGACGACGGCGAACACCACGATGATGAGGTTCTGGCCCATCAGCGGCGAGACCTGCATCACCGGCGCGGCCAGCACGCCGGCGAAGGCGGCCAGGCCGCAGCCGAAGGCATAGGTCAGCGTGATCATCAGCGGCACGTTGACGCCGAAGGCTTCCACCAGCCGCGGGTTCTCGGTGCCCGCGCGCAGGTAGGCGCCCAGCCGCGTCTTCTCGATCGCGTACCAGGTGGCGAAGCACACGGCGAGCGAGGCCACGACCACCCAGGCGCGGTAGTTGGGCAGCACCATGAAGCCCAGGTCGCTGGCGCTGGCCAATGCCGCGGGCGTGTCGTAGCTCAGGCCCGAGACACCGTAGACCGAGCGGAACGCGCCTTCGATCAGCAGCGTGAGGCCCAGGGTGAGCAGCAGGCCGTAGAGGTGGTCGAGCTTGTAGATCCAGCGCAGGAACAGGCGCTCGATCAGCACGCCGAGCAGGCCGACGACCAGCGGCGCCACGGCGAGCATCGCCCAGTAGCCGATGCCGAGGTAGCTCATCGCCATCCAGCTGAACACCGCGCCCACCATGAACAGCGCGCCGTGCGCGAAGTTGATGACGTTGAGCAGCCCGAAGATCACCGCGAGCCCGAGGCTCAGGATCGCGTAGAACGACCCGTTGACCAGGCCCAGCAGCAGTTGGCTCAGCAAGGCCTGCACGGGAAAACCAAAGACAGTCGTCATCGCCTCAGACTCCCAGCAATTCGTTGAGCACCGGCATCCTGGCTTCGAGTTCGGCAGCGCCGAACTTCAGGGCGATGCGGCCGTGCTCCATCACGTAGAAGCGATCGGCCAGCGGCGCCGCGAAGCGGAAGTTCTGCTCCACCATCACGATGGTGTAGCCCTTGGAACGCAAGGTCGTGATCATTCGCGCGAGCGCCTGCACGATCACCGGCGCCAGGCCTTCGGAGATCTCGTCGAGCAACAACAGCTTGGCGCCCGTGCGCAGGATGCGGGCCACCGCGAGCATCTGCTGCTCGCCACCCGACAGCCGCGTGCCCTGGCTGTGGCGGCGCTCCGCCAGGTTCGGGAACATCGCGTAAATCTCGTCGACCGACATGCCCTGCCCCGCGCCCTTGAGCTCGGGCGGCAGCATCAGGTTCTCCTCGCACGACAGGCTCGCGAAGATGCCCCGCTCCTCGGGGCAATAGCCGATGCCCAGGTGCGCGATGCGGTGCGTGGGCATCGCGATCGTCTCCCGGCCATTGACCTCGATGCTGCCCTTGCGCGCGCCCGTCAGGCCCATGATCGCGCGCAGCGTGGTCGTGCGGCCCGCGCCATTGCGGCCCAACAGCGTCACGACCTCGCCCGGCTGCACCACCATGTCGACGCCATGCAGCACATGCGATTCGCCGTACCAGGCCTGCAGGCCCTTGATCTCGAGTGCGGCGGTCATCAGTGGGCTCCCTGCAGTTGGCCGTCCGTGGTGCCCATGTAGGCCTCCATGACCTGCGGGTTCTTCGAGACTTCCGCGTAGGGGCCTTCCGCAAGCACGGCGCCACGCTGCAGCACGGTGATGGTGTCGGCGATGGTCGAGACCACGCTCATGTTGTGCTCGACCATCAGGATGGTGCGGCCCGCCGACACGCGCTTGATCAACTCGGCCACGCGGTGCACGTCCTCGTGGCCCATGCCCTGCGTGGGCTCGTCCAGCAGCATCAGCTCGGGTTCCATCGCGAGCGTGGTCGCGATCTCGAGCGCGCGCTTGCGGCCATAGGGCAGGTTCACGGTCTGCTCTTCGGCGAGTTCTTCGAGGCCCACCTCGGCGAGCAGCTCGCGCGCCCTCGCATTCAAGGGCTCGAGCGACTTCTCGCTCTTCCAGAAGTGGTACGAGGTGCCCAGGCGGCGCTGCAGCCCCAGGCGCACGTTCTCCAGCAGCGTGAGGTGCGGGAACACGGCCGAGATCTGGAACGAGCGGATGATGCCGCGCCGCGCGATCTGCGCGGGGCGCTCGCCCGTGATGTCCTGGCCGTTGAACAGGATCGTACCGCTGGTGGGCTCGAGGAACTTCGTGAGCAGGTTGAAGCAGGTCGTCTTGCCTGCGCCGTTGGGGCCGATGAGCGCGTGGATCGAACCGCGCACGACCGAGAGATCGACCTTGCTGACAGCAGTGAAGCCCTTGAACTCCTTGGTGAGCTGGCGTGTTTCGAGAATGATGTCCGTGCTATACGACATGGAAAAGAGAGTGGGGCAAGGAAAAAAGCCGTGCGGCCGCGCGCCGCGCGAAACGCGGCGGCGGCACGGCTTCGGCGCGGATCAGCTCTTCGGCATCAGGTGGCAGGCACCGGGCTTCGTCGGCGCATAGGCCTGCTCGCCCGGGATCTTCGAGACCACCTTGTAGTAGTCCCACGGCTGCTTCGATTCGCTGCGCTTCTTGACCTGCATCAGGTACATGTCGTGCACCATCGCGCCATCCGCGCGGATGTAGCCCTGCGCGAACATGTCGTCGATCTTGAGCGACTTGAGCGCGGCCATCACCTTGTCGGCGTCGGTGCTCTGCGCCGCTTCCACCGCCTTGAGATAGCTCAGCGTGGCCGAGTAGTCGCCGGCCTGGAAGGTGGTGGGCATCTTCTTGTGCTTCTCGTAGAAGCGGGTCGCGAAGGCGCGCGACTTGCCGTTGAGGTCCCAGTACCAGCCATCGGTCAGGTACATGCCGCTGGTGGTGTCGAGGCCCAGGCTGTGAACGTCGGTGATGAACACCATGAGGCCGGCGAGGCGCATCTTGCTGCTGATGCCGAACTCCTTGGCCGTCTTGATCGAGGTGATGAGGTCGCTGCCGCCGTTGGCGAGGCCGACCACCTGCGCGCCCGATGCCTGCGCCTGCGTCAGGTAGGACGAGAAGTCGCTCGCGTTCAGCGGATGGCGCACGCTGCCCTTGACGGTGCCGCCGCTGGCCTGGACCACGTCGATGCTGGCCTTCTCGAGCGAGTAGCCGAAGGCATAGTCCGCGGTCACGAAGTACCAGCTCTTGCCGCCCTGCTCCACCATGGCCGTCGCCGTGCCGCGCGCCTGGGCCGAGGTGCTGTAGGTGTAGCGCACGAGGTAGGGCTGGCAGGCCTCTTCCGTCAGGCTGTCGGCGCCCGCGCCGGCGGAGATGAAGACCTTCTTCTTTTCCTTCGAAATGTTGCTGATCGCCAGCGACGCCGAGGAGTTGGACCCCGCGATGACCAGCTCGACCTTGTCCTGGTCCCACCACTGGCGCGCCTTGTTGGCCGCGATGTCGGCCTTGTTCTGGTGATCGGCGGACAACACCTCGATCGGCCGGCCCAGCACCTTGCCGCCGAAATCCGCGATGGCCATGCGGACCGCGTCGAGGCCGCCGGCGCCGTCGAAGTCGGAGTACGGCCCTGACATGTCGGTGACGAAGCAGATCTTGAAGCGATCGGGCGCGGCTTGCGCGCTGGCGTTCTGGATCCAGGGCAGTCCCGCGAGGACGGCCAGGGCGATGGCATGCATTCTCATTGTTTGTCTCCTTGGCAGCCGATGCTTCGACTGCGCTTTATGTTGATCGGTAAGCTAGGGATCGAGCCTCTTGCCGGACTCGTTTCGTTCGAAAGCGCTGGCCGTCGTCAGGCGGCCTTCCAGCCCGCGGGCACCCGTGCGCGCTCGATCCTCGCGAGGTCGCAGACCGCATCGGCGATGCCCGAGAAATCGATCTTTCCGTATTCGCTCGCGCGCGCCAGGCTGAACGATTCGAAGACCGCGGCGGCCACCGGCATCGGCACCCTGGCCGCGTGGGCCGCGCCCATCACCAGCGCCATGTCCTTGTGCGCGAGGTCGATCGTGAAGCCCGGCGTGGTGTCGCCCACCAGCACCTTGTTCGGGAAGTTCAGGCGCAACTGCCCGTTGGTCGCCGAGGTGCCGTAGAGCACCTGCAGGGTGCGGGTGATGTCGAGCCCGAAACGCTGCGACAGCGCGAGCGCTTCGGCATTGACCTGGCACAGCGTGACCGCGACGTAGTTGTTGACCAGCTTGGTCCGGCCGCCCGTTCCGACGTCGCCGCAGTGGTAGACGGTCGAGCCCATGACATCGAGCAGCGGCCGCACGCGGGCGAAGTCCTCGTCGGTCGCGCCGACCATGAACAGCGATTCGCCGCGGTCCGCGTGTTCGGCCAGGCGGCCCACGGGCGCGTCGACCACGGACTGCCCGGCCGCGCGCGCCGCCACGGCCAGCCGGTCGGTGGCCAGCGGGTCGATGGTGCTCATGTCGAGCAGGATGTTGCCCTTGCGTGCGTTGGCGAAGATGCCTTCCGCGCCCAGGGCCACCTGCTCCACTTCGGTCGAGCTGGGCAGCATCGTCGCGACGATCGAACACTCGCGCGCGATCTGCGCGATGCTCTGCGCGCTCGCCGCGCCGGCATCGACCAGCTCGTTGACCGCCGCGGCGTTCAGGTCGTGGACCACCAGCGGGTAGCCCTGTTTTCGCAGGTTCAGGGCCATGGACTTGCCCATGCGCCCGAGCCCGATGAAGCCGATTTTTTCCATTCGATGTCTCCGGTGGTTCCTGGTATCAATGCCCGATGTAGGCGGTCTTGGTCAGCGTGTAGAAATCGGCGGCGTAGCTCCCCTGCTCGCGTGGGCCGAAGCTCGAGCCCTTGGTGCCGCCGAAGGGCACGTGGTAGTCGAGGCCCGCGGTCGGCAGGTTGACCATGGCCAACCCGCTCTTCACGTTCAGGCGGAAGTGGGTCGCGTGCTTGTGGGACTGGGTGCAGATCCCGGCCGACAGGCCGTATTCGGTGTCGTTGGCCAGCGCGAGCGCTTCCTCGTAGCCGCGGGCGCGGATCACCGTGGCGAACGGGCCGAACACCTCCTCGCAGTTGATGCGCATGTCGTTGCGGGTGTCGACGAACAGCGTGGGCGCCATGAAGAACCCTGGTGTCGAACGCTCGAGCACGTTGCCGCCTTCGACGAGCCGGGCACCCTCGTCCTTGCCCACCGCGATGTAGCGCTGGATCATGTCGAGCTGGCGCTGGTTGATCACCGGGCCGATGTCGGTGCCGGCCGTCAGGGCGTGGCCCACCTGCACCTCGCGCATTCGTGCACGCAGGGCATCGACGAAGCGGTCGTGGATGCCGTCGGTGACGATCAGCCGGCTGGACGCGGTGCAGCGCTGGCCGGCCGAGAAGAAGGCACCGTTCAGCGCGCACTCCACCGCCTGCGGCAGGTCGGCGTCGTCGAGCACGACGAGCGGGTTCTTCCCGCCCATCTCGAGCTGCACGCGCACCATCTTCGCGACCGCGGCCTGGGCCAGCTTGCGGCCGGTGGCGACGCTGCCCGTGAAGCTCAGCGCGTCGACGCCGTCGACGATGGCCGCGCCCGCGACCGCGCCATGGCCGTTCACCAGGTTGGCGACGCCCGCGGGCAGGCCGTTGCGCTCCAGCACGCGGAAGAGTTCGCTCGCCACCGCGGGCGTCTCTTCGGAAGGCTTGAGCAGCAGCGTGTTGCCGAAGGCCAGCGCTGGCGCGATCTTCCATGCGGCGATGGCGATGGGGAAGTTCCACGGCGTGATCAGGCCCACCACGCCGATCGGCTCGCGGCTGGTCTGCACGCCGATGTTCGGCCGCACCGACGGGAGGTTCTCGCCGCCGTAGCGCACGGCCTCGCCGGCGAAGAAGCCGAAGATCTGGCTGGCCCGCGTGACTTCGCCGATGCCTTCGGCGCGGGTCTTTCCGGCTTCGCGCGACACCAGTTCGCCGATCTGCTCGCGGCGCGCGAAGAGCTCGTGCGCCGTGCGTTGCAGCAGGTCGCTGCGGACCTGCGTGGTCGTTGCCGCCCAGGCCGGCTGGGCGGCGCGCGCGGCCGCCACGGCCTGGCGGACCTGGGCCGCGTCGGCCAGCGCGAACTGGCCCACCACGTCGTGGGTGTCCGACGGGTTGATGCTGGCGATCGATTCCTGGCCGGCGATCCATTCGCCGCCGATGAGGTTCTTCTGAATGTCCATGGTCCTGTCTCCTGGGCTGCCGGGCCACTCGCGGATGCGGATGCCGGTGTGAAGTGGGTGGATCATAAATTTGCATTTCACATGCCGTCGAATTACCATTTCTGATCGATAAATCACTTTTTTTGCTGACAGGAAACGCGATGGATACGCGGCAGATTCGGGCCTTTCTGGCGATCGCGGACACCGGCAGCGTGACGCGCGCCGCCGAGCTTCTTCATGTGGTGCAGCCCGCGATCTCGCGGCAACTCAAGCTGCTGGAGGACGACCTCGGCGCGCTGCTCTTCGAGCGCAGCCGCGGCGGCATGGTGTTGACCGATGCGGGCCGCACGCTCGTGGAGTACTCGCGGCGCGCGCTGCGCGAGCTGGACAACGCGAGGTCGGAGATCCAGCCCTCGGGCCCGTCGATCGCGGGCATCGTCCACGTGGGATTGCTGCCGAGCAGCTGCGAGCTGCTGGCCGCGCCGCTGGTGCTGGCGCTCAAGGAGCGCTACCCCGGCGTGCAGGTGTCGCTGTCGGTGGGCTACACGGACCATCTCGCGCGCTGGCTCGAGACGGGCGAGCTCGACATGGCGCTGCTGTACGACGCCCCGCAACGGCCGAGCGTGAGTCTCGAGCCCTTGCTCAAGGAGGTGCTGTGCCTCACCGCGCCAGCGGCGCACGGCCTCTCGCTGAAGAAACCCGTGAAGGTCCGCGCGCTGGGCCAGGCACCGCTGGTGCTACCGAGCCGGCCGCACAACCTGCGCGGGCTCGTGGAGCATGCGTGCGCGGTCGCCGACGTGCCGTTCAGGATCGCGGCCGAGACGAATGCGCTGTCGGTCCAGCGCGACCTCGTCGTTCAGGGCGTGGGCTTCTCGGTGCTGCCGGCGGTCGCGATCCGCGGCGAGCTCGAACGCGGCCTGCTGTCGGCGGCCCCGATCGCGGCGCCCGAGTTCGCGCGCAGCATCTACCTGGCGCTGCCCACGACGCGCCGCACGTCCACCGCGGGGCAATGCGTGGTCGGCGAACTCAAGCGCTGCATGGAGGCCGCGGTCGACAGCGGCGAGTGGACCGGGGCGAAATGGATTCGCTCATCGGGCGAGCACGGACGGACCTAGTCGCGCCCGCCGTGCGGGGCCTCATGCTCAGAAGCCCTTCGTCTCCCCCGACGCGGCGTGGAAGAAGATGTTCGGCTTGCGATAGACCGCGAACACCACGGCACCGGTCTTCGAGCTGTTGTCGTGGAACGAACCGGGCTTGCGCCAGATGTAGTCCCCCGCCTGCGCCAGGCCGTCGTGGTCTTCCACCGAGCCCGACAGCACCAGGGTCTGCTCGAGCTCCGGGTGCTTGTGGAACGGGATGTAGGCGCCCGGGTCGAGCTTGAGCAGGCAGGTCATCTCGCCCTGCTCGGGGTTCTCGTAGAGGACCTTGATCATGACCTTGTCGAAGCGCGTGGGCTTCCACTCGATGCGCTCGGGCTGGACGTAGATCGATCCCCCGATCGTGGGTTCCTGCTTGTGCGGCTTGCCGGCAATGGTGTTCATGGTGTCTCTCCTTCGAATGAATGAATGGATGGGGCGGCGCTCAGTGCGCGTCGCGGAACTCGGGCGACCACTTCATCGTTCGCTGCTCGACATGGCGAATGGCGGAAACGAGCACGATGCCCAGCACGGACAGCACCGTGATGGTGGCGAACATGTCGGTGGCGTTGAGCGTCGACAGCGAGGTGATGATCAGGTAGCCCATGCCGCGGTCCGAGCCCACGAACTCCGAGATCACGACGCCGATCAGCGAGAACGCGACCGCGTTCGGCAAGGCGGCGAACATCCAGCCCGAGACGAAGGGAATGCGCACGCTCCACAGCAGGTTCGAGCGCGAGGCGCCCAGGGTGCGGCAGAAGTTGATCACGTGCGGCTCGATGCTCTGCCCGCCCTTGAAGGTGTTGAAGAACACCAGGAAGAAGACGATGAACCAGGCCGTCACCACCTTCGACGCCAGCCCGAGGCCGAAGATCATGGTGATCAGCGGCACGAAGGCGATGCGCGGCAGCGAGTTGGCGCCGGTGATGAACGGCGCCAGGATGCGGGCCAGTCTCGGGCTCTGCGACAGCCCCAGCCCGGCGATGAAGCCCGTGACCACCGAGACGACCAGGCCGATGGCCGTGGCCAGCACCGTGGATGCCAGGTGCGGCCAGATGAAGCCTGCCTTGCTCCCGAGCGTCCATTCGTAGATGCGCTGCGCGACCAGCGAAGGCCGGCTGATGAAGAAGGGGTCCATGAAGGTGTTGCTCACGAACCAGGGCACGCGGGTCAGCCCTTCCCACAGCGCGAGGAAGCCCGCGAAGATCGCGCACTGCCAGGCGAGCACGCCGAGGGCCTCCCGGCGCGCGGCCTTGCGCGCGGCGGCCGCGAAGTCCCGGCTGCGCAGAGCCGCCGCATCGTCCTGCGCGCCTTGCAGCGCGCGAGCGGCATCGTGTTCAGGCGACATGTGCCACCCCCTGCCCCTTGGCGCGCCCTTGAGCGGCCTGGAACTCGCGCCCGAGCACGGCCCAGATCGCGCGCACGTGATGGCTGAAGTCGTCCGAGTCGCGGAGCCCGAACACGTCGCGCGGCCGCGGCAAGTCGACACGGTGGTCGAGCACCACCCGGCTGGGCGGCGCCGACAGCACGATCACGCGATCGGACAGGCTCACGGCCTCGTCGAGGTCGTGCGTGACCATCACGACCGTCTGGCCCAGCTTCTGCCAGATGTCCAGCAGTTCCCGGTGCAGCGTCATCTTGGTGTTGCTGTCGAGCGCGCCGAAGGGCTCGTCGAGCAGCAGCACCTCGGGCTCGCAGGCGAGCGTCATCAGCAGCGCGACGCGCTGGCGCATGCCGCCCGACAGCTGGTGCGGCAGCATGTCCTCGCAGCCCGAGAGGTTCGCGAGCTCCAGCAGCCTGCGGACGGTCGCGCGGATCTCGTGGTTCGGCACGCCGCGGAACTTCAGGCCCAGCCCGATGTTGCGGCCCACGGTGTGCCAGGGCAGCACGGTGTCCTTCTGGAAGATGTAGCCCAGCCGGTCGGGAATCGTTCCGTGCCGCACGGCACGCCCGCCGATCTCGATGCGGCCCGCGCTCGGCGCCATGAAGCTGCCCATCATGTTGAGCAGCGTGCTCTTGCCGCAGCCGCTCGGGCCCACGACCGCCACGAACTCGCCCTTGGCCACGCGGAACGAGACGTCGCCGATCGCCCAGGTCTCGCGCGTGGAACTCAGATAAGCCTTGCTCACGTGCTGCAGCTCGATCATGCGAGACCCCGCGCGCGCTTGACGAAGCTCATGTTCACCATCTTCTCGTAGGGCACCTGCTTCATCTCCTGCGGCGTGATCTGCCGCCCGCCCATCACGTCCATCAGGCGCGCGTAGTGTTGCGGCGTGATGAGGTTGTCGCCGCTCCAGATCTTCTTGAACACCGACACCGAGTCGATGGAGAGCTGCCGGCCGTAGCCCGGCAGGTACTCCTCCTCGATCAGCGACACGATGTCGCCCGGCGCCGTCTGGCGGATGAAGTCGGAGGCCTTGACGATGCCCGTGACCAGCGCCTGCACGGCCTCGGGGCGCTTGTCGATGCTGTCCTGCATCACGTAGAGGCCGACGCCCGGCACGTCGCCGCCGAAGGTGGTGTTCCAGCTGGCGTCGTCGGTCACGTCGAACAGCGGAACGCCCCAGCCCTCCTCCTTCGCCTTGTTGAGCATCGAGTAGGTGGCCGTGCAGCAGTCGACCGACCCGCTCTTCACGGCGCCGAGCATGGTCGAGAAATCGCCCAGCGCCCGGACCTGCACCTTGTCCTTGATGCCCGCGCGATCCGCCAGGTACATGGCCATGAGCCAGGTCGCCGACTGGGGCTGGGTCACGCCGATCGAGCGGCCGGCGAGCGACCTGATGTCCTTGAGGCCGCCCTCGTGGAGCTTCTTCGTGGTGAGGATGTTGGCGAACGCGATCCGGTTGTCGAAGCCCGCGACCAGCACCGCCTGCTTGCCCGCGATGGTCAGCGAGACCGGATCGTTCACGCCGGAGGTCGCGGCGAACAATTGCCCCGCCGCGAGCATCTGCTTCGCCCGCGGCCCGCTTTGCGCGTTCAGCGGCCGCACGTCGAGGCCGGCCTGCGCGAAGTAGCCCTTCTTCGCGGCGACATAGGCCATCGCATAGAGCGGATCGATGCTCGCCACGCCGTAGTCCGCGGTGCCCAGCTTCGCCGATTGCGCGAGGGCCGTCCCCGGCATGAGGAACGGCGAGAGCGCGGGCGCGATCGACGCGCCGGCGATGCCGCCGAGAAAACGGCGGCGGCTCCTCGACGAAGGACTGCGGGCATGGCGGGGAGATGGCATCGGGGTGCTCCTGCTGGCGGGTGGACGGGGGCCGTCTGGCGGCATGCCGCGCGACGTGCATTCAGTGTGCGAGGCGGTGCGTTCGCGGGCCAATACTTATGGCGACGGGCGTGATGCCGCGGCGGCATCAGGGCGCATCAGGGCGGCGTGGCGAACTGCGCGGGAAAGCTGCGCCGCGCGGCATCGACGAACCCGCCGACGAGCGGATTGGTGTCGTGCGCCCGCCAGGCGATGGCGATCTCGGCGCGTTCCTCGAGGCCGTTCAGCGGCCGGTATTCGACGCCGTCGGTGTGCAGATGCCGCGCGGCCTCCGGCACGATGGCGACACCCACGCCCGCGCCCACCATGCCCAGCATGGCCTGCGAGTCGCCGACGTCGTGCATCGCGCGGGGTTCGAAACCGGCATCCCGGCAGAAGCGCAAGGTGAGGCCGCCGAAGCTCTTGCCCGGGCCCGCGGGCAGCGAGACGAAGTCTTCGCACGCGAGGTCGCCGACCGCGAGCGACTCGCTGCGGCACAGCGGGTGCCCCTCGGGCAGCGCGACCACGAACCTCTGCCGCTGGATGACATAGCTCGCGATGGCGGCGTCGGGCTTCAGCAGCCGCAGGATCGCGACGTCGATGTCCTCGCGCAGCAGCGGCTCGAACTGCTGCAGCACCTGGAACTCGTTGAGCTTCACGTCGACGTTCGGGAACTCGCTGCGGAAGCCGCGCACGAGCATCGGCAGGAATTCGCTGGCCACCAGGCTGATGAATCCCACCCGCAGGTGCGCGCTGCAGCCGGCGGCCGCGCGTTGCGCGAGTCCCGGCAGTTGTTGCATCAGCCCGAGCACGGTGCGCGCCTGCTTGAGCACGGCGTCTCCCGCGGGCGTCAGCGCGACGTGGCGCTTGTCGCGCTCGACGAGCAGCACGCCGAGCCGGTCCTCGAGCTGCTGGATCTGCCGGCTCAGCGCGGGCTGGGCCACGTGCAGCCGGTCGGCGGCCCGGCGAAAGCTCAATTCGTCGGCGACCGCCACGAAATAGCGCAACTGTCGAACATCCATGTGAAGGCGCTCCGGGATATCGATCGAACAATGCAAGAAGCGCGCCGAACGCGCGGCCGCCCTCCTCGCGCGGACCGGGGGCTGCTTCGTCTATGACAAGATCGGGCCATGGACCTGGAATCGTCGAAACCGCCGTCTGCCGGCGCAGCCCGCCCATCGAAGAAAAGCAAGGGCGACAGCGCGCCGCTATCGCCCGCGGCGCTGGGACTGCGCATCCGCGCGCTGCGCAAGAGCAGGCAACTGACCGTGGAAGCCCTCGGCGAACTGGTCGGCGTGCACAAGACGCACCTGTCGCGCATCGAGCGGGGCCTCAAGGCGCCTTCGCTGACCATGATCTCCAAGCTGGCCAATGCACTGGGCTGCGGCATCGGCCACCTGGTGGGCGAGGTGATCCACGAAGAGGCGATCGTCGTGAGCCGCGGGGAGGAGCTGCATCCGCGCTTCATGGCCGACGAGCAGCATCAGTTCGCGGCCCTGCTGCAGGATGCGCGCTCGAGCAGCTTCGGTGCCTTCATCCTCTACCCCGGCACCTCCGACGGACCGATACAGGCCCAGCACGAAGGCCATGAGCTGCTGTACGTGCTCACGGGCAGCGTGGACATCCATTTCCAGGATCGCGTCGAGCGGCTTCGCGCCGGGGACTGCATCCATTTCCCGGGCTACCTCACGCACCGGATCGTCCGCGTCGGCCGCGCCAAGGCCAGCGCGCTGCTCGTGATGTCCGCCACCTGACCATCTCGCCGTTCGCGGCGGGCTGCGGACTAGCCCCGGCCGATGTACGGCATCTTGGTGGCGAGGAGGGTCTGGAACAGGATGTTCGCCTCCAGCGGCAGGCCGGCCATGTGCAGCACGGCGTCGGCGACGAGGTTCACGTCCATCAGCGGTTCGCTCGCGAGCTGGCCGTTGGCCTGCAGGATGCCGCGCGCGAACTGGTCGGCCATGTCGGTGGCCGCGTTGCCGATGTCGATCTGTCCGCAGGCGATGTCGTAGGCCCGCCCGTCGAGCGAGACGGCCTTGGTCATGCCGCTCACCGCATGCTTGGTCGCCGTGTAGGCGATCGCGTTGGGCCGCGGCGCATGGGCCGCGATCGAGCCGTTGTTGATGATGCGACCGCCCATCGGGCGCTGGTCCTTCATCGTCCGGAATGCCTGCTGCAGGCAGAAGAACATGCCGTTCAGGTTGACGTCCACCACTTCGCGCCACTGCGTTGCACTCAGCGCGTGCCACTCGACCGGCGGCGCGGAGATGCCGGCGTTGTTGAAGAGCACGTCGACGCGGCCCCAGCGTGACCTGACCCGCTCGAACATCTCGCCGACCGCATCGGCGTCCGTCACGTCGGCCGGCACGACGAACGCGCGGTCCGGCGCCGCCGAGCGGGCCGCCACCTCGGCAAGCACCTGTTCGCGGCGCCCCACGAGCGCCACCCTGTAGCCGGCCTTCAGCATGGCGAGCGCCACCGCCTTGCCGATGCCGCTGCCGGCGCCCGTCACCACCGCCACCTTGGGCGGGTTGCCTTCCGTCTCGTTGCGCGATTCGTCCAATGCCGTCAAAGCCGTTCTCCTTCCGTGGGCCAAACCGTCCTCCGACCGGAGGACCTTCGTTGCGGCAAAGAATATCCGTTTTGGTCAACGTGTTGACTAGTAGACACCCTGTGTTTAATACTCGCGCCCAATTCGGCCCGCGCACATCCGCTCGCACGCCGCCCGCATTCGTGAAGGCAATTTCGCCAGCAACCGGAGAGAAGGCATGTTCGACATCGATCGCCGCAGGTTCACCCTGCTTGCCGCAGCAGCGGGCGCGGCCCCCCGACTCGCGTTCGCGCAGAACGCATGGCCGTCCAGGCCGATCCGCATGGTGGTGCCCTTCGGCGCCGGCATGTCGATCGACGCGCTCGCGCGGCTGCTCGGCGACGGGCTCGGCAAGGGGCTGGGGCAGACGGTGATCGTCGACAACAAGCCCGGTGCCGCGGGCCTGATCGGCACGGCCGATGCCGCGCGCAGCGCGCCCGACGGCTACACGCTGCTCGCGGGCGTGACCTCCGTGATGAGCATGAGTCCGCACGTCTACACGAAGATGCCCTACCAGGCATTGCAGGACTTCACGCCCATCGTCAGGACCGCGAACTTCGCGTTCGTGCTGCTGGCCGGAATGGCCCAGCCCTACAAGACCTTGCCCGAGCTGATCCAGCAGGCGAAGGCGAAGCCGACCTCCATCGACTACGCCTCGGTCGGTGTCGGCACCGCGCCGCACATCCTGATGGAGATGTTCGCCAGCCTGGCCGATGTGAAGCTCACGCACATTCCCTACAAGTCGCCGTTCCTGTCGGACCTCATGGGCGGCCAGGTGGCGATCGGCTTCGAGCCGACCACGACCGCGATTCCCCTGATCCGCAGCGGCAAGGTGCGCGCGCTGGCCATCGGCAGCAAGGCCAGGAATCCGCAGCTTCCGGACGTGCCCGCGCTGTCGGAGTTCTTCCCGGGCTTCGAGGGCGACAACTGGCACGGCCTGTTCGCGCCCCGCGGCACGCCCGACACCGTGATCCAGCTCGTGAACACGGAGATGAACCGCGTGCTCCAGGCCAACGAGATCAAGAGCCGGCTGGCCGACCTCGGACTGCAACCGGGTGGCGGTTCGAGCAGCGAGTTCAGGGACTACTTCCGCGCCGACTACGCGCGCTGGGGCGAGGTCATCCGGCAATTCAACATCCGCATCGATTGATCGATGCGCCCTCCCCACTCCCGAAAGAAGCAATGAACCCAGAGACACAACGCTCGGAACAGGACATCAAGGAAGCCTATTACCGCGAACTGCGCGCCAAGGCGCCGGGCATCGCCTACAGCGAGCTCGAGCAGCTGGTCCTGGCCGCGCGCATGCTGGCCGCCGAGGGCCATTGGGCCAACGGAATCGCGGGGCAGATCACCGCGCGCGCCGAAGCGCCGGGCACCTACTACACGCTCAAGTTCGGCATCGGTGCCGACGAGGCCACGCCCGACGGCTTCATGGTGACCAACGACGCGCTGCAGGCGCTCGATGGCCGTTCCCTGCCCAATCCGGCGACTCGCTTCCACACCTGGGTCTATCGCGCCAACCCCGAGGTGAAATGCATCATCCACACCCATCCGCCGGCCGTGCAGACGCTGGCCATGATCGGGCAGCCGCTGATCGTCGCGAACATGGACGCCTGCGTGTTCCACGACAACTGCAGCTACCTGGAGGAGTGGCCCGGCCTTCCCATCGCCGATGAGGAGGGGCGCATCATTTCGCAGGCGCTGGCGGGCCGCAAGGCGCTGCTGCTGGCCCACCACGGACTGCTGACCGCGGGCACGAGCATCGCCGAGGCGGCCACGCTGGCCATCTGGATGGAGCAGCAGGCGGCGAACCAGTTGCGCGCGTCGGCGGCGGGGACCATCCGTCCGGTGCCCGACCACCTGGCGAGCGAAGCGCGCGACTTCCTGCTGAAGCCGCAGGTCATCGACATGGCCTTCCTGTACTTCGCGCGGCGCGTGCTGCGCGACGATCCCGATTGCCTCGCGGCGAATCGGCACCCCGCATGAGATTCGCGGCCAACCTGTCGACGCTGTTCGCCGAGCTGCCGCTGCTGGCGCGCGTCGGGGCGGCCGCGTCCCTCGGCTTCGAGGGGGTCGAGATCTGGTTCCCCTACGAGGTGGACGCGAAGGTGCTGCGCGCGGAGCTGGCGCGCCACGAGGTGCAGTGCGTGACGATGAACACGCAGCCCGGCAACGTCGACCGGGGCGATTGGGGACTGGCTGTCGACGCGACGCGCCGGGCCGAGTTCCTCGCGTCGGTGGAGATCGCCGCCGCCTACGCGGCCGAGATCGGTTGCCCGCGGATCCATGCGATGTCGGGCAGCGTGCCGCCGGGCCTGACCCGCGAGGCATCGTGGGAGGTCTTCGCAAGGAACATCGACGACGCCTGCGTCATCGCCGCGCGCCACGGTCTCAGCCTGATGATCGAGCCGCTCAACGCGATCGACCGACCGAACTTCCTGCTCACGCGGCAGGCCCAGGCCATTGCGCTGATCGAACAGCTGGGCCGCGACAACCTCAAGATCATGCTGGACCTGTTCCACCTGCAGCGCGGCGAAGGAAACCTCATCGAGCGCATGCGCCAGAGCCTGCCGCATGCGGCGCATGTCCAGATCGCGGACGTGCCCGGTCGGCACGAGCCGGGCAGCGGCGAGATCAACTTCGCGATGGTGTTCCGGGCCTTGAAGCAGCTCGGATGGACGGGCTGGATCGGCTGCGAATACTTCCCGAGCGACGGCACCCTGGCCAGCTTCGGGTGGCTGGAAGCGCACGGCATCGAACTGCGGGCGCGCTGAGAACAGCAGTTTTTTCCAAGCCGCGACGGCGCGTCGTTTCTAAGCTGCGGTCACTTCCAACTTCCTCCTCACGGAGCCGGTGACCATGCAACGCAACGACGACACGCCATCCAGGACCGACCTCTTCCATAACCTGCACGCGGGCCCCGCGCCCCTGATCCTCGTGAACGCCTGGGACGCCGCCAGCGCCCGCGTCATCGAGCGCGCGGGCGCGAGCGCCATCGCCACCACCAGCGCGGGCATCGCGTGGTCGCTCGGCTACGCGGACGGCGAACGGATGCCCGCCGACGAACTGATCGCGGCCTGCGCGCGCATCTGCCGCGTGGCGCGCGTGCCGGTCAGCGTGGACCTCGAACGCGGCTACGGCGACGGCTCGCAGGCGGTGCGCGACGTGGCGGCCGCGCTCGTCGACCTGGGCGTGGCCGGCATCAACATCGAGGACGGCACGCGGCCCGGCACGCGCGAGCTGGCGCCGCCCGAAGTGCTGTGCGAGCGCATCGCCGCGATCCGCGCGCTCGATGCGCGCTTCTTCATCAATGCGCGCACCGACACCCACATCGTCCCCTGGGACGACCCGGCGGCGCGCTTCGAGGAAACGCTGCGCCGCGCCGCGCTCTGCGCGGCGGCGGGCGCGGACGGCATCTTCGTGCCCGGCCTGTCGAGCCCCGAGGAGATCGAAGGCCTGTCACGCGCGGTGGCCCTGCCGGTCAACGTGTACGCGGGCTATGCCGGCGCGCCCACGGCCGAGAGCCTCTCGAAGGCCGGCGCACGTCGCATCAGCCTCGGCTGCGGCCCGCTGCAGGCGGCGCTGGGCCTGGTGGGCCGGCTCGCGAGCGAGGCCTTCGCGCGCGGCCGCTTCGATGCGATGGACGAACGCATGCTGTCGGTCGGCGAGCTCAACACGCTCTTTTCACCCGACGCATGAAAATTCAGTTTTCATTAATGAGAATCACTCTCATTCAGTGCTATAGTCGAGCCAAGTCACCAACCAGCTTCATCCCGAAGCGCTCACCGCCACCATGCAAGCTCTCCTCTCTCAAGGAAGCCAACCGTCCCCGTCGGGACTGACCAGCCACCGCCCGACCCTGCGCGTGCGCCGCGCCGCGACGCCGCAGCCCGTCGCCCTGACGGTGGAGGCCTTCGTGCACGAGCCGGTGCTCGCGGACGAAGTCGCCCGCGAAGCCGCCGCGCCGGAGGTGGTTCGTCCATTCGACGACGCCGCGCTGGTGACGGCCAGTCTCGACAGTGCGGCGCTGCTGCGCGGCCAGAAGGTGGTCGAGATCTCGCACAACGGATTCGTGTACAGGCTGCAGGCCACCAAGCTGGGCAAGCTCATCCTGACCAAGTAGTTTCAGTTTCATCGTGGGGCGACTCCGAGACTCAACGGTCTCCAAGGGTCGTTTTTTGCTAGCCATCGGTTCACCGGCCAGCCATGCATTTTTTTCCCACGCCGACGAACATCGACCGGACGCACGCGCATGGATGAGCACGCCGCCGCTCCCGACCTGAAGCAGACCGGGCTCAAGGCCACCCTGCCGCGCCTGAAGGTGCTGGACCTGTTCCGCACCAGCAAGCAGCGGCACATGGCGGCGGAAGACGTCTACCGCCAGCTGCTGGCCGAACAGACCGACCTGGGCCTGGCCACCGTCTACCGCGTGCTGGCCCAGTTCGAGCAGACCGGCCTGCTCAAGAAGAGCCAGCTCGGCAACAACAAGGCCGTGTACGAGCTCAACGACCGCGAGCGCCACCACGGCCACCTGGTGTGCACCAAGACCGGCGACGTGCTCGAGTTCTTCGACCCCGAGATCGAGAACCGCCTCAAGGTCATCGCGGCGGAACTGGGCTTCGAGCTCTCCGACTACGTGGTCACGGCCTTCGGCGCGCGGCGCTAGCCGCCGTCCCTCGCGACGTGAGGCGCCCACGCCCCGGCGGGTCGTACCCCCGCGTCAACCCCTTGTTACAAGCTCGCGAGATACTCGGGCAGTGAACGCCCCGTCTCTCTTTCTCCCTTCCCACCACGACCCGCTGATCGTCGCGGCCTCCCTGCTGATCGCCACCCTGGCTTCCTTCGTCGCGCTCGACCTGTCGCGGCGCATGCGCGGGCCCGGCGGGGATTTCCAGCCGCTGTGGTGGAGCGTCGGCTCGGTGGTGCTGGGCACGGGGATCTGGTCGATGCATTTCGTGGGCATGCTGGGCTTCACGCTGCCGATCGAGCTGGGCTTCTCGGGCTGGTACACCTTCCTGTCATGGGTCGCGGCGGTCGCGGCCTCGGGCGTGGCGCTGTGGGTCGCGAGCCGGCCCAACTACAGCCTCGGGCGGCTGGGCGTGGCCTCGCTGGTCATGGGCGGCGGCATCTGCGGCATGCACTACATCGGCATGGCGGCGCTGCAGATGGCGCCCGGCATCCTGTGGCAGCCGGTGATCGTGGCGCTGTCCGCGCTGGTCGGCATCGGCGCCTCGGCGGTGGCGCTGCTGATCATGCGCAACCTGGGCCGCGTGAGCGCCGCCCGGCGCCCGGCGGTGCAGCTGCTGGCCGCGCTGGTGATGGGCGTGGCGATCTGCGGCATGCACTACACGGGCATGGCGGCCGCCAACTTTGCGCCCGATTCGGTCTGCCTGAGCGCCGGCGAGCTGCACGGCGCGGGGCTGACGGTCATCGTGGTGCTGGCGTCGTGCGTGCTGCTGCTGGGCACGCTGCTCGGCTCGATCCTCGAGGCCCGCATGCAGATGGTCACGCAGCGCCTGGCGCTGTCGCTCGAGGACGCCAACGCCGAACTCACCCACGCCAACCGCGAGCTGCAGCGCCATGCCTTCACCGACGCGCTGACCGGCCTGCCCAACCGCGTGCTGTTCGAGGACCGGCTGGAACACGCGCTGGCGCGCATGGCGCGCGTCAACCAGCCGCTGGTGAAGGAACGCGTGGCGATCCTGTTCGTCGACCTCGACGGCTTCAAGCCGATCAACGACTCCTTCGGCCACGCGGCCGGCGACGAGATCCTGCGTGCCGCGGCCAAGCGGCTGATGGATGTCGCGGGCGACGGCGACACGGTGGCGCGCATCGGCGGCGACGAGTTCCTGCTGCTGCTCGAGGGCGTGAGCGATGCGGCCGAGGCCGCCCAGGTGGCCAACCGCGCGCTGCGCAAGCTGGCCGAGCCCTTCTCGCTGCAGGACAAGCCGCTGCAGATCGCCTGCTCGATCGGCATCGTGGTCTACCCCGGCCAGGGCGAGCCCGACAAGCTCGTGGCCAATGCCGACGCCGCGATGTACATCGCCAAGCGCGCCGGCGGCGCGAACTACGTGATGTTCGAATCGCACATGGGCTCCGACGTGGCGGCGCAGCTGCGGCTGCAGAGCGACCTGCGCCGGGCCGTCGACCTGAACCAGTTCGAGCTGCACTACCAGCCGAAGATGGACGGGCGCGACGGCTCGCTCAGCGGCGTGGAGGCGCTGGTGCGCTGGAACCACCCCGAGCTCGGCCTGATCGGGCCGGCGCAGTTCATCGGCCTGGCCGAGCGCTTCGGCATGATCGTGCGCCTGGGCGACTGGATCCTCGACGAGGCCTGCCGGCAGATCGCCCAGTGGCGCACGCAAGGCCTGTCGATGCCGGTGGCGGTGAACCTGTCGGTCATGCAGCTGCGCGAGGTGGATTTCGTCGAGCGCGTCGAGCGCGCGCTGGCCCGGCATGCGGTGCCGGCCTCGCTGCTGCTGTGCGAGATCACCGAGTCGGTGGCGATGGAGGACATCCGCGCCACGCACCGCACCTTCGAGGGCCTCGCGGCCGTGGGCGTGTTCCTGTCGATCGACGATTTCGGCACCGGCTACTCGAGCCTGAGCCAGTTGCGCCGGCTGCCGGCGCGCCAGGTCAAGATCGACCGCAGCTTCGTGCAGGACCTCGAATCCAAGGAGGATTCGCGCGCCGTGGTCGATGCCGTGATCCGGCTCGCGCATGCGCTGGGCCTGAGCGTGGTGGCCGAGGGGGTCGAGAACGAGATCCAGCGCGACATCCTGCTGACGATGGGCTGCGACGAGCTGCAGGGCTTCCTGTACTCGCGCGCGCTGCCGGCCTCGCAGCTGTTCGACTGGCTCGCGGTGCGCGCCGCGGCCTGAGCGCGGCCCGCCACCGCCTTCATCGGCCGCGCGGCAGCGGCTCGAGCCGCCACCAGCACAGCGCGCAGCCCAGCAGCAGCAGCACGGCGGCGATGCCCGTCGACAGCTGCATGCCGCGCAGGAAGGCCTGCGGCGCGGTGTGGCGCACCAGGTGGCCGAACACCGCGACCCCGAGCAGCCCGCCGACCTGGCGCGAAGCATTCAGCACGCCCGAGGCGACGCCCGCGCGCGAGGCCTCGACCGAGGACAGCGCGAGGTTGGTCATCGTCGGCACGCACAGCGCCGTGCCGCTCGCGGCCAGCAGCATCGGCAGCACCAGCCAGGCATAGGCGCCCTCGATGCGCACCGGCAGCAGCAGCGCATAGCCGCAGGCCGCCAGGCCCAGCCCCATCACCATCAGCCGCCGCGCGCCGATGCGCGTGACGAGCCGGCCCGCGAGCACGCTGGCGCCCATCAGCACCAGCGTCATCGGCAGGAAGGCCAGGCCGGTCTGCTGCGGCGACAGGTGCTGCTGGACCTGGAAGAACAGGCTGAAGACGAAGACCAGCCCGTAGTAGCCGAAGTTGACGACCACGCCGCACAGGGAGGCGATCGCGAAGGCGCGGATGCGCAGCAGGCCCAGCGGCAGCATCGGCGCGGCGCTGCATGCCTCGATCCAGACGAAGGCCCCGCCCGCCGCGAGCGCCAGCAGCAGCCCGCCCGCGACCCAGGCGCTGGTCCAGCCCAGCCGCCCGGTCTCGACCAGCGTCGCCGTCAGCGCGGCGAGCGCGAGCACGGCGGCCAGTTGCCCGGGCCCGTCGAGGCGCCGCGCATGGCCTGGCCCGTCGGCGGGCACGTGGCGCAGGGTCAGGGCCCCGGCCAGCAGGCCGATCGGCAGGTTGATCAGGAAGATGCTGCGCCAGCCTCCATGCGCGACCAGCACGCCGCCGAGCACCGGCCCGGCCGCCATCGCGATGCCGCCGATCGCGCCCCACCAGCCGATCGCGCGGCTGCGCTCGACCGGGTCCGCGAAGGCCCGCTGCAACATCAGCAGCGAGTTGGGCACCAGCAGCGCCGCGCCGACGCCCTGCAGCAGCCGCGCCGCCACCAGCGTGCCGAGCCCGGGCGCCGCGCCGCAGGCGACCGAGGCCACGGTGAACAGCGCGAGGCCGCCGAGGTAGATGCGGCGCGGCCCGAAGCGGTCGCCGAGCGCGCCGCTGCTCAGCAGCAGGGCAGCGAACACCAGCGTGTAGGCATTGACCACCCATTGCAGCCCGGCCACGTCGGTGCGGAACTCGCGCAGCAGCGCATCGAGCGCGACATTGACCACGCTCACGTCGAGCAGCACCACGACGAAGCCCAGCGACGCGGCCACCAGCGTGCCCCGGCGCGAAGACGATCCGGTTCGCATGTTCCACCCTTTGCATCCATGAAGAGGAGGCGATGGTGCGCCGCGGCGTTCTGTGCGTGAATTCCCTAAAATCGCGGACTCACTGCGAGAAAACGCACAGATAAACAACACCATGTTCGACTGGGAGAACCTGCGCCATTTCCTGGCCGTCGGCCGCGCTGGCACGCTGTCGGGTGCCGCGCGCTCGCTGCGCGTCGACCATGCGACGGTGAGCCGCCGGCTGGCGGCGCTCGAGGCCGAGCTGGGATTGCCGCTGGTGGAGCGGCTGCCGCGCGCCTGCCGCCTGACGGCCGCGGGCCTCGAGGTCTTCGAGCAGGCCAAGGCGATGGAGAGCGCCTCCTTCGCCATCGCGCGGCGCAGCCAGGCGCGGCAGGTGTCGCTGCGCGGCAAGGTGACCTTGAGCGCCTCGCCGGTGCTGGCCACGCACTTCCTCGCCGCGCGCATGGCGGACTTCCATGCGGTCTACCCCGACATCCAGCTGTCGGTGCGCTCCGAGGCCCAGCAGGTCTCGCTGAGCCGCGGCGAGGCGGACCTCGCACTGCGCCATGTGCGGCCCAGCGAACCGAACAACATCGCGCGCCGCGTCGGCCGCATTCCCTTCGCGCTCTATGCGGGGCGCGACTACCCCGCCCTCGCGGAGCCCGCGCGCTGGACCTTCATCGCCTACGACGACCGCTTCGCCGACATGCCCCAGCAGCGCTGGCTGCTCGGCAACGCGGGCGAGCGCCCCGTGAGCTGCGAGCTCGGCGACATCAGCAGCCAGCTCGTCGCCGCGCGTGCCGGTGCTGGCGTCGCGGGCCTGCCCTGCTTCCTCGGCGACGCGGAGCCCGCGCTGGTGAAGCTCGAGCCCGGCGGCGCGCCCTTCGAGCATGCGATCTGGCTGGTCACGCACCGCGAGCTCAAGCGCTCGGCCACGGTGCGCGCGGTGATGGACTATCTCGCCCGGGCCTTCGCCGACAGCGAGGCGCTGCGGCTGCCCTGATCGCCGCGTTCTAGGACGCGTCGAGCACCTCGCGCACGCGCACCGCCAGTTCCTCGATCGTGAAGGGCTTGCCGATCAGGTGCACGCCCGCGTCGAGCACGCCGTTGTGCACCACCGCGTTGCGCGTGTAGCCGGTGGTGAACAGCACCTTGAGTTCCGGCCGCCGCCGCAGCGCCTCGTCGGCCAGCTTGCGGCCATTGGTCTCGGGCATCACCACGTCGGTGAACAGCAGCTGGATCTCGGGATGGGCATCGATCAGCTTCAGCGCCGCCACGGCACCGTCGGCCTGCAGCACGCGGTAGCCGAGCTCGGTGAGCGCCGCGACCGTCAGCTGCCGCACCGCGGGCTCGTCCTCCACCACGAGGATCAGCTCCTCGGTGCCGCCCAGCGGCGTGTCCGGGGCGGCCTCGGCCTTCTCGTCCTCGGCGGGCGCGCCGAGCAGGCGCGGCAGGTAGACCTTCACGGCCGTGCCCTCGCCGACCTCCGAATAGATCTTCACGTGGCCGCCCGACTGCTTGACGAAGCCGTAGACCTGGCTCAGGCCCAGCCCCGTGCCGCGGCCCACCTCCTTGGTGGTGAAGAAGGGATCGAAGGCCTTGGCGACCACCTCGGCGGGCATGCCCGAGCCGGTGTCGCTGACGGCGATCATCACGTACTGCCCGGACGAGAGGCCGAGGTGCTCGACCGCATAGCGCTCGTCGAGGTGGGTGTTGGCGGTCTCGATCGTGAGTCGCCCGCCGTCGGGCATGGCGTCGCGCCCGTTGACCGCGAGGTTGAGGATCACGTTCTCGAGCTGGTTGGGGTCGGCATGCGTGCGCCACAGGCCGCCGGCCAGCACGGTCTCGAGCTGGATCGCGCCGCTGAGCGAGCGGCGCAGCAGGTCCGACATGCCCGCCACCAGCCGGTTGGCATCGAGCGACTCGGGGCGCAGCGGCTGCTGGCGCGAGAAGGCGAGCAGCCGTTGCGTCAGCAGCGCGGCGCGCTTCGCGCCGTCGCGCGCGGCCTCGACGTAGCGCCGGGCGCGAACGTCGTCGGCCGCGAGCTGCCGCCCCAGCAGGTCGAGCGAACCGATCACCACCGCGAGCATGTTGTTGAAGTCGTGCGCGATGCCGCCGGTGAGCTGGCCCACTGCCTCCATCTTCTGCGCCTGGCGCAGCGCCTCCTCGGTCTTGAGCCGCTGCGCGACCTCCTCGGCCACGCGGTGCTCGAGCGAGTCGTTGAGTTCGAGCAGCGCGCGCTCGGCGCGGTGGCGCTGGGTCACGTCCTGGAACAGCACCGCGACCTGGCGACGCTCGGGCGGCTCGACGCGGAAGGCTGCCAGCTCGAGGAAGCGGCCGGTTCGCACCAGCTCGCGCTCGAAGCGCACCGGTTCGCCCGTGAGCAGCACGCGGCGGTAGATGTCGACCCAGCCGTCGGCTTCGTCGGGCACCATCTCGCGCACCCGCTGGCCCACCACGTCGGCGATGCCGGCATTGGCCAGGTAGGCCGGGTTGGCCGTGACGTGGACGTAGTCGCTCATCGGGCCGTGCGGGCCGTCGAGGAATTCGATGACGCAGAAGCCCTCGTCGATGGTCTCGAACAGGGTGCGGAACTGCCGATGGCTCTCGCGCAGCGCGAGCTCGGTGGCCTTGCGCTCGCTCAGGTCGAGCATGGCGCCGATCATGCGCAGCGGCCGGCCCTGCGCGTCGCGCAGCACGGTGCCGCGGTCGAACACCTCGGCATGGCTGCCGTCCTTGCGCAGGAAGCGGTACTCCTGCGTCCAGGCCGTTCCGCCGCCGTCGATCACGGCATGGATGCCGGTCTCGACGCGCGCGCGGTCCTCGGGATGGATGTGGTCGAGCCACCAGTCGGCGCTGGTCTCTTCCTCCGTGTGGCCGAACAGCGTGGTCAGCGCCTGGTTCCAGACCACATGGCCGTCGGACAGGCGCCAGTCCCAGACCGCGTCGTTGGTGGCCAGCACCGCGAGCCGGTAGCGCTCCTCGGTCTCCGTGCGCTGGGCCTGGCGCCGCGTCGCCTCGTCCTCCTTGTCGGCCAGCCGGCGCCGGGCCAGCACCTGGGCGGTGGTCTCCCAGACGGTGCACAGCAGGCCGCGCACGGCGCCCTGTTCGTCGCGCAGCGGCGCATAGGAGAAGGTGAACCAAGTCTGTTCCTCCAGCCCCTCGCGGTTCACGACCAGCGGCAGGTCCTCGCGATGGACCGGGCTGCCGGCCAGCGCCGTCTCGACCAGCGGCCCGACCTCGGGCCAGATCTCCGCCCAGACCTCGGCCAGCGGTGCGCCCAGAGCTGCGGGATGCTTGCCGCCGAGGACCCGGGCGTACGGCTCGTTGTAGACCATGCCCAGGGCGTCGCCCCAGGCCAGCCACATCGGCAGGGCCGAATCGAGCATCAGCGACACCGCGTGGCGCAGCGCGCCGGACCAGCCCTGCGGCGGACCGAGCGCCGAGCGCGCCCAGTCGTGCCCGCGCAGGAAGGCGGCGGCGAGCGTGCCGTCGGGCCGGAAATGTCCCTCGTGCTGCAGTGCGGTGCCGGGCCCGCCGTGTGTCTCGCCGTTCTTCATGAGTGCGTCCGCGTGCTGGGCGTATCCCTTGGTGCGCCTGTCCAGGGTCGGTATCGTAGGGGCGCCGCGGGCTGTGCCGCGTCGGCGGGCAGGCCGTCTCGCGACCGGTCCGGGGCGATCTAGGGGCTGGACGTCGGCGGCGGCACCGCCCACGGGTTCGCGGATCCCGGCGGTCTCAGCACGGACGGCGCGGAAGGATCGGAGGACGGCATCGTCATGCTCGGCGGCGAAGCCATCACCGGACGGACCGGTGCCGGCCGGGGCATCACGGGCAGGGGCGACAGGCCCCGAACCTCCGACAGCCCCGCGGTCGCATCGCCCGCCCGCCGCCCGAACTCGCGCTTGATCGCCCGGTCGATCAGCGGATAGGGAAACATCGCGAGCTTGCCCATGAGGCAGTTGATCATCAGGCTGTCGAAGGAACGGCCGAACGATCCCTTCTCGAATTCCCTGGCATGAAGCTCGAGGATGCGGATCGCGTCGTTGCACTTGAGCACGTCGGCCTTGCCCTTGCCGAGCGAGGCGGCCAGCTTCCTTGCCTCCGGCAGCGTGGCGTAGGGCTGCTGCACCAGCGCGGCCGGTGCGATGGCCGGTGCCGTCGGTGCCGGAGGTCGCGCCGGCGCCGCGGCCAGGGGCAACGGCGGCGAAGGTGCAAGCGCGGGGAACGAAGCCGCCGGTGCGCTCGGCGCGCGCGGCAAGGGTGCCAGCGTGCGATGCGGCGCCGGCGCCGGGGCGGGCGGCGTCGAGAGCCTCGACAGCGTCGACGCGAGCCCCATCATGCCCACCAGGCACATCACCACCACCCACGGATTGCTGGCGGACGCCGCGTTGCCCGTGGGCACCGGCCGCGCCTTGGGCCGCGCGGGCGCGAACGCCACGAAGCGCCGCCACGCCGGAATGGCCGCTTCCCATGCGCGCCAGCGCTCGATGTTCGAGGGGTTGGTGACGATGTGCAGCCAGTGGGGGAAGTTGCGTACGGCCTGCTCGGCCAGCGGCAGCGACTTCGCGAGCCGGCGCACGCCCGGCTTGTCCGGCGAGCGCAGCTGCCGGATCGGTTCGCGCAGGCGCTCGCGCGTGGCCTCGGGCAGGCTGTCGTACGCATCCAGCTCCTGGATCGCGTGGTCGACGATGACGCCGGAACGGCCCAGCCTCGAGAGCGACGCCGCTTCCTCGCGCCAGCGGAAGGCACCGACGGCCGGGGCGAACACCTTCTCGTGCCCGGGGCGCCAACCGTTGGCCAGCCACGAGGCCACGCCCAGCTCGAACAGGAACCGTGCATCCACATCCAGCAGCCGTGGGTCCTCGAGCGCGGCATCCAGCGCCGCCCGCGCTTCGTGCCGGTCCAATGTCCCGGCCGCGGCGAGGCGGGCCATGAGGGCATCGAATACGGCGCGGGCGTAGTCGTCGGACCGCTGCATCCGGGACGGCGCGGCGGCGTCGTCGACCGGGCCGCTCGCAGGTGCCGCCAGGGTCGGCGCAGCCTCCTCCGGCGAAGCGGGTGTCGGGTCCGGCGCATCGCGCGCGGCGGCATCGCGGTGCGCGAGCCAGGCCAGCACGAGCTCATAGCGCTCGCGCAGCGCCTGGAACCGCGCGGGCTCCGCGGCGACGTCGATCTGCTTGAGCTGCGCGGCATAGGCGCGGCGTACCGCCTTGCCGTCCGTGTCTTCCGAAAGGCCGAGCGACTGCAGGGCCGCGAGCACCTGCGCGTTCATGGCCGGGCACGCCCGTCAAGGGAACACGGGCACGCCGCGTCCCCGGATCCCTGCGCCTGGCATGCCGCCATCCGGCTGCTGGCGATGCCCCGTTCCTTGCCGACCGTCATCCTCGCCCCTCGTGTTCCGCTTTCGTGGCGAATGTATACGAGCGAGGCGACGGCCGGCGCTCGCGCCGGCTCAAGGCGCTGGAGGATGTGCGCGAGCACCTGGGCTTGCCCAGGCCGCCCAACGTCGAATCAGGAATTGCCGTCGGGCAGGAGCACCAGCTTGCCGAAGGTGCGCCGCTCCTGCAGATCGGCCAACGCGCGAGGCAGCTCGCTGAAAGCGTAGCGGCCGCCCACGTCGGCGTGCAGTTGCTGGTGCCTGAAACCGGCCAGCACGTCGTCCAGCGCCTGCCCGATCAGCGGCAGGTCGCGCTCGTGGCTCCAGTAGATGCCGAGCGCCGACGCGCTCTTGAGCAGGAGACGGTTGGCGCGGATCTCGGGAATGCGTCCGCTCGAGAAACCCACGAGGCACAGGCGCGCGCCATGGGCCAGGCACTTGACGCTGCGGTCCGTGATATCGCCCCCCACGGGATCGATGACCACATCCACGCCCTTGCCGCCGGTGGCCTGCATCACCTGCTCGACCCAGTCGTCCTCTCGGTAGTCGATGCAGACCGAAGCCCCGCGCTCCCTGCAATGCGCGAGCTTGTCCTGGCCGCCCGCGGTGGCGATGACGCGCGCACCGGCCCGAATCGCGAGCTGGGTGGC
The DNA here is from genome assembly GCF_050711835.1 of Variovorax sp. DAIF25. NCBI lineage: Bacteria > Pseudomonadati > Pseudomonadota > Betaproteobacteria > Burkholderiales > Comamonadaceae > Variovorax > Variovorax sp. DAIF25. Next base: position 611,231 of record NZ_CP136637.1, read on the forward strand.
CGCCAGCCCGACCCCGCCGGCGGCCGCGTGCACCAGCACCGTCTCGCCCGCCTGCAACCGGGCCCGCGCGAACAGGGCGATCCACGCGGTCGGCCAGACCACCGGCAGCACGGCGGCCTCGGCCAGCGGGACTTCCTCGGGCACGCGCACCAGCCACGAGGCCTCGGCCACGGCGAACTGCGCGAAGCCGCCCCACATGACCTTGGTGGCGACCCGGTCGCCGGGGCTGAAGGCGCCACCGCCCGAAACGCTCTCGACGATGCCGCTGATCTCCTGGCCCGGGGTGAAGGGCAGCGGCGGCCGGATCTGGTAGGCGCCGCGCGTCATCAGCACGTCCGAGAAGTTGAGTCCGGCAGCGGCCACCCGCACCAGCACCTGGCCTGGCTTGGGATGCGGCAGCGGCATCTCCATGAGCTCCGGAGGCTGCGTGACGTCCCTGACGATCCACGACTTCATACGGCCCCCCGCGCGCGCAGTTGCGCAAGATCCGCCGGCGCGATGCCGATGCCCTGCAACACCTCGTCGGTGTGCGCGCCCAACAAGGGGTCGGCCTGGACCTTCGCCGGATCCCCCGAAGAGAACACGGCCGGCTGCAGCACGAACGGCCAGGGGCGCTCGGCATCCTGCGCCTGGGCGACCCGCCCTCGATCCTGCCGCGCGGACTGCGCATGGGCCTGCTGCAGATCCCAGACCGGGCCCGCCGGAACGTCGGCCTCCAGGCAGGCCTGCACCACCTCGCCCACGGTCCGCTCGCGCGACCATGCCGTGATCGCCGCCTTCAGCGCCGGCTCGTTGCGCGCGCGCTGCAGGTTGTCGACGAAGCGCGGATCCTCGACCCATTCGGGCTTGCCGATCAACGGCGCGAAGCGGCGGAAGAACCCGTCGTTGCTGACCACGATCACCGCCCAGCCGTCGCGGGCCTCGAAGCAGTCCACCGGCGAGGTCACGGGATGGCGGTTGCCCACGCGCTGCGGCGCCGTGCCGCTGGCGAACAGGCGGCTCGCGCTGGTGAGCTGCAGGGCCAGCATCGCATCGAACATCGACAGGTCGATCTGGCGCCCCTGGCCATCGCGCTCGCGGGCGAACAGCGCCGTCATCAGCGACCAGGCACCGAACAGGCCCGTCACGAGGTCCGCCACCGAGTCGCCCACGCAGGTGGGCTCCTGCCCGGGACGGCCCGTGGTGCTCATGAGCCCGGACATGGCCTGGATGATCAGGTCATAGGCCGGCCGCCCCTTGAATTCGCCCTGCTGCCCGAAGCCCGAGATGCTCAGGTAGACCAGCGAGGGATTGCGCGCCTTCAGCGTCTCGTAGTCCACCCCCAGCCGCTGCGCGACGCCGGGGCGGAAGTTCTCGACCACCGCATCGGCGGTATCGATCAGCGCATACAGCATTTCGCGCGCGCGCTCGTCCTTGAGATTGAGCGTGACGCTCTTCTTGTTGCGGTTCAGCAAGGAGAAGTAGACGCTGCGGCCGTCGACGAAGGGGCCGAAGTGGCGCGAGTCGTCGCCGGTCACGGGCGTCTCGATCTTGATCACCTCGGCCCCCACGTCGGCCAGCAGCGCGGTGCAATAAGGCCCCGACATCACGCGCGACAGGTCGACGATGCGCAGGCCGTTCAGAAGTTGTTGTTGGGTCATGAGTTGGGTCATGAGGAGGTCATCCCAGAAGAAGGCTGTCGTCGCTGAGTTCCTTGCCGCTGCGCCGGGAGAACAGCGCCAGCAGGTCGGGAACATCGAGCCGCTCGCGTTCGCTGCCGGCGATGTCGAAGACGATGCGCCCCTGGTGCAGCATGATGGTCCGGTCGCCGTGATCGAGCGCCTGGCGCATGCTGTGCGTGACCATCAGCACCGTGAGCTTGAGCTCGCGCACGAGATCGTCGGTGAGCTTCATCACGAACTCCGAGGTGCGCGGATCGAGCGCAGCCGTGTGCTCGTCGAGCAGCAGCAGGCTCGACGCGTTGAGCGACGCCATCAGCAGGCTGATCGCCTGGCGCTGCCCGCCCGAGAGCAGGCCCATGCGGTCGTGCAGCCGGTTCTCCAGCCCGAGGCCGAGCCGGGCCAGCGCCGCGCGGATGCGCTCGCGCCGAGGCGCCGTCACCGCGTGACCCAGCCCGCGCGCATGGCCGCGCGCCAGGGCGATGGCCATGTTCTCCTCGATCGTCAGTTCCTCGCAGGTGCCCGCCAGCGGATCCTGGAAGACACGGGCGATGGCCCCGGCGCGACGCGCGACCGGCCAGCCGGCGATGGCTTCGCCGTCGATCGTGACGGCCCCGCCGGTGGGGGTCGTCTCTCCCGCGAGCACATTGAGCAAGGTGGACTTGCCGGCGCCGTTGGAACCGATCACCGTGATGAACTGCTGCTGGGGGATGTCCAGCGACAGGCCGCGCAGCACGTGGTTCTCGAGCGCGGAGCCGGGATTGAAGACCACATCGAGCTTCTCGACCCTGATCATGCTTTTCTCCCGCGCAGCGCACCGGCCAGGCCCACGCCGGGCGCAACCAGTGCCAGGGCCACGAGCGCCGCGGTCACCATGTTCAAGTCGGAGGGCGTGAGCCCGATGCTGTCGACGTCCAGTGCCAGCGCCACCGCGATGCGATAGAGCACGGCGCCCACCAGCGCGGACAAGGTCGCGCGCACGATGGTCGTGTTCCTGATCAGCACCCCGCCGCCGATCACGGCGGCAAAGCCGACGACCACCACGCCGCCGCCCATGTTGACGTCGGCCGAGCCCTGCGTCTGCGCGAAAAGCGCACCGCCGAGGGCGGACAGCCCGTTCGCCATGGCGAGCCCCAGCCAGGTCATGCGGCCGGTGTGGATGCCGTAGGCAGCCGCCATCCGCGGATTGGCGCCGGTCGCCCGCAGGGCCAGGCCGGTTTCGGAGGCGAGGAAGCGGTTGAGCAGCAGGACGATCGCAGCGCACAGCAGGATGAGCACGAGCGGTACCGCATAGGCACTGCCGACGAAGTGCGCGCCCAGCCCCGTGAACACCGTGTCCGTGCCCAGCAAGGGCGTGTTGGGCCGCCCCATGATGCGCATGTTCACTGAATACATCGCGACCGAGGCCAGGATGCCGCTGAGGATGTGCAGGATGCGCAGCCGGACATTGAGGAAGGCCGTGAGCGAGCCCGCGAGCATGCCGGCGACGAAGGCCAGCAAGGTGGCCAGGTAGGGGTTGGCGCCTGCGACGATCGATGCGGCGGCCACGGCACCGCCGAGCGGGAAGCTGCCCTCCACCGTGATGTCGGGGAACTTCAGCAGGCGAAAGGTGATGTAGGTTCCGAGCGCGACGAAGCCGAAGATCAACCCCGTCTCGAGCGCGCCCAGCAAGGCGTAGAAATTCATCCCGCCCTCCTCAGCGATTGACGATGTTGGCCTGGCGGGCCACGTCGTCCGGGATGCGCAGGCCCGCGGCCTGCGCGGCGCGCTGGTTCACGACCGTGCGAAACACCTGCGGCGTTTCCACGTCGATATCGCCGGGCTTCGCGCCCTTGAGGATCTTGACGACCTGGCGGGCCGCTTCCTCGCCGACGGCGTTGTAGTCGAAACCGATCGAGGCCACCGCGCCGCGCTCCACGGTGCGGGTCTCGGCCGTGAACACGGGAATCTTCTGTTCCTGGCCGATGCGCACCGCCGATTCGAGCGCCGCGTACACGGTCGGATCGTTGGGAATCCAGACCACGTCCGTCTTGCCCACGAGCGAACGCATGGCCGAACCGACCTCGTTGGAGGTGGGCGCGTTCGCCTCGACCAGCGTCATGCCGTGCGCCTTGAGCAGCGGCTTGAGCACCTCGATCTGGTAGCGCGAGCCATCGAGCCCGGTGTTGTAGATCACCCCCAGGCGCCTGGCCTGCGGCATGAAGGCCTTGATCAGGCGCAGCTGCCGCTCGATCGGCGCGAGGTCGGAGATGCCGGTGGCGTTGCCGCCCGGACGCTTCAGCGACGGGACCACCTTGGCGCCGAGCGGATCGGTCACCACGGTGAAGACCACGGGCACCGTCCTCGTGGCCGACAAGGCGGCCTGCGCCATCGGCGTGGTGATGGTGACGATCACGTCGGGCGCATCGCCGACGAACTTGCGCAGGATCTGCGTGGCGATGCCCGCGTTGCCCTGGGCCGACAGGTAGTCGAGCCTGAGGTTCTGGCCTTCGACGTAGCCCGCGCCGCGCAGTGCGTCCACGAGCCCGGTCTTGACCTGGATCAGCTGGGGAATGTCGACCATGTTCGCGATCGCCACGTGCCTGGTCTGCGCCGAGGCCATCGACGCGCCGACGACGAGCCCGAGGGCCAGGAAGTACCTTGTCCATTTCATGACGTGCTCCTTCAGAGTCAGGCTGCCAGCGAAGGCAGGTCCAGTTGGCGCTCGCGCGCGGTGCGCGCGGCGATCTCGTAGCCCGCGTCGGCGTGGCGCATCACGCCGGTGGCGGGATCGTTCCAGAGCAGCCGCGCGATGCGCTCGTCGGTGCCTTGCGTGCCATCGGCCACCAGCGCCATGCCCGCGTGGATCGAATAGCCCATGCCCACGCCGCCGCCGTGATGGATGCTGACCCAGTCGGCCCCGCAGGCCGTGTTGAGCAGCGCATTCAGGAGCGGCCAGTCGGCCACGGCGTCGGAGCCGTCGAGCATGCCTTCGGTCTCGCGGTTCGGGCTCGCCACCGAGCCCGAGTCCATGTGATCGCGGCTGATGGCGATCGGCCCGCTGAGCTCGCCGTTGCGCACCATCTCGTTGATCGCGAGCCCGGCGAGATGCCGCTCGCCCAGGCCGAGCCAGCAGATGCGCGCGGGCAGGCCCTGGAACCTGACGCACTCGCGTGCCATCGTGAGCCAGCGGCCCAGCGCCTGGTCCCGCGGGAACAAGGCGCGCAGGCGCTCGTCCGTCTTGTAGATGTCCTGCGGATCGCCCGACAGCGCGACCCAGCGGAAAGGCCCCTTGCCCTCGCAGAACAGCGGCCGCACATAGGCCACCACGAACGACGGAAAGTCGAAGGCCTGCGCCACGCCTTCATCGAGTGCGACCTGGCGGATGTTGTTGCCGTAGTCGAACACCACGGCGCCGCGCGCCTTGAAGTCCAGCATCGCGCGCACATGCAGCGCGATCGATGCGCGCGCCGCCCGCTCGACCGCGCGGGGGTCGCTCGCGCGCGCCGCCTCCCAGCGCGCCACGTCCCAGCCGGCGGGCAGGTAGCCGTGCAGCAGGTCGTGCGCGGCGGTCTGGTCGGTCACCACGTCGGGACACAGGCCGCGGCGAACGATCTCGGGCAGGACCTCGGCGGCATTGCCGCACAGCGCGATCGACAGCCCGCGGCGCTGCGCACGCGCCTCGTCGACGAGTTCGAGCGCATGCGCGAGATCGCGCGCCTGCACGTCGAGGTAGCCGGTGCGCAGGCGCATGTCGATGCGGCTCTGCTGGCACTCCACCACGAGGATCGCGGCGCCCGTCATCCGCCCGGCCAGGGGTTGCGAGCCGCCCATGCCGCCGAGCCCCGCGGTGAGCATCCATCGGCCCTCCATCGAGCCGCCGAAATGCCGGCGCCCGACCTCCGCATAGGTCTCGTAGGTCCCCTGCACCGTGCCCTGGCTGCCGATGTAGAACCAGGAGCCGGCCGTCATCTGGCCGAACATCATCAGGCCCTTGCGCTCGAGCTCGTTGAAGTGGTCCTGCGTGGCCCATTTGGGCACGAGGTTGGAATTGGCGATCAGTACGCGCGGCGCCATCGCATGGGTACGGAACACGCCCACGGGTTTGCCGGACTGCACCAGCAGGGTGTGGTCGTCGTCCAGCCGCTCGAGCGTTTCGACGATGCGATCGAAGGCGTCCCAATTGCGCGCCGCGCGCCCCACGCCGCCATAGACGATCAGTTGCGCGGGATTCTCCGCAACGTCCGGATCGAGGTTGTTCATCAGCATGCGCAACGGCCCTTCCGTGCGCCAGCTGCGGGCTCGAAGTTCGGTCCCGCGGGCGGCGCGAACGACCCGGGGCAACGATGTCTCGTGAGGCAATTTCTTCTCCTGTGCGGTCCATGCCAAGGCGGCCGATTCAGCGTCGCCACCAATTCCATTGCTCATGGATCCGGAGAAAGATGGCGTGCCTGAAAGTGATGAGAATTACGCCTGTTCTCCCTAGAATGCGGCGTGTCCGCGACGATTATGAAAATTGCGTTGCACGGCCGAAAGCGATTTTTCCTCCTTGGTGGATGACCAACGCTCATGCATTGAATGCGAACCCACACGCCCTCCCTTTCGTGCCTGCTGGCGTTCGAGGCCAGTGCCCGGCACCACAGCTTCACCCGCGCGGCCGACGAGTTGTGCGTGACGCAGGGCGCGATCAGCAAGCTCATCAAGGCGCTGGAGGACGAACTCGGCACGCTGCTGTTCGTGCGTGAAGGCAAGCGATTGACGCTCACGCCGGCGGCCGACGCGTACCTGCGGCGCATCCAGCCGCTGCTGCACAAGCTCGAGGCCGCGTCGGTCGAGCTCAAGGCCGGCGGCCGCAGCAGCGGCCGTTTCAACCTCGCGGTGTTGCCCAGCATCGCGGCCCGGTGGCTGATGCCGCGCTATTCCGATTTCTCGGCGCGCCATCCCGACGTCATCCTGAACCTCACCACCCACCTGTCGCCGTTCAACTTCCACATCGAGGACATCGATGCGGCCATTCATTTCGGGGCCAAGGCCTCATGGAGCGGCGCCGAGATGGAGTTCCTGCTGCAGGACGCGGTGGTGCCGATCTGCAGCCCGGATTTCCTGCGCCGCTACGGCCCGTTCGACGAGCCGCGCCGGCTGCTGGACTACACGCTCGTGCACCTGGCCTCGCGCATGGACTCGTGGAATTTCTGGCTCGGCAGCCTGGGCGTGGAGATGGGACACACGCCGCCGGGACCGGTGTTCGAGCACTACCTGATGATCGTGCAGGTGGTCACCGCCAGCCTCGGCATCGGGCTCGCACCCTACTTCCTCGTGGCCGACGACATCGAGCAAGGCCGGCTGGCCGTGCCCTACCCCCACATGGCCAGCGAGGACCTGGCCTACTACCTGGTCTATCCCGGCGAGAAGAAGGACTATCCGCCGCTGCGCGCGTTCAGGGGCTGGCTGGCGCAGGAGCTGGTCGCGACGCAGGGGTCGATCGACGGCTTCCGCGCGAGCTGCCCGCATCCATCGCTCAGGACCTCGACGCCATCGTGACGGGAAGGGAGTCCCGGCGCCGCTGCGCCCACGCCACCACCTGCCCCAACGGCGCCGGCCGCATGAAATAGAAGCCCTGCAGCAGCGGACAGCCGAGCCGCGTGAGCGTCTCGAACTCCTCCTGGCTCTCGACGCCCTCGGCCACCACCTCGATGTCCATCGAGTGCCCCAGCCGCACCACCGCTTCCACCATCAGGCAACTGGCGGGCGAGGAATCGAGGCCGAACACGAAGCTGCGGTCGATCTTCACCTGGTGCACGTGCTCGCCGCGCAGCGAGGCCAGCGAGGAATAGCCGACGCCGAAATCGTCGATCGCGACCGCGACGCCGGACTCGGCCAGCGCGCGCAGCCGGGCGCGCGCGGTCGAGGTGTCGAGCGCGACCTCCTCGGTGATCTCGATCTGCAGGCGGCGCGGCGGCAGGCCGTGCGCCGCGAGCACCTGCGCGGTGATGACATCGACCGGCAACTGCGACATCTCGCGCGGCGACACGTTCATCGCCACCGGCAGTTCGGCGAACGCGCCGCCGATGCCACCGAGTTGCACCAGGCCATGGCAGACCTCCTCGAGGATGTGGCGCAGCAGGCGCTCGGCCAGCCCGGTGCTCGCGGCCGCGAAGATCACTTCGCCGGGCGCGACCCAGCCGTGCTTCGGATGCCGCCAGCGCAGCACGGCCTCGAGGCTGTGCAAGCGCCGCCCGCGGTCGGCGAGGATCGGCTGGTACCAGGCGCAGATGGCGCGCGTCGCCATGGCCTCGACCATGTCGCGCTCGATGTCGCGCCGGCGCAGCAGGCGGCCGTGCAGCACCTCGTCGAAGCGATGGCAGCGGTTGCGTCCGCGCCGCTTGGCCTCGTAGAGCGCTTCGTCGGAGAAGCTCAGCATCTCCTCGGCCGAGCGGTCGGGGCTGGTGCAGATGCCCACGCTCACGCCGAGCTGGCCGCCGTAGTGCGACGTGGCATGGCCGATCGAATCGATGAGCCCCTGCGCCACGTGCTCGGGCGCATCGGCCGCGCCTTGCGGGCGATAGAAGACCGCGAACTCGTCGCCGCCCCAGCGGCCGACCACCGCGTCATGCTGCGCCAGCCGTTGCTGCAGCCACCGGCCGACGTCCTGCAGCACGCGGTCGCCGGTCTTGTGGCCGAAGGCGTCGTTGATGGCCTTGAAGCCGTCGAGGTCCAGCATCAGCGCGGCATGCGGCGTCACGTCCGCCTGCGCGGCCTCGAAGCGCGCGGCCGCCTTCGCGAAGCCCTCGCGGTTGAGCAGGCCGGTCAGCGAATCGTGGTTGGCACGAAAGTCCAGCTCGCGCGTCGCGCGCGTGGACTCGGCATGGGTGCGCTGCAGCTCGGCCGCCATGAACAGCGCCTCGTTCTTCAGCCGGCTGCTGGCGCGGAACGCGCGCTCGCCGCGCCGCGAGGCGTAGACCAGCGTGCACAGGTAGACGAAGACCATCGCCGCGAGCGCGTTGTGATGAAAGCCGCCGGCATGGAGCAGCCACGCGGTGACGGCGGCCAGCGCGGGCGTCACGAAGACGATCGGCACCGGCGCATAGGCCGCGCTGAAGATCACGGAACCGGCGCAGACGCCGCAGACGATGGTCAGGAAGAACAGCGTTTCCGACGGGTTCTCGCTGTCGCAGAACAGCGGCAGCAGCGCCCACACGCAGCCCGACAGCAAAGACGACAAGGTGATGCGGCGAAAGCGCTTCGCGAGTTCGCGCTCGTCCATGCCGGCCACGGCCTGCTCGACCGCGCGCAGCGACCGGCAGACATGGGCCCGGTAGGCATTGGACAGAACGACCAGCAGCAGCCAGGCGGCCGGCCCGGCCCAGTGCACCGAGGCATAGAGCGCGACGCCGGCGGTCACGCAGCCCACGGCCATGCCCGAGGGCACGACGGCACGCACGCTGCGCTGCACCGACAGCAGCTGATCGCTCCTCACCCGCCGCGAGAGTTCGTCGGACGACGGGCCGCTCGAGGGGTCGTGACCTGATGGGAGATCGACCATGGTGGGCAACTGGTGGCGGGAGTCCTCACCCCCTTGAACCATTGCGCACCGGAAGCCGCGCGCCGCCCTTCGTCCTTTTGCCCTTCGGGGCGTCGGCCTGCGCCGACAGGGCGGCTCGGGCCGCGTCGCCAGAGGCACGGCTCGGATCCAGCGCCGCGGCTCAGACCAGCTGCAGCACCTGCGCCAGCGGCCGGCGCGGCTTGCGCGGCCAGTTCTGGGGCGTGGCGTAGCCGATGGCCAGCAGCAGCACCGGGATCTCGTCGGCCGCCAGCGCGAAGGCCTCGGCGACCGCGGGCGCATCGAAGCCGATCATCGGCGCGGAGCCCAGCCCCATCGCCTGCGCCGCAGAGATGAGCGCACCGGCGCCGAAGGTCGCGCTGCGCACCGCCTCGTCGCGCTGGCGCTGCGGCTGCTCGAAGTAGAGGCTCTTGGCCGCGCCTTCCCAGCCCGGGACCATCTCCGCCGGCATGAAGCCGGCCTCGACGGCGCCCGCGAGGCGATCGGGCAGCGTGCGATGGTCGGCGAGCTGGCCGCAGACGATGAAGGTCACGGCGGCTTCGCTGACCTTGGCCTGGTCCCAGGCCAGCGCGCGCAGCCGCGCCTTCTGTTCGGGCGTGCGCACGGCGACGAAGCGCCAGTTCTGCAGGTTGAACGAGGTCGGCGCGGTCGTGGCCAGGCGCACCAGCTCCTGGATGCGCTCGTCGCTGATGCCGCGCGCGGGATCGAACAGGTTGGTGGTGCGGCGCTCTTCGATGGCCTGGATGATCGGGATCGGATGGGACATGGACATCTCCTTGGATGAAGCTTGCAGACGAGCCCCGTCCTCCGCCCGCGCGCGGCGGCGCGGGCGGCTGGAACGGGACGAAGGGAATCGGGAAAGAAGGCGGCGCTAGACGATGCTGTCGACCACGCCGCCATCGACGCGCAGCGCGGCGCCGGTGGTGGCCGAGGCCTGCTCGGAGCTGGCGTAGAGGATCATGTTCGCGACCTCTTCCACGCGCGCGGCGCGGCGGATGATCGACGAGCCGCGGTGCGTGGTGACGAAGTCCGCCGCGACCGCCTCCAGGTCGCGGCCCGAGGCTTCCACCTCGGCCTGCAGCATGTCGGCCACGCCTTCGGACAGCGTGGGTCCGGGCAGCACGGCGTTGACCGTCACGCCGGTGCCGGCCAGCCGCTTCGCGAGGCCGCGCGAGACGGCCAGCTGCGCGGTCTTCGAGAAGCCGTAATGGACCATGTCGGCCGGGATGTTGAGCGCCGACTCCGAGGACACGAACACGATGCGGCCCCAGCCGCGCGCGACCATGCCCGGCGCATAGGCGCGCGCGCAGCGCACGCCCGACATCACGTTGGTCTGGAAGAAGCGCTCCCATTCCGCGTCGGGCGTGTCGAAGAAGTCCTGCGGCCCGAAGACGCCGAGGTTGTTCACCACGATGTCGAACTCGGGATGGCGCGCCTGCAGCGCGGCGCAGGCCTCGGGCGTCGAGAGATCGCCCGCGAAGCCGTGGGCGCGCGATGCGGCGTCGCCCAGCCGCGCCAGCGCGGCCGCCACGCCGGCCTCGCTGCGGCCGTTGATCACGACCTCGGCGCCCGCGGCCAGGAAGCCCCGGGCGGTGGCGAAACCGATGCCGTTGGTGGAGCCGGTGACGAGCACGCGGCGGTGGTTGAAGTGGATGTTCATGGGATTCCTTGGTCGATGGCCGCGATCGTATTTCTGCATCGATCCATTGATAATCCGGCGCATCTCCAAATCACCTTTCGACATCCTCGAACAATGGACCGGATCGACGCCCTGCGCCTGCTGATCGACGTTGCCGAATGGGGCAGCTTCTCGGGGGTCGCGCGCCAGCGCGCCGTCGCCACCTCGACCGTGACCCTGGCCATCAACCAGCTCGAGCAGGAGGTGGGCGCGCGGCTCATGCAGCGCTCGACGCGGCGGCTGGCCTTCACCCACGAGGGCGAGGCGCTGGTGGCGGATGCGCGCCGCATCGTCTCGGAATGGGATGCGGCCCTGGGCGGCCTGCGCCAGCAGGGCGAGCTGTCGGGCCCGGTGCGCGTCACCGCCACCAACGACTTCGGCCGCTCGCAGCTGCGGCCGCTGCTCGACGCCTTCCAGCAGCGCCACCCGCGCGTGCGCATCGGGCTGCACCTCAGCGACAGCACCATCGACCTGATCGAGACCCACATGGACCTCGCGATCCGCTTCGGTCCGCTGCCCGACTCGAACCTGCAGGCCCGCCTGCTGGTGCCCGGCGAGCGCCTGGTCTGCGCCGCGCCGGCCTACTGGAACGCGCGCGGCCGCCCGGCGCACCCAAGCGAACTGGCGCAGCACAACTGCCTGGTGCTCGCGCGGCCCGGTGCGCCGCTCGCGGCCTGGACCTTTCGCGACGGCGGCCGGCCCTTCAACGTCAAGGTGTCGGGCGACCGCGAGGCCAGCGACGGCTCGGTGCTGCGCGAATGGGCCGTGAACGGCGTGGGCGTGATCTTCAAGAACCGGCAGGACATCCGGCACGAGCTCGAGGCCGGCGCACTGGAGGGGGTGCTGGGCGGCTACGTGGCGGGGCCGATCGACCTGTTCGCGGTCTTTCCGGGCGGTGCGCCGAGCCGGCGCGTGGCGGCGCTGGTGGATTTTCTTGCGGCGGCGTTGGGGACACCGGTGCCGGGCGCCTGAGCGCGCGGGCCACAACGAAATTTACTGTCTGCGAACCACCCCGGGATACACAGCGATACGCAGCCCCCGCCCCCGGGCACTCCCGCGAATGAACATCCGCGCCATCGATCGCCAGGCACCGCGAACGACACCGGCGCGACAGGCCTTCGGCCCGATGCCATCCACCACCATTCGCAAGGAGTTCCCATGACGCTTTCCTCCCCGCTCGAGCGCCGCTCGTTCCTCGCCAAGGCGGCCATCGGCCTCGCCACGGCCCAGTTCGCGGCGGTCGTTCCCGCGTTCGCGCAGTCGAACACGCCGTCCGCCGGCGGCACGCCGCGACGCCTCGAGCCGCTCAAGCACATCGATGCGGGCGTGCTCAACGTCGCCTATTTCGAGGCCGGCCCCGCCAACGGCGCGCCGGTGATCCTGCTGCATGGCTGGCCCTACGACATCCACATGTTCGTCGACGTCGCGCCGCTGCTCGCGGCCGCGGGCTTCCGCGTGATCGTGCCCTACCTGCGCGGCTACGGCGCCACGCGCTTCCTCTCGGCCGACACGCCGCGCAACGGCCAGCAGTCGGTGGTGGCGGCCGACATCTTCGCGCTGATGGACGCGCTGCAGATCCGCAGCGCGACGGTCGCCGGCTGCGACTGGGGCGCGCGCACGGCCTGCATCATGGCGGCGCTGCAGCCCGAGCGCGTGAAGGCGCTGGTGTCGGTCAGCGGCTACCTGATCGGCAGCCAGGAGGCCGGCAAGAACCCGCTGCCGCCCGAGGCCGAGTTCCAGTGGTGGTATCAGTACTACTTCGCGACCGAGCGCGGCCGCCTGGGCTACGACAGGAACCGCAACGCGTTCTCGAAGCTGATCTGGCAACTCGCCTCGCCCAAGTGGAACTTCGATGCCGCGACCTTCGAACGCAGCGCGCGCGCCTTCGACAACCCCGACCACGTCGCGATCGTGGTCCACAACTACCGCTGGCGCCTCGGCCTGGCCGAGGGCGAGGCCAGGTACCAGCCGCTCGAGGACCGGCTCGCCAAGGCGCCCGTGATCACCGTGCCGACCATCACGCTCGAAGGCGATGCCAACGGCGCGCCGCACCCCGAGCCCGCCAGCTACGCGAAGAAGTTCTCGGGCTTCTACGAGCACCGGCAGGTCGACGGCGGCATCGGCCACAACCTGCCGCAGGAAGCGCCGCAGGCCTTCGCGGCCGCGGTGGTGGATGTGGCGCGACGCGCCTAGCCGAGCCGGCTGGCCGTCGCCTCGGCGGCCAGAATTGCCAAAAAGTAGACACTTCCGTTTTCAATTGTTGATGGTTTGTTAAATCTTTAGTTACACTGTCGGCTTCGAGGGTCAGACGGCGCAGACCGGTCCCGCCCTGAGGGGGTACGCGAGTACCCCTTTATTCATTTGTTCGTGTCCGGCTTGCCGCCGCCTTGCGTCCACACGCGGGGAGGCCGTGCGTCGGCACCAGCCACTGACTCCTCGAAATGCACGTACTGTCGATCTTCGGGACCCGTCCCGAGGCCATCAAGATGGCCCCCCTCGTCGCCGCCCTGCGCCGCGAGCCGCGCGTGCGCAGCACCGTGTGCGTGACCGGTCAGCACCGCGAGATGCTGACCCAGGTGATGTCGCTGTTCGACCTCGAGGCCGACCACGACCTCGACGTGATGCGGCCCAACCAGTCGCTCAACGGGCTCTACGGCCGCCTGATCGCGGGCGCCGACGCGGTGCTCGAGGCCGAGCAGCCCGACTGCGTGCTGGTGCATGGCGATACCACCACCGCCGCGGCCTGCGCCATGGCCGCCTTCCATCGCCGCATTCCGGTCGGCCACGTCGAGGCCGGCCTGCGCAGCGGCGACATCCGCTCGCCCTTCCCCGAGGAGCTCAACCGCCGCTTCGTCGATTCGGTCAGCAGCTGGATGTTCGCGCCCACGCCCTCCTCGCGCGACGCCCTGCTCGCCGAGAAGCCGCCGGGGCGCATCTGGGTCACGGGCAACACGGTGATCGACGCGCTCGCGGCCACCGTCGAGCGGCTCGAGTCCGACCGACCGCTGGCCGCCACCCTCGAGAAGCGCCACGGCTGGGTCGATGCCAGGCGCCGGCTGATGCTGGTCACCGGCCACCGCCGCGAGAACTTCGGCGAGGGCTTTCGCAACATCTGCGCCGCGCTGCGCGAACTGGCGCTGCGCGACGACGTGCAGATCGTCTACCCGGTGCACCTGAACCCCAACGTGCACGACGTGGTGAAGGCCCAGCTGTCGGGCCTGCCCAACGTGCACCTGATCGCGCCGCTGGGCTACCTCGACTTCGTCTGGTTCATGCAGCGCGCCTACCTGATCCTGACCGACTCGGGCGGCGTGCAGGAAGAGGCGCCCTCGCTGGGCAAGCCGGTGCTGGTGATGCGCGACGTGACCGAGCGCCCCGAGGCCGTGGCCGCCGGCACCGTGCGGCTGGTCGGCACCTCGCCCGAACGCATCGTGGGCGAGGCGCGGCGCCTGCTCGACGACCCTGCCGTGCACGCCGAGTTCTGCCGCCGCGGCAATCCCTACGGCGACGCGCGCGCGAGCCAGCGCATCGTGGACGTGCTGTGCGAACGGCACACCGCCGAGTTCGTGCCCTGAGCACGGAACGCCGCCCCTCCTTTCTCAAGTTTCCGAAGTCTTCCTGCCGAGTCTCTCCATGCCTTCTCTGTTCTCACGACGGATCGTCCCCACGGCCCTGCTCGCCCTGAGCACCTCCTTCCTCGCACACGCCAGCCCCGCGAGCGACGCGCTGCAGCGCCTGCAGGGCGAGACCTGGGTCAACCGCAGCTTCGCGCTGTCGGACCTGGGCATCGGCGACACCGTGCTGCTCAACGGCTTCGACAGCCGCCAGGAGTTCTACCTGCCGGTGCCGCGCGGCCTCGCATTGGCCGAGGCCAGCATCGACTTCAGCGGCCGCTACCACAAGGCCGAGGGCGGCAGCACCTCGATGCTGCTGACGGTCAACGGCCGGCCGGTGCAGGCGCGCCGCATCGAGGCGGCCGAGGGCGACGCGAGCCAGAACCTCAAGGTCGACACCGGCGTCGCGCGCACGGCGAACTTCGTGCGCCTCGGCGTCCAGTGGTCGAACAACGTGGCGCGCCGCGTCTGCGAACTCGAGCGCTCGACCGGCAACGTGCTCGCGATCTCGCCCGAGACGCGCTTCAACTACCGCTTCAACAGCGGCGCGCTGACCAGCCTCGCCGATGCCTGGGCCACGCTGCCCGCGCGCCCGGTCCTGCTGGTGGCTTCGCGCAATCTCTCCAAGACCAGCTACGACAGCGCCTGGCGCCTCGGCGTGGCACTCGAGCAGGCCAACCGCCGCGTGCAGATCCAGTCCTTCCCGGTGGCCGGCGACATCGTCGACACCTCGGGCTGGCAGGTGCCCGCGGGGCTGGCCGCGCTGCCGGCCTTCGCCGGTCTCGCCAGCGGCAATGCGCGCTACGAACTCAAGAACGAGGCCGAGGTCGGCGCGCTGCTGGTGCTCGGCGCCACCACGGCCAGCGGCGATGTGCTGGTGGCCGATGCGGCGCTGCGCCAGCAGATCGCCAAGGCGCTCGAGGCGCTGGCCGTGCAGTTCGCTGGCGACGCCGACGCGCTGCGCGCCTTCGCGCTCTGGCGCGAGCAGCAGACCGCGCTCGCCGCGGATGCCGCCAGCGCCGGCCAGGTGCGCCTCGCCACGCTCGGCGCGCACCCGGTGATCGTGGTGCCCGAGAACGCGGGCGCACAGGCGGCCGGCGTCTTCGCCGAGGCCTGGCGCAACCTGCTGGTGTCGCGCCAGGCCGGCGTGCGCACGGCCGACGCGCCCGATGCGGGCGAACGTCCGGCGATCCGCCTCAACAGCCTCGGCGCCAGCGAGGCCGGCTTCGACGTGGTGTCGCGCGGCGAGTGGACCGCCACCCTGCCGCTGGGCGTGGTCGCGGCCAACGGCCGCATGCCTTCCGAGCTGGTGATCGACGTGGCCGCCGCGCCCGGCGCTTCGTCCACGCGTCCCGTGGCCTCGGTGTTCTGGAACGACGTGCTGCTGTCGGCCAAGCGCCTGGAGGCCGATGGTCGACCCGAGCGCCTCGATGCGCGCATCCCCGGCTATGCGCTGGGCCTGAGCAACGTGGTGCGCGTGTCCTTCCAGCGCCAGCCCTATTCGAACGACTGCCAGGAGATGCCGCAGGGCTTCCCGGTCAACGTGCTGCCCACCAGCTTCGTGCGCGCGGGTGATGCGCAGCCCGACGGCAGCTTCGTCGGCCTGCTGCCGCTGATGTCGGGCAACCCGCAGGTCGCCGTGCCGCAGGCCTGGCTGGCCGACGCACCCGCGAGCCTCGCGCGCCTGGTGCGCATGGCCGTGGCCGCCGGCGTGACGCCGGTGCGCTCCGAGCTGGTGGTGACCCAGTCCGGCGCCTTCTCGCCGAGCAAGCCCTTTCTCGCGCTGCAGGTGGCGGTCGACGGCGCCGCCTCGAAGGTCGAGGTCAAGGACGCGAGCCTGCGCATTCACGGCCGCAAGGCGCCGTGGCTCGAGGTCGACGACCTGTCGCAGCTGAGCGCCATCGAGGTGAGCCGCGCGCATGGCCAGGACGGCATGCAGTGGCAGCCGATCGGCGCGCGCCCCGTGGTGCCGGCCAAGCCCTTCGTGCTGAACCGCGGCGACATCGCGATGCTCGGCGCCGAAGGCCCCGTGAGCTGGCTCGACAGCGGCAATCCCGCGGACGCGAGCGCGCGCCGCGGCGGCGAAGGCGCGTTCTTCGAATGGCGTTCGTACGCCGCCTGGGGCATGCCGGTGATCGGCGTGGCCGTGTTCGCGCTGCTGCTGCTGATCCTGCTGGCCTGGCGCGCACGGCGCCGCCACGCGCGCAAGTCGCAGCAGTAAGGATCCGACCGAAGCCGCATGTTCGAGCTCTACGGACCCTTCCTGCTGGCCGACTACTACCGCGGTCTGGAGATCGTGACCGCGGTCGTCGGCGTGGTGATCCTGCTGTCGAGCATCGACGACCTGTTCGTCGATGCCTGGTACTGGGTGCGCGAGATCTACCGCTCGCTGACCGTGCGCCGCCGCTACCGGCGCCTGACCGCCGCGCAGCTGCGCGCGGCGCGCGAACAGCCGATGGCCATCATGGTGCCGGCCTGGCTCGAGTACGACGTGATCGCGCCGATGCTCGCCAACATGGTGTCGACGCTCGAGTACAAGAACTACGCCATCTTCGTCGGCACCTACCGCAACGACGCGCGCACCATCGCCGAGGTGGAGCGCATGCGCCGGCGCTACCGCCAGCTGGTGCGCGTGGAGGTGCCGCACGACGGCCCGACCTGCAAGGCCGACTGCCTCAACTGGGTGGTGCAGGCGCTGTTCCAGCACGAACGCACCATGGGCGAGCCCTTCGCGGGCGTCGTGCTGCACGACAGCGAGGACGTGCTGCATCCGCTCGAGCTCAAGTACTTCAACTACCTGCTGCCGCGCATGGACTTCATCCAGCTGCCCGTGACCTCGCTCGAGCGCCACTGGTTCGAGCTGGTGGCCGGCACCTACATGGACGAGTTCGCCGAGTGGCACAGCAAGGACCTCGTGGTGCGCGAGAGCCTGTCGCGCATGGTGCCTTCGGCCGGCGTCGGCACCTGCTTCTCGCACCGCGCGCTGCAGACGCTGGCCGCGGAACTCGACAACCAGCCCTTCAACACCGCCAGCCTGACCGAGGACTACGACATCGGCGCGCGCCTGGGCCGGCTTGGCATGAAGCAGATCTTCGGCAAGTTCGACGTCGAGTACGTGACGCGGCGCACCGCCTGGTTCGGCGCCGGCCGCGAAAAGCTCGGCTCGCTGCGCATGCCGCTGGGCGTGCGCGAGTACTTCCCCGACACCTTCCGCACCGCCTACCGCCAGAAGGCGCGCTGGACCCTGGGCATCGGCCTGCAGGGCTGGGAGCAGATGGGCTGGACCGGTTCGCTGGCCACCAAGTACCTGCTGTTCCGCGACCGCAAGGGCCTGTTCACCGCCTTCGTGGCCATCCTCGGCTATTTGCTGATGCTCAATTTCCTGCTCTTCTTCTTCGCCGACGCCATGGGCTGGTGGACCGTCTACTACCCGTCGATCTTCCAGTCGGGCGGCTGGCTCATGACGGTGATGGAGCTCAATGCCGTGGCGCTGCTGCTGCGCTTCGCGCAGCGCTTCCATTTCGTGTCGGCGCTCTATGGCTGGGAGCACGGGCTGCTGTCGATACCGCGCATGGTGATCGGCAACTTCATCAACGCCATGGCCGCGGCGCGCGCATGGAAGCTGTTCCTCTCGCACAAGCTGTTCGGCAAGCGGCTGGTGTGGGACAAGACCATGCACGACTTCCCCTCGGCCGACCAGCTGGTGCAGCAGCGCCAGCGGCTGGGCGAGGTGCTGCTGTCGTGGCGCGCGATCGACGAGACGCAGCTCGACAACGCGCTCACGATCCAGCGCGGCACGGGCCGCAAGCTCGGCAGCATCCTGCTCGAGCAGGGCTGGCTCGACGCGGGCACGCTCGAGGAGGCGATCTCGTTCCAGCGCGGCGATTCGGTGCTGGCGCCGCTCGCGCCGCAGGGCGCGCAGGGAGTGCCGGCATGAAGGGGCTCGACAACCGCACGCTGCTGGCGGTCGCGCTGGCCGCGGCCTGGCCTGCGGTGCCTGCGTTCGCCGCCGTGCATTCGCTGCCGGCCGCGCCTTCGCCCTCGACGTCGACCTCGACCGCTTCCACGCCCGGCGCCGCGCCGGTGCCGACGCGCACCGCGCCGCGCAAGCGCTCGTCGCATGGTCGTGCCTGGCAACTGGCCGACCAGGCCTTCAAGGCCTATGGCCGCGGCGACTTCGAGACCGCGCTCGCGCGCGCCGATGCGGCCTTGCGGCTGCAACCCGCGGCGCAGCGCGTGCACCTGCTGCGCGTGTATGCGCTGCAGAAGCTGGGGCGGGCCGACGAGGCCGCGCGCGCGGCCGAGCATGCCATCGACCAGGGCCATGGCAACGCGGCGCTGCGCACGGCACTGGCCAACCTGCGCGCCACGCCCGCCGGCGGCACGCCCGGCACCGAGGCCTACCGCGCGGGCTTCCCGCTCGCGGCGCAGGCCTACCGCGACTACGCCGACGGCCGCGATGCCGAGGCGGCGAAGTCGGCCGAACAAGCCGTGCGCGCCGATCCGAGCCAGGGCCCCTGGGCACTGCTGTGGCTCGACGCCCTCGCGCGGCAGCAGCGCCACGACGAACTCGTGCAGGCCGCGGCCACCGCGCTGGACCTGGGCGCGCCGAACACCTCCGACATCGCCGCGCGCGTGCGGCAGGCCGGCCGCTCGATCGCGCTGCAGCATGCGCAGAAGGCCTACGACGCGCTGTCGCGCCAGCAGCCGCGCGCAGCCGTCGACGAGGCGCGCGAGGCGGTGCGCATCGCGCCCGATGTCGCGAGCCATCGCCAGTTGCTGATCGATGCGCTGCAGGCCGTGCCCGACCTCGAAGGCGCCGAACAGGCGACCACCGAGGCAATGGCAGCGCAGGACGACGGCGCGGCATTGCGGCTGCAGCGCGCCTACCTGCGCCAGCAGCTGTCGCGCGGCGGCGAGGCGCAACAGGATGTCGATGCCGTGATCGCCGGCGCGCAGGTCGATGAGGCACAGCGCCGCGACGCACGCCTGATCGGCGCCGACCTCGCGCTGGCCGCGCGCGACGGCGAGCGCGCACGCACGCTGCTCGCGCCGCTGCCGCCCGACGACACGCAGGTGCGCTCGCGCCGCCAGCGGGCCGAGGATGCCGCGAGCGGATGGGGCTCGCCCGCCACGCCGCCGGTCACCGCCTATGCGCCCGTGAAGCTCTGCAACGACACGCCCGAGGGCCCGGCCTGCGCGCTCGCGCCCTGGGACTCGCCGAAGGCCGGCGATGCCGCCACGCGGGCCTACGCGGCCTATGCGCAGAAGCGCTATTCCGAGGCCATCGCGCTGGCGAAGCAGGCCGCGGCCGAAAGGCCCGACGACGCATCGCGCCAGAAGCTGCTGACCACCACGCTCGCCGCGGGCACGACCGCGGAACGCCAGCAGGCGCTGCAGCGGCTCGACACCGCGATCGCCGCGCAGCCCGCCGACGCCACCCTGTTGCGTCAGCGCGGCTACCTGCACATCGCGAACAAGGACCCGGCGCTCGCGCTGCAGGACTTCGTCGCGGCCCGCCACACCGGCCAGGCCCCGCGCAGCAACTTGCTCGACGAAGCGCAAGCAGCCGCCGGCACCGGCGACCGCGTCGGCGCGGCCGCCACGCTGCGCCAGGCCGTCGACGACGAGGACGTGGGTTGGCTCTCGCTCGACCGTCAGCAGCTCCACGACCTGCGCGGCACCATCGCCAGCTATTCGCGCGAATGGGGCGTGAACAGCACCGTCGGCTACCGCGGCGCGCATGCCGCCTCCTTCGGACTGCCCGGTCAGCCGGTGGCCGTGCCCGGCAACGCGAGCTTCAACACCACCGAGGTGTTCTGGCGCCCGAGCGGCATGCTCAACACCAACCGCAGCATCTTCGACGTCTACGGCCGCCTCTCGACCACCCTGCACGCCGGCACCGACGTGACCGCCGCGCAGCTCGTGCAGAACCCCTGCGGCGGCATCGGCATCACGCCCGAGCAGCGCACCCGCGGCATCGCCGGCCTGCCCTCGACCAGCGGCGCCCTCGGCGTGCGCTACACGCCCGACACCGCGACCGGCCTCACCTTCGGCCTCGAGCGGCAGTTCATGCTGGGCAGCGCCACGCGTTCCGGCGCCATCGATCCCGCGCCCGCGAGCCTGCGCTGCCAGCTCAACAACCGCTCTGCGGCCCTCGACTACCGCGCCGACACCGGCTCGGGCGGCTGGCAGGCCTACCTGCTCTACGGCTTCTACGAGGGCACCGGCCGGCGGCTCGACACGCGCAGCTGGTTCACGATGGAAGGCTACCTGCAGGCTGGCTACACCCTGCTCGACATGCCGGCCGCCTACACCGTGCGCGACACCGCCGGCAACGTGCTCGCCGACGGCAGCGGCCGCCTCAAGCGCGGCCAGGGCTTCGCCGCGGGCGAGGTGCGCATCGGGCGCAGCTTCGTCACCGACTACAACGACCGCCTCGTGTTCTTCCCCCACGTCACGCTCGCCGCGGACTGGTTCTCCAACCGCAACCGCGCGAGCGGCGTGCCGATCGCGGGCTTCGACAGCGTGGCCCTGTCCGACCGCGGATCGAGCTGGTCGGCCGGCGCGGGCGTGGGCATCAACCTGCGCTACTGGTTCAACGAGGACCGTTACAACGCGCAGCGCTCGCATGTGGATGCGAGCTTGCAGTACCGGACCACGCTGGGAGGGGTGGCGGGGCGGGCGAAGGGGGTGTTCTTGAATTTGACGTTGTCGTACTGAATCCTCGTACGCTGCCAAGGCACTTCGCCAGCACTCACGTGGCCTTCATCTTCAAGCGAGGCGTCCATCCCTCATTTGCGGGATGCGTACAAACGATGTAATCCGGCACGCTGATGCACGCGTTCACTGCGTGAGGAGGCTACCGACATGAAACTTTCCTTGACCCCATCGCGAGCGCTGCAGCTTGCAGCGGCCATCGCTACGGCAACTCTCCAAGCTTCCGCGGCGGCACAAAGCGGATCGATCGGATACGGAAGCTCGTCTCCCGGCGGTCCGCGTGCGATCGAGGAACAATCTGCAGCCGTCAGCTACAGCTCGAGGGCGTCTGCATGCGGGCTTGCAAAGTCCGCCGCTTCCGACTATGCAAAGCGCAAGCCAAACATGAAAGACATGAGCATCGGCAACTGCGAGTGCTCGGTCGCTAGAAAGGCGCTGTGGCTTCCGCAACAACAAGCCCAGTATTCGAGGGAAACGGGACAGAGCATCGGTTCGACCACTCCCGTCGATGTTCATGAGTGCACTGTTTCGTTCAGGGTGTCGTTCAAATGACCCGCGCACTTCGGCTGCTCGCCTGTGGATTCTTGATCTCCGGCAGCGCCTGCGACGCAAACGAGAGCCTTGCAAGGTATGTCACGGGCTGCGATTTCTCCATGGAGGTTCCGGTCAAATCCAAGAACTGCTCCGCGAACACCGTCCGCAGCGTCCATGACATCTCCGTCGACGACCAATTCGTTCAATTGAAATACACATTGGAAGAATCCGGTTGTCTCGAGCAGAAAACCGAAAATTTCACGAGAATTCCAAGAAGAGGAGTCACGCTAGCAACCGACGATCACGCGTACGCGACCACCAAGACGATTGCTTTCAGGTGCGAGGAAGGTGTTGCATGCGTGCAGAACGTCGTCTCGACCGAGAAAGGTCAACGCCGCGAGAAACTGTTTGGGTTTACGTTCGGCGCCTGCAACGCGGTGGTTCAGGAGAAGATGCGTCGCCTGCTCGGCGACCTGATAAAGCAGTAGTTCCGAACGTCTCCCCGGAGAAATGGGGTTCGAACCGTGCTCCGGAATGACGATTTATCTGAAGAAATCAATCTCCCAGACAGTATGACGAAGAATTATTTTTTCAAGCTCTGCCTTCTATTTCTGGCTTCCTTTCACGGCAATTCTTTCGCAGAAGGAAAGTACGCTGCCTGTCTTTGGAAAGACGGATCTGACTATTACATCTACGAGATAGATGATCAGAAAGAGGAGTTCAAGTTTTCCACGACATTCGACTATGGAACGGACGCCTTGAGCAGGGTCCCGCACAAAGAGAATGCAAACTACAGGGAATACGTGAAGTCTTTTTCGAAGCAGAAGATCGAACACTGCCGCCTCAACAAGAGCAAGGGAATCGAGTCTTGCTATGCGCTGAATCGAGTCAATGGCACGCTCTCACGGACATATGGGGATCGCCCCGCCGAGGTGACTTCGTGCAGCGCCGGCCTGCCGACATCGAAAATCTAGCGTAGGGGGGAGCGAGCGCCAGGCACCGAGGAAAGTACGCCCCACTCCCCCAACAAGCGCTTCGCCTCCGGCTTATCCCCCACCATCCACGGATCGATCGCGAACGCGATCACGCGCTCGGCGCCATAGCCGCGCGCGATCTCCATCTGCCGTCGCACGCGCTCGGGCGTCGCGGCGCGCGCCTTGAAACCCTCCTCGCCCCCCGGCGCCGCAGGCAGCTGCTCGAACAACTCGACCACCAGATCGAAGGCCACGCCACGCTGCCGCAACAGCGCGCGCAACGGCTCGAGCCCCGCGAGGTTGTCCATGCCGGCCACGCCCACGCCGTCCTGCAACATGGGCCGCAGCGGCACGCGGTCGAGGATCTGCGACCAGAGTTCCGCGAGCGAGCCCTCGGTCGGCAGCCGGCTGAAGAAGGTCGACACCGCGAGCGGCTGGCCGCCCGTGCGGCGGGCCACCGCTGCGATGCCGTCGAGCCAGTCCACCAGTTGCCCGCGTCGCTCGGCCGTCGCCCAGTTGTACTGGTCGATCTCGTAAGGCAGATACCAGCCGCGAAAGCCCTGCCGCTTCGGCCACGGGGACGACTGCATGAACCGCAGGCAGCGATCGCGCGCAGTGGCCAGCAAGGACGGCAACACCGCCGGGTCCTTCGACCCCATGGCCTTCCACCAGCCTTCGTCGTAGGGCAGACCCATGCGGATGCCCATGCCTTCGCGCGCGGCCTCCTCGAACAGCAGCGCGAGCAGGCTGTCGGGCGGCGCCCAGTCGAACGCACCGCCGTACAGCGCGCTCCACTGCAACACGATCTCGTCGCAGCCCAGCGCGCGCGTGATGCGCAGCCTGCGCCGCCATTCGTCGATGGAGAGCGATTCGTGGCTCTTCCAGGGTTGCAGGAAGCTGCCCTGGAACTGGCGCGGTGGCGGCGCGCAGGCGCTCAGCAAGGCGGCCGCCGCCAGCATCAGGCAACAGCGTCGGCGAAGCAGCGGAGGCGACAACGGAGGCACGGGGATGGGAGGCATCGGCCCACAGTATCGGCGCGTCGCCGCGCGAGGTTTCGCGCCGTGGCGGCAGGCCACGGGCGGCTGTGGTCTTGAGGACACATTTGTCCACAAAGGTCAAAAGGCATAGGAAGGTTTGCAGCGACCCCAACCTATGATGAGAATCGTTTTCATTCATAACAAGCTCGCCCGAGCCCGGCCACGCTGGCCCACCCGCGTCGTGCCGTCCCGATTCCGACCTCGCCCCGCCCCCGCACCGGCTCGCCGGTGCCTGCCTTTTCTCGCCGATTCCTGACCGATGCCCTCGTCCGCCGCTTCCTCGTCCCGCACCGCTTCCTCCTTTCCGCCCTCCTCCCTCCGCCCGCTGGCGCGCCATTGCCTGGTCGCCTGTCTGGCCTTCGCCGCCGCGAGCGCCGCGGCCCAGACCACCGCGCCCGCGCAGGGCCAGCTCGGCGAAGTCGTCGTCTCCGGTGAAGCCGAAGCCATCGGCGGCCTGCAGAAGACCTATGCCGGCGGCCAGTTCGCGCGCGGCGGCAGCCTCGGCATCCTGGGCATCACCGACCTGATGAACGTGCCCTTCAGCACCACCAACTACACGGCCGAGCTGATCCAGAACCAGCAGGCGCTGAGCGTGGCCGACGTGGTGATGAACGACGCCTCGGTGCGCCCGCTGACCTCGCGCGGCGGCTTCGGCGACGACTTCCAGATTCGCGGCTTCACCGTGCCCAACGCCGACATCGGGCTCAACGGCCTGTTCGGCCTCACGCCCACCACGCGCGTGCCGCTCGAGATGATCGAGCGCGTCGAAGTGCTCAAGGGCCCGGGCGCGCTGGCCAACGGCGTCGGCCCCAGCGGCAGCGTGGGCGGCAGCATCAACGTGGTGACCAAGCGCGCGGCCGATGCGCCGCTCACGCGCCTGACCACCACCTTCATGAGCAAGGGCCAGCTCGGCACGCATCTCGACGTGGGCCGCCGCTTCGGCGACGAGAACCAGTGGGGCGTGCGCGTCAACGGCGTGTTCCGCAACGGCGAAGGCAACATCGACAACGGCAAGCAGAAGCTCGGCCTCGGCTCGCTGGGCCTCGACTACCTCGGCACGCGCCTGCGCTGGTCGCTCGACGCCTTCGCGAGCAAGGGCGAGACGCGCGAGTTCCGCCCGCAGACCAGCTTCGCGGCCGGCATCACGCGCATTCCCGAACCGCCGTCGGCGCGCCTGAACTTCTACCCTGGCACCGAGCTGAACGACAACGTCAAGACGGCCATCTCGCGCATCGAGTACGACATCAGCGACAGCACCATGGTCTACGGCAGCGTGGGCTACACCGACCTCGACTACCGGCAGGTGTTCCCGAGCGGCCGGCCCAATTCGCTGGGCAGCTTCAACGTCTCGAACGCCTACTACGACTTCTACAGCAAGACCACCGCGGCCGACGCCGGCGTGCGCACCAAGTTCAAGACCGGCAGCGTGGGCCACACGGTGGCGCTCGGCGTGAACCTGCTCGACCAGGAGTCGGGCTTCTTCTATGCGACCTCGCGCACCACGAATCCGTCGAGCCTGTACCTCCCCTCTGCGCTGCCGCTGGTGACCACGCCGCGCACGCCCGCGGTGAAGTCGGCCGAGCTCAAGCAGTCGAGCGTGGTGCTGGCCGACACCATGTCCTTCGCCGACGGCCGCTTCCTCGCGACGCTGGGCCTGCGCGACCAGACCATCGAGCAGGAGAACTTCTCGCAGACCTCGGGCGCGTCGACCAGCCGCTACAAGGCCAGCGCGACCTCGCCGCTGGTGGGCCTGGTGTTCAAGCCGGTGCAGAACGTCTCGGTGTACGCCAACTACACGGCCGGCCTCACGCGCGGCGGCACGGCCGGCCCGGGCACGGCCAACGTCGGCGAGACCTTCGCGCCGCAGAAGTCGAAGCAGTACGAAGCCGGCGTGAAGGTCGACTGGGGCCGCCTCACGACGCAGGCCGCCGTCTACCAGATCACGCGGCCCAACGCCCTCACCGACCCGGCCACGCTGGTCTACAGCTTCGGCGGCGAGCAGCGCAACCGCGGCCTCGAGCTCACGGCCTACGGCGAACTCCAGCAGGGCCTGCGCGTGATGGCCAGCGCGGCCTTCAACGACGCCAAGCTCACGCGCACCGCGGGTGGCACCAACCAGGGCAAGGATGCGGCCGGCGTGCCCGACCGCACCTTCAACCTGGGCCTGGACTGGGACACGCCGTGGGTGGCGGGCCTGAGCCTGAACGGTCGCGTGATCCACACGTCTTCCGTGTATGCCGACACCGCCAACATCCTGCGCGTGCCGGGCTGGACGCGACTCGACATCGGCGCCCGCTACGCCACGAAGATGGGCGGCAAGCCCGTGACCTTCCGCGCCAACCTCGAGAACGTGTTCGACAAGAACTACTGGGTGACCAGCACCTACGTCACCGTGGGCGCGCCACGCACGCTGATGCTGTCGGCCACCGTCGATTTCTGAACCTGAACCAAGGAGCTTTACGCATGAACCGCATCACCGCCATCGCCACCGCCGCCTTCGCCCTGCTGGGCTTCGCGGGTGCCGCGCAGGCGCACCAGATCTGGATCGAGCAGCCGGCCGGCGAGAAGACCGCCGTCGTGCGCTTCGGCGAATTCGGCGAGAACCTGCGCGAGGTCTCGCCGGGCCTGCTCGACAAGTTCGGCAAGCCCACCGCCACGCTGGTGTCGGCCAAGGGCGAGCAGAGCGTCGACGCGCAGAAGACCGCCAGCGGCTTCGCGCTGCCCTTCGGCGCCGCGGCCGGCGAGAGCATCGTGGCCGAGGACGCGGGCTATCCGCTGTTCAACCGCAAGCAGGGCGACAAGCAGACCGTCGGCCGCTACCACCCGGCCGCGCGCCTGGTCACCGGCTTCGCGCCGCTGCAGCCGAAGCTGGTGCTCGACATCGTGCCCGCGGGCCATGCCGGCGAGTTCAAGCTGTTCTTCAAGGGCCAGCCCAAGGCCAAGACCAAGGTCGCGCTGGTCACGCAATCGGGCTGGGCCAAGGAAGGCCACACCGACGAACAGGGCCTGGTGAAGTTCGACCTGCCGTGGCAGGGCACCTACGTGGCCGAGGTCAGCGTCAGCGACGCCGTGGCCGGCGAACGGCCCGGTGCCAACGGGCCCGAGAAGTTCGACAGCGTGAGCTATGTGACGACGCTGACCTATGTGAAGGCGGACGGCATCGCGGCGCTGCCGGCGGGGCCTGCGGCGGCGCCGAACAAGTAAGTCGACGGGACCGAGGGCCGCGGCCCTCGTGCCTTTGACCGCCGGTGCGCTCTTAGGAGGTGAGCGCCAGGCGGTCATCGTCCGCAGCCCGCGGCGAGACCTCCCTGGAGATCGCCTTGCCTACTGCCTTGGCGACGATCTTGAAGTCGTAGGTCGCCTGCATGGTGATCCAGCCCTGCGCGTCGGCTTCCTCACCGCCGAAATAGCGAACCAGGCGCAGGGCCGTGTCCGGCGTAATGCCGCGACGCTCGAGCACGATGTCGTTGATGCGCGAGGCTGGCACATGCAATGCCTTCGCCAACGCGTTCGCCGTCATGCCGAGCGGCTTCAGGTAGTCCTCGCGAAGGACTTCACCCGGATGGACCGGGCGCATTCCATTCTTCATGTCGCACTCCATTGCGTAAGAACAATCGGCCAGCCGGGCTGGTCTGATCAGTGCGGGTCGTCGATCCTGACGTCGTGGGGCCCCGCTGGACCCCATTTGAAGATCAGCCGCCACTGCTGGTTGATCCGTATGTGCCACGCATCGTCGTAGAACTTCAAGTCATTGCCGGGCGGCATCTTCATGAAGGTCAATGACGGCGCGGAGTCCAGTTGCGTCAACTTGCGCGCCGCGACATCCCTGATGTTCGCGAACTTGGCGCTCTTGCCGGTCGTGAAGAGCGCTTCGGTATCGGGGCAGGAAAACGACTGGATCGGCATCGGTGAATCGTATACCGTTTAACGGCAGACGGTAAACTTTTTCCTCGATCTCCCTGGCGTCATGTCGCCTCGGCATCTCCCATCTCCCGCACCCACCGCCACAAGGTCGACCGACTCACCCCGAGCTGCCGCGCAGTCTGCTGGCGGTTGCCGCCGTTCGCAGCCAACAGTTCGCGCCACTGCGACTTCGCGGGCACACCGCTCACCTCGACCGGCGCGGCGTTCTCGTCCGCGAACAGCTCCGGGCATTCGTGCCGCAGCTCCTCCCAGCGAATCTCCTCGATGCGCTCGAACTGCATGAGGAACACGGCGATGCGCTCGCCCACGTTCTCGAGTTCGCGCACGTTGCCGGGCCAGCCGTAGGCCAGCAGGCGCGGCATCAAGGGTGCCAGCGCACGCCGTGCATCGAGCGCGCCATGGCCCTGCCGCTGCAGGCAACGCTCCACCAGCACCTGGGCCAGCAGCGCCACGTCCTCGCGCCGTTCTCGCAGCGGCGGCAGCACCAGGCGCAGCGTGTTGATGCGGTAGTAGAGGTCCTGGCGAAAACGCCGCTCGGCGATCATCTGCTGCAGCGGCTGGTGCGTGGCCGCGATCACGCGCACGTCGACGGGAATCGGCGCGGTCGCGCCCAGCCGCGTGATCTCGCGCTCCTGCAGCACGCGCAAGAGGCGCGTCTGCAGGTGCAGCGGCATGTCGCCGATCTCGTCGAGGAACAGGGTGCCGGTGTGCGCGGTCTCGAACAGGCCGCGCTTGCCGCCGCGGCGCGAGCCGGTGAAGGCGCCCTCCTCGTAGCCGAACAGCTCGCTCTCGAGCAGCGCCTCGGGAAAGGCCGCGCAGTTCACCGCCACGAAGGGCCGGCCCGCACGGGTGCTCTCGTTGTGGATCGACTGCGCGAAAAGCTCCTTGCCCACGCCGCTCTCGCCCGCGATCAGCACTGTGAGGTCGTTGCGCGCGAAGCGCTGCGCGGTCTGCACGGCGCGCGCAAAAGCCGGGCTGTGTCCCACGAGGCTCGCGAAGCGGTGCCGCGCCGCGCTCTGGCGGCGGCCGTGCTGCATGCGCAGGCTGGTGTCGGCCTCCTGGATTGCGCGCGCGTCGTAGAGCGTGAGCGCGGCGCCGACGATCTCGCCGTGCTCGCGGATCGGCGTGCGATTGACCACCCAGTCGCGCTGCGCGAAGCGCTGCACCAGCGCGCGTTCCTCCAGGCCCTGGTCGAGCGTGGCCTGCAGCGACAACTCGGGCTGCATCAACTCGAGCGAACGGCCCAGCAGGCGCGCGGGCGCATGGCCCAGCAGCAGCTGCATCGGCGGATTGACGGCGATGATGCGGTTGTCGCGGTCGACCGCGAGCACCGCCTCCTGCAGGTTGTGCAGCACGCCATTGAGCTGCTCGTAGCGCCCGGCCTCGAGCCGCGCCACGCGCGCGAGCTCCATCGCGTCCTCGAAGCCCTTGCGGATGCTCGCGAGCGAATAGGCCAGCAGGCCGTGCAACCCCGCCTGCTGCGCCAGCTCGACCACCAGGCTCGAACCCACGATCACGTCGAAGCCCTCGCGGCGCAATGACTCGAAACGCTGGCGTGCGTCGTCGGGCGTGCGGTAGGCGTACTGGCTGACCTCGATGTTGAGCAGGTCCTTGACCTCGTCGAGCTCGGGAATGGTCTGGCCGTACATCACCACGCCCACGCGCTTGGCGATGCGCCGCGCCTTGATCAGCGCCTGCATCAGGTCGAAGCCGCCGAGCTGGATCGTCGCCACCGGCGCCTCGAGACCGGCGCGCAGGATGCTCGCGTTCGAGCCCGCGCTCACGAAGGCATCGACCAGGCCGCGCTCGAGGCGGTCGCGCGCGATCGCGAGCGCGTCGCCGAAGGTGCCGTCGACCACCTCGATCTCGGCGCGGCCGACGTACTCGGCCACCACGGGCAGAGCGAATTCGCGGATCTGGCGGTAGCTCAGGAAGCACAGGCGCGGCAGGCCGCGGCGCGCGGGCGAGGCCGGGTCG
This sequence comes from Variovorax sp. DAIF25, assembly GCF_050711835.1. Lineage (NCBI taxonomy): Bacteria > Pseudomonadati > Pseudomonadota > Betaproteobacteria > Burkholderiales > Comamonadaceae > Variovorax > Variovorax sp. DAIF25. The sequence continues at coordinate 640,887 of NZ_CP136637.1, forward strand.
GAGGGGAGTGGGCGTTCCATCATGCGTTGCATTGAAACATGCCAAGCGTTTCATCCATGTCGCACAAGACACAGTGAAAACCCGATCCCCTCCAGAAATCTCCTTTCACATCAACGACTTGCCTCCAGGCCCAAACGCTGGCACATGCCGTGCAACACGAAGGTCTTTCAGGAGACACACGACTTGGCACTCGAACACATCACGGTGCTCGACCTGACGCACATGCTGTCGGGCCCCTACGGCACCATGCTGCTGGCCGACCTCGGCGCGCGCACCATCAAGGTCGAGCCGCCCGGCAGCGGCGAAGGCACCCGGCGCCTGCTGGAGAACGATCCCGACTACGCGCGCGGCGGCATGGGCGCCTACTACCTCACGCTGAACCGCAACAAGGAGAGCGTCTGCGTGGACCTCAAGAGCCCCGAGGGCAAGGCCGTGTTCCTCGACCTGGTGCGCCGGGCCGACGTGGTGTTCGACAACTTCAGCGTCGGCGTCACGCAGCGCCTGGGCATCGACTTCGACTCGCTGTCGCAGGTCAACCCGCGCATCGTGACCTGCTCGGTCACGGGCTTCGGCCAGACCGGCCCCGAGACGCAGCGCCCGGCCTTCGACCAGGTGGTGCAGGCGATGGGCGGCGGCATGTCGATCACCGGCACGCCCGAGAGCGGCCCCACGCGCAGCGGCATCCCGATCGGCGACCTCGGCGGCGGCATGTTCGGCGCGATGGGCGTGCTGGCGGCGCTGGCCGAGCGCGAGCGCACCGGGCGCGGGCAGCACGTCGACATCTCGATGCTCGACGCGCAGATCTCGCTGCTCAACTACATGGCGACCATGCACCTGATGTCGGGCCACGTGCCCGCGGGCATCGGCAACGGCCACTTCGTGCACGTGCCCTATAACAGCTATCCCACGGCCGACGGCCACATCATCATCGCCTGCATCGGCGACCCCTTCTTCGAGCGCTTCGTCGAGTTCATCGACCTGCCGGAGCTGCGCGACCCGGCCTACCGGCAGCAGCCGGTGCGCTTCGCGGCCAAGGCCGAGATCGACGCGCTGATCGCCGGCGAACTGCGCAAGCAGCCGACCGCGCACTGGCTCGAGCGGCTGCGCCAGGCGCGCATTCCGTGCGGGCCGGTCAACGACTTCGCGCAGGCGCTGAGCGACACGCAGGTTCTCGCGCGCGACATGGTGGTCGAGGTGCCGCTGCACACCGGCGAGACCGTGCGCATGCCGGGCAACCCGATCAAGCTCTCGGCCGCCGCGCCGAAGGCCTACGGCAGCCCGCCCTCGCTCGGCGAGCACACGCGCCGCGTGCTCGGCGACTGGGTCGGCTATTCCGACGCGAAGCTGGACGCGCTGCGCCAGGCCGGCACCATCGCCTGAAGATGCCGATGGAAGCCATCCACATCACCGACGTCGCGCCGCGCGACGGCCTGCAGAACCAGCCGGTGCACCTGGGCGCCAACGACAAGCTGCGCCTGGTGCAACTGCTCGCGGCCGCCGGCGTGCGCAGCGTCGAGGCCACCAGCTTCGTGTCGCCCAAGGCCGTGCCACAGATGGCCGACGCGGCCGAATTGCTGCCGCTGGTGCACGCGGCGCTGCCCGAGCTGCGCTGCTCGGTGCTGGTGCCCAACCTCAAGGGGCTGGAGCGCGCGCACGCGGCCGGCGCGGCCGAGATCGCGGTCGTGCTCTCGGCCACCGAAACCATGAACCGGCGCAACATCAACATGGGCCTGAACGAAGCCACCGAGGTCGGCGAACGGACGCTGGCCGCGGCGCAAGCGCTGGGCCTGCGCACGCGCGCCTACGTGGCCGTGGCCTTCGACTGCCCGTTCGAGGGCGAGACGCCGCTGGCCGAGGTGCTGCGCCTCGCGCAGCGCATGCAGGACGCGGGCGCCGGCGAGATCGTGATCGCCGACACCATCGGCTCGGCCTCGCCGGGCATGGTGAAGCAGCGCATGCGCGTGCTCGCCGAAGCCATCGCGCCCGAGCGGCTCGCGATCCACCTGCACGACACGCGCGGCATGGCGGTCGCCAATGCCTGGGCCGCGCTCGAGGCCGGCATCCGGCGCTTCGATGCCAGCGTGGGCGGCATCGGCGGCTGCCCGTTCGCGCCTGGCGCGGCCGGCAACCTCGCCACCGAAGACCTGGTGCTGATGGCCGAGCGCAGTGGTTTTTCCACCGGCATCTCGCTCGACGGCCTGCTCGAGGCGATCGACTTCGCGCAGGAACGGCTGCAGCGCCCGCTCGGCGGCCGCGCCATCGCTTGGCTGCAGCGCCAGCGCGAGAAGAAGAATTCATCCAACAACACATCCCCGGAGACAGCCAACACATGACGAACCCGTCGACTCCCTTCACCGCGCATCCCACCCGCCGCACGGCGCTCGCCGCGCTGGCCGCCATGGCCTCGGCCGGTGCCTGGGCCCAGGCACCGGCCGCGAAATTCCCGACCAAGCCCGTCACGCTGGTCGTGCCCTACTCCGCGGGCGGCGGCACCGACATCGTGGGCCGGCTGATGGCGCAGCGCCTGTCGGACCTGTGGGGCCAGTCGGTGGTGGTGGACAACCGCACCGGCGCCAACGGCGTGATCGGCTCGAACTTCGTCGCGCGCGCGCCGGCCGACGGCCACACGCTGCTGCTGGTGGTGGGTTCGCACGCGGTCAATCCGGTGCTGATGAAGAGCCTGCCCTACGACACCGACAAGGCCTTCACGCCGATCACCAACATCGCGAACTCGCCCTCGGTGCTGGTGGTGCAGGCCAACGGCCCCTACAAGACGCTGCGCGACGTGATCGAGGCCGCGCGCAAGGAGCCGCTGGGCGTGGGCTATTCCGAGGGCCAGACCCGGCTGACCGGCGAGATGATCCGCCAGGCCGGCAAGCTGCAATCGACCGGCGTACCCTACAAGGGCGGCGCGCCGATCATGGTCGACATCATCGGCGGCCACCTGCCGATGGGCGTGACCAGCGTGCTGACGGCCCTGCCCCACGTGCGCTCGGGCGCGCTGCGCGTGGTCGGCGTGGCCGACACGCAGCGCATGGCGCTGTTCCCCGATGCGATGACCTTCAAGGAAGCCGGCCTCGACGGCGTGGAATCGCTGAGCTGGTATGGCCTGTTCGGCCCGGCCGGCCTGCCCGCGCCCATCGTCGCGCAGATCAACCAGGACCTGAAGAAGGTGGCGGCCGACCCGGCCGTGCTCAAGCAGATGGAGGACCAGGGCGCGCACATCACGCTCACGCCGCCGTCCGAGTTCCGCAGCTTCCTCGCGGCCGAGACGAAGAAGTGGACGCTGGTCGCGCAACGCGGCGGCATCCGGGCCGAGTGACGATGGCCAGCCCCCTCCTTCGCGAGAAGCTCGAGCGCCGCGAGTTCATCGTCATCCCCGGCCTGCAGGACATGATCGCCGCCACCATGGCGGCCAAGGTCGGCTTCGACATCGTCTACGGCTCGGGCTTCTGGCTCACGGCCTCGAGCCTGGGGCTGCCCGACGCGGGCATCGCCACCTACACCCAGATGCTCGACCGCATGGCGACGCTGGTGCGCAGCAGTGGCGGCGCGGCGGTCATCGCCGATGCCGACACCGGCTACGGCGGCCTGCTCAACGTGCACCACACGGTGCGCGGCTACGAGGCGGCCGGCGTCACGGCCATCCAGCTCGAGGACCAGGAGTTTCCGAAGAAGTGCGGCCACACGCCGTTCAAGCGCTGCGTGCCGGTGCAGGACATGGTCGACAAGATCCGCGTGGCCGCCGAGGCGCGCGAGGACAGGAAGAACTTCCTGATCATCGCGCGCACCGATGCGCGCGCCGAGCTCGGCGTGGACGAGGCGCTGCGCCGGCTCGAGGCCTATGCGCGCGCGGGCGCCGACATCCTGTTCTTCGAGGCGCCGCAGTCCGAGGACGAGATGCGCCGCGCCTGCGAGGCCTTCGAGCTGCCGATGATGGCCAACATGTCCGACGGCGGGAAGACGCCGATGCTGGACGCGCAGACGCTGCAAGAGATCGGCTTCTCGCTCGCCATCTACCCGTCGATGACCAGCCTCGCGGCCGCGGCCGCGATGGAGCGCGCGCTGCGCCACCTGAAGGCGAGCGGCGGCAGCCTGGCACCGGGCGACGATCTGTTCGACTTCAACGAGTTCTGCCGGCGCATCGGCTTCGAGGAGGTCTGGGACTTCGAGAAACGCTGGGCGCGATAGCGCGCTCACCCACACCAACAACAACGGAGACAAGAGATGAGAAACGCATGGAAGCTCGCGCTGCTCGGCATCGCCGCCGCGGCCCTGGCCGGCTGCTCGACGGGCGCGCTGCAGGTGGCCGACGTCGGCAGCTATCACGTGGGCGGACGCGCCGTCACGCTCACGGGCCTGCCCGAGAAAGAGCTGGTGTTCACGCCCGGCGCGCCGCCGCTGAAGTTCGACCCCAACGGCGACTTCGAGGTCGAGGGGCTCTATGCGCGCTACACGCGCCTGGCGAACCCGAAGGGCCGCTATCCGCTGCTGCTGTGGCATGGCGGCGGCCTCTCGGGCGTGACCTGGGAGACCAAGCCCGATGGCCAGCCCGGCTGGGAGAACCACTTCCTGCGCGCCGGCTGGGACGTGTACGTGAGCGACGCGGTGGAACGCGGCCGCGCCTCGTGGGCCCGCTATCCCGAGATCTTCAAGAGCGAGCCCTTCTTCCGGCCGAAGAAGGAAGGCTGGGAGCTGTTCCGCATCGGCGAGACCGGTTCGTACGACACCGATCCCGCGAAGCGCCGCGCGCTGCCGGGCACGCAGTTTCCAGTGGCCAGCTTCGACCAGTTCGCGAAGCAGTCGATTCCGCGCTGGAGCACCAACGACGCGGCCACCCAGGCGGCCTACGACGCCTATGTGCAGAAGGCCTGCCCCTGCGTGATCGTGGTCCACAGCCAGGGCGGCAACTTCGCCTTCAACTCGGCGCTCAGGTACCCCGACAAGGTCAAGGCCATCGTCGCCGTCGAGACCTCGGGCTCGCCGAATCCCGAGACCACCGACTTCGCGCGCCTCAAGGGCGTGCCCATGCTGTGGGTGTGGGGCGACAACCTCGAGCGCTATCCGTTCTGGACGCGCATCACGGCGCAGCAGGAGAACTTCCGCCAGCGGCTGATCGCGGCTGGCGGCACCGGCGACCGGCTGCTGCTGCCGGAGCTCGGCTGGCGCGGCAATTCACACATGCTGATGATGGACCGCAACTCCGATGCGATTGCCGAGCGCGTCGACCAGTGGCTCGCGAAGCAGGGCCTGAAGCGCTGAACGGAACGAAGAGCGAAACCAAGAACGAACGAAGGAGACAAGCGATGAATGCACTGAGGAACACGCTGGCGCGCCTGCTCGCGGCCGCACTGCCGCTGGCGCTGGCCATGGGCCCCGCGGCCGCGCAGCAGGACTACCCGGCCAAGCCGATCCGCCTGATCGTGCCCTTCACGCCCGGCGGCGTGACCGACACCGGCGCGCGCGTGGTGGCCGACAAGCTCGGCGCGCGCCTGGGCCAGAGCGTGGTGGTCGACAACCGGCCCGGTGCCTCGGGCAACATCGGCACGCAGATGGTGGCCAGCGCGGCGCCCGACGGCTACACGCTGCTGCTGGGCTTCGACGGCACGCTGGTCATCAACCCGCACGTCTATGCCAAGGTGCCGTTCGACACCCTCAAGGACTTCGTGCCGGTCAGCAAGATCGGCGACGCGGTGCTGATCATCGTCGTGCACCCGTCGGTGCCCGCGAAGACGCTGTCCGAGCTGGTGGCCTATTCGAAGACCAACCCGGGCGGCGTGTCGTACGGCAGCGCGGGCACCGGCAGCACGCCGCACCTGGCCGGCGAACTGCTCAAGGCCCGCACCGGCGCGAACTTCGTGCACGTGCCCTACAAGGGCGGCGGCCAGTCGATGACCGACCTCGTCGGCGGCTCGCTGCCGATGCTCTACACCGCGGTGGCCGGTGCCTATCCCTTCGTGCAGAAGGGCCAGATCCGCCCGATCGCCGTGTCGAGCGCGCAGCGGCTGGCCTCGCTGCCCGATGTGCCCACGGTCGCCGAATCGGGCGTGCCGGGCTTCGAGTCGAGTTCGTGGATCGGCATCCTCGCGCCCGCGAAGACGCCGCAGCCCATCGTCGAGCGGCTGCAGCGCGAGCTGCATGCGGTGGTGCAGTCGCCCGAGGTGCGCGAGCGGCTGGCGTCGCTGGGCATCTCGGCGCTGGGCAACACGCCCGGGGAGTTCGGCCAGCAGATCCGCGCCGACCTCGCGAAGTACGACCAGATCGTGAAGGCGGCCAAGGTGCGGGTCGACTGAAACCGGGCGTGGGGCGTGCGCCACCGCACAATGCGCTGGCACGCATCCTCGTGCGACCGCCGCCGCCCCATGAACCCGATCGAGATCCGCGCCCTGCCCGCGCATGCCCTGCTCGCCCGCTACGAAGGCACGGGCGCCTACACCGACTGCCACACACTCGCCGTCGACGGCCGCGTGCCGCTGGCCAGCTACATCGAGGCCTTCTACACCTCGCCGGTCTTCAAGCCCGAGCGCTGGCTGCTCGGCGTCGTGCTCGGACGGCGCGCGAGCGACGCCGATGCGGCCGCGCTGGCCGCGGGCCACGTCGACACCTTCTCGGCCTGGCGCGTCGAGGCGCGCGCGGACGACCAGATCGTGCTGGCGACCGGGCGCACGCGCAGCTGGCTCATGGTGGCGCCGCGCGCGGACGGTGCGGCGCCGCGGACCACGCTGTTCTTCGGCTCGGCCGTCCTGCCGCGCGCGAAGGGTGGCCTCGGCTGGACGATCGATGCGCTGACGGGCTTCCACAAGCTCTATTCGCGCGTGCTGCTGCGCGCCGCCGCGAAGCGCGTCGCGGCTAGGAGTCTGCGCGGCAGAAGGATGACGAGTTTGAGAAGGCTTGGTAGATTGCGGTCATGGCCGCAAGTTACCTCCCCTACGAACCGCAACAACAACGGCTGCTGCCCGAAGCGCTGCAAGACTGGCTGCCCGAGGGGCACCTGGCGTACTTCATCAGCGACAGCGTCGACAGCCTGGATCTGAGCGCCTTTCACGCCCGCTACGCCAAGGCAGGCCCACGCAACCAGCCGTTCCACCCGGCCATGATGGTCAAGGTGCTGATCTACGGCTACGCCACCGGCACCTTCAGTTCGCGCAAGCTCGCAGCCAAGTTGTTTGATGACGTGGCCTTGCGGGTACTGGCCGCCGAGAACTATCCGGCGCACCGCACGCTCAGTGACTTCCGGGCACTGCACCTGCAAGAGCTGTCGGCCCTGTTCGTGCAGGTCGTTGGCCTGGCGCGCGAGTGCGGCCTGGTCAAGCTGGGCACCGTGGCGGTGGACGGCACCAAGCTCAAGGCCAACGCCAGCCGCCACAAGGCCATGAGCTACGAGCGCATGCTCAAGGCCGAGGTCGAGCTCAAGGCGCAGATCGACGGACTGCTCAACCGGGCCAAAGCGGCTGACGATCTGGAGAAGAACGAGCCCGACGTTGACATCCCCGGCGAAATCCAGCGCAGAGCCGACCGGCTGGCCGCGATCACGGCGGCCAAGCTGCGCCTGCAGCAGCGCCAGCAAGAGGTCGATGCAGCGCGCGGGCGCAACCCGGACGACCAGCGCAAACCCCGCGACAAGGACGGCAAACCCAAGGGCGGGCGCTACAAGCGCGACTTCGGTGTGCCCAAGGACAACGCCCAGGAGAGCTTCACCGACACGGACAGCCGGATCATGAAGCGAGCCGGTGGGGGTTATGACTACAGCTACAACGCGCACACGGCGGTGGACGAGGCCGCCCAGATCGTGGTGGCGGCCGAACTCACCAACAACGCCGCCGACAGTGATCGCCTGCCGGTGCTGCTGGCGGCGGTCAAGGCCAACCTGGGACACGACGCCGAGCAGGTGCTGGCCGATGCGGGGTTCCGCTCGGAGGCGGTGTTCGAGCAGCTCAAGGACAGCCCGAGTGAGTTGATCGTGGCGCTGGGGCGAGAGGGCAAGCAGGCGGTGAGCATCGACGCGAACCAGTACCCGCACACCGCAGCGATGGATGCCAAGCTGAGGGCGCCACGGGGCCAGGCGGCCTACCGCAAGCGAAAGTGGCTCGTGGAGGCACCCAACGGGTGGATCAAGAGCGTGCTGGGGTTCAGGCAGTTCAGTCTGCGGGGGTTGGAGAAGGTCCAGGCCGAGTTCAAGCTCGTGTGTCTGGCGCTGAACCTGCGCAGGATGTGCAGTTTGCGAGGGACTTGAGGGGATTGGCGGCTCTCAGGAGGCCGCGCAGGCCACGCACCAGGCGCTCGAACGGGCGCATCAGGTCCCGCGTTGGCCGCAACGACTATCAAATCCCCTGCGGCGGCGAAAACGAGCCCGCAAACCCATCAGCAAAACGCTCTGCCGCGCAGACTCCTAGGTCAAATACCTGATCACGAGCAACGTCACCTCGTCGGTGAAGGCCTTCACCTTGCGGTTCGCGAGCAGCGCGGGGTTGTGCAGCACGGCCTCGTGCGCGAGCGTCTCGACCGAGGAGACGCAGACGAAGGCCGCGAGATCGAGGTCGAGCGGGCGCAACTCGCCGCGGTGGGCCTCGAGATAGGCCCGTACCAGTTCGCGCACCTCGCGGTCGAAGCCCTCCACCTCCGCCAGCCGGCCGATGCGCGGAATCTGCTCGACCAGCACGCGGTGCAGCTCGGGGTCGACACGGTGCGCGTCGATCATCAGCGCGACCAGTTCGCGCACGCCCTGCTCGAGCGGCATGCCCGCGACCCGCACCAGCGCGCGGCGCAGCACTTCCATCATGTCGTTCTTGTGCCGCTCGATGACTGCGGCCACCAGCGACTCCTTGGTCGGGAAGTACTGGTAGAGCGAGCCGATGCTGGCGCCGGCCTCGGCCGCGATGCGGTTGGTGCTCGCGCGCTCGAAGCCCTCGCGCACCAGAACGCGAGCAGTGGCCTCGATCAGCGCGTCGACGGTCGCGCGCGAACGCTCCTGCGAGGCCTTCTTTCTCGGGTGGACGACGGGTGCGCGGGCCATGGCGTTCCTCGAATGCGAGTAGACATTGTGAGCAATTGCTCGGATTATCGATCGCAACGCAGCGATGCGGAACACCCCTGGAGATGCCATGAACAAGACCCTGCGCCCGGCGCGCGACTTCACCCCCGCGGTGCCGGTGCTCGGCGCCTACGACCCCATCGTGTCGCTGTTCACGCGCGAGCGGCACTGGCGCTCGGCCCTGCTGGCGCAACTCGCGCCACGGCCTTCCGACGTGATCGCCGACATGGGCTGCGGCACCGGCTCCTTCCTCGCGCTGCTCGGCCGTTCGGGGTCGATGCCTCGGCTGATCGGCATCGACCCCGACGAACGCATCCTCGAGCGCGCCCGCACCAAGCTCGCGGCCACCGGCGTGCGCTGCGAACTGCACCGCGGCTACCTGCGCGACGCGGCCGCGCTGCTGTGGCCGCTGCAGCCGACCAAGATCGTGACCAGCCTGGTGCTGCACCAGGTGCCGCTGGCCGAAAAACGCGCGGGCCTCGCGGCCATTCACGCGGCGCTGGTGCCGAGCGGCGAACTGCACATCGCCGACTACGGCCTGCAGCGCACCCGGGTCATGCGAACGCTGTTCAAGCTGGTGCAGTGCGTCGACGGCTTCGCCGACACCCAGCCCAATGCCGACGGCATCGTGCCGCTGCTGATGCGGGAAGCGGGCTTCGCCGAGGTCGAGGAGACCGCGGTGATCCCGACGCTCACAGGGTCGATCTCGCTCTATCGCGGCAGGCGCTGACCCGCCAGCCACTCGCGCGGCGACACGCCCAGCTTCTGCGCGAACACGCGCGACAGCGCCGAGGCATTGGCATAGCCGAGCGCGTCGGCGATGGTCTTCACCGAGGCCCCGCCACGCAGTTGCGCCTGCGCGATGCTGAGCCGCCAGAGCGCGAGGTAGTCGGCGGGCGTGGTGCCCACCACGGCGCGGAAGCGCTGCGCGAAGGCACTGCGCGACAGGCCCGCCTCGCGCGCCATCTGCTCGAGCACCCAGGGTTCGCCGGGCCGCTCGTGCAGGCCGACCAGCACGCGCGCGAGCTGCGGATCGCCGAGCCCCGTCAGCAGGCCCGGCGGCAGTTCGCTGTGTTCCGGATGATCGAGCAGCCAGCGCAGCAGCTGGATCAGCACCACCTCGAACAGGCGGTCGGCCAGCAGCCGATGGCCGCACTGCACGCGCGTGGTCTCGGAGAACAGCAGCGCGAGCGACTGCTCGAGCCCCTCGACCTCGCGCAGCGGCAGGCGGATCAGCGGCGGCAGCGCACGCGCCAGCGGATGGGTCTCGCCGCCATCGAAGTCCAGCGTCGCGCAGACGAAGTCCGAGCCTTCGACGGGCGCGTTGTGGAAGTGGTGCGTCAGCGGACGCGGATAGAACAGCAGGCTCGGCTCCTTCACGACCAGCTTGCGCGGCGCGCCGCTGCGCGAGGCATGCGTGACCACCATCTCGCCGCGGCGAAGCACGTGCAGGAAGCCGCGCCCCGGCTCGGCCGCGAAGCTGGTGGTGCCGCACAGCGGGCCGTTGTGGAACAGGTGCGCGCGCACGCGGAAGCGCTCGAGCAGCGAGGAGAGCCTGTCGATAGGGGGTGGCGCGGCCATCTGGACGAAAAGGTATGTTCTATGGATAAAACGATCCAAATGATACGACGATCGCGCGCAAACTTCCTTCACCGACTCACAACCCTGAAGGAAATCACCATGTCCCGCATCCCCCTCGTCTCCCCCGCCGAAGCCACCGGCGAGACCCAGGCACTGCTCTCGCAGATCCATGGCGCCTTCGGTGCCACGCCCAACATGTTCCGCGCCGTCGCCAACTCGCCGGCCGCGCTCCAGAGCCTGTGGGGATCGTTCGGCGCGCTCGGCGGCGGCGTGATTCCCGCGCAGCTCGGCGAGAAGATCGCGGTGGCGATCGCCGACCGCAATGCCTGCCACTACTGCCTGGCCGCGCACACGGCGCTGGGCCGCAAGGCCGGCGCCTCGTCGGCCGAGATGACCGCCGCGCAGCACGGCGAGTCCGCCGATCCGCAGACCGCCGCGGCGTTGCGCTTCGCGCTCGCGGTGGTCGAGCAGCGCGGCCAGATCGACGCCGCCGAGGTGCAGGCGCTGCGCGACGCGGGCTTCGACGACCGGCAGATCGTCGAGCTCCTCGCGCACGTGGCCTTGAACCTGTTCACGAACTATGTGAATGTCGCCTTCGACGTGCCCGTCGATTTCCCGGGCGTGAAGCTGCGCGCGGCCGCCTGAGCGCGAGCGCCGGGGCCTTGCCATTGCATTGGAGCCAACCACCCATGTCGAGAATCCATCCCCCGGCGCCCGAACTGCAGGTCGAGCGCTGGCTCAACACCGAGGCCCCCGTCACGCTCGAATCGCTGCGCGGCAAGGTCGTGGTGCTGCATGCCTTCCAGATGCTGTGCCCGGCCTGCGCCACGCACGGCCTGCCGCAGGCGAAGAAGACGCGGCAGCTGTTCGCCGCGAAGGACGTCGCGGTGATCGGGCTGCACACGGTGTTCGAGCACCACGAGGTCATGACGCCCGCGGCGCTCGAGGCCTTCGTGCGCGAGTACCGCTACGTGTTCCCGATCGGCATCGACCGACCCTCGCCCGGCAGCAGCATTCCGCAGACCATGCGCGCCTACCAGTTCCAGGGCACGCCGAGCGTGGTGCTGATCGACAGGCAGGGGCGGTTGCGACTGAGCCACTTCGGGCTGCTCGACGACATGTCGCTGGGCGCGGCTATCGGCCAGCTCGCGGCCGAGGACGTCGCCGCGCCGTTGATCGCGGATGCGGCGCGTGAAGAGGAACCCGTCGCGGACGAAGGCTGTGGCGACGCCGGCTGTCCGGTTGGCTGACGTCGCGCACTGGAGAGCGTCCGACAGCCGCGCCGGCGCAGCCTGCTAGCGTGAGGGTCCCCGCATCGCGGTACTACCTATCAAGACAGAGAGGGACACCATGCCGACACAACCCGACCAGGGACAGAACCACCAGAAGCCCGGCATCGTGATGTGGAGCGCGATCGCCGCGGTCGCCGTCGTGCTGGTCGTCTACGCACTGACCTGGGTGAACCACGAGCAGGACAAGCCCGCGCCCGCGACGCAGGGCGCGCCCACGGCCGTCGCACCGGTCGCGGGCAAGTAGCCCGCCGCGCGGTTCAGGCCAGCGACATCCCGCCGTCCACCCTGAGGTTGACGCCCGTCACGAAGGCACTGTCGTCGCTCGCGAGGAACAGCGCCGCGCGCGCCAGTTCGTCGGGCTGGCCCATGCGCCCCAGCGGGATCGCCTCGGCCATCTGCCGCTCGAAGCCGGGCCGCGCCGCGTCGGTGATGCCGAGCTTGGCGAGGATCGGCGTATCGACCGGCCCCGGACTCAGCACGTTCACGCGGATGCGCCGCCCCTTGAGTTCGAGCGCCCAGTTGCGCGCGAAGGCCTCGATCGCCGCCTTGGTGCCCGCGTAGACCGCATGCTCGGGCATCACGCGGGTGCCCGCGATCGAGCTCGTGAGAATGACCGAGCCGCCGTCGCGCAGGAAGGGCAGCGCCTTGGTCACGCCGAAGAACACGGCGCGCGTGTTGGTCGCGAACTGCAGGTCGTAGTTCTCGACCGTGACGGCCGCCGAGGGCTCGAGGATCGCCATGCCGGCGTTCGCGAGGTAGATGTCGATGGCGCCGAAGCGTGTCCGCACCGCGTCGAGCAGCCGGTCGTGCATCGCGAGCTCGCCGACATCGCCGACGAAGCCCATCGCATCCGGGCCGAGGCCTCGCAGCGCGGCATCCACCGCATCCTGGCGCCGTCCCACGATGGCGACGCGCGCGCCTTCGGCCACGAAGGCCTGCGCCGCGGCCAGGCCGATGCCGCTGTTGCCGCCGGTGATCAATGCCACCTTGCCTGAGAGTCTGGTCATGGAGTCTTTTCCTTTTTCGATGGAGGGATCTCTCACCTGGGTATTCCCAAGCCGCGCCAGTAGTGGGAAAAGAAGGAATCACTTGTGCCCAGGATTCCCGAATGAACACCCTCGACCAGGCCCCCGGACTGATCGCCTTCGCCACCTCGGTCGAGGCCGGCTCGTTCAGCGCCGCCGCGCGCACGCTCGGCAGCTCGCCCTCGGCGGTCTCCAAGGGCGTGGCCCGGCTCGAGAAGCATTTCGGCGTGCGGCTGTTCCAGCGCTCGACCCGCGTGCTGTCGCTCACGCAGGAAGGCGCGGCCTACTACGAGCGCATCGCGCCGCTGCTGCGCGCGCTCGACGAGGCCGGCGACGTGATGCGCCCGGCCACCACGGCGCGCGGCCTGCTGCGCATCAGCGCGCCCGTCGACCTGGGGAGGCTGCTGCTCGAAGCGGTGGTGCGCGACTTCCTGCCGCGGCATCCGGAACTCAAGCTCGAGCTGAGCCTGGCCGATCGCCACGTCGACCTGCTGCGCGAGGGCTTCGACATCGCGATCCGCGCGGGCCGGGTCGCGGACTCCGAGCTCACGGTACGCCGGCTCGGCGAGCTGCCGCTGGTGCTCGCCGCCTCGCCCGGCTACCTCGCGCGCCGCGGCACGCCCGATTCGATCGAGGCGCTGCGCGGCCATGCGCACGTGCGCTACATGCTGGGCGGCCAGGCGTTTTCGATCCGCTTCGCCGACGGCACGGTGCTCGATCCCGCGGGCGTGTTCGATACCGACAACGGCATCGCGATGCGCGTCGCGGCGCTCGGCGGCGTCGGCGTGATCCAGGTGCTGCGCCTGCTGGTGCGGGACGACATCGACGCGGGCCGGCTGGTGCCGCTGCTGCCGCAGCACCCGCTGCCACGCGTGGCGGTCTCGGCGCTGCATGCCTTCGGGCGCCAGGCGCCGGCGCGCGCGCGGCTGTTCATCGACTTCCTGGCCGGCGAACTCGCGCGGCTGGCCTGAGCGCGGCGCGGCCTTCGGGCTTGTTGCGCCCCGGCCAGGATGAAATAATAAGAACTATTCTCAACACCGAACCGCCCGCACCGTGCAGTCCGCCGCGCCGCCTTCCACCCTCATCGACGTCCTGGCGCAGCACTACGACGAGCTCGTGGACCACGTGCGGCGGCGCTTCCGCGACCGCGGCTTCGCGCGCGAGGTGGTGCACGAGGTCTGCGTCGAGCTGCTCGAGCGGCCGCCGTCGCAGGCGATCCACACGCCGCTGGCCTTCCTGCGGCACGTGTCGACGCACCGCGCGATCGACTGGTGCCGCGCCGACCAGGCGCGCGGCGCGGTCTTCGAATCGGTGGCCGAGCCGCCCGACATCCACGTGCACCTCGAGGACGGCGCGGCTGCGCTCGACTTCCGCCAGCAGCTCGAGGCGCTGGTCGCGATCGTCGAGGCGCTGCCGCCGCGCGCGCGCCAGTGCTTCCTGCTGCACCGCATCCACGGCATGACGCACGAGGCGATCGCGCGGGAGATCGGCGTGACGCGCAGCATGGTGACCCAGCACTACAACCGCGCGATGGACCGGATCGCGCTGCAGTGGGAACCGGCCCGCTCGCTGCGCGGATGAGCGCGGGCGACCTGTCGGCGCTGCCGCTGCCCGCGGCGCGCGAATCGAGCGACTCCCGCCAGGAAGGCGCGGGCCACGATCCCGTCGCGCCGTTCGCCGACGCGCTGCGCGAGCGCTTCCCCTCGCGCGAGGCGCTGCTCGCCGAAGCCCGCGCCCAGACCCGCGCCCGGCGCCGCCGGCTGGCCACGGCCGGCAGCGCGCTGGTCGCCGTGCTCGCGGCGGCGCTCTGGTGGATCGACCCCGTGCTCGAGCGCACGGCGCTGCATGCCGGCATCGGCCAGCAGGCGCGCGCCACGCTCGCCGACGGCAGCGAGGTGGTGCTCAACACCGCGACCGACCTGCGCATCGAGCGCCGGCTGCGCTCGCACCGCCTGAAGCTGGAGCGCGGCGAGGCCGCGTTCCGCGTCGCCCATGGCTGGCGCGGCTTCGTGGTCGAGTCGGGCGCGGTCGAGGTGCACGACATCGGCACCGCCTTCAATGTGCGCCAGCGCGCGGCGGGCGTCGAGGTCACGGTGCTCGAGGGCGCGGTCGAGGTGCGCGAGCCGCTGTCCGCGCCGCGCGTGCTGCGCACCGGCCAGGCATTGCTGGCCGGCACGGCCGACCGGGCGCAGCCGATCCGCGCGGTCGATGCTTCGTCGGCCGCGGCCTGGCAATCGGGCCGGCTGGTGTTCGACGGCACGCCGCTCGCGGCCGTGGTGGCCGAGTTGCAGCGCTTCCGCGCGGCACCGCTGCGGCTGGCCGACGAGGCCGCGGGCCGGCAGCGGCTGTCGGGTGCCTACGACATCGCGGGCCTCGAGGCCCTGATCGACACGCTGCCGCGCGCGCTGCCGGTCAAGGTGCGGCGCCTGCCCGGCGGCGAGGTGACGATCTCGTCGGCGCCGGAAAAAAAGTCGTAACGCGGACATCACCTTTTGCATCCCTGGTTCGCCAACTCTCGAGGACGCCCGGCCCGGGCGAAGAAAACCGAGAGAGAAGGACCTCCGTGCCCCAGAACAAGACCCGACCCCTGCGCGCCCGGCTGGCGTGCGCCGCCGCCGCCAGCCTGCTCGCGCTCGCGGCCCATGCGCAGACCGCGCCCGTGGCCGTCGACATCGCCGCGCAGCCGATGGACAAGGCCCTGGCCGCGCTCGCGCGCCAGTCCGGCGCCCGCATCGTCTATTCGACCGCGCTGACCGAGCGGCGCGAGGCGCCGGCCCTGCGCGGCAGCTTCACCGTGCGCCAGGCGCTGCAGCAACTGCTGCAGGGCTCGGGCCTGGCGCTGCACGAGGCGCCCGACGGCGGCTTCACCGTGCTGCCGGCGCAGCCGGGCACCGTGCCGCCGGGCGCGGGCGCCTCGCTGGCGCCGGTCAGCGTCACGGCCGGCACCGAGCGCGAGACCGCCATCAGCCCGGTCGACGGCTATTTCGCGCGCCGCACCGCCACGGCCACCAAGACCGACACGCCGATCATCGAGATCCCGCAGAGCGTGTCGGTGGTCACGCGCCAGCAGATGGACGACCAGCGCCCCGCGAGCCTGATGGAGGCGCTCGAGTACGCGCCGGGCGTGTTCACCGGCCAGGTCGGCGCCACCAACCGCTACGACTACCTGCCGCTGCGCGGATTCATCGAGACCAGCACCGACAACACCGTGCTCGACGGCCTCAAGGTGCTCAGCGACGGCGGCAGCTACAGCTCGATGCAGGTCGACCCCTACCTGCTCGAGCGCGTGGACGTGTACCGCGGCCCGTCGTCGGTGCTCTACGGCCGCAACGCGCCCGGCGGCCTGGTGGCGATGACCAGCAAGCGCCCCACCAGCGAGCCCTACCGCTCGCTCGAGCTCACGCTGGGCAACCGCGACCGCGCGCAGGCCGGCTTCGATGTCGCGGGGCCGATCGGCGAGGCCGGCAGCGGACTCTCGTACCGCGTCACCGGCCTGGGCCGCTACAACCGCACCCAGTTCGACCACGTGAAGGAATCGCGCTGGGCACTCGCGCCCTCGCTGCAATGGCAGGACGGCCGCACCCGCGTGCTGCTGCAGGCCTACGTGCAGGACGACCCCGACGGCGGCTACCACGGCGGCGCGCCCTACGACACCACCGTGACCGGCGCCCACAACGGCCGGCGCGTGCCGCGCAGCTTCTTCGACGGCGACAGCAGCTACAACGAGTTCAAGCGCCGCCAGCGCATGATCGGCTACCAGTTCGAGCATGCCTTCGACAACGGCTGGACCGTGCGGCAGAACTTCCGCTACCTGGCCTCGACCGTCGCGCTCGAGCAGGTCTACGGCACCACCTGGTCGGGGCCCAACACCCTCACGCGCTATGCCTCGGGCGCCGACGAGAAGTTGCGCGCCTGGACCCTCGACAACCAGGCCGAGCGCCGCTTCGACACCGGCCCCGTGCGCCACACCGTGCTGGCCGGCCTCGACCACCAGCACCGCAACCTCTACGGTGCCTGGTATTCGGGCGGTGCCACCGACCTCGACGTGGTGTTCCCGGTCTACGGCAATGCGCTGGTCGGCCCGCTCGACCGCGTGGCCGTCGACCGCAAGCTCACGCAGACCGGCCTGTACCTGCAGGACCAGTTGGCCTGGAACCGCTGGCGCCTCACCGCGAGCGGCCGCTGGGACCGCGCGCGCACCGTCAACCGCGCCTACGGCAGCGACGAGTACCTGCGCTGGAGCGGCCGCAAGTTCAGCGGCCGCACGGGCCTGGTCTACCTGTTCGACAACGGCTTCGCGCCCTACGTGAGCTACAGCGAATCGTTCAACCCGAGCGGCTTCACCGACTCGCGCGGCAACGTGCTGCAGCCCACCGAGACGCGCCAGGTCGAGGCCGGCCTCAAGTACGAGCCGCCGGGCGGCATCGGCCTGGCCTCGATCGCCGTCTACGACCTGGTGCAGAAGAACGTCGCCACGCGCATCCTGGGCACGCCCTACTACGAGCCCGCCGGCAAGGTGCGCTCGCGCGGCCTCGAGGCCGAGACGCGACTGCAGGTCCACCGCAACTTCGCGCTGCTGGCCAGCTACACCTACACCGACGCGCGCTTCCTGCGCACCGACAACGGCAACGAAAGCCGCACGCCCTACCAGGTGCCACAGCAGATGGCCTCGGTCTGGGGCGAATACACGCTCGCGCCCGGCGTCGCGCTGGGCGCGGGCGTGCGCCACATCGACCAGAGCTGGGCCGACAACGCCAACACGCGGCGCGTGCCGGCCTACACCCTGGTCGACCTGTCGCTGCGGCTGGACCTCGGCCGCATGCGCCAGGAATGGCATGGCGCGAGCCTGCGCTTCAACGTGCGCAACGCGGGCGACAAGCGCTACATCGCCTCGTGCGCGAGCCTGAACTACTGCTACTTCGGCGAGGGGCGGCGAGTTTCGGCGACCTTCGGCTACGACTGGTGAGGTCTTGATCGAGGCGCCCCGCGCCTCGATTGTCGCGCTGCACATCCAAAGGCCTCAGGCCGGCGGCCGGTCACACTCTTGCATTACCCCCATTGGCCGATGGTCAGGCCCGGATCGCGCCGCCACAATGACCGAGGCGCACGCCACGCCGCGGCCTCGTCGGAACAGAACATCCGAATCCAACACACCGACACGCGCCGCGGAATCCCACTCCGCTCCACGTCAAGGAAAGCTTTCAGATGTACTTCGAGAACAAGACCGCATGGGTGACCGGCGCTTCCTCCGGCATCGGCGAGGCCCTCGCACTCGCGCTGCTCGAGCGCGGCGCGCGCGTGATCGCCTCCGGCCGCCGCCCCGAGCCGCTGGCCGCCCTCGCGGCGCGCGCCCCCGAGCGCGTGCTGGTACTGCCCTTCGAGGCCACCGACTACGACGCCCTGCCGGCCATCGTCGAGCGCGCCGCCGGCTGGCAGGGCCAGATCGACGTGCTGATCAACAACGCCGGCATCGCCCAGCGCAGCCTCGCCATCGACACCGACCTCGCCGTCTATCGCCGGCTGATCGAGGTCGACTACCTCGCACCCGTTGCCCTCACCCAGCTCGTGCTGCCGCGCATGGCCGAACGCCGCAGCGGCCACATCGCCGTGATCGGCTCGGTGGCCGGCAAGGTCGGCGCGCCGCTGCGCACCGGCTACAGCGGCGCCAAGCATGCGGTGCAGGGCTACTTCGATGCATTGCGCGCCGAGGTCGAGCAGGCCTACGGCATCCGCGTGAGCGTCGCGCTGCCGGGTTCGGTGCGCACCGCGGTGTCGATCAATGCGCTCGGCGCCGACGGCAGCGCCCGCGGCCGCTCCGACGCGAACATCGACCAGGGCATGGAGCCTGCCGTCGCGGCCGGCCTGCTGCTCGACGGCATGGCTTCGGGCCAGCGCGAGATCGAGATCGCCGCCGGGCTCGAAGCGGCCGCGCTGCAACTGCGCCGGCACGACCCCAACCGCCTGTTCGACATGGCCGCGCAGGAAGGCGCACGGCTCGCGGCGCAGCGCGAGCAGCAGGGGGCGGGGGCGAGCTTCGATCCGGCCGACGTGCGGGCGGCGGGGACCTATGGGCAGGAAGGGCTGAAGGCCGCCTGAGCGTTGCCGGCGGGGTTACCCTGCTCCCGCCTTCTTCTTGCGTGTCCCGGATGCGGCGCGCTGCACCGTCTCCGGAGCACTGAGCGCATAGAACTCATGCAGCTTCGCCGCCAGCATCTGCCGGTCCGGCAACTGCATCTGGTACTGCGCCACCAGCGCGGGCGACAGCGTGCGGCTCAGCGCGTACTCCACGACTTCGCTGTCCTTGCTGGCGCACAGCAGCAGGCCAATTGCCGGGCTCTCGTGCGGTTTCTTCACGTGACGATCGAGCGCCTCCAGGTAGAAGTTCAACTTGCCCAGGTGCTCGGGCTCGAACGCCGTGACCTTCAGCTCGATGGCCACGAGACAATTCAGGCCGCGATGGAAGAACAGCAGATCCAGCGCGAAGTCCTGCCCACCCACCTGCACCGGGTACTCGCTGCCGATGTAGCAGAAGTCGCGTCCCAGTTCGGTGAGAAAGCGCCCCAGGTTCATCAACAGGCTGCGATGCAGTTCGGCCTCGGAATGCGGCTCGGGCAGGGCCAGGAAGTCGAGCAGGTAAGCGTCCTTGAAATGCTGCGCGGCCTGCGGCTGCATTTCTCTCAACGCCGTTGAGACTTTCGGCGGCTGGAGCACGACGCGCTCGAACAGGCCGCTGTCGATCTGCCTCGCCACTTCGCGCACCTGCCAGCCTTGCTGCGCCGTCATGCGCAGGTAGAACCCGCGCTCCTCCTCGCCCTTCGTCCGGCCGAGGATGTGCAGATGCGAAGACCAGGGTATTTCTCTCAACAACGTTGAGAGTTTTGATTCCGGCGGATACGCCTGAAAGAACTGCCGCATGCGCCACAGGTTCTGCGCCGAGAAGCCGCGCCGGCCCGGTTCTCGCCGGGAGATGTAGGCCGCCAGATGCTCGACGGTTCACTTGGCCCAACCGTCGGCTTCGATGCGCCGATGCAGATACTCGCCAATGCGCCAGTAGAGATCGATCACTTCGGCATTGACGGTCCGTGCCACACGCTGACGCGCGGCACGGATCAGTTGAACCACCTCTCCGAACGCGGCCTCCGATGTCATTTCCGCAGTGCGACGGGCTGGCTTCGTGGACTTGCTCATGGGAAAGATCCGCGTGGCTCAGCCCTGGGAGGTATAGAGACTCGGGAAATACCGCTCCATCAACGACTGCGGCCTCAACGGTGCCGTGAACCCGAACCGCTCGTAAAGCCCGTGCGCATCGCCCGTCGCCAGCGTGAAGCGACGCAGCCCCTGCAGCGCGGGAAAGCCCATCACCGCCTGCATGAGTGCCTTGCTGTATCCACGTCCCCGATGCTCGGGCAGCACGAACACGTCGACCAGGTTCGCGAAGGTCGCGTGGTCGGAGATCACGCGGGCGAAAGCCATCTGGTCGGCACCGATGAAACCGCTGAAGCACAGGGAGTGCTCGATCGAACGCTGCACGGTGGACAGCGGAATGCCTCGGCCCCAGGTCGAGCTCTCGCTGAGGAAGCGGTGAACCAGGGCGACGTCGATCGCCGCTTTGTCGGTGGTGATGCGCAGTTCGGTCATGGTCGTTCGAGGATAGCGCAGGCCTGCTGATCGAACGCTCTTCAGCCCCCCGTCAGCACCACCACCCCATCGGCCGCCTTCACCCCCTGCCCCTTCGTGAGCACGAACAGCGGATTGATCTCGGCCGTCTCGAGCCGTTCGCCCAATTGCCCCGCCATGCGCGAGAACGCGACGATCGCGTCGACCAGTGCCTCCACATCGGCCGGCGCCCGGCCACGATAGCCGTCGAGCAGCGGCCAGGTCTTCAACTCGCGCAGCATCGCGGCGGCCTCCTCGCGCGCCAGCGCGCCGCCCGGCGGCACCATGCGCAGCACGGTGTCGCCGACGAGCTCGGCGGTCACGCCGCCCATGCCGATCAGCAGCGCGGTGCCGAGCGCATCGCGGTGCAGGCCGAGGATCATCTCGGTGCCGCCCGTGACCATCTCCTGCACCAGATAGCCCTCGGGCGCCTGGCCGGTGGCGGTCGCCACGTCGTCGTGCATGCGCGCCACGCGCGCGGCCACCTGCGATGCGGGCACGGCCACGGCCACGCCGCCGACCTCGGTCTTGTGGGTGATGCGGCGCGAGAGGATCTTGAGCACCACCTTCTCGCCCAGGGCGAGCGCGGCCTCGGCCGCCTGCCGCGCATCGCGCACCGCCACCTCGCGCACGCCCGGCACGCCGAAGCGCGCGAACAACGCCTTGGCCTCGGCCTCGTCGAACGAGCCTTGCGGGGGCAGGCCTGCGAGATCGACGACGGCGCCCGCCGACACGGCGTCCACCTGCGCCGCACCGCCTTGCATCAGCATGCCCTGCAGCGCCACGTTGCAACTCTCGGGCGCGCTGAAGGCCGGCACGCCGCGCCCGTTGAGCAGCGCGGCCACGGCCGGCGCATGCGGGCTCACGTAGGCCAGCACCGGCTTGGTCGTGCTCGGCAGGCAGTCGCGGATCGCATCGGCGACGAGGTCCGGCATGGCCAGCGCCGAGGAGCCGACGATGACCACCACCGCGTCGTAGCCCGGGCTGTCGAGCAACGCGCCGAGCGCG
This sequence comes from Variovorax sp. DAIF25, assembly GCF_050711835.1. Classification (NCBI taxonomy): domain Bacteria; kingdom Pseudomonadati; phylum Pseudomonadota; class Betaproteobacteria; order Burkholderiales; family Comamonadaceae; genus Variovorax; species Variovorax sp. DAIF25. The sequence continues at coordinate 662,480 of NZ_CP136637.1, forward strand.
CGGCGCAGCAGTTGCGGCTGCAGGCCGGCCAGGGTCACGTCGATGGGATTGCGGTCGAGCACCGAGGGCCCGTCTGCCTGCAGCGTGCGCAGGACCTCGGCGGTGGCCGCGTCGGGCGGCGGGGCCTCGAAGCCGGCGACGCCGAGGCTGTCGGCCACCAGCGTGCCGGCACCGCCGGTCGAGGTGAGGATGGCCACGCGGCGCCCGCCGAGGCGGCGGCCCGTGGCCAGCGCGGCCGGCAGGTCGAGCAGGTCGGAGAAGTCGCGCGCGCGGATCGCGCCCACCTCGCGGAACAGCGCGTCGTACATGCGGTCTGCGCCGGCCAGCGCGCCGGTGTGCGAGGCCGCGGCCTGCGCGCCCGATTCGGAGCGGCCGATCTTGAACACCACCAGCGGCTTGCCCGCGCGCCGCGCCTTGGCGGCGGCGGCGCGGAACTTCGCGACGTCGCGCACGCCCTCCATGTAGAGCGCGATCACGCGCGTGGCTTCGTCGTCGGCCAGGTGGTCGACGAAATCCGCGAGGTCGAGGTCGGCCTCGTTGCTGGTCGAGACCAGCTTCGAGAAGCCGATGCCGCGCGCCGCGCCGCGCGAGAGCAGCGAGCCCAGGATGCCGCCGCTCTGCGACACCACGGCGATGCCGCCGGCCACGAGATCGTCGGCCTCGAGCGCGCCGCTGGCCGACAGCGTGATGCGATCCGTGAGGTTCACCAGCCCGATGGTGTTGGGACCGAGCAGGCGCATGCCGCCGGCCGCCTCGAGCAGCTCGCGCTGGCGCTGCTGCCCTTGCGCGCCGGTCTCGGCATAGCCGCTCGCGAGAACGATCGCCGCGGCGCAGCCGCGCGCCGCGAGTTCGCGCACCGCGGCCTGCGCGCGCTCGGCGCCCAGCAGCACGATCGCGACGTCGGGCGCCTCGGGCAGCGCGCCGATGTCGGGGTAGCAGCGCAGGCCCGCAATCGTCTCCGCCTTCGGGTTCAGCGGATAGACCGCGCCAGCGAAGCCATGCTTCTGCAGATAGGCGACGGGTCGGCCCGAGGTCTTCGCGAGGTCGGCCGAGGCGCCGATCACCGCCACGCTGCGCGGGCGGATCAGGCGGGAGATCGGAGAGGTGGCGTCGCTCATCGCGCGCCCTCCTTGGCCGCCGACTTCGCGAGAAAGGCCTCGACCGAGGCGCGGTGTTCGTTCGAGGTGTAGCAGATCGCCTGCGCCTGGCTGCCGAGGCCGAAGACCTGTTCGGCCTGCAGCTCGAAGCTCTGGTTCAGGATGCCCTTGGCCAGCGCGACCGCGGTGCGCGAGCCCGCGCCGAGTTCGCGCGCCCAGCCCGTCGCGGCGGCCAGCAGCGCCTCGGGCGTGCTCAGGCGGTCGGCGATGCCGAGCTCGATCGCCTCGTTGGCGCGCACGGTGCGGCCCGTGAAGATCAGCGCCTTGGCGCGCGCCAGGCCCACGCGGCGCGGCAGGAAGTACATGCCGCCGCCATCGGGAATCAGCCCGCGCAGCACGTAATTCCAGGCGAAGCTGGCATGCGGCTCGGAGGCGATCACGAAGTCGCAGGCCATCGCGAGGTCGGTGCCCAGGCCGGTCGAGGCGCCGTTCACCGCAGCGATGGTGGGCTTGGGCAGGTCGTGCAGCGCACTCAGTGCATGGTGGGTGCGCTGCTGGCGTGCCCAGCCGTTGTAGGCGATATCGCCGGCCGGTGCCTGCATGCGCTGCTGCATCGCGCGGATGTCGCCGCCCGCGCAGAAGGCCTTGCCCGCGCCGGTGAGCACCAGCGCGCGCACGCTGTCGTCGCGGTTCACGCGCTCGAGCGCGGCCATGAGTTCGCCGCGCATGGCGTCGTCGACGGCGTTGCGCACCTCGGGGCGGTCGAGCGTGAGGATGGCGACGCCGTCCTCGGTGCGAAGCTGGATGGAAGAGGTGGGAGTGGTCATGTCGGCAAGGGGATGAAGAATGGAAGAGGGCTTGCTCAGTCGAGCTGGATGTGCGCCTCGCGCACCAGCTGGCCCCAGCGGGCCTGCTCGGCGGCGACATAGCGCGTCAGTTCCTCGGGCGGCGAGGCGATCACCACGATGCCCTCGTCGGCGATGCGCTTGCTGAAGGTCTCGCTGTGCGCCGCCTTGCGGATCGCGGCATTGAGCCGCGCCACCACCTCGGTGGGCGTGCCGGCCGGCGCATAGAGCCCGTACCAGCTCTCGGCCACGTAGCCGGGCACGCCGCTCTCGGCCACCGTGGGCACCGAGGGCATGGCCGGCGAGCGCTGCGGCGAGGTCACGGCCAGCGCGCGCAGCTTGCCGCTCGCGATGTAGGGCGCCACGCTCGCGGCGGTGGTGAACATCAGGTCGATCTGGCCGCCGAGCAGGTCGGTCAGCGCAGGCGCCGAGCCGCGGTACGGCACGTGCGTGAGGTCGACCTGCGCGAGCCGCTTGAAGAGCTCGCCCGCGAGATGCGCCGAGGTGCCGTTGCCGAACGAGCCGTAGCTGAGCTTGCCGGGATGCGCCTTCGCGAACGCGAGCAGGTCGGCCACCGAGCGGAAGGCGCGGTCGCTGCGCACCACCAGCACATTGGGCGAGCGGCCGACCAGGCTCAGCGGCGCGAAGGCCTTCGCCTGGTCATAGGGCAGCCTGGGCTGCAGGCTGGGGTTGACCGCGTGCGCGAAGGTCGCCATCAGCAGCGTGTAGCCGTCGGGGGCGCTCTTGGCGACGTAGTCGCTGCCGATGATCGTGCCCGCGCCGGGCTTGTTCTCGACGATCACCGACTGCTTCAGTTCGGCGCCGATGCCCGCGCCGAGCACGCGCGCGATCACGTCGGTGCCGCCGCCGGCCGCGAACGGCACGACGAGGCGGATCGGCTGCTTCGTGGGAAAGGCCTGCGCGGCCGCGTTGCCCATCGCCATGGCGAAGACCAGGCCGGTTGCCAGGCCCATGAGCACGCGCCGCGCGCGCCCGTCGATTCGAAATTGCATGCTGTCTCCTTCTCGGCGCGAACGGAAAAAGCTCGCCGCGCCATAGGGGAAAAGCATAGGCACGAGGGCCTGCGCATACACTCCCCCAATTCCAAGCAATGGAATCGAAACCCAGGCCTGCATGGAGCCCGCATGAGCCGCATGACCCCCTCGCTCGAGCAGAAGCCCGGCATCTCGCCGGCCAACCGTTCGCTGGAACGCGGCGTGGAGATCCTGCGCGCCTTCCGTCCGGGCTCCGAGCTGCTGGGCAATGCCGAGCTCGCCGACCGCACCGGCCTGTCGCGTTCCACCGTGAGCCGCCTCACGCAGACGCTGGTGGGCGCGGGCATGCTGCAGGTCGATGCGGGCCAGCGCGCCTACCGGCTCGCGCCCGCGGTGCTGAGCCTCGCGCATGCGATGCGCTCGGGCTCCAGCGTGCTGTCGCTGGCCGCGCCGAAGATGCGCGCGCTGGCCGAGTCGCGCCGCATCAACGTCGGCCTGGCCGCGCCCGACCGCGACGAGATGGTCTACCTCGAGTCGATCCGCTACAACCGGCGCGTGTCGCTGCGCAACGTGGTCTCGGGCCAACGCGTGCCGATGGAACTCACCTCGCTCGGGCGCGCCTGGCTGGCCACGGCCGGCGAGGCGCGGCGCAAGGCGCTCTATGCGCTGTTCAAGCAGCGCCGGCGCGAGCATTGGCCCGCCCTGCGCGAGGAGATCGAGGCGGCCATCGCCAGCGTGAACGCGCGCGGCTTCTGCGCCGCCGCCTGGCAGCCCGAGGTGGTGGCGCTCGCCGCGCCGATACGCCTGCCCGCCGCGCAGCCCGACGAAGCGCCGGGCGCCTCGGGCTACGTGCTCAACCTCAGCGTCTCCAGCAGCGAATCGCTCGCGAGCGTGGTGCGCGAACTCTCGCCGGCGCTGCTCGCGCTGGTGGCCGACGTGGAACGCGCGCTCGCGCGCGGCTTTGCATGAACCCCGAAGGAAGCATCGAATGACCGACACCCTGCGCCAGCTCTATCCCCCGATCGAGCCCTACGAGAGCGGCATGCTCGACGTGGGCGACGGCCACCGCATCCGCTACGAGCGCGTGGGCACGCCCGGCGCCAAGCCCGCGGTGTTCCTGCATGGCGGTCCCGGCGGCGGCATCTCGCCCGAGCACCGGCGGCTGTTCGATCCCGCGCGCTACGACCTGCTGCTGTTCGACCAGCGCGGCTGCGGCCTGTCGGAGCCGCATGCGGGCCTCGAGGCCAACACCACCTGGCACCTGGTGGCCGACATCGAGCGTTTGCGCGCGCTGGTGGGCGCCGAGCGCTGGCTGGTGTTCGGCGGCTCGTGGGGTTCGACCCTCGCGCTGGCCTATGCGCAGAAGCACCCCGAGCGCGTCAGCGAGCTGGTGCTGCGCGGCATCTACACCGTCACGCGTGCCGAGCTCGACTGGTACTACCAGTTCGGCGTGTCGGAGATGTTCCCCGACCGATGGGAGCAGTTCCAGGCCCCGATCCCCGAGGCCGAGCGCGGCGACATGATCGCGGCCTACCGCCGGCGCCTGACCGGCGACGACCCGGTGGCGCAGATCGAGGCCGCGCGCGCCTGGAGCGTCTGGGAGGGCCAGACCATCACGCTGCTGCCGAGCCCCGCGCTCGCGGCCTCGCATGCCGACGACCATTTCGCGCTGGCCTTCGCGCGGCTGGAGAACCACTACTTCGTGCACGACGCCTGGCTCGAGGACGGCCAGCTGCTGCGCGACGCGCACCGGCTGCACGGCATCCCGGGCGTGATCGTGCACGGCCGCTACGACATGCCCTGCCCCGCGCGCTACGCCTGGGCCCTGCACAAGGCCTGGCCCGAGGCGGAGTTCCACCTGATCGAGGGAGCGGGGCATGCGTATTCGGAGCCCGGGATCCTCGATCGCCTGCTGCGGGCGACGGATGGGTTTGCCGGGCGCTGAGTCCGCTCAGTCCTGGCCTTCGGCCCCCGCCGCCTTCACGATCCGCCCCCACTTCTGGTGCTCCGCCGCGATGAATCGCTTGTACCCGGTCGGCCCCAGGTATTGCGGATCGGCCCCCACCTCGGCCAGTGCGGCCTTGATGTCGGGGGCCTGCCAGGCCTTCTCGAGCGCGGCCGAGAGGCGGTCGATTGCGGACTTGGGCACGCCCGCGGGCGCGGCCACGCCGAACCAGATCGAGACGTCGTAGCCCGGCACGCCGGCCTCGGCGATCGAGGGCACGCCGGGAAAGGCGGGCGACTTGCGCGGGCTGGTCACGGCCAGCGCGCGGATCTTGCCGGCCTTGACGTAGGGCGCATGGGTCGAGGCGGTGTCGAACATCATGTCGACGCGGCCCGCGAGGAAATCCGACAGCGCGGGCGCGGAGCCCTTGTAGGGCACGTGCAGCATCTGCGTGCCGGTCATGCTCTCGAACAGCGCGCCCGACAGGTGGCTCGAGGCGCCGATGCCGGCCGAGGCATAGGTCAGCTTGCCGGGGTTGGCCTTGGCCAGCGCGATCAGCTCGGCCACCGTGTTCGCCTTCACCGAGGGATGCACCACCAGCACGTTCGAAGCCGAGGCCACGTTGCCGATGGGCTCGAAGTCGGTCAGCGGGTTGTACTTGAGCCTGCGATAGATGAAGGGGTTGATCGCCATCGTGCCGGTGGTGGTGAAGAACAGCGTGTAGCCGTCCTTCGGCGCGGCCAGCGCCACCTCGGCCGCGATCGCACCGCCCGCGCCGCCGCGGTTGTCGACCACCACGGGCTGGCCCAGCTCCTTCGAGAGCCGGGTCGCGGTGAAGCGCGCCATCGCGTCGGTGGCACCGCCCGCGGGGAAGGGCACGACGAGCGTGATGGGCTTGTCGGGGAAGGCGGCGGCCGCGGAGGCGGCGAGGCCCAGCGCGAGCAGGCCGCCGAGGGCGGCGCGCCGCGAGAGCAGGGAAAGGAAGGAAGCGGTCATGGCTGTCTCCTGCCGCTGGTGCGGCATGCGTTGTGATGAATCGGGAGAAGAAGGGAAGGACTTCAGTCGTTCGCGGCGGTGCGCGGCGGCGCGGCCGACACGAGCTCGTAGAGCGCCGGGTAGTAGCGGTCGCCCCAGCCCGCGTCGATCGTGCGCCGCAGCGTAGCCGCGGTCTCGCGCGCCATCGCGGCCTCGAGCCCCACGGCCTGCGCGAGCTCGAGCGCGAGGCTCACGTCCTTGAGCGCATAGCGCGTCGCGAAGCGGCCCTCGGGATAGTGGCGCGGCAGCAGCGCCTCGCGGCCCTGCACGCGCGCGGCGCGGCTGTCGGCCGAGCCCAGTTCGATGGCATCGAGCAGCACCGCGCCGTCCACGCCATGCGCGCGCGCCACGGCCATCGCCTCGGCCAGGGCCTGCACGGCCTCGAACAGCACGGTGTTGTGCAGGATCTTCACCACCTGGCCCGCGCCGGTGCCGCCGCAATGCGTGATGTCGCTGCCCATGCAGCGGAAGTGAGGCATCAGCGCGCTCACGTCCTCGGCCGTGCCGCCGGCCATGATGCTCAGCGTGCCCGCGATGGCGGCCGCGGGCATGCGCGCCACCGGCGCGTCGACGAAGCGATGGCCGGCCTGCGCGAGCCGCTCGGCCATGCGGCGCGTGGCCAGCACGGAGGTAGTGCCCATGTCGACCACGGTGCGGTCGCCCTCGCTGCCTTGCCAGGCCTCGGCGAGCGCCTCGACCACCGACTCCGCCGCCTGCGCGCTCGCGAGGCAGAGGAACACCACCGAGGCCTCGTGCGCCAATGCGCGCAGCGAGTCGGCCGGCACCGCGCCGCGCTCGGCCAGCCGCCGCATCGGCGCGGCATCGAGGTCATGGCACAGCACGCGCGCGCCGCTCTTCGCCGCGAGGTTGGCGCACATGGGCTCGCCCATCACGCCGAGGCCGATGAAACCCAGGGTCTGCTGCGTCATCTCAGAGTCCCACCATCACGGTCTTGGCTTCCTGATAGGTGCGGATGCCGAAGAAGCCCTTCTCGCGTCCCGAGCCGCTTTCCTTGAAGCCACCGAAGGGCACCGACACGCTGAGCGTCTTGTAGGTGTTGATCCAGACCGTGCCGGCCTCGACCGCGCGCGCCACGCGCCAGGCCTTGGGGAAGTCGCGCGTCCACACGCCCGCGGCCAGGCCGAAGAAGCTGTCGTTGGCCTGCGCGACCAGGTCCTCCTCGTTGTCGAAGGGCATCACGCACAGCACCGGGCCGAACACCTCCTGCTGGCAGATACGTGCATCGTTCGTCACGCCGCCGATGAGGGTGGGCAGGTAATAGGCGCCGTTGGCCAGCGCGAGGTCGGCCGGACGGCTGCCGCCGGCCAGCACCTCGGCGCCGTCCTCGCGCGCCATGTTCACCATGGCCTCGACCTTGTCGCGGTGCACGAAGGACGACAGCGGCGCCACCTGCGAGCGCGCATCGTCGGGCGGCCCCACGCGCAGCGCCTTGGCGGCCTGCACCAGCCGCGCGACGAAGGCGTCGTGGATGCCGCGCTCGACGAACAGCCGCGTGCCCGCGATGCACGACTGGCCGCTGGAAGAGAACACGCCATGCAGCACGCCCTGCAGCGCCTTGTCGAGGTCGGCATCGGCGAACACGATGTGCGGCGACTTGCCGCCGAGTTCGAGCGCCACCGCGGCCATGCGGCCCGCGGCCTCGCGCGCGATCGCCTTGCCGGTGGCGGTGCCGCCGGTGAACGAGATCAGCCGCACCTCGGGATGCGCGACCAGCGCCGAGCCGGTCTCGGCGCCGAGGCCGGTCACGACGTTGAGGATGCCCGGCGGCAGGCCGGCCTCGAGCGCGAGCTCGGCCACGCGCAGCGCGATGGTCGGCGTGAACTCCGAGGGCTTGAGCACCACCGCGTTGCCGGCCGCGAGCGCCGCCGCCACCTTCTGCGACTCGAGCGTGAGCGGCGAATTCCAGGGCGTGATCGCGGCCACCACGCCGAAGGGCTCGTAGAGCACCATCGACAGGTGGTCGCCGCGCGAGGGCGCCACTTCGGCCGGCATGGTCTCGCAGATCGATGCGAAGTAGCGGTAGGCCGCCGCGCCGCCGGCCGCCTGCGCCACGCATTCGGCGCGCAGCTTGCCGTTCTCGCGCATCTGGCGCTCGGCCAGTTCCTCGGCGTTGGCCTCGATCAGGTCGGCGATGCGGTGCAGGATCGCCGCGCGCCGGTGCGGCAGCATCGCGCGCCACTCGGGCCGGGCCTGCGCGGCCTTGGCGGTGCGCACCGCGAGGTCCACGTCCTCGCGGCTCGCGCTGCCGATCAGGCCGTTCCGCGCACCGGTGGCGGGATTGATCGATTCGAAGGGCGTGCCCTGGCCGGTTGTCCAGGTGGCGCCGATCAGGAAGGGCCTGACGCCCGCGCTTTGCGTGCTCGCGCTCATGGAAGTCTCCTTGGGGCCGTGCTGGCCGCTGTCTCGGTGGATAGGAAGAATGGATGCATGGTAGGAAGGGCGCGCGGCTCGCGACACCGTTCGATTCCAAACAGTGGAATGGTGCGAAAGCACAGGCTCAGGCTACGCAGCAGGGCGCGCGGCCACAAGCCGCCAGAGCTGCATGGGCTTTCAAGGCCGGCTAACAGATCGCAAGGCCGCCACTAGACTCGGCGCTTCGATTTCGCAATGGAGAGCGCCGCATGCGCCAGGACCTGCTGGATGGACTCGTCGCCTTCATCGTGGCGGCGGAGGAACGCGGCTTCTCGGCCGCCGCGGTGCGCCTGGGCGTCACGCCCTCGGCCGTGAGCCAGTCGATCCGCAGCCTCGAGCGGCGCCTGGGCATCACGCTGTTCAACCGCACCACGCGCAGCGTGAGCCTCACCGAGGTCGGCGAGCGCTACCTCGAGAAGGTGCGGCCGGTGGTGTCGGAGCTCGCCGCGGTGTCCGAGGAACTGGGCCGCGAGGCCGACCACCCGAGCGGCCTGCTGCGGCTCAACGTGCCGCGCGCGGGCTACACCATCGGCCTGCAGCCGGTGCTGCGGCGCTTTCTCGACCGCTTCCCCGACGTCAGGCTCGAGCTGCGGATCGAGAACCAGCTGGTGGACATCGTGGCGCAGGGCTTCGATGCCGGCATCCGCTTCGGCGACCTGGTCGAGAAGGACATGATCGCCGTCAGGATCGGACCGCGCATCGAGGCGCACGTGATCGCCTCGCCCGACTACCTCGCGCGCCACGGCACGCCCGTGCATCCCACCGAGCTGCTGGCGCACGACTGCATCGGCTTTCGCCACGTCAGCACCGGCCAGGTCGAGCGCTGGCAGTTCGCGCGCGGCGACGAGACGCTGCAGCTCGCGGTCGACGGCCGGCTCGTGCTCAACGACTCGGCCGCGCTGGTGCGCGCCGCGCTCGACGGCATCGGCGTCGCCTACATGATCAACGGCTACATCGAGCCGTTGATCGAACAGGGCCTGCTGGTGCGGCTGCTGGCCGACTGGAGCCCGGTGCTGCCGGGCCTCACGCTCTACTACCCCGACCGCCGCCGCGTGCCCGCGAAGCTGCGCGCGCTGATCGACTTCCTGCGCGCGGAGCTGCCCGCGGCCGCGGCGGTGCCGCCGCCCGAGTTGCGGCTGGACTGAAGCCGCTCAGATGACGCGGCTCGCCGCGAGCCGGTCGATCCGTTCGGCATCGCAGCCGAGCTCCTCGGCCAGCACCTCGCGCGTGTGCTGGCCCAGGGTCGGCGGCGCGCGCCGGTAGGCCACCGGCGAGGCCGACAGCCGGATCGGATTGGCCACCAGCGGAATGGCGCCGGCCGTGGCGTGCTCGACCTCGATCTTCATGCCGCGCGCGATCACCTGCGCGTCTTCGAACACGCGCGCGAGGTCGTTGATCGGGCCGCAGGGCACCTCGGCCGCCTCGAGCGCCGCCACCCATTCGTCGGTGCAGCGCGTCAGCGTGCATTCGCGCAGCAGCCGGATCAGCTCGACGCGGTGCGCGATGCGCGCGAGGTTGGTCGCGAAGCGCTCGTCGGTGGCCAGCGCCGGCCGGCCGATGGCCGCGCACAGCCGCGCGAACTGGCCGTCGTTGCCGACCGCGATGATCACGTCGCCGTCGGCGGTCGGGAAGTCCTGGTACGGCACCACGTTGGGATGCGCATTGCCGAGCCGGCCCGGCGAGCGGCCGCCGTAGAGGAAGTTCATGCCCTGGTTCGCCATGCAGGCCACCTGCACGTCGAGCAGCGCGAGGTCGATGTGCTGGCCCTGGCCGCTGCGCTCGCGGTAGGCCAGCGCGGCCAGGATCGCGTTCGAGGCGTAGAGGCCGGTGAACAGGTCCGCCACCGCGACACCGACCTTGAGCGGCCCGGCGCCCTGCTCCGATTCCGCGCGGCCGGTGACGCTCATGAGCCCGCCCATGGCCTGCACCAGGAAGTCGTAGCCCGCGCGCGGCGCGTAGGGGCCGGTCTGGCCGAAGCCGGTGATCGAGCAGTACACCAGCCGCGGGAACTCGGCATGCAGCGTGGCGTAGTCGAGGCCGTACTGCGCGAGGCCGCCGACCTTGTAGTTCTCCACCAGCACGTCGCACCGCGCCGCGAGCTCGCGCACCAGTTGCTGGCCCTCGGGCGTGGTGATGTCGATGGTGACCGAGCGCTTGTTGCGGTTGGCGCACAGGTAGTAGGCCGCGTCGCGCGTGGGCTGGCCATCGCGGTCGTGCAGGAAGGGCGGGCCCCAGCTGCGCGTGTCGTCGCCGCTGCCGGGCCGCTCGACCTTGATCACGTCGGCGCCGAGGTCGGCGAGCATCTGCGAGGCCCAGGGGCCGGCCAGCACGCGCGACAGGTCGAGCACCTTCACATGCGAGAGAGCGCCGTCCATCGCTTCAGGCCGCCAGCATGTGCAGACCCGAGCCCAGATGGGCCGCGCCGTCGATCTGGATCAGTTGGCCGGTCATGAGGTGCGCGGCCGGCGTGGCGAGGAAGGCGACCAGCTCGGCCACCTCCTCCACGCTGGTGGCGCGCCCCATCGGCGTGGCGTCGACCAGCCGGTCGAGCATCGCCTTCGCGGCCTCGCCGGCCAGGCCCTCGGTCAGCACCGCGCCGGGGCCGATGCAGTTGAGCGCGATGTCGTCCCTGGCCCATTCGAGCGCCAGCGTGCGCATCAGGCCCAGCACGCCGGCGCGCGCGGCGATCGAATGCGCGATGCCCATCGAGCCGCGGTCCACGCCCGACAGCGAGATGTTGACCACCGAGCCCTTGCGCGCCTTGAGGAAGGGATAGGCGGCCTTGGTGACGACGAAGATGGCCGACAGGTTGACGTCGATCACGGCGTCCCAGCCCTTGCGGCTGATGCCGGTGGCGGGCGCGAAGAACTGGCCGCCCGCGTTGTTCACCAGCAGGTCGATGCCCTGGCGCTGGCCGACGCGCGCGACCAGCGCCTCGATCGCCTCGGTGTCGCGCACGTTGCAGGTCTCGAAGCCGAAGCGGCCCGCGAGGCCCTCGGCCAGTTGGCCGGTCTCCTCGAGCGCCTCGGCGCGGCGGCCGGTGCCGAAGACGTCCATGCCGAGCGCCAGCAGCCGCAGCGCGATCGCGCGGCCGATGCCGGAGCCGGCGCCGGTGATGAAGGCCGAGCGTCCCTGGTGGACGCCGGGCCGCATGACCCGCAGCGCGTCGGCGGCGGGAAGGGAAGAAGTGCTGGCCATCGAAGGCTCCTCGGATCGGAAGGATGGAAGAAGGGGAAGGAACGCGGCGTCAGGCGAAGCGCAGGCCGCCGCCCACGTGCGGGGTCGCGCTGCGCGGCAGCCGCTGCCCGTCGAACAGCGCCGGGAACGCGGGCACGTGCTCGCCCGAGGGCAGCGCCTGCGAGACCGCGCCGGGACGCAGCGCGCGGATCATGGCCAGTGCCTCCTCGGGCGGCCGCACGTTGCCGGCCGGTATCTGCAGCGCCCGCATCTGCGCCAGCACCTCGTCGCGCCGGCGCGGCAGCGTCCAGGCCTCGACCTGGGCGTCGAAATGCGCGGCGCGCGCGATGCGCTCCTTGATCGGCGCGTCGTCGGCGCCCACCAGCGGCCGCAGCCGGCGCCAATAGGCATCGAGCCCGCCGAGGATGTAGACGTGGCCGTCGGCGCAGCGGTAGATGCTCGAGGGCGCGGAGGCGCGGTCGCGGTTGCCCATCGGCGGATCGAGCGCGTCGCCCTCGCTGACCGCGAGCATCGCCGGCCCGATCAGCATGCTGGCCGCGACCTCCATCATCGACAGGTCGACCAGGCAGCCCTGCCGCGCGGGGTCGAGCATGGCCATGGCGCAGCTCATGCCGGCGTACATGCCGCAGAACATGTCGATCGGCCAGCTGGTCGACAGGCGGGGCGACCCGTCCTCGTCGCCGTTGAGCAGCGCGAAGCCCGACTCGCACTGCGCGATGGTGTCCATGCAGATGCGCGCATCCTGCTGGCCGTAGCCCGAGATCAGCACGATCACCAGCCGCGGGAAGCGTTCGCGCAGCGTCGGCCCGTCCAGCCCCAGGCCGCTCAGCGACGCGGGCGCGAGGTTGCAGACGAAGGCATCGGCCTCCTCGAGCATGGCATCGAGCGCGGCGCGATCGGCGGCCTCGCGCAGGTTCAGCACCCGGCTCGCCTTGCCGGTGTTGAAGCTGCGCGCGTAGTAGCTGCCGAAGCCGTTGCCCGGCAGGGTGCGCACGCCGTCGCCCTGCGGCGACTCGACCTTCGTGACCTCGGCGCCGAAGTCCGCGAGGTACTGGGCCGCCGTGGGCCCGGCGATGAACTGCGACAGGTCGACCACGCGCCGGCCGGCCAGCGGGCGCGGCAGGCCCTGGGCCCGTGCCTCAGGCATGCACCACCCGCGTGGCCTTGTGGATGGTGCGCGGCAGGGTGCCGGACTCGACCACCTCGACATGGAAGCGCACCTGCAGCTTCTCGCGCAGCCGCTGCGACAACCGCTCGCCGAGGTCGGCCGGCGCGCCCGCCGCGCGCTCCACGCGCAGCTTCACGCCCGTGAGGAAGCCGGTGTGCGGGTCCTTCACGCTGTCGTCGAGCACCAGCAGGTACTCGTTGCTCAGGCCCGGGAAGGCGCGCACGATGTCCTCGACCGCCGAGGGGAACAGGTTCACGCCGCGGATGATCAGCATGTCGTCGGCGCGGCCCAGCACGCCGCCGGCCAGGCGCGCATGGGTGCGGCCGTCGGGCGCGGTGCGGCTGTCGCGCACCACCATGTCGCCGGTCCACCAGCGCACCAGCGGGCAGGCCTGCTTGTCGAGGTGGGTCAGCACCAGCACGCCGCGCTCGCCGTCGGCCACCGGCTCCTTGGTGTCGGGATGCAGCACCTCGACGTAGATGAAGTCCTCGGCCAGCGTCGGGCCGAGCTGCGCGGCGGTGTCCCAGCCGATCGGCTGGCATTCGAGCGCGCCGTAGCAATCGAACATCTTCGCGCCCCACTGGCGCTCGATGCGCTCGCGCGTGCCGGGGATGCTGGCGCCGGGCTCGCCGCCCACGCAGACCATCTTCACGCGCGAGGTGGTCAGGTCGCGCCCCAGCTTCTCGGCCGCCTCGGCCATGTGGGCCATGAACGAGGGCGTGCCGATCACGCACTGGCTGCCGTACTGGAAGATGGTCTCGATCTGGCGCTCGGTGTCGCCCGAGGAGGCCGGGATCACCAGCGCGCCGAGATGCTGGGCCGCGAGCGTGGCGCCGAGGCCGCCGACGAACCACGCGTAGTTGAACATGCACTGGAAGATGTCGCCGCGCCGCAGGCCCTGCGCATAGAGGTAGCGCGCGTAGAGGTCGGCCCAGCGTTCGATGTCGGCCTGGGTCCAGAGCACCGGCGCGGGCCGGGCCGTGGTGCCGGAGGAGAAATGCACCCGCACGGCCTCGCCGGGTTCGACGGCGGCCAGGGCGCCGAACGGGGGCTGCGCCTCGAGGCCGGCGACGTAGTCGGCCTTGCGCGTGAACGGCAGCCGGCGCAGGTCGGCGAAGCTCTTCAGGTCGCCGGGCTCGAAGCCGACCTCGGCGAACACCTTGCGGTAGTGGCTGCTGGTGCGCCCCACGCGCTCGAGCTGGCGGCGCAGGGCATCGAGCTGGAAGGCCTCGATGCGGTCGCGCGACCAGGTCTCCCTCTCATCCCAGATGGTCTCGGAAAAGGGCTGTCTTTCTTGCTGCTTCATGGTTTGGATCCTTGAGAAGCCCGCGCAGCGCGAAGGCTGCCAGGGCATGTGCGATGTCGTCCACCGCCTCGGCGCTCTGCAGCCGCCGCTGGCTGTACCAGACGGTGGCCCAGTTGAGCGCGCCGAAGAAGGGCTTGGTGATGAGCTTCGCCGGCTGGTCGACGAACAGGCCCGCGCGCACCCCGTCGTCGATCACCTCGACGAACATCTGTTCGTAGTCGTCGCGCATCTTGACCACCGAGCGCAGCCGCTTGGCGCCCGAGGAGGCGCCCAGCAGGTGCCGCTCCAGCCCCTGTACCGCCACCTTCTGCATCGGCAGCTCGGTCAGCAGGATCTGGGTATGGCGCAGCGCCATCGCGGACAGGCGCTCGAGCGGGTCGCCCGCGCCGCGCGCGATCGGCTCGACCTGCTCGTTGAGCCGGTTCATCGCGGCGATCTGCACGTCGAAGAAGAGGTCGGCCTTGCTGCGGTAGTGGTGGTAGATGCGGCCCTTGGTGGCGCCCAGGCGCTGCGCCACCGCGTCGATCGACGTCGCCGCATAGCCCAGCTCCATGAAAAGTTCCGCCGCCGCCTGCAGGATCTCGTTGCGCGACTCGTTGCCGCCCGGATCCACCACTGCCTGTTGTGCACTCGCCATCGCCAACCTCTTCTCTTTCGTGATTCACTTCACCCGATCTTCCGCCTCCTTGCGCACGGCGCGTGACAACACCAGCCGCTGGATTTCGGACGATCCCTCGTAGATCTCGAGGATGCGCTGGTCGCGGTACAGCCGTTCCGCGACCGTCGGCTTGCAGTAGCCCATGCCGCCCCAGATCTGGACCGCATTGTCCGCCGCCCGGTGGGCCACCTCGGAAGTGAAGAGCTTGGCCATGGCGCCGAGGTTCGAGACGTCGGCGCCGGCGTCGTAGGCGCGCGCGGCCTCGTACAGCATCATGCGGGCGGCCGAGATCTCGGTCGCCATGTCGGCCAGCTTGAAGCCGATGCCCTGGTTCTCGCCGATCGGCTGGCCGAAGGTGCGGCGCTCGACCGCGCGCTGCGAGGCCTCGCGGAAGGCTGCGAGCGCCAGCCCCATCGACTGCGCCGACACCATGATGCGGCCCACGTTGAGCGTCTGCAGCGCCAGCCGCAGCGCGCGGTTGAGCTCGCCGATGCGCGCGCTGTCGGGCACCACCACGTCGACGCGCAGGTTCGAGGTCTGGGTGCCGCGGATGCCCATCTTGTCGGACAGCTCGTCGACGACCGCGCCAGGCTTCTCCTTGTCGACCATGAAGGCCGAGATGCCGCGCCCGCCCGCGGCCGGGTCGGTCTTGGCGAACACCACGTAGTAGCGCGAGGCGCCGCCGTTGCCGATCCAGTACTTCTCGCCGCGCAGGCGCCAGCCCTCGCCCTCGCGCACCGCCGTGGCCTCGATGGCCGCGGCATCCGAGCCCGCCACGCGCTCGGACAGCGCGAAGCTGGTGGCGCGGCCCTGCGTCATCTCGCGCAGGTAGAAGTCCTTCTGCGCGTCGGTGCCGGCCAGCAGGATCGGGAAGGCGCCGAGCTGGTAGGCGCACATGATCGCGGCGGTCGACGCGCAGTGCATGCCCAGCGTCTCGACCGCGGCCACGGTGGCGGTCAGGCTCTGGCCCTCGCCGCCCCACTGCGTGGGCAGGAACAGGCCGGTGAAGCGGTGCGCCACCAGCGCTTCGATGGTCTCCCACGGATAGCGCTGGTCGCGGTCGAGCTCGGGCGCCAGCGGCGCGAAGCGTTCGCGCCCGAGGCGGTCGGCCAGTTGTTGCCAGCGGGTGGCGGCGTCGTCGAGCGATGGGGTCCAGATCACGGTCACTTGGGAGTCTCCAGGGTGGTCAAAGAAGGTGTGGCCGGGGCGGCGCGCGCGCGGAACAGGCGGCCCAGCGGACGCGCCAGGCCCATCAGCCCCTGCGGAAAGAAAGCCAGGATCAGCACCAGCACGCTGCCCAGCACGATCTTGTCGACGTAGCCGCCGAGCGAGAAGAACTTCTCCTGCACCAGCACCAGCGCCGTCGCCAGCAGCGGGCCCAGCAGCTGCCGGCGCCCGACCAGCACCACGGCCGTCAGCATCAGGATCAGGAAGTAGTTCTCCAGGATGTCGGCACTGACGTAGGCACGCTGGTAGGCGTAGAGCCAGCCGGCCAGCGCGCTGATCGGCGCCGAGAACAGGAACACCTGCAGCCGCACGCGCGCCGGATCGATGCCGCCGATGGTCGCGAGCCGCGGGTTCAGGTGGGTCATGATGGCCGCCGCGCCGAGTTGCGAGTGGCGGAAGCGGTCGACCAGGTAGATCACCGCCACCAGCAGCGCGAAGGCATAGGGCCAGAGCTCCTTGTCGTTGCGCGCGGTCAGCGTCAGCGGCCCGATCGAGAGGTCGAGCATCGGCAGCCCGCGCACGCCGTCGGAGCCGCCGAGGAAGGCCCAGTTGGCCGCCAGCGTCATCGCCACCACCGCCATCGCGTAGGTGACGAGCGAGAACACGAACTCGCGCAGCCGCAGCGTCACCAGCCCGATGGCCGCGGCGAACACCAGCGCCAGCGCGATCGAGGCCCCGAGCGTGGCCCAGGAGCCGGCACCGGCGCGCGTGGACAGCAGTGCCGTGGTGTAGGCCCCGACCGCGAAGAACACGGTGTGGCCGAGGCTGACCTCGCCGAGGTCGGAGACGATCACGTCGAGGCCGTAGGACAGCACGGCCAGGATCGCGATCAGCACGGCCGCGCTGTAGACCGAGGCGCCGCCGCCGAGCCAGCCCGGCGCGAACAGCACGAGCACGGCGACGATGGGCAGCGCGGCGCGCTGCGGACGCAGGCGGGTCATCAGTGCACTCCCCCGCGCGCGCCGGCGCCCAGGCCGCCGGGCCGCAATACCAGCACCGCGATCAGCACCAGGAAGGCCGCGGCCGTGGTGTAGGCCGGCGAGACCAGCGCGCCGAACAGCGCCGTGAAGATGCCCAGCGCCACGCCCGCCACGTAGCTGCCCGCCACGCTGCCGATGCCGCCGAGCACCACCACCACGAAGGTCATGATGACCTCCTCGAAGCCCATCGAGGTGAGGATCGGCGTGCGCGGCGCGACCATGCCGGCCGCGAACGCGACCGCCGCGCCCTCGAACGCGAACACGCCGTAGTAGACGCGCCGCACGTTGACGCCGGCGAGCTGCGCCAGCTTCGGGTCTTCCGCCACCATGCGCACCAGCCGCCCGGTGCGGGTGCCGTCGAGCGTCCACTTCAGGCCGATGAAGACCGCGATCGCCGCCAGCACGATGGCCGCGTCCTGCCAGGTCAGCCAGAGATCGCCGATGTCGATCTCGCGCTGCGACAGCGCGGTCTCGAGGATCTGGCCGGTGGAGCCGAAGATCAGCGCCGCCGCGCCCTGCAGCACGTAGCCGAAGCCCAGCGTCATGATCATGATCGAGACCAGGTTCTGCTCGAAGGTGGCGCGCAGCATCACGCGCTGCATCGCCACGCCGAAGGCCGCGCCCACCGCCATGGCGATCGGCAGCGCCAGCGCGTAGGGCACGCCGGCGCGCGTCACGGCCCACCAGCTGACGAAGGCGCCGAGCATGTACATCTGGCCGTGGCCGAAGTTCACCAGGCGCGCCACGCCCAGCAGCACGGTCCAGCCGATCGCGACCAGCGCGTAGGCATGGCCGAGCACGATGCCGTTGATGAGTTGTTGCAACAGGTTCATGCCGCGTGGGCTCCGAGGTAGGCTTGCGCGATGCGCGGGTCGTTGCCGAACTCGGCCGCCGGTCCCTCGAGGACCACGCGGCCGCGCTCCAGCAGCACGAGGCGGTCGACCACCTCCATGGCGGCGCGCACGTTCTGTTCGACCAGCAGGATGGAAAGGCCCGAGCGGGCCAGCGTTCGCATGGTCTGCAGCACCTGCGAGACCAGCATCGGCGCCAGGCCGATCGAGGGTTCGTCGAGCAGCAGCAGGCGCGGGCCCATCATCAGCGCGCGCCCGATGCCCAGCATCTGGCGCTCGCCGCCCGAGAGCTGCGCGCCCAGGTGGCCGCGGCGCTCGTGCAGGCGCGGGAACAGGCCGTAGATCTCCTCGCGCGTGTAGACCTTGCGCCCGGGCGCGGCCAGCGGCGCGAAGGCGGTCGAGAGGTTCTCCTCCACGCTCATGCGCGAGAACACCAGCCGCCCCTCGGGCACCAGCAGCAGCCCGGCGCGCACGCGGTCGTGCGTGGGCCAGGCATCGATGCGCTCGCCGTTCAGCACCACCTCGCCGGCCACGCGCGGATCGCCGCGCGACCAGCCCGCGAGCGCGTTCACCAGCGTCGACTTGCCGGCCCCGTTGGCGCCGATCACGCCGAGGATCTCGCCGCGGCCCACGCGCAGCGCATCGAGCGCCACCGCGCGGTTGCCCGCGTAGGAGACCGCGAGGCCGCGCACCTCGAGCACCGTGTCCTGATCCGTGCGGCTCATTGCGCCTTCCCCAGGTAGGCCTCGCGCACGCGCGGATCCCGCTGGATCTCGGCCGGCGTGCCGTAGGCGAGTTGGCGGCCCAGGTCGAGCACGCAGATGCGGTCGGCCACGGCCATGATCAGTTCCATGTGGTGCTCGATCACCACCAGCGCCACGCCCTCGCGCTTGAGCGCGGACAGCAGTGCGACCAGCGCCGCCATGTCCTCGCCGCCCAGGCCCGCGGCCGGCTCGTCGAGCAGCAGCACGCTGGCGCCCGCGCCGTAGGCCAGCGCGATCGACAGCATGCGCTGCACGCCGTAGGGGATCTCCTTCGGGCTCATCGCGTGATAGAGCGCCGGGATGCCGAAGCGCACCAGCTGGCGCGCCGCGAAGTCCTCGGCCTCGCCGCGCCGGCGCGCGGCACCGACCGGATTGAGCACGCTCGACCACAGCCCCGCGTGCGCCTGCGCGCCGAGCACGGCGACGAAGTTGCCGAGCACGCTGAGGTCGTCGAAGAAGGCGTTCTGCTGGAACGCGCGCTTCAGGCCCAGGCCCGCGAGGCCATAGGGCGGCACCGCCGTCACGTCGCGCCCGTGCAGGCTCACGCGGCCGCCGCGCCGCACCATCGCGGTCACGGCGTCGTAGCACGAGCTCTTGCCGGCGCCGTTCGGGCCGATGATGCCCAGCAGCTCGCCGGGCGCCACCTCCCAGCCCACGCCGTCGAGCGCGACCAGCGCGCCGTAGCGCACGCCCAGGCCCTCCACGCGCAGCGCAGGCGGGGCGGTGGCGTTGCCGGTGGCCGGGTTCATCGCATCGCTGTGCATGCCCGGCTCACTGCTGCACCACGATCTTGCGGCCGTCCACCTTGAACAGGTAGTGGTGCGACAGCAGCTGGCCGTTGGGCTCGAAAGTCAGGTCGCCCATCACCGTGCCCTTGAAGCTGCCGCCGCGGATGCGCTTGGCGATCGCCTCGCGGTCCAGCGTCTTGAGCTCGTTGGCGGCCATCGCCCACACCTGCAGCGAGGTGGCGCCCAGCGCCATGAACTTGTCGGGCGTGTACTTGAAGAGCTCCTGCGTCTTCGCCACGAAGCGCTGGTTGGCGGGGTTCGAGACGAAGGGCTCCACCGCCGGGAAGTAGATGTCGGCGCTGACCAGCCCGTGCGCGGCATCGCCGGCCACGTCGATCACGCTGGGCGCGACCGTGCCCACCGCGGCCACCAGCGCGCCCGGCAGCCGCGACTGCTTGGCCTGGCGGATGATCGCAGGCATGCCCAGGCCCTCGTTGGCGTTGATCGCCACCGTGATGTCGGGGTTGGCGGCGCGCACGTTGGTCAGCGCCACGCGGAAGTCGGCCTGCGCGAACGGGAATTTCTCCTCCGCCACCTTCTCGTAGGCGTAGCCGAGCTTCTTGAGCTCGCCCTCGATCGATTCCTGCGCGCCGTTGCCGTAGGCGTCGTTCTCGGTCAGGAAGGCGACGCGCTTGGCCTTCACCACCTTCGCGATGTAGTTCGCGATCACCGCGCCGTCCTGCGAGTTCGAGCTGTTGAGCCGCACCGCCAGCGGATTGCCTTCGCCCGAGAGGATCGGGTCGGCCTTCGAGACCGCCGTGATGTCGAGCACGCCGGCGCGCGCGATCACCGGCTGCATCGCGAGCGTGACCGGGCTGTTCCAGCCCTCGATGATCACCGCGACGCCCGAGCTCACGAGCTCGGTGGCGCGCGAGACGCCCACGGCCGGCGTCGACTCGTCGTCGCGCGAGACGATCTCGATGCGCCGGCCCAGCACGCCGCCGCTCTCGTTGATGACCGCCGCCATCGCCTGGATCGCCTGCGTCACGTGCTGCCCCTGCGGGCCCGCGCCGCCCGACAGCGGGAAGATGGTGCCGACCTTGACGGTCGGCGGCGTCTGCGCCTGGGCCGGCGCGAGGCCGAACAGCGCGAGGCCCAGGCCCGCCGCCGTCATCAGGTTCCGAATCAGCTTCATGGTGTGTCTCCAGCTCGTTATGGAAGGGAAAGGCTCTTCGTCGTCTATCGGCCGGCCGGCTTCTGCACGACGATCGCGCCGTTGCTGACCGTGAAGGCATGGGTGGGCAGCTGCAGCTGCCCGTTGGGCGCGAAGCTCACGTCGCCGAACACCGTGCCCTTGAAGCTGCCGCCGCGGATGCGGCGCGCCAGCGGCTCGCGCTCCAGCGTCTTGAGTTCGTTCGCCGCCATGGCCCAGAACTGCAGCGCGGCCGCGCCCACCGCCATGAACTTGTCGGGCGTGCGCTTGAACATCGCCTGCGAGCGCGCGACGAAGCGCTTGTTGACGGGATCGGAGGCGAAGGGCTCGACGTCGGGAAAGTAGATGTCCACGCCGGCCACGCCGTTGGCGGCCTCGCCCGCCACCGAGATCACGCTCGGCGCCACCGTGCCCAGCGCCGCGAGCAGTTGGCCCGGCACGCGGCCCTGCTTGAACTGGCGCAGGATCGCGGGCATGCCCAGGCCCTCGTTGGCATTGATCGCGACGGTCACGTCGGGGTTGGCGGCGCGGATGCTGGTCAGGGCGATGCGGAAGTCCGACTGCGTGAACGGGAACTTCTCCTCGGCCACCTTCTGGTAGTCGTGGTTCAACGCCTTGAGCCCGGCCTCGATCGCCTGTTGCGTGCCGATGCCGTAGGCGTCGTTCTCGGTCAGGAAGGCGATGCGCCGGCCCTTGAAGCCGGTGGCGATGGCCTGCGCGACCGCGGCGCCGCCCTGCGAGTTGGAGGCATTGAGGCGGATCGCGAGCGGGTTGCCCTCGCCAGAGAGCACGGCATCGGCGCTCGCGAAGGTCGTGATGTCGAGCACGCCGGCGCGCGCGATCACCGGCTGCATCGCCAGTGCCACCGGGCTGTTCCAGCCTTCGATGATCACGGCCACGCCCTGCCCGATCAGTTCGTTGGCGCGCGACACGCCGACCGCCGGCGTCGATTCGTCGTCGCGCACCAGGATCTCGATGGGCCGGCCGAGCACGCCGCCGGCCTCGTTGATGAGCGCGGCCATGGCCTGGATCGCCTCGGTCACGTGCTGGCCCTGCGGCCCCGCGCCGCCCGACAGCGGAAGGATCACGCCGACCTTGATCGGCGCGGGCGACTGCGCCATCGCGCCCGCTCCCGAAGCCAGTGCCGCCGCGGCGATCGCGGCCATCGAAAACATGCGTCGTGTCGGATCCATCTCGTCTCCTTGCGCGGTGCGCGACCTCGGGCCAGGCGGCACGCGTCGTGCCGCGGAGCGAACATACCATTGAGTATTTAATCGGGTCAACGCCATCGCGATGAAAGAACCCTAGGCGAATACCCTATAGGACAGGTGGCATGGGATGCGAATCCATCGCGGTCTCGTTGCAACGATACCCATCGGTATGTATCATGAACCGACGCATCTTCCCAACTGCACAAGGCAAGCACTCATGAACACAGAAGGAATCAGCGCGCTCGTCACCGGCGGCGCATCGGGCCTGGGCCTGGCCACGGTCCATCGGCTGCACGCGGCAGGCGCCAGCGTGGTGATCGCCGACCTGCCCTCCTCGCAGGGCGAGGCCATCGCGAAGAGCCTCGGCGAGCGGGTCCGCTTCGCGCCCGCCGACGTCACCAGCGAGGTCGACATGAACGCGGCCTGCGACGTGGCCGAGTCCTTCGGCCCGCTGCGCGTGCTGGTGCACTGCGCGGGCCGCGGCGGCCCGGTGCGGCTGGTCGACAAGGACGGCAGCCCGGGGTCGCTCGAGACCTACGAGAACATCGTGCGCATCAACCTGGTCGGCACCTTCAACACGCTGCGGCTGGCGGCCACGCGCATGGCGCGCAACGAGCACACGGCCGAGGGCGAGCGCGGGGTCTGCGTGCTGACCGCCTCGGTGGCGGCCTACGAGGGCCAGATCGGGCAGATCGGCTATGCCTCGTCGAAGGCCGGCGTGGTGGGCCTGACCATCGTGGCGGCGCGCGACCTCGCGAGCAAGGCGATCCGCGTGTGCACCATCGCGCCCGGCATCTTCGACACGCCGATGCTCGCGCGCGTCTCGGAGGCGGCGCGCCTCTCGCTCGGCGCCTCGGTGCCGCATCCCTCGCGGCTGGGCACGCCCGACGAATACGCGCAGCTCGCGCTGCACATCGTGAGCAACCCGATGCTCAACGGCGAAACCATCCGGCTCGACGGCGCGCTGCGCATGGCGCCGCGCTGAATCGCCCGCCCCCCCCCGTTCACCCCTCTCCCTTCTCTCCCAGAGGAAGCACCCATGACCGAAGAAGTCCTCGTCGACAGCAGCGACGGCATCCTGACCATCACCATCAACCGCCCGCAGGCGCGCAACGCGGCCACGCTCGCGGTGGCGCGCGGCATCGCGGCCGCGCTCGACGAGCTCGACCGGCGCGACGACCTGCGCATCGGCATCCTCACCGGTGCCGGCGGCACCTTCTGCGCCGGCATGGACCTCAAGGGCTTCCTGCGCGGCGAGCGCCCCAGCATCGAGGGCCGCGGCTTCGGCGGCCTGACAGCGAAGCCGCCCGTGAAGCCGCTGATCGCCGCGGTCGAGGGCTATGCGCTGGCCGGCGGCTTCGAGCTGGTACTGGCCTGCGACATGGTGGTGGCGGCCGACAACGCCCAGTTCGGCGTGCCCGAGGTCAAGCGCGGCCTGGCCGCGACCGCCGGCGGCCTGGTGCGGCTGCCGCGCCAGCTGCCCTACCGCATCGCGCTCGAGCTCGCGCTCACGGGCGACATGTTCCCGGCCGCGCGCGCCTACCACTACGGCCTGGTCAACCGGCTCGCCGCGCCCGGCGAGGCACTGGCCGAGGCGCGCCGGCTGGCGCAGACCATCGCGGCCAACGGCCCGCTGTCGGTGGCCGCGAGCAAGCGCGTGGTGGTCGAATCGCAGGACTGGCCCGCCGCCGAGGTGTGGGAACGCCAGGCCGCGCTGACCGAGCACGTGTTCAGCTCGGCCGATGCGCGCGAGGGCTCGGCCGCCTTCGCCGAGAAGCGCAAGCCCGTGTGGCAGGGCAAGTGACGCCATGGCCACCGACACCCGATTCGACGGCCCCGGCCCCGATGCGCAGTACCTGCAGGCGCTGCAGGAAGGCCGGCTGATGCTGCAGCACTGCGAGGACTGCGCCGCGGTGCGCTTTCCGCCCGCGCTGGTGTGCCGCGCCTGCGGCAGCCCGCGGCTGCAATGGCGTGCCTCGCCGGGACTGGGCAGCGTGTATTCGCTGACCACCGTGCGCGACCGCGCGGGCGACTACAACGTGGCGCTGGTCGACCTCGAGGGCGGCGCGCGCATGATGAGCCGCGTGGAGGACGTCTCGCCCGAGGCGGTGCGCATCGGCCAGCGCGTGCGGGCGCGCATCGTGGCTGGCGAGGAGCCCTTCGTGGTCTTCGCGCCGGCCGAGGGAGACGCGCCATGAGCCGCGCGACGCATTCCCTGCGCGGCCGCGGCGCCATCGTCGGCATCGGCAACACGCGGCGCTGGAACGCGCCCGGCCGCACGCCCTTCGACCAGTTGCAGGAAGCGGCCGTGCTCGCGCTCGAGGACTGCGGCCTGCGCATGTCGCAGGTCGACGGCCTGTTCTGCGCCATGTCGACCTCGGGCCTGCCGGTGCTCAACGTCGCGGAGCGCCTGGGCATCAAGCCCCGGCATGCCGACGGCACCATGGTCGGCGGCGCCTCCTTCCTGTTCCACCTGCAGTCGGCGCTGATGGCGCTCGAGCTCGGCCTGTGCGAAGTCGCGCTGATCTGCTACGGCTCCAACCAGCTCACGGCCGGCGGCAAG
The DNA here is from genome assembly GCF_050711835.1 of Variovorax sp. DAIF25. Taxonomy (NCBI): domain Bacteria; kingdom Pseudomonadati; phylum Pseudomonadota; class Betaproteobacteria; order Burkholderiales; family Comamonadaceae; genus Variovorax; species Variovorax sp. DAIF25. The sequence goes on from NZ_CP136637.1 coordinate 686,697, forward strand.
CTGGCCTCGATGCCCGATCCGCAGCCCTACGAATCGCCGTTCCGTCCGCGCTATCCGCTGTCGAGCTACGCGCTGGCCGCGGCGCGCCACATGCACCAGTACGGCACCACGCGCGAACAGCTGGCCGACGTGGCGGTGGCCGCGCGCGACTGGGCGCGGCTCAATCCCGATGCCTTCGCGCGCGATCCGCTGAGCCGCGCCGAGGTGCTGGCCTCGCGCATGATCAGCGACCCGCTGACCAAGGCCGACAGCTGCCTGGTGACCGACGGCGGCGCGGCGCTGGTGCTGACGCGCGCCGAGCGCGCGCGCGACATGCCGCGTCCCGCGGCCTACGTGCTGGGCACCGGCGTGGCCGTGAGCCACCGCCAGATCTCGGCCATGCCCGACCTCACGACCACCTGCGCGGTCGAGTCGGGCCAGCGTGCCTATGCGATGGCCGGCGTGGGCCCGAAGGACATCGACCACCTGATGGTCTACGACGCCTTCACCATCAACACGCTGCTGTTCCTCGAGGACCTGGGCTTCTGCGCCAAGGGCGAGGCCGGCGCGATGGTGTCCTCGGGCGCCATCTCGCCGGGCGGGCGGCTGCCGGTCAACACCAACGGCGGCGGCCTGTCGTGCAACCACCCGGGCATGTACGGCCTGTTCACCGTGATCGAGTCGGTCGAGCAACTGCGCGGCAGCGCCGGCGCGCGGCAGGTCGAGGGCGTCGAGATTTCGCTCGCGCATGCCAACGGCGGCGTGCTGTCGAGCCAGGCCACCGCCATCCTCGGCACGGCCGCCACCTTGTGAGGACCGCATGACCATCGACCCCGAACGGCTGCTGGCCGCCCAGATCCCGCGGATCGAGCAGCACTACGACTGGCAGCAATGCATCGTCTACGCGCTGGGCATCGGCGTGGGCCTGGACCCGATGGACGAGGCCGACCTGGCCTTCGTCGACGAGACCCGGCTGAAGGTGCAGCCCACCATGGCCAACGTGATGGGCTACCCCGGCTTCTGGATGCGCGACCTGCCGCTGGGCCTGGACTGGGTGCGCACGGTGCACGGCGAGCATTCGACGCGCATCCACCGGCCGCTGCCCGCCAAGGCCTCGGTGCGCGGCACCAGCCGCATCGTCGACCTGATCGACAAGGGCGAGGGCCGCGGCGCGCTGATCTTCGTCGAGCGAGAGATCGCCGACATGCACAGCGGCGAGCTGCTGGCCACCGTGCGCCAGACGGTGTTCTGCCGCGGCGACGGCGGCTTCGGCGGCGAGCGCCGCGCGCAGCCCGCGCCGCACGCCATACCGGCGCGCGAACCCGATGCCGCGATCGAGCTGCCGACCTCGCCGCAGTCGGCGCTGATCTACCGGCTGTGCGGCGACTACAACCCGCTGCATGCCGTGCCGGCGATCGCGCGCGAGGCCGGCTTCGCGCGCCCGATCCTGCATGGCCTCGCGACCTTCGGCGTGGCGGGCCACGGCATCGTCAAGCGCTGGTGCGACGGCGACCCCGCCGCGCTGCGCGAGATGGGCGGGCGCTTCTCCTCGCCCGTGTTCCCCGGCGAGACGGTGCGGCTCGAACTCTGGCGCGAGGGACCGACCCGCGCCGCCTTCCGCGCCAGCGTGCCCGCGCGCGGCGCCGTGGTCATCGACAACGGCCATCTCGAAACCGCCTGAGGACACACCCGATGAGTGGACTGCTTTCGAAAATCCGCGTGCTCGACCTGAGCCGCGTGCTCTCGGGCCCCTGGGCCACGCAGATGCTGGCCGACTTCGGCGCCGACGTGATCAAGGTCGAGCGCCCCGGCATCGGCGACGACGTGCGCCAGCAGGGCGCGCGCCTCAAGGACCGCGGGGGCGGCGAGACGCAGGAGCGCTCGACCTTCCTCGCGCTCAACCGCGGCAAGCGCTCGATCGCCATCGACATGGCCAAGCCCTCGGGCCAGCGGCTGATCCGCCGGCTCGCGGCCTGCGCCGATGTGGTGGTGGAGAACTTCAAGGCCGGCGACCTCGCGCGCTACGGGCTCGACCACGCCTCGCTGGCGCGCGTCAATCCCAAGCTGGTGTATTGCTCGATCAGCGGCTTCGGCCAGTCGGGCCCCTACAGCGCGATGCCGGGCTACGACCTGATCTTCCAGTCGATGAGCGGCGTGATGAGCCTGACCGGCATTCCCGACGGCGAGCCCGGCGCGGGGCCGCAGCGCGCGGGCTACCCGGTGTCGGACACCACCGCGGGCTTCTACGCCACCATCGGCATCCTGGCCGCGCTGCACCACCGCGACACGGTCAGCGGCGTGGGCCAGTACATCGACCTCGCGCTGCTCGACGCGCAGGTGGCCGCCACATCCTCGATGGCGATGAGCTACCTGGTGGCCGGCCAGTTGCCGCAGCGCGTGGGCATCCGCTCGCAGCTGACCTGCCCCTACCAGGACTTCGCCTGCGCGGACGGGCCGATGATGATCGCCGTGGGCAACGACTCGCAGTTCGTCTCGCTCGCGCGCGTGCTCGGCCATCCCGAATGGCCGGCCGACCCGCGCTTCGCGACCACGCCCGAACGCGTGGCGAACCGCGAGGCGCTGGTGCCCGCGATCGCCGACATCCTGCGCCGGCAGCCGCTCGCCCACTGGCTGCCGCTGCTGCGCGAGGCCAACGTGCCCAGCGGCCCGATCAACGACTTCCGCCAGGTGTTCGACGATCCGCAGATCCGGCATCGCGAGATGGTGCGCGAGATCGCGCATCCGCTGTCGGGCTCGCTGTCGGTGGTGGCCAATCCGCTGAACTTCTCGGCCACGCCGGTCGAATACAAGCGGCCGCCGCCGCTGCTGGGCCAGCACACGCACGAGGTGCTGCGCGAGCTGCTCGCCATCGGCGACACCGAGCTCGCCGAGCTGGACGCCGAAGGTGCGATCGCGCAGGGGGAACGGCCATGAGGGCGGTGCTCTGCAAGCAGTTCGGGCCGCCCTCCTCGCTGGTGGTGGAGGAGGTGCCCTCGCCCGTGGCGGGCCCGGGCCGGCTGGTGGTCTCGGTCAAGGCCTGCGGCGTCAACTTTCCCGACACGCTGATCATCCAGGGCCAGTACCAGTTCAAGCCCGAGCTGCCGTTCTCGCCCGGCGGCGAGGTCGCCGGCATCGTCAAGTCGGTGGGCGAAGGCGTCACGCAGTTCAAGCCCGGCGACCGCGTGATCGCCGCCACCACCTGGGGCGGCTATGCCGAGGAGGTGGTGGCCGAGGCCGCGCGCACGCTGCCGATGCCCGATGGCATGGACTTCGCGACCGCCGCGGCCTTCACGCTGACCTACGGCACCTCGCACCATGCGCTGAAGGACCGTGCCGTGCTGCAGCCCGGCGAGACGCTGCTGGTGCTCGGCGCCGCGGGCGGCGTGGGCCTGGCGGCGGTGGAACTCGGCAAGGCGATGGGGGCACGCGTGATCGCGGCGGCCTCGAGCCCGGCCAAGCTCGCCGTGTGCCGCGACCATGGCGCCGACGAGCTGATCGACTACGCCGCCGAGGACCTGCGCGAGCGCATCAAGGCGCTGACCGGCGGCCGCGGCGTCGACGTGGTCTACGACCCGGTCGGCGGCGACTACAGCGAGCCCGCGCTGCGTGGCATGGCCTGGCGCGGCCGCTTCCTGGTGGTGGGCTTCGCGGCCGGCCGTATCCCGAGCCTGCCGCTGAACCTGCCGCTGCTCAAGGGCTGCGCTGTGCTCGGCGTGTTCTGGGGCGCCTTCACGCGCAACGAGCCCGAGCTCAATGCCGCCAACCTGCGCGAGTTGATGCAATGGGTCGGCGACGGGCGGCTGCGGCCGCATGTCTCGGCGCGCTATCCGCTCGAGCGCGCGGCCGATGCGCTCGACGACCTGGTGCAGCGCCGCGTGCACGGCAAGGTCGTGCTGACCACGGAGGGCTGAGGCCATGGACAAGGTGCTGGTGGTGGGCGCGCTCGGCGTGGTCGGGCGCGCCGCGATGGAACGTTTCGCGGCCCGGCCCGGCCTGCATGCCGTGGGTCTGGCGCGCAGGCGGCCCGACTTCGCGCCCGACGCGACCTGGGTCTCGGCCGACCTGCGCGATGCACGGGCCACGCGCGATGCGCTGGCGCCGCACCGCGATGCCACGCACCTGGTCTATGCCGCGCTCAACGAGCAGCCCGACCTGCTGCAGGGCTGGCGCGCGAGCGAGAACATCGAGCTCAACAATCGCATGCTGCGCCACACGCTCGACGCGCTCGAGGGCGCGCCCCTGCGACACGTGACGCTGCTGCAGGGCACCAAGGCCTATGGCGTGCACACGGGCCGGCCGATGCGCGTGCCCGCGCGCGAACAGGACGCGGTGCGCGACCACGCCAACTTCTACTTCGACCAGCAGGACCTGGTGGCCGAGCGCGCGGCGCGCGCGGGCTTCGGCTGGACCGTGTTCCGGCCGCAGATCGTGCTGGGCGTGGCGACCGGCAGCGCGATGAACCCGGTGGCCGCGATCGGTGCCTACGCGGTGCTCGCGCGCGAACGCGGCCAGCCGCTGGCCTGCCCCGCCCATCCGCACCTGCTGACCGAATGCACCGACGCGCGCCTGATCGCCAAGGCCATCGAATGGGCCTGGCACGAGCCGCGCGCGCACGGCGAGGCCTTCAACATCGCCAACGGCGACGTGGTGGTCTGGGCCAGCCTGTTCGAGCGGCTGGCGGCCTTCTTCGAGATGCCGCTGGGCGAAGCCACGGGCGTGCGCCTGCGCGAGGAGATGCCCGCGCAGGCCGCGCTGTGGCAACGGATCGCGCAGCGCGAGGGCCTGCGCGAGCGCGATCTCGATGCGCTGATCGGCCTGTCGTGGCAGTACGCCGAGGCGACCTGGGCCGCGCGGCGCCCGCTCGCGCTGCCGCCGCTGGTGTCCACCGTCAAGCTGCGGCAGGCCGGCTTCGGCGACTGCATCGACACCGAGCAGTGCATCGTCGAGCACCTGCAGGCGATGCGCGACTTGCGCTACCTGCCCGGCTAGGCAGGCAGCGCCGGGGATTCACTCCGCCTTGATGTTGAGGCGCGTGATGAGCTCGCCCCACTTCTGGCTCTGCTGCTGCGTCACCTCGATCAGCTCGGCCGGCGTGCTCGCCTTGGCCTCGTTGCCGATCTTGTGCATCGCATCGGCGAAGCGCTTCGAGGTCGTGACCTTGCGCAGCGCGGCATTGAGCTTGTCGATCACCGGCTTGGGCGTGCCGGCCGGCGCGAACACCGCATACCAGGTCTCGCCCACGATCGAGGGATAGCCGAGCTCCTTGAAGGTCGGCACCTCGGGCATCAGCGGCTGGCGGTCGGCGCTGAGCACCGCGATCGCGCGGTACTTGCCCGCGTTCACGTTCGGCAGCGCGCTCGTGAGCGCCTCCACGTTCGAATCGACTATGCCGCCGATCATGTCCATGGTGGCCGGCGCCGCGCCCTTGTAGTGCACCTGCGTCATCTTCACGTCGAGGCCGGTGGCGATCAGCTCGCCCAGCAGGTGGACCATGCTGCCCTGGCCGTTGGTGGCGTTGTTGATCTTGCCGGGGTTGGCCTTGGCATAGGCGACGTACTCGGCCACCGTCTTCGCGGGGAAGTCCTTCTTCACCACGAAGGCGAAGGGCACGGTCGCGACCGCCGCCACCGGCGCGAAGTCCTCGAGCTTGTAGGGCAGCTTGTCGATCAGGTGCGGCGTGGTGGTGAAGGTGCTGCCGGCCGACAGCAGCAGCGTGTGGCCGTCCTTGGGCGCACGCGCCACGAACGAGGCGCCGATCGCGGTCGCCGCGCCGGCCTTGTTGTCGATGATGAAGGTGCCGCCCATCGCCTCGCCGAGCTGCACCGCGAGCTGGCGTCCCACCACGTCGCTGGTGCCGCCGGGCGGGAACGGCACGACCAGCGTGACGGGCTTGGTCGGCCAGTTGGCCGCGGCATCGGCCTGCGCCGCCGCGGCCAGCGGCAGCAGCGGCAGGGCCAGCGCGGCGGCCAGCGCCAGGGTCTTCGGTCGGATTCGCATGTGTCTTGTCTCCTTCGTTCTTCGTCGTTCTTTGTCGGTTCGCGTGTAGATGCGCGCGCTTCAGACCGTCGCCACCGGCGTGACCGGCGAGCCCACCGCGCCCGGCAGCCGCAGCGGCGGCGCGGTCAGCAGGAAGCTCGAGCGCTCGTGCGCGCGCAGCCATTGCGCGAGCTCGGCGAAGTACCAGAGTTCGCCCAGGTGCAGGCCGAGCTTGAAGAGGCAATGCGCATGCAGCGGCAGCCCCGGGTACGAGCCGTTCGCGCCCGGCCGGGCCGGATAGGCCTCGACCGCGAAGTTGTCGGCGCAGATCGCGACGATGCCCGAGTCGGTGATCCACTGCAGCAGCTTCTCGTCGCGGCCGTCGAGCACCGCGCACGAACGCGCCAACACCTCGCCGCCGGGCTGCTTGTTCATCTCGAGGATCAGGTCGGCGAAGCCGGTGTACAGGCACAGGAAGTCGCCCTGCTCCACGCTCGCGCCCTGCGCCTCGAGCGCGGCCATCAGGCCGTCGTAGCCCACCAGCGCGCGCTCGCGGCCGTGGATGCGTTCGAGGTCGACCAGCACGCCGCGGCCCTGCACGCCGGCCGTGGCCATGCGCTCGATGCCGATGGAGCGCGCGCCCCAGCCGCGTTCGGCGTCGTCGGGGCCGACGATCTCGATGCCGGCGCGAAAGCCGTTGTAGTAGACCTTCTCGGGCCGGCCGTCGCCGTCGGCGTCGAACATCTGGCCCACGTGGCCGAGGCCGTCCCACTGCGTCGAGTACTGCAGGAACATCAGCACCGCGTCGTCCGAGATCACGTCGCAGAAGCAGTCGTTCACGTTCGACAGCCGGTAGTTGAAGTTGAAGCTGTCGCCGCGCTTCTCGTAGACGAACTTCGGCGCCTTGCGGTGCTGGAACAGCGTGTTGCCGCCCGGAAAGTCGAGCGGCAGGCTCAGGCAGAACGCCGTGCCGTGCTCGACCTCGCGGAAAGCGCGCAGGCGCGTGGCCGGTGTCAGCAGGTTCATGCGGCCGATCTGGTCGTCGGGGCCGAAATCGCCCCAGTTCGATCCTTCGGGGCGGTGTTGCCAGCGTGGCTTGTCCATGGGCGGAGCTTTCTTGAAGAGAGAGGCCAAAGAAGGGCTGCGCGCGTGGAGTCGTGTCCCGTCTGCCGGCAGCAGACGAAACATACTATTAGGTATGGCACGCAGTCAATCGAGGCTGACCCTCGGGCTCGAGGACAGGTTCTATATCGATCCCTTGACTATTAAGCGCCGATCATTGCCTTTCCTCTCGATAGATACCACTCGGTATGTACTGGCAGGGGATGGCTCGTGCGAGAACGGTCCGTCACCGATACGAATGCGATGGCAGTCGCCGCCGATACCATCGGTCCATGCCGAGCGATCCCTCCTCCTCTCATCCCCACGCCCCGGAACCGCCCGAGGCCCTCTCTGCGACTGCGCGACAGACGCTCGATGCGTATCTCGCGCGAATCGACGGCCAGGACTTCTCCGGCGCGTCATTGCTTTCCGCCGCCGACATCGTCCGCTGGAGCCTGGACCTGCGATCGCTCCCGATACCGCGCCGGCTCGACGGCCTGGTGCTCGACGATCCGCAGACGAGCAACCATCACCTGCTGCTGACCGCGCCGCCGCTGGCCGGCGCGGTCCTGTACCTGAGCCATGACGGCGACTCGCGCGTGGTGTTCGCCGACGTCGAGGACTTTCTCGACGCGGTCCGGCGCGCCGCCGCCGACGATGGGGAGATCGAGGACTTCCATCCCTCGGTATCGCCGCCCGCCGGCGACCAGGCGGGCGTGGGCGCGCTGATCCGCTCGCTGCTCGCCTCCGCGGACGACGAGGATGCGGCCGTTGCCTTCATTCCCTCGCTGGACCTGCGCGATACCGGGCTGCTGCGCGAGCTCGCGTCGCACGAGAACTTCTTCGTGGTGGAAGCGCTCGCGGTGGAGATCGCGAAGCGTCCGTCCGAAGCGCTGCGCGAGATCGCATCGATATGCGCAGCGCACGCGCACCCGCAGGCGGCGAATGCGGGCAAGCGGGCCGTGGCGGCGGTGGAGCGGTGGACGCGAGACGGACACCGTTAGGATCGGCGCCGTCTGCCCTTACCCTCCTGCCGTTCGATTCGCGACGTCCTCTACTACTCGCTGATGTTCCTGCTGGGATTCACCTGGTACCGGTTCGGGCAGAAACTGCTCGCGAGAGGCAACCGCGACGAGAACGACGAACTCACCAAGGGCTTCGTCGGGCCAGTCGGCTTTCTCGTGGCGGGCGCGATTGCGTGCTACCTGCTCGTCGCTACCTTGCGTGCGCTCATCCGCGGCGAAGTACCGTGCCTCGGCAAGGGCTGCTCGGCGTAGGTGTACACGCTGGCGATGCATGCGGGCGAGTACTGGTCGAACGTCTTCTACGTGGTGTGGCTGGTGCTCGCGCTGGGGTGTGCGCTGTGTGTGACGCTCAAGATCTGGTTTCGGGTCTGACGCGCCGGAGACCGACGAGGCACCCGCTCAGCCGGGATGCGACAACCGCTCGCAGTGCTCGATCAGCAGTTCGGTCAGCACGCGTATCTTCCTGGCCGGATGCTGGCCAGGCGGCCGGATGACGTAAGCCCCCGCGGGGGGCGGTGGATAGCGCGTCATGACCGGCACCAGCGCACCGGCGGCCACGTATTCGTGCGTGAGCCAGTCCGGCACATAGGCGATCCCGAGGCCTGCCACCGCGGCGGCGACCAGTGCCGTGCCGTTGTCGGCCTTGAATCGTCCCTGCGGTCGGACCGTGATGATCCGGTCGCCGTCCATCAGTTGCCAGGCCTCGGTGCCCTGCATCAGCGCTTCATGGGCACCGAGTTCGTCCGGGGTCTCGGGCGACCCGTGCGTGCTGATGTAGCTCGGGCTCGCCACGAGCTTGCCGTAGATCGGGCCGACGCTTCTTGCAATGAGGTTGGAGTCCTCGAGATAGCCGACCCGGATCGCGCAGTCGAAGCCTTCGGCGATCAGATCGACGAATCTGTCGCTGTAGCAGGTCTGGATGTGGAGCTGGGGATGACGCTTCGCCATCTCGGCGAGCATGGGCGCGAAGTGCGTCGGGCCGAAACTCAATGGCACCGCGATCCTCAGGCGGCCGCGAAGCTCGCCCGCGGGCAGGATCGTCTCCATGGCCGTGTCGATGTCGACGCAGACCTTGGCCGCGTAGTCGCGGAACGTGCTGCCGGCTTCCGTGAGCGCCGCGCCGCGCGTGGATCGCGCGAGCAGTTGAACACCCAGTTCCGCTTCGAGCCGAAGCAGTCGCCGACTCACCATCGACTTGGAGATGCCCAGTCGCACCGCCGCCGGCGACACCCCTCCAGCACTGGCCACTTCGACGAATGTACGCAGGTCCTCGATGTCCAAGCTGGCGTTCCTCCAATCGCGACACAGTTCGCCGAAGAATGGTACTACCGGGCCAAGAGCGGGATCGCAATACTCCCTGCGGACGGCATCGCCACGAGCGGTTCCGTCGTCCAGAACCCTTCCGCTGACAGCGGCAACACAGGAACCAGCCATGACTTCTCGCAACGGCCTCTCTTCGCTTCTTCGTCCCGAAGACTCGGTCCTCGTCCTGATCGACCACCAGCCCTACCAGCTCGCGAACCTGAACAGTCACGAACCGCAGATGGTCATCAACAACACCGTCGGCCTCGCGAAGGCCGCCAAGGCCTTCGGCGTCCCCACCATCCTGACGAGCGTGATCGCCGAGCGCGGCGGCCTCCTCTTTCCCCAGCTCACCGAGGTCTTCCCCGGGCAGGAGGTCATCGACCGTACGTTCATCAACACCTGGCAGGACAAGGCCGTGGTCGATGTGGTCAAGGCCACGGGCCGCAAGCAACTGATCATCGCGGGCCTGTGGACCGAGGTCTGCGTCGCGATGCCGACGATCCAGGCGCTCGGCGAAGGCTGGGACGTCACCGTGGTCACCGACGCGTCCGGCGGCGTCTCCGTCGAGTCGCACCAGGTCGCGATCCAGCGAATGATCGCGGCCGGCGCGAACATGCTCACCTGGCTCGCGGTCGCCTCGGAATGGCAGCGCGACTGGGCGCGCACCGAGAGCGCCGCTGCATTGACCCAGGTGATCACGCAACACGCGGGAGGCAGCGGCATCGCATACCTCTGGGAACAGCAGTTGCTCAACACGCCGGTGCCTGCCAAGGCGGCCTGACGGAAACAAGGGGGATGGACGCGCTTCCGTCGAGGCGTTGCGAAGGCTGAGCGCCGGCTCGAGCCACTTCATCCCCGAAAGGCCTGGGCGCTCGCGCATGGACCGCGGCCAGGCCGAATGGCGCGGACGGCATCGGGACAACCGAGGAGCCGGCTGTCGGAAAATGCGGCGAAGGCCACGCCGTGGCCGCGACGGCTTCGTGACGAATCCGTGCTTTCGACCGCCCTCGCCCCTTCGATGCCATGCGTGACTTTCTCTATTACTCGCTGATGCTCCTGCTGGGATTCGCCTGGTACCGCTTCGGGCAGAACCTGCTGAAGAAAGGCAACCGCGACGAGAAGGACGAACTCACCAAGGGCTTCGTCGGACCGGTCGGCTTCCTCGTGACGGCCGCCATCGCGTGCTATCTCTTCGTCTCCACCTTGCGCGCGCTGATCCGGGGCGAGGTGCCGTGCCTCGGCAAGGCCTGCTCGGGGCAGGTGTATGCGCTGGCGACGCATGCGGGGGAGTATTGGTCGAACGTCTTCTACATGGTGTGGCTCGTTCTCGCGCTGGGGTATGCGCTGTACGTGACGTTCAAGATCTGGTTCCGGGTCTGATGCCCGGCCTTGGACGAGAATTGCCCACCGGCCGATGCATGAGGCCGGCGTGACCCGTCATGCAAGGAATCGACCCATGCGCCTGTACAGGCTGTTCACCCCGATGATCGTTTCGACCGCCGCCTTGTGCGCGGGGGTCGCGAGCGCGGCCGAACTCTGTTCCCGGGCTTCACCGCGTGCGGGCGCCGAAGTCACCCACACGCACGGCTTCGATTTCATCGTCGATCCCCAGCCGGTTCCGAATGCGTTCACCGGTTGCCAATACGGCTGGATCGGCGATGGCAATGCGCCGTCCACCATGGAGAGGGTCATCACCGCCTACTACGTCGCTGGCCGCGTGCGGTGGTACGAAGCGCGCTGGCCCGATCGCCCGCTGCATCGTTGCGTATACGAAGGCGGTGTCATCGCGCCCGGCAAGTCCGTCAATGCTCCGGCATGCCCGGTCAAGGAAGCCGATGCCCAGGTGCCGCGTTGAAGCGGGAGCAACATCGATACCATCGACGGTAGATCCATTCGTCGCGCCCCACCTGCACAACTTCGACAGATGCATATGAAGCAAGGTCTATGGTTCGCGCTCGCCGTGCTCGTCTCGTCGACCCACGCCACGGAGAACCGCGGTGCGGAACAACAACTCGCCTACTGTGTCGCGCTGGCCTCCCGGACCGTGGAAGACATCTCCAAAGACGGAACGCGTGCCGCCGCGATGCGCTGGATGCGCTTGTCGGCGCGCTACATCGACAGGCTCGAGGAACTGGCTCCCACGACCGCCCAGCGCCGCGCCTTGCTGGATCGGGCGCTCGAAGACATCGACGCCGAGAATGCGCGGCTTCGAGCGTCGGAGCGGCCACTCTTCGAATCCATTCGAAGCACCGATCAGGCGCTCGCCGCCTGTGACGAACTGGCTGCAGCAAGGCCCCGCCGATAGCTCCTCACATGTTGAGAATCCCGGATTCCGTGTACGCACCAGACGAAAAAGCGCGAGCGACACGTCGACGGACATGGATCGGCGTGCAGCTGCTCGTCACGCTTCCATTTCTGTTCGCACTGAGCATAGCCACCGAGATGCTGTTCGCACAACCTGGCAAGGGCTACAGAACACCCTCCGGAACCTACGTTGCCTGTGAAGCTCTGGCACCAAGGGCCAAGAGCTACTCGCCCCTGCGTTGCGCCCCCTTTGGATCGATGGGGACCAACCCCGCCGGCTTCGCGTTGGCCATCGCATCGCTGGGCCTGCTCAGCGCCGTCATCTGGGTGAGCTGCAGACCTGGCCGCGGGTTCCGCTTCTCACGGTAGGCCAACACCGATCGTGCAGCGCCATCCGATCGATGTTCGTTGCTACGATCCCGCACTCAGTCACCGCGGCCACACACGACGCACGCCGAAGGCGCCCGATGCGGATCGGCGGCCATGTCGCTGCGTGCTCGCTCACCACTGCCGCACCACCATTGCGCGTCTCCTCGCGATCGTTGAGCCCGTTGTCGGGTGTCGAGCCCGCATCGCCAGGCGGCGTACACCGCCCTGCGATTCGACCGCACGATACCAAAGACGGCCTCGAGGAGCGCCCCGCGCCAGCGAGCTCAGAAGGCGCTCTTGACCACGCCCCCATCCACGCGAAGCGCCGCGCCCGTGGTCGCCGACGCGAGCGGACTCGCCACATAGGCCACGAGCGAGGCCACCTCCTGCGGCGAAGCAAAACGCTTGATCAGCGAGGTCGGGCGAACATGGTCGAAGAACTCCGCCTCGACCTGCTCGAAGCTCTTGCTGCTCGAGCGCGCCATGCCCTCGACGAAATCGCCGACGCCGCGCGATTTCGTCGGTCCGGGCAGCACGCTGTTCACCGTGATGTTCGTGCCGGCGGCCGATTCCGCGAGCCCGCGCGACACCGCGAGCTGCGCGGTCTTCGTCACGCCGTAGTGGATCATCTCGGTCGGTATCTGCACCGCGCTTTCGCTCGAGATGAAGATGATCCTGCCCCAGTTCGCCCGCTTCATCTCCGGCAGCACCAGGCGCGCGAGGCGCACGCCGCTCAGCACGTTGACGTCGAAGAAGCGCAGCCAGTCCTCATCTGGAATGTCCTCGAAGGCCTTGGCCTCGAAGATGCCGAGGTTGTTGACGAGGATGCCGATGCCGGGATGGCGGCGCACGAGTTCCTCGGCGGCGTCGGCGCGGCTGAGATCGCCGGCGTAGCCGACCACCGTGCCCTGCGTCTGCGAGCGGATGCGCTCCACCGCCTCGTCGACCGCGGCCTGCGACCGGCCGTTGACGATGACGCCGGCGCCCTCCTGGGCCAGCGTGTGCGCGATCGCATAGCCGATGCCGGCCGTGCTGCCGCTGACCAGGGCCAGCTTGCCCTTCAGTTGAAGATCCATGTCGATGCTCCTTGTGTCGATGACGAGACGGGTTTCCTGTCAGCCCAGGAAATTGACCAGCGCGGGAATGACCTGGTCGGGCGCCTCCTCCATCAGCCAGTGGCCGGATCCCTTGACGATCACGCCCTGCACGTTGGTCGCGACCATCTTGCCCTGTTCGATCAGGAAGGTGCCACCGGCTTTTTCCCCGGAGAGCACCAGCATCGGCATGGGCAGCGGCGTCTTGCCCAATTCGGCGAACTCGGCCGCGTCCTGCTCGAAGGCCTTGAAGTATTCGAAGCCGGCGCGCATGCCGCCGGGCTGCGCATAGGCCTTGGCATAGAAGCGGCGATCGGCCTCGGGCACCGAGCGCTTGGGGTCGGCCGCGAAGTCGTTCCAGAAATGCTCGAAGTAGATGCGCTCGCGTCCGTGCACCAGCGCCAGCGGGGTCGCGCCGTGGAAATGGAAGTGCCAGAGGTCGCGCAGCAGCCAGACGTTCTGCCATTGGCCGATGCCGGGCAGGAAGGCGTCCATGAGCACCACCTTGTCGGTCTCCGAAGGGAACTGCGCGGCATAGGCGTAGGCCACCATCAGGCCGATGTCGTGGCCGACGATGCTCACGTTGCGGATGCCGAGCGACTTGACGAGCTCGTGGATGTCGACGGCCATGTTCTTCTTGCCGTAGCCGCTCTCGGGCTTCGATGAGTTGCCCGCGCCGCGCAGGTCGGGCACGAGCACGGTGTGCGTCTTGGCCAGCAGCGGCATCAGCGGGTTCCACATGTGGCCGGTCTCGGCATAGCCGTGCAGCAGCACGATGGCCGGCCCGGTGCCGCCGATGCGGTAGTCGATGCGGGTGCCGTTCACCTCGGCGCTGCCTGCGCGAAAGCCTGGCACCGCATCAACGGTGGGCGCGGCGTGCACCACGGGGCCGAAGCTCAGCGCGGCGCCGAATGCGGCGGCGCCGGCGATCAGCGCGCGGCGGGTGGGGGCGGGATGGGGGGTGTTCATGTCTGGGCCTTTCGGTCTGTTTTGGGGGTGAAGCGAATTTATGATTCAGCTTCACTTCCAGAAAGGCCCCAAAAGTGGTTTACTCATTCAGCTTTTATGAATGATTGGAGCCCGGGGCCATGGACCGATTGCGTGCGTACGAGGTGTTCGTGACCGTGGTCGCGCGCGGCAGCTTCGTCAAGGCGGCCGATGCGCTCGATACCTCACCGGCCAACGTGACGCGCTACGTCAACGAGCTCGAAGCCCACCTGCGCACGCGGCTGATCAACCGCACCTCGCGCCGCCTGTCGCTCACCGAGGGCGGCGAAGCCCTGTTCGACCGGGCGAAGTCGATCCTCGAGGAGGTGGCGGAGACCGAGGCGCTCGCGACCACCGCGTCGCTGCAGCCGCGCGGGCGGCTGCGCCTCAATGCGCCGCTGAGTTTCGGCAGCCTCGTGCTGGCACCGCTGTGGCCGAAGTTCATGGCGAAGTACCCCGATGTCGAACTCGACATCGCGCTCATCGACCGCGTGGTCGACATCGTCGAGGAGGGCTACGACCTCGCGATCCGCATCTCGCGGACCACCTCGGGCAATCACATCGCGCGCAACCTGGGGCGCTCGCAGAACCTCGTGTGCGCCTCGCCCGACTACCTGGCGAGGCATGGCATGCCCGAGGTGCCCGCGGACCTGTCGCGGCACCTGTGCCTGGGCTACACCTACGGCGCGACCTCCGACGAGTGGCAGTTCGCCGGCCCCGGCGGGTCGCTGGAATCGGTTCGCGTGCGCTGGGCGCTACGGGCGAACAACGGCCAGACCGCGCGCGCCGCGGCACTTGCCGGCGCCGGCGTCATCTGGCAGCCGAGCTTCGTGCTCGGCGATGACGTGAAAGCCGGTCGACTGGTCGAAGTCATGCCGGGCTATCACATGCCCCCCATCGACATCCTGGCGATCTACGCCAGCCGTCGCCATCTCAGCGCGAAGGTGCGGGTGATGGTCGACTTTCTGGTCGATGCCTTTCAAGGGGCGACGCTTTAAAGCAGCGAATGCGTGGCGAAACAGGTATTCGATCAGCTTTGCCTGCCCGGTGTACCCTGCTCTCCACCACCATTCAGGAATTGAAAAATGCATCTCCTTTCTGGATTTCGCGGGAACACGCTGCACATAAGAACGCTGTTTGGCTTCTTGTTCCTTCTGAGTCTGATGGCCCTGCCTGGATGCGCGACGAACAATTCAACGGCACTGTACAGGTACAACGGCAGCTCCTATGTGGTCGAGCTGACAGGGCGCCGCAACAAGATGACCCATGACCCCATTTCGGCCCTCTTCGCTGGAACGATGAACACCAACCTGCTCCTTTTCCTGCCACGACTGGAGGGCACCGTGCCGGGCAATGAATTGCTCGTCGACGGCCGTCGCAACATGTATTCGGGCCAGGTTTCATTTGACGGATCATCAATGACCGTCGACCTGCACTATGAGAATCCCGTGGTTCACCGGAGAGACGCTCTGTCTTTCAATGGGCGTTACCGGCTTCGGCCACAACCGCAGTAGGCCCTCTTTTTTCCGAGGCCCATGAGACCCCATCGATCGCGGAATCGGATGATGAGCAGAAGAAGCTGGAAGTATTCAGTCCAATTCTTCCAAGTCGATCCCGATCCTTCGCAATTGCGCATGATCAACTCTCGAATCCCGGAAATCTTCAATAATCCCACACCGGAATCCGTAGCTAGACAATAGGCTTAATAAGGATTCGACGTAATGGCACCGGCCGGCCACTGCAAGAAAAAGTAAGGTGCAATTGCAATAGCGGCACTCGACACTGCGACTCCCCGCATGGGGTCAACTCATCTGAAGGAGCTTTCGCAATGTCGACTCTTCCCGGCCATTACACAATTATCTCGTTCGTCGGCGGCGGCATCCGCGGCCTGCTTTCCGCCACCATCCTCCAGCGCCTGTACGACGCCAACAAGGCGCTGCTGGACGAAACGAGAATGTTCGCCGGCTGCTCGACCGGCGCGATCATCTCGAGCGAATTGCTCGGGCACAAGACGCCGAAGGACCTGATCGACATGTTCACCGGCGATGAACTGAACTTCTACAACGCCATGAACCCCGACCCGAGGACGCCCGCCTACTCGATCGACAAGGTGCTGGGCAGCCAGAAGGCCATCCACTTCGACACGAAGATCGCCGACGCGCGCAAGGACGTCCTGCTCGTCTCGTTCAACGTCGGCCAGGTCGAACCCGACCGCGACAACAAGATGATGCCCACGCCGTGGAAGCCGATGATGTTCACGAACATGCTCGGCAGCGACCGGGACCGGCTGGACGGCCTCGACGGCAACGGCGACACCCCCATCGCGGTGGCCGCGACGTCCAGCGGCGCCATGCCGGGGCAGCTGGGGTCCCTCGACGGGAATGTCGATGGCGCCTTCTTCAACCACGACCCGACGGTGGCGGCGATCGCGCTCGCGGTGCGCAGCGGCTACGCCCTCGACCAGATCGCGGCCATCACGATCGGCACGGGCTACATGCCCTATTGGCTGCAGAGCGACACCCACGACTGGGGCGCCCAGCAATGGATGGAAGGGGACGGCAATCCCTTCGACAACATCACGCCGTTCCTCATGAACCAGAAGCGGTCGTCGCCCGTGCTCGACCTCAGCCTGAACGGGACCTCGTCGGAGCTCATGCCCCACATCGCCAAGATGCTGCTGGGCGATCGCTACGTCAACATCAATCCGCGGCTGCCCTGCTTCATCCCCGAGAACTCGACCAATACCCAGGCGATCTCGCTGCTGCAGCGCCACGGCCAGACCGTGGACATCACCGACGCCCTGGCGTTGATCGAGAACTACTGGAGCAAGAACGTGGTGACGACGGGCACCACGTCCCGACCCGTTGCGAAGAGCCCTGCCGCCGCGACACCCAAGGCCGCGACCCCGCCCAAGGCCAGCCAGACCACGCCCGTCAAGGGCGCGCTGTTCTTCATCCGGCACAAGGGCAGCATCGTCCGCGTGCTCGATGTGAAGGACGCGTCCTTCCAAGCCGGCGCGCAGGTGATCGCCTACGGCAAGAAGTCCATGGCCGACCCCGATGTGAAGAACCAGCTCTGGGAATTCGTGCCCTCGGTCGAGGCCCCGGGATGGTGGTACCTGAAGACCGCCATGGGCACGAACTTCGTCATGACGCTGGCGGGCGACGACACCGGCGCGGCCTCCAGGGTCACGGTCCAGGCGCGGCAGGACGACATCCGGGATCGCCAGTTGTGGAACCTGGTGTCGACCGAGGAACTCGGCTACTTCTTCATCCAGAACAAGTACCAGGCCAGCGATGTGCCGATCGTCAATACCGATTCGTACGTGCCCACGGTGATCGGCGTCGAGATCGACCACACCGAGGACTGCTACGGCGTGGCGCTGGACTACCAGAAGGACACGCCGATGGCCTTCTGCTTCCTGCCTCCGACCAACGAAGGCTGAGAGCCCGCGGCGCGCTGATGGTGCCCGCTAGAGCACCATCAACATCTCGTGCCAGGACATCCCGCCATGGTCGGACGGCGAAGGCCTCACATAGCCGTACCCCTGCCGCGCATAGAGCGCCACGTGGCGCTCCTTGCACATCAGGTGGATCGTTTGCTTGCCCGCCTGCCGCATCCGGTCGACGAAGGTCTTCATCATCACGCTGGCGTACCCGCGTCCCTGGAACAGGGGATCGATGACCACGGACATGATCACGACATTGGGCGCCGCGGCGTCGTGGCCGACCAGCTCCTTGAAGGCCTCGTCCGACATCACGACCTCGTGCGCGCACCCGCTGTTGATGAAGCCGATGAGCTGCCCCTCGAGCTCCATGACGAGGAAGCCCTGCGGGTACTGGTCGATGCGCGTGCGGATCTTGGCCAGGGTGGCGGCTTCGTCGCCCTCGTAGGCGCCGATCTCTATCGCGTAGCAGCGTTCGGCATCGGAAGGAAGGGCCTGGCGGAAAACGGGTTCTGGCATGGATGACGGGTTGGAACGAGGCATGCGCCCATCATGCCGTCCGGCGATGGCGCGCGCGCAGGGTGTCGGATGGCGCCTCGCCGAATTGCGCCTTGTACTGCTGCGCGAGGCGGCTCAGATGAAAGAAGCCGTGGGCGAACGCGATGTCCGTCACCGTGTCGTCGTCCGCGCCGTCCAGCAATCGCTCGCGCACCTGCGCGAGGCGGATCTGCCGCAGGTAGGCCGTCGGCGTCATCCCCCGGTGCGCCTGGAACGCCAGCTGCAAGGCACGCACGCCCACGCCCAGCGACGAGGCGATGTCGGACACCGTCAGCGACAGGTCCGCGATGCGGTCGTGAATGAGCGCCTCGGCCAGGCCCGCGAGGCGCACGGGCCGCGATGCCGGCCGCTCTCCGCGCATCCAGCCGGTGTAGTTGTGCGGATGCCCGTGCAGCAGGGACATGAGAACGAACTGCTCGAGCGAACGGTACGCCGGGGCCGGCAGCGCCGCGGGCAAGGTGTCGACCAGGTCCCACACGCCGGACCATGAACGCTCGAGCTCCGGCGTGAACGGCACGGGGTCGAACTTCAGCCCGTCGTCGAGCGGGCGGCCGACGAGGCTGGCGCAGCACGCCTCCAGCGTCGCCGTGTCGGGCCGGAAGGTGATCTGCTCGAAGCTGGCGCCGAAATCGAAGCGGGTCGGCCGGCCCGCCGATACGGGGATCGTCGTGCCGGCGCGCCAGGTGGCGCTGCGGTTGCCCTGCGACACGGAGCCTTCGCCCGCGGTGCAGCGCATGAACAGGAACAGGCCGGGGAACTCGCCCGCGTCGACCTCCACGCGCGCGCCGTAGGCGAGCTGGACCAGCGCCAGCGGCCTCGCCTCGGTCGCGCTCAGCCGGGTGTCCAGGGCCTTGGCCCGGCGATCCAGGTGGAGCTCGTGCGGGCAGTACACGGCGCCCACGGCGTGGATGGCTTCGTCGAGATCATGGGTCCGATAGTGCATGGTCGCCCCTTCCACAGACGGCGCGACAGCTTCTGCATGCTGCCGCCGGGCCCGCATTCTAGGGGTGCGTTCCCTCGCGCTCCCTCGCTGAGCGACGCGATGCGGGAACGCCCGGAGCCCTCGTCCTGCGCATCGCGGATAGCGCTTCGCATTCCGGATCGCGGCGCGGCGCGTCTTCCTGAAGACTGGCGCCAGCCGAGCCGACCGTGCCCCACAGGCCGGTCGCGCCCCCATCCATCCATGCACAGGAGTCCCTTGATGAGCTCGATCCACGACCTCGGTCTTTCCGAAACCTACGGTGCCTTCATCGACAACGCGTTCCAGCCGGTCGACGGCCCGACCTTCGAGGCGCGGCATTCGGGCACGGGCGAGCAGGTCGCGCGCATCGCGCGCTGCGGCGCGGCCGAGGTCGATGCGGCCGTGCGGGCCGCCGCCAGGGCCTTCCCGGCCTGGCGCGCCACCGCGCCCGAGGAGCGCTCGGCCCTGCTGCTGAAGCTGGCGGCGGCCGTGGAAGCCGACCAGCAGCGCCTCGCTCGCATCGATTCGATCGACATCGGCCGGCGCCTGTTCGAGACCGGCCTCGATCACCAGTTCGCGATCTCGCAGTACCGCTACTTCGCGGCCGCGGCCCTCACGCACGAGGGATTCGGTCGCCCGATTCCCGGCGGCTACCTGGTCGCCAGGCGCGAGCCCTATGGCGTGTGCGGCCAGATCATTCCGTGGAACGTGCCCGCGATCATGGCGGCCTTCAAGATCGCCCCCGCGATCGCGGCGGGCAACACGGTGGTGCTGAAGCCCGACGAGAACGCCTCGCTCAGCACGCTGGAGCTGTGCCGGCACATCGCGAAGATCTTTCCGCCCGGCGTCATCAACATCGTGCCCGGCTTCGGCGAGGAGGCGGGCGCCGCACTGACCGCGCACCCCGGCGTGGCGAAGCTGGCCTTCACGGGCAGCAGCGAGGTCGGGCGGATCATCTCGCGCGCCGGCGCCGACCGGCTGGTTCCGGTGTCGCTGGAACTGGGCGGCAAGAGCCCGAACATCATCTTTCCCGACATCGAGGACATCGACGCGGTGGTCGACAACGCGATGTTCGCGACCCTGTACTGCAACGGCCAGTCCTGCCTCGCGGGCACCCGGCTGTTCGTGCACGACGCGGTCTACGACGCCGTGATGGACCGCCTCGTCGCCGGCATGGAGCGCGTGCGTGTCGGCGCGGCGCTCGCGGCCGACACCGTGCTCTCGAACCTCGTGTCGCCCGAGCAGGGCCAGCGCGTGATGAACTACATCGACATCGGCAAGGCCGAGGGCGCGCGCCTGATGACCGGCGGCCAGCGCATCGACGTCGAGGGGCAGGCCCACGGCCACTTCATCGCGCCGACCGTGTTCGAGGCCGACAACAGCATGCGCATCGCGCAGGAGGAGATCTTCGGCCCGGTGCTCAGCGTGATCCGCTGGAAGGACCACGACCGGATGATCGAGGAGGCCAACGGCGTGCGCTACGGCCTGGCCGCCGGCCTCTACACCAGCAACCTGCGCAACGCCTGGGACACGGCCGACCGGCTGCAGGCCGGCTCGGTGTGGATCAACCACTACTTCAACCTCGCGAGCGGCTCGCCCTTCGGCGGCTTCAAGGAGAGCGGGATCGGCAGCGAGTACTGCCACGAGACGCTCAACATGTACACGCACCTCAAGGCCGTGACGATCCAGACCCAGGTGGCGGCCCCGTGGTTCGCCCCCAGGGCCTGAGCCCGCGGCACGCAGCACTCCGCCCTCCCCACTCCCTACATCCAAAGAGGTCATCCCATGCAGATCACAGCCGCCGTCATGCGCGAGAAGGGTGGCAAGTTCACCCTCGAGGACATCGAACTGGAGGCGCCACGCGACGACGAGGTGCTCATCCGCATGAAGAGCTGCGGCGTCTGCCACACCGACACCCTGCCGCGGGACCAGGTGGTGCCGGCGCCCTTCCCCGCGGTGTACGGCCACGAGGGCGCGGGCATCGTCGAACAGGTCGGCAGCCGCGTGAGCAAGCTGAAACCCGGTGATCACGTCGTGATGAGCTGCAACTTCTGCGGCCACTGCGACACCTGCCAGACCGGCAAGCCCATGTACTGCCGGCACTTCTTCAAGGCCAACTTCGGCTTCGCGCGCATGGACGGAACGCCCACCATGCACAAGGGCGGCGACGTCGTGCACGGGGCCTTCTTCAACCAGTCCTCGTTCGCGACCTACGCCCTGGGCACCGAGCGCAGCGTGGTGAAGATCCCGTCGGACGTGCCGCTCGAGATCATGGGCCCCCTGGGCTGCGGCGTGCAGACCGGCGCGGGCGCGGTCATCAACTCGCTGCGCCCGCAGGCCGGCGATTCGATCGCCATCTACGGCGCGGGATCGGTCGGCCTCTCGGCGCTGCTCGCGGCCAACGTGACCGGCTGCGCGATCCGCATCTGCGTCGACCCGAACGAGGCGCGCCTGCAGTTCGCGCTCGAGCTCGGCGCCACCCACGTCGTCAACCCGCGAACCACCGATCCGGTGCGGCGCATCCAGGAGATCACCGGCGGCGGCGGCACGCAGTTCTCGCTCGAGACCTCGGGCAACCTCACGGCCCTGCGCCAGGCCGTCGATTCGATCCAGATCATGGGCGAGTGCGGCATGATCGGCGCACCCGCCTTCGGCAGCGAGATCGGCCTCGACACCTGGGGCCTGCTGCTGGGCCGCAAGATCCGCGGCATCTGCGAAGGCGACTCGGTGCCGGACCTGTTCATCCCGAAGCTGGTCGAGTTGTTTCGGCAGGGGCGCTTCCCCTTCGACAAGCTGATCCGGTTCTATGCCTTCGACCAGATCAACGAGGCCGTGGAAGACGGCGAGCAGGGCCGGACCATCAAGGCCGTGCTGCGTTTTCCCGACTGACACAGGCTGCAAGCTTTCGAGGACCGATGTTCATGGCATTGAATCGACGAGGCGCCTTCAAGCTGGCCACGACCCTGGCGCTGCTGAGTTCGAAACCCACGGCCGCGGGCACCGGCCAGGGCGCGGGCACGCGCGCCGCGGTCGACGCGCAGGCCGGAGCGCTCGAGTTCGAGCTCGGCATGCCCACGGCGCGCACCGTGGACGACCTCTACCAGGCGCTCGACCACCAGAGCGCCGTGATGAGCTATCTCTGGGCCATCCCGATCGTCGGCATGGAAAGCGCGCGGCAGATGCTGGTCGACAACGCGGGCGCCCGCAGCGGCGACTTCGTGCGGGTGTCGGGCCACCGCGACGTCAGCGCGATGCTCGGCTCGAACGTCACCACGCCCTATGTCTTCGCCTTCTTCGATCTTTCGCGGCAACCGCTGGTGCTGCACTATCCGCCGGGCGCGACCGCGGGCTCGCTGATCGACTGGTGGGACCGTCCCCTGTGCGATGTCGGCATGACCGGGCCCGATGCGGGCCGAGGCGCCGTGTTCGTGCTGCTCGGTCCGGGGCAGCAGGCGCCGGGCGAGCTGCCGGCCGGCGCGCACCTGCTGCGATCGCGCACTTTCAAGGTCCTGCTGTTCTGCCGCGGACTCGATGCCGACCTGGCGCAGGTGGAAACGGTCTTCTCGGCCCTGCGCGTCCATCCGCCCGGCCAGCAGCCTGCCGCGGCAAGGACGCGCCTGCTGCGCTTCAAGCCCGAGGGCGAACTGACGAGCATGGCGCATCCGCGGGGCCTCGCCTACTGGCAACGGCTGGCGAACGCGCTGCGGGGAGAGCCCGTGGAGGATCGCGACCGCTTCTTCGCCGCCCTGCTCGCGCCGCTCGGCATCAATTTCGATCGCCCCTTCGCGCCCGATGCCCGGCAACAGGCCGTGCTGGAGAAGGCCGCGATCGTGGGCGAGGCCACGGCCAAGGCCATCGCCTTCCGCAAGCGCATCCCCGGCATGCGCTATCGGCCCGACACCCACTGGGAATACCTGATCGCGCCCGGCTTCGACAACGCGCAGGACGTGCCCGGCGGCACGCTGTTCGAGGAGCGCACGGCCTTCTTCTACGAAGTCACCGGCACCTCGGCGGCCGTGCTGACGCGAACGCCCGGCGTCGGCGCGGCCTATCTCGCCGCCTACTACGACGCGAAGGCCGCTCCGTTCGACGGCGCGCGCAGCTACCGCCTGCGCGTGCCGGCGGACGTGCCCGCCAGGCTGTTCTGGTCGGTCACGCTGTACGACACGCAGACCCGCGGCCTGGTCCAGAACGCGCAGCAGATCGTCGACCGCTCCTCGCGCCAGGACCTGGCGAAGAACGCCGACGGGTCGGTCGACATCGTGCTGGGTCCGACGCCTGCGCCGGGCCTCGAGAAGAACTGGATCCCCACCACGCCCGGGCATTCCTGGTACGTCTATTTCCGTCTCTTCGGCCCACTCGCGGCCTACTTCGACCGCTCCTGGGTGCTGCCCGACATCCAGGCGCTGTAGCGCGCCGCGTCAGGACCGGTCGACCGCGCGCTCGGTCTCCTCGAGAAAGCGCAGCAGGCCCTCGATCTCCGTCGACTTGTCGAACACCGCATCGGCGCCCAGCAGCAGCGCGCGCTCGCGCATGTCTTTGGTCGCGAAGTTCGAGAAGATCACCATGCGCTGGCGCGGCAGGCGATCCCTGCAGCCCATGAGCACGCCGAAGCCGGTGCCGTGGCGCAGGAAGAGATCGACCACGGCCACGTCCCATTGGCCATCGGCATCGTGCAGCCAGGCCACGGCCTCGGCCTGGGTCTCGGCGGTGCCGACCATGTGCACGGGCGCGAGTTCTTCCAGCGTCGCGATCAGGCTGTCGCGAATCAGGGGGTTGTCCTCGACGAGGTAGCCGGTCAAGCTCATGGTGTGCTCGCAGTCGTGTGAGTTGCGGGCGCTCAGAGCGCGAACGATCGCCGCAGCCGCTCGCCCGCGAAGGCCTGCGCGTCCCTGGCCTTCTCGAGCACCGCCGCGGCGCCGAAGAACTCGTGCGCCACGCCCTCGTACTCCTTGCGCGCGACCTCCACGCCGGCCTCGAGCAGGGCGCTCTCGAGCTTCGCGCCGTCGCTGCGCAGCGGATCGAGCCTGGCATTGACGATGGTGACGGGCGCCAGGCCCGCGAGCGGCGCATCGACCAGCGACAGCCGCGGGTCATCGAGGTCCTTCTCGCTGCGCGTCACGTGGGTGAAGAACCAGTCCATCATCGCGCGGTTGAGCGGCTTGGCGATCGCGTTCTCGAGGTAGGACTCGGTGTTGCGGCTGGTCTGCGTGACGGGATAGACCGACAGCACGTGGCGCGGCGCGCGCAGGCCGGCGTCGCGCGCGGCGACCGCCGTGGCCACTGCGAGATTGCCGCCGGCCGATTCGCCCGCGAGCGCGAGGCGCGAAGCGTCGCCGCCCAGCGAGGCCGCGTGCTCGATCAGCCAGCGGTAGGCCGCGAGCGCGTCGTCCCATGCGGCCGGAAACTTGTGCTCGGGCGCGAGCCGGTAGTCGACCGACAGCACCATCGCCTGCGCGGCCGCGGCCAGCCCGCGCGCGCCGCCGTCGTACACCTGTCGGTTCGC
Source organism: Variovorax sp. DAIF25 (assembly GCF_050711835.1). NCBI lineage: Bacteria > Pseudomonadati > Pseudomonadota > Betaproteobacteria > Burkholderiales > Comamonadaceae > Variovorax > Variovorax sp. DAIF25. Next base: position 711,307 of record NZ_CP136637.1, read on the forward strand.
GATCACCCAGCCACCGCCGTGGAAGTACAGGACGACGGGAAAGGGCCCCTGCCCCGCGGGCGTGTAGAGCGTGGCGGCCAACGGCCCGGTGGCGCCATCGACCGTGAGCTCGCGCGTGGTCACGCCCGGCACCAGCGCCTCGGGCACCGCCGAACGATTCTGCTGCTCGAGCAGCTTCTTCACGGCATCGGCCGGCGTGGGCTGCCGGCGCGCCTCCTGCGGCGTGAGCTTCTCGATCGCCTGGGGCTCCAGCGCGTCGTAGGCCTTTGCCACCGCGATCTGGTCGTCGTCCGCGCGCAGTGCCGCCACGACGTTGGACACCGCATTGAGAAGAGGGTTGGGCTTCTTGTCGTCGCTCACCGGTTGCTCCTGGGATGAAGATGAAAAGAGAGTGAGCAACTTGTACGACGCCAGCACCCCGGGGGGCTTGTCGGACGTGGGCGCGCCAGGGCGTGGGGCTTCGAAACCCCTCGCCATGCCGCGTGCCCCGCGCAGGTCGAACTCAGCGCGCCGGATCGGCGAGCCCGAGCAGGCCCAGCGCCTGCCGGTGCGTGCCCGATGCGGGGTCCGCGAGATCGGCCAGCACGCTCATGTGGTTGCGGTTCGCGGGCCGCTCGGCGCCCACCACCACGCGGGGGCCCCAGGCGCTGGCGATCAGCTCGGCCTGGCGGTGGAACTCCTCGCTCTCGTCGCCGCCGACCACGGTCACCAGGGTGCCCTGCTTCGGCGCGGGCATGGCGGCCGGGCTCAGCCGCAGCGCCGAGGCCTCGGTCAGCCCGATGTCGGCCGCGAGGAAGGGCGCGTGCCGCAAGGGCTCGAGCTCGTAGACGCCCGAGATCGGCAGCGCCGACTTGACGAGGTCGCGCGGCAGGTCGGGCCCGACCCGTTGCCAGTCGCAGGCCAGCAGCATGGTGGCGAGGTGGCCGCCGGCCGAATGGCCAGAGACGACGATGCGCGCTGGATCGCCGCCATGCGCCGCGATGTTGCGATGCACCCAGGCCAGCGCCTGTGTCATCTGCCGCGCGATGTGCTCGATGTCGACCGCCGGGCACAGCGCGTAGTTGAGCTGCACGAAGGTGGCGCCGGCATCGGCCAGCGGCGGCGCGAGGAAGGCATGGTCGCGTTTGTCGAGCGCGCGCCAGTAGCCGCCGTGGATGTAGACGAAGACGGGCGCCTTCCCGGCACCCGATGCGGCCGGCAGGATGTCGAGCCGCTCGCTCTCGTCGTCGCCGTAGGCCAGGTCGCGAATCCATTCGGGCCGCTGCAGCGCCTGCGCCGATGCATCGGCCCAGTACTTCAGGATCGACGGGTGTTCGGGAATGCGCGCGCGGTTGTTGTACTGCGCATCGAGCCATTCGGGCGCAGGCGGCGGTGTCGACGCGGCCGCCGCCTCGGCCGCCGCGCGCTTCGCCGCCGAGTCGCGCAGCGCCGCATCGACCAGCGCATCGGCCATCCACAGCGCCGTGCGTTCGACCTCGCGGTCCTCGAGGCCCCAGATGTCCTTGAGCACCACGTAGGGCTCGATGCCGTAGACGATCGAGAGGGCATGGTGCAGCCGGTCGCGCATGCGCGGGCTCAAGAGCGGCGACATCGGCTCGAGCGCGTGCTCGAGGATGCGCACGCGATGACCGCGCCGGTACGGTTCCTCGGCCAGCAGGCCCGCGCGCTCGAGGCCCCACTGCTCGAGCGAGAGCTGCGCCGCGGCGCGCATCGGTGCCTCGAATTCCTTGAAGCGCGGGAAGGTCTGGCAGAACAGCTCGTGCAGCCGCTCGCGGCCGTTCGGGTTGTCCGACGCCATCTGGCGCACCGGGCCCAGCGAGCTGTCGACCACCGCGGTGACCAGCGCGCTGCGGCTCGGGAAGTAGCGGTAGGCGGTGGCGCGCGACACGTTCGATCGCGCCGCCGCTTCGGCCACCGAGGGGATGTGGCCCTTCAATCGAATGATGTCCATCGCGGCCTGCAGCAGCTGGCGGAAGGTGGCGGCGCGAACGCCGCGTTCCGGCGCGCGCGGCGCCTCGCTCGGTGTGTGCTTGAGTCTTGCCATCGGGTTTGTACGGGGTTCGGAAATGCGGAAGTCGTCTTGTGGAGATGGTGACACGGCTCGTATGATCCGCGCACCCAGATTTGAGACGCAAGTCTCAAAAATCCCTAGATGACTTCCGGAGCCACCGAGGCGATCGGCGCACAGCGCGACGACCTCGGGGCCATATGGAGACAAAGTCGATGCGCTTCGCAAGCTGGAGTTGGGGTGGCCGCAACCATGCGGGCACGATCTCGGCCGACGGCCGGGAAGCCACGCCGTTGGCGGTGGGCGACGCCTCGCGCGGCGTGCTGCCGCTGATCGAGGCGCTGGCACGCAACGAGCCGCTGCCGCAGCCCTCGGGCACGCGGCTGCCGGTCGAGGTGATCACCCTGCGCGCCCCGCTGCCGCGCCCGCTGCGCGGCCTGTTCTGCGTCGGTCGCAACTACCGCGCGCATGCGGCCGAACTCGCGGGCTCGGTGTTCCGCAGCAGCATGCCCGAGAGCGATCCGTGGCCGATCGTGTTCGGCAAGCTCGGCGAATGCGTGATCGGGCCGCACGACCCGGTGCGGCTGCCGAGGTCCTCGGTGTCGGTGCAGATCGACTACGAATCCGAACTCGCGGTGATCATCGGCCGCGGCGGGCGCGACATCCCGCGCTCGCAGGCGATGGAGCACGTGTTCGGCTACACCATCGTCAACGACGTCACGGCGCGCGACGTGCAGATGCGCCACCAGCAGTGGGACCTCGGCAAGAGCTTCGACACCTTCTGCCCGATGGGCCCGTGGATCGTGACGGCCGACGAGATGGACGGCCGCGCCACACGCGTGCGCGGCTGGGTCAACGGCGCACTGCGCCAGGACGGCCTGACGCGCGACATGATCTTCGACATCCCGACGCTGATCGAGACCTGCTCGCGCGGCATCACGCTGCATCCGGGCGACGTGATCGCCACCGGCACGCCCTCGGGCGTGGGCATGGGCCTGAACCCGCCGCAATGGCTGGGCCGGGGCGACACGGTGCGCATCGAGATCGACGGCATCGGCGTCATCGAGAACCGCTTCGAGGCGCTGGCATGAGCTTCCAGCTCATCGACCGCATCGCGGTGGAGGACGAGGGCGAAGGCCCGGTGGTCGTCTGCGTGCATGGCCTGGGCGGCAGCTCGAACACCTACACGCCGCTGATGCCCGCGCTGGCGCGCCATCGCGTGGTGCGCATCGACCTGCCCGGCAGCGGCCGCTCGCAGCGCGCCGAAGGGCCGCTCACGATCGAGCGCTACGTCGAGACCGTGCTGTCGGTCTGCGAGCGCCTGGGCATCCAGCGCGCGCACTGGGTCGGCCATTCGATGGGCACCATCGTCTGCCAGCACATCGCCGCGGCCCATCCGAAGTGCGTGGCGAGCCTCGCGCTGTTCGGCCCGCTGATCGCGCCGCCCGACGCGGCGCGCACCGCGATGAAGGCCCGCGCCGACAAGGCGCGCGGCGGCGCGGTGGGCATGCACGAGATCACGCAGGCGCTGCTGCAGGGCGCGATCTCGGCCGACACGCGCCAGCGGCTGCCGGTGGCGGTGGCCTTCGTGCGCGAGAGCCTGATGCGGCAGGAAGGCGAAGCCTATGCGCGCAGCTGCGAGGCCCTGGCCGGCGCGCAGCCCGCGGCGGTGGAGAACATCGAGGCCGCGGTGCTGCTGGTGACCGGCGACGAGGACGGCGTGGCGCCGCCGCAGGCCGTGCGCGCCATGGCCGACCGGCTGCACCGAGCCGCCAGCAAGCGCGTGGTGGTGCTGCCGAAGTGCGGCCATTGGACACCCGTCGAGCGCCCCGACGAGTGCCAGCGCGAGTTGCGCGAATTCCTGGCGGCGCAGGCGAGGAGCTGACCGTGGCCGACGTGCTGTTCACCAACGTCCGCATCTTCGACGGCGGCGGCGAGGCGCCCTTCACCGGCGACGTGCTGGTGCAGGGCAACCGCATCGCGCGCGTCGTGAAGACCTCGCACGGCGCGCGCTCCGCGCCCGTGCATGGCGCCCAGGTCATCGACGGCGCGGGCGCCTTCCTGATGCCCGGCATGGTCGAGGCCCACACGCATTTCTCGTGGAACGACCAGCCCAGCCTCGACGCGATCCAGCGCATGCCGCCCGAGGAGCACATCCTGTGGTGCGCCGAGGTCGCGAAGCGTTACCTCGACATGGGCTGGACCAGTTGCGTGGGCGCCGCCACCGCCAAGCCGCGGCTCGACGTGGTGATCCGCAACGCCATCAACGACGGCACCATCGTCGGCCCGCGCTACCTGGCCGCGAGCCAGGAGATCACGGTGCCCGGCGGGCTCGGCGACACCACGCAGCCGCACCTGCCGCAGCCCGAGTTCGCCTTCGGCGCGGTGGTCAGCGGCGCCGAGGAGATGCGCCGCTGCGTGCGCATGTTCGCCAAGTACGGCGTCGATTCGCTCAAGATAAATCTCTCGGGCGAGTCGATCACCGGCATGCCCAGCGAGATGAGCCAGTTCACCGAGGAGGAGATCCGCGTCTGCGTGGAGGAGGCCAAGGCCTGGGGCAAGCGCGTGGCCGCGCATGCGCGCTCGACCTGGTCGATCAAGCAGTGCGTGAAGCACGGCATCGAGGTGATCTACCACGCGAGCTTCACCGACAACGAGGCGCTCGACCTGCTCGAGGCGCACAAGATGGAGCACTTCATCGCGCCCGGCCTCGCGTGGCTGATCAACACCTGCCACCACGCGAGCCAGTGGGGCCTGACGAAGGAAGTCACCACGAAGATGGGCTATCACCGCGAGCTCGATGCCGCGGTGGAGAGCATGCGCGCGATGCGCAAGCGCGGCATCCGCATCCTGCCGGGCGGCGACTACGGCTTCGCCTGGACACCGCACGGCACCAATGCCAAGGACCTCGAGTACTTCGTGAAGTACGTGGGCATGAGCACCATGGAGGCGCTGCTGTCGGCCACCGCCTGGGGCGGTCCGATGATGCGCATGGGCAAGGTGCTGGGCTACATCCGCGAGGGCTACCTGGCCGACATCCTGCTCGTCGACGGCGATCCGCTGGCCGACATCACGGTGCTGCAGGACAAGTCGCGCATCCTGGCCGTCATGAAGGACGGCGAGTTCCACCGCGCCCCGCCGCTGCGCCAGGCGCAGGGCCTGCGCGTCGCCCCTCCCACCCGCTGGGCCGCCTAGGCCTTCCGAACCCCGACCGGAGCACCGCATGGCCGACGTCGTCTTCACCAACGTGCGCATCCTCGACGGCACGGGGCAGAACCCCTACAGCGGCAGCGTGCTGGTGCGCGGCAACCGCATCCGCCAGGTCGGCCGCAGCACCGCGCCGATCGCGCCCGGCGGCGCCACCGTGATCGACGGCGCGGGCGCCACGCTCATGCCCGGCATGTGCGAGGCCCACACGCACTTCTCGTGGAACGACGCCGCCACGCTCGCGGCGATCCAGACCATGCCGCTCGAGGAACACGTGCTGTGGTGCGCCAAGGTCGCGAAGCGCTACCTCGAGGCCGGCTTCACCTCCTGCGTGGGCGCGGCCTGCGCCAAGCCGCGGCTCGACGTGGTGATCCGCAACGCGATCAACGCGGGCCAGATCCCGGGGCCGCGCTACCTCGCGGCGAGCCAGGAGATCACGGTGCTCGGCGGCCTGGGCGACGAGACGCTGCCGCACCTGCCCTTTCCCGAGTTCAGCTTCGGCGTGAACATCTCGGGCGCCGACGAGATGCGCAAGGCGGTGCGCCTGTTCCTCAAGTACGGCGTCGACTCGATCAAGCTCAATCTCTCGGGCGACAACTTCACGCCGCAGTCGCCCTCCGAAACCACATGGATGCTCGACGAGGAAGTGGCCGCGGCGATGCGCGAGGTCAAGATCCGCGGCAAGCGCGGCGTGGCGCATGCGCGCTCGTCGGAGAGCGTGAAGCAGGCGCTGCGCCACGGCATCGACCTGATCTATCACGCGAGCTTCGTCGACGAGGAGGCGCTCGACATGCTCGAGGCCGCGAAGGACCGCGTCTTCGTCGCGCCCGGCATCGCCATCCTCTACGCCATGCTGCACGAGGCCGAGCCCTACGGCGTGACCTATCAGATGGCGGCCGACATGGGCTACCAGATCGAATGGGACGCGGCCTGCGTCTCGCTCGCCAAGATGCACAAGCGCGGCATCCGCGTGCTGCCCGGCGGCGACTACGGCTTCGCCTTCACGCCGCACACGCAGAACGCGCGCGACCTCGAGTTCTTCGTCAAGTACCTGGGCTTCACGCCGATGGAGGCGATCCGCTCGACCACGCTGTATGGCGGCCAGATCATGATGCGGCCCGACGAGCTCGGCCTCGTCAAGGAAGGCTACCTCGCCGACCTGATGCTGGTCGACGGCGATCCGCTGGCCAACCTCTCGATCCTGCGCGATGCCAAGCGCATCCTGGCCGTGATGAAGGACGGCGAGTTCGCCAAGGCACCGGCGATCGCCTCCGAGCGCGGCTGGGACCGGGGCTGGGAGCGCGCCGCATGACGCGCGCCGCCCTCACGCGCTGGGCCCTGTGGCTGGTGCTCGGCGTGCCGATCGCGGTGTTCGCGGTCTGGGCCGTGGCCGACAACGCCTCGCTGTTCTTCAAGACCCTGCTCAACGGCCTCACGCTGGCCTCGCTCTACTTCCTCGTGGCCAGCGGCTTCACGCTGGTGTTCGGGCTGATGCGCAACGTGAACCTCGCGCACGGCTCGCTCTACCTGTTCGGTGCCTACGTGGGCTGGTTCGTCGGCGAGCACACCGGCTCCTGGGTGCTCGCGGTGATGGCGGGCTTCCTCGCGGCCGCGGTGCTGGGCCTGCTGATGCAGCTGCTGGTGTTCCGCCACATGCAGGGCCAGGACCTGCGCCAGACGCTGGTGACCATCGGCCTGTCGATCGTGTTCGCCGACCTGATGCTGTGGATCTGGGGCGCCGAGATCTACACCTTCGATCCGCCCTCGTGGATCTACGGCTCGACCACGCTGCCGCTGGTCGAGAAGTTCCCGACCTACCGGCTGGTGGTGCTGCTGGCCTCGGTGCTGATCGGCGTGGGCCTGTGGCTGCTGCTGGCGCGCACGCGCATCGGCATGATGATCCGCGCCGGCGTCGACGACCGCGGCATGCTGGCCGCCTCGGGCGTCAACGTGCAGCTGGTGTTCGCGCTGACCTTCGCGATCGGCGCCGGCCTCGCGGGCCTGGCCGGCGTGGTCGGCGGTACGGCGCTCTCGATCTCGCCGGGCGAGGACACGCGCTACCTGCTGGCCTCGCTGGTGGTGGTGATCGTCGGCGGCATGGGCAGCGTGGTCGGTGCCGCCATCGGCGCGCTGCTGATCGGGCTGGCCGAGCAGTTCGGGCTGGCCTATGCGCCGACCTACAGCGTGGTCTTCACCTTCGTGATCATGGTGGTCGCGCTGGCGTTCAAGCCGCGCGGGTTGATGGGGAAGGCTGCATGAGCGCCGCGCCGGGCCGCCCCAAGCAAGCTCGCACCGCAGTGCGAAGCACGGAGGTGCTCCTGTGAGCGCGGCACAGTGGCGCCGTGCCATGAAGTCGGGTGCAATGCCCGCGCAGGAGATGCGCGTCACCGCGTCGCCACGCGCGGTCGCATCGCCATCGCAACCCGCCGAGCCGCCGCCGGCCCACGGCGAGCTGCCGCGCTGGCTGGGCAGGCTGCTGCGCCCCGTGCGCTGGCGCCATCTGGTCGTGGCACTGCTGGTGCTGGTCTATCCCTTCGTCGCCTCGCCCTTCTTCACCTTCCAGATCGGCGCCCAGTCGCTCGCACTCGGCCTGATCGCGCTGTCGCTGACCTTCCTCGGCGGCTATGGCGGCATGGTCTCGCTCGCGCAGATGACGGTGGCGGGCTTCGCGGCCTACGTGGTCGCGATCGTCGGCAGCAGCAGCAACACGGCGATCAGCCTGGGCTGGCCCTGGTGGCTCGCGGTGATCGTCGCGCTGGCGCTGGCCACGCTGTTCTCGGCCGCAGTGGGCTGGCTCTCGGTGCGCACCGAAGGCATCTACACCATCATGATCACGCTGGCCGTGGGCGTGGCCTTCTTCTACCTCGCGCAGCAGAACTACACGCTGTTCAACGGCTTCCAGGGCTTCAGCAAGCTGGCCGCGCCCACCGTCTTCGGGCTCGACCTGCGCGAGCCCGTGCCCTTCTACCTGCTCACGCTGGGCTGCTCGGTGGCGGGCTACTTCTTCATCAAGCACCTGATCCGCGCGCCCTTCGGCGTGGCGCTGCAAGGCATCCGCGACAACCCGCGCCGCATGCAGGCGCTGGGCTTCGACGTCACGGCGCACCGGGTCGCGGCCTATGCGGTGTCGGGCTTCCTGGCCGCGGTCGGCGGCGTGCTGCTGGTCTGGTACAACGGCCGCATCTCGCCCGGCACGCTCGGCATCGGCGCGATGATCAACATCCTCATCATCGCCGTGCTCGGCGGCATGAAGCACCCCATCGGTGCCTTCATCGGCGCGATCGTCTTCGTGCTGCTGCAGAACTTCGCCATCGACCTGGTCGACCGCGAACGCTTCAATCTCGTGATCGGCGGGGTCTTCCTCGCGATCGTCCTCTTTTCCCCCGACGGACTGCTGGGCCTGTGGCATCGCTTGCGCACGCGCCTGGGCGCACCTTTCCCCACCCGTGGCTCAGGCCGCATTCACCAGCGATAAGAAGGAGCGAGACATGAAGAGAGTCGAGAACGTGTTCGGACGCAGCATCGTCGCCGCCGCGGCATTGTTTGCGATGGCCGGGGCCGCGGGCCTCGCGCAGGCGCAGGAAACCCTCAAGATCGGCCTGCTGGCCTCGCTCGAGGGACCGTTCGCGGCGCCGGGCCAGGACGGCATGCGCGGCGCCGACCTCGCGCTGAAGGAGAAGAAGGGCATGGCCGGCGGCAAGAAGATCGAGTTCGTGAAGGTCTCGTCGGACGCCACGCCCGACAAGGCCGTGAACTCCACGCGCAAGGCGGTCGAGCAGGACAAGGTGCAGATCATGATCGGCCCGCTGTCGGGCGACGAGGGCATCGCGGTCAAGAACTACGCGAAGACGCAGCCCAACGTCACCTTCATCAACGGCTCGGCCGGCGCGCAGGCCGCGACGCTGCAGGACCCGGCTCCCAACTTCTACCGCTTCAACACCGAGGGTGCGCAGTGGATGGTGGGCCTGGGCGAGCATGCGCTGTCCAAGGGCTACAAGCGCACCTTCCTGATCGCCGAGGACTACGGCTTCCCCTACTCGCAGGTGCAGGGCTTCATGGCCAGCTACTGCGCCAAGGGCGGCAAGGTGGTCGACAAGGCCTGGGTGCCGCTGGGCACCAAGGACTACGCCTCGGTGATCGCCAAGATCCCGAAGAACGTCGATGCGCTGGTGGTGGTGCTCGGCGGCTCCGACGCGGTGAACTTCCTGACCCAGTACGAGCAGGCCGGTGGCGACAAGCCGATGATCGGCGGCTCGATCACGGTCGACCAGACGGTGCTGAACTTCAAGGGCAAGCGCCGCGAATCGCTCTTGGGCACGGCCTCGGCCGGCCCGATGGCCGACTCGATCGACACGCCCGAGTGGAAGAAGTTCGTGGCCGACTACAAGGCCAGCTTCAAGGACGGCTTCCCGAGCCCCTCGCTGTTCGCCTACCTCTACTACATCAACACCAAGGCCACGCTCGATGCGCTCGACGCGGTCAAGGGCGACCTGTCGAACAACCAGAAGGCCTACCGCGAGGCGCTGCAGAAGACCAACTTCAAGGGCCCGGCCGGCGACGTGAAGATCGATGCCAACCGCAACGGCGTGGGCACGACCTACATCACCGAGGTGAGCAAGGCGCCCGACGGCTCGTTCTACAACAAGGTCGTGAAGTCGGTGCCGAACATCTCGCAGACGCTGGGCCTGTCGGAGGCCGAGTTCAAGAAGATGGGGATGGGCACGCGCGACGTGCCGGACTGCCGCACGTGATCCACACCGGTGGTCTTTCCCTCCCCCGCTGGGGGAGGGCCGGGGTGGGGCACGACGGCCCGCGCGATCGCGCGGCGTTCGTCGGGCACCGCCCCCATCCCGGCCTTCCCCCGGACGGGGAAGGCGCAAGACATCGCCCCCTACGGAACTGAGATGGCCACGATCACCACGCTGCGACCGCCCGCTTCGCGCACGCCCCAACCCGCCCGCGGCGGGAGCGCGCAGCTCCTGTCGGGCGACGCGCTGCGCCTGGACGGCGTGACGCGCGCCTTCGGTGCGCTGCGCGCGGTCGACGGCGTCTCGCTCGCGGTCACGGCGGGCCAGAAGTACGCCATCCTCGGATCGAACGGCGCCGGCAAGACCACGCTGTTCAACGCCATCACGGGCGACTTCCCGCCGACCGCGGGACGCATCCATTTCTTCGGCGAGGACATCACCGACCTGCCGCCGCAGGACCGCATCCGCAAGGGCCTGCGGCGCACCTACCAGTCCTCGCTGCTGTTTCGCGACCTCTCGGTGCGCGACAACCTGTTCCTCGCGGTGCGCGGCGTGGCCAGCGGCCGCTTCAGCTTCCGCCGGCCCGGCGCCGGCCATGCCAGCACGCGCGCGACCGAGGACCTGCTCGAGCGCGCGCGCCTCGCGCACATCGCCGACGAGAAGGTCGCGAACCTCGCGCACGGCCAGCAGCGCCAGCTCGAGATCGGCATGGCGCTGGCCGGCGCGCCGCGGCTGATCCTGTTCGACGAGCCCGCGGCGGGCCTCTCGCCGGCCGAGCGGCGCGAGCTGGTGGCGCTGTTGACCTCGCTGCCCGCGCACATGAGCTTCGTGCTGATCGAGCACGACCTGGACATCGCGCTGCGCGTGGTCGACCGCGTGACGGTGATGCACAACGGCCGCGTGCTGCGCACCGGCAGCCCGGCCGAGATCGAGGGCGATGCGCAGGTGCAGGCGATCTACATGGGGAGCAAGCACTGATGGCCTGGTTCGGCGGCGGCGATCGCGACACGGGGGCCAGCCGGTCCACCGCGCTGGTGGTCGAGGGCCTCGACGTCTACTACGGCCGTGCCCATGCGCTGCAGGGCGTGAGCCTGTCGCTGGAGCGCGGCGTGCTCGGCATCGTCGGGCGCAACGGCATGGGCAAGACCACGCTGTGCAACGCGCTCACCGGCCTGGTGCCGGCGCGCGGCAGCGTGCGCTTCGGCGGCGAGGAGATCCTGGGCCTGGCGCCCAACGAGATCACGCGCCGCGGCATCGCCTACGTGCCGCAGGGCCGGCGCGTGTGGCCCTCGCTCTCGGTCGACGAGACGCTGCGGCTGGTGGCCAGCCGCCGGCGCGAGGTCGACCGCGTCTATGCGATGTTCCCGCGGCTGGCCGAGCGGCGCGGCAATGGCGGCGCCCAGCTCTCGGGCGGCGAGCAGCAGATGCTCGCGATCGGCCGTGCGCTGCTGCTGAACCCCAAGCTGCTGGTGATGGACGAGCCGACCGAGGGCCTGGCACCGGTCATCGTCGACCAGGTGGCGCAGGCGCTGCGCGATCTCGCGGCCGAAGGCCGCATCGCGGTGCTGCTGATCGAGCAGAACCTCGGCGTGGCGATCTCGGTGGCCGACCGCATCGGGCTGATGGTCAACGGCCGCATCGCGCGCGAGATGCCGGCGGCCGAACTCGCGGCCGACCGCGAGCTGCAGGAGAAGCTTTTGGGCGTGCGCTCGGGCGGCCATGGCGACGAGGCCGAGGCGGAGCAGCCGGCACCGCGCATGACCGAGGACGACGGCCGCGACAACGCGCCGCGCGTCTACACCGTGCGCCGCGCCCATGGCGACGGCGCGCCCTCGCTCGACGATCTCGCGCCGGCCAGCGTGCGCGGCTTCACGCGCTGGAATGCCGGCGGCACGGCCGCGCCCGCGGCCGACATCCCGCGCCTGATCGCACCGCCCGAGCCCGCGCCCGAACCGGCGCAGCCCGCGGCCGCCTCGGGCCAGGTGTTCGACTTCCCGGTGGCCGCGAGCAGCGTGCGCGCGGCCTACGTGGCCGGCACCTTCGACACCAAGAGCCGCGAGCTGTTCTTCCTGCGCCAGTGCATCGAGCGCCTGGGCCTGCGCGTGGTCACGGTCGACCTCTCGACCTCGGGCAAGCCCTCGACCGCCAGCGTGCATCCGCGCGAGGTGGCGCGCCACCATCCCAAGGGCGAGTCGGCGGTGTTCAGCGGCGACCGCGGCAGCGCCACCGCCGCCATGGGCCTGGCCTTCGAAGCCTTCCTGCGCACGCGGCGCGACCTTGGCGGCCTGATCTCGGCCGGCGGCTCGGGCGGCACCTCGATGGCCACGCAGGGCATGCGCGCGCTGCCGATCGGCGTGCCCAAGCTCATGGTCTCGACCATGGCCAGCGGCGACACGCGACCCTACGTGGGCCCGAGCGACATCTGCATGATGTATTCGGTCACCGACGTGCAGGGCATCAACCGCATCAGCGAGAGCGTGCTGTCGAACGCGGCCAATGCGCTGGCCGGCATGGTGGCGCATCCGGCTTCCGTGTCCGCCGTGACCCGGTCCGCCATCGGCCTCACGATGTTCGGCGTGACCACGCCCTGCGTGCAGGCCGTGACGCGGCGGCTCGAGGACGACTGGGACTGCCTGGTGTTCCATGCCACCGGCGTGGGCGGCCAGTCGATGGAGAAGCTCGCGGACTCGGGCCTGCTCGCGGGCGCGATCGACGTGTCGACCACCGAGGTGGCCGACGAGATCGCGGGCGGCGTGCTGTCGGCCGGGCCCGGCCGGCTCGACGTGTTCGCGCGCCACGCCCTGCCCTACGTGGGCTCGTGCGGCGCGCTCGACATGGTGAACTTCGGCGCCTGGGACACCGTGCCCGAGCGCTTCCGGGCGCGCAATCTCTACCGCCACAACACGACGGTGACCTTGATGCGCACCACGGCCGACGAATGCCGCGCCATCGGCGAGTTCATCGCCGCCAAGCTCAACGCGATGCGCGGGCCGGTGCGCTTCCTCATTCCCGAGGGCGGCGTCTCGGCCATCGACCGGCCGGGCCAGCCCTTCCATGACCCCGAGGCCGACCGCGCGCTGTTCGCCGCGCTCGAGGCCGGCTTCAGGCCCGGACCCAACCGTCAGCTCAAGCGGCTGCCGCTGCACATCAACGACGAAGCCTTCGCCGATGCGCTGGTCGCGGCCTGGCGCGAGGTCTCGCGGGCCGCACCCGGCGCGCGCCGGGCATGAGCGAAGAACAACCGAGGAGGAGCCCATCACCATGACCCGCATCTCACGCACCGCGCTGCTGGAGCGCTTCCGCGCCAAGATCGCCTCGGGCCGGCCGCTGATCGGCGGCGGCGCCGGCACCGGCCTGTCGGCCAAGTGCGAGGAAGCCGGCGGCATCGACCTGATCGTGATCTACAACTCGGGCCGCTACCGCATGGCCGGGCGCGGCTCGCTCGCGGGGCTGATGGCCTACGGCAATGCCAACGAGATCGTCTGCGAAATGGCGCGCGAGGTGCTGCCGGTGGTCAAGCACACGCCGGTGCTCGCGGGCGTGAACGGCACCGACCCGTTCATGATCCCCGACGAGTTCCTGCACCGGCTGATCGCGCTCGGCTTCTCGGGCATCCAGAACTTCCCGACCGTGGGCCTGATCGACGGCACCTTCCGCGCCAACCTCGAGGAGACCGGCATGGGCTACGGCCTGGAGGTCGAGCTCGTGGCGCGCGCGCGTGCCCTCGACCTGCTGACCACGCCCTATGTCTTCAGCGAGGCCGATGCGCGCGCCATGGCCGGCGCGGGCGCCGACATCGTGGTCTGCCACCTGGGCCTGACCACCGGCGGCGCGATCGGCGCCGAGACGTCGCTGAAGCTCGACGACTGCGTGCCGCTGATCAACCGCTGGGCCGCGGCCGCGCAGGAAGTGAACCCCGGGGTGATCGTGCTTTTCCACGGCGGCCCGATCGCCACGCCGGAGGATGCGCAGTACGTGCTCGCGCGCTGCCCCGCCTGCGACGGCTTCTATGGCGCCAGCTCGATGGAGCGCCTGCCCGCGGAGGTGGCGCTGACCGAGACCACGCGCCGCTTCGTTCAGATCACGCGATAAACCAGGAGACGACATCCATGTCAGGTTCTCAATTCGGAAGTTTCATCCTCGGGCTGCTGGTGGTGGCGATCGCGGTCGCGATCGTCGTCCTGCTGCTGCACTGGCTCTACCTGCGCAGTTCCAAGGAACGCGCCTTCGTGCGCACCGGCCTCGGCGGCCAGAAGGTGGTGCTCGACGGCGGCGCCTTCGTGCTGCCGATCGTGCACGACGTGATCCCGGTCAACATGAACACGCTGCGGCTGGAGGTCAGCCGCGGGCGCGACAAGGCGCTGATCACCAAGGACCGCATGCGCGTGGACGTGATCGCCGAGTTCTACGTGCGCGTGGCGGCCAAGGCCGAGGCGGTGGCGGTGGCCGCGCAGACGCTGGGCCTGCGCACCATGGAGCCCGAGCAGCTCAAGGAACTGGTCGAGGGCAAGTTCGTCGACGCGCTGCGCACCGCCGCGGCCGAGATGACGATGGAGGAGCTGCACGAGAAGCGCGGCGCCTACGTCAAGCGGGTGCGCGAGGCGGTGGCCGAGGACCTGACCAACAACGGCCTCGAGCTCGAGGCCGCCTCGCTCACGCAGCTCGACCAGACCGGCATGGAGTTCTTCAACCCGAGCAATGCCTTCGACGCGGAAGGCCTGACGCGGCTGACCGAGCAGATCGAGCACCGCAAGAAGCAGCGCAACGACGTCGAGCAGGACACGCTGATCGCGATCCGCAACAAGAACCTCGAGGCCGAGAAGCTGTCGCTGGAGATCGACCGCGAGAGCGAGCATGCGCGGCTGACGCAGCAGCGCGAGGTCGAGATGGCGCGCTCGCGCCAGCGCGCCGAGGTGGCGATCGAGCGCGCGCAGCGCGAGCAGCATGCCGAGAGCGCGCAGATCGCCGCGCGCCAGAGCATCGATGCCGCGCGCATCCGCTCCGAGCAGACCCTCGAGGAGGAGCGCATCGGCAAGGAGCGCGCGATCCAGAGCGCCGAACTCGAGCGCCGCACCTCGCTCGAGCTGGCCGAGCAGCAGCGCTCGATCGCCGTGGCGCGCGAGAGCAAGGCGCAGAGCGAGGCCCAGGCCGAAGCGGAGGCAGCGCGCGCCCAGGCGGTGACAGCCGAGGAGAAGGTGTTCACCGCGCGCGAGGTCGAGAGCGCCGAGCGCAGGAAGACCATCGAGCTGATCGCGGCCGCGCTGATCGCCGAGCGCGAGGCGCTGCGGCTGACCTCCGCGGCCCAGGCCGAGCATGACGCGAGCGCGCACCGCGGCGCCGCGCTGCGCGCCCAGGCCGAGGCCGATGCCGACGCCGAGAAGATCCGCGCCGATGCCACGCGCGTGCGCGCCGAGATCGAGGCCGAGGCCGCGCGCTGGATGAACGAGGCGCACAACATGCTCACGCCCGAGGCGCGCATGTCGGCGCTGCGCATGCGGCTGGTGGAGAAGGCCGAGGGCATCATCCGCGAGTCGGTGCGGCCGATGGAGCGCATCGAGGGCATCAAGATCCTGCAGGTCGACGGCTTTGGCGGCTCCTCGGGCGGCGCGCGCAATGCCGAGGGCGGCGGCAACTTCGCCGACGGGCTGGTCAATTCGGCGCTGCGCTTCCGGGCCCAGGCACCGCTGGTCGACCAGCTGCTGCGCGAGATCGGCATCGAGGGCGGCGACATCCAGAAGCTGGTCAACGAGAGCAGCGGCGCGCGTGCCGCGCTGGGCGCCGGCACGCCCAAGGAATAAGGCATGGTGAACGTCTACGTCTCGAGCGTGATCGACGCGAGCGCCGACAACGTGTGGGCGCGCGTGCGCGACTTCAACGGCCTGCCGCAATGGCATCCGCTGATCGCCGACAGCCGGATCGAGAACAACCAGCCGGCCGACCGCGTGGGCTGCATCCGCCATTTCCACCTGCGCGACGGCGGCATGATCCGCGAGCGGCTGCTCGCGCTCTCGGACTACGACTACAGCTGCAGCTACGAGATCCTCGAGAGCCCGATGGGCGTGAGTCACTACATCGCCACGCTCAAGCTCACGCCGGTGACCGATGGCAGCCGCTGCTTCGCCGAATGGAGCGCCGAGTTCGACTGCGAGGAACACCGCGAGCGCGAGCTGGCCGACTCGATCGGCGAGGGCGTGTTCCAGGGCGGCTTCGATGCGCTGAAGCGGCACTTCGGAGGCCGCTGATGCTGCAGCGGGTCGTGCGCTCCACCGTCATCGACGCGCCGATCGAGCGCGTGTGGGCGGTGCTGCGCGACTTCAACAGCCATGCCGACTGGCACGAGGTGGTGGAGGCCAGCCGCATCGAGGGCGACGAGCGCGGCGACCAGGTGGGCTGCGTGCGCAGCTTCACGCTGCGCGACGGCAACCGCATCCGCGAGCAGCTGCTGAGCCTGTCGGACAGCGAACACAGGAGCACCTACTGCATCGTCGAGGCCACCCTGCCGCTGCAGCGCTACGTGGCCACCGTCACCCTGAAGCCCGTGACCGACGGCGACCGCACCTTCTGGCACTGGGAATCGACCTTCGCCACGCCGCCGGGCCGCGAGCGCGAGCTGCGCGACACGGTGGCGCGCGGCGTCTACGAGGCGGGGTTCGAGAACCTGCGGCGCTACCTGGAGCGCGGGGCGCCCACGTCATCCGCCAGCATCGCCGCATCGGCCGCGCTCGCGCTGCCGCGGCGCAGCGTGGGCCTCGAAGCCTATGGCGGCCCCGAGGTCCTGCGGCCGCGCGACGACGAAGCGGCGGCGCCGGCCGAAGGCGAGGTGCGCATCCGCCAGCGCGCAATCGGCGTGAACTTCCTCGACGTCTACCTGCGCCGCGGCTGGATGCCGTCGATGCTGCCGGTATCGGAGGGCGCGCCCGGCGTGCCCGGCATGGAGGCGGCCGGCAGCGTGATCGACGTCGGCCCCGGCGTCAGCGGCCTCTTTCCCGGCGACCGCGTGGCCTACCTCGGGCCCGTGCCCGGCGCCTACCGCAGCGTGCGCTCGGTGCCCGCGGACTGGGTGGTGCGGCTGCCCGCGGCCGTCGAGGACGACGAGGCCGCGGCGCTGCTGCTCAAGGGCCTCACGGCCGACTACCTGCTGCGCGACCTCGGCCGCGTGCGGCGCGGCACGCGCATCCTCGTGCATGCCGCGGCCGGCGGTGTCGGCCTGCTGCTGTGTTCCTGGGCGCGCAGCCTCGGCGCTGTGGTGATGGGCACCGTCTCGAGCGAGGAGAAGGCGCGCGTCGCGCGCGACCATGGCTGCGAGCACGTGATCGTCACGCGCGACTACCGCTTCGCCGATGCGGTGCAGCGCGCCTGCGGCGGCGTCGACGTGCTGATCGACGGCCTCGGCGAGGCCGCGCGCGCCGAGAACCATGCGGCGCTCGCGCGCCGCGGCCACTGGATCAGCCTCGGCCAGGCCAGCGGCGCGCTGGCCGCGCTGCCGCCCGACCTGCTGATCGCCAAGTCGCTGAGCTTCTCGCGCCCCGTGGTGTTCGACTACGTCGCCACGCCCGCGCAACTGGCCGAGCGCGCGCAGCGCCTGTGGGATGCGCTGGCCAGCGGCGCCATCCGCAAGCCGCCGATCGAACGCTTCGCGCTCGATGCCGCGGCGCGCGCCCACGAACGCCTCGAATCGCGCGCCAGCATCGGCGCATTGGTTCTGCTGGCCTAGGGCCTGTCAACACTATGCAAGGAGAACGCCCGTGATCGTCGGCATGAACCACTTCACCGTCACCGCGGAAGACGAGCACCAGACGCTGGACTTCTACACCGGCCTGCTCGGCCTGCGCGTGGGCCACCGGCCCGACCTCGGCTTTCCGGGCGCCTGGCTCTACGGCAGCGGGCCACAGGCCGTGCTGCACCTGTACTTCGGCCGGCCCGTGCCCGCGCAGCGCACCGGCGTCATCGACCACATGGCCTTCACGGCGCAGGACCTGCGCGCGGTGAAGGCGCGCTTCGACGCGGCGGGCGTGAAGTACGAACTGCGGCAACAGGCGGGCGCGGGGACCTGGCAGCTGTTCTGCCACGATCCGAACGGGGCGAAGGTGGAGCTGGATTTCGATCCGGCTGAGACGCTCTAGGCGATCAGCACAGCAGGCCCTTGCAGCCGCGGGCGGTCATGAAGACCGTGTACGGCCGCCCCCCGGGATCGCTGAACACCCGATAGGGCTTGGCGCCGCTCTCGCCTTCCTGGTTGAACAGCGCGACCGCCTTCATGGCCGACTCGATCGCGGTCGGCGCCTCGAAGGACGAGGTGTCCACGATGCGGTAGCTGAAGGTGCTGCGCTGGGTTTCGTCCCGGACGAACAGGTTCTTCGGCTCGCCCGACGAAGAGAGTCCCGTGACGAACTTCGCGCCCTTGGCGCCCTGCGCGTTCAGCTGCTCCACGTTCTCTCGATGGCTGGCCTCCGTGCGCGTGGGCACCAGCTCGAAGACGCAGCGCGCCGAGGTGGGCACTTCGCGTCCCAGCACCAGCTTGCCGTCCGGGTAGATGGAATCGAACGCGCAATAGCCCTGCTGTCCCAGCTTGTTGAACGTGGCCAGGAGATTCGACGGGATACCGTCAAGCCCCGACACGATGCCGGTATCGACGAATTCGTAGGTCGTGGTGCTGTCGGTGGCCTTGCTCAGGATCGCGTTGAACTCCGTCTCGGTGAACTGGTCGCCCGTGATCCGATAGCCCTCGGCGCCCTGCGACTGCATGCTGGGCAAGGTCCTGGCCTCGTTCATGGGCCGGATCCGATGCTCGTAGCCGGCCGCGTTGCCCTTCTTCTGATAGAGCGCCCTCTGCTCGCCCTTGAACAGGTCATGGATGCCGAAGGAGAGGTAGACCAGGAAGCCGCTCATCCGGGTGCTGTGCAGCTCCGCCAGCAAGGCCTTCGGATCGCTGATGTCCTGCGCGCCCAGTTGGTAGGTATAGGGCGTGATCGCCATCGGATCCGCCTCGGGCTCCGGCGCCGGTTCCGGCACTGCGGCCGGCGGCGCCACGGCCGCGGGCGGCGCGATCATCGGAAACCCGCCACCGCCACCCCCACCGCCGCCACAGGCGGTCAGCAGCATCGCCACTCCGAGCCAAGCCGGAGGAGCGCATCGTCTCCCTGCCATCGCGAACTCCCTCTTTGTATGAGTCCGGACATCCTACGGATGTTTATTACATCGTCATGGCAGTGACGTGGGTGGAGCCTCCCCAGCCCCCTTCACCCCCAACGCCTGCGACAGCCGCGCACAAGCCGCGACCACCTGCCGCCCCAGCGCGTCCACATGCCCTTCGCCGATGCGCGCGGCCGGGCCGAAGATGCCGATCGATCCCGCGACGCCGCGGCCGTTGTAGAACGGCGCGGCCACGGCCACGGCGCCTTCGATCAGTTCGTCGCGGCTCACGGCGTAGCCGCGCTCGCGCGTGCGTTCGAGTTCGGCGCGCAGCTTCTTGAGGTCGATCTTCAGGTCCTTGGTGTAGTGCGCGAGGCCCTCGTCGGCCCCGGGCATGAAGGCCAGGATCGCGCGGCCGCTGGCGCCGCGCGCGATGCGCTCGGTGTAGCCGACGCCGCGCTTGAAGTTCAGCGGCTGCGGGCTCGGCATCTCGGCCAGGCACAGGCGCATCTCGCCCTGCGCCACGAACATCGCGACCGTCTCGCGGGTCTCGCTCCACAGCCCGCGCATGATCGATTCGGCCAGTGCCGACAGGTCCAGCGTCTCGGTCCACACGTGCGACAGCCGCGCCACCGAGGGCCCGAGCCGGAAGCGCTGCGGATCGCCGACCGAGACGATGAAGCCCTTGGTCTCGAGCGTGTAGAGGATGCGGTAGAGCGTGGGCCGGCTCAGGTCCACGCGCTGCAGCAGCTCGCCGGCGGTGAGCTCGGCGTCGTCCTTGGTGAACGCCAGAAGGATGTCGAGGGCGCGGTTGACCGCGCGCACGTTCTCCGAGTTCTTCTCCTTCGGCTCCATGGCCCCTCCTGTGTTGTCGCTTTGCATCGCGGCATTTTCGCTTCCCACCCGATCCCCTCCCCGCGCCGCACGGCCGCGCCGGCGCGGCCCGATTGCGCGATCGAATCTTGTCCGTATAATGAGCGCACAGTCCACACAACGGACAACCAACCATCGAAAAGCGATTGGAGACACGATGAACCCCGCCACCCCTTCCCGCCTCCGCGGCCGCTCTCTGCTGGCGGGCGCCGCCCTCTTTCTTGCAGCCCTGGCCGCCCCCGCGCAGGCCGCCTACCCCGACAAGCCGGTGCGCGTGGTGGTCGGCTTCGCGCCCGGCGGCACCAACGACATCCTGGCCCGGCTGATCTCGGTCAAGCTCTCGGAGCGGCTCAAGCAGTCCTTCGTGGTCGACAACCGCGCGGGTGCCAACTCGATCATTGCGGCCGAGCTGGTGGCCAAGGCGCCGGCCGACGGCTACACGCTGTTCGTGGCCTCCTCGGGCGCGATGACGGTGAACCCGGCGGTCTACGGCAAGCTGCCCTACGACCCGGTCAAGGACTTCCAGCCAGTGGCGCTGCTGGGCTCGTTCCCGCTGGTGGTGACGACCAACGCCGCGTCGAGCGCGAAGACCATGGCCGAGCTGAAGGCGCTCGCGGCCAAGGCGCCGGCCGGCGGCCTCAACCACGGCGTGGCCTCGTCCTCGTTCCAGCTCGCGGCCGAGCTCTATACGAGCGAGGGCGGCGCGAAGTTCACACACGTCAACTACAAGGGCACCGGGCCGGTCATCACCGCGCTGCTGGGCAACGAGGTCGACCTCGGCTTCCTCGACATCGCGGCCGTGCTGCCGCAGATCCAGGCCGGCCGGCTCAAGGCCGTGGCCGTGACGACGGCCAAGCGCTCGAGCGTGCTGCCGCAGGTGCCGACCATCGCCGAGTCGGGCACGCCCGGCTACGACGTGCCGATCTGGACCGGCCTGGTGGCGCCCGCGGGCACGCCCACCGAGGTGGCGGACCGCATCCGCGCCGCGCTCAAGGAGGTGCTGGCCGAGCCCGACACGGTGAAGAAGCTGCAGGCCCTCGGCATGGAGCCGGGCCATGTCGACAGCGCGGCCTTCGGCAGGCAGATCGCCGCCGACATCGCACGCTGGACCGCGCTCGCGAAGAACGCCAACCTCAAGGTCGACTGACCGGCGCACCGAAGGAGCCACCGATGAGCGCCAGCGTCGCGATCACCCTGCTCTTCGCCGATGGCGGCACGCGCCGCGTCGACGCGCGTCCCGGCGACACCGTCGTGGCCGCGGCCGCCGAGGCCGGGCTCCACCTGCTGACCGACTGCAGCAATGGCCAGTGCGGCACCTGCACCGCGCAGCTGGTCTGCGGCAGCATCGAACTCGGCGACTACGACCGCGCCGTGCTGCCCGATGCCGACCGCGCGGACGGCGCCACCTTGTGCTGCGTCTCGCGCGTCACGGCGGAAGACTGCGTGATCGAGCTGCCCTACGACCTCTCCGAGGCCACGGCCGAGGAGCCGCCGCCGATCGAAGGCACGGTGAGCGCGCTCGAGCGCGTGGCGCTGGAGACGATGCGGCTCGAGGTCCGCGTCGATGCGCCCGTGACTTTCCAGCCCGGCCAGTACGTGCGCCTGCGCGCCGCGGGCGGCGAGGCCTGGCGCTCCTACTCGATGGCCAATGCCTCGGGCGACAGCACGCTGGTGTTCTACGTGCGGCTGGTCGACGGCGGCGCCTTCTCGAGCTGGCTCGCGCAGTCGGCCGCGGTCGGCGCCACGCTCGAACTCAGCGAGCCACGCGGCAGCTTCTTCCTGCGCCAGGAGCCGCGGCCGCGCCTGTTCGTGGCCGGCGGCACCGGGCTCGCGCCCTTCCTCTCGATGCTCGAGGCGATCGCTTCACGCGAAGGCGCGGCGATGCAGCCGACCACGCTGCTGCTCGGCGTGCGCACCGGCGCCCACCTGTTCGCGCTCGAGCGGATCGAACAGCTCCAGCGCCGGCTGCCGGCGCTCGAGGTGCGCCTGGCCGCCGAGGCCGAGCCCGGCGACGCCTGCCACGGCGGCTATGCCACCGACCTGATCGGCACGCTCGCGCTCGATCCCGCCACGCGCATCTACCTGTGCGGCCCGCCGCCGATGGTCGAGGCCGGCCGCAGCGCCGCGGCCTCGGCCGGCCTGGCCCGCGCCGACATGCTCTGCGAACGCTTCAACTGAAGCGCCGCTTTCCGATTCCCCACCCGACGCACACGACGACAAGGACGCAACGAATGACGACGACGACACCGATGGTCTATCACCGGATGGTCGACCTCAAGCAGGGCACGATCAGCCGCGAGATCTTCTCGAGCAAGGACGTGTACGAGGAAGAACTCGAGAAGGTGTTCACGCGCGCCTGGCTCTTCGTGGGCCACGAGAGCCAGATCCCCAAGCCCGGCGACTACTTCACCTCGCGCATGGGCGCGGAGTCGGTGATCCTCACGCGCGACAAGAAGAACAAGGTGCACGTGTTCCTCAACTCCTGCCGCCACCGCGGCATGAAGGTGTGCCAGTACGACCACGGCAACACGCAGCTCTTCACCTGCCCCTATCACAGCTGGAGCTACACCACCGAGGGCAAGCTGTTCGGCGTGCCGCAGTTCAAGGCCATCTACGACGGCTGCCTCGAGAAGGAGAACTGGTCGCTGATCGAGGTCGCGCAGCTCGCGATCTACAAGGGCACGGTGTGGGCCACCTGGGACAAGGACGCGCCCGACTTCCTCACCTACCTGGGCGATGCGCGCGCGCATCTCGACCTCGCGCT
This sequence comes from Variovorax sp. DAIF25, assembly GCF_050711835.1. Classification (NCBI taxonomy): domain Bacteria; kingdom Pseudomonadati; phylum Pseudomonadota; class Betaproteobacteria; order Burkholderiales; family Comamonadaceae; genus Variovorax; species Variovorax sp. DAIF25. Next base: position 734,039 of record NZ_CP136637.1, read on the forward strand.
CGACTGCCGCGACGGCCGCGAGGGCGGCTCCGAGGTGCTGGTGGGCGTGCAGAAATGGGTGATCCCCTGCAACTGGAAATTCGCGGCCGAGAACTTCCTCGGCGACACCTATCACAACGTGAGCCACCGCTCGGTCGACCTGATCGGCATCGGCCCGAGCGCCGAGGTCGGCGTGAAGGGCCGGCGCGACAACGAGCTCGAGTACGCGCAGCACCTGTGGGTGAACTTCCCCGCCGGCCACGGCGTGCACAGCGCGCTGCTGCCGGAAGACACGCCCTTCGTCGACACCTACAAGAACAACCCGGTGATCGCCGAGTACTTCCGCCATTGCCACGAGGAGCGCAAGCGCCGGCTCGGCGCCGAGAAGAACCGGCTGGTGCCCTTCGTCGGCACCATCTATCCGAACACCTCGTTCCACGGCAAGCAGCCGCGCAACCTCTGCGTGTGGCATCCCAACGGGCCGGAGTCGACCGAGGCCTGGCGCTTCTTCCTGGTCGACGCCGACGCGCCGCAGGAGGTGAAGGACTTCCTGCGCACCTACTACATGCGCTACTCGGGCCCGGCCGGCATGACCGAGCAGGACGACATGGAGAACTGGAACTACGCCACCGCGGGCAGCCGCGGCACCATCGCCAAGCGCTATCCCTACAACTACCAGCAGTCGCTGGGCAAGGTCACGACCGAGGGCCCGGTGCCCGGCAACGTGAGCCTGCAGGTCAGCGAGGAGAACCCGCGCCAGTTCTACCGCCGCTGGCGCGACTACATGGACGGCGCCGACTGGGACACGCTGCTGGGCCGCCACGACACCGGCGCGGCGAGCTTCGCCGGATGATGGCCGCACAAGCCGGCATGGCGCACCAGCCCGTCACCCTCGTCACCGGCGGCACCTTCGGCCTCGGCGAAGCCATCGCGCTCGAGCTGGCCCGGCGCGGCCACCGCGTGCTGGCCTTCGGGCTCGCGCAGCCGCAGGTCTCGAGCACCGCGCAGGGCCTCGAGGGCGTGCGCGCCGCGGCCGAGGCCGCGGGCCTGGCCGAGCGCATCGAAGTGCTCGAGGCCGACGTCTCCAGCGCCGCCGACGTAGCGCGCGTGGTCGCTCGCGCGCTGTCGCGCTTCGGCCGCATCGACGGCCTGGTCAACAACGCCGCCATCGGCCCGCTCGGCACGGTGCTCGACACGAGCGAGGAGATGTTCGACCGCATCCTGGCCGTCAACGTGAAGGGCGTGTACCTCGCCTCGCGCGCCGTCATCCCCACGATGGCCGCGCAGGGCGGCGGCTCGATCGTCAACATCGGCTCGGGCGCCGGCCACGGCAAGCCCAACATGGCGGCCTACGCGGCCAGCAAGGGCGCGGTGCTCGCGCTCACTACCGCGATGGCCTACGACCATTTCCACCAGCACATCCGCGTGAACCTCGCGATTCCCGGCGGCGGCGGCATCGTCTCGGGCATGAGCGTGGGCCGCGTGGGCGGCGACGCCGCGCTGTTCGCGGGCCGCAAGGTCGCGGGCACGGTGGCGGGCCGCCCGGCCACCGGGCGCGACCTGGCGAACGCCGTGGCCTTCCTGCTGTCCGACGACGCCGCGACCGTCTCGGGCACGGTGGTCGACGTCGGCTGCTTCGCGAACCAGGGCGGGCCGATCCCGCCCGCACCGAATTCCTGACCGCATCTCCCACGAAGGACGCATCGATGACCGAGACCCTCACCGAACCGACCGCCGTCGCCAGCCCGCCGCCGAGGCCGCCACGCGACGCGCGCTACTACGAACTCAAGCGCGATATCGAGGAGTTCCTCTACGACGAGGCCGAGATGCTCGACCAGCGGCGATTCCCCGAATGGCTGGACACGCTGGCCGAGGACCTCGTGTACTTCATGCCGATGATGTTCAACGTCAAGTTCGGCCAGCACGAGACGCGCGAGAAGACCCGCTACGAGAAGGACATGAGCTGGTTCAACGAGGGCAAGTGGACCCTGACCAAGCGCGCCGAGCAGATCCTCACCGGCGTGCACTGGGCCGAGGAACCGCTGTCGCGGCTGTGCCGGCTCGTCACCAACGTGCAGCTCACCGCGATCGGCGAGAACGCCGCCGGCCAGCAGGAGGTGTCGGTGCTCAGCGGCTTCCTGATCTACCAGAACCGCTGCGAGCACGAGGAGTACTACTTCGCCGGCAAGCGCAGCGACGTGCTGCGGCGCGTGGACGGCCGGTGGCAGCTCGCGCGGCGCGAGATCCGGCTCGGCCAGAACGTGCTGCTGGCCAAGAACCTCACCATGTTCTTCTGAGGCCCGCCCATGCTGAACATCATGCACCTCGAGGCGGGCCGCCGGCTCGAACTGCGCAGCGGCGCCATCGGCGAGATCGTCGAGAACATGGGCGACGGCATCTGGGTGCAGCTGCGCATCCTGAGCGCGCCGCGCGGCGACTTCGCCGCGGGCGACGAAGAGCTGATCCATTGCGAGGACATCAAGGACCTCGCGCCCGACTGACATCGACACGCGGCGGGCAGGACCGGGCCGTCGAAGCCCGGCCGTCCGCCGACGACATCCAGAACCCACGGAGACAAGCCCCATGAAGATCCTTTCGACGCGCCTGAGCGCGCGTGCGCTCGCGAGCGCCGCCCTCGCGCTTTCCGCCCTCGCTGCCACCGCCCAACCCTTTCCCTCCAAACCGGTGACGCTGGTCGTTCCCTTCGCGCCCGGCGCCTCGGCCGACGGCATCGCGCGCATCGTCGGGCGCGAACTCTCCACCGCGCTCGGCCAGCCCGTGGTGGTCGACAACAAGCCCGGCGGCGGCGGCGCCACCGGCCTGATCGGCGTGGCGAAGTCCGCGCCCGACGGCTACACCATCGGCATGGGCGCCACCGGCGCGATCGTGGTCAATCCGAACCTGCCCGATGCCGCGCCGCTCAAGCCGCAGGAGCAGCTCGCGCCGGTCGCGAAGGTGGCCGACATCCCGCTGGTGCTGGTGGCCGGCGCGAAGACCGGGCTGCGCGACCTGCGTGGCTTCATCGAGAAGGCGCGCGCCACGCCCGAGGGCACGAGCTACGGCACCACCGGCCAGTACACCGCGCAACACCTCGCGGGCGAACTGCTGGCCAGCATGGCGAAGCTCAAGCTGGTCGCCGTGCCCTACCGCGGCAGCGGTCCCGCGGTGACCGACCTGCTCGGCGGCCAGTTGCCGGTGGCGGTGGTCGACCTGACCTCGGCCTATCCGCACATCAAGAGCGGCGCGCTGGTGGCACTCGGCGTGACCAGCGCCACGCGCAGCGCGGTCGCGCCCGAAATTCCGACCCTCGCCGAAGGCGGCGTGCCCGGCTACTCGGCCACCGCGTGGATGGGCCTGTTCGCGCCCGCCAAGGCGCCGCCCGAGGCGATCGAGAAGCTCGCGGGCGCGATCCAGGCCGTGGTCGCCAGGCCCGAGGTGCAGTCGCAGATCGTCGGGCTCGCGGCCGAACCGCGCTACCTCGGGCCGGCCGGTTTCAAGAGCTTCATCCACGCCGAGTCGGACAAGTGGGCGGGCGTGATCGCCTCCATTCCAGCGCCGCAGAAGTAGGCCTCCAAGGAGACGCCATGAACCGCCTGAAGAGATTCGCGAGCCTGCTCGGCCTCGCCGTGCTGGCCGGTGCCAGCGCCGCCGCGCCCTGGGCGCCCACCAAGCCGGTGCGCATCATCGTGCCGATCACCGGCAGCACCAACGACACGGTGGCGCGGCTGGTGCAGCCGAAGCTGCAGGAGGCGCTGGGCCAGCCGGTGATCGTCGAGAACCGGCCCGGCGCGGGCGGCAACATCGGCGCCGAGTACGTCGCCAAATCGCCGCCCGACGGCCACACGCTGCTGGTGGGCTACAACGGGCCGATCGCGATCAACGCCACGTTGTTCCGCAAGATGCCCTTCGATCCGCGCAAGGACCTGGCGCCGATCACGCTGGCCGTGACCTCGCCGCAGTACCTGGTGGTCAATGCCGACCTGCCCGCGAAGACGCCGGCCGAGTTCGTCGCGCTGGCCAAGGCGCGCAAGGGCGGGCTGTCGTATGCCTCGGTGGCGGTGGGCAGTGCCTCGCACCTCACGATGGAGATGCTGAAGTCCGCCGCGCAGGTCGACATCACGCACGTGCCGTACAAGGGCGCCGGGCCGGCGCTGGTCGACCTGGTGGCCGGCAACGTGCAGAGCGCCTTCCTGGTGCCGGGCAACGTGCAGCAGTTCGTCAAGGACGGCCGGCTGCGCGTGATCGCGACCACGGGCGAGAAGCGCTTCGCGAACGTGCCCGACGTGCCGACGATGGTCGAGTCGGGCTACCCCGATTTCGTCGCCACCTCGTGGGTCGGCTTCCTCGCGCCCGGCGGCACGCCGCGGCCCGTGATCGACCGGCTCAATGCCGAGATCGTGAAGATCGTGCGCTCGCCCGAGATCAGCGCGAAACTCCGGGAGCTGGAATTCGACGTGGTGGCCGGCTCGCCCGAGGATTTCTCGCGCTGGATCGACAAGGAAGTGGACCGCTGGGGTGCGGTCATCAAGTCGACCGGCGCCACCGTCGACTGACCAGCGCACCCTCACGATCCGAACGAAGAACCCAGGAGACACACGAATGACGATGGATGCGGCCTCGGCCCCACCCGCTCCCCCCGCGCCGGCCGGCATGCCAGCCGCCGAATGGACTGCCCGGCTCGACCTGGCCTGCTGCTACCGGCTGTTCGACCACCTCGGCTGGACCGAGCTGATCTTCAACCACATCACGCTGCGCGTGGACGAGGCCGGCGAGGGATCGGAAGCGCGCTACCTGATCAATCCCTTCGGGCTGCACTACGCCGAGGTCACGCCACTGAACCTGATCTGCACCGACATCGGCGGCAACTCGCAAAGCGAGAGCGCCTACACGGTCAACAAGGCGGGCTTCGTGATCCACAGCGCGGTGCATGCCGCGCGGCCCGATGCGCACTGCATCATGCACGTGCACACCACCGCGGGCTGCGCCGTCGCGTCGAAGGAGGAAGGCCTGCGGCACGACAACTTCTACAGCGCGATGATGTACGGCGACGTGGCCTACCACGACTACGAGGGCGTGACCACGAACCTCGACGAGCAGCCGCGGCTGGTGCGCTCGCTCGGCCAGGCCAACCACCTGATCCTGCGCAACCACGGGCTGCTGACCGCGGGGCCCGACATCCCGACCGCCTTCAACCGCCTGTGGACGCTGCAGCGCGCCTGCGAGATCCAGCTCGCGTCCGATGCCGGGCGCGGGGCCAACCGTGCGATTCCCGCCGAGATCCTCGAGACCGTGCCGGCCACGCGTGTCGCGGGGCGCGGGCCCGTCAACCGGCTGGTGTTCGAGGCCATGCTGCGGCGCGCTGGCATCTCGCGCGCGATGTTCGCCTGAGACTGAACTAGTTCGCGAAGTGCGCCGCGAGCGCGAGGTCTGCCGCGGACCTCGCCTCGGCCACGGCCGCTTCGCCCAGCCCCGTGCCCTGCACCGAGAAGAAGTGCAGCTCGGTGAGCCCGATGCTGCCGAGGATGGCCCGCAGGTAGGGCGTGAGGAAATCGGGCTGCCGCGCGCGCTCGCCCGAGAAGCGGCCGCCCGAGGCGATCGCGATGAACACGGGCCGGTCGCGCAGCATGCCGACCTTGCCTTCGGGCGTCATGCGGAAGGTGCGGCGCGCGCGCACCACATGGTCGATCCAGGCCTTGAGCACCGAGGGCAGGCTCAGGTTGTGCATCGGCGTGCCGATGACCACCACGTCGGCCTTCTCGAGTTCCTCGATCAGGGCATCGGAAGTCGCGACCGCGCCCCGCGGCGCGACCTCGGCCGTGGCCGAGTGCTGCCCGAGCGCGTAGTTGGCATCGATGTGCGCGAGGCCACCGTCGCCGATCGCGCGCCGCACGAGCAGCGCCGCGGGCGCCTGCCCGCGAAGGTGCTCGACGATCTTGTGCGAGAGCCGGCGGCTCTCCGAGTCTTGCCCGCGCGGGCTGCAGTCCAGGTGCAGGATGTTCATCGTTCGCTCCCCATGATGTGATGGCGGCGATTCTAGGAATCGCATGGCCTGCCACGAAGAGCCATGAATCGATATTTGGAATGGGCCATGATCGATGGCCCGGTGCTACGATCCTGCGCACCCTCCTCTCTCCTCACGCACGCCATGGCCGCAGGGACCCTCGCCCATCTCTCGCCGCTGGACCCGAAGTCGCCGGAGCCCTACTACCGGCAGATCTACGGACGCTTTCGCAACGCGATCGCGAGCGGCACGCTGAACCCCGGCGACCGCATCCCCTCGGCGCGCGCGCTCACGCAGGAACTCGGCCTGGCGCGCGGCACCATCGATGCCGCCTACGGCCTGCTCGCGGCCGAGGGCTACATCCAGGCGCGCGGGCAGGCGGGCACGGTGGTGTCGCCGAGCCTGCGGCCGCGCATGCCGGTCGCGCGCGAGCAACCGGCGCCCGCGGCCCGCCCCTACACGCCGAGCTTCCGGCCCGATTCGATCCTGCCGTTCCAGATGGGCCTGCCCGCGCTCGACGTCTTCCCGCGCAAGATCTGGGCACGGCTGGGCGCGCGCGCCGCGCGCGCGATGCAGCCGATCGACATGACGCATCCGGCCGTGCCGGGCCTGCCCGCGCTGCGCGCCGGGATCGCCGCCTACCTGCATGTGTCGCGCGGCATCGACTGCGCGCCTTCGCAGGTCTTCCTCACCTCGGGCTACCGCCACACGCTCGAGCTGATCGCGCAGGCACTGCTCAAGCCCGCCGACCGCGTGTGGTTCGAGAACCCCGGCTATCCGCCCACGCGCGAACTGCTGGCCGCGATGCGGCTCGCGGGCGTGGCGGTGCCGGTGGACGCCGAGGGGCTGGTGGTGGCCGAGGGCCTGCGGCTGGCCCCGAAGGCGCGCGCCGCGGTGGTCACGCCCGCGCACCAGAGCCCGCTGTGCGTCTCGCTGTCGCTGCCGCGCCGGCTCGCGCTGCTCGACTGGGCCCGGCGCAACCGATCGTGGATCGTCGAGGACGACTACGACGGCGAGTACCGCTATGCCAGCCGTCCGCTGCCCGCGCTCAAGAGCCTGGACCGCGACGGCCGCGTGATCTATGCCGGCACCTTCAGCAAGGTGCTGTTTCCGAGCCTGCGGCTGGCCTACCTCGTCGTGCCCGAGGCGCAGGTCGAGCGCTTCGAACGGACCCAGGCGATGTTCGCGGGCGGCAGCCCGCAGCTCACGCAGGCGATCGTCGCCGACTTCATCGCCGAAGGGCATTTCGCGCGCCACATCCAGCGCATGCGCAGGCTCTATGCCGAGCGCCGCGACGCGACCCGCATCGGCCTCGAGCGCGTGCTCGGCGCCAAGGTGCGCATCGACGAACAGCCCGGCGGCATGCACCTGATCCTGCGGCTGCAGGGCCGGCGCTCCGACCGCAGGCTGGTCGCGCGCATGCGCGAGGAAGGCCTGTTCGCGGAGGCGCTGAGCGACTGGGCCATCGACCGGGACATCGCGCCCGCGCTGATGGTGGCTTTCACGAACGTCGATTCCACCGCCACGGCCGAGCGGCTCGCACGGCGGATCCTGCCGCTGATGTGAAGCGCCGCGGCCGGATCATGGCCTAGAACGCAAGGCCGATCATGGCTCTTCTGAAGTAGACCAAGCCGCGGCACCATACGGTTCTTCATTCAACGCACATTGCTTCCAGAGGATCCGTCATGACCCATCGCATCGACTACGCCAAGGTTTCGCCCGAAGGCTACAAGGCCTTCGGCGGGGTGTACGCCGCGCTCCAGAAGAGCGGCCTGCCCAAGGAACTGGTCGACCTCGTCTACCTGCGCGTCTCGCAGATCAACGGCTGCGCCTACTGCATCGACATGCATTCGCGCGACCTGCTCAAGGGCGGCCTCGCCGTCGACAAGCTGGTGCTGGTGCCGGTGTGGCACGAGGCCGGCGCCGTGTTCAGCGCGCGCGAACGCGCCGCGCTCGCCTGGTCGGAATCGGTGACGCGCGTGGCCGACACCGGCGTGCCCGATGCCGACTACCAGGCCGCCAGCGCCGAATTCAGCGAGAAGGAACTGGTCGACCTGACCTATGCCATCGGCCTGATGAACGCCTTCAACCGCCTCGGCGTGACCTTCCGCGCCACGCCGGCGGCAGCCGCGGCCGCCGCCAAGGCCTGAGCGTGGCCTGGACCCTGCTCGGCATCGCCGGGCTGCTGGAGATCGCCTTCGCCTTCGCGATGAAGTCCTCCGAGGGCTTCACGCGGCTGGTGCCGGCCCTGTTCACGGTCGCCACGGGGCTGTCGAGCGTGGTGCTGCTGTCGTTCTCGATGCGCACCCTGCCCATGGGCACCGGCTACGCGGTCTGGACTGGCATCGGCGCCGCGGGCACCGCGATCGTCGGCGTGCTCGCGCTCGGCGATTCGGCGGCACCGCTGCGGCTGCTGTGCATAGCGCTGATCCTCGCGGGCGTGATCGGGCTCAAGCTGGTCGCGGCGGACTGAGCAGGCCGCCGCCAGGCGCAGGAGGCATTCAGTTACATGCGCCATCGGCGCCGTCCGACGCGCCTCCCCCGGCGCCCCTCGCGATCATTGCGGCCATATTCCTGGAGGTTCCCAAAATGGCTGTGGCGCAAAAGAACTGGATCGCGGATGGCGGCGGCCACAAGGAGGCTTCGCTCGCCACATGGACCGTGCTCGTGTCGCTGGTGGTGGTCGTCGTCACGATGGCCTGCCTCTACCTCGCGGTGCAGCGCGAGCGGGCGGCCGTGGCGCAGGCTCCGGCGTCGGTGCAGACCCAAGCCGAAGAGATTTCGCTGGCGAGCATGCCGGTCGGGTTGGCCAAGTAAGGCCCGCTCGCGAAGCTCTTCAGGCGAGTGGCCGCAGCGCCACGCCCATATCGCGCCAGTCCTCGGGATGGCAGGTGAACAGCAGCACCTGGTGCCGCTGCGCCGCATCGAACAGCACGCGCTTCATCTGCGCCAGGCGCGGCGCATCGCTGTGCACCAGCGCGTCGTCGAGGATCAGCAGGGTCGGACGGCCCGCCTCCTGCAGCAGGTCGGCATAGGCGAAGCGGCTGATGAGCCGCAGCTGCTCGCGCGCGCCGAAGCTCAATTCCTGCAACTGACCGCTCTCCACCGGGCCGCCCAGGCGCGCGCGCGTGAGCGTGGCGGGCGCGAGCCCCGCATCCATCTCCACCGTGGCGCCGGGCATCAGCAACGGCAGGTAGTGCTGCATGCGCGCCTGCAGCGGTGCCTGCAGTCGGGTCAGCGTGGCCTGCCGCTTCTGCTCGAGCTTGCGGCACAGCAGCGACAGCGCCTCGGCGCGGCGCTGCAGGTCGGCCTGCCGGCGCTGCGCCTGCGCGAGCTGGCCGGCCAGCGCCTCGCGCTGTTCCTCGAGGCCCTGGGCGCCGGCCTGCTGCAGGCCGCTCTCCAGCACCAGCAGCTGTTCGCGCCGCTGCTGGTGGCCGCGCATCAATTGCTCGATGCTGCGCCGCAGCCGCTCGATGTCCTGCAGCACGATGTCGGGCCGCGCGGCCTGCAATTCGGTCTCGGTGAGATCGATGCGCGCGGCCAGGGCATCGGCCTCGGCACTCGCGGCCAGCAGTTGCTGGTTCGCCTGCGCCTGGCGCTGCTGGCGGCCCGGATCGGCCAACGTGGCCTGTGCCGCGGCCAGTTCGCGCCGTGCCGCCTCGCTCGCGCCCTGCGCGGCCGACTGGCGGCGCTGCGCCTCGCTCAGGGTCTTGCGCAGCGCCTGCTCGGCCGCCACGGCGGCTTCCTGCGCGGCCTCGGCCTCTTCCATCGAGGGCAACTCGCCCGCGGGCGTTGCGGGCAGCCGTTCGAGCGCGGCCTGCGCGCCCGCATGGCGGGCCTGTGCCTGGGCATGCTCGCCGCGCAGCGTGTCGATGCCGCGCGGCGCGACGATCGCCAGTGCCTGCTGCGCGAGCCGGGTCTGGGCCTCGAGGTCGGCCGCGGCGCGCTGCCGCGCCTGGGCCTGCGCGACCTCGTCCACGCCGAGCGAGCGCAGCGCCGCCTGCAGCGCCTCGCGCGCATCGGCATGCTGGCGCGCCAGGCCCGCGAGGTCGTTGCCGCCGGGCGTGATGATCAGTTGCCCGCCACCGGGCAGGTGCAGCGTGGCGGGCGCGTCGACTAGCCGCTCGCCCTCGGCGCGCAGCTCGTGGCTTTCGCCGCGCGCCTGCAGGCGCAGCGCCTGGCCTTCGGGCAGCATGAACTGCAATCGCGTGGCGACAGCCTGGCGGCGCAGGTCGGCATCGCGCTCGGCGCGTTCGAGCTTGAGCAGCCGATCGAGTTCGGCCGGCTGGATCGCCGGTGTGGAGGCGGCCGTGGCGCGCAGGGCCGCGAGCCGCTCCTGCGCTTCCTCGGCGCGCGCGAGGTTCTCGGCATGACGTGCGACCTCGGCCTGCGCCTGCTGCAGTTGCTGCTGCAGGCCGCGCCGCTGCGCTTCCTGGCTCGCCGCGCGCCAGGCCTCGCGCGCGGCATCGACGCGCCGTTGCGCCGCGTCGGCCTGCGTGCGCGCCTGGGCCACGGCCTCGTCGCTCTCGCGCAACTGGCGCTCGGCCTCCTCGGCGGCCCGCTCGCGCGCCTGCGCGGTCGCCTGCTGCTGCGCCAGGCCTTCGAGCGCCTTGGCGAGCAGGTCGCGCGTCTCCTGCAGTTGACGCAGCCGCGCGCGGTCGCCAAGCAATTGCGCCTGGCCGGCCTGCAGTGACTCGTTGCGCGTCTGCGCGGCCTGCAGCTCCTCGCGCAGCGCGTCCCAGGGCCGGGCCGTCTCGTCGGCCTGGTGCTGCTGGCGCATCAGCGCGAGCTGGTCGACCTGCTCGCGGTAGGTGGTGATCTGCGCATCGAGCGCGGCCCGCTGCGCCTGCAGCGCGGCGGCCTGCTCGATGACCTCGGCATAGGCGGCGCGCGGCTTGCCGGTCGAGGTCAGCAGTTCGTCGCGCTGCGCGCGCAGGCTGTCGAGCAGCGCATCGCCGCCGCTCGCGGCCAGCGGCGCCGCGGCATCGCCGGCCGGGTCGCGCAGCGCATCGTGCAAGTGGTCGCGCGCATGGCTCACGTCGAGCTCCTGGCCGCGTCCCTGCTCCACCCACAGCAGCCCCGGAATGCCCCAGTTCTCGGGCCGGCTCGCGCCCTTGGCCGCGAACGAGAAACCGAACAGCTGCGCCAGGTGGTCCTCGGCCTCGGTGCCCTCGAGGCTGCGCGCGCCGGCATCGAGCACGCAGCGCTTCTTCGCGAGGAAGCTCTTCATGAGCCGGTGCGGCTGGCCGTCGAGCAGGAAGTCGAGCTCGACCTGCGGCGCGGCGCCCGTGCCCTCGCCCCAGGGGCGCAGGTCCTCGACCTGGGTGGAACGGTGGCGCTCGAAGAAGGCCGCGCGGATGGCGCGCACCAGCGTGCTCTTGCCGGCCTCGTTGGCGGCCGCGACGATGTTGAGGCCGGGCTCGAAGCCATCGAGTTCGAACGGCGCGCGAAAGCGCCGCAGCTGCTCGACGCGCAAGCGGGTGATCTGCAGCTTCATGGCCGGGCCCCCTCCGCCGCGCCGCGCGCGAGTTCGGCCGCGAGCAGCGCCAGCGCGTCCTGCGCGATGCGCGCCTGCGCCGGGTCCGCGCCGGCCTGGGCCTCGCGCAGCTCCTGCATCACCTCGCCGAGGTAGCCGTCGGCGCGCAGGCCGGCGATGTCCTCGTCGGTGGGCTCGAGCCGCAGCGCCGACAGGTCGGCCTGCAGATGGCGCGCGCGCGCCTCCGCGCGGCCGATCGCGGCCTGCAGCCGCTGCAGTCCCGCGAGGTCGATGCGGCCCTGCACGCGCAGGTCGACCACGTCGTGCGCATCGAGCCCCTCGAGCTGCGCCTCGAGCGCATCGGCGTCGCTCGCGACCTGCAGCACGCCGGCGATGGCCTGCCAGCGGAAGCGGCCGACCTGCAGCTGCGTGACGCGCGGCTCCGCACCGGGCGCGTCGATCTCGACCAGCAGCGCCTGGCCCGAACCGTTGTCCTTGAAGCGGTCGGGCTCGGGCGTGCCCGCGTACCAGGTGCGCGCGTCGATGCGCTTGCAGCCGTGCCAGTCGCCGAGCGCGAGGTAGTCGAGCCGCGCGCTCGCCGCGCGCTCGGGCGCGATCGGGTTGGCCGAATCGATGTCCTCCGACAGCAGGCCCTGCACGCTGCCGTGCGCGAGGCCGATGCGCAGCAGGCCCGCGGGCGTGCCGGCCTCGTCGAACCAGGCCGTGAGGTCGTTGTAGGTGTGGCGCTGCGCGAGCGGCGCGGGCAGCACCGCGAAGCCCTGGGCCTCGAACAGGCGCAGCTCGGGCGCGAGCAGCAGGTGCACGTGGGGCGGCACCGCGCCCAGGCGCTGCGCGCGCGTCCACACGCTCTCGGCCAGCGCGGCATCGTGGTTGCCGGGGATCAGCAGCCAGGGGCCCGGATAGGCGGCGAGTGCATTGAACAGCCGGCGCAACGTGCGCTCGGACACGGTCTGGGCATCGAACACGTCGCCCGCGACCAGCACCGCGTCGACCCGGTGCTCGAGCGCGAGCGCGGCGAGGCGCTCGACCACGGCGATGCGCGCCTCGGCCAGGATCGGCGCGTGCTCGGGGTCGAAGCTCGCGAACTGGCGGCCGATCTGCCAGTCGGCCGTGTGGAGAAAACGTGTCATGAAAGGATGGGAGGGTGCGGCGCGCTCGCGCCGTGGCGTTGCATTGTCGGTGCTTCGCTCACGCGTCGAAACCCTCGGCCAGCGTCTCGCGCAGCCAGGCCACGAACACGGCCACGGCGCGCGGCACATGGGTGGCATAGGGTCGGATCGCATAGAGCTTCTCGCCGAAGGCCCCGACCGAGCGCCATTGCGGCAGCACCTCCTGCAGCTTGCCCGACTGCAGCGCCGACTGCGCGCTGAAGTCGGGCACCAGCGCGATGCCCAGGCCGCTCACGGCCGCGTCGCGCAGCGCCTCGCTGTTGTTGGCCACCAGCGGCCCCGACACCGGCACCGTGATGCGCTGCACCGCTGCTTTCGAGGCCGCGGCGCGCGCCTCGAAATGCCAGGTCGGCGTTTCCTGCGCGCGCGGGTAGTGCAGGCAGTCGTGCTCGGCCAGCGCCTGCGGCTCGCGCGGCGTGCCGCGGCGGCGCAGGTAGGCGCGGCTCGCGACCAGCACCGAGCGGGTGTCGCACAGGGTCCAGGCGACGTGGGTGTCGGGCGGCGCGGCCGTGTGGCGGATCGCGAGGTCGAAGCCCTCCATCGCGAGCGAACTCAGGCGGTCCGACATGTCGAGCTCGATGCGCACCTCGGGCTGCGCGCGCAGGAAGGCCGCGAGCCGCGGCACCAGTTGCTGGCGCGCCAGCGCCACCGGCGCGGTGACGCGCACCAGCCCGCGCGGCACGCCGGCCAGGTCGCGCACGCCCTCGAAGCTGTGGGCGATCTGCTCGAAGGGCCCGCGCATGTCCTCCACCAGCCGCTGGCCGGCCTCGGTGAGCCGCACGCTGCGCGTGGTGCGCTGCACCAGCGAGGCGCCGGCCGCGCGCTCGAGCTCGGCGATGCGCTGGCTCATGGCCGCCTTGCTCACGTTGAGCCGCAGCGCCGCCGCCGTGAAGCTGCCCTGCTGCGCCAGCACCGTGAGCCAGTGCAGGTGGGTCCAGAGCGACTCGATATTTTGGGTCTTCATGGATCCATTGTTCACTATCGCAAACAATAAGTTCAAGCTTCGCGTCTAGGCGAGGACGAGCGCGCTGCCTAAACTGGCCCTCGATCCCCCGCCATTCCTTCGCATCCCGCCTCCTTTCACACGAGAGACACGCACCATGCCCATCCAGTCCATCGACCATTACATCGCCGGCCAGGCCGTCGCCAACACCTCGGGCCGCACGCAGGACGTGACCAACCCTGCCACCGGCGCCGTCACCGGCCGCGCCGGCCTGGCCGACGCCAGCCAGGTCGCCGCCGCCGTGGCCGCCGCGCAGGCTGCCTTCCCGGCCTGGGCCGACACGCCGCCGATCCGCCGCGCCCGCGTGATGTTCAAGTTCCTGCAGCTGCTCAACGAACACAAGGACGAACTGGCCCACCTGATCACCGCCGAGCACGGCAAGGTGTTCACCGACGCGCAGGGCGAGGTCAGCCGCGGCATCGACATCGTCGAGTTCGCCTGCGGCATTCCGCAGCTGCTCAAGGGCGACTTCACCGACCAGGTCTCGACCGGCATCGACAACTGGACCCTGCGCCAGCCGCTGGGCGTGGTCGCGGGCATCACGCCCTTCAACTTCCCGGTGATGGTGCCGATGTGGATGTTCCCGGTGGCGATCGCCGCGGGCAACACCTTCATCCTCAAGCCCAGCCCGACCGACCCGAGCCCCTCGCTGCGCATCGCCGAGCTGCTCAAGCAGGCCGGCCTGCCCGACGGCGTGTTCAACGTGGTGCAGGGCGACAAGGCAGCGGTCGACGCGCTGCTCGAGCATCCCGACGTCAAGGCCGTGAGCTTCGTGGGCTCGACCCCGATCGCCAACTACATCTACGAGACCGGCGCGCGCCACGGCAAGCGCGTGCAGGCCCTGGGCGGCGCCAAGAACCACATGGTGGTGATGCCCGACGCCGACATCGACCAGGCCGTCGACGCGCTGATCGGCGCGGGCTACGGCTCGGCCGGCGAGCGCTGCATGGCGATCAGCGTGGCGGTGCTGGTGGGCGACGCGGCCGAGAAGATCATGCCGAAGCTGATCGAGCGCACCAGGACCCTGAAGGTGCTCGACGGCGAGAACCTCGAGGCCGAGATGGGCCCGATCGTCACGCGTGCCGCGCACGAACGCATCACCGGCTACATCGCCCAGGGCGAGAAGGAAGGCGCGAAGCTGCTGGTCGATGGCCGCCAGTTCGACGGCGCCAAGGCCGGCAAGGGCTGCGACGACGGCTTCTGGATGGGCGGCACCCTGTTCGACCACGTCACGCCCGAGATGCGCATCTACAAGGAAGAGATCTTCGGCCCGGTGCTGTCGTGCGTGCGCGTCGCCAACTTCAAGGACGCCGTCGACCTCGTCAATGACCACGAATTCGGCAACGGCGTGAGCTGCTTCACCCGAGACGGCAATGTGGCACGCGAATTCGGCCGCCGCATCCAGGTCGGCATGGTCGGCATCAACGTGCCGATCCCGGTGCCGATGGCCTGGCACGGCTTCGGCGGCTGGAAGCGCTCGCTGTTCGGCGACATGCACGCCTATGGCGAGGAAGGCGTGCGCTTCTATACCAAGCAGAAGTCGATCATGCAGCGCTGGCCCGAGAGCACGCCGAAGGGGGCGGAGTTCGTGATGCCTACGGCGAAGTAAGCCGGGCCCCTCACCCTCGCACAGGCGGCCCGTCGGCCGCCTTTTTCGTTGGCTCAGCTCGCCCGCATCCGGCAAGCCGCCCGCACGATCCGCGCCGTCGGATTCGGCGTCATGTCGAGAAAGCGCATCGGCTTGGGCGCCGCGCTGTAGTCGGCGACCTGGTGCGGCTCGCCGCGCCACAGCGGCTCGGCATAGAAGCGCGCCTGCACATAGGTCGCGCTCTTCGCATGGCAGTCGAAGACCACGCGCGATTCGTACGAGCGGTAGGGGACGCGGTCCCAGTTGAAGCGCGGGCCCGAGCGGTTCACGCGCACGTTCATCTCGATCAGCGGCTTCTCGGGCGCGGCCTCGCCTTCCGCGGGCGGCGGTGCCGCGATGCGGTTGGGGTCGACCTGCACCGTGTCGGCCGCCTTGTCGAGCGGATCGCCGACCACGGTGAACCATGCGGGCTGCGCCCATGCCAGGCTGCCCGCCACTGAAAGACCCGCCGCCAGCCACCAATGCCTCACGCGTTTGCTCCTCGTTGTTGCGACCGGGCCCCGCCAGGTCGGCAGAGGAAAATAACCGAAGAATCCGGTTCGCTGACACAGGAATTTACAGTTTGGGGGCATGCCGGGCTTGTCGGACAGCGGCGTGGCGGGCCTGCGGAAAGCGCGCCGTCGCCGCGCCCGGCGCGAGCGCGTTCCGGGCTCAGCCTGCCGGCCGAGGTGCAGGCGCCGCCCAGACGCTGTCCGCCGGCCCCTCGCGCACGCGGCGCGCCGTGCGCAGCGCCATCCAGGCAAAGGCACCGGCGCCGAGCAGCGCGATGGCGTCCACGCCCAGCGCATCGGCGCGCAGCCACGACCCCGAGGACGGCAGCAGCCACCCGGCGATGCTGGTCAGCGGCACCGCCAGGGCCGAGGCCGCGGCCAGCCAGAGCAGCTCGACGGCACCCCGCGAAGCGCCGCGCAGGAAGGCCCAGGCCACGCTGCCCAGGAACACCGCGTGATAGACCTGCTCGCGCCACGGCGCCAGCACCTCGCCCTGCCAGGCCCACAGCCACTTCTCGGCTGCCACCGTGAGCGACAGCGCCGCCACGCAGCCCAGCGACACGCCGACCGTGCCCGCGGCCATCCACCGACTCGAGCGGCGTTGCTCGACGGGCACCCCGCCGCGCTCGGCCCGCCGGCGCGACTCCACCCACAGCAGATTGCCCGAATAGAAGAGAAAGGCCCCGGCCAGCCCGAGGAAGAAATAGCCCCAGCGCACCGTGCCACCGCCGTAGGCGCCGAAATGCAGCGCGAAGAAGGCCGAGACCGAGGCCATCCAGCCCGATTGCTGCCCCGCCAGGTACTCGGTGTGCAGCAGCCGGCCGTCGACCGCGCTCGCCAGCACGAACGAACCCTGCGCCTGGCGCGTCATGCAGCACGGCAGGTCGCCCGCGATCCAGACCGCGGCACCGGCCGTGCCGGCGCCGCGGAAGCGCAACGTGTGCGGCACGAAGCCCTCGGCCTGCGCGCGCATGCGCGCCTCGAGCGCGGGCAGCGGCAGCAGCGCGGCCGGCGCGGGATCGGGGCGGATCGCGCTGAAGGGGCCGCTGGCCTTCCAGATCTGCTCGAACCGTGGCTCGCCGTAGACCGCGGCCTTCTGCGCGTCGTAGATCAGGTCGTGCATGCCGAACACCACCGCGCTCAGCGCCATGACCAGATGGAACGGCAGGCTCACGATGCCGATCACGTTGTGCGCGTCGAGCCACATGCGCTTGAGGTTGCGCCCGACGCGCAAGGCGAAGAAGTCCTTCACCAGCGTCGGCCACAGCACGACCACGCCCGAGACGATCGCCAGCGCATAGAGCGCGCTGACGATGGCCATGACCAGCGTGCCGGTCTCGAGGTCGACCGGCAGCGCGACGGTGCGGTGCACCACGTCGATGAACTGGCCGAGGCCAGCTGGCGCCTCAGGTGCGATGCGCAGCGTGCCGTCGGGCGCGAAGCTGGCGCTCCAGCCGCGCTCCTCGCCGCGCGCCTTCCACGCGATGCGCTCGGGCGCGCCGTGGCGCGCCCGGTGCAAGGTGAAATCGGCGCGCGCATCGGGCCGCGCGGCCAGCGTCTGCGCGATCAGTTCATCGGCGCCCGGCGACGGCGCCGCCGCCACGGCGGGCGGCGTGGCCCAGCGGTCGAGCGGGCCCTTGAACATGGTCAGGGCGCCGGCATAGAAGGCGATGAAGAGCGCGAGGCCCGCGACGATGCCGGTCCAGGTGTGGAGCGTCTTGTAGGTGCGAAGGGTGTCGGCGCGCATGGCTCAGCCCGAGAGATGGCGCACGGCGAACAGCATCGCGCCCGCCACGGCGGTGGCGCCACCCAGCCAGGCCCAGGCACGCAGTGCCGAGCGGAACATGAACACCGCCGAGCAGATGCCCAGCCACAGCGGCGGCACGATCCACATGTTGAACTGGTACTTGTTGAGCGGCGCCATGCCGCCCGGCCCGAGCCAGGCGAACAGGCCCGACAGCGCGATCGCGAGCGCGAAGCCGGGCAGCGCGCCCGCGAGCGCGAGAGCGCACCAGGTCGCGCCGCTCCGGTCCTCAGCGCGCGCCATGGCGGCCCTCGCTCGGCGAGCGCCGCAGCGCGGTGACGTACGGCAGCGCGATCCACGCGCACATCACGAGCGTGAGCGCGCTGAAGAGGCCGGCCGCCGGCTGCAGCGCGCGGCAGAACAGCCCCGCACCGAGCGCGACCAGCACGCCACCGATGCCGCGCCACGCGCGCGGCCTCGACACGGCGCCGCCGAGCCGCTGGTGCGGCGCGGCCCGGTACACGCACAGCGCGCCGAGCAGCGTGCAAAGACCCGCGAGCGCCGCCATCACCAGGCGTACGAGAGCGTGGCGGTGGCGGTGCGGCGCGCGCCGTAGTTGCAGGGCGAGCCGGCCAGCATCAGGCAGTGCGAGACATAGCGCCGGTCCGACACGTTGGCCACCGTCAGGCGCAGCCGCGCGCCCTTCCAGGCATCGCCGAGCAGGCCGAGGTCGTAGGAGGCGCCGAGGTCCCACAGGAACAGCGCGGGCACGCGCAGGTAGGGGTCGTAGGTGCCGGCGGTGTCGTAGGCCGACATGTAGCGCGCGCCGATGCCGGCCTGCAGGCCGGGCACGCTCTCGAAGCGGTAGTCGAGCCAGGCCGAGGCCTGGTGCCGCGGCGTGCGCAGCGTGGGGCGGCCCAACTGGTTGCGGTCGTTGCTGCTGCGCACCTCGGAGTCGGTGTACGAGTAGGCCGCGATCATGCTGAGTCGCTTCGTGAGCTCGGCCTTGGCCTCGAGCTCGAGGCCGCGCAGGCGCTGGCGGCCCGACTGCACCGAGCGCTGCGAGTCCATCGGGTCGGGCGTGAGGCTGTTCTCGAGGTCGTTCTGGTAGAGCGACGCGGTCATGAAGCCCCAGCCGCCGGTCGGCTCGTACTTCAGGCCCAGCTCGAACTGCCGGCCCTTCTGCGCGCGGAACGGCTGGTTGTAGCGGTCCACGCCGGTGACCGGCAGGAACGAGGTGGAATAGCTCGCATAGGGCGCGACGCCGTTGTCGAACACGTAGCCCAGGCCGATGCGGCCGGTGGTGGCCGAGTCCTCGGTCGGCACCACGGGGCGCGAGGCCAGCATGCGGTTGGTGGTATCTATGGACGAGCGGTCGTGGCGCAGGCCCAGCGTGGCGATGGCGCGGCCCCAGCGGATCTGGTCCTGCAGGTACAGCCCGGTCTGGCGCACCGCCTGGAAGGTCGAGTTGGTGTAGCTGGTCGGCCGCGTGACCGGCAGGCCGTAGACCGGGTTCAGCACGTCGAGCGGCGGCACGCCGATGGCGCTGTTGGCGAAGTTGAAGGACAGCTTGCCGCGCAGGTGGTCGACGCCGGCCAGCAGCGTGTGCGCGAGCGGGCCGGTGCGCAGGCGCGCCTCGAGCTGGGTGTCGACCGAGAGCGAGCGGATGTCGTCGTCGGAGATCGCCGAGACGCGGTTGAGCGTGTGGCCGTCGGGCCGGTAGGCATTGAAGGGATGCACGCGCACCAGGAACATGTCCTGCGCGGCATGGCCGTAGCGCAGGTTCTGGCGCACCGAGACCGTGTCGTTGAAGCGGTGCTCGAAGCTGTAGCCCAGTGACTTGTAGCTGCGGTTGAAGCTGTCGGTCGACGGCTCGCCCAGGTACAGGCTGCGCGGGATGTAGCCGAACAGAGGGCTCGGCACATGCGAGCCCACCACCGGGTAGAAGCGCGGGCTCATGCGCGGATCGTCCTTCTGGTAGTGGGCCTGCACGGTGAGCGAGGTGTCGGCCGACGGTCGCCACGTGAGGCTGGGCGCGATCATGGTCTGACGGTCGCGCTCCAGGTCGACCTGCGTGTGCGCGTCGCGCCGCAGCGCGATCAGCCGGTAGAGGAACTTGCCGTCCTCGTCGAGCGGCCCCGTGAGGTCGGTGGCGAGCTCGGCGCCGCCGAAGTGGGTGGCCGACAGCCGCACCTCGCGCTGCGCGACCGCCTGCGGCCGCTTCGTCACCTGGTTCACCAGGCCGCCGGGAATGGCCTTGCCGTAGAGCACCGAGGCCGGCCCCTTGACCACTTCGACGCGCTCGAGCGCATAGCCCGGAATGCGCGGCACCGCATAGCTGGCCGGGTCGCCGGGCAGCGGCAGGCCGTCGAGCCACTGGGTGCCGAAGGTGTTGAAGCCGCGGATGTAGTTCCAGTCGTAGCGCACGTCGAAGCCGTTGGGCTCGGCCAGCACGCCGGCCGTGTAGCGCAGCGCCTCGGCCACGGTGCGCGCGCCCTGGTCGTCCATCTGCGTGCGCGTCACCACGTTCACGAGCTGCGGCGTCTCCAGCAGCGAGGCATCGGTCTTGGTGCCGCTGGCGCTGCGCTTCGCGACATAGCCGACCACCGGGCCGGTGGCGGTCTCGGGTGGCGCGCTGTCGTGCACGCGCACCTCGGGCAGCATGCCGTGGCCGGCCTGCACCTCGCCCGCGCCGGTCGGCGCTGGCGGCGGGGGTGCCACATCGAGCGTGAAGCTGCCGTTGGCCTGGCGCACGGCCTGCAGGCCATGGCCACGCAGCAGCTCGGCGAAGCCTTCGCGCACCGTGAAGCTGCCCGCCAGGCCGGCGCTGCTGCGGCCGCGCAGCAGGCTGGCATCGACCGACAGCTCGACACCCGCGGCGCTCGCGAAACTGCCGAGCGCGCGATCGAGCGGGCCGGCGGGAATGTTGAAGCCGCGCCTGGCATCGGCCGCGGCCTGGCCCGCGGGCTGGGCCTGCGCGAGGCCGACGGTCGTCGCGCCGAGCGCGAGCCCCATCCAGAGCGCGGCCGCGAGGCGGCTCGGCGCGGCCATCGGGGCGGCGCGCCTCGGACTGCGTGGAGGGAGGGGGCGCTGCGGGAGGCGTTTCGCCATGACGGGGATCCTTTCAGTTCGGAAGATGTCTGGTGCTCCCATGTCTTCCGGACGAGAAAGGCGGAACCTCAAGCGGCAACGCAAAAAAACGAAAAAAGTTTCGGCCGCCGTTCGCAGGCACGGGCGTCGGCCCGCCTACCGGGCCCGCACCGTGACCCAATAGCGCGTGCGGTAGGCCGCCGACACCGGCAGCGCGAGCGCGAGGTTCTCGAGCGCGCGGTCGGTGTCGCGCAGCGAGAACACGCCGGTCACGCGCAGCTCGGCCACCTCGGGATCGCAGCGCAGCACGCCGGGCCGGTAGCGCGCCAGCTCGGCGACGAAATCGGCGACGCGCATGTCCTCGGCCACCAGCACGCCGCGGGTCCAGGCGGCCGCGCTGTCGGCCACGGCATCGGGGGCTTGCGCACGGTCGGCGAAGAACACGGTGCCCTGCCCCGCGCCCACGCGCACCATGGCCTCGGGCGCGCGCGCCGGCCGCACCGCCACCGCGCCCTCGAACACGGCCACGCGCGAGGCCTCGGCCTCCTGCCGCACGATGAAGCGCGTGCCCAGCGCCTCCACGCTGCCCTGCCGGCTGTGGACGCGGAACGGGCGGTGCGCGCCGGCGGGATCGGGGGCGGTGGTCACCAGGATCTCGCCGGCGCGCAGCACCAGTCGGCGTTCGTGCGCGTCGAAGCGCAGGTCGATGGCGGTGGCCGTGCCCAGCACCACGCGCGTGCCGTCGGGCAGCGCGATCTCGCGGATCTCACCGGTGCGCGTGCTGTGGTCGGACGCGGCGAGCTGCCAGGCCTCGGTGCCGCGCAGCGCCGCGGCGATGCCACCGACGGCGGCCGTCAGCCCCAGCAATTGCAGCGCGCGGCGCCGGCCCGTGCGCACCGGCTCGCGCAGCGCGTGGCGCGCGGCTTCGCGCGGCAGGGCATGGAGCTTGTCCTCGAAGGACTGCAGCCGGTTCCAGGCGCGTTCATGGTCGGGATGCTGGGCGCGCCAGCGTTCGCAGGCGGCACGGTCCTGGTCGCTGGCCTCGCCCGACCAGAGCCGCGCCATCCATTCGGCCGCGCGCCGCACCACCGCGGGATCGAGCGGGCCCGGCAGCGCGGGGCTCGGGTTCATGCGCGCATCAGCCATGCATCACCCGGTAGCAGGCCTGCAGGCCGGCCGCGACGTACTTCTCGACCGAGGAGACGCTGACATTCAACCGCTGCGCGATCTCGCGGTAGCTCAGCCCCTCGAGCCGGCACAGCAGCAAGGCCGTGCGCGCCTTGGCCGGCAGGCCGTGCAGGATGGTGTCGACCTCGACCAGCGCCTCGACCGCGAGCGCGCGTTCCTCCTCCGAGGGCGCCAGCGCCGCGGGCATGCAGGCGATGGCCTCGAGGTAGGCGGCCTCGATCTGCCGGCGCCGGTACAGGTCGATCACCAGGCCATTGGCGATCTGCGTCAGGTGGCGGCGCGACTCCTCGGGCTGCGGCACGCGGCCGGTCGAGAGGATGCGCAGGTAGGTGTCGTGCGCGATGTCGGCCGCATCGAAGGCATTGCCCAAGCGCTTGCGCAGCCAGCCGCGCAGCCAACCATGGTGGTCGCTGTACAGGACTTCGACGGGCTGAGCGGATGCGGCTTCGGTGAACGCCAAGAGGACCTCTGGCCGGTGCCCCGGGGAACGGGGGCATCGGATTAATAAGAATGGTTCTCATTTTAGAGGATGACGAGCCCGGCGGAAAACGGGCCTGGCCCCCGGCCGGTAGAGTCGAGCCGCCGTCCCCGGCCCCCACCCACCAATTTCGCAAAGGCCCCCATGACCAGAAAGCTCATCAGCTCCGGCTCCACCTTCGAACAACAGATCGGCTACTCGCGCGCCGTCGTCGCGGGCGACTGGGTGTTCGTCTCGGGCACCACGGGCTTCGACTACCGCACCATGACCATCTCGGACGACGTGGTCGAACAGGCGGAGCAATGCCTGAAGAACATCGAGGCGGCGCTGCAGGAAGCCGGCGCCAGCCTGCGCGACGTGGTGCGCGTGACCTACGTACTGCCCGACGGCGCCGAGTTCGAGGCCTGCTGGCCGGTGCTGCGCAAGTACTTCGGCGAGGTGCGCCCCGCGGCGATGATGATCTCGGCGGGGCTGGCCGATCCGCGCATGAAGATCGAGATCGAGGTGACGGCGCTGCGCGCTTGAGTCTTGTCCCGGCGGCTATCGATTCGAGCCAGCGAGCACTCGCAGGCGATGCTTTTCCTTCCTTCAACGAAAAATCTCTTCACCGAGACCTGAAAAAATGGCAGTCATTCTTTTGCGCGTCGAATGGGACTACGGTTGCGAGTATCTGCAGTTCGACACCCTCGCCCCGCTTGAACCAGGCGCCACGGTGGCAACCACCGAGTGGTGGCCGGCCGAACGCAAGCGGGTCAAGTACAAGGCAACCTGCGTCAAGTGGCGCCTCGAGGCGTCGACGCTCGAGGTTTCCTTGCGGTATGAGCACGAGCACAACGAAGAGCTCAGCAAGGATCAGGTTCGCTGGGGGGTCTCCGAAATCTCGGTCGACCTGGGCAAGAGAACTGCCGAAGCGCGGTGGACCGACAAGGACGATCCGAAAAAATGGAATGGCAACGCCAGGCATTGCAGGATCGTCAATGAAGAAGATGCGGCATTCTTCGCCGACATGAGCTACGACACCTACCTTCGCGTGGCACGCCCCGGTCAAGCCCAGTTGCGGGACGAGATGCTGAAGAAGAATGGCGCTTGCGCCATCACCGGCACCACGACCGAAGCGATCCTCGATATCGCCCACATCGACGAGGCCAGGAACGGTGGTCGGGCACTCTGGTCCAACTGCATGCTGCTGCGCGTGGATATCCACCGCCTGTTCGATGCCGGTCTGATCCGCTTCAGCCCCGATGGAACGGCTCTGCTCGATCGCTCGATTGCCGAGGAGTACAAGGACCTCCAGGCCAGGAAGATGGACCCCGAAGTCTTCGCTCTCGTGCGCGAGGCACTCGTGCTGCGCTCACATTGATCGCGCCCACGAAACCACCGGGACTCCACGCCACCGCCCGTCGTGGTTGCACGACCTGGATTCGTCAGAACACCCCAGGCGCCCGCCAGACGATCTCCCGCACACTGATCCGCCGCGGAATGATCCCCAGCGCCTGGAAGGCATCGGCCAGTTGCTGCTGTTGCGCGATGTGCGCCTCGGTCACGGGCCCGAGCGAGAACTCCGCGCGCGCGAAGGCGGCCGACCAGGGCTTGACGCCGATGCCCGTGGCCTCGGCCGCGATGGCGGCCAGTTCGTCGCGGTGCCGGCCCGACCAGACGGTGAGCAGGCGCAGCTCGTCGAGCACGGCCGCCAGCACCGCGGGATGGCGCGTGGCGAAGTCGCGGCCGGCCATGTAGTAGGAGGCGCTGGTGAGCCGCTTGTCGGTGGTGTCGGCGACGACGCGCGCGCCATAGCGCTCCTCGGCGATCGCATAGTAGGGATCCCAGACCACCCAGGCGTCGATGTTGCCGCCGTTGAAGGCGGCGGTGGCATCGGCCGGCGACAGGTAGGTGGGCTGGATGTCCTGGAAGCCCAGGCCCGCGGTGGCCAGCGCCTTGATCGTCACGTTCTGCGCGCTCGAGCCCTTGCCGAACGCGACCTTCTTGCCCCTCAGGTCCGCCAGCGTTCGGATCGGAGAGTTCTTCGGCACCAGCACCGCATGCTGCGCCGAGGGCGTGGCGGCCGCATAGACGAGGTCGGAGCCGCCGGCCTGCGCGAACACCGGCGGCGTGTCGCCGACCGAGCCCAGGTCGATGACGCCCGCGCCCAGCGCCTCGAGCATCGGCGGGCCGAACTGGAACTCGACCCACTTGACGCTGCCCACGCCCAGCGCCTTGAGGCGCTTCTCCACCACCTGCTGCTTGCGTGCCAGCACCAGCACGGCCGAGCCCTTCTGGAAGCCGATCTTCACCTCCTTGGGCAAGGCGTTCTGCGCCTGGGACCTGGCGGGCAGCGAAAGCGCGGTGGCCAAAGCCAGCAGCGTGGGCGCGACCTGGCGGCGGCGCAAGAAGAAGTCGGATCCGGAGGACAAGAGCACACCTCGAAGCAAGTCGGTAGAGACCGCGATGCTGGACCGCGGCCCGCCGCTTGTCGAATGCGCTGCGCGCGCTTGCTTATGCGCTTTTCCTATGTGCGCGCCGGCCCGCGCCGCGGCTTCACGAAGCGCAGCGTCATGCGGTCCGATTCGCCGATGGCGAGGTACTTCGCGCGATCCACTTCGCCTCCGCGCAGGGTCGGCGGCAATGCCCAGACGCCGTTCGCATGGTCGTGCGTGTCGCGCGGATTGGCGTTGATCTCGCTCTCGCCGTCGAACACGAAGCCGGCCGCGCGGGCGCGCGCGATCACGAAGTCCTGCGCCACATAGCCGCTGTCGATGGTCCGCGCGAGCGATGTGCCGGGCAGCGCGCGATGCTCCTCCACGCCGAGCACGCCACCGGGCTTGAGCACGTCGAAGAAGGCGCGCAAGGTCTCGTCGAAATGGCCGTCGGCGATCCAGTTGTGGATGTTGCGGAAGGTCAGCACCGCGTCGGCGCCGCCGGGCGGGTGGATGTCGGTGAAGCGGTCGGTGGGCAAAGTGCCGAGCACCACGCGGCCGTAGTGGGCGGGGTCGCTCGCGAGCTTCTTCGCGAAGGCCGCGCGGGCACGCTGCTGCTCGGGCGTGCCGTCGGCCGGCGCATGGGCCGCGTAGAGGCGGCCGCGGGCTTTCAGGAAGGGCGCGAGGATCTCGGTGTACCAGCCGCCGCCCGGTGCGATCTCGACCACCGACCACTCGGGCCGCAGGCCGAAGAAGGACAGCGTCTCGAGCGGATGCCGCGCACCGTCGCGCGCGCGGTTGGCCGCGCTGCGCTGCGGGCCGTCGATCGCCGACTGCAGCGCGGCGAGCGCGGGATCGGTCGCGCCCACGGCAGCGGGCGCGACGGCGGCCGCGGCCAGGCCCAGCAGCAGCGCACGGCGCCGGTCCGAGTGACGGCCGGGCATGGCGGCGGAAGATGCGATGGACATGGGACGCTTCTCTTTCTCGAAATGGACGCTCTCAGGCCAGGGCGGCATCCGCGCGTGCTGCGAGCGATCGCGCGGCCGCGCCGGCCACGCGCGGCAGCACATGATCGGCGAAGCGGCGCATCTCCGCTTCGAAGGGCTGGAACTGCAGCATGAACAGCTCGATGCCGGCCGCGTGGAAGGCCTCGATGCGGCGCGCCACGCTGTCGTAGCTGCCCACGAGTTCGGCCGCGGTGCCGCCGTTCGAGCCCACGCGCGGCGACTTCTGCGCGGTCTGGAACATCACGGCCTTGGGATCGATGTTGGGCTTGTTGGCCGCCCGCAGCGGCGCGTCGAGCGCCGCGAGCGCGAGCAGCCGCGCATGCTCGGCGCGCGCCTCCTCGTCGGTCTCGCGCGCGACCACGAAGGCCGAGAGCCCGAACTGCAGCGGCGCCCAGCCGGCCGGACGCTCGCGGCGCCGCAGGTCGGCGATCAGCGCCTGCACGTCGGCCAGCGGCTGGCCGTTGATGAACCAGGTGTCGCCGCGATCGGCCACCAGCGCGCGCGCCGGCTCCGATTCGCCGCCGACGTAGATGCGCGGCCGCGCGCGGTGCAGGCCCGCAGGGCTCAGCCGGTAGTCGTCGAGCTTGAAGTGCTCGCCCGCGAAGCGGGTGCGCTCGCCGCGCAGCAGCGACTCCACCACTTCGATCCATTCGCGGCCATGGGCATAGCGCGCGTCGTGCTCGGCGAAGGGAATGCCGGCGCGCTCGAGCTCGGGCCGGTTCCAGGCGTTGACGAGGTTGATGGCGAAGCGCCCGCCGCTGATCTCCTCGATGCCCAGCGCCATCTTCGCGAGCACCGCCGGGTGATAGAGATAGGGCTTGATGGCCGCGATGATCTCGATGCGCGAGGTCAGCGCGGCCAGCGCCGCGGCGGCCGTCCAGGCCTCGAGCTGCGCGCTCTCGCCATCGTGCGGATTGACCGTGTGCTGCGCCACCAGCACCGAATCGAAACCGAGCCGCTCGGCCTCGAGCACCAGCGCGCGGTTGCGCCGCCAGGAGGCGTCGTAGGGTTCATCGGGGTCCTGCAGCGCAGCGCGGCTGCCGTGCACCAGCGCCCAGATGCCGAAGCGCGGGCCGGGCTCATTGGAAGAAGCAGAGGTCATGGCGATGAGGAAGGGTTATGCGGCGGCATCGCGCAGCAGCGGCAGCAGCTGTTCGCCCTGCCGGCGGATCTCGTGGAGGTAGGGCGTGTCGGACAGCACGAAGTGCGTGATGCCCAGCGCCTGGTACTTGCGCAGCGAGCGCGCGACGTCCTGCGCCGAGCCCACCAGCCAGGTGGTGGCGGCACCGCCGCCGCCGTACTTGCCGGGCGTGGTGTAGAGGTTGTCGTCGAGCACCTCGCCGCGCTCGTGCAGCTGCAGCAGCCGGCGCTGGCCCACGGCCTGCGCGCGGTCGGGCTCGCCGGGCGCCGCGCCGCGCGCCATCTGCGCCACCTTGGCCTCGGCATCGGCCCAGGCCTCCTCGGTGGTGTCGCGCACCAGCGTCGTGACCCGCAGGCCGAAGCGCAACGGCGGAAGATCGCGGTCGAGGCTGCGGCTCAGCGCCTTCAGCCGCCCGATGCGTTCCTGGATGCCGTCGCGCGGCTCGCCCCAGAACAGCTGCACGTCGGCCTCGGTCGCCGACACCCGCTCGGCCGCCTCGGAGGCGCCGCCGAAATAGATCGTCGGATGGCGTCGCGCGCCACGCACCTCGATGCGCGGCTGCACGGTGGCGTTCTCCACGCCGAAGTGCTCGCCACGGTACGTCACGCCCTCCTCGGTCCAGAGCCGGCGTGCCAGGTGGATGAACTCGCGCGTGCGCGCATAGCGCTGCGCGGGGTCGCCCTCGCTGTCGCCATAGGCCGCGAGCTGGTCCTTGCCCGAGACGATGTTGATGCGCACGCGGCCGCCGCTCAGATGGTCGAGCGTGGCCGCGGCCGATGCGAACTGCGCGGGCCGCCAGTAGCCCGGGCGGATCGCGATCAGCGGCTCGAAGGTGGTGGTGCGCGCGGCCAGCGCGGTCGCCACCGTGAAGGTATCGGGCCGGCCCCAGCCGGCACCGAGCAGCGCGCCCTTCCAGCCATGCGCTTCGAGCGCCAGCGCATGCCGGGTCAGCGTGTCGAGGCTGTTGTGGCCCTCGACGGCGGCATCGCCGCGATGGCCGGCCACGACCTGGTTGGGTACGTACCAGAGGAATTCGGTGGGTTCGCTCATGCGTGGGCTTACCGGTGAGAAGGAATCGATGCGGCCACGGCGGCGGGATGCGCGGGCCGCGCGAGCCCCAGGTGCTCGCGCAGCGTGCGGCCGGTGTATTCGGTGCGGAACAGCCCGCGCCGCTGCAGTTCGGGAATCACGAGCCGCGCGAAGTCGCTCAGGCCATGCGGCAGCGTCGGCGCGAGCACGTTGAAGCCGTCGGCCGCGCCGGTGCTGAACCAGTGTTCGAGCTGGTCGGCGATAGCTTCGGGCGTGCCGACCACGGTCCAGTGGCCGCGCGCGCCCGCCACCTTCTCGTAGAGCTGGCGGATCGACAGGCCGTCGCGGCGCGCCATCTCGGAGAACAGCGCCTGGCGGCTCTTCCAGCCCTCGGTGACCGGCAGGTCCTGCGGAAAGGGATCGTCGACCGCGTAGCCCGAGAGGTCGACGTTGCCGAGGAAGGTCGACAGCAGCCCGACGCCGAGCACCGGATCGATCAGGCCCTGCAGCTGTTCGAACTTCTCCTGCGCCTCCTGCTGGCTGCGGCCCACGAAGGGCGAGATGCCCGGCAGGATCTTGAGCGAATCGGGGCCGCGCCCGTGCGCGGCCAGCCGCGCCTTGAGGCCGGCGTAGAAAGCGCGCGCATCCTCGGGCGTCTGCTGGGCCGTGAACACCACCTCGGCCGTGGCGGCAGCCAGGTCCTGGCCGTCGCCCGACGACCCGGCCTGCACCAGCACCGGGTAGCCCTGCGGCGCGCGCGGCGTCTGCAGTCCGCCATGCAGCGTGAAGTGCTCGCCCTCGTGCGCCACGCGGTGCAGCTTCGCGGGATCGAAGAAGCGGTTGGCCGCCTTGTCGTGCACGAAGGCATCGTCCTCCCAGGTGTCCCACAGGCCCTTGACGATCTTCACGTACTCGTGGGCGCGCGCATAGCGGTGCGCATGCGCGAACTGCTGCGGCAGGCCGAAGCTGCGCGCCTCGAAATCGCTGCCCGAGGTCACGAGGTTCCAGCCGCTGCGCCCGCCGCTGACCTGGTCGAGCGAGGCGTACTTGCGTGCCAGGTGGTAGGGCGGCAGGTAGGTGGCCGACACGGTCGCCACCAGCCCGATGTGCGTGGTCGATTGCGACAGCGCCGCCAGCGTGACCAGCGGATCGAGCGGATACCACAGCGCGTTCTTCGCCACCACCGCGTCGGGCGGCCCGGGCAGGCCGACGTTGTCGGCGAAGAAGATGGCGTCGAACTTCGCGGCCTCGGCGATGCGCGTCCATTCGCGCAGCGCCTCGATGCGGCTCGCGGCGCCCGGGTCCACGTCGGGATGGCGCCAGGCCGCGAGGTGATGGCCCACGCCGAAGAAGAAGGCGCCCAGGTGCATCTGGCGGCGCGTGCCCGCCTCGTTCATCGCGCTGCCTCCGTCGCCGGAACGCAAGCGCGCGATGCGGATATGCACATGTGCTTTTCTTCGTTCGCCCGCGAGCGGCTTCGCTCCATCGTTGGGTTCTTCATTTCACCGACTTCCAAAGGATTTCTCGCATGAGCCGCGACCGACTCTTCCTGCTCGAGGCAGGCTTCACCGACGACAAGCACCCGGGCGATGCCTTCGTCTGCCCCGACGGCCTGCCCATCGAGGGGCTGCTGGCCTCGGCGCCCGAGCAGGCCGCGCGCCTCGAGGTGCACCGGCTGCCGTTCCCGCGCCCGCGCGCGGCCGTGGTGGCGGTGCTCGACGAGGCACACCAGAGCCTGCCGGTGCTGGTGTTCGGCGACGAGCCGCCGGCACCGGCCGACGCGCAGTCGCTCGGCGCCTTGCGCTTCGTGACCGACACGCGCCGCATCCTCGCGCTGCTGGCCGAGCGCCACGGCTTCCCGAAGGTGCATTGACCTCCTGCCGGGCGTGGCCCGGCTTCAGGCCACGGCGTGCAGCTGCGGCCGCGGCGCGGCGGCGCGCTCGGCCTGCGGCTGCAATTGCCGCAGCACCGGCAGCGCGCGCGCGACCGCCAGCGCGATGCGCGCGCGCAGCAGTTCGCTGCGCACCTGGTAGTTCTCGAAATCGCGGTCGGTGGCGTAGACGCCGATCGGCAGCGTGTGCGACTGGAAGAAGCTGAACAGCGGCCGCAGCTGGTGGTCGATCACCAGCGCATGGCGTTCGCTGCCGCCGGTCGCGGCCAGCAGCACCGGCTTGTCGATCAGCGCATCGTGGTGCACGAAGTCGAGGAAGTGCTTGAACAGGCCGCTGTAGGCGCCGCGGAACACGGGGCTGGCGGCGATCACCAGGTCGGCCGACTCGAGGGCCACGAGGGCTTCCTCGACCGCGGCCGGCAATTGCGGGCGGTAGAGCACCGCGCCGAACTGCGGCACCAGGTTGCCGATCTCGATCACGCGGCTCTCGACGGGGATCGCCTGGGCGATGCCTTCGATCAGTTCCTCGACCAGCACCAGGGTGCGCGAGGGGCGTTGCAGGCCGCCGGACAGGGCGACGATCTTGAGGGGAGTTTGGGGCATGGGATGGATGGCGCGGCCGGCGGGCTGCGCGTGTGCAGACTAGGGCTGCGACCATTCTGCGCGCCGTGCGCGGCGCGTGAACCTCGACTTTCGCATGTGCTTCTGCGAACTTCGTCTATGCGCCGTACGGGGTGCGCCGCGCGCATGGCAGGCATGCGCGGCGGCCATGGGAAGGGCCGCATATGGATGTGCGCAATCGTTCGTTCCGCGTGGCCGCTGCGCGACCCAGAATCGCGCCGGCCTTCCCCCTCCTCCTCCCCCTCTTCTCTCTTCCCCCGCATGACGCTCCCCACCTCCGCCATCGACCATCCCTGGGGCGCACCGCCCAGCGCGCGCTACGACGAACTCGCGCGGCCGTTCCGCGCCGTGTTCGCGCGCATCCGCGAGGGCGCGGTGGCGCGCGATCTCGCGCACCAACTGCCGCACGAGGAGATCGGCTGGCTGCGCGAAGCCGGCTTCGCGCGGCTGCGCCTGCCGGTCGAACGCGGCGGCGCCGACGCCAGCCTGGTCGAGTTGTTCGCGCTGCTGACCGAGCTCGGCGCGGCCGACACCAACGTGGTCAACGCCCTGCGCGCGCACTTCGGCTTCACCGAGGACGTGCTGCTCGCGCCCGAGTCGCCGTGGCGCGCGCACTGGCTCGAGCGGCTCGCCGCGGGCGAGCTCGTGGGCTCGGGCTTCTCGGAGACCGGCGACGCCAAGGTCGGCGCCTTCTCGACCCGGCTGCGCGCCACGCCGCGCGGGCTGCGGCTCGACGGGCGCAAGTTCTACACCACCGGTTCGCTGTTCGCCGACTGGATCAACGCCGTGGCCGACGACGACGAAGGCCAGCCCACGATGATCTCGGTGCCGCGCCAGGCCGCGGGCGTGCAGGTGCTCGACGACTGGGACGGCTTCGGCCAGGCGCTCACCGCGAGCGGCACCGCCACCTTCGAGGACGTGGCCATCGATCCGCTGTGGGTCAACCCGAGCAAGCAGCGCTTCCCCTACGCCTCGCCCTACTTCCAGACCGTGCACCTGGCCTCGCTGGCCGGCATCGCGCGCGCCTCGAGCGACGACCTCGCGCAGCGCGTGCGCGAGCGCGACCGCAGCTACAGCCACGGCAATGCCGCGCGCGTGTCCGACGATCCGCAGATCCTGCAGGTGGTGGGCCGCGGCCGCAGCGCGGCCTATGGCGCGAGCGCCATCGTGCTGCAGGCGGCCGGCGCGCTGCAGCGCGCGCACGATGCGCACCTCGACGGCGCGCTGCCCGACGAGGCGCGCGCCGCTGCCGCGGCCGCCTCGCACGTGGAGGTGGACCAGGCGGTCTCGGTCGTCACGCGGCTGGTGCTCGACGCGAGCACCGAGCTGTTCGACGCGCTCGGCGCCTCTGCCACGCTGCGCACACACGGGCTGGACCGCTACTGGCGCAACGCGCGCACCATCTCCTCGCACAACCCGCGCGTCTACCGCGAGCGCCAGGTCGGCGCCTTCGCGGTCAACGGCACGCCGCCGCCGACCTTCTACCGCGTCGGAAAGAGCTGAACGCCGCTACTGCGCGAACGCGTCGAGCGCCAGCGCGCCGGCCGGCCGATCGAAGCGCTGCTCGATCTGCTGGATCGCCTGCGCGAGGAACTGCAGGAACATGCCCATCGCCACCGCGGTGGTCTGGCCCGCGCGCTGGTAGAGGCAGCTGAACGAGCGCGCGCCCGCGTCGGCGAGGCCGGTCCACACCAGGCGGCCGGCCGCCACGTCCTCCACCACGTTCTCGGCGATCAGGAAGCCGATGCCGGTGCCGCCGGCCACCAGGCGCCGCACCATCGCGACCGAGCTGGTCTCCACCAGGGGGCGGGTCTGGCGGTGCGCGCGCAGGTCGATCTGATCGACCATGGCGCGCAGCTCGGTATCGGGCGTCATCAGGATCAGCGGATGCTCGAGGCAGTCGCGCAGCCGCGGCAGCTTGCCCAGCGCCGTGAGCGGATGGCCGGGCGGCGTGACCAGCCCGAGCTGCTGCGCGAAGGCGCCGATCTCCTCCACGCCCGGCGGCGGCTTGCGGCGCAGGCAGTAGCCGATGTCGGCCTCGCCGGTGGCGACCCAGCGCAGGATGTTCTCGCCGCTGCCCGAGCGCACGCCGTAGGTCAGGCCGGGGTAGCTCTTCATCGCGGCCTCGATCACCTCGGGCACCAGTTGCTCGGCCGAGGAGTGCGAGACCGCGAGGTTGATGTGGCCGCGGCGCAGCGAGCGCAGGTCCTCGACCTGGCTCAGCGCGCTGTCGAAGTCGCGCTGGCCGCGGCGCACCGCGGCAATCATGATCTCGCCCGCCGTCGTGAGCTGCATGCCGCGCGGCAACCGGTCGAACAGCGGCGCGCCGACCTGCTCCTCGAGGTTGAGGATCTGCTGGTGCACGGCCGCGGCCGTGAGGTGAAGCGACTCGGCCGCCTTGCGGATCGAGCCGCGGCGGGCGACCTCGTCGAAGCAGCGGAAGGACTGTGAGATGGCGCGCATCGGGGCAATGTACGTTTTTTCCTGACGCACCGTTCGAAACAATCAGATTTTCCTGACGGCCAGTGCGACCTAGATTCGGGTCCATCGCACTGAGGAACCCGTCTTGAACACTCGCACCCGTCCCGCCTCCACCGTCGACCAGGTCACGCAGCGCCGCCGCGGCGTCGGTCTGATCGCCCACGATCCCGTGCTCAGCGCGGGCGGCTACACGCTGATCGCGCCGCAGACCGCGCGGGGCCACGTCTACCTGGTCGGCATCGACGGCGAGGTGGCCCACCAATGGAAGCTGCCGGTGCGCGCGGGCCGGCATGCCGTGATCCTCGACAACGGCAACCTCGGCTACAACGGCAACCACGCCGACTCGCCCGACCGCTACCCCGCCTGGTCGATGTGGCACGGCGGCGACTTCCGCGAGCTCACGCCCGAGGGCGAGTTGGTCTGGCACTACGAGGACCCGTCGCACCACCACGACGCCATGTGGCTGCCCAACGGCAACCTGCTGTACGCGGCCTGCGCGCCCGTGCCCGCCGACTTCGCGCGCCGCGTGCCCGGCGGCACCGCGCACGGCACGGACGACACCATGTACGGCGACGTGATCCGCGAAGTGAACCGCGCCGGCGAGATCGTCTGGGAATGGAAGTGCTGGGAGCACCTCGCGCCCGAGGACTTCCCGATCCACCCGGGCTTCGGCCGCTACCACTGGCCGCTGGTCAATGGCCTCGACGTCGACGCCGACGGCCTGGTGCTCATGAGCCTGCGCACCACCTCGGGCGTGATCGGCGTCGACAGGGCCAGCGGCCGGGTGCGGCTGCACATTCCGCCGAGCGTGGTCTCGCACCAGCATGCGCCGGTGGCGCTGCCGAACGGCCGCATCCTGGTGTTCGACAACGGCAACTTCCGCCATGGCGCGCACGTGGCCTTCTCGCGCGTGCTCGAGATCGATCCTGCGACCCACGAGGTCGCGTGGTCCTATGCCGACGAGATGGTCAACGCCTTCTACACCGCCTTCATGGGCAATGCGCAGCGGCTGCCCGACGGCAACACCCACGTCACCGAGTCGGCCACCGGCCGGCTGTTCGAGGTCACGCCCGAGGGCGAGGTGGTCTGGGAGTACGTGATCCCGTGGTTCGACGAGTACCCCGACGAGGCCGCGCGCAAGACCGGGCCGGGCCGGCTCAACAGCGTGTTCAAGACCTACCGCTACACGCGCGAGCAACTGCCGTGGCTGCGGGCCTGATGACCGATCGCGCCATGAAAACCTCCACCCTCCTCGCCCGCGCGCTGTGCGCCGCCGCCGCGCTGCTCCCCTTCGCCCACGCGGCCAGCGCCGCACCCGAAGTGCAGAACGTGCGCATCCTCTCCAACTGGTTCGCGCAGCCCGACCAGGCCGGCTACTGGCAGGCGCAGCAGGACGGCCTCGGCAAGGAGGCCGGCATCCGCATCAGCGTGCTGCAGGGCGGCCCGAAGATCCAGACCGTGCCGCAGGTGGCCTCGGGCCAGGCCGAGTTCGGCATCGGCAATGCCGACGACGTGCTGCTCGCGCGGCTGCGCGGCGCGCCGGTGCGCGCCGTGTTCGCGCACCTCGACCACGTGCCCTACACGCTGGTCTACCACGCCGACCCGGCCGTCAAGGGCATCGCCGACCTGCAGGGCCGCACCTTCGCGGTCAACATCGGCAATGCCTACTGGGAGTGGACCAAGAAGCGCTACAAGCTCGCCAATACGCGCGAGATCCCGGTCTCGGGCGACCTGAGCCTGTTCCGCGACGATCCGAAGATGGTGCAGCAGGGCTACTCGCTGTTCCTGCCCGCGCGCATGGCCGCGAGCGGCCTCGCGGTGCAGCAGATCACGCTGGCCTCGCTCGGCTACCGGCCCTACAGCGTGCTGTTCACCACCGACGAGCTGATCCGCACCAGGCCCGCGCTGGTGAAGGCCGCGATCGCCGCGGTGCAGCAGGGCTGGCGCAACTACGTGCGCGACCCGTCGGGCCTCAAGCCGCTCTTGACCGGCATGAACAAGCAGATCTCGCCCGAGATCTACGACGCCGCCAACAAGCTGATGATCGAGACGCTGGTCTCGCACGACCTCAACCGCGTCGGCTGCATGGACGACGCGCGCTGGAAGGAGCTGGCCGGCCAGTTGCGCAGCGTGGCCTTCCTGCCCGCGGGCTTCGACGAGCGCCAGGCCTACGACCGCGGCCTCGTGCCCGGTTGCCAGCCATGAGCATCGGCGCCTCGATCGCGCTCGAGGGTGTCTCCAAGCGCTTCGACAGCGGCCTGCAGGCGCTCGATCCCATCGACCTCGAACTGCGCGCCGGCGAGTTCGTCTCGCTGGTCGGCCCCTCGGGCTGCGGCAAGTCGACGCTGCTGCGCATCCTGGCCGGCCTGGTCGCGCCCAGCACCGGCCGCTGCCGCCTGGCACCGGGCGCCGAGGCGGCCAGGGCCTTCGTGTTCCAGGAGCCGGCGCTGCTGCCCTGGCGCACCGCCGAGCGCAATGCGCAGCTGTTGATGGAGCTCGAAGGCCTCGCGCCCGACGAGCTGCAGCGCCGCGCCGCCGAGGCGCTCGCGCTGGTCGGCCTCGCGGGCATGGAGAAGCTCTATCCGCACCAGCTCTCGGGCGGCATGCGCATGCGGCTGTCGCTGGCGCGCGCGCTCGCGCTGCGCCCCGGCCTGCTGCTGCTCGACGAGCCGCTGGCCGCCGTCGACGAGCTGTCGCGCGAGCTGCTGCAGGAGGAGCTGTCGGCGCTGTGGCGCCAGGCCGGCTTCACCGGCGTGCTGGTGACGCACAGCGTGCACGAGGCCGTGTTCCTCTCGAAGCGCGTGGTCGTGATGTCGCCGCGGCCGGGCCGCGTGGTCGAGGTCGTCGAGGTGCCGTTCGCCTTTCCGCGCACGCCGCAGTTGCGCGCGAGCGCGGAGTTCGCGCGGCTGGCCGGCGAGGTGACGGCCGCGCTGCGGCGCGAGACCGTGCCGCGCGCGGCATTCGCATGAGGAAGGACGCGTCATGAACCCAACCTCCTCTTCGAT
Organism: Variovorax sp. DAIF25; assembly: GCF_050711835.1. Lineage (NCBI taxonomy): Bacteria > Pseudomonadati > Pseudomonadota > Betaproteobacteria > Burkholderiales > Comamonadaceae > Variovorax > Variovorax sp. DAIF25. The sequence continues at coordinate 769,916 of NZ_CP136637.1, forward strand.
CGCCGCGCGCTGGACGCGCGACGCCTGGCCCGTCGTGCTGGTCGCCGTGCTCGTCATCGGCCTGTGGTTCGCGCTGACCGCCACCGTCTACCGCGGCAAGGGCTACCTGCTGCCCTCGCCGCTCGAGGTGGGCGCGGCCGCCATCGAGAACGCCGGCCTGCTGCTGATGGCCGCCTTCAGCACGCTGAAGGAAGCGAGCCTGGGCTTCCTGATCGCCATCGTCGGCGGCATCGCGCTGGCGGCGCTGCTGAGCCAGTCGCGGCTGCTCGAGCGCAGCCTCTATCCCTACGTGGTGCTGCTGCAGACCGTGCCGGTGGTGGCGATCGCGCCGCTGATCGTGCTCTGGTTCGGCTACAACGAGGGCTCGGTGGTCGTGATCAGCCTGATCATGTCGCTGTTCCCGATCGTCAACAACACGCTGCTGGGGCTGCGCTCCACCTCGCGCAACCTGGTCGAGCTGTTCGCGCTGCACAACCGCAGCCGCTGGACCGCCTTTCGCAAGCTGCAGCTGCCCGCGGCGCTGCCGCACATCATCGCGGGCCTGCGCGTGTCGGCGGGGCTGTCGGTGATCGGCGCCATCGTCGGCGAGTTCATCATCGGCTCGGGCAATGCCGAGGGCGGACTCGGCGTGCAGATCGTGTTCGCGCAGGGGCGCATGTACACGGCGCTGCTGTTCGCCGAGGTGATCGCGGCCACGCTGCTGGGCTTTCTGTTCTTCGCGCTCGTGAGCGCGGTGGGGCGCGCGCTGCTGCGCCACTGGCACGAGTCGGCGATGCCGGGCTGAGACCCTTCAGTCCAGCCAGCCGCCGCTGTCGTGCACCGCGCGACCGCCGACCAGCGTCAGCTCGGCATGCACCTGCCCCAGCGCCTCCAGCGGCACCGTGAGCGGATCGGCATCGAGCACCGCGAGGTCGGCATAACGCCCCGGCGCCAGCGTGCCCTTGCGGTCCTCCTCGAAGCTCAGGAAGGCGCCATTGCGCGTCACGGTCTCGAGCGCCTGCAGCCGGCTCAGCGCCTGGCCCGGGCCGATGGCGCGGCCGGTGGTGCGCTCCTCGCGCGCCACCGAGGCCCACACCGCGGTGAACAGGCTCACGGGAATGTTGTCGCTGCCCGCGGCCAGCGGCAGCCCGGCCTCGAGCAGCGCACGCTGCGGCAGGAACTCCTCCTGCCGTTCGGGCGCGGCCAGCCGCGGCGCGCCGTTCTTCCACAGCATGTAGAACGGGATGCTCGTGACCATCAGGCCCAGCCGCTTCACGCGTTCGATGTCGGAGGCCGTGACGTAGCCCACGTGCTCCACCACCCAGCGCCGGCCCGCGAGCGGGAAGCGTGCGTCGATGGCCTCGAACACCTCGAGCACCTCGGACAGCCGGTCGACCACCACGCTGTGCACGCGCAGGTCGTGCTCGGCCGCGAGCCAGGCGTAGTCGCGGAAGTCCTCGATGCGGTTGGCCCATTCGACGAAGCCCATCCAGCCGGTGTTGGGCAGCGCGCGCCGCACGGCATGGGCCGCGGCGCGGTCGCCGCCCAGGCCGACGTAGATGCCGCCGATGGCGAGCATCGGGTCGCCGCTGCCGCGCCCGCGCGCATGCGCGAGCCAGTCGCGCATCGCGAGCCGCGCCTCGGCCACGTTCGACCAGGTCGGGCTCACGCACAGGCGGGTGCGCATGCTGAGCCCGCCCTCCTCCCACAGCCGGCGATAGACCGCGATGGTCTCGGGCGAGGAGCCGTGGCCCTCGTAGATGCTGGTGGTGCCGCAGGCGTGGTAGAGCGGCAGCGAGCGCCGCAGCCCCTCGAGCCGGTCGTCGAAGCCGAAGGCCGGCACCTGCGTGAGCACCGAGAACTCGACCAGCGGCCGCTTGTTGGTCTCGACGATCACGCCGTTGGGCCGGCCGTCGTCGCCCAGTTCGATCTGCAGCCCGCCGCAGTCGGGGCAGGTGTGCTCGTCGATGCGGTGCAGCGCCAGCGCGCGGCTGTTGAGCGCGCTGTGGCCCGGCGGCACGCCCCAGTTGCCGAACAAACCCGGGATGTAGACCGGATGATCGGGCGCCACCGCGTCGAGCTCGTGCCGGTTCGGCATGCGCCGTTCGGCCAGGTTGGACGGGCCGCCGAAATAGAACGGCGGCCGGCCCACCGGCATGGTCACGATCCAGCGGCCCGGCGGCGTGCGCGCGGCCTCGGCCGCGACCACCGCCAGCACGTCGGCGATGCAGGTGGCATGCGCGAGGCTGGGCCGCAAGGTCTTCAGGCCCTCGCGCTCCATGTGCGCATGGGCGTCGACGAGGCCGGGCAGCACGGTGCGGCCGCCGAGGTCGATGACGCGCGTGCCGGCCGCGCGCGTGCGCGCCACCTCGGCCTCGCTGCCGACCGCGAGCACGCGGCCGCCGGCCAGCGCCACCGCCCGCGCGGGCGCCGCGCCGGGTTCCATCGTCAGCACCTGGCCATTGGCCAGGATCAGCTCAGCGGCGGCCATCGGCGCCATACCAGGGGAACAGGCGGTGCAGCAGCCAGGCGAACAGCTGGTCGGCCAAAAAGCCGATGGCGCCGAGGAACAGCAGGCCCACGAACATGATGTCGACGCGGAACACCAGGTGCGCGAACGAGATCAGGTAGCCCAGGCCCTGCTCGGCCCCGACCAGCTCGGCCGCCACCAGCACCACGAAGGACACGGCCGTGGCCTGGCGCAGCCCCGCGAACACGAAGGGCAGCGCGGCCGGCAGCGCCACCTGCGTCATGGCCGCGAAGGGACTGGCGCCGAGCGCGGCGGCCGAGCGCAGGTAGACGGCGGGAATGTCGCGCACGCCGATGAAGGTGTTGACCCAGACCGGGAAGAAGGCGCCCCAGGCGATGAGCATCACCTTCGAGAGGTCGCCGAGCCCGAACCAGACGATGGCCAGCGGCACGATCGCGATCGCCGGGATGGCGCGCAGGCCGTGCAGCACCGGGTCGGTGAACTGGCGCAGGGTGGTGCTGCGCCCGGTCAGCACGCCGGCCACCACGCCGAGCGAGGCGCCGAGCAGGAAGCCCCAGAGCGCGCGCAGCAGGCTCGCGCCCACGTGCGGCCAGATGTCGCCCTTGCGCCAGGCCATGTCGAGCAGCACGCCGGCCACCTGCGAGGGCGGCGGGAACATCTTGGTGTTGATGCCGGGCACGACGCGCGGCGCGATCTCCCAGGCCAGCAGGAAGGCCACGATGCCGGCCGCGCCCAGCAGCAGTTGGCGCCGGCGCGCGCGCCGCTGCCGCGCGAGCTGGTCGCGCCGGAAGTCGCGCTCGAGCGCTTCGCGCCGCGACAGCGATGCCTCGGCCGGCGCCGCCTCGGCGCGCTCGCGCAGGTCGTCGAGCGCCGCGCTCACGAGGCCACCTCTTCCGACTGCGCGAAGGCCGCCGCGATGCGCGCATAGGCCGCGCCGAAGGCCGGGTCGGCGCGCTCGCGCGGATACGGCAGGTCGACCTCGACGATCTCGCGGATGCGCCCCGGGTGCGGGCTCATCACCACCACGCGCTGCGCGAGGAACACCGCCTCCTCGATGTTGTGGGTGATGAAGAACACCGACAGCCCGAGCTCGCGCCACAGCCGCAGCAGCTCGCGCTGCAGGCTCGCGCGCGTGAGCGCGTCGATGGCCGCGAAGGGCTCGTCCATCAGCAGCACCTTCGGCCGCGTGGCGAGCGCGCGCGCCACCGCCACGCGCTGGCGCATGCCGCCCGAGAGCTCGAAGGGATAGCGCCGCGCCGCATGCGACAGGCCCATGAGCGCGAGCAGCTCCTCGGCGCGCTCGCGGCGCTCGGCGGCGCCCAGGCCCAGCATCTTGAGACCGAACTCCACGTTGCGCCGCGCATTGAGCCAGGGGAACAGCGCGTACTCCTGGAACACCACGCCGCGGTCGGCACCGGGCCCGGTCACGGGCTGGCCGCCGGCCGTCACGCTGCCGGTGGTGGGTTCGACGAAACCCGCGATGGCGTTGAGCAGCGTGGTCTTGCCGCAGCCGCTCGGGCCGATGGCGCAGACGAACTCGCCCTCGCCGATGTCGAGGTTGACGTCGGTCATGGCCCAGTTCAGCTCGCCGTTCGACGAGGCGTAGAGCTTGGACGCATCGCGCACGCTGACGATCGCGCGCGGGGCCGTGTCGTTCGCGCCCATGGCCTCAGCCCAGGCGCACGCGGTCGGGCGCCGCGGCCTTCAGCGCATCGGCGTAGATCAGCTTGCGGTAGAGCGCGCGCAGGTCTTCCTTCGGCGGCGTCGCGAGGCCGGCCTCGATGGCCCACTGCGCGTTGAGCACCAGGTCGTCGAGCAGCCGCTCGTCGAGCCGCACGCCGACCGAGACGGTCTCGAGCCCGGCCTTCGTCGTCTCGACCGTGGCCTTGGTGCGCTCGGCCACGAGCGCGATCGCCTCGGCGGTCTGGGCGCGGTAGAAGGCCTCGGCATCGAGCAGGCTGCGCACCGCGGCCTCCACCAGCTTGGGCCGCGACTGCACCAGCGATTCGCTCGCGGTCAGCACGTAGTGGCTCAGGAACACCTTCTCCAGCCCCGTGTCGTCGAGCACCTTGACCTTGCCGCCGCTGTCGGCGATGGCCTTCTGGCCCGCGTCCCAGCCCCAGGCGAAGGCATCGATGTCGCCCTTGGCGATGGCGGTCACGGCATCGGGGCCGCGCAGGTTGACCAGCGTCACGTCCTTGAGCGCGAGGCCGTGCAGCGAGAGGAAGCGGCTCAGGAAGTAATGGCCGCTGGTGCCGACCGTGGTCGCCACGCGCTTGCCCTTGAGCTGCGCGCCGGTCGCGATGCCGCGGTCGCTGCGCGCCGCCACCACCATGCCGCTCGACAGCCGGCTGAACTCGGCCACGATCACCGCGCGCACGCCGTTCGCGCCGGCCAGGCCGATCACGCTGTCGGTGGCGGTCGCGAACTGGGCCTTGCCCGCCACGGCCGCGTCGAAGGCCAGCCGGCCCGAGGTGAACTGCAGGGTGGTGGCCTCGATGCCGTGGTTCTTCCAGAGGTTGCGGCTGGACACCAGGTAGGGAATGGCCCAGCTGAAGCCCTGGCTCTCGGCGACCACGATCTTCTCGAGCGACTGCGCGCGCAGCGGCAGGGACAGGCCGGCGGTACCGGCGAGGGCGGCGAGACCGAGGCCGAAGCGGCGGCGGTCGATGGGATGCGAGGAGCTCATGGGATCGAAGGGAGAGAGAGGAAAACGGAACGCGAGGGCTCAGCCGTAGCCGTAGGGATTCGGCACGTCGCCCGCGAGCAGCCAGGCGCCGATGCCCTGGTGCCGGTAGTCGAGCGGGTCGTGCAGCGTGTGCACGCGCACGTTGCGCCAGTAGCGGTCGAGGTTGTGCTTCGAGGCGGTGCCGCGCGCGCCCACCAGCTCGAAGATCTGCGAGGTGACGTGCAGCGCCGTGCGCGCGGCCTGCGTGCGCGCCGCGGCCACGTCGATCGCGAGCGCCCCGCGGCTGTCGGCCGTGAGCGCGAAGCCCTGCTCCCAGGCCTGCTGGAAGCGCTCGTTGGCCTGGTTCGACAGCGCCGTGGCGGCCTGCAGCGCGGACCACATCTCGCCCGCGCGCAGCTGCAGCAGCCGGTCGTCCTCGGCGCGCTCCACGCCGGCCATGGGCCAGGGCTGGGTGTGGGCGCGCAGGTGCTCGATGGCGGCGCGCAATGCGCCGAAGGCATTGCCGAGGTAGATCTCGGTCAGCACGATCTGGCCGATCAGGTTGCGCAGCGTGGCGCGCGGGCTCGAGGCCACGCCGGGCGGGCCGAGGATCTCGTCGTGCGCGATGCGCACGCGCCGGAACTCGACGTTGCCGCTGTCGGTCTGGCGCTGGCCCATGTTGTCCCAGTCGCCGAGCACCGTGATGCCCGCGCGCGAGGTCGGCACCACGGCGAACAGCCGGTCGGTGGGCTCGGGGCCGAGCACCACCGAGACGTTGAGCACGTCGGAGTCCGGGGCGCCCGAGCAGAAGCCCTTCACGCCGTCGATCTCGATGCCGTCGTCGGTGCGCGCCGCCTGCAGCCGGGTGTCGCGCGCATTCACCGCATTGCCCCAGAACCAGCGCTTCTCCACCGCCTCGCCGAGGAAGCGCGCCTGCTGCGCCTCGGAGCCGAACAGCAGCACGCTCGCCACCTGCAGGTGCTGGAAACCGAACAGGTGCGCGAGCGAGCTGTCGGCCTGGGCGAGCCGGCGCAGGATGCGGAAGATCAGCGGCCAGGCCGCCTGCTGGCCGCCATGGGCCGCGGGGATCGCGAGCGTGAGCAGGCCGCTGCGGCGCAGCAGCGCGCGTTCGGCCAGCGCCGTGCCGCCCGCGCGGTCGCGCTCGGCGGCGCTGGCGGCCAGGGTGTTCGCGAGCGCGAGCACCGGCTCGGTGAAGACGCCGAAGTCCTCGGCGAAGGGATCGGCCGCCGATGGCGTGCCCTGGGGAGCGGAAGAAGAGGACACGGGATGGCGGCCTGCGGTGGAGAAGAGGAAGCGGAAAGCGGGGGCGGGCCGGAACGCGGGATCGGAGAACGGCGACGCCTGCCGCGGCGGCTGCACGCATGATGCCGAGCCGGCCCCCGTTCGCTTAGAACATTCCGGAGCATGGATATGCGCCGCGCGTTCAGCGCCGGTGGTCGACGCGCCGCGCCAGCCACTCGCCGACGAACTGGATCGCCGACACCAGCGCGATCAGGATCACGATCACCTCGAACATCACGCGCGTCTCGTAGCGCTCGTAGCCGTAGCGGATCGCCAGGTCGCCGAGGCCACCCGCGCCCACCGCGCCCGCCATGGCCGAGGCATTGACCATCGCGATCACGCTGACCGTCATGCCGCCGATGATCCCGGGCAGCGCCTCGGGCAGCAGCACGTGGCGCACGATGTGCCAGCGCCGGCAGCCCATGGCGCGCGCGGCCTCGACCAGGCCGGCGTCGACGTCGTTGAGGCTGACCTGCGCGATGCGCGCATAGAACGGGATCAGGTTGGCCGCCAGCGGCACCACCGCGGCCCAGGTGCCGAGCGTGGTGCCGACCAGGAAGCGCGTGACCGGCAGCAGCGCGATCAGCAGGATGATGAACGGGATCGCGCGGCAGACGTTCACCGCGATCGACAGCGCCCTGTGGAAGCGCGGCCGCGGATAGAGGTTGCGCGGCGCCGTCACCGTGAGCACCACCGCCAGCACCAGCCCCAGCGCGATCGCGATGAAGGCCGAGATGCCCACCATCAGCAGCGTCTGGAAGAAGGCCTGGACGTACTTGTCAATCTGCGGCGTGGACATAGCCCAGGACCTCGATGCGGTCGGCCGCGAGCGCCTGGCGCGCGGCTTCGATGTCGAAAGAAGGGTCCGCGCCCACCGGCACGGCCACCAGCAGCCGGCCCTGCGCATGGCCGCGGATGCGGTCGAGCCCGCCGTGCAGCCAGGTCGCGCCGGGGCCCAGCGCGGCCAGCGCCTCGAAGGGCAGGCCCCGCGGCCGCGCGGCGCCGTCGAAGCCCAGGCTCAGCACTCGCAGGGCTGGCCGGCCAGGGATGCCTTCGAGGCCTTCGACGTCGGGCACCAGCGCCGCAGCAAGGTCGGGCGGCAGGTCGTGCAGCAACGGCTGCAGCAGCGCGCGCGTGGCCTCGGCCTGCGGCTTGCCGAACACGCGCCACACCTCGCCGAGCTCGACGAGGCGGCCACGGTCGAGCACCAGCACGCGGTCGCAGACCTCGCGGATCACCGCCATGTCGTGCGTGATCAACACCACCGTGAGGCCGAAGCGCCGGTTGATGTCGCGCAGCAGCGCGAGGATCGATTGCGTGGTCTCGGGATCGAGCGCCGAGGTCGCCTCGTCGCACAGCAGGATCTGCGGCCGGTGCACCAGCGCGCGCGCGATGCCCACGCGCTGCTTCTGCCCGCCCGAGAGCTGCGCCGGCCAGGCCTCGGCCTTGTCGGCCAGGCCGACGAGCTCGAGCAGCTCGTCCACGCGCTCGCGGATGCGCCGCGGTTCCACGCCCGCCACCTTGAGCGGCAGCGCGACGTTGTCGCGCACGGTCTTGGCCGACAGCAGGTTGAAGTGCTGGAAGATCATGCCGATGCGCCGGCGCAGCGCGACCAGGCCGTCCTCGTCGAGGCCGCCCACGTCCACGCCGTCGACGCGCACCGTGCCGCCGCTCGCGGCCTCGAGCGCATTGATGGTGCGCAGCAGCGTGGACTTGCCCGCGCCGCTGCGCCCGATGATGCCGAAGACCTCGCCGCGCTCGACGGCGAACGAGACCGCCTCGAGCGCCGCCACCGTGCCTGCCGCGCCCGAGTAACTCTTGGAGACCTGCTCGAAGACGATGTGGGCCGGCGCCGGTGCCGGCGCCGATGCCGGCGTTGCCGCGGCGCTCAGAACACGGGCAGTACCGAACCCTGGTACCGCGTCTGGATGAACTGGCGCACTTCCTCCGACTGGTAGGCCTGGACCAGCGGCTTGACCCAGGCCGCATTCTTGTCCTTCTCGCGCACCACGATGATGTTGACGTAGGGGTTGTTCTCCTTCTTCTCGACCGCAAGGCCGTCGCGCGTGGCGATCAGGCCGGCCTGGTAGGCGAAGGTGTTGACGATGGCCGAGGCGTCCACGTCCTCGAGCGAGCGCGCGAGCACCACCGAGGCGGCCTCCACCAGCTGCACCTTCTTCCTGTAGTCGGTGATGTCGGCCAGCGTGGCGGTGCCCTTGAAGGGATCGAAGCCCTCGCGCAAGGTGAGCACGCCCTGGTCGCGCAGCACGACCAGCGCGCGCGTCTGGTTGCTCGGGTCGTCGGGGATGCCGAGCTTGGCGCCGTCGGGCAGGTCCTTGAAGGCCTTGTGCTTCTTCGAATAGAAGGCGATCGGCGAGATGTAGGTGTTGCCCACGCTGACCAGCTTGTAGCCGCGCTGCTTGACCTGGTCGTTGAGGAAGGGGATGTGCTGGAACGAATTGGCCTCGAGGTCGCCGTTGTTGAGCGCCTCGTTGGGGCTGGCCGAGCCGGTGATGACCACCGGCTTGACCTCGAGGCCGTTGCGCTTGGCGACCTTGGTGACCACCTCCCAGATCTCCTCGTCGACGCCGCCGCGCACGCCCACGCGCAGGGTCGGCGATTGGGCGAGGGCCGCGGTCTGCGCCCAGAGCGCGGTCGAGGCGAGGACGAGTGCGCCGAGGGCGCGAAGAACACTGCGTGTGTGCATGACTTTCTCTTTTCGGTTGCCGGTTTTTTGCTGCGGCCGATCTTCGAAGGCCGCGCCATGGCGGGAAAGGAAAGTTTTCGCACAAGCAATCTCGCTGCGCGACGAAGGCGCGGATCGATCCGCGCTGCGCGTCTGCGACGTGCTTGCACATGCGCATTCCGAAGTTGCCGTGGCGCAGGGCCGCCGATACGGTCGACGGCTTCGCATGCCACCCTGCCTGGAGTTCCTTCGATGACCGCTTCGCTGCCTTCCCTCCCGCTTCCGCCGAGCCGCCGCACGCTGGTGCGCGGTGCCGCCGCCGCGCTCGGCGCCGCCGGCCTCGGCCTGCTGGGCCGCCGTGCCTGGGGCGCCGACAACGACAAGCCGATCACGCTGTCGTGGACCGGCACCGGCCTGTGCCTTAGCCCGATCGTGGTCGCCAATGAACTCGGCTACTTCACGAAGAACAACGTGAAGGTGGAGATCATCAACTTCGCGGGCGCGGTCGACCAGGTGCTCGAATCGATCGCCACCGGCAAGGCCGACATCTCGCTGGGCCTGATCCATGCCTGGCTCAAGCCGCTGGAAGCGGGCTTCGACGTGAAGGTGGTCGGCACCGCGCATGCGGGCTGCATCCGCGTGCTCGCACCCAAAACCTCGGGCATCGCGAGCATCGAGGCCGTGAAGGGCAAGACCATCGGTGTCTCGAGTCCCGCGGGCTATGGCCGCCAGTTCTTCTCGACCGCGCTGGCGCGGCGCGGCGTGAACCCCGACCAGGACGTGCAGTGGCGCGTGTTCCCGGCCGACCAGCTCGACATCGCGCAGAAGAAGGGCGAGATCGACGTCATCGCCGACTCGGACCCGAACCTCTACCTGATCGAGAAGCGCAACCCCGGCGCCTACCTCGAGATCGCCAACATCCTCAAGGGCGACTTCAAGGACCGGCTGTGCTGCATCGTCGCGGCGCGCGGCGAACTGGTGAAGCGCAATCCGCAGCAGGTGGCGGCCGTGGTGCGATCGCTGCACCAGGCCGCGGACTTCATCGCCGAGAACCCCAACGAGGCCGGGCGCGCGGTGAGCAAGCTGTTCCCGAAGGTGGCGCAGCAGGACCTCGGCAGCATCCTCTCGACCATCGGCTACACGCACCATGCCAGGCGCTTCGACCTCGCGAAGGAGATCGAGAGCTATGCGGTCGACCTCAAGCAGGTGGGGGTGCTCAAGAAGAGCACCGATCCGGCGCGGTTCGCGAAATTCCTGACGGTGGACGTGCTGGCCTGAGCGCCTGCTTCAGGCCGCCAGCGGCTCGGGCACCGCGGCCAGCAGCGAGCGCGTGTAGTCGTGCGTGGGCCGCGACAGCACCTCCTCCACCGGCCCCTGCTCGACCAGCCGGCCGCGGTTGAGCACCAGCACGCGGTCGGCCACATGGCGCACGAGGTTGATGTCGTGCGAGATGAACAGCAGCGCCGTGCCCAGCCGCGACTGCAGCTCGGCGATCAGGTCGATGACCTGGGCCTGCACCGAGACGTCGAGCGCCGACACCGGCTCGTCGCAGACGATCAGCGCGGGCTGCGCCGCGAGCGCGCGCGCGATCGCCACGCGCTGGCGCTGGCCGCCCGAGAGCGAGCGCGGAAAGCGCTCGGCCAGTTCGGGCGCCAGACCCACCTGCTGCAGCAGCGCCGCGATGCGCGCGCCCACCTCGGCGCGCGGCAGGCCCTGCAGGTTCTCGGCGATCACCTGCGACACGCGGTAGCGCGGATCGAAGCTGCTCAGCGGATCCTGCGGGATGTACTGCAGCCGCGGCCGCAGCGGCCGGCGCACAGCCTCGGAAATGCCCGACCACGGCTGGCCCAGCAGCCGCACCGTGCCCGCGTCGGGCTCGAGCAGGCCGAGCACGATCTTGGCGCAGGTGGACTTGCCCGAGCCCGATTCGCCGACCAGGCCGAGCACCTCGCCGGCCGCGATCGAGAACGACAGGTCCTCGAGCGCCACGAAGTCCTCGCGCGGGCCCAGCCCGCGCCGCACCGCGAAGCGCTTGCCGATGCCCTGGACCTCGAGCACCGGCGCCTGCGCGGCCGGCACGGGCGTGCGCGGCGGCAGCGGCTCGCGCACGATGCGCAGCCGTGCCCCGGGGCCCTCGCCCGCCGCCTCGAAGCGTGCCGACGACAGCCGGCTGCCGCGCGAGGAGGTCGAGGGCACGGCCGCGATCAGCTGCCGGGTGTAGCCATGGCGCGGGCTCGACAGCACGTCGCGCACCGGGCCTTGCTCGAGCACGCGGCCATGGCGCATCACCAGCACGCGGTCGGCGATGCCCGCCACCGCCGACAGGTCATGGCTGATCAGCAGCAGGCCGGAGCCTTCGTCGCGCACGCGCCGGGCCAGCACCTCGATCACCTGCTTCTGCAGCGCCGCGTCGAGCGCGGTGGTGGGCTCGTCGGCCACGATCAGCGGCGGCAGGCCCGCGATGGCGGCCGCGATCAGCGCGCGCTGGCGCAACCCGCCCGAGAGCTGGTGCGCGTACTGGCCGATGCGGCGTTCGGGATCGGGCATGCCCACGCGCGCGAGCGTTTCCAGCACGCGCCGGCGCACCGCCGTGCGGCCGCGCAGCAGGCCGTGATGCTCGAGCACCTCGCCGACCTCGCGGCCGATGGGGCGCAGCGGATCGAGCGACACCAGCGCGTCCTGCATCACCAGCCCTGCGAAGGTGCCGCGCAGGCGGCGCCAGTCGGTGGCATCGAAGCGGTTCGCATCGCGCCCGTCGATCAGGAACCTGCGCGCATGCACGCGCGCGCCCGGCCCCGCGAGCGCGAGCAGGCTGCGCGCGGTCACGCTCTTGCCCGAGCCCGACTCGCCGACCAGCGCCACGCATTCGCCGCGCGCGATGCGCAGGTCGAGCGCCTCGACCACGGTGCGCTCGCCCGCGGGCGTGTCGAAGCGGACCGTGAGGCCCTCGACGTCGACCAGCGGAACATCGCTCACGCCAGCCTCCCCTCGAAGTGCCGCTGCAGATGGTGGCCGAGCACGGTGAACGAGATCACCGTGAGCGTGATGGCCGCGCCCGGGAACACGCCGGGCCACCAGGCCACGCGCAGCACGTCGCGGCTCTCGGCCAGCATCACGCCCCACTCGGGCGTCGGCGGCTGCGGGCCGAGGCCGAGGAAGCTCAGCCCCGAGGCAGCCAGCACGGTCGATCCCACGTAGACGGTGGCGGTCACGGGCACCGCCACCAGCACGTTGGGCAGCAGATGGCCGAAGAACACCTGGGCGCGGCTGCGGCCGTAGATGTAGGCATGGGTCACGTAGTCGGCCTGGCGCACGATGCGCGTCTGCGCGCGCACCACGCGCGCGAACTTCGGAATGCCCGCGATGCCGACCGCGAGCGCGATGTTGGCCAGCCCCGGGCCGAGGAACACCACCACCAGCATCGCCAGCAGCACGCCCGGAAAGGACGAGATCACGTCGAACAGCCGAGACAGCCCCTCGTCGAGCAGCCATTGCTTCTGCCCCGCCACCAGGCCCAGCAGCACGCCGGCCAGCACCGAGATCGCCGTGCCGCCGATGCCGATGAACAGCGAGTAGCGCGCGCCATGCACGGTGCGCGAGAGCACGTCGCGGCCGAGCCGGTCGGTGCCGAAGGGATGCTCGGCGCCCGGCGGCTGCAACACCGCGAGGAAGTCGCCCTCGAGCGGATCGAGCGGCGCCAGCCAGCGCGGCGCGACGGTGGCGATCACCAGCAGCGCGACGAACAGCGCCGACAGCAGCACCGCGAGCGGCGGCAGGCGCCGGCGCGGCGCGCTCGACGCGGGTGCGCTGCCCGCGGGCAGCGCGACGGTATCGGATGCGGAAGTCATGATGCCTTGAGCCTCGGATCGATCAGTGCATAGAGCAGGTCCAGCAAGGTGGACGCCGCGACGTGGATGAAGGCCGCCAGCAGCACCACCGCGAGCACCACGGGCGCGTCCTGGCTCAGCACCGCGTTGAGCGTGACCGTACCCAGGCCGGGACGGCCGAACACCTTCTCGGTGATGACGGCGCCGCCGAGCAGGCCGCCGATGATCCAGCCGCCGAGCGTGACCACCGGCAGCGCCGCATGGCGCAGCACGTGCCGCAGGCGCAGCCGCAGCTCGCCCAGGCCGCGCGCGCGCACCGTGACCACGAAGGGCTGCTCGAGCGCGCGCTCCATCGCCTCGCGCAGCACCTGCGCCAGCAGGCCCGCGGTCGGCAGCGCCAGCGCGGTCGCCGGCAGCACCAGCGCGCGCCAGTCGGCCGCGCCCGAGACCGGGAACCAGCGCAGCGTGAACGAGAAGGCCATCAGCAGCAGGATGCCGAGCCAGAACACCGGCGTGGAGGCGAACACCAGCTCCAGCGTGGAGGCCGCCGCGCGCGCGAAGCGCCCGCGGCCCGAGGTCAGCGTGGCCACCACCACCGCGAACAGCAGCGCCAGCACGCCGGCCGCGAGCGCGAGCTCGACCGTGGGCCACAGCTGCGCCATCACCACGCGCGCCACCGGCTGGCGCAGCTCGTACGAGGTGCCGAAGTCGCCGCTGGCGATGCGCGCCAGGAAGCCCAGGTACTGCTCCCACAGCGGACGGTCCAGCCCCCACTCGGCCGCGATGGCCTCGCGCAGGCCCGGGTAGTCGAGGTCGCCGGCCAGGATGTCCTCGACCCGGCCCGGCAGCGCATGCAGGGCCAGGAAGGCCGCGGTGGCGCTGCCCCACGCCACCAGCAGGCCGGCGCCCAGCCGCGAGATCACCAGTCGCCACATGACGGGCTCAGCGCTCCGACAGCCACACGTCGTGGAAGTTCGACGGCGAGTCGAGCTGCGTCTCGAACGACAGGCCGCGCACCCGGCTCTTGGCCGCGAGCTGGTAGTTGGCCGAGAACAGCGGCACGATGATGCCCTGGTCCACCGCGTGGCGCTGCGCGGCGTCGACCAGCTTCTTCTTCTCCTCGAGATTCGTGGAAGCCAGCGCGTCGTTGATGTAGCCGAACAGCGTCCTGTCGCCCTTGTCGGCCACCGCGCGGATGAAGCCGCTCTCGCCGATGTTGCCCTGCAGCTCCTGCGCCGCGTCGGCCGGCAGGTAGGTGTTGGGATAGATGCTCCACGAGCCCTTCTGCAGCTGCTGCGCCCACTCGCCGCCGGTGACGAAGCGCAGCCGCAGGTCGAAGCCCAGGTTCTTGCGCAGCTGCGCCTGCAGGCCCTGGATCAGCACGTCGCGGTTGTCGCGCACGAAGGGCTGCGGATAGCCGACCTCGATGGTCAGGCGCTGGCCGTCCTTGGTGCGGAAGCCCTCGGCGTCGCGGCCGGTCCAGCCCGCTTCGTCGAGCAGCTTGTTGGCCGCGGCCGGGTTGTTGCCCCAGCTGCCCTCGAGCGCCTTGTTGTAGAAGAAGCTGTCGGGGCCGATGTTCGACCAGGCGCGGCGGTAGGTGCCGCGGTAGACGCTCTTGACCAGCGCGTCGATGTCGGCGCCGTCGCGCAGCGCGCGGCGCACGCGCACGTCGGTGGCCGGCGGGATCGTGTAGTTGACGTTGAGCGTGAACGAGGTCTGCGCGCCCGCGGGTCCGACCAGGAACTGGAAGCCCGGCTGGTCCTTGAACAGGCCCACGTCGGTGGGCTGCACGCCCTCGATCACGTCGACCTGGCCCGAACTCAGCGCGCCCGCGCGCACCGCGTACTCGGGCAGGAAGCGCACCGTCACGCGGTCCAGCCAGGCCGGTCCCTGGTGCGCCGCATAGCCGGGCGCCCACTGGTAGCGCGGATTGCGCGCGAAGCCGGCCGACTGGCCGCGCACGTAGTTCTGGAACACGAAGGGGCCGCTGCCCGCGATGGCCGGACCGCCGCCGCAGAGGTCGTCGCCCGACTGCAGCGACTTCGGCGAGATCAGGCCCAGCCGCACGCTGGCGATCGATTCGAGCAGGCCCGAGTCGGGCCGGGCCAGCTGCAGCCGCACCTCGCTGGCCGACACCACCTGCACGCGCTCCACCGCCTTGAGCAGTTCGCCGGCGGCATTGGTGTTCTTCGTGTCGCGCACGAAGTCGAAGTTGAACTTCACGGCCGCCGCGTCGAGCGGCGTGCCGTCGTGGAACTGCAGGCCCGGCTTGAGCTTGAAGGCGTAGGTCTTGCCGTCGGACGAGACGCTCCATTCCTGCGCCAGCCAGGGCAGGAACTTGCCGCCCTTGCCCTTGGCGACCAGCGAGTCGATGTAGTTGCGGATCAGGATGTAGGAGTTCTGCTGCGTCGAGCGGTGCGGGTTGAAGCAGATCGGATCGGTGGTGACGCCGAAGACCACCTCGCCGCCCTGGCGCGGCGTGTCGGCGGCCAGCGCGAGGTTCATGCCGCAGGCCGCGAGCAGGCCGGCCTGGAGGATGCGCGGCAACGCGCACCGCGGGGAAGCAAGGACAAGGGAGATCTTCATGACGACGGAAAGGAACGTGGGAAAGCCGCGCGGACGAATCCGCGCCAGGAGGAGAGGACAAGGAGTCGGCGCGCGCGGCGCCGGCCGTGCAGGCCCGGGCGAACGCCCGTGCACGGGCAGCGCCGATCTTCGAAGCTCAGGGCTTCGCGGCTAACGAAAGTTTTCGCAGAAGCTATCTCGCTCAGCGCGCATGGAGCGCTCCCGCGCCTTTCATCCGCTCAATCCAGCAGCCCGTCCCAGTAGAGCCGCGCCGCCGCCAGCACGGTCCGCATCTGCGTCGTGTGCGCGAGCCGGAAGGCTGCGCCGCGCACGGTCTCGTCGGGGAACTCGCTGATCAGCGTGAACGGCACGGTCGAGCGCTCGTCGGTGATCACCATGCAGGGAATGCCGTTGATGGGCGCGAACGGCAGCTCGCCGACGTGGGCATGCCACATGCGCTGCTGGAGCGCATTGAACGCGGCCAGCTCGGCCGAACCCGCGAGCAATTCCTTCGTGAGCGCATCGAGGAAGCGCAGGCCGTCGTGGCCCCGGTGCTGGCGCAGGATCAGGAAGAAGCCCTTGGGCACCGTCCACAGCTCGCTGCCGCGCGGCACGTAGCCGGCGCGCGGGCGCGTCCATTCGTGCGCCGGGTAGCCATGCAGGCTCAGGTGCAGGCGTGCGCCGGTGCGCGCGATCGCCTCGAGCCGCGGCGCCTTCTCGCCGAACGGCGGCTTCGTGCGCGCCTCGAGGTCGTCGCCCAGCGCGGTGTAGCGCGCGGCATGCGCCATGTGCGTGGGGTCGGTCTGCTGGAGCCGGTGATGCAGCGCCGCGCCGTCGGGGTTCTCGAGCGCGACCAGCGCATAGTGCGCGCCGGGCAGCGCATTGAGCAGCGGCGCCGCGCGCAAGGCGCCGACCACGCCCGAGCTCTCGTTCGCATGCTGGCCGGCCGTGACCACCAGGCCCGGCAGCGTGCCGCGCACATGCAGGCCCGCGACCGGGCGGCCCTGGAACGAGGTCACGCCGAAGCGCTCGCCGGGCAGGCGCGCCATCGCGGCCTCGACCTCGACCGGAGCCAGCGAACGGTCGGCGCTGTCGAGCACCAGGGCGGTGTCGACGGGCGGGTCGACCCGCCGATGCGCGGCCAGCCGCACCGTGACCCGCGTGTCGTCCTCGCTGCGCGAGATCAGCGGCACGATGTGGCCGGGCTGCAGCGTGCGGTCGGCATCGTCGAGGCCGGCGCGCGCCTTGAAGAACTCGAGCGTGCCGTAGTAGCAGTCCTCGTGCAGCGCCTCGAAGGTGTCGATCGTCTCCTCGCCGAAGGGCAGCCGGCGTTCGATGCCGGTGGTGGCGATCGCGATCTCGAGCGTATCGAACAGCGGCAGCGTGTCCGGCCAGGCATGGCCGCGCACCACGTCGAGCGCGGCCGCGCAGGCGGCCTCGAACTCGGTGGGCAGCGCGGCGTCGTGCACCAGCGCGTCGCCGTCCCAGACGCGCAGCCAGCCGCAGGGCGAGGCGGTGGCGTCGTTGGGCGCGAACACGCGCCACTGCCGCGCGCCGGCCGTCACGAGGTGCTCGCCGGGCAGCTCGCCGTCGGCGAAACGCAGCGCGACGTCCTCGCCGAGCAGGCCGGCCAGCGGATAGGCCTCGAGGCGAAAGCGCTGGCCCTGGCCCGCGGGCGTGCGGACCTCGATCGACGTCGCCCCATCGCCCTCGAACTCCTCGAGAAAGAAATGCACGAGCGGCTTGTAGGCGCTGCGCAGCACGGCCTGCACGCCTGCCGCGGCGAGCGCCTGCTCGGCGGCGCGGCGCATGGGGGCGTCCTCGAACAGCCAGGCTTCGATGCGCGTGACCGGGCTGGCGCCGAAGCGTTCGACCAGTTGCACCAGCGTGCGGGGGAAGGTGGCGTCGAGCAGCAGGGTCATGGCGCGAAGAATAAACCGCCTCGCGGCGTGGGGTTACCAACGGGAAGACACGCTGCCCAAGGGACAGCCGCTCCCAGTCTTGGCCCTGGCGCGCGCAATGCAAGCACGGAATCCGCATACGTTGATCCGTTTTTGTTCTTTGGCCTGCAGGTGGGCGCACGCTAGCCTGCGCCGGCTCCCGACTCACGGGGACCCCTCATGGAAAGCCTCGCCTCGATGTCTCATGTCTTCGACAACCTCCCGCTGCCCACGGCACCTGCTGCTGCCGTGCCGGCCGCCAAGCCACCGCCGCCCCGCCGCGCGCCGCGCCTGCTGTCGCGCAACCAATTGCTGCTGATCTCCTGGCTGGTGCCGGCCCTGGTGCTGGTGGTGTGGGAGCTGGCGGCGCGCGCCGGCTATCTCTCGATCCACGTGCTGCCCGCGCCCAGCAAGGTGGCGGCCACGGCCTGGGGCCTGATCCAGGAAGGGCGGCTGATCAGCGACATGGGCACCAGCCTGCTGCGCGCGGCCACCGGCTTCGTGATCGGCGGCTCGATCGGCTTCGCGCTCGGCACGGTGGTGGGCTTCTCGCGGCTGGCCGAGGCGCTGTTCGACCGCAGCATCCAGATGATCCGCGCCATTCCCTTCCTCGCCATGCTGCCACTGGTGATCGTCTGGTTCGGCGTGGACGAGGGCGGCAAGATCTTCCTGGTGTCGCTGGGCGTGATGTTCCCGATCTACATCAACACCGTGCTGGGCATCCGGCAGGTCGACCCCAAGCTGCTCGAGCTCGGCCGCGTGACGGGCCTGAGCAATGCCACGCTGATCCGGCGCATCGTGCTGCCGGGCGCGCTGCCCTCGATCCTCGCGGGCGTGCGCTATGCGCTCGCGGTGGCCTGGCTCGCGCTGGTGATCGCCGAGACCATCGCCACCAGCTCGGGCATCGGCTACCTCGCGATGGATGCGCGCGAGTTCCTGCGCACCGACGTGATCGTGCTGACCATCGTGGTCTACGCCACCATCGGCGTGGCCTCGGATGCGGTGGCGCGGCTGCTCGAGCGCCGGCTGCTGGCCTGGCATCCCAACTATGCGGCGGGAGAGCGGCGATGAGCGCGCAGCCATCGCAACCCGAGGCGCCCGCCGTCGTCGTGCACGGCCTGCAGCGCCGCTATGGCGAGCGCACCGTGATCGGCGGGCTCGACCTGCGCATCGCGCGCGGCGAATTCGTCGCGCTGCTCGGCGAGAGCGGCTGCGGCAAGACCACCCTGCTGCGCGCGCTCGCCGGCCTCGATGCCATCGACGGCGGGCGCATCGACGGACCGCGCCAGCCCGCGGTGGTGTTCCAGGAACACCGGCTGCTGCCGTGGGATTCGCTCTGGCGCAATGTCTCGCTGGGCCTCGACGAGGCCACCGGCAAGGCACTCGCTCAAGCTGCGTTGGCCGAGGTCGGCCTCGGCGACCGGCTCGACGACTGGCCGCGCAACCTCTCGGGCGGCCAGGCGCAGCGCGTGGCGCTGGCGCGCGCGCTGGTGCGAGAGCCCCGGCTGCTGCTGCTCGACGAACCCTTCGCCGCGCTCGACGCGCTCACGCGCATCCGCATGCATGGCCTGGTGAAGGAACTCGTGCGCCGCCACCGGCCCGGCGTGCTGCTGGTCACGCACGACGTCGACGAGGCGGTGGCGCTGGCCGACCGCGTGCTCGTGATGCGCGACGGCGCGATCGCGAGCGAATATGCCGTGTCGCCCGAGGCCAATGCCAGGCGCACGCATCCCGATGCCACGGCGCTGCGCGAGGCGCTGCTGGCCGAGCTCGGCGTGGCGGCCGACAGCGTGCCCGCCTGAACCTCTTTTTTCGTTTTCCTTTCTTCACCGGCCTCTTCCCTTCATGACCTCCTCGTTCTCCCCGGCCTCGCGCCGCAGCTTCCTGCAGACCGCCGTCGTCGGCGCCGGCGCCCTGGCCACGGGCCTGGCCCAGGCGCAGGCCGCCGGCCCGGCCAAGGCCACGCGCAACACCGACACCGTGCGCCTCACCTGGGGCCGCGGCGGCCTGCCCGCGCTGGCGAAGAACCGCGGCGAGTTCGAGAAGCTGCTCGCCAGGGACGGCATCAAGGTGCAGTGGATCGGCCCCTTCCCCAACCATGCGCCCTCGCTGCAGGCCGTGACCGGCGGCAGCGCCGACTTCGGCTTCGGCGGCAGCACCACGCCCGCGCTGGCCGCCATGCTCGCGGGCTCGCCGCTGGTGTTCACGCAGTTCGCCATCGTCGAGCCGCGCAGCACCGCGATCATCGCCAAGGACGGCTCGGGCATCGACAAGGTGCAGGACCTGGTGGGCAAGTCGGTCGCGGTCAACCGCTCGGGCCTCGGCGAGTTCCTGCTGGTGGCCGCGCTCGAGAAGCACAACATCGACCGCAGCAAGGTCAAGTTCGTCTATCTCAATCCGCCCGACGCCGGCCCGGCCTTCGCGCAGGGCAAGATCGACGCCTGGTCGATGTGGAGCCCGGGCGTGGACATCGCGCGCACCGAGTACAAGGCGCACGACGTCTTCTTCGAGGGCCGCGACCTCGACTTCCTGATCGACTTCAACTCCTACGTCACGCACCGCAAGTTCGCCGAGGAGAACGTGGCCATCGTGCGCGCCGTGAACGCGGCCTATGCGGCCGAGGCGAAGTGGATCAGCGAGCATCCCGTGGAGGCCGAGACCTTGAACCAGCAGGACGCCGGCTACAGCGACGCGGTGCGCGACACGCTGGTCAAGCTCAAGCGCCGCTGGGACGTGCGCGGCGTGCAGGACGCGAAGTTCATCCAGGAATTCCAGAAGGCCTCCGACTGGCTGTCGGAGCGCAAGATCCTGCCGCAGAAGGCCAAGGTCACGGACTACCTCGCGCGTCTGTAAGGCCCGCGCGGAGTTCCGGCCCATGCCGCTGACATCCACCCATTGGGGCGTGTACCGCCCCGTGGTCGAGAACGGCCGCCTCGTGGCCATGCGGCCCGCCGAATGGGACGCGGCGCCCTCGCCCATCGGTGCCTCGATGGTCGGCGCGGTCGATTCGCCCACGCGCGTGCGGCGCCCCGCGGTGCGCCGCGGTTTCCTCGATGCCGCCACGCGGCATCGCAGCGGCGACCGGCGCGGACGCGAGGCCTTCGTCGAGCTGCCGTGGGACGAGGCGCTCGACCTGGTGGCGCAGGAGCTGCAACGCGTGAAGCAGGCGCATGGCAACCGGGCGATCTACGGCGGCAGCTACGGCTGGTCGAGCGCGGGGCGCTTCCACCATGCGCAGAGCCAGCTGCACCGCTTCCTCAACGCCTTCGGCGGCTACGTCCACAGCAAGGACAGCTACAGCCTCGGCGCCGGCCGCGTGCTGCTGCCGCACATCGTCGACGGCATGGACGCGCTGCTGCAGAACCACACGAACTGGGACGTGCTCGAACAGCACTGCGAGCTGTTCGTGGCCTTCGGCGGCCTGCCGCTGCGCAACACGCAGGTCAGCCCCGGCGGCGCGAGCGACCATGGCGTGGCACCGGCGCTGCGGCGCATGGCGGCCTCGGGCCGCACGCGCTTCGTCAACCTCAGCCCGGTGCGCGCCGACCTCGATGCCGTGCCCGATGCCGAATGGATGCCGCTGCGCCCCGGCACCGACACCGCGCTGATGCTGGGCCTGGCCTTCGTGCTGATCGACGAGGGCCTGCACGACGAGGCCTTCTGCCGCAGCCATGCGGTGGGCTTCGACCAAGTGCGCGACTACATCCTGGGCCGCGCCGACGGCGTGCCCAAGACACCGGCCTGGGCCGCCGAGCGCTGCGGCATCGCGGCCGAAGCCATCGCCACGCTCGCGCACCGCATGGCCCGCAGCCGCACGCTGGTGAACTGCACCTACTCGCTGCAGCGCGCGCGGCACGGCGAGCAGCCGTTCTGGATGACCGTCACCCTGGCCACCCTGCTCGGGCAGATCGGCCTGCCGGGCGGCGGCTTCGGCCTGGGCTATGGCTGCATGAACTACATCGGCAGCGGCCACGGCAGCTTCTCGGGTGCGCGCCTGCCGCAGGGCGTGAACCCGGTGGCCGACTTCATTCCGGTCGCGCGCATCGCCGACATGCTGCTGAACCCCGGCGCCCCCTTCGACTACAACGGCGGCCGGCACCACTACCCCGACATCCGCCTCGTGTACTGGGCCGGCGGCAACGTGTTCCACCATCACCAGGACCTCAACCGCACCCTCGAGGCCTGGCGCCGGCCCGAGACCGTGATCACGCACGAGCAGTACTGGACCGCGCAGGCCCGGCATTCCGACATCGTGCTGCCAGCCACCACCACGCTGGAGCGCGACGACATCGGCAGCGCGGGCAGCGAGCGCTTCATGGTCGCGATGCATGCGGCGATCGCGCCCGTGGGCCAGGCGCGCGACGACTACGACATCCTCTCGCAACTGGCCGAGCGGCTGGACATTGCGCCGGCCTACACCGAGGGCCGCGATGCGCGCGAATGGCTGCGGCATCTGTACGAAGGCTCGCGGCCGCGTGCCGAGGCCGCCGGCCTGGTGCTGCCTGCGTTCGACGCCTTCTGGGAGATCGGCCGCATCGACATCGGCCGCACGAACGCGGTGGCGAACGACCCGGTGGTGCTGCTCGCGCCCTTTCGCGCCGACCCCATCGCGCATGCCCTGCCCACGCCCTCGGGCCGCATCGAGCTGTACTCCGAGCGCATCGCGGGCTTCGGCTACGACGATTGCCCGGGCCATGTCCGCTGGTTCGAACCCGAGGCGCCGGAGGGACCGATCCAGCTGCTGTCGAACCAGCCCGCGACGCGCCTGCACAGCCAGTACGACCATGGCGCGCTGAGCCGCGCCTCGAAGATCGCGGGCCGCGAACCGATCACGCTCAATGCGCGGGACGCACGCGAGCGCGGCATCGCGGCCGGCGACGTGGTGCGCGTCTTCAATGCGCGCGGCGCCTTCCTCGCGGGCGCCGTGCTGTCCGACGACGTGCGGCCCGGCGTGGCGCAGATCGCCACCGGCGCGTGGTACGACCCGCTCGACGCGCAGGCACCGGGCAGCCTCGAGAAGCACGGCAATCCGAACGTGGTGACGCCCGATGTCGGCAGCTCGAAGCTGGCGCAAGGGTGCGCGGCGCAGAGCGCGCGGGTGGAGGTGGCGTTGTGGCGTGGCGAGGTGCCGGCGATCACGGCTTTCGACCCGCCGGCGTTCGAGCGGCTCGTGCCATAGCGGCCACCCTTCCTCAACCGCAGCGCGGCTCGCCCGCGCGGGTGCAGATCGGCACGAAGATGCGCGTGCCCGCGCGCTGCACCAGCAGCGCCGCCGTGCCGTCGGCCGTGTCGAGCTGCTGCGCCAGCGCCTCGGCGCTGTCGATCGGCTGGCCGTTGAGCGCCAGGATCAGGTCGCCCGGCTGCACGCCCGCGCGCGAGGCCGCCGCGTTCACGCGCTGCACCAGCAGGCCGCCCTCCACGCGCAGCAGCTGCCGCTCGGCCGGCGCCAGCGGACGCACCGCGAAGCCCAGCCGCGACGGCGCGCTCGCGGCGCCGGTGGCCAGCGGCGGCGTCTCGAAGCCGTCGACGCGCACCTCGAGCACCTGCTCCGTGCGGTCGCGCCACACCATCAGGCGCACGCTGTCGCCCGGCGTCTGCTCGGCAATGAAGCCCAGCGCATCGGCCGCCTGCACCACCTCGCGGCCCTGCACCGCCAGGATCACGTCGCCCGGCCTCAGCCCGCCGGTCTCGGCCGCGCCGCGCGGCTCCACGTAGTTCACCAGCGCGCCGGCCGGGCGCGGCAGGCGGAAGGTGTCGGCCAGCGCCTGCCCCACCTCCTGCACCGACACGCCGATGCGCCCGCGCGTGACCTTGCCGGTGGCCAGCAGCTGGTCCTTGATGCGCATGGCCGCGTCGATCGGAATCGCGAACGAGAGGCCCTGGTAGCCGCCGCTGCGGCTGTAGATGCGCGAGTTGATCCCGATCACCTCGCCGCGCAGGTTGAACAGCGGCCCGCCCGAATTGCCGGGGTTGATGGGCACGTCGGTCTGCAGGAACTGCATGTACTCCGCGCCCGGCAGCAGGCGCCCCTTCGCGCTCACGATGCCGGCCGTCACCGAGTTGCCGAAGCCGTAGGGCGAACCGATCGCCACCACGCCGTCGCCCGGCTCCACGCTCGAGGGCTCGCCGATGCGCACCGTGGGCAGGCCGCTCGCATCGATCTTGAGCAAGGCCACGTCGGCCACCGCGTCGAGCCCGACCAGCCGCGCGCGGAACTCGCGCCGGTCCGGCAGCTTCACCGTGATCTGCGTGCCGCGCGCCACCACGTGCGCGTTGGTCAGGATCAGCCCGTCGGCGCTGATGAGAAAGCCCGTGCCCAGGCTGGCCTGGTCGGTCTCGGCGGGCTGCGGCTGCGCGCCGGGCACCAGCAGCAGCCAGCGGTCGCTGAGGCGGCGCGCCGGCGCCGAAGGCCGCTCCACGCCGATGTGGACCACGGCCGGCCCGTAGCTCTTGACCAGCTCCGCGAGCCCCGAGCTCGGCCATGGCATCGCCGCCTGCAACGGCCCGCCGAACGCCAGCCCCGCGAGCGCGACGGCCAATGCCGCGCAGAAGCGCCACGTCCGCGTGCTCGCTCCGGCGGCGCGCGGCGAGGGTCTGGCGGACGAAACGGTCATGGCGGTCTTTCAGGAGCAAGGTGGGCCCAGCCGCACGATGCGCCGACGAACAGGGTCGAGGCGCGCGGACGGGGCTGGCCTCGAAGACAAGACGGTCCGGGGCGGGCGGAACTGCGCTTTGTCATGAAAATTTCATGAAGCGCCAGGCCGGCGGCTGCGTCGCTGCTTGCGATATCGTGTCGCCGTGATCCGTCGCTGGCGAGCATTGCCGTTCGCCATGACGCCCCCGGAACGAACACGCGCGTCGTCATGCGCTCCCCCAGACAGATGAAGAAGCACGCCACCCTGTTATCGGCCGGCGCCATGGCGCGCCGCTCGATCGTGCGGGCGCCCGTTCGCAAGGCCTTGGCGATGCTGCTGCTCGCAGGCGCGCTGCTGCCCGATGCTTCGCGCGCACAGGCCCTGTCCGTGCAGGTGCCTCATGGCCTCGCCGGGTCTGCCGCCTGGCTCGAGAACATCGCGCTCGGCATCGATGTCTGGCTGGTCGCGCACGAGAATGCGCGACGCACGCTGCTGCTGGGACGCTGCACGGCGTTCGATCCCCGCTTTCCCGAACGACCCGCGCCCGCGATGGTCACGGCCAGCACCGAGGTCTTCCACTGGATGACGGGCGAGGGTCACACCGACCTGCCGCCCGAACCCTACTCGGTGGCGCTGCGGAACGTGCTGCCGGTCCTGGCGACGCACGTGTTCGATGCGAACGAGCTCGCGTCCTGGGACGCCGTGCGCGGCTCGGCGCAGATTCGACGGGGCCTGGCGCTGCACGAAGTCGAGGTCGCGCTGGTCAAGGCGAGCGACGCGATCGTCGACATCAACTCCGGGCGCTACTGGGGCTGGCCGCTGGCACGGGTGGCGCGACTGGCCGACGCGCAGGGTTTGCGGGCGGAAGTCGACGCGACGCTGGAGACGATGGTTCCCGGTGCGGCCGCGCGCCTGCGCAACATCAGCCTCGTGCCTGCCGAAACACCCGCGGACGAGCCCTTGCTCCGCGCCGTGTCCCAGGCCGGCGAAACGCTGGCCCCGCGGTTCTTCGAGCAACTGACGCCCGCCGACCACGAGGCCTACGAGCGCGTCGCGCGGATCGAGGTGGTGCGACGCTGGTTGACCTTGACCCAGGCGCTGCCGCGCTTCGCCCTGAGCCATGTGTCGGACATGGTTCGCGACAACCCGATGCCGAACGCAGCAGCGGATTTCTGCAGCCGCATGGATCTCCCGGCGTGCCGTCCTGGCGAAGCGGTGGAGGCCGCCATCACTGCATACCTCTTGGCATTCGGCAGCGCCTTGCGCAGCGATACGACGGTGGATGCGGCGCGGCTGATCGTACGCAAGCTGCCGAGCTCGGGGTGCTCCTAGATTCGTGGCCGGGCTCGGCGAAGCGGCGTGCTAACGTCGATGCCAAAGGGGCCTCGGCCGAGGCCCCGACCACTCCGACGAAGATGGGATCGATGAGCCTGACCCGCGCATGGTCGCGCCTCCAGTCACTGCGCGACCAGCCCGCCCGCAGCGACGTGCTGCTGACGCGCGCGGGCCTGATCTGCTGCGTTCCGATCATGCTGGCCTACGGCTGCGCCGGGCTCGTCTATGGCGAGCTGCCGATGCTCACGCCGTTCGGCTTCGTCGAGATGCCCGGTGCCTGCGCCTGGCTCACGGCCGCGATGGCCTTCGCGCTCGCGGTGCTCGCGACCGACTGGCTGGTGCGCGGCGAGCTGGCCACCCCGCGTGCCTCGGTGATCGTCACGACGCGCTCGTGGCGCGTGGGCGATCCGCCGATGCCTGCCCTGCCCCCGCATGTGTGGCCGCAGCCGCGCAGCTCGCCGCTGCGCATCGCCTGCCTCGGCATCGCGGCGGTGGCCTGCGCCTCGGCGCTGGTGGGACGCGCCACGCTCGCGCTGGGCTGGCAGGCCTTCGCGCGGCCGGGCGGGCTGGCGCCGAACGCGGAATGGCCGCTCTACCCGCTGCAATGGCTCTGGCCCTGGTTGCTGCCGCTGACCCGCCGACCCGTGGTGCTGGGCACGATCGTGGTGGGCGCGGTGCTGCTGCTGGCCGCCTACCTGCTGGCATGGCGCAAAGTGCGCGGTGCCTGGCTGCCGTTCATCACGATGCTGCCGCTGCTGGTGGCGGTCCATTTCCTCGGCGCGGCCGGCTTCGACTTCGCGGCCGCGCGCGGCCTCGGCGGGATCGTCGAGCCCGAGCTGTCGGCCGCGCTGGCGCAGCGTCCCGGGCACTACAACATCCACACCTTCCTGAGCCTGTGGTGCGCCATCGGGGCCCTCACGGTCGGGATGATCGGGGGCTTCTGGCTCGAGGCCTCGTCGGTGTTCGAAGAGGACTGAGCGGGCGCCGGCGCGAGCGGCTCAGGTCCTGCGTGCGATCCGCACGATGGCGTCGTAGATCTCGTGCTCCGCATCCGCCGGCTCGATCTCTCCCGCGGCCGCCGCGAACGAGACGGCCTCGGCCGTGCCCAGCATCGCACGCATGCCCGCCAACGCGAGCGGCTGCTTGGCAAAGGGCTGCAGCGCATCGCGGCACTTGGCGAGGAACAGCGCCTCGTGCTCCTTCTTGAGCGCATCGAGCTCGGGCGAGCCGGCCAGCGCGGCGCTCACGCCGGGCATCTCGCGGCCCATCTCCATCACGCAGTTCAGGTAGGTGGCGGCGATCACCTTGGCCACGGCCGGCAGCGACCGGGCCGCGACCCGCAGGGCCTCGTCCATCAGTGCGTGCTGCCGGCCGTCGTACTCCTCGTAGAGCACCCCGAGCAGCCCGGTGCGCGTGCCGAAATGGTCGTAGACCACGGGCTTGGTCACGCCCGCGCGCTCGGCCAGGTAGCCCAGCGTGAGCGCGTCGGTGCCCTCGCCGCGCACGATGGACCACGCCACGTCCAGCAACTGGCGGTTGCGTTCCTCCTTGGGCAGGCGCTTCTTCGCCGCGACTTGCACGGCCGGTTTCGTCGGGTTGCTTGACATCCTTAAACTACCAAAGGTAACCTACGAAGCGTAGACTACTAAAGGTAGTTTACACCCAGCCTCAAAGGAACCACCTTCATGCATGCCCTCATCGTCGTCAGTCATCCCTCCCCGCAGTCGCTCACGCACGCCGTCGCGCGCTCGTTCGCCGAGGGCGTCGAGGCCTCCGGCGAGCACAGCACCGAGATCGCCGACCTCGCCGCGGAGGGCTTCCAGCCGGCCTTCAGCCAGGCCGACGCCACCGCCTACCTGCTGCAGGCGCCGCTGCCGGCCGACGTGCTGCGCGAGCAGCAACGCATCGACCGCGCCGACGCGCTGGTGCTCGTCTATCCCGTCTACTGGTGGTCGTTCCCGGGCCAGCTCAAGGGCTGGATCGACCGCGTGTTCTCCAACGGCTGGGCCTACGACGAGCGGCCCGACGGCTCGCTCGGCAAGCGGCTCGGCCACCTCCCGATCCACCTGATCGGCATCGGCGGCGCGGACGGCGGCACCTATGCGAGGCACGGCTACGACAAGGCGATGCGCACGCAGATCGACCATGGCATCTTCGATTTCTGCGGCGCGCCGGTGCTCAGCTCGGAGTTCCTGGTCGATGTGAATGGGCAGGGCGGGGCCGCGCATCTGGTCACCGCGCGGGGGCTTGGCAGCCATGCGTTCTCGAAGGGCGCCGTGGCCGGGGGCAAGCGGGCCGACGCGGTCGAGCTGGCGTCATCGAACTAGGCCCAGGCTTCGATCGAAATCGCAGGCCCCGAGGTCAGGATTCGAAGGCCGCGCGAAGCGACGCCTCCACCTTGGCGTCCTCGATCTCGGGCAGCAGCATGACCACGCCCTCGCTGGCCCATTGCGTCAGGGCATCGAGCAGCGCCAGGCCAGGCGGAAGCCATGGCGAACCCGGCGTGGCCTCCTGCACCGCCGCCAGGCTCGAACCCCGGCGCAAGGTATCGGCGCGCTGAACGATGAGGAAGCGCGACCGCGCGGCCCCGTTGCCGAGCCACAGTCCGCCGGGCGCCAGCAAGTATTCGCCACGGGGCGATCGCATGTAGGTGGACGCGTCGCTGCCGAAGAACAGCCGTCCGCCGTCGAAGTCGGCGAGGTACTCGTAGTCCCCCGCGAGCAGGCCGTACTCGGTGTTCTTGCTCGATCGGGACCATGCGATCGATTCGGCCAGCTTCACACGCCGCGGTTCGCCGACACGCGCCAGCGACTTCGCGTCCACGAAGGCGTATTCCCCCTGTGGCGCCGCCCATGCGACGACAGGCAGCGCGGCGATGCCGATGAGCAGTTGTCGTCGATCCATCCGGATTCCCTCTAGACGTTCCATGAAGCCCCCCTTCTTCGTGGCGGATCATGGCATGCCGCCTCGACCGGTCGAGGCGGCGCTCCCTGCCTAGAACGGCTTGCTCTTCAAGCCTTTCAACACCGTCGCGAGAACGGCCGTGGCGGCCTGCGGGTCGGACGTCTCCACCGACACCCAGAAACCATGAATGCGGAAGCGGGACACATACGCGATGTAGTGGATGTATTCATCGCTCCCCTCGATGCGACCGAGATAGGAGATTTCCGCCGATGTCTCGTCCTCGTTCATCCGGACGGAGTCGTCGAGAAAATGGATCGTGCGGCCGCCCCTCACCTGGCGTTCGAGCTTTTTCCGCTCGCGGACCACGCCGGCCGCGACCGCGTAGATCTGCCCCTCGCGCACGGAGACCAGGTGCTCGGAAATCACCAGAGACGCCAGCGGCTCCTTCGAGATGAAGCTCCACACGCCCTCGCCACGCACCTCGGTATCGATCCAGTTCTCGGCCAGGTTCAGTTCGAAGTTTCTCGCTTCGACCCGCGGCGCGCTGTGACAGGCGCTCAGCAGGGCGAGCAGGCAGACGAAGACGAAGCGCACGGTTTCTCCCGCGGTTTTCTGGATGCAAGGTGCGAACGAGACTGCAGGCAGGCAACGCGCCCGGTTCCCCTCAGCCCTTCGCCAGCCGCCGCCGCGCCTTCACCGCCGAAGCCAGCCCCTCGAGCACCGGCACCGTCTGCGCGAAGCCGATGCAGGCATCGGTGATCGACACGCCGTGCTTGAGCGCCACGCCGGGCTTGAGGTCCTGCCGCCCTTCCTCGAGGTGGCTCTCGATCATGAGGCCGGTGATGCGCCGCTCGCCGCCCGCGATCTGTGCCGCGACGTCCTCGGCCACCACGATCTGGCGCTGGTGCTGCTTGCTGCTGTTGCCGTGCGAGACGTCGATCATGACCTGTGGCCGCAGGCCGTTCGCCAGTAGCGCCTGGCAGCTGGACTCGACGTCCGCGGCCGAATAGTTGGGCGCCTTGCCGCCGCGCAGGATCACGTGGCAGTCGTCGTTGCCGCGGGTTTCGAAGATCGCCGCCATGCCCATCTTGGTCATGCCCATGAAGGCATGCGGCGCGCGGGCCGCGAGGATGGCGTCGGCCGCGACCTTGACGCTGCCGTCGGTGCCGTTCTTGAAACCGACGGGGCAGCTCAGGCCCGAGGCCAGTTGCCGGTGGCTCTGGCTCTCGGTGGTGCGCGCGCCGATGGCGCCCCAGGCGATCAGGTCGGCGATGAACTGCGGGCTCAGCAGGTCGAGGAACTCGGTGCCGGTCGGCAGGCCCAGCGTGGTCAGCTCGAGCAGCAGGCGCCGCGCGCGCTCCAGGCCCTCGTTGATGGCGAAGCTGCCGTCCAGGTGCGGGTCGTTGATGTAGCCCTTCCAGCCCACGGTGGTGCGCGGCTTCTCGAAGTAGGCGCGCATCACGATCAGCAGGTCGTCCTGCAGCGAATCGGCCACCTTCTTGAGGCGCTGCGCGTATTCGATGGCCTGGTCGTGGTCATGGATCGAGCATGGGCCGACCACCACCACCAGCCGGTCGTCGCGGCCGTGCAGCACGTCGGCGATCGCGGCGCGGGCACCCTCGACCAGCGCCAGGGTGTTGTCGCGCACGGGCACGCGCTCCTGCAGCAGCGCGGGGGTCATGAGCGGGCGCACGGCGCCGATGCGCACGTCGTCGATCCGGGTGGTGTCGAGCGTGCTGTCGCGGGAGCCGATTTCGGCGTCGTGGAGGGGGTCGTCGAGGCGGGGCATGGTCGTGGGGTGGTGTCGGGGGAGCTCCCGCGATTGTCCTCTCGAAAATGCCCACGGCCTCCCGGGCCCGCATCCGGATAATGCGTCGCCCACCACCGCAGGAGACGAGGATGGAGACAGAACATGGGACGTGAAGCGACCTGCCACGCGCGCGTCGGCGACGAATCGGCCGAGGTCAAGGCCCTGCTCGAATCGACCGAGCTGATCCTGCGCGGCGCCATCAAGCGCCGCTATGCGATCGCGGCCTTGGCGCAGGTGCAGGCCACGGCCGGCGAACTGCGCTTCGAGGCGAACGGCGAAGCGGTCGCGCTGGCGCTCGGCGACACCGAGAGCCAGCGCTGGGCCACGAAGATCGCCACGCCGCCGCCCTCGCTCGCGTCCAAGCTCGGCGTGGGACCGGCGCAGCCCGCGTTCGTGCTCGGCCGCGTCGACGATGCGGCGCTGACCGAAGCGCTGCGCGGCGCGCGCACCGACGACGCGGCGGCCGCGCATTCGGTCGTGGCCGTGGTCCGCAGCGACGCCGAGCTCGCGGCCACGCTCGAGGCGCATGCCGCGCTGCCCTGCCCCGGGCTCTGGATCGTCCATCCCAAGGGGCGCGGCGCCTCGATCGGCGACGGCGCGATCCGGCAGGCGCTGCGCGAGCGCGGCTATGTCGACCACAAGACCTCGGGAGTCTCCGAGGCGCTCACGGCCACGCGCTACGTCCGGCGCTGAACGCTAGAAATACCGCGCCCGCCTCTCGTCGCGCGGACCGACCGCGAGGTCTTCCGACAGGCCCTTGAGCACGGCAAAGCCGGCCTGGAGCGCATCAAGGTAGGTGGGAAATCCCGCCGCGGCTTCGAGCAGGCGCTCGTACTCGGGCGAACCGTCGAACGATTCGAGCAGCACCCAGTAGTACTCGCTCGTGTCGTGCTGTTCCACCGTCAGCGCGATGGAGATGAGAGGGCCGAACATGCGGGGATGCTCGCAGCCCCGCATGACGGTCTGAAGAAAGCTAGATGCTTAGGACCGGGAAGGATTTCACGAGATCGTCGAGCGACTTGAGCTGTGCCATCAAGGGTTCGAGCTGGTGCAGCGGCAGCGCGCTCGGTCCATCGCACTTGGCCTGGGCCGGATCGGGGTGGGCCTCGATGAACAGGCCCGCGAGGCCCAGCGCCATGCCGGCGCGCGCGAGGTCCACGAGCTGCTCGCGGCGGCCGCCCGAGGCGGCGGCGCCGGCCTCGCGCTGCTGCAGCGCATGGGTCACGTCGAAGATCACGGGCAGGTCGCCCGTGGTCTTCTTCATCACGCCGAAGCCCAGCATGTCGACCACCAGGTTGTCGTAGCCGAAGCAGGTGCCGCGGTCGCACAGGATGATCTGCTCGTTGCCCGCTTCCCTGAACTTCTCGACGATGTTGAACATCTGGCTCGGGCTCAGGAACTGCGGCTTCTTGATGTTGATGACGCGGCCGGTCCTGGCGAGCGCCACCACCAGATCGGTCTGGCGCGCGAGGAAGGCCGGCAGCTGCAGCACGTCGACCACCTCGGCCACCGGCGCGGCCTGGGCCGGCTCGTGGACGTCGGTCAGCACCGGCACGCCGAAGGCCGACTTGACCTCCTGCAGGATGCGCAGGCCCTCGTCGAGGCCGGGGCCGCGGTACGAGTGGATCGACGAGCGGTTGGCCTTGTCGAAGCTTCCCTTGAACACGTAGGGAATGCCGAGCTTGCCGGTGACGCGCACGAATTCCTCGGCGGTGCGCAGTGCCAGGTCCTTCGACTCGAGCACGTTGACGCCGCCGAACAGCACGAAGGGGCCGTCGTTGCGCACGCCGATGCCGGGGGGGATGGTGACGTTTTTCATGGGGGAGCTCCTGTCCTGAATCTTGGGGCCTATTGTCGACGCTCCCGGCGACCGGGCTCCAGGCCGGGGCTCAGGGCATCTTCACGGCGATCTGCGACAGCCCGCGCAGGTGGCGCGGCCCGAGGCGCGCGTCGTTGGCCGAGATCAGGCACAGCGCGCCCAGGTGCGGCTCGAGCGGGCCACCGTTCTTCTCGTACAGCACCAGCGCCTTCTCGCCGATCGTGCTGTTGTAGAGCTCGTTCCAGCTGAAGATGGCCTGGTAGCCGTCGTCGCCGAGCGCGACCACCACGCAGCGCTTGAGCTCCGAGCGCGGCCGCTCGGAAAAGCCGCAGGCATCGAGCACGTCGACCAGCCGCGCACCCGCGTAGCTGTCGACCTGCGCCACGGCGCGGCCCGAATAGCACAGCACCTGGGTCGGGCCGAGGTCGTGGCGCGCCATGCGCTCGAGCGCCTCGCGCGCGAACGCAGCCGGCCGCGGCACGCCGCCGAGCACGTGCAGCAGCGCGCTTGCCGGCGGATTCGGACTTTCGCTCGCGGCGCGGCGCGGCTCCACGGGCACAACGGCATCCAGGCTCATCGGGGTTCCTCGGTGATCGGCAGGCGACAGGCCGGCATTCTGCGCGGCGCATCCGGCCGGCGCGATCCGCCCCGGCGTATGAGCCCCATCCACGAAATGCGATTGCGCGATATTCCGGCCGACATAGCGAAAGCCGAATCTACCGCCGATCCGATGTCCCTGCCGCCGCTCACAAGGTGTGAAGAAACCGTAGCGAGCGCCCCGAGGTCGCGCCGAGGACCGGAGCCGTACTCTGTACGGTGAGGACCGCAGGTGCGAGATCGGGGCGCGCAGCAGGTTTATTCACACCTTGTCAGCGCACCAGCCGCGGCCCGGCCATGATGATGAACATGCCGAGCAGGCTGACCCCCACGCCGACCCAGTCGGTCACGCTCGGCTGCACCTTGTCGACCGCCCAGAGCCACAGCACCGCCACGCCGATGTAGACCCCGCCGTAGGCCGCGTACACCCGGCCCGCCGCGGTCGGGTGCAGGGTCAGCAGCCAGGCGAACAGCGCCAGCGAGACCGCCGCGGGCAGCAGCAGCCAGGCCGAATGGCCCTGGCGCAGCCAGAGATAGGGCAGGTAGCAGCCCACGATCTCGGCCAGCGCGGTGGCGACGAAGAGGGCGAAGGTCTTGAGCAGGTCCATGCGGGGATTCTCGGCGCGGATCGCGCCATCGCCGGCCGCTCGGGCCCGGCGCGATGCCAGGCCCGCGACACCCCGGCTAGGTATACTTTCCGACACATTTTTGCGGCAACCGGCCCCCGCTCTCACGGGAACACGCACACAACGCCGGTGCCTCGGGAGGACCTCATGGACGAGCACACGGGATCGCGGCGCGAACCGCAGTGGACGGGAGACATCGCAGCCGCGGCCCCCGGCTGGGAGCCGGGCTTCCTGCGCGACGACCGCGAGCGCGGTCGCAAGGCCGGTCCGCTGCTGTGGGGCCTGGCCGCCCTCTCGCTGGCGGCGCTCGAGGCCACCACGCTGTTCTTCGGACGCTCGGAAGCCATGTCCCCGGCGTTCCGCATCGGCACCGCGCTGGGCGCCCTGCTCTGGCCCCTCGTCGTGGTGCTGCTCTACTCGCTCTGGGACCACCGCTTCAGCCAGCGCCGCGGCGTCAAGGTCTTCGCCTGGACCTGCCTCGTGCTGGCGGTCGTGTCCTTCGCGAGCATCGCCACCACCCGCGGCTACTGGCAGCGCTGGCTCAACAAGGACAACCTCACCGCCGAGGACTTCCGGCGCCAGGCGGGGCGTTGCGCGCGCGAAGCCGACCTGGCCTGCGAGGAAGCCAACTGGCAGGACTACGTGCGCCTGTTGCCCGGCGACACCCTCGGCCTCGCCAACCTCGGCATGGCACAGGCCCGGCGCGGCAAGCACCAGCAGGCGGTCGAGAACTTCGAGCGCGCGGAAGCGCTCGGCGAAGGCGCCTACGACCTGTTCGCCTTCCATGCCGACAGCCTCTCGAAGCTGGGCCGCGGCGAGGAAGCCATCGCGTGGTCCTACAAGGCGCTGGCGGCGCAGCCCGCGCTGGTGGACGTGCGCGCCAGGCTCGCGCGCCTGCTGGTCGCGGCCGGCCGGCCCTACGAAGCCCTGTCGCTGCTGCAGGCCTACGACAGCCAGGCCCAGGCGCGCGGCAGCCCGCTCTATTTCGCGGGACAGCGCATCGCCATCGAGACCGCCATCGACCAGGGCGGCGGCGCAGCGGCCCCGGAGCGCGCCGGCCTGCGCCTGCCGGCCTATGGCGGGCACTTCTTCGCACCGGTCAACCTCGGCGAAGCCAAGGCCATGGCCTTCATGGTCGACACCGGCGCCACGCGGCTGTCGCTGGCGGAAGAGACGCTGCGGCAATCGAAGGCGGTCTACCGCGTCGTCGATCCCAACGTGAGGATGTTCACCGCCGACGGCCGCCGGGTCGTCGCCAAGGCGATCGTGATCGATGCCATCCGCATCGGCCGTTTCGAGCTGAAGAACGTGCAGGCCATCACCTGCGTCGACTGCCTGCCGCTGCTCGGTCAGTCGGTGCTGTCGATGTTCGACATGCGCTCCAGCAAGGTCCAGGGGCTGGAGTTCATGACGCTGGTGAAGCGCGGCGGCTGAGCGCCGGTGCTCGAGCGCGACAGACCCCGCGGAACCCCGAGAAGAAAAGACGCGCAGGAGGATGCGATGAATTCACCGACCCGGCTGCGCCACATCGCGCTGGCCCTCGCCTGCGCCTGCACCGCGCCCCATGCGCTCGCCACCGATTGGCGCCGCGTCGGCAACCCGACACCGGATGGCGACAACATCTACCTCGACGTGAACGGCCCCGCGCGGGAGCCGGGCGGCCATGTCGTCGCGAGCCTGCTGTTCGACTATGGGCAGGAACATCGGACCGCCGACGGTCGCGCCTATGGGTCCGACGTCCGGATCACGCGGATCGATTGCCAGCGGGAAAGCCTCGCGGACCAGAGCATCGTGAGCTACGCGGGACGTGCCAGCCAGGGACCGGTGGTTCGACGCATGGTGCGCCCACCCTCGGAGGCCGAGGCCGCCATGGAACCCGCGCTCGCGCACTCCACCGGGCAGGCCATCGTCTGGGCCGTGTGCGAACTCATGGTGCGCGGCAAGCCGCGGGGCTACAAGCCACCGCCTTGAGGCGTCCGACGAGGCGCCGGGCTCAGCCTGTCGTGCTCGCTGGCCGCTCCTCCTGGAACAGCCGCTCCAGCATCCGCGCCAGCCGGTCCACGTCCACCGGCTTGGTCAGATGGCCGAGAAAACCGGTCTCGAAGCTGGTGTCGCGGTCGCTGGGCTGGCCGTAGCCGGTCACGGCGATCAGCGCGGGCGGGTCGACCAGTTCGGCGCGCAGCCGGCGCGCGACCTCGTGGCCGTCGATGCCGGGCAGGCCGATGTCGAGCAGCACGACGTCGGGCCGGCCGGCCTTGACCGCTTCGATCGCCGCGAAGCCGTCGTGCACGACCGCGCTGGCATAGCCCAACGCGTCCATCAGCAGCGCCATGGTCTCGGCGGCGTCCTGGTTGTCGTCGACCACCAGCACCAGCCGTTCGCCGGGCGCCCGGCCCGAGGTGCCCTCGCCCGCCAGCGGCTCGGTCACGGCCGCCAGGTTGACGATGAATTCGCTGCCCTCGCCCGCGCGCCCGCTGCTGAACACGCTGACCCGGCCGCCATGCAGCGCGACCAGCTGCTGCACCAGGCTCAACCCGAGGCCGAGCCCGCCCTTGGAGCGCGCGGCGTCCTGCTCGCCCTGCACGAACAGGTCGAAGATGCGGTGGACGTCCTGCGGCGCGATGCCCGGGCCGGTGTCGCGCACCACGATCTCGGCCTCGATCGGGCTGGCGCCCGCGACGCCGGGCGCGGTGGGGCCGGCGCCGAGCCGCAGCTCGATGCGCCCGCCGTTGTCGGTGAACTTGGCGGCGTTGTGCACCAGGTTGCTGACCACCTGCACCAGCCGCGCCCGGTCGCCCGTGACCCAGGGGTCGGCGCCATCGACCTGCAGGTCGAGCACTTGCGACTTCAGCGCGACCAGCGGACGCACCGTCTCGACCGCGTCGTGGATCACGTCGCGCAGCCGCACCGGCTTGGCCTCGAGGTGGATCTTGCCGCTGGTGATGCGGCCCACGTCGAGCAGGTCGTCGATCAGCCGGGTCATCTGCCGCAGCTGCCGGTCGATGATGTCGCGCGTGCTGTTGAAGATGCGCGACTCGATCTTCTCGCGCTTGAGCAGCTCGAGCGCATTCGAGATCGGCGCGAGCGGGTTGCGCAGCTCGTGCCCGAGCATCGCGAGGAAGGTCGCCATGCGCCGCCCCTCGTCCTCCAGCGCGGTGATGCGCCGGCGCTCGCTGAGGTCGCGCGTGACCTTGGCGAAGCCCTTGTGGTGCCCCGCCGCGTCGTACAGCGCCGTGATGACCACGCTGGCCCAGAAGCGGCTGCCGTCCTTGCGCACGCGCCAGCCCTCGTCCTCGAAGCGGCCGTCGCGCAATGCGTTGCGCAGCTCCTGCGCGGGCCAGCCGCTGGCGGCCACGTCGGGCGGATAGAAGGTCGAGAAGTGCCGCCCGATGATCTCGGCCGCCTCGTAGCCCTTGTTCTTCTGCGCGCCCGCGTTCCAGCTGATCACGTGGCCCGCAGGGTCGAGCATGAAGATCGCATAGTCCTTCACGCCCTCGACCAGCAGCCGGAAACGCTCCTCGCTCGCGCGCAGCAGTTCGTCCTGCAGGCGCCGCTCGCTGAGGTCGCGCGTGATCTTGGAGAAGCCGCGCACCGTGCCGTCGGGCCCCGTGAGCCGCGTGATGACCACGCTGGCCCAGAAGCGCGTGCCGTCCTTGCGCACGCGCCAGCCCTCGTCCTCGAAATGGCCCGCCTCGCGCGCCTGGGCGAGCTCCTGGCGCGGGCGGTCGCGCTGCTGCGCTTCGGCCGGATAGAGCATCGAGACATGGCGGCCGAGGATCTCGGGACCTTCGTAGCCGCTGACGAGCCGCGCACCGGCGTTCCAGCTCAGCACCATGCCATCGGGATCGAGGAAGAAGATCGCGTAGTCGGTGACGGCATCGATCATCTGCCGGTGATCGGCGTCCGACAGGTTGGCAATGGACAGCCGCTCGGCGGCGGGATCTGGCATGTGTTTTGTTCTCTCGGACAGTGGGCTCGTGCCGGTTCCCCCCCGGCTGGACCGGGGAGTATTCGCTCTGGCGGCGGCCGGACCCGTGGGACGTTGCCTACATTTCCGGTCGGCATTCCTGCTGGGGCCACCGGATTCGGTTGGCTGAGGTCGGCCAGTGCCGCTGCGGATGGCCCGCTGGAAAGGTCCAACGAGGCCCTTCCGGTCTCCGGCCCGTGGGCCGGGTCGCGCCCGGCTCAGTCGGCGAGCCGCAACTCCTGCACGTGAACCCGCAGCCGCTCTTCGTTCTTTCCCGAACGGGCGAACTCCTCTATGCGAATCCCGCCGGCCAGGCACTGCTGGCCCAGGGAGACTGGATCGATGTGCGAACAGGAAAGCTCGCGCGCCTGGGCCAACTCGAAGCGGTGGAAGTGTCGGCCTCCCTGGCGCGCGCGCAACTGGGACAGATACAGACCCATTCGCTGCTCCGGATGCGGACCGACAGCCTGCGGGCCTCCGCAACGGCCCGGTTCGTTCCATTGGGCATCGACAACCCCGCTCGCTGGGTCTGGCCGCGCGCCGCGACGCTGCTCACGATCGACGAGGGCCACGACGATCACCAGCTGCGACGCATCGCGCAGATCGGCATGCAGTTCAAGCTGACCTCCGCCGAGACGCGACTGCTGGGCGCCCTGGCCGATGGCGAGACACCCGGCAGCGTTGCCGAGCGTCAGGCCATCTCGGTCCATACGGTCCGCACCCACCTGAGCAATATCTTCGGCAAGACCGGGCTGCGTCGGCAAGCCGATCTGATTCGCCTGGTCACGCAGTAGCGGCCCCGCGCGTGCCGGGCCGCGGACCTGCGGGATCGGATCTCACTGTGCCGTGAGAACCACGATCTCTCCATTGGCGTTGCGCCGATAGAAGAGCTCGTTGCCTCTCAACCGCACCTCGTTGCACCCGCTTTCCAGGGTCTTGCGCATGTCTTGACAGAGCTTCGTGCCGTCGAGCCGAACCGTGCCGTCGAAGATGCCTCCACCGGGCCCGGCACCGGTGCCGCCGCGCCGGTACGACATCCGGAAGGAGTCGCCCGGTCCGAAGTCCATCGTCCATCCCGTGCCATCCATTCGCGTGCCCACGAATTTCTTGCCATCGAGACCCTTGAGCGTCTCGGGCGTCAATGGCACGGCTTCCGCCGGGAAATCGGCGGCGGGAGCCTGGGCCAGTGCAGCCGACGTGGCAATGCCGAGTGCAGCGGCCAATGCCCCGCGACGGATGTGTCGCATCGTGTTCATTGTTTCGATCCCCATATTTGAAGAATCTGCAATTCACTCCAACGGAATTGCAACTCCTGCCGCTGCGTCGTCGGATGCAATCACTGCTTTTCCGGCGACCGTTGTCGGAATACTCCATTGAAACCATTGAGCGGGACGCTCGCGCAACGGAATCGTCGATTGCATCGAAGGCCACTTGACCTTCTGCACGGTACGACTTTGATAGAAACTCCCGTCGCCGCCAGACGTGCGCACAACCCACAACGCTCGCGACTCTCCCGAACCGGTCAACGTAAAGTCGAGTACGACGCCCTCGTTCGGAACCGCCGGCAAGACTTTGGGGGTCACTGCCTTGAAGTTGAAATTCCCGGGATTCAGCAGGACCGAGGTGGGAGCGTTCTCCCATTCGTGTCCCCCCAGAACCGCGTCGAGCTTGCCGTCCTCGTCAACGTCGACGAGTTCCACCGAGTAATAGTTCTTTCGCCCGAATGATGTGGGGAATCGCTGCTCGGTCTCGCGCTCGAAAACGCCCTTTCCTTTATTGAGGAAGGTAATGACTGTTGCGGCGTCGAAGTTGTTGGTGGCCACCACATCGATCAGTCCATCGCCGTTCACATCGGCCGCCGATGCGGAATGAAAGAAGCCGATGTCGGGCGCCGCATCTTGCACGAGATACGTGCCGTCCGGCTGGCTCAGCACCACCTTGTTGCGTTCGCCTGGGAAAGGTGCTGCATCGAACCCGTGGCATGCCACGAACACATCCGGCTTCTTGTCGTTGTTGAAGTCCGCAACGATGGCTTTCCGCGGGTGCACACATCCGGTGGACATGGGAATCAGAGCAACGTCCTTGACATAGCTTCCGTCCGGCTGTTTGCGCCAGATCTCGAATTTTCCGGGTGTCGCGGCCTGCGGAGTGGTGGGCGGCCAGTAAGTCAAGGTCGCAGTAAAAAGATCGATCCGCCCCGACCCGCTGAAGTCGCCGTAGGCACGGATGGTCCCGACGCCACCGACACCGGCGGGCAACCGTTGCGGAGTGAGACCGATTGCCTTGAAATTCTGATAGGACGACGGCGCGGAAGAGGACGCGGCGGGAGGTGGCGAGGCGGGAGGTTCGGCAGCAGGTGCGGGCGGTGGAGCCACGGCGATCGGGGGTATGCCTGCTCCTCCGCCGCCCCCTCCGCCGCAAGCGCTCAGCACACCAATGGCCGCCAGTGCGGCCAGCGTTCTTGGCTGTAATTCAATCATGGAGTTCCCCAATCCCTCATAAACGGCGACTCGCCGCAGTCAAGTGAAGGCCGAGGGTAAAAACAATGCGAGGGCCTCGCATCATTCAAATCAATGAGGAAGTGATCCTCTGCGCGGTGCGCGGGCGGCAGGCATCGATGCGCGCGATTTCGGGGGGGGTAAATCGCGGTGCGAGTGCGGATTCGCGATCCTTGTCGAAACCAGGACCGCAGGCCTGCGAGACCGGTTCTCACTGCGCCGTGAGAACCACGATCTCGCCGTTGGAACCGCGCTGATAGAACAGCTCGTTGCCTTTCAGCCGCACCTCGTTGCACCGGCTTTCGAGGGCCTTGCGCATGTCCTGGCACAGCTTCGTGCCATCGAGCCGGACCGTGCCGTCGAAGATGCCGCCACCGGGCCCGGCACCGGTGCCGCCGCGCCGGTACGCCAGCCGGAAGTAGTCGTCGGGACCGAAGTCCATCGTCCAGCCCGTGCCATCCATTCGCGTGCCCACGAACTTCTTGCCGTTGAGGCCCTTGAGCGTCTCGGGCGTCAGTGCCACGGCCTCCGCCGGAAACTCCGGCGCGGCCGACTGGGCCAGCGCAGCCGGCAGAGCGAGCCCGAGCGCAGCCGCTGCGAATGCGCAGCGACGGATATGTTGCAGGGTTCTCATGCTTTCGATCTCCTGTCCGCCTCGGGGCGTGAGTTGAAGCGCCCCCTCCGGGTGCTCCGCGGCGGAAGTATCGAGACGGGCCCGTTCCTTGGCATCCTTCGAATCAAGTAGATCCTTGGCAGGCACCGCACGCGTCCCCTACAGCGGGGACAGACAAGCCGCCCCTCCGAGCCCACCATCGCGCTGCAGGAGACACGCAGATGGAATGGCTGATCCCTTACAAGCTCGACACCGACGCGCCCGACGGCGGCCGGCCTTCGCTCCAGGCGCCGCGCGCGCCTGAACCGGGGCCGCACGTCGCGCGGCATCGCAGCGCATGGACGCGCGTGCGCGCCCTCTTCTTCCCCACCCCGATGCGTGCGTCATGCAGCAGGTCGTGATCGTCGGCGCGGGCCATGCGGGCTTCCAGTGCTGCGCCTCGCTGCGCCAGGAAGGCTTCGAGGGTGCCATCGTGCTGGTCGGCGACGAAGCCAGCCTGCCCTACCAGCGGCCGCCGCTGTCGAAGGCCTACCTGCTCGCGAAGGCGAGCGCGAGCGACCTGCATTTCCGGCCCGAGCGCTTCTTCGAGGAACAACGCGTGCAGCGCGTGCAGGGCCGCGTCGAGCTGATCGACCGCGCCGCGCAGCGCGTGGTGCTGACGTCGGGCCAGGCGATCGCCTACGACCATCTCGTGATCGCCACCGGATCGAGCCCGCGCCGCATGCGCGTCGAGGGCGCGGAGCTCGAGGGCGTGATGAGCCTGCAGACGCTGGCCGATGCCGACCGGCTGCGCGAGCGGCTGGCGGACAGCCGGCGCGCGGTGGTGATCGGCGCGGGCTTCATCGGGCTCGAGTTCGCCTCGGTAGCGCGTGCCTTGGGCCTGGACGTGACGGTGCTCGACGTGGCCGATCGCGCGCTGGCGCGGGCCGCCTCGCCGCACAGCGCGCAGGCCGTGGCGGCCTCGCATGAGAGCCGCGGCACGCGGTTGCGCTTCGGCTGCGGCGTGACGGCACTCGAAGGCCGCGAGGGCCGGATCGCGGCGGTGCGCACCGCCGACGGCGAGACGCTACCGGCCGACCTCGTGGTGGTCGGCATCGGCGCCGAGCCGCGCACGCAGCTCGCGGCGCAGGCCGGGCTCGCGGTCGACAACGGCATCCGCGTCGATGCGCAGCTGCTGAGTTCCGATCCGGCGATCTCGGCCATCGGCGACGTGGCGGCCTTTCCGGATCCGGTCAGCGGTCGCCCCATCCGGCTCGAGTCGGTGCAGAACGCTGGGGACCAGGCGCGCAGCGTGGCGGCGCGGCTCGCGGGCAAGACGGTGGCGCACGGCCCGGTGCCGTGGTTCTGGAGCGACCAGGGCGAACTCAGGCTGCAGATCGCCGGGCTGCGCGCGGCCGACGATGCGCACGTGGTTCTGCGCGATGCGGCTTCACCGGCCGCCACCGTGCTGTGCATCCGCGAAGGGCGCCTCGCGGCGGTCGAGACGCTCAACCGCGCGGGCGATCACATGCTGGCGCGCCGGCTGCTGGCCAAGGGCGTGGCGCTGAGCGAGGAAGAAGCGCGGGCGCCGGGCTTCCAGCTCAAGGCGCTGGCCTGAGCCGCACGCGCTTCAGAGCACGTCGCTGCCCGACAGCGAAGGCGTCTGCGCGATGCGCTCCGAGATGACGCGGCAGGCCTCGAGCAGCGGTGCCACGTAGGCCTGGGCCGGGTCTTCCTTCTGGCGGAACACCAGCGTGCTCACGCTGATCGCCGCCACCGGCACGCCGCCCACGCCGCGGATCACCGCGCCGAAACAGAAGATGCCGGCCTCGTTCTCCTCGTTGTCGACCGACCAGCCGCGCTCGCGCGTCTTCTGCACCTCGGCGCGCAGCGCGGCGGCATCGACGGTGGTGTTGGGCGTGTAGCGCGGCATCGGCAGGCGCTTGACCAGCGCCTTGAGCGCGCCGTCGTCGAGCGCCGCCATGTAGGCCTTGCCGACGGCGGTGGCATGCAGCGACACGCTGGTGCCGATGCGCGAGGCCATGCGCACCGCGCTCGGGCTCTCGAGCTTCTCGATGTAGACCATGGTCGTGTCGTTGGGCACGGCCAGGTGCACGGTCTCGCCCGTGAGGTCGCGCAGCCGCTTGAGCTCGTCGACCGCCGCCAGCCGCAGTTCGGAACGGCCCCAGCTGCGGCTCGCGAGCTGGATCAGCCGCGGGCCCAGCCCCAGGGTCGCGCTGTGCGGATGCTCGACCAGCAGGCGCTCGGCGATCAGCGCCGCGACGATGCGGTGCACCGTGGGCCGCGGATAGCCGCTCGCGCGCATCAGCGCCGCGACGTTGACCGGCTCCTGCGCATCGGCCACCAGTTGCAGCACGTGCATGAACTTCGAGAACGACGCGGTGCCCGCGACCTGATTCGCGGAAGCGGCGGAAGAAGCGGGAGCGGCGGAGGAAGACCGGGGAGCGGGCATGGACGAAGGGACGAGGCCGGCGCGGGCACCGGCGGGAACGAGGGCCGGGCCATTATCCATACCCTCCATCCAGTCCACGCGCATCGGGCGCGCCCTCAGCTCACCATGTAGCCGCCGTCGACCGGCAGCACCACGCCGGTCATGAACGACGCGGCCGGCGTGCAGAGGAACATCGCGGCGCGCGCCACGTCGTCGGGCGTGCCCCAGCGGCCCAGCGGCGTGCGCGCGAGGATCGGGCCCGCGCGCGCGGGATCGTCCTGCAGCGGCTTCGTGAGCGGCGTCGCGATCCAGCCCGGCGCGATCGCGTTCACGCGGATGCCGTCGGCCGCGTAGGCGATCGCCAGCGACTTGGTGAGCTGGGCCACGCCGCCCTTGCTCGAGGCATAGCCGGGCACCAGCCCGCCGCCGAAGAAGCTCAGCATCGAGGCCGTGTTGACGATGCAGCCGCCGCTCGCCTTGAGGCGCTCGCGCGTCATGCCGCACACGCGCATCGTGCCCGTGAGGTTCACGGCCAGCACCTTCTCGAACACCGCGAGGTCGTGCTCCGCGCCGCGCTGGATGATGCCGGCGCAGTTGAAGACGATGTCCAGGCGCTCGATGCCGCCGATCGCGGCCTCGAGGCTCGCGTCCGAGGTCACGTCGGCCTGCCGGACCTCGACCGCGGCATCGAGCGTGCCGTCGCCGTTGCCCAGGCCGATGGCCGTGACCTGCGCGCCGAGCGCGGCCAGGTGGTTGGCGATCACGGCGCCGATGCCCTGGGTGGCACCGGACACCAGTGCCCGCTTGCCCTTGAAGAGTGCTGCCTCGTAAGTCATGAAAAGGGAGTTGCCTTTGCGTGGATCAGTTCTTGATGTCGAGCTTGCCCATCAGCGTCTTGAAGTAAGCGCTGTCCTTGGCCATCGTGGCCTTGAAGGCGACGTCGTCGGCATAGGCGAAGCCCAGGTTCTGCTTGTCGAG
Source organism: Variovorax sp. DAIF25 (assembly GCF_050711835.1). Taxonomy (NCBI): domain Bacteria; kingdom Pseudomonadati; phylum Pseudomonadota; class Betaproteobacteria; order Burkholderiales; family Comamonadaceae; genus Variovorax; species Variovorax sp. DAIF25. The sequence continues at coordinate 813,587 of NZ_CP136637.1, forward strand.
CACCTCGCGGAAGGCGGGCTCGTTGGCGGCCTGCTGGCTCACGGTCTTCAGGTAGGCGATGACCTCGGGCGGCGTGTTCTTCGGCGCCGCGATGCCGCGCCAGGTGCCGATCACCAGGTCGATGTTGCGTTCCTTGAGCGTGGGCACCTTCTCGAAGCCCTTCACGCGCTGCTCGGCCATCACGGCCAGCGTCTTGAGCTTGCCGGCCTGCACGTAGGTCGTGACCTCGGCCGGGCTCACCGCTACCGCGTCGATGTGGCCGCCCATCAGCGCGAGCACCGCGGGGCCGGCGCCCTGGAACGGCGTGTGGTTGAATTTCACGCTGGTCTTGTCCTCGAGCGCGGCGGCCGCCAGGTGCCAGATCGAGCCGTTGCCGGCATTGCCGACGCTGAGCTTGCCGCTGTCCTTCCTGGCGGCGGCCAGGAACTCCTCGATGGTGTTCCACGGCGCATCGGCGCGCACGGTGATCGCGGCCTGGTCGGCGTTGAGGCGCGCGATGGGCGCGAGGTCCTCGTAGGTGAACTTCGCGAGGCCCATGTGCGGCAGCGTCGTGAGTTCCACCGTGACCACCGCGAGGCGATAGCCGTCGGGCTTGGCGTTGATCACGTCCTGCCAGCCGATGGCGCCGCTGGCGCCGGGCTTGTTGACGATGATCATGCTCTGCGGCATGTGCTTGCGCGTGGCGTCGGCGAAGGCGCGCGCCAGCGCGTCGGTGCCGCCGCCGGGCTGGAACGGCACCACCAGCTCGACCGGCTTGTTGGGATAGTCGCGCGGTTGCGCCGAGGCGGGCGCGGCGGCCAGCAGCGCCGCCACCGGCAGCAGCGACAGCGCCGCGAGGCGTTGCAGTTTCGAGGCGAAGCGAATCATGGGTGTGTCTCCGTGGTTTGAAAATGAATGGGACCGAAAAAACTTGGCGGCGCTTCAGTACGTGGCCCGACCGCCCGAGAGGTCGAAGGTGGCGCCGGTGCTGAAGCTGCACGAGCCCGAGCACAGCCAGGCCACCATCTCGGCCACCTCGGCGCTCTCGCCCAGGCGCTGCATCGGGCTCTTGCCGATCATGGTCTGCACGTGCTCGGCCGACATCTGCTCGAGGATCGGCGTGCGCACCGCGGCCGGCGCGATCGCGTTCACCAGGATGCCCGTGGTCGCGAGCTCCTTGCCGAGCGACTTGGTCAGCGCGATCACGCCGGCCTTGGCCGCGCTGTAGGCCGACGCATTGGGCGTGCCCTCCTTGCCGGCCAGCGAGGCGATGTTGACGATGCGGCCCGCGCCCGCGGCACGCAGGTGCGGCACCACGGCGCGGCACACGTTGAAGGTGCCGACCAGGTTCACGTCGACGATGCGGCGCCACGTGGCGGGGTCGTAGGCATCGAGCGGCACCGTCGGTCCCGCGAAGCCCGCGCTGTTGACCACGAAGTCGATGCGGCCGAAGCGCGCGGCCACCGCGGCGGCGGCACGCTCGACCGTGGCGAGATCGCTCACGTCGACCTGCCAGGCGTCGTCGTTCGCAGTGGCCTCGGCCATGTCCCACACCGCCACCCGCGCGCCGCTGCGCCGCAGTTGCGCCGCGACCTCCGCGCCGATGCCGCTGGCACCGCCGGTGACCACCGCCACCGCGCCCGCGAAGTCGTAGCCGGCGCGGCCGTAGGCCGTCGTGCTCATCGGATGAACTGCTTGACGTAGTCCGCGCCGAGGCCGACGTTGTCGAAGTGCTTGCGGCACATGTCGATCTTGGTGAACACGTCCTCGTAGCCCATGCCCTTGCCCCAGGGGTCGGTGTAGTACATGACACCGTTGACCTGGAAGTAGGTGATCATTTCCTCGACGTCCTCGGGCACGTACAGCGTGTGCGTCTCGCCCGGCGGCTCGAACACGTAGCTGCCCTCGGTGGCTTCCCAGTCGTGCTCGAGATAGCGCCAGCGCCCCTTGAGCACGAAGCCGTGCACCGCCTGCGGATGGCGGTGGCGGCTCAGCACGCCCGACTTGCGCACCTTCAGCAGGTTCATCCAGTAGCCCTGGCTCGCGTTCAGGCACAGCGGGCGGAACCACACGTTCTCGGCCTGCGGCACCCACAGGCGCTCGTCGGTCGGGATCGCGTGCTGCACCACGATCTCGGGCAGCGCGTCCGGAGGATTCGGGTACTGGTAGGGCATCTTCGGGGTCGGGTCCGAATCATCGAGGGGCATGTCGCTTGTCCATATTGTGGATGTATGTCCATATTGTAGACATCGATGCCGAGGCCACGTCTTTGCGTAAACCCTGATGGCGCGCGCGACTGCGCCGCCGCATCGGCGCGGCGGGTCGATCACGGGGGTTGCGCTCGCGCTCAGTCGAGCCGGACGGCGGCGGGAAATGCCTCGACGAGGTGCTCGATGAAGGCGCGCGCCGCGGCGCTCATGCCGCGCCGGCTCGGCATCAGCGCCGAGATGGTCGAGTCGGCCGCCACCCAGTCGGGCAGCACGCGCCGCAGGCGGCCGGCGCGCAGCTCGTCGCGGCAGATGTAGGCCGGCAACGCGACCACGCCCATGCGCGCCTCGGCCGCGCGCTTCAGGGTCACCATGCAGGTGCCCTCCATGCGCGGGCGGATCGCGACCTGCGCGGTCTGCGCGCGGTCGTCCTCGCGCTTGAGCAGCCACGCGGGCGTGAGCGACCCGCGCTTCATGATCAGGGTGGCGCAACCCCGCAGGTCGTCGGGCGTCTCGATGGCGCCGGCGGTTTCGAGGAACTCGGGTGCCGCGAACAGGTGCCAGGGTGCTTCGGCGAGCGCGCGCTGCACCAGGTTCGAATCGGGCAGCGCGCCCGAGTAGGCGCGGATCGCGAAGTCGTAGCGGTCGGCCACGATGTCGACGTTGGCATCGCTCGCGTCCTGCAGCAGGTTGACCTTCGGGTACTTCGCGAGAAAGCTCGCGACCATCTCGGTCATCGCGAACTGCGAGGTCGCGACCGACACCGTGTAGCGCACGGTGCCGGTCGGCTCGGTGCTGCGGCTGCGCATCGCCGCCTCGGCCTCGTTGGCGCGCGCGATGGTGGCGACCGCGTGGCCATAGAAGGCCTCGCCCGATTCGGTGAGCGTGATGCGCCGCGAGGTGCGCGCCAGCAGCGTCAGGCCGAGCTCGGCCTCGAGCTGCTGGATGCGGTAGCTGATCGTCGAGACCGGCCGCTGCAGCGCGCGCGCCGCGGCCGAGAGGCTGCCCCGGTCGATCACTTCCACGAAGTACCGAAAGTCGTTGAGGTCGAGCACGCGTGTCTTTCGCCGATGGGTTCTTCCGAGTCCGCGGCAACTTAGCACGTTCCGCGCACACCGGCCACGCGCGGACCCGGGCAAAGGGTCAGGCGTTCCAGTGGCGCGACACGAACGCAGCCGCGCGGTCGAGCGCCTCGCGCGCGCTGGCCAGCTCGCGGGTGTTGAGCTGGAACACGTGGTGCATGCCCTGCCACTCCTCGAGCTCGAACTGCGCGCCCGCCTTGTCGGCCGCCTCCGCGAGACGGCGCGAATCGTCGCGCAGCACCTCGTCCGAGCCGACCTGGACCAGCGTGGGCGGCAGGCGCCGCAGGTCGGCATCGAACAGCGGCGAGCCGCGCGGATCGCTGGCCGGCGCGCCGCCCAGATAGGCCGCGGCCGAAGCGCGCAGGTAGCCGACGTCGAGCAGCGGATCGCCGACGGCCAGTTCCTGCGCGCTCGCGCCGCTCAGGCTCAGGTCGGTCCAGGGCGAGAACGCGACCAGCGAGGACACGGCGATGCCCTGCCTCGCGGCCTCGAGCACGGTCGCGAGCGACAGGCCGCCACCGGCCGAGTCGCCCACCACCGCCACCGCGCCGAAGCGCGATGCCAGCCCCGCGAGCGTGCGCAACGCGAGGTCGCGCGCGGCGGGCAGCACGGCCTCGGGCGCCAGCGGGTACTCGAGCACGAAGGCCGGCACGCGCGTGCGTGCCGCGAGCTGGCTGGCCAATCCGACATAGGCGTTCGCATGGCCCAGGCCATAGCCGCCGCCATGGATGAACAGCAGCGCGCGCCCGGGCACGGCCTGCGCGGGCTCCACCCACCAGCCGGAAGCGGCTTCGTCGACGGCCTCGCGCGCCGCGACTTCGGAAGCGGTGGGCGTCTGCGCGATGAAGCGGTCGTAGATGTCGCGCGGCGTGCCCGGCGCGGTGGACCAGAAGCGGCCGAACTCGAGGCGCAGCGCGCGCGCCGCGGCGATGTCCTGGGGATCGATGGGAACGAGGGCCATCAGCGGACTCCGAAGCCGTGGCCCGCGAGATGCCAGGCCATCATCATGGTGGTGATGTTGGGCGGCGCGCTCGGTGCCCTGGGCATGATCGACGCATCGATCACGAACAGGCCCGGCACGCCGTGCACGCGCCCGCCGCCATCGACCACGCCCTGGCCGGGCGGTCCCATGCGGCAGGTCGAGGTCGGGTGCGCATAGCCGTCGAGCTGCTGCTCGATCGCGCGCTGCAGGTCGTCGCCGTCCGAGAACTCCGGCCCCGGCGCCATCTCGGCCGCGACCATCTGCGCGAACGGCGACTGCCGCCCGATCGCGCGCGACAGCCGCACGGCCTCGAGCATGCGCGCCATGTCGCGCGGCGTGCCCAGCAGGTTGTAGCGGATGCGCGGCGCGCTGCGCGGATCGCGGTCGGCCAGCTCGAGGCTGCCGGTCGCCTCGGGTTGCGTCACCGACACCGCCAGCACGATCGCGCCGCCCGTGGGGCTCAACGCCGGGTCGAACAGGTGGGTGGCCGAGATGTGCAGATCGAGGTCGCCGGGCTCGGCCTGCGAGGACGCGGCCCAGAGGATCGCGCCCGCCGCGGGATGCATGCCCGCCGCCTCGGGCGTCAGCGCGTAGACGTTGTAATAGAACGGATGCTCCTGCAGGCCCTGCCCCACCGGCAGTTCCGCCACCAGCGGAATGCCCAGCGACGCCAGGTGCGGCGCGGGACCGATGCCCGATCGCATGAGGATCGCCGGACTGCCGAAGGCGCCCGCGCTGAGGATCACCTGGCCCGCGCGATGGCTCCGGCCCTCGGCATCGACCACGCCCACGGCGCGGCCTTCCTCGAACAGCACGCGGTCGATCTCCACGCCGCCGCGGATCGTGAGGTTGGGCCGCGCGCGCACGTCCTCGCCGAGGAAGGCGATGCCGGTGTTGATGCGCCGCCCCGAGATCACGTTGAGCGGATAGGGCGCGACGCCGGCCTGCTGCTCGCCGTTGAAGTCCGCCACGCGCGCGAAGCCGAGCGCGGCCGTCGCATCGACGAAGCCGTTGAGCGCAGGCGTCAGCTCGTCGCGCCGGCGATTGCGGATCGGCAGCGGACCCGCGCGGCCGCGCAACGCGTCGTCGCCGTCGGGCGTGTTCTCGATCGCCTTGAAGGCCTCGAGCAGTTCGGGCCACTGCCAGCCCTCGATGCCGAGCGCGCGCCACTTCGCGAAGTCCTCGGGCCGCGAGCGCATCGCCACCGCCGCGTTGACGGCCGAGCTGCCGCCCAGCGTCTTGCCGCGCGGTGCATGGATGCTGCGTCCCGCGAGGCCGGTCTCGGCCTGGTAGCCCCAGTCGTGGCCATCGGGCCCGCCGGCCGTGTCGGCATCCGCGAGGTCGCGCGGAAACACGTTCGGCCGGTAGGCTTCGCCGGCCTCGAGCAGCAGCACCTGGCGCGCGGGATCGGCGCTGAGCCGATGCGCGAGCACCGCGCCCGCCGAGCCGCCGCCGACGACGATGACGTCGAAGGCAGCGCTCATCGCGCCAGCGCTCCGGCCACCTGGCCCATCAGCACCGCGAACGGCATGTCGAGCGCGGCATACACGTCGAGCGCCTTCGGATCGGCGTTGTCGCCCATGATCTCGACCATCAAGGTCGCGTAGTCGGAGATCTCGATGCCGAGCGTCGTCAGGCGCGCGATGCCTGCCTCGCGCTTGGCGGCCGAGAAGGTGCCGCAGGCGTCGATGGCGACGATCGGCTGGTAGCCCTCCTCGCGCGCCGAGATCGCCGGCAGCGAGGCGCAGACCTCGAAGGACAGCCCCGCGATGATCAGATGGTCGCGCTTCGTCGCCTTCACGGCCTCCACGAAGGGCGGGTAGTCCCAGGCGTTGACGGTCGAGCGGTCCATGATCTCGCCGCCGCCCAGGGCTTCCTTGAGCTCGGAGGCCGTCGGCCCCCACATGCTGTCGCGCGCCGTCGTCACCGCGACGATCGGCAGGCCCAGGACCTTGGCCGCCTTCGCGAGGCCGACGACGTTGTGCTTGAGATCGCTGACCGTCATGTCGCGCACGCCGGTCATCAGGCCGACCTGGTGATCGATGAGCAGAACGGCGGTGTTGTCCCGCGTCATGCGGGTGCGTTGGGTTTGCATGGGGTGTGACTCCTGGCGATGGTTGGTGCGGGTTCGAAACGTGAGGCATTCGAACGGATGCGCCAGGCAGGGTCAACGAGATCGGCGGGGATCGGGGCTGGAAGGATCTTCCAATGGGTTGGAGGGTGGAAGAGGTTCCAATGGGACGGATGCTTTTGCCGGGATCACCTGCTGCCGCAGGGAGCGCCGATCGGAACAGGGAAGCTCATGACGCAGCACGCCAACGTCGTCTTCTCGCAGGGATCGACGGCCTCGGCGCGGCCTCTGCGCTCAAGCGTCGTGGCTCTCGCTCGGCCCTTCAGTCCCATCCGCATTCCAGAAGCGCCACATGCCGACTTCACGCCCGTCGCGATAGTGGCCCTCGGAGGCCGGCCGGCCATCGGGATGGAAGTCGCGCCAGAGCCCGTCTTCCTTCCCGTCGACGTAGTGGCCTTCCGATACCACCGTGCCATTCTCGTGATAGGCCACGAACAGGCCATGCCGGATCCATCGCGTCCTGTCGGGCGACATCACCCTCGTGTAACGGAATCGGATGGCTCCAGATTCGTAGGGGATCTCGGCGATGTTGAGGTCGGGGTCGGCGGTCATGTCGTACGAGGGAGAAAGCGTGCGTCGATCTCAGTCTAGCAACCGCCGAAGCACTCTCCGCGTCAGGTTCGCTCGCCCCGCCTACCCACGACCTGCACCGTATGCTCCCCCAGCATCGGCGCCCTCGCCTCCCGCTTCACCCCGCGCTCGCCATTGAAGCGGATCGGCTCCACCACCGCGCGGTAGCTGCCCAGCGTGGGATGCGCATGCGTCGCCAGCAGCCCCTGGTGGGCGACCTGCTCGTCGTCGAACACCTCCTCGATGCCGCGCACCACGGTGCACGGCACGCGCGTGCCGAAGATCGCTTCCCATTCGCGGGCGCCGTGCCGCATCAGCGCGGCGCGCAGTTGCGGAACCAGCTCGGCCTCGTTGGCCTTGCGCAGGCGCATGTCGGCAAAGCGCGGATCGCGCGCCAGATGCGCGAGGCCCGTGAGCTCGCACAGTGCCTCCCAGAACGGCTGGGTCTGGGCCTGCAGGTAGACGTAGCCTTCGCGCGTGGGGTGGATGCCCGAGAGCGCGCCGCCGCGCAGGTCGCGATCGACGCCGGGGCTTTCGCCCTCGGCCCACACCATGCGGCCCGCCTGCATCGCGAGCGCCGCTTGCAGCAACGAGGTATCGACGCGTTGCGGCAGGCCCGTGCGTTCGCGCTGGAACAGCGCGGCGCAGATGCCGGTGGCGATCAGGCTCGCGCCGTAGAAGTCCACGGCCGATCCCCAGACCACGCGCGGCTCGTCGCCCGGATAACCCTGCGCCTTGGCGATGCCGGTGCGGCATTGCAGCACCTGGTCGAAGCCGGGGCGCTGGGCCTGCGGGCCATCGGGGCCATAGCCGGTGAAGCTGCAATAGATGAGGCGCGGCTGGATCGCGGTCAGCGTGTCGCAGTCCAGCGCCAGCCGCTCGGCCACGCCGGGGCGGAAGTTGTGCAGCACCACGTCGGCCTGCGCCACGAGCCGGTGGCAGGCCTCGCGGTCCGCGGGCTGCTTGAGGTCGAGCACGATGCTGCGCTTGTTGCGGTTCACGCCGATGAAGGCGCGGCTCTCGCCGGGCAGGGTCGAGGGGTAGTAACGCATCGGGTCGCCCTCGGGCGCCTCGATCTTGATCACGTCGGCGCCCAGGTCGCCCAGCAGGCTCGCGCCGTAGGGGCCCGCGATGTAGGTGGTGAAGTCCAGTACCTGGATGCCGTCGAGTATCTGTTGCGCCATCGATGTCGTCGTTTCGGGTCTTGTGGTGTGAAGAAGGCTCAGGCGAGCAGACGGCGCGCGCGATCGACCATCGGGCGATCGATCATGCGGCCATCGAGCCGCAGCGCGCCCAGGCCCTCGGCGTCGGCCCGGGCATGCGCCTCGAGCACCTTGCGCGCCTGTGCGATCTCGGCCTCGGTGGGCGCGAACACGCGGTTGAAGACCCGCACCTGCGCCGGATGCACGGCGGGCGTGCCGCCGAAGCCGAGCCGGTGCGACAGCCGCGCCGCGTCTTCGAGCGCATCCAGGTCGTCGAGCTCGGCGATGGAGGCGGCCAGTCCCCAGCAGGCCAGGCCCTCGGCAGCGGCGCACATGGCGACGCGCGCGGCCGCGGGCACCAGCAGGTCGGCATGCGGCGGCCGGCCGATCGCGGCCGCATAGTCCTCGGCGCCGAAGCCCAGCGCGCGCAAGGCGGGATGGGCCGCCGCGATCGCATCGGCGCGCAGCACGCCGCGCGGGGTTTCGATCAGCGCGACCAGCGAGCGCGGTCCGTTCGAGCCGCGCTCGCGCGCATGCCGCTCGAGGTGGACGACCGCCGCGCGCACCTCGCTCGGCGACTCGACCTTGGGCAGCATGACGGCATCGACGCCCGCGGCCACGCAGGCCTCGAGGTCGGCGTCGAGCAGTTCGGCCTCGGCATTCACGCGCGCCATCAACGGCAGGCCGGTGCCGCGCAGCGCGCCGGCCGCGTGCGCCAGCGCAAGGCGCGCCTCGGCCTTGCGCTGCGGCGCGATCGCGTCCTCGAGATCGAGGATCAGTGCCTGCGCGCCGCGCTCGCCCGCGCGCGCGAAGAAGCGCGGCTCGAGCACCGGCACGAACAGCGCGCAGCGAATGCGGTGGGCGTCCATCGGCGGCTCCTCAATCGGCGGTGATGCCCAGGCGGGCCACCACGCCTTCCCACACCGGTGCGTCCTTCAGCATCTGGGTGCGGAAGCTCTCGACCGGCATCACCAGCGGTTCGGTCTCCATGCTCGCGAACTGGGCCTTGACCTCGGGCGAGGACATCACGGCCGCCATCTCGGTGCTGATGCGCTCGACGATGGGCGCGGGCAGCTTCGAAGGACCGAACAACCCGCCCATGGTGTTGAGCGTGAGGCCGGGATAGCCGAGCTCGGCCATCGTCGGCACCTCGGGATAGGTGGCCAGGCGCTGCGCCGAGGTGACGGCCAGGGCCCGCAGCCGCCCGCCGCGGATCAGCGCGCCGGCGGCGATCGGCGAGTCGGTCGAGAACAGCACCTGCCCACCCGCGAGGTCGGCCAGCGACTGCCCGCTGCCCTTGTAGGGCACGTGGGTGGCCTTGGCATTGACCTGCTGCAGGTACATCTCGGTCGCCAGGTGCGTCAGCGTGCCGGTGCCGGAGGACGAATAGCTCGATGGCGCCGCGGCCAGCCGCTTCGTCAGTTCCTGCAGGCTGCGCGGGCTGTCGGGCTGGGAGCCGACCAGCACCATGTAGGGGCTGCGCAGCGCCGCGGCCACCGCGGTGAAGTCGCGCAGGTGGAACTTCGCGTTGCGGTTCATCGCGGGCACCACCACCAGCGGCGCGGTGGTGCTCAGCAGCAGCGTGTAGCCGTCGGCCGGCTGGTCGAGCACGAACTGGTGGCCGATGATGCCGCCGCCGCCGGCCTTGTTCTCCACGTACACGCTCTGCTTGAGCCGCTCTCCGAGCTTGCTCGCGAGCAGGCGCCCGATCACGTCGCTGCCCGAGCCCGTGCCCTGCGTCACCACCAGCCGGATCGGCTTGCTCGGATAGGTGTCGGCCAGCGCCAGCGGTGCCACGCCGGCCAGCGGCAGTGCGGCGCCTGCGGACAGCGCGCGGATAAAGTCTCTACGATGCATGCGTTTGTCTCCAGTGGCGTCTGCTTCGCCTAATTAGTCGAATATTCGAATATTATCTCTTCATGGCGCATCCAACAAGTGCCGGCGCGGCGTTGACCATCCAGGACATCGTCGATGCCATCGTCCGCGAGATCGACGAAGGCCGTTATCCCGTCGGCAGCCTGCTGCCTTCCGAAGCCCAGCTGCAGGCGCAGTTCGGTGCCACGCGCTACCGCCTGCGCGAGGCCATGAGCGCGCTGCGCAAGCTCGGCGTGATCGATTCGCGCGCCGGCATCGGCACCCATGTGCTGGCGCGCAATCCCACGCCCTTCTTCGTGCATTCGCAGCAGACGCTCGAGAGCATCATGGAGGCCGCGCGCACCACGCAGCTCAAGCTCGAGCGCGCCGGGCTCGTCCCCGCCGACGAGCAATTGGCCGGCCTGCTGCAGGCCGAGCCGGGCAGCCAGTGGCTCTTCCTCGACACGCTGCGCTACCTGCGCGGCGAAGCGCGCCCCACCGGCGCGCTGTGGCTCTACATGCGGCCCGAGTTCGCGGGCGTGGCCGAGCGGCTGGAAGCATGGAACGGCCCGGTCTTCAAGCTGATCGAGCGGCTCTACGGCGTGGGCGTCGCGGTGGTGGAACAGGAGATCGACGCGGCGCCGCTCGAATCGCGCCTGGCCGAGCGCCTGGATGCAGTGCCCGGCTCGCCCTGCCTGCAGGTCACGCGCCACTGGTTCGACGGCGCGGGCAAGCTGGTGCAGTGCTCGGTCGGCCTCTATCCGCAGGGGCGCTCGCGCTACCGGTCGCGGCTGCCGCTCGCTAGCCTCTGAGTTCGAACGGCCGGGCATCGGGCGCCACCGATGCCCAGGCTGTCGGTGTTCACCTAAGGTGACCGCCTTAACAACCAGGCGTCTTCTGCGCGGCGTGGGTGGGCTATAGCATTTTCGGCTTCACCCACAACGAGACATCAATGAAGCGCCTGTTCACGATCGCGATCGCGGCCCTCGCCGCCCTTCCTGCGTTCGCCGAGTATCCCGACAAACCGATCATGATCGTGGTGCCCTTCGCGGCCGGCGGCCCCACCGACAAGGTGGCGCGCGACTTCGCCGAGGCGCTGCGCAAGCCGCTGGGCAACGTGGCGATCACCATCGACAACACCGGCGGCGCCGGCGGCACGCTCGGTGCCGCCAAGGCGGCGCGCGCGGCCAACGACGGCTACACGCTGATGCTGCACCACGTGAGCATGGCGACCTCGCCCTCGCTGTACCGCAAGCTGCCCTACAAGACGCTCGAGGGCTTCGAGTACCTGGGCCTGATCAACGAAGTGCCGATGACGCTCATCAGCTCGAAGTCGGTGCCCGCGAACAACTTCACCGAGCTGCGCAAGTGGCTCGAGACCAACGGCAGCAAGACCAACCTCGCCAACGCCGGCATCGGCTCGGCCTCGCACCTGTGCGGCCTGATGCTGCAGAGCGCGCTGAAGATCGCGCCGCAGACCATCCCCTACAAGGGCACGGCACCGGCCATGACCGACCTGATCGGCGGCCAGGTCGACATCATGTGCGACCAGACCACCAACACCACCGCGCAGATCGAGGGCAACATGGTCAGGGCCTATGCCGTGACCACGCAGCAGCGCCTGAAGACGCCGGTGCTGGCCGCCCTGCCCACGCTCGACGAGAGCGGCCTGAAGGGCTTCAACGTCAGCATCTGGCATGGCCTGTTCGCGCCCGCGGGCACGCCCAAGGCAGTCACCGACAAGCTCAATGCGGCGCTGAAGGTGGCGCTCAAGGACCCGGCCTTCATCAAGAGCCAGGAAGGGCTCGGCGCCGTGATCATCACCGACGCCCGCGTCAACGGTCCGGAGCACAAGAAGTTCGTCGAGACCGAGATCGAGAAGTGGGGCGCGGTCATCAAGGCGGCCGGCCAGTACGCGGACTGAGCATGGACCGCGCCATGACGACGAATCCGAACCGCCTGCGCCTGCGGCTGATCGCCCTGGCGGCGCTGGCGCCGCTCGCGGGCGCCGCCGCGGCCGCCTCGCCGAAGTTCTCGGTCGAGCTCGTGGGCGGCCGCATCAAGGGCGACGACACGCTGAAGGTGCACCAGGGCGACCAGGTGCAGATCAGCGTGGTCAGCGACCAGCCCCTGGTGCTGCACCTGCACGGCTACGACATCGAGGCCCAGGTGACGCCCCCCGCACCGGCGCTGCTGAGCTTCAAGGCCAGCCTCGCGGGCCGCTTCCCGGTGCACGAGCATCGCCACGGCCCGGGCAACCACCGCGCCGTGATGTTCATCGAAGTCCATCCCTAGGCGCGCCCTGAAAACGCTTCGCTTCGGGACCGGTCTCGCGATCGCGTGCGCCTCGGCCGGTGCGCAGGCGCACGGCTTCGGCCAGCGCTTCGACCTGCCGCTGCCGCTGTGGCTGTGGCTCACGGGGGCCGGCGCGACCCTCGTGCTGACCTTCGCGGCGCTCGCGCTGTTCGCGCGGCGCCACGACTTCGGTTCCTCCTTCCTGCGCGACACCGACCTGCTGCGCTTCGCGCCGCTGCGCCGGATCGCGCATCCGCTCGCGGTGGTGCTGCGAACGCTGGGCTGCGCGCTGTTCGTGCTGACACTGGCCACCGGCTTCCTCGGCAATTCCGATGCCTATGCGAACCTGATCGTCACCATGGTCTGGGTGCTGTGGTGGGTCGGCATGGCCTTCTTCTGCGCACTGGTCGGCGACCTGTGGGAGATCGTCAATCCGCTGCCCACGCTGTACCGCGCCGCCGCGCGCCTGGTCGGCGGCGGCCGCGAATCGCTGGGCCTGCGCTGGCCCAAATGGCTGGGCGCCTGGCCGGCGGTCGCGCTGTTCTTCGCCTTCGCCTGGACCGAGCTGGTGTGGCAGGACAAGGACCTGCCCTCCGCCCTCGCCGGCGCCCTGCTGGGCTATGCGCTGCTGAGCTGGGCCGGCATGCTGCTGTTCGGCGTGGAGGCCTGGCGCCACCGGGCCGATGCCTTCGCGATGGCCTTCCGCGTGCTGGGCCGCTTCGCGCCGCTCGAGCTGCGCGGCTCGACGCCGACCGAGCCCGCGCGCCTGCGGCTGCGGCCCTACGGCGCCGGCCTGCTGACGACCGAGCCGGTGCCGAACTCGGTGGCGGCCTTCGTGCTGCTGATGCTCGCGACCGTCACCTTCGACGGCTTCCACGAAACCCCGCTGATGGACCGCATCGGCACCGCCGCCCAGACCTCGCGCACGGTCGCCGAGGCGCTGTTCACGCTGTCTTCCGCGACCGGCATGGACGAGACGCAATGGCTCAACAGCGTCATGCTGCTGCTGTTCCCCGTGGCCTTCGTGCTGATCTTTCGCGCCGTGGGCGCGTGGATGCTGCGCCTGGCCGGCAGCACCGAACGCGCGGCCGTGAATGCGATGGTCTGGAGCCTGGTGCCGATCGCCGTGGCCTACCACCTCGCCCACTACGCCTCGCTGCTGCTGACGACAGGGCAGTTCATCGTTCCGCTCGCCTCCGATCCCTTCGGCTGGGGCTGGAACCTGTTCGGCACGCGCGGCCGCACGGTCGACCTCGGCATCGTGAGCCCGGCCGTCTACTGGTACACGGCCGTGACGCTGATCGTCGTCGGCCATGTGCTCGCGGTCGTCGTCGCCCATGTCGAAGCCACGCGCCGCTTCGCGAACCACCGCGCGGCGATGCTGAGCCAGCTGCCGATGCTGGTGCTGATGGTGGCCTATACGAGTCTGAGCCTCTGGATCATGGCGCAGCCGATCGTGGGATGAGCGGCGTCAAGCCAAGGCGGCCTGGCGCTTCAGAAACCCCTCGACCACGCCCGCGAAGTACGACGGATGCTGCTGCATCGGGTAGTGCCCGCAATCGGGCACCACCCGCAGCTCCGAGTTCGGATGCCACGCGAGGAAGGTGTGCTTCATCGCCTCCGCATCGAGCCCCGGATCCCTGTCGCCGATGACGACCAGGAACGGCGTGTCGAGCCCCCGCGCCTCGTCGGCGAAATCGGCCGTGACCAGCATGTCGAGGTAGCGCCTGCGGCATGCGGGCGCCACCGCCTCGCGGTGGTGCTGCAGCTTCTCCTCGACCCATTCGTCGGGCAAGCCCCCGCCGACGAACTTGAACAGTCGCCGAAGCGCGTCATCGTCGTCGGCCGTGCTGGCAAAGAAGGCCAAGGCCTCCGGGCTCAGCCTGTTGCCGGCGGCTGAAACCGGGCACGCGGCGATCGCGCTCGCGATGCGCGAAGGCGCGTCCGCCGCGAGGCGCTGCGTGACCATCCCGGTCATCGAATGACCGAGGACATGGAAGCGCCGCCAGCCGAGGCGGTCGGCGAGCGCGAGGCAGTCCGCGGCGATCTCCTTCACCGTGCACTCGCCCGGCAGCGCGATCGACAGCCCATAGCCGCGCAGGTCGGCGAAGACATGGGTGAACGCCTGGCCGTCGAGCCAGGGCAGGAGCGCGTCGTAGTTCGCGTGGTCGCCGAGCCAGTCGTGCAGGACCAGCACGGGGATCGGCCCATGGCCATGCCGGGCGTATCCGAGGCCGGCGTGCGATGCGGGGCGAATCTCGAGGGCTGCTTTCATCTCCGGGTTCCATGGAAGTTGCGGAACAAAAAGAAAACGCCCTCCCGGCGAACCGGGAGGGCGTTTTGAAAGTGCCGCGATGCTATCGACCGCGCGGGCGAAGGTCAACAGGCATGCGCGGTCCTTCGCATCTTCAGCTCTTGAGGTTCGCCACCGTCAGCTTCCCGCCGCTCTGCAGGTAGCCATTGGTCGTGAACGAGCAGCCCTCGGTGCAGCTCAGCGAGAAGAAGCCCTTGTTGCCGCCGTTGTCGGTCACCTGCAGGCGGAACTTCGCGGGCTGGCCGTCGAAGCTGCCGTCGGCGTCGATCTGCACCGAGTTGCTGGTGGCCGTGACCTGCGCGCCATCGGCGTCGATGGCCGAGCCCAGGCGCGTCACCGCGCCCAGCTGCACCTTGTTGCCCAGGCCTTCGATGCTCAGGCTGACGCTAGCGCCCTTGCTGTCGCGGCCGGCCTTCAGCGCCACCGTGATGTCGCCCTGCGCCGTCGCCACCTTGCCGCTGACGTTCGCGCTGCGGCTCATGCACGGGTTGTACTGCGGGTTGGTCAGCTCGAGCGAGACCAGGCCACCCTGGTTCCAGCCGGTGTAGTAGAGGCAGTTCTCGGCGTCGTAGCGCGGGTCGGGACGGGTGAAGTCCATCTTGCTCGGCGTGTTGCGCCGCGCGACGTAGTAGCCGATCTCCTTCGGGCTGGTCGGATCGGTCCAGTCGGCGAAGCGGATGCCGCCCGATGCGGCCGCGTAGACGGCCACGCGCATGTGGTTGCGGTCGTCGAAGTTCAGGTAGTGGACCATCGGGACGTTGCCGCCCTCGGCCACCAGCGTCGGGCAGACGCTGGCCTTGTTGGCATCCTGCTCGTAGGTGCCGACGATCTTCGGATGCTTCTCGTCCGAGATGTCGATCATGCGGCCGAAGCTCTGCTGCTTGCACTGGTTCGGCAGGCCGTTGGTGTCGCTGGTCGTCAGGGCGTACGACTCGTCGGTCGAGACGATGTACTCCTTGCCGTTGACGTGCCGCACCCATTCGGTGGCGTGCGTCGCGGCGGTCGAGGTCATGCGCGCATAGCCGCCCTGCTCGAACTCGGGGTTGGGCTGCTGGTCGCACCACGAGAGGAAGCTGACGTACTTCAGCTTCGGATCGGCCGCGCGCTTGACGATGTCGCTCGAGTCCATGATCAGCAGGCCGTTGGCGCAGGTCTGGTCGCGCCAGAAGGTGGTGGTGGGCGTGGGCAGGTTGCCGGCCACCTGGCCGCCGCCGCCGTACACCGCGAGATAGAGCCGCGTGCCGTCGGGGTTGGTGCTGACGTCATGGATGTTGGTCGCCGCCATGATGCGCCAGTTCTTGTTGTTCTTCACCTCGTCGGGCAGCTGCGAGCGGTTCCAGCTCAGCAGCAGCTTCGGGTTCTTCGGATCGTCGAGGTTGGTGATGTGCAGGTCGACGCGCTTGTTGTCGATGGTGTAGTTGGCGAAGTTGTCGTCCGTGGGCGAGGTGCCGCCGGTGATGAGCGTGGTGCCGCCGTCCTTGGCCGTGGTGCCGAAGGGCACGCCGTACCAGGTCTTGCCGTCGGGCGAGAGCCAGCCATCGTGGTGGCCGCCCGAGGACTGGTAGCTCGCGTTCAGCGGCACCGGGTGCAGGCAGTCGCTGACGTCGTAGACGTCCACCATCTTGTTGTCCTTGTAGCCGGCCACCAGCAGGTCGCCCGACAGCTCGAGGCCCGAGTAGGCTTCGAGCGCGGCCGGGGTGCGCAGGATCTTGCCGTTCGGATTGACGGGCGTGGCGGCGGTGGTTTCCTCGCCCCACTTGTTGGTGCTCGTGGTCTTGACGCTGGCCGACGGCGCGGTGCCGACGACCGTGGTGTCGCCGCTCGCGGGCACGACCTGCATCTTCGTCGGCGTCTTCATGTCGAACACGATGATGCCGGTGGTCAGCGCGGCATCGCCGCCGGCCGCGCCATCGCGGTTGGAGGCATAGGCGCAGCGCGTCGAGCCCTTGGCCTTGATCTGCAGGTCGCCGAAGGCGCCGCGGCCGAACAGCGTGTTCTGCGCGACCTTGCGCGCGCCGCACCAGTAGCCCTGGAAGCCATCGGGATTGGCGGTGGCGTCGTACATCGCCGACTTGGGGATGTGGCCATTGACGCCCGGCTCTCCCTGGTCCCCGGGGCCGGGCTCGCACAGCCGCGGCGGTGTCACGTAGTCCTGGGCCACCGGCCCGGTGTCGGTGGGCGGCTGGTCGGTGGACCCCGCGGGTGGCGGCGCGGAGCCGACGATGAGCGGCGCGCTGTCGTTGCTGCCGCCGCACGCGGCGAGCAGCAAGGCGCTGGCGAGGGCGCCAACCAACAGCAGGTTGGCTCTGGGGGCTTGTCTTCTCTTCATGGTTCTTCTTTCTCTGTCAAAAAAACACGGGGCCAGGGGAAAGTCTTCGCGTCAATGTCCGAAGGGGGCGGGGTCTCCCGCGAATGCCGGTTCCACGTCCGGCTCCGGCGGGTGGGCCGGGCGGGAAGGCAGCGGCGATGCGACCGTGCGGTCGGTCTCGATCACGACCGACTGCCCCGCGCCCGCGAGCACGACGCTGTCGGGCTGGATCGCGCTGACGGTGAGGCCCTCGACGTGGCCACCGACACGCAGTTGCAACAGCTGCGAATCGCCGGCGCGGCGCATCAGCGCGAAGCTGTCCACGCCATCGGCCGCCACGACCGTTCCGACGAGCTTGAAGGCCGAGACCGACAGCGCGGCATCGACCGGCTTCGCGACCACCGGCACGGGCTTCGGTGCCGGCGCTATCACCGGCGTGGGAGCCACAGCGACCGGCGGCATCGGCACGACGGCCTCATCGGACGACGGCCACCACCACATGGCCGACAGCGCGACGGCGAGCACCGCCACGAGCCACCAGGGCCAGCGGATGCGATGCGTCACGGAAGCCTGCATGGATGTCGATGTGGTTGTGGAGTGGGCGCAGAGATTAGTTGTGAAAGCCCTGCGTCAGAAGACGACCAACGGTTAAAACGTTCGTCGCAGGTGAGCGCATGAATCGCATCGCGGGCCCTGCCCGGGACCCTCGCCGACACTGGCGTCGCGGCACGAAAGCCGCGTGTTTTCATCGCATGCGGACGTCGATCGCGATGCATCGTGATCCCTTGCGCGCGCGCGCCGCGTCGATAACATCGCCGGCTTCTTTGAATGGAGGCAAGGGACAGCGATGTTGCTGACGACATGGATCCTCGCCGGCGCGCGGGCCTCGGCCATGGCCGCGGCCCTGCTGCTCGCACAGCACGCGATGGCCGGCCACGACGCGGTCGATCCCGCGCTGCGGCGCTTCACGGCCAAGGTGACCGGCGTGGGCCAGGCCGGCAAGGCGGGCCGCATCGCCACCTTGCGCTTCGAGCCGATCGGCCCGGGCATGGTGGCGCCCCAGCGCAACGAGATGCGCGGCTGGCGGCTCACCTTCATCCGCGGCAAGATGTTCGGCCGCACCCTGTGGCTCAAGAGCAATACGCCCAACGAGCTCACGGTGCGCGCCACCGATCCCTCGATGGAAGGCGTGAACGCCGGCGACATCGTCATCATCGAATTGATCGACCCCAAGCTGGTCGACCCCCATGCGTAGGCTGCTGCTCACCGCCGCGAGCCTGGTCCTGGCCGCCGCTGCGGGGGCGCAGACCGTGAAGCTGCCGGCCGACGCGGTCGACGGCTTCCACGCGGCACTCAAGCGCAAGGACACGGGCGGTGCGCTCTCCTACCTCGATCGTTCATTGGTGGTGTTCGAGTTCGGCGTCACCGACCCGACGATCGAGGCCTATGCGCTGAGCCACCTGCCGGGCGACATCGACATGGCGGCCGTCTCCACCTGGACCCTGCAGGCGCGCCGCCTCGGCGGCAGCGGCAACGAGCGCTGGGTGCTCAGCACCTACCACGTGACGGGCAAGCTGCCCGACGGCAAGCCCATCGACCAGGTGATGCAGGAGACCGCGATCGTGCGCCGTGCCGGCGACAGCTTCCGCATCGTCCACCTGCACTGGTCGAGCGACAAGCTCTGGGCACAGCCGCCGCGGCCCGCCGCGCCCTGAGCGCAGCGCGGCCCCTCACAGGTCGAAGCGCAGTTCGGCCGTGTAGGTGCGTTGCGGGTACGGGTGGAAGTTCCAGTAGCGGTCGTTGTTCGCGTTGTCGATGCCGAAGGCCGCCGACCACTGCTTGTCGATCTGGTAGCGGACGCGCAGGTCCACCGTGAAGTAGCGGCTCGCCCCGAAGTAGGCGAAGGCGTTGACGTCGCTGTTGTCGAGGTTCGAATACTGCCGGCCGCTGTAGCGCGCGGCCACCGTGAAGGCCCAGCGCGCATCGGGCTTGTAGGTGGCGTAGGCCGTGGCGCGCCAGCGCGGCACGCGTGGCTGCCACTTGCCCACCGCCGCCGGAAAGGCCGCGTCGGCCACGGTCTTCGAATCGGCATAGGTCAGGCTGCCGCCGAGGTCGAGGCCCTGGATGCCGACGTCCTGCCCGGTGTAGGCAAGCTCCACGCCGGTGGTGCGCATCCGGCCGACGTTCTGCACGCGCGAGACGGTCGAGTTCGGGATCAACTGGCTGTAGAGCGCGTTCTTCGTGGTCTCGTGGAACAGCGTGGCGCGCAGCAGGCCGTTGCCCAGGTCCTGTTCGGCAGTGAGTTCGCCGGTCCACGACTTCTCGGGCTCGAGGTTCGGGTCGTTGACGAACGAGAGCGCGCCGCCCGAGGTCGCGCCATAGAGTTCGCCCACCGTCGGATAGCGCACCGCGCGGCCCACCGAGGCCTTGATCACCGTCGAAGGCGCGAGCTGGTAGGCCAGGGCGGCCTTGGGCGAGAGGTCGGACTCGCCGCGCGCGGCGTAAGGCTGCGCGCTCGTGGCCGTGGCGGTGAAGCCGTCCGTGGCCTTCCACTTCTCGTAGCGCAGCCCGAGCACGGTCTTCCATTGCGGCGCGAAGGACCATGCGTCCTGCGCCCAGGCGCTCAGCGTCTGGCTGCGCCCGCCCACCTGGCTCACGGGCGTGAACGCGGGGCCGTCCTGCCAGTCGCCGAGCACGTTGGTCTTGGCGATGACCAGCTTGTAGGCATCGCGGCCGACACCGAAGTCGACCACGTGCGCGCCGCCCACGCCCTGCGGGCGCCAGGTGCCCTTGGCCGCGAGCGTGTTCCAGCCGGTGCCGCCCTGGTCCTGCAAGGTGCCGGCACCGCCGAGGGCCGCCAGCGGCAGCGCGACCGTGGGCGAGCGCTGCGTGTCCTTGGCGTAGTCGTAGAGGCTGGCGGCCACCTCCCAGTCGAAGGCACCCTGGGTGTTGCTCTTGACGGAGAGCCCGTGCATGAAGTGCGTGGCGCGGTCCTCGGTCCACGGAAACGCCGTGGGCGCGAGCGTGAAGCTGCGCCCGCCGATGTTGACCGGCCCGCTGTAGACCGGCTGGCCGCGTGCATCGACGAGGTAGCTCTCGCTCTGCCCGCTGCCCGCGTTCTGCCACCAGCCGAGCGTGTAGCTCGCGCGCAGCGTCGGCGAGATGTCGTAGGCCAGCTTGAGCTTGGCGTGGTCCTGCACGGTGCGGTACTGCGTGCCCGCGCCGAGGATCAGCCACGGGGCGTTGGTGGTGTTGAGGCCGGGCACGGCGCCGAACACCGGCGTTCCCGCGCCGCCGGCCACGGTGGACGCCAGCGTCGCCGTGGTGAAGGTCAGCGGCTGCCCCTGGCTGTCGGTGCGGTTGACGTCGATCCACCAGGACCAGTCGCCGCTGCGGCTGCCCAGCGAGGCGCTGGTCTGCCAGCCGTTGAAGCGCTTCTTCGTGCGGTAGAGCTCGTTGGGCTGCGAGGAGAAGCCCGCCTTCACATGGGCCTCGAGCTTGTCGGGCATGCGCGTCACGTAGTCGACCACCGCGCCCGCCGAGTTGCCCGGGTACGCGGCCGAGAACGGGCCGTACATCACGTCGACCCGCTCGATCTCCTCGGCCGTGACCAGGCCCCAGCGCGGCGCGAAGTTGGTGCCGTTGGCGATGCCGTTGCCCAGGTAGTTCGACAGCAGGATGCCGTCGGCATAGACGGCCGAGCGCGCGCTGTTGCCGGTGCCCGAGGCGCGCGTGGAAAGGATCGCGTGGTTGTAGTCGCCGATGTAGCGCTTGCGCACCAGCAGGCTCGGCAGGTACTTGAGCGCGTCCTCGCTGTCAGTGGCGTTCACGCGCGTCTCGATCTCGGCGCGCGTCACGCCCTCGATGGTGGTGGGAATCTGCGTGGGCAGCGAACTCGGCCGGGCGCCGGTGACCGTGACGATGCCGAGCGACTTGGCGCGCTCGGGCGCGTCCTGGGCCATGGCATCGGTTGCAACGCAGGGAAAGGCCGCGACCAGCGCGAGCGACAGGAGGGACCTGCTCATGAAGGCCTGGCGCGATCTGTAGCGGGAAGTCGCATGTCTCTGTTCTTGTTCGGATGCGCCGGCGCCGCGGCGCGAAAGCGGCAGAGGTTAGTCGCGGCCCGTGGCGCCCCGGAAGGACATCGGCGGTTAACTCGTTCACCAAAGGTGGGCACATGTCATCGGCTCCCGATGCACCGCGAACGCCGCAAACCCGCATGGATGCTGGCGTTTCCCTCGTTGCGGCGCATGCCGCACACGCCCGCGGCTCCTCTGCGCCCCGGGAACGCTTGCCGGATAATCCGGCCGATCACAACGACAACGAGACACGAGACAAAGTGCGCGAGGCCCACCTCCGAGATCTGATAGCCGTCATCGAAACCGGCAGCGTTCGATCCGCCGCGCGCAAGCTCGGCCTTGCGCAGGCGGCCGTCAGCAAGAACCTCACCGCGCTCGAGAAATCGCTGGGCGTGCCGCTGCTGGTGCGCTCCGCGCGCGGCGTCGAGCCCACCGAGTTCGGCCGCATCGTGCTGCGCCGCGCGCGCGTGATCGATGCCGAGCTGCGCCATCTGCAGGAAGAGCTCGAGAGCGCCGGCGGCGAGGGCCGCAAGCTGATCACGGTGGGCCTGTCGGCCACGGCCGAGGCCATGCTGCTGCCGACGGCGGTGGCGCGCTTTCGCGAGCACACGCCGAATGCGCTGATCAGCGTGCTCGGCGGCCGCTCGTCGTCGACCATCGCGGCGCTGCGCGAAGCCCGGATCGACTTCGCGGTCGGCCCATTGCCCACCGACCAGAGCCTGTCCGACCTGCACACCGAGCAGCTGTGCAGTTCCGACATGGGCATCGTCGTGCGCGCGGGCCACCCGGCCGCCGATGCGCGCGACCTGGCCGCGCTGGTGCCCTATGGCTGGCTCTACAGCGTGCAGCAGTCGGGCGGGCCGATGATCGTCACGCTGATGACCCGGCAGGGCCTGCCAGCGCCGACGCTGGTGGCGCATTGCGATTCGTCGAGCGCGCTGGTGTCGATGCTGCTGCAGAGCGACCTCGTCACGCTCAACAGCCTGGGCGGGCTGGAGCCCTTGCGCGAACGCGGGCTGCTCAAGGTCCTGCCCATCAAGCTCGATCTGCCGCCGGCCGTGCAGCACCTCGTGACGCCGACGAAGCGGCCGCTGACCCCCTCGGCCGCGGCGCTGGCCGACGAGTTCCGGCGCGCCTCGCGCAGGCTGCGGCGGTGAACGGCGGCACGCTGGCGACGCGGCGCGCTCTGCTCGCCGCCATCGCGTGCGCCGGCCTGTCCGGCCGCCACGCGCTGGCCGCCAACGACACGGGCCGGCCCCTGCGCATGATCGTGCCGCAGGCCCCGGGCGGCGCCGCCGACTTCATGGCACGGCTGATCGCCCGGGAGCTGTCGAGCGTGCTCGATCGGCCGGTGGTGGTCGACAACCGCGCGGGCGGCGGCATGATCGTCGGCACGCAGGCCGTGGCCATGGCCGCGCCCGACGGCAACACCATCGGCATGGTGTTCTCGCCGCATGCCGCCAACGAGGCGATGCGCCAGCAGATGCCCTACGACGCGCTCGACGATTTCGAGCCCCTGTGCCTCGGCGGCCATTCGATCGTCGTGCTGGTCACGCAGCCGGGCTTCGCCGCGCGCGACGTGGCCCAGCTGATCGCGCTGGCAAGGCGCACCGATCCGCCGCTGCAGTACGCGTCGCTGGGCATCGGCTCGGTGTCGCACCTGGCCGGCGAGCTGCTCGCCATCGAGGCCGACGTGACGCTCGAGCACGTGCCCTACAACGGCAGCGCGCAGATCTACCGCGCGCTGCTCAACGGCGATCTGCCGCTGGCCTTCGTCACCCTGGAGAGCGCGCTGCCGCACCTGCAGTCGCAGCGCCTGCGCGCGCTGGGCATCACCAGCGCGCAGCGGGCCGCGTCCTATCCGCAGCTGCCAGCGATCGCGGAGTCGCTGCCCGGCTTCGAGCTGATCGGCTTCTATGGTTTCGTGGCACCGGCGCACACGCCGCCGGTGCAGGTCGAGGCGCTGAGCAGCGCACTCGCGCGGACCCTGCAGACCCCGCAGGTGCATGACCGGCTGGCGGCCGGCGGGGTGGTGGTTTCGGTCGCGCCGCCGGCGGCCTTCGCCGCCTTCCTGCGTCAGCAGGTCGACAAGTACGCGGCGCTGTCCAGGCGCACGGGGATCACGCTGGACTGAAGCGGGCCCCGGTCCGGCCCGCTCCCGCTTCGCTCAGGTGCCTTCGATGATCCGCAGATCGCGCTCGGCGCCGTCGCCCAGCGCGACCAGCGCGGCCTGGTAGTCGGCGCTGTCGTGGGTGGCGGTAGCCTGCGCCACGCTGTCGAACTCGATCAGCACGGTTCGTTCGGCCAGGCCGTATTCGTAGGTCTTGGCGGGCAGGCCGCGTGCCAGGAAACGCCCGCCGCCCGCGGCGATGGCCGGACCGGCCAGCTTCGCGTAGGCCGCGAGTTTGTCGGCGTCCTTGACGGCGCGGTATGCACTGACCCAATAGGCTTTTGCCATGTTGATTTCTCTGTAGTTGCCAAAGGCTTTCAATATAGCGGGGCAAGGCGCCTCGCGCCTCGGCCCGGCCGCAAGCCACCTACACTGCACCGGCCAATCCGCTGGCCCGCATCGCACTCCCTCCACTTTCCACCCGCGAGGTTCCATGGCTGGTGCAACCGCTCGATGGCGCCGGTGGCGATGGCTGCTGGTGCCGCTCTTCCTGTTCGGCCTCCTGCTGTCGCTGAGCGACCTGCTCTACCGGCAGGCGGCGGCACGGGCATCGGCCTTCGTCTTTGCCTCCTGCCAGAAGGTCTGGGCCCATCGCGGCCATGCGGCCACCGGCGGCGAGAACAGCCTGCGGGCCGTGGCGGAGGCCTTCAGGCGCGGCGCGGCCGGCGTGGAGATCGACGTGCTCTTCGACCCCGAGCTCGACGACTTCGTGGTCTCGCACGACCGGCCCTACACCCTGTTCGACGGCCGGCCGCTGCGGCTGGAAGCGGTGCTGTCGAGCGCCCCGCGCAACGGCCTCTTCTGGCTCGATGCGAAGGATCTGCGCGAGCTCTCGCCCTGGACCGCCCACCAGGCGACGCACCGGCTCAGCGCGCTGCTCGAGCGCTACGGCCTCACCGAGCGCGCGTTCGTGGAATCGAGCCAGCCGCTGTACCTGTCCTGGCTGGCCGACCAGGGCGTGCACACCAGCTACGCCATCAGCCCCAACGACCGCAAGTACGGCGCGCCGCTGTACCGGCTGCATGCGGCCTTCATGAAGCTGGCCTATACGTTCGTCGGGGCCGATGCCTTCTCGATGAACGCCGCGCGCTACACGCCGGTCACGGCCGCCACCTTCGGCGAGGCCGCGATCCTGCTGTCGACCGTCAACGATGCCGGGCTGCTGCGGCACCTGTCGGCGCTGCCCGAGGTGAAGGTCGTCCTGACCGACGACGACCACTACGCCGTCACGGCCTGCCCGAATCGCCGGTGACGCTGCCGCGACGCCCGGCCCCGGCATCGGCACCGCCCTCGAACATCGGAACTTCCCGCGCCAGGCCCGCCACGCTCTCGACCGCGAACTTGACCAGCGCGGCCTGGCCCGTGATGTCGAGCTTGCGCTTCAGGCTGAACCTGTAGCTTTCGACGGTGCGCGCCGAGATCTGCAGTTCGGCCGCGATCTGGCGGTTCGACAGGCCGCGCGCGACGCCCGCGAGGATGAAGCGCTCGCGCGCCGTCAGCCGGTGGAGTCGATCGGGCAGGACACCGCATTCGCCGGCGCGCCGGTGCATCAACTCGGGACTGAAATAGCTGCCGCCACCGACGACGGCGTGGATCGCACCGACGAGCTCGTCGGCCGGCGCGTGCTTCAGCACGTAGCCCCTGGCGCCGGCCCGGAATGCGCGCTCGAAGTAATCGAGGCTGCCGTGCATCGACAGCACGATCACGGCCATGCCGGGGAGTCGCTGCTGGCAGCTCTCGGCCAGCTGCAGGCCCGTCATGCCGCCCATGCCGATGTCGGTCAGCAGCAGCGACGGCGAATGCATCAGCGCGAGGCTCAGGCCATCCACCGCGTTGTCGGCCTCCGCCACGACCCGGAAGTCCGGAACCGCCTCCAGGCGTGCCCGCACGCCTTCGCGAACGAAGGGATGGTCGTCGACCAGCAGGATGCTGACGGTGTCGCGCTGGCTCATCGAAGTCCCTTCGTGCTTCGCGCTGCGCTGCGAGCTTGCCTGGGGCGGCTCGGCGCGGCGCTCATGCCGCGCCCCTCGGCTCCAGCACCGCGGTGACCGTGGTTCCGGCGGCCGTGGAATCGATGGACAGCGTTCCGCCCAGCATCAGCATGCGCTCCCGCATGTGGCTGAGTCCCGATCCGCCGTCGCCACCGGCATGCGCACGCTGCGGGTTGAATCCCTTGCCGTCGTCGCGAACGCTCAGGATCACGCGCCGCGACGCGGACAGCAGCACCACGTCGATGCGCTGCGCGGCCGCATGCCGCCGCGCATTCGTCAATGCCTCCTGGCAGATGCGGAACAGCGCCGTTCCCTGCTGCGGCGTGAGTTCGCCGCCCGGGCCGTGGGCCGCGAAGCGAACCCGCGGGCCGCCCTCCTCGCCGATCGCCAGCACCATCGAGCGCAGCGCCGCCGCCAGGCCCAGGTCCTGCAGCGCGGCCGGCCGCAGGTCGTTCGAGATGTGGTGGATCTCGAGCAAGGCCTGGCCCAGGCGCTCGAGCGCGCGCTGCAGGAACGACTGCGTCGAGCCGAGCTTCCCGGGCAGGACGGCCGCGGGCCCGGCGGCCCGCCCCTGCGTCGCCATTGCCGTCTCGAGCAGCCACTTGATCGACACCAGGATCTGGCCGATGCCGTCGTGCAGGTCGCGCGCCACCCGCGCCCGCTCGTCCTCCTGCGAGCGCACGACCCGGCGCGCGAGCTGCCGCAGCGCCTCGGTCGCGCGATGCTGGTTGCGCAGGTTCAGGGCCAGCCCGGTGCCGCTGATGAGCAGGATGCACAGCACCGACACGGTCAGCAGCACCAGCAGCCCGCCATGGATGTTCGCCCGCGCCCGTGCATCGAATTCCCGGATGCTCTTCTCGATGTCGTCGACATAGAGGCCCGTGCCCAGCATCCAGCGGTACGGCGACACCGGCTCCACGTAGCCGAGCTTGCGCACGGTGCGCCGCTCCGAGGGCTTGTTCCAGTAGTAGTAGACGAAGCCGCCGCCCTGGTTGCTCGCGGCCACCAGGTCCTTGATGGGCGTGCCGCCGTAGGGATCGCGCATCTCCATCAGGTCCTGGCCGACCAGGTCGGGCTGCCGCGGATGCATCAGGTTGCGGCCCTTGTCGTCGTAGAGGAAGAAGTAGCCGTCGGTGCCGAAGTCGAGGCGCGACAGCAGGTCGGCGAAGCGCCCGGATCGTTCGTCCGTCTCGCCGCCTTCGAGCTGCTCGCGCGATGGCAGGGCACTGCGGGCGAGCTTCACGTAGCCGCGCAGCTCGGTCATCTTGCTCGCGATCAACGCGTCCTTGAGCAACCGGTGCTGCTGGTTGCTGAGCTCGATCGAATAGAAGTAGACGGCCAGCAGGATCGCAGCCAGGGTGAATGCGGTCGGCACGAGCGTGAGCAGCAACGTGGTCTTGCTTTTCATCTTTCCCATCCCTCTTCCGTTCGAACACCGCGATATTGCACCGCGATCTCCCGCGGACGCCATGCAATGCGCCGGCGAATATTTCGCGTAGGACTACGCAGGGAGAAGTCCTCTGAGTGCGTGGCGGCACGGTCCGCAGAATTTCCCGGGTCGCCAGCACGACGACACAGCACCGATTCCTTTCATCGTGCCCCGAGGGAGAAAACCACATGCACCATCACACGCGCCGCCCCGCGCTGCTGTCGGCGATCGCACTCGCCGCGCTTCTGACCGGTTGCGCCCTGCCGCCGCCATCCGCCAGGCAGGTGCTCTCGACCGACCGGATCTATCCGGCGATCGGCCCGTACTCGCAGATGGTCGCGCACGGCGGCCTCGTCTATCTCTCGGGCGTGCTCCCGCTGGATGCGAAGGGCACCGCGACCCAGGGCACCACCATCGAGGAGCAGACCAAGGCGGTGCTCGACCACATCGGCGAGAAGCTCGCCTCGCAGGGGCTCTCGCACGCCGACGTGCTGATGAGCACGGTCTACATGAAGGACCTGAACGACTTCGCCGCGATGAACCGCGTGTACGGCGAGTACTTCAAGAGCCAGCCGCCCGCGCGCGCCACGGTGCAGGTGGCGAGGCTGCCGCGCGACGTGCTGATCGAGATCGCGGTCGTCGCCGGAAGAAGGTAGCGCCGCCACCGGATACCCGCTGTCCATTCATTCATCGAGCCAACGCAGGGAGAAACACAATGCATCCAGCCGAGCCACGCACGCAAGCCGCCAACGCGCATCCGGACCTTTCGGTTCGAGCGGCCGACCGATGGTCCGCCAAGCGACGGGATTTCCTGCGCGTGCTGGGCGCGGGCGCCGGACTCGCCGCGCTGGGCCAACTCTCGGGCTGCGGGGGTGGCGACGGCGGCGGCATCGCCTTCGCGGGAACGCTGCCCACCGCGGCCGATCAACTGCGCCTTCGCCTGCTCGAGGACGAAGCCTTCTGGACCCAGGTCCAGGGCATGTTCGTGCTCAACCCGGCGAAGACCTTCATGAACATCGGCACCGCGGGATCGATGCCGAAGCTGGTGCTCGACCTGTTCGACGAGGAGAACCGCGCGAAGGCCAGGGAATCGGCGAGCGGCTACACCGACCTCATGGAGCAGCGCAAGGCGCTGGCGCCGGCCTTCGGGGTCGACCCCGACGAGCTGGCGCTCTCGGCCAACACTTCCTCGGGCATGTGCCACGCGATCCTGGGCCTGGACTGGAAGAGCGGCGACGTCGTCGTGACGACCAACCACGAGCACGTCGGCGGCGACACGCCGCTGTGGATCGCGCAGGCCCGCTACGGCATCGAGGTGTCGAGGGTGGAGCTGCCGGTGGGCAACGCGCAGCGGGCCTCGGACTACGCCGATCTCTTCGAGCAGCGCATCCTCGAGTTGCGCAACGCGGGCAAGCGGGTGCGCGCCATGATGTGGTCCTCGCCCACCTACAAGACCGGCACCATGCTGCCGATCGAGGAACTGATGGCCGTCGTCCGGAAGTACGAGCTGATCAGCATCGTCGATGGCGCGCATCTGCCGGGCATGATGCATTACGACTACGCCAGGCTCGGCATGGACTTCATGTCCGGTGCCGGCCACAAGTGGCAGTGCGGACCCGGGTCGACCGGCATCCTGATCGTGCGCAACAAGATCCGCGCGGCATCGAACCCGCTGCCCCTGCCGACGTGGTATCCCGTTCACACCTCGAGCTTCGCCAAGCCGATGGCGCGCAGCACCAACCAGACTGCGACCTACGACATCGCCGCGCAGGTCAGCGTGTGCGGCAGCATGCATCTGCCGCTGTGGAACGGGCTGGTCAAGGCCGGCCAGCTCTGGGACCAGATCGGCCGCAAGAAGATCGAGACCTACGACCTGGCCCTGGCGAGCTACCTCAAGGAGCGCATCGCCGAGAAGTGGGGCGTGGACCGGCTCTACTCGCCCAAGGACGATCCCAGGCTGCTGTCGGCGATCACCTCGTTCAATCCCTTCGTGAACCCGGCGGACATCGGCAACAGGGAGAAGTCCGCCAGCTTCGTGGCCAGGCTCATGAGCGACCACGCGCCGGGCTTCCTGATCCGCAACGTCGATGTCCCGGTCATCGGCGCCACCCAGCGGCACTGGGCCGTGCGGGTGTCGACCCACCTGTGGGCGGACGCGGCGGATATCGACCGGCTGGTCGAGGCGATGTGGGCGACCTCGCGCGCCATGGCCTGAAGCAAGCCGCCGCCTACGCCGCGATCTCCCCGCGCTCGACCAGCAGTTGCCGGATGTCCTTCTTCGCGATCTTCCCGTAGCCCGACTTCGGCAGCGCCTCCCAGAAGAACACGTGGTGCGGCCAGCGGTAGCGCGCGCAGCGCCCGTCGAGGTGCGCGATCAGCGCATCGCAGTCGACTTGCGCGCCCTCGCGCCGCACCACCACGGCCACGCCGACCTCGCCCCACTTGGGATCGGGCACGCCGAGCACCGCCACCTCGGCCACCGCGGGATGCGTGAGCAGCACCTCCTCGACCTCGCGCGGGTAGACGTTGGAGCCGCCCGAGATGTACATGTCGGACTCGCGGCCGGTGATGTAGAGCAGGCCGCGCGCATCGAGCCGGCCGAGGTCGCCGGTGTGGAACCAGCCGCCGCGCAGCGCCTTGCGCGTGGCCTCCTCGTTGCCGTGGTAGCCCGCGAACACGGCGGGGCCGCGCACGCAGATCTCGCCGACCTCGCCCGTGGGCAGGCGCCGCAAGTCGGCATCGAGGATCGCCACCTCCATGCCGGTGCGCGCGCGGCCGCACGAGCCGATGTTGGCATTCGGATCCTCGTCGTCGGCCGAATGCATGGCGGCCGGCAGCACCGTGATGTTGCCGGTGACCTCGCCAAGGCCGAAGTACTGCACCAGCACCTTGCCGAGCTTCTGCAGCGCGAGCTTCTGGTCGGCGCGGTACATCGGGGCGCCCGCGTAGATCACGTGGCGCAGCGAACTGTGGTCATAGCGGTCGACCGCCGGATGCTCGACCAGCATCTTGACGATGGTCGGCACGGTGAAGAGATTGCTGACGCGATGCGCCTGCACCGAGGCCCAGAAGGCCTCGGGGTCGAGCTTCTCGCTGGCCGGCAGCACGGTGGCCGCGCCGCGCACCACGTTGAGCAGCGCATGGATGCCCGCGCCGTGCGACAGCGGCGCGACCGCGATCGAGCGGTCGTGTTCGGTCGTGCCCGGGATCAGGTCGGCCAGGTGGTTGGCGACCACGAAGGCCATCTGCCCGTGCGTGAGCACGCCGGCCTTGGGCCGGCCGGTGGTGCCCGAGGTGTAGAAGAACCACAGCGGGTCGTCGCGGTCGACGGTCTCGTGCTCGGCTTGCGCCGCATCGTGCGCCTCGTGCGCGCGCAGCAGCTCCTCGTACGAATGCTCGCCCTCGCGCGCGCGGCCGATCGCGACCACGTGCGCGAGCGCCGGCGAGGCCGCGCGCACCGCGTCGGTATGGCCGGGGAAGATGTCCTCCACGATCATCGCGACCGCGCCGCTCGACGCGCCGAGGTAGGCCACCTCGGGGGGCGTGAGCCGGAAATTGGTCGGCACCCAGACGCAGCCCAAACGGAACGCGACCCAGCAGCTCTCGAACATCTGCAGGTTGTTGCGCGACTGCACGAGGATGCGGTCGCCCTTCTTCAGTCCGAGCGCGCGCAGCGCCGCGGTCATCGCGGCCACGCGCGCCTCGATCTCGCCCCAGGTCCAGCTGCGCCCGCCCTCCTGGATGAGGCCCGGCCGCTCGGCAAAGAGCGCGGCCGTCTGCGTGAGCAGCCGGCCCAGGTTCATCGCCTGCGCCGCACTCACGAGGCCGGCTCCAGGATGCTGAGGTAGCTGGCCACCGCCGAGCCGCCCATGTTGAACACCGCGCCCATGCGCGTGCGCTCGACCTGCATGCCGCCGGCCGTGCCCGAGAGCTGCATCGCGGCCATCACGTGCTGCGACACGCCGGTGGCGCCGATCGGATGGCCCTTGGACTTGAGTCCGCCCGAAGGGTTGACCGGCAGCCGGCCGTCCTTGCGCGTCACGCCGTCGAGGATCACGCGCGCGCCCTCGCCGTGCGGCGCGAGCCCCATGGCCTCGTACTCGAGCAGCTCGGCGATGGTGAAGCAGTCGTGCGTCTCGACGAAACCCAGGTCGTCGAGCGAGGCGCCGGCCGAGGCCAGGCCCTTCTTCCAGGCCATGGCCGCGCCCTCGAACTTCGTCGGGTCGCGCCGCGACATCGGCAGGAAGTCGTTGACGTGCGTGCGCGAGCGCCAGCGCACCGCCGGCACCCTGGCGCCAGCGAGCGGCTCGGTCGACAGCACCAGCGCGGCCGCGCCGTCGGACACCAGCGAGCAGTCGGAACGCTTGAGCGGTCCCGACACGAAGGGGTTCTTGTCCGAGGGCGTGCGGCAGAAGTCGAAGCCGAAGTCGCGCCGCATGTGGGCATAGGGGTTGTGCATCCCGTTGGCGTGGTTCTTGGCCGCGATGGCCGCGAGCGCGTCGGACTGGTCGCCAAAGCGTTCGAAGTAGTTGCTCGCGATGCCGCCGAAGATGCCCGCGAAGCCGGCCGGGTCGGCGCCCTCCTCCTTCACGTACGAGCACTTGATCAGCGTGGCCGCCACCTCGGGCGTGCGCAGGCCGTTCATGCGTTCCATGCCGATCACCAGCGTGCGCTTCATGCGGCCCGCGGCCATGGCGTCGAGCGCGGCCCAGATCGCGGCCGAGCCGGTGGCGCAGGCGTTCTCGCAGCGCACGGCCGGCGTGTGGCGGAACTCGGGCATGGCCACCGCGGGCAGCGAGGCCGTGAAGTCCTGGCCGACGAAGCCGGCGTTGAAGTGGCCCACGAAGATGCCGTCGATGTCCTCGGCCGCCACGCCCGCGCTGTCGAGCGCGGGTTGCACGGCGTCGCGGATGAGCTGCTCGAGCTCGGCGTTGTCGAGCTTGCCGAAGGGCGTGTGGCCCCAGCCGACGATGTAGGCGTTGTCGTTGCGCATGATGTCTCCTGGAAGGAATGGAAAGCGGGGATTCAGGGCACGGCGGGCCGCGCGGGCACGGGCCGGCCATGACGTTGTACCAAGGTCAGCGCGATCGTGCCGGCCGCGGCCGCGAGCACGCCCGTGGTGAGCGACAGCACGGCGGCGCTGCCGCTGCGGTACATCAGGCCCATCCAGCCGCCGCAGAGGAAGGCCGCGCCCGCGAAGATGAAGCCGCCGAGCGCCGAGGCCGCGCCGGCCTGCAGCGGAAACGGCGTGGCCATGCCGACGTGGCCGCAGGGCTGGTGGATGCCGTAGGCCAGCAGCATCAGCCACAGGCCCGCCGTGAGCGTGGCGGCCGTGTGCGCGCCGGCGAGCTGCGGCACCACCAGCAGCAGCGCCGCCAGCAGCGACAGGAAGCCCGCGCGCCGCACCGAGGTCACGATGCCGTGCGCCGCGATCCAGCGCCGGCACAGCATGGTGCCCGCGAGGTAGGTGACCGAGGCGCCGCCGATCACCAGCCCGAAGCCCACGCGCGAGACGCCGAAGGTTTCGATGAAGAGATAGGCCGAGCTCGAGAAGAAACCGAAGTTGGCCGCGTAGCCGAAGGCGTTGAGCAAAGTCCACGACTGGAAGGCCGGATCGCGCGCGATGCGCGCATAGCCCGCGAGCAGCGGGCCGAGGCGCAGTGCATCGGGCTTGAGCGCGCGCGCGGTCTCGGGCACGCGCGCGAGCACCAGCAGCGCGCCGGCCAGGCCGCACAACGCCATCGACCACAGCGTGGCGCGCCAGCCCAGGGTCTGGGCCAGCAGCGCACCGGTCACCGGAATCAGCATCGTCAGGCAGGCCAGCACCGACATCGCCACCGTCATCACGTGCGTGCCGTGCTGCTGCTCGAACAGGTCGCGCACGATCGCGCGGCCGCAGACCATGCAGGCCGCGATGCCCAGGCCCTGCGCCGCGCGCGCGGCGATCAGCACCTCGATGTTCGGCGCCATCGCGCCCACCGCGGCGCCCACCGCGTACAGCAGGAAGCCCGCCACCAGCACCGGCCGCCGGCCGAAGCGGTCGGAGGCCGGGCCCCACAGCAGCTGGCTCAATCCGAAGCTGAACACCAGCACCGCCAGCGTGAGCTGCACCACGCCCACGCGCGCCGCGTACTCGTTGCGGATCGCGGGCAGCGCCGCGAGATAGAGGTCGGTGCCCAGCGGCTGGACCGCGGTCGAGAGCGTGACCACGCCGACGACCAGCACCGGCCCCATCGCAGCGACTGCGGCGACAGCGCCGGTCTTCACGGACTCAACGCTCGAGCAGGTCGCGCTCCTGCAGCCAGCCGCGGATCAGCGCCGTGGCTTCCTGCAGCAGCTCGGGCTGGCCGGCGTAGTAGTGGGTGGCGCCCTTCACCACGCGAAAGAGCTTGTCGGGCGAGGCCGCGGCCTCGAACAGCATCTTGGGATGCGTGGTCGGCACCGCGTCGTCGGCGCTGTTCTCGATCACCAGCAGCGGCACGCGGATGCGGCGCGCGCCTTCGAGCCCGTTGCCGCAGGAGTCGTCGAGCGACCATTGCGACAGCCAGCTGCGCAAGGTGGTGAAGCGCGCGAGCCCGACCGGCCCGGAGTTCACCGTCTCGGGATTGCCCATGTAGCACCAGCGCGGCCGGCGGTCGTTGGGGTCGAGCGTGGGATCGAGAAAGCGCGGATCGGCCAGCGTGCGGTGCACGAGGAAGGGCCGCTCCATCTCGCCGGTGTTGCGCGCCTGGAGCTCGGCCAGCTTCGCCCGCGCCCAGGCCGTGATGCGGCGCATGCGGTCGAGTTGCGCCACGCGGTAGCGCTGGATGTAGGCCGGCGAGTACGGCGGCTGGTTCGGGTTGCGCGGATCGTAGATGTCGAGTTCGACGTCGCGGTCGTCGGGGTTCAGCTCGTCCTTCACCGAGGGATCGATGGTCTCGGCCAGCAGGTGCGCGCGCGAGAGGTGCGCGGCCTGGTAGATCACCGCGTCGGCCGGGATCAGCCCCTTGCCCTTGAGATCGACCGCGTCGCCGGCCGGCGTGTGCGTGATGCGCGGGTCCTCGGCCTCGGCCTGGTAGCTCACCGCCAGCGCCCCGCCGCCCGACCAGCCCACCAGCACCACGTGGCGATAGCCCCAGACCTGCTTCGCATGGCGGATGTAGGCGCTCAGGTCGAGGAAGACCTTCTCCATGATCAGCGCCGTGTCGTTGCGCTGGTAGCGGCTGCCCGCGCACAGCACGTGCGCGCCGGTGGCCGCCATCGCGCGCGGCACCGGCAGCAGTTGCAGCGTCGACGCGGGATGCATGAAGACCATCAGCGTGTCGGAGGCCTGCCCCTCGGGCCGGAAGCGGATCGCCTCGAGGTTCACCGCGCCCTGGTTGCCGGAGAAGCCGTAGGTCTCGGTGAAGGCGGCGTGCTCGTCGTACTGGAGGTGCACCCACTCGGTCTGGACGGTGAAGGACTCGGTCATGAGGGGAATGTAGGACCGGGCGGGGGGGATGGCAGTCCCCCGGTGGAGGTACAGGGGCAGTGTCCCTCCCTCCTTTCAAAGAAGGTCCGTCATGCCGCCAGGCCACATCTGCGCGCTGTGAAGAACTCGCAGAATACGAACGCCGTCCCTTTCGACCCGATAGGCCACGATGTAGGGCGTGCGCCGGATTACAAGTTCTCGCGTGCCTTCGATGCGACCTGGACGGCCACCCTCTGGAAACTGCATCAGCAAGAGCACTTGCGTGGCAATACGCTCATCCACCGCGATCGCCGCGCGTGGATCGTCCTGTTCGATGAAATCGAAGATGCGCTCGCGGTCATCCATCGCCAGCGGCGACCACTCGAGCCTCACTTCCTGCCTTTTCCTGTCTTGAGGAGCGCGGCCGCACGCCGCTTGGAGAAATGCGCTTCGACCTCGTCGTGCGCAACGGCTGGGCGTGGATCTGCCAGTGCCTCCTGCACCTTTGCCCGGAACCAGGCATCGTGCGCCGCGGCGTCGACGGTCAACCCCGCAGGCAATGCGCCCTCCTTGGCGACCCGCGTCAACACGATCCTCATCACATCCGAGACGGTGAGCCCCATGTTCTCGAGCACAGCCGACGCGCGATCCTTCACGTCTGCATCGATTCGGGTCTGTACGACTGCATTGGCGACCATGGCAGTGTCCTCTCAGTACGCAAAACCCGAATGTACTTCAAATGAATGACATTTGCAGCACCCGCGCTTTGCCCGCTGCGAACGCTTCCCTGCTTCCTGCTCATCAATCTCCTGCAAGAGGAATCCTCGATCCTTCGCACCCCGAGCACCCCGCCTATCCGCGCGACGCTCCGGTCGCCGCAATCACGATCCCCGCCAGCACCGCCAGCAGCCCCGCGACGAGGTTCCACCGCAGCGGCTCCGCCAGCAGCCAGGCGCCCACCAGACCAGCCGCCACCGGATTGACCGTCACCGAGATCGCTACGCGCGTGGGCGTGGTGCGGCCCAGCGCGAAAGCCCAGAGGAAGAAGACGATCGCACCGCCGAACACGCCGAGGTAGGCGATGGCGAGCCACTGGGCCGTGCCGAAGGACACCACGGGCGCGAAGCTGCCGCCCTGCCAGGCGATGCCGGTGAGGCACAGCGCGCCGACCGCCATCGCCACGGCGGTGAAGGTCAATGGCCCCGAACGACGGATCAGCGGACGCGAGCCCACGCTGTAGAACGCCATGCACAGCGCGGCCGCGAGCATCAACAGGTCGCCGCGCCAGGCATCGGGCGGCGCGGTGCGCAGTCCCGACAGCAGCGCCAGCCCCACGCCCGCCATCGCGACCAGCACGCCGATCGTCTTGCGGCGCGTGAAGGGCTCGACGCGCAGCACGCCCGCCACGGCCATGGTGAGCAGCGGCAGCGCCGACAGCGCCAGCGCGCCGCGCGCGGCGGTCGTATGGTGCAGCGAGGCATTGAAGAGCAGCGGGAACAGGCCAAAGAACAGCAGCCCCAGCCCGGCGGCCGCGGGCCAGTCGCGCGGCGCGGGCCACGACTCGCCGGAACGCAGCAGCGCCATCGGCAGCAACAGGCAGAAGCCGATGCCGAAGCGGAAGGCGCCGAGCGCCACCGGATCGATGACGCCCGCGAAATAGCGCGTTGCGCCCACCGCGGCGCCGCCCAGCGCGCTGGACAGCATCGCGGCCGCGATGCCCAAGAGTTCTCCCACGCTCGTGCTCCCTGATCGATGAAGTGACAGCAGCGTAGGCAGCCCTCTATCATCAATCAATGGAATTTATTTGGTCACTCTGATCAACGAATCGAATGAGCATCCCGACGCTCGACCCCGAGCTGCTGAAGGCCTTCGTGGCCGTGGCCGACCACCGTTCGTTCACCCGCGCGGCAACGGCGCTGAACCGCACGCAGTCGGCCGTGAGCATGCAGATCAAGCGGCTCGAGGAGCGGCTGGGCACCGCGCTCTTTCACCGCACCAAGGTCAACGTCGAACTGAGCCTTGCGGGCGAGGGGCTGCTCGGCTATGCGCGCCGCATCCTGCTGCTCAACGACGAGGCGGTGGGCCATCTGCAGCAGCACAAGGTCGAGGGCCGCGTACGGCTCGGCGTCATGGACGACTACGGCAGCTTCGTCGTGCCGCCCGTGCTCGCCAGCTTCGTGGCCGCCTACCCGCGCATCCACATCGAGATGGAAACCGGCCTGACCGCGCGCATGCCCGAGCGACTGGGCGAGGACTTCGACCTCGTGATCGCGATGCATCCCGAAGGCCAGGGCGGCGGCGAGCTGCTGCGGCGCGAACAGGCGGTGTGGGCCACGGCCGTTTCTCAATCGGTGGAATCGCAGGATCCGCTGCCGGTCGCGCTCTATCCGCAGGGTTGCCTGTTTCGCCAATGGGCGACCGAGGCGCTCGATGCGTCGGGGCGACCATGGCGCCTGGCCTTCGTGAGCCACAGCCTCGCGGCCGTGGAGTCGATCGCGGCGCAGGGACTGGCGGTGACCGTGGTGAAGTCGGGCATCTTTCCGCCGAGGCTGCGGGCGCTGTCGGAGCGCGATGGCATGCCGCGGCTGCCTGGGGCGGATATACGGCTGCATCGGGCGGCGGGTTTGTCGCGGGCGGCTGGGTTGTTGGCGGATCACATCGTGGGGGCTATTGGGCTCTGACTGGCGCGGTCAGTTGGCAGCCCTTGCGAATGGCGAGGACAGGATAGGACCTGTCTCCTAAGCGGGCCGCGAAACCGCGGCCCGCAGACCAGCCCTTACCCGCCAGTCTCGAGCGCGCCACGTCGCGCCATCTCGCTCAACTGAAACAGCTCCCCGGCCTTGTGAGCGAGTTCCGCCGCGAGCCAGAGCAGGTTGTCCAGGTGGCGAGGCCCGTCACCGCTGCACCAATCGATGTCTTTTCCGTGAGAGGCCCACAGAAGCGCTTCGAGTTGGGAGAGGGTGTTTTCGAGGAGATCCGCCGGGCCTTGGGCGTTTTCTCCGGGGGATACCGGCGTGCGACGCCGGGCTATAGTCTTGGTAGCCATTTTTGTGCGGTCCTTTAGAGGTGTTGCACGAACTTGGTTAGACGGCTGGGGTGGTACTAACACCCTGGCCGTCGCCTTTTGATACCTCGCATTTGCATCGCTGCTTTCGCAACGACAACCTGCCGCGAGGCAAGCAGCCTTCGAACATCTCGGTGGGTTGGTGTGTTGCGCCTTTCTTCTCCCCTAGGTGGGGTAGCGAGTGAGAGGGGCATCCACTCTAGGGAAGAAGTGAGCGGGTTGCTGTGCCGTTTGGCACGAAGTTGCGGCAAGCGCCAATAAATGCAGCTTCTGCGATGCGCGGGGCACGGACCTCGAAGAGGCCGTGGCGGGCCGGCCCCGATCGGCGTGAGCGCCGGAAGAAAAGCTGGCCCCAAAAGCCGGGCCGATTCAGTTCACCCTGTGCTGTTAGCCTTACATGGTCGGCAGGACCTCTGCCACGCCAACTCCGGCCATCGCGCCCAATTTCAGAACTGAACTCACTATGACCAGCCCGCTGTACAACGCCTCCATTCCCGTCATGCAGCAGATGCTGCGCGCCATGTCCGACGTGCTCAAGAAGGCCGAAGACCATGCGACGCAGAAGAACATCGATCCAAATGCGCTGCTGCAGGCGCGGCTGTTCCCTGACATGTTTCCGCTGGTACGTCAGGTACAGATCGCCGCGGACTTCTCCAAGGGCATTGCCTCCCGCCTGGCTGGTGCCGAGTTGCCGTCCTGGCCCGACACCGAGGTCAGCTTCGCCGACCTGCAAGCGTTGATCGCCAAAGCTTTGGCCCATATCGGCTCTTTCGAGTCTGAGCAATTCGATTCAAGCGAGAGCCGCGAGATCGTATTGCGCCCCGGCACCCCCAAGGAAAAGAAGCTGACCGCAGGCGCATATCTTCTGCACTACGGGCTGCCGCAGTTTTTCTTCCACGTGACAACTACCTATGCCATCTTGCGCCACAACGGTGTTGAGGTCGGTAAGCGTGACTACATGGGTGCCTACTGACCCAAGACAGACAGGAGTTCAGCGACTCTAGCCACTGCGGCTCGATAGCAACTCGAGCCTCCGTTGCTGCGCGATTCAGCTGACTGTGGATGAAGGCTCTATTTGCCTTAATTTGCTTGGCGGCTGGTTAACGCTGACCGAATGTCTGCTGCGTTGGGCTATGAATTACGCAGCCGACCCGTTGCGGGCGTTTGACGTTGGTTTGATGGCGGTGGCTATGCAGCGGTTGCCGACATCCGTCGGCTTCGCGCGAATGGGTACTATCGGCGGCGGATTCAACCGGTCGAAGCAACACAACAACCACTGCTGAGGCAGAAGGAGTGTTGCAGATTAAGTTCGGACGCGAACCCACTACGCGGACGCTCAGAAGGCATTGATGTGGGAGCGCTGGAAGGAAGGCTGGACTCTGCATCAGATCGGCCACCTGTTCGACCGACCTCACACCTCGATCCACACTATCCTGTCGAAGACCGGTGGCATTCGACCACCGGACCAACGTCGCTGAAAGACTTCAGCATTAAAAAGCTGTCGTACTGGTTAGGTTGGAAAAGGTCTTGAAAGCCCATCACGGCCTTGGCAAATGGCTGGCTCAATTCGATGAGCTTCTTTACATCAATGTTCTACGTTCAAATTCGGTGCTGAAAGAGTCGGAGCTCCTGCCCTCCGTGCGCCCGAACTGAACTTCCAGTCCTATTGACTAGGAGCGTCATTCGCCGCTGGGGACTAGGTCCGCCGTACAGAGGACGTTCGCACGGCTATCGAAAACACTCCCAAATAGCAGAAATTCGCCTCCTTCTTTTTGAGGAGGGGATTCGGCCCGCGCGGCCCGTCCCGCGATGGCAGGATGCAACTCGACGTTTGAAAGGGAGTTCGAGTGCCCCCCGTACCGACGAGGGCGACACTGCATGAGTGAGAATCTGGCCACATGGCGTCATCTAGCAGCCCAAGCGGCGGATGTCCCGTAACAGCAAAACGGAATTCAACTCGCCGGAACTGCAATGCAATTTAGACATGACGGATCTTGGGACGCGCTGACGTTTCCTGTCTACTTTTCAGACGTCTTCGAGGTAGACCCCCAAGTGGTTGATACCTACGGAGCCTTCAACATTGCCTTAATCAACGACCTCCCGCTGTTCGTAGACCCCTTTCTCCTGTTCGATAGTACGGAAAACAAGTACAAGCCGCTTCACGATGGCATCATCGACTACCTGGTGTTCATCAAGGAGCAAGCGCTCGATGGGGAACTGAGCCCGGTAGATGTCAATCAGTGGCTCCTTTTTAAAGAGGTTAAGCAAAACTGGCTGGGCTTCAGCCAAACTGGAAACGAAGGGACCGGGCTCGGCCCCGCCTTTGCTCGCTCTCTCGCCACGAATCTGAGAACTGTGTTTCGCGGATTCGGAGACGAGACCACCACCAGCAGTAGCCACCTAGAGAAGCTTGGATTGTTGACCAATGGCGTTGGCCGAGATCACCTTAGCGACTTCACGACCAATCTCATCAAAGGGTATTTACTGGCGTACACGCAGGAGTTCGCCAAGGCCCATCTAAATTCTAAGTTTGTGAAGAATTTTCGAGTCGACAAGGTGGAGTTTGACTATGCAACACGCCGATGGAAAAGCGGCTACTTCGACCTGCCGTACTTCGAGGGTGACTATGTTCTTCTGACGCCAAAAGACATGCTCACTCGAGAAGAAGCATGGATCAATCAGGGCGACATGCTTGCGCAGTTCACCCAAATTCAAATAGCCATTCCTGACGACGACCTCCGCCGACGAGTGGACCAACACTTCGTCAGGCAAGTCAACGAGAGGACGAGCGCTCGTGAGCGAAGGGAGGCAGCTTTGAGAACACTCGCGGCGCATCCGGAAGTGCTCGATATCTATATCCGGATAAAAGAAAAATCCGCGCCGGAGGCGCATGCGCAAAGCGGCCGTAAGGTAAAGGTGACCGAAACCCAGTTTGTGGAAAACGTCCGCCAACTGGCAAACGAAATTGCAGAGCTACGCAAGCAGATGCAGCCTCACCCAGGCGACTTGAGCGGCAACGCGCTTGAGGAAGCCCGGCGACGGGTGGTGTTCCTGAAGCACGTGATTGAGAACAACGATGGCTATCGGTTCTTTTACGTGAACGGCGAGCCCGTAAAGCGCGAAAGTGACCTTCAAACGATGTTTAAGCTCACATGGTGCGCGACGAGCTTCGATGTCAATGCCGAAGTCAACAATGGCCGGGGCCCTGTCGACTACAAAGTTTCAAAGGGGAAGGCCAACGCCGCTTTGGTTGAGTTCAAACTTGCGAGCAACACGAGTCTTGAGAAGAATCTTCGCAATCAAGTAGCTATTTACGAGAAGGCGAGCAATACGAAGCGCTCGTTGAAAGTCATTCTTTGCTTCAACGAAGGTGAACACGAAAAAGTGAACCGCATCTTGAGAACGCTAGACGCGGTCGACAACCCCGACATCATTCGCATCGACGCAAGCCGGGAAAACAAGACGCCTGCCTCAAAGACTTGACCGCAACCGATACCGGTCACCGGAAAAATGCGGTCAAAATCGGACACTCCTACCACTTGTTCAGAGGCTTGGCGGTAACATCGTGATGCAGCGTGAGCTTGGCTGGCGACTGTGATCCCAACAACAACAAAACTTTCGGGTCTAGACTCTGATGCATATCGCAAAACTGACGCTCGTCAACTACCGAAACTTCGCAAGCACGGCCCTAACGTTCACAAAGGGCGTGAACACCATCATCGGAGAAAACGGGTCGGGAAAGACAAATCTGTTTCGGGCTATCCGCCTGCTGCTCGACGACTCGATGTCACGATCAGCATCTCGCTTGGAAGAGTCCGACTTTCACCGCGGCCTCGACAACTGGCGCGGTCACTGGATCATCATTAGCCTCGAGTTCGACGAGATCGGCCCCGACGAGGCGATACAGGCGCTCTTCTTGCATGGAACAGGGGTGGTAGCGGGAGCAGCGCCAATCGGCCGGGCTACCTACAATCTGATCTTTCGCCCAAAAAAGGACGTCCGTCTCAAGCTGGCCCAACTTGCAGACGGAGACATGGCTGGATTAAAGGGAGTCAGGGATTCTATTGAAATTTCTGACTACGAAACGGTCATCACCGGCAGAAGCACGGCCGACTTTGGCAACCTCGCGACATACTCCGAGATCGTGGGCGACTTTGAAAACTGCGTAATCAGCGACGAAACTGATGATCCGCGTATTGGCGCCCGCGTGTCTCCTCTTCTTTCGGTTGCAAGCGAGGTTTCGTTCACCTACATCCAAGCGTTGCGGGACGTCGTGGCCGAGTTCCACAACAACCGAACCAACCCACTGCTCACGCTGTTAAAAAGCAAGAGCGGCGCGATCTCCGCAAATGACATGGATCCGATCGTCGCCAGAGTCCGCGAACTTAACGAATCGATCGTGGCACTAAACGATGTGCAGATTGTCCGATCTGACATTCGAGGCACAATCAAGGCGGCTGCGGGCGAGACCTATTCGCCAAGCTCGCTGTCGATTCGTTCGGACCTGCCAGAAGAGGCTGATAAGCTCTTCCAGTCGCTAAAGCTCTTCGTAGGCGAGTCGGATGAGGACTATGAGGGCGCCATTCACGAGCTCAGTCTTGGCGGAGCCAATCTGATCTTCCTGACGCTGAAACTTCTCGAATTTCAGTATCAACGAGCACATCGATCCATCGCCAACTTCTTGGTCATCGAGGAGCCCGAGGCGCACATCCACACCCACATCCAGAAGACCTTGTTCGATCGCATCGCATACGCCGACACGCAGATCATCTACTCGACACACTCGACCCAAATTTCCGAAGTCAGCAAGGTCTCCAGCGTCAATGTGCTAGGGCGACGTGGTGCATCGTGCGAAGCCTATCAACCCACAACGGGTCTCGATCCAACTGCGATCGACACGGTACAACGGTATCTAGACGCGGTTCGAAGCAATCTCTTATTCGCCAAAAGTGTGATCCTGGTTGAGGGCGACGCGGAGGAAATCCTGATTCCGTTGATGTTCAAGCAGGTAACGGGGCTCAGCCTTGACGAAATCGGCGTCAGCCTCATCAACATACGTAGTACCGGTTTCCAGAATGTGGCCGTGCTTTTCCACCAATCTCGAATCCGCAAGCGCTGCGCGATCCTCACTGATCGTGACGCGGCCATCATCGACACAGCCCCTGTACAGGGCGAGTCTGAAGCAGATGTTCGCTACAAAAAGAAGTGCCATGGATCGGACGCGAAGGGGCTTGTACGCAAGATTGCTCTCGATCTCTTTGTCCAAGGCAACCCTTGGCTGTCCGCCCACTACGCCGATCACACATTCGAAGTTGATTTCATCGCCGCTGGAAACGCGTCGAAAGTTAAAGCACTGGTGCCGATCATCTATGCCGACCCGCTAACGCTCGCGACGGCCGACGCCGAGTTGGCCTCTGGGGACAAGGCTCAGTTCGGGCGGCGCGTTCTCACGATGGCGGCGAATCAGGGTAAAGGTTGGTTTGCCATCCTGCTGGGCAGGTGCTTGGACTACGAAACAGTCATCCCGCTATACATTCGAGACGCAATTTTCTTTGCCAAGCCGACCCTGTCAAAGGAGTTGTTCTCGAACATCTATCGCTACAGAGTTAGCAAGGCTGCGCAAAGTGGTGCCTTGGCTGCGGCAGGTGCCGAAGCCTTGCACGCATTGATTGCGCAGTACCATTCCGGTGTTCTACCTCTCGCCGACCTCAAGGCTACGCTGCTAGCGATGCTGCCAAACGATCAGATCCATCGACTGCTGGCGAATGTGGCTTGAGGGGATCATCCATGTTTGCTTGGTCTCGAGGTGAGCTGAACCCGGAACAAGAGGCTGCGGTGCTTTTCGCGGGCAGTCAGTTCCTCATAGCCTGTCCGGGCAGCGGCAAGACACGGACGCTGACGTACAAGATCGCCCATGAACTGTCGCGCCTAGCCTCAGACCGCCAGTTTGTCATCGCAATCACCTACACCAACCGTGCTGCCGACGAGATCCGCGAGCGGATCGAAAATTTAGGGGTCAACACCGCGAGACTGTGGATCGGCACCATTCATGCTTTTTGCCTTGAATGGATTTTGAAGCCCTACGGCCTCTATCATCCCGATCTGGCTCACGGATTTCGAATTATCGATTTGCACGAGCGCGAAAAGGTGCTGGAGCAGCTGTGCGCCCCATACCGAAATCCGCGCGTCACCTTTTGGGATTGCGACTACTATTTCACACCTCGCGAGCGAGTACTTGGGTGTAGCGACACGCGCAAACATGCGGTCATCGACAATGTCTTGGACGAGTTCTTTGCGACGCTAAAGAGCAGGCGGCAGATTGACTTTGAGTTGATTCTTTTCTACGCGTATAGGCTGGTGGCGGCGCATCCTGCGATCAGCGAAAATCTCTGTAATATTTTCTCATTTGTCCTGGTTGACGAGTATCAAGACACAAAAGAGATTCAGTACGATATTCTGGGAAGGATACTGTCGGCTGGTGGTGGTTCCACCAAGTTGCTGATGGTGGGAGACCCCAACCAGGCGATTTTTGGTTCGCTGGGTGGATTCCCCATCGAGCTTGCCAACCTGCGTGCCATAACAGGTTTAGAGATCGAACCGAGAACGTTGTCGCGAAACTATCGCTCTTCCCAGCGTCTCATTGACTACTTCGGGAACTTCAATCTTTATGGGACGGCGATCGAAGCTTCGGGTAGAGACCGGGACTTTGCCAGCCTGGTAACCTACGACGCTACCATC
Source organism: Variovorax sp. DAIF25 (assembly GCF_050711835.1). Lineage (NCBI taxonomy): Bacteria > Pseudomonadati > Pseudomonadota > Betaproteobacteria > Burkholderiales > Comamonadaceae > Variovorax > Variovorax sp. DAIF25. Next base: position 857,411 of record NZ_CP136637.1, read on the forward strand.
CATAAAGACGATCTCCCCGACGAGATCGCGCGTTTGATTCAGCACAACATCGAGGTGCTGGGCGTGCCACCCAATCAGATCTGCGTCCTCGCTCCTCAATGGCCCTATCTGACGGCCATGACGCGCGCGCTTGTGGTACGGTTGCCGGAGTATCGGTTCGACGGTCCAGGCATCGTTCCATTCGCCCGAGACCCGGAGAACTTTTGGTACAAAGTGGCGCGGCTTGCTTTGACCGAGCCTTCCCCCGGCGGTTACCTGCGTCGCTTACGATGGGCGGGCGAGGTGATCCAAGACCTGAGCAGCGCAGGCGCCGATGTTTCCGCCTTCAACCATAAGGATCTTCTCGCGGAATGCAACGCAGTTGTGATAAATGAGACAGACGGCCTTCTTTATCTGCGCACGTTCTTCGATGCCCTGTTCGTTCGCCTTCGCATTCCCTACCTTGGGTTTGCGAGCCTGGCAGAACACCACGAGGCGTTCTTCGCAAGCTCCGAGGCGCGATTGCAACGACTGCAAAATGACGGAGTCGCCACTGCCGGCGACGTCTCCTTCTTCAAAAAGGCGTTCCAGGGGCGCTCCGGGATCTTGGTATCCACCATTCACGGTGTAAAAGGCGCCGAGTTCGATGTCGTCATCGCTCACTCCTTGCTCGAGGGGATGGTGCCGCACTTCAACGACGCCGGCGGAGACGACAGCGCAAAGAAGCTCCTTTACGTCATTGGATCTCGGGCGCGAAGGCACCTCCACATGTTTTCTGAGACAGGTCGAGCAAGAGGGCAGCGAGGCGACACATGGGATGCGACTCGACTGTTGACGGCCTGCGTCTTCCCTTACGACTCTCCGTAGAGCCGCCGTCAGTCTCAGACGCGTCCCGCCGACGCCGGGCATGACGTTTGGCTTCTTGCCATTGGCGCACACGATGAAGCAAGAGCCTTTACCGGTGTCAGCAGCGACAACAGCCAAATCGCCACGTTGGTCGAACGGAAAAAACGTTATGTGATGTTGGTGAAGCTCGAGAGCAAGGACTCGCAATCGTTCATCAACGCACTGATAAGGAACGCGCGTCAGTTGCAGCAGGAGCTCTACAAATCAACGACCTGGTATTGAGGCACGGAGATGCACGGTCACAAGCGATTCACGATGACCACCGACATCCAGGTCTACTTTTGTCATCCCCAGCACGGCAGCAACGAGAACACCGATGGGCTGCTCAGGCAGTACATGCCGAAGGGCCCGGACATCTCAGGGTTCTCATAGCCTCAACTCAACGCCATCAGCAGACAATTGAATGAGAGACCGCGGAGGACGTTTAGTTTCCATACAACTGCAGAAATTTTTCAGCGAATGCGTTGCATCGGCGGGTTGAATTTTCCATCGGCTGCCGTCGGTCGAAGAGCCTGTTTCGCAGGCCCAACAATTGAGTTAAGCAACACCGCGAATCGGCGTCTGACTGGATTGTCGAAAAGCAACCCGCACTTCGCCCGACCCTATGTGCTTCGCGCTCGCTCATCCAATGATTCCTGCCATGGCCAGCAAGCACTATGACTACAGCGCCTTCTTCATGTACGCCACATAGAAGCCCTGGATGTAATCATCGATCCGCCCGAAGTCTTCATAGCCCTGCTTGAGATAGAACTCACGCGCTTGCCATTCGAAGGTGTTCAACGTCGCATTGCGTGCACCCAGCTCGCGGGCTTTCTGTTCCGCCGTTTCGAGCAGCCTTCGCCCCAGGCCTTGATGCCGAGCCGCATCATCCACGAACAGCAACTCCACGTTCAGCCATTGCAGAAACACGAATCCGCGCAAGCCACCCACGAGCCCACCCGTGTCGTCCTTTGCGCTGATCCAGACCGGCTGTACCTGCCCATACTCGCCGACAACCCGATAGTTGAACTGCCGCATGCGGCGGCCCAATTCGCCCGAGTGCACCTCTTCAGCGGTTGGGGTGTAGATCTCGAAGTTGCTCATGATTCAAGAGCCGGCTTCCAGCCGGCAGCGGTAGTCAAAGCCAGCGAGACGCGGCGTCACGCGCATCCATCTCGACCGGCGCACGCGACGCGATGAGCGTCGCAGCAAGATAAGCCCCGGCAATGGCGACCAAGGGCCGGGCCACTTCCTCGCCTCCCACCACCAGATGCCAGGGAAGATTGAACAGCGCAACAGTCCCCAGACCGGTGAGCAATCCGAGCTGCGAGCCCTGCCGATACAGCGTCAAGGTTCTGCCAAGGCAGGGCATCGCGAATCGGGGCTCTCCGCGCAAGCGTCGCAGCAAGGACATGGCGGTCTCCTCGTCTTCGGGTTTCTTGGCGCGCATCGTGCCATAGAGCCGAGTGCCTGTTCCGGGCCCCCCGCTGTCAGCACCGGGCCAGGACCCGATCTCAGCGCGTCGACGTGCGACGCCGGTCCGAAGGGAACGCGCTAGCCCGAAAGCGCCACGCCACCCATGCTCCCGCGCATGCCAACGCCGCCATGAGCCAGGGAAACACCGCACTGCCCACGGTGCCGAGCAGCACGCCTCCCAACAGTCCGCTGGCCGCGAACGACAGGTTGAAGACCGTGACCAGCATCGACTGCGCGATGTCGGACGCGTCTCCGGCCGCATCGGCCAGCGCGGTCTGCAGCAGCGTGGGCGCGCCGCTGAAGCTCAATCCCCACACGCACACGCCGATGAACACGAGCGTGAAGGATGAACCGGCCTCTCCCAGCGCCACGCCGACCGCCGCGAAGGTGCCGAGCGACCCCAGGAGCAACGCGCGCAGGTGGCGGTCGACGAGCCAACCCACGCCCCAGAGGCCGATGGCCGTGGCCAGCCCGAAGCTCAGCAGCAGGGTATCGAGTCGGTCGAGCAGGCCGCGCTGCGCGAGGAATGGCGCGATGTACGTGTAGAGCAGGTAGTGCGCGAAGATCCAGAGCATGACGATCAGCAGCACCGGCCCGACACCGGGCGTGGCCAGCACCCGGCGATAGTCCGCCCGCTCGCCGCTGTCCCGGCCCGGCAGGTCCGGAACGCTCGCGCGCACCCAGCCCACCAGCACCAGCCCGATCGCGGACATGCCGCCGAACATCCAGCGCCAGCCGATCTGACGACCGAGCCACGCCGCCAGCGGCACGCCGAACGACAGGGCCAGTGGAATGCCGACCATGACGATCGCCAGCGCGCGACCTTGCAGGCGGCTCGGCACCAGGCGCCGGGCACAGGTCGCCAGTTCGCTCCAGGCCAGGCCGGTCGCGAGGCCGACGACGAGGCGCGCAGCCAGCGAGAGCGCGAGGTGGGTGGAGAGCGCGGTCACGGCATTGCAGGCACAGAACCCGGCCAGCGCGAGCAGCAGCACCTTGCGGCGCGACCACGCCCGGGTGGCCGCCGTGAGCGGAATGGCGGCCAATCCGGCGCCGAGCGCGCACAGCGTGACGAACTGTCCGGCCCAGGCCTCGGACACCCCCAGGCCCCGCGCGATCTGCGGCAGCAGGCCCGCGGGCACCGCCTCGTTCGCCGTGGCCATGAAGCTGGTCAGGGTCAGCGCGAGCAGCGCGGCCCAGGGCAGCCGCGTGGCCGCATCCGGCTCGGAGGAAAGGTCGCTGGGGCGCGCTGCGGCGCCGATGGCTCGTGTCATGTCGGATGCTTCCTGTGTGCGGGGCCCTGGCCAGCCAGGACGGAAGCCGGCAGTGTGCGGCTGCGCTCCAACTTTGATAATTGGGCGGAAAATTGAATGAACTTCAAATCCAAGTGAAAGATGGCAACCGATCGATGGGGCGACATGCGCCTGTTCGCGGAGACGGCCTCGACAGGCAGCCTCTCCGCCGCCGGACGCAAGCTGGGCTTGTCGCCCGCGGCGGCGAGTGCCCGGCTGAAAAAGCTGGAGACGGCCTTGCGCGCGAAGCTGCTCGACCGCACGACCCGGCACCTGCGGCTGACCGAGGAAGGCCGGCTCTATCTGGCGCACTGCGAGGTCGCGCTGCAGAGCATCCATGAGGTGGAAGCCCTGCTGCGCGAGGGGCAGGGCATGGTGCAGGGCAAGGTCAGGATCTCGGCCTCCACCGACTTCGGGCGGCAGGTGCTCGATCGGTGGCTGGACATGTTCGCGAGCCTTCATCCCGGCGTCCGGGTGGCATTGACCTTGACCGACTCGGTGTCGAACCTCCACCAGGACAACGTCGACCTCGCGATCCGTTTCGGGCAGCCCGAGAGCAGTGCCCTGGTCGCACGGCGGCTGGCACCCAATTGCCGGGTGCTCTGCGCCTCGCCCGACTACCTGGAGCGCCACGGCACGCCACGCACGCCCGAGGCGCTCGCGGGCCATCGCTTCATCGTGCTGGTGACCGCGGCCGGGCCGCTCAACGAATTCCACTTCGCGCGAGGCGGCGAGACCTGGCAGCACACGGTGCCGATGGCCGATGCATGGGAAACGAACGATGGAGGACTCGCGCGCGCCTGGACGCTGTCGGGACGAGGCATCGCGCGCAAGACGATCTGGGACGCGGCCGAGGATGTGCGGTGCGGCCGGCTTCGGATCCTGCTACCGGAGTACGTGGCGAAGGAACCGGGTGTGTACGCGATACGGCATGCCACGCAGTACATCGTCCCGCGGGTGCGGGCGCTGCTGGACTTCCTGGCCGAGCAATTCGCGCAGGAAGCAGAGCGGATGCGGGATATCTGGCCCGGCGAACGCTAGGCCTGCAGCGGCTGCTGCCCCTGCAAGGCGCCCGCTTGCACGGGCGCCTTCATGGGCTTTCTCAGCCCTTCATGGCCTTGATGTCGGCCTTGGCCTTGTCGTGATCGGCCTTGGCCTGGTTCACGCAAGCGCTCTTGGCGTCGCCCGACTGGTCATCGCACTTTTCCTTGGCGACTTCGTAGGTGGCCGTGGCCTTCTCTTCCGCGACCTTCTTGGCGTGGCCGGCGGTCGGCTTGTATTGCTGTTCGAGTTCGGCCTTGGCCACGTTCTCCGTGCCCTTGGCCTGCTTCTCGCAGACGTCCTTGGCGTTGTCCTTCATCGTGTCGCACTGGGCCTTGGCGACCTTGTAGTCGGCCTCGATCTTTTCCTTGGCGACCTTGTACTGGTCCTTGGTCATGCCGTCGGCCGCGTTGGCTGCGCCCATGGCGAAGAAGCTCGATGCGATGGCGAGAACGAGAAGATGTTTTTTCATGAGAAGGCCCCTGTCTGGTTGAGTGTCTTTGTCACCGAGCCGCCCTGTGCGGCTGCAGTGAATGCACTCTAGGAAAACAGGGGTGGCGAGCAGGTAGGACGACGGCGCTCGGGCGGCTAGGCAGAGGCCACGGCTGCGCGCAAGCGCAGAGAGGGCGCGCTCAGTTCTGCACCGTGACCCACACGGCCCGCGGATCGCATTGCCGCGCGCATGCGAACACGTAGACCTCGTTGCCCAGAAACAGCACATAGCCTCGGGCCGAAGAGCCGTCGGGCTGCTCGGGTGCATCGGGGAGCTTGAAAAACTGGAAGCTGTCGCTGACTTGGCACACGAATTCCATCGGCGAACCGCAGGAACAGGTGAAGCGTTCTTCGTCCTGCACCCACTCGGGCTCGCCACCCACCGCGATGCGGTAGTACTCGTCGTCGGGCGCATCGGCCACCACGAGTTCGGCGGTCTGCAGAACGGGGGGACTGGGCACGCGATGCATGGGCCGCGGCTTTTCGAGCGATGCGAACCAGTGGCCTTCGCCCTGGTCCCAGTAGGCCGGCGGCAGCGTTTCGAAGGACTCGAAGCTCGGGATCTCGTTGTGCTCGGGGCACATGAGCACCGACAGCCTGCTTCCGTCGACAAACGGAAGCTCGGCCGCGCGAGGCAGCGTGAACTGAAGGAAGGGAATCATCTGCCGGTCGCACCGGGTGCAACACGGCAGGCCCTGGCCCTCGGGCGCCAGATAGGCCCCGCCCACGGAGTCCTGCGGAGATTCGCTGTCGAAGCGCAGGTTGAAGAATTTCTTCGGCACGTTTTCTTTCCTTGGGCCGTGCCGTCAGGGCTGCTGCACGATCTGGATCTCGTTGCCCGCCGGGTCGCGCAGCGTCGCGAGAATCCCGCCCCATTGCTGCCGCTCGGGAAGCCCGCTGAACGCGACGCCGAGCGACGAGAGTTCCTTGTACTTCGCGTCGATGTCCTTCACGTCGAAGGACAACCCCGTGAAGCGTCCCACGAGCACCTGGTCTTCCGTCGGGGCGTCCTCGTCGACACGTTCGACCACCAGGCTCAACGGCCCCGAGCCGAACACGCAATAGCCATGTTCGCGCCCGTCGGCCTTCAGCGGCAGGCCCAGTGTCTGTTCGTAGAAACGGGCGGCATCGCCGAGGTCCTGGACGAAGATGCGCGCGGTATGAAGTTCCATGGTGCCTCCCCTGGGCTGTGTGGTTGCGGACGAACGGCATGCTAGACGCCTGCCTCGACTGCGGCAAGCTATCATCGCCCTCATGACCTCGCCCTTCCACGCCCCCGTCGCGTATTACGCCGCCTATCGATAGGCGGCACGCTTGGTCATGAGCTGACGATGCCGCCGCAAGGCGGCATTCGTTTTTTCGGCGGTCCTCCTTGCGGCATTCAACCCAGGAGAGCCCCGATGACAACACTTTCGACTTCATCCGCTGCACAGGCGCAGCCTCGTTCACCCGCATTGGCGGCGCTCATGCAGCGCGGCTTCGTTCATCAGTGCACGGCCCTGCCGCGCCTGGACGACCTGCTGGCCGGCGCCGCGGTGCCCATCTACGCAGGCTTCGATGCCACCGCCGACAGCCTCCATGTCGGTCACCTGCTGCCGATCATGGCGCTGCGCCGACTGCAGCAGTGCGGCCACAAGCCGATCGTGCTCATGGGCGGCGGCACCACGCGCATCGGCGATCCGAGCTTCCGGTCGGCGGCGCGGCCCATGCTGTCCGATACGCAGATCGCCTCGAACATCGCCGGCATCCGCGCCGTGTTCGAACGCTTCCTGCGCTTCGGCGACGGCCCTTCGGACGCCGTCATGGTCAACAACGCCGACTGGCTCGATGGCCTGGGCTACATCGACGTGCTGCGCGAAGTGGGCAGCCATTTTTCGGTGAACCGCATGCTCGCCTTCGACAGCGTGAAGTCGCGCCTGGAAAGGCAGGAGAGCCTGAGCTTCCTCGAGTTCAACTACATGATCCTGCAGGCCTACGACTTCCTCGAGCTGTCGCGGCGCTTCGGCTGCAAGGCCCAGCTCGGCGGCTCGGACCAGTGGGGCAACATCGTGAGCGGCGTCGACCTGGTGCGGCGCGCGAGCGGGCAGGAGGTCTTCGGACTCACGGCCCCGCTGCTGACCACCGCCTCCGGCGCCAAGATGGGCAAGACCGCGGCCGGCGCGGTATGGCTCAACGCGGCGCGGCTGCGGCCCTTCGACTACTGGCAGTTCTGGCGCAACGCCGAGGACGGCGACGTCGTGCGCTTTCTTCGGTTGTTCACCGACCTGCCGCTGGAGGAGATCGCGCGGTGGGAGACGCTCGCCGGCGCGCCACTCAACGAGGCGAAGCATGAGCTGGCCACGCTGGCGACGGCGCTGGCCCATGGTTCCGAAGCGGCGAGGCTGGCGGCCGAAGAGGCACGCGGTTCCGTCGGCGCGGGCGCAGTACCGGAAGGCATGCCGGCGCTCTTTCTCACGCCAGAGCAACTGCGCGAGGGCGTGGCCGTGGTCGAGCTGATGGTGAGCGCGGGCATCGCCGGGTCCAAGGGAGAAGCGAGGCGATTGATCCAGGGCCGCGGCGTGAAGCTCGATGGCGTGGCGGTCGAGGATGTGGAAGCGAGGGTGAGCGCGAAGGACTTCGACGCAGTTTCGGGCAAGCAGCTCTCGGTGGGGAGAACGCGTCGGGTCTTCGTCGGCCCGGAGCCGACGCCCAGGGCTTAGGTCAATACCGTTCAGATGCAGTGGGATGGACCCGGCACCTTGAACAAAACCGTCATCTCGGTCCGGGGCCTGCGATAGCCGCATGCCTCGAAAAACCGCTTGGCTTCGCCCAGCGCCTTCACGTAGATCGGAATGCCGGGAAACTCGGCCTCGACCGTACGCAGCAGGGATCGTCCGATGCCGGAGCTTCGTGCCAAAGGATGCACGAGCAGTTCGCCCAGCATGGTGCTGAATGCGCCATCGCTGAACGCCGAGACATAGCCGAGGAGCACCCCCTCGTCGGAACGTGCATGGGCAATCAGCGGATAGGCCCGGCTCGTACTGGCAAACGCCGCTTCGTCGTACCCCGAGCCCCACCCCACCGATTCCATCAGGGCACCAAACTCCTGCCACGTCACCGTTCGATCGGTCGAAACCTTGTAGTTCATGAAAGGAGAATACCGCCGCGTCGATGCGGCAAAGCGCTGCGCGAGGCTTCGACAAGCTCAGCCCGGACGATCACTTCACGGTATCAACAACACCGACCCCACCGTCCTCCCCTGCTCCACATCCGCATGCGCCAGCGCCGCGTCGGCCAGCGCATAGGTCCGGCTCACCTCGACCTTCAGCGCGCCGCTGCGCACCAGGTCGAACAGTTCGCCGCAGGCCTCGGCCCGCGTCTCCGGCGTGATCGCATGGAAGCCGAAGCCCGGCCGGTGCAGCGCGAGGCAGCCCTTCTGCGCCAGCAGCATCAGGTCGAAGGGCGGCACGGGGCCCGAGGCGTTGCCGTAGTTCACCACGGCGCCGAAGGGCCGCATGCAGTCGAAGGAAGGAATGAAGGTGTCCTTGCCGACGCCGTCGAAGACGGCCGCCAGGCCCTGTGGCGCGAGCTGCTTCGTGGCGGCCACGAAGTCCTCCTGGCGATAGAGGATGGTGTGGTCGCAGCCGTGCGCGCGCGCGAACTCGGCCTTGGCCTGCGAACCGACGGTGCCGATCACGGTGGCGCCCAGGTGCCGGCTCCATTGCGCGAGCAGGCTGCCGACGCCGCTCGCGGCGGCATGCACGAGGATGGTGTCGCCGGGCTGCGGCCGGTGGCAGCGGTGGATGACCACCGAAGCGGTCAGCCCCTTGAGCAGCATGGCGGCGGCCTGGCGGTCGTCGATGTCGTCGGGCAGGCGCACCAGGCAGTCGGCCGGCAGGTTGCGTGCCTCGGCGTAGGCGCCGGTGTCCTGGAAGAACAGGCCGCCGGTGCCGGCATAGGCGACGCGGTCGCCCGCGCGCCATTCGGAGACCTCGGCGCCCACGGCCTCCACCACGCCGGCGGCCTCGTTGCCGAGGATGACGGGGAAGCGCGGGCCGCGGCCGAGGTAGAAGCCGCCGTTGCGCACGTTGATGTCGGAGAAGTTGAGGCCGATGGCGGTGTGGCGCACGCGCACCTGGCGCGGCGCGGGCGGCGGCAGTTCGAGGTTCAGGGCTTCGAGGACCTCGGGCCCGCCGTGGCGATGGATGGCGATGGATTGCATGCCGCGAGTGTGCGCAGGAGTGCCGCGGCGCGCCCGTCCCCTCCGAGGGGACTGACACCACGGCGAGCGCGCCCGACAGTGGCGCCATGACCAAGGCCACCTTCATCTGCGCCGACGGCGCCCGCCGCGACGTCGACGTTCCCGTCGGCACCAACCTCATGCGCGCCGCCTGCGACCACGGCATCGACGAGATCGTCGGCGACTGCGGCGGCTCGCTCAGTTGCGCCACCTGCCATGTCTTCGTGGAAGACGGCCCCGCGGACGCACTGCCCGCCATGGCCTCGACCGAGGACCAGATGCTCGACTACACGGCCGCGCCGCGCCAGGCCACGAGCCGGCTCTCGTGCCAGCTCGTGATGAGCGCGGCGCTCGACGGCCTCGTGCTGCGCATCGCCAACCCGCAGGTCTGACGCCATGACCGCGAACTGGCTGCAACTGGAAGACAAGGTCTGCGTGGTCACCGGCGCGGCCGGCGGCATCGGCATCGAGATCGTGCGCGAGCTCGCGTCGGTGGGTGCCAGGGTGGCGCTGCTCGACCGCGACGAAGCGGGCGCGGCCCGCGCCGCCGCCGACATCGCGGAAAGCGGCGCACGCGCGATCGCGCTGGGCTGCGACATCACCGACAAGGCCGACGTGGAACGCGCCGCGGCCGCCGTCGAGCGCGAGCTCGGGCGCTGCGACGTGCTGGTGAACAACGCGGCCACGATCTACGCCGCGGCGCTGATGGACATCGACATCGAGCGCTGGCACCGGCTGATGGCGGTGAACCTCGACGGCTTCCTGCTGTGCGCGCAGGCCTTCGGCCGCCAGATGATCGCCGCGGGCGGCGGCAGCATGGTGCACGTGGCCTCGATCTCTGGCCGCGTGCCGCAGCCCTACAGCGGCCCCTACAGCATCAGCAAGGCGGGCGTGAAGATGCTGTCGCAGCTGCTGGCGGTGGAGCTCGGCGAGCACCGCATCCGCAGCAACGTGGTGAGCCCGGCGATGGTGCGCACGCCGCTCACCGAGGGCATCTACGCCCAGCCCGAGGTGCTCGCGAAGCGCGAGGCCATCGTACCGGCCGGGCGCATCAGCGGGCCGAAGGACATCGCCGAGGTGGTGGCCTTCCTGGCCAGCCCGCGCTCGGGCTACGTGAACGGGCAGGACCTGCTGGTCGACGGCGGCCTCAGCACCGCCTGGCTGTCGCTGATTCCCCGCCCCGGCTTCGAGAAGCAGGACGCGCAGGCCCGATGACCCGCGTGCGGCCCGGTGGCCTGGCGGCGTTGGCCACGGTGCATTGCTGTAGCAGCGCGATGATGCGCGTCTGCGATCCGATGCTGCCCGCGCTGGCGCAGACCTTCGGCGTCACCACCGGCCGCGCGGCGCTCACGGTGTCGGTCTACGCGGTGGCCTATGGGCTGCTGCAGCTGCTGTTCGGCCCGCTCGGCGACCGCTTCGGCAAGCGCCGCACCATCGGCTTCGCGGCGCTGGGCTGCGTGGCCGGCAACCTGCTCGCGCTGGTGGCGATGAGCCTCGAGATGCTCGTGGTGGCGCGCTTCCTCGCCGGCGCCGCTGCGGCCGGCATCATCGCGCTGGTGCTGGCCTGGGTCGGCGACACCGTGCCCTATGCCGAGCGGCAGCCGGTGCTGGCGCGCTTCCTGATGCTGTCGCTGGGCGGGATGATCGCCGGACAGTGGGTGTCGGGCGTGCTCACCGAATGGCTGGGCTGGCGCGCGGTGTTCGCGCTGCTCGCGGTGGTGTTCTGCCTCGGCGGACTCGCGATCAGCCTCAACCGCGAAGTGCGCGCCGAGCCGGTGCGCGCGCCCTCCGGCCACGGCCATGGGCATCTGCGCGACATCCTGCGCGTACTGGCCGAGCCCTGGGCGCGCTGGATGCTGCTGGTGGTGATGGCCGAGGGCGCCTTCGCCTTCTCGGGCCTGGTCTTCCTGCCGGCCTTCCTGGTGCGCGAATACGGCCTCGGGCTCTCGAGCGCGGCGGGCGTGGTGGCGCTCTATGGCGTGGGCGGCTTCTTCTATGCCTTCGCGGCGCGCCGGCTGCTGGCGATATTTGGCGAAGGCGGGCTGGTGCTGGGCGGCGGCATCGCGCTGGGCCTGGGCTGGCTGGCGCTCGCGCTCGGCCAACACTGGGCGCTGGCGCTGCCGGCCTGCCTGGTGGCGGGCCTGGGCTTCTACGCGCTGCACGGCACCTTGCAGACCCATGCCACGCAGATGGTGCCGGCGCTGCGCGGCACCGCGGTGAGCCTGTTCGCCTCCACCATGTTCCTCGGCATCGCGCTCGGCGTGGCCGTGGCCTCGGCGGCGGTGGACCGCATCGGCACGCGGCCGGTGTTCCTGGCCTGCGCGGCGGCGCTGCTGGCGATCGGCGCGGGCTTCGCGCTGAGCCTGCGGCAGCGGGCGGCGGCGCAGCCGCGGACCATCGGCTGAGGCCGCGCGCCCACGGCGCTTTTCTTCCGGCATGCGCCGCGCGTATGCAGAATGCGTTCCCACGCAGGGGGCCCGGATCCGCCCGGCCCTATGGAAGAAAGCCAGGAGCACCCATGAAGAAATCCGAGTCGGGCACCGACCCCGCGATCTCCGCGCAGATCGACCAGAAGATCGCCGAGCTCGGCGACTGGCGCACCCAGACCCTGGGCCGGATGCGGCAGTTGATCAAGGAGGCCGACCCGGACATCGTCGAGGAGCTCAAGTGGATGGGCACGCCGACCTGGTCGCACGACGGCATCGTCTGCACCGGCGAGTCCTACAAAGGGAAGGTGAAGCTGACCTTCGCCAAGGGCGCCTCGCTCGCGGGCGCGGCCGGCCTGTTCAACGCGAGCCTCGAGGGCAATGCGCGGCGCGCGATCGACATCGGCGAAGGCGAGACGGTCGATGCGCAGGCCTTCAAGGCGCTGATCCAGGAAGCGGTGGCGCTCAACGTGACGAAGAGCGCGGCGAAGGCGAAGCGGGGCAAATAGGGCGCGCACGCGGGGCGGGAGCGGCGCCGGCGTTGCCTGGAAGCCAGACCCGCCCCTCTCACTTTCGGGGGGGTGCCACCGCTGCGCCATGGGCATCATGCGCAAAGGGCGAGAAGGGCGCGCGCGCAAGCGCCAAGCCCTCGCGGACATTTCTCGAGGACACCGAACCATGAAAACGACCATCGCGACACTGCTCGCGCTCGCCGCAGCATGTGCCGCGCCGCTGTGCGCCCATGCGCAGGAGGCGAAGCTCGACCCCGACACCGGCCTGCCGGTGGCGCGCCCCTTCGCGTTTCCCGAACAGGGCCCCGCGGCGCCGTTCTGGGACCGCCGCCTCACGGGCTACATCGCCACCGCCGACGGCCACCGGCTGCGCTACACCGTGCTGCTGCCCAAGGGCCCGGGCCGCTTTCCCGTGGCGCTGACCGTCAACGGCTACGACGCCGGCTCGATCGGCGGCTCGGCCTACCTCAAGCACCAGACCTCGATGGCGCTCGACCTCGACCAGCGGCTGCTCGAGGCCGGCTATGCGGTGATGGGCGTCAACACGGCCGGCACCGGCTGCTCGAACGGCCCGCTCGAGTACACGCGCCCGCAGCTCGGCCGGCACGGTGCCGAGGCGGTGGAGTTCGCGGCCGCGCAGCCCTGGTCCGACGGCAACGTGGGCATGGTCAGCGCCTCCTACGGCGGCTCCTCGCAACTCGCGGCGGCGCAGTTCCGGCCGCCGCACCTGCGCGCCATCGTGCCCGGCGTGCCGCTGGTGGACTACCGCGACGCGCTGATGCCCGGCGGCGTGCTGCAGCCCGGCTTCATCACGCCGTTCCGGGTCGTGTTCCGCGCCTACTGGCACCAGGTGGTGGCAGGCACCGCGAAGGAGGAAGGCGACGCGGGCTGCCTGGCGCAGATCGAGAAGAACCTCGCGGCCGAGGAGCACCGCTCGGTGATGAACCTCTACCTCTCGCATCCGCTGCGCGACGACTACATGAACAGCTTCGACCTGTCGCGCCATGCCGACCGCATCGAGGTGCCGGTGCTGTCCTTCGAGTCGTTCCAGGACCAGGCGATCACGGCGCGCGGCGGCCACTACCACGCGAAGCTCGATCCCGCGAAGCTGTGGCGCTTCCAGTCGAACGGCCGCCACGACATGTACTTCGCCACCGCCTTCCAGGCCACCGCGCTGCGTTTTCTCGACCGCTTCGTGAAGGGCCGCGACAACGGCTTCGAGCGCGACACGCCGCGCACCACCGTGTGGATGGAAGCCTCGGGCGGTGGCCGCACGCCGCTCGAACAGCGCGCCGCGCCGGTGCCGCGCTGGGTGGTGCGGAAAGGCCCGATCCAGGCCGGCGACCTCGCGGTGCGCGAGTTCCGCCTCGGCGCGGGCGGCGTGCTCTCCGCCCAGGCCGTGCCGGGCGCGGCCGACGGCTACGACTACCCGGGCGTTGGCGTGGCCGTCAACGACGTGGCGGGCAACGGCTTCTGGGGCGCGCTACCGGCCGACTGGAAGAAGACCAGCCTGGCCTACACCTCGGCGCCGCTGGCCGCCGACATGCTGGTCTACGGATCGGGCAGCGCCGACCTCTGGGTCACGGCCGACGGCGGCGATGCCGACCTGCAGGTCACGGTCACCGAGCTGCGGCCCGACGGGCAGGAGACCTACGTGCAGCGCGGCTGGCTGCGGCTGTCGAACCGCCGGCTCGACGCGGCGCGCTCGACGCCGCTGCTGCCCGTGCATCTCGAGCAGCCCGACCAGCTCGAGGCGCTGCTGCCCGGACGCCCGGTGCTCGCGCGCGTCGAGCTGCACAGGATGGGCCACTACTTCCGCCAGGGCTCGCGGCTGCGCATCTGGATCGACACGCCGGCCCAGACCGGCGGCATGGTGTTCGACACCTACTCGCTGAAGCAGCGCATCCACGTGCTGCACACCGCGAAGTACGACTCGCTGGTGCGCTTCGGCGTGCTCGAGGACGTCAAGGGGCCCGCGGCCTATCCGGCCTGCGGCACGGTGCTGCTGCAGCCCTGCCGGGCCGATCCGCTGGCTGTGCCCTGAGCGGCCCGCGGGTCAATCGCCGATGCCGACCAGCTGCCGCGAATGGCGCCGGGCCTCGAGCTCGTCGACCAGCGCGCAGGCGAAGTCGGCATACGAGATGCCGCTGCGGCCCTGCGCATCGCTGACCAGCGCCCCGACCGCGCAGCGGTAGCGGCCGGTGCGCTCGCCCGGCGCGATGCGCGCGGCCGGCGCGAGGCAGGTCCAGTCGAGCCCCGAGGCCGCGAGCAGGACCACCGCCTCCTCGTGCGCCCGCACCTTGGGCAACAGCTCGGCCGGGAAGTCCGCCGTGTCGGCCAACCGCCGGCCCGGCGCCACCGCAAGGCCGCCGGCACCGCCCACGGTGACGATGCGTGCAACGCCCGCCATGCGCGCGGCCTCCAGCATCGAGGCCGTGGCGCGCACCAGCAGCTGCGCCACCTCGGCCGGCGCGCCATAGGCGCTGACCAGCACGTCCCGCCCCTGCAGCCCGCGCGCGAGCGCCGCCGCATCGAACACGTCGAACTCGGGACGCGGCAACGACCGCAGCAGGTGGCCGCGCCGCTCGGCCTCGAGCGCGATGTGGCGCCCCACGCGCCCGCTGCCGCCCACCAGCGCGATCTTCAGCGGCGGCATCAGGCGATGCGGCCCAGCCCGGCGCGAAGGGTCGCGCCCGGCGCGGGCTCGAGCAGGTTGACCTCGGCGCGCTGGAACAGCGCCGTGCCATGGCGCGCGCGCTGCGCCGCGAACTCGGCCTGCAGCGCGGCATCGCGGTCCAGCCGCTGGCGGCCGGCATGCCAGGCCGCGGCATCGGGCCAGGCGTAGAGCAGCACGATCTTCTGCATGCCGGCGCCGGCCGCCATGTCCCACACCGCGAGCACGCGCGCGCCGGCCTCGCGCACGCGCGGCAGCCAGGTCTCGTGCAGGAAGACATTGGCGTTGGCGTTCTGCCCTGGCGCGATCTGCTGCTGCACCAGCTCGTGCAGGCCGCCCACGGGCTCCGCGGCCTCGGCCCCCGCGAGCGCCGGCCAGGCCGCGTTCGGCTTCAGGAAGAACAGGTCGTGGCGCTCCACCATCTCGTGGCCTGCGTTGGTCTCGGCGCGCACGCGCCACCACTCGGCATCGGCATAGAAGCTGGCCCACACGGCCTCGCGGTGCGCATAGTCGCGGTAGGCCATCAGGTAGGCGAAGCGCGGCGCGTCGGGGCCGGCCACGGCCTGCCAGCGCGCGACGCAGTCGACGCCATGCTTCTCGAACAGGGCCGGGAAGTGGCGGTTGAAGCGGTCGTGCACGTCGGCCATGCGGCCCGGTGCCACCGCGTAGAGGCGCAGTTCGTGGATCATGGCCGCCACCATAGCCATGGCGCGGCGGCTGTCTGTCCCGCCGCAGGGGGGCAGGCAGCGACTATGCGCGTGCTAGTCTCGTGCGGATGGTCCCGCCCTCCCCCCTGAAAGATGCGAAGTCCGGCCATGGCGCCGACGAGACGACCGGCGCGGGCCCCGGTGCCGGCGACGAGGACGCGGGCGGCGTGCAGGCGGTCGACACCGCGGTGCGCGTGCTGTCCGCGCTGATCGACACCGGCGCGCCGCTGATGCTCAAGACCGTGGCCGAGCGCGCCGAGATGCAGCCGCCGAAGGCGCACCGCTACCTCGTGAGCTTCTGCCGCAACGGGCTGGCCGAGCGCGATGCCGCCAGCGGCGGCTACCGGCTCGGGCCGCTGGCGGTGCGGCTGGGCCTCGCGGCGCTGCGCCGGCTCAACGTGGTGCAGGTGGCCTCGCCCACGCTCGGCGAGCTGCGCGACGAGCTCGGCTTCACCGTCGGCCTCGCGGTCTGGGGCGCGGCCGGCCCGACCTTCGTGCGCTTCGAGGAAACCAACGACGCGCTGATCATCAGCGGCCGCCCCGGCTCGGTGATGCCGATGCTGACCTCCTCCACCGGCCGCATCTTCGGCGCCTACCTGCCGGCCTCGGTCACGGCGCCGCTGATCGATCGCGAGCTCTCGGGCGTGCCGCATCCGGGCGCGACGCCGAACCCGGCGGCCGGCCGGATGACGCGCGCCGATGTCGACGCACTGTTCGAGTCGGTGCGCAAGCGCAAGCTCGCGCGCATCCAGGGCGACCTCAATCCGGGGCTGCACGGCGTGTCGGCGCCGATCTTCGACCACGCGGGCGCGGTGGCCGGCGTGATCACCGTGATGGGCTCGGCCGGCCTGATCGACACCCGGCTCGACGGCCATGTGGCGACCGTGCTGTCGGCGCGCGCCGAGGACGTTTCGCGCCGCATGGGTTGGGGCTGAAACCGCCTGCCGCAGCGCAGCGGAGGGTTTCTCCTCACACAGTCAGGATTTCGATGAGCGTAATCTGATTACGGAATTTGAAACCTGCCCGGAACACAGAAGTCCGGGCAGCGAGCGCCCTCGAAGGCGCATGGCAGCACCCCAGGAGACAACGATGATGACGGTGACGATCCAGGACCGGCCCCCGGTCGCCTCCACCTCGGAAGCGCAGCTCGCGCGCCTGGTCGACGGCATGGGCAGCGAGCGCTTCGCCCCCGCGCTCGCGAACTACCTGCATGCGCTGTGCGGCGCCGATCACTTCGCGGCCTTTCGCCTCGGCCAGGATGAGCTGCGCGAAGTGGCGGCCTGCTGCGTGCAGCCCGAGCGGACCGCGCGCGACCGCGTCGAGAGCTACGTCAAGCAGGGCCTGTGGAAGCACGACCCGGCCATGACGGAAGCCCAGCGCCGCGTCGACGGCGCGGCCGCCACCATCATCCACGTCGACTTCAGCGACCACGAGTACGACGACCTGCGCCCGCGCGTCTATCCGCACGTGCGCGACCGCATCCTGCTGTGCGGCCGCGGCACCAACGGCGCCTTCGGCCTCAGCGTGCTGCGCGCCGACCCGCACACGCCGTTCGCGCACGACGGCATCGAGCGCCTCGCGCAGGCGGCCGAGCTGCTGCTGGCGATGCTCTCGAAGCATGCCGACGTCTGCCAGAGCCGGCCCGACGTGTCGCAGGCGCTGACCACGCTCGACGAGATCGAGAACTGCATCGTGGCGACCAGCCCGCTGCCGCGGCGCGAGGCCGAGGTCTGCGCGCGCATCCTCTACGGGCTGTCCTCGGTCGGCATCGCGCTCGACCTCGCCGTGAGCGAAGAGACCGTGAAGACCTACCGCAAGCGCGCCTACCAGCGGCTGGTGATCGGCAGCGAACGCGAGCTGCTGACCTGGTACCTCGCGCGCTGGGGCCGCTGGAGCGCGGAGCGCTTCCAGACCATGGCCTCGCGCGCGCTGCACTAGCCCCCTCGAGCGTCCCCTGCAGCGGGACTGACCCCGGCGCCCGGCTGTGCCCCAATGAGGCCATGCCCGAGTCGCACCGATGCCGCCCCTGCTCCAACCCTCCGCCGTCCAGCTGATCCTCGAGGATCACCAGGCCCTCGCGACGGTGCTGCGGGCCCTGGGCGACAGCGTCGAGCAGGCGCGCCGCTCGGCCCGCCGGCCCGATTTCGACGAGCTGCGCGCCATGCTGTTCTACCTCGACGAGATGCCCGCGCGCATGCACCACGCGAGCGAGAGCGAGCTGCTGTTCCCGAAGATCCGCGAGCGCTGCCCGGCGCTGCGCCCGGTGCTGGCCCGGCTCGAGGCCGAGCACGAGCGCGGCGAATCGTCGGTGCGCGAGCTCGAGCATGCGCTGACCGCCTGGGAGCTGATGGGCGAGGTGCACCGCGAATCCTTCCAGCTGCTGCTGCACACGCATGCCACCGTCTACCTCGGCCATATGGAGGTCGAGGAAAGCTACGTGCTGCCCGTGGCCGCCGACTACCTCTCGCCCGCCGACTGGCGCGAACTCGCCGAGGCGCTGGCGCGCCAGCGCGGCGACACCGATGCCGCGATGACGCAGGGCCACCGCGCGCTGTTCGCGCGCATCACCGCCCGCACCTCCTGCCCCGATCCCACGCTCCAGAAATGACCATGCAAGACATCGACGTTCCCGTTCTCATCGTCGGCGGCGGAGGCTGCGGCCTCGCGGCCTCGCTGTTCCTCTCGCGCCAGGGCATCGCCAGCCTGCTGATCGAACGCCATCCGGCGCCGGGCCGGCTGCCCAAGGCGCGCTACATCAGCCAGCGCACCATGGAGCTGCTGCGCCAATTCGAGGTGGCCGAGCGCGTCTACGAGCGCTCGATGCCGCTGGCCCACATCTCGCACATCCGCTGGTGCACCACGCTGGCCGGCGACGGCGAACTCGACCGTCGCACCTTCTACCGCATCGAATCCTTCGGCGGCGGCTCGCTCGCGCAGCACTACGCGAAGGACAGCCCCTGCGAATCGACGCTCTACCCGCAGGTGCGCATGGAGCCACTGCTGCGCGAGCTGGCCTCGGCCGAGGCGAACGCGCAGGTGCGCTACCACCATCAGCTGCAGTCGTTCGAGCAGGACGAGGACGGCGTGACCGCGCGCGTGCTCGATCGCGACAGCGGCGAGGAGTACCGCGTGCGCGCGAAGTACCTGATCGGCGCCGACGGCGGCAAGACCGTGGGCCCGGCGCTGGGCGCGGTGATGAGCGGCGCGACCGACCTCGCGCACATGGTCACGGTCTACTTCCGCGCCGACCTCTCGAAGTACTGGGACGACGACCACTCGATGACCACCTGGTTCGTCAACCCCGAGGGCGGCTCCTGGGCCAGCGGCGTGCTGGGCCAGCTCGGGCCCACGCGCTTCGGCCGGCATTCCGAGGAGTGGATGTTCCACTTCAGCTTCCGGCCCGACGATCCCTCGCGCTTCGAGGAGTCGTCGCTGCTGCCGCGCATGCGCGAGCTGCTCAAGATCCCCGACCTGCATCCCGACATCATCGGCATCGGTCACTGGACGGTCGAGGGCGTGCTGGTCGACCGCTACCGCTGGGGCCGCGCGCTGCTCGCGGGCGATGCCGCGCACCGCCATCCGCCGACCACCGGCCTGGGCCTGAACTCGGCGATCCAGGACGCGCACAACCTGGCCTGGAAGCTCGCGGCGGTGCTCAAGGGCGAGGCGCACGACAGCCTGCTCGACAGCTACGAGGCCGAGCGCCGCCCGGTGGCCGCGTTCAACATCCAGTGGGCGCTGATGACCTTCCAGAACCACCAGCTCACCGATGCCGGCATCGGCCTGGTGCGCGGCAATGCCGAGCTGAGCCAGGCGAACTTCCGCCGCTACTTCGCCGACGACGCAGAGGGCCGCACGCGGCGCGCGCGTCTCGCGCAGATCATGGAAGTGCAACGCATGGAATGGCAGGCGCACGACATCGAGCTCGGCTACCACTACGACCTCGGCGCGGTGATGCCCGACGGTACGCCCACGCCCGAGCGCGATCCGCTGGGCCAGACCTACGTGCCCACCACGCGGCCCGGCCACCGGCTGCCGCATGCCTGGCTCGAGCGCGACGGCAAGAGGATCTCCACGCTCGACCTGGTGCGCCCGGGCCGCTTCACGCTGCTGACCGGCCGCCAGGGCTCGGCCTGGGCCGATGCCGCGGCCACGCTGGCGCATGGTGCGGGCCTGCCGGTGGACATCGTCGAGATCCACGACACGGCCGCGGTGCGCGACGTCGAAGGAGCCTGGCGCTGCCTGCGCGGTGTCTCTTCGGACGGCGCGATCCTGGTGCGGCCCGACCAGCACGTGGCCTGGCGCGCGATGGGCCGCAGCGACAGCGCGCGCGGCCAGCTCGCGGCGGCCTTCGCGAAGATCCTGCGGCGCGATCTCGCGGCCTGACATTCCAACGAACAAGGAGACAGCCCCCCATGCAACGACGCACCCTGCTTTCGCTCCTGGCCACCGGCGCCCTGGCCCCCGCGGCCTTCGGCGCCGCGGCGCAGGGCACTTGGCCCAGCCAGCCGATCCGCCTGATCGTGCCCTACCCGGCCGGCGGCGGCACCGACTTCTTCGCGCGCCTGGTCGCGCCCGGCATGGGCGAGGTGCTGGGCCAGCCGGTGATCGTGGACAACCGCCCCGGCGCCTCCGGCATCATCGGCGCGACCGCCGTGGCGAAGCAGCTCGCGCCCGACGGCCACACCTTCCTGCTCGGCGACATGACCACCTACGCGGTCAACCCGGCGATGTTCGACAAGCTGTCGTACGACCCGCTCAAGGACCTGCGCACCGTGACCATGACCGCGAAGTTCGACTTCCTGCTGGTGGTCAATCCCAACACGCTGCCGGTGCGCAACCTGCAGGAACTGATCGCGCTGGCCGCGCGCACGCCCGAGGGCCTGAACTACGCTTCGCCGAGCGTGGGCACCACGCACCATCTCGCCACCGAGTTGCTGGCGCGCGAGACCGGCATGAAGCTGGTGGCCATCACCTACAAGGGCGGCGGCCCCGCGGTGCAGGACCTGCTGGGCGGCCAGGTCGGTTTGATGTTCCTCGACCGCGCCACCGCGCGGCCGCACATCGAGTCGGGCCGGCTGCGGCCGATCGCCGCGGCCGGCGCCAAGCGCATCGCGGCCTACCCCGAGGTGCCGACCGTGGCCGAGCAGGGCGTGAAGGGTTTCGAGGTCGAGGGCTGGCAGGGCTTCAGCGTGCGCACCGGCACGCCCGATGCCGTGGTGCAGGCGCTGCAGGCCGCCTATCTCAAGGCCATCGCGCCGGCCGAGATCCGGCGCAAGCTCGGCGAGGCCGGCATCGACCCGGTGGGCGGCACGCCCGAGCAGTTCACCCAGTACATCCAGTCCGAGACCGCCAAGTGGGGCCGCGTGGTTCGGGAGCGGGGCATCAAGGCCGAATGACGGCTACTTGAGGCAGGTCTTGGTGAAGACGCCGTCGTGCGCGGCCGTGGCCTCGCAGGCCGGCGCGGCGGTCTGGATGACCGTGGCGCCGGCGGCATCGTCCTTCTCCACCGCCCAGGCCATGGGCGCGAGGATCGCGAGGAAGAACGATCCCAGCAGGGCAGCACCGGCTGCCAGCGATCCTATTTTTTTCGTCATGTGCGGCTCCTGGTGCTTGCCGGGCAACAGGCCCGGCGCATGGGGACCGATGGTGGGGGCCGGGCGGGTGGGGACCCGTCAGTGCCGGAGCACGGCGCTTGTAGGCGGGCGCTGTATTCAGGGCGGCAGGGCCGCGCTCGCCGCACCGCGGACCCGCCGCATCGCGCAAGCCATCACGCCCCAGCCATCGCGATCGGCCCCGTGAACGCCGCAGGCAGCAGGATCTTGCTCTCCTGCGCCACGAAGAAGCCGATGAACAGGTCCACCGCGCGTTGCCATTGCGGATCGGCCGCGAGCCGGTCGCGCCTCGACTGGCGCTCGTCGAGGCTGTCGAAGCCCCACAGGTGGACCACCTGGTTCAAGGGCCCGATCTCGGTGCGGTACGACCCCAGGTAGTTGCCGAGGATGCTTCGCTGCAGCGCGAGGCCTTCGGCCTCGTAGATCCGGAAGTACTCCGCCGTGCTGCCGGGGCGAAGGGTGTAGGTGCGCATCTCGATGATCATGGCGGTTCAGTGCATTCCGAGGTGGTGTTCGATCAGGGCCGGGTCCGCGCGCAGTGCCGAGGTGCTGCCCGCGAACACGACGTGCCCGGTGTTGATGACCACGGCATCGTCGGACAGCTCGACGGCCAGCCGCAGGTTCTGCTCCACCAGCACGATCGTCAGCCCCTCGGCCTTGAGCAGCGCGATGGTGCGCGAGACCTCGGCCACGATCTGCGGCGCGAGCCCTTCCGAGGGCTCGTCGAGCAGCAGCACGCGCGGATTGCCCATCAGCGCGCGCGCGATGGCCAGCATCTGCTGCTCGCCGCCCGACAGCGAACCGGCCGCCTGGTGGCGCCGCTCGGACAGGCGCGGGAACAGCTCGAAGACGCGCGCCATGGTCCATGCGGTGCAGCCCGCGTGCCGCGGCGGCTGCTTCGCGACATCGAGGTTCTCCTTCACCGACAGCGTGGCGAACACGCGCCGGCCCTGCGGCACCAGCCCGATGCCCAGGCGCGCGATGCGCTCGGGGCTCGCGCGCTCGATCGGTTCGCCGAACAACGCGATGCGGCCGCGGCCGCCGGCCAGCAAGCCCATGATGCTGCCGATGCAGGTGGACTTGCCCGCGCCGTTGCGCCCGAGCAGTGCCAGCACGGTCCCCGCGCGCACCGAGAAGCCCACGCCGTGGAGCACCTGGCTGTCGCCGTAGAGCGCGTCCACGCCGGCCAGCGTCAATGCCGTTTCATTGGCCAAGATAGATCTCCCGTGTCCTGGGGTGGTTCACCACCTCCGCGCGCGTGCCCTCGACCAGGATCTTTCCGTAGTGCAGCAAGGTGATGCGGTCGGCGAAGTCGAGGGCCACGTCCATGTCGTGCTCGATCATCACGACCGTGGTCTCCCTCGGTATGCGGTCGAGCAACTGCCGGATCGCCACGCGCTCGCCCTGCGACAGGCCGGCCAGCGGCTCGTCCAGCAGCAGCAGCCGGGGCCGCTGCACCAGCGCCATCGCGATCTCCACGCGCCGCTTCTCGCCATAGGACAAGGTACCGAGCCGGCGCCGCGCGGAGTCCTGCAGTCCGACCATCTCGAGCGCTTCCTGCGCGCGCTCGCCGAAGCCGGCCTCGGGGCGCATCGGGCGCCAGGCGGTCCAGCGCAGCGGCGAGCGGCCGAGCAGGCTCAGCATCAGGTTCTGCGCCACGGTGTCGCGGTCGAACAGCGTGATGATCTGGAAGGTGCGCGCCAGGCCGAGCTGCGCGCGCTGATCGCTGCGCAGCGTGGTCACGTCCTGGCCGAAGATGCGGATCTCGCCGCCATCGCTGCGCAGGTCGCCGGCGATCAGGTTGAACAGCGTGGTCTTGCCGGCGCCGTTCGGACCGAGCATCAGCCGCCGCTCGCCCTGCGCGATCGCAAGCGAGACGTCCTGGGTCACGGGCAGCCCGCCGAAGGATTTCGCGAGATGGCGGATCTCGAGCGCGGGCGCGTTCATGGCCGCTCCTCCCGCGCCGCGCCGAAAAGGCGGCGCACGCCGGGCACCACGCCCTGCGGCATCCAGACGACGATGAACACGAACACGAAACCCAGCAACATGTTCCAGCGCTCGACATAGCCCGAGACGTAGTTCTTGAGCAGCAGCACGATCGCCGCGCCCACCACCGGCCCGGCCAGCGTCCCGGTGCCGCCGGTCATCACGCCGAGCAGGGCTTCGGCCGAGGAGCCCAGTGCCAGCGAGCTCGGATGGATGTACTTGTGGTAATAGACATAGAGCAGGCCCGAGACGCCGCCGAGGAAGCCGACGAACACGAAGGCGATCCAGCGCACCCGCCAGACGTCGTGGCCCAGCGCCGCCATGCGCCGCGGCTGGTCGCGCGTGCCGCGCAGCGAGGTGCCCAACGGCGAGGCGACGAAGACCATGAGCACCGCCATCCCGAGCGCCACCACCGCCAGCGTGAAGTAGAAGAACGGCGTCGAGGCGTTCAGGTCCACCCCCGGCAGCGAAGGCCGCCCCAGGCCGGCGAGGCCGTTGTCGCCGCCGGTCACCGAGGACCAGCGGTAGGCCAGCCCCCAGAGCACCTGGCTCAACGCGAGCGTGATCATCAGGAAGCCGATGCCGCTGGCGCGCAGGGCGATCCAGCCGAACACCGCGGCCGTCAGCACCGCGGCGGCCAGCGCGAGCGGCGCGGCCGTCCAGGCATCGAGGCCCTGCGAGGTGGTCAGCCATGCGCTGCCGTAGGCCGCCATGCCGAGGAACGAGGCATGGCCGAGCGAGGTCAGCCCGCCGTAGCCGACGAGGATGTTGAGGCTGGAGGCGAACAGCGCGGCGATCAGGATCTGCGTCGCGAGGTTGACGTAGTACTCGCCCGCGACCCAGGGCATGGCGGCGAGCGCGGCCAGCAGCGCCAGCCAGCCCATGACGGTGCGGCTCATGCGGCGATCCTCCCGAACAGGCCGCGCGGGCGGAAGGCGATGACGAGGATCATCGGCAGGAACAGGATCACGTAGGCGAGGTCGGGCAGCAGCGCGGTGCCGAAGGTGTAGATCGCGCCGATGACGAAGCTGCCGACGAAGGCGCCGAGCAGGCTGCCCACGCCGCCGAGGATCACGACGATCAGCGCCAGCGGCAGCATGTCGGCGTCCATGCCCGGATAGGCCGAGAGGATCGGCGCGCCGAGCACGCCGCCGATGCCCGCGAGCGCGGCACCGAGGCTGAACACCAGCGTCAGCAGCCGCGACACCGGCACGCCGACGGCGCGCGCCATCGGCATGTCGTCGACGCCCGCGCGGATCATGGCGCCCAGCCGGGTGCGGTCGATCATCAGGTGCAGGGCCAGCGCGATCGCGGCCGCCACGCCGAGCAGGAACAGCCGGTAGGCGGGAAAGGCCATGCCGAAGACCACCAGCGGCTTGCGCAGCAGCTCCGGCGTCGCGAGCGGGATCGGGTCGCCGCCCCACAGCAGCAGGCAGGCGTCGGCGATGATGAACGACAGCCCCAGCGTGGCCAGCACCTGGTTGAGCGCGTTGCCGGCCAGCCGCCGGATCAGGAAGCGCTCGACCAGCGCGCCGAGCACGCCGAGCGCGACGCCGGCCGCGAGCACGGCCAGCCAGAGGCTCGCGACGCGGCTGAACACCATCACGCCGAGGTAGGCGCCGAGCATGAAGAAGGCGCCGTGCGAGAGGTTCGCCGTGCGGATCAGGCCGAAGATCAGCGAGAAGCCGGAGGACAGCAGGAACAGCACCGCGCCCAGCGAGAGGCTGTTGAGCGCCTGCAGCACCATGAATTGCGTCGAGGGCATGCGCTCAGCTCTCCAGGTGCCTGGCCGGCGGAAAGCTGCGCGAATACACCGGTTCCTTGAGGAAGGCCGCGGGCTCGTACTTCCAGAACTGGCTCACGTTCGGGTAGGTGTCGATCACCGAGTTGACGAGGCGGCCCTCCTTGCGGACCACCTTGCGGATGTAGACGTCGCCCACCACGTTGCCGTAGGCGTCGAACGAGACCGGCCCGCGCGCGGTCCTGGCGAGCTTCACCTCGCGCAGCGCCTTCATGAAGACCGCCTTGTCCTCGACCTGGCCGTTGGCGACCGTCACCGCCGCCTCGAAGACGGCGCCGTTGACGTAGCCCATGGCCGCGTAGAGGCCGGGGTCGTAGCGCGTCTCGGCGCGGAAGGCGGCCGAGAACTTGCGGTTCACCTCGTTGTCGAGTTCCGCGGAGTACCAGCAGGCGGTGAGCACGCCGAGGGCCTCGTCGCCCATGTTGCGCAGCACCGACTCCTCGAGCGCCGTCATGTTGCCCACCACGGGCAGCTTGCCCGCCAGGCCGTACTCGTTGAACTGGCGCAGGAAGCGGAAGCCGTTGGAGCCCGCGAAGCCGATGAAGATCGCGTCGGCGTCGGTCTTGAGCTGCGCCAGGTAGCTGCCGTAGTCCGGCACCGTGAGCGGCGAGAAGAGGCGCTGCACGACCTTGCCGCCGGCGTCCTCGAAGGCGCGCTGGAACCCGCCCACGGTCTCGTGGCCGAAGGCCAGGTCGTCGGCGATCACGACCATGCGCTTGTACTTGAGGACCTTCGCGCAGTAGTCGCCCATCGGATGCGAGCACTGGGCCGAGGTGGCCGTGGCGCGCACGGCCCAGGGATTGGTCTTGCGCTGCGTCATGTCCTCGGCGCCGGGCATCCACAGCGTGGGCACCTGCTGCTGGCGGACGTAGTCGTCGATGGCCAGTGCCTCGAAGGCCGCCATCGGTCCGGTGAGCGCGTGCACCTTGTTGCGCTCCACCAGCTCCTGCGCCTTGGTGCGCGCGGTGGCCGGCACGCCGGCGGTGTCGGCCACCACCAGCTCGACCTTGCGCCCGCCGATGGTCTGGCCACGCTCGCGCAGGTACTGCTGCAGCGCGCGCTCGATGTCGAGGCCGCCCGAGGCGAGCGGGCCGGTGCGGATCGTCAGCAGGCCCAGCCGGATCGGCCCGGACTGCGCCCGCGCCAGCGGCGGGCAACTGGCCAGTGCCGCGGCGCTGCCCGCGGCCGCGATGAATTGGCGGCGATCGATGCTCATGTCTTGTCTCCTTGTGGTTGTGGCGCCGGTACGTGTCCCGCCGTTCCTAGTCGGGAATGACGGGCAGCAGGATGAAGGGCGGGTCGGCCGGATCGCAGTGCAGCGTGTTGCGCCCGCCGTAGATCTCCGCGGGCCGGTCGCGCGGATCGTTGTGCAGGAACGGGCCGCAGCCCTTGAGCTCGTTCTTCAGGTTCGAGAGCTTCAGGCCGGTGCTCGCCTGCCACTCGTAGTCCTTGCCGCGCACCGACAGCGCGATGCGGTAGCCGGCCGGCACCACGATCGAGGTCGGCAGCACTTCCACGTCGAGGTCCACGGGCTGCCCGGGCTCGAGCGGTTCGAGCGCGTCGTGCGGATGGTAGGGACGGTAGGGCTGGCTGAGCCGCGGATCGAGCTTGCGGTGCGAGGCCCGCAGCCAGCCCTGCCCCACGGGCGTGTGCGGATCGAGCGCACCCTGGAAGGTGATCTCGCGCAGGTCGCTCGTGAAGACGCGCAGCACCAGGAACACGTCCGCGTCGGCGGTCGACGAGGACAGCCGCAAGCGCGCGGCCGAGGGGCCGGTGATCTCGGTGTCATGCGCCAGCGGCAGCGACATGAAGGTCAGGCCGTCGCCCAGCGCCTCGTAGTCCGCCGTGGCCGGCGCGGCGGGCGGCTCGGTGCGCAGCGAATGGTCGCCGAAGTGCAGGTAGTAGCGCGTCCAGCGGGTGCGCGCCAGCGGCCACTCGTGCTCCTGCCGCTCGACGAAGCGGTCCACGTGACGTACCTGCAGCTGCACCTTGGGCCGTTCGCCCCAGCCATTGGCCTCGCCCTTGAGGTAGTGGTCGAAGAAGCGCTTCTGCAGCTGCACGCCGTAGTCGGTGTAGAAGTGCGTCCAGTGCGCCAGGCCGTGCGCCTCGAGCCATTTCTCGGGCGAGGCCGCGCGCGCGATGGCCTCGAAGTTGCCGCGCGTGTGCAGCCCCTGCCCGCCCCAGTTGGCGGCCGAGAGGAAAGGCACGCGGATCCGGTCCCACACGGCCGAGCGTTCGCGGTGCCAGGCGTCGTCGAGCGGATGCCCGAGGATGTCGTCGCCGAACTGCGAGCGGTTGGCCTGCAGCTGCGCGTCGGACAGCGTCTCGGGACCGCACACCGTGTCGCCGTGCACCTTGCTGCGCGGACCGCGCTCGCCGAGGCCGTGCTGCACGGTCTTGACCTGCATGTCGTACCAGTTGGCCCACATGGTGCTGAGAATGCCGCCGTGATGGGTGGCGTCCCGGTACCAGTCCGAGGCGCCTTCCCAGATGCACATCGCGGCCAGGTGCGGCGGCTGCAGCGAGGCCACCTGCCACTGGTTCATGCCGTAGTAGGAGATGCCGTTGAGCCCGACCTTGCCGTTGCTCCACGGCTGGACGCCGGCCCACTCGATGGCCTGGAAGAAGTCCTGCGTCTCGCGCGCCGAGAAGTGGTCGACGAAGCCCGGCGAGCGGCCGCAGCCGCGCGAGTCCACGCGCACGCATGCGTAGCCGTCGGGCACCCACTTCTCGGGGTCGACCACCTCCCAGCTCTGGTACTTGTTGGTCGAGCCCGCGCCGACCTCGGGGAACTCCAGCACCATGCCGTTCCACGCGCTCGGATAGCCCTCCTGGAACGACAGGCCCTTGGCGTACGGGCCGCAGGTCAGCACCACCGGGTAGCGGCCCGGCGCCTCGGGGCGGAAGACGTCGGCGCGCAGCACCAGGCCGTCGTCCATGACGATGGGCACGTCCCAGTCGATGCGCATGCCATCGCGGACTTCGGAACGGAGGGGTTCGACATTGCTCATGGTTGCTCTGCTTCTCGTTGAATGGAATGCGTGGGCTTCAGCGGCCGCCGGAGACGTCGACCAGCGCGCCGTGCACGTAGCTCGAGGCGTCGCCGGCCAGCCACAACGCGGCCTGCGCGACCTCGTCGGCCGAGCCGGCCCGGCCCGCGAGCGGCACGCCCGCGGCCAGTACGGCGACCGCGGCGGCACCGCCGTGCGCCTCGTGGATCTCGGTCTCGATCAGGCCGGGGCGCAGCGCGTTGATGCGCACGCCGTCGCGGCCATGCTGTTTCGCGAGCGCGACCGTGAGGCTGTCGACCGCGCCCTTGCTCGCGGCATAGAAGCTCTCGTCGGGCAGGCCGCCATGGCGCGCGGCCGCCGAGGACATGTTGACGATGACGCCACCGGTGCCGCCGTGCCGCGTCGACATGCGGCGCACCGCCTCGCGGCTGCAATGGAAGACGCTGAAGACGTTGGTCGCGAAGACCTCGGACAGCAGCGCCTCGTCGATCGCCTCGAGCGCACGCTGGCCGCCGACGATGCCCGCGTTGTTGACGAGCGCCGAGACGGGCCCGAGCAGCGCATCGACCTCGCGGAACAGCCGCGCGGCCTCGGCGTCTCGCGAGACGTCCGCGGCGATCGCGACGGCACGCCCGCCGTCCTCCTCGATGCGCCGCACCAGCGCGCGCGCCTGTTCGTGCGCGCTGCGGTAGTTGATGCATACCTGCCAGCCCTCGCGGGCTGCGCGTTGCGCGATGGCGGCACCGATGCCGCGGCTCGCCCCGGTCACGACCATGACCTTGCTCATGAACGATCCTCCGTTCGACGGATGAAGAAAGAAAAGAAAAAGAGATCCGGCGCGCCGCGGGACGCGCCGCCGCTGTCAGAACGAGACGCTCTGGCGGCCCTTGAGCGCGAGCATCTCGCGCGCCTCGTCGGGCGTCGCGACCTCGAGGCCCAGGCCCTGCACCAGTTCGCAGGCCAGGCGCACCTGCTCGGCGTTCGACGTGGCCAGCCGGCCGGGGCCGGCCCAGAGCGAGTCCTCGAGGCCGACACGGATGTGCCCGCCCATCGCGACCGACATCGCGGCGATGCGCATCTGCGCGGCGCCCGCGCCGAGCACCGACCACTGGTACTGGTCGCCGAACAGCCGGTCGGCCGTGCGGCGCATGTGGGCGACGTCCTCGGGATGGCTGCCGATGCCGCCCAGGATGCCGAACACGGACTGGATCATCAGCGGCGGCTTGACCAGGCCGCGGTCCAGGAAGTGCTTGAGGTTGTAGAGATGCGAGATGTCGTAGCACTCGAACTCGAAGCGGGTGCCGTTGTTCGCGCAGCTCTGCAGGATGTACTCGATGTCCTTGAAGGTGTTGCGGAACACCAGGTCGCGCGTGGCCTCCAGGTGAACCGGCTCCCAGTCGAAGCGGAACTTCGTGTAGCGATCGAGCAGGTGGAACAGCCCGAAGTTGGTCGACCCCATGTTGAGCGAGGCCAGCTCCGGCTTGAAGGTGAGCGCGGGCTTCACGCGCTCCTCGACCAGCATGTAGGGACTGCCGCCCGAGGTGATGTTGATCACCGCGTCGGTCTGGCGGTTGATCGCGCTCAGGAAGCGCTCGAAGGCCTCGGGCGTCTGGTCGGGCTTGCCGGTCTCGGGGTTGCGCGCATGCAGGTGCAGGATCGCGGCGCCGGCCCGCGCCGCGGCCAGGGCCTCGCGCGTGATCTCCTCGGGTGTGATGGGAAGATGCGGCGACATCGAGGGCGTGTGGATCGCGCCCGTCACCGCGCAGGTGATGATGACTTTGCGGCGGCTCATGCCGGCGCTCCCGGTGTGCGAATCATCTGGCTCGTCTCCTTGGTTCTGCTCATGGGGACAAGCGTATCGGCGGGTGTCGCGCGGCGGAAATACCGTCTCGGCATGGTCGCCATGCCAAGACTTCGCGCGACCCCGGGCGCTACAGGAAACCGATCGAGATCCAGGGCACGAGCGCGATCAGCAGCAGCCCGGCCAGCAGCGCGCCCATGTACGGCAGGATGGCCTTCATGCCGCGGTCCGGCGAGATGCGGCCGATGGCACAGGCCGTGTAGTAGCCCACGCCGAACGGCGGCATGAACAGGCCGATGCCCATCGCCAGCACCACGACCATCGCGTAGTGCACCTCGTGCACGCCGATCTCCTTGGCGATCGGGAACATCAGCGGCCCGAACAGCACGATCGCGGGAATGCCCTCGAGCACCGAGCCCAGCAGCACGAACGCGACGATCGACAGCGCCAGGAAGGTGTAGTGCCCGCCCGGCACGCCGGCGAGCGCCGCCACCAGGTCGCGCGAGAAGCCCGACTGGGTCAGTGCCCAGGCCATGGCGGTCGCGGCGCCGATGATCAGCAGGATCGCACCCGACAGCGCGGCGGTCTCGGCCAGCATCGCGCCGAGGCGGCGCCACGGCAGGCCCTTGTTGATGAGCCAGCCCGCCACCAGCGCATAGACGATGCCCACGGTGGAGACCTCGGTGGCGGTGGTCACGCCCTCGACGACGGCAGCACGGATCAGGAACGGCAGCGCGAGCCCCGGCAACGCGAGCAGCAGCGTGCGGCGCACCGTGCGCCAGTAGGCGGCCGAGCGCAGCAGGCCCGGCGCGGCATCGACGACGTCGTTGCGGCAATGAAACCCCACCACCACCGCCAGCGCGAGCGCCATCACCACCGCGGGCAGGATGCCGCCGGTGAACAGCGCGGCGATCGAGACGCCCGTGGCCGAGCCGATGGTGATCAGCACCAGGCTCGGCGGAATGGTCTCGGACATCGCGCCCGAGGACGACAGCAGCGCGACCAGGTCGCCCTCGTCCACGCCGCGCTTCTTCATCTCCGGAAAGAGCCCGGGCGCGATGGCCGCCATGTCGGCCGCCTTCGAGCCCGAGATGCCCGACACCAGGAACATCGCGCCGAGCAGCACGTACGAGAGGCCGCCGCGCACGTGGCCGATCAGCGCGGCCAGGAACGACACCAGGCTGCGCGCGATGCCCGTGGCCTCGATCAGGAGGCCCAGGAACACGAACAGCGGCACCGACAGCAGGATCAGGTGACTCATGCCCTCGTCCATGCGCGAGACCACCACGCTCAGCGGCGTGGAGGTGGTGACCGCCAGGAAAGCCACGGTGGCCAGCGCGAACACGAAGCCGATCGGCGCGCCCGCGAACACGCCGGCGCCGACCAGC
This sequence comes from Variovorax sp. DAIF25, assembly GCF_050711835.1. Taxonomy (NCBI): domain Bacteria; kingdom Pseudomonadati; phylum Pseudomonadota; class Betaproteobacteria; order Burkholderiales; family Comamonadaceae; genus Variovorax; species Variovorax sp. DAIF25. The sequence continues at coordinate 888,713 of NZ_CP136637.1, forward strand.
AGCACGAAGAACACCAGCAGCCGGTAGTTGCCGATCTCCATCAGCCACGGGCGCAGCAGCCACAGCGCCGCCGCGATGGCCGCCAGCAGCACGACGGCCCCCGCCACGTGCGCCAGGCGTTCGCGCCGCAGCAGGGTGAGCAGCGCGAAGGCCAGCATCAGCACCAGCCCCGCCGGCATGGCGGCCGCGCGCCAGATGTTCGGCAGGTGCAGGGTCGGCGTGCTGATGAAGGCCTCGTCCTGCGCGTACTCGATCGCGGGCCAGGCCAGCGCCAGCAGCACGGCCACGCAGACCATCACGGCGAGCGTCGCGAAGAAGCGCCGCCTGGGCTCGTCGAGCCCGTTGACGAGCGCCGCCATGCGCATGTGTTCGCCGCGGCAGAAGGCCAGCACCGCGCCCAGCATCGCCAGCCACAGGAAGAGGATCGAGGCCAGCTCGTCCGACCAGGTCAGCGGCTGGCGGAACACGTAGCGCGAGACGACGCCGCACAGCAGCAGCACGATCTCCGCGGCCACGAGGACGCAGGCCAGCACCTCGACGATGCGCACCGCGGTACGGGTCGCCCGCTGGAGCCAGCCCGAGTCCGCGGCCTCGGAAGCGTGCGACCGCTGCGCCGGCGGATCCATGGCGGCCGCATGCAGGGAGTTGGTGTTCATGGCACTGCCGATCTTTTTCTTGGGAAGGACGTGGGGCCCGGGTGAGGTCGCCGCGCCGGGATCAGAACCCGAACAGGTCGGGGGCCTCGAGATCGCTCCAGGCGGTGGGACCGTCGGCCCAGGCCAGCAGCGTGCAGCCGAACTCCGAGCCGATGGCGACCTCGGTGCCGGGCTCCACGATCACGAAGTTGGCGGGGCCGGCGCGCCGGCCATCGATCGTCATCTCGCCGCCGAGCACGAAGAACTCGGTCAGCGCCGAGGTCTTGAAGACCGGCACGCGCGAGCGCGGCAGCATCGTGAGGCAGACGTGGCGATGGTTCACCGCGGCGCCGGGGCGGCCGTGTTGCGCGGGACGCCCGTAGTCGAAGATCATGCGGCGGGTGACGCCGGCCGCGGCGGTCGGCACCGCCTGCACGCGCGCCACCTCGATGCTCAGCGTGGGCGTGAGTTCGGGCGCGGGATTGCCGAAGTCGCCATGGCGCGAACCATGGTGCAGCGTGTGCAGCGAGAAGTCCTGCGGATAGAGCACCGGCGCCTCGAGGCGGTTGACCATCGAGGTCTTGCAGTAGCACATGGCGTCGTGCGTCGAGCCTTCGAGGTTGATCCCGGTGACGCCTTCCTTGTAGGTGTCCCAGTGGTCGGTCAGCGAGCCGCCGAGCATGTAGCTGCTGGTGACGCCGGTGTGCTGGTGCAGGCCGCTGGCCACCAGCGCGTCGAAGCCCAGCAGGCCCAGGAACTCGCCCTGGCCTTCGTTGCCGCGCACGAGCTTCTGGTGCAGGCCCGGCTTGCCGGCTTCGACCCAGGGGGCGGCAGCGACGTCGTGGATGTGGATCGTGGCATCGCGCAGTCGCGCCGGACGTTCGGCGACGGCGGTGTTCGAGGAGGGCAGCATGGTGGGTTTCCTTTATGGGATGGAGTGGATGGAAAGTCGGGATCAGGAAGCCTCGGAGGCCTCTCGCAGGCGCGCGGCGGCTAGCAGCCCGGCGGCCGTCATGCCGCCGTCGATGGCGATGACCTGGCCGGTGCAGTAGCCGCTGAGCTCGTCGTCGAGCAGGGTGGCGATGACGCTCGCCACCTGATGGGGCGTGCCGTAGCGCCGCTGGGGAATGCGCTCGAGCAGCGAGGCGCGCGTGGCGGGCGAATGCATGGTGGCCACCAGCGGTGTCTCGATCGCGCCCGGCGCGACTGCGTTCACGCGGATCGCGGCCTCGGCCAGCTCGACGGCCATCACCTTGGTCAGCGTGACGAGCCCGCCCTTGGAGGCGCCGTAGGCGCTGCGCCCCGCGTTGCCCACCAGGCCCGAGGCCGAGGCGATGTTGACGATGGCGCCGCCGCCCTGCGCGGCCATCCGGCGCGCCGCGGTGCGCGCGACGACGAAGGCGCCGACCAGGTTGACCTCCAGCACCTGGCGGAAGGTGCGCGTGGGCGTGTCGAGGAAGGGAATCTCCGCGCCGATGCCGGCCGACTGCACCAGGCCCGCGATGCGGCCGAAGCGCGCCTGCGCGCGTTCGAACATGCGCTCGACCTCGGCCTCGTCGGTGACGTCGCAGGGCATGAGGCAGGCGAGGTCCAGCGGCAGGTCCGCGCGGTCGCGCAGCGCTTCCAGGGCGCGGGCGTTGGCATCGGCCACGACCACGCGCTGCCCGCGTTGCCACAGCAGCTCGACGGTGGCCAGGCCGATGCCGGAAGCCCCGCCGGTCACGACCGTGGCGCCTCTTGTTCTCGATTGATGGTCCATTATGTGTACCCACTTTGGGATCGGCTTGTTCGGGATTCTCCCGTCTCGCCGCAATGAAAGCATTATCTAGAATGAAATCGCGCTGCAGATTCGTGCAAACCATAGGTCCATTTTGTGGACCATTGAAGAGTGCCAAGGCGCACCACACAACGACCCACCCCAACAGGAGACAGACATGAGTTCGATGACACGCAGAACGCTGCTGATCGGCGGCGCCGCGACCGCCGGCGCCACGCTGGTGTCGCTGCCCGCCCAGGCAGCGCCGGAGTTCACCTGCAAGTTCGCCAACAACCTGCCGCTGGCGCATCCGCTCAACGTCCGTGCGAACGAAGCGGCGGCGCGCATCAAGGCCGACACCGGCGGGCGCGTGGAGCTGCAGGTGTTCCCGAACGGGCAGCTCGGCTCGGACACCGACATGCTCAGCCAGGTGCGCTCGGGCGCGATCGAGTTCATGACGCTGTCGGGCCTGATCCTCGCGACCCTGGTGCCCGCCGCATCGATCAGCGGCCTGGGCTTCGCCTTTCCCAACTACGACGCGGTCTGGTCGGCGATGGACGGCAGCCTCGGCACCTACGTGCGCGGCCAGATCGCCAAGTCCAACCTCGTGGCCATGGACAAGATCTGGGACAGCGGCTTTCGCCAGATCACGACCAGCACCCGCCCGATCGACAAGCCGGCCGACCTCAAGGGGCTGAAGATCCGTCTCGCCTCGGCGCCGATCTTCATCTCGCTGTTCAAGAGCCTGGATGCGGCCACCACGCCGATCAACTTCAACGAGCTGTACTCGGCGCTGCAGACGAAGATCGTCGATGCGCAGGAGAACCCGCTGTCGATCCTCTCGACCGCCAAGTTCTACGAGGTGCAGAAGTTCTGCTCGATCACCAACCATGCCTGGGACGGCTTCTGGTTCCTCGCCAACCGCCGTGCCTGGGAACGGCTGCCCGAATCGCTGCGCCCCATCGTCGCCAAACACATCAACGAAGCCGCCATGGCGGAGCGCGCCGACCTCGCGCAGCTCAACAACAGCGTGCGCGCCGATCTCGCGGGCAAGGGACTGAAGTTCAACGAGCCCGATGTCGCGCCGTTCCGCGAGGCGCTGCGCGGTGCCGGCTTCTACGAGACCTGGAAGAAGAACTTCGGCGAGGAGGCCTGGGCCGCGCTCGAGAAATCGACGGGCAAGCTGAGCTGAGGCACGCGCGAGAACGACGATGACTCTGTCGTATCCTTTGCCGCATGAGTACCGCGCCCATCGAGGAGACCGAACTGACTGAATCGCGCACCGGCACCCAGGCGGTGGAGCGCGCGGTGCGCCTGCTGCAGGCCGTGGCCGCCTGCGGCGACGCGGGCGCGCGCCTCACCGACCTGGTGAGCGACCAGGGCCTCAGCAAGCCGACCGTGCGGCGCCTGCTGGCCGCACTGATCGAGCAGAAGCTGCTGTCGCAGAACGAGACCACGCGCCGCTACTACCTCGGGCTCGAGCTCTTCAGCCTCGGCGCACTGGCCGGACAGCGCCTCAACCTGCGCCGCGCGAGCGTCGATGCGCTCGCGCGCCTGACCGACGAGACGCAGGACACGGTGTTCCTGTCGATCCCCGACGGCAGGGACTCGCTGTGCATCGCGCGCTACGAAGGCGAGTACCCGATCCGCACGCTCACGATGTCGGTGGGCGATCGCCGGCCGATGGGCGTCGGCGCGGGCAGCCTCGCGATCCTCAGCGCGATGTCCGATGCCGACGTCGACGAGGTGCTGCGTTCCAACGTCTCGCGCTACGTGCCCTATGCGCCCGAGATCTCGGTCGATCGGCTGCGCGAGAAGGTGCAGGCCACGCGCGCCGCCGGCGTGGCCTCTTCCACCTTCTTCCTGAGCGACGGCAAGGTCATGCCCGGCATGAATGCGATCGGCATCCCGATCGTGACCGAACTGGGCATCCCCATCGGCGCGGTGAGCGTGGCCGCGGTGCCCGAGCGACTGGCCCCCGAGAGGCGGGCCGAGGTGGTGGCCTTCGCACGCAAGGCCGCGGCCGAGATCGCCAGGCTGGCTTCGCGGGACTGACGCGTCGCCCATGAAGATCAAGAGCCTCCAGTATTTCCTGCAGATCGCCGAGATCGGCAGCCTGACCCAGGCGGCGACGGTGCTCTACATCGCGCAACCCGCCTTGTCGCGCCAGATGCAGCAACTCGAGGACGAGCTGGGGGTGACGCTGTTCAACCGCTCCGAGCGCGGCGTGACGCTGACGGACGCGGGCCGCCTGCTCAAGACCAAGGCCACGTCGCTGCTGCGCGACTTCGATTCGCTGAGCCAGGACATGCGCGATGCGTTCAACGAGCCCAGCGGCACCGTGACCGTCGCCATGCCGCCCTCGCTCTTCCACCTGGTGACCATGCCCGCGGTGCGCGAGTACCACCGGACCTATCCGAAGGTGTCGCTGCGGATGTTCGAGGCCATGAGCGCGGTCATGAACGCGTGGTCGATGGTGCAGGCCGGCAACGCCGACCTCGCGGTCGTGACCAACATCGAGCCGCTGGCCTCGCTCGAGAACGAGCCCTTCGTGACCGAGGCGCTGTGCCTCGTCGGCCCGCCGGAAGCGAAGCTCGGGATGAAGGCCCCGGTCGAGCTGTCGTTGCTGCCCTCGCTGCCGCTCGTGCTGACCAGCCGTCCCAACAGCCTGCGGCTGATGATCGAGGCCGCGGCCGCCAAGGCCCGGCTGCCGCTGGACATCGTGATGGAGACCAACTCCTCGCGCGGACTGCTGGGCTCCGTGGAAGCGGGCCTCGGCTACACGGCCCTGCCCTACTCGGGCTGCTACCAGGCCCTGCTGCGCAAGCAGATCTCGGCCGCGCCGATCGCGGGCATGCAGGTCGCGTGGACGCTGATCCGCGCGCGCACCCAGTCGCTGTCGACGGCCGCGGAGCGCATGCGCGAGCTGCTGATCGGCACCGCGAGGTCGCAGATCGAATCGGGGCTCTGGCTCACCGGCCAGCAGTAGCCGACACACCGCGACCCTGAAGGTAGCCCTTCAGCGCAGCGACCACCAGGAGGATGGAGGGCGTCTGCGCCGATGTCGGCGGCGATCGCAGGTCGATGAGGTTCAGATCGACATGGTGGCTGGCGAGGCGGGCCGCGCTTTCCTTCGCCTGGCGCTCGAGGCTTTGGCGGTTCATCGCCTCGGAAAACTGCCCGACCAGAACCACGCGCGCCCGATCCTCGGCGCCGGCCCCCGCCTTCAACACCTCCAGCAGTTCCTGGACGAACGCCAACTCGCCCAGCAGTTCCGCGGTTTCGCTGGAGGTCTCGGGAATGAAGGTCGCGGCCGGTGTGGCAGCGGCGATCCTCGAGGTGCTCACCACGAGATGCAGACGAGGCAACTCCTCGTCGAGAAGCCGCGCCAGACGAAGGGCCGCCATGCCGTTGCGCAGGTCCACCGCATGGCCCGATGCGCCGCCCCAGCGCCGCAACGCGTTCACCTGCGCCACGCACTGGTCGTGGTCCGCATTCACCCCGTGCACATGCGCGCCGGCCCTGACCAGGGCCTCGGCGATCGCCTGGCCCAGCGGCGACGCCATGTCGGTGACCAGCGCCACCTTGCCCGCGAGGCTGAAGCGCTCTTCATGCGCACCCATGCGCGGCTCCTTCAGGCGACCATGCCATGCAGGCGCTCCCGAATGATGGTGTTCGCCTGCGCCATGATCCGTTCGATCAGCGCCGCCACGCTCGGCACGTCGTCGATCAGGCCCGCCACCATGCCGCAGGACCAGGCCCCTGCATCCAGTTCGCCGTCGCGCATCACGCGCGGATATACGCCGGCCACCTCGTCGAGGATGTCCTCGAACTTGATGTTCTGGCCGAGCTCCCGCTCCTTGGCGAGAAGGCGTTCCACGCCTTCGTTGCGAAGCACGCGCTCGGTGTTCCGCAACGGCCGCATCACGAGGCGGGTGTCGAGTTCGGTGGCCGACACGATCGCGTCCTTGACCTTCGGATGGACCGGCGCTTCCTGCGTCGCGACGAAGCGCGTGCCCATGTTGATGCCCGCCGCCCCCATCGCCAGCGCGGCCACCAGCGACCGTCCGTCCGCCATGCCGCCCGAGGCCACGAACGGGATGCGGAGCTCGTCCGCGGCGCGCGGCAGCAGGATGAAGTTGGGGACGTCGTCCTCTCCGGGATGCCCGCCGCATTCGAAGCCATCGACGCTGACGGCGTCGCAGCCGATCGCCTCGGCCTTGAGCGCATGCCGCACCGACGTGCATTTGTGGATCACCTTGATGCCCGCGTCGTGCAGCACCGGAAGCCATGGCTGCGGGTTGTTTCCCGCCGTCTCGACCACCTTGATGCCGCCCTCGACCACGGCCGCGATGTAGCCCCGGTAGTCCGGCGGGGTGCGCGCGGGAAGAAAGGTGAGGTTGACGCCGAACGGCTTGTCCGTCATTTCGCGGCAGCGCGCGATCTCGCGTGCGAGATCGTTCGGCGTGGGTTGCGTGAGAGCCGTCAGGATGCCGAGTCCGCCGGCGTTCGATACCGCCGCGGCCAGCTCCGCCAATCCGACGTAGTGCATTCCGCCCTGGACGATGGGGTGCTCGATGCCGAAGAGTTCGGTGATTGCGGTTTTCATTGCATGTGCCTTTCTGTTGGAACGAGAGGGTGTTTTTCGGACCGCGTGCCTCAGAACGATTCCGCGGGAAGCGCCATGAGGCAGGCACTGCTTTGCGCCACCCGCAGGCCGAGCGCCTTCACCAGCGGCAGCTCGCGTTCGAACCAGTAGCGCGCCAGTGCCAGCTTGCGAGCAAGGAACGGTGCCGCGTCGCCACGCGCCATCAGCGCTTCGGCGGCTGCCGCCGCGCGCAACCAGGTCGATGCGATGGCGACGATGCCGACCATGTTCAGCAGGTCGTACGAGGAGCCTCCGATGTCGTAGGGATCGCGCTCCGGGGACGCGAGCCACGTGGCCGCGGCCTTCAGTTGCCCGCTCGCCTCCCTCAGGGCCTGGACGAGATCGCGCAGTGATTCGCTTCCCTCGGCCGCTTCGGCCGATGCCTCGACCAGCGCGAGAAAGCCATCGAGCACCCGGCCGTCGGCGGCCGGCAGCTTGCGCAGCGCGAGGTCGAAGGCCTGCACGCCGTTGGCGCCCTCGTAGAGCTGGAAGATGCGGCAATCGCGGACCAGTTGCTCCACGCCGTTTTCCCTGATGTAGCCATGCCCGCCCATGAGCTGCATGGCGTCGTTCGCCGACTCGAACGAACGATCGCTGAAGAAGGCCTTGACCACGGGCGTCAGGAAACCGCCGACCAGCGCCCGCGGCACGCCCGCGATCTCGCCGGCGTCCTCGAGCAGAGCCCTCACGTGGATTCCCAGCGCCCGCCCGCCCTCCAGGAACGACGCCTGCTTCAGCAGCAACCGGCGCACGTCGGGATGAACGACGATCGGGTCCGCCGGCGCGCCGGTGCGGTCCGCGGCCTTGGCGGCACGTCCGGCCAGGCGCTCGCGCGCATGGTCGGCCGCCTTGCCGTAGGCACGGCTCGCGGATGCAAGCGCCTGGAGACCCGTGCCCAGACGCGCGGAGTTCATCATGTCGAACATGCCGCTCATGCCCGCGGAAGACTTGCGCTGCGCGCCCGTGGCGCTCGCCGATTCCCCCAGTCGATAGGCAACCGATTCCTCGAACGCCAGCGAGCAGGTCGCATTGCCCTTGAGCCCCATCTTGTGCTCGATGCCCGCGGTCACCACGCCGTTGGCGCCGCCGAGCTCGCCCGTGGCCGGATCGATGGACCGCTTGGAGACGAGAAACAGGCTGACCTTCGACAGGTCGTCGAGGATCCGGCCCTGCGCGTCGGGCACCTTGGCCAGCACCAGATGCACGACGTTCTCGGTGAGGTCGTGGTCGCCGCCCGAGATGAAGATCTTGGTCCCGGAGAGCGTCCAGCTGCCGTCCGGATTCGGCAGCGCCCGCGTCTTCATGAGGCGCAGGTCGGTGCCGCAGTGCGGCTCCGTCAGGCACATCGTGCCGGACCACCGCCCGGCCACCATCGCTGGCACGACGTGCTGCCGCATCCAGTCGTCGCCGGTGCGCTGAACGGTGGCGTGGGCGCCGTTCGTCAGCCCGGCATACAGGCCCAGCGAGTTGCAGGCCGAGGCGGAGAACTCCCTCACCGCCTGGCCGACGAGGTCCGGCAGTCCCGCGCCGCCGAATTCCTCGGGGGCGGACACGCTGTTCCACCCGGCCTCGCGCATCGCGGCGTAGCCCTCCCTGTAGCCGGGGGGCGTGGTCACGGCACCGTCGGCGAGGCGGCATCCATGCTCGTCGCCGACGGCATCGAGGGGCGCCCATTTCTGCTCGAAGAAACGCGCGGCCTGCTCCAGCACCGCACGCGTGTCGTCGCGCGACATCCCGTGCATGGCATGCGCGGTCTCGCGCTCGAACACCTCGTGAAGAATGAACAGGTAGTCCTCGACGGGCGCCTTGTAGGAAGTTGGCATTTTTTTGAAGATGAACGATGGAGGGAATCCGGGGACTTGCTCGCGCGGGGCGGCGTGCGTGGTGAGGAAGCGTCAGCCGTCGCCGCGCCGATAGCCGATGTCCTTCACCAACTTCGCCCATGCCGCGTTGTCGCGCTGGATCGAGGCCTGGAGCTCGGGCGACTTCAGCGGTCGCGGCGGAAGAACGCCCAGCCGCGGCAGCGCCGACTGGAAGTCGGCGGACCGCGCCACCTCGCTCACCATGGCGTTCAGCCGCTCGACCACGTCGCGCGGCGTGCCGGACGGTGCGAAGAGACCGAAGAAGCCGCTGATGAACTCGACCTCCTGGAACCCGAGTTCGCGAAATGTCGGCACGGCGGGCGCATAGGGACTGCGTTCGGGGCTGGAGACCGCGAGCGCCAGGACCTTGCCCGTCTTGACCTGCTCCATGCCGGGCTGGTACGCGTCGACCAGCAGCTGGACGTGTCCGCCGACCAGCGCCTGCAGCGCCGGCGCGCCGCCCTGGAAGGGCACGTGGAGCATCTGCACGCCGGCGGCCCTTTCGAGCAGCACGCCGCCGAAATGCCCCGCGGTGCCCTGGCCGTAGGAGCCGTACGAGATGCGGCCCGGATTCGCCTTCATCCAGCCCACGAGCCCTTTCAGGTCCTTCGCGGGCAGCTCGGGATTCGCATAGAGAAACAGCGGCGTCCGACTGACCTCGGCCACGGCGGTCAACGTCTTCAGCGGATCGAAGTTCATCGCGAGCGTGTGCGGCAGCAACGTGGCCGTGCTGCCCGTGGTCACCAGGAGCGTGTGGCCGTCGGGCTGCGCGCGGGCCACGACACTCGCACCGATCGTGCTGCTCGCGCCGGGGCGGTTCTCCACGATGACGCGGAAGCTGGAAAGCTTTCCCAATCCCATGGCCAGTGCACGGGCCACGACATCGGTCGTGCCGCCCGCGGGATAGGGCACGACGATCTGGACGGTCCTGGATGGGTAGGTGCCTTGCGCGCGCAGCGCGCTGCCCGCGGTGGCCGCCGTCATGGCGGTTCCCAGCAGCAGCTTGTGCGCGTCCCGGCGGGTGATGGCCGTGCTCATGCCGGCCTCCCTTCGATGGTTCGGATGGTGTAGGGAACGGTGAAGTTGCGAAGGGCGTCCGAAAGCAGCGCGTCGCTCTCGAGCCCGGCCGGGACCAGAACCTCCACATGGAAGCCGCTGCTGCCGCGGTCCGTCGCCTTGACGACCACGCCCTCGGGAAGCTGGGCCTGGCGCACCGCCGCGGCGAACATCCGCTCGATCGCGTCGACGCGCAGCACGTTCTTCTGGATCTTCCCGACCAGCGTCTTCGGCATCTCGGGCAGCACGTAGCAGTGCTTCGGGACCGCCGCGCGCTCGGGCACATGCGCGCTCGCATGGGCGATCACGTCCTCGGGTGTCGCGCTCGCGCCGGGCTTGAGCACCACGTAGGCCACCGGCACCTCGCCGGCGTGCGCATCGGGGGCACCGACGACGGCGGCATCCTGGACGCCCGCCAGACCGAACAGCACCTCCTCCACCATCTTGGGATCGATGTTGTGGCCACCGCGAATGATCAGGTCCTTCGAGCGACCCGTGATCCAGAGCCACTGGTCGCCGTCCAGGCGGCCCAGATCGCCGGTCTCCAGCCATTCGCCCTCGATCCAGCGCGGCCCCTGCTGCCCCAGGTAGCCCGGGAACACCGACGGGCCGCGCACGATGACCGCGCCCGATTCGCCGGCGGCGCAATCGCGCACCACGGTGCCGTCGTCGCCGAGCTGCACGATGCGCACGCCCGTATAAGGCAGCCGCACGCCGGAGCTGCCGACCTTGACCTTGTCGCTCGGGGGCGTGATGCAGGTGACCGCGACGGTTTCCGTCATACCCCAGCTCTCGCGGATGCGCAGTCCCGTCATGTCGTAGAACGCTTCCGCCACCGTGGTGGACAGCGGCGCGGTGGAAGACGCCACGTACTCGAGCGACGTGATGTCCGCATCGCCGATCGGGATCGAGAGCACCTGGTTGACCAGCGTCGGCACGAAGGTCAGCATGTTGGCCCTGTAGGCCTGCACCAGCCGCCAGATGTTGGGCAGGACCGAGGGATGGCGGAATCCGGCGGACGTCATCAACAGGATCGTTCCGCCGCGCACGAGCGGCCCATAGCAACCCACCACCGCGCCCGCGACGTGAAAGATCGGCACGCCGACCATGCGCATCTCTTCGCTGCCGAAGCCGGACAGGTACTTCGAGGCCCAGACCCAGAACACCTGGTTGCGATGCAGGTGGCGCGCGAGCTTCGGCGCGCCCGTCGTGCCCCCGGTGTGGAACAGCGAGGCGGTGTCGTCGGGAGAGAACACGCGTCCCGAATCCAGCGCCGCGCCGGAATGCGCCGCCACCGCCGTGTCGAAGTCCACCACGCGCACCCCCGCGACCCGCGCCGGGCACGGCGTGGGGCCACCGACGCGCAGCACCGCCACGAGCGCAGGGAGCGCCCGGACGACGACCTCGATCTTGGGCCACAGGTCACCCAGCTCCTGTCCGCCATACACCACCAGGACCTTGGTGGCGGCCGCCTGGAACATGTGCACCAGGATCCCGGGCTCGAGCATCCAGTTCGCGGGGTTGACGATGCCGGCCGCCTGCGCGCCCCAGAGGATGAACTGGGATTCCGGCACCGCCGGCATCAGCACCGAGACGACGTCGTCCTTGCCCACGCCGAGGGCATGGAACAGATTGGCCGTCTGGTTGACCTTGTGCCGCAACTCGGCGAACGTGACCTGCCGGCCCGTCTCGCGCGGCCTCGCGCCGTCGGAGAAATACGCGATCGCGACCTTCGCGGGGTCGATGGCGCATCCGTCCATCAGCATCTCGTAGGTCGACGCGGGCAGGTGGCGCGCCTCCAGCGGAAGCTGCTCGAAGCGCTCGACGTCCGCCACCGAATACAGCACCTCGTCGGACCAGTAGCCGGGCAGGGGTTTGGACATCATTGGCGCTCCAATCCGATGTCGCCGGCGATCTTCTGGAAGCGCTCCGATTCGCCGCGGTAGAAGGCGGCGGCCTGGTCCAGGTCCATGACCGCTCCCGCGGAATTCCCCCGCTCCTCGACCCAGGCCTGGAAGCCCGGGCTCGCGACGATGGCATTGGCCGCCTTGCCGACGACCTCGGCAGACGGCAGCGGAGATCTGCTCGGGACGAACAGCCCGGTCCACATGCTGTAGTGCGAGCCCTTGACGGCCGGGATCTCGTCGACGGACGGAACCTCGGGCACCGCGCCGTGCCGCGTCGGTCCCAGGATCGCGAGCACCCGGATCTTTTTCTCTCGCGCCGCCTGGATGTAGGGCGGGATCAGGGGCAGGATCGTGAGGTCGACCTGGCGCCCCATCAGGTCCTGCATGGCCGGCGCGCCGCCCTTGTAGGGAACGTGCGTGACCGCCATGTTCGACTTGCCCGCCAGGTCCATGGCGGCGATGTGGAAGATCGAGCCCAGGCCGACGTTGGCGATCGAGACCGGTGCCGCGCCCTGGCGCCGCGCCGCCGCGATGAGCTCCTCGAGGCTCTTCGCGGGGAGGTCGGGACGCGCCATGACGGCGAGCACACCGGTGCTCAGGTGCGCCACCAGGCGGAAGTCCTCGGGCTTGTACTTGACGCCCGACAGCACGAGCGGTGGCAGCGCCAGTTCGTTGGCCGATCCCAGCAGCATGTTCAAGTGGCCGGGGTCCGCACTCAGCAGGCGCTGGGCACCGATGGAACCGCTGGCGCCGCCGAAGTTCTCGACCACGACTGTCTTGTTCAGCGCCCGCCCGAGCTCCGGCTGGATCTTGCGGGCCGTGATGTCGAACGCGCTGCCGGCCGGATACGGCACGATCAGCGATGCCTGCGGCGATGCGGGAAGCTGGGCCAGCGCCGGCACCGAGGCGAGGCCGCCCCAGGCCAATGCCGCCAGCAGGCGCAGCACGGCCATTCTCGGATGAAGCATGGATGTCTCCTGATTTTTTTGAAGGCGACCGATTGCCTTTCGAGACCGCTCGCCACGCGAGCGCTCGCCTGTCGGCGGGGCCACGGTCGCGGAACTAGAAATGAAGCTTGGCGAGCGTCTCGGCCACGCAGACGGGCCGGGCGCCGCCCTCGATCTCGAAGGTCACCAGCCACGCCACCTTCACGCCGCCATCGGGCTCCTCGCTCACCGCCCGGAGGGTGGCGCGAATGCGCAGCCTGGCACCGACCGGTACCGGCCCCGTGAAGCGCACGCGATCGAGCCCGTAGTTGATGCGCGCCTTGGTGCCCTCGAACCGGGTGATCTCCGAGGTCAGCATCGGCAGCAGCGACAGCGTCAGGAAGCCATGGGCCACCGGCCCGCCGAAGGGCGACTCCCGACGGGCTCTTTCGGGATCGAGGTGGATCCACTGGTGATCCCCCGTCGCGTCCGCGAACAGCTGGACCTGCGCCTGAGTGACCTCGTGCCATGCACTCGGCCCGGCCTCCTTGCCCTCGAAGGCCTTCAGTTCGGCGATGGATGCGAAGGTCTGCATGCGGTCTCCTCGGGCGGCGGTTCGCGCTCAGCGGCCCTGGAAGTTCGCCGCGCGGCGCTCCACGAAGGACTGGATGCCCTCCTTGAAGTCCGCCGACGCGAAGACCTCGTCCCGGACCTTCGGGATCACCTCGATCGCCGCCTTCTCGCCCTGCTCGATGAACGTCAGCGAAGCCGCCTTCGTCGCGCGCAGGCCGATGGGCGCCACCTTGGCGATCAGGCGGGCGATCTCCATGGCGCGCTCGCGGTGCTTGCCGTAGGGGTGGACCTCCTGGACGAAGCCGCAGCGATAGGCTTCCTGCGCGTCGAACTCGTCGCACAGGAAGAGGTGGTACATGGCGTTGCCCCAGCCCGTGCGGGTCAGGTAGCGGAAGTGCGCGCCACCGAGCGGCGCGATGCCGCGCTTGGACTCGAGCTGGCAGAAGCGCGCGGTGTCGGCCGCGATCACGATGTCCGATGCGAGCATCTGCTCGATGCCGATCGTGTAGGTGATGCCATGCACCACCGAGATCACCGGCTTGCGGCAACGCTTCTTCAGCGCGAACGGATCGACCTGGTCATCGGGAATGGGCTTGGCCGTCGCCGTGGGCCCGAAGAACTTCGGCATGTCGAGACCCGCCGTGGTGTGCTCGCCCGCCGGGTCGAGCACGGCCACCCACAGGTCGTCGTCGTCGTCGAACTCGGTCAGGCGTTGGGAGAGCTGGTGCATCAGCTCGGGCGTGATCGCATTCTTCTTCGCCACGTTGTCGAGCGAGATGACGGCGACGTGACCTTCGACGGTCATGCGGACTTCGGGCGTGCCTGCTTCATGGGCCATGGTGCTGTTCCTTGTCGGGTTGGGGAAAGGGAGAAAAAGAAGGTCTCAGACAGCCGTCAGGCCACCATCGACGGCGAGGATCTGACCGGTGATGTGCTTGCCGGCCTCGCTCGCGAACAGCAAGGCCGCGCCCTTGAGGTCGTCGTCGTCGCCGATGCGTTGCAGCGGCGCGCGCTCGGAGAGCTTGTCGACGCCGACGGTGTCGATGGTTCCCTTCGTCATCCTCGACGGAAAGAAACCGGGCGCCAGCGCATTCACCGTGATGCCATGCGGCCCCCACTCACCGGCCAGGGCGCGCGTGAGGTTGACGACCGCGCCCTTGCTGGTGTTGTAGGCCAGGGTGCCTTGCGCCTTGGGACCGTTGCCCTTGAGGCCCGCGATCGAGGCGAGGTTGATGATCCGTCCGTAGCGGTTCGGGATCATCGACAGCCTGCCGATCCTCTGCGTGAGCAGGAAGATCGATCGGACGTTCAGGTTCATCACCTTGTCCCACGCGGCCAGCGGATGGTCGACGGTGCTGGCCCCCCATGTCGCGCCGGCGTTGTTCACGAGGATGTCGACCCGGCCGAGCTCCGCCAGCGCCTGGGCGGCCAGGCGCTCGATGTCCTCCTCCTTGCCGTTGTCCGCGGCAATCCAGCTGGCGTCGATGCCGAGCCCGGCGAGATGCGCTTGCGCGGCCTCCAGCGCATCGGCCTTGCGCGACGAGATCACGACCCTGGCACCCTGGGTGCCCAGCGCCTCCGCGATCTGAAGGCCGAGGCCGCTGGATCCACCGGTCACCAGCGCGGTACGGCCCTCGAGGTCGAGGAGTTTGGATACTGCAGTCATTTCACTTCTTTCCTTAGACGATTTCGAACAGACCGGCGGCGCCCTGGCCGCCGCCGATGCACATGGTCACGACGACGTACTTGACGCCGCGGCGCTTGCCCTCGATCAGGGCGTGGCCCGTCAGCCTCGAACCGCTCACGCCGTACGGATGGCCCACCGCGATGGCACCGCCGTTCACGTTGAGCCGCTCGTCGGGAATGCCGAGCCGGTCGCGGCAGTACAGGACCTGGCAGGCGAAGGCTTCGTTCAGCTCCCACAGGCCGATGTCCTCGACCTTCACGCCCGCCCGCTCGAGCAGGCGCGGCACCGCGAACACCGGACCGATCCCCATCTCGTCCGGCTCGCAACCCGCGATCGCGAAGCCGCGAAACACGCCCATCGGTTGGATGCCGCGACGTTCGGCCAGCTTCGCGTTCATCACGACGCATGCGGAGGACCCGTCGGAAAACTGGCTCGCGTTGCCCGCGGTGATCACCCCGCCAGGCAGTGCCGAGCGGATGCGGGCGACGGCGTCGAGCGTCGTGTCGGCGCGGATTCCCTCGTCGCGGTCGACCACGACGTCCCGCGTGCCGCTCCGGCCCGCCGCATCGACCACGCCCATGGTGGTCTTCATGGGCACGATCTCGTCGGCGAACCTGCCGGCCTGCTGGGCCGCCGCGGCGCGCTGCTGGCTGCGCACGCCGTACGCGTCCTGCGCCTCCTTGTCGATGCCGTAGCGGCTGGCCACCTGCTCGGCCGTCTGCAACATGCCCCAGTAGTACGCGGGCTTGTTCTCGACCAGCCAGGGGTCGCGCCGCATGTGCGTGTTCGCCTGGTTCTGCACGCAGGAGATCGACTCGACGCCGCCGGCCACGATGGCGGGAGCGCCTTCGAGGATCACGCGCTGGGCCGCCATCGCGATGGCTTGCAGGCCCGAGGCGCAGAACCGATTGACGCTGACGCCGCCGGTGGTCACCGGCAGTCCGGCGCGAAGGGCGATGCCACGCGCGATGTTGCCGCCGGTCGTGCCTTCGCCGAAGGTGCCGCCCATGATGCAGTCCTCGATCTCCGCGGGATCCAGGCCCGATCGTGCGACCGCATGGCGCACGGCATGGGCGCCGAGCGTGGCGCCGAAAGTCATGTTGAAACCACCCTTCCAGCTCTTGGCCAGTCCGGTGCGCGCAGTCGAAACGATGACGGCTTCGTTCATGGGGTCTCCGTGTTCTCGATGGGAGGTTCAGGCGTTGAACGCCGCGCCCTCGTCGGCCAGACGCTCGACGATCGCGGCGGGCTTCCAGCTCGGGTCGCCCTGCGCCATCGCGCGCATCGAGCGCCGGACGTTGAAGAGGCCGACGGTGTCGGCGTAGAACATCGGACCGCCGCGCCAGGCAGGAAAGCCATAGCCGTGCAGATAGACGGCGTCGATGTCGGACGCCCGTTCGGCAATGCCTTCCTCGAGGATCGCAGCGCCTTCGTTGACGAGCGCATAGACCAGCCGCTCGACGATCTCCGCGTCGCTGAACCGGCGCGGCGTCACGCCCTTCTCCTTCCAGAACGCCTCGAGCATCGCGCGCGTCCTCGGCGACGGCCTGGCCTTGCGCTGCCCCGCCTCGTAGTCGTACCACCCGGCGCCGGTCTTCTGTCCGAAGTGGCCGGCCTCGCAGAGGCGATCGCCGATCTCGAAGCGCGGATGCGCAGGATCCTCGGCATAGCGGCGCTTGCGGATGGCCCAGCCGATGTCGTTGCCGGCCAGGTCTCCCATGCGGAACGGCCCCATGGCCATGCCGAAGGCCTCGACGGCGCGATCGACCTGCTCCGGCAGCGCCCCCTGCTCCAGCAGCTCGCCCGCGCGCCTGGCGTACCTGGCGATCATGCGATTGCCGATGAAGCCGTCGCACACGCCCGAGACCACGGCCACCTTGCCGATCCTGCGGGCCACGGCGAGAGCGGTCTGAAGCACGTCGGGCGCGGTCTTCTCGCCTCGAACGATCTCGAGCAGCTTCATGACATGGGCCGGGCTGAAGAAGTGAAGCCCGACGACGTCTCGAGGACGCCGGGTCTCGGCCGCGATGCGGTCCACGTCCAGGGTCGAGGTGTTGGTGGCCAGGATGGCGCCAGGCTTGGCGATCTCGTCGAGCGCGCGGAAGGTGCTCAGCTTGAGCGCCATGTCCTCGTAGACGGCCTCGATCACCAGGTCGCAATCGCGCACGTCGCCGATCCCGGTGCTCGTGCGCAGCAGCGACATCCGGGTCTCGAGCGCGGCCTGCTGCAGCTTGCCCTTCTGCACGCCGGCTTCGTAGCTGGCCCGGATCGTGGCGCGACCCTTCTCGATCGCGGCGTCGCTCACGTCCACCAGCACCACCGGAATTCCCGCGCCGAGGAAGTTCATGGCAATGCCGGTTCCCATCAGGCCCGCGCCGACGACGGCCACCCGCTCGACCGCGCGTTCGAGGACCACATCGGGCACGTCCGCCAGCTTGGCCGCGGCACGCTCCGCGAAGAAGGCATGGCGCAAGGATTTAGAGACCGGCCCGTTCATCAGCTCGAGGAAGCAGCGGCGCTCGAGTGCCAGCGCGTCGTCGAAGGGCAGGCTGAAGCTGGCCTCGATCGCATCGAGGCAGCGCTGCGGCGCGGGAAGGTGGCCCGTGCGGGCCTCGACCGCGGCACGGGTGATCGCGATGAAGCCTTCGGGGTTGCCGTGCTTCACCTGCATGTCCCGCACGCGCGGGTGGGGACCGGGCCGGGCCGCCACCTCCTTCGCCATCGCGATCGCGGCATCGACCACATCGCCCTCGGCCATGCGGTCGAACAGCCCGGAGTCGGCCAGCTTCTCGGACGCGATGGAGCCGCCGTGAACGATCATGTGGGTGGCGGCCTCCAGCCCGATCAGCCGCGGCAGCCGTTGCGTGCCACCGGCGCCCGGCAACAGGCCCATGGTCACCTCGGACAAGGCGATGCGGGCCTTCGCCGCGGCGATCCGGTAGTGGCACGACATGGCCAGCTCGAGTCCGCCACCCATGGCAACGGAATGGACGGCGGCGACGACGGGCTTCGGACTGTTCTCGATGACCGACAGCACCGTGTTCAGTCCCGGCTCCCTGCCGCCCTTCGGCGAGTTGAACTCGCGCATGTCGGCGCCGCCCGAGAAGGCCTTTCCCGCGCCGGTCAGCACGATGGCCTCGACCGCGGCGTCGGCGCACGCGCGATCGACTCCTTCGACGATCCCGAGGCGCACGGCATGGCCGAGTCCGTTCACGGGGGGATTCGCGATCTCGATCACCGCGATGTTGTCAACGACCTTGTATTGGGTGCTCATCTGTACTTCCTTGGAACTGTGGTGTGCGGCCGGCCCGGGCTTCAGGCGCGCGCCGCGATGGCTTCGGGCTGGCGGCCCAGGAAGCGCTTGAAGATGTCCTGGGCTTCGTCGGAGCGGCGCAGCCCGTCGAAGACGGCCGATTCGCGGCGAACGCGCGCCGCGGCGGATTCGTCGTCGGCATCGCGGATCAACGCGCGGGTGGCGCGCAGCGCCTGCTGCGGCTTGGCCGCCAGGCGCTTCGCGATCGACAGCGCCTCTTCCTCCGCCAGCTCGGGCGGCATCACGCGATTCACCAGCCCCGCGAGAAAAGCCTCGGCCGCGGGGACTTGCGATCCGAGCAGCAGCCATTCGGCGGCCTTGGTGCGGCCGACCACCCTTTGCAGCAGCAGCGTCGATGCGAACTCCGGGCACAGCCCCAGGTCCACGAACGGAAAGCGAAGGCGCGCATCGTCCGACGCGACGACATAGTCGCAATGCAGGAGCACCGTGGCACCGATGCCCACGGCATGTCCCCTGACGCAGGCCACCATGGGCTTGCCGAGCGACAGCACGGCGCGCAGGAACGGGGCGGCGGGAGACTCGGCATGCGCGGCGCCGTCGCTCGAGACGAACAGGCCGATGTCGTTGCCGCTGGTGAAGTTGCCGCCCTCGCCGCGCAGCAGCACGACATTCACTTCGTCCTCGAGCCGTGCCCGCTCGATGGCCCGGGCCATCGCCGCATACATTTCCGCGGTGATGGCATTGCGCTTCGCGGGGCGGTCCAGCGTCACGACGAGAACGCGCTCGTCGAGGTGCGCGCGAATATCCGAACTCATGGTGTCTCCTTCGTATCCGACGCCCGGTGGCGTCGTGGTGTTGAAGGAGAGTGTGTTTCGCGCCGCCGGATCTGGCTGTCGGAACCCGCTGCGCGGCGTGTCAGCGTTTTCTGAAGCCCGGGGAATGTGCCGGGCCCTAGTCGATCATGCGATGCTGCAGTGCATAGCGGGCAAGCTCCGTATTGCTCGCCACGCCGATCTTCTTGAGGATGCGCGACCGGTAGGTGCTCACGGTCTTCACGCTCAGGAACATCTGGTTCCCGATCTCCGTGAGCCGGATGCCGCGCACGATCAGCAGCATGATCTCGTACTCCCGCGAGGACAGCAGCTTGTGCGCCGCCACGTCGCTCGCCCGCTCCCTGGCCTCGAGCAACTGGTCGACCACGGCGGCTGTCATGTACCGCCCGCCCCGGGCCACCTTGCGGATGGAGTCGATCAGCTCGCGGGCGTCCATGTCCTTGGTGACATAGCCGGCCGCGCCGGCCTGGAATGCGCGAAGCGCGTACTGCTCGGCCGGGTACATGCTGAGCACGACGATGGGCAGCGCCGGCCGTTCCGCGCGAAACGAAGGAAGCATCTCGAGCCCGCTGCGGCCCGGCATGTTCACGTCCAGCAGCGCGACGTCGAACTCCTCCTGCCTCACCCGGCGCAGGGCATCCGAGGCGTCGCCGGCTTCGGCCACCACGTCGAAGCCTTCCTGCTCGGCCAGCAGGCGCTTGAGCCCCTCGCGGAAGATGGTGTGATCGTCAATCAGCAGCAGTCGAATCATCTGGAATGTCTCCCTGTCGGTCGGCGGCGCTGGCGGCCGGCACATGAAGCCGGATCAGGGCGCCGCATCGGGGGCCGATGCCGAAGGCCACGGTGCCGCCGAGCTCGCGGGCACGCTCCTGCATGCCGGCCAGCCCGAGGTGGTCCTCGACGGGCGGGTGCTCGGGGTCGAACCCCAGGCCGTTGTCCGCGATCTCCAGCGTGAGTCCCGAAGGCTTCCAGACCAGATCGACCAGCACTTCCGTCGCCTTCGAGTGCCGGGCGACGTTGGTCAGTGCCTCCTGGAAGATGCGGTAGATCCCGATCTCCGTGTCCCGGTCCAGCGTGCAGGGCGCTCCAAGCGGCCGCAGCCGCGACGAGATGCCGTAGCGGTGCTCGAAGCTCTTCAGGCTCTGGGAGATCGTCTCCGACAACCCCAGGTGGTCGAGAGCGCCGGGACGCAGTCCCTCCGAGATGCTTCGCACGGCTTCGATGGTGTCCTGCGTGAGCCGAATGAGTTCCTGCGCCGTCTCGGCCAGGGCGCGAAGCTTCGCGGGGCCTCGAAGAATGCTCGCAACCGGCGGGTCGACCCGCTCGATGCCCCATGCCATCCGCGACAGATCGAACTTGATCGCCGTGAGCATTCCTCCGACCACGTCGTGCAGCTCTCGTGCAACCCGGTTGCGTTCGTTCTCGCGCACGAAGTTGGCGTTGGCGACGAGTTCCCGCAGCCGCTGTCCGGCCGCGATCAACTCGCCACGCTGGCGTTCCTGCTCGGTGATGTCGACGCCGACGCCGACGATCGCGGGACGGCCATGGAAGATCACGCGCGTGCCGTGGATCTCGAAGCTTCCGGGCCGGCGCCGGGAGGTGCGGCGGATGATGAAGCTGTCGTCGGGCGCATCGTCGTGGATCCGTCGCTCGTACTGCTCCACCAGCGCCGAGCTCTGGGCGGGGTTGGCCACGTCGCACAGGCGCGCGCCCATCAACTGTTCCCTTTTCAGGCCGCACATGCGGGCGAAGGTCTCGTTGACGTACCTGAAGCGCCCGTCCTGCAGGATGTAGATCCCCGCGATCGATTGCTCGACGATGCCCTTGAAGGGCACCTCGTAGTCGTCGAGCTCCGGATGGTCGCGCTCCGCGCGCGCATCCCGGACCAGGGGGAGCCGGCGCCGCGCACCGCTTCGCTTTCGCGGCGACGTTCGAATTTCCGTCCCATTGGCTGCCTGCGGCAACCGCGAAGTGACCATGTCGCCTGTCTCCTTGGATGTCTCCCGCGGTGCTTTCGCCGGCCGCGATTCTGCATGATGGTTGTCATGCTGGAGGATGACGACCATAATCCAGAAAGTCAACAGATCAAGTACTCATCGCGATGGGGTATTCACAAGCCGAGAAGTCCCGCAGCAGGGAAAGAATCCTTGCCCAGGCGGCGGAGCAGATTCGCGCCGACGGGCTCGAGTCCCTGAGCGTGGGCAAGCTCATGAAAAGCGCCGGCCTGACGCATGGCGGGTTCTATGGCCACTTCGCCTCGCGCTCGGAGTTGCTCGTGCACGCGGTCGAGCAGGCACTGGTGGCCGGCCAGGGGGCGTTCGAGCAGTCCAGGCCGAAAGGCGAGCCCGGCTACGCCGACACGGTGCGAAGCTATTTGAGCCGCAAGCACCGCGACTCCCGTTCCAGCGGCTGCGCGATGGCGGCGCTCGCTGGCGACGTCGCGCGCGCCGATGCCGAGGTTCGGGTCCCGATGGCCGAACACATCGAAAGCTTCGTCGACGCGATGGCACTGGCGATGGGCGACGACGACCGGGACAAGGCGACATTCGCCGTTGCCGCGATGATCGGTGCGGTGATCGTGTCGCGCGTGATCACCGATCCGAAGCGCTCCGACGAAGTGCTGGCTGTCGCAAAGCGCGAGTTGCTGGCGCTGCCAGGCGCCAAGGAAGACTAGGAGTCTGCGCGGCAGAAGGCATCGAGAAAGAAACCCCCCGTCACCCCGAACACGCTGCCGGTGCGCGACCTGCAGAAGCTGATCGTACTGGCCGCGCGCACGCCCGAAGGCCAGTGCCCAAGCCCGGCGCTTGCAGGCAGGCGCTGTATTCAGGACTGCAGCGCTGCACTAGTGTTTGAACCCCGATTCGCGCTGCGCTCGAAGCGCAAGGATGAAGACAGTATCGATCTCGGCCAGGTAGCGGTAGAGCGCCACATATCCACGGACGCCCTTGCCGATCACCAGCTCTCGTTTTCCTTGCCGCACCGGCCTTCCGATCAGCGGACTGTGCGCCAGGACCTGAATCGCCTGGATGATTTCGTCGACCCGCTCGGGCATGTCTACCGCCTGGTGAAGCACCATGTGCTCCACGAAGCGATCGATGTCCTCGAGCACGGCTGGGGCGAGCTCGATGTGCGCCACAGGGTCAGCTCGCCCTCACGCGCGCGCGCGGGCGGCGCGGCTTGTCTCCCTTGGCGCGGGCCTCGAGATACGCCTTGGCGTCAGTCCAGGAGACGGTCTGCCGGGTTTGCAGCAGCAAAGCCCAGCGCTCCTCCGCCACGCGGTGCAGTTCCTCATCCATCTCGCTGCGCTCGACGGTTTCCGCGAGCGTGTCGAGGATGAATGCGTGGGACGACTTCCCTGCGCGCTCCGCGGCCGCTGCAATCCTTTCCTTCAGGGCGTCTTCGATCCGGATGGTGGTGGTAGACATGCAGGTCCTTCTCTTGGCCGGTGGCCGCGGGCCAATGTAGCACAAGTGTGCTGCAAACTGCGCACGCCTCAGCGCGCGCTGAGGAAGAAGGCCCCGTCACCGCGAGCCCGTCATCCGCTCCTGGTGCATACGGGGCAACAGGCCCGAAGCATGGGAGCCGATGGCGGGCACCCGTCAGTGCCGAAGCCCGGCGCCTATAGGCGGGCGCTGTATTCAGGACTGCAGCGCCGCGCCCGCCGCCGCGCGAATCCGCTCGGCCGACTGGCGTGCGCGACGCATGATGGCCGGGGTGTCGTAGGCCACCAGGCGGCCGCCGCGCTTGACGATGCGGCCGTCGACCATCACGGTCTCGACGTTGGCGGCGCTGCCGCTCTGCACGATCGCGGTCTCGGCGTTGCCGACCGGGCCGATGTTGAGGTCATCGGTGCGCACCAGGATGATGTCGGCGCGCTTGCCCTCGACGATCGAGCCCGTGACATCGCCGAGCCCCAGCGCGATGGCGCCGTTGATCGTCGCCATCTCGATCACCTCGTGCACTCCCACCGGCCTCGCGCCCGCGCTCGGCGTGCCTGACCACGGCACGCCAAGATTCCAGGTGAAGCGCATTGCCTCGAACATGTCGGGCGGCGCGATCGAGGTGGCGTCGCTCGACAGCGAGACCGCGAGGCCCGCAGCGCGCATCGCGAACAGTGCGGCGCGCGCGTCGCCGGTGCCGCTCAGGCGCAGCTCGGAATGGGTGGCGAAGCTCAGCGGCGTCTTCGTGCGCGCGAGCGCCGCGAGGTCGGCCGGGCTCGCGGGCACGTAGTGGGCGATCATGAAATCGGGACCGAGGTAGCCGCGCCGCTCGTAGTCGAGCGCGTCGACGTTGTTGGGCGCCTCTTGCGGCGCATGGATCGCGACCGGCAGCCCGCTGGCCTTGGCGAACTTCATCTCCTCGTGGAAGACGGCCTCGGTGCTCTGCTGCGGGCCACGCAGGTTCAACCCCAGGTGCACCAGGCCGGCCAGCGGCGAACGTTCGCCGAACCAGTCGCGCCGCACGCGCGCCAGGTCCTCGTAGCGGTTGAGTTCGTCGGCCGGCATCTGGTCGACGTGGCCGTAGGAATAGCGCGCGCGCAGCAACGACTGCCGGTGCGCGCGCAGTTCGGCGTCGGCATGGGCCGGCGAGCGCGTGTTGTGCGACCAGTTGTGCACGGTGGTGGTCCCGCCATGGGCCAGCTCGGCGCAGCCCAGCAGCACGCTGTTGTAGAAGTCCTCGGGCGTGTAGAGGGTCGAGGTCGCGCCCTTGGCCGGGTAGTAGGAGAAGCCGTCGCGCGCCGTGAAGCTGCGGCCGATCGCGCTCCACAGGTGGTAGTGGGAATTGACGAAGCCCGGCATCACGATGCGGTCGGTGGCGTCGATCACCTCGACACCCGGTGCGCGCAGGCCGCGGCCCACCTTCTCGATGGTGCCGTCGCGCACCAGCACATCGGCGCGCGGCAGGGTGCCGGTGGCGCGGTCGACCGTGATCACCGCGCCGTTGCGGATCAGGTAGCTGCCGCGGCTGGCCCGGGCCGGAGTGGCGAGCGCTGGCGCGCCGGTGGCGGCCACCGCCAGGGCGCCGGCCAGGCGGATGAAGTCTCTCTTGCTGGTTTGCATGGGCTGTCCCGGTGAGGAAGTGAGGAAAAGGATCGCGCGCCTCAGCGCGCGTTGAGAAAGAATGCCCCGGTCATCGCGAGCCCCGTCAACACCACGAACCCACGCGCCAGCTCCGGCCGCAGCCGCCGCGCGGCCGTGCCGCCCGCATAGCCGCCGGCCGTGGCGCCGAGCGCCATCCACAGCGCATGGGTCCAGACGATCGCGCCGCTGGCCGCGTAGATCGCGACCGCCATCAGCGTGAGGATGGCCGAGACGAAGTTCTTGATGCCGTTCATGCGGCCCATGTCCGCATGCCCGAGCGCGCCGAGCACCGCGAGCAGCAGGATGCCGAGGCCGCCGTTGAAGTAGCCGCCGTAGACCGCGACCGCCACGATGCCCAGGTCGGCGAGCCAGGTGCGCCCCGGCGTGGCGGCCGCGGTCCGCCGGCGCACCAGCGCGGGCCCGATCGCGAACAGCAGCGTCGCGGCCAGCAGCAGCCAGGGCACGATGCGGCCGAAGGCCTGGTTCGAGGTCGACAGCAGCAGCGCCGCACCGGCCGCGCCACCGAGCACCGAGAGCACGCCCAGCCGAAGCAGCGAGGGCGACATCGGCCCCGCGAGCTCGCGCCGCAGCGCCCAGGCCCCGGCCAGGTAGCCCGGCAGCAGCGCCGCGGTGCCGGTGGCATTGGCCGACACCAGCGGCACGCCGACCAGCGCCAGCGCCGGCAACGTGAGGAAGCTGCCGCCGCCCGCCACGGCGTTGAGCGCGCCGGCCAGCGCCGCGGCGCCGCCGAGCAGCGCCCATTCGAAGGCCGTGGTCACGGCTTGCGCGCCGGCAGCGACATGCGGTCGGTGCGCAGCAGCGCCGTCAGCACCACACCCACCGCCGCCAGCAGCGTGATCTGCAGCAACCCGGCCGAGCCCCAGCCCAGGCGCGCGGCGATGGCGCCGATGATGTAGCCCGCGAAGGCGCCGGCGCCGTAGAGCGTGGTGACGAACACGCCGGTGGCGCGGTTGGTGAGCGCGGCGCGCACGGCCTTGATGTGGTAGCCGGCCAGGTTCACGTAGAGCACGCCGCTGACCACCAGGCCCCAGGCGAAGGACAGCGCGGACTGCACCCAGATGCCGGTGGGGCCCGAGAACAGCAGGAAGCCCAGCAGCCCGGTGCCGACGAAGCTCAGCGACAGCACCAGCTTGGGATGGAAGCGGTCGCCGAGCCAGCCGCCGAAGATGGAGGCGAACACGCCGAAGCCGAAGATGCTCATGACGCGGCCGGTGTCGGCCGGCGAGTAGTGCAGGTGCTCGCGCAGGAAGGTCGGGTACATGCCGAGGTAGCCGTAGATGCACAGGCCGCCGATCACGCTCATCGCGGTCAGCAGCACGGTGTTGCGGTTCCACATGCGCTCGGCGCCGCGCTGGTCGGCGCGCGTGTCGGCCGCGGCCACGTTCTCGGTCATGCGCCGGCCCACGGTGAGCGCGATCAGCGCCATGGCCGCGAAGCCCGCCACGCCGAACACCACCAGCGGCAGCCGCCAGTCGCGCTCGGCGCCGATCAGGTGGCCGCCGAGCAGCGGCCCGACGATCGCGCCGATGCCGAACGAGAAGTTGATCGCGCCCACGGCCGTGGCGCGGTAGCGCGCGAAATGGCTGGCCGCGATGGCGATCACCACCGTGAGCTGCATCGCCTCGCCGATGCCGGTGGCGGCGCGGTAGGCGATCATGTCGGCGAAGCCGTGCGAGTAGGCCGTGAGCAGCGTGCCCAGCGAGAAGATGGCGATGCCGATCTGCAGCACGGTCTTGCGCGACAGCCGCGCCAGCAGGTAGCCGGTGGGCACGCCGGCCACGGCCATGCCGAGCGTGAAGATGGTCGACAGCAGGCCGGTGTCGGCCAGCCCGAAGCCGAACTCGCGGCGCACGTCGGCCGCGATCAGTGGAAAGATCTGCCGGTCCATCGCATTGAGCGCGTAGGACGCGAGCAGCGCCAGGAACATGGCGATCTCGAGGCCGCTGATGGGCGCCTCGCGGCGCGCGTCGCCGGCCAGCGGCAGGGCCGAGGTGGTGGAATGCACGGTCTGTCTCCTTCTCGCCGGGCGAGACTCTTTGTTATGGGAAAGGGAGCCCCGGCGGCGCGCGCCGGGGGCAAGTCTCAAGCGGCGTTGCGCGTCGCGAGATGCCAGTCGAGGATCTGCTCGCCGGTGAAGAAGCCGACGTCCTCGCGCTCGCGGATGTGCGCCAGCGCCTCGCGGAAATAGCGCAGCCGGTGCGGCGCGCCCATGATGTACGGATGCACCACCAACGCCATCACGCGCGCCGAATCCCTGGCATCGGCGTAGAGCTGCTCGAACTGGTCGATGGCACGGTCGCGGTACTCGCTGGCCTTGTGGTGCTGGATCAGCATCATCGCCACGTCGTTGCATTCCTGCGTGTAGGGCACGTTGACGATGTGGCCGCCGTTGCGCGTCTTCAGCTCCACCGGCTGGTCGTCGAGCACCCAGTCGCAGACGTACTCGTAGCCCTGCTCGGCCAGGATGTCGGGCGTGTGCCAGGTCTCGGTGAGGCCCGGGCCGAGCCAGCCGCGCGGGCGCTTGCCGGTATAGGCGCGGATCGCCTCGGTGGTCTTGGCGATGTCCTCGGCCTCGTCGGGCACCTTCTGCATGTTGCGCTGGCCGAAGCCGTGGCCGATGAATTCCCAATCGCGCGCCTTCGCCGCCTTGGCGATCGGCTCGTAGGCCCCGATGGCCGAGCCATTGATGGCGAGCGTGGCGGGAATGCCGAGCGCGTCGATCGCCTCGAGCATGCGCCAGAAGCCGACGCGGTTGCCGTACTCGTGCCAGGCCCAGTTCGGGATGTCGGGCATGGGCGAGCCGCCGGCCGGCGGCGTGAGCACGGTGCGCGGCATGGTCTCGTCGATGTTCCATTCCTCGACGTTGACGATGACCCAGACGGCGAGCCGCTTGCCGCCGGGCAGCCGGCGGGCGGGACGGTCGGCGATGGCCGAGTAGGCGATGCGTTCGAGCGGTTTCATGCGGTGTCTCCTTGGCCTTGTGCGTTCAGACGATCTCGACCTGCAGCGGCTCGAGGCCCTCGATGCGGCCCGTGAGCCGGTCGCCGCGCTGCACCGGGCCCACGCCCTCGGGCGTGCCGGTGAAGATCAGGTCGCCGGGCAGCAGGCGGTACTGCTTCGACAGCTCGCTGACGATCTCGTGCACGTTCCAGATCATCTTCTCGAGCACCGAATCCTGCCGCACGCTGCCGTTGACCGCGAGGTTCAGCGCGCCCGAGCGGATGTGGCCGACGCGCGCCACCGGGTGGATCGGGCCGCAGGGCGCCGAGTGGTCGAAGGACTTGCCCTGCTCCCACGGCAGGCCGCGCTTGTTGCACTCGCGCTGGCGATCGCGACGCGTCATGTCGAGGCCGGCCGCGTAGCCGAACACATGGTCGAGCGCGGTGTCGGGCGAGACATTGGAGGCCTCGCTGCCGATCGCCACCACCAGCTCGAACTCGAACTGGAAGTCCTCGGTCAGCGTCGGATAGGGCACGCGGCCGTCGGTCACCACCGCATCGGCCGGCTTCTGGAAGAAGAACGGCGGATCGCGCTCGTCGCCCTCCTTCATCTCGCGGATGTGGGCCAGGTAGTTGCGGCCCACGCAGTAGACGCGGCGCACGGGGAACTGCCGGTCGCTGCCGACGATGTCGATGGAGATCGGGGCGACCTGGAGGGCGTCGGCGGCGCCGGGCGCTGGGCTGGGGGACATTGCGGTTTGTCTCTCTGGAAGGTTGTGGAAGGAGTGGCTAGAGTCTAGGAACGAGGCCCTTCGGCCTCAACGCACAGGCTTGCGCAAAGATATGCAATCCTTGCGATTCCTCGTGCCAGGCCCGCCATGCAACCAGCGCCCTCCCTCATCGACCCGCCCCTGCCGCGCTCCGGCGCCGCACGCCCCGCCATCGGCAACTACACCATGGCCACGCGGGCGCAGCGCGCCTACTTCGGCATCCACGACCAGACCAACATCCTGCCGAACCCGGTGCCGCACCGGCACGAGTACTTCCAGATCTACGTCAACACGCGCGGCGAGACCACGCACTACATCGGCGGCGGCCAGCGCCCGATCGGTCCGGGCACGGTGAGCTTCGTGCTGCCCTTCCTGGTCCACTACATCCCGAACGCGGCCGACGGCGTGTTCCACATCATCAACATCAGCAAGGACTACCTGCTGCCCTCGCTCGACCTCGACGTGTTCGAGCTGTCGGAGGTGCCGCTGGCGCGCGCACCCGAGCTCGCGCCGTTCCGCTTCCAGCACTGCCTGGACTTCCGCTTCGACGCGGCCGAGACCGCGCAGCTGCAGGCGCTGTGCGAGCGCATGACGCAGGAGGCGCAGCGGCCTTCGGGCGAGGACACGGCCAGCCACCTGCTGATCCGCGGCCACCTGCTGAACCTGATCGGCATGGTGTGGCGGCGCTACGGCGAGGACTTCCGCCATTGCGAGGCCCAGGGCCTGGTGCTGCAGTCGTACAAGCAGGCGGTGCTGCGCTGCATCCGCTACATCACGCAGAACCTGGCGCAGGAACTGACGCTGGGCGACGCGGCGCAGGCCAGCCACGTGTCGGCCACCCACCTGGCGCATCTGCTCAAGAGCGAGACCGGCAAGACCTTCCTCGAGATCGTGACCGAGCGGCGCATCGACCGCGCCAAGACGCTGCTGGTCTTCACCTCGGCCTCGGCGGCCGAGATCGGCGAGAGCACGGGCTTCGCCGAGCCGGCCCATTTCGCGCGCCGGTTCCGGCAGGTGGTGGGCACCACGCCCTCGGCCTACCGGCGCCAGTACCAGGGCGTGGGCGCGCGGACCTGGATCGAATAGCGGCGCCGCGTCGATGGACTCCCTGATCGCCGCCGCCGCGCGCGCGCTGGCCGCGGGCGATGCGCTCGGCGCGCTCAAGCGGGTCGCGCTGCGCGACGATCCGCCGGCGCTGGCGCTGCGCGGCATCGCCATGGCCCAGCTCGGCGACCATGCGCGCGCCCGCGAACTGCTGCGCCGCGCCGCGCGCGGCTTCGGCGCGCACGAGGCGCTGGCACGCGCGCGCTGCGTGGTCGCCGAGGCCGAGGTGGCGCTGGCGATGCGCGACCTCGGCGGCTCGCCGCGCGCGCTGCTGGCGGCGGCTGCCACGCTCGAGGCCCACGCCGACCCCGCCAATGCGCTGCAGGCCTGGCTGATCGCGGCGCGGCGATCGTTGCTGCTCGGCCGGCTCGACGAGGCGCGCGACGCGCTGGCCCATCTCGACGGCCAGGGCCTGCCGGCTTCGCTCGCGGCCGTGGCGGAGCTCGCCACCGCCGAG
The DNA here is from genome assembly GCF_050711835.1 of Variovorax sp. DAIF25. Classification (NCBI taxonomy): domain Bacteria; kingdom Pseudomonadati; phylum Pseudomonadota; class Betaproteobacteria; order Burkholderiales; family Comamonadaceae; genus Variovorax; species Variovorax sp. DAIF25. Next base: position 918,242 of record NZ_CP136637.1, read on the forward strand.
CTGGCGCTGCGTTCCCTGCACACCGCGCCGGCGCGCGAAGCCCTGGCCCGTGCGCGCATCGCCGCCGAGCATGCGGGCGTGCCGGCCCTGCTGGCCGAGGTGGTCGACACGCGCGCCGCGCTCGACCGTCCCGCGGCGCGGCAACGCTTTTCCGGCGGCGAACGGATGCTGCGGCTCGACGAGATCGAGGCGCTGCTCGACTCAGGCACGCTGGTGGTCGATGCCTGCCGCCGCGGCGTGGGCGCGGGCACGACCTGGCGCGCGCTGGCGCGCCGCCCGGTGCTGTTCGCGCTCGCCCTCGCGCTGGCCGAGGCCTGGCCCGGCGACGTGGAACGCGAGGCGCTGATCGCGCAGGTGTTCCGCACGCGCGACCCCGACGAAACCCACCGCGCGCGCCTGCGCGTCGAGATCGGCCGGCTGCGCGCGCTCGTCAAGCCGCTGGCGCGCATCGAGGCCAGCGCGCGCGGCTTCGTGCTGCGGCCGCACGACGAGCGGCCCGTCTCGGTGCTGGCGCCGCCGATCGCCGGCGAGCAGGCCGCGCTGCTCGCGCTGCTGTCCGACGGCGCCGCCTGGTCGACCTCGGCGCTGGCGCTCGCGCTCGACGCCAGCCAGCGCACCGTGCAACGCGCGCTGGCCGAGCTCGAGGCCGAGGGCCGCGTGCGCGCCATCGGCCAGACCCGCGCGCGGCGCTGGCTGGCGCCGCCGCTGGCCGGTTTCACGACGATCTTGTTACTCCCCTCCACGCTCGCGATTGCATAGAGTTGTCTCCAAGGCGCCGATGTCCGGTGCCCTCCCAAGGAGCCAACCATGACAGCCAAGACCATCCACGACAGTTCCAGGGCCCGGGCGGCCGAGATCGTGCGCGAGTACGGGCCCTTCGCGGGCGCCACCCAGGTGCACGGCGTGACCCACGACGGCCAGCGCGTCTGGGCCGCCACCGGCGAGAAGCTGGTGGCCTTCGACCCCGACAGCGGCGAGACCACGAAGGCGCTGGACCGCACCTGCGATGCCGGCACGGCCTTCGACGGCACGCACCTCTACCAGATCGCCGAGGCCCGCATCGACAAGATCGATCCCGCCACCGGCCAGGTGCTGGCCTCGATCCCCGCGCCCGGCCAGGGCAGCGACTCGGGCCTCACCTGGGCCGAGGGCAGCCTGTGGGTGGGCCAGTACCGCGACCGCAAGATCCACGAGATCGATCCCGCCACCGGTGCCGTGCGCCGCACCATCGAGTGCAACCGTTTCGTCACCGGCGTGACCTGGGTCGACGGCGAACTGTGGCACGGCACCTGGGAGGCCGAGGAGAGCGACATCCGCCGCATCGACCCGCGCAGCGGCGAGGTGCTCGAGCGGCTCGAGATGCCGCGCGGCACCGGCGTCAGCGGACTCGAGTCCGATGGTGCCGGCCTCTTCTATTGCGGCGGTGGCCCGAGCGGCAAGGTCCGCGCGGTGCGCCGGCCCGCGCACTGATCCACCGAACCTGACGCAAGGAGCATCCGATGAATGCATCGACCACCGAAGCGGGCACGACGCACCACGCCGTCGTCTCCAGGGCGCAATGGACCGAGGCGCGCCGCGCCCTGCTGGAACGCGAGAAGGAACTCACGCGGCTGGGCGACCAGATCGCGCGCGAACGCCGCGCCCTGCCCTGGGTGCGCGTCGAGAAGGACTACGTCTTCGACACGCCCGACGGCCCGCGCGCGCTGGCCGACCTGTTCGAGGGCCGCAGCCAGTTGCTGGTGCAGCACTTCATGTTCGCGCCGGGCTGGGAGCAAGGCTGCCCGAGCTGTTCGTACATGGCCGACCACAACGACGGCGCCGCCCCGCACCTGGCCGCGCGCGACGTCACGCTGCTCGTGGTCTCGCGCAATGCGCTGCCCGAGATCGAGCGCTTTCGCGAACGCATGGGCTGGCGCTTCAAGTGGGTCTCGTCGGCGCGCAACGACTTCAACCACGACTTCCATGTCAGCTTCACGCCCGAGGAATTCGCGAGCGGCGCGGTCTACTACAACTTCGCAATGCAGCCCTTTCCGCAGGCCGAGGCGCCGGGCATCAGCGTGTTCCACAAGGACGAGTCGGGCCAGGTGTTCCACACCTACTCGCGCTATGGCCGCGGCGTGGAAGTGATGATGGGCGCCTATCCGCTGATCGACCTCGTGCCCAAGGGGCGCGACGAGGAAGGGCTTGAGCACACGATGGCGTGGGTGCGGCATCACGACCGCTACGAGGCGCGGCCCGCGGCGCATGCGTGCTGCTCGTCGCGCGGCTGAGACCTCCCATGACCGCGCTCTGGCCCTGGCTGGCGGTCGCGGGACTCGGCGCCTTCCATGGGCTGAGTCCAGCCAATGGCTGGATGTTTGCCGCGGCCTGGGGCGTGCAGGCACGTGACGATGGCAGCGCACGGCGCGCGCTGCTGCCGATCGCCGTCGGGCATTTCGCATCGGTCGCGATCGTGGCCTGGGTCGTCGCGCAGGGGCTGTGGCTGGACCGTACGCTGGTGCAGGTACTGGCCGGAGCGCTGCTTCTAGGCGCGGCGGCCTGCCGGTTGCTGCGCGGTGGCCGCTCCACCATCGGATGGCGCGCGGGCCATGCGGGCCTCGCGGGCTGGTCCTTCGTGATGGCGACCGCGCATGGCGCCGGGCTCATGCTGGTGCCCGCGCTCGTGCCGCTGTGCCTCGCCGGCGATCCCGCGCGGGCCATCACCGCATCGGGCTCGATGGCGCTGGCGCTCGCCGCGGTCGCGGTGCACACGGCGGCGATGCTGCTGACCACCGGGCTGATCGCCACCGGCGTGTGCCGCGGCATCGCGCGGCATCCGCGGCTGCTCGAGGGCCGGGCGCTGCGACTGGGCTGGACCGGGGCGCTGGCGGCGGCCGGCTTGTTGTTGATCGCGACGCACTGACCTTTCTCCAGATTCTTTCGTCACCCTCATTCCCGCTGGCTGTGAGCCTGGACCTGTATCGCGACACGGTGCTCAAGGCACTCGCCGGACGACCCGCCCGACCGTGCTGGTGGGCCACAGCTTCGGCGGAATCACCATCTCGGCGGTTGCCGAGACGGCACCGGAAAAGGTCGAGACCCTGGTCTACGTGGCCGCCTACCCAGATGCACTTCGGAGGGGTCGACAAGGTCTATGTGCACACCAGCAAGGATCAAGTCATCAGCCCGGCCTTCCAGGCCAGGACGGTGGCGGCCACGCCGGTGCGCAGCGCCACCACGCTCGCCACGGGGCACACGCCGTTCCTGACGGATCCCGCGGGCCTCGCGAAGGCCATCGAGGACGCAGCAGCCCGCTGATTCAACGGCCCGGCAACCCGCCGGCGCGTCGTCGCGTTCGGCCATCGCGGGGCAGGCACGGTCGGGGACGATGCGCCGCATGCCACGCATGGCGAAGACTAGCCCTCGCCATGCAGTGACTTGAACGCCTGGGGTCCCGCGACGACGCCGGTCAGAAACAGGTCGATGGAAAACTGGACCATGCGCTGCATGTCCAGGCCGCTGTCGGTTCGCGGCGTACGTCCGGCAAGGATGAGGGCCGCGACACCATGCTCCATCGACCATGCCGCGTGGGAGAGGTAGTGGAGTTGCTCGCGCGGCCAGCCGTTCTCCAACGCCAGGTCGAACACCGCGTTCGCGAAGTAGCTGTAGGAGACATCGCTGCTTCTCTCCATGTCGCCGCGGCGAAAAGCGAGCAGCAAGCGCGGGCCGGTCATGAGATCGAACAGTCCGGCGTGATCGAGCGCGTACTGGACGTAGCTCAGCATCATCTCGCGCGCCTTGGGAAAAGCCGGAAGCGCGCGTGCCGAGATCTGCTTGCGTTGCTCCGCGAGCTCCTCGAATCCGCTTCGCGCGATGGCCGCCAGCAGGTCGTCCTTGCCGGCAAAGTGGCGCGAGGGGGCCGCCTCCGACACACCGAGCCTGCGGGCCAGCGCGCGCAAGCTCAACTCGCTTGCGCCGCTCTCCTCGAACATCTTGCGCCCCTCGAGCACGAGCGCATTCCGCAGGTCGCCTCGCTCGTAAGCCGGCTCTCGCAGAGCCGCTCGCGCCTCCCTGGACGGCTTTTTCGATTCCGCGGAAGTACGCGCACCGGGTGACTCGGATCTATGAGGCATCGCTGAAGGCCGTTGGGAGCATGGCCCGATTTTACGCGCCGATCCGGCTCGGGTTAACACTGATAACACGCGTAGTTAACACCGATAACAATGTGCCCGGGACGCATCTGGCGTCGCAACCCACCAAGGAGAACGTCTTGAGCCCGATCGACTATGAAAAGGACGGCGCCGTCGGCATCGTCACGATGGCGAAGCCACCGCACAACCTCATCGACAACGCGATGCTGGAGGCGTTGATGAGCGCCTACGAGACCGCGGTGCGCGAGGGCTGTCGCGCCATCCTTCTTCGCAGCGGCATGCGGCATTTCTGCGCTGGCGCCGACCTGGACCTGTTGTCGCTCGAGCAGCCCGATGCGCAGGCCCTGGCCCGCCTGTGGAAGGCGCTCGAGGACGTGCCGGTGCCCACGGTGGCGGCGGTGCACGGCGCGGCATTGGGCGGTGGGCTCGAGCTGGCGTTGACCTGCGACATGATCATTGCGGCCGACACGGCCTCCTTCGGCATGGCCGAGGCTTCGCTCGGGCTGCTGCCGCTGCTGGGCGGCGTCCAGCGCGTCGTCCAGCGCGCGGGGCCGGCACGCGCCAAGGAACTGGCGATGTTCGGGCGACGCAACGATCCGCGAGCGCTCGAACGATGGGGCGTCATCAACCTCGTTGCCGCCGAAAGCGAACTGCTCGACGTGGCGATGTCGTGGGCCAGGCAACTGGCATCGGGCGCCACGGTGGCTTTCCGAGGCGTCAAGACGCTCGCCAACCTCTCGGCCCGCGGCGGCATCGACGCGGCCGACGCGCAGCAGGTCCCGATGAACGATGCGATGTGGGCCAGCGCCGACCAGAAGCGTGGCCTCGCCGCCTTTGCCGCGACCGGTCCGGGTTCGGCCATCTTCGAGGGCAACTGATCATGAATGCGCCTCTCCAGGATCTCAAGGTCGTCGACTTCACCCGCGTGCTCTCGGGACCCGGCTGCACCAAGGCATTGCGCGACCTCGGCGCGATCGTCACCAAGATCGAGCCGCCGGCGGGCGACGTAGGGCGCGCGGGCGTGCCGCACATCGGCGCCATGTCCATGTACTACACCCAGCAGAACGCAGGCAAGCGCAACATCAGCCTGGACCTCAACTGGCCCGAGGCGCGAGCGATCGTCAAGACGCTCTGCCAGGACGCGGACGTCATCGTCGAGAACTTCCGCCCCGGGACGCTGGCGCGCTTCGGCTTCGCCTACGACGACGTGGCGAAGTTCAATCCGAAGATCATCTACGTTTCGATCAGCGGCTATGGGCAGACCGGCCCGTGGCGCAATCGTCCGGCCTTCGCCCCCACCGTGCACGCCGAAACGGGGCTGACGGACATCCTGCAGCGCCACTACGAAGGCGCGAGCACCGAGTTGCGCAACGACGCATGCAGCCATGCGGACGTCTACACCGGGCTGCACGGCGTGATCGCCGTGCTCGCCGCGCTCAATCATCGGAACCGGACCGGCGAAGGCCAGTACGTCGATGTCTCCATGGCCGCGACCATGCTGTCGGTCAACGAGCGCGCCGGCGCGCTGCTCACCAATCTCGATGTCGGGGGCGAGCCCTATGCGCTCAGCGCCAACGAGTCTCCGATCTTCGAGCTGCCCGATGGCCGCAAGCTCACCATCGCGGCCAGCCCGGTGTTCTCGCCGATGTTCATTCGCTACTGCTCGATGATGCGTCGTTCCGATCTGCTGAAGGATCCGCGCTACGCGACGGCGAAGCTGCGCCGCGCCAACCTCGCGGGCTTGATGAAGGAAGTGCGATCCTGGATCCTGACCTTCGTCGATCTCGATCAATTGCAGGCGCAGGTCAGCGAGGCGGGATTGGCGATCGGCGTCGTGCGCAGCACGCAGGACCTGGCCGACTCCGAATGGGCGCAGGACTGGGGCGCCGTGGTGAACGTCGACGATCGCGACGGTGGCTCGGTGCGCATGCCCGGCCCGCCATGGCGCTTCGGCCGCTCTCGGCTTCCGGCGCCGGGAATGCCTTACTTTCAAGGCGAGAGCAACGCCGAGGTACTCGCCGAACTCGGGGTCGATGGCGAGCGCATCGAGGCCCTGCGCAAACAAGGGGTCCTGCGCTCGCGCAGAAGCGCCGTGGGCGCATTCGATTGAGGTACCGCCGTGACTGCCTCCAAGCTCGACCGCACGCATGATGCATCCGCCCGCGGCTGGCTCGCATCGGCCAATGATGCGGACACCGACTTCCCGCTGCAGAACCTGCCCTTCGGCGTCTTTCGCCGCACCGACGGCAACGGGTCGCCACGTGGCGGCGTTGCCATCGGCGACCAGGTGCTGGACCTGCAGGCACTGGGCGAAGCCGGATGTCTCGACGGCCTGGCGCTCGAGGCGGCGCGCGCCGCGGCCGGTCCATCGTTGAACGCCCTGCTCTCGCGCGGACCGCAGGCCTGGCGAGCGCTGCGGCACGCGCTTTTCGATCTCCTGCATGCCGATGCCGCCGCCATTGCGCCGAAGAAGGTGGCATCGGCTCGCGAGTGCCTCGTTCCCTTGTCCGACATCACGCTCGAGCTGCCGGTGCGTATCGGCGACTACACCGACTTCTACACATCGATCCATCATGCCCGCAACATCATGCGGCTGCTGGATCCGAGGGGGGAGGTCTCGCCGAACTTTCAATGGATCCCCTGCGCCTATCACGGACGCGTGTCCTCGATCGGAGTCTCGGGCCAGCGTTTTCATCGGCCGAACGGACAGTTCGTTCCGGCGGGCGCGAGTGTTCCTGTCTATGGCGCCTGCCAGCGCCTCGACTACGAGCTCGAGCTGGGCATCTACATCGGCGTGGGCAATGCGCAGGGCCGCCGCATCCCGCTCGCCGACGCCGAAGAGCATGTGTTCGGGATCTCCCTGCTCAACGATTGGTCGGCCCGCGATATTCAAGCCTGGGAGATGGCGCCGCTCGGGCCGTTCCACGCCAAGAATTTCGCGACCACCCTGTCCCCCTGGATCGTGACGATGGATGCGCTGGCGCCGTTCCGCACGCCCTGGGACCGCCCCTCGACCGATCCGCAGCCGCTGCCTTACCTCGAAGGCGAAGACCACCGTCGCGGCGGCGGCCTCGACATCCAGCTCGAAGTGCGGCTGGAGACACAGCGCATGCGGGCCGAAAGGATCTCGCCGCAAGCCATCTCGCGCACCTGCTTCTCTCATCACTATTGGTCGATCGCACAGATGGTGACCCACCACGCCGCCGGAGGATGCAACCTGCAGCCCGGCGACCTGCTCGGCAGCGGGACCATCTCCGGTCCGGCCCCGGCGGAAGCGGGCGCGCTGATGGAGTTGAGTCGCGCGGGACGCATGCCGGTGCGCCTGCACAACGGCGAGGAACGCGGCTTCCTCGAAGACGGCGACGCGGTGATCTTTCACGGCTGGTGCCAACGCGATGGCTTCCAGCGCATCGGCTTCGGCCTCAACCGCGGTCAAGTCCTGCCTGCGCTTGCGCACGACATCTGAGCGACCGCCTTCTTTTCCGATCGACCGAGAAATACAGGAGACAACATGACAAGCATTGCTCGACGCGCATCGCTCATCGCAGGCCTCTGCGGGAGCTTGTGTTCGATGGTGGCGTTCCTGGCACCCGCCGCCGCGACGGCCCAGACCGCTTCAACCAAAACCGTGGTCATACGCGTCGCATACCCCGCGGGCGGGCCCGCCGACGTCGCCGCGCGCAAGACACAGGTTCCGCTCCAGGCCTCGCTGGGGCAGACCGTCATCATCGAGAACGTGCCCGGCGCAAGCGGCTCGATCGCCGCCTCGAACGTCCTGAACGCCGCACCCGACGGGAACACGCTGCTGGTGACCACGGGCAACGACCTGATCCTCGCTCCCCTGGCCATGGCGCAGGTGAAGTACAAGCCCGAGAACTACCGCCTGGCTGGGGTGCTCTCGATCACCGACTTCACGCTCGTCACGAATGCCCAGCACGCCTTCGCGAGCGTCGATGACCTGATCGAGTCCGCGCGCAGGAAGCCCCAGAAGGAAATGACTTTCGGGAGTTGGGGCTATGGCTCCGCGCCCTATCTGGTGGCCGCCGATTTCGCGGCCTCGGCCGGCATCCGTGTGCTGGACGTTCCATACAAGGGGGCCGCACCAGTGATCCAGGCGCTGCTGGGCAACGAGATCGACATGGCGTTCGTGCCGCTCGCGCCCAACGTTCTCGAACTGGTGCGGCAAGGGAAGCTGAAAGCCATCGGCAGCGCGAGTTCGACGCGCAGTCCCTATCTGCCGAACATGCCGACGCTGAACGAGGGGAAGCACCTGAAGCAGTTCGTCTACAGCGCCTGGGCAGCCCTTTTCATACCCGCGAGCGTTCCGGAGCCGCTGGCCGTCCGACTCAACCAAAGCCTGGCGGAGGTCAAGAAGAGCGAGGACTACAAGCGATTCCTGGCCGATTCCGCAGCCCTCCCCGACAGCCCCACGACGCTCGCACAGGCCGAGGCCTTCTATCGCGGCGAGATGCAGAAATTCCGCGCCATCGCGAAGTCCGTGAATCTCCAGGCGCAATAGTTCTTCGACTGACCACTACGAGACCTCTCCATGACCCCCTCCGAGTCGCCCGCGACACCCATCACCGTCACATCCACGGACCTGCCGATCGTTCATGTCAGGATCGTTTCTTCCAGGCCCTACGAACTCGTGAAGGAGGCGCTGGAGACCCAGCTGGGCCGGCTCAGCGATGCCATTCGCGAGCTGTTGAGAAGGAACGAGATCGAAGCCGTCCGCGAGGCCCTCACCGCCGCGGCGGGCGAAAACGGCCTGGCCATTCACTACATCGGGCCGCACGGGGACTGGCTCGCCCTGCAGGGCGCGCGCAGAAAGGCGACCTCCTATCTCATCGGAAACGTGCTCTACGCGGTGCAGATGACGAGCATCGACCTGGCATCGGGACTGTACGCACCGCTGCGCGTGATCCTCTACGAAGATGCGTCCGGATGCTCGGTGTTCGAGTACGACCGGCCTTCGACCCAGTTCGGCCAGTTTCGTCAGCCCGGCATCGACGATGTGGCCGCGATCCTCGACCAGCGGCTCCACGCGCTGCTCATCAAGGTCTGCACGCCATGAACCCCATCGTGTCGTGCATGGTCCGGTGCGCGCTGTCGGCATGTGCCGCTTCCGCGTTCGCATCGCTGCCTGCGCTCGCGGCCGACGGCTATCCCGCGAAGGCGGTCAAGATCGTCGTGCCGTATGCACCCGGCGGCCCCGTGGACCAGCTCGCGCGCAACCTGGCCGAGCGATTGGGCAAGGCGAGCGGCCAGGCCTTCATCGTCGAGAACAAGCCCGGTGGCAACACGATCGTCGCGGCCACCGCGGTGGCGCGCGCGCCCGCCGACGGCTACACGCTGATGCTGGCCTCGTCCGCGAGCCTCGCGGTCAATCCGCTGGTCTACAAGTCCCTCGCCTACGACCCCGAACGCGACTTCGCACCGGTGTCGATGCTGGCCAGGGCCCCCTTGGTCATGGTGGTGAACGCCGCGACGCCGGCGAAGAACCTCAAGGAACTCGTGCCCCATATCCGCAGCCAGAACGGACGCTTCGCGTATGCCTCCAACGGCAATGGCAATCCGCTCCACCTGGCTTGCGCACTATTCGGCTCGATGGCGAATGTCGAGATGCTCCACGTTCCTTACAACGGGACCGCGCCGGCCCTCGCGAGCGTGCTGGGCGGAGACACCCAGATGACCTGCGACATCGTCCTCAACTCGATGCCCCAGATCAAGGCAGGGAAGCTGCACCCCATCGGCATCGTGGGGCCAAGGCGCGTTGCCGCGCTGCCCAATGTGCCGACGCTGGGCGAGGAGGGGCTGTTCGGCGTTGACGCCACCGTGTGGTTCGCGTTGGTCGCTCCCAAGGCGACGCCGGCGGCGGTTGTCGAAAGGCTGAACGGCGAGGTTGTCAAAGCCCTCGACGATGCGGCCCTCAAGACCCGCTTCAGCGACCTGGCGATGGAACTCGAGAGCAGCACGCCTCGAGAGGTCTGGTCCCTGACTGCAAAGGAACGAGTCAAGTGGTCGGCGGTCGTCAAGAAGTACGACATCAAGCTCGACTGATCTGGAAAACGGCAAGCGCCCTCGATGTCCTGGAGTGATGCAATGAACCCGATTCATCTTCTTCACTCGCTGATGCGCACCTCCCAACGGCTGCGTACCGAGTGCCAGCCAAGCGGCGAGCGCATCGCACACGAGCCAAGCTGCGCCACCGGTTCGTCCACATGGACGGTGGCCGGAGGTTGCTGCGGCTTCGTCCTCGTTCCCGAAGCCGAGCAGCGGGAGTTCTACCGGGGCTACGGAATCTTCGTCGGCATCGGCTGCAGCGTGTTCGTGGCCGTGAGCGCTACGCTGCTGGCACGCTGAATTCGCCCCGGCGAGTTCGAGGCACGAAGGCTCCATCCCGAGAAGCTAGGCCGCGGCGCGCAGCAGCGAGTCGCCCGAGTCCCCTTGCCAGAGCCGCATGCGGTATTGAGCCGGTGGCAGACCGAACCACCGCTTGCAGGCCCGGAAGAAATTGCTTCTGTCGACGAAACCCAGCAGATCGGCCACATCGGTCAGCGAGTGACGTTCCTGCGCCAGGTACTGCTGCGCGAGTTCGCGCCGAGTGCGGTCGAGCAGCATCTGGAACGACATCGACTCTTCCTGCAGCCGACGCTGCAAGGTGCGATCGGCCAGGCCGAGACCCGAAGCGACATCCTGGCGGCGCGGCTCGCCGTGCGACAGGCGGCGCGCGATCTCGGCGCAGACCAGGGTGCTGGTCGTGGTCTGTCCCAGCTCGACGAGTTGATCCTCGAGCAACTGCTCCTGAATTTCGGCCAGCACCGGGTGGTGCGTGGGCAGCGGCAGCGCGAGATCGGTGGCCGATACCAACATGCGGTTCGCCGGCGCATCGAAGCGCACCGGGCACGCGAAGGCCTCGCGGTAGGGACGGTCGTTGGCCGGTGCGGGATAGGCGAACTCCATCGCCAGCGGCTGGATGTCGCGACGCGTGAGCCAGCAGCTTTGCACCAGTGTCGTGAGAAACGCGTATTCCACGCGCTGGCGCGGAATCGGCAGCCGGCCGCCGATGTGCTCGATGGCGAGCCAGGCACCGAGTGCTTCGTGCGCGACGGAAAAGGCGGTGGCGTCCGACAGAACGGCCATATAGCGTGCGGCCAGCCTGTAGGCCATGCCGAGGTCGACGCTGGACGCCATGGCGAGGCCCACGGTGCCAAGCTTGTTGTGGGTGGCCGCGAGCTCGCGGCGCAGTCCCAGCGTCGAATGGCGCGCTTGCCCGATCGCCAGTTGCCACAGCATGGTGATCTCGTCGACCGGGATGCGCGCGTTCTGCCGGTGCAGCGACTCGGGATCGAAGCCGGCGTCGCGCAGCAGCGAGGGAACGTTCAGCCCTTCGGCATCGAACATCGAGAGTACGCCCTGGAGCCAGGCCGCCGAACTGGTTCGCCCTTCGTGCGGTGATATGCAGCGCGGACGGCGTCGTGATGATCGATGAGACGAGAGGGCTTCCGAAGTCACTGTGTTGGCTCGCTTGCGATACCGATGGATGCGGGGGCGAATCCTAGAATTTTCGAGGTTGCCGCAGACGCCATGACTATGGACCTTGCACGCGAAGGCGGGCATTCCGGTTAACCCGGTGTGCGGACGAATGCAGGAAGCAGGAGACAAGATGAATCGACGACTTTCGATCGGTGGTATCACGATGGCCCTGGCTGTCGCGTGGCTGGTGGCCGGCTGTGGGGGCGGCGATGACGCCCCCCGGTTCGTGGCCGTGCCACCCGCTGCCTCGCAGCCGGAACCCGGGCCCGGTGGCGGCAACGGCCCAGGGGCAGCGCCCGCACCCCGGATACTGGTCGTTTCCAACCGCGCCGACCTCGTCTCCGGCGGCGATGCGCTGGTGGAAATCCAGTGGCCCGAGGGCGTCGACCCGGCGACGGCGAAGATCACTCTCGACGACGTCGACATCGCGAAGGCGTTCGCCCAGCGGCCCAACGGCCGCTACATGGGGCTCGTCACCGGACTGAAAGTCGGCGACAACACCCTCGCCGCAGGTCTCCCCTCGGGCAGCGCGCGAATCACCATCACCAATCATCCGATCGGCGGGCCGGTATTCTCCGGCGCGCAGATGCAGCCGTGGATCTGCGCGACACGGACCGCGAAGGCGGTGACAGTGAAAGGCAACGCCGGCAGCGCACCGGCAAGCGCCACCGCCACCACCAAGGCAAGCGGGCTGGAAGGCGATCCGGTGGATGACCAGTGCAACGCCGCCACGCTCTACACCTACTACTACCGCAAGGCGAGCGCGCCGACGAGCTGTACCTTCGGCATCACCGGCGGCAATGCCTGCTACACGCAGTACGACCCGGCCTCCATGCCTGCGGATTCCGAGATCGCCGACTTCACGAACGACCGCGGCGACACCGCCAAGGACCTGATCCGCGTCGAGCGCGGGACGATCAACCGCACGATCTACGCGCTGGCCGCGCCATTCGATCCACGCGATACGAACATGCCCTGGGCACCGCCGAAGGGCTGGAACGGCAAACTCGTCTGGCAGTTCGGAGCGAGCACCGGGTTCAGCCGCTTCCAGAGCGGCCCGGCACGCAGCCTGTTCGACGCTTCCGGCGGCCTGGGTCTGCAACGTGGCTTCATGGTCGCCATCGCGTCCTTGACCGACCACGGCACCAACGCCAATGACGTGCTCGGCGCGGAGACCATGATGATGGTCAAGGAACTGATCGCGGAAAAGTACGGACGAATCCGCTACACGATCGGCGATGGTTGCTCCGGCGGCTCGATCAAGCAGGCCTCGATCGCGTCGGCCTATCCCGGCCTGCTCGACGGCATCCAGCCGCAATGCACCTATGCGGATGCATTCACGCCGATCATCGAACTCGCCGACTGCGGCGAACTGCAGGCCAACTACTACGCCAACGATCCGAGCGGGCAGGCACTGACCGCGGCGCAGCGCGCGGCAATCAACGGCCACACCAGCACCGGCTTCTGCGCCGCCTGGATCAGCTCCTTTCTTCCGGCCCTCAATCCCTCGCGCGCACAGAACTGCGGCTTTCCCGCGAACTTTCCCTTGGTCTACGACCGGACGGCCAACCCGAAAGGTCTCCGCTGTGCCGGCGCGGAGCATGCGATGAGCCAACTCGGATCCTTCGTCGGCGACGATGGCATCGAGCGCGGCAACGGCGTGATCGACAACCAGGGCGTGCAGTACGGCCTCGGTGCATTGCGCGATGGCGCCCTCTCCGCCGAGGAATTCGTGCGGCTCAACGAAGGCGTCGGCGGCTACGACGGCGATCTCGTCTGGCAGGCGCGGCGCACGAACGCGCGACGCGAGTCCATCGGCATCCACTACCAGGCAGGCTTCGTCAGCGACGGGCGACAGCTCGCGAAAGTGCCGATCATCGACCTGCGCGGCAACCAGGCGGCGACCGGCGACATCCATGCGAACTGGCGTGCGTACTCGGTGCGTGACCGTCTCGACCGTGACGCGGGAGGCCACGGCAACCAGCTGATCTGGAAGTTCAATTCGTCCAGCGGCTCGTCGGCACCGGGAGCGGCACTGGCGCGCAAAGCCTTCGTCACGATGGACGCCTGGCTGGCCGCCATCGAGGCCGACACCAGCGCGAACCCCATCGAGGCCAAGGTGCTGAGCAACCGTCCCGCCGCGGCGGTGGACTTCTGCATCGCGAGCAACGGCGCCAACGATGCCGACCTCGCCACCACCGTCGGCCTCGAAGACGCGGCCTGCCCCGTGAAGCAGCAGTCGTCGCCGCGCCAGGTGGCTGGCGGCCCACGCGCCGAGAACGTCTACAAGTGCCAGTTGAAGCCCTTGGCCCTCGGTGACGCTGCCTATGGCGGCGCGCGGTTCACCGACGACCAGAAGGCGCGACTGGCCGCCGTCTTCCCGGACGGCGTGTGCGACTGGGACAAACCGGGCGTCGGCCAGGTGCCGGTCACGCCCTGGCTGAGCTTCGCTGCCGGCCCTGGCGGCCGGCCCCTGGGCACGGCGCCCGTGTCAGTCGCAGCGCCTTGATGCGCGCGGGTGACGAGGCCCGTGGCGACGCGGCCATGCCGTCGTCTCATCCGACCTCACTCGAAGTAGTTGCCCGCCCGCACGATCACTCGTTGCGACTCGGGCCCGGTGCCCTCGGGAACGGCGCCTTCCTGGATCGCGCGGATCTGCCGGGTCAGGAGCCGCCTCAGCATCACGACGCCCTTGTCGCTCGTCGCGAGGTGCTCGTCGCTGTGGGCCGGGATGCTCCCCTGGCTGGACTGCGCTTCATAGTCGTCGGGAAACTGCTTGTGCTCCTGCTCGCTCATCTCCCACCATGTCTTGCCCTCGTGCGTCGCCATCCGCGAGCGGCGTGAATAGAGCGGTTCCTCGTTCTTCGGCACCCTGGCCACGCCGAACGAGCGGTGGTGATGGCTGTCGACGGGAACCAGCCACGCCACCTCGCGGCCCTTGCCGGGCGTGAGCTCGATCGAGGGAACGATGCGCACGTTCGGCAGAAGGGTTTGCGTGATGCGCATGAGCACGCCCGACTCGGTCTTGCGAACCGAGCGATACATCACGCCGTGGTCGCACAGTTCCCACTCGACATTCGGCATGACGGCCATCTGCTGCCTGAACTGCACGCCGCTGAAGCGGGAATGCAGGATGACGACATGGAAGGGATCCATCACGTTCTCGAAGTTCTGCAGCCAGCTGTAGGGCGCCACGGGGTTCTCGGCCGTCGTGCCGCCGCCGATGTAGAAGCTCTTGTCCTCCTGCTGCAGCTCCTCGTCCGGGCCCAGCTCCTCCAGGACGTCATAGTGCGGCAGCGGGGGCATCGCATCGAGCGGCCCCATGTAGGCGAACACCAGGCCGTAGCGCTCCTCCACCGGATACCAGGGCTGCCGGCACTTGTCGCGATGCTGTCCGCCGCCGGGCTCGCACGGTTGCTCGACGCATGCGCCGTCCACGGCGAACAGCCATCCGTGATAGCAGCAGCGGATCCCGTCGTCCTCGACCTTGCCGTAGTACAGCGAGCTGCCACGGTGCGCGCAATGCTCGTGCAGCAATCCCGCGCGACCCTTGCCATCGCGAAAGAGGATCAGGTCCTCCCCGAGGATCCGCACCTTCGCCGGATCGCTCGTGACCTTGGCCGAGATCCCGACCGGATGCCAGTAGCGGCGCATCAGCTCCCCGCACGGCGTTCCCGGCTCCACCAAGGTCAGGAAGTCGTCGGAACGCCCGGGCTGCTTGCCATAGCCACCGCCCTGCTGGCGCTTGCCGAGAAACACGATCGGTTGCTGACGAGGAGACGCGGTGTCGTTCATGGATGAGAGCTTGCGAAGTGGACGCTGGCGACATTGCCTCGACCCCGTGATCGGGATCAATTACTTGCATTATGCAAATGATTATGTCGCCTCGCAAGTCGTCTCATGCCCGCGAGAAACGATGCGCCGTGCCCGCATGGCGCGAGCGCGAGCCCCTCAATCGTCTTCGCCTTGCCTCGTGGCCAGCACGCCTTGCGCGAGCGCCGCCACCTGCGCATCGATCCGTTCCAGGATGCTCTCGAGGCTGCGCACTTCCTGGCTGGTCAGTCCCGCGCGCAGGAAGAATTCGTTGGTCATCGCGCCCTGCTCGATCTCGTCGTAGGTCGAGCGGCCCTGCGGGGTCAGTTGAAGGCTGGCGCGCCGGCGGTCGGCGGGGTCCGCTTCGCGCGTGATCAGGCCCCGCTTCACCAGCAGATCGATGGAACGCACCACCCGATAGGGATCCGAGGAGGTCTTGGCGCCCAGCTCGCCCGCCGAAAGAGGCCCATAGCGAGCGATCACGGCCAGCGAGCGCCAGGCCGGCATCGTGAGCTGGTGCTGTTCGACGTACTTGGCGGCCATCACCGCGCCGACGCGAGAGGCCACCAGGCCGAAACGGTAGGAGATCCAGTTCTCCAGGGGAAGCTTCTTCTTTGAGGCCATGACTGCCAGCGCGAGCTGCTTGAGCAAGGGTTTCCGAGGATAGCGCAGCGACCCGGTCGCGCGCGGTGGCCTTGAACCGCCTCGCCCATCTGTCCGGGGATGCCAAACACCGATTGCGGGCTCGGTTTTTTATTTTCATAATGCAAGTATCAAGGCGCGGTTTCGGGCCAAGACGGACCGGGACCGGATGCTTGGATGGATGGCGCCTTGCCGAGCAAGAGACAGAACATTCACAGGAGACAGACCCCCATGAAATACAGAAGCCGCTCCGCGCTCTTCCTGCTGCCGCTGGCGTTCGGCCCCTGGGCAGCCCGCGCGCAGGACCCATGGCCCAACCATCCGGTCCGGCTGATCATTCCCTTTCCGCCGGGAGGGTCCACCGACTCGCAGGGCCGGCTGGTCGGCCAGCACCTCGGCGAACTCTGGCGACAGCCGGTCATCGCGGACAACAGGCCGGGGGCCGGGACCGTGCTGGCAACCAACACGGTGGCGAAGGCACAGCCCGACGGCTACACCCTCGGGATCGTGGTGTCCTCGCACGCCATCAATCCCACGCTGCGCCCGAACCTTCCCTACGACACCCTCAAGGATCTGCTGCCGATCTCGGAGATCGGCGTGCAGCACATCATCCTCGTGGCCAATCCATCGCTGCCGGCCAACAACCTGCAGGAGGTGCTCGAACTCGCGCGCAAGGATCCTGGCAAGCTCAGCTATGCCAGTCCCGGCAGCGGCACGGCCCATCACCTCGTCATGGAGCTTCTCAAATCCAGGACCGGCGTCAACATCGTGCATGTCCCCTACCGCGGAGGCGCTCCCGCGCAGCAGGACGTGATGGGCGGCCAGGTGCCCCTGCTGATGGACACGTACTACGCCAGCGAGGCGCTCATCAAGGCCGGCAAACTCAAGCCGATCGCCCTGTTCAGCCCGAAGCGGCCAGCCAGCGTGCCCGACATTCCCGTGGTCGCGGAGACGGTTCCCGACGTCTCGGCAACCAGCAGCGTCGGCCTGGTCGCGCCCGCGGGCACGCCCTCCGCCGTCATCGCCAGGATCAGTTCCGACATCGCGCGATCGGTGCGGACAAAGGCCTTCGCCGACCGCCTGCTGACGATGGGCCTCGACCCCGTGGGCTCCTCGCCGCAGGAGTACGACCAGCGGATCCGCAGCGACATCCTCAAGTGGGCGCCCGTGATCAAGGCGACCGGGGCCACGGCCGACTGAGCAGCGCCAACGCGTGCATCGAGGGCCTGCCGAATTCATTGTTGACACATCAACGTTGATAGATCAACAATTGGCGTTTCGCAAGCTTTCGAACCCACCATGCCGGCCAAGAAAACGCCTTCCGCACCTCGGCGCGCCCAGCGCGCCAGCCCTCCCGCCAGGACGCAGGAGCGCAGACACGACGGCCATGACCCCGTCGTGGGACGCCCGGTGCCCGGGCTCGCCACCGACTTCATCGGCTGGCTGGTCACGAGCCTGTCCGTGCGGTTGAGCCGCAGCGCTTCGAGCTACTACATGCAGCGCTGGGACATCGGGACCACCGAATACCGGCTGCTGCTGGCGCTGGGCGTCGAGCACGAATGCAGCGCCGCGTTCGTGGCCGCCGCCGCCGATGTCGACAAGGCCGCGGCCAGCCGAAGCCTCCAGGTCCTGAGCCAGCAGGGCCTGGTCGTTCTCGCCCGGCATGGGCGGGAGATGACGATCAGCCTGACCGAAACCGGGCGCTCGCTCTCGCAGGAGCTCTACAGCACCTCGCTGCAGCGCGAGACGCGCCTGACCCACGGCATGAGCGCGGCGCAGGTCAAGCGATTGCGCGCGGACCTGCACCAGCTGATCGAGAACCTGCCGCGCATGGGCGACGACAGCCTCGACGCCGATCCCGCGGACTGACTTCCTCCATTCCAAGACAAACCCACGCGAACCATGCTCAGCAAAGAAAACAACGACCTCCTGACCCGCACCGGCCCCGACGCCCCCATGGGCCAACTGATGCGCTGCTTCTGGACACCGGCCATGACCGAGGCCGAAGTGCCGGCCGCCGACGAGGCGCCGGTGCGCCTGCAACTGCTCGGCGAAGCACTCGTGGTGTTCCGCGACACCGAAGGCCGGGTCGGCGTGCTCGACCAGCACTGCCCGCACCGCGGCGCCAGCCTCTTCTTCGGACGCAACGAGGAAGGCGGCGTTCGCTGCGTCTACCACGGCTGGAAATTCGGCGTCGATGGCGAGTGCCTCGACATGCCGACCGAGGCATCCGACAGCCCCATGCGATGCAAGGTGCGCGCGCGCGCCTACCCGGCGCGCATCGCCGGCGGCGTGCTCTGGGTCTACATGGGCGATCCCGACAAGATGCCGCCGCTGCCCGACTTCGAATGGCTCGGGCTGCCTTCCTCGCACGTCTACGTCTCGCGCTGGGAACAGGATTGCAACTATGCGCAGGCCATGGAGGGAGAGCTCGACAGCGCGCACGTGGGCTTCCTGCACAGCCTCGTCGACAAGACCCACGACGACGACCGCGCGCTGACGGGGCGCTTCTTCAAGAACGACAAGGCGCCGCTGTGGAAGATCGTGCCGACGCCTTCCGGCTTCCTGGCCTGCAATGGCCGTCGCGTCGACGAGAGCCAGCGCTACTGGCGCGTGAACCAGTTCCTGCTGCCGTTCTACACGATGATTCCGCCGCACCCCGCCGAGGCCCGGCTGGTGCGCATGTGGGTGCCGATGAACGACGAGCGCTGCTGGGTGCTGTGCGCCACCTTCCGGCCGGACCGTCCGCTGGAGGAGAAGGAGCTCACGGCCTGGCGCAACGGCGACTACGCGCACCGCCGGGTGATTCCCGGCACCACGCGTCCCACCGAGCGGCTGGACAACGACTACCTGATCGATCGGCAGCAGCAAAAGACCGTCTCCTTCACGGGCATCGCGGGCATCCGCGCGCAGGACGCGATGGTGTCGGAGTCGGCAGGTCCCATCGTGGACCGCACCCGCGAGCACCTGGGGAGCAGCGACCGTGCCGTGGTCGCGATGCGCCGCTCGCTCATGGAGGCGGCGCGCGCCTGCGTGGACGGCCAGCGGCCCGTCGGACCCGACCATCCGTACCTCTACGGCGTTCGCGCCACCCAGACGGTTCTGCCCGAAAGCCTCGACCCCACCGAGTCCGACGAGCTCATGGCCACCGCGCGTCCCAAGGATCTGCCAACCACCTCGGCCTGAGCCGGTTGCAAACAACGGCAGCACAAGAGGCGCCCACGCCCCGCTGCCCCGCCCCTACATGCCAAACACCAGGAGACCCACGATGAAATCCCCCCATGCCCGACCCGGCGCGCGAGCGCTGATCCGTTCCATTGTTCTGGCGGGCCTCTTCAGCCTCGGCCTCGCGCAGAGCCAGGCGGCCGAGACCGATTACCCCAGGCAGCCGGTGAGCATCATCGTGCCCTTCGCGCCCGGCGGCAGCCTCGATGCGACGGCGCGCGTCATCGCCGAGAAGCTGCGCGACCTGCTCGGCCAGCCGGTGCTGGTGGTGAACCGCCCCGGCGCCGGCAGCGCCGTGGGAGCGCGCTACGTCGCCCAGGCCAAGCCGGACGGGTACACGCTGTTCATCGCCTCCGGCTCGGCCTTCGGCTTCCTGAACCTGATCGTTCCGAACTTCGAATACCAGCTGAAGGACTATGCCCCGTTGGGTGGCGTGGCCGTCTACACCTCGCTGTTCGCGACCAACGCGTCGGTGCAGGCCAAGACCCTGCCCGAACTGGTAAAGCTCTCGCACGAAAGGCCCGGCGGCCTGAGCTTCTGCACGACGGGCGTGAGCGGACTGAACCACCTCCAGCTCGAGATGTTCAAGGGCCTGGTCAAGACGAAGACCGGGACCGCGCTCAACGTGATCCACGTGCCCTACAACGGCGTGGCACCGGCCCTCACCGCGCTGAAGGCCGGCGAGGTGCAGGCCTGCGCGCTGCCCTACAGCACCATCGTGCGCAACTTCGAGGGCAACGGCATCCACAACATCGCCGTGCAGCGCCATGAACGGCTCAAGGCCATGCCCCAGGTCGGCACGACGGGCGAACAGGGCTACGCGGAGATGGACGACAACGAGCAGCTCGTGACCCTGTCGGCGCCCGCGGGCACGCCGGCGCCGGTGATCGCCAAGCTCGAGTCCGCGCTGCAGACCACGATGAAGGACCCCGAGATCGTGAAGAAGCTCAACGACCTCGACGTGCAGCCCACCTTCGTGGGCTCGGCCGAGGCGCGCAAGTGGCTCGAGAAGGACGTCACCAAGTTCAGCAAGGTGATCAAGGCAGCCGGCCTGGCCGTGCAGCAGTAACGAGGAAGGATGACGAGGCCGCATCCGATGCGGCCTCGAATGGACATGCAGCAAACGACCACCGACACCCCCTCGCAGGCCGACGAGCTCCTGCGGGTTCAGGTGAGCGCCATGCGCCTGGAATCGCCCGACGTGCTCAGCATGGAGCTGAGCGGCGTCGACGGCCTGGAACTCCCCCCGGCGTCACCGGGCGCCCACGTCGACGTGCGCCTGCGCGACGGACTGACCCGCCCGTACTCCGTCGTGCGTGGCGACGAAGGCATCTACGTGCTGGCCGTGAAGCGCGAGCCATCCGGCCAGGGTGGATCCGCCCATGTGCACGAGCGGCTTCGCGTCGGCGACGTGATCCGGGTCTCGGCGCCGCGCAATCATTTCGCCCTGGCCGACGACACGGGTCCCGCCGTGCTGATCGCGGGGGGCATCGGCATCACGCCGCTGCTTCCGATGGCGCGTGCGCTCGAGCGCGCGGGCCGTTCCTGGCGCCTGCACTATGCCGCGCGCGGTACCGCGGCGGCACCTTTCGTGCGCGAGCTTCGACAGCTGGGCGACCGGGTCCGCCTGCACGACAGCGAGACCGCCGGACGCCTCGACCTGGCCGCGCTCGTGGCGAAGGCGGAGCCCGGAGCGCATTTCTATTGCTGCGGTCCCGCGGGCATGCTGGATGCCTTCGCCGAGGCGACGCGGGATCTCGATCCGGCGCGCGTGCACATGGAACGCTTCGGCGCCGCCGCACCGCCCGCGGATGCGGGCAGCTTCGAGGTCCGGCTCGCGAAGAGCAATCGACGCGTGCTCGTGGGGCCGGACGTGAGCACCCTCGACGCATTGCTCGAGGCCGGCGTGGACGTGGACTACTCGTGTCGGCAAGGCATCTGCGGCGCCTGCGAGGTCCGCGTGCTCGAAGGCGTGCCGGACCACCGCGACGAGATCCTGACCGATGCCGAGCGGGCCAGCCACAAGACGATGATGGTGTGCTGCTCCCGCGCCTGCAGCCCGGCCTTGGTGCTCGATCTCTAGGAATCCGCGCGGCTTCGGACGGAGGAATGCCCCTGGCACGGGCAGGTGCACGATTGCACGCAGGGGAGGAGGACGCTCGAATAGGCGCTTTGCCGCTCCACCCAGCCCCCTGCACCGATGACCGCATTGCTCCCCATCGACATCGCACCGCAACTCTCGCTCTCGCGCGTCGTGCTCGAACGCCACCTGCCCGGCCGCATCGAATCGCTCCACCTGTTCGGCTCGGCCGTCGACGGTGGCCTCCACCCCGAGAGCGACATCGACCTGATGGTCTGCGTAACCACGCCGCTGACGGCCGCGACCCGGCAAGCGCTGATGACCGATCTGCTTTCGGTGTCGGCGCCGCCCGGTACCGATGCGGCACTGCGCCCGCTCGAGGTGACGATCGTCGTGCACGACGAGGTGCTGCCCTGGCGCTACCCGGCACGGCGCGAACTGCAGTTCGGCGAATGGTTGCGCGACCAGTTGAAGGCCGGCGTCTTCGATGCGCCCGAGGTCGACCGCGACCTCGCAATCCTGCTGACCAAGGCCAGGCAGCACAGCGTCGCGCTGATCGGCCCCGCCGCCGAGACCTTGTTCGATCCGGTGCCCGCGAGCGACTTCGCACAGGCGCTGCACGACACCATCGGCATCTGGAACGAACCCGCGGACTGGGATGGCGACGAGCGCAACGTGGTGCTCGCGCTGGCACGCATCTGGTTCAGTGCCGCGACCGGTGGCATTGCTTCGAAGGATGCGGCTGCGGCTTGGGTGATCGAACGGCTTCCTGATGAACTGCGCCCGTTGATGGCGCGGGCGAGAGAGGCTTATCTGGGGCAGGCGGCGGACGACCTGGCGTCGCGGCAGGGTGAGGTGGCGGCGTTCGTGGCGCATGCCAAGCAAGCTGTCGAGCGGGCGTTGGCATCGAAGGAGGCAGGGTTGCCCTTCGCCGACAACGTGCGCTAGAGCTGGGTCGGATCCAGCTGCGCCTGCTCGGCCACGGCCCGCACCCCGCCGAATGCCTGCGTCATCTGGCGCAGCACGATCAGCAGCTCGGCCTGGTCGCCATCGGCCAGGACGCCATTGATGACGTCCATCGCAAGGGCCGGATCGCTGCGGTACAGCTCGGCCATTGCGTCGTCATGCGGCTTGCCTTTCGGCATCCGCTCTCCACTGCCAGTGGTTGCCATTTTTTTCCACTCCCTTCGCTTCACGCCTGCGCTGACCACCCGAAATCTACCTCGACACCCTGATCCGAATCAACGTCCGCTCGACCTTGCCGCGCCACCTGCGCGCTTTGCTTTCGCCCTCCCTGCCCCGACGCTTCGTTTCTCCTCGCCCGCCCGCAGCTCATGCACCAGATCCACCAACGCCCGCAACGCCGCAGGCAGATGCCGATGCCCCGCGTAGTAGAGACACAACCCCGGCACCGGCACCGTCCACTCGTCGAGCACGCGCACCAGCCGCCCGCTGGCGATGTCCTCCGCCACATACCACTCGGCCAACTGCGCCACGCCCACGCCTTGCCGCACCGCCTCCAGCATCAGCATCGGCGCATCGAGCACCAGTGGCCCCGGCACATCCACAGTGAAAGGCTCGCCGCCCTGCGCGAACTCCCACGGTGAGGGCACGCCGCTCGGCAGGCGCGCGCGAATGCAGGCGTGTTGCATCAGGTCGGCGGGCACCTCGGGCCGGGGGCGGTTCGCGAAGTACGCGGCCGACGCCACCACGGCCATGCGCAGGCTGCCGCCGAGCGGCACGCGGACCATGTCGCGCGGCACCAGCGGCGCGAGGCGCAGGCCGGCGTCGAAGCCCTCGGCGACGATGTCGACCATGCGGCCCTCGGTGACGATGTCGACGGTCACGCCCGGATGACGGCGCAGGAACTCCGCCACGAGCGGTCGGAACACCATCAGCGCCGCGCCCAGCGCACTGTTGATGCGCAGGGTGCCGCCCAGCGTGGCGCGGCGCTCGCCGACGCTGTCCATCGCATCGCGGATGTTCGTGACGGCCGGGGCGATCTGCTCGACGAACTGCCGGCCGGCCTCGGTCAGCGAGACGCTGCGCGTGGTGCGATGGAACAGCCGCGCGCCGAGCCGGGCCTCTAGGCTGGACACGGCATTGCTGACGGCGGTGGTCGACATCTCCAGCTCCACCGCCGCGGCGCGAAAGCCCTGCCGCCGCGCGACGGCCAGCACCACCTCGAGTTCGATCAGGCCGCTCTTGTGCATTGTTCCGATTTTCTGGATGAGTCATCTCATTTTGATCGGATTCTCAAAACGATGTCGGATTCCTAGACTGCCTTCAACCCGCCATCCGGCGGCACCCGTCAGGAGTCAGCACCATGTGGAACATCGACAAGGCCTACATCGACGGCGCCTTCGTGCCCGTGCAGGGCACCGAGGTCGTGGAGATCGCCAACCCCGCGACCGAACAGCGCATCGGCACCGCGACACTCGCCAACCGCGACGACGCGAGACGCGCCATTGAGGCCGCGCAGCGCGCCCAGCCCGCGCTGGCCGCCACCGGCAAGGCCGAGCGCATCGAGATGCTGAAGCGGCTGCGCACCGCCGTGCTCGCGCGCACCGACGCAATCCGCGACGCGACCATCGAGGAGTACGGCGGGCCGCTCGCACGCGCGCAGTGGGTCAGCGACTACGCCTCGCAATGCTTCGCCTACGCGGCGCGCACGCTCGAGGCCTTCGAGTTCACGCGCCGCGTGGGCGATTCCACGGTGACGATGGCGCCGGTCGGCGTGGCCGGGCTGATCGCGCCGTGGAACAGCGTCGCCGGCTCGGTCTGCAGCAAGCTCGCCTCGGCGATCGCGGCCGGCTGTGCGTCGGTCATCAAGCCCAGCGAGCTGGGGCCGATCCAGGCCCAGGTGGTGACCGAGGCGCTGCACGACGCGGGCCTGCCCGCGGGCGCGTTCAATGTGCTGCTCGGCCGCGGCGCCGACGTGGGCGACGAGATCGCCACCCATCCCGGCATCGCGAAGCTGTCGTTCACGGGCTCGACGCCCACGGGCAAGCTGATCGCGCGCGCCGCGCTCGACACCATGAAGCGCGTGAGCCTCGCGCTCACCGGCAAGTCGGCCTCGATCGTGCTCGACGATGCCGACTTCGCGAGCGCGCTGCCGCTGGCGCTCAACGCGGCCTTCATGAACAACGGCCAGGCCTGCGTCGCGGGCACGCGGCTCCTGATCCCGCGTGCGCGCATGCCGGAAGCGATCGAGCGCATCGCCGCCATCGCAACAGCGCTGCGCGTGGGCGATCCGCGCGATCAGGCCACGGCCATCGGGCCGTTGCTGAACGCAGCCCAGTTCGAGCGCATCCAGCGCTTCATCCGGCGCGGCCAGGAACAGGGCGCGACGCTCGTGGCCGGCGGCGAGGGCCGGCCCGAGGGACTGTCGCGCGGCTGGTACGTCAGGCCCACGGTGTTCGCCGACGTGCGCAACGACATGGACATCGCGCGCGAGGAGATCTTCGGGCCGGTGCTGTCGGTGCTCGGCTACGAAGGCGAGGACGAGGCCGTCGCGATCGCGAACGACTCGCCCTACGGCTTGCAGGCCTACGTGTTCTCGTCCGATGCGCAACGCGCCGGCCGCGTCGCCGAACGCCTCGAGGCCGGCACGGTGCTCGTCAACCGCATCGCGCCCGACCTGCTCGCGCCCTTCGGCGGCGTCAAGCAGTCGGGCCTCGGCCGGGAGTTCGGGGTGTTCGGGCTCGAGGCCTTCCTCGAGCCGAAGACGATCACCACCGCCTGACCCCGAGCGCGCCGATCAGGCGATCAAGCCGGCGCGCCCGAAGTAGTGGTCCGCAATCACCGGATCGTTCGCCAGGTCGCAAGCCATGCCCTCGTGCACGATGCGCCCCTGCTCGAGCACCGCGGCGCGGTGCGCGGTCTGCAGCGCGAGGCGCGCGTTCTGCTCCACCAGCAGGATGGTCATGCCCTCGCGGTTGAGCTGCACCAGCGCGCGGAACACCTCCTTGATGATCACGGGCGCGAGCCCGAGGCTGGGCTCGTCGAGCATCAGCACGCGCGGGCGCGCCATCAGCGCGCGGCCGATCGCGAGCATCTGCTGCTGGCCGCCCGACAGCGAACCCGAGAGCTGGTGGCGCCGGTCCTTGAGCACCGGGAACAGCGCGTGCACGCGCTCCAGGTCCTGCGCGTCGCTGCCGCGCACGCCGGCGGCCTGGCGGCCGAGCTCGAGGTTCTCGGCCACCGACAGGGGTGCGATCACGCGCCGGCCCTCGGGCACCTGGATGATGCCGGCGCGCGAACGCAGGTGCGCGGGCATGCGGCCCAGCGGCTGGCCCTCGAAGCGGATCTCGCCGCCCGTGGGCACGAGGCCCGAGAGCGCGTTCACCAGGCTCGACTTGCCGGCGCCGTTGGGGCCGATCAGCGCGAAGATCTCGCCCTGCTTCACATGGAGGCTCACGCCGCGCAGCGCCTGGATGCCGCGGTAGTGGACGTCGAGGTTTCGGATCTCGAGCATGGTTCAGGCCCCCAGATAGGCTTCGACGACCTTCGGGTCGCGTCCCACCGCCTCGGGCAGGCCGTCGGCGATCAGCCGGCCCGAGGCCAGCACGTACAGGTGCGAGCACAGCGACATGACGAAGCGCATGTTGTGCTCGATCAGCAACACCGCCACGCCGCTCGCGGCCACGTTGCGGAAGATGCCCGCGAGGCTCTCGGCCTCGGCGTCGTTCATGCCAGCCACGGGCTCGTCGAGCAGCAGCAGCTTCGGACTGGTGGCCAGCGCGCGCATCATCTCGATGCGCCGCTGGTGGCCGTACGAGAGGCTGCCCGCGCGGTGCTCGGCCAGCGCGGCCATGCCGAAGCGCTCGAGCAGTTCCATCGCGCGCGCATCGAGCTCGCGCGCCTCGGCGCGCGCCGACGGCAAACCCAGCAGGTTGGCCCACAGGCCGGACTTCTCGTGCCGGTGGAAACCCGCCACCACGTTCTCGCGCACGCTCGCGTCGGGCACCAGCCGGATGTTCTGGAATGTGCGCGCCACGCCGGCGCGCGCGAGCGCGGGCGCCTCGTCGCGCGACACGTCGCGGCCCTCGAGCAGCACCCGGCCCGCGGTCAGGTGCAGCAGGCCGGTGATCAGGTTGACCACCGTGGTCTTGCCCGCGCCATTGGGGCCGATCAGCCCGGTGATCTGGCCGGCCGGCACCTGCAGGCTCAGGCCGTCGACGGCCGGTACGCCGCCGAAATGGCGGGCCACGCCTTCGAGAACCAGGGTCGCGGTCATGGGCGCACGCCTCCTTCGATCGATGTCTTGACGATGGGCGCCTTGGGCACCGCCGGTGCCGCGGGCGCGCGCGGCGCATGGCCCGCCTGGCGCCGCAGCCGGCGGTCGTGCAGCAGCGCGATCGCGGTGTCGGCCACGCCGCGCGGCAGGTAGACGATCACCAGCATCAGCAGGATGCCCTGCACCACGTTGCGGTAGTCGGCGAACACGCGGAACAGCTCGGGCAGCGTGGTGAGGATGGCCGCGCCCACGAGCGCGCCCCACACCGAGGTACGCCCGCCGAGCACCACCATCGCGAGCACCGCCACCAGCATGCCGAAGCCGAACTCGCCGGGCGTGATGGCGTAGCTGCTCGAAGCCTGCAGCGCGCCGCCCAGGCCCGCGAGCAGGCCCGAGAGGATGAAGGCGATGCGCTGGTGGTAGGGCACCGAGATGCCGAGCGACACGGCCACGGTCTCGTCCTCGCGGATCACGTCCATCGCGCGGCCGATGCTGTGGCGCCCCATCGCGGCCAGCAGCACCACCACCGCGACCACGATCAGCAGCAGCTCGCCGGTGCCGGCCACCTTCGGAATGCCGCTGATGCCGATCGCGCCGTTGGTGACGCTGGTCCAGTTCTGCGTGGCCGACAGCACGATCTGCACCATGGCCAGGGTGGCGACCGCCTGGAACACGCCGCGCAGCCGCGACAGCGGAAAGGCCAGCACGGCGCTCGCGAGGCCACCGAGCGCGGTGCCCGCGGCGATCGCCGCCAACGGCGGCCAGCCGGCCTTGACCACCAGCAGCGCGCAGCCATAGGCGCCGATGGCGGCGAAACCCGCGCTGCCGAGCGAGAACACGCCCGCGCGCAGCACCACGTACTGGCTCATCGCGAGCATCGCGTAGACCAGGATGTGGTCGAACAGCGACTGGTAGGTGTAGAAGAAGTTCATCATGCGCGTTGCACCCGCATGGCGGCGGACGATTGACCGAACAGGCCGGTGGGCCGGACCAGGATGACGACGAACAGCGCGGTGAAGACGATCGCCTCCGCCACGCCCGAGGAAACGTAGGCCACCGCGAGCGTCTGCACGATGCCGATCGCGAGCCCGGCGATCAGCGCGCCCGGAATGCTGCCGAGCCCGCCGAGGATGATGATCACGAAGGCGCGCAGCAGCAGCGGCTCGCCCATCGCGAAGTGCACCGAGTTGAAGACCAGCCCGATCAGCACGCCGGCCATGCCCGCGAGCACGCCCGAGATCAGGAACACCTGCATGTTCACCGGCCCGGGATTGATGCCCAGCAATCGCGAGGTCTGCTCCGAATAGGCGACGCAGCGGATGCGCTGGCCGAAGCCGGTGCGGTAGAGGTACCAGACCAGGCCGAACACCATCGCCACCACCAGCGCCACGATCACCAGCTGCAGCAGCTGCACGCGCACCCCGCCGATGGTGTAGATGACCACCGGGAAGGCATCGAAGGGAAAACGCATCACGGCCGTGTTCGACAGCTTCTGCGCCAGCGCCAGCAGCACCAGGTCGGCGCCGATCGACGAGACGATGGCCGAGAACTCCGGCGCGCCGCGCCGGCGCAGCGGGCGGAACGCAAACAGGTCGAGCGCCACCGACACCAGCCCGCCCGCGAGCATGCCGATCAGCAGGGCCACGTAGATCGGCGCGTCGAGCACCGTGACCGCGTACAGGCCCGCGAACGCGCCCCACATGAACACCGAGCCGTGGGCCATGTTCATGATGTGGTTGACCCCGAACAGAAGGGTAAACCCGAGCGCGAACAGCGCATAGACGCTGCCCACGACCACGCCATTGAGTAGTTGTTGCATCAGCATGGCGGCGATCATCGGAATGCGGCCCTTGGTTGTATGTCCCCTTGCGGTGGTACGGGTGGGCCCGGGGCCGCCGTCCCCCGCATGGGGACAGACGCGTGCGGCGCGCCTGCGGACACTGGGCGCAGCACTGTGCCGACCCTGGAGACCCCATGCGCTTTCCGCAACTGCCCGTCGAGGACGAGCTCGAGATCCGTTCCCTGTTCGCCCGCTACGGCCACCTGGCCGACGCCGGCGATCCCGACTTCGCCCAGCTGTTCACCGAGGACGCCAGCTGGACCCGCGCCAACTCGCCACCCGCCTCGCAGGGCGGCAGCGGCCTGCCGCCCGAAACCATCCACGGCCGCGACCATCTGCTCGCGCTGATGGAAGAGGTGATGAAGAAGAAGTTCAAACAGCGCATGCACCACCAGATGACCGACTTCTACGCCGTGCCCGGCGAAGGCGCCGACGAGGCCCACGGCCATGCGCGCGCGCTCATCACCGACTGGCGCGACGGCCCCGGCAAGATCGCGATGTTCGGCAAGTACGAGCTGCGCTTCCGGCGCACCGGCGAGGGCTGGCGCATCGCCGACATGACCGTGCGCGTGCTGCCGAGCGCGGATTGAAAAGGACCGACCCATGAACGCCACCGCCACCCTGTCGATCCCCGACGCACCGGTCCTCGACGAGGACCCATTCTCCGACGCGAACATCGCCGATCCCTATCCGCTGTTCGACCGCATGCGCGAGATGGCGCCCGCGGTCTACGTCGCGCCGCACGGCTACTACGCCGTCACGCGCCATGCCGAGGCCGGCATCGTTGCGAGCGACTTCGAGCACTTCACGGTCGAGGGCGGCGTGGGCATGAGCGACATCCGCAAGCCCGGCGCCTGGCGCACGCGCAGCCCGATCTCGGAGATCGACCCGCCCGAGCACACGCGCGTGCGCGCCGCGCTGCAGCGCATCCTGTCGCCGCTGGTCGTGAAGAGCTGGAAGGAGAAGTTCGCGCAGCGCGCCGAGGAGATCGCCGAGGCCGCGGTGGCGCGCGGCCGCGTCGACGGCGTGGCCGACATCACCGAGGCCTACGTGCTCGAGGTGTTCCCGGCCGTGCTCGGCATCGCGGTGCCACCCGAGCGCATCAAGCTCACGGGCGAGCTCAACTTCAACCAGCTCGGGCCGAACAACGAGCGCGTGGCGCAGGCGCTCGAGCGTGCCGCGCCGATCATGGACTGGTACCAGCAGGTGCTGCAGCGCGAGCACACGCTGCCCGGCGGCTTCGCCGAGAAGATCTACGAGGCCGAGGACGCAGGCCATTTCGACAAGGGGACGGCGCCGCTGCACGTGCGCTCCTTCTTCCGCGCCGGGGTCGACACCACCATCGCCGGCATCGGCTCGACGCTCAAGCTGCTGGCCGAGCACCCCGACCAGTTCGCGCTCGTGAAGGCCAACCCGGCGCTCATCAAGGGCGCTTTCGAGGAGGCGCTGCGCCTGGAGTCGCCGGCGCAGGTGATGTTCCGTACCACCACGGGCGAGGTCGAGCTCGGCGGCGTGCGGCTGCGCGCCGACACCAAGGTCGGCTACCACATGGGCGCCGCCAACCGCGACCCGCGCCAGTGGCCCGATCCGGCGCGCTTCGACGTCACGCGCCAGACCGCGGGCGTGCACCGCGCCTTCGGCGTGGGCGCGCACGTGTGCATCGGCCAGATGATCTCGCGGCTCGAGGCCGAGAGCATCCTCGGCGCGCTGGTGCGGCGCGTGCAGCGCATCGAACCCGCGGGCGCATCGCGCTGGCGGCCGGTCAACACGCTGCGCACGCTCGACGTGCTGCCGCTGCAGCTGGTGGCCGAATAGCTTCGGCGCCGCTTCGGGTCGGTCCGTCCCCTGTGATGGGGACTGACGCAACCCGGATGCATGAAGACACTGCCATGGCCCCCTGAGAAAAACCGCGCACCTTCGCGCGCCCTTGGAGACACACCATGACCATGCATCGCAGAGCCGCCGTCGCCGGCGCGCTGCTTCTCGCCTTCAGCGGCCTCGCCTTCGGGCAGGGCAAGGAGATTCCCGTCGGCGTGTTCAACGCCATGACCGGCACCTACGCCTTCGGCGGCGTGCCGATCCAGAACGCCATGAAGCTCGCGCTGGAGGAAGCCAACGCGCAGGGGCTGCCCGGCGGCAACAAGTTCAGGATCGTCGAGGGCGACACGGCGGGCGACAAGGGCCAGGTCATCAACCTCGTCAACCAGTTCGGCAAGCGCGACAACGTGATGCTGATCCTCGGCCCCACGGTCAGCGCCGAGGCGCTGGCCGGCGCGCCGGTGGCCAACGACCTCAAGCTACCGATCCTCGCCATCGGCAGCTCGCCCGGCATCCTCGCCACCGGCCCCTGGGCCTTCAAGATCCAGGCCACGCCGACCGACATCATGGGCTTCCTCGGCAAGCTGGCTTCGGAGAAGCTCGGCGTGAAGCGCGTGGTGCTGCTGCACGACCAGAGCAGCGACGGCTACATCGGCCAGAAGAACGCGCTGGCCGACTACTTCACCAAGGCCGGCGTCACCATCGCGGCCGACGAGAAGTTCATCTCCTCCGACTCCAACTTCCTCGCGCTCGCGACCAAGGTTGCGACCACGCCCACCGACGCCATCTTCATCGCCGCGCCGGCCGAGGTCTCGGCCAACCTGATCCTGCAGATCCGCCAGGCCGGGCTCGAATCGAAGGTCAAGTTCATCGGCCCGTCGACGCTGGGCTCGGCCGGCTTCATCAAGGCCGGCGGCAAGGCGGTCGAGGGCACCTACTTCGTGTCGGACTATTCGCCCAACAATCCCTCGCCGATGAACCAGGCCTTCGTGAAGGCCTACCAGGCCAAGTACAAGGCCGCGCCCGACAACTGGGCCGGCATGGGCTACGCGCTGGGCCAGGTCGCGGTGCAGGCGGTGAGGAACGCCGGCCCGAACCCCGACCGCACCAAGATCCGCGACGAGCTCGCGAAGCTCAACAAGGTGCCGATGGTGCTGGGCAACGGCACCTGGAGCGTGGACGCGGAGCGCAACCCGAGCTATGGCGGCGTGCTGCTGCAGGTGAAGGGCGGGGAGTTCGTGGCGGTGCAGTGACCGCCTGAGCGGGGGACGGCAAGCGCGGACGCCGGGCTTGCCGCACAATGCGCCGTCCTTTCGACGCCCCCGGCCATGCCCCTTCCCAAGACCGGCCTGCTCGCACAGGTCTCCGCCGCCCACCTCGTCAGCCACCTGCACATCATGGCGCTGCCCGCGCTGCTGCCGGTGTTGCCGGCCGCCTGGGGCCTGAGCTTCGTCGAACTCGGCCTCGCGCTCAGCGTGTTCAACGTGGTCTCGGCGCTGGTGCAAGCGCCGCTGGGCTTCGCGGTCGACCGCTTCGGCGCGCGGCGCCTGCTGATGGCCGGCCTGCTGCTGGGCAGCGCCGCCTTCGGCTCGCTCGCGTTCTCGGGCCACTACGCCTGGCTTCTCACCGCGATGGCCCTGGCGGGCATCGCCAACGGGGTCTATCACCCGGCCGACTACGCGATGCTCTCGGCCGGCATCGACAGCGCGCGCATGGGCAAGGCCTTCTCGGTCCATACCTTCGCCGGCTTCGTCGGTGGTGCCATCGCGCCGGCCCTGCTGATGGGCATCGCCAGCACGCTGGGCGTGCGCTGGGCCTTCGCCGCCACCGGCCTCGCGGGGCTGCTGGCCTGGGTCTTCCTGTTCGCGGGCGAGAAGCCGGCGCTCGCCGCGCGGCCCGCGAGCAAGCCGAAGACCGCGGCCGGCAATGGAGCGGGCGTGCGCATCCTCACGCCCGCGATCCTCACGCTGACGCTGCTCTACGTGCTGCTGAGCCTCAGCACGAACTCGATCGGCAGCTTCTCGGTGTCGGCGCTGGTCGGCGGCTACGGCGTGAACCTCACCTGGGCCAATGCGGCGGTCACGGCCTTCCTGTTCGCCAGCGCCTTCGGCGTGCTGGCCGGCGGCGCGCTGGCCGACCGCACGCGCCGCCACGGCCTGGTGGCGGCCGTCGCGTTCGCGGGCGCGGCCGTGCTCGCGGCGCTCGCCGCCTGGGGCCGACTGCCCGATCTCGCGCTCGTGCTGTGCCTGGGCGCCACCGGCTTCCTGACCGGCGTGATCACGCCCTCGCGCGACATGCTCGTGCGCGCCGCCGCACCGCCCGGCGCCGAGGGCCGCGCCTTCGGCATCGTCTCCACG
The DNA here is from genome assembly GCF_050711835.1 of Variovorax sp. DAIF25. NCBI lineage: Bacteria > Pseudomonadati > Pseudomonadota > Betaproteobacteria > Burkholderiales > Comamonadaceae > Variovorax > Variovorax sp. DAIF25. Next base: position 950,922 of record NZ_CP136637.1, read on the forward strand.
GGCTTCAACATCGGCGGCGCGGTCGGCCCGATGCTGTTCGGCTGGCTGCTCGACCGCGGCCATTTCAGCGGCGTCTTCTGGGCCGCGGTGGTCTTCATGGCGCTGACCGTGATGCTGACCCTGCTGCAGGAGCACCGCGCCGCGCGCGCGCCGCGGCCGCTGTCCCGCCCCGCCGCGGGTTGAGGAAGACGGGGCGGAGACCGACACGCCCTTGCCGCGCGGCTGGGCACACTCGGTCATCGACACCACACGGGCGCACCACGCGCTCCCACCGCATGCTGAGCTACGCAATCCAGAAGGTCGGCGACGACTTCCAGCAGACCCACCCGCAGGGCGAGACCACGCTCGTCGGCTTCATGGCCGCGATCGATGCCCATCCGTGGCAGGAACAGCACCGCGAATGGAACGAGCAGCAGGACGGCCCGCTGCCCGCGCTGGTGCTGCGCCACGAGGCCGACCAGCGCGAGCTGTGGGTCACGCTGCTGGGCGACGGCACCGACCGGCGCGGCGAGTACCAGCTGCAGTCGGTGGCGATGCGCCCGCGCAAGAGTTTCTTCGGCAAGGGCAAGCTCGAGCAGGACGTGGCGGTGTTCGAGACCCGCGACCGCGGTGAGCTCGATCGGCTCTGCGAGCTGTTCTGCGACGGGCAGTACGAGGCCCTCGATCGCGAAGCGGGGCGGATGGCGGCGCGCGAGGACTGACAGAGCGCCCGCGCGCAAGCACACCGTTTTCCGTTATCCTCCGCCCCGCCCGGACACCAAGATCCGGCCCTTGCAAGAAGGGGCGTTCACCGCCCGGAGACGGAGAGAGACAGATGAAATCGATGGCGTTCTGGCGTCCGCTGCTCGCGGCCGCCACGATGGCGGTTGCGGCTCTGCCCGCCGCGGCGGTGCAGGTGGTGGTCGGGCAGGTGGCCCCGATGTCGGGGCTCGAGGCACGGCAGGGGCGGGCCTTCGGGGTCGGGCTCAAGCTGAGCTTCGACGCGATCAACAAGGCCGGCGGCGTCAACGGCCACACGCTGAGCCTGGTGCGCAAGGACGACCTGGGCCAGCCCGAGCAGACCGTGGCGCTGACCAAGGCCCTGGTCGCGGAGAACCGGCCGATGGTGCTCGCGGGCTACTTCGGCACGCGCAACATCGCGGCGCTCGTGGCCTCGGGCACGCTCGAGAAGGAACGGCTCGCGCTGGTGGGCTACCGCTCGTCCGAGCTGCGCGCGCCGCCGCCGCTGCTGTTCAACATGCATGCCGACCTGCGCGAGGAGCTGACCAAGATCACGCGCCATCTCGCCACCATCGGCATCAACCGGCTCGGCGTCTTCTACGAGGACGTGCCCGCCTCCGGCGAACTGCTCAAGCTGATGGACGAGCTCGCCGCGGCCTCGTCGTCGCGCATCGTGGTGCGGGCTTCCTACCCGGCGGGCACGACCAAGGTGGGCGATGCCGCCGAGGCCTTCCTCAAGGAGCCACCGCAGGCCATCGTGATGCTGACCAGCACCGGCGCCGCCGCGGCCTTCATCGAACGCTACCGCATGGCGCCCAAGGGCACGGCGCAATTGGTCGCGCATTCGGGCGTCGATGTGGAGCAGCTGTCGCAGCGGCTGTCGGAACAGCACATGCAGGGCATCGTGATCGCGCAGGTCACGCCGAGCCCGTTCCGCATCTCGAGCAAGCTGACGCGCGAGTTCATCGAGGCCACGGCCGGGCAGACGCTGGAGGTGCCGGTCAGCTACTCGATGTTCGAGGGCTACATCACGGGCCGCGTGATCGCCGAGGCCGTGCGCCGGCAGGGACGCACGCCCACGCGCGAAGGCATGGCGGCGGCGCTGGCCTCGCTGGTGAACTTCGACTTCGGTGGCTACGTGGTCGACCTCGGCCCCAATGCCGGCGGCAACGGCACGCGCTTCGTCGAGCTCACGATCCTCAGCAACGCGGGCAAGATCCGGCAGTAGCGCCCTCCTCCCGTCCGATTCCTTCCGAGGGAGGCTTCTGCTAGCTTGAAGCCTCCCCCCATCCGGAAGGAGCCGTTCATGGACGAAGACCTGGACACCCTGTCGCGCGACGACCTGATCGCCGAGGTCCGGAAGCTGCGCGAGGGCGTGCGCCGCCACCGCGATGCCACCGGCCACGACCTGTGCTGGCACCACCCCGACCTGTGGTCGCTGCTGCCCGAGAAGACGCCGCCAGCGATCGCGGTGCCGGCCTGGCCGCAGTTCATGCGCGGCTGCGTGAAGTACCGGCAGTCGCTGGAGGAGCAGGCGTCCGAGGCGCCACGCACGAGGCGCGAGTTCGGGGATTGATGCGATAGCCCGCCGTTCGGGCTGAGCTCAGTTCGAACGGTGGGGGTTCATTTCTTCGGAGCGAACAGCGCGCCGAGCGCCCGTGCCGCCTTGACCAGCGGCGACGGCCGCAGCTGCTGGTACTCCGCGCGCAGCTCGGTGCGCAAGCCCTCGTCGATCTTCCCGGCGGGCAAGGCCAGCAGCAGTTCCAGCGTCTCGACCTGCCGCTCCACCTGCCCCACGTGGCCGTAGCTGCGCGCGAGCCCGATGCGCGCCTTCACGACCTGGGCCGCGATGCCCTTGTCGGCCTCTTCGCCGCAGGCCTCCACCAGCGCCTCGCAGCAGGCCACCGCCTCGTCGTAGCGGCCGGCCTTGCGCAGGCGCACGCCTCGGTTGACGCTGGACTTCGCGGCATAGGTGCGCAGCGCGACCTCGGAGGCCTGCAGGCAGGTATCGATCACATGACCATAGAGCGCCAGCGCGGCATCCAGGTCGGTGTCGGCAATGGTGATCGCCTTGCAGTAGCGCGCATTGGCCACGCGCTCGCGCAGGTAGGCGACGTCGGAGCGGGCCCAGCGCACGATGATCGCGTCGTAGGTCTGCAGCTCCTCGTCGCGGCGGCCGAGCTTGTCGAGCTGCACTGCGCGGTTCGACATCGCGAGCGCAACGTCCTTCTCGGCCGAGGTCGAGAGCTCGTTGCCGTAGCGCGCGATGACCTCATCGTTGACCGCCAGCGCAGCCTCGCGCTGCGACAGGCAGCCCAGGCTGTAGCCCTTGCGCACCATCGCGTCGAGGCAATGGCGCCGCAGCTCCGGATGCAGCGATTCGACATGGGCCTGCAGCACCTCGTCGTAGCAGGCGATGGCCTCGCGGTGCTTGCCTTCCACGGCCAGCACGCGCCCGCGCTCGATGGTGGCGTCGATCGCATCGCGCTGCGCCAGCGTCAGGTCCTCGTACTGGTCGCCGTAGTTCACCGCCGCGCCCTGGCGCTGCAGCCGGTTGAGGCAGGTCAGCCGGCTCGCCGCGGCCTTGGCCAGCGTGTCGCGCATCGCCGCGCCGGTGGCATTCGGAAAGCGCGCGAGCAGTGCGTCGTAGACCGGCAGCGCGTCGGCCTCGCGGCCCAGCAGCATCATCAGTGCATAGGCCTGGTTGAGGTAGGCGCTGGCGACCACGCCCTCGACCTCGGCGCAGGTGTCGGCCGCGAAGGCCTTCACCAGCGCCGCATAGGCATCGACCGCGCGCTGGAACTGCAGGCGCCCGCGCCAATGGGCCGCGAGCGCGTACTGCGCCTTCACCGCGATCGTGCGCAGGTCCTCGGCCGGATCCTTCGCGAAGCGCGCGACGAGCGCGGCGACCGCCGCGGCATAGCGCTCCTCGACCTCGATCACGGCGACCTCGATCGCGCGGCCCTCCTCGTCCTTGCCGTCCGGGCGCGGATGCGCGGCGGGCGCCTGGGCCTGCAGGATGTCGCAGCGCAGGTCCATGGCGCGCGCGATGGCGCGGCGCAGCGCCGTGTCCTCCGCGCCACGGGCCTCGGTCCAGCCTTCGAGCGCGCGCAGGGCGCCTTCGACATCGCCACGGGCTTCCAGGATCCGCGCGCGCTCGATGCGGCCGTGCACGCATTGCAGCCGCGTGTAGGCATCGGCGGACTCGGCATGCAGCGCATCGAGTTCCGAGAGCGCCGACAGCGCCTCGTCGCCCCGGTCGAGCGCACGCAGCGCCCAGGCCTCGAGCAGGCGCGTGCGAGCCAGCTGCGGCTGCAGCAACGCGCTGCGGTCGTCGCCGAAACGATCGAGCAGGCGGCGGTAGCCGGCCAGCTCGCGCGCCGGTTCGTCGAGCGGCACCAGCTGGTCGAGCATCGCGAGCAGCAGCTCCTTGCGGACCTGCGCATCGGCATGCCCGGCATAGCGCGACCACTGCCATTCGGCCAGTTCGTCGGCACGGTCCTCGTCGTCGGGCTCGGCATCGCGGTCGCGCAGCAGCTGCGCCTTGACGCGCAGGATGCGGTTCACGCAACGCAGCACGGTGGCGTCTTCGCTGTCCGCATGCGGGTCCAGCACGGCATCGCAGGCCGCGAGCAGGCGCTCCTCGAGGTCCTCGTCCTGCGCGCCGCGCAGCAGATCGCGCTGCAAGGCCAGCGCGAGGTCGGTCCGCGCCAGCGCGAGAGTCTGGCGCCGGTCCGGGTCGGCGGCCTCGGCATGGGTGTAGATCAGGGTGCGCAGCAACGCTCGGGCTTCCTCGTTGCGGCCCAGCGTCTCGAGCAGGCGCGCATGGGCATGCAGCGCATCGGCGGCCTGTGCCTTCAGCGCGGGCTCGTCGGCGGCTTGCAGGTCGTCGTGCAGGGCCGCGTATTGCTTCAGCGCCTCCTCGTGGTAGTCGAGCTCCGCCAGCATCCGGGCCTGCGCGGCGCGCACGCGGGCCACGAGCACGCGCGTCGCGGGCCAATCGTCGCCGCCGAAGCGCCGCGCCAGGTCCTCGCAATGCCGCACCATGTCGACCCGCGCGAAGGTCGCGCCACCGGCGGCGCGCAGCCTCGCCTCCTCGAGCCCCGCGGCGACGATCCATTCGCGCAGCGCCGGCGACTGCGCCTGTTCGAAGCGGCGCTGCACTTCCCGCAGCAGGCCCAGCGCGGCCTCGGCGTGGCCGGTCGCAGCCAGCGCGCGGGCCTTCTCGCACTGCGCACGCGCGATCCACGGCCAGGCCGCGACCGGTGCGAACACCGGCGCCAGCACATCGCGCGCACCGGGCTCGAAATGCGCGCACAGCGCATCGGCCACCGCCACCACCTCGGCCGTGCGCCCGAGCGCACCCAGTGCCTCGACCTGCCGGAACCAGGCCGAGGCCAGGTGCTCCTGCAGGTCGGGCGAGGCGCTGTCGGCGGGCGTGCTCAGCGGCAGCAGCCGCGCGACGAGCGCTTCGGCCTCCGCGAGGGCCGATGCGGCGGTGGCAAGGTTGGCGAAGCGAGGCGAAGGGTCCGGGCGATCGATGTCGTGCAATCTCGTGTCCTGGCTGGGGCTCTGCGCTTCATTCTCGCCGCCGGCCGGCCGGCCCGCGCTTCACCAGAACGAATCGTCCTCGCGCGCCTTCACCACGCGCAGCCGGTGCTCGGCGATGCGGCGGATCAGGTCCTCGGGCAGCGGCTCGTCGTAGCGCACCTTGAGCAGTTCCTTGGTGGTCTGGTGCCCCGCCAGCTCCTTGCGGAACGCCTCGAGCGCTTCGGCCGAGGGCGCGAAGCCCAGGTGGGCCTTGTGAGCCGAGAAGGCGAACAGGAAGCGCGGCTCGATGAAGAAGGGCGTGCCCCACTTGATGGCCTCCTGGGCCTCGGGTGCCACGCGCCGCAGCAGCGCGCGCAGGCGCCGCAGGTGCGCATGGGCCTCGGGCGGGGCGGCGGCGATGTAGTCGTCGATCGTGGCGGGCGCCTTGGTGGCCATCTCGTTCATCTCCTTCGTGCTCATGCGCCCTTGCCCTGCACGTCCTTCGGCGAGCGGCCGAACCTCGCCTTGAAGGCGCGGCTGAAATGGCTGAGGTCGGTGAAGCCGAACTCGAGCGCGGCCTGCGACACCTGCCGCACGCGCCCTTCGGCCAGCGCCCGGTAGCTGGCCTCGAGCCGCTGCTGCCAGAGCCAACGGCCGGGCGTGGTGCCCTCGGCGGCGAACAGCCGCATCAGCGTGCGCAGCGACAGGTGGCAGTCGCGCGCGATGGTCTCGCCGTCGAGCGTCGGGTCGCCGAGCCGGGCACGGAGGTAGCGCTTCACGGCCGCCAGGCGCCCGTCGCGCGCACCGGCGTCGACCTGCGAGGGCGCGAGCTCCGCCTCGAGCGCCGTCGACCAGATGTCCATCGCCGCCTGCGCGAGCGCCGGCGGCGCATCGTCGTGCAGCGCCATCAACTGCTGCAGCACCGATCCCGCGAGCGCGGCCAGCTTCGCGTCGCGACCGACCGGCCGGGCCACGAATTCGTCGGCCGCGCCGATGCGGCTGGTCAGCAGCGCGCGCGGGATCGCGACCATGACCGCATGCGACCACTCGCCGAACTCGAGGCTGAAGGGACGCGACTGGTCGTGCAGCACCATGTCGCCGGGGCGCATGCTCACGCGCCGCTCGTCCTGGCTGAAGCGCGTGTTGCCTCCGAGTGCGAACCAGAGGAAGAAGTCGTCGCGCGGATCGCGCCGGATGTCGGTGGCGCCGCGCGTGACGCGGATGGTCGCCGCGCCGGGCAGCTTCGATTCGATCTCGTTGAGCGCGAGCGCGCCGAGCCCGCGCTGCGACACCCTGGCGCGGAACGCCGCGCCGCCCGGCGCGTTCGCGCACTGCGTGACCGAGTAGCTGCGGCACGTGACCTGGTGCCACTTCTCGAAACTGTCGCCGGGTTCGACCAGGGTTTTCATGGAACGGATGGCAGGTGGAGAACAAAGCTTGGCAAGCCGGGGCCAGCGCGGACGGCCGGCGCGACCCAAGATCGCCGCACCCGCCACCATCCGACTCACCCACCGAGGGGCCAATATGCCTTATCAGATCGATCGCATCAATCCGGCGACCACCGCCGTCATCGTCGTCGACATGCAGAACGACTTCGTCGCCGAGGGCGCCCAGCTGCGCTCGGCCCAGGCCGCGGCCATGGTGCCGACCTTGGCACGCACGCTGGCCACCTGCCGCGAACGCGGCATCCGCGTGATCTACACCGCGCACGTGCACCGGCGCGACGGCTGCGACATGGGCCTGTACGACGACCTCTATGGCCCGATCGCCGACCGCAGTGCACTGGTCGACGAGACGCCCGGCAGCGAGATCTTCGCGGCGCTCGCGCCGGCCGCGGGCGAGCACGTGGTCAAGAAGCACCGCTACAGCGGCTTCTTCGCGACCGACCTCGACCTGATCCTGCGCGAATGGGGCATCGACACCGTGGCGATCACCGGCACCACGACCGAGAACTGCTGCCATGCGACGGCACGCGACGCGATGTTCCGCAACTACAAGGTGGCCTTCCTGTCGGATGCGACGGGCACCTTCGACTATCCCGACGTGGGCCAGGGCGCGATGCCGGCCGAGGCGGTGCACAAGGCCACGCTGACCATCCTGGCCTTCTCGACCGCGCACGTGATGACGAGCGAGGAGTTCGTCGCGCGGATCGGGCACTGAGCCTTCGCGGCCTTGCGCGCCGGTCAGCGCGGCGGGCTCTGCACGGTCGCCGCGACGATGCGGCGCACCACCGGCAGCAGGACGAGCAACGAGGGAAATGCGGCCAGCCACGAGACGGCCCAGGCCCCCATCCACATTCGAGGCCATTCCTCGCTGAACCCCACGCTCTTGAGCGTCGCGATGCCGGCCACGATGCACGACATGAAGACCGACAGCAGCAGCGGCATGACGATGCCCGCGCAGCGCGCCGGCAGTTTCCGGAGGCCGCGGCTCATGCGGCGGCCAGCTCGCGGATGTACTGCGCCAGCGTGCGCGGTGCGCGGCCGAGGATGGCTTCGAGCGTGAGGGCATTGCCGCCGAGTCCGTGTGCCGCATAGTGCGCGTGGACCTTCGACAGCAGCTGCAACTGGCGCGCGTCATAGGGCGGGCGCGTCCGCTCGACCCAGCCCTCGAAGTCCATCTCCCGCGCCGCCACCGGCCGGCCGAGCGCCTCGCTCGCCATCGCGGCGATCTCCTGCGGATTGAAGCGGCCAGGCGCGCACAGCTCGAACGAGCCGTAGGCCAGCCGGTCTTCGGTCAGCGCGATGGCCGCGACCTCGGCAACGTCGCGATAGTCCACGCGCGCGATCCGCGTGTGCACCGGGTAGGGTTCCGCGAAGACGCCGTCCCGCGCCATGCCGGGCCAGGCGCCCCTCAGGTTCTGGAAGAAGTTGGCGGGGTGCAGCAGGGTGTATTCGAGCTTCGACTCGAACAGCGCGGCCTCCACCGGGACCTTGCTCGCGTGGTTCGCGAGCGTGACGTGCGTCGGCTGGATCACCGACGAGAACACGAACTTGCGCACCCCGGCCTGCTGCGCGGCGACGACGAGATTGCAACCCATCTGCGTTTCGTCCGCCTGAAAGGCCGGGCCGATGTGAAACACGCCGTCCGCACCCGCGGCCGCGCGCCGCAGGCTCGGTGGATCGCGCAGGTCGGCAACGACGGCTTCGGCGGCGCCGTTGCCGACCGCCTGGCGCCGGCCGGATTCGCTGCGCACCAGCGCGCGCACCGTGGCACCCCGCCGTACCAGCGCGGGCACCACGAGTGCGGCCACGCGGCCGGTGGCGCCGACCACCAGCACCGTGGGTCTATGTTGTTCCATGGATGATTCCTCGATCGATGAGCGGCACCAGGCCGCGGAGTCCCGAAGATAGGGACGGCCGCCGCACGCGTGAATCCACGGCTGCCGCCAAAGACCTTCATCCAGAACGGAAGAATCCATGGACCAGATTCAGGACATCCGCGCCTTCGTCGCCATCGTCGAGCTGGGCAGCCAGAGCGCCGCGGCCCGCCAGCTGGGGCGCTCGGTGCAGTCCATCAGTCGTTCGCTGGGCGTGCTCGAGCGCAGCATCGGCGTGCAGTTGATCCGGCGGACCACGCGGCAGTCGTCCCCCACCGAGGTGGGACGGGCCTACCACCGGCGCGTGCAGGCCGCGCTGGCGGAGTTCGACGCGGCCGCGGCGGAAGCGAGCAGCCAGTCGAGCGCGCCGCGCGGCCTGCTGCGCGTGGCCGCGCCCGTGCAGTTCGCGCCGGCCTTCGTCGTGCCGCTGATCGGCGCGTTCATGCAACGCTATGCAGGCATCGAGGTGGACCTCACCGCCTCCGACCGTTTCGACGACCTGATCGAAGGCGACATCGACCTCGCGATCCGCATCGGCGAACTGCCCGATTCCGAACTGGCGGCGCGACGCCTCGGCGACCTGCGGCTCGTGGTGTTCGGCGCGACCGACTACTTCGCGCGGCACGGCCGTCCGCAACGCCCCGAGGACCTGGTCGATCACCAATGCCTGGTGCGCACCACGCACGGCAACGACGCCAACTGGCCGTTCACCATCGATGGCCGGCCGCGACGGGTGAAGGTCTCGGGACGCTTCCGGGCGGACAACACCGCTTCGCTTTATGCCGCGGTGGCGAACGGCCTGGGACTGTGCTTCACGCCGCTGTGGCAGATCCGCCATCTGCTCGAGAGCGGCCGCATCGAGCTGGTGCTGACCGAATTCGAGTCGCCGAGGGTGCCGGTGCATGCGGTGTGGCCCGCGGCCCGGGGCAGCTTCGCGCGCGCGAAGCTGTTCGCGGACTTCGCGGCGCAGAACCTGCCTTCGCTCGAGCCTGGGCTCAAGGCTTGAGCACGACGAGCAGCGCGATGCCACCGAGCGCCGCGACGCACAGCCCCGGGCCGATCCGGATCCATGCGCGCTCGCGGGTGTTCGTGCCCTCGAGCTGCCTTCTGAGGCAGGCCGACAGCACGCCGTGCAGCCCCGACAGCGCGAACACCAGCACCAGCTTCGCGTAGAGCCAGCCCGCGCCGAACCAGCCGCCCAGGCTCGCGAGCGCGATGCCCAGGCCCCACGCCGCGACCATCGCCGGCACGGTGACGCGGCGGTCCCAGCGCAGGAAGGCCTGTCCCATGCGCTTCTCGTGCGGCAGCAGCACGCCCCCTGAACGGCCGAGCGCGGCGGCCGCCACGCCGAGCAGCAGCAGGCCGCCGGTCCAGGCGAGCACCGCGGCCAGGTGCAGGGCCTTGAGCCACAGGTAGGTCATGGGACCGGCGACGGCGAGGCCGGCTCGCGATCGAGCAGCTTCCAGCTGTAGAAGCCACCGCCCGGCAGGCAGGCGAAGAGCACGAGCTTGAAGCCCATGCGCGCGGAGACGTCCTCGAGCGTCGCCGCGTTCGCGACCTTCCAGCAGAAGCCCAGGAAGACGAGGCCATGCAGCGGCCCCATGAGGCTCACGGCCCAGGGCAGGCCGGCGAGGTGTTTCATCGGCACCGCGACCAGCAGCAGGATCAGCAGCGTGGCGGCTTCGAGCAGGCAGAAAATCCGGAGACGGGAAAGGCGCAGGGCTCGGGACGGCAAGAGCAACTCCATGATGAGAACCTCCGTAGTCTCCCCATGCATTGCCCGAAGCGAAAGTGGCCGGATTGACAAGCTCCGACTGTTTTCCGCCAATCATGGAAGAATCCGCCGCCATGACACCCCGCGCCCCGAACACCACACCGCACCGGCTCGCGGTGCTCGCCCTGCCCGGCCTCATCGCCTTCGATCTCGCGAGCGCCTGCGAGGTCTTCGGCCATGCGGAGCTCGCGCCCGGCCAGCCCTGCTACCGCATCGCGGTCTGCGGCGAACGGAAGTCCTTCGACAACGGCAGCTTCACGCTCACGATCCGGCACGGGCTCTCGGTGCTCGATGAGGCGCAGACCATCGTCGTGCCCGGCATCGCCGATCCCGCGGCGCCGATCAGCCGCGCTGTGCTGCAGGCACTGCGCGCGGCCTCGGCGCGCGGTGCGCGCATCGCGTCCATCTGCTCGGGCGCCTTCGTGCTGGCGCAGGCCGGCCTGCTCGACGGGCTGAGCGCCACCACGCACTGGGTCGCGGCGCCGCTGCTCGCCGAGCTTCATCCGCAGGTGGAGGTCGACGCCAAGGTGCTCTACATCGACCACGGCCAGATCCTGACCTCCGCGGGCGCGGCGGCGGGCCTGGACCTGTGCCTGCACATGGTGCGCAAGGACTTCGGCGCGGCCGTCGCGGCGCGCGTGGCACGGCTGTCGGTGGTGCCGCTGCACCGCGAGGGCGGCCAGGCCCAGTTCATCCAGCCGCTCGACCTTCCCGCCGAGCGCGACCTGCAGCCGCTGCTCGCCTGGGTGGAGCGCAACCTGCACCGGCCGCTGTCGCTCGACGAGCTCGCGCGCCAGGCCTGCAGCAGCCAACGCACGCTGAACCGGCGCTTCCAGGACCAGTTCGGCGTCTCGCCCGCGCAATGGCTGATCCGCGCGCGCGTGCGTCGCGCGCAGGAGCTGCTGGAGCGCACGCGCCTCGGTATCGAGCAGATCGTCGCCAAGGTAGGGCTGGGGTCGGCGGCGAACTTCAGGGCGCAGTTCCAGCGCGTGGCGGGCGTGAGTCCCAGCGTGTACCGGCAGAGCTTCGGTTCAAGGCCGAGGGCCTGAACGCGACGGCCATGGCCGGCCGAAGACAGGTCCAGTAACATTCGTTTCCGAGCTGGGCATCGACACAGAATCACCGAACAACGGCCAGCGTCGGATGGAAGGGCCTGCGAGATGAACGAGGTATGGAGGAGTACGTGGCGGCTCGCGCAGAGCCGCCACGCTGTCGATGGCCGCCTGGATCGGGGAGGCCGGCCATGCGCGTAGAACCCACCCTGGGCAGTGCCAGCGACTGGCAATCCCTGGCACCACGCACGCCCGCCGGTCGACCACCACTGGACGAGACCGCACTGTACGCCGCCGCCATCGGCCCGAAGAACCAGGACCACTATCTCTCCCGGTTCAAGGCCTTCGACCGGCGAGGCGGCACGCGGCTCGGATGGCACTGGCCGGCCTTCCTGTGGACGCTCTACTGGCTGCTCTACCGCAAGCTCTGGTGGCATGCGCTGGCCTATTTCTTTGCACCGTACCTGCTGCTGACCGCCGCCGCCGTGCTGGTGCCGGCGGTGGGTGCCGATCGGGCCTCGCTGGTGTTCCTGGCCGTGTTCGCCCTGCTCTTCGTCGTGCCCGCGCTGCTGGCCGACGGCTTCTATTTCAAGCACTGCCGCCGGCTGATCGAGCGAGCGCGTGCCGAGTCCTCCGATCCTCGCGAGCAGAAGGCCTACCTGGAGCGCAAGGGCGGCACCAGCAGGCTGATCGCCGTCCTGTTCTACGTGTTGTTCGTACCCGGCCTCATCGGAATCGTCGCGGCCGTGGCCCTGCCGGCCTACCAGGACTACACGGTCCGCGCCAAGATCCAGCAGGCCCTGGTGCAGGCCAAGGTGGCGGGCGACGCCGTGGGCGATTTCTACGGCCGCAACCGCCGTGTGCCGAGGGACCTCGCGGAGGCCGGCCATGCCACGGCGCCCTCGCCCGACGTGCGCGACATGCGGGTGGATGCCCGCACCGGCGTCATCACCGTGACGCTGGGCACCAGCGCGGTCGCGGGACTGTCCTTCGTGCTGCAGCCGGAGGCCGGCGCCGATGGCCGCATCGCCTGGCGCTGCGGGTCGCAGGAGATTCCGGCCCGGCTGCTGCCGCGGGAATGCCGGTGAGCGCGCGAGCGCGGCGCAGCCATCGCCGCGCCTAGGGCCTGTTAACACTATGCAAGGGGTCGCGAAGCTCGCCAAAGCCCGCCCATCAAGGCGCGCGACGACGCGTGTGCGTCCGCACACGCTAGGAGCGCAACGCCGAGGGGCGGCTTTGGCGAGCTTCCCTTCGGGTTGCCCCGCAAAGGGGCCGTCTGCGGCGTTGCCCGCGCTTGCAAGGCATCAGCCTTGCTGCGCACGGGCGCCTTGCATCCAGCCCCTTTGCGGGGCAACGCGACCCCTTGCATAGTGTTAACAGGCCCTAGTCGATCGCGATCTTCGCGCGCGCGACCACGTCCTTCCAGCGCTCCAGCCCCTGCCGGATCGCGTGCGTGACCGCCTCGGGCTCGCTCGATTTCACCGCATAGCCCAGGCGCGCCAGCCGCGCGGCCAGGTCGGCATCGAGGGCCTTGCGCGTGGCGGCGCGGATCGTCGCGAGCACGGAGGCCGGCACGCCGGCCGGCGCCAGCAGGCAGTACCAGACCTCGTAGTCGACCGAGGGCCCGCCGATCTCCTTGAGCGTGGGCACCTCGGGCAGCTGCGTGCTGCGCTGCGCGCCGAACACTGCGATGCCGCGCAGCCGCCCGGCCGCGATCTGGCTCGCGACCGAGGGCGAGGTGGCATAGACCATGTCGATCTGCCCGCCCATCGCATCGTTGACCGCCGGCGCCGTGCCCTTGTAGGGCACGTGCAGCGATTGCAGCGGCGAGATGGTCGAGAGGTACTCGCCCACCAGGTGCGGCGAGGTGCCCGCGCCCGGCGTGCCGTAGCTCAGCGAGCGCTTTTTCGACAGCGCGACCAGCTCTTCGAAGTTACGCGCGGGGAAGTCGGGCCGCACCGCCATCACCACCTGCGTGCTGCCGACCATGCTCAGGGGCGCGAAGTCCTTGAGCGGATCGAAACGCGTGTTGCGATTCACGCTCGGGTTGGTCGCGAGGTAGTCGTTGGCGAACAGCAGCGTGTAGCCGTCAGCCGGCGCGCGCGCGACGAAGTCGGTGCCCATGTTGCCGCCACTGCCCGGGCGGTTGTCCACGACGACCGCGCGTCCGAGCAATTGGCCGAGCCGCTCCGCGAACGGCCGCGCGATGGTGTCGAAGCCGCCGCCCGGCGGAAACGGGACCACCATCGAGATCGGTCGCGAGGGAAATTCCTCCACGGCCCAGGCGCGCGGCAGCGGCGAGGCCGCCAGGGCGGCGCCGAGTCCCAGCACGATGCGACGGCGTCGGCCGTCGGACTGAGGGTCGCGCATGGTCACAGCCTCGGCAGTTCGATCTGCAGCAGCTCGCTCGCGGCATCGGCCGTCATCGCGCTGGCCGTCTCCCCGCTGTAGAGCGAAGACCGCGCTTCCCAATCGCGCCGGCCGTCACCCGCGTGGCCCTTGCCGGCCAGCACGAACACGATGCTGTTCGGCGGCACCTCGATGCTCCGGCCCGCTTCGAGCGCGATCAGCGACAGCACGGTCCGCGCCTCGGAGAAGCTGCCCAGGTGCTTGCGCGACACGCCGGGCCGCTGCGCATCGCTCAGCCATTGCGCGGCAGACGGGCGGATGAAGATCGGCTTGTCGTAGCGACTCTCGGGGTAGCGCAGCTCGCGGCCGTTCATGTGCTCCCAGACCGCTTCGTAGGCATCCTGGTTGCGCGTGCCGCCCTCGGGCTTGTCGACCTTGTAGACGCCGGCCTCGAAGCGCCCGTTCTTCTTCAGTTCGACGATGCCGCGCTGGAACGCCGCCTCCGACAGGTAGCCGCTGCGGCTCGCGCCGCCGAACTGCAGCACCAGCGTGAGCGACTCGCCCGAGATGCTCTGCGGCCCGTAGAACACGCCCTCGGGAAAGTAGCCGATCATGCCGGGCTTCATGACGCCGTCGCGCGCGAAGTCGGCGTCGCCCTCGAGCTGCACGCGCACCTGGTCGAAGTTGTGGCGATGGCGTGGCGAGTCGAAGTCGTTGAAGGTGTTCGAGAGCTGGAGGAAGAAGTTGCCCGCGCTGCCATCGCGGCCGGACAGCAGCGGGTGGTAGCGGAATTTTCCGCCGCGGGCATGGGTGCGCTCGATCATCGTGAGATCGCGCAGGTTCAGAATCTGCTGCATGGAAGGATGCGTCTCCTTGTTGGAATGGCCCGCATGCTGACGCAGTCCCCGCCACAAGCCCAGCGACATTAATTCACCGCAGCGTTGCCATTGCGGCAACGCTGCCCCGCGCACCATGAAACCCCGACGCCCCCTGCTCGACCACCTGAACCTCGCCACCCTGAAGCTCGTCGCGGCGATCGAGCACGAAGGCAGCCTGTCGCGCGCGGCCGCCACCCTGCACATCGTGCCCTCGGCCGCGAGCCGCCGCATCACGCAACTCGAGAACGCCATGGGCGTCGAGCTGCTGCATCGCACCGCACGCGGCGCCGGCCTGACCGCGGCGGGCCTGTCGATCGCACGCTATGCGCGCGCGATGATGGAGGACGTCGACACCCTCGACGCCGAGTTGCAGAACCTGCAGGCCGGCGTGTCGGGCCGCATCCAGCTCGTCGCCTCGATCTCGGCCATCGTGCAGCACCTGCCGCAGGACCTCGCGCTGTTCCTGCAGCAGCACCCGGGCATCAAGATCGAGCTGGCCGAACACACGAGCGCGGAGATCGTCGAGCTGCTGCTGCAACGCAAGGCCGACGTCGGCGTGTTCGTCGCCGAGGGCGACATCCCGGGCCTCAAGCTGCAGCCCTACCGCACCGAACGGCTGGTCGTGATCCTGCCCGTGCACCACCGGCTCGCGAAGCGCAAGCGCCTGCGCTTCGAGCAACTGCTGAAGGAGGAGTGGGTGGAACTGCCGCCCGGCACCGCGCTCGCGAGCCGCGTGGCCAGGGAAGCGCTCGCGCACGGCGTGCGGCTGCGCACGCGCATCCAGGTCAAGGGCATGGATTCGGCCAGCCGCATGGTGCAGTGCGGCCTCGGCATCGGGCTGCTGCCCCAGGCCAGCCTCGAGCAGCAGGCGAAGTTTCCGAACCTGGCTTTCGTGCCGCTCGACGAGCCCTGGGCGCACCGGGTCAGCTACCTGGCGGTGCCCGCGCTGGCCGAGCCGGCGCCGGCGAGCCGGATGCTGTTGCAGGCGTTGATGGGGCTCTGAAGCGGCATCGAGACCGCGTGCTGCTACGCCGGCCGGGCGGCCGCCACGGCCTTGATCTCGACGAGCAGGTTCGGCCGCGCCAGCGCGGCCACGCCGAGGATGGTCCAGGCCGGGAAGTCGCTCGTGATGTAGCGTTCCTTGATCGCGCGGAACGCGCTCAACTGCTCGTCGATGCGCACGTGATAGGACACCAGCTCGACCAGGTCCTCGAAGCCCAGCCCTTCATGCGCGAGGATCGCACCGAGGCGCTTGAACGCGAGCTCGATCTGTTCCTCGGCGCGCTCCGGCACGGTGCCGTCGGCATGGATGCCGACCTGGCCCGCGATGAAGACCAGCCCGCCGGCCTTCACGGCCGGCGCATACTGGAACAGGTCGAAGACCTTGTTGCTGCCGAAGGTCGGATCGTCCTCAGGGAGGCGCAGGCGCTGGATGTGGCTGGACATGGTGCGGTGGCGATGGATCGTCGAAGTGAAAGATGTGGTGCGTGCTCAGCGCGGCGCCTGGATCAACGGCTCGAGCGCCGCCCGGATCCGCCGCACCGCCAGCTCGCTCGCCAGCGTCTGCGGCCCTCGCCCATAGGTGCCCGCGAGCCGGATCAGCCGCAGCTGCTCGCGCTGCAGCCGCGTCTTGAGCCGCCGCGCCCTGGCACCGAAGGCACGGCCCATTTCGCGGCGCACGCGCCAGCGTGCCAGCGGTTCGCCCAGGCGCACCCACTCGTCGTCGCGGATCAGTTCGCGCTCGGGCACGAAGTAGGCCGCGAGCGCGTGCAGGTAGGCGCCGTTCTCGCGCGCGGCCTCGCGCCAGAACAGCCAGGCCGCGATCAGCACCGGAATGCCCTTGACCAGCAGCAGCAGCGCCATCTCGCCATAGCCGCCGTCGAAGTAGTCCTCGAGCAGCGGCGAGTTCCAGACGAAGTGCATGGCCCAGGCCAGCACGAAGCACAGCACGGCGGCGCCGATGCGCGTGACCAGCCGCCGCTCGGGATGCAGCAGGAACCACGCGACGCCGAAGGACGCGATCGCGGTGTAGGCCGCGTGGCTCCACAGCCCGCTCATGAGTCCGCGCGTGAGCAGGTTCAGCAGCACCGGGTAGACCTGGTTCTCGAGCGGGAAGCGCATCGAGGCATTGACGGTGTAGGTCAGGTTCTCGACCACCTGGAAACCGAGCCCCGCCATGGCCCCGACGATGAGCACCGACAGGTAGGTCTGGAACTGGTTGCGCGCCACCAGCACCAGCAGCACCACGCCCGCGAGCTTGAGGAACTCCTCGGTGATCGGTCCCGCGACCGCGGGCCCCCAGGCCGCCACGAACTCGGGCGAGATCAGCTTGGCGCACAGGCTCTGGATCGCGATGTTGGCCGGCGCCGCGAAGTAAACCGCGCCCATGCCGCCCCAGGCGAAGGCCAGCACGAAGGCCTCGGGCGGATGCTGCTCGAGCAGGTCGAGCGTGCGGAACACCAGCAGGAAGGCCAGCGTGTAGAGGCCCCACACCACGAGCCCCAGGAAGGCCGTGATGGGCACCACGCGAAAGCCCATCGAGAACATCTGCACGGTGTAGAACAGGCCGTTGACGATCAGCGCGCTCAGCAGCCAGAAGGCGGCGCGGCGCGGCTGGAAGAAGGAGTCGGTGCCGACCGGCCACGGCGACTCGTCGCTGTCGAAGGCGGTGGTGGTGATGGTGGTGTCGTGGCTCACAGCGGCGCCTCCAGGTCCATCGACTCGAGCATGCTGCGCGCGTCGGCCATGGCTTCGTCGAGGCCGTCGCTGCCGCCGTAGACGTCGATCTGCACCAGCGACTTGCGGCGCTGGTCGACCACCTGCCAGAAACGGCCGGCGATCTTGCTGCCGTAGTAGGCGAAGGTCTTGCCCTGCAGGCCCCACATGGTGACGAAGTCGGACACGTCGCCCTCGATGCTCAGGCCCTGGCCGCGCTCCATCAGCCGCTGCTGCCGCACCAGCGGACCGTCGGGCCCGCCGGCCCAGGGCAGCGTGGTCACGAGGAACTTGTGGTTGCCCTTGAACAGCATCAGCGAGCGGCCGGCCTTGGAGCGCGCCACGTCCATCTGCCAGCCGCGCGCGGGCTCGAAGCGCGCATGGCCGACCGACACGGTCTCGCCGGCCGGCAGCGGGCGCGCGCCGGGCGTGTGGCGGTCCCAGAAGATCAGGCCGCCGACATAGGCGGCAATGGCGAGGAAGACCGCGAGGGCGCCCGGCCAGGTGCGGTAGGGGATGCGGCGGGAGGGCTCGTGCATGGGGGCGATGGTGCCATGGCGCGGCGGGGGCGATTCCGCCTGGCGCGCGGCCGGCGGGGTCCGGCGGCGGCCCGAGAAGCGCTGCGCGTTCGATGCGAACTTTTCACCTCGGCGTCAGTGTGCGGTCAGTCGTCCTATGTCATGCATCTGCCACCGGGAGGTCATACGACCCCCGCATGATCCGCCCCGCGCCCGCCGGCCCCTTCGCAGGGGCGGCGGGCGTTTCGTCACCTTTTTCGCGGATCTTTTTTCATGATTTTTTCCCTTCCTCGCACTGCGCGCGCGACCTCGACGATCGCCGTCGCCGCGGCGGTGCTGCTGCTGTCCGCCTGCGGCGGCAGCGACAACCAGAACGCCGGCTTCTTCCCGCTGCCGCCCTCGGGCTCCAACCCCGGCCAGACCACGCCCCCGCCGGCCGAGTCCGCGCCGCCGGTGCAGGTCGCGTTCATGCCCGACATCCACTTCCACGACGTCTACGCCAACTTCAAGGACGGCTCGTTCCCCGGCGTGTTCAACCAGAAGTCGGGCCGCAACGCGACGATC
This sequence comes from Variovorax sp. DAIF25, assembly GCF_050711835.1. Taxonomy (NCBI): domain Bacteria; kingdom Pseudomonadati; phylum Pseudomonadota; class Betaproteobacteria; order Burkholderiales; family Comamonadaceae; genus Variovorax; species Variovorax sp. DAIF25. Next base: position 969,341 of record NZ_CP136637.1, read on the forward strand.
CGCCTGATGCATGCGCAGATGACCTCGACGCGCCTGTTCAACGAGAACTACTTCGCCTTCATCACCGCGCTCGACGACGCGGTGGCGCGCGGCGTGAAGCTGATCGCGCTGCCCGGCGACTTCTCGGACGACGGACAACCGGTGCACATGCGCGGCCTGAAGAAGGTGCTGGACGACTATGCGAACAAGCACGGCATCCAGTTCTTCGCGGCCCCCGGCAACCACGACCCGAACAAGCCGCTCGAGCGCGCGGGCGGCAAGGCCGACTACCTGGGCATCGACCCCACGACCAACCGCGTCGGCGCGCCCCAGCCGATCTACAGCCGCGGCGGCAACGGCGATTGCGCGGCGTCCAACTACAGCGGCGAATGGGCCAAGGTCAACAGCAGCTACTGCACCGAGGAAGTCAAGGAACAGGGCTACGCGGGCATCACCGAGGCGCTCGACCAGCACGGCCTGATGCCCAAGGCCGGCTACCGCTATTTCGAGACGCCCTACAGCAGCTACAGCTACCAGAACTACGACTTCGCGAAGGCGAAGGAACAGGCGGCCTGGAGCAAGCGCAGCTTCGAGATCTGCGCGCAGGGCGCGGGCGGTACCTACAAGAAGGACGGCTACACCTTCTGCCATGACGTGCCCGACACCAGCTACCTGGTCGAACCGGTCGAAGGCCTGTGGCTCGTGGGCATCGATGCCAACGTCTACGTGCCCACCGGCACCGGCCCCAACGACTTCAACGGCTCGGGCGACGCCGGCTACAACAAGATGCTGACCCACAAGCCGCACGTGATCGCGTGGCTCAAGGACGTGGTGGCACGCGGCAAGAAGCAGGGCAAGCAGGTCGTCGCCTTCAGCCATTTCCCGATGAGCGAGTTCTTCAACGGCGCCTCCGACGACATCATCGCGCTGCTCGGCGCGGGCAAGATGCAGATGGTGCGCCGTCCCGCCGAGGACGTGACCAAGGCGCTGGCCGACACCGGCCTGCAGGTGCACGTGGGCGGCCACATGCACTTCAACGACACCGCCGTGCGCAACTACGACGACGGCCATGGCCTGGTGAACATCCAGGCGCCGTCGATGGCGGCCTACGTGCCGGCCTACAAGCTGCTGACCTTCAAGGACGCGACGCACATCGACGTGCAGACCGTGCGCCTGGACAACGTGGCGCGCTTCGACGAGCTGTTCGACCTCTACCGCGAGGAACACCGCTTCTTCACCGACTTCCCGGGCCGGCTGCCGGGCGGCAGCAACGGCGTGCTGTGGGACCGGACCGTGCTCGACGCGAAGAGCTACGGCGAGTTCAGCACGCGCTACATGTCGGAGCTGGTGCGCCTGCGGCTGCTCAACGACGACTGGCGCTGCGAGATGCGCGAGCTGGTGAAGAGCCCGATCTACGGCTCCGACCTGCTGGTGCTGTCGCAGCTGCAGACCAAGGTCACGCTCAAGCAACTGGGCAACACCGGCAACCGCGGCCTGCTGAGCAACGCCTTCTTCTCGTGCCTGGGCGACGCGGGCGGCGACGGCAGCGCGCAGCAGGCGGCCTACGCCAAGGACTACGCGGATGCGGAAGCCAGGGCGCGCGCGCTCGCGGGGGCCAACGGCATGCGGCTGGAGGACTTCAACCAGTGGAAGGCGATCGACCTGGCGGGCGACTTCGTGCGCCTGGCCAATGCCGGCGACCTCGCGTTCACCGACATCCCGGCCGACCGCGCGCGCCAGTACAAGCTGATCGCCCAGGCCCTCGAAGGCACCAACACCGCGCTGGCGCTCAACGGCAGCCAGCAGGTGATGAACGACAACCCGGCCCATGCGGTGTTCCAGGCGCGCTTCAAGCCGCTGATGCAGATCCTGCTCAAGCTCGCCCGCGGCGCGCCGACGCAGCATTTCGTGATCGATCTGCAGACCAACAAGCTGACCGACATGACGTCGGCACCGGCGCCCTTCTGAATCGCACCGAAGACCCAGACATGACATCGAAGAACAACATCCAGCGCCGCGGCCTGCTGCTCGGCGCGGGCGGCGCGCTGCTGGCCGGTTGCGGCGGCGGCGGAAGCAGCGGCGGCTTCCCCTTCGTGCCGGCACCCGCGCCGGCCCCTGCACCCGCACCGGCGCCCGCGCCGGTGGCCGAACCCGAGGTCACGGCACCGACGCTGACCGGCCGTGCCGTGCTGCCGGCCGACAGCTACGTGGCCGGCCCGACCTCGGGCCAGTTCATCTCGGGCGGCGACTACACGCGCGCCAAGGACACCTACGGCTACACCCTGCCCTTCCAGGGCAAGCAGCCGATGCAGGGCTTCTCGGCGCTGGTGCCCAGCGGCATGCCGGGCGTCTTCTACGCGATGCAGGACAACGGCTTCGGCGGCCGCGCCGCCTCGCCCGATGCCCTGCTGCACATCTACGCGGTGAAGTTCGACTGGGCCAAGGGCCAGGTGATCCCGGCCAACTTCCAGACCGGCGAGACGCTCGCGTCCTTCAGCGCGCAGAGCTACATCCGCCTGAGCGACCCCTATCGCAACCTCGGCTACCCGGCCGTGGCCGACATGGTCAACTACCCCGGCGCCTCGGTGTCGCCGGCCGGCCAGACGCTGGCCGTGGACCCGGCGATCGTCTCGGGCCGCCTGCTGACGGGCTACGACATCGACCCCGAGTCGCTGCAGATCGATGCGCAGGGCAACTTCTGGATCGGCGATGAGTTCGGTCCCTTCCTGCTGAAGTTCGACCGCCAGGGCCGGCTGGTCGCGCGCGAGGTGCAGATGCCCAACCTCGCGAAGATCGGCGGCAATCCGCTGGTGCAGACGCCGAACAATCCGTACATCCAGTCGAACACCTCGGTGGCCAACCTCGGCGGCTCGGGCGGCCTGGAAAGCATGGCGATCAACGCCAGCCGCACCAAGCTCTATGCGATGTACGAGAAGGAGATGAACGGCGACAACGCGCAGCGCCGCATCATCAGCGTGTTCGACCTGGCCTCGCAGAACTTCGAGCCGCGCGTCTACGCCTACAAGGTCAGCACCGGCCAGCGCATCAACGGCGACGGCAACCTCGAGACCGAGGTCTACAGCGTCAACGACATGGTCGCGATCAACGACACCGAGTTCCTCGTGGTCGAGAAGGACAGCGGCGCGGGCGACGTGCGCAGCGGCAAGTTCCCGGCCTCGGGCACCTGGCGCAACGCGGCGCGCTTCAAGCGCGTCTACAGGATCGACCTCGCGCAGGTCGACAGCAGCGGCTACCTCAAGAAGGAAGAGATCGTCGACCTGATGGCGCTGAAGGACCCGAAGGGCCTGGGCGGCGATGCCACCATCGACGGCGTCTTCGCGTTCCCGATGGAGTGCGTGGAGGTGGTGACGATCGCCGACGCGCAGACGCTGATGCTGGTGAACGACAACAACTACCCCGGCGGCTCGCCCTCGCGCCTGCCGAACAAGGTGGACGGCAACGAGTTCATCCGCATCCGGCTGCCGAAGCCGCTGGCGCTGCCGCCCGCGAAGGCTTGAGCGCGCGCGGCGCGGGGATCGCGATGCGCCGCAGCGCCACGGCCGACACCACGGCCAGGGCCGCGATCCCCGCGGCCGCCACGGCGGACGACACGCCGAGCCCGGCCACGAAGGCGTGCCGGGCCTCGTCGAGCAGGCCCGCGGGCAGGCTCGACGCGAGCGAGGTCGCGGTCCAGAGGCCCTCTTCCACCGCGCGGGCCGCCTGTTCGGGCAGCTCGCGCGGCAGATGCTCGGCGATGCCTGCGCGATAGACCACGGTCGTCAGGCTGCCGAAGATCGCCACGCCGAGCGCGACGCCGAGTTCCTGCACCGTTTCCGACAGCGCCGAGGCCGAGCCCGCATGGGCGGCCGGCGCCGCGCCGATCACGAGGTCGGTGCCCAGCGCGGCCAGCGTTCCCAATCCCAGGTAGATCAGCGAATAGCCGGCCACCGCCCAGCCCAGGCCCTGCGTCGCCGGCAGCACGGGCAGCAGCGCGAGCAAGCCATGGCCCAGCGCCGACAGCGCGAGCGACGCGGCCATCACGAAACCCGGGCGCACGCGCCGCGCGACCAGCGGCGCGCCGATGCCGGCCACCAGCATCGCGAGCGCGGGCGGCGCCATCCACAGGCCGGCCGTCACCGGCGGCAGGCCGATCACGAGCTGCAGGTACTGCGTCACCAGCAGCAACGCGCCGCCGACGCCGGTCAGCCCGACCAGCAGCACGCCGAGCGCGACGCTGAAGCTGCGGTCGGCGAACAGACCGATGTCGAGCAGCGGATTCGCGAGTCTGCGCTGGCGCCGCACGAACGCGATCGCGCAGGCGATGCCGAGCAGCAGCGCCAGCGTGGTGGCAATGCCCCAGCCGCTCTTCGCGCTCTGCTTGACCACGTAGACCAGTGGCAGGATCGCCGTCAGCGAGAGCGCGACGCTCGCGAGGTCGAGGCGCGCGCGTTCCGGCGCGCGGTATTCGGGCAGCAGCAGCGGCCCGCCGATCCACAGCAGCAGCACCACGGGAATCGCCACCAGGAAGGCCGAGCCCCACCAGAAGTGCGCGAGCAACAGGCCGCCGACCAGCGGCCCCGCGGCCATGCCGAAGGCGAACATGGTGGCCCACACGCCGATCGCCAGCGCGCGCTGGCGTGCATCGAGGAACATGTTGCGGATCAGCGCCAGCGTGGAGGGCATCAGCGCCGCGCCCGCGATGCCGAGCAGGGCCCGCGCGGCGATCAGCAGGTTGGCGCTCGGTGCGAACGCGGCCAGCACCGAGGTGACGGCGAAGGCCGCGGCGCCGATCAACAGCAGACGGCGGCGCCCGATCGCATCGCCCAGCGCGCCCATCGTGACCAGGAAGCCCGCGATCATGAAGCCGTAGGCGTCCATGATCCACAGCGCCTGCGTGGCGCTGGGCTGCAGGTCCTCGGCCAGCTTGGGCAGCGCGAGATAGAGCAGCGTCACGTCGAGCCCGAGCAGCATCGTGGGCAGCGCGAGCATGGCGAGGCCGGCCCATTGGGCGAGGCCCGCGCGCGCCGGCGGCGTTGTCGCAACGCTGTTGCCGTTGTGCTGTTTGAGACCGAAAGCCATGCGAGCCACTCCTGAATGATGAAAGAGCGATCATTCTGGGAACGGATCAGCAACAGGACAATATTTCCTCTCATGCTATTACTGGCAGCAATACGCAAGGCGGCGTGGCATGGCGTCTAGATCGCTCGACCGCACGCGCACCGAACTCTCGGCCTTCCTGCGCGCCCATCGCGAGCGGCTCGCGCCCGCGGACGTGGGCCTGCCCAGCGGCGGACGGCGCCGCACGCCGGGCCTGCGCCGCGAGGAGGTGGCGGCGCTCGCGGGCGTGGGCATCACCTGGTACACATGGTTCGAACAGGGCCGCGAGATCGGTGTCTCGGAAGCCTTCCTGCTGCGCATCGGCAAGATCCTGCGGCTCGACGATGCCGAGTGCTGCCACCTGTTCCTGCTCTCGCAGCAGCGGCCGCCCTCGGCCGAGGCCCATCACTGGCCGAGCATCCCGCCGCTGGTGCAACGCATGATGGACGAGCTGGTCGCGCGCCCCGCCTACGTCACCAACCTGCGCTGGGACGTGGTCGCGTGGAATGCCGCCGCCGACCGGTCGTTCGGCTTCTCGGGCCGGGAGCCCGCGCAGCGCAACTTCCTGCGCCTGGCCTTCGCCGATCCCGAGCTGCGCCGGCGCCTGCCGGACTGGAAGGAGGATGCGCCGCGCCTGCTGGCCGCGTTTCGCCGCGAGCTCGCGGTCGCGCCCGACGATCCCGCGATGCTGGAGCTGGTCGATCAGCTGCGGCGGCTGTCGCCCGACTTCCGGCGCTGGTGGGACACGCCGCGCGATCCGCAGCCCTCGCGCGGCATCTCGGCCCTGCTGGACGACGGCCGGCGCGTGGCCTTCGAACACGAGGCGCTGACGGTGGACGAGTACCGCCACCTGCGCATGGTGGTGTACTTCGAGGACGGCGCCGGGCCGCTCAGCGAGAGCTCGTTGCCGGCCGCGCGGGAATCCACGCCACCAGCGGCGCCAGCCAGCGCGGCCGCCAACTCAGCGTGAAGGTCACGGCGAGCGCGGCACCCGCGAGCGCCATGAACCAGACCAGCGAGGCCATCGAGACATGGTCGACGCGCAGGCACAGCAACAGCGACACGAGCAGGCAGGCGGCACCCAGCACGCGCAGCACGCGCGCCATGCGCACCGGGTAGGCCGTGCCGGGGCGCGCCTGCTCCCAGTGCACGTCCATCGACAGCGCGAACAGGCCCGCGCCCACGAGGTTGGCGGCCAGCGCGGCCGCGAGCATCAGGGCCTCAGACACGGGCCACCGCCGATCCGTTCGACGCCGACACGGTGGTAACGGCGGTCGCGGCGGCACGGCGCCGCAGCATGCGCGCGGCCACCACGGCCAGCGAGACCGCCGCGAGCACCGACAGGTCGACGCCCGCCACCGGCCAGTAGCCGCTGCCGATGGTGCGCAGCAGGTGGTCGCCGGTGGTGATCCAGTTCAGCAGCACCGCCGCCACGCCCAGCAGCGCCACGGCCCAGCACTGCTCGGCCCAGGCCGGTGCGAGACGGCCCTGCGCCGTGGGCGCGGTGCGCCACAGGCCATGGAGCAGCGAGACCAGCCAGGCGCCCGCAAAGACGCCGATCTCCCAGTTGCCGCGCAGCGGCAGCTCGGCCGGCAGCAGGCGGTTGGCGACCAGCATGGAGAAGGTCGCGATCAGCAGGCCCGGCACCGTCGCGACCGCGAAGGCATCGACCCAGCGCGCGCCCTGCAGGCCCTGCTTCGCATGCTGGCGCTTGCGCTTCTCGACGAAGAAGATGAAGCCGGTGGCGATGCAGGCGCAGCCGGCCAGCCCGCCCAGCACATAGAGCCAGCGCAGCAGCCAGTGCCTGAAGTGCTGCAGGTGCAGCCCGGTCAGGAAGTCCTTGATGCCCGCGACCACCGTGGGCGCCGGGTCCTCGCGGATCACCTCGCCGGTGGCGCCGTTGAAGTGGATGCCCTCGCCCGTGAGCGTGACCCGGTCGGTGCCCGCGCGGTAGACGCTGACGTAGGCATTGGCATCGTTCACGTGCTGCACGTTGAGCATGCCCACCTCGCCCGCCATGCCGCGGCTGGCCCAGCGGCGCTGGGCCTCGGCCACCATCGCGTCGACCGAGGCCAGCGTGCCCGGCGTGCCCGCGCGGTCGTGCGGCAGGCCGGTCTCCTGGGCCTCGAGCTTCTCGTGCAGTTCGTGCAGCGGCTCGAGCTGGGTGTGGCTGACGGGGAAGTAGACGCCCGCGAACACCACCAGGCCCGACAGCGCGAAGATGAAGTGGAAGGGCAGCGCGACCACGCCCGTGAGGTTGTGCAGGTCGAGCGCGCTGCGCTGCACGTGCTTGGCCGGACGGAAGGTGAACAGCTCGCGGAAGATCTTGCGGTGCATCACCACGCCGCTCACCAGCGCGATCAGCATCACCAGTGCCGCGAAGCCGACGATCCAGGTGCCGAGGTTCAGCCAGTTGATGTGCAGGCTGTAGTGCAGCGGGTAGAAGAAGTCGCTGCCGATCTTCAGGCGGTCTTCCGACAGCGTCTTGCCGGTGCGCGGGTCGATGGTGGCGTAGCCCCAGACCGCGTCTTCCGGATCCTTGGCGTTGGGCAGGATGAAGCCCGAATAGATGCTCAGCACCGGGTCGCGGTGCGTGGTGTAGGCCAGCCACTGCTTGGGCTCGAAGCTCGTCGCCATCGGGCCGTTCACGCGCGAGCGCGCCTGCTCGATGTTGGCGGGGGCGGGCTTCACCTCCTTGAACAGCGGCAGCAGCACCTGGTCGAACGAGGGCATGCGCTGCGGCTCGAAGCGCGTCTCGGGGATCGCCCAGCGGTCGATCTCGCGGTCGAACACCGACAGCGAGCCGAAGAAGAACACGACCATCAGCACGAAGCCGAGCACCAGCCCGAACCAGGTGTGGAGCCAGGCCATCGAGAGGCGGAAATTCTGGAACACGGAAGTCTCTCCTCGCGGGAATGGTTCGGGTCGTCAGGTCAGAGCAGCGCCCGCTGCACCAGGGAAGCCGCCGCCGCCATCGACAGGCCGCCGCCGGCCAGCACCAGCCACACGCGCTTGACATTGGCGGCCGAGAACGCCCAGAGGAACGCGACCAGGAACACCAGGAAGGCCAGCATGCTGGCGAGCGACTCGGCGTCGTGGAACGGCATGCCCGCGGCGAACAGCAACCCGATGCCGAGCGCGACGAAGCCCCAGGAGAACGCATAGCCGCCGAGCACGGCGGCGCCGATGCGGGAGACGATCTGCAGGGCGGGGACAGCGTTCTGGGCCATGGCTTTCTTCGACGGGATGGACGGCGAGCGGTGGCAGGCGTGGCGCCTTGCCGCACCCGGAGGCCCGGAGACCGGTCACTTGAGGCAATTGATAGTCGTTCTCATTCTATCAAGCGGGTTCTTGCCAACCTGAAGAATCGAAGGGACTCTTCCTGTTCGCCGTGGTCAACCCACGACCTGGAAGAAAAGGTGGAAGAGCCTGTTCCACGGTGCGGCCCCCTCGCTCCGTCGACCCGACCCGAACCAGGCCGGCGCAAATTGCATGAAGTATTCGGGCGGTTGAACGGCGTATGCAGTTCTCCGCAAGGCGGCGCCGACCCGGATTTCCAACGAGTGCGGCCGCACCGCGTCGAGAGAAGAGAGGTCTTGCAGATCGAGCCCTCCGAAGTGACGCGAACTGAATGTCCCGTCCGATCGCAAGGTCTCGCCCCAGGAAGACATGCCCAAGGCGGCAATGGGGGCCAGATGATGGAAGTAGATCAACAGGCTCGGAAAGCTTCTGTACAACGAACCGTCGAGGCCCTGGTCTCGCACGGCTTGCGCCGGATCGTAGACGTACACCGCGCAGAAATTGCTGTAGCTGCCTTGCTCCGTCCGAATCGCGAGATCGGGCAACGCCTCGAAAGCGGCCGAAAAGGCCTTGACCGCTTCATGGCAGCGAACTTCATCGAGTGGCGTGCAGCGCGCATCCCCATCGGCGATTTTTCTAAGCGTTTGCTCGTCGAACACTCATGAACCTCCATCGGATGCATGGATCCGCTGTTGCGTCTCGAGGGTTTTCTCGAAAATGCGAACCCAAAGAGCAGTTGCTCAAGCGGATGCCGGAAACCCGCCCTTTTCCAAAGCCCCCGGCACTTCCGCCCACGGCGGTCCCGCGATCCCCCAGTCCATCCTGTCCCTGTATTCCCGCGCGCCGAAGAACTGATCCTCTATCTTCAGCACTCCCTTTTCCTCCATGTATCGCATGAGCGGCCAGTGGCAGAACACGGGGCTGTAGAAATGAAAGGGGTCCTCCTGCTGAAGAAGGCGGTCCAATTCCGCGAACAGCTTGCGCTTGAGACAGGCCGTACCGAGGTCGGCTTCCATCCCGAAAAACTGCGCATTCGGATACTGGGCCCGCCAGCGCGCGACGGCCGGGACGAAATCATCGTCGGGCAGGCCATGAAGGCGGAGCCACATCGGTACCTTGATACCCCTGAGCCACAGCAGCGAGCCCGGCTGCGCCCATTGCTCGACCTGGTCGATGAGGGAATCGATGCGTTCGATCGGCACCGCGCAGTCGATGCGATGCAAGGCCAGCAACGCGGCCTGCACCTTTTGCGATTCGGCGCACCATTCGTTCTCCAGACCGGTGTAGACGATGCCGTCCATACCGTGCGAGAAGGCGTGAATCCCTCCCGAAAGCGCCTTCGCCCCTTTGCGCTCGAAGGCGGTCTGGGCGACCTCGAAGTCCTGCGCTATCACCTTGAGCAGCACGGAGTGGAAGGACCTGAGATAGCCCATGCCCACGGCCTCGACGGTTCCGACGGCGATTCTTCGCCCCTGCAGCGCGTACTGCGCGTGGATCTCGGCCTCAGCGTGCAGGCAGTTGTTGTACGGCAGGTAGGAGCGAATGCCGGACTGCGGGACCGGCGTCGCATTCTTGCGGAACATGTGGACCAGGAGCGCGGCAGGCACGTCCGGCTCGATCCATTGCACAGCGTGCTCGATGAGCGCACCGTCCTTTTCGGCCAACGCGCGCTCGATGAATTCGTCGCGCAAGCCCGCGTCGAGCAGTTCCCGCATGCCCCGCTTGCGCACGGAAAATCTCTTGGATTCCAGGCGTTCGCGCGTCTTCTCGAGGGTTGTCATCTTCCGGTGATCGTTCGTGCTGCGAGAGAAAAGCGCGATCCTCGCACAGCGCCCGCCGCTCAGATCCCCAGTTGCGTCAACGCCCAGGCCACCATCGCCAATTGCACCACGTTGATCAGCATGCCCGCGATGTGCAGCCGGCGGAACTCGAGGATCGATGCATCGGCCTCGGGAATCGAGCCGCGCAGCGCGTCCATGCGCGGAATGATGAACCAGCCGCGCAGGGCGAAGGCCAGCGCGCCGATGAGTGCCGCACCCAAGGCGAAGACGAACTTGCCCGACCAGACATAGCTGAGCGCCGCGGCGGCGGCCGTGAGGGTCACGGCGACGTAATAGACGTTGAACAGGCCGCGGATGAAGCGCGCATCGAGCGGCGTGTCGTGCTTGAGCACGAGCAGCGGCAGCGAGCCCATCATGAAGAAGCCCATCCAGACCAGCAGGACGACGGTGGCAGCGAGCGCAACGACGATAGGGAGCATCGGGATCCTCCGCGACCTCGCGGCGCTTGCCGGGGCCGAGGCGGACTGTAGCCGTTCACAGGGCCGTTGTGACCGAGATCATCCGAACTTTCAACCGCCGTGCAGCGCCGCCGAGAAGGTGGCGGACTGCAGGGAGAGTCCGCAACGAAGTCGGCTTGGGCGCGGACCGAAGGCACGCGAGGCCATCTGGCGCAATTGCAAGGCCCGCACCGAACATGACCGTCTCGTCAAAATAGAACGTGTCGTGCGCCTCTGCGCCATGACAGTGACATCGATCGGTCATTTTGCGGCAATATGCTGAAACAAATAGAAGCACATCAATCAACCTAGAGGGAGAAGGTCATGAGGGGAACGACATTGGGTTTCGCGCCGCGCGCGCGGGGATTTGCAGCGATTGCGATCATCCTGGCTCTCGCCGGATGCGGCGGCGGTGGAGGGGGCGGCGGCGGGATTCCCTTCATACCGCCATCGGCGTCGGCACCGGTCACGCCGCAGCCGGAGACGACCGTCCCCGAGACACCGGCTCCGGCGACCGAGCCCGAAGCCACCGAACTCAAGTTCACCTACGAAGGGGTGGTTCCAGTGGCCCCGACCGGCGCCGCGGATTTCCTCGCTCCCTTCAATGCGCAAGGCGCCAAGGGCCTGCGTTATTTCGGCAGCGCGTTCCAGAGCCCCACGGATCAACTGGCTATCTACGTGAAAGATAGCGACACCACATACACCTACGAGCTGCAGCCCGATCCGGCCACGCTCGACGAATTCCGAACTCAGCTTGCCAATCGCGGCGCGGCTGGCTTCCAATGGATCGGCTCCTACTCCGAGCGTACAGGTTCGGGCATGTACGTCACGTGGCATATCTACCGCAAGGACGCCAGCGCAGCGACCACATTCGCTTATCGCGTGGTCCAGTACCAGCCCTACGCGATGGACAAGATCATTGCGGAGGCAAACATCCAGGGCGCCGACGGCTACTACGCCTCCAACATGTCCAGCACCGCTGCGAATCGCCTGGTGGGCATTTACGAAAAGGATCTGAAGAGCAGTTCCACCTATGCCTACGAAGCGGTGGAATTGCCCGATCTCAAGAACAACACGTTCCTGACGGCGGCCAACGAACGCGGCGCGCGTGGATTCAGGCTCACGGATGCCAGCTTCTCGGGCCCCAACGGACCGCAATTCGTCTTCGTGAAAGACACCACCCAGAATTCCAGCTTCTCCTATTACGGGCTGTCCATCCAGGAGAAACCTGCGAAGCTGCTCGAGCAAGTCAACGCTGAAGGCGCAAAGGGTGGAGCGCCTCTACGTTCATCGTTCGTGCACTTCTATAGTTCGGACGTACCCGGATTCAGCTATTTCTTCAGTGCCAAGAAGTGCAAGGGTCCATTGTGCAAGCCAGCTCAGAATCGGGTCAGCTTTTGAGCCGCATGGAAGACCGTTGACCTGATTCATCAAATAGCGCACACGCTCGGCAAGGCCGGCCTGCAATCCAGCGGCCGGCCCTGTCCCCGGTCTCAGGCAGTCATCCCCCCATCCACGTTGTAAACCCCACCCGTCACGAAGCTCGCCTGGGGCCCCAGCAGCCAGAACACCAGGTTCGCCACCTCCTGCGCGCTCGCCGCGCGCTTGAGCGGCTGATTCAGGAAGTGCTGCTTCAGCGCCGCCTCGGCCTGCGCCTCGGTGCGGCCGTCGACGAGGAAGGTGCTGCGCAACAGCGGCGTGTCGATCGGTCCCGGGCAGATGGCATTGATGCGGATGCCGAGCGGCGCGAACTCGAGCGCCGCCTGCTGCGTCATGCGGATCACCGCGGCCTTCGAGGCGCCGTAGACGCCGAGCCCGGCCTCGGCGCGACTGCTGCGCTGGCCCGACACCGAGGCGGTGTTGACCATGGTGCCGCCGCCCTGGTCGCGCATCGCGCGCGCCACGGCCTGCATGCCGAGCAGCACGCCGCGCACGTTGACCGCGAAGATGCGCTCGAAGTCCTCCATGCGGAACTCGAGCAGCGAGGACTGCGGGCCGACGATGGCGGCGTTGTTGTGGAACAGGTCGATGCGGCCGAACTTGCGCAGTGCGGCATCGACATAGCGCCGCACGTCGGCCTCCTGCGCGACGTCGGCCGCGACGCCGATCGCATCGCGCGCATCGAGTCCCTCGAGCGCGCGCTGCAGTGCCGCCTCGTCGCGGTCGACGATGGCGACGCGCGCGCCGGCCTCGAGCAATTGGCGCGCGAGCGCAAGCCCCACGCCGCTGGCACCGCCGGTGACCACGGCCACCTGGCCTTCGAACACGGGGGCGCTCATTGCAGCGTGACCTCCAGCGCGCTCGGCGCGCGAAACACGAAGGTATGCAGATGCGTCGCGCGATCGGGCTCGACCAGCCGCATGCGCGGGAAGCGCTTGGCGAACTCCTCGAACACGATCTTCATCTCGAGCCGCGCGAGCGGCGCGCCCAGGCAGAAGTGCACGCCGTTGCCGAAGGTGAGCTGCTTGCGCGCGTTGGCGCGGCGGATGTCGAAGCGCTGCGGGTTCTCGAACACCTCCTCGTCGCGGTTGGCCGAGGCGAAGGACAGCACGATGGGCGCGCCCTTCGGGATCGTCACGCCACGGAACTCCACGTCCTCCAGGGCGATGCGGCGCCAGCCGATCACGGCGCCCGCATAGCGCATGCCCTCCTCCACCGTGTTGGCCGCGAGCGAGGGATCGGCGCACAGCGCTTCCCACTGCTCGCGGTTCTCGAGCAGGCTGCGGAAGGTGTTGGTGAGCTGGTTGGTGGTGGTCTCGTGGCCCGCGAAGGCAACGCCGAAGGTGTGGGTGATGATCTCGGGAATGGTCATCACGGCGTCGTCGCCATTGCGGATCGCGAGCATGCGGCTGGTGAAGTCGTCCTGCGGATGCTTCTCGCGCTCGCGGACCATCTCCGTGCAGTACTGCCAGAACGCCACCATGTTGCGCGCGCCCTCCAGCTGCTCGGCATGGGTGGCGGGGCTGAAGTCGATCACGCTGCGCGCGCCGGCCCAGTGCTTGACGCTCGGGATGTCCGAATCGGGAATGCCCAGCACCTTGAACACCACCTGCGCCGGCAGCTCGTAGTTGACCTCGCGCAGCAGGTCGACGGCATCCTTGCCCTCGACGCGGTCGATGGCCTCGTTCACGAGCCGGCGGATGTGGCCATCGAGCTTGACGAACTCGCGCAGGTTCAGCACCTGGCCGGTCACGCCGCGGATGCGCTTGTGCACGGCGCCGTCGAGGCTCGAGTGGCTGCCGGTCTGCGCATAGCCACCCTCCTTGAGGATCGCCTGCGCATCGGGATGCATCGGCGTCACGGGCCGCGTGGTGTTCTGCGACGAGAAGCGTGCGCCGTCGTGCAGCACGCTGTAGACGTCGGCATGCCTGGTGAGCACCCAGTAGCCGATCTCCTCGCACCAGAACACGGGCTCGTCGCGCCGCTGGGTCTCGAAGGCCGCATGCAGCTCGGGGCTGAAGTAAGGCTTGAAGTCGGCGGACGGCGAAGTCCCCGCATGAAAGGGGCAACCGGCAATGGCATTCATCGGGAAGTCTCCTGGCGTGGGTGGTCTTGGAAGAGGAAGCGTCAGCGCATCGACATGCCGCCGTTGACGTCGATCGTGGCGCCCGTCACGAAGCCGGCACCGGGCGACACGAGGTAGGACACCGCGGCCGCGATCTCCTCGGGCGTGCCGATGCGGCCCAGCGGCACGGCCGCGGTGCCGAGGTACTTCTGGCCGCGCTGCGCCTCGGGCACGGTCTGCTGCAGCATCGGCGTGTCGATCGGTCCCGGCGCCACGGTGTTGACGGTGATGCCCAGCGCGGCGGCCTCGCGCGCCACCACCTTCGACAGCGCGAGCACCGCGCCCTTCGAGGCGCTGTAGGCCGCGCCGCTCTGCATGCCTCCCACCTGCCCCGCGAGCGAGGCGACGGTGACGATGCGGCCATGCTCGATGGCCTGGCCGTCGCAGCGGCGCAGCATCTCGCGCAAGCAGAGGAAGGTGCCGAGCGCGTTCACGCGCAGCACGGTGTCCCACTCCTGCAGCGTGATGTCGATGGTGGGCAAGCGCCCCGGCGCGGGCTGCGCGCTGAGGATGCCCGCGAAGCAGGCCAGCACGGCCACGCTGCCGAGCCGCTCCTGCACCGTGTCGAAGGCGGCGCGCACGCTGTCCTCGTCGGCCACGTTGCAGCCCAGGCCGATATGGCCTTGGCCCGGCAGGGCAGCGGCGGCACGCTCGGCGGCCTCTACATGCAGGTCGGCCACGGCGACGGTCAGGCCGTCCTCGGCCAGCCGCCGCGCGCTGGCCAGCCCCAGCCCGCCAGCGGCGCCGGTGATGAGTGCGATGCGCATGAAAAGACTCCTGGAATTCAGCGGTCCGGATGGGCCTCGGCCCAGCACTGCACCAGCGGTTCGCTGATGTAGGCGCTCGTGGTCTGGCCCCCGTCGACGGCCAGCACCTGGCCCGTGACGTAGCCCGCGTCGTCGCTGCAGAGGAAGGCGGCCGCGCCGGCCACCTCCTCGGGCAGGCCGGGCCGGCCCATCGGCGTGGTGCCGACGATGGTGGCCTGGAAGCGCGCGGTGTGGAGGCGCGCCGCGGTCTGCGGCGTGGCGATGATGCCGGGCGCGATCGCGTTGACGCGGATGCCCTGGTCGGCATAGTCGGCCGCGAGGTTGCGCGTGAGGCCGATCACGCCGGCCTTGGCCATCGAGTACACGGCCTGCCGGCGGTAGCCCACCAGCCCCAGCGTGGACGCGATGTTGAGCACCACGCCGCGCGCCGCGATCAGCGCCGGAAAGGCCGCGCGCGTGACCATGAAGGTGGCCTTCTGGTTGATGTCGGCAAACCTGCGGTAGTCGTCGTCGGTGGTCTCGTGGAACGGCGGGCAGTTGCCCAGTCCCGCGTTGTTGACCAGCACGCGCAGGTCGCCGAAGCGCTCCATGCATTCGTCGACGATGGCCTGCGGCGCGCCATCGGCCGTGACGTCGGCGGCGAAGACCTGCAGCTGCTCGTCGCGCGGCAGTTGCGCGAGTCCCTCGGCGTTGATGTCGACCGCGAGCACGCGCGCGCCCTCGGCATGCAGCCGCAGCGCGATGGCGCGGCCGATGCCCGACGCCGCGGCGGTCACGATGGCGGCCCGGCCCTCGAAGCGTTTCATGCGACTTCCCACACGTCGTACACGGGGCCGTCGCTCTCGCGCGTGCCGGTGCCGACTGCGATGCGGTCGTTGAGCCATTCGAGCCCCGACGCCGCGGTCTCGAACTGCACCGCGACGCGGAAGTAATCCTCGCCGCGCGCGATGGCTTCACGGTTCACGATCTTGCGCATGATCTCGGGCGTGGGCCCGTTGCGGCGTCCGCTGTAGGTCATGTAGACCAGCCCGCCGCCCTCGGCCTCGAGCACCAGCCGCACGTCGAGGTGCAGGCCGCCGTCGGGCCGCTCGAGCACCACGTCGGCGCCGCCGGGCAGCACCCGGCCGCGCAGCCGCTCGCCTTCGAAGCGGCCGCCGCTCACGCACATCACGCGCCGCGTGTAGCCGTGCGGCACGGCGCCCACGAGCTGGGCCGGTGCCGTGACCTCGGCCTTGATCGTGAACAGCGGTCGCAGTTCGATCGGTGTCATGCCGGCGCGCCGCTCACTCGCCGGCCTTCTCGCCGTGGCCCGTGCCGTAGCGCTTGCGCACGTCCTGGATCAGCTCCAACAGCGCCTTGGGCACGTCGCGGCCCTCGGCCTTGGCCTGGCGCTTGCAGTCCTCCCACAGCTTGAGGTCGGCATAGCCCTTGTCGGTGTGGCGGTTCCATTCCTTGTCCAGCGGCGTGGTGATCTCCAGGCGCACGCCGGCCGGGTCGTGGAAATAGATCGACAGGATCAGGCCCTTGTGGTCGGTCGGCCCGATCACCTCCACGCCCTGCGAGGTCAGCCACTCGTACCACTTCGTCACCTCGGCGCGGTCCTTCGCCTGCAGCGCGATGTGGTTGAAGATGTCGTAGGCCGGATGGCTGGACTTCGAGGGCGCGGGCACGCCCGGCGCCTCGAAGAAGGCCAGCGTGGAGCCGTCGCCCATGCGGAAGAAGATGTGGAAGTAGGGAATCGCGTCGCCGGTCGAGGGCACGCTGTCGTCGAGCACCGTGCTCGCGAGCTCCATGCCCATGATGCGGGTGTAGAAGTCGGTGGTGGCCGCCGCGTCGGGCGTGACCCAGGCCGCATGGTTCAGCATCATCGGCGTGAGGCCGGGATTGGGGGTCAGCGCCGCCTTGGGCTTGGTGCTGTTGTCGGTTGCGGTGGCTTGCATGAAGCGTTTCTCCGTGTTGATGTCGGCTCTTACAGTTGAGGGTCGGCGATGCGCACGGCGATGCCGTCGAGCGCTTCGCTCATGACGATCTGGCACGACAGCCGGCTGCCCGCTTCGCGCGGCGCGGCCGTGTAGTCGAGCATCTGGTTCTCGGTGTCGACCGCGGGCGGCAGCCTGTCGATGAAGGCCGCGTCGACGATCACGTGGCAGGTGGCGCAGCTCATGACGCCGCCGCAGTCGCCGACGATGCCTTGCAGGTCGTGGCTGGTGGCGGCCAGCATCAGGCTCTGGCCTTCAGCGACCTCGAGCTCGGTGCGCTCGCCGTTGGAATGGATGTAGATGGCGCGGGGCATGGAAGGACTTTCTCTCAGGCGGTCGTTCGCGTCAGTCCCCTCGACGGGGACGTTGGACCTCGCCGCCACGCAGGCGCCGCAGCACGCTGCGCACCAGCCCCACGAAGCCCTGCGGCATCAGGAACATGCACAGGATCAGGAAGCCCGCGAAGATCGCCGAGGGCGCCGACTTCGAGATCTGGTCGGCGATGTTCGGTATGAACTGGATGAAGGCCGCGCCCACCAGCGCGCCCGAGATGGTGCCGAGCCCGCCCACCACCACGCCCACGAGGAAGAACACCGACACGAACATGCCGAAGCTGTCGGGCGCCACGAAGGCGGTGGCGATGGCGCCGAGCGAGCCGGCCACGCCGGTGTAGAGCGCGCTGATGCCGAAAGTCATGGCCTTCACGTGCGGCACGTTGACGCCCATCGCGGCCGCGGCGGTCGGCTGCTCGCGGATGGCGATGGTGGCGCGGCCCAGCCGGCCGCGCAGCATGTTCCAGGCGCAGACGAACATCAGCGCCGCGATCGCCAGCACCACGAGGTAGAGCCATTGGTCGGCCGACAGCTGCAGACCGAAGGGCGCCTCGGGCTTCATGAGCACGATGCCTTGCACACCCCCGGTCCATGGCTCGAGCGCCTTGTGCTTGAGCAGCTGCGGCGTGGCCAGCGCGAGCGCGAAGGTGGCGAGCGCGAGGTAGTGGCCCTTGAGCCGCAGCGCCGGCCAGCCGAACAGGAAGCCGAAGCCGAAGCACACCGCGGCCGACACCGGCAGGGTGGCCCACCAGGCGAAGCCGCCGTGCTCCATCAGCACCGCGGTGACATAGGCACCGAGCGCATACAGCGCGCCATGGCCCAGCGAGAGCTGGCCGTTGTAGCCCACGAGCATGTTGAGGCCGAGCACGCCGATGGCGGTGATCAGCGTCATGGTGACGAGGAAGAGGCGGTAGTCCGACAGCGCGAAGGGCAGCGCGAGCGCCGCGACGGCCAGCAGCGCGAAGGCGGCGATGCGCCAGGGCGAACGCGCGGGCGCGGCATCGGCGGCCAGGGCCGGTGCTTGCTCGGGAATGAAGGGCAGAGCCGACATCGTCAGACCCTCGCCACCAGCTTGCGGCCGAACAGGCCCGAGGGCCGCACCAGCAGCACGGCCACGATCAGCACCAGGGCCAGCGTCAGCTTGAGCTCGGTGCCCACGAGGTAGGTGCCCGCGAGGTTCTCGACCACGCCCACGATCAGCCCGCCGGCCACCGCGCCCCAGGGGTTGTCGATGCCGCCGAGCAGCGCCGCCGCGAAGGCGTAGATCAGCACGCCGCCCATCATGTTGGGCTCGAGGAAGACCACGGGCGCCACCATCAGCCCGGCCACCGCGCCGATCAGCGCCGACAGGCCCCAGCCCAGCGAGAGCATCAGCGACACCGGGATGCCCGCGAGCCGCGAGGACACCGGGTTCTCGGCCGAGGCGCGCATCGCGAGCCCGACCTTGGTGAAGCGCAGGAAGGCATAGAGCAGCGCCATCACCAGCAGCACCACCGCCACCGTGCCGAGCTCGTGGCCCGAGATCAGCGTGCTGCCGCCGGGCAGCTTGTCGGGGAACGGACTCGGGAACGGCTCGAGCTGGTGGCCGAAGATCCAGCCGGCCAGCGAGTTGATGCCGACGAACAGGCCGATGAAGACCACGATCACCGACAGCTCGGGCACATCGCCCAGCGGCCGCAGCACCAGCCGCTCGATGGCGAAGCCGGCCACGAAGCCGAAGGCCAGCGTGGCGAGCGCGGCGGCCCAGTACGGCAGGCCCCACTTCAGCAGCAGGAAGGCGATGAAGGTGGAGAACATCGCCATCTCGCCCTGCGCGAAATTGATGTGGTGGGTGGACTGGTAGATCATCACCAGTGCCAGGCCGAGGCAGGCGTAGATGCCGCCCATGGCGATGCCGGAGGCGATCTGTTGCAGCAGGCTGTACATGGGGTGGGGTCCTGGTCAGAAGCCGAGATAGGAGCGGCGGATCTGCGCGTCGTCGCGCAGCTGTTTCGCGGTGCCCGAGATGACGGTGCGGCCGGTCTCGAGCAGCCAGGCGTGGTCGGCGATCTCGAGCGCGCGCGCCACGTTCTGCTCGACCAGCAGGATGCCCACGCCCTCCTCGCGATTGACCACGCGCATGATCTCGAAGATCTCGCGGATCACCAGCGGCGCGAGGCCGAACGAGGGCTCGTCCATCAGCAGCAGGCGCGGGCGCTGCATCAGCGCGCGGCTGATCGCCAGCATCTGCTGCTCGCCACCCGAGAGCGTGCCGGCCTGCTGCCCGCGCCGCTCGCGCAGCCGCGGGAAGTAGCCGAACATGCGCGCCATGTCCTGCTCGACCTCGGCCTTGCCGCGGCGCAGGTAGGCGCCCACGCGCAGGTTCTCCTCCACCGTCATGTTGACCAGCGTGCCGCGGCCGTCGGGCACGTGCGCGATGCCCAGCGCGGCGGTCTTCTCGGTGCTGTGGCCATCGATGCGCTGGCCCGCGAGGCGGATCTCGCCGGTGCGCCGCACCAGCCCGCTCAGCGCGCGCAGCGTCGTCGTCTTGCCCGCGCCGTTGGCGCCGAGGATGGTGGTGATGCCGCCCTCGGCGACCTCGAAGTCGATGCCCTCGAGCACGCGCGTGGGGCCGTAGAAGGCCTCGAGGTTCTTCACCTCCAGCAGCGCGGCCATCAGGCGGTCTCCGTGCCGAGGTAGGCGCGCACCACTTCCGGGTCGGCCTGCACCTGCGCGGGCGGGCCGTCGGCGATCTTGCGGCCGAAGTTCATCGCCACCACCTGGTCGGACACCCGCATCACCAGGTTCAGGTGATGCTCGACCAGCAGCACGGTCACGTGGAAGCGCTCGCGCACGTCGAGGATCAGCTGGCGCAGCCCGTCGACCTCCTCGTGGTTGAGGCCGGCCGCGGGTTCGTCGAGCAGCAGCAGCTTGGGATCGGCCACCAGCGCGCGCGCCATCTCCACGCGCTTGCGGGTGCCGAACGAGAGGTTCTTCACCGGCGTCTCGGCCAGCGCCGAGAGGTCGAGCAAGGCCAGCAGCCGCTCGGTGCGCTCGCGCACCTCGGCCTCCTCGCGCCGCACCGAAGGCAGGCGGAAGGCATTGGCGAGGTAGCTGGTGCCGGTGCGGCAATGGCGGCCCACCATCACGTTCTCGCGCACCGTCATCGCGGGGAACAGCGCCACGTTCTGGAAGGTGCGGCCGATGCCCGCCGCCGCGATCGCATGCTGCGGCTGCGCGAGCAGGTCGACGCCGTCGAACACGATAGCTCCCGAAGCCGGCGTGTAGATGCGGCTCAGGCAGTTGAACAGCGTGGTCTTGCCGGCCCCGTTGGGACCGATCAGTCCGCAGATCTGGCCGCGGCGCACCTCGAAGGAGATGCCGTCGAGCGCCACGATGCCGCCGAAGCGCACGCCGAGGCCGCTGACGCGCAGCAGCACGTCGTCGGCGGCGGCGATGGTGGAGACGGAGGGGGTTGTCATGGCGGGCAGTATTCGCCGCGCATCGCGGGCCCGTCAGTCCCCTGCCCGTGGTACAGGCCGCGCTGTCCCTTGCCACGGGGACAGACGCCGCGCGACGCGGCTGCCACATTCGCCGCACTCCCCTCTTCCCACTCCTCATTCACTCATTCCCTCGTGGAGGCACAGCCATGGACTACGGACTGCAGGACCGCGTGATCCTCGTCACCGGTGGCGGCAGCGGCATCGGTCGCGCGATCGGCATCGAGGCCGCGCGCGGAGGCGCGCGCATCGCCGTCGTCGACGCGGTGGCCGAGCGCGCAACGAGCGTGGCGGCCGAGCTGCGCGAACTCGGCGCGCAGGCCGTCGCGCAGACGCTCGACGTGCGCGATGCCGCCGCCTGCGAAGCCGCGGTGGCGCGCATCGAGCGGCAGCTCGGCGCCATCGACGGCATGGTGGCCTGCGCCGGCATCTCTCCGCCGGCGCCCGCCCACACCATGCCCGACGAGCTCTGGACCCGCTGCCTCGACGTCAACCTCACGGGCATGTTCCGCTCGCTGCAGCCCGTGGGCCGGCGCATGCTCGAGCGCCGGCGCGGCGCGATCGTCACCGTGGCCTCGATCGACGGCCTCGGCGGCCATGCGGGCCGCGCGCACTACAGCGCCTCGAAGCACGGCGTGATCGGCCTCACGCGCGCGCTCGCCATCGAGTGGGGCCGCTTCGGCGTGCGCGTCAATGCGCTCGCACCGGGCGTGGTCGACACGCCGCTGGTGCAGGCCAACATCCCGCCCGACCATCTGCAGTACGCAATGGTCGACCGCAACCCGCTGGGCCGCCTGTGCCGGGCCGAGGAACAGGCCGGCCCCGCGCTGTTCCTGCTGTCCGATGCCGCGAGCTACGTCACGGGCTCGGTGATGACCGTCGACGGCGGCAGCGCCGCGGGCTTCTTCACGCGCTGGAACGGCGCCGACCTCGGCTCGCGCGCGCTGCTCGAGGCAGGCGCCTACGGCGCGCCCGAATGAATCGAACTCTTTGCACACTCCCTGAAGGACGACCACCCATGAAGAACCTCTTCGACCTGCGCGGCGAGCGCATCCTGATCACCGGCGCCGGTGGCGCCATCGGCGGCGCCACCGCGCGCGTGTGCGCCGCGCTCGGTGCCGAGCTGTTCATCGCCGACCTGAAGGCGCCGACCGAGCTGGCCGACGAACTCAAGGCCCGCGCCGCCGCGCTCGACAACACGAAGCGCGAGGACGTGAACGCACTGCTCGCGGACATCGGCGAGATCGACGCGCTGATCGACACCAGCGGCTACTACGTCAAGGGCGACTGGCTCGATGGTGGCGACGAATGGGAGCAGCTGTTCGAGCGCACCATGGCCGTGAACGTGAAGGGCCCGGTCAACCTGCTGCGCGCCGCGCTGCCCGCGATGATGAAGCGCGGCAGCGGCCGCATCGTGCTGACCAGCTCGATGGCCGCGCGCAACGCGGGCTCGACGCTGGCAGTGGAGCCGGCCTACGCGGCCTCGAAGGGCGGGCTGTCGGCGTTGGTGCGCTACTTCGCGCGCCAGGCCGCGGCCTCGGGCGTGGTCGTCAACGGCGTGGCACCGGGGCCGATCTTCACGCCGCTGCTGGTGTCGGCGAACCAGCCCTTCACCGTCGACCAGTACCCGATGAAGCGCCTGGGCCAGCCCGAGGAGATCGGCTGGCCCGCCGCCTTCCTGGCCTCGCGCGGCGCCAGCTTCACCACCGGCGCAGTGCTCGACGTCAACGGCGGCATGTGCTTCTCCTGAGCCGCGCATGACGACGCAGCCTGCGACGCCGACCACGCTCGACGGCCTGTGGGAGCCGGTGCGCATCGGCCCCGTGCAGGCGCTCAACCGCATCTACCTGCCCGCGCACCAGGTCAGCCTGCCGCCGCTGGCCTATGGCGCCTACCTGGCCGAACGCGCGCGCGGCGGCGTCGGCCTGATCGTCACGCACGGCTTCCATGTGCATCCGGCCAGCGCGCGCGCCGGCGTGTCGCCGTGGGAGCCCGCCTGGGCCGACGCGGTGCGGGCCTTCGTCGCCCCGAGCAAGCGGCTCGGCGTGCCGGTGATCGTGCAGGTCACGCACATGGGCGCCAGCGGCACGCGCCGCACCGACGACATCGCGCACTGGGGCGCCGTGCTCGCGCCTTCGCAGCTGGCCTCGCCGGTGCACCGTGCCATGCCGCAGCCGATGGAGGAGGACGACATCCGCGCGGTGATCGAAGGCTTCGCCGCGACCTGCGCCAACGTGCAGGCCGGTGGCGGCGACGGCGTGGAGATCCACGGCTCGCACGGCTACCTGCTGAGCAACTTCCTCTCGCCGTACTGGAACCGGCGCGACGACCGCTGGGGCGGCGACACCGGGCGCCGCACGCGGCTCGCGCTCGAGATCGGCCGCGCGGTGCGCGCACGCTGCGGCAGCGATTTCGCGATCGGCATCAAGCTGAGCCTCGACGAGTACCTCGGCGAGGCCGGCACCACGCCCGAGGAAACGCTGCGCGTGGTCGCGCTGCTCGAAGCCGAGCGCCTGTTCGACTACGTGTGCCTCTCGCACACCGACTACCACCAGAACCACCGGCTGGTGCCGCCGCAGTCGAGCGGCGAGACCGCGCCGCTGGCCGCCGACGCCGCGCGCGTGCGCGAGGCGCTGCGCGGGCGCATCCCGCTGCTGATCCAGGGCTCGGTGCGCGACATCGCCACGGCCGCACGGATCGTCGCGCACGGGCAGTCCGACATGGTCGGGCTGGTGCGCGCCCAGATCGCCGACCCCGAGATCGTGCGCAAGGCCAGGGAAGGCCGCGCCAACCAGACCCGGCGCTGCGTGGGCGCCAACCAGGGTTGCTGGCGACGGCTCGGGCAGAACGTGAGCTGCACCGTGAACCCCGAGGCGGGCCGCGAGCTGCAGTTCGGTGCGGCGCTGCCGCGTCCCGCCGCCTCGCCGCGCACGCTGCTCGTGATCGGTGGCGGTCCGGGCGGCCTCAAGTTCGCCGACAGCGCGGCCGCGCGCGGCCATCGCGTCACCCTGTGGGAACGCACGGACCGGCTCGGCGGCCAGATCCGCCGCGCCGGCCTGCTGCCCGACTACGTTTCGTGGAACTTCCTGGTCGACGACCTCGAGGCCTCGCTGCGCCGGCGCGGCGTGGAGATCGTGCTGCGCCGCGAGGCCACGGCCGACGCGGTGGCCGCCTTCGGCGCCGACGAGGTCGTGGTGGCCACCGGCGCGCGCTGGCAGCGCGGCGGCCGCTCGATGTTCCGCACCGACCGCGACGCGATCCCGGGCGCGGAACTGCCGCACGTGACGGACGCGCTCTCGGCGCTCGACGACCTGCCCGCCTGCGGACGCCGCGTGCTGATCGTCGACGACAACGGCGACTACCTGCCGCTGGGCCTGGCACGGCTGCTGAGCGCCGCGGGCCGCGAGGTCACGGTGGTCGGCGCCGACGCGCTGCTCGGCCGCAAGCTCGAGCCCACGCTCGACTGGCCCTGGCTGATGCCGCGCGTGGCCGCGGCCGGCGTGGCGCTGCGCGCCTCGACCACCGTCGAGCGCATCGAGCCGGGTCGCGTGGTGCTGCGCAGCACGCTGGGTGGCGCCAGCGAGACGCTGACGGCCGACACGGTCGTGCTGTCGATGCTGCGCGAGAGCGAGGACGGGCTGTACCACCAGTTGAAGGCACGCGGCCTGGCGGTGCGCCGCATCGGCGACTGCGTGGCGCCACGGGAAGTGGACGACGCGGTGCTCGAGGGCTTCAGGGAAGCGCAGGCGATCGGCTGAGGCCGGACCACGGCCCGTGCTCAGGCAATGCGCACGAGGTAAGCCGGCAACGGCGGCTCGGGCAGCACGGCCAGCACCTTGAGCTGCTGCTGCGTACGCTTGCGCGCGGCCTGCAGGTGCGCCGCGAGCGCCTCGGCCGCCTGCGCGTAGCGGCCCTCGCACAGGTGCTCGACGATCTGCCGGTACTCGTCGATCAGCGCGGGATGCACCGGCTGGTGGAACATGCGGCAGAAGGTCTGATGGACGATCAGCGGCATCTGGCATTGCCGCAGGATGCCGAGCATCTTGGTGTTGGGGTGGTGCGCCAGGCAGGTGTCGTGGATCTGGCTCTCGATGCTCAGCAGCTCTTCCGTGTCGACGGCCGCGGGATCGCGCAGCACCTCGCGCAGGCCCGACAGGAACTGCGGATCGAGCTTCGGTGCGCTCTCGAGCAGCGCGGCCGGCGCCAGCAGCAGCCGAATCTCGAAGTCCTGCGCCATGGCGCGCGCCGTCAGCGGGCCGGCGCGCCAGGCCGCATAGGCGCTCTTCTCGACCAGGCCGCGGTCGACCAGCCGGCTCAGCACCTCGCGCAGCGCGCCGCGGTTCACGCTGAAATGCTGCATGGCCTGCGCTTCGTCGATGCGGAAGTGGCCGAACACGATGGCGGCCGAGATCGACTGCTCGAACTCGCTGTAGATGCGCTCGCTCTCGGAAGGGATGTAGATGGTCGCGTCCTGCGCGTCCTGCCCGAGCGAGGCCTCGTCGATCGGCAGCCGCAGCGGCTCCACCTGCTGGCCGCGCGGCGCGACCATGTAGCCGCGGCCCATGAACTTCTGCAGCAGGCCTTCTTCATGGAGCAGGTGGAAGGCCTTGCGCACCGGCACGCGGCTGGTGCCGAACACGTCGGCGACCGGTCCTTCGAGCAGCACCAGCCCGGGCACGATGCGCCGGTCGACGATGGCCTGGCGCAGCCGGTGGCGGATCAGTTCGTAGCGCAGCTTCCGTTCGCCAGCTTCGGTGCTTTCCTCGGCCGACGCGGGGTCGGAGGCTGGCGGACTCATGGTCTTCTCATCGCTGTCGTGCAGTCGCGTCTCGGTGTCTCAACAGGGGTTCAGCCGCTGCGCAGGAACTCGGTCCATTTGCGCACCAGGTAGTTGTGCTCGTCCATGACGGTGTTCCACACGGCCACGTCGCTCATGCGCTGCGCATAGGAGCCGCCGTCGCGCACGCTGCCTCGGCGGATCAGGATGGTACCGTCAGTTCCCGGCAGGTCCTCGGCCGCCGGCAGGCCCGCGTACCAATAGCCCCATTCGGCCGCACTCAGGTGCGCGCGCGTGCGCAGCGGGTTCGAGATGTAGAAGCCTTGCCGCGCCATCACCGCGCCGGCCCAGCCCGAATGCCACCAGTTCAGGTAGCGGTAGGCCGCGTCGAGCTTGGGCCCCTGGGCGCGGCGCGCGATGCCCAGGCCGCCGTACCAGGCCCGATAGCCTTCGCGCGGACGCGCCAGCCGGTAGGCCAGGCCGGCCTGCTCGTACTGCGCGATGGCGGGCGACCAGTTGCTCTGGATCGCGACGCGCGCATCGATCATCATGCGCGCGGCGTCGGCGTAGTTGCCCCAGAAGCCGCGGAACAGGCCGGCCTTCTTCTTGGCCATCAGCAGCGCGATCATCCGGTCGACCTCCTCGATCTCGAGGTTGCTGATGTCGCCGAACGCCATCTCGCCGCTCGCGCGCAGCGCCAGCACGGCGTCGAGCGCGCCGATCGCGGCATCGGCCTGCAGCGCCACGCGGCCATTGCAGGCCGGCGACACCAGCCACGACCAGCTCTCCTCGGTGCCGAACAGCGACGGGATCTCGGCCGGCAGATAGACGAAGCTGTCGGCGTTGTGCGTGAGCGGCAGCATGCTGATCTGCGCGCTCGGCGCATCGCCCACGCTGCCGTCGGGCTGCACGTAGAGGCGCGTCACGGGATTGCAGCCCTGCCCGTAGCGCGCGTCCGGCGCGATCCGCCCGGTCTTGGGCAGGGCATTGACCTCGGACCAGTGCTCGATACGGTCCAGCTCGATGGGCTGCAGCGCGCCGGCCGGCCAGAGGTAGTCGATGCTGTGGAACCACTGGTCGTAGACGTCGAAGCTGCCCTGCTCGATCACGGCCTGGCGCTGCGCGTCGAAGCCGTCGAGCACCTCGAAGTGGATGCGCAGGCCGAGGTCCGACATGGCGCGCTTGCGCACGGCTTCCGTGAGCGTGACCGACGTGCCCAGCACGCGCAGCTCGGTTCTCTTCGATGCCAGGGCGGCCATGGCTACGCTTTCGAAATGAGAGGATTCGGCCCGGCTTCCCGCGGCGCGTAGAAGCGTTCGAAGGCTTCCCACGACGCGCGCACGTCCGCCTCGGACAGGCCCTGCACGATGAAGACCAGGCGCGAGCGCCGGTCGTCGTCGGGCCAGTCGGCCAGGTGTTCGGGCGGGTGCATCAGGTGCCCGATCCCGTGCAGGACCGTAGGTTGCCCGTGCGCGAAACCGTCGGCCGCGATGCCCAGCAAGCCCTTGATGCGCAGCAATCGATCGCCATGACGATGCACCAGCAGCGTGAGCCAGAGAGTGAGGGTGAACCATTCTAGGGGCCGCTCGAACACCAGGCAGAACGAGCGCGCGCCCGTGCCGGCCAGCTGCTGCGCATGGGTGCCGCCGATGCGCGCGGGCACCGGCGACGCGCCGGCACGCGGCCGCAGCGTGCCCGCGGCGACGCGCGCGATCCATCCCGCGGTGTCGTCGCGAGAAGCGCCGTTCGCGAGATCGTCGAGCCAGGGCACGGACGCCGCCGAAGGCGCCTCCAGTTGGCGGGCCACGGGGTTGAGTTCCGCCAGCATCGCCCGCAGCCGCGTCGCCTGCTCGGGCGCCACCAGGTCGGTCTTGCTGAGCCACAGCGTGTCGGCCGCGGCGACCTGCGCGATCCATTCGGGGTGCTGCGCCTGCTGGCGCTCGGCGTGCAGGGCATCGACCACGGTGGCGACGAAGGCCGGCCGGAAGTGATGGCGAAGCTGCGCATCGCCGAGCAGCGTGCCCAGCACCGGCCCCGGCGTGGCCAGGCCCGTGGTCTCGACCAGCACGCGGCGGAACGCCGGCAGCTCGCCGCGCTGGCGGCGCGACAGCAGGCGCATCAGCGCCTCCTTGAGTTCGCCGCGGATCGAGCAGCAGATGCAGCCGTTGTCGAGCAGCACGGTGTCGGCGTCGATCGCGCCGACCAGCAGGTGGTCGAGGCCGACATCGCCGAACTCGTTGATGAGCACGGCCGTGTCGCCCGCGGCGCTGCCCTGCAGCCAGCGCCGCAGCAAGGTGGTCTTGCCGCTGCCCAGGAAGCCGGTCAGGATGCCGACGGGCAGGACCTCGAAGGCGATGTCCGTCATGGCGCGTCGTCCTTCGCGGGCCATGGCATGGCCAGCGGATCGATGGTGCGGCCCAGCAACTGCTCGGCCGCGCTCCACAGCGCGCTGAAGTCGGGCACCAGCACGCTCGCGCCGGTCGGGCCCTGCAGCAGGTAGGACTGCCCATGGAAGTCCTGCAGCTCGAGCCGGAACAGCCGCAGCAGGCGGTTGGCCCGCGCCACCTGGAGCAGCCGCTGGCGCCGTCCCTGCACCGAACCGGCCGCCGCATGGCTCCAGTGCGCCGTCCCTTGCAGCAAGCCGCACATCCCGCACATGGTCCACCGCCTTTCAGGGCATCACGTCGCCGGAATTGGGCCCGAGCGTCTGGCCCACGTAGAGGTTGCCGCCGGGATCGGAGGCCAGCAGCACGGCGGTGGGCGCCACCTCTTCCACGCGGCCGAAGCGGCCCAGCGGCAGGCTGGCTTCCTTGGCCCGCTTCCAGTCGGCGCTGATGCCGTCGACCAGCGGCGTGGCGATCGGGCCGGGCGCGATGGCGTTGACCAGCACGTTGGCCGGCGCCATCTCGAGCGCCAGCGACTTGGTGAAGCCGATCACGCCGGCCTTGGCGGCCGCGTAGTGGCACAGCTCGACACCGCCCTTGATGCCGAGCTGCGAGGCCACGTTGATCACGCGCCCCCAGCGCTGCGCCGCCATGTGCACAACGGCGCGGCGCGCGCAGAGGAACACGCTGCGCAGGTCGACGCGCAGCATGTCGTCCCACATGGCGGTCGGCATGTCGGCGCAGCGCGACTGGGTCAGCATGCCGGCGTTGTTGACCAGGATGTCGATGCCGCCGAAGGCCGCCACGCAGGCATCGATGGCCGCGTTGGCGACCGCCTCGTCGCCGATGTCGCCGACGGCGGTCTCGACGCGGCCACCGGCTTCGCGGCAGCGGCGCGCGGTGTCGTCCACCCGCGCGCGATCGATGTCGGCCAGCAGCAGGTCGGCGCCGGCGCGCGCATAGGCCAGCGCGATGGCGGCGCCGATGCCGCTGCCGGCGCCGGTCACGACGGCGCGCCGCCCGTTGAGGAGTCTGTCGTTCATGGGTGCTCCTGCCGGTTCAACCGGGCCAGCGCACGGTGAGGCCGCCATCGGCGATCACCGACTGGCCCGTGATGTACGACGCGTCGTCGCCGGTCAGGAAGCGGATCAGCGTCGCGATCTCGCGCGCCCTGCCGACCCGCCCGAGCGGAATGCCGGCGGCCGCCTGCCGCAGTCCCTCGGGACCGAGCGAGTTGACCGGGTCGAGCGATTGCGGCGTCTCGATCAGCCCGGGAATCACGCAGTTGCAGCGGATGCCGCGCGGCGCGAGCTCCATCGCCACGGCACGGCACAGGCCGGGCACGCCGGCCTTCGCGGCCGAGTAGTGGGCATGATTCTCCCACCCGTACACGCCGCCGGCGATCGACGACACCGCGACCATCGCACCGCCCTCGCCCATGTGGCGCGCCGCGGCGCGGAAGGTGCGCATCACGCCGCTGAGGTCGACGTTGATCACGTCCATCCATTGCGCATCGCTCATGGCGGTGAGCGCCGCCTGGCGCAGCAGTCCGGCATTCGCGACCGCATGGTCGAGGCGGCCGAAGCGCTCGATGGCGGTCTGCGCGAAGCGCTCGACCTGGTCGGCATCGCCAACGTCGACGGGCACCATGACGCAGCGGCCGCCGGCGTCGCTCACCAGCCGCTCGGTCTGCGCCGGGTCGTGCGGATCGCCCGGGAAATAGCCGCCCACGACCGCGACATCGGTCTGCGCATAGGCCAGCGCCAGCGCCTGGCCGATGCCGCTCGCTGCGCCGGTGATCAATGCCACGCGGCCTGTTCGTGCTCCTGATGTAGTCATCGGGTTGCTCCTTCAACGCACCGACTTCGGGTCGACGTGCGGCACCAGCAGCATCACGATGCCGGAGATCGTGCAGGGAATCGCGCCCCAGACGACCGCGGCTTGCACCCAGTCGGCGCCGTGCGACAGCGTGTAGGTCACGCCGAAGCCCGCCGCGATGGCACCCACCTGCCCCATCGCGTTGACGAAGGAGCTGGCGGTGGCGCGGATGTGACTCGGGAAGCTCTCGCCGACCAGGAACAGCACCGCGGCATAGGGGCCGATCAGGAAGAACAGGCCGAGCGAGTACAGCGGCACGATGCGCCAGAAGTCGCCCTGCGGCGCCTGCAGCATCAGGTAGAACGCGAGCCCGCCCAGCACCCAGCCGATGGCAACCGCGTTGCGCCGGCCGATGCGGTCGCCGAGCCAGCCGTGGAACATGTAGCCGAGGAAGCCGGCCAGGTTCGAGACGATCAGCACCTGCAGCGCATTGGAGAAGTCCACGCCCTTGCCGGGCGTGCCGCCCGAACCGCCGAGCACCGAGGTGCCCAGCACGGCGAAGATCACGATCGCGAACCAGTTGAGGAAGAAGCTCAGGGCCAGCGACAGCGTGGGCCGCAGCGACGCACCCTTGAACATGGCGGAGATGCCGGTGTGATGCCGCGCCGACAGGTCGATGCCCTGCGCCTGCGCGAGCCGTTGCGCATCGGCGGCCCGGCCTTCGCGCTGCAGCCGCGCGATGCGCTGGCCGGTGATGAACTGCGGCGTCTCGACCAGCCGGCGGCCGAGGATCGCGATCACGATGGCGGGGAACATCGCGAACACGAAGGACAGCGCCCAGCCGCCGCCTTCGCCGAACCAGCGTTCGCCCAGCGGATAGAGCGCGGCCACCAGCGCCGCGGTGAGCACCGCGCCCACCGGCCAGCCGCCCTGCACCAGCGAGTAGATGAAGCCGCGCCGCCGGGTGGCGGCCGGGTCGGTGTGCACCAGCGAGAACAGCTCGCTGAGGTAGGTGGCGTTGATGCTCTGCTCGGCATAGCCGAGCCCGGCCAGCGAGCGCACCAGGATCAGCAGCACGAAGCCCACCCCGGCCGACAGGCCGATCACCCAGCCCGCGAAGGCCGTCAGCCCCGAGCACAGGGCCGCGCCGGCGACCGCGATGATGATGCCCTTGCGCCGGCCCAGCCGGTCGGCGATCGGCCCGATGCCGAAGGCCACGATGACCGTGCCGAGCGTGACCCAGGTGTTGAGGTTGGTCTGCTGGTCGGCGGTCCACTTGAAGTGGTCGCCGAGCCGGGGCAGCAGGGTGCCGAACAGGATGAAGTCGTACACGGCGAACACCCAGGCGAAGAAGCACACCCAGGTGGCGTAGTTCACCTGCTTCTTCGTCACGGTCGGCGGCGTCCAGGCGGCGTCGGCCGCGGCTTGGGGAGGGATCGAGGCGGTCATGGTCGTTCTCTGTGGAAGGGGCGGTGCAATGCCGGGGCCTAGCCGCGCGGATGGCGGCGCAGGAAGTCGTCCGCGATCTGGTCGCAGGTCATGAAGCGCACGCCGGCGTGCGATTGGAAGTGCTCGATCAGCCGCTCGAGCATCAGCAGCACCTGGGGCCGGCCCGAGACGTCCGGATGGATCGTGATCGGGAACACCGCGTAGTCGTGCTCGCGGTAGACCCAGTCGAACTGATCGCGCCACATCTGCTCGATGTCGCGCGGGTTCACGAAGCCGTGGCTGTTGGGCGCCTTCTTGATGAACATCATCGGCGGCAGGTCGTCCAGGTACCAGTTGGCCGGGATCTCGACCAGCGAGGTCTCGGTGCCGCGCTCGAGCGGCTTCATCCAGCTGTCCGGATGCTTGCTGTAGTCGATCCGGGTCCACCGGTCGCCGACGCGGACGTAGTACGGGTGGAAGTCGTTGTGCATCAGGCTGTGGTCGTACTTGATGCCCTTCTTGATCAGCAGCTCGTTGGTGACGGGGCTGAACTCCCACCACGGCGCGACATAGCCGGTCGGCGCCCGGCCCGCGAGGCGCGTGATGACGTCGATGCTGCGGTCGAGCACGGCCTCTTCCTGCTCGGGCGTCATCGCGATCGGGTTCTCGTGGCTGTAGCCGTGGATGCCCAGCTCGTGGCCCGCGTCGACCACGGCCTTCATCTGGTCCGGAAAGGTCTCGGCCGAGTGCCCGGGCACGAACCAGGTGGTGGTCAGGCCGTATTTCCTGAACAGCTTCAGCAGCCGCGGCGATCCCACCTCGCCCGCGAACATGCCGCGCGAGATGTCGTCGGGCGAGTCCTCGCCGCCGTACGAACCGAGCCATCCGCCGACGGCGTCCACGTCGACGCCGAAGGTGATGAAGATTTCCTTGGTCATGTCATTGCTCCTTGAAGTGGGGTGAAGAAAACAGGTGCTCGAGGGAAAGGGCGATCTGCAGCAGCCGTGCGTCCTCGCCGCGCGGGCGCATCAGCTGCAGGCCGGTGGGCAGGAGATCGGTGCTGCCGTCGGGCGCGGCCACGCGCTCGACGCCGCTGGGCATCGCGACGACGGGCGTGTCCAGGAAGCTGCCGGGCATCGTGAGGCGCAGCGTCGCGAGGTTGGTGCGCGCGAAGAGCTCGTCGTCGGCCTCCAGCGGCTGCAGCAGCGGCGCGGTGTGCGCGGTGGCGGGCAGCACCAGGGTCGCGCCCTCGAGATCGCGCTCGAAGGCGGCGATCAAGCGCTGCCGCTCCCAGCGCAGGTGCAGGTAGCGCGCGGCGCTGACATCGCGCGCCGCTTCGAGCCGGCGGCGCACGCGCGGGTCCATGGCCTCGGCCTGCGGCGCATCGAGCCGCGCCTGGTGCATCGCGAAGGCCTCGCTGGCGCCGAGCCAGCCGTGGCTGTCGATCAGCGCCTGCACGAGGTGCAGGCTCTTCACCTCGCGCTCCACGACCGTCGCGCCCGCGGCGCGCAGCCAGCGCATCCGCGCCCGCAGGTTCTCGCGCACCGCCGTCGTGACGCGCTCGCTGTCGAGGATGGCAGGGTCGACGACGAAGGTCTGCTGCGCCAGGGTGCGGCGGGCTGCGTCGAAGCCGCCGGCGAGCAGTTCACTTGCTTCGTCGCCGCGGCCGCCCTGGAGCACGGCATCCATGGCGATGCAATCGGCCACCGAGTGCGCGAGCGGGCCGACGGTGTCGAGCGACGGGGCGAGCGCGAACACGCCCGTCATCGCATGGCGCCGCCTGCTGGCCCGGTAGCCGACCAGCCCGTTGAACGATGCCGGCACGCGCACCGAGCCGGCGGTGTCGGTGCCGATGCCGATCGGCGCGATGTCGAGCGCGACGGCCAGCGCGGCCCCCGAGGACGATCCCCCCGGTGCCCTGGCGCGCGTGCCGAGGGCCGGGTTCACCGGCGTGCCGAAGAACGGATTCAGCCCCAGCCCCGAATAGGCGAACTCGCTCAGGTTGGTCTTGCCGATGCAGACCATGCCGGCCGCCTCGGCATGCGCCACCAGCGTGGCATCGGCCCTCGCCGGTTCGGCCCGTGCAAGCAAGGCCGAGCCGGCCGTGGTGGGGGTGCCGCGGATGTCGAACAGGTCCTTCCAGGTCAGCGGCACGCCGTCCATCGGGCCGAGCGGCGTGCCGGCCCGCCAGCGCGCGGTGGCCCGTTCGGCCTGCGCGAGGGCCCGCGACACGGTGAGCTGCGTGAACACGCCGCGCGCGGCCTGCGCACGCGCCAGGCAGCGTTCGGCGACCTGCGTGGGCGTGAGCTCGCGCCGGGCGTAGGCGGCAGCCAAGGCACCGGCCGTCGTTGCTTGATGTGCTTCGTCGAAGTTCATGATCCGTTTGTTTTGTACTTTGATGACAAAGTACATTTCAGGCGGATCGTAGGTGCTTTTGACGTGCCTGCCTTAGGCGTTAATGCTTATTGACGCGTGGACTCGATCTTTGGATCACGCGTGCGCGAACGCTTGTCTTGACGTAAGTTAGCAACGTAGCTAACATCTTCATCGAAGGCGACAACGGCGCGATGCACATTGCATGGCGGGCTCCGCCTCATCGAAAGGACGCACCATGGGACACGCACAGATCAAGACGGTTTCCAGCCGCGAGTTCGTGCACAACGTCAGCGCCGCCCGGCGCGTGGTGAGCGAGGGCGGCACGGTCATCATCACCGACCGCGGCGAGCCAACCCAGGCGCTCATTCCGATCGCCGAATACCGCCGCCTCACGAAGACCGACAAGAACCTGGTCGAGCTGCTGCGCATGCCCGAAGCCGACGCCTTCGACCTGGACGTCGAGCCGATCCGCATCGGCGCCAAGGACATCGACGCATGACGCGCGATTGCTCGCACACGAACGAGCCCGAGGGAGGACGGCGCGCATGATGTGGCTGCTGGACACCAACGTCGTTTCCGAAGTCCGCAAGAGCAGTTGCCATGCGAACGTGCAGGCCTGGATGGTCGCTCATGCCACCGGGGACATGTACCTGTCCGCGGTCACGGTGCTGGAGATCCAGCGCGGCATCAGCCAGGCCGCGCAGCGCGGCGACGAACTGCAGGCCGAGGTCTTCCATCGCTGGCTCGAGACCATGGTGCTCCCGGCCTTCGCCGGCCGAATCCTGCCCGTCGATCATGTGGTGGCCCGGCGTGCCGCCAGCCTCGCATGGGCCGATGGCCGCGACTACCGCGATCCCCTGATCGCAGCGACGGCGCTGGTGCACGGCGCCACGGTGGTGACGCGCAACCTCAAGCACTTCGAAGCGTCCGGCGTGCCGCTGATGAATCCCTGGGACTACACGCCCGCCTAGCGGACCGGCTGCTACATTCCCGCGTCCCCCGCCGATCCCGCCCATGTCGACCTCCTCCGGCCCGGCCCAGAAGCAGCGCTTCGAGGCCCTCTCCAATTTCCGCCACACGCTGCGCAGCTTCCTGCGCTTCAGCGAGGACGCCGCGCGCGAGCAAGGCATCACGGCGCTGCAGTACCAACTGCTGCTCCACACCCAAGGCTTTCCGGACCGCGACTGGGCCTCGATCGGCGAGCTGGCCGAACGGCTGCAGGCGCAGCCGCATGGCGTGGTGGCGCTGGTGTCGCGCTGCGAGGAAGCGGGCCTGGTCGTGCGCAAGCCCAGCACCGTCGATCGCCGGCAGGTGGAGGTGCACCTGCTGCCCGCGGGCCGCAAGAAGCTCGCGCGCCTCGCGACCGCGCATGCCGACCAGCTCGCGACCTTGGCCGAGGTAGTGCGTCTCGCGAGCAGCCTGCGCGACTGATAAGGTGTGAATGAACCTGCTGCGCGCCCCGATCTCGCATCTGCGGTCCTCGCCGTACGTCAGTACGGCTCCGGTCCTCGACGCGACCTCGGGGCGCTCGCGACGGTTCCTTCACACCTTCTGAGCCCGCGGGTCGGGCATACGCAACGGCCGGCATCGTGCGCGGGCCGGTCGTTAAAATCCGCGACTTTCCTTCAATCCCCTCTTTCGCCTCCCCATGCGCCTTCGCCTCCCCGCACGCTCCGCCCTCCTCCTGTGTTCGCTGCTCGCCACTTTCGCCGTTCGAGCGGAGCCCGCCGATGCGATGGAGATGGCCGAGCGCTATGCGGACGCCGAGCACTGCATGGAGCAGATCGTCGGCAAGCGCTGGGAGATGCGCTATGGCGTCGAACTCGCGCGCAACCAGTGGGGCGCGCTCGAGCCCACGGGCCGCTCGATGGACAGCGCGCCGCAGGCGATCCGCATGGCCGACATGAGCTGCCGGCGCGAACTCAGCATCGAGCGCCAGCCGCGGCCCTGAGGCCGCGCATGCTCAGCGCTCGATGGTGATGAGCTCCGTCATGGGCTTCCATGACTTGCCATCGAACTGCGCGAGCCGCGCCTGCCGGATCGGGTAGTAGTCGTCGGCACGGAAGTTGATCTTCATGCCGGGCAGCAGCATGCCCAGCTCGATGTCCTTCAGCCCCTGCACCTGCTTGAGGAAGTTCTCGCGCGTGAGGTTGTCGCCGCAGCGCTCGAGCACCAGCGCCGTGAGCTGCGCGCCCATGTAGGTGTAGACCGAGGTGGTGTCGCCCGGATCGTCGTTGGGCAGGTACTTCTTGAAGAAGGCCAGGTACTCCTGCATCGCCTTGTCGTTGTTCCAGGTCGGGTCCGACGGCGTCTTGAACCAGTAGCTCGACACCAGCCCCACCGAGTTGTCGAGGCCGGCCGGGGTCAGCACGCCGCTGATCGAGCTCGACACGTAGGGCACGATGTAGAACGGCTTCCAGCCGATCGCCGCCGCCTTGCGGATCGCCTGCGCCTGCGCCTTGTTCGAGGTGAAGGCCACCAGCACCTCGGCGCCCGAGGCCTGCAGCTGCAGGATCTGCGAGTCGACGGTCGGGTCGCTCATCTCCTGGCTCACCTCCTTCACGATGTTCGACTGCTTCGCGCCCAGCGCCTTGCGGAAGCCGCGCATGTACGACTTGCCCACGTCGTCGTTCTGGTAGAGCACGCCGATCTTCGCGCTGGGCTTGGCGTCGACGAGGTACTTGCCGTAGATCGAGCCCTCGATGTCGTAGGCGAAGGAGAAGGGCACGGTCCACGGCGTGGTGGCGGAGTCGTGCAGGTTCGGGCTCGAGGCATAGAAGAACACCTGCGGCACCTTCTTGCCGTTGAGGTACTTCTGCACCGAGGTCTGCGAGGCCGTGCCCATGGAATTGACCAGCGCCAGCACCTGGTCGGACTCGACCAGCTTGCGCGTGCCCTCCACGGTCTTGGGCGGGCTGTAGGCATCGTCGACCGACAGCAGGTTGATCTTGCGTCCGTTGACCCCGCCCCTGGTCTCGTTGAGCATCTTGAAGTAGGCCACCGACATGCGGCCCACCATCGAATAGGCCGAGCCGGGACCGCTGTAGGCCACGGTCTGGCCGAGCTTGATCTCGGTGTCGCTGGCACCGGGGCCGTAGGTCTTCTGGGCCTGTGCCGTCGCCGCGGTCGCGAAGGCGGTGCAGGCCACGAGGGCTAGCAGGGAAGCGCGCATGTGTGTGTCTCCTGGTTCCGGGGATGGTCGTTCTTCGAGCCGGCGCGAGTACATCAAGCGGCGCGCGCGGCGTCTGTCCCCTTGCCGGGGACGCAGCCTCTCGACAGGCCCGCGCCGTCCCCGTCAAGGGGACTGACGCGCGGCGGACGGCCATCGAGACTCGATGCATTCCCCCACGCCAGGAGCCCCTGCATGACCACCACCGCCGAACCCGTCGCGCTGCGCGACGCGCCCGTGCTGGACATCGACCCGTACGCGATCGAGGTGCTGCTCGATCCCTATCCGTTCCACGAGGCGCTGCGCGAAGCCGGTCCCGTGGCCTACATCGCACCGCACGGCATCTATGCCGTGGGCCGCCATGCCGAGGCCAAGACCGTGCTGGCCGACCATGCGCGCTTCACCAACGCGGGCGGCATCGGCATC
Source organism: Variovorax sp. DAIF25 (assembly GCF_050711835.1). Lineage (NCBI taxonomy): Bacteria > Pseudomonadati > Pseudomonadota > Betaproteobacteria > Burkholderiales > Comamonadaceae > Variovorax > Variovorax sp. DAIF25. The sequence continues at coordinate 1,006,495 of NZ_CP136637.1, forward strand.
CAGGACATCCGCAAGCCCGGCGAGTTCCGCATCCCGAGCCGGCTGCTCGAGGCCGATCCGCCCGACCACACGAAGATCCGCTCGGTGGTCACGCGCCTGCTGTCGCCGCTCGTGATCCGGCGCTGGAAGGAAGGCTTCGAGCGCAAGGCCGAGGCGCTGGTCGAACAACTACTCGCGCAGCGCGAGTTCGACGGCGTGGAGGACTGCGCCGAGCGTTTCGTGCTCGAGGCCTTCCCGGCCGCGGTGGGCGTGCGCCTGCCGCGCACCGAGACCCTGGCCATCGGCGAGATGCGCTTCAACCAGAGCGGCCCGCGCAACGCGCTCTACGAGCGCGCGATGCAGGCCGCGCAGCCCTACCTCGCGTGGTTCGAGGAGAGCGTGTCGCGCCAGGGCGTGATTCCCGACTCGATCGCCGAGCTGCTGTTCCGCGCCGAGGACGCGGGCGAGCTCGACGAGGGCATCGCCTCGAACGTGGTGCGCAGCTTCGTGGGCGGCGGCACCGACTCGACCATCGCCGGCATCGGCTTCACGCTGCACCAGCTCGCGAAGAACCCGGCGCAGTGGGAGCGCGTGCGCGGCGAGCCGGCCAAGGTCAAGGCCGCGTTCGAGGAAGGCATCCGCCACGAGACGCCGTTCCAGGTCACCTACCGCACCACGCGCGGCGAGACCGAGCTCTCGGGCGTGCGCCTGGCGCCCGACACCAAGATCGGCGTGTTCATGGGCGCGGCCAACCGCGATCCGCGTCAGTTCCCCGAGCCCGAGCGCTTCGACGTCGACCGCCCCGCGCTCGCGGGCAGCCACGTCGCGCTGGGCAACGGCATCCATGCCTGCATCGGCCAGATGCTCGCGCGCCAGGAATCGGAAGCGCTGATCGGCGCGCTGAGCCGCCGCGTGGCGCGCATGGAACTCACGGCGCCGGCCAGCTACCGGCCGATCAACCAGATGCGCACGCTCGACCGGCTGCCGATGCGCATCGTGCCGGCATGACAACAGGCAGCGAAGCGCGCGGTCCGCTCGCGGGCCTGAAGGTGCTCGAGATGGGCCAGCTCATCGCGGGCCCCTTCGCCGCCAAGACGCTCGGCGACTTCGGTGCCGAGGTCATCAAGATCGAGCCGCCCGGCGCCGGCGACCCGCTGCGCAAGTGGCGGCTGCTGAAGGACGGCACCTCGGTCTGGTGGCAGGTGCAGTCGCGCAACAAGCGCTCGATCGCGCTCGACCTCAAGGACAGCGAGGCGCAGGCCATCGTGCGCCGGCTCGCCGCCGAATCGGACGTGCTGATCGAGAACTTCCGCCCCGGCGCGCTCGAGGGCTGGGGGCTCGGTCCCGAGGCGCTGCTCGAGGCCAACCCGCGGCTGATCGTGCTGCGCGTGAGCGGCTACGGCCAGACCGGCCCCTACCGCGACCGCCCCGGCTTCGGCGTGGTGGCCGAGGCCATGGGCGGGCTGCGCCATCTCACGGCCGAACCCGGCCGGGTGCCGGTGCGCGTGGGCATCTCGCTGGGCGACACGCTGGCCGCGCTGCATGGCGTGATCGGCATCCTGATGGCGCTGCAGGAGCGCCAGCGCTCGGGCCGCGGCCAGGTGATCGACGTGGCGCTCTACGAGGCGGTCTTCAACTGCATGGAAAGCCTGCTGCCCGAGTACAGCGCCTTCGGCGCGGTGCGCGGCGCGGCCGGCAGCGCCCTGCCCGGCATCGCGCCGAGCAATGCCTACCGCTGCGGCGACGGCGGTTACGCGCTGATCGCGGGCAATGGCGACAGCATCTTCCGCCGGCTCATGGCCACGATCGAGCGCCCCGATCTCGCGGCCGATCCGGCGCTGGCCGACAACGCCGGCCGCGTCGCGCGCGTGGCGGAGCTCGATGCCGCCATCGGCGCCTGGACCGCGCGGCGCGACGTGGCCGAGGTGCTCGCGCGGCTCGACGAGGCCTCGGTGCCGGCCGGCCGCATCTACTCGGTGGCCGACATCGCGGCCGATCCGCACTACCTCGCGCGCGGCATGCTGCAGACCATCGCCATGGGCGACGGCGATGCGCTGCAGGTGCCGGGCATCGTGCCCAAGCTCTCGCGCACGCCCGGCGCGCAGCGGCGCAACGCACCGCGCCTCGGGCAGGACACCGACGCGGTGCTCGCCGAGATCGGCCTCACGCCCGCGCAGATCGCCGAGCTCAAGCGGCGCGGCGTCGTCGCGGGCTGCGAGGCATGAGCACGATGCGTGCCGCCTTCTACACGCGGCAGGGCGAGGCGGCCGAGGTGATCCGCATCGGCGAGCAGCCGCGGCCCGAGCCCGGCCCGGGCGAAGTGCGGGTGCGGCTTCGCACCTCGGGCGTGAACCCCTCCGACTGGAAGATGCGGCGCGGCGGCGGCGGTCGCGCGCTGGTGGCACCGCTGATCGTTCCGCACAGCGACGGCGCCGGCGTGATCGACGCCGTGGGCGATGGCGTGCCCGCGGCGCGCATCGGCGAACGCGTGTGGACCTGGAACGCCCAATGGCGGCGCGCCTTCGGCACCGCGGCCGACTACGTCGCGCTGCCGTCGGCGCAGGCCGTGCCGCTGCCGGCCGCGCTGGGCTTCGCCGAGGGCGCCTGCCTGGGCATTCCGGCCTTCACCGCGCTGCACGCCGTGCGCCTGGCCGAATGCGGCCCCGGCCAGCGCGTGCTGGTGGCCGGCGGCGCGGGATCGGTGGGCCACTACGCGATCCAGTTCGCGAAGCTGCGCGGCGCCGAGGTCATCGCCAGCGTGAGCTCGGCGCGCAAGGCCGCGCACGCCGTCGCGGCCGGTGCCGACCATGTCGTGGACTACCGCGAGCAGGACCTCGGCGAGCGCGTGCAGGCCCTCACGGGCGGCGCGGGCGTGGACCGCGTGATCGAGGTCGACCTCGCAAACAACGCGGCGCACTACCCCAGGCTGCTGAAGCCCGGCGCGCGCGTCGTGGTCTACGGCACGACCGGCCTCGATGCCGTGCTGCCGGCCGTGGTGCTGATGCAGAAGAGCGCCGGACTGCGCTTCTTCACCATCTACGAGATCGCGCCCAGCGAGCGCGAGGCCTGCCTGCGCGAACTGCTGCCGCTGCTCGAGGACGAGCTGCTGTTGCACACCATCGGCCAGTTGCTGCCGCTCGAGGAGATCGTGCGCGCGCACGAACTGGTGGAGCGCGGCGAGGTGCTCGGCAACGTCGTGCTCGGCATCGACTGACTCCCTTCCATCCCATCATTTCCCAGAGGTTCCCCATGATCGAAACCGACGTGGTCGTCATCGGCAGCGGCGCGGCCGGGCTCACCGCCGCCATCACCGCGCGCCAACTGGGCCTGGAGGTGCTGGTGGTCGAGAAGACCGCGCTGTTCGGCGGCACCACCGCCTACTCGGGCGGCGCGCCCTGGATTCCGTGCAACCACGTGATGAAGCAGATCGGCCTCGACGATTCGCGCGCGGCCGCCGAGACCTACCTGCGCGCCGTGCTCGGCGAGGCCTACCGCGACGACCTCGTCGCGAGCTACCTCGACCACGCGCCCGAGATGCTGGCCTTCATGGAGCGGCACTCCGAGGTGCGCTTCAAGCCCTTTCCGCTGCCCGACTACGAATCGGACCTGCCGGGCGCGGCGCGCAGCCGCTCGCTGCTGACCCAGGCCTTCGACGGCCGGCTGCTCGGCCACCGCCTGGCCGACCTGCGCATGCCGCTGCCGCAGCTCATGCTGTTCGGCAGCATGCAGATCGAGGGCGCCGACATCCACCCGATGCGCCATGCGCTCAAGACCTGGGCCGGTTTTCGCCACACCGCGCGCGTGATGCGGCGCTTCGTCGCCGACCGGCTGCGCTACGGGCGCGGCACGCGCATCGTCAACGGCAACGCGCTGGCCGCGCGGCTGTTCCACTCGGCGATCCAGGCCGGCGTGACCCTGTGGAAGAACACGCCCGCGCTCGAGCTCACGATGCGGGACGGCCACGTGACCGGCGTGGAGATCGAGCGCGAGGGCCGCCGCCTGCAGGTGGTCGCGCGGCGCGGCGTGCTGCTGGCCACCGGCGGCTATGGCGCGAGCGAGGCGATGCGCCGCAAGCACATCCCGTTCGCCGAGCACCACCATTCGCTGCAGCCCGAAGGCAACGTCGGCGACGGTGTGCGCCTCGGCGTTGCGGTCGGCGGCCTGCACGACCCGGCCCACGCAGGCGACTGCATCTGGACGCCGGTGTCGGTGCTGCGCAAACCCGACGGCGGCATCGTCAAGTACCCGCACATCTTCATCGACCGTGCCATGCCCGGCTGCATCGCCGTGGGGCCCGACGGGCGGCGCTTCGTCAACGAAGGCGGGTCGTACCAGACCTTCGTGGGCACGATGCACCGGCGGGGCATCACCACGGCGCACCTGATCGCCAACCGCGATTTCCTGCGCCGCTACGGACTGGGCCTCGCGCGGCCCGCGCCCTTCAGCGCACGCGCGCTGATCGAGGCGGGGTACCTGATCGAGGCACCGACCCTGGCGCAGCTGGCCGGGCGCCTCCACATCGATCCGCACGAGCTCGAGGCCACGGTGCGGCGTTTCAACGAAGGCGCGGCGCGCGGCGAGGACCCCGAGTTCGGCAAGGGCGCCGACGCGCACTCGCGCTTTCGCGGCGACCAGACGCATGCGCCCAATCCGGGCGTGGCGCCGATCGGCGACGGGCCCTACTACGCGCTCGCGCTGCACCCGGGCGATCTCAGCACGGTGGGCGGCCTCGAGACCGATGCCGAGGCACGGGTGCTGACGCCCCGAGGCACGCCGATCGAGGGGCTCTACGCGGCCGGGCTCGACATGAACTCGATCATGCGCGGGCGCTATCCGGGCGGCGGCAGCAGCATCGGGCCAGCCATGACCTTCGGCTACATCGCGGCGCGGCAGATGGCGCAGGCGCGCCCGGCGACGCCGCCGGCCGAAGCCCGCGCTCAGACGATCGGCGCGTAGCCGGGCGCGGCCCAGCGCAGGGTCACGCGCGTGCCCTGGCCGGGCCGGCTGTCGATGGCCAGCCGCACGCCCATGGCCTCGGCCTGCTCGCGCAATCCCACCAGCCCATAGTGCCCGGGCGCGATGGCCTGGCTGTCGAAGCCCACGCCGTCGTCCACGATCTCGAGCTGCAGGACGCCCGGGTTGGCAGGCTGCAGGCGCAGGCCCAGGTGCCGCGCGCCCGCATGCCGCTCGACATTGCGCAGCAGTTCCTCGCACATGCGGTACACGGTTTCCGCCGGCTCGGCGACCAGCGCCGGCAGGTCGGGCGCGAGCTCGCAGTCGAGCACGATGCCCGTGCGCTCGTTCATGCCGCGGGCCAGCTCGACCAGCGCCGCGCCCAGCCCGATGTCGCGCACCGGGTTGCTGCGCAGCTGGTCGATGGCACGGCGCGCCTCGTCCAGGCCCTCGCGCGCGGCCTGCTCGGCGCGCATCAGCTCGTCGGGCAGTTCCTGCGGCTGCGTGGTCGCGATGTGCTTGAGCACGCGGATCTCGGTCAGCATGGCCATCATCGAATGCGCCAGCGTGTCGTGCAGGTCGCGCGCCATGCGCAGGCGCTCGCGCATCACGGCGGACTCGCGCGACTCCTGCGCCAGCCGGCTGATCTCGACCGTGCGCTGGCGCACGCGCTCGTCGAGCTCGGCATTGAGCAGGCGCAGCTCGTCGCGCTCGCGCTGCAGCGTGTCGAGCAGCCGGTCGAGCGCCGTGCCCAGGCGCGCGGCCTCGTCGGCGCCCTCGGGCACCTCGATGCGCGAGGCGCTGCCGGCGAGCACCGCGTCGGCCGAGCTCGCGATCACGCTCACGCGGTGGGTCAGGCGGTGCGTCATGGCCACGCCGACCACCGCGGCGCACAGGCCCAGCATGCTGAGCACCAGCGTGATGCGCCATTCGATGGCGGTCGCGAACGAGGCCAGCGAGGCCACCGGCTCCACCACCACCACGCGCCAGCCCAGGCGCCGCAGGGTGCCGTCGCGCTCGGTGCGCGGCGCCGCCACCAGGAAGGGCTTGTTGTCGACCAGCCGCCGCACCCGGATGCGCGCCGGCAGGTCGGCGCCATCGGTGCCCAGCCCGGCGACCGTCGGGTCGAAGGGCGCGGCCAGGTCTCCCCTCTCGCGCCAGCGCGTGCCGAGCAGGGCCGCCGGGCCGTGGCGCACCATGCCGTCGCGGTCGATCAGCAGCCACTCGCCCGGCGAGGCCTTGATGCCGGACACCGTGTGGTCCACCCATTGCCAGCTGAGCTGCGCCGCCACCACGCCGACGATGGCGCCGTCGGCGTTGCTCACGGGCGCGCTGAGCTTGAGGAAATGCTCGCCCGGCGAGCGGCCCTCCTCGATCCACGCATCGGCCAGCCCCTGCGAGATCCACGCATGCTGGTTGACGTTCTCGCCCACCACCTTCGGGTCGGTGGCCGCGACGATGAAACCGTCCGCGTCGGTCAGCGCCAGCCAGATCAGGTCCGGCACGCCGCGGTGCACCGCCTCGAGCGAACGCTGCCGCCACGCGGCGTCGTCCCCCTGCACGTCCTGCGACAGGATCGAGGCCACCACGCTCACCGACTGCAGGCGCAGCAGCATCGCGGTGTCGAGCTCGGCGCTGACGTGCTCGCCGGCCGTCTCCAGCCGCTGGGAGTGCACCTCGAGCAGGGTCGAGCGCACGAAGCTGCGCAGCCAGAGGTTGGCCGCCAGCGCCAGGCAGATGGCCAGCGCGATCATCAGCCAGCCGATCGCGGCGGCGAGGCTGCGTCGCGGGTCGATGCGCTGCAGCAGGCTCATCGAGAGGTCGAAGCCGGCGGGGCGGGAGGGGGGCGCGCGGTCATGGGCGGCGCATTGTCGCAAAGGACCCGGGGCGCGTCAGCCCATGACTTTCGGTATGGGCACTTACCCTGAGATCTCGGGGTTTTCCTCGGGTCGCGGCGTGACTTCCGGCAGGCGCGAGCAGTTATTTTCGAGACGACAGTTGCGTCCATCGCGCAGCGTGTCGAGAGATGCGCCACATCCACCCCGTTCGACAACGCCGCGACGCGATCGGCGTGACCTGCCAAGGAGACATTCGACAATGAGCACCCCCACATCCCTCTCGCCGGCCGTCGGCGCCTCCGCCGGCGTCCCGGTACGCTGGTATGCCAGCCGCTGGACGCAGCTGGTCGTCGGCATCGTCTGCATGATCGCGACCGCGAACATCCAGTACGCGTGGACGCTGTTCGTGCCGGAAATCCAGAAGTCCTTCGGCTGGGAGCGCGCCTCGATCCAGATCGCCTTCACCATCTTCGTGCTGGTCCAGACCTGGCTCGCGCCGATCGAGGGCTACTTCATCGACAAGTTCGGGCCACGGCTGATCGTGGCCTTCGGCGCGCTGTTCATCGGCGCGGCCTGGGTCATCAACTCGCAGGCGACCACGCTGCTGGGCTTCTACATCGGCGCGGCCGTCGGCGGCATCGGCGTGGGATCGATCTACGCCACCTGCATCAACAACGCGCTCAAGTGGTTCCCCGACCGCCGCGGCCTGGCCGTGGGCCTGACCGCCGGCGGCTACGGCGCCGGCTCGGCTGCGACCATCCTGCCGATCGCCGCGATGATCGAATCGTCCGGTTTCCAGGAAGCCTTCTTCTTCTTCGGCGTGATGCAGGGTTCGCTGGCCTTCCTGGCCGCGTGGTTCCTGCGGGCCCCGAAGGCGCACGAGATCCGCGCCTCGGCCAAGCTCACGCAGAGCCGCCGCGACTACACGCTGAAGGAAGCGCTGAACACCCGCCTGTTCTGGCTGATGCTGCTGATGTTCTCGTGCGTGGTCACCGGCGGCATGATGGCCGTGGCGCAACTGGGCGTGATCGCGCAGGACCTGGGCGTGAAGGAGTTCAAGGTCGACCTGTACTTCTTCGTCATGGCCGCGCTGCCGCTGGCGCTGATGCTCGACCGCGTGATGAACGGCATCTCGCGCCCCCTGTTCGGCTGGATCTCCGACCACATCGGCCGCGAGAAGACCATGGTGATCGCCTTCACGCTCGAGGGCATCGGCATCATCGCGCTGGGCTACTTCGGCCACAACCCGTGGGCCTTCCTGATCCTGTCGGGCGTCGTGTTCCTGGCCTGGGGCGAGGTCTATTCGCTGTTCTCCGCGCTGGCCGGCGATGCCTTCGGCACCAAGCACATCGGCAAGATCTACGGCGTGCTGTACTGCGCCAAGGGCGTCGGCGCGCTGTTCGTGCCCATCGGCAACCTGATGATGGAAGCCACCGGCACCTGGTCGACCGTGCTCTACACCGTGGCGGGGCTGGACCTGTTCGCCGCCTTCCTGGCCATCGTGGCGCTGCGGCCGATGCTCAAGGCGCACGTGGAAGCCTCGTCCGCGAATCCCGCGGGCAAGCATGGACGCTTCGGATTGAGCGAATGACCCGCTCGAGCAAATGAGCGAATGAACGACGCCGGGCACGACCCGGCGTCTTTTTTTCTTCAGGGCTGTTTTCTTCGCGCGAGCACGAGCACCGCCAGTTCGGTGCGCGTGTTCGCGTGAAGCTTTTGCATGATGCGGCTCGCGTGGTTCTTCACCGTGCCCTCGGCCAGGTTCAGCGCCGCCGCGATCTGGCGGTTGCTCTGCCCCTTGGCGATCAGGTCGAGCACCACGGCCTCGCGCTCGGTCAGCGGATCGGGCGCCTCCTGCGGCTCGGCCGACGCGGGCTCGGCGCAGGCCGGCGGGTCTTCCACCGCCACGTCCTGCGCCACGTGGTTGGCCAGCAGCCGGAACTGGTCCATCACCTTGCGCGCGATCTGCGGCGTCATGCGCGACTCGCCGCGGTGCACGGCGCGCACCGTGTCCAGCACTTCTTCCTCCGACGCATCCTTGAGCAGGTAGGCCTGCGCGCCGGCGCGCACCGCGTCGAACACCAGGTCGTCGCGGTCGAAGGTGGTCAGCACCATCACGCGGGTGCGCGGCAGCGCGGCCGTGATCTCGCGCGTGGCCAGCACGCCGCTCTGGCGCGGCATGCGCAGGTCCATCAGCACCACGTCGGGCAGCAGGCGCCGCGCGAGTTCCACCACCTCCATGCCGTCGGCGGCCTGGCCGACGACCTGGATGTCGGATGCGGCGTCCAGCAGCATGGCCATGCCGCGGCGGATCAGCGGCTGGTCGTCGGCGACGAGGACCCGGATCCGCGGGTCGGCGGGCGCAAAGGGTGGAACGGGCGAAACGGTGGTGGCGCTCATGGGGGCATCGGGGGGGATGCGCCATTGTGCGATGCAGGATGGCCCGTGGCGGACAGGGATGGCCCTGAGGCAGCCGGGTATTTTCGGGCCCCAGGGCCCGGGCCGGCCGCCTTCGCCGGCCTGGCGCGAAAATACCCGGAAAAGACCGTATCCGGCCGGTCGGTGCCCCCTGGAGACATACCCCCACGCCAGGGTTTCGGAGCCCGCGCGGCGGAACCGGGTCCCGTCCGCGCGACAATCCGGGTCTACGGCCAGAAAAAGGGCCCCCCGACGGCCGGAAATCCCAGTGACCCGACAGCCCAGCATCTACGGAAGAAGCGCATGAGCACGAAGCAACCTACCATCATCTACACCCTGACCGACGAGGCGCCCCTGCTGGCGACCTACGCATTCCTGCCCATCATTCGCGCCTTCGCGAACCCGGCCGGCATCAACGTCGAAACCAGCGACATCTCCGTGGCGGCCCGCATCCTGGGCGAATTCCCCGAGCTGCTGAGCGACGACCAGAAAGTGCCGGACAACCTCGCCGAGCTGGGCAAGCTCACGCTCAAGCCCGAAGCCAACATCATCAAGCTGCCCAACATCAGCGCCTCGGTGTCCCAGCTCAAGTCGGCCATCAAGGAACTGCAGGGCAAGGGCTACAAGATCCCCGACTACCCCGAAAACCCGACCACGGACGAGGACAAGGACATCCGCGCGCGCTACAACAAGTGCACCGGCAGCGCCGTGAACCCCGTGCTGCGCGAAGGCAATTCCGACCGCCGCGCGCCCAAGGCCGTCAAGGAATACGCCCGCAAGAACCCGCACAGCATGGCCGACTGGAGCCAGGCCTCGCGCTCGCACGTCTCGCACATGCACGGCGGCGACTTCTACCACGGCGAGAAGTCCATGACCCTGGACCGCGCGCGCAACGTCAAGATGGAGCTCATCACCAAGAGCGGCAAGACCATCGTGCTCAAGCCCAAGGTCGCGCTGCTGGACCGCGAGGTCATCGACTCCATGTTCATGAGCAAGAAGGCGCTGCTGGCCTTCTACGAGAAGGAGATCGAGGACGCGCACAAGACCGGCGTGATGTTCTCGCTGCACGTCAAGGCCACCATGATGAAGGTCTCGCACCCCATCGTGTTCGGCCACTGCGTGAAGATCTTCTACAAGGAAGCCTTCGAGAAGCACGGCAAGCTGTTCGACGAGCTGGGCATCAACGTCAACAATGGCATGGTCGACCTCTACACCAAGATCGCCACGCTGCCCCAGAGCACCCAGGACGAGATCAAGCGCGACCTGCACGCCTGCCACGAGCACCGCCCCGAGCTGGCCATGGTCGACTCGGCCAAGGGCATCACCAACTTCCACTCGCCCAACGACGTGATCGTGGACGCCTCCATGCCCGCGATGATCCGCAACGGCGGCAAGATGTGGGGCGCCGACGGCCGCCTGAAGGACGTCAAGGCCGTGATGCCCGAATCGACCTTCGCCCGCATCTACCAGGAGATCATCAACTTCTGCAAGTGGCACGGCGCCTTCGACCCCAAGACCATGGGCACCGTGCCCAACGTCGGCCTGATGGCCCAGAAGGCCGAGGAATACGGTTCGCACGACAAGACCTTCGAGATCCCCGAGGACGGCGTCGCCAACATCACCGACCTGGACACCGGCGAAGTGCTGATGAGCGAGGACGTCGAGCAGGGCGACATCTGGCGCATGTGCCAGGTCAAGGACGCCGCGATCCGCGACTGGGTCAAGCTGGCCGTCAACCGCGCGCGCAACTCCGGCATGCCGGTCGTGTTCTGGCTCGACGCCTACCGCCCGCACGAAGCGCAGCTGATCACCAAGGTCAAGATGTACCTGCACGAGCACAACACCTCGGGCCTGGACATCCAGATCATGAGCCAGGTGCGCGCCATGCGCTACACGCTGGAACGCGTCGTGCGCGGCCTGGACACCATCAGCGCCACCGGCAACATCCTGCGCGACTACCTGACCGACCTGTTCCCCATCATGGAGCTGGGCACCTCGGCCAAGATGCTGTCGATCGTGCCGCTGATGGCCGGCGGCGGCCTGTACGAGACCGGCGCGGGCGGCTCGGCCCCCAAGCACGTGCAGCAGCTGGTGGAAGAGAACCACCTGCGCTGGGACTCGCTGGGCGAGTTCCTCGCGCTGGCCGTGAGCCTCGAAGACCTGGGCCTGAAGACCGGCAACAAGCAGGCCGCCATCCTGGCCAAGACGCTCGACACCGCCACCGGCAAGCTGCTCGACAACAACAAGAACCCCTCGCCCAAGACCGGCCAGCTCGACAACCGCGGCAGCCAGTTCTACCTGGCGATGTACTGGGCACAGGAACTCGCCGCGCAGACCGACGACACGGAACTGCAGGGCCGCTTCAAGAAGCTGGCGGAGGCCCTCTCGTCCAACGAGCAGAAGATCGTCGACGAACTCGCGGCCGTGCAGGGCAAGGCCGTGGACATCGGCGGCTACTACCTGGCCGACAAGGCGAAGTTCGAAGCCGTGATGCGCCCGAGCGCCACGCTCAACGCAGCGCTGGCCTCGGCCCAGGGCTGATCGGCATCGCGCGGGTGGCAGCCGTGAAGCCCTCCTGGCGCGCGATGCTCCCCGCCGTGCTGGCCCTGGCCGGCGCGGCGGGCGGCGCGCACGCGGCCGAGGACTGCGAGGCCCTGCGCACCCGCATCGAATCGAAGATCGCCGCCGCCGGCGTGGCGCGCTTCACCGTGGCCGTCGTCGATGCCAACGCGTCGGCGAACGGGCAGGTGGTGGGCAGCTGCGAGCTTGGCAGCAGGAAGATCGTCTATGAAAGGGACGTCGGCACTGGCGCGGGTTCGGCGCCGGTGGCGGCGGGACCGGGCTCGGCTTCGGTGGGGGAGCCGATGCTCACTGAGTGCAAGGATGGGACTGTGTCGATGGGTGGGGACTGCAAGTAGTTTCCTGAGGCATCACGTCGTGCATGGCGCTGCAACCCAGGTGGACAGGGCTTCTTCAAGACCCTCCCACGATGACTCTCCGACCCACGCCACGTAGCCGTCGGGCCTGACCCACACGGCCGCCGGCGCACTGACCTCGCCGATCACCGGAAGCTCCCATGTGCCATCGAAGCTGGCATCGACCACCTGGACCTTGTCGGCCAGGCGTTCCGCATCGGAGCCACCCGGCATCCCGAAATTCAGCAGCAGCGACCCCGCCGAGTGCATCAACGTGAAGACGCGCCTCGTACCTTCTGCGGTCACGACATCGAGATCCGGCATCCTCCTCCCCACCAAAGGATGCCCCTCCCCCAGGTCGTACCGAATATCCAGCCCCGACATCATCCCCGCGAAGCGCTTGCGCGGCTCCTCCATCCGAAGCAGTTCCGACACACTCTCCGCCAACGCCTTGCTGCGTTCGTCCTGCCGCCGCAGCGCAACCTGCGCCAGCGAATTGCGCAGCACCAGCGCCCCCACCGGATGCCGCTCCGCCTGGTAGGTATCGAGAAGACTCTCCGGCGAAATCCCCTTCACGACTTGCCCCAGCTTCCACCCGAGGTTGAAGGCATCCTGCACGCCGAGATTGAGCCCCTGCCCGCCCGCCGGGTAGTGCACATGCGCCGCATCTCCGGCCAACAGCACGCGCCCCTTGCGATAACTGGCCGCCTGCCGGGCCATGTCCGTGAATCGCGAGATATGAAGCGGGCTGTGGACGCTGAAGTCGGTGCCGTAGTGCGCCATCAAGCATTCGCTCAGATCGCGCAGCGTGGGCGGGTCCGCGCGCCCCACTTCGCGCTCCGTCACCATGATCCGCACGGTCTTCCCGTCGTCCATCCGGCTGAGGCCATGGATGCCGATCGCGTCGTGACGCATGCCCCAGGTGGGTTCGTCGGCGATCTCGGCCTCGGCGAGGATATGGCTCACGGTCGGGTCCCACCCCGGAAACTCGATCCCCGCCGCTTTCCGGATCGCGCTGCGCCCGCCATCGCAACCGACCAGGTATTGCGCGCGCAGCGCCCGGCCTTCGCGCAGATGGACGTCGACACCGGCCTCGTCCTGATCAAAGCCGACCACCTCGCGCTCCCGATACGTGGTCACCCCCAGTTCGGCAATCCAGCCCGCAAGAATGCGCTCGATGTGCTTCTGCCACAGCGCCAAGCCGTGGTTGTGCCGTGTCGGAAAGTCGCTGATGTCGAGCCGGTTGAGGCCAAACGCGGCCACCTGGGCGGTCTGGCCTTCGGCCAGGAATCGGTCGACGATGCCGCGCTGGTCGAAGATCTCGAGAGTGCGCGCATGCAGGCCGCCGGCGCGCGATCCCTCGATCTCCTGGTTCGAGCGCCGCTCGAGGATCGCGACATCAACGCCGGCCAGCGCCAGCTCGCCCGCGAGCATCATGCCGGTCGGGCCCGCGCCCGCGATCAGCACCGCATGACCACCGCCAGGCGCAGTGACGCCTGCGGAAATCTCGTCCTGGGTTCGGCCCGTCTCGTTCGATCGACTCATTGCCCGCGGTCCTCCATGCGATGGTGTACGGCTTGTTCGGATACCACGAGGGCCCTGTAACATCGCCCTGCTTGGCCTCGACCAGACAACAGGTACGCCCCATGCGGTTGCTCCCCATTTTCGTGGTTCTGCTTGCGAGCGCGGCATCCGCCGCCGACGGTCCGACAGCCACGACGACCACGCTCTACAAATCCATCGGCCCCGACGGCCGAACGATCTACAGCGACGTCCCGCCGCCACAGGCACGCGAATCCAAGACGCTGACGTTCAAGAACCTGCCGGCCAGCCCCCTGTCCGCGGAGACCCTCGCTTACATCGAGCAGTTGCGCCAATCCGCGGACAGCCGGGCATCGGCACCGCCCCCTCGCGACACGGTGCTGTTCTCGGCCAAGTGGTGCGGCTTCTGTCGGCAGGCGAAGGCCTACCTGGCGGCCAAGGGCATCGGTCATCGTGAAGTGGACATCGACACCAACGAAGGCAAGCTGGCCTATGCGCAACTGGGTGGCAACAATGGCGTGCCCCAACTGTTCGTGAATGGCCGAGGTCTCACCGGCTTCACGGCCTCTGCTTACGACGCCTTCCTGCAGCCTCGCAAATAGCTTTCCTGCCGGAAGCGGGGTCCCGCCTAACTCGCCTCCCTCCACCCCCCCGGCGTCACCCCATGCAGCCGCACGAACGCCCGCTGCAGCGCATCCACCGACCGGAACCCGCTGCGGCTCGCGATCCGTTCCTGCGTCCACCCGGTCTGCCGCAGCAACTGCGCCGCCGCCGCCACGCGCGTGCGCTCGACGAAGCGCGCCGGTGTGCACCCGGTCTCCGCCGCGAAGGCGCGCGCGAAGTTGCGCGGGCTCATGCCCACGCGTTCGGCCAGCACCTCGACGCCGAGCTCTTCCTGCGGATGGGTGCCGATCCATGCGACCAGTTCGCGCAGCCGATGGCTCGCGCTGGCCTGCGCCTGCAGCGCGGGGGTGAGCTGCGGCTGCTCGCCGCCGCGCAGCATCGGCAGCGCCAGGGTGCGCGCGATGTCCATCGAGACCTCGTGGCCCAGGTCGTCCTCGACCAGCGCGAGCGCGAGTTCGATGCCGGTGACCACGCCCGCTGAAGTCCAGACCTTGCCGTCGCGCACGTAGATGCGCTGCTGCCGCACGCGCACCTGCGGCCGCAGTTCCTGCAGCATCTCGCACACGCGCCAGTGGGTGGTGGCCTCGCGCCCGTCGAGCAGGCCGGCCGCGGCGAGCGCAAAGGCGCCACTGCACACGCTCGCGACGCGGCGCACGCGCGGCGCGGCCTGGGCGATCCAGTCGCCGATGCGCTGCTCGAGGATGGCGTGGCGCACGGCGGGCTCGTCGCCGCCGGCCACGATCAGGGTGTCGATGGTGGCGGGCAGCGCGTCGAGGCTGCGGGTGTCGCCCAGTTGCAGGCCGCTGTTGGTCGACACGGTGCCGCCGCCCGGCGAGGCGATCAGCACTTCGTAGCTGCCGGGTCGCAATTGCTCGGCCTTGCTGAACACGCTGGCGGGGCCCGCGACGTCGATGGCCTCGACGCCGTCGAACGCGACCAGCACGACGGTGCTGGCAGGAACCGCGGCTTCTTCGTCCTTGTGGGTGGGGGTCGGCATTCCTAAGCTCGGTGCATCGAGGTCATGAAGGGGATTCTCCATGTGGAACGGGCTGCGTGCGCTGCTGTGCGCGAGTATGGCGACGATCGGGTTGGCGGGATGCGGCACGGGCACGCGCGATGCGGCGGTGCCGCCCGCGGCGCACGACGAGGCGGCGCTCGCGCGCGACCGGCAGGCCTTCGTCGAGGCCATGAAGCCGCGCCGGCCCGGCCGGCCGGTGGTCGCGATGCTGGCGCTCAACGAAGGCACAGAGCTCACCGACCTGCTGCTGCCGCACGCGGTGCTGCAGCGCGCCGACGTGGCCGAAGTGCGGATCGTGGCGCCGCGCGCGGGCCGGGTCACGCTGTTCCCGGCGCTGCAGGTCGAGGGGGCGCAGGACTTCGCCATCTTCGACCGCGCCCATCCCGCGGGCGCCGACTACGTGATCGTGCCCGCGATGGAGCCGGCCGATGCGCCCGCGGTGAGGGCCTGGCTGCAACAGCAGGCCAGCCGGGGCGCGCGCGTGATCGGCGTGTGCTCGGGCGCGCTCGTGCTCGCGCAGGCCGGCCTGCTCGACGGCCGGCGCTTTGCCGGCCACTGGTACGACCGCGGCACGCTGCGCAAGCAACCCGGCGCCACCCATGTGCCCGACCGGCGCTACCTGGTCGACCGCGACGTGGCGACGACCACCGGCATCACGGCCTCGGTGCCCGCGACGCTGGCGCTGGTCGAGGCGATCGGCGGGCCCGCGAAGGCCGCGGCGATGGCGGCCGAGCTCGGCGTGGACGGCTGGGGCCCGGCGCATGCGAGCGCGCCCTTCGGCCTCACGACCGGGCGCGGCGCCGAGTACCTGTTCAACAAGGCCGCGTTCTGGCGCGGCGAGCGTCGGCAGCTCGAGGTACGCAACGGTGCCGACGACATCGCGCTCGCGCTGGCCACCGATGCGTGGACGCGCACGGGGCATGTCGATGTCGAGGCGGTCTCGGCCTCGGGCCCGGTGAAGCTGCGCAGCGGTCTCGTGCTGGTGGCCGGCCCCGCCACGCGCGAAGCACGGCCGCTGCCGCTGGTAGCCGCGCTCAAGCCCGTGCAGCAGCTCGACCGCACGCTGTGCGAGATCGCGGGCCGCTACGGCAACGCGCTGCGCGACTGGGTGATGCAGGAGATGGAGTACCCGCGCACGGCAGCCAACACCGCCTGCGCGTCCTGATCAGCCGGCGTCGGCGGCGATGAAGTTGCGCCCGCGCGCGCCGGCCAGCGCCTGCAGGATGCGTTCGCTCCAGTCCGCCTCGGGAATCCCATAGCTCAGCGGATCGACGCTCACGCCCAGCCCCTCGAGAAAGGCGCTCAGCGACGCGACGGCCTGCTCGATGTCATGCGCATCGAACACCGACAGCAGCAACGCATCGAGCGCCGGATCGCGCCCGGCCGCGAGCTGCATGATGCGCGGCAGGCTGAACGAACACGCGATGCCGTGCGGCACGCCTTGCCGCAGCGTGATGTCGTAGGACAGCGAATGCGCGAGCGCGGTGCGCGTGTTGGAGAACGCCAGGCCGGCCTGCAGCGCCGCGGTGGCCAGGCGCTCGCGCAGCTCGGGCCGGTCGGGCCGCGCCAGCAGCTCGGGCAGCGTGGCGACGATGCTGCGGGCCGCGCTCACGGCCAGGCTTGCCGACACCGGGTTGCGGTGCACGTTCCACAGCGACTCGAGCGCATGCGACAGCGCATCGAGGCCGCTGGCCAGGGTGGCCGCATGCGGCAGGCTCAGCATCAGGTCGGCATCGACGATGGCGGCCTCGGGCCAGGTCCACGGCAGTTGCAGCGACAGCTTGCGCGCGCGCGCCTGGTCCCACACGGTGGCCCAGGGCGTGACCTCGCTGCCGGTGCCCGCGGTCGTGGGAATGGCCAGCAGTTGCCGGTGCCGCCGCGCCGCGGCCGGCGCGCTGTCCGCGCCTTCGAGCAGTGCGAGCAGTTCGTCGAAGCGGCCGCCTGCGGGGCGCGTGAGCATCACCTTCGCGCAGTCGATCACGCTGCCGCCGCCGAGTGCGATGACGCAGTCGACCTCGGCATGCTCGCGCCACAACCGTTCGTACATCGGCGCCAGCCAGGCCACGTCGGGGTTCGGCAGCACCTCGGTCTCGACGGCCGCGAGGCGTTCGCCCAGCAGGCCGCGGATGCGATCGACGAGGCCGAGGCCGACCGCCTCGGGGAAGGCGATCAGGATCGCGCGGCGTGCGCCGAGCAGCCCGGGCAGCGCATCGAGCGAGCCGCAGCCGGCATGCACGTCGACGGGGTTGTAATAGGTCCACATGATGGGTTCGGGAAAGCTGGCGCCACGGCCGCGTCATGCGGCCGGGCGCGCGAGAGAGAAAAGATCCGCGCGGCCTTCAGTGCCGGCCGCTGTGCTGGATGCGGTGGCGCAATTGGCTCGAGAGCAGGTCGGCCACGATCACCATCACGGTGATCACGATGATGCAGGTGGCGGTCTCCTGGTAGCGGAACAGCTTGAGGCTGCTCACCAGCTCGAAGCCCAGCCCGCCCGCACCCACCATGCCCAGCACGGTGGCCGAGCGCAGGTTCACCTCGAAGCGGTACAGCACCACGGCGATCCAGGCCGTGACGACCTGCGGCAGCACGCCGAACACGATGACCTGCAGCGGCCGCGCGCCGGTGGCGCGCAGGGCCTCGAGCGGGCCCTGGTCGATCTCCTCGATGGCATCGGCGAAGAACTTGCCGAGCATGCCCGCGCCATGCAGCGCGAGCGCCAGCACGCCGGGGAACGGGCCGAGCCCCACGGCCGACACGAACACCAGCGCGAGGATCAGCTCGTTGATGCTGCGCACCACGTTCAGGGCCTGGCGCGTGCACTGGTAGACCCAGCGCCGGCTCTGCAGGTTACGCGCCGCCAGGAAGGACAGCGGAATCGCGGGCAGCACCGCCAGCAGCGTGCCCCAGACGGCGATCTGGATGGTCTCGAGCGCGGGCGCGACCAGGCGGCTCAGGATGTTGGTGTCGGGCGGCATGGTGCGGCCCAGGAAATCGAGGATCTGCGGCAGGCCCGCCGCCAGTTCGGACCAGCTCAATTGCGCGCCGCCGGCGCTCCACTGCAATGCCCAGCCGACCGCGCACAGGCCGATCAGCAGGTTGAACCAGCCGCGGCGGCTCTCGGGCAGCGGGCCGGTCCAGGCGTATCGGGTCGAGGGGGTGTTCATGCGTGTCCTTCGGTGCGCGCCAGCAGCGGCAGCGGCACGGCCGCCGGGGCGGCGGGCTCCTTGCGGTCGGCCGCGGGTTGCGGCACGTAGATGCGGTCGATGTCGTCAGGGCCCATGGCCTGCGGCGCGCCGTCGAACACGACGCGGCCCTGCGAGAGGCCGACGATGCGGTCGGCGAACTCGCGCGCGTAGTCGACCTGGTGCAGGTTGCACAGCACGGTGATGCCGAGGTCGCGCGAGGCATCGCGCAGGTACTGCAACACCTTGCGCGAGGTCTGCGGGTCGAGGCTCGCGACCGGCTCGTCGGCCAGGATCAGCCGCGGCTGCTGCGCGAGCGCGCGCGCGATGCCCACGCGCTGC
Source organism: Variovorax sp. DAIF25 (assembly GCF_050711835.1). Taxonomy (NCBI): domain Bacteria; kingdom Pseudomonadati; phylum Pseudomonadota; class Betaproteobacteria; order Burkholderiales; family Comamonadaceae; genus Variovorax; species Variovorax sp. DAIF25. Next base: position 1,025,306 of record NZ_CP136637.1, read on the forward strand.
ATCTGGCCGCCCGAGAGCGAATCGGTGCGCGCATGGGCCTTGTGCGCGAGGCCCACGCGGCCCAGGCATTCGTGCGCCAGCGCGATGTCGGCGCGGCTGAAGAAGTGCAGCACCGAGGCCAGGGTCGACACCGCGCCGAGCCGGCCCGTGAGCACATTCTTCAGCGCGCTGAGCCGCGGCACCACGTTGTGGTGCTGGAAGATCATGGCCACGCGCTGGCGCAGCGCGCGCGTGTCGGCGCAGTTCACGGCATCCATGCCGTCGACCCTGAGCTCGCCGCCATCGGCCAGCGCCAGCCGGTTCACGCAGCGCAGCAGGGTCGACTTGCCGGCGCCCGATTCGCCGAGCACCACCACGAACTCGCCCGCTGCGGCATCGAGGTCCACACCGCGCAGCACGGCGTTGTCGCCATAGCGCTTGGTGAGTTGCCGGATGCGGATCACTTCATGCTCCGCAGGTCGAGCTTGAGCACCTTGGCGGTGTCGCGCACCACGTTGTAGGCCGCGTCGGTGGTGGGCTGGAAACCGTTGAGCACGCCCTGGTCGCCCCAGGGCAGGTCCTTCACGTTGGCCAGTGCCTTCGCGATCTTCGCCTTCAGCGCCGGATCGAGGTCCTTGCGCCAGACCATCGGCGACTCGGGGATCGGGTTCGACGACCAGACGATCTCGAGCTCGTCCTGCTTGACCTGGCCCTTGGCGATGGCGCTCGCGAGGATGCGGTCGGCCACGGCGGCGGCGTCGACCTTCTTGTTGGCCACGGCCAGGATGCTGGCGTCGTGCGAGCCCGAGAAGATCACGCGGCCGAAGAAGGTCTCGGGGTCGTAGCCGGCCTGCAGCAGGCCCGACTTGGGGAACAGGTGGCCCGAGGCCGAGGTCGGGTCGACGAAGGCGAAGCTGCGGCCCTTGAGGTCGGCGGTCTTGGCGATGCCGCTTTCCTTGCGCGCGATGATCACGCTCTTGTAGGAGCTCTGGCCGGTCTTCTTCGTCACGGCCACCGCGAAGGCTTCCACGTCCGCGACCTGGTTCGCGAGCACGTACGAGAACGGGCCGAGGTAGGCCACGTCGAGCTTCTTGGAACGCAGCGCCTCGATCACGCCGTTGTAGTCGGTCGCCACGAAGGGCTTGACGGGCATGCCGAGCTGCTGCTGCAGGCTGTCGAGCACCTGGCGGCTGCTCTCGATCATGGCCTGCGAGTCCTCGGCCGGGATCAGCCCGATGGTGAGGGGTTGCGCGGCCAGGGCCGGCAGGGCGGCGACCGCGGAGAGGGCCAGGGCGATCAGGCTGCGACGCAGGCGAAGAAGGGTGTTCATGGTGGTGTCTGGGGATGAAAGAGGACGAAATGGGGACCGGAACGGCAGGCATCGGCCTGCGACTACCCCAAGGCTAAGAACGCCATGTGACAGGCGCATATCAGATCGATCACGGATTTGTCACGATTCCATTCAAACAATCTATGGATGTCCGCCGCCAAACTCCGCGCCTTCCTCGCCGTCGCCCAGCACGGCAGCTTCAGCGCCGCCGCGCGCGCCGTGGGCCTGAGCCAGCCCACGCTGACCACCCAGGTCCAGGCGCTGGAGCGCCAGCACAAGGTGATGCTGTTCCACCGCCAGGGCCACCGCATCGAGCTCACCAGCGTCGGCGAGCGCCTGCTGCCCATCGCGCGCCAGATCGCGGCGCTCGAGCTCGATTCGTACAACCTGCTGCACGACAGCGGCGACCTGCAGTCGGGCGAGCTCAAGCTCGGCGCGGTCGGCCCCTTCCACGTGATCGAGATGGTCGACGCCTACCGCCGGCGCTATCCGCGGCTCGACGTCTCGATCCGCATGGGCAATTCGTCGTCGGTGTTCAAGGACCTCGAGGAATACGCGGTCGACATCGGCGTGCTCGCGCGCTTCCACGAGGCGCCGGGCTTCAGCGCGACGCCGTATGCGCGCCATGCGCTGATCCTGTTCGTGCACCGCGACCATCCGTTCGCCAGGCGCGGCGAGATCCGGCTCGAGGAACTGCACGGCCAGCCCATGCTGCAGCGCGAGAGCGGCTCCAGCACGCGGCGCGCGCTCGACGAGGCCTTCGCGCGCGCCGGCGTTCGGCCCAAGCTCGCGATGGAGATCGGCAGCCGCGAGGCGATCCGCGAAGCGGCCGCGCGCGGCATCGGCATCGGCGCGGTCTCCGAGGCCGAGTTCATTCCCGACGCGCGCCTGCGCACCGTGCGCATCGAGGGCGATCCCGCGGTGACGCAGACCTACCTCTACTGCCTGCAGGTGCGGCGCGACAGCCGCGTGCTCGCGTCCTTCTTCGACGTGGCGCTGAAGCTGCGCAAGGGGGAGTTCGAAGAGGCATCGTGAGCCGCGCTCGCACCGATCGACCTGACGAAAAAACCGACAGGACGAACGAAATACTCATGGGCTTTCGTCTCTGGCACGTCACCCCGCTCTTCTGTAATTCGGCCACTCCACCACCAGAGGCCGATAGACATGCCAGTCGAGCAATGCAGACCCCACGCCCCCGCGGACCGCGCCACGCCGGCGCGCCGCTTCACTGAATCCACGCGCCGCCGCGGGGCCGCAGCGACGCGCGCCTTCGCGCTCGCCGCCATGCTCGTCGCCGCGCTCGCGGGCTGCGGCGGCGGCAGCGGCGGCGGCGCCTCGCTGCCCTTCCTGCCGCCCGCGCAAGGCGGTAACGACACGCCCGAGGGCCCCTCGACGCCGGTCGCGAACCGCGCGCTGGTCATCGACCTCGATGGCGCCACCTACGGCGCGGTGCGCAGCGGCATCGCCGCCGGCACGCTGCCCAACCTCGCGCAGCTCGAGCCGCGGCTGGCCTACAGCGGCGGCATGGCCGGCACGCCGAGCCAGCAGCCCACGCTCGACACGCCCGGCTGGGCCACGCTGCTGACCGGCACCTGGGCCGCGCGCCACCAGGTGATGTCGGAAGCGCCGAAGCAGGCGATCCGCGGCGCCACCGTGTTCCAGCTGGCCAAGGCGAAGAACGGCGCGAGCAACGGCGCCGCCGTGGCCTCGGCCGGGCTGGCCCAGTTGCTGGCCTCCGACCACGACAGCGGCACGCTCGATGCGCTCGCCGACTGCTCGAAGGACGCGACCGCCACCGACTGCGTGACCACGCAGGCCACGCAACTCATCGGCGGCAACCACGCCACCGTGCTCGCGCAGTACCGCGCGAGCAAGGACGCGGCGCTCGACTTCGGGCTCGCCTCCCCCCAGTACGCGGGCACGCTGGCCACGCTCGACAAGGCGGTCGGCACGCTGCTCGCGGCCACCGCGAAGCGCGCCAACGAACGCTGGCTGGTCGTGGTGACCGGCAACCACGGCCTCAGCGCCAACAGCCAGGACGACGGCTTGCCGCTGGTGCCCGAGTCGAGCACCTTCATCGGCCTGAACCAGCCCGCCAACATCGCGGCACAGGGCATCGGCGCGGCGCTGCCGCAGACGCTGGCCGAGCTCTATGGCTATGCCAGCATCGCCGACGTGGCACCGACCGTGCTCGGCCACCTGAAGGCGCTGCCGGATGCGAAGGCGTCCCCGATGGACGGCGGCCGGCTCACCGGCGCACAGCCCGTGTCGCGGCTCACGGCCACGGTGCTCGACAACAACTCCGCCACCGTGAGCGTGAAGCTCGACTGGGTGGCGCCTTCGGTCGGCGCGATCACGGTGCTGCGCGATGGCCAGCCCATCGCCTCGAAGCTGCCGGCCGGCACCACCACCTTCACCGACAGCCAGCTCGCGCAGGTGCTGACGGCCAAGGGCAGCTACCAGTTCGACTACACGGTGCAGGCCGGCGACGGCGACGACGCGGCCACGCGGGCCGTGCTCTCGCCGCGCGTGTCGTACGTGCCGCCGGTGCCGCTGGCACCGACGCTGAAGAACGGCCTGGTCTCCTACTACCCGTTCAGCGCCACGCTGCCGCCGATCGACGCCATGGGCCACAGCACCATGGGCCCGGCCGCGAGCGACCTGCCCGCGGCGGCAGGCCTGGTCGTTCCGGGTCCGTTCCCGGGCACGCACGGCCTGCTGATCGACACCAACTACGTCACCACCGCCGGCATCGAGGGCTACCGGCTCACGCCGGCCGAGGGCTTCGACATCGCCAAGGGCACGGCACCGCAGTTCACCATCGGCCTGTGGTTCAAGACGCCGGCCTGCGTCTCGAAGAACAACGTGACCATCCTCTCCAACAAGAGCTATGTCAGCGGCGGCAACGCGGGCGTCGCGCTCGGCCTGTTCGCGAGTTCGGGCGACCAGTGCGGCGTGGCCTTCAATATCGGCTCGGGCGGCGGCGTGCGCGCGGACGGGCCGACCAGCCCCTACACGCAGATCGCCATCGATCGCTGGGTCTACATCGCGTTCTCGATCGACGGCGTGGCCAAGACGATGAACATGACGGTGTTCGATCCGGTGACCAGCACCACCAACCGCGTGGCGGTGGGCAAGTCGACCGGCGCCGTGGACCTCTCGAAGCTCTCGCCGTACCCGCACTGGGGCATCGGCGACGACGGCACCGGCACCTTCCTGATGAACAAGTGCAATGGCTCCGTCACGCCGCCGTATGTCGCGGGCAAGTGCGCGACCGCGCCGACCTACCAGGAGCATTTCGGCGACCTCGCGATGTGGAACCGCGTGCTGACCGATGCCGAGCTGCAGTCGATCTTCCTGTCGAACAAGCCGCTGTCGACGCTGTCGGCCAACTGAAGGGAAGCGCGATGACATCCATGTTCTTCCCCGGATGGCGCGCCGCCGCGAAGGCGCTCGCGCTGGCCTGCGCCGCGGCCACGCTGCTGGCCGCTTGCGGCGGTGGCGGCGGATCGGGCGCCCCGTTCGCCGCGCTGCCCGCGGCCAATGCGAGCGGCGATGGCGCCGCCGCGCCCCAGGTGCCGATCGTCTCGGCGCCCGGCAACGGCCCCGAATCCGGCGCCGACGTCCCCGTCCGGAATTCCAGGCTCGACTGCGCGCCCTGAGCGCACGCGTCCGGCCAGCCACCTTCACCGCCGATCACCATGACCACCTTCAACCGCCGCGCCCTGCTGCGCGCCGCCGCGGCCAGCGCCGCCCTCGGGCCCTTCCCGCCCGCCATCCAGCGCGCGCTGGCCATCCCCGCCCACAACGCGACGGGCACGCTCAACGACGTCGAGCACGTCATCATCCTGATGCAGGAGAACCGCTCCTTCGACCACTACTTCGGCACCATGCCCGGCGTGCGCGGCTTCAGCGACCGCTTCACGATCCCGATGGCCTCGGGCCAGCCGGTGTGGCTGCAGCAGGGCGCGTCCGACACGGTGCAGCCCTTCTACCTCGACGCCACCAAGGGCAACGCGCTGCGCGTGGGCGGCGCGCACGACTGGGGCGACCAGCAGGCGGCCTGGGACGGCGGGCGCATGGCGGCCTGGCCGAAGGCCAAGAACACCAAGATCTCGATGGGCCACCTGCGCCAGTCCGACCTGCCGTTCCACTGGGCGCTGGCCGATGCCTTCACGGTCTGCGACGCGTACCACACGTCGATCCACACCGGCACCTTCACCAACCGCATGTTCCTGTGGAGCGGCACCAACGGCGCCAACGTCGTCGGCCGCGCCTGCGTCACCAACGCCAACTGGGGCGGCCTCGGCCCCTCGGGCGACGGCCTGAACTGGACCACCTACCCCGAGCGCCTGCAGGCGGCCGGGGTCAATTGGAAGGTCTACACGCGCCCCGGCAACAACAGCAACAACAACCAGCTGGTCGCCTTCGCGTCCTACCGCGCGGTCGACGAGCAGCTGCGCGCGCAGGGTTCGCCCAACGCGGCCTACGGCCCGGCGATGGAGGCGCTGTCGCCGCTCTACAAGGGCTTCGGCAACACCATGCCCGACGGCGGCTTCCTGCAGGCCGTGGCCGACGACATCGCCGCGGGCACGCTGCCGCAGGTGAGCTGGATCGTCGCGCCCGGCGCCTACAGCGAGCATCCGAGCATGTCGGTGCCGCAGCAGGGTGCCTGGTACATCCAGACCTTGCTCGACATGCTGACCGCCAACCCGGAGGTCTGGAGCAAGACGGTGCTGATCATCAACTTCGACGAGAACGACTGCTTCTTCGACCACGTGCCGCCGCCGGCGCCGCCGTGGCGCAACGCCGACGGCAGCCACGAGGGCAAGTCGACGGTGGACATCGCGAACGAGTACTACACGATGCCGGCGCCGGCCGGCGACTCGAGCCAGCGCACGCCCGATGGTCGCCCCTTCGGCGCCAGCTCGCGGCTGCCGATGCTCGTGATCTCGCCGTGGAGCGTGGGTGGCTGGGTCAACTCGCAGGCCTTCGACCACACCTCGACGCTGCGCTTCCTCGAACAGCGCTTCGGCGTGCGCGAGACCAACATCAGCCCGTGGCGGCGCGCGGTGTTCGGCGACCTGATGTCCTGCTTCGACTTCCGCAACCCCAACGGCGCCCGGCCCGCGCTGGTGCCCGCGCCCACGCGCGCGCAGGCCGATGCCACCTACTCGCAACAGGTGGCATCGCCGGGCGTGCCCGTGCCCGCCGCGGGCTCGGTGCCGCTGCCCTCGCAGGCGCTGGCGCTGCGCCCCTCGCGCGCGTTGCCCTACCGCCTGCACACCAGCGCCAACGTCGACCTGGCGGGTCGCCGCGTGTGGCTCAGCTTCAGCAACACGGGCACGCAGGGCGCGGTGTTCCACGTCTACGACGAACTCAACCTCACGCGCTATCCGCGGCGCTACACCGTCGAGGCCGGCAAGATGATCTCGGACGCCTGGCAGGCCAGCACCGACGACGCGGGCCGCTACAGCCTCTGGGTGCTGGGGCCGAACGGCTATCACCGGCGCTTCAAGGGCCAGCTCGGCGCGCTGGCCGGCGCCGCCAACCCCGAGGTGCGCGTGTGCTACGACCCCGAGCGCAACGCGGTCCGCCTCACCATCATGAACATGGGCGTGGCCCCGGCCGCGGTGACGGTGCGCGCCAACGCCTACCGCGGCGACGGCCCGTGGACCTACACCGTGTCGCCGGGCATGCAGCTCGAGCCCTCGTGGAGCCTCGCCGACACCCACAGCTGGTACGACTTCACGCTGACCATGGGCGATGGCTTCGAGCGGCGCTTCGCCGGCCGGCTCGAGACCGGCCGGGACGGCACCAGCGATCCGGCGATGGGCGTCGCCGCCTCGTAGTGCAGGGTACCGCCGCCCAGCGCGGCGGCACGCTTACACGAGGCCATCACGATCGGCCGGCATCATGGTGCGTTTCGCAACGACCCACCGATCCCGGAGACCCGCAGTGACGCTCAACCAGATCCGCGCCTTCGTCGCGGTTGCCCACGACGGCGGATTCACGGCCGCGGCACGCACGTTGGGCATGAGCCACAGCACGCTCAACTCGCAGATCCAGATGATGGAGCGCGAGTACGGCGCCGAGCTGTTCCATCGGCGCGGGCGCCGCGTCGAGCTGTCCGCGCTCGGCCTCGAGATGCTGCCGCTGGCGCGGCGCATGATCGCGCTCGAGGGCGACATGAGCTCGCTGCTCGACGACAGCGGCAAGCTGCGCCACGGCTCGCTGAAGGTCGGCGCGGTCGGCCCGTACCACGTCACCGAGATGATCGAGGCCTATCACGCGGTGCATCCGCGCATCAAGATCTCGGTCACGCTGGGCAACTCCGAGGTGGTGCTCGACGCGCTCGACCGCTACGTGAGCGACGTGGGCGTGGTGGCGAGCCGCTTTCCCGACGAGCGCTATCACATGCAGCTCTATGCGCGCTACCCGGTGATCGCCTTCGTCCATGTCGGCCATCCGTTCGCCAAGCGCGAGGCGATCGCGCTGCGCGAACTCTCGGGCCAGCCGCTCCTGATGCGCGAGCCGGGCTCGACCACGCGCAAGGCGCTCGAGGACGCGCTCGCCAGGCAGGGCATCGCGGTGCAGGTCGCGATGGAGATCGGCAGCCGCGAGGCGCTGCGCGAGGCCGTCGCGCGCGGGCTGGGCATCGGCACGGTCTCGGAATCCGAGTACGTGCCCGACCCGCGCCTGCGGCCGGTGCGCATCGAGGGCGACGTGGTCTCGACCCACATCCACGTGTGCTGCCTGCGAGAGCGGCGCGACAGCCGGCTCATCGCCTCCTTCTTCGAGGCCATCGCCGATCGCACGGCGCCCGCGGCCTGATCCGCGCTTATGCGAACGACGGCTAAGCATCCCTGAAAGCCTTCGTTGGCCCGCCACCGGCGGCCACCTTAGTCTGCGTCGATCCTCTTTCAGCAAGGACCCCGCAGATGAACGACCGACTCCAGCGCGTGCATGCCTCGCGCTCGGCCGCCGTGAAGGCCGGCCTCGACCATCCGGTGATCGACACCGACGTGCACGTCAACGACTTCGCGCCGGTGCTCGAGGACTACGTGGCGCAGTACGGCGGCAACAAGCTGGTCGACGCGCTGCGCAAGGCGCTCGGCGGGCGCTTCGTCACGCGCAACGGCGGCGGCAAGGACTGGTACCAGCAGTCGGCCGAGGAACGCCAGTTCCACCGCACGCTGCGCGCGCCCTGGTGGGCCCGCGTCACGCGCAACACCTACGACCTCGCGACCTACACCCTGCCCGCGCTGCTGCACGAGCGCCTGGGCGAGCAGGGCTCGGACTACTCGATCCTGTTCCCCAACGACGTGCTCTCGCCGGCCGCGGCCGGCAGCGAGTACCGCCAGCCGCTGCACCGCGCCATCAACCACTTCCACGCCGACCAGTACCGGCCCTACGCCGACCGCCTGACGCCGGTGGCGGGCATACCGCTGCACTCGCCGCAGGAAGGCATCGAGGAGCTGGAGTTCGCGGTCAAGACGCTGGGCCTGAAGGTCATCAACATCGCGGGCGGCGTGCGCCGCCCGATCCGCGCCATCGCCGAGAAGTATCCGGCCGCCGAGCATCCCGAGATCGCCAAACAGGTCGGCTACATCGACTTCTACGGCATCGACAGCGAGCACGACTACGACCCCTTCTGGGCCAAGGTGGTGGAACTCGGCGTGCCGGTGACCACGCACTACGGCAGCCAGGGCTGGACCGGCCGGCAGTCGATCAGCAACTACATGAACAACCACATCGGCCACTTCGCCGATGGCTCGCAGGCCTTCGCCAAGGCGCTGTTCTTCGGCGGCGTGACGCGGCGCTTTCCGGGGCTGCGCGTGGGCCTGCTCGAAGGCGGCGCGGACTGGGGCTCGCACGTCTACACGCACCTGGTGGACCGCTGGGAGAAACGCAACCGGCATGCGGTACGCAACTACGACCCGGCAGAGGCCGACATCGAGCTGCTGGCCTCGCTGTTCGAGCGCTACGGCGGCGACTTCGTCAAGGGCCGCACGCTCGACAAGGCCACGCTGCTGCGCGACAGCCTGGGCATCTCGGCGCTGCCGCACAGCCGCGAGCCGGACGAGAGCGAGATCGACGACTTCGCGCTCGCGGGCATCGAGAAGGTCGAGGACATCCGCGACCGCTGGGTGAACAACTTCTACTTCGGCTCGGAAGCCGACGACCGCACCGTGGCCGCGGCCTTCAACGACAAGGTGAACCCGCTGGGCGTGAAGATCAACGCGATCTGGTCGTCCGACGTGGGCCATTGGGACGTGCCCGAGTTCACCGAGCCGCTGGCCGAGACCTGGGACCTGGTGCAGCAGGGCGTGATCTCGGCGGCCGACTTCCGGGCCTTCGTGTTCGAGAACCCGCACCGCTTCTACACCGAGGCCAATCCGCGCTTCTTCGAAGGCACCGAGGTCGGCCGCAAGCTGGCCGCGAAGAAAGGCACGCCATGAAGCCCGTGCGGCATCTGCTGCGCTGGACCGCGCTGCTGGCCACCGCCCTCGCGGCCTCGGCGCAGGCCGCGCCCGACACGATCCGCATCGGCGTGGCCACGGCGGGCGGCGGCGATCCCGTCACCTGGGGCGGTTCGCCCGGCGGCGTGGCGCGCGCCAACAACTGGCTCGAGGAGGAGTTCAAGGCCTCGGGCATCAAGGTCGAGTGGCTGTTCTTCAAGGGCGCGGGCCCGGCCGTGAACGAGGCGCTGTCGAACAAGCAGATCGACTTCGCCTACCAGGGCGACCTGCCCTCGATCGTCGGCCGTTCGAACGGCCTCAAGACCAAGGTGCTGCTGGTCAGCGGCGCACGCAACAACCTCTACCTGGTCACGCCGACGCAATCGAACATCCAGTCGATCAAGGACCTCAAGGGCCGCACGGTGTCGATCTTCCGCGGCACCAACGGCCACCTGGTCGCCATCAACGTGCTGGCGGCCGAAGGCCTGGCCGAGCGCGACATCAAGGGCGTGAACCTCGACACCGGCAGCGCGCAGGCGGCGTTGGTCTCGAACGGTGTGGACGCGGCCTTCGGCGGCTACGAATGGTTCAAGGTGCGCGACCAGGGGCTCGCGAAGGTGGTCTATTCCACCCAGGGCCGCGATCCGGCGCTCACGCGCCAGGCCGCGCTGCTGGTGCGCAGCGAGTTCGAGCAGGCCAACCCCGCCGAGGTGCAGCGCGTGGTCGACGTGTTCGTGCGTGCGGCCCACTGGTCGTCGGAAGAGAAGAACCGCGACGAGCTGTTCCGCATCTGGGCCCGCAGCGGCACGCCGGTCGCCTCGTGGACCGCCGAGTTCGACAAGCAGCCGCTGGCGCAGCGCAACTCGCCGCTGGCCGACGACTTCATCGTGGCGCGCTACAAGGCCGTGGTCGGCGACGCACTCAAGCTCAAGCTGATCCGCCGCGAGGTCACGGTCGACGACTGGTTCGACACGCGCTACCTCAAGGCCGCGCTCAAGAAGCAGGGCCTCGAGGGCTACTGGAGTGCCTCGGACGCGAAGGGTCAGCCGAAGGGCGGGCCCGCGGTCGCGTCGCGATGAGCGCCGAAGCCGAACTGTCGGCGGTCCTGCAGCGCGAGGAGGTCGCGCCGCTGCGCCTGTCGCTGCCGTGGCGCCGCCTCGGCGACGCCGCCTTGCCCTGGCTGCTGCCCGCCGCATTGCTCGCGCTGTGGTTCGTGGGTGCCGGCCAGGGCTGGATCTCGCCGCAGGTGCTGCCGCCGCCCGAGTTCGTGGCCGAGACGCTGCGCGACCTCGCGACCAGCGGCGACCTCTGGCTGCACGTGAGCACCAGTTTCGCGCGCGTGGGCGTGGGCTTCGCGATCGGCACGCTGCTCGGACTGCTGCTGGGCACGGCCATGGGCCTGTCGCGCCGCGTCGAGGCCTACCTGCTGCCGAGCTTCAACGCGCTGGTGCAGATCCCGGTGCTGGCCTGGCTGCCCTTCGTGCTGCTGATCGTGGGCATCGGCGAGCCGCTCAAGTACATCCTGATCGCCAAGGCGGCGCTGGTGCCGGTGGCGCTCAACACGCTGCAGGGCTTCCGGCAGACGCCGCAATCGCTGCGCGAGGTCGGCGAGGTCTATGGCTACAGCCGGCGCCAGCAGGTGCTGGAGATCGTGCTGCCGCATGCCGTGCCCACGCTGTTCACGGGCGTGCGGCTGGGCTTCACCAAGGCCTGGCTGTCGCTGGTGGTGGTCGAGCTGGTCGCTTCGAGCGAGGGGCTGGGCTACCTGATCGTCTATGGCCGCCAGCTGTTCCAGCTCGACCTGGTGATGGCCGCGGTGGTGATCGTGGGCGCGATCGGCTGGGCCATCGACCGCCTGCTCGAGCGACTCGAGAACGCGCTGCACCGGCACCGCCCGGGCGGTACCGCGCGATGAGCGGGCCCGCCTCGCTGCCGCGCGACGCGGCCGAACTGGCCGCGGTGCAGCCGCTGCGGCCCGTCGATCGCAGCCGCTGGCGCGGCCTGGTGCTGCCCGCGGTGGCGATCGCGCTGTGGGCATTGCTGTCGTGGCTCGACGTGGTCAATTCGGCGCTGCTGGTCTCGCCGCAGAAGGTGCTCGCGACCGCCGCCGACCAGGTCGTCAGCGGCCGCCTGTGGCGCGCGCTCGGCGCCAGCCTCGCGCGCGAGGCCACGGGCTTCCTGATCGGCACCGCCTCGGGCCTGGCGCTCGGCGCGCTGCTGGGCCTGTGGCCGCTGTTCAACCGCATCGTCGGCCCGAGCTTCAACACCTTCAAGCAGATCTCGCTGTTCGCGTGGATTCCGCTGATCTCGGTCTGGTTCGGCCTCGGCGACGTGGCCAAGGTGGTGTTCCTTTCGCTGGCCGCGCTGGTGCCGGTGGTGGTCAACACCTGCGACGGCATCCGCACCGTGCCGCCCGCGCTGCTCGAGGTGGCGCGCGTCTACGGCTTCACGCGCTGGCAGACGCTCGCGCAGGTGGTGCTGCCGGCCGCGCTGCCCGCCATCTTCACGGGCGTGTACCTCGCGCTCATCTATTCCTGGCTCGCGACCATCGGCGCCGAGTACCTGCTGGTGGCCGGCAAGGGCATCGGCAACACCCTGATCGAGGGCAGCGAGCATTTCCAGATGGACCTGGTGATCTTCGGCATGTTCGTCATCGGCCTGGTCGGCTGGCTGATGAATGCCTCGGCGCGCGCGCTCGAACGCCGGCTGGCACGCTGGACCGGCCGGGCCTGACATCTCTTCTTCTCCGCACCATGAGCACCTCCATCGCATCGAACGAACTCGACATCCGCGGCCTCGGCAAGCGCTACGCGCAGGCGCAGGCGCGCGGCGGCGAACTGCAGGTGCTCGAGAACATCGACCTGCACGTGCCGCCGGGCAGCTTCACCAGCATCGTGGGCGCGAGCGGCTGCGGCAAGTCGACGCTGCTGCGGCTGGTCCTCGGGCTCGACGACCAGTACGAGGGAAAGATCCTGCTCGGCGGCCAGCCGATCGCGGGCACCGGCCGCGAGCGCGGCATCGTGTTCCAGGACCACCGGCTGTTCCCGTGGCTCACGGTCGAGCAGAACATCGCCGTGGGCCTGCGCAACGCGCCGCTCGGCGCGAAGCAGAAGGCCGAGCTGGTGGCCGAGCACGTGGCGCTGGTCGGCCTCGGCGGTTTCGAGAAATCGTGGCCGCACCAGATCTCGGGCGGCATGGCGCAGCGCGTGGCCATCGCGCGCGGCCTGGTCAACCGGCCGCGCGTGCTGCTGCTCGACGAGCCCTTCGGCGCGCTCGACGCGCTCACGCGCGCGCGGCTGCAGAACGAGCTGCAGCGCATCTGGCAGAAGGAGCGCATCACCATGCTGCTGGTGACGCACGATGTGGAGGAAGCCGTGTTCCTCGGTGACCGCGTGGTGGTGATGCAGCCCTCGCCGGGCCGCATCCGCCGCACCGTGGCGGTGGACCTGCCGCATCCGCGCAACCGCAGCGATCCGGCGTTCATCCGGTTGCGTGACGACGTGCTGAGCGACTTCACAGATACCGAGCGCGAGGAACACGCGGCGCTCCCGTACGGAGAATCACTGGCTGGTGGAGGCATCCCGCAACTTCAACTCGCCTGGTGAGCGTCTCCGTCATCAAGAAAGCAGCGATGCTACTTCTCTCGACCGAAACTGATCCTGGCGCACTCACCTCGCGCGTCGCGGAGTCATTCGCTCAATTCATTGCGAAAACAGTTCGGGCCAGAACCGGTCGAGGAGTTCATTCACCATGCCCTGGCCCGCACTTTGAACTCACGTCGATTCCGTTGTGATTTCCTCGCTTGAGCAATTCTTCTTGGCTGAGGTGTCGATGCTCTGGATTGAGACGAAGCGCCCCATATGGCCTCATCAGATCAACCATTTCAGCTTTAAACCGTTCGTAGGCTTGTTCATCTTGAAAACCATAAATGGCAAGACCAAACATCACCAAGCTTCCGTCCATGGCAGTCGTTCCGCCTCCCACATATTGTTTTCCACAATAAATCTGGATCTGCCACTGTTGCCCATCACTGGCACCATCGCCACGAGGATCCATGCCATATCGCTTGGCCAAACCTACGATGGCAAGGTACAGATCTTTGGTAAGACGGCCTCGAGGCTGCACATCCAGCGATCCCGTAAATGTCGAAGGAATCTGACTCAGACCTTCTTCCGAACTCGGCGAGCAGGCCAGCAGGCCTCCGAGCAATAGGATCGATGTCCACAATTTCAGAAAGAAGGTCATCATCTCGCTTGATTTCAAGGCACCCGGGATTGACGAATTTGAGCGAAGCCATATTACTCTCGCCTTCCACGCCTCGAATTAGCCCCCACCAACGACAGTCAAGTGCGGCATGCAGCGGGCTGGCACCGTACCCATGGCCTATGGTTTTCAAATGACGTACATGGCCCCGTCAATAAAGGTTGCTCTCCCCCACTCCCGAATGGAATGGCTGGCGTCGTAGCAGTGACTGGTCTGCGGCAGCCCAAGGAAATTTCGGCAGTAACACCCTGGCGCCTCCGCGCCAACTGGCCCTGGGCATCGTGGAGCTGCGTGCACTGCCCGCGCAGAGGGTCGGTCCCGGGTGGTGGTCGCTCCGCTCGTAGCGACAGAACGGATCCGCCTGAGGTTGTTGCCCGCGTCGCAGTACGACAGTTCCCTTGCGCCTCTGACCCACCATCCCCAGCCCCTGCGACGTCGGATCCGCCCCAGGCCATTACGCTGACGATTCCGACCATCTCGCACACCTCGACGCTTCGTGCGAACCCCGGTATGGCAGCGACGGCCAGCGCCACGCCATGGAAGCTCCATCACGAGCGCTCTCGTACTCGATACCGACAACCACATGCGAAAGCCTCAGACGTTTTGCGCATTTCCAAGCAACGAATCGGTAGTTCGCCCGCGCGAACCCGCGCCACAGAATCTGCGGCTCCCGACCTTTGCCAGGACCCACGATGAGCAACGAGAACACCTTTTCCGCCGACGCCTTCGACACCAGCTTCGGCCATCTACGCATCCGCCGCGTGGCGGGCAGCCTCGGCGGCGAGGTGCAGGACCTGAAGCTGTCGCCCGAGCTCGACGCCGAGACCGTCGAGCTGCTGAATGCCGCGCTGATCAGGCACAAGGTGCTGTTCTTCCGTGGCCAGGCACAGCTCGACGACGCGTCGCACCAGGCCTTCGGCGCGCGCTTCGGCCGCACGGTGGCGCACCCGACGGTGCCCTCGCCCACCGGCACGAAGCTGTTCGAACTCGATGCCTCCAAGGGCGGCGGGCGCGCCGACTCCTGGCACACCGACGTGACCTTCGTCGATGCCTTCCCGAAGATCTCGATCCTGCGCGGCGTGAAGATCCCGGCCTATGGCGGCGACACGGTCTGGGCCAACACCGCGCTGGCCTACGAACGCCTGCCGGCGCAACTCAAGCAGCTCGCCGACCAGCTCTGGGCCGTGCACAGCAACGACTACGACTACGGCGCCGACCGCGTGCAGGTCGAGGAAGAACGCCTGAACCACCATCGCAAGGTGTTCGTCTCGGCCGTCTACGAGGCCGAGCATCCGGTGGTGCACGTGCATCCGGTGTCGGGCGAGCGCGCGCTGCTGCTCGGCCATTTCGTGAAGAAGCTGGTCGGGCTGTCGAGCACCGAGTCGGCGCGCATCTTCGAGCTGCTGCAGAACCGCGTGATCCGGCTCGAGAACACGGTGCGCTGGAACTGGCGCCAGGACGACGTGGCGATCTGGGACAACCGCGCCACGCAGCACTTCGCGATCAACGACTACGGCAACCAGCCGCGGCTGGTGCGCCGCGTCACGGTGCACGGCGAGGCCGCCGTGTCCATCGACGGCCAGCGCAGCCGCACGCGCAGCCGGCCCGAGGCCACCAACGACGCACGCATCGACGAAGTCATCGCCGCCACTGCCTGATGCCACGCGCCCACGACATGAAGCTCCAGAATCCCCTCGCCTCGCTGCACCGCCGCGACCTGCTCAAGACCACGGCCGCGCTCGGCGCCGCATCGCTGCTGCCCTGGCTCGCCAGCGCCCAGGGCGGCGCGAAGAAGTTCGCGGGCGTGACGCTCAACGTCTCGACCTTCAGCGCCGCCTATCCCAAGCTGCTGCAGCAATGGCTGCCCGAGTTCGAGGCGCTGACCGGCGCCAAGGTCAACTTCGACACGCCCTCGTTCCCGGTCTACAACCAGCGCGCCGACCTCGAGCTCTCCACGCGCGGTTCGGCCTACGACGTGGTCAACGTCACCTTCATCTATTCGAGCCGCTGGATCAACTCGGGCTGGCTCACGCCGCTCGACGACTACATCCGCAACGCGAACCTGACCGCGCCGGACTTCGACCTCAACGATTTCCTGCCCGGTGCGCGCGCGCCCGAGACCGGCCGCGACGGCAAGCTCTACGGCATTCCCTGGACCGCCGAGGCGCTGCTCACGGCCTCCTCGCGCTTCGACCTGGTGGAGAAGGCCGGGCTGGCCTTCCCCGACACCACCGACGACCTGGTGAAGGTGCTGCGCGCCGTCAACCGCAAGGAACGCGTGGCCGGCTTCGTGGCCGACAACCACTACGGCTGGACCTTCGTGCCCTACCTGCACGCCTTCGGCGGCGACGTGTTCCGCAAGGCGCCCGACGACCTGTTCCCCACGCTCGACACGCCCGAGGCGATCGCGGCCGGCGAGTACTACGCCAACCTGCTCAAGGAGTTCGGCCCCGATGGCGCCGTGACCTACCAGCCCGACCAGGTGACGCAGGCGCTCAAGCTGGGCCGCGTGAACTTCACCGATGCGGGACAGCTGCACCTGGCGCAGCTCGGCGACGCCGCCACCAGCAAGACCGTGAAGACGGTGCGCTTCGGCCAGGTGCCCAAGGGCCCGGCCGGCCGTTTCCCGGGCACCGCCGTGCACGGCCTGGGCATTCCCAGCGGCTCGAAGAACAAGGAGGCCGCCTGGGCCTTCATCCAGTGGGCCTTGAGCAAGCAGACCACGCGCCGCGCGGTCACCGCGGGCTACGGTTCGCCGGCGCGCCGCTCGGACATCGATTCGCCCGAGTTCCGCCAGAAGCAGGTCATCAACGGCAGCGACCTCGCGAAGCTCTCGCTCGACGCGATCGAATCGGCCTCGAAGTCGGGCCACATGAAGTACCGCACGGTCTCGGTCTATCCGCAGGTCGACCAGCAGCTCAACAAGGCGATCGAGCTGATCGCGAGCGGGCAGCTGTCGGCCAAGCAGGCCTTCCAGCAGGCGCAGGCCAACTCGATCGCCGAATTGAAGCGCGCGGGCGTCAAGCTCTGAGGCGCGGCGGCGATGGCTTCCGTGCTTTCCGCGCCGGCCTCCTGGCAGGCCGAGCAGCGGCGCGCCTTCCTGCTCGGGCTCTCGCCCTCGCTGGCGGTGCTGCTGCTGATCACGCTGGTGCCGGCGGCGGCGCTGCTGGTCGCGAGCTTCACGCCGCTGAGCCTGACCGACCCGACCGCGAGCTTCCGCTTCGACGATCCGCTGGTGAACTACCGCCAGCTGCTGCACGACGACCGCTTCCTCGGCTCGATCGCGGTGCAGCTCAAGCTCTCGGCCTCGAGCGTGGCGCTGCAGCTCGCCACCGGGCTCGGCCTGGCGCTGCTGCTCAACGGCAAGTCGCGCGTGCTCGACGGCGCGAAGACGCTGCTGCTGATCCCGATGGTGCTGCCGCCGATCGTGGTGGCGCTGATCTGGAAGATCATCTACACGCCCGACGTGAGCCCGCTGCACCGGCTGCTCGAGCACATCGGCCTGCCGGTGCGCTCGCTGATCGCCGACCCCGACACCGCGCTGTGGGCGATCTCGCTGGCCGACACCTGGCAGTGGTTTCCCTTCACCATGCTGATGGTGCTGGCCTCGCTGCAGATGATTCCCGACGACCCGATCGAGGCCGCCACGCTCGAGGGCGCTAACCGCTGGCAGCTGTTCCGCCACATCGTGTTTCCCTACATCCGGCCGGTTCTGGTGGTGTGCGGCCTGTTCCGCCTCATCGACAGCTTCAAGGCCTTCCCGCTGATCTACGTGCTGACCAACGGCGGGCCCGGCAACGTGACCGAGGTCACCAACTACTACGGCTTCATCCAGGCCTTCAACTTCTCGTACTGGGGCTATGCGAGCGCGATCGCCACCGTGATGCTGGTGGGCGTGTTCGTGCTGAGCTGGCTGGTCGGCAAACTCGGATGGGGCAGCCATGACGCTCGCTAGCCGCACGCTCGACGCCGCCGAACTCGCGCTGTCGCACGAGGAAGGCGCGGGCATCGACCTCTCCGGCGCCGCGCCCCGCGCCCGCCGCGTGCCCTGGCTGCGCGCCCACGGGCGCTCGCTGACGGTCGCGCTGCTGGTGCTGCTGGTGCTCTCGCCCTTCCTCTGGCTGGTGCAGCTCGCGTTCAAGCCGGCGGCCGACATCTTCGAGGACGGCCTGCTGTTCGTGCCCACGCTCGATGGCTTCCTGAGCCTGCTGCAGGGCAACTTCGTGCGCTCGTTCTGGAACAGCCTGGCGGTGAGCACGATGTCGACCGTCTTCTCGCTGCTGATCGGCGTGCCCGCGGCCTATGCGCTCACGCGCTGGAAGTTCAGGGGCCGCGACCGCATCGCGCTGTGGATCCTGGTCACGCGCATGGCACCGCCGATCGCCTTCACCATCCCGTTCTTCCTGGCCTACCAGTACCTGGGGCTGCAGGACACGCTGATCGGCCTGGCGATCGTCTACCTGACCTTCAACCTCGCGATCGTGATCTGGCTGATGCAGACCTTCTTCGAGGCGGTGCCGGCCTCGCTCGAGGAGGCCGCGTGGATCGACGGCTGCGGCGTCTGGCAGGCCTTCTGGCGGGTGGCGCTGCCGCTGACCGCGCCGGGCCTCGCCGCCACCGCGGTGCTGTGCTTCATCTTCTCGTGGAACGACTTCTTCTATGCGCTGATCCTCACGCGCACCAACGCCATCACGGCACCGGTGGCGATCGTCAACTTCCTGCAGTACGAAGGCTGGGAGTGGACCAAGATCGCCGCGGGCGGCACGCTCGTGATGTTCCCGGTCATCGTGTTCACGGTGCTGGTGCGCAAATACCTGGTGCGCGGTCTCACGGCCGGCGGCATCAAGGACTGACCGACCCCATGGCTTCCATCTCCATCCGCAAGCTCTTCAAGCAGTTCGGCAACACGCCCGTCATCCGCGGCATCGACATCGAGATCCGCGACGGCGAGTTCGTGGCGCTGGTCGGGCCCTCGGGCTGCGGCAAGTCGACGCTGCTGCGCACCATCGCGGGCCTCGAGAACGCCGATGCCGGCGACATCCTGCTCGGCGAGCGCCGCATCAACGACACCGCGCCGCGCGACCGCGACGTGGCGATGGTGTTCCAGAACTACGCGCTCTATCCGCACATGACGGTGGCGCAGAACCTGGGCTTCGGCCTGAGCATCCAGGGCCTGCCACGCGACCAGATCGCGCGCCGCGTGCAGGCCGCGGCCGAGACGCTGGGGCTGCAGGAACTGCTGGCGCGGCGCCCGCGCCAGCTCTCGGGCGGCCAGCGCCAGCGCGTGGCCATGGGCCGCGCCATCGTGCGCCAGCCGCAGGCCTTCCTGTTCGACGAGCCGCTGTCGAACCTCGATGCCAAGCTGCGCGTGCAGATGCGCACCGAGATCAAGGCGCTGCACCAGCGCCTGGGCACGACCACGGTCTACGTCACCCACGACCAGGTCGAAGCCATGACCATGGCCGACCGCATCGTCGTGCTCAAGGACGGCCGCGTGGAGCAGATCGGCGCGCCGCTGGAGCTCTACGACCAGCCGCGCAATGCCTTCGTGGCGGGCTTCATCGGTTCGCCCGCGATGAACATCATCGCGGGCCGGCTGCAGCTCGACGGCGCGCCGCACGTGCTGACCGACGACGGCCTGCGGCTGCCGCTGCATCGCGCGCCGCGCGCGGCCCATGGCGACCGCGTGCTGTATGGCACGCGGCCCGAGCACTTCACGATCGACGGCGGCGGCAACGGCGATGCCGATGCGGCGCTGCCGGCCGACGTGATCGTGGTCGAGCCGACCGGCTCGGAAACGCAGGTGGCGCTGAAGCTCGGCACGCAGACCGTGATCGCGGCCTTCCGCGAGCGCATCGACGCGCGGCCCGGCGAGCGGCTGCCGCTGTGGCCGGTGGCGGCGAAGGCGCATCTGTTCGATGCGGCCGGCGGGCACCGGCTCGATTGATCAGCGCCCCTTCTGCCGGATGTACGCCTGCGGCGTCATGCCGATCTGCTTGCAGAACATGGCGATGAAGGCCGAGGGCGAGCCGTAGCCCAGCTCGACGGCGACGTCCTTCACCGCGCGCCCCGCCTCCAGCAGGGCGATCCCGCGGATCACCTTGAGGCGCTGGCGCCACTCGCTGAACGGCATCTGCAGGTCGCGCTCGCAGCGCCGCGCCAGCGTGCGCTCGGTCGAATGCACCGTGGCGGCCCATTCGGCGAGCGAGCGGCCATCCCAGGGTTGCGCCTGCAAGGCCTCGAGCACGCGGCCCAGCTGGGGGTCGTCCGACATCGGCAGGTAGCTGTCGTGGCCGGGCGCGATGGCCAGTTCATCGCGCAGGACCTCGAACAGGCGCTGCTCGGCCGGGTTGCGCGGCACCTCGATGGAGCGGCTGCGCAGGCTGTCGAGCACCGCCTGCGTCAGCGGGCTGATGACCATGGTGCAGGCGCGCTTGGGGAGCACGTCGCACAGGGCCTCGGCCAGGTAGACCGTGGCGTAGCTGGCCGCGTGGCGGTTGCTCGACAGGTGCTCGACGCGCGGCGGAATCCACACGCCGTACTGCGGCGGCGCCAGGAAGACCCGGCCCCCCATTCCGACCTCGATCACGCCCGAGATCGCGTGCACGAACTGCCCTTCCTCGTGGCTGTCGCGCGGCGCGGTGCCGCCCGGCGCCAGGTGCACGACCTTGAAGAGCACGGGCTGGCCGTCGGCGGCGGATTTGAGGGGTCGCTTCATGTTGTCCGGCTTGCTCGATCGCTTGTCCGATTGGATGGGCTGTTTTGCAAGCCGTCACTCTAGACTGCCTTCGGCCCCGCAACCATTGCCTACCTCGAAGGAGACACCGCCCATGAATGCACGACCCGACGACCGGCTTCCATCGGACCAACAGGTCGAGGAGTTTTCGCGCGATGGCGCCATCGTGCTGCACGGCGTCCTGCGACCGGCCGAGGTCGAGCTGCTGCGCCAGGGCATCGATGCCAACCTTGCCGCGCCGAGCGTGCGCGCGAAGGTGGCGAGCCGGCCCGACGATCCGGGCTTCTTCATCGAGGACTTCTGCAACTGGCAGGAGATCCCGGCGTACTGGGACGTGATCTCGCGCTCGGCATTGCCGGCCGCCGCGGCCAGGCTCACGAAGAGCACCCAGGTGCGGCTCTATCACGACCACATGCTCACCAAGGAGTCGGGCACGCGCCAGCGCACGCCCTGGCACCAGGACCAGCCCTACTACAACGTCGAGGGCAGCCAGAACGTCAGTTTCTGGATTCCCGTGGATCCGGTGTCGCGAGCCTCCACGCTGGAGCTCGTCGCCGGCTCGCACAAGGGGCCGTGGCTGATGCCGCGCACCTTCATGACCAATGAGGCCAAGTGGTTTCCCGAGGGCGCGCTGGCCGATCTGCCCGACATCGAGGCCGACCGCGCGGCCCACGACATCCTCGGCTGGGCCGTGGAACCCGGCGACGCCATCGCTTTCAACATGCTCACGCTGCACGCCTCGGCCGGGCTCGAGCCCGGTCGGCGGCGGCGGGTGTTCTCGGTCCGCATGCTGGGCGAAGACATGCGGCATGCGCCGCGGCGCTGGAAGACCTCGCCGGACTTCCCGGGGCTGGCCGAGCAGCTGCCTGCGGGGGCGCCGATGGCGCATCCGCTGTTTCCGGTGCTGTGGCCGCCGGCTTCCAGCTAGCCGGGCGGCATCCCGCCCGGCCGACGCTCAGGGATTGAAGCTGTCCCCGAGCACGACGCCTTCGCGCCTCGGATCGGTCCCGCCCGCCAGCACCGGCACCCCGTTGCGCTGAACCCGCATGACGGTGTTGACGCCGCTGGCCTGCGCGCTGGTGGAGATCTTGTGCTTCAGCGCGATCAGGCCCTGAATCAGCGGATCGTTGGCACCGCCATTGGACGTGTCGATGTTCGGATGCTCGCCGCCCAACGTGGTCGTCGCGCTGTTGCTGGCGCCGAAGTCCACCAGGTTCGAAGCCTGCTGCGCATCGAGTCCCCAATCCAGCGCGCCCACCAGCGTCTTGACGACGTACTGCGGGATGGTGCCGCCACCGGGCGAGCCCGTTGCCATCACGAAGTCGCCCTTCGAGCCATCGGGCGCCATGCCGAAGACCAGCGTCGGTGCCATCGAGCTGCGCGGCCGCTTGCCGGGCGCCACCCGGTTCGCGATCGGATCGCCGTTGCCGTCGGTCGGCGCGGCGGAGAAGTCCGTCAGCTGGTTGTTGAGCAGGAAGCCGTCGGTCATGTGGAACGAACCCATGCTCGACTCCACGGTGGTCGTCGCCGTGAGCGCATTCCCCTCCCCGTCCACGATCGTGAACTGGTTGGTGCCGTGCTCGACCAGGTTGTCGACGCCCAGCGGGATCGGCCCGAGGTTGCCCGCGACCGCGGTCCCCATGCTGGCGCCGAAATTGATCAGGCCCGCGCGGCTCGTCAGATAGGGCTTGTTGAGCAGCGTGTCCCAGGTGCCGCCGGGCAGCGGCACGAAGTCCGTATCCGCGACGTACTTGTCGCGGTCGGCATAGGCCAGGCGCTCCGCCTCGCTGACCAGGTGCACGCCCATCACCGTGGGCTTGCCGCCTTCCAGGTCGAGCGTTGCCGGCTTGTAGAGGGAGAGATTGAAGTTCTCCAGGATCCCCATGGCCGATGCCACGGTGATGCCGCCCGAAGTCGGAGGCGGCGCGCCGCAGATCCAGTAGGCACGGTAGGTCGTGCACACGGGCTCGCGGCGCTTCACCTGGTAGCCGGCCAGGTCGGCGAGCGTGGTCTTGCCCGGCGTCATCACATCGCCATTGGCGTCGACCGACGTGGCGATCTTGGCCACGATGTCCTGGCCGATCTGGCCCGTATAGATGGCATCGGCGCCGTTGTTGGCCATGGCCGTCAGCGAGCGCGCATAGGCCGGGTTCTTCAGCAGGGTTCCCAGGGCCTTCGGCGTGCCGTCGTCGTTGAAGAAGTAGGCCTTGGCCTCGGCATCGCGCTTCAGGCTGGTGGCGTTGGAGGAAATGGCGTCGGCCAGGCGGCCGCCGATCTTGAAGCCGTTGGTGGCCAGCGCGATGCCATCGCCGAAGAGGTCCTTCCAGGCGAGCTTGCCGTGGTCCTTCTGCACGGCCTCGATCAGCCGCGGCACGCCGATGGTGCCGATCGAGCGGCCGCTGGCGCGGGCACTGGGCTTGGGCGTGGTCTTGTCGGTCGTGTCGTCGATGTAGCGCAGGTAGTTCTGCGTTGCGGCCGCGGGTGCCGACTCGCGGCCGTCGTAGGCCACGACCTTCTTCGTCGCCGCATCGTAGTAGACGATGAAGCCGCCCGATCCCAGGCCCGTCGCCTCGGGCACCGTGAGCCCGAGCACGGCCTGCACCGCCACCGCGGCGTCCGCCGCCGTGCCGCCCTTCTGAAGGACCGCGCAACCCGCGGCGCTGGCCAGCGCATTGGACGTCGACACCATGAACTTCTTGGCATAGACCGTCTTCAATCCGGTCCGGTATCCCGAGGCGGCCTCGGGCAGCGATGGGTCACCGGGAAGATTGGACCCGACCACGACGCCCGCGCCGTCGCTGGTCAACGCCTGGCAACTCGTGTCGGCCGCAGGGGGCGCAGGAGGAGGTGCGGCCGAATTGCCGCCACTCCCCGCGGAAGGCAGGAATGCGAAACCACCACCGCCGCCTCCCCCACCGCATGCGACGAGAACGGTGGCGGCGACGAGAGATGGAACCAGTGCGGAGAGAACGAGTCTTTTCTTCATGTTGTGATTTATCGAGGGATGAGTGATTCAATTCGTCGCGACACACTCTCGCCTGCACATTGCATGCCAATGCAATTCAGGCGAAAGCGTTAATTGCGCACCGACATTGTGCGCAACGATCCCTCATTCACAGCCCATGCAAATCCCGATCTCCAATTGATGTAAAGAATTGAATTTCTAATTCACAGCTAATAGATATTTGATAGACGCCATGCAATGAATCGATGGCGAACGCGGACTCTCTCGAAGGCCGGGTGACGGCAAGCGTCATGTGCAGGGCCATCAAGACCGCGTCGAACTTCTCGCGCGCGGCCCCGCAGTTCGAGTCGTCGACAGTGGGGCTCCGATGGAGCACCCGCTGTTTCCGAGATCGTGGCCGGCTATTTCCGGTCGGGATCCGCAGCCAGCAAGCCCCGCACCTCCTCCGGCCGCGGTATCGGCGCCACCGCCCCGAAGCCCGTGGTCGTGAGCGCCGCGGCCGCATTGGCATAACGCACCGCCTGCGCGATCGCGTCGCCCGCGGCCAGCCGAGCGAGCAGCGAGCCCGCGAAGCAGTCGCCGGCGCCGGTGGCATCGACCGCCTGTACCGCATGGCCCGCGATGCGCTCGCGCGATGAGGGCGTGGCGAGCACCGCGCCGGCCTTGCCGAGCTTCAGCACCACGGTGCGAGCGCCGGCCTCGAAGCACCAGTCGAGGATGGCCTCTTCATCGTCGAGGCCGGTGAACTGCTGCGCATCCTCGATGCTCGGCAGGAACAGGTCCGACAGGCCCACGGTCTCGCGGATCACGGCGCGGGCGCGCGCCAGTGGCCAGAGCTTGAGCCGCAGGTTGGCGTCGTAGCTGACCTGCACGCCCTTGGCGCGCGCGATGGCGATGGCCTCGAACACGGTGTCGCAGGCGCTCGCGCTGATGGCCTGGCTGATGCCCGACACATGGAGGAAGCGCGCGCCCTCGATGGTGTCGCGCGGCAGCCCGGCCGGCACCATGCGGCTGGCGGCGCTGCCGGCGCGCAGGTAGCTGAAGGCATGGCCGTCGCCGTCGTGCGTGACGAAGTACACCGCGGTCGGTGCCTGCGCATCGCGCGCCACGCCGTCGGTGGCCACGCCCTCGGCGCGCCACAGGGCCATCAGCGCGTCGCCCCAGGTGTCGCTGCCCACGCGCGTGAGGTAGGCGGTGCGCGCGCCCTGCCGGGCGGCGGCGATGATGGCATTCGAGGTGTCGCCGCCGAAGCCCTGCAGGTAGCTGGGCTCGCCGGGGCGGACCTGGTTGAACTCCACCATCGGCTCGCCGAGCGCGACGATCTGTGCCGCGCCGGTGGCTTCAGATGCGGCCATATTTCGCCAGCCCCTTGCGCAGCGAGCGCTCGGCCACGATCAGCTTGGCCTGCTCGAGCTCGCGCTGGTCGATCTCCTGCGCCATCGCGAGCACGGCCTCGGCATGGGCAAGCGGCACGATCACCACGCCGTCGATGTCGGCCACCACGATGTCGCCCGGGTGCACCATCACGCCGCCGATCATGGTCGGCACGCCCGAGCTCAGGGTCTTGTGGCGGCCCAGCGTGGTGCCGGGCGAGACGCTGCGCGCGAACACCGGGAAGTCGTAGTCGCGGCGGATCTCGGCGATGTCGCGCACGCCGCCGTCGAGCAGCGCGCCCGCATGGCGGTTGGCGAAGGCGCCCGCGGTCATCAGGCCGCCCCAGACGGCGACGTCGCTCTCGCCGCCGATGCCGATGCAGATCACGCTGCCCTCGGGCGCCTCGTCGATCAGGTCGAGCGCATGCTGCGGCGGCACGAACTCGTCGGTCGGCACCTCGATCACGGTGGCGGCCGGGCCGACCACGCGCTTGTCGTTGATGCGCGGCTTGATCTCGTGGTCGAGGTAGCCGCGCTTGCCGGTGACCTTGTCGACGGCATCGGCGACCGAGGCGGTGGCGACCTTCTCGAAGGCGGCGATCAGTTGCTGGGTGTCCATGAATCTCTCTCCTTGTGTATGTGCAATGGGCTGGAAGACGGGAAACGGCGGGCAGGCTCCCGCCCGCCCTCCTCGCGGAGGGCGGCCGAGAAAACGAATCGGGGGTTCAGGCGCTCACTGCGCGGCCTTGGCGATCTCCTCGCGCGCCTGCTTCATCAGCGCGGCGCCGATCTGCTCGGTGAACTTCTCGTGCACGGGCTTGACCTTCTCGCGCATGCGGTTGGCCTCGGCGGCCGGCAGGTCGACCACCTGCAGGCCGTGCTTCTTCATCTGGTCGACCAGCTTGCGCGTTTCCTCGCGGTTGATCTGGCGTTGGTAGGTGCCGGCATCGACCGCCGCCTTGCGCACCAGCTCGCGGTCGGCCTCGGGCAGCTTGTCGAACCACTTCTTGCTCGCCAGCACGATGTAGGGCGTGTAGCTGTGGGCGCTCAGGGTCAGGTACTTCTGCACCTCGTAGAACTTGCCCGACTCGATCAGGCCCAGGCCGTTCTCCTGCGCGTCGACCGACTTGGTCTCGAGCGCGCCGTAGAGCTCGGTGTAGGGCAGCGGCAGCGGGTTGGCGCCCAGCGCCTTGAAGGTCTCGATGTAGACCGGGTTCGGGATCACGCGGATCTTCAGGCCCGCGATGTCCTCGAGCTTGTTGACCGGGCGGCGCGAATTGGTGAGATGGCGAAAGCCGTTCTCCCAGTAGGCCAGCCCCACCAGGCCGTGGGCTTCGAGCTTCTGGAACAGCGACTGGCCGACCGGGCCGTCGAGCAGCGAGTCGGCCTCCTTGAAGCTGGAGACCAGGAACGGCAGGTCGAGCAGCGCGTATTCCTTGACCACGCCCACCAGGCCCGAGGTCGGGCCGACCATCAGCTCCTGCACGCCGCCTTGCAGCGCCGACTGCATCTGCGCGTCGGTGCCGAGCTTGCCGCTGCCGTAGGTGTTGACGTTGATGCGGCCGCCGGTGCGCGTCTTCACCAGTTCGGAAAAGCGCTTGGCCGCGAGGCCCTGCGAGTTGTCGTCGCTGGCGCCATAGCCGAACTTGCCGGCCTGCGCATGGGCCAGGCCGAGCGCCGCGGTGGCCGCGAGCGCGACGATGATCTTCTTGAGCATGCTTGTTGTCTCCTTGTTGGATGAATGAACGGTGTCAGCGGAACCAGGTGGCGGGCACGAGGACCAGCGCGGGGAACAGGATCAGCAGCAACAGCACGACGAGCTGCGCCGCCATGAAGGGCATGACGCCGCGGATCGCGTCGTCCATGCGGATGCGCGCCACGCCGGCCACCACGTTGAGCACCGTGCCCACGGGCGGCGTCACCATGCCGATGGCGTTGTTGATGATGAACAGCACGCCGAAGTAGATCGGGTCGATGCCGGCCTCCTTGATGATCGGCATCAGCACCGGCGTGAGGATCAGGATGGTGGGCGTGAAGTCGAGCGCGGTGCCCACCAGCACGACCACCGCCATCAGCACCAGCATCAACAGCGTCTTGTGCTCGATGAAAGGCTGCGCCAGCGCCACGATCTGGTCGGGGATGTTGGCCACCGTGATGAGCCAGGCCGACACCAGCGAGGCCGCCACCAGGAACATGATGATGGCCGAGGTCATGGCCGCGCTCAGCAGCGCGCGGTAGAGGTCGCGCAGCGACAGCGCGCGATAGACCAAGGTGCTCACGAACAGCGCGTAGGCTGCGGCCACCACGCCGGCCTCGGTGGGCGTGAACACGCCGAGCTTGAGGCCGAAGATGATGATGACCGGCAGCCCCAGCGCCCACAGGCTGCGCAGCACCGCCACGCCGATCTCGGGCAGGCTGCGGCGCGGCGCCGGCTGCACCGTGCCGCGGCGCGAAAGCCACCACCAGGTGACGATCAGCGAGGCACCCATCATCAGGCCCGGCACGATGCCGGCCATGAAGAGCTTGGTGATCGACAGGCCCGCGGCCACGCCGAACACCACGAAGCCGATCGAGGGCGGGATCACCGGCGCGATGATGCCGGCCGCGGCGATCAGCCCGCTCGAGCGGCCCACGTCGTAGCCGGCATTGCGCATCATCGGGATCAGCAGCACCGCCACCGCCGCGGTGTCGGCGATGGCCGAGCCCGAGACGCTGGCCAGCACCAGCGCCGTGAGCACCGCCACGTAGCCCAGGCCGCCGCGGATGTGGCCGATGACGGCCATCGCGGCATCGACGATGCGCCGCGACAGGCCACCGAGGTTCATGATCTCGCCGGCCAGCAGGAAGAACGGAACCGACATCAGCAGGTAGTTGTCGGCGCCGTCGACCAGCTTCTGCGCCAGGATCTGCACGTCGAAGCTGTTCATCTGCAGCATCAGCGCGACGCCGCAGACCATGAGGGCGAACGCGATCGGCATGCCCAGCGTCATGGCGCCGAGCAGCGATGCGATGAAGGTGAAGACGGTCATGGGATGGCCTCTGTCCTTGCGCTCAGTCGGCGGCGCGGTCTTCGCTCTCGCGCACCGTCACCAGCTGCGCGTCGCTGAGGTCGCCGCGCAGTGCCTGCCAGAGGTTGGCCAGCAGGGTGATGCCCATCAGCACCGCGGCCACCAGCCCGACCGAATAGACCGCCGCCACCGGGATGCCCGAGACCGGCGCGTGGTTGTCGAGGTTGACCTTGGTCTGCTCCCAGCAGCCCAGCCACAGCATCACGATGCAGCCCAGCATCAGCAGGTGGCTCAGGACGAAGAAGGCCAGCTTGCCCGCATGCGGCAGCCGGCTGACCACCGTGTCCATGCCCAGGTGCGTGCCCTGGCGCAGCGCGACGATCGAGCCGATGAAGGTCAGCCAGACGAACAGCATGCGCGACACCTCCTCGGTGAAGGTGATGCCGGTGTCGAACACATAGCGCAGCACCACGTTGGCGAACACCATCAGCGACATCACGGCCAGGCCACCCACGAGCGCGTGCTCGAACCACCGGTAGAGCCGGTCCATTGCTGCATTCATCTTGTCTCCTGTTCTGTGGCAACAAATATATCAGATGCCAGATATCGAACGCCAGAGATCAGATCCGGTATTTCCCGAGGGCTGCTCCTGTTAGGATCGCGCATGGCCCCGCCCCGTCAATCCGCCCTCTCCGTCAAGGTCGAGCGGCCCAAATCGCTCACCGAACTCGCGATCGATCAGATCCGCGCCGCCATCGTCAGGGGCGAATTGGGGTTCGGGGAGGCGTTGTCGGAGTCGGTGCTGGCGGCCACGCTGGGCATCAGCAAGACGCCGGTGCGCGAGGCGCTGCTGCACCTCAAGATGGAAGGGCTGGTCGAGGTCCATCCGCAGCGCGGGACCTTCGTGTTCCAGCTCGGCGAGGCCGAGGTCGCGAACATCTGCCGCTTCCGCTCGATGATCGAATGCGAGGCGCTGGCCGATGGCATGGAGCACCGGCCCGAGGCGCTGATCCAGGCGCTCGAGAAATGCCTGGACGACATGGCCGCCGCCTTCTCGAAGCAGCAGCACGACGAGTTCCCGCGCCTGGACACCGAGTTCCACAACGCCATCATCGAGAGCTGCGCCAACGGCTACATCCAGTCCGCGTACATGCTGGTGGCGGCGCAGCTCACCGCCCTGCGCTACCGGCTGCCGGCCGAGAACAGCCAGGTCACGCACTGCCAGGACAACCACCGCGTGGTGGTCGACGCGATCCGCGCCAACGACGCGGCGCGCGCGCAGACGATCCTGCGCGAGCACATCCAGAGCACGGAGCAGGCCTATCTGATCGCCTGCCGCAACATGGTGGCGCCGGCGCGCGGCGATCGCGCGGCCGTCTAGGGTCGGTACGCAACGGGCGGGGTCATGGCGACATGGCCCACTCCGAATCACCGAAGTTGGTCCAACGGGACGGGAGGTAGTGGCCGCACACTGCCTGCGCCTCTTCATCGACTTCATCCCTCATGACCGCCACCCCGATCAGTTTCCGCCCCGTCGAATCCGACGCGGACCTCCTCGCCTGCTACCCCATCGTGCGGCAACTGCGCCCGCATCTCGCGAGCCCCGAGGCCTTCCAGCAGGCCGTGACCGAGCAGCGCCGCGAGGGCTACCGCATGCTCGCGGCCTGGCAGCACGATGCGCCCTGCGGCTTCGCGGGCTACCGCTTCCAGCGCAATCTGATCCACGGGCGCTTCCTCTATGTCGACGACCTCGTGACCACGCAGGACGAGCGCGGCGGCGGCGTGGGCAGCGCGCTGCTCGGCGCGCTGAAGACGCTGGCGCGCGAAGCGGGCTGCACGCGCCTCACGCTCGATACCGGAATGGACAACGCGCTGGCGCAGCGCTTCTACTTCCGCAACGGCCTGCTCGCGCGCGGAATGCATTTCGGATTCGATCTGCGCTAGCTGTCAGCCAATCGCGTACGCCATCCTTGCCCATGGGCTGACGATCGCGACACGCCGGAGCTCTATACCGGGACCTGTTCCTGGTTCAACGAAGGAGAGTTCCGGATGTCACAGACGAACAAGGCCACCCTCGAGAAGGCCAACGCGGCCATCGTCGAAGGCGACTACGAAGGTTTTCTGAGCGCCTGCACCGACGACACGAAGTGGACCTTCGTGGGTGAGCAGACGCTCGACGGCAAGGAAGCCGTCCGCCAGTGGATGGCCCAGACGTACAAGGAGCCGCCGAAGTTCGACGTGCATCGGCTGGTCGCCGAGGGCGACATCGTGGCGGCCATCGGCGAGATCACGCTGAAGGACGAGGCGGGCAAGGCGACCCATCACAGCTACTGCGATGTCTGGCGCTTTCGCGACGGAAAGCTGGCCGAGCTGCATGCCTTCGTGGTCGAGACGGGAAGCACCGCATGACCTCCACCGTTCGGCACCGCCGCATCCAGGTCGGCAACGTGGACACCTTCTACCGCGAAGCCGGCCCGCCCGATGCGCCGGCCGTGCTGCTGCCGCATGGCTACCCGTGCTCGTCCTACGAGTTCCGCAACCTGATGCCGCGGCTGGCGGACCGCTGGCGCCTCGTCGCGCCCGACTATCCGGGCGCGGGGTACAGCGCCACGCCCGAGGACTTCGACTACAGCTTCGATGGCTATGCGCAATTCCTCGACCGCTTCGTGAAGACGCTGGGCCTGTCGCGCTTCGCGCTCTACCTGCACGACTTCGGCTCGCCGATCGGCGCGCGGCTGGCCATCATGGCGCCCGAGCGCATCGCGGCGCAGATCATCCAGAACGGCGACATTCCCTACGAGGACGCGCTGGGCCCGAAGTACGCGGAGATCGAGAAGACCTGGGCCCTGCCCGAGGCCGAGATGCGCGCCCAACTGGCGAAGGCCATCGACGAGGAGACCTTCAAGGAGGAGTTCCTCAATGCACTGGACGACGAGCACGCCGACCGGATTCCGCCGGACCTGTGGAAGCTGCACTGGTCGCTGGTCACGCCGAAACGCAAGGAGGTTGCGATCGACCTGATCGCGGGGCTGAAACAGAACCGCGCGTGGTTTCCGGCACATCGCCAGTACCTCGCGACCCACGAGCCGCCGACGCTGATCGTCTGGGGGCCGCACGATCACTACATGCCCGAGAAGTCGGCGCGCGCCTATCTGCGCGACCTGCCGCAGGCCGAACTGCATCTGCTCGATGGCGGCCATTGGCTGCTCGAGACGCACCTCGACGAGGTGTCGGGCCTGATGCGCGACTTCCTCGGCCGGGTGCACGCCTGAGCCGGCTCAGGCGCTGGCGTGGAGCACCCTGAAGCGATCGGGCTTCGAGGGATCGCGCTCGACGACCTGGACCGGTGGCCAGGCCCATTGCAGGACATCGATGCCCGGCACGCGCGAGAACCGGAGCGGGCCGCGGCTGCTTTCGAAGGTCCTGTGCGACCAAGCCTCGGCGATGCCCTCGCGCCGCGCACCGTGCGATCGCATCGCCTCGGCGAGCACGGTGATCGTGTCGTGGCCCTCGAAGGCGACGAACGAAGGCGCCACGCCCAGTCGCTCGCGCAATGCCGCTTCGATGCGCGTGGCTGACGAACCGAGACGCTCGGGCAGATAGCGAAGAAACGGAATCGCCGCGCCATCCGCGCCCAGCGCCGCCATCCACTCGGCGAACTCAGGTTGCCCGGCCGGCGCGCCGATCCGCATGCCCGCGAGGCGCGGGTCATGGCGCACGGCCTTGACGATGGGCACGGCCGGCTCGGGGTGCCCGGCCAGCATCAGGACGGCCGTGGCGCGCTGCTCGAACAGCTGGTCGCACAGTGCCGCCGGCGACGGCCCACGCGCATCGAGTTCGATCAACACGCCGCCACGCGCAGCCAGATGCTCGCGCAGGATGCCCGTGCCCGCCACCCAATAAACGCTGGCATCGGCCGTGACCGCGATGCGGCGATGGCCCTCGCCGAGCAGGAAGTCGGCGTAGATCCGCCAGCCATGCGACTGGGCCGGCGCCAGTCGCGCCACCCAGGGCGTCGGCTGTTCGCACAGCGCATCGAGCACCGCCGACGCGCAGAGGAACGGCAGGCCGAGTGCATGCGCGCGTGTGGCGGCAGCGCGGGCAACCACGCTGTGGTACTCCCCGGCCAGCGCCACCACGCCGAGAGCGGCCAGTTCGTCCACGGCGGCCACGGCCTTGTTCGGATCGGCCGCCGTATCCCTCACCACCAATCGAAGCGGCCTGTCGGCGATCCCGCCTGCCTCATTGATCTCGAGCGCGGCCAATTCCATGCCCGCCAGCAGATGCTCGCCCGCCTCGACCCAGCCCGGCCGGCTCAGCGGCGCGAGCGCGCCGAGCTCGATCGAGGAAGAACTCATCGGCCGCTCAGGCGAAGCGCTTGGCGCCCGCCACGCAGAACACCACGACCACGGTCGAGGCGATCATGGTCCAGGCCACCGGCTCGCCCAGCAGCATCCCGGCCAGCAGCAGGCCGAAGAAGGGCTGCAGCAACTGCAGTTGCCCCACGCCCGCGATGCCGCCGAGCGCCAGGCCGCGGTACCAGAAGACGAAGCCGATCATCATGCTGAAGACCGACACGTAGGCGAGGCCGGCCCAGGCCGGCGCGCCGATGCGGTCCCAGGCATGCGGCAGGGTGAACAACGCGATGGCGGCCATGAGCGGCAGCGACAGCAGCAGCGCCCAGCAGATCACCTGCCAGCCGCCGAGGCGGCGCGAGAGCGTCGCGCCTTCGGCATAGCCGAGTCCGCACACCACGATGGCCGCGATCATCAGCAGGTCGCCCTGCAGGCTGCCGCCGCGGCTGCCGTGCAGCGCAAAGCCGGCCACCACAGCGGCGCCGACGATCGAGAACAGCCAGAAGGCGGGCCTGGGCCGCTCGCCGCCGCGCAGCACGCCGAAGATCGCGGTCGACAGCGGCAGCAACCCGACGAAGACCACCGAATGCGCGGCATCGATGTGCTGCAGCGCGAGCGCGGTCAGCAGCGGAAAGCCGACCACGACGCCGATCGCCACCAGGGTCAGCGGCACGAGGTCGGCCCGCTTGGGCCGCGCCTCGCGCAGCGCGAACAGGAACACCGCGCCCAGCAAGGCGGCGATCACCGCGCGCGCGCCTGTCAGGAACAGCGGCGAGAAATCGGCCACGGCCACGCGCGTGGCGGGCAGCGAGCCGCTGAAGATGAGCACGCCCAGCAGGCCGCTGCCCCAGCCGGCGGAATGTCGTCGAGAACCTTCGCTTGTCATCCGCCCAGCGTAGCGGGGCGGAGCCCTGGCGGGAAGGCACAGAGGCATACAATTTCAGCAAACTGTATGGCTCATCCCGGCCACACAGTCACCCGGGAAGGCGACGAGGATGAGCGGTGTGAAGGCAACGATGCGGACCGATGCGCTGATGGAGGCGGTGCGCGCCAAGATCGCGAACCGCGCCCTGGTGGAAGGCGATCGCCTGCCCTCGGTGCGCAGCTTCGCCGAGACCATGGGCGTCTCGCCCTCCACCGTGGTCGAGGCCTACGACCGCCTCGAGGCCGAAGGCGTGATCCGCGCGCGGCGCGGCTCGGGCTTCTACGT
Organism: Variovorax sp. DAIF25; assembly: GCF_050711835.1. NCBI lineage: Bacteria > Pseudomonadati > Pseudomonadota > Betaproteobacteria > Burkholderiales > Comamonadaceae > Variovorax > Variovorax sp. DAIF25. The sequence continues at coordinate 1,058,987 of NZ_CP136637.1, forward strand.
GACCGGCGCCAACCTGCCGCCGATGGCGCTGGCCGAGATGGGCGCGCCGCGCGAGCGCGACGTCGATCCCTTCTGGGTCTCGCGCCAGTCGCTGGATGCCGACGGTTCCTTCCTCATGCCGGGCTGCGGCTGGCTGCCGGCCGACTGGATGCCGCATGCCGCCCTGCGCAAGGGCCTGCGCGCGCTGAGCCGCGCCGACGATGCGCTGCTGGCCGACTACGGCAGCACGCGTGGCGCGCTCGCGCTGCGCCGCCTGCTGCTGGCGCGCCTGGCCGACGAGGGCATCGCCGCGACGCCCGAACAGCTGCTGCTGACCACCTCGGGCACGCAGGCCATCGACCTGATCTGCCGCCTGCTGCTGCGGCCCGGCGACACGGTGCTGGTGGACGACCCCTGCTACTTCAACTTCCAGGCGCTGCTGCGCGCCCACCAGGCGAAGATCGTCGGCGTGCCGTTCACGCCCACCGGTCCCGACGTAGCGGCCTTCACGCAGGCGCTGGCGCAGAACCCGCGGCTCTACATCACCAACTCGGCGCTGCACAACCCCACCGGCGCCACGATCTCGCCGCAGACCGCGCACCGCGTGCTCGGCGCGGCCGCGGCGCAGGGCATGACGATCGTCGAGGACGAGGTCTTCGCCGACTTCGAGCCCTCGCCCTCGCCGCGGCTGGCGGTGCTCGACGGCCTGCAGCGCGTGATCCGCATCGGCAGCTTCTCCAAGACGCTCTCCGCCTCGGTGCGCTGCGGCTACATCGCCGCGCGCCGGGACTGGATCGACGGGCTGGTCGACCTGCAGGTGGCGACCCAGTTCGGAGGCCCGAGCCCGGTGGCCACCGAGCTGATCGCCGGCGTGCTGGCCGGCGGCAGCTACCGCAAGCACATGGACGAGGTGCGCCAGCGCCTCACGCGCGCGCGCAAGGACGCCACCGAGCGCCTGGCGGCGCTGGGGATCGAGCCCTGGCTCGCGCCGCGCGGGGGCTTCTACCTCTGGTGCCGGCTGCCCGATGGGCTCGACTCCGCGGTGCTGGCGCGGCGCTGCATGGAACAGAAGGTCGTGCTCGCGCCCGGCAATGTCTTCAGCGTCTCGCAGACGGCCGGCGCGTTCGTGCGCTTCAATGCCGCGCAGCTCGGCGACCGACGGGTGTTCGGCATCCTCAAGGAGGCCATGAAGAACAGCATGCCGCCGCGCGCTGCGACGGCCAGGCGCAAGCAAAGCGCGGCCCTGTGAAAATCCACCACGCTCCCGCTCCACCCGATCTCCAGCCTCCCGTGCCGTCCACCGAACTCCAGGGATTCATCCTCACCCGGCGCTGGCGCGATGCGCCCGGCGGCACCGAGATCGAGTTCTGGCTCGCCACCGACGAGGGCCCGCGCAAGGTGCTGCTCAACGCGCAGACCTCGGTCGCCTTCGTGGCGGCGAAGCACAGGCAGGCGGTGGAGTCGCACGCCTCGGAGCTGCCGGGGCTGCAGCTGCGCGAACTCGCGCTCAAGACCTTCGGCCAGGAGCCGGTCGTCGGCGTCTACGTCACGCATTTCCGCCAGCTCAAGCGGCTGGTGCGGCTGCTCGAGACGAAAGGCATTGCGCTGCTCGAGGCCGACGTCCGGCCGCACGACCGCTACCTGATGGAGCGCTTCATCACGGCGGGCGCGCTCGTGGAAGGCGGCAGGTCCGAGGGCGCCGCCATCGTCGATCCGCGGCTCAAGCCCGCGCCCGCCTACCGGCCGCGGCTCAAGGTGGTGTCGCTCGACATCGAGACCAGCCAGCACGAGGAGCTGTACTCGATCGCGCTCGACGGCACCGGCGAGCGCGTGGTCTACATGCTGGGCGAGGCGCCCGCGCAGGCGGCGAGCGAGCCGCTGGACTTCTCGCTCGTCTACTGCGCCAGCCGCAAGGCGATGATCGAGCGCCTCAACGACTGGTTCGAACACAACGACCCCGACGTCATCGTCGGCTGGAGCGTGATCCAGTTCGACCTGCGGGTGCTGCAGAAGACGGCCGACACCGCCGGCGTGCCGCTGCTGCCGGGCCGCGAACGCCGGCCCTTCGAATGGCGCACGCATCCGGGCAAGCAGGGCTACCTGTTCGCGACCACCGCGGGCCGCGTGATCATCGACGGCATCGAGGCGCTGCGCTCCGGCATGTGGAGCTTTCCGTCGTTCAGCCTCGAGTCGGTGTCGCAGGCCTTGCTCGGCGAAGGCAAGGCCATCGGCGACGAGTACGACAAGATGGCCGAGATCGAGCGCCGCTACCAGCAGGACAAGCCGGCGCTCGCCACCTACAACATCCGCGACTGCGAGCTGGTGCTGCGCATCTTCGAGAAGACGAAGCTGCTGAGCTTCGTGCTGGAGCGCGCCCAGACCACGGGCCTGCAGGCCGACCACTTCGGCGGCTCCATCGCCGCGTTCAGCCACCACTACCTGCCGCGCATGCACCGGCTGGGCTACGTGGCGCCCAACGTCGGCGAGATCCTCAGCAAGGCCTATCCGGGCGGCTACGTGATGGACTCCAAGCCCGGCTTCTACGACTCGGTCGTGGTGCTCGACTACAAGAGCCTCTATCCATCGATCATCCGCACCTTCCTCGTCGACCCCGTGGGCCTGGTGGAAGGCATGCGGGCGCGGGACCCGGCCGCGGGCGTCAAGGGGCCGAACGGCACCCTGTTCTCGCGCGAGAAGCACTGCCTGCCCGAGATCGTCAGCACCTTCTGGCACGCACGCGACGAGGCCAAGCGCGCGAAGAACGAGCCGCTGTCGCAGGCGCTGAAGCTGCTCATGAACTCCTTCGCGGGCGTGCTGGGCGCGTCCGACTGCCGCTTCTTCAACCCCGACCTGGTGTCCGCCATCACGCTGCGCGGCCACGAGATGATGCGGCTCACGCGCGACTTCGTGGAGGAGCGCGGCTACGAGGTCATCTACGGCGACACCGACTCCATCTTCATCTGGCTCAAGCGCGCGCATTCCAACGAGGACGCGCACGCCATCGCCGCGGCGCTCACCACCGAGATCAATGCTTGGTGGACCCGCACCCTGCACGACGAGCAGGGGCTGCGCAACTTCCTCGAGATCGAGTTCGACACCCACTACAAGAAGTTCTTCATGCCCACCATCCGCGGCTCGGAGATCGGCAGCAAGAAGCGCTATGCAGGCCTGAGCGTGGATGCGAAGGGCCGGGAGGAGATGGTCTATCGCGGCCTCGAGATGGCGCGCAGCGACTGGACGCCACTGGCGCGCCAGTTCCAGGAAGGGCTGCTGTCGCGCATCTTCCACGACGAGCCCTACCGCGACTTCGTCACCGACTACACGCGCGCGATGCTGGCGGGCGCCAAGGATGAACTGCTGATCTACCGCAAGCGGCTGCGCCATCGCCTCGACGACTACCAGGTCAACGTGCCGCCGCAGGTGCGCGCGGCGCGCATCGCCGACGCGTTCAACGACCGGGCGCAGCGGCCGCGCCAATACCAGAACGGCGGCTGGATCCAGTACGTGATGACGCGCAACGGGCCCGAGCCGCTGGAAGCGCGGCAGTCGCGGATCGACTACGAGCACTACTTTGCGAAGCAGTTGCGGCCGATCGCGGATGCGATCCTGCAGCCGATGGGGGAGAGTTTTTCGGCGTTGACGTCTTCGCAGCAGGGATTGTTCTAGCGGGCCAGGTCAGGCTGCCCCGCGGCCAGCGGGAGGGCATCCGTCGCAAGCGGCCCGGTCGACCGCGCGGGCCGCAACCAGGCACACGCCAGCAAGGCCAGCAACGCCACGCCGGCGACGCAGCCGAAGACCGATTGCAGTCCATGGCCCATCGCGGCCGTCAGCGCATCGGGCGACGCCCGCATGCCCAGCGCGACCAGATCCTGCTTCATCAGGCGCGTGAGCAACGAGGCCAGCAGCGCCACCCCGGCCGCGCCCCCGAGGCTGCGCAACATGATGGGGGCGGCCGTCGCGATGCCCATGTGCTGCAGTGGCGACGAGCGCTGGGCCGTCACGGTGACGATGGGGAACAGCACGCCCAGTCCCAGGCCCAGCGGCAGCAGGCAGAACGACAAGGCCAGGGGCGTCTGCGGCAGCCACCGCAGCGTGCCCACGATCAGGACGAAGGACAGCAGCATCAGTGCGCAGGCCGTTCGCGCCAGCGAAACGGCCGGCACCTGGGCCCGGAGCAGCTTGCCGCTCGCCACCGCGGCCGCGGTGATGCCGGCCATCAACGGCAGCAGGTGCCAGGCCGAACTCGTGGGGGAAAGGTGCAGGCCGACCTGAAGGTACTGGGGCAGGAAGACCACCGCGGCATAGAGCGCGATGCCCGTCGCCATGCCGATGAAACTGACGGCCGCATAGGCCGGGTGAGCGAACAACGACAACGGCAGCAACGGATGCGATGCGCGGGACTGGCGCCACAGGAAGGTCGACGTGAACATGGCGCCCAGGGCCAGCAGCACCCACAGCGACAGGCGTTCCGGCAGGTTCAGGTGCGCGTGCTGGGTCGCCAGCAGGAGAAAGACGAGCGCCGCCGCGAGCAACGCCGCGCCGAGCCAGTCGACCCGCGGGCGCTGTCCCGATGCGGCCGATGCTTCCCGCGGGGCGCGCGCCGATGGCAGCGTCCATGCCAGCACCGTCCAGGCCAGCGCCGCCAGCGGAACGTTCAGCCAGAACGCCCAGTGCCACGACAGGTGCTCCACCAGCGCGCCACCGAGCAACGGGCCGAACATGGTCGACACGCCGTAGGCGGCGCCCAGCAGGCCCTGATAGCGGCCCCGCTGCTCGGGCGCGAACAGGTCCGCCACCGTGAGCATGGTCAGCGTCATGAGCCCGCCGCCGCCTGCGCCCTGCAGGGCGCGCGCGACCACCAGTTGCTGCAGATCCCGGCTCGCCCCGCAGGCCAGCGAGCCCAGCAGGAACAGGCCGATGGCGACCAGCAGCATGGGCTTCCTGCCCAGCACGTCTGCCAGCCGGCCGTAGAGCGCGATGACCACCGTCGCGGCCAGCAGATAGGCCGAGAACACCCAGGCCAGCGGCCAATGGCCCGGCAGTTCGCGCGCCATCACGGGCAAGGCCGTGGACAGGATGGTCTGGTCCAGCGCGGCGAGGATGAGCGTCAGCACGAGCATGGCGAAGGGCAGCAGGGACGATGGCGTCGGGGGATGCTTCATGGGCAAGGCGTTCGATGGGAGCAAAGGGGGCGCCAGTGTCGGAAAGCGGGTCGATTCTGTACAGTGCAATGTATTGAACCTATTATTTCGTGTGACGAACACCTACGACCTCAACCTGCTGACCGCGCTCGATGCGCTGCTCAGCACCGGCAGCGTGACGGCGGCGGCCGCACGCATGCACCTGAGCACGCCGGCCATGAGCCATACCCTGGCGCGCATCCGCGAGTCCTTCGGCGACCCGATCCTCGTGCGCGCGGGCAGGAAGCTCGTTCCGACCCCGCGTGCGCTGGCGCTGGCCGAGCCCGTGCGTGCGCTGCTGGCACAGGCGCATGCATTGCGCGGACCGGCCGACGCGGACAGCCTGGCCGGCTTGCGCCGTCGCTTCGTGGTGCGTGCGCCCGAAGGCATCGCGGTGGTGTTCGGCGCCAGCCTGTCGATCGCGCTGCAGGCCGAGATGCCGCTGGCCGCGCTGCAGTTCCTGCCCGAAACCTACGTGGACCCGGCCGCGCTGCGCGAAGGGCGCATCGATCTCGACATCGGCAGCTTCCGGACGATCGATCCCGAAACGCGGACGCAGGTGCTGTCGGAGCAGGCGCTGGTGGGCGCCGTGCGCGCGGGACATCCGCTGCTGAAGACGCCGAAGAAGACGCCCATCACGGCCGAGCGATTCGCGGCCGCGCGCCATGTCGGCGTCGTGCCGCGCCCCGGCGAAAGCTCGCCGGTGGACACCTCGCTGGCCGCGCTCGGTCTGCAACGGCAGGTGGCGCTGCTGGTGCCCAGCACCTTCTCCGCATTGATCGCGGCCTCGCGAACCGACCTGGTGGCGAGTGCCCACGAGCGCTCGGCACGCGGCATGGCGGCCTCGCTCGGGCTGGTGATCTTCGAGCTGCCGATTCCGGTGCAGATGGAGCCGATGCGCATGGCCTGGCACCCGCGCCATCAAGCCGATCCGGCACATCGGTGGCTGCGCGATTGCATCGCACGCATCCTGAACGATCCGCACTGGATCAAGCCTTCCGTGGCATCGTTGACCGGGAATGCCAGGAGAGGCGTGATCTGAGGCGGTACGCGTCGATGCGGTCGCTCGCGGTCGCCGCCGATGGCGGCGTGACCGCGCCGAACTTCCTTCACGCGGACGCGCCGAGCCCGCACAAGGCCTGCACGACCGCCGTGCGCGCCTGGCCGAAGACCATGCCCTGCCAATCGGCATCGTCGACGTAGAAGCAGGCCTTCAGTTCCTGCCCGGCCTCGGCCTTGAGCCGCGGCGCGACGGAAGGATCGCCGCGCCAGCAGAAGTGGTCCGCGCGCAGCGCATCGATCATCCGCAGCAGCGGCACGGTGCCGAACTCGAGCGCGATCGTGGTGCCCAGTGCGTTGGGGCATTCCTCGGCGAGGATCGTCACCATCGGGCCGCTGATCTCGTACATCACCGAGTCGTCGCGCTCGGTCGAGATGACATCCGCGCCCCACCAGGTCCGCGCGCGGTCGATCTCGCCGGGCCGGCCGATGAACACCTTCTCGCAGTGGCCCCGCGGGCCGAGCCCGGTGTGCAGGTCGATCCAGCCCACCTGCTTCGCCGCGGCGCCCTCCTGCCGAAGAACCTGCCGGATCGTCCTGTTGCTCCAGGTCGCTCGGCTGCCGCCGTAGAACATGCCGGTGGGCGAGTCGTACTGGCCCTGGAACACGGACTGCCCATAGGCTTCGACGCCGTGCGCACCGATCCAGGCATCGAGCCGCGCGGCCGCCTCGGGGCCCGGCGGCCATGCGGGCGGAAGCAGCAGGGGCTCCAGTTCGGCGTAGCCGTGGTTCGGCGAACGCTTCTCTTCAAAGCGCACGAAGTTCCGGTTCACGTCCACGTTGTCTTCGTTGACGCGGCGCAGGTGCGAGAAGCCGAAGGGATTGACCGCATGCACGAACAGCAGGCCGACGCCCATGCGTTCGGCCGTGGCCAGCAGCGGCTCGTCCACGAGCATCGCCGACTGGCAGCCCGAGCCGCAGAAGCCCTCGACGCCGTGGATCGCGGAGGTCAGCACCAGCAGCTTGTCGGCATGCGGATCACCGACCCGCACGATGTCCATCGCGAGTTCCTCGCCCTGCGCGCCGCGCACGCCTTCGATCGCATGCGAGGCGACCGCGAGTCCCGCTGCGTCCGCGCTCGCGAGAAAGCGCTCGCGTGCCGCGGCATAGTTCGCCGCGAAATGGCTCGTGGGTTTCACTTGAAGCTCCCCACCGGCATCGCGCCGCGAACACGGCGCGGCGCTTCCTTCGGGCTCTCCGCATCGAGGTCCTCACCGGTGCGGTCCACGAGCCAGGGCATGACGAGGGTCGAGACCACGGTCACGACCACCAGGTACCAGGCGGGCGCCAGCTTGTCGGCGGTCTCGTGCACCAGCCAGGTCAGCACGAAGGGCGAGAAGCCACTGAAGACCGCGACCACCACGCTGTAGACGGTCGACAGTCCGCTGGCGCGCACATGCTTCGGGAAGATCTCGGTGAGCATCACCAGCAGCGCCGGAAACTGCGAGGTCAGGCACACGCTGAGCAGCGCGACGACCACATACAGGCGTCCCGGCGAGGGCGCGGCAAGCAGCCAGTGGAAGCACGGGAACACCAGCAGCAGCAACACCACGCGCGACCAGAAGATCACGGGCTTGCGCCGCAGCCAGTCGGCCAGCAGGCCCGACAGCGGCGCGACGAGCAGGTTCACGATGCCGAACACCACGCCGGCCCAGATGCCGACCTGCACCGGCAGCCCGAGCTCCCGGGCCGCGTAGGTGGGCATGTAGAACGCGACCACGTAGATGCCGACCGTGCACGAGAGGAACAGCAGGCTGGCCTGGATCAGTTGCTTCCAGTGGTGGCGCAGCAGCAGGCCGATCTTGCCGCCCGATTCGTTGGAGGCCGATGGCTTCGGCGCGTCGACATGGGTCTCGTGCAGGCGCGTGCGGATGTACATGCCCACCGGCGCGATCAGGATGCCGAGCACGAAGGGCAGCCGCCAGCCCCAGCTTTCGAGATCGGCCGGGGCCAGCACCGAGATCACGGTGCTCGAGACGAGCGCGCCGAACATCACGCCCAGGCCCTGGCTCGCGACCTGCCAGCTGGCCATGAAGGCACGCTCGTTGCGGCCCGCGTACTCGACCAGCATGGCGGTCGACGCACCGACCTCGCCGCCCGCCGAGAAGCCCTGGATCAGCCGCGCCAGCACGATGATCGCCGGCGCCGCCAACCCGATCTGCGCGGGCGTGGGTGCCGCCGCGATCATGGCGCAGCCCAGTGCCATGAGACCGATGGTCAGCCCCATCGCCTTCTTGCGGCCATGGCGGTCGGCATAGGCACCGATCACCACGCCGCCCAGCGGCCGCGCGAGGAAGCCGACGCCGAAGCTGGCCACCGCCAGCAGCAGCTGCGCATAGGGACTCAGGGAGGGGAAGAAGATCCGGCCGATGATGCTCGTCATGAAGCCGTAGACGGTGAAGTCGTAGAACTCCAGCGCGTTGCCGACCGTGATCGCCGTCACCGCCTTGCGCTTCGATAGCGGTGGCGCGACGCCACTTGTCTCGGTACCCATCGTTGTCTCCTGGCCATGCCTTTTGTTGCGATGCCGGATGCTAGGAGCAGCGATCCGCGGCCGGAAGACAAGCACTCTTCAGGGGTGATAGGCATTGCCTTTCATCGCCGCCTCATGGCGCAGGCAATCGAGGAAGTTCTGCGCCGCCGGGCTCAGCACCGATCCGGGCCGCGAGATCACGCTGACGTCGAGCGCCGCGAGCGGGTCGCACAAGGGCACCTTGACTAGGCCGTAGTGCGGAAACTCCTCGCGCGTCATGGTGTCGACGAACACGCCGACCAGGTCGCTCGCGCCCACGAGCTTCAGGCCGATCGCCGTCGAGGTGCAGCGCACCACCTGCGTCGGCGGCGCGATGCGCTTGTGCGCGAACAGCTGGCGCACCAGCGCGGGCGCGCTCTCGTCGTCGTAGGGCAGCAGCCACTCCCATTCGGCGAAGCGGTCCGTGTTCGCCGCGTCCAGGATCGGATGGCCCGCTCGCGCCACCGCCACCATGGCGGTGCGGTACAGGCGCTTGACCTCCCAGTCGGCCAGCGAGCCGGGCAGCATGTGCGCGACCATGAAGTCCACCGTGCCGTCGAGGATGCGCGGCAGCGTGTGGGGGATCGAGGCCTCGTTGAAGCGGACCTCGACATGGGGGAAGCGCGCGCGGAACGCCGCGAAGGCCTTCGGCAGGATCTCGAAGGCGACGGCCGTGGAGATCGCGATCGAGATCAGGCCCGAGCTGCCGTCGCGGATCTCCTCGATCTCCGCCACCGCGCGCTCCATCTCGCGCTGGATCACGCTGGCCCGGCGCACCAGCGAGCGGCCATACACGGTGAGCTCGACACCGGCCGTGCCGCGCTGCAGCAGCGGCGCGTCGACCGACAGCTCGAGCTCGCGCATCGCCTGGGTCACGGCCGGCTGCGACATGCCGAGCGCACGCGCCGCGGCCCGGATGCTCCCATGCTCGGCGACGCTGAGGAACGAGCGGAGTTGACTCAGTTTCATGGCGGTCGGGCTCGGGAGAGTCGGGAGATTTCGCAGTGTACGGGCGCGGTCCCGCGAACGCCGTCGACGCTCAGGACCTGCGCCGCACCCGCGCGAGCACCTCGTGCACGGTCCGCGTCAGCACGGTGGGCTCCACCGGCTTGACCAGATGCTCGTCGAAGCCCGCCGCGCGCGTGCGCATCCGGTCGTGCGCCGCGCCCCAGCCCGTCAGGGCGACGATGGCGAGCTCCGCGCCGGCATGGCGCTCGCGCAGCCTCCCCGCGACCTCGTAGCCATCGATGCCCGGTAACCCCAGGTCGAGCAGCACGAGCTCGGGTTCGAGGCGCGCCGCCATGGCCAGGGCCTCGTGGCCGTCGCGCGCATCTTCCACCTGATGGCCCATGCCGCGCAGCAGCTCGATGAGGGTCTGCCGGCCGTCGTCGTTGTCCTCGACCACGAGGATCCGCCGGCCGCCCGCGGCGTCGGCTGGAACGGTTGCAACCGGCTCGGGGATTGGCGCGTCGGCCCGGACCGCGGAGGGCTCGCGCACGGGCAGCTCCACGGTGAAGGTGCTGCCCTCCCCGAGCCCGGGGCTGTCGACCCGGACCGTCCCGCCATGCAGCTCCATGAGCTTGCGGACCAGCGCGAGGCCCAAACCCAGGCCGCCTTGCGCATGGCGCCGGGTGTGCGGCAGTTGCGTGAACATCGAGAAGACCCGGGCATGGTCGGCGCTCGCCATCCCCAACCCGTCGTCGCGCACGGCAAGAACGGCGCGGCCATCTTCGATGCGTCCCGTCACCTCGATGTGGCCGCCTGGCGGCGTGTACTTCGCGGCGTTCGTCAGCAGGTTGCCGATCACCTGGACCAGGCGCGCGGGATCGACGTGCACCGGGATGCCCGCCGGCACGGCCACCGTCAGCCGATGCCGCTGGCTGTCGAGCAGCGCCTGGGTTCCCTCCACGGCGCGCGCCACCAGCTCGTCCAGTCGCGCATCCTCGCGCCGCAGCTCGATCAGCCCGCGATTGATGCGCGACACGTCCAGCAGGTCGTCGATCAGCCGGGCCATCAGGCTGACCTGGCGGTCGATCACCGCGAACTTGCCGGCGATCACCTCGGGCAAGGGATGGCGCGCCGCGATCGCGACCGCGTACTTGATGGGGGCCAGCGGATTCCTCAGCTCGTGCGCCAGCGTGGCGATGAACTCGTCCTTGCGCACGTCCTGCTCCTTGAGCATCGCGGCGTCGCGCGCGCGCTCGATGTGCGCCCAGCAGCGGTCGACCACCTCCGACACGAGCAGCAGCTCGTCCTTCGTCCAGCGGCGCGGCGCGGCCTGGTGCACGGCCATCATCGCGACCAGCCGCCCATCCTTGACCAGGCCGGCGCAGATGATGGCCTGGATGCCGATCGCGTTGAACATCCGGCCCCCGCCTTCGTCGCCGAGCTCGGCATCCACGAGGTGCCGGCCCTGGCGGAGGTTGGACGTGGCCTGGGGACCGAAGAGATCGAGCGAATAGACGCCGGCGCTGCTGGCGACACCCTCGCGCGCCCAGTCGCTGCGGATCGTGAAGCGATCGCTGTCGCTGTCCACGTCGGCATAGGCGCAGCGGGTCGCGCCCATCGCCTCGCCGAGCAGCCGGGCCGTGATCGCCATGATGCTGTCGGCCTCCTGCACGTGGCGCGTGGCCTGGCCGATCTGGTCGAGGATCTCCAGGCGCGTCTCGCCACCGGTGGCATGGTCCGGCCGGAGAAGGGGCTCCATCGCCGACGCGAAAACCATCCATTGCCCGGGCACGGCCGCATCGGCAAGGGGCGCCGCCTGGAGCAGGACCTGGTGCAACGTCCCGTCCCGCCCGGCGAGCCGGCAGGAGAAGGCCGCCGGCTTGCCCGAGGCGACGGCATCGCCCCACAGGCGCTTCGCCTCGGCGCGATCCCCGGCATGCACCGCGTCGAACCAGTGACCGTCCGCCAGGCCGTCGGGCTCCTGGCCCGTGAACTCGCGCCACCGTGGATCGGGCCGAGTGACCGCGCCATCCGCCGATGCGTACCAGACCAGGCTGCCGCCGATCGCTTTGACTGTCATGAACCGTCCATCTTCCGAAATGATCTCGTCCCGTTGCGTTCGCCCACCCGAGGCTCCCAGGACCCTATTGGCAAATGGGCGCACCGCGCGTGGGACGGCGCCTTGACCGCCCGCTGCGCCGGCCGACCCGTCGCCCGCGAACCTAGGGTAAACGCCTATTTGCATACGCATGCAAGCTTCTGACATTGCATACGTATGCAAGACGTTCACCCTGGAGCAATGGAATGATCAGATATCTCAAGCGCGGCAAGGACGTGCAGGTCCGCGCCGACGACGACGCGAAGGTCCGAGCGACCGTCGAGGGCATCGTGAAGGCGATCGAGGCACGCGGCGACGAGGCCGTCCACGAGTACAGCCGCCAGTTCGACAACTGGGACCCGGAGGACTTCCGCCTCGGCGCGGATGCCATCGAGAAGGCGCGCCGCAGCCTGTCGGCGCGCGAGATCGAGGACATCGCCTTCGCGCAGAAGCAGGTGCGCAACTTCGCGCAGATCCAGCGCGATTCGATGAAGGACGTGGAGGTCGAGACCTATCCCGGCGTGATCCTCGGCCACCGCAACATCCCGATGGACGCGGTGGGCTGCTACATCCCCGGCGGCAAGTACCCGCTGCTCGCCTCGGCCCACATGAGCGTGCTGACCGCGAAGGTGGCCGGCGTCAAGCGCGTGGTCGCGACGGCGCCGCCCTACCAGGGCGCGCCGCACCCGGCCATCGTCACCGCGATGGCCATGGCCGGGGCCGACGAGATCCTGGTGCTCGGCGGCGTGCAGGCCGTGGTCGCGATGGCCGTGGGAACGCCGCGCATCGCGCCGGTCGACATGCTGGTGGGCCCGGGCAACATGTACGTGGCCGAGGCCAAGCGCCAGCTCTACGGCCGCGTGGGCATCGACCTGTTCGCCGGCCCCACCGAGACGCTGGTGATCGCCGACGATTCGGCCGACGGCGAGATGTGCGCGGTCGACCTGCTGGGCCAGGCCGAACACGGCCCGACCTCGCCGGCGATCCTGCTGACCACCAGCGAACGGCTGGCGCGCGACACGATGGCCGAGATCGAACGCCAGCTGACGATCCTGCCGACGGCCGCCATCGCCTCGGTGGCGTGGGCCGGCTACGGCGAAGTCATCGTCTGCGACACGCAGGAGGAGATGCTCGCCAAGGCCAACGAGCTGGCCTTCGAGCACGTGCAGGTGCTCACGCGCGACCCCGACTACTTCCTCGAGCACATGACGAACTACGGCGCGCTCTTCCTCGGCCCGCGCACCAACGTGAGCTTCGGCGACAAGGTCATCGGCACCAACCACACGCTGCCGACCAACCGCAACGCGCGCTACACGGGCGGCCTGTGGGTGGGCAAGTTCCTCAAGACCTGCACCTACCAGAAGGTGCTGACCGACGAGGCCAGCGCGGCCATGGGCGAGTACTGCTCGCGCCTTTGCCACATGGAGAACTTCGCCGGCCATGGCGAGCAGGCCAACCTGCGCGTGCGCCGCTACGGCACGCGCGCCGAGGTGCCCTGGTACCAGCCGGTGCCGGCGCTGGCATGACGGGCGCGCTGCCGCCCTCGCCGGGCTTTCGCGTCGACGGCCAGCGCGCGCTGGTGACCGGCGCGGGCCGCGGCATCGGCCTGGCCGCGGCGGCCGCGCTGGCGCGCGCCGGCGCGCACGTCACGCTCGCGGCCCGCTCCGAGGCCCAGCTGATCGAAGCCCGCGAGCTGATCCGCGCCGAAGGCGGCGCCTGCGATCACCTCGTGCTCGACGTGACCGACTCGGCCGCGGTCACGCGTTCGCTCGGCGCGCTCGCGCCGTTCCGCATCCTCGTGAACAACGCCGGGCTGAACCGGCCCAGGCCGCTGGTGGAGGTGGAGGACGAGGACATCGACGCGGTGCTCGACCTCAACGTCAAGGCCACGCTCTACGTCACGCGCGCGGTGGCGCGCGGGCTGGTCGAGGCCGGGCTGCCGGGTTCGATCATCACGGTCTCCTCGCAGATGGGCGTGGTCGGCAGCCCGCGCCGCACGCTCTATTGCGCCAGCAAGCACGCCGTCGAGGGCATGACCAAGGCCCTGGCCTGGGAGCTCGGCGCGGCCGGCATCCGCGTCAACACGGTGTGCCCGACCTTCATCGAGACCGCGATGACCGCCGGCATGTTCGCCGACCCGGACTTCCGCGGCTGGGTGACGCAGCGCATCGCGCTCGGGCGGCTCGGCCGCACCGAGGAGATCATGGGCGCCATCGTCTTCCTGGCCAGCGGGGCCTCGAGCCTGGTCACGGGCAGCGCGCTGATGCTCGACGGCGGCTGGAGCGCCGCATGAGGTCGACCGCCACCGCGCAGGACGTCGCGAAGCTCGCGAAGGTGTCGCAGTCGGCGGTCAGCCGTACCTTCACGCCCGGCGCCAGCGTCTCGGAGGACACGCGCAACCGGGTCATGATCGCGGCCAAGACGCTGGGCTACCGTCCCAACGCGATGGCGCGCAGCCTGATCACGCGCCGCAGCCGCATCATCGCGCTGGTGATGGGCTACCTCGAGAACCAGTTCTATCCGCTGGTGATCCAGGAGCTGTCGCAGAAGCTGCAGAAGCAGGGCTACCACGTGCTGATGTTCATCAGCGACGGCGACGAGACCGACGGCGTGCTCGACGAGATCCTGCAGTACCAGATCGACGGCATCGTCATCGCCTCGGCCATGCTCTCGCCCGCGCTCGCGCGCCAGTGCGCCGACTCGGGCGTGCCGGTGGTGCTGTTCAACCGCGTTCCCGACACCAGCGCCTTCGCGCGCCACACCACCTGCTCGGTCACCTCGGACAACTTCGAGGGCGGCCGGATGGCGGCGAGGCTGCTGCTGGACCGGGGCCACAAGCGCATCGCCTTCCTCGCCGGCCTCGAGAAGTCGTCCACCAACCACGAGCGCGAGCGCGGCTTTCGCGAGGTGCTCGCGGCCGAGGGCCTGAGCGTGTTCCGCCGCGAGGTCGGCCACTACGACTTCGAGCGGGCGGCCGAGGCCGCGCGCGCCATGTTCGCCGGCCTGCCGGCCGCGCGGCGCCCCGACGCGGTGTTCGTGGCCAACGACCACATGGCGATCGCGGTGATGGACGTGCTGCGCCAGGAGCTCGGACTGCGCGTGCCGGAAGACGTGAGCGTGGTCGGCTTCGACGACGTGCCGCAGGCCGCCTGGGGCGCCTACCGGCTCACGACCGTGGTGCAGGCGGTGGGACCGATGGTGGACGCCACCGTCGAACTGCTGCACGAGCAGATGCAGGACGACGCGCAGCCGCGCAACGTGGTGATTCCGTGCAGCGTGGTCGAGCGCGACTCGGTGCGCGCCGCCACGTCACGACGCCGCAAGGCCGCGCAGGCCTGAGACCCCATTTCTTCGACAACAACCAGCTTCCCTGGAGACTCCATGCATTCCCGAATCCGCCCGCTGCTCGTCGCGGCACTGGCGCTGTGCGCCTTCGCCGGCAGCGGCCACGCCCAGCCGGCCTGGCCGGCCAAGCCGATCAAGTACATCGTTCCCTTCGCGCCCGGTGGCGTCTCCGACGGCGTGGCGCGCCTCGTGGCGCAGCACCTGTCGGAACGCCTGGGCCAGCCCGTGATCGTGGACAACCGGCCGGGCGTCTCCGGCATCGTCGGCACGCAGGTCGCCGCGCGCTCGCCGGCCGACGGCTACACGCTGATGGGCGGCACCATCACGACCCACGCGGTCAACCCCTTCTTCACGAAGAGCCTGGGCTACGACCCGGTCGCCGACTTCGTGCCGGTCAACCTGGTCGGCATGGTGAGCAACGTGCTCGTCGTGCCTTCGGCCAGCCGCTTCAATTCGGTGGCGCAGGTCATCGCCGAGCTCAAGGCGAAGCCCGAGAGCCTCACCTACGGCACCGCGGGCGCGGGCACCTCGCAACACCTGTCGGGCCAGCTGTTCGAGAACATCACGCAGACACGCATGCGCCAGATCATCTACAAGGGCGGATCGCAGGCCATGGTCGACCTCGTGGGCGGGCAGATCGACATGGTGTTCGAGACCGTGGCGGCCGCGCGCCCGATGATCGACGGCAAGCGCGTCAAGGTGCTGGGCATCACCTCCGCGAAGCGGCAGCCCGGCCTGCCCGACGTGCCGACCCTGGCCGAGGCGGGCGTGCCCAACTTCGAGATGCAGTCGTGGCAGGGCGTGTTCGCGCCGGCCGCCACGCCCAAGCCGATCGTCGACCGGCTGGGCCGCGAGATCGCGGCCGTGGTGGCCCTGCCCGATGTGCAGGCCAAATTGCGCGGCCTCGGCGTCGAGCCCGACGGCCGTAGCTCCGAGGCCTTCACCGCGTTCCAGCGCGCCGAGATCGCGAAATGGGGCAAGGTGATCAAGGACGCGGGCATCCAGGCCGAGTGAAGGATCGATGATGAAGACATTCGCCAGCGCCTTCCGGCGCGCCATCGCCCTCGCCACCCTGGGCACCGCCGCCTTCGCGGCCTCGATCGGCAGCGCGCACGCGCAGGCGCCGCAAGGCCCCGCGGGCTATCCATCCACCGGCCGGGTCGTGATCGTGGTGCCGTTCGCGCCCGGCGGCGCGACCGACATCGTGGCCCGCCTGGTGGCCGACGAACTCGGCAAGCGCTGGGGCACCGCGGTGGTGGTCGACAACAAGGCTGGCGCGGGCGGCGGCATCGGCACCGAGTTCGTGGCGCGCGCCAAACCCGATGGCTACACGCTGCTGCTCGGCACCCAGACCGCCCTGTCGGTGAACCCCACGCTGCTCAAGAAGATCGCCTACAACGTCGAGCGGGACTTCGCCCCGGTCACCGGACTCGCGAGCACGCCGCTGGTGCTGCTGGCAGGCAACAAGTCGGGCGCCAAGGACGTGGCCGCACTCGTCGCCGCGATCAAGGCCAGGCCCGATGCGATCTCGTACGGCTCGAGCGGCCCCGGCACCTCGCAGCACCTGACCACGCTGATGTTCCTCAACCGCATCGGCGGCAAGGCCGTGCACGTGCCGTACAAGGGCAGCAGCCAGTCGCTGGTCGACCTGGCCGGCAACCAGATCGACATGCAGTTCGACAACATGACGACCGCGCTGGCGTTCGCGAAGAACAACCAGGCGAAGGCGCTGGCGATCACGAGCGAGGCGCGCTCGCCGCTCGCGCCCGAGCTGCCGACGCTCGCCGAATCGGGCGTGCCGGGCTTCGAGGCCTCGACCTGGCTGGGCCTGCTGGCGCCCGCGGCCACGCCGGCGCCGGTGCTGGCCTGGCTCAACGCGGAGGTGGTCTCGGTACTCAAGTCGCCCGCGGTGGCGGCGCGGCTCGCGGCCCAGGGCTTCACGCCGAAGCCGATGTCGCGCGCCGAGTTCGGCAAGTTCATCCAGGACGAGACGCACAAGTTCGCCGACCTGATCAAGGCCAACCAGGTCACGGTGGAATGAGCCGGCCGACCCTGGACGAGGCGCTGCTGCGCGCCCTGCGCGCAGTGGACACGCCGACGATCTGCAATGCGCTCGAGCTCGCCATGGGCAGCCGCAGCGCCAGCGGCTTCACCCATGGCACGCTGGTCGCGGCGCCCCATCCGATGACGCCGATGGTCGGCTTCGCCCGCACCGCGCGCATCCGCGCGGCGCAACCGTCGTCGCGCACGCCCGAGGCCTTGCGCCAGACGCGGCTGGACTACTACCGCCACGTCGCCCCCGCCGCCGGGGTGCCCACCGTGGTGGTCATGCAGGACCTCGACGAGCGGCCCGGCATCGGCTCGTTCTGGGGCGAGGTCAACTCTGCCGTGCACGAGGGCCTGGGCGTATCGGGCGTGCTGACCAATGGATCGGTGCGCGACCTGGGCGACCTGTCGCCTAGCTTCCCGATCCTGGCCGCGAGCATCGGCCCTTCGCATGCCTTCGTTCACATCCACGACGTAGGCACGCCGGTCGAGGTGTTCGGCCTGCGCGTCGTGCACGACGACCTGATCCATGCCGACCGCCACGGTGCGGTGTGCATCCCGTCGCAGCTGCTGCGGGAGCTGCCGGCGTGCATCGAGCTCGTGCGCCGCAAGGAAGCCCCGCTGCTCGCCGCGGCGCGTGCCGGGGGCTTCGGCCTGGCGCAGATCGAGGCGGCGCTGCGCGCGGCGGACGACATCCACTGACAACCAACGACAAGACCCGAAAAGGATTGCTCCCATGGACCACCATCCGCTCGACAACCGCCTGCCCCAGATGCTGCGCAGCGGCAAGCGCCTGCGCGGCGTCTTCAACGCGCTGCCGAGCCCCGCCATCGTCGAGATGGGCGGCTACGCCGGCTTCGACTTCGTCATCCTCGACAACGAGCACGGCAGCGCCAACCTCGAGACCACCGAGCACATGCTGCGCGCCGCGCGGGCCAGCGGCATCGCCACGGCCGTGCGCTGCCTGCGCCACGACATCTCGCGCGTGCTCGACATGGGCGCGGGCGGCGTGCAGATTCCCATGGTCGGCTGCGCCGAGGAGGCGCGCGACCTGGTGCAGCAGGTGCGCTATCCGGGCGTGGGCCGGCGCGGCAGCGCCTTCAGCCCGCGCGCGGCCGGCTACGGGGCCTTCCCGGGCGCCGCGCACACCACGCGCAGCAACGAGGGCATCGCGCTGATCGTGATGGTCGAGACGCCCGAGGCCGTGGAGCAGGCCGCCGAGATCGCGGCCGTCGACGGCGTGGATGCCGTGTTCGTAGGCCCCAACGACCTGTCGCATGCCATGGGCTTCGGCAACGACTGGAAGGCGCCCGAGGTGGAAGCCAAGATCGAGCAGGCGCTGCGTGCCGTGAGCGGCGCGGGCAAATGCGCGGGCGTCCTCGCCCTCACGCCCGAGGACGAGGACAAGTACGGCGCCTGGGGCGCGCGCTACTTCGCGAGCGTCACCACCAGCCTCATCACCCGCGCCTTCCAGCAGGCGTCGGCCGCGGGCGGCCGCCTGCCCTCGCAGGCGGGGCTGGGCTACTGATGACGCATTCCATCGTTGCCAGCGGGCTGCTGTTTCCCGAAGGCCCCGTGGCCTTGCCGGACGGGGGCATCGCCGTGTGCGAGATCGCGCGCGGCACCGTCTCGCGGGTGGATGCCGACGGCACCGTGTCGGTGATCGCGCACACGGGCGGCGGCCCCAACGGCATGGCCCTGGGCCCCGACGGCGCGCTCTACGTGTGCAACAACGGCGGCATGCGCTGGCCGCCGCACAGGGACGGCGAATGGCTGCGCCCGCTGCACGGCACGCCCGACGACTACGCCGGCGGCAGCATCCAGCGGGTCGATCCCGCCACGGGCGAGGTGCGCACGCTCTACACGCACTGCGGCGATGTGCGCCTGTGCGGCCCGAACGACCTGGTGTTCGACCGCGCGGGAGGCTTCTACTTCACCGACTTCGGCAAGACGCGCGAGCGCGACCGCGACATCGGCTGCGTCTATTACGCGCATCCCGACGGCACGCGCATCGTCGAGGTGGTCGAGCGGATCCTGAATCCGAACGGCATCGGCCTCTCGCCCGACCAGCGGACCCTCTACGTCGCGGAGACCGAGACCTCCAGGCTCTGGTCCTTCGGCATCGACGCACCGGGCGTCCTGGCGCGCCACGAGGACTCGCCGGCACCGCATGGCGGGCGGCTCGTCGTCGGCCTCGCCGGCTACCAGCGCTTCGACAGCCTGGCCGTGGAGGCCGGCGGAAACATCTGCGTGGCCACGCTGGTCACGGGGCAGGTCACCGTGGTGTCGCCCGAGGGCGAGGTGCTGCGGCGGGTGCAGCTGCCCGATCCGCAGACCACCAACCTCTGCTTCGCCGGCCCCGAGCTGCGCACCGCATGGATCACGCAGTCGTTCACCGGCACCCTGGTGCGCATGGACTGGCCCGCGCCCGGCCTGGCCCTCAACTTCTGAAGCCCAACGTGACGACCCCGACCCCCACCGATTCCAGCGACGACATCTACGAAGTGTTCGCGCTGCGCTATGCAGGCGTGCAGCGCCGGCGCATCGACAACTTCATCGGCATGGACGTGCACGACGGCCCCATGGCGATGGACTTCTACGTGTGGCTGCTGCGCTCGGCCAAGCGCACGATCCTGGTCGACACCGGCTTCACGGCCGAGACCGCCCGCGCGCGCAAGCGCGTGCTCGACCGCTACCGCTGCCCGATCGACGCGCTCCGGACGCTGGACGTCGATCCCGACACCGTCACCGACGTCGTGCTCACGCACCTGCATTTCGACCATGCAGGCAACCTCGCCAAGCTGCCCGTCGCGAGGTTCCACCTGCAGGACGCGGAGATGAGCTACGCGACCGGGCGCTGCATGTGCTTCGCGCCGATGCGCCATGCCTATTCCGTGGAGGACGTGGCCGAGCTGCTGCGCAAGGTCTACGCGGAGCGCGTGGTGTTCCACGACGGCGACGACCAGCTGGCGCCGGGCGTCGAGCTCCTGCTCATCGGCGGCCACACGCGCGGGCTGCAGTCGGTGCGCGTGCGCACGGCGCGCGGCTGGGTCGTGCTGGCCTCGGATGCGAGCCACTACTACGAGAACCACGAGGACGGACGGCCGTTCCCGATCGTCCAGGACATGGAGCAGATGCTCGCGGGCCAGCAGCGCCTGCGCGCGATGGCCGATTCGCCGCGCCACGTGGTGCCCGGCCATGACCCCGAGGTGCTGCGGCGCTATCCCGCGATGAACGCGGACCCCGACACCGTCTGCCTGCACATGGCGCCGATCGACTGACGCGCCGGCGCCCGTCGGGCGCCCTGCCACCTTTTCGCCCCGACACGCGCCGCCCGCCGGCGGCGCGCGGGGACGCCTGTTCCTTTTTTTTCTTTCAAACCACAAGGAGACCTATCCATGAACCTCGTCCAACTGGCACGCGCCACCCTCGCGGCGTTCGGCTTCGCCGCGATCGCGGCCTCGGCGGGCGCGCAGGGCTTTCCGGACAAGCCGATCCGCATCGTCGTGCCCTATCCACCGGGCGGTTCCGCCGACTCGATCGCCCGCCAGCTGGGCGTCCAGCTGACGAACTCGCTCAAGCAGCAGGTCATCGTCGACAACAAGCCCGGCGGCAACAGCGTGATCGCGGCGCAGAGCGTGGCGAACGCGGCCGGCGACGGCTACACGCTGCTGATCAGCGATCCCACCGCGCTCGCGATCAACCCGAGCCTGTTCCGCAAGCTGCCCTACGACCCGGTGAAGGACTTCGAGCCCGTGGGCCTGGTCGCGCGCTTCACCTTCGTGCTGCTGGTCAATTCGGCCTCGCCGATCCGCAGCGTGAAGGACTTCGTCGAGGCCGCGCGCGCTCGGCCCGGCAAGATGAACTACGGCTCGGCGGGCACGGGCACGCCGGTGCAGCTGGCCACCGAGATCTTCAAGGACCTGACGCACGTGGACCTCACACACGTGCCCTACAAGGGCGCCGCGCCGGCCGTCAACGACCTGATGGCCAACCAGATCGACGCCATGTTCACCGACCTCGCGAGCGGCTTCCCGTTCATCCAGTCGGGCAAGGTGCGCGCGCTCGTGATCACCAACGCGCAGCGCGTGCCGGCCCTGCCCGACGTGCCCACGCTGGCGGAGTCGGGCTATCCGGGCTTCAAGCTCGGGGGCTGGTACGGCATCTCGGCGCCGAAGAAGACGCCCGCCGCGGTGATCGCGACCTTGAACACCGCGATCCGCAACGCGGTGGCGAGCCAGCCGCTCAACGGCTGGATCAGCGGGCAGAACTTCGAGCCCGCCGCGACCACGCCCGCGGAGTTCGCGGAGATCGTCCGCCGCGACGGACAGCAATGGGGCGACACCGTGCGCCGGCTCGACATCAGGATCGACTGATCGGATCGGCACCGAAGTCGAGCGCCGCGGCACCGACCGGCCGCGCGCACGGGCCTAGACTGCCTGCATGCCAGCAGGTCTTCGCGCTTCGGTCCCCGTCCTTCCCCCCGCCGCCGACGGCGCGCCGCTGGCCCGGGCGCTGCATGCGCGCGCGGGCATCGGCATCGCGGCACAGGTGGTGCAGGGGCGCGGGCTCGCGGTCCTGCGCATGCGCGTCGAGCAACCCGCGCTCGTGTTCGTGGCCCGCGGCATTAAGACCGTGCACGCGGCGCAGGAGAAGGCCGTGCGCGCGCTGCCGGGCCAGGCACTGGTGCTCGCGGGGCAGCAGACGGTCGACTTCCACAACGAGATCACCGAGGGCGCGCACTACGAGGCGCGCTGGCTGGTGTTCGACAACGCGCTGCTGGAGGACCCCGGCTATCGCGCCCGCGCCGCCGAGCAGGAGGCCCGCGGCGTGGCGCCGGCTCCCGCACGGCTGCTGGCGCAGCCCTCGCAGGCGCTGGCACACGCCTTCGAATCCGCGCGGCTCGGCCTGTGCAGCGCCGCCATTCCCGATGCCATCGCGCGGCTACGGCTGCTGGAAACCATGCACTGGCTGCTCGAGCATGGCGTGGTCCTGCGCAACCCGGCGGTGCGTCCCGATGTCTCGACCCGCGTGCGTGCGCTGATCGCCGGACGCCTGGCCGATGCATGGCCGGCCGACCGCGTGGCGCGCGAGCTGGCGCGATCGCAGGCCAGCCTGCGCCGGCGCCTCGCGGCCGAGGGCACATCGCTCACGCAGCTGCTGACCGACGCCAGGATGGCGACCGCGCTCACCCTGCTGCAGGCCACGAACCGGCCGGTCACCGAGGTCGCGCTCGCGGTCGGCTATGAATCTCCCTCGCGCTTCGCGGTGCGCTTCCGCCACCGCTTCGGCTTCGCGCCCACCGCAGTGCGCGGCCACGAACGCAGCCCCTGAAAACTCCCCTACCCAGGCAACATCCATGATCAAGATCCACCATCTCGGGCATTCGCAATCGGAACGCATCCTCTGGCTCTGCGAAGAACTCGGCCTGCCCTATCGACTGCGGCACTACACGCGCGACCCGGTGACGCGCCTCTCGCCGCCCGAACTGGTTGCCCTGCATCCGCTGGGTGCCGCGCCCGTGCTCGAGGACGGCGACCTGCTGCTGGCCGAATCCGCCGCGATCGTGGAGTACCTGATCGGCCGGCATGGCGCGGGGCGCCTGAAGCCCGGCCCCGAGCATCCCGACTACGCGGCCTTCCTCTACTGGTTCCACTTCGCCAACGGCAATCTGCAGCCCACGCTGCTGCGGCTCATGACCGTGGGCCGGGCCACCGCGGGGTCGGACCATCCGGTGCTCGCGGCCACGCGCGATCGCTTCGCGCGCCTGATGGCGCTGATGGAAGCCCGGCTCGCCGAGGTGCCCTGGCTCGCGGGCGAGGACTTCAGCGCCGCGGACATCATGAACGTGTTCTCGCTCACGACGATGCGCCTGTTCATCCCGGTCGACCTGGCGCCGTATCCGGGCATCCGCGCCTACCTGCAGCGCATCGGCGAGCGGCCGGCCTATCGGCGGGCCATGGCGAAGGGGGACCCCGATCTCGTGCCGCTGTTGTCCTGATGCGCCCGGGCCGCCCGCGCGGCGTCGGAGCGCCGGGCGGCCATCGTTCTCGTCACCGGCCCTGGTCCCTCAAGCGGTGTGCGCCTGACTCTGCATCAGGCCGAGGATCTCCGCTCTGCGGATACCGAATTCCACCAGCTGGCGCTTCGCTTCCTCGATCGTTCTGTCGAGCTTGACGAGGTGCCCGGCGATCTCGCGGTTTCCCGACTCGACCAGCCGGATGGCTTGCCACGCGGCCAGCGAATCCTCCGACAGCCCGACGAGGATGTTGACGCCGGGAATGAACGCCGTGAGGGCCTTGCGCTCCAGTTCCTCGACGATCGCCTGCTTGAGCAGGGACAGCACGGGCTTCCAGGCGCCATCGAGGCGGGTGCCGCTCCTGGCGAGCTTTGCGTACAGCTGCTGCACGAGCACCTGGTACATGGTGTTCGCGCTCTTCAGCTCGAAGGCATTGAGCACCACATTCAGCGGAATCAGCGTGACGTTGGACAACACGGCGACCGTCCCCCACGCATCGGCCGCCGATCGCGTGCGCGCGAGGTCGCTGCGTACCTGCGTCAGCAACTGGATGCCGTCCTGGATCGCGAGCTGCTTTCTTCCGAGGGTCTCGAACTGGGTGGCCATGTTCACGATGGAGCTCCTGCTGGGGTGTCGAGGGGAGGCAAGGCGGTCGCGAGCGCAAACGGCCCTGCGCCATCGCCACGAGAAGGAATCTTGTCGAGCTCTACGCGCCTCGTCTTCTCCCGGACAGGGTATGGCGGAAGGCGTACGGCTCGAAGCCGCGTTTCCCCGGCCTCGCAGCGAAGACCCTGCATTCGGAAATGGAGTGCGTAACAGTACTTGCCATCCATCCACCATCCACACAGATGGTGATAGGATGGCCCATGCCGACCAAAACCCGCCCCGCCCCCGTCGTCACCCGCGCCCCCGAATCCGAGAAGATCACCATCAACATGGGCTTCGTCGACCTCGGGCAGGTCGATCTGCTGGTGGCCGAGGGCTTCTATTCGAACCGCACGGACTTCATCCGCACGGCGATACGCACGCACCTCGCGACGCATGCCGACGCGCTGCGCCAGGCGGTGTCGCGCAACATGCTGGTGCTGGGCCTGCAGCGCTTTTCCGCGGCCGACCTGGAGGCCGTTCGCGCGGCCGGCGAGACGCTGCAGATCCGCGTGCTCGGCCTGGCCGTCATCGCCCCCGAGGTGAGCCCCGCGCTCGCCAAGGCCACCATCGGCTCGCTCACCGTGCTCGGTGCCCTCCACGCGTCGCCGGCCGTCAAGACCGCGCTGGCCGACCGCATTCGCTGACCTGCCGGTCGGCACCCAACGGACTCATCGATGAACACACTCTTCTCGGGCCTGATGCGCGACGCCGCCCGGCTCACGCGCGACGGCCGCCTCGCGGATGCCACGCAGCTCATTCAACGCGCATTGCGAGGCGGAACGTCGCCCGCCGAGGCGCCCACCACGACATCTCAAGCGGTGGTGGAAGACGACGTGATCGAAGCGCAGGTGCGTGTGGTCGAAGTGGAGCAGACGCCCGAACCGCGCGAATCCAAAGCGGCCGACGCATGGACCCCGGGCAGCTTCACGCACCAGGGCCGCAGCGTCGACTACATGCTCTTCGTGCCCGCATCGGCCTCGGCGCAACCGGCGGCCGCCCCGCCCCTGGTGCTGATGCTCCACGGCTGCACCCAAGGCGCGGCGGACTTCGCGGCGGGCACGCGCATGAACGAACACGCGCGCGAGCGCGGCTGCATCGTGCTCTACCCCGAGCAGGCGAAGCGTGCCCATGGCCAGAAGTGCTGGAACTGGTTCAAGACCCAGCACCAGCAACGCGGACGCGGAGAGCCCGCGCTGCTCGCCGCGCTGACCGAACACATCGTCGCGCAGCAGCAGGCGGACCGTTCGCGCGTCTATGTGGCGGGCCTCTCGGCCGGCGGTGCCATGGCCGACGTGCTGGGCCATTGCTATCCCGATCTCTATGCCGCGGTCGGCGTGCATTCGGGGCTGCCGCACGGCGCGGCGCACGACATGATGAGCGCGTTGAATGTCATGCGCACCGGGGCACCCGAGGCGCGCGCCGGTGCGGCGAAGGGATCGCAGCCAACCATCGTCTTCCACGGCGACGCGGACCCGACGGTGCATCCCGGCAACGGACGCGCGATCGTCGCGGGCGCGACGCCCGGAACGGTCAGCGAAGGCCGTTCCGCGGCGGGCCGGCGCTACACGCGGACCGTCCATGCCGCATCGCCGGGCCAAGGCGACGCCGAACACTGGCTGCTCCATGGCGCGGGCCATGCCTGGTCCGGAGGCAGCGCGGCGGGCAGCTACACGCAACCCGATGGCGTCGATGCCAGCCGCGAGATGCTGCGCTTCTTCCTGGCCCATCGCCTGCCTCTGGCCGACGCGCGGGAGCCTTGAATGGGCTCGAGACGCGCCTTCGTGCTCGGTGCATCGGCGCTGGCTTCCGGCATCGGCGCGCCGGCGGCCCTGGCACAGACCACGGTCCTCGCGCCCTCACCGGCCTGGGCCCAAGCCAGGCCCGAGACGCAAGGCTTCCCGACGGGCGCGCTCGATCGCCTGTTCGAAACGGGAAGCCTGGTGCCCGCGCTTCGAGCCCTCGTCGTCGTCCGCAACGGCCGCCTCGTCGGCGAGCGCCACTACGCGGGCACCACGCCCGACGATCTGCTGCCCATCCACTCGGCGACCAAGAGCATCGTCTCGCTGCTGGTCGGCCAGGCCGTGGCGCAGGGCAAGCTGAAGAGCGACCTCTCGCAGACCGTGGCAGAGCTGCTGCCGGACTTGGCCGCCCGGTTTCCCAACGCCGCCGCCAACGGCCTGACGCTGCGGCAGATTCTTTCGGGAACGACCGGACTCGCCTACGACTACCGGCTTCAAGCCCGCGCGCTCTCGATCTCCGCCGACCCGGCGATCTATGCGATGGGCCTCGAGGCCGATGCCCAGCCACCGGGCCATTGGTCGTACAACGATGCCGCCATCGCGCTGCTGAGCCCGATCCTCGAGCGCGTTCAGGGCCTGGGCCTGGCCGCGCTGGCCCAGCGCGATCTGTTCGACGCGCTGGGGATCGCGCACTCCGCGTGGCAACGCGACAAGACCGGGCGTGCATTCGCGCACCGGGGCCTGTCCCTTCGCACCGCCGACCTCGCGAAGGTGGCGTGGCTGGTCGCGGACGGCGGCCGATGGAACGACCGGGTCGTCGTGCCGTCGCGCTGGATCGAGGACAGCACGCGCGCGCAGACGCCGGGCGCCTGGTCGATCCCGCCCATCGGGCCGACCGCGTACGGCTACCTGTGGTTCACCGGGCGGCTTCACGGCACCCCGGTCGCGTGGGCCTGGGGCTATGGCGGCCAGTTCGCCTTCGTGGCACCGGCGCTGCGGCTGGCCATCGCGACCGCGGCCACCGATCCCGGGCCCCGGGAGCTGCAGGCGCAGACGACGGCGATGATGGCGCTCGTGGCCCAGGCCGTGGCGCTGGCCGGGTGACGAGACGCCCCGGCGCATGCGCGCGCAAGCTGCGCCGCCACAGTGTCTTTTGCCATAGGCGCATTCCGTTTCTTGCTCGACAATGGCCGCGGACAGGGCCTTTTGCCTGACGTACGGGCCCCATCGATCATCGAACGACAGACCGGATGCTTCCGGTCACCCCGAGTCAGGACGACCCCCGAATGGAATCCCTGGAACTGGCCGACCACATCCGGCGCGACGTCGAGGCCATCGGCCGGATCAGCGCGGTGCCCTCGATGCTGCGGCTGATCTGCGAGCAGACCGGCATGGGCTTCGCCGCCGTCGCGCGCGTCGATGGCGACAGCTGGACCGCCTGCGCGGTGCTCGACCGGATCAACTTCGGCCTCAAGCCCGGCGGCCAGCTCGAGCTGCACACGACGCTGTGCGTCGAGTCGCGCGCGGCGCGCCAGCCCATCGCCTTCGACCACGCCAGCACGCACCCGGTCTTCCGCACGCACCACACGCCGCGGCTCTACAGCATCGAGAGCTACATCTCGGTGCCGATCGTCAAGGGCGACGGCAGCTACTTCGGCAACCTCTGCGCGATCGACCCGACGCCGCACGGCGTCGACAACGCCCGCACCATCGCGATGTTCCAGGGCTTCGCCGACCTGATCGGCCACACGCTCGAACTCGAGGACCGGCAGAGCGCCACCGAGGTCGCCCTGTTCGATGCCGAGGCCACCGCCGAGCTGCGCGACCAGTTCATCGCCGTGCTCGGCCACGACCTGCGCAATCCGCTGGCCTCGCTCAGCGCCATCGGCGAACTGCTGGCCCGGCGCGCGGCCGACCCCGACAGCACGCGCGCGGGCCTGCGCATCCGCGCCACCACGAAGCGGATGGCCTCGCTGATCGAGGACGTGATGGACTTCGCGCGCGGGCGCATGGGCAACGGCCTCGACGTCGCGCGCGAGCAGATTCCCGACCTGGGCCTCGCGCTCGACGACGTGGTGGCCGAGATGCGCGCCGCGCATCCCGCGCGCACCATCGCCGCCGACATCCACGTGACGGACATCGTGCACGGCAGCCGCGGCCGCCTGCAGCAGGTGCTGTCGAACCTGCTGGGCAATGCCGTCTCGCACGGCGCGCCCGACAGCCCCATCGACGTGGCAGCCTGGACGCGCGACGGCTGGTTCGTGCTCAGCGTGAAGAACCAGGGCGAACCCATTCCGCCCGGCAACCTGCAGAAGATCTTCCAGCCCTACTGGCGACCCGCCGAGAGCCGCGGCCATGGCGGACTGGGCCTGGGGCTGCACATCTGCTCGCTGATCGTGAAGTCGCACGGCGGCACGCTGCAGGTGACCTCGACGGCGGAGCACGGCACGAGCTTCGTGGCGCGCATTCCGGTGCGGCCGGGGGTCGCGGCCGTCGCCTAGCTGGCCCCGAAGATGTCCTCGAGGTTGACCTCTTCAGGCTCCTGATTGAGGTTCACGCTCTTCTCGATGTGGTCGAGGTGATGCAGCATCAGCTGCGCGGCGCGCTCCGCGTCCTTCGACTTGATCGCCTCCACGATCAATGAATGCTCGTCGGCCCGGCAGCTTTCCGCCGGGGGCGCGTCGTACACCAGGATGATCAGGCAGGTCAGCGTCGACAGCTCGCGCTGCGTGCGCGCGAGCGTCGTGTTGCCGGCCAGGTCGGCGCACAGGTTGTGGAACTCGCCCGACAGGCGGATGACGGCCCGCTTGTCGCCACGCGTGCGTGCGCCCATCTCCTGGTCCACATGCGCGAGCAAGGCGTCGACCACCTCGGGCGTGGCCCGTTGCGCGAGCCGCCGCATGATCGCCGGCTCGATGACGCGGCGGGCCTCGAACACATCGCGCGCCTGCTCGATCGTCGGCCGGGCGACGAACGCCCCCTTGTTCGGGATGAGCTCGACGATCTGCTCGTAGGCAAACCGGGTCAGCACCTCCCGTATGCGGGGCCGGCTCACCTTGAAGATTTCGGCCAGGCGCTCTTCGGCCAGCTTGGTCCCCGGCAGCAGCCGGTGCTCCTGGATCGCGACGTAGATCTTTTCGTAGATCTCTTCGCTGCTGTCGCGCTCACGGCGCGGCGCGGGGATGGCGGTGGAAGGCGTAGACATGTTTCCAGGCATCGGTTCTGCTCAGGTGCCAACAATTTTTTAGAAGATTGTAGAAAGTCTAACACCGTGCCGCGGGCCGGCGGGCGCCTGGCCCCGGCTCACGGAAGACCGCGCCTCCTCTGAGGAAACGCCTGCCCAGCATAGCCGCAGCGCCAGCAGGGCCCTGCGAGCCGCCCCCCTTTCTCGTGCACCTCGTTCGAGGGTTTGCCCTCCCTTCTTTGCTGTCCAACAACCGGCTAAAGTTGTGTCAACAATCTTGCAGACAATATGGCACATGTTTTGCAAACACAATTCAGCAGCCGTTATTAGTCAAAGAAAGCTCATTTTGTTGAACATTTTTGGTGCGAAAGAACCCAAGTGAGTGCATCCCCTTTTGATCTAGTGATCCGCAACGCCCGCGCGGCGACGGCTTCGGACGTGTTCGACACCGACATCGGCATCAAGGACGGCCGGATCGTCCAGCTGGGGCTGGACCTTCCGCGAGGCAGCCGCGAGATCGACGCGAAGGGCCGCGTCGTCACCCCTGGCGGCGTCGACGCCCATTGCCACCTGGACCAGCCCTCGCCGCCGCCGGTCAGGATGGCCGACGACTTCGACACCGGGACCCTTTCCGCCGTCTGCGGCGGCACTACCACCGTCATCCCGTTCGCGGCACAGCAAAAAGGCGGCAGCCTGCGCGCCGCCGTCGAGGACTACCACCGGCGCGCGGACGGCATCGCCCATGTCGACTATGCGTTCCACCTCATCGTCAGCGATCCGACGCCCGAGGTGCTGAGTGCCGAGCTGCCCGCGTTGATCCGCGAGGGCTACACGTCGTTCAAGGCCTACATGACCTACGACGACCTGAAGCTCGACGACGGGCAGATCCTCGACGTGCTCGATGTCGCGAAGCGCCATGGCGCGATCGCGATGCTGCATGCCGAGAACTCGGACTGCATCGAATGGCTCACCCAGAGGCTCGAGGCCATGGGCCGCAGCGCGCCGCGCTTTCATGCGCACTCGCGCCCCATGCTGGTGGAGCGCGAAGCGACGCACCGCGCCATCGCGCTCGCCGAACTCGTGGACGTGCCGATCCTCATCGTTCATGTCTCGGGCCGGGAAGCCATCGAGCAGATCCGCTGGGGCCGCGCCCATGGATTGAACATCTTTGCGGAGACCTGCCCGCAGTACCTCTTCCTGACCGCGGAAGACCTGGGCATCGACGACAGCTACCACGGTGCGAAGTGCGTCTGCAGCCCGCCGCCGCGCGACAAGGCCAACCAGGAAGTCATCTGGAACGGCCTGCGAGACGGCCTCTTCACCGTGTTCTCGTCCGACCACGCGCCCTTCAAGTTCGATGGCCCCGACGGCAAGCACCCGAACGGCGAAGAGGTGGCCTTCCGCCACATCCCCAACGGCATTCCCGGGCTCGAGACGCGCATGCCCCTGCTCTATTCCGAGGGCGTGCTGAAGGGCCGCATCAGCCTCGAGAAGTTCGTCGAACTGACCGCCACCGGCCCCGCGAAGACCTACGGAATCCATCCGCGCAAGGGCGCCATCTGCATCGGCGCCGATGCGGACCTGGTGATCTGGGACGAGCGCGAGCTCACCATCCGCAACAGCGCACTGCACCACGCCGTCGACTACACCCCCTACGAAGGCATGCGGCTCGGCGCCTGGCCGGCCTTCACGCTGCTGCGCGGCGAAGTGCTGTGGGACGGCAGCTCCTGCGTCGGCCCGAGGAACCAGGGCCGCTTCATCGCAGCCGGTCGCCCGTCGATCCTGCCGCCCGCTCATCTCGCCGCGGCCTGAGGCCCGGCCCACCCGTGCGCCCTTCTCATTTCAACCACCCTCAGAAACTTGGAAAGCCAGCAATGAACATCAAGACCGACGTCGTGCAATCGCTCGCAGGGCCTGCCGCCCGGGCTCTCTTCGCGGCATCGCTGCTCGGCGCGGTCCTCGTGCCCGCCGCGTTCGCGCAGGATGCGAAATCGATCCTCGTGGTGGCCGGTCCCCGGACACCCGAGTCCCTCGACCAGGAATACCCGCCGACCGAGGCGACGCATGAAGCGAAGCGCAACATCTACGAGCGCCTGCTGGCCTACGACACGAAGACGGTCGACGGCGTCAAGGTCGAGAACTTCGACAAGCTCGTCGGTGCGCTCGCCGAACGGTGGGAGGTCTCGGCGGACAAGACCTCCATCACCTTCTTCCTGCGCAAGGGCGTGAAGAGCGCGGCCGGCAACGAGCTGCGCGCCGACGACGTGATGTGGTCGTTCGAGCGCGGCTGGAACAAGAACGCCAACTTCCGCTGGTACATGAACCAGATCCTCGGCATCAGCAAGTACGAGGACGCGTTCAAGAAGATCGACGACATGTCGGTCAAGGTGACGCTGCCGAAGACCTCTCCGCTCATCGAGCGCATCTGGGTCAACAACGACCTCGGCATCCTCGACGCGACGGCGGCGAAGAAGAACGCCACCGCCGACGACGCCTGGGCATCGCGCTGGCTGGCGACGCATTCGGCATCGTTCGCGCCGTACCAGGTCACGAAGTTCCAGTCGGGCCAGGAGGTGGTCTACGAGGCCAACCCCAACTACTACCGTGGCGCGCCGCAGATCAAGAAAGTGATCTTCCGCGAGATGCCCACCTCCGCCAACCGGCTGGCGGCACTGCAGGCCGGCGCGGTCGACGTGGCCGAATGGCTCTCGCCGCGCGAGCTCGCCACGCTGGAGAAGAATCCCCAGCTGAAGGTGTGGCAGGTCTTCGGCAACTACATCCACCGCGTGGAGATGAACAACACCACGCCGCCGTTCGACAACCCCAAGGTCCGCCAGGCGCTGAACTACCTGGTTCCCCGCGAGGACATCCTGAAGGCCGTGTACTACGGCAAGGCCCGGCCGACCAAGAGCCCGATCTCCGAGATCTATCCGTCCTACACCGACCAGTACTTCAAGTACACCCTGGACGTCGAGAAGGCCAAGGCCCTGCTCAAGGAGGCCGGTCAGCCGTCGGGCTTCAAGACGCAACTCGGTTACCGCACCGGCGACCAGATCGAGGAGGAGATCGCCGTCATCCTGAAGACCGCCTTCGCGCGTGCCGGCGTGGAGGCCGAGCTCGTCAAGCTGCCCGCATCGACGCTGGTCGAGCGCTACTCCAAGGGCACCATCCCGATGTATTTCTTCCGCGACATGGCCATCGTTCCCGACGCCGCCTATGTCGCCAACCTGTGGCTCAACAGCGCATCGCTGATCAACTATCCCAAGTTCAAGAACGCGGAAGTCGACAAGCTGATCAACGAAGGTCTGTCGAGCACCGACGAAGCCAAGCGCGAAGCCGGCATGAAGCGCGTCCAGCAGATCGTGATGGACCAGGCGCCGTGGGTC
Organism: Variovorax sp. DAIF25; assembly: GCF_050711835.1. Taxonomy (NCBI): domain Bacteria; kingdom Pseudomonadati; phylum Pseudomonadota; class Betaproteobacteria; order Burkholderiales; family Comamonadaceae; genus Variovorax; species Variovorax sp. DAIF25. The sequence goes on from NZ_CP136637.1 coordinate 1,091,130, forward strand.
TTTCTCATGAACCCGGGCTACCAGCTCGCCACGCGGGCCAATGTGACGGGCTACAGCTGGTACACGCCGAACAGCAACAACTGGTCCGACTTCTCGAAGAAGTGAACCCCGCCGTGCCGGGCGATCCGCGGCTTGCGCGGGCACCCCGGCACACGCGAGCCATCCAACAAGGAAAGACATGACGCTACGCACGTCGCTGCGATCGCTACCGCGACCGCTTCGAATCGTCCTGGCCAGGCTGAGCATTCTGATTCCACAGATGTTCGGCGTGCTGCTGGCCACCTTCCTGCTCATCCGGCTGCTGCCGGGCGACCCGGCCCTGCTGATGCTCGGCAACATGGCGACGCCGGAGCAGATCGCCAACCTGCGCGAAAGGCTGGGCCTGAACGGCAGCCTGTGGTCGCAGTTCACGAGCTATCTCTCCACCGTGGTGCACGGCGACCTGGGCACGTCCATGTTCACCGCCAATCCCGTGGCGGTGGACCTGCTCGATCGCGTTCCCGCCACGCTGGAGCTGATCACCTACGCCATGCTGCTGACCATCGTCGTCAGCCTGTCGCTGGCGGTCGTCTCGGTCGTCAAGCCCAGGGGATTCGTGAGCCGCTTCAGCAAGGTCTACGGCCTGGCCGCGGGCGCCGTGCCGGACTTCTGGGTCGGCCTGCTGCTGATCTACTTTCTGTTCTACGTCGCCGGCATCGCGCCCGCGCCGTTCGGACGCATCGACGCCATCATGTCGGCGCCGCCCGCGGTCACCGGCTTCCTGACGATCGACACCCTGCTGGCCGGCGACACGGCCGCCTTCGCGTCGGCCGTGGGGCGCCTGTGCCTGCCGGTGCTGACCCTCGCGATCGTGAATGCCGGGGCGCTGATGAAGATGACCCAGATCGTGTTCGCCGACAACTACCGCAGCGAATACATCCGCCATGCGCGCGCGAGCGGCCTGTCGGAGCGGCAGCTCATCAGGAGCGCACTGCGCAACAGCCTGCCGCCGATCATCACGATGGTCGGCTTCCTGTTCGGCTTCCTGCTGGGAGCCGCCGTCCTGGTCGAAACCATCTTCGCGTGGGGCGGACTCGGCCAGTACGCCGTCTCCGCGGTCATGAACAGCGACTATCCGGCGCTCCAGGGCTTCGTGCTCGTCGCCGCCGCATTCATCCTGATCGTCTACACCGTGGTGGACGTTCTCTACGGCATCGCCGATCCGAGGATCGAAGTATGAAGATCATGGCAGCCGCCCATCGGCGCAGCGCGAAGCTGACCCTGGCCATCGGACTCTCTCTGCTGGCCATGCAGTTCCTCGCGATCGTGTTCGCCCCCTGGATCGCCCCGTATTCCCCGGTCGACGCCGACCCGATCAATGCGTTGAAGTCGCCGTCCTTCGCGCACCTGTTCGGCACCGACGTGTCCGGCATGGACATCTTCTCCCGGGTGATCTTCGCGACGCGCATCAATCTGCTCATCAGCGTGACCGCGGTGGCCATCGCCTTCGTCATCGGGGTGCCGATCGGGCTGGCCATCGGCTACTACAAGGGCTGGGCGAGCTCCTTCGCGATGCGCATCTTCGACTTCGTGCAGTCCTTTCCCGTCTTCGTGCTGGGGATGGTGCTGGTCTCGGTCATGGGCCAGGAGATATGGAACGTCGCCATCGTCCTGGCCGTGCTCTTCACGCCGGTGTTCGCGCGCCTGATCCGTGCCGAGGTCCTTTCGCTACGCGACCGGCCCTTCATCGCCGCGGCGCGCTGCAGCGGCGCGACCGACGGCGCCATCATGTTCCAGCACATCCTCCCGAACGCACTGACACCGGCCATCGTCCAGATCTCCATCAGCATCGGGATGGCGATCCTGCTGACGGCGGGGCTGTCCTTCGTCGGCGCGGGCGTGCGGATGCCCACGCCCGAGTGGGGGCTCATGGTGAGCAACGGCGCGCAGCAGATGATCCTCGGCGTGTGGTGGGTCGCGCTCTTCCCGGGCCTTGCCATCGTCTTTTCCGTGCTGACATTCGCGCTGCTGGGCGATGCCGCCAAGCAGATGTTCGATCCCCAGACGAGGAGCGCTCCATGAACCAGGTCGCAGACGCGTTGCTCGAGGTTCGCAACCTCAGCGTCGGTTTCTCCGATGCACAGGCCTCCCCCGCCCTGCGAGGCGTGAGCTTCAGCTTGCGGCCGGGAGAGATCCTCGGCATCGTCGGAGAAACCGGAGCAGGAAAGTCGCTGCTGGCGCGCGCCATCATCGACATGCTGCCGGGCGACGGCCGCATCCTCGACGGCGAGGTCCTCGTTCGCGGCCAGGCCGTCTCGACGATGACGCAGGCCCAGAAGCGCGGACTCCGCGGTGGCGAGGTCGCCCTGATCGGCACGAACGCGAAGTCGCTGCTCGACCCCGTCGTCAAGGTGGGAGAGCAGATCGCCCGCGTGCTTCGCGCCCACCGCGGCATCGACAAGGCGCAAGCCTGGCGCGAGGCCATCGCCCTGTTCGAGCAGGTCGGCATCGTCAATCCGGAGCGCCGCGCCCATGCCTACCCGCACGAGCTGTCGGGCGGCATGGCGCAGCGGGTCGTCATCGCGATGGCATTGATCGCGCAACCGAAGGTTCTGCTCGCGGACGACGCCACGCTGGGGCTGGATGCCACGATCCAGCTGCAGGTGCTCGACCTGCTGGTCCAGAAGGGCCGCGAACTCGGTCTCGCCGTGGTGCTCATCACCCATGACCTGGGCATGGTCGCCGCGTACTGCGACCGCGTGGGCATCATGAAGTCCGGCGAGCTGCTCGAACTCGAGAGCGTGCATTCCTTCCTCACGCAGGGGCCGCGGCATCCCTACAGCCGCGAGCTGCTCGAAGCAGCCAAGGTGCGTCCGCTTCCGATGGTCCCGGACGCTTCCACGAGCGCGGGCCCGTCGAGCGGGCAGCCCCTGCTCGAGGTCACGGACCTGGTCAAGACCTTCCATGTCGACGGCTCCTCCGACGTGGTGCGCGCCGTGGACCATGTGTCGCTGACCATCGCCCGCGGCGAGACCCTTGCCCTCGTGGGCGAGAGCGGTTCCGGCAAGACGACGATGGGCCAATGCCTCGTCCGGCTGCTGGCATCCGACGCCGGCTCGATCCGCTTCGATGGCCAGGAGACGCTGGCGCTCTCGGACAAGGCCTTCAGGACGGTGCGCCGGCGCATGCAGATGGTGTTCCAGGAGCCCTACGTCGCCTTGAACCCCCGATGGCGCGTGCGCGAACTGGTGGCGGAGCCGCTGAAGCTCGGGGAGGCCCTGTCGCGAACCGAGCGCGACGCCCGCGTGATGGAGTTGCTCGACCTGGTCGGCATCGCCAGCGCAAAGGCGAACGCCTACCCGCACGAACTGACGGCCGGCGAGCAGAAGCGCGTCGGCATCGCGCGCGCACTGGCCGTGCGGCCCGATTTCGTCATCTTCGACGAACCGACGACAGCGCTGGACATCCGCGTTCGCGCCCAGATCATCGACCTGGTGCGCGACCTGCAAAAGCGCATGGGGCTGTCCGCGCTGTTCATCACCCACGACCTGAATTCCGTGCGCTCGCTGGCCCACTACGTGGCCGTGATGCGCCACGGAAAGATCGTCGAGCAAGGCCCGACCGAACAGATCTTCTCGCATCCGAAGGAGGCCTACACGCGCAAGCTGCTGGAGGCCGAGCTTCCCATCGAGGCGAAGGAGCCGGTTCCGGCCATGACCCTGGAGACTGCCGAGGCCTCATGACATTCGATCGAAAAACCACCAAGCCGGTGCTGGTCACCGGCGCCGCGGGCCTGGTCGGCCGCAAGCTCGCACGCCGACTGGCCGACCGGCAACGCGCCTTCATCGCGCTGGACCGAACCGCGTCGGTCACCGAGGACGGCATCGAGATCGTCGGCTGCGATCTCGGCGACGTGCACCGCATGTACGCGCTCACGCGGGAGGGGATCGATTCTGTCGTCCATTGCGGGGCGTTCTCCGGGCCCATGGTGGCCCGCGATACGCCGCACTCGATGGTGCAGGTGAACATCGTCGGCACCGCCAACATGCTCGAGTTGGCGCGCGTTCACGAGGCCCGGCGCTTCGTCTACTGCTCGTCGACCAGCGCCTATGGCGTCGTTCGATCGGCGGCGCCGGTCACGGAGGATTGCCTGCTACGACCCGCGAGCCTGTACGGCGCGAGCAAGGTCGCGTCCGAATACATCACGACGTCCTATGCGCGGCAGTACGGCCTGTCGGCGGCGAGCATCCGCCTCTCGTGGGTGTACGGCCCCGGAAGGACGACGGACTGCGTGGTCCGCACCATGATCGAGGACGCGCTCGCCGCGCGCCCCACGCGCATGGCGTTCGGCTCGGACTTTCCGCGGCAGTTCATCCATGTCGACGATGCCGTGGACGGCCTGCTCGAGGCGCTGGATGCCGAATCCCTGCCCAGGACCACCTACAACGTCACGGGCAACACGCGCGTGACGCTGGGCGAGCTCGCGCAACTGGTGCGCCGTGTCTTTCCGAAAGCCGACATCGTGTTGCAACAGGGGCCGGACCCGGTGGACGAGTTCCAGGAAAAGTTCAGCATCGAGGCCGCACGGCGCGACCTCGGCTACGAGCCCCGGGTCTCGCTCGAACAGGGCATCCGCTCGTACGCCGAGTGGATCGAGGCACGCCGGAGTGGCCGGCCATGATCGAGCCGCGCGCCCTTTCCCAAGCCGGGTTCGCGCCCTTCGGACGCGTCATCGAGGCGCCTGCCCTGCCGCGGCGGGACTACTTCGACGCGGAACTGGCTTCTCATCGACCGCACGCGAGCCCTTCGCTGTCCCTGGTCACGAACGATCCGGTGCGCGAAAGCAGTCTCGCGTTCGGCAGCCTCGAATGCCACCCGCACTCGTCCCAGTCGTTCATTCCCATGAGCGCCGGCCGCTGGCTGGTGGTCGTGGCGCCCGACGAGCGCGGCCGCCCCGACATGCGGCAGGCGCTCGCCTTCATCGCCGGTCCGTCGCAGGGCATCACCTTCCTCCCCGGCGTCTGGCACCTCGGCCTGCATGTGCTCGACCGGCGATCGACGCATGCCATCTTCATGTGGTGCGACGGGACCGAAGGCGACGAGACCTTCGTCGACGTCGAGCCGACGACCATCGATTTGTCCAAGATCCTGAAAGAAGCCTGATCGTGAACCACCTTCAAAGAGACTTCGTCGGCTATGGCCGCAATCCTCCCGATCCGAAGTGGCCGGGCGGCGCCCGGCTCGCTCTCAACTTCGTCCTCAATTACGAGGAAGGGTCCGAGCCCTCGGTCCACGACGGCGAAGGCCTCACCGAGACCTGGTTCACCGAAAGCCACGGCCTGGCCAACCTCGAGGGGCGAGACCTCGCCGCCGAGGGGCTCTTCGAGTACGGAAGCCGGGTGGGTTTCTGGCGGGTCATGCGGCTCCTGCAGGAGCGTTCGCTCCCCGCCACGATCTTCGGTTGCGCGCTGGCGCTCGAACGCAACCCCGAGGCCTGCGATGCCATCAAGGCGTCGGGTTTCGACGTGTGCTCGCATGGATGGCGCTGGATCCAGCACTATCGGTTGTCGCAGGACGAGGAGCGCGAGCACATCCGTCGCGCCGTCGAGTCCCTGACCCATTCGATCGGCGAGCGCCCGCAGGGCTGGTACTGCCGCTACGCACCGAGCGTCCACACGCGCCAGCTTCTGGTCGAGGAAGGCGGCTTTCTCTACGACTCGGACTACTACGGCGACGAACTGCCGTTCTGGACGCGGGTCGACGGCAAGCCGCACCTGGTGGTCCCCTACTCGCTGACCAACAACGACGGCCAGTTTTCCGCCGGCGTCAGCACCGGCAACGACTGGTACGGCTTCCTCAAGGATGCCTTCGACATGCTCTACAAGGAGGGCCGGACCCAGCCCAAGATGATGTCCGTCGGCCTGCACATGAGGCTCGTCGGCCATCCCGCGCGCGCCGCGGGCCTGGAGCGCTTCCTCGACTACATCAGCCAGTTCCCCGACGTCTGGGTGACGCGGCGCATCGACATCGCCAGGCACTGGCGGCACGTGCATCCGGCGCCGGCAACCCAGGGAGCCGAATCATGAAGAGCCCGTTCGATCTTTCCGGCCGCAAGGCCGTCGTCACCGGAGGCAGCCGCGGCATCGGCGGAGCCATCGCCGAGCTGTTCCTCGAACATGGTGCCGAGGTCGCCATCTGCCATCTGGACGATGAAGCCAATGCCAGCCTGCTGCGCGAGCGGATGGCGGCCAGGGGACACGCGCTTCATTGCGCCGAATGCGATGTCTCCAGCCCCGCTGCCGTCGATCGGTTCGCCGAATGGGCCATGCAGCGGCTCGGACAGGTCGACATCGTCGTCAATTCCGCGGGCGTCGGCGGCGGCGACCGGCCCTTCGAGTCGACCGACGAGCGCGACTGGGACCTGACCGTCGGCGTGAACCTGCGCGGCACGATGCTGGTGACGCGGGCCTTCTTCGCGGGCATGACCTCGCGCCAATGGGGACGCGTGATCAATGTCGCCTCCCAGCTCGCCTACAAGGGCGCGCCCGGCCTCGCCCACTACTGCGCGGCCAAGGCCGGCGTCGTCGGATTCACGCGTGCGCTGGCCTATGAGGGCGCCCCGTGCGGCGTGCTGGTCAATGCCATCGCGCCGGGTCCCGTGGACACCGACCTGTTGCGCAATCACAGCGAGCAATGGCTGGCGTTCAAGAAGAGCCAGCTGCCGGTCGGACGGTTCGGCGAGGTGGGCGAGATCGCACCGACCGCGCTGCTGCTGGCGTCGGAAGCGGGTGCGTTCTACGTGGGGCAGACCTTGTCGCCGAACGGGGGCGACGTCATGCTCTGAGGCTGCGTCAACAGCCTTAGATCAGCCTCCGCGTCGCCGCCTTCAGCGTCGCGGCCGCGCGCGTCGTGCATCCGAGCTTCTGGAACACGCGCTCCACGTGCGTGCGCACCGTGCTGGGACTGATGCCCAGCGCGCGCGCCACCTCCTTCGTGTTGTCGCCCTGGCTGATGCAGCGCAGCACCTCGAGCTCGCGCTGGGACAGCGACGTATCGTCCTGCGCCGGCGCCGCGGGCTTCGGCGGCACCGCGCCCGGCAGCGTGCTGGCGCACAGCGCCTCGACCACGGCCGCGTCGAAGCGGCCGGCCGCGGCGTCCTCCTTCATGCGCTCGGCCGCCTGTTCCCGCGTCAGCGCATCGCGCCACGGCCGCCGCGTGCAGTGCGACCACCACTGTTCGGCCGCGGCGACGACCTGCCCTTCCAGCGGCATGGCCGCACCCGAGCGGCCACGGAAATGGCCCGAGCCATCGCGCCGCTCGAAGGCGAAGGACGCGATCTCCGCCTCGGCCGCGAGGCCGTCGATCTGCCCGGCGGCACGCGAGGTCCAGTACGGCACGAGCCGCACGCGCTCCAGCGCCGAGGCCTGCAGCGGCCCGGGCGCGTTCCAGATCGCATTGGGCACCGAGGCGCGTCCGATGCCATGGATCAGCCCCGCCTTGTAGGCGCGGCCGCAGCCGGCTTCGTCCAGCCCCATGCGCGCGCCGCAGTCGCGCGCCAGGCTGGCCACGCGGCGCGAGTAGCCCGTCATCCACGGCAGCTTGAGGTCGATCACGTCGCCGACCAGTTCCAGCCCCATGGGCCGGCGCATCGAGTCCGGCTGTTCCGCCGCCTCGGCCCATGGCGCGGCGGGTGCATCGAGCGCCTGCATCCAGGCCGCGAGATCGGCCGCGCTGGCGTCGAGCAGCGCGGCCGGATAGAGGCTGTCCGCGCGGCCGCGCACCAGCGCGAGCGCCTGCTCGATGCCGTACAGGCGGCCGAAGATCTCGAGGTCGCTGGCCAATGCCACCACGTAGGTCGAGAACGGCACCGCCTCGCCGCGCAGCAGGCCCGGCACGCCGCTGCCGTCGTAGGCCTCGAACACGGCGCGCAGCGTGGCTTCGGTGTCGTGGCTCAGCCCGAGCGTGTGGGCGATGTCGCCCGCGATCTCGCAGTGGATCTCGGCCATGGCGAGCACGGCACCGGGCACCGGCGCGCTGTCGTGGGGCTGGCGCATGCGCGGTGCCGACGATGCGAGCAGGGCCCGGCGACCTTCGACGTCGTCGTCGAGGAAGTCGGCGAACTCCTGCGCATTGGCCGTGCAGCCCGACCAGCGCAGCAGCGCGGCATGGCGCGCCGCCTCGATCTGCGGCGCGGTGCAGCCGGCCTGCGCGGCGATCCGGCCCGCGAGCCAGGCCGTGCGCAGCGAATGGTCGATCGGCTGGCCCATGCTCAGGTCGCCGATGAAGGCCAGCGCGCGGACGGCGTCGAAAACGGGGATGGTCGTGTCGTCGGACATGGCGCATTTTGCGCGTGTCGGTCATTCGACCGATACCGGCGGCCGGGGTGGCCCGGAAGAATCGTGGCATCCACCGCTCGACGGGCGGCCCCTCCTCTCTCGCGGCCTCCACCGCCCCTTCCTCATGTCAGACATCCTGCAAAACCCATCCCCGCGCGCCGCCTGGCTGCGCAAGCTCTATTTCACCCGCGCCGCCTTCTCCTTCGCCTGGGTCGCACTGGCCTTCACCGTCGCGAAGCAGTCGCCCGCGCTGGCCACCGTGCTGCTGATCGTCTACCCCGCCTGGGACGCCTTCGCCAACCTGTGGGACGCCCGGATGAGCGGCGGCGCGCAGGCCAACCCCACGCAGATGCTCAACCTCTGGATGAGCACCCTGGTCGCGCTCGCGGTCGCGGCCTCGCTCGTGGCCGGATGGCAGGTCGTGCTGCTGATCTTCGGCGTCTGGGCCATCGTCTCGGGCCTGCTGCAACTGGCCACGGCCCTTCGCCGCCGCAAGGCCGAACGCGGCCAGTGGGTGATGATGCTCAGCGGCGCGCAGTCCGCGCTGGCCGGCGGGCTCTTCATCTCGCGGCAGGGCACCGATGCGCCGATTCCGCAGACGCTGGCGGGCTATGCGGCGGTGGGGGCGGTGTATTTCCTGATCTCGGGGGTGGTGATTCTGGTGCGGGAGCGCAGGCGCTGAGACGTCGGTGCGCCGCCACTTGGCGCACCCGGCAACGGGTCCGACGACTCCCCGCGCTATGCGGCCTCGGCCGCCTTGCGACGGCGAGCTTGCGCCAGGCCCTTCGGTCTGGACAGCTTCACCACCGGCGCCATGCCGGCGGTGGCGGCCATGTCCATCAGGGTGTCCAGGGAGAACAGGTTGATCCTTCCCCGAACCAGGTCGGAGATGCGCGGCTGCGACACGCCGAACAGCTGCGCCGCCTCGGTTTGCGTCATGCCCTGCTGCCGAATGACTTCGGCCAGGCTCATCATCAGGTCGGCACGCGCGCGCATGCTGGCCGCCTCCTGGGGCGTGCCTGCAATGGCGTCGAAGACGCTGTCGAAGCGGCGGGCTCCGGTCATGATGCGAGGTCCTTCAAGGCACTTTATACAAGTTTTTGTATTGCCCCCTTGAAGGCCCGCACGCGCTGACGACGATTACTTTTCTCGAGCGGGTGTTCGCTCAAGGCGGCAACACCAACGGCCCGCAATCCGAATCCGCGATGAAGGTCGCGATCAGCGACGCCGGCTTCACCGGATCGGGGTTCTCCGCGAACAGGTGCAGCGCGCGCGGCGGCTCGAACCAGGTCTGGCCGGCCTGGTAGTCGACCGCGGGACCACCCGCCATCTGCGAGCGCACCGTGCCGCTGACCACCACGGCCTGCACGGAGCCCGGGTGCCGGTGCGCGGGGGTGTAGGCCAGCGGCGGGAACTCGACCAGGGCGGTGGTGATGGACTTGCCCGACACGTTCGGCAGCGGCTCGCACGACAGCGGCCGCACGGTCGTCTGCGGCCGCGCGGCGCTGCCCTCGGGCGCGGGCGCCGAGGCGAACATCGGGCGCGTCACGCTGCTGCAGAGGTCGTCGAGCCATGCGACGGTGGCCTGCCTGCCCGCATGCGGCACCAGGGCCCATGCGGCCGCGCCGAGGGCGAGCGCCGCAAGCGACAGTGCGACCGCATGCCGCGGCGCGCGCGACGATGGGCGGGCCGCGATGCTCACGATCTTGCCTCCGCGCCCAGGCGCATCGACGGGGTCCAGCCCAGCAGCCGCCGCGCCTTGCCGCTGTCGACCTCGGGGTTGTCCTCGGTGATGTTGAAGACGCCACCGGCCGAATGGCGCCAGGCCAGCAGCGCGGCCCAGGCGGCCGCTTCGACGTGCACGGGGCTCGTGCCCTTGGGCTCGTCGGCGCCGGTGCCCGGGCCGTAGAGCTGGCCGTAGCGCAGCACGGTGCCGGTGATGCCCGGCGCGTGAAGCACGGCCTGCTCGAGCGCCACCACACCGCCCACGCTGACGCGGCGCGCGCCTTCGGCCTCGGTGTCGAGCGGCTGCGCTTCCGCATGCGGCTTGGGGCCCGGCGCGTAGGCCCAGGCGATGCTCTGGGCCACAATGCGCACCGCGCCCGCGGCGCGCGCGGCCTCGACCAGGTTGCGCGTGCCTTCGGTACGCACGCGGGCGTTGCGCGCCGTGGCCTCGGCCATGCGTGCGGGATCGAGGCCGCGCGGCAGGTCGGTGAGCTGGTGGATCACGCCGTGCGGTGCGATGCGCACCAGCGCGGCCTTCAGCGCTTGCGCATCGAACACGTCGACCAGCACCGGCTTCACGCCCTGGGCCTCGAGCGCCGCGGCGCGCTCGGGCTGGCGGGTGCTGCCGTGCACTTCGTAGCCGGCCTCGCGCAGCAGCGGGATCAGGGCCGAGCCGATGGCGCCGGTGGCGCCGGCCAGGAAAACTCTTTCGCTCATGGCGTTCTTTCTCGGAGACGGATGCTTTGGAGCCTCCAGCTTAGGCAACCGATGGTCCGGCGCACAGTGCCAAGAATCGGTGGATCGGATGGACCATCGCGGCCCATCACGGGGCGCACTCAGCCTTGCTGCACCAGCGTCAGCAGCCGCGCGCAGGTCTCGGCCGCGATCTCCACGCGCAGGTCCGCCACGCCGAGCAGCAGCCCCGTGTTCTCGGGCCCGGGCTGCGCGTACCACGGCGACAGCGGCACCGGCGTCAGGCCGTGCGCCGCGAGCGACTGCGCCAGCGCCAGGTCCGACACGCCCGGTGCGAGGCGCAGCAGCACGGTCAGGCCCGCGGCGATGTAGGTGGCCGATGCGGCATCGAGACAGGCGACCAGCGCCGCGCGCCGCTGCGCATAGACCTGCCGGGTGCGGCGCAGGTGGCGCAAGAAATGACCGTCGCGCAGGAAGGCCGCCACCGCCAGTTGCACCAGCGGCGCCGGCGCCGGTGGCACCACCGCCGCATGGCGCGCGAAGCGCTCGACCTCCGCCGCCGGCACGACCAGGAAGCCGAGCCGCAGCATCGGGCTGATGGTCTTGCTGAAGGTGCCCACGTGCAGCACGCGCGCGTCGTCGCCCGCGGCCACGAGCGAGGGCGCGGCGCGGGCGCCGAGCTGCAGCTCGCCGAGGTAGTCGTCCTCCACCACCCAGGCCCGCGCGCGCTCGGCCCAGGCGAGGATCGCCTGCCGCCGCCGCGCCGACAGCGCCACGCCGAGCGGTGCCTGCTGCCCCGCGGTGACCACGGCCAGCGCCGCATCGGGCGCGCGCGCCACGCCCTCGTCGACCACCAGGCCTTCGGCATCGACCGGCACCGGCAGCGGCTCCACGCCGAGCGCATGCAGGCAGCGGCGCGTGGTCGGATAGCCGGGGTCCTCGGTCCAGGCCGAGGTGCCGCGCAGCCCGAGCGCCTGCACCGCGAGCGAGAGCGAACCGGCATAGCCGGTGGTGACGAAGACCTGCGCTGCCGTGCACGGCAGCCCGCGCGCAAGCGAGAGGTAGGCCGCGATCTCGCTGCGCAGCGCGAGCTCGCCGCGCGGATCGGGATTGATCTGCCGCGCATGCGAGGTGGCGCGTACCGCGCTGGTCATGATCCGCGCCCAGACCTTGGCCGGGAACAGGTCCTGCGCCGGGTTCGCCATCTGGAAGATGCCCGAGCGGCCGGGAAAGCTCGGGATGCTGCCACCGGGCACCGATGGCCCGGCCGCATCCGCGACCTCGCGCGGACGCGACGACGGCGGCAGGTGCTCGGCGACGAAGGTACCGGCCGCGCCCAGCGAGACGATCAGCTGCGCATCGAGCAGCCGCTCGTAGGCCGCGCTCACCGTGCCGCGCGCCACGCCGAGCTGCGAGGCCAGGTCGCGCCACGACGGCAGACGCGCACGCGGCGCGAGCCGGCCCTCGCGGATGGCCGCGCGCAGGCCCGCGGCGATCTGTTCGCTGACCGGTTCGCGTGCCGCGCGGTCGATTCGTAGCTGGAGCTTCGACATGGGCGGATGTTAAGCAAGGTGGCCTTGCGGCCGCCGCGTGCATCGACGCGCCGCGACAATGGCCGCCACCCCATGACGCCTCCCAGCCTGCTCACCGCCCTGCTGCCCCTGATGGCCGACCTGGCCCAGGACCTGCCCGAGGCCGAACGCCATCGCCGCCTGCTCCAGACCCTGCGCGCCCTGCTGCCCTGCGACGCCACCGCGATGCTGCGGCTCGAGGGCGACTGGCTGGTGCCGCTGGCCGTCGACGGCCTCGGCCGCGACACGCTGGGCCGGCGCTTTCGCGCGGGCGAGCATCCGCGCTTCGCCCAGCTGCTCGAGGCGCCCGGCCCCGTGCGCTTCGCGGCCGACTGCGGGCTGCCCGATCCCTTCGACGGACTGGTCGAGGGCGTGCAGGGCCATCTGCCGGTGCACGACTGCATGGGCTGCGCGCTGCGCGTCGACGGCCGGCCCTGGGGGCTGCTCACGCTCGATGCGCTCGAGGTCGGCCGCTTCTCGCGCGTCGAGCTCGATGTGCTGCAGGCCTTCGCGAGCCTCGCGGCCGCCACCGTGGTGGTGGCCGCGCGCATGGAGGGCCTGGCCGCGCGCGTGGAAGACGAACGGCTGCGCGCCGACAGCTATGCGCGCGCGGGCGGCCAGGCGCCGCGCCAGCTGATCGGCCATGGCGCCGCGCACAAGCGGCTGCTCAGGGAGATCGCGCTCGCGGGCCCGAGCGAACTCTGCGTGCTGATCCAGGGCGAGACCGGCGTGGGCAAGGAACTGGTGGCGCAGGCGCTGCATGCGGCCTCGCCGCGCGCGAAGCGGCCGCTGGTCAGCATCAACTGCGCGGCCCTGCCCGACAACCTGGTCGAGAGCGAACTCTTCGGCCATGTGCGCGGCGCCTTCACGGGCGCGGTGACCGACCGCCGCGGCAAGTTCGAGCTCGCCGACGGCGGCACGCTGTTCCTCGACGAGGTGGCGGAACTGCCGCTGCCCGTGCAGGCCAAGCTGCTGCGCGCGCTGCAGAACGGCCAGATCCAGCGCCTGGGCTCCGACCGCGAGCACCGCGTGGACGTGCGCGTGATCGCCGCGAGCAACCGCAACCTGGCCGAGGAGGTGCGCGCGGGCCGCCTGCGCGCCGATTTCTATCACCGGCTCAGCGTCTACCCGCTGCAGGTGCCGCCGCTGCGCGAACGCGGGCGCGACGTACTGCCGATCGGCGGCTTCTTCCTCGAGGAGGCGCGCGTGCGCATGGGCCTGGGCGGCGTGCGGCTCGACGCGGGCGCGCAGGCCGCGCTGCTGGCCTACGACTGGCCCGGTAACGTGCGCGAGCTCGAACACCTGCTGGGCCGCAGCGTGCTCAAGGCGTTGGGCCGGCATGCGCAGCGCCCGCGCATCCTCACGCTGAGCGCCGAGGACCTCGGGCTCGCCAGCCCGGCCGCGGCCGCGCCGAAGATCGAGCCTGCGGCCGCGAGCCCCGGCGGCGATGCGGCCGGCGCGCAGGCCGGCCTGCGCGAGGCCGTGGCGCAGTTCGAACGGACGATGGTGGAGCAGGCGCTCGAGCGCCACGGCTTCAGCTGGGCCGCCGCGGCGCGCGCCTTGCAGGTCGATCCGGCCAACCTCGCGCGCACCGCGAAGCGACTGGGCGTTGCGCGCCGCTGACCGCGGCGCGGTTCACTCGAGCGCCGAAGCCGGCCCGAAGAACTCGAAGCGCGACTGCGCATCGGGCACGCCCCATGCGCGCAACTCGCGCCGCACCTGCTGCATGAAGGGCTTGGGCCCGAGGAAATAGGCATCGACGTCGCGCGTGTGCGCGGGCAGCCAGGCCGCGAGCTTCTCGCGGTCGAGCCGGCCGACCGCATGCGGACGCGCGGCATCGCTCGCGTCGCTCTCGTCATAGCAATAGAAGCGGCTCAACCCCGGATGCCGTGACGCCATGCCGTCGATGTGCTCGCGAAACGCATGCACCGCGCCATTGCGCGCGCAGTGGATGAACACCACCTCGCGCTGCGTGGCCAGTGCCTGCTCGAGCATCGCGAGCGTGGGCGTGATGCCCACGCCGCCGCTGATCAACACCAGCGGCCGCGCGCTGTCGGCCAGCGTGAACTCGCCCGAAGGCGGCAGCAGCTGCAGCGTGTCGCCCTCGTGCACGTGGTCGTGCAGATGGTTCGAGGCCACGCCGCCGGGCTCGCGCTTCACGCTGATGCGATAGCTGCGGCCGTTCGGCGCGGCCGACAGCGAATAGTTGCGGCGGATGTCCTTGCCCTCGACCCGCAGGCACAGGCCGATGTACTGACCGGGCGTGAAGTCCATCAACGGCCCGCCATCGGCCGGTGCGAGATGGAACGAGACGATCTCGGCGCTCTCGGCCTGCTTGCGCGCCACCGTGAACGCGCGCATGCCGCGCCAGCCGCCCGGCGCCGCGGCCTGCGCGTCGTAGAGCTGCTTCTCGGCGCCGATGAGGATGTCGGCGAGCTGCCCGTAGGCGGCGGCCCAGGCATCGATCACCGCGTCGGTCGCGACCTCGGCGCCGAGCACGTCGCGGATGGCGCGCAGCAGGCAGCCGCCGACGATCGGGTAGTGCTCGGGCATCACCTGCAGCGCCACATGCTTGTTGACGATCTGCGTCGCGAGCGGGCCCATGGCCTCGAGGCGGTCGATGTTCTTCGCGTACATCAGCACGCCATTGGCCAGCGCGCGCGGCTGGTCGCCCCTGGCCTGGTGGGTCTCGTTGAAGAAGGGCCGCACCTCGGGATGCTCGGCCAGCAGCATCCGGTAGAAGTGGGTGGTGAGCGCCTCGCCGCCCTGTTCGAGCAGGGGCACGGTGGACGAAACGATGGCGCGCTGGGTGGCGGTGAGCATGGGACCTCGGGGTGGTGTTGAAAAAAGACGAGGCTTTCAACGCAACCGGTGTGCCATGCGGAAGGGCCTTTCAAATCAACGGGTTAGCGGCTTTCATGTCGAATCGACCGCTCGATATTTCGAGTCGATCTGACTGCCCGTGTCCGATCGACTGGGGGCATCTTCTGCTCGATGCCCGTGCCGCAGCGCCTATCCCTTCTTCCGCGGGCGCTCGCGCCCGCCACCCTTCGCCTTGGGCACCGGAACCGCCGCAGCCTCTGCGTCCGGGCCCGTATCCGCCGTTGCCGACGCATAGCGCGCCAGCACGTCCCGGATGTCCACGCCCGCGCGAATCGGCGGCAGCGCGCGGTCGGCCACCGCTTCGAGGTGCCGCTGCATCACGTCGGCCGCCGTTGCGAAATCGCCCTTGGCCAGGGCATCGACGATCTCCGCATGCTCGGTCACGGCGCATTCGCTGGAATGCGGCCGGCCATAGGTCGCAAGGATCAGCGAGCAGCGCGAGACCACCTCGCGCACATAGCGTTCGAGCAGCTGGTTGCCCGTCATCGCGGCGAGTTGCAGATGGAACTCGCCGGCCAGGCGCATCGAGCGCACGGCGTCGCGCCCCGAGGCCTGCTGCTCCTTGACGACGTGCGAGCGCAGCGTGGACTCGTGCGCCGCCGAGAGCTTGCCCGACAGCGTCTGCACCACCGTGCGCTCGAGCCCGTTGCGCACCTGGAAGATCTCGCGGCCCTCCTCGAGGCTCGGGTTGGCCACGAAGGCGCCGCGATTGGGCTTGAGCTCGACCAGGCCTTCCACCGCGAGCCGGCCCAGCGCCTCGCGTGCGATGGTGCGGCTGGCGCCGAAGCTCTCGCCGATCGCGTCCTCGGGCAGGCGCGCGCCGGGCTGGAGGCTCTGCTCGATGATGGCCAGCCGCAGGGCCTCGTGCACGGTCTCGGTCCGCGTACGGCCGAGCTTGTCGTCGGGGGCGGTGGCGTTGCTCGGCGGGCGTCTGGAGGGTGGCACGGGGCTCGGTGTCGCGTGGCGAAAGGATCGGGAAGCGCGATTATTGCGCCCGCGGCCGGGCCGGTGCCCCGCTCAACGGGAGGGTTGCGGCAGCTTGCGCGGGGCCGCCCAGGCCTCGAGGATCTCTATCGCATCCCATGGCAGGTGCTGCTCGGCGGGCGTCAGGCCTTCGGCGAGCGTGGCACCGGCCACGCGGCGCAGTTCGTCCACGTCGATGGGATGGCGCGCCGCCACGGGCAGGCCCTCGAAGGCCGCGCCCGATTGCACGAGCGTGGCGGCATGGAACAGCCGGCGGATGCCCGCCACGCGCATCGCGGCCACGCACATCGCGCAAGGCTCGCACGACGAATACAGCTCGCAGTCCGACAGGTCGACGCGCCGCAGCCGCCGGCAGGCATCGCGGATGGCCTCGACCTCGCCATGCGAGGTGGGGTCGAAGTGCGCGACCGAATGGTTGAAGCCCTCGCCGACCACCTGACCGTCCTTCACGATCACCGCACCGAAAGGCTCGGTGCCCGGTTTCGCGAGTGCCTGCGCGGACAAGGCCAGCGCCTGGCGCATGAATCTCTCTTCGTACATGTGTGCTGCTCCAAAGTTGATAGGTCGTCAGGCGTTGCGCGGCAGCAGCCACGCATGCCTGGGGTCCCAATGCAGGCCCACGCGCCGGCCCGGCGCGAGCTCGAGCGACTCGATCTCGTGCTGCTGCTTCTGGACCCGGAACTCGTGCCCGCCCGGCAGTTCGATGAAGACCGTCTGCGTGGAGCCGACGAACTCCAGGCCCAGCACGGCGCCCTCGAGGCGCGAAGCCCCCGCGGGTGCCTCGGCCTCCGACGGCCTGAGCGACACGCGGTCGGCTGCCACCACGAAGCTCACGTCGGCGCCGCGGTCCAGCGCGCGCCGCGCCGGCACCGCGAAGCTGCCGAGCGCGCCATCGACGCGCGCCCAACCTTCGGCATCGAGCGCACCCACCGTGCCGGTCAGCAGGTTGTTGGTGCCGATGAAGTCGGCCACGAAGGGGTTCACCGGCGCGCGGTAGACGTCCTGCGGCGCGCCCACCTGCTGGATGCGGCCCTCGTTCATGATCACGATCCGGTCGGCCAGCGCGAAGGCCTCCGACTGCGCATGCGTCACGTAGACGAAGGTGATGCGCAGCTCGCGGTGCAGCCGCGCGAGCTCGGTCTGCATGCGCACGCGCAGGTGCGCATCGAGGGCGCTCAGCGGTTCGTCGAGCAGCAGGATCGAGGGCTCGGTGACCAGCGCCCGCGCGATGGCCACGCGCTGGCGCTGGCCGCCCGAGAGCTGCGCGATCTGCCGGTCGCCCATGCCGGCGAGCCCCATGCGGCCGAGCCAGTCGAGCGCGCGCTTGCGCCGTGCCTCGGCGCCCAGCCCCTTCATGCGCAGCGGAAACTCCACGTTCTGGGCCACCGTGAGGAAGGGGAACAGCGCCAGGCTCTGCCACACCATCGGCGTGTCGCGCTGGTAGGCCGGCACGTCGCGCATGCTGCGCCCGCCGATCAGGATGTCGCCGGAGCTGGGCTGGTCCAGCCCGGCCAGCAGCCGCAGGGTGGTGGACTTGCCGCAGCCCGAGGGCCCCATGATGGCGACGAACTCGCCGGCCGCGATGTCGAGGTCGATGCCGCGCACGGCGTGGTGGCCCGCGAAGCGCTTGTCGAGCGCGCGCAGCGAAACACAAGCGTCGTTGTTCATCCTGGTCTCACTCGGTTGCGATGCGTGCGGCCGGTCGTCCGGCCCGCACGCCCATGAAGCGCTGCGCGAGCAGCACCAGCGCCACGCTGACCGCCAGCACCACGGTGCCGATGGCGTTGATCTTCGGACTCACCTGGCCCTGCAGCAGGTTGAGGATGCGCACCGGCAAGGTCTCGTGCACGCCACCGACGAACCAGGCGATCATGAATTCGTCGAACGAGACCGCCGCCGCGAGGAAGAAGGAAGCGATCAGCGACGACCGGCAGAACGGGATCACGACGCGCACCAGCCCCGTGGCCGGCGATGCGCCCATATTCCAGGCCGCCTGCTCCATGTCGGGCCCCAGTTCGCCGAGGCGCAGGCGGATGATCGCCATCGAGAACGAGGTCGCGATCGCCACGTGGCAGGCGACGATGGCCTCGAGCCGGCCGAACAGCCCGATGCGCGACAGGAAGGCCAGCATCGCCATGCCGAGGATGGTGGCCGGCACGGCCGGCGGAATGGCCACCAGCATCGCGAAGGCCGACTTGCCGCGGTAGCGATAGCGGTGGTCGAGGTAGGCGGCCGCGAAGCCGAGCACGGTCGAGAGCACCGCGGTGCCGAGCGCGACCACCAGCGTGTTGACGAAGGCATCGCGCACCATCTCGTCGTCGAGGATCGCGCGCTGCCACTGCAGGCTGAAGCCGCCCCACGGGATCGTGGGATAGCGGTTCGCGTCGAACGAGAACACGACGATGACCAGCATCGGCGCCGCGATGAAGGCGAACAGCAGGGCCAGCCAGGCGTACTGCGCGGCGCGCGAGATCTTCCTGGCGCGTGCGTGGTCGATGCCGGTCATTGAAGTACCTCCGTGCTTCGCACTGCGGTGCGAGCTTGCTTGGGGCGGCCCGGCGCGGCGCTCATGCCGCGCTCCTCGCGCCCAGGCGCCGGGCCAGGCCCAGCACGAGGCCGAGCAACGCCAGCATGCAGACGCCGATCACCGAGGCCCGCGGCCATTGCGAACCCGACTTGACGGTGTCGACGATCAGGATCGACAGGGTCGGCGGATTGCTACCCGTCATGAACACCGGGCTCACGTAGTCGCCGAAGGCCAGCAGGAAGGTGGTCGAACCCGCGAGCACCAGCGCCGGGCGGATGGCCGGCAGCAGCACGTGGCCCACCACGCGCAGCCGCCTGCAGCCGAGGTTCTCGGCAGCTTCGACCAGCGAGGCATCGACGCCGCCGAGCGCGAACACCAGGATCAGCACCGCCACCGGCAGGCTCAACGTCAGCAGCCCGATCTGCAGCGACAGCGCGCCACCCAGCAAGGGCAGCGCAGGCACGCCGAACGCGCCCAGCAGCGTGTTCGCGAGCCCCTCGGGGCTCAGCACGATCTGCCATGCATAGATGCGCAGGATGTAGCTCGAGAACACCGGCACCAGCAGCGCCGCGATCGCGGCGTCGCGCCAGCGCGCGGGCAGCCGGAACGCGATCGTGTAGGCGGCCGGAAATGCGATCGCCAGCGCGAGCACCGTGGCCGTGGCCGAGACCGCGAGGCTGTGCAGCGCGGCCTGGTGGAAGCTCGAAGCGCCGAGGATGCGCGTCCAGTTGTCGAGCGACAGCGCCGGCTGCAGCTTGAAGGAGCGCACCTGCCAGAAGGTGACGATCACGAGGAACAGCAGCGGCGCAGCGAAGAAGACGAGCTGCCACAGCAGCACGGGCAAGCCGAGCAGCACCGGCACCGTCCTGGGCGAGGGACCGCGGCGCGCGCTCGCACGGCCTCTGGCGGGCACGGGAGCGATCGCCATCGATGGCGTGGAGGAGGCGTTCATGGTGCGCGCGCTCAGAGGCTCTTGAACTGGCTCCACGCGTCGTTCCAGTCCTCGATCGATTGCTTCGAGGGCAACTGGCGGAACTGGATCTTCTTGGCCTTGTACTCGTCCATCACGTTCGGCCCCTTGAGCGTCATGCGCAGGATCTCGGCCTCCTTCGGCTTGGTCTCGTTGAGCAGCTTCCAGCCGGCCATCGAGGGAATGCTCTTCTTGTTGTCGGCCTTGGTGGCCATGCGAACCTGGCCTTCGGGCGAGGTCGTGTACTGGATGAACTTGCGCGCGAGGTCGCGCTTGGGCGTGCCCTTGACGATCGACAGCGACTCGGTCCACTGCAGCCCGCCCTCCTCCGGGATGATGGTGTCGACCGGCACGCCGTTCTGGCGCAGCCCGAGCGTGATCCATTCGCCGATGCCGGGCACGAGCTGCGCGCGGCCATTGGTCATCGACGAGAAGATGTCGGCGATGGTGTAGAAGCCCGAGGCCTGCGGCTTGAGGCTGAAGAGCTTCTTCTTCACGGCCTCGAAGCGCGCCTTGTCGATGTCGAAGGGCGGGCGGTTGCCGTTGGCCAGGCTGATCGAGCCCATCGACGGCAGGTACCAGTCGAACAGGCCGACCTTGCCCTTGGCTTTCTCGCTCCACAGCGCCGCATAGGAGGCCACCTCCTTGGGCGTGAAGGCCTTGGTGTTGTACGACAGGCCCAGGTAGCCGAAGTCCGTCATGACGCCGTAGAGCTTGCCGTCGAACCAGTGCAGCGGGAACTTCTGGAACTCGGGCCAGTAGTCCTTGAGCGGATAGTCGGCGGGATCGAGCGCCTCGATGAAGTCGGCCTCGTGCAGCAGGTGCATGTACTCGGCGTCCGCGAGCACGACATCGAAGCTGCCGGGCGGCGACTGGTTGATGACGGCCATCATCTGGTCGCCGCCCACGTATTCCTTGATGCGCACCTTCACGCCGTGGGCCTTCTCGAAGGCCTCGATCAGGTAGGGATCGGCATTGCCGGGCCAGGAGAGATAGTTCAGCACCTGGGGCGACGCTGCATCGGCCGGGGTCCAGGCCGCGCCGGCGGCCGCGGCGCCGGCGGCGAGGCCGGCTTGCAGGAAAGTACGACGGCTGAGATCGCGCGGGGGCGGAAGCGGGGCAGCGGACATGGCGACTCCTTCAGAAAGGGTGGAACACGGATTGCATACGATCTTTGCCGCATGCA
Source organism: Variovorax sp. DAIF25 (assembly GCF_050711835.1). Classification (NCBI taxonomy): domain Bacteria; kingdom Pseudomonadati; phylum Pseudomonadota; class Betaproteobacteria; order Burkholderiales; family Comamonadaceae; genus Variovorax; species Variovorax sp. DAIF25. The sequence goes on from NZ_CP136637.1 coordinate 1,111,984, forward strand.
TCCTTCATGCCAAGGGCCACCGGCCGCGAAATTTCTTGAGTTCCCCAATGAAATCGACCGATCCTCCCGCATCCACCGAACCACGCACCGCACAACAATGAAGCCCCGAGCACGAATGAATGCACCATTCGCATGCAAAATATCAAATAAATTGCATGCAATTTCTTAAATAACTGACGCCCCTCCATGGAAATCGACTTCCAGACCCTGGCCCCCTACGCCCGCTACAAGCTGATGGCGAGCCTCATCGTCCCGCGGCCGATCGCGCTGATCACCACGCTCGAGCCCGAGGGCACGGTCAATGCCGCGCCCTTCAGCATGTTCAACATGGTGGGCGAAGACCCGCCGCTGGTCTTCGTGAGCATCAACCGCCTGCACGACGGCCGCATCAAGGACACGGCCGCCAACATCCTGCGCACTGGCGAATTCGTCGTGCACCTGACCGACGAGGCGATGGCCGAGCAGATGCATGCCTGTGGCGATTCGCTGCCGCGCGGAACCAGCGAACTCGCCCATGCCGGATTGCATGCGATCCCGTCGAACAGCGTCGCGCCGCCGCGCATCGCCGAAGCGCCCGTGGCCTTCGAATGCGTGCTGCACGAGACGATGGAAACCGAGAGCCGCTACGTGTTCTTCGGCCGCGTGAAATGGCTCGCGGTGCGCGACGGGCTCGTGGACACGGAACGCTGGCGCGTGCAGCTGCAGGACTACCGACCCGTGGGCCGCTTCGGCGCGAGCTTCTACGTGGGCACGCAGCAGCGCTTCGCGCTCGGCGCCGCCGCCTCGGCGGACAGCGCGATCGATCAGCTCTGACTCACGGTGATCCGTGCCCATGTCATAAATCCTCCCTAGCATGGCCGCATGAGCCTGCATCGCCCCAGCCGCCGCCAAGTCCTCCGTGGTGCGACGGCCATGGCCTTCGCGTCGTCCGTCGGCGCCAGCTTCGCCCAGGGTTCCCGCGCCACGGAACAGCCGGCGGTCCGGGTCGCGCAGCTCATGGACACGTCGCCCAGCCAGCAGGCGCTGTCGCGCGACTATGCGACCGGCTTCCGGCTCGCGTTCGCGGAGCTCAAGGCCACGACGGGACTCAACGTGCAGCTCAAGGCCGTGGAGGTCGGCGACTCGGACGCCGACGTGCAGGCCGCGCTCAAGGCCATCGGCGAGGACAGCGCGCAGGTGGCGCTGGTGGGCACCGTGGGAGAACGCCTCGCGCTCGCGAGCCTCGCGCATGCGGAAAGCGGCCGCCTCGAGATCGCGCATGTCGCGCCCTGGCTCGCCGACTCGCGCTTCGATGCGAACCCGAACCTGTTCGCCCTGTTCGCGTCGCGCGAGGACCAGATCCGGCACGTGCTCAAGAACCTCGCGACCATGGGCGTGGCCAAGATCGGCATCGTGTACCCGACGGCCGCCCATGCCACGGCGCTGCAGCCGGGCATGGCGCAGATCGCCGAGCGGCTCAAGCTCGAGGCGCAGGTGCTGACGGCGCCCAGGGGCCGCGACCTCGAAGCCTTCGGCGGCCAGCTGCCCGCCAGCACGCCCTACTTCCTGCTGTTCACGGGCGATGCCATCGAGCTGGCCCTGTTCACGCGCGGGCTCGCCAGGCGGGGCGTGCAGCGCACCGTGGTGTGCCTGTCCGACGTCGACACCAACACCTTCCTGCAACTGAGCCCCGGCAAGGGCGTGCCGATCATCTTCACGCGCGTGGTGCCGGACCCGGGCACCAGCAAGGTGGCGATCGTGCGCGGCTACCGCAATGCCCTGCAGCGCTACTTCGACGAGGACCCCTCGCCGACCAGCTTTGCCGGCTACCTCGGCGGCCGCTATGCGGGCGCCGTCATCGCCGGCGCGGGCACCGAGCCCGGGCGCGCGAAACTGCTGTCCGCGTTCAAGCGCCGCGCCGCGGTGGACCTCGACGGCTGGCGCTTCGATTTCGCGGGCGGCGCGCGCGCGAGCAACCAGGTCAGCCAGATCCTGCTGAACAGCAGCGGGAACTTCGTGGGCTGAGGGCGGCGGGTGCCGGTGTCGCGGACGATCGTGCCGCCACCGCGAGGAAGCACCCCCCGAAAAAAAGGAGGAGAGGACCGATGAGACTCGCAACACCATGGATCGTGGCGCTGTGGCTCGGGGCACTTGGTGGCCTGGCAGCGGCGCAAGCGACATCCACGCCACCCGAGACGGTGGCCGCAGCGGCCGCAGCGCCGACCGTCGCCGCGCTGAAGGCCCGGCGCGAGGCCTTGTTCGATGCGCGCGGCATCGACCTGCCCGCGCTGTCCGACGACCTGCGCACGGCGGTCGCCGAAGCCGAGCGGCTCTCGATCGCGGGCGACTTCAGGGGCTCGCTCGATCGCCTGTCGACCTTGCGGAAGTACATGCCCCTCGAGGAGCTCCCGAGCTTCTCCGTGCAGGCGCTGTTGAACTGGAACTACCAGAAGCTCGGCGACGCCGAGCTGGCGCAGAAGCACCGGCTGCTCGCGCAGGCCTTGCGCACCCAGCTGGCGGAAGGCATCGGCAAGGGCGATTCCGCGGACGACCCGATACGCGTGGTGCTGAACAACGAGATGGTCGACTGGCTCAAGTCCCGGCAGCTTCGCTTCGAGGGCGTCAGGACGCTGTCGCGCGACGGGCAGAACCTGGCGCTCGTGAGCTACCGGGAACCGACGCCGGGCGCGCCGGCGCGCCAGCTGTTCGCGCAGCTCGACGCCCGCACGCAGGCGCAGGAGGCGCGCAGGGCCGATGTCTTCACCGCCGTTCCGGCCGCCAGCCTGACGCCCGCCCAGTCGGCCTCCATTGCGCTCGCACGGCAGCAGCGGGAACGCTTCCTGGGCGACGCCACGCTCCCCTACCTGCGGCTGCGCAGCGACGTTCCCAAGCTCGTGAAGGCAGCGCGCGCACTCGATGCGCAAGGCCGGTCGCGCGAGGCCCTGGCCACGCTGCGCGAGCTCGAGGCGATCCGGCCCATCGAGGACATACCGACCCCGAGCCTGCTGCGCACCTATGCCATCCTGCTGGGCCGGACGGGCGAGGTGGCGAAGCTGCGCGAGATCAATGCCCTGCTGTTCGGGGTCGAGCAGGTCATCGCCGGCAGCGGCGATGGCAAGGCCCCGGCCTCCGCCATCCACGTCCTGTTCATCGAAGAGGAATACGAATGGCTGGCCGCGAAGCGGCTGAAACCGGTGCGCCAGTCGCTTCGCAACGCCGACCCGGCCGCGACCTACGATGTGTTCACCACCGAGGACGAACGGGGCGGCCGCGGCGAAGTGTTCTTCGACATCACCCGCCTGTTCGCCAAGACCAACGCGGACCTCGATCGCGAGATGAGCAAGCCCTAGGCGTCGGCGCGGCAACACACTATCGCGCAGACGCCTAGCGCGCTACGGCGCCATGCCCGGACGACCACGCGCGCTCGCGCCAGCGCCGGATCGGCAGGTCGATCCCGTGCAGGCACAGCGCCGCCATCGCGCCCGAGAACAGCAGCGTGGCGCTCACCGTGATCCACAGCGGCTGGCTGTCGCGCACCAGCAGCGCGAACGGGAAGTGCCAGAGGTAGATGCCGTACGAGAGCCGCCCGATGTAGGCCATGGGGCGCGCGGCGAGAAAGGCGCTCCCGGCATGCGTGGCGGCGTAGCTCACGAGCACGAAGGCACAGAGGTCCGCGAGGGTGATTCGCAGGGTCACGGCGGCCACCTGGTCCGCGAACGGCAACGAGGGCAGCGAGGCATCGACCGCGAGGGCGATGCAGGCGATCGCGAGCACGGGGCGCGAGGGCGTCCACCGGCTCAGCGCCGCGACCGCGCCGAGCAGGATGCCGCTCAGGCGGGTGTCGAAGCGGAAGTAGGCCTGCGGCCATTCGTCGGTGAAGGCCACCCGATAACGCCACGCGGTGGCGACGACGAAGCCGGCCACGAGCCATGCGACCGGCCGCCGCGTCCGCAGCAGCAGCGGCAGCACCAGCGGCCACAGCAGGTAGAACTTCTCCTCCACGCCGAGCGACCAGGTGTGGCCGATGGTGTAGGAGAGGTCGCGGAACGCCGCCAGCCCGTAGTCGTACAGGTAGAAGGCGGCGAGCCCCGCGGACAGCCAGCGCTCGTCCCTGGGCCAGAGCCAGGGCGCCAGCACGAGGTAGGCCGCGACCACGAGCAGCAGGGTCGGGTACAGCCGCAGCGCGCGCCGCGCGTAGAAGCGGGCGACCTCGATGCCGCCCTGGCGCTGCTGGGCCGCCAGCAGCGAGGTGATCAGGTAGCCCGAGAGGACGAGGAAGACGTCGAGGCCGACGAAGCCGCCCTTCATTCCCGGCAGGTTGCAGTGGAACAGGACGACGGCGAGGATCGACAGGGCTCGAACACCGTCGAGCGCCGGGTTGTATGGCATGGGGTGGGCTGCTCCATCGGGCACCGGTCCGGCGCCGGCCTCGAGGCCGGCGCATCCTACCCGCTGCGCCCGGTTCCGGGCAGCCCCGGCGTCCTGCCCGCGACAAGCGGCGAAGGGCCCGCCGCCCCACGGACATTCGCCCGCCAGGGGCCGCCGGCCGGAAAATCCTTCCATACTCCGGAACTTTTTCGCGAATGAACTCCATGGACAAGGCGACCGGCGCGGCGCTGGCCGAGGTGCGCTGGCACTTCGGCCCCTTCCAGCTCTGGGAAACGCAGCGCCGCCTCGAGCGCGCCGGCCAGGCCGTGCGCCTGGGCGCGCGTTCGTTCGACCTGCTGGTGCAGCTGGTCCGGCGCGCCGGGGAGTTCGTGGGCAAGGACGAGCTGCACACCGCCGTGTGGTCGGGCGTGGTGGTCGAGGAGTCCAGCGTGCGCGTCCACATGTCGATCCTGCGCAAGGCCCTGGGCGAGCCCGGCGCCGACGACGACTGCAAGGAGTGGATCACCAACCTCCCGCTGCGCGGCTACCGCTTCAACGGCCGCGTGCGGCACGCGCTGCACGATGCCTCGGCGCCCGCCGCGCGGCCGGCCGCGGCCTCGTTCGCCAGGCTGCCGGCGCGCCTGACCCGGCTCGTGGGCCGCGAGGCCGACGTGGCGAAGGTGCTCGCCAGCCTCGACAGCCACCGGCTCGTGACCCTGCTCGGCACGGGCGGCATCGGCAAGACCAGCGTGGCGATCCAGGCCGCCGAAGCGCTGCATCTCGCGCAGGGCACGCAGACCGCCTTCGTCGACCTCTCGCCGCTGATCTCGCAGGAGCACGTGCTGGGCACGCTGGCGCGCTCGGTCGGCGTGGCGGCCGACCTGCCCGACACGCTGCAGGCCATCACGGCCTGCCTGGCCGGGCAGGACGTGCTGCTGCTGGTCGACAACTGCGAGCACGTGCTCGACTCGCTGCCGATGCCGATCGCCGCCCTGCTCGCGGCCCTGCCCGGCCTGCGCGTGCTCGCGACCAGCCGCGAGGTGCTGCGCGCACCCGGCGAATGCGTGCTGCGGCTGGCGCCGCTCGCGGTGCCCGAGGCCGAGCGCCTCACGCTCGACGAGGCGATGGACTGGCCGGCCGTGCGGCTGCTGGTGGAGCGCGCGCGCGACGCCGGCTCGGGCGCGTTCAACGCCGCGCACGGTTCCCTGCTGGCCCGGATCTCGCGCCAGGTCGACGGCATCCCGCTGGCCATCGAGCTGGTGGCGGCGCGCCTGGGCGTGCAGTCGCTCAACGACCTCGCGCTGCGGCTGAACGACCACATGCGCCTCAACGCCGCGGGCAAGCGCGCCGTGCCCGAGCGCCACCGCACGCTGGCCGCCACGCTGGACTGGAGCGTCGCGCTGCTGAACGAGCAGGAGCTGCGGCTGTTCCGGCGGCTGTCGGTCTTCCGCGGCCGCTTCGACGTCGAGTCGGCGCTCGGCATCAGCGTCGGCGTCGACCCCGACACCGCCTTCGACGCCCTGATCTCGCTGGCCAACAAGTCGCTGGTCTTCTTCGACCACGACGATGCCGTCGCGCCCTACCGCCTGCTCGACACCACGCGCAGCTATGCGGCCACGCTGCTCGCGCAGAGCGACGAGCGGCCCGCGCTGCTGCGGCGCCATGCGACGCTGATGCTCGAGCTGATGCAGCTCGCGACCGCCGACCTGCCGCAGCTGAGCGAGCAGGCCTGGGCCGAGCGCTACGCGCATCGGCTCAACGACGTGCGCGCCGCGCTCGAGGCGGCCGATGCGAACATGGCCGCGTCGCTGGTCGCGGTGTCGGCGCCGCTGTGGTATCAGCTCTCGGAGGTCGAGGAGTACCGTGACCGGATCTCGGCCACCATCGCGCTTATCGAGCACGAGCCCCGGCCCGACCTGGAGGCCGCGGCCTGGCTGCACACGGCGCTGGTCGGCGCCCTGCTGCACACCGGCGGCCCCGACCGGGCGCTCGACGCCGCCTGCGACCGCGCGCTGGCCAGCGCGCTCGCGGTGCAGCTGCCGGCGCTGGAGCTGCGGGCCCGCTGGGGCCGCTGCACGCACGACATGTTCCGCGGCGAGTACCTCGCGGCCCTGCGGCACTCGGAGACGCTGCAGCAGGTAGTGCGCTCGTGGGCCGATCCCACCGCGCGCATCCTGGCCCACCGCGTGAGCGCGATGGCCCACCATTTCTGCGGCCGGCTCGAGGCGTCGCGCCGGCACAGCGAGGCCTCGATCGCCACCTCGGGCGGCGCCGGCCGCGCGCATGCCCACATCGGCTCGGACTCGATCGTCGCGACCAAGGCCCTGCTGTGCCGCACGCTCTGGCTGCAGGGCGAGACCACCGAGGCACTGCAGACCGCGGGCGACGCCGTGATGCGCGCGGAGGCGGTGGGGAACGCGGTCTCCCTGTGCTCGGCGCTCTATGGCGCCTGCCCCGTGGCCCTGTGGTCGGGCGACGTGCCGCTCGCGCAGCGCTGGATCCGCATGATGGTGGACGAGGCGCAGCGCCGCGGCCTCACGGGCTGGCACCGCTATGCCGAGTGGTTCGTGCAGGGCCTGCAGCTGCGCATCGCGCGCGATCCGGGCCTTCATGTGCGCGAGGTGTCGGCGCAGCTCGCGCGCTACGACGCGCCGCGCAAGGAGATGCTGCTGAGCTTCTGCCCCGACTGGCTCGACGACGGCCTGTTCGAACGCTTCGAGCGCGGCGAAGGCCTTTGGTGCGAGCCCGAGGCCTGGCGCGCCGCCGCCGCGCGCCAGGCGCGGCATGGCGAGTTCGCCGAGGCGCAGGCCAGCTATCGCCGCGCCATCGAGGCCGCGCGGCGCGATGGATCGATCGCCTGGGAACTGCGCGCCGCGCTCGACCAGGCCCGGCTGTGGTCGGGCCAGGGCCAGGCGAAGGAGGCCGCCGAGCTGCTCGAGGCCAGCATCGGGCGCGCGCCGCCCGACGACGGGAATGCGGCGCTGGTCGAGGCGCGCGGCCTGCTCGACACGCTGGCCGGCCGCTGAAGCGGGCTCACGCCGCGCGCTGGATCATCTTCCACCCGTTCCCCGACGGATCCCTGAAGCCGGCATCGACGGTGCCATAGCGCTCCACCGGCTCCTGCGTGAACTCCACGCCCTGGGCGCGCAGCCGTTCGTAGCTGGCGCGGCAGTCGTCGACGCTCAGCACCAGCGGCGGCATCGCGCCCTTGGCCACGATCGCCTGCAAGGCCTGCGCCGTGGCTGCGTCGTGCACCGGCGGGCCGGGCTTGAACAGGCCGAGCTGGAACGCCGGCTGCTCGGGATGCTGCACGGTCAACCAGCGGTAGTCGCCGTTGCCGACATCGGTGTGGACACGAAAGCCGAGCTTGCCCGCGTAGAAGGCGAGGGCCTCCTCCTGATCGCGCACATACAGACCGACCGTTTCAATACCTTGGCTCATGGAATCTCCTGTGGTTCGGCCTCGTTTGTACCGGCCGCGGCCTGGCGGCGCTTCTCCGAAACTGCTGTTTCGAGATGGGGCCGCTGCGAGGCGCTGACGATGCAGGCCGGCACGGGCCCGAAGGCCTGCGCCTCGCCCTTGCCGCGCGTGCGCACCTCGCCCGGGCTGCCGCCCGTGATGTCGCGGAAGGTGCGCCCGAAGGTGCCGAGGCTGGACCAGCCGGTGGCGAAGGCGATGTCGGTGATCGAGAGTTCGGTCTCGCGCAGCAGCGCGCTCGCGCGTTCGATGCGGCGCGTGAGCAGGTAGCGGTGCGGCGGGGTGCCGAAGGCCTGCTTGAACGAGCGCGCGAAGTGGGCCTCGGAAACGCCACTGACCTGCGCCAGCCGCTCGACCGGCCATTCCTCGTGCGAGGCGGCGTCCATCCGGTCCTTCGCGCGCAGCAGGCGGCGCAGCAGCGCGGGGTCCTGAACGGGCGGCGCGGCGTCCGCACTTGCCATGGGTGTGTCTCCTTCGATGAACATGCCGCCATGCGTCGGCACGCGGCATTGTGTCGCAGGAGCGTGCGGGGGATCTTCGCGGTGGCCTACAGCGCCGGCCGTGCGGCGGAAGGCGCGCGCGCATCCTTCGCCGGATTCAGGAAATCGAAATGCGCGGCCACCGGCGAGGACTCGGGCACCACGTAGACCACGCCGCGCCGTTGCCCCAGCGCGGGCTTCACGTAGGCGTCGTAGAAGGCGGCGGGCACGTTGATGCAGCCGTAGGAGATGCGATTGTCGGCGATGGTGGGCGACGCGAGCCGCTCGAGCCGGCGGTCGGCCTTGTTGGTGGTGCGCACGCGGTGCATGGAGATCGCGGCGTCGTAGTCGACCCAGACGATGTCCTCGCCGCCCGTGTTGCGCCCCGGCTCGGAAGCGAAGCGCCCGGCCGGCGTGGTGCGTTCATGAGGACGGATCTTGGCCATGGGGCGCTCGCCGATGCCCGGCACCGAATCGTCGCCGCGCGCCAGGCCCAGCAGCACCGGCGAGGCGCCGAGCAGCGTGCCCTTCGCGTCGAAGACGAACACGCTCGCGGCCTTCTTGTCGACCACCGCGAAGGCGCCGCCCGCGTTGTCGCGCGCCGCGACCGCGGCCTGGGCGATGCGCTGGGCATCGGCCGTCAGCGGGGCCGCGGGCATCGCGGGCGGGGCGGCGAACGCCGCCGCGCTCGCGAGCAGCAGCGCTGCCGCCGCCGCCCGCGGATACGGAATGCCTGTGTGCATCACTGAAGCCCGCGGCCTCAGTTGCGGTCGGCGCGCGCCGGACGCATCGGCTGTGCGGCGGCGATGTTGCTGCTGCCCGAGTCCTGCGACATCGCGGTGCCACGCATCGGAGCCGGTGCCGGGGTGGCGGCCATGGTGTTGTTCTGCGGCGTGGTGCCGGTGGTGCCCATCGGGCCGCCCGCGGGGCTCTGCTGGCCGGCGGCGGTGGCCGGGTTCGGCGGCGCGGTGGTGGGCGGATTGCCCTGCGCGAAGGCGGCGCCGACGGCGGTGAGTGCGAGGGCTGCGATCAGGTGAGACGTGCGATTCATGGAAATGCTCCTTGGGGAAATCCGGCAAGGCCGGAAGGTTGAGATCCGCCGGACCGGATGCCCGACATGGATCAACTTAGGCCCCACGAAAAATCGCCAGGTCAGTTCGCGGCGCGGCCTCCTGTAGGAGCGCGACACCCCAAAACGGCACGGGCCGGGCGTGCGCGACGCCCGGCCCGTGCCGGCAAATGCCATCCGGTGGCGTTGGCTACTGCGGCTTCTTCTTGAGGCTGATGACCTGCGGCTGCGTCACCGCCTTGAGCCCGTCGATGCCGAACTCCAGACCCCAGCCCGAGCCCTTGACGCCGCCGAAGGGCACCATCGGATGGATCGCGCCGTGCTGGTTGATCCACACGGTGCCGGCCTCGATGCGCGACGCGACCGCGCGCGCCTGCTCGATGTCGGTGCCCCACACCGAGGCGCCCAGGCCCACGTCGACGCGGTTGGCCTGCGCGATCGCGTCGTCGATGTCGCGGTAGCGGATCACCGGCAGCACCGGGCCGAACTGTTCCTCGTCGACCAGGCTCGCGCCGTCCGCGATGTCGGTGACCAGCGTGAGCGGATAGAAGTTGCCGGCGCCCGCGCGCGGCTCGCCGCCGCAGACGATGGTCGCGCCGCCGGCGCGCGCCTCGTCGACCAGCCGGCGCACCTTGTCGAACTGCATGCGGTTCTGGATCGGGCCCATCGCGATGCCGGGCTGCGCGCCGTCGCCCATCGGCATCGCCTCGGCGATCGCCTTGAGCTCGGCCACCACCGCGTCGTGCAACGCATCGGGCACGTACAGCCGCTTGGCGCAGGCGCAGGTCTGGCCCATGTTGAGGAAGGCGCCCCAGAACAGGTCCATGGCGATGGCCTTCGGGTCGGCGTCGGGCAGCACGATGGCCGCGTCGTTGCCGCCGAGCTCGATGGTGGTGGGCGTGAGGTTGCGCGCCGCGGCGGCCGCGATCTTCGCGCCGGTGGCGCTCGAGCCGGTGAACATGATCTTGTCGACGTCGGGGTTCTCGACCAGCCAGCCGCCGACCTCGCCGGTGCCGCTGATGGTATTGAGCACGCCCGGCGGCAGCACCTCGGCGATCAGCCGCACCATCTCGAGCGTGCCGATGCTGGTGTATTCCGAGGGCTTGATGACCACCGTGTTGCCCGCGCGCAGCGAGGGCACGATCTGCCAGATGGCGATCAGCAGCGGCCAGTTCCACGGCGCGATCGCCGCGATCACGCCGAAGGGCTTGCGGTGCATCTCGTCGCGGCGCGTGGCGTCCTCGAACACCACGTCCACCGGCATCTCGAGGCTGGCCGGCACCTGGGTCCAGGCCTCGCAACCGAACAGCTCGAAGCGCGCGCCCGGCACCTCGGTGGGGCCGACGCCGCCCAGCGGCTTGCCCTGCTCGCGCGTGACCCAGCCGGCCAGGTACTCGGCATTGCCGTGCAGCACCTCGGCCACCTTCATCAGCAGCGCGCGGCGCTCGGCGTCGGGGCGCGCGGCCCAGGCCGGCTGCGCCTTGCGCGCCGCGCGCACGGCCTGCTCGACCTGCTCGGCCGTGGAATGCGGCACGAGGCCGATGGCTTCGCCGGTGGCGGGGTTCTTCGATTCGAAGCTGCGCTCCGACGTGACCGGACGGTTGTCGACGGTGTTGGGGTAGGTTTGAAGGCTCATGGGACGCAGTCTGCGAGCCCGCCGCCTTCATGGCATCGCGAACATTCGCGACGGGGTAATCCCGGGGCCTTCCCCAGGGCCCGGCGCGCCGCCCCCTGCGGCAAACCCTATCGCGAAAGCTCGCGATAGCCAGGCGCGCGGGCGCTTTCCAGAATCCCGAGGGCCGCTGCCCTGCCCTCGCCGGCCCCGGCCCCCTCACAACAACCGACAAGAAACCAGGAGTCACGATGCCCCACCGCCTTCCGCCCGCCCCGCCCGGCCGCCTCGGCCTTCGCGCGCGCCTCGCGCTGCTGCTGGCCGGCTGCGCCCTCGCCGGCGCCGCCGCGGCCCAGGCCGTGGACGGCGCGCGCATCGCGGCGGCCGACCGCGAGCCGGGCAACTGGATGAGCCACGGCCGCACCTACGACGAACAGCGCTTCAGCCCGCTCGCGAAGATCAACGACCGCAACGTCGGCAAGCTCGGCATGGCCTGGACCTACAAGCTCGACGTCGACCGCGGCGTGGAGGCCACGCCGATCGTGGTCGACGGCGTGATGTACACCACCGGCGCCGAGAGCATCGTCTACGCGCTCGACGCGCGCAGCGGCAAGCTGCTGTGGCGCCACGACCCCAAGGTCAATGCCGAATCGCTGAGCCAGGGCTGCTGCGACGTGGTGAACCGCGGCGTGGCCGTGTGGAAGGGCCGGGTCTACGTCGGCGCCTTCGACGGCCGGCTGATCGCGCTCGACGCGCGCACCGGCGAGCAGGTCTGGTCGGTCGACACCGTGCTCGACAAGACCAAGAGCTACACCATCACCGGCGCGCCGCGCATCGTGAAGGGCAAGGTGCTGATCGGCAACGGCGGCGCCGAGTTCGGCGTGCGCGGCTACGTCACCGCCTACGACGCCGACACCGGCCAGCAGGCCTGGCGCTTCTTCACCGTGCCCGGCGACCCGGCCCAGCCGCCCGAGAACAAGGCCATGGCCATGGCGATGAAGACCTGGTCGGGCAACGGCTGGGTCAAGTGGGGCGGCGGCGGCACGGCCTGGGACTCGATGGCCTACGACCCCGAGCTCAACCTGCTGTACATCGGCACCGGCAACGGCTCGCCGTGGAACTACCAGTTCCGCAGCGAGGGCAAGGGCGACAACCTGTTCCTGTCGTCGATCGTCGCGCTCGATCCCGACACCGGCGACTACGTCTGGCACTACCAGACCACGCCCGCCGATCGCTGGGACTACACCGCCACCCAGCACATCGTGCTGGCCGACCTGCGCATCGACGGCAAGCTGCGCAAGGTGCTGATGCAGGCGCCGAAGAACGGCTTCTTCTACGTGCTCGACCGCACCGACGGCAAGCTGATCTCGGCGAAGAACTACGTGCCGGTCAACTGGGCCTCGCACATCGACCTGAAGACCGGCCGGCCGGTGGAGACCGGCGCCGGCAACTACGGGCCCGGCGAGCAGAAGAAGCTGGTGATCCCGGCCTTCCTCGGCGGCCACAACTGGCACCCGATGTCGTTCAACCCGAAGACCGGGTTGGTCTACCTGCCCGCGCAGGAGACCATGGCCGAGCTCGAGGCGCAGAAGGAACCGCTGTTCCTGCCGACCAAGTCGGTGGTCAACCTCGGCCTGGAGGTGCCCGAGCTGCCCGAGGACCCGAAGATCGAGGCCCAGATCCGCGGCGCCTGGAAGGGCCGCCTGCTGGCCTGGGACCCGGTGCGCCAGAAGGCCGCGTGGTCGCACGACTACGCCAGCGCCTGGAACGGCGGCACCCTGAGCACCGCGGGCAACCTCGTGTTCCAGGGCACGGCCGACGGCCGCGCCGTGGCCTATGCGGCCGACAACGGCAAGCAGCTCTGGCAGAGCCCCGTCAACAGCGGCGCCATGGCCGGCCCGATCAGCTATGAGGTCGACGGCGACCAGTACGTGAGCTTCATGGTCGGCTGGGGCGGCGCCTTCCCGCACATCACCGGCCCGATCTCGCTGAGCGCCCGCGTGCGGCCCGAGGCGCGCGTCGTGACCTTCAAGCTCGGCGCCAGCCAGAAGCTGCCGCCTGCCAAGCTCGCGCCCGCGCTGCCGCGCGCCGCCGACGTGCCGCCGCTGACCGCCTCGGCCGAGCAGATCAAGCAGGCGCGCCTGATGTTCAACGGCCTGTGCGGCTCCTGCCACGGCCTCAATGCCGTCAGCGGCGGCGTCGTGCCCGACCTGCGCTACATGAAGCCCGAGCAGCACGAACTGTTCGCGGCCACCGTGAGCGGCGCGCGCATCAACCGCGGCATGCCGGGCTTCGCGGGCGTGCTCAAGCCCGAGGACATGCAGCTGCTGCACCAGTACGTCATCAAGCGCACGCACGACCTCAGCGCGGAGATCGCGGCCACGCGGCCGGCCGCCAAATAGGCAAACCCCATGCCGACGCCCTGCCCGGACTGGCTATCATCCGGCCGACCTGGATGTGCAGTCGGAGATGGGCGCATGAACGACGAAGAGCTGATGGCCGCGCAACGCCAGTTGCGCCGCAGCCTGCTGGATGGCCATGGCGCCCTGCGCTGGCGGCCCGCGCGCGACCTGGCCGCGCACCTGCTGCTGCATCTCGACGAACCCGACGACTGCTGGCGCTTCGCCGCCGGCTGGCTGCGCGAGGCCTTCGACGCCGACCGCGTCGACTGCGGCTTCGGCCGCCCCGACGAAGCCTGCTACCGCCCCCAGGCCGAGGCCCTGCGCCGCGACCGCGACGTGCCCTCGGTCATCGGCCTCGCGATCGACGCCGCCGACTGCGGCGTGCAGACCGTCTGGCATGCGCACGGCGTGGTGGTGCTGCGCGACGTCGAGCAGGAGCGCAGGCTTGGCCAGAGCACGCGCGCCGAACTGCTGCGCATGGGCACGCGCGTGAAGATGGCCGCGCCGATCATGGACCGCACGCGGCCGCTGGGGCTGATGTGCGTCGACTGGATGGATGCCTGCGAGCCGGCGCGCGACGAGCGCTGGGCGCGCTTCGAGGAGATCGCGGCGGTGGTGCTCGGGCCGGTGATGAGCACGGCGCAGCGCATGGCCAGTGGCGCGCGCGATGTGGGCCGGCCGGTGCAGGGCGGCGATGCGATCGATCTGCTCGAGAGCCTGACGCCGGCTGAACGCACGGTGGCTCGGCTGGCGGTCGATGGGTTGAGCTACAAGGAAATTGCGCGGCGGCTCAATCGGTCGTTCTCCACCGTGGATCACCAGTTGCGCAGTGCGCGGAGCAAGCTGGGGGTGAGTTCTACGGCGCGGTTGGTGAATTTGATGTCGGGGACGCGGTCGCATTGAGTGAGGCGGCTGCGCGATATCGCCGTGACGCTGCCATCTCTGTCAGCTGAGGTTCGACTTCGCGACTCGCTGATCGAGGGGAACTTGGGCACAGTCGACCGCCCGAGTTCGGCCAGGGGCGGTCCTTGCGCATGTCGGCCCAATTTCGTTGACCGAAGGCGCATTCCTCAAGCAGCATAGCCACGCCCTTTCCTGAGATGAGTATTAAAGTCACCTTCGCCTACGGTATCGTGGTGCGCCAAGCCGCCTTGGCTGCTCGCGGCATCACGAAAGCGCGAGTGCTCGAAGTGTTTCAGGCCGACCGCCCGATGGCCGAGGACGGCGAGTTGTTGTCGTTCGGACCGTCCTTCGGCGGGGAGCATGCAAGGAGTTCGTACGACGCTTGGAGTCCCTCGGGCTTGTCTACTTCGACGATTTCTTTGACTTGACGCTGAGCCATCCCAACTGGTTGATTTTTTCGGCGAGCTGCGATGGCTTTTCCAAAGACTGACCACGGCCAAGAGCAACCAATTGCCTAGGACTCCCAGTGCCTCGAAAAATAAAAACCATAGCCCGCGACATTGCCAAGTTCGCACCCGATGACGACGGCGACTGGCGCCGCCTGGACGTGCTGCTGGATGAACTTTGGCAAGCAGGCTCGCCAGAACAGGCAATCCCCGAAATGCTGAGTGTCTTTGAGCGCTATCCCGAGGAAGACGGACACGGAGTGATGTGGAGTCTCGTTCACGGGTTGGAAAATCTTCCGAACTACGAGTCAGCGCTTCTTTCTTCTCTGGCACGCCAGCCAAGCGAACTCGGGATCGTCATGGTCGGTCGCATGTTGAACTCCGGCGCTACATCGGTCGACGGCGTTTCTCTGCTACTCACGCTGCAGGAGATCAGTAGCACTGCGACCTCTACGCACATCAAGGAGATAGCGCGCAGCGTGTTGTCACGGCCGCGTTGATACTCGCACCACTTTCTCTCTTTCTTCGACATCGGCGCGACCACCGACAGTCGGGCAAAAGCAGCCGACCGGCTGCGGCTCAGAATTCGTGGGATAGCGGCCGATTGCCACGGCCGCGGACAGGAGAAGCCGCTTTGCGACAAGACATCACCCTGAATATTCCGTATGACCTTTCCAACGAGGAGTGGGAGAAGGTCGCGGCCGTCTATGCATCGCTGGATGGCTGGCTAGACGACCAAGACGGCCCGGCTTGGTACGGTCGAGAGGGTGATGCGCGCTACATCGGCTCCTCGGTCGAACCCAGCGGTATTCAATTTTTTGGCGAGGTCGAGACGCTTTTGTGGACCGGGTGGCTCACAGTTCTGTGCGCCAGAATGTCCTTGGCATTGGGGCGCGAAGTCCACGACGCCGAGGTCTAAATTCGGCCAACAGCGGTCGTTCAATACAAGCTGTCAATCAAACCAAGAATCGCAACTTCGATGAGTCACCTCACCATTTCGAGCATCCACTGGCTTTGAGATAGCGGGGACGCCAACGTTACGCTTTCCAGCGATGTGGCCACGGTGGTGGCCTTCTGCTTTCAGTGCTCTTACAAGGTTGGCCAAACAGTTCCCAACCTGCTGCATCCGGTCATGGTTGACGAACTGGAGTCTCCGTACCTGCAAGACTGGCCGGCAGATGAGAAAGCGCTTGCTAGTGCAGAGCAACTGGAGTGTCACGGGAGCTACGGGTATCGCGGTTGCGGCGAAGTAGTCGATCAAGCTGAGGGACTGGTCCGGGCGCGGCCTCGTCTTCAACTTCGGGGATGTCCCGGCTAGTGCAGAAACTGTCCGATTTCAGTTTGACCGACTGGACCTTTGGTGAGCACAAGTGTGAGCAGATAAGCGACGGCTATGCGACCGGCTACAGTCGGCCAACACCAGACGTTCGACCACGACCCCAAGACTGAAGAACAGGAATGTCGATGCAATTTACGTCAGCCGACGAGTTCCGGGTGGAAAAGGAACCTCTCATCAAGCTTCTTGGGGTGCTGTCTCAATGTGGCGAGGTCGTTTCGAAGTTTTTAAAGCCAAAACCCTCCATCCGGGGTCGCGACGACGCTCAGCGGCTGGCCGAGTTTCTGGAGCGCTTCAGCGACCTTGCGACGCAGACACCGCTCGGGCATGTTGAGCGAGAGTACGGACCCTTCTCAGTTCTGAATCGGTTCGAGTTCGAGGGCTCATTGGTGTCGGTTGTTCTTGACGGGGGATGTCACCGGGCGACCGCCGGGCTGACTGTGGAGGATGCCCGGAGGATCGTCGTCCAGGCCCTGGACGCCACGTTCCCCGCTCCGTTCTCAGACCTGCTCGCATACCGCTTCGACAGCCTCGATTGGTGCGAGTTGACGCGAACGTCGACCCTCTCCTCTGCATATGTGGTCTGGCAGAGCCCGCGGAACCTGTGGTGGGTGCTTTGCGTTTCCGACATTGACTGAATCTGCATGCGCCGGACCGATGGTTCAGGCCGCAGGAGGAATGCCGGCCGTGTGGCACAGTTCGGCCAGAAGCGGTCATCCGTGATGCGTTTCAGCTTCTCCACGCAACCATTGCATTGTTGAACCAAGGGATGGGCTTAATGACTCGGTACGTTTACGCGGGAGTTCTTTTTGTGTCGATAATGGGGGCAGGTTGCGCGACCACCTCTCCAGCACAGGTCTCCAACAATCAAAGAACAACAGATGCCCAATTGGCGCAGCAGTACAGGCAGCAGCCATTTGCTCATGCGATGCGAGCTCCAAATGAAGACGTCGGCCAGGCACGAACCCGTATCAATGCATGGGTGCGATTCAATCTACAACGGGCGCTTGACTACAAGGCGCAGGGTAGCACCGACGCGGCTCTATTCCATCTGGATTCCGCCCGTTACGCGCTGCGTTGTGTGACATCTCCACTTGCGAACGACGAGCATGGCAATCCTGCCGTCTATCAAGGGCGGTCTCCAATTCAAGACAGAGATCGTGGAACGCACGTGTGGCGAGATAGGGTAGACGAAGATATCGACCGAATTTTCTCTTCTGGGGCAGTACCAGTTGGCGATATGCTCAAGATGTACGGAATCGACGCGCCTGATGGCCCAGTCAATAGGCCCGACCAACTTCCCAGAATCACGCCGCAATAGTTCGAGTCAAAGATAATTTTTCTAACGAGCATCGGCTGTCAGATTCAGAATCCGGCCAGAACGAGACATTCCCGATGAGTATTCAACTGCCTGCTGTCTACCGAGTCTTCATTGCCACGACTGGGCTGTTCGAGGGCTTCGTTTCCGTGGCCGACGAGGAGCACCGCATCATCCTCTGGGGCGAAGACGAGGCGACTACCGCCAATTCTGAGTTGCACGTCAGCGAGTACGCTCCGGCATTCGTGGGCTTCGCCGGAAACGGTGGCAACGAGATCTACGCTTTTGATAAAACCGGCGCGGTTTTCATGCTGCCGATGATCGGCATGGATTCAAACGCCGCCATCAGGCGGGCGGACGATTTTCTCGAGCTTGCACGAGGTTTTCAGCGACCGGCGTCACCCGCCGGATGACTGGTTTGCGGAGACCCTGAACTTCTGCTTTGGGCCCGCAGCGGAAGTAGCCAAGCCCCGATAGCAGACGCTCAACACCGGAGTTGGCTGGCGTTGCGGATTTGGTCGCTTGGTCCAACTAGTGAAGAAAAATGCTTACGCGGTTTAGGTCCGAATTCGGCATCGTCCGGACTGAACATCGGACCGGCCGGCGCTCGGTGCGGTTGTAGCGGTGGAGAATTCACCACCGTTGTGCTGCACACCATGTCCGTCACGGTCTGTCGCAGCGGGTGAAAAGACAGAAGGACCGTGTCGATGACAAGAGGAAGGAAGAGAAAAATTGGCTGGCGAGTGAAGGCAGCCGCTAGCCCTCCTGTCAGAAGCCAGAGCAGTCTTATGCTGGGTCTTGCTATGCACTGCAGGGCGGAGAGTTCTGGGCCAGATTTCAGCGAGATCACGGTGATGGAAGTGATCACTCGGCCGATTGCGTAGTTTCTATTGGAGAGCCCGGCCCAGTGATATGCGATAAAAAGCAAGAGGGCTACCATCATCGTGATACTAGCTGCGTATGACTGACCATCTATGGCCACGGTCAAGACAAGCACCACCGTAAGTAGTATCAAGAAATCGACGGCAAACGCAATCACACGACGCTCCATCGAGGCTAGATGTGTCCGAACAGTCATTGGAGCGTGCTGCTTTTGGTGAAGGGAAATCGATGCGGGACGAGATTGATCTTGATGCAGGTCGTCTACTCGTGAACGACTGGCTTCGGGCGGAATCCGAACGATCCTCGAACGACTGGTGCTGGTCGGTTGTAGTCGAAAGATGGTCGGAGACGCGAGGTTCGTTGCATTCCCATTGACTTTCTCACACGCGGAACTCCAACGAATACGGCCAGTGGCGCATTGTTCAATTTAAACGTCTCCTGATCCAGCAAGACTTGGCCTTCCGCGCCGTATAAGTACAAGGATCGCGCCACCAGAAAGCAGCGCGAACATGCCGTACTCGAAGCCATGAACATACAGGGCCAGCGCTCCCAGAATGAAGCCCAAACTCAAGCTTGACGACTCCTCGCACTTGTACTCGGCCAAGAGTGCCATCAATATGGACCAAATTGCAAAGCAGACCGAGTACACGAAAGTCCATTGAAGGACGCGGTCATCCGTGAGATCGAGAAGACCGCGCGACCGCCATTCGGGCAGTTGACCTGCAGGCGGCGCATTTACCAAACCCAGTCGATCCATCCAGCTGAGGAGATGGCCGAATCCCGGTATGCGCGCACGCTGGAGTTCCGTATATCCGATAGTGGCAAGGAATCCTGCAATACCAAAGAACACCGAAAGGACGCCAAAGCGATTTCTTGCTTTCATGGGGATATGGCCTGACGTGAGGTACTCGAATGCTGTTGGCAAGGATACGAAGTCCGGTTTGGCCGCAAGCGGCCTGCCGGAGGGATGCTAGTGCGGCTTGCTTCATTGAGGAGCGCGGTATGCCTTGATCACCGACATGGGGGGCCCACCGTGATGCCGCCTGTCGAGCTGCTGAGCGTCTCCTCCTCTCGAGCATCCACGGCTAGGCGCATGGGACCGAAGACCACCGGATCGCCGTCGACGAGGTCTCGTTTCTACGGTTCTCGCGACGTGTTGTCCTTGCTGACGTGGCCCAGCAGTTCATCAACAGTATCGAACGACATCGTTTCTGCATCCACATCTCGCGCTGCGATCTCAAGGTCATCGAGACCGAGTTGTTCGTCGAGCTGAGCATGGATCCAGCTGTCGGGAAACTGGCGCGGCGCTTCGAAGCGCAGAAGTGTCGCGTCGGCGAACACGACGACTGACTTCAAGACCAGGTCGGATCGCAGGCTGGTGGATTCCTTCACTGGCTCGTCACCAACGGCCGCTTCGATTTCGCCAACGATCTGGTCGATGATCAGGCCCCACTGCATTGACGAGACGCCGTGTATCTGGTCGATGCGGCGCAGCAGAACTGTCGCGTCCGGCACTCCCCCGTCCTCGAGTTCAGGATCGACGTTGACCCAAACGTCAGCTTGCGCCGCCAACACTCGCGCCCGGCCGACGACGATGTCCTCGCGCACCTCGACATCGGTGAGCATCCCGCTGCTTGCGATCGCTTCTCTGAATTCGTGGATCATCCCATCTTCCTGCGTGAAACTGTCGTCCTAGTCTGCTTCCGGCCGATCGTACCCATTCGTGCCAGGCCTACCTCGGCCTGCCTGTCGATGATCGGCATCGAGCGCGTGGCGGCCACCGAGGCCCATCCGCGGACCCGACCGAAGCGAATTCCTTCATCGAGAAGACTCCAGCCCGTCACGCCCAAAGAACATGTTCCCCAAGCGGGCCGCGAGACCACGGCCCGCATGCCGGGAGCCCGGAGCCCTTTCAGCGGCTCAATCCGAACGCATCACCACTTGCCACGAAATCTGCGGCGCCCTAACACTCGCGCACACCGGCCCTCCATCCTTCATCGTTCCTTCGATGAATGCCTCGATCGCGGCATTCGGGTCGCCCGCTGCGCGCTCCACCAGCGCGATCGGAATATCGGCCAGCTTGATCTTCGCCCTTCGCTGCCACGGCGTTCCCGTCTGCCCCGCGGACAACCCAGAGTTCACGTACACGAATCGATCTGCGGGCGTGCCTTGCGCGAAAGGGCCCCGGAAGTTGGGAGAACCATCGGCGAGTGCGGGACCAAGTGTCAGCGTGATGGCGAAGGACACCGAGTCCGCCGTCGCGAGGAATG
This sequence comes from Variovorax sp. DAIF25, assembly GCF_050711835.1. Taxonomy (NCBI): domain Bacteria; kingdom Pseudomonadati; phylum Pseudomonadota; class Betaproteobacteria; order Burkholderiales; family Comamonadaceae; genus Variovorax; species Variovorax sp. DAIF25. The sequence continues at coordinate 1,132,525 of NZ_CP136637.1, forward strand.
GCCTCACCAACTCATCGCGCCCGCGCTGCACGGCAAAGTCGACGCCCGGCGGCGGCGACTGCAGCGTGAGAATGAGTTGGAGGTTTGCTCGGTGGTCGGTCCGCATGGGGCTGCAGTTTAGAGGCGACCTCGGCCAGAATCCCCGATCTTCCCAAAGACTCGAGCACCCGGAATGCTCGTCCGCCGCCCATGACAAGACTGATTCACGCCCTGGCTTTGCTCGCCGTGCTGGGCGGTTGTGCGTCCGGTGCAAAACCTCCGCCGGAGGCCATGCCCGCGATCCCAAGCCCCTTCATGCCCGTGTGTCGAGACTTGGGAACACCCATATTTCCCACACTTGTCTTTCCGCGAGCGGCCCGCGAAGCCCGGCAGGATGGCTGGGTCATCCTGGAACATGACGTGGCCGATGGACGAATGACCAACATCAAGGTGATCGCATCGAGCCCCCAGGGCATGTTCGAGGAATCGGTGACCACCTGGGCACCCTCTGTCTACTTTCCATTGCGAAAGGATGGGCGAGGATGTCGTCGACCGATTGTGTTCCACAACCAATAGAGGTCTTTGACTTTTCTGGAACACAGAGCAGGCGTCGACGCCCGTCCTTCAGTGCCTTTCCCCAGCGCCAATCGTGTCCAGCCGCGCCACCGCCCCAGCCGGCAACTTCAGCCCAGCCGCCGCCAGGTTCTCCCGCAGATGCCCCAGCGACGAAGTCCCCGGAATCAGCAGCAAATTCGGCGAGCGCTGCAGCAGCCAGGCCAGCGCCACCTGCATCGGCGTCGCGCCAAGTTCACCCGCCACCTCCGACAGCCCCCCCGACTGCAGAGGCGTGAAGCCCCCGAGCGGGAAGAAGGGTACGTACGCGATCCCCTCGCGCGCCAGCTTCTCGACCAGCGCGTCATCGGCGCGGTTCGCGAGGTTGTACATGTTCTGCACACCGACGATCGGCACGATGCGCTGGCCGTCGTCGACCTGCTTCGCGGTCACGTTGCTCAGGCCGATGTGGCGGATCAGGCCCTGCTCGCGCAGCTCGGCGAGCGCGGTCAACGGCGCCTCGAGCGAGCCTTCGGCCGGCCCGTGCACGCCCAGCATGCTGCGCATGTTGACGACATCGAGCACGTCGAGGCCGAGGTTGCGAAGGTTGTCGTGCACCGCCTGGCGCAGGTCGGCCGGCGAGGCCGCGAGGTTCCACGAGGCGTCGGCCCCGCGCGTGGCGCCGACCTTGGTGACGATGGTCAGGCCGTCGCGGTACGGGTGCAGCGCCTCGCGGATGATCTGGTTGGTGACGTGCGGGCCGTAGAAATCGCTGGTGTCGATGTGGTCCACGCCGGCCTCGATCGCGGCGCGCAGCACCGCGACGGCGGCGGCGCGGTCCTTCGGCGGGCCGTAGACGCCGGGGCCGGCGAGCTGCATGGCGCCGTAGCCGAGGCGCTTCACGTCACGGCTGCCGAGGCGGAAGGTGGAGATGGTGTCGAGCGGGTTCATGGGCTTTCCTTTCAGGTTGACGCTGAATGTAGGCACCGCGGCGGCGTACGATAAGCCGACTCAATGCGCACGGGTCGTGCGGAAAAACGAACAATCGAAAGACAGGCGATGACGGAACAGCTCGGCGATCTGGCGGTCTTCGTGGCGGTGGCGCGCGCCGGCGGCTTTCGCGAGGCGGCGCGGCTGCAGAGCGTGAGCGCCTCCAGCCTCAGCGCGGCCGTGCGCCGGCTCGAAACGCGGCTGGGCGTGCGCCTGCTGCATCGCAGCACCCGCAGCGTGGTGCCCACCGAGGCCGGCGCGCGGCTGCTCGACCGGCTCGGGCCGGCGCTCGGCGAGGTCGAGGCCGCGCTCGACGTGGTCAACGGCTTTCGCGACAAGCCCGCGGGCACCTTGCGGCTCAACGTGCCGGCGAGCGCGTCGCGGCTGGTGCTGCCGGCGATCGTGCCGCCCTTTCTCGCGGCCTATCCCGAGATCCTGCTCGAGGTGGTGGTCGAGGAGAGCTTCGTCGACGTGCTGGCCGCGGGCTGCGATGCCGGCATCCGCTACGAGGAACGGCTCGAGCAGGACGTGATCGCGATCCCGATCGGCCCGCGCCGCCAGCGCATGGCGACCGCGGCCGCGCCGGCCTACCTCGCGGCGCACGGCCGCCCCATGCATCCGCGCGACCTGCTGCAGCACGCCTGCCTGCGCGGGCGCTTCGCGAGCGGCGCGATGGCGGGCTGGGAATTCGAGCGCGAGGGCGAGGTGGTGACGGTGGATGTCGATGGGCCGTTGATCGTGCGCCTGGGCGGCGTTGTCGAGCTCGCGGTCGACACGGCGGTGGCCGGCATCGGCGTGATCCATCTGTTCGAGGAATGGCTGCAGCCGCAATTGACGAGCGGCGCGCTGGTGCCCGTGCTCGAGGACTGGTGGCAGCCCTTCACCGGGCCCTTTCTCTACTACCAGGGGCGCGAGCGGCTGCCGGCGCCGCTGCGCGCCTTCGTGGATTTCGTGCAGTCGCGGCGCGGCTGAGGTCCCGCTTCAGGCGCCGGCCTGCGCCAGCGGCAGCGCCGCGCCGCCCTTGAGTTCCTCGAGGCACACGCTCGAACGCACCATGCTCACGCCGGGCAGCGCCGATAGCTTCTCGGTCAGGAAGGTGCTGAGCGCCTCGAGGTCGCGCGCGATCACCTTGAGCACGTAGTCGACGTCGCCCGTCACCGAGTGGCATTCGAGCACGTCGGGCAGTTGCGTCACGGCCTGGCGGAAGCGCTTGAAGTCGCGCACGTGGCCGCGCTCCATCGCGATGTGGACGAAGGCCATCACGCGCAGGCCCACGGCCGCGGGCCGCAGCCGCGCCTCGTAGCGCGCGATCACGCCCTCCTCCTCGAGCCGGTGGTGCCGGCGGCTGCATTGCGCGGGCGAGAGCCCGACCGCGGCCGCGAGCTCGAGGTTGGAGATGCGGCCATGGCCCTGCAGCACCTCGAGCATGCGGGTGTCCATCGAGTCCAGCGGTACGGGTTGCAAGATGTTCTCCTGTTTGATGGGAATGACGAAAGGACTTCTCTTCTTCGAGGGGTCATCCCTAGGTGCGATGAAAACCCATTGCACGAGCCGGGCGAAAGAATCGTTGCGAGCTCGACCGGGGGCCGGAGCAGGCGATACATCTTCTCTCGATAGGCAACGAATGCGCAACTGCATTGCATCGCCATTCGCGAATGCCCCGGGTCGGCCATCCGATCCATCCGCACCGAGCTTCGACCAGGAGAACCCATGAAGCGCATCCCCGAACCGTTCCGCATCAAGACCATCGAGCGCATCGCCCTGACCACCCGCGCGCACCGCGAGCAGGCCCTGCTCGACGCGGGGCTCAACCCCTTCCTGCTGCGCAGCGACGACGTCTTCATCGACCTGCTGACCGACAGCGGCAGCGGCGCGATGAGCGACCGCCAGTGGGCCGCGATGATGGCGGCCGACGAGTCCTATGCCGGCAGCCGCAGCTACTACCGGCTCGCAGACACCATCGAGAAGGTCTTCGGCCATCGCCATACGGTGCCCGCACACCAGGGCCGCGGGGCCGAGCAGCTGCTCTACCCCGAGCTCGTGAAGCGCCGCGGCGCGAAGCAGCCGGTGTTCCTGTCGAACTTCCACTTCGACACCACCAAGCTGCACATCGAGCTGGCCGGCGCACGCGCGCTCAACGCACTGACAAAGGAGGCACTGGACACCGCCACCTACCACGACTGGAAAGGCAACTTCGACCTCGAAGAACTCGCGCGGCTCATCGAGACCCATGGCGCGGCCAACGTGGTGGCGCTGGTGGCCACCGTGACCTGCAACACCAGCGGCGGCCAGCCGGTCGCGCTGGCCAACCTGCGCGCGGCCTCGCAACTCGCGCGCGAGGCCGGCATTCCGGTGGTGATCGACGCCACGCGCTTCGCGGAGAACGCCTGGTTCATCCGCGAACGCGAGGCCGGGCAGGCGCAGCGCGAGGTACCCGACATCGTGCGCGACATGATGGCCTGCGCCGACATCGCTGTGATGTCGTCGAAGAAGGACGGGCTGGTCAACATCGGCGGCTTCTGCAGCTTCCGCGACGACGAGGACCTGTTTCGCGCCGTGCAGGAACGCTGCGTGGTCAGCGAAGGCTTCATCACCTACGGCGGCCTCGCGGGCCGCGACATGGAGGCGCTCGCGGTCGGCCTCGAGGAGGCGATGGATGCCGACTACCTGCGCTACCGCGTCGGCCAGGTCGCCTACCTCGGCGAGCGGCTGCGCGCGCAGGGCATCCCGATCCAGCATCCGACCGGCGGCCACGCCGTGTTCGTCGACGCGGCCGCACTGCTGCCGCACCTGCCGGCCGAAAGCTTTCCGGCACATGCGCTCGCCTGCGAGCTGTACCTCGAAGCGGGCGTGCGCGCGGTGGAGATCGGCTCGCTGCTGCTCGGGCGCGATCCGGCCACCGGGTTGCAGGAGAAGGCGCCGCTCGAATCGATGCGGCTCACGATCCCGCGGCGCGTCTACACCAACGACCACATGGACTACGTGGCCGACGCACTGGCCGAGGTGGCGCGGCGCGCCGCGCGCATCCGCGGCATGGCCTTCACCTACGAGCCGGCGCTGCTGCGCAACTTCACGGCGCGCTTTCGCTGGGCCTGAGCCGACCCGCGCTCAACCAATGGCGGGATAGTTGCCTGTTCCCTCGGGCCAGGGCGTCAGCACCTCGAAGCCGTCCTCGGTCACCGCGACCATGTGCTCCCACTGCGCCGACAGCGAATGGTCGCGCGTGACCACGGTCCAGCCGTCGGGCAGCTCGCGGGTCTCGCGGCGACCCGCGTTGATCATCGGCTCGATGGTGAAGACCATGCCGGGCGCGAGCCGCAGGCCTTCGCCGGGCCGGCCGTAGTGCAGCACCTGCGGATCGTCGTGGTAGATCTGCCCGATGCCGTGGCCGCAGTACTCGCGCACCACGCTGAAACGCTCGCGGTGCGCCACGCTCTGGGTCGCGTGGCCCACGTCGCCCAGCGTCGCGCCCGGGCGCACGGCCAGGATGCCGGCGCGCATGGCCTCGTAGGTGGTCTCGACCAGCCGGCGCGCGAGCGGGCTCGGCTCGTCGACGAAATACATGCGGCTGCAGTCGCCGAACCAGCCGTCCTTGATCACGGCCACGTCGATGTTGACGATGTCGCCCTTCTTCAGCGTCTTCTGCGCCGAGGGAATGCCGTGGCAGACCACGTGGTTGACGGAGGTGCACACCGTCTTCGGGAAGCCCTTGTAGCCCACGTTGGCCGGGATCGCGCGCTGCACGTTGACGATGTGGTCGTGGCAGAGGCGGTCGAGCTCCTCGGTGGTGACGCCGGGCTTCACGTGCGCGCCGATCATCCGCAGCACCTCGGCCGCGAGGTGCCCGGCCTTGCGCGACAGCGCGATCTGCTCGGGCGTCTTCAGGGGCACGGCCATGTTCATTGCACGACCTTCGCCGTCCGCCCCGCCGCGCGGCCCGGTGGCCGCGGCGCATGCGGCTCGCTCGGTGCGCAGGCCATCGCGAGGTCGAGCCCGCCGGCCATCTCGGCGCGCACCAGCAGTTGGCACAGCTCGCGGTGATCGAGGTCGGGATGCAGCTCGGCGAGCATGCCGATGCGCATCCAGTGCTCGGCCTGCGCGTTGATGGAACGGCTCAGCGCGGTGCCTGCGACGCGCAGGTTCTCGTGCATGAGGTCGGAGATCTTGACGATGCCCATGGTGCTTGGTCTATATGAAACGTATACGAATCATATAGATTTTTCGGCAGAGCCGCCTCGCGAGGCCGGCCCGCCCCTCAGGGCGACGCCGGCTTCATGCGCCGCAGATGCGCCAGCATCTCCTCGCGCACCACCCCCGTCACATGGCTGCGCTTGCCGTTCTCGAGCATGCCGAGCCGCCGCGCCACCGGCCGGCCCGGCAGGTGCAGCACGCACAGCGCGGGGTCGCTCTCCCAGTCGAAGTTCTTCAGCAACGGCGCCATGGTGAAGCCCACGTTCTTGCGCACCAGCTCCGCGATGGCGAGCAGCGAGTTGAGTTCGAGGAACTCCTTCGGCACGTACTGCAGCCGCCGCAGGATCTTGTCGATGCGCGCGCCGGTCGGCGTGCGGCGGTCGAAGCGGATGAAGGGATGGTTCGCGAACAGGCTCGCGATCGGCGTCTCGGCCGAGGCGATGCCCGAGTTGGCGATGACGGTCAGCGCCTCGTCGTAGCAGGGGGTCCACAGAAGGCCCGGCACCTCGGGCCACTGGCGCTCGACCACCACGGCCGCGTCGAGCTCGCCGCTGATCACGTCCTGCATCAGCTGCGTCTGCTCGCGCACGCGCAGCTCGACCTCGAGGTTCGGATGCAGCGACTTCAACACCGCGAGCGTGCTCGACAGCAGCCCCATCGCGGAGATCAGCGAGCCGAGCTTGATGGTGCCGGCGATCTGGCGCTGGTCCTGCAGGTCGCGCCGCATCGACTCGTACTGCGCGAGCAGCTCCTCGGCGCGCGGCAGCAGCAGGTGCCCGGCCGGGCTCAGCGCCATGGTGCGGCCGGTCTTGTCGAACAGCGACTTCTTCATCTCGGCCTCGAGCGCGCGCATCTGCTGGCCGACGGCCGCCTGCGTCAGCGCGACCTGGTCGGCCGCGGCCGCGAACGAGCCGCCGCGGGCCGCGGCGACGAAGGTGCGCAGGAAACGGATGGTGCTCATGGGAGCGAGACGATAAACAAATCCTTTATCAACTCTAAACGATTTTTAAATTTATTTTTTCCTGTGCCTGCCAAACAATGCGGGCCATCGCCACCGCTGCGCCGTTCACTACCGCCTTCGCGCGGCAGGCCGATGACAAACCAACGCCATGACCACCCCTGAATACTTTCCCCTCGTCGATGTTTCCGGCACGCCGCATGCGCGCGGCGTGCAGCACGGCCGCGCGGTGCCCGAGCGCGTGGCCGGCGGCATCGCGCTCTACCGCGCGCAGCTGGGCCGCCGCGGCCTGGACGACGCCACCATCCGCCAGCTCGCGCAGTCGATGCTGCCGGTGATCGCGGCCTACGACGCGAGCTACCTCGAGGAGATGCGCGGCATCGCCGAAGGCGCGGGCGTCGCGCTCGAGGACGTGGTGATGATCAACTGCCGCACCGAGATGCTGTTCGGCTATGCCGACATGAAGCAGGCCACGGCGCCGGCCATCGACGCCGCATCGAGCGAGGACGGCGACTGCACCGGCCTCGTGGTGCTGCCCGCGCGCTCGGCCAGCGGCCGCCTGATGCATGCCCACAACTGGGACTGGCGCCAGGAATGCGTCGACACCGGCATCGTGCTGCGCATCCGCGCCGAGAACGGTCCCGACATGCTGAGCTTCACCGAGGCCGGCGCGCTCGCGCGCCACGGCTTCAACAGCCAGGGCGTGTCGCTGACCGGCAATTCGCTGACCTGCGACGAGGACTTCCGCAAGGGCCCGGGCGTGCCGCTGGTGCTGCTGCGCCGCCGCGTGCTCGAAGCAGCAAATCTCGCGCAGGCGATGAAGACGATCTGGGCCTCGAAGCGCTACTGCGCCAACAACATGATCCTCGCGCAGGCCAGCGGCAACGACGGCTCGGGCATCAGCCTCGAGACCTCGCCCGGCGAGATCTTCTGGACCCTGCCCGAGAACGACCTGCTGGTGCATGCCAACCACTGGATGTCGCCCGCGGCCACCATGAAGCTGCGCGACTCCGGCCTGCCGCAGCGCCCCGACAGCATCTACCGCCAGCACCGCGTGGAGAACGCGCTGCGCCGCGTCGAGGGCCGCATCGACTGGAGCGACGTCAAGGCGGCGCTGGCCGACGAGTTCGGCAAGCCCGACGGCGTGCTGCGCACGCCCAAGCCCGCGGACTTCAGCAGCATCTCGGCCACCGTGGCCACCACCCTGATGGACGCGGCCAACCGCGTGATGTGGGTGGCGCGCAAGCCCTACGAGGCGCGCCACTTCCGCGAATACACGCTGTAGTCCCTCCCCCTTCCTCCTGCCCTCCCTCATGACCGACACCACCGAAGCCCCCGCCGCCCTCGCCGAGCGGCGCGCCCGCACCCTCTACGACCTGGGCCCGAGCACCATCTACGCCGCGCGCAGCGACCCGCGCTTCTCCTACTGCACCTACGTGCCCGAGCACGTGGGCCAGCCCGGCACGCGGCCGATGCAGCTGGTGGTGGTGGTGCACGGCACCGGCCGCGCCTTCGTCAACTACCGCGAGGCCTTCAGCGGCTTCGCGAAGTGGAACGACTGCATCGTGCTGTGCCCGCTGTTCCCGGCCGGCGTGCGCGGCGACGGCAACCGCGACGGCTTCAAGCACCTGATCGAGGCCGACATCCGCTACGACCAGGTGCTGCTCGACATGGTGGCCGAGGTGGGCGAGAAGTTCGGCTGCGACTTCGGCCGCTTCGCGCTGTTCGGCTATTCGGGCGGCGGGCAGTTCGTCAACCGCTTCGCGATGCTGCATCCCGAGCGCCTGTGGGCCGTGTCGATCGGCGCACCGGGCTCGGTCACGCTGATCGATCCCGAGCAGGGCTGGTGGGTCGGCACGAAGGACTTCGAGACCCGCTTCGGCAAGCCCATGGACCTCGAGGCGCTGCGCCGCCTGCCGGTGCACATGATCGCGGGCAAGGCCGACATCGAGACCTGGGAGATCACGCACAAGCCCGGCGGCAAGTTCTTCATGCCGGGCGCCAACGATGCCGGCCGCACGCGGCCCGAGCGGCTCGAGACGCTGCGCCGCTCCTTCGAGGCGGCCGGCGTGAAGGTGGCCTTCGAGCTGCTCGACAACGTGCCGCACAACGGGCTGGCCTGCGTGGGCCATGTGCAGGACTTCTTCGCCAAGGCCCTGCAAGCGCTGCGCGCCGCGCCGTCGCCGGCCTGACCCCACCCACCACGAGGAAGAAGGCCCATGTTCCGTTTCGCAGCGGCCCGCATCGCGATGGCCGTCCCCACCCTGCTGATCGTGGCGGTGTCGGTGTTCGTCCTGATCCGGCTGATTCCCGGCGACCCCGCGCAGCTGCTGCTCGGAGACCTCGCGACGCCCGCGAGCCTGGCCGACCTGCGCGCGCGGCTCGGCCTCGACCGCTCGCTGCCGGCGCAGTTCGGCATCTGGTTCGGCCATGTGCTGCAGGGCGACCTCGGCACCTCGATCAACAGCGGGCAGGACGTGCTCTCGCTGGTGGCCGAGCGCTTCCTCATCAGCGGCCGCATCGTGCTGGTGGCGGTGGCGCTGGCCGCGCTGGTGGCGGTGCCGGCCGGCATGGTCGCCGCGTGGAAGCAGAACCGCGCGCCCGACCTGCTGCTGGTCGGCTCGGCCACCTTGCTGGTGTCGATCCCGACCTTCTGGCTCGGCCTGCTGTTGCTGCTGCTGTTCGGCCTCAAGCTGGGCTGGCTGCCGGTGGTGGGCTACGTGGGCATCGCCGAGGACTGGAAGAACGGCCTGCTGTACCTGGTGCTGCCGATCCTCACGCTGTTCCTGCACGAGATCGGCGTGCTCATGCGCATGGCCCGCGCCAGCACGCTCGAGGTGCTGCGCCTGGACTACATCACGCATGCGCGCGCCAAGGGCCTGTCGGAGCGCGCGGTGCTGATGCGCCATGCCTTCAAGAACGCCTTCGGCCCGACCTGGACCCTGATCGGCCTGGTGCTGGGCAACCTGCTCGGCGGCATCGCGGTGGTCGAAACGGTGTTCACCATCCCGGGCCTGGGCCGGCTGCTGGTCGACGCGATCTTCGCGCGCGACTACCCGGTGATCCAGGGCTGCCTGCTGTTCGTGGCGGTGATCTACGTGGTGGTCAACCTCGTGATCGATCTCTGCTATCCCCTGTTCGACCCCCGCGTCGCCGTCGAATAGGCACGAAGATGACCCGCAACAAACGCATTCCCCTCAACGCAATGGTCGGCCTCGTCATCGTCGGGCTGGTGGTGGCTGCCGCCCTCGTGAGCCTGGTGTGGACGCCGCACGATCCGCTGCGCATCAACTTCGGCTCGCGGCTCAAGCTGCCCGGCGCGCGCTACCTGCTGGGCACCGACGAGTTCGGCCGCGACGAGCTCTCGCGCCTGATGGCCGGCGCCGCCACCAGCGTCTGGATCGCGGTGCTCACGGTGGGCTTCTCGATCGTGGTGGGCAGCATCGTGGGCGTGCTCACGGGCTTCCTGCGCGGCTGGACCGACCGCATCGTGATGGCCTTCAACAACGCGCTGCTGGCCTTCCCGGGCCTGCTGCTGGCGCTGGGCCTGCTCGCGGTGGTGGGCGCCAACCAGTACGGCATCGTGCTCGCGCTCGGGCTGGCCTACACGCCCTCGGTGACGCGCATCGTGCGCGGCACGGTGCTGTCGCTGCGCGAGAAGGAGTTCATCGAGTCCTCGCGCGTGCTCGGCAACTCCGAGCTCTACACCATGGTGCGCCACGTGCTGCCCAACTGCACCGCGCCGCTCACGGTGCTGGCCACCTCGATGTTCGGCTGGGTGATCCTGGCCGAGAGCGCGCTCTCGTTCCTCGGCCTGGGCGTGCCGCCACCGGCGCCGACCTGGGGCAACATGCTGGCCTCGGCGCGGCCGTTCATGGCGCAGGCCAGCCACCTCTCGATTCTTCCGGGCCTGTGCATCGCCCTGACGCTGCTGGGCATCAACCTGCTGGGCGACGCGGTGCGCGACTGGCTCGATCCGCGCATGAAGGGCGTGCAATGACTTCCACTCCTACCACCGCCCCGCTGGTCAGCGTCGAAGGCCTCACGCTCGCCGTCGGCCCCGGCGGCCGCGAGATCGTGCGCGACGTGAGCTTCGACATCGCGCCCGGCGAGATGGTCGGCATCGTCGGCGAATCGGGCAGCGGCAAGACGCAGGCCGCGCGCGCCCTGATGGGCCTCACGCCGCCGCCGCTGGTGCGCACCGCCGGCCGCATCCTGTTCGAGGGCGAGGACCTCGCGCTCGCCAGGCCGGCGCGGCTGCGCGAGCTGCGCGGCGCGCGCGTGGGCATGGTGTTCCAGGAGCCGATGACCTCGCTCAATCCGTCGATGACCATCGGCCGCCAGCTCGAGGAAGCGCTCGCGCTGCACCGCCGCGAACTGTCGCCCACCGCGCGGCGCACGCGCGTGCTCGACATGCTCGCGCGCGTCGGCATCCGCGATCCGCAGGGCGCGCTCGCGGCCTGGCCGCACGAGTTCTCGGGCGGCATGCGCCAGCGCATGATGCTGGCCTCGGTGATGCTGCTGGAGCCCGCGCTGCTGATCGCCGACGAGCCGACCACCGCGCTCGACGCGGTGGTGCAGCGCGACGTGCTCGAGCTGATGGTGGGCCTCACGCGCGAGCACCGCACCGCCGTGCTGATGATCAGCCACGACCTGCCGATGGTGGCGCGCTTCACGCAGCGCATGGTCGTGATGCGGCATGGCGAGGTGAAGGAAACCGGCCGCACCAAGGACCTGCTCGAGCAGCCGAAGCATCCCTACACGCGCGAGCTGCTGCAGGCCATGCCGCGCCGGCTGCCCGCGCGCGCGGTGGCCGACGAGCCGCCGGTGGTCGAGGTGCGCAACCTCGTCATCGACTATCCAGGACGCCGTCGCCTGTTCGCCAAGACTGCCCCCAAGCGCGCGCTGCACGGCATCGACCTCGTGGTGCGTCCGCGCGAGGTGGTCGCGGTGGTCGGCGGCTCGGGCTCGGGCAAGACCACGCTGGGCCGCGCCATCGCCGGACTGCTCAAGCCCGGCGGCGGCGAGATCCTGTTCCGCGGCCGCTCGATCGCGCGCTCCGACCCCGGCTGGGCCGACTACCGGCTGCAGTGCCAGATGGTGTTCCAGGACCCCTACGCCTCGCTCGATCCGCGCATGACCATCGGCCAGCTGGTCGGCGAGGGGCTGCGGCTGGTGCCCGGCATGTCGACGGCCGACAAGGCGAAGCGCGTGGCCGAGGTGCTCGACGAGGTCGGCCTCGGCACCGCCTACGCGCCGCGCTATGCGCACCAGCTCTCGGGCGGCCAGCGCCAGCGCGTGGCGATCGCGCGCGCACTGGTGCGCCGGCCCGCCTTCGTGATCGCCGACGAGCCGGTGTCGGCGCTCGACGTCACCGTGCGCGCCCAGGTGCTCGAGCTGTTCGCCGAACTGCAGAAGCGCCACGGCTTCTCGTGCCTGTTCATCAGCCACGACCTCGGCGTGGTCGAGCAGGTGGCCGACCGCGTGGTCGTGATGCAGGACGGCCGCATCGTCGAGCAGGGCACGCGCGACACCGTGTTCGACGCGCCGCGGCAGGACTACACGCGCCGGCTGCTGTCCGCCATCCCGGCGCTCGAGCCCACCGAGGCCGGCGGCGTGCGGCTGCGCTGGCGCTTCGGCGCCGAGACCGCCCTCGCCTGAAGTTCTTTTTTTCGCAGGAGTCCCCCATGCCCCGTCCCTTCTTCCGACTCGCGGCCCTCGCCGGCGCCGGCCTCGCCTGCGGCGCGGCGCTGGCCCAGACCACGGTGACGGTCGCCCAGCCGGCCGACATCCGTTCCACCAACCCGGGCGTGAACCGCGACAACACCACCGACGGCATCGTGCTCAACATGGTCGAGGGCCTGGTCGGCTACCGGCAGGACGGCAGCGTCGGCCCGCTGCTCGCGCAGTCGGTCGAGGTGTCGCCCGACGGCCTGACCTACACCTTCAAGTTGCGCAAGGGTGTGAAGTTCCACAACGACGCGCCGCTGACCTCGGCCGACGTAGCCTGGAGCTGGAAGCGCTACATGGACCCGAAGACCGACTGGCGCTGCCTCAGCGAATACGACGGCCGCAACGGCCTCAAGGTGGTCGAGACCGCGACGCCCGACGACGCCACCTTCACCATGAAGATCAACCGGCCCTCGGCCGTGTTCCTCGATTCGCTGGCGCGCTCCGACTGCGGCATGACGGCGATCCTGCACAGGAACTCGGTCAAGGCCGACGGCAGCTGGGACAAGCCCGTGGGCACCGGCCCCTTCAAGTTCGGCGAATGGAAGCGCGGCGAGTACGTCACGGTCACGGCCTTCAAGGGCTACACCTCGCCGCCGGGCGCGACCAAGGTCGACGGCTACGTGGGCCTGAAGGCGCCGCTGGTCGACACGGTGCGCTTCCTGGTCGTGCCCGACGCGGCCACGGCCGCCGCGGGCCTGAAGTCGGGCGCCATCGATGCGGCCCAGATCACCTCGAGCGACGCGCAGGAACTCAAGACCGACCGCAACCTCGTGGTGCAGGCGCCGACCGAGGCCACCAAGAACACGCTGCTGATCCAGACCCGCGATCCGCTGCTCAAGAACCAGAAGCTGCGCCAGGCCATCGCGGCCTCGCTCGACATGGAGCAGATCGTGGCGGCCGCCTCCGAGGGCCTGGGCACCGTGAACAACGCCGCCATCCACAAGACCTCGGCCTTCTACGGCCCGGTGCAGAAGAAGGGCTACCACTACGACCCGGCGCTGGCCGCCAGGCTGCTGCGCGAGGCCGGCTACAGGAACGAGAAGATCGTCATCCAGACCAACAAGCGCGCCCATGTGCCGAGCTACACGGTGGCGGTGCTGGCGCAGGCCATGATGCAGTCGGTGGGCATCAACGCGCAGATCGAGGTGCTCGAATGGGCCACGCAGCTCGACCGCTACAACAGCGGCAACTACCAGATGAGCTCGTTCACCTATTCGTCGCGGCTCGACCCGGCGCTGAGCTACGAGCAGTTCTCGGGCCCGAAGGACAAGCAGTCGCGCAAGGTCTGGGAAGACCCGCAGGCGCTCAAGCTGCTGGACGACAGCTTCGCCGAATCGGACCCGAAGAAGCGCCAGGCGCTGTTCGACCAGATCCACGCGCTGATGATCCAGCAGGTGCCGATGATCATGCTGTTCAACGGCATCGATGCCTGGGGCGTGCGCAAGCGCCTGAGCGGCTTCTCGGTGTGGGAGGGCAAGCCCCGGCTGTGGGGCGTGTCGGCGGCCGCGAAGGCCTCGTGAGAGGCCACCGCGCCGCCATGCTCAGTCCTGCAGGCAGAGGTACTTGAGCTCGAGGTAGTCCTCGATCCCGTGCCGCGAGCCCTCGCGGCCCAGGCCCGACTGCTTCACGCCGCCGAAGGGCGCGACCTCGTTCGAGATCAGGCCGGTGTTGATGCCGACCATGCCGGTCTCGAGCTGCTCGCCCACGCGCCAGAGGCGGCGGCGGTCCTCGGTGAACAGGTAGGCGGCGAGGCCGAACTCCGAATCGTTGGCCATCGCGATGACCTCCTCCTCGGTCTCGAAGCGGAACAGCGGCGCCAACGGCCCGAAGGTTTCCTCGCGCGCCACGCGCATGGCCTGCGTCACGCCGGTCAGCACGGTGGGCTCGAAGAAGCTGCCGCCCAGCGCATGCGGCTTGCCGCCGGTGCGCAACTCGGCGCCCTGCGTGAGCGCGTCGTCGATGTGCTGGCGCACCTTGGCGACGGCGCGGCCGTCGATCAGCGGGCCCTGCGTGGTGCCGGCCTCGAGGCCGTTGCCCACGCGCATCGCCTCGACCGCGGCCACCAGCCGCGCGGCCACGGCGTCGTAGATGCCGGCCTGCACGTAGATGCGGTTGGCGCAGACGCAGGTCTGGCCCGCGTTGCGGAATTTCGAGGCCACGATGCCCTCGATCGCGCGGTCGATGTCGGCGTCGTCGAACACGATCAGCGGCGCATTGCCGCCGAGCTCGAGCGAGAGCTTCTTGATGGTCGGCGCGCACTGCTGCGCGAGCACGCGGCCCACGCCGGTGGAGCCGGTGAAGCTGAGCTTGCGCACGGTCGGGCTCTCGCACAGCGCGGCACCGATCTCGGGCGCGTTGCCGGCCACGATCTGCAGCACGCCGGGCGGCAGGCCGGCCTCGAGCCCCAGCACGCCGAGCGCGAAGGCGCTCAGCGGCGTGAGCTCGGCCGGCTTGACGACGATGGTGCAGCCCGCGGCCAGCGCGGGGCCGACCTTGCGCGTGATCATCGCGGCCGGGAAGTTCCACGGCGTGATCGCGGCACAGACGCCGATCGGCTGCTTGAGCACCACGATGCGCTGGCCGGCGCGCTGCGGCTGCAGCACCTCGCCGTCCACGCGCTTGGCCTCCTCGGCGAACCATTCGATGAACGAGGCCGCGTAGGCGATCTCGCCGCGCGCCTCGGCCAGCGGCTTGCCCTGCTCGAGCGTCATCAGCCGGCCCAGGTCGTCCTGGTGCGCGAGCATCAGCTCGGCCCAGCGGCGCAGCACGCGCGCGCGGTCGGGCGCGGTGCGCGCGCGCCAGGCGGGCAGCGCGGCGGCGGCGCCTGCGATGGCGCGCTCGGTCTCGGCGCGGCCCATCCGCGGCACGTCGGCCAGGTGCCGGCCGGTGGCGGGGTCGTTCACGGCGAAGGTGGCACCGTCGTCGGCCGCGACCCACTGGCCGTCGATCAGGCCGGCGCCGCGCAGCAGGTCGGGGCGCTGCAGGCCCAGGGTGGATGCGGAGTTCATGCCGAGAACGCTTCCTCGACGATGGCCAGCGCGCGTTCGAACTGCGCGTCGGGAATGGTCAGCGGGTAGAGGAAGCGGATCACGTTGCCGTACATGCCGCAGCTCAGCAGCACCAGGCCCTGCGCCAGCGCCTTGGCCTGCACGCGCGCCACCGCTTCGGCGTCGGGCGCGCCCGTGGCCGCGTCGCGCAGCTCGACCGCGACCATCGAGCCTTGCGCGCGCACTTCGGCCAGCGCCGGGTTCGATTCCTTGATCTTCAGCAGCCGGCCGACCAGGCGCTCGCCCAGCGCGGCGGCGCGTTCGCAGAGCTTCTCGTCGGCGATCACGTCGAGCACCGCGTGCGCCGAGGCCACCGCCAGCGGATTGCCCGCGTAGGTGCCGCCGAGGCCGCCGGGTGCCGGCGCGTCCATGATGGCGGCGCGGCCGGCCACCGCCGACAGCGGCATGCCGCCCGCGAGACTCTTGGCCATGGTGATCAGGTCGGGCTCGACGCCGTGGTGCTGCATCGAGAACAGCCGGCCGGTGCGCGCGAAGCCGGTCTGCACCTCGTCGGCGATCAGCACGATGCCGTGCGCGTCGCAGATACGGCGCAGGCCCTGCAGCAGCGCGGTGGGCGCGACGTTGAAGCCGCCCTCGCCCTGCACCGGCTCGATCACGATCGCGGCCACGCGCTTCGGGTCGATGTCGGCCTTGAACAGCTTCTCGATCGCGGCCAGCGAATCGTCGGCGCTCACGCCCTGCAGCGCGCTCGGGAACGGCACGTGGAACACGTCGGCCGGGAACGGGCCGAAGCCGGTCTTGTAGGGCGCGACCTTGCCGGTCATGGCCAGCGCCATCAGCGTGCGGCCGTGGAAGCCGCCGCCGAAGGCGATCACGCCGGCGCGGCCGGTGTGGGCGCGCGCGATCTTCACCGCGTTCTCGAGCGCCTCGGCGCCGGTGGTGAAGAAGGCCGTCTTCACCGGGCCGGAGATCGGCACCAGCGCGTTGAGCCGCTCGGCCAGCGTCACCACGCTCTCGTAGGGAACGATCTGGTAGGCCGTGTGCGTGAAGCGCCCGAGCTGCTCCTGGATCGCGGCCACCAGGCGCGGATGGCGGTGGCCGGTGTTGAGCACCGCGATGCCGGCGGCGAAGTCGATGTATTCGCGGCCTTCGATGTCCCACAGCGTCGCGTTCTCGGCGCGCTGGGCATAGAAGCCGCACATCACGCCCACGCCGCGCGGCGTGGCCGCGAGGCGGCGGGTCTGGAGTTCGGAGTTCGTGGTCATGGCTGAAGGCGTCCGGGAAAGGCTGGAGGTCGATCGGAAGTTCTGATTGAATGCGCAATTGGCTCCATCAAAAAGATCCACTTCCCGCAATCATGATGGAGCCAATCCAAAAAACCCATGAAATCCATCTGCGCCGACCTGGTGCTGCAGCGCATTGCTCCCGCGGCCGGCGCCGCGCTCAACCGCCAGCTCTACGACTGCCTGCGCGGCGCCATCCTCGACGGCAGCCTGCCGCCCTCGAGCGCGCTGCCGGCCTCGCGCGACCTGGCGCGCGAGACCGGCATGTCGCGCAACACCGTGCTGCATGCCTACGAGCAGCTGCGCGCCGAGGGCTACGTGCATTCGCGCGTGGGCAGCGGCACCTTCGTGGCCGAGACCACGCCCGAGAGCCAGCTGGCCACCGGCCGCGGCGCGGCTGCCGCGCCGGCCCGCGCCGCGCCGGTGCGGCTGGCCCGGCGCGCCCAGGCGCTGGTCGACGATGCCTCGGCCGCGGCGCGCCAGTGGGGCGCCTTCATGCCCGGCGTGCCCGACGTGACCCAGTTCCCGCACCGCGCCTTCGGCCGCATCGTCGCGCGCCTGTGGCGCGATCCCGCGCCCGAGCTGCTGACCTATTCGCATGGCGGCGGCCACCCGACGCTGCGCGAGGCCGTGGCCGAGCACCTGCGCGTGGCGCGCGCGGTGCGCTGCGATGCCGACCAGGTGCTGATCACCGAGGGCGTGCACCAGGCCATCGACCTCTCGCTGCGCATGCTGGCCGACCCGAGCGACACCGTGTGGGTCGAGGAGCCCGGCTACTGGGGCTTCCACAAGCTGCTGCAGATGGGCGCCTGGCGCGTGCGGCCGCTGCGCGTGGAGGCCGAGGGCGACGGGCCCGGGGCCGGCTGGCCGCGCGGCGGCAGCGCACCGCGGCTGATCTTCGTCACGCCCTCGCACCAGTACCCGCTGGGCTCGGTGATGAGCCTGGCGCGCCGGCGCGAGCTGCTCGACTTCGCGCGCCAGTCGGGCAGCTGGATCGTGGAGGACGACTACGACAGCGAGTTCCGCTTCGCGGGCCGGCCCATTCCCTCGATGCAGGGGCTCGAGGACGACAGCCCGGTGATCTACATCGGCACCTTCAGCAAGACGCTGTTCCCGGGCCTGCGCGTGGGCTACATGGTGCTGCCGCGCGCGCTGGCCGCGCATTTCCGCACCGCCCATGCCGACCTCTACCGCGAGGGCCACGCCATCACGCAGGTGGCGCTGGCCGAGCTGATCGGACAAGGCCACTACGCCGCCCACATCCGCCGCATGCGCGTGCTCTATGCGCGCCGGCGCGCGCTGCTGGCCGGGCTGATCGCCGAGCACCTGGGCCTCGACCACCTGCATCCGCAGGCCAGCAATGCCGGGCTGCACCTGGTGCTGCGGCTGCCCGAGGACCGCGACGACGTGGCGATCATGGAAGCGGCGCAGGCGCGCGGCGTGCTCTCGCGGCCGCTGTCGCGCTACTACCGGCGCGGCGACGGGCGGCGCGGGCTGCTGCTGGGCTATGCCTGCGTGGAGGAGGCGAACATCGAGCCGGCGTTCCGCGTGCTGCTCGATTGCATCCGGCCTTGAGCGACGCCCGGCCGGTTCGCATCGGCCTACACGCGCTGGCCGATCATCCCGACAGCGCCGCGAGCGGCCTCGGGTCCCAATGAGGCTTTCGCCATCCACCGCCTTCGTTCCCCGTGCCCCTGCCCCCAGCGCAAGACCGACCCGCTCGCCTCGGACGCCGACTGGCCCTCGCGCTGGTCGTCGCCATCGCCGCTGGCGTGGTGGCCGTCTTCACCGGCGCCATCGAGGTGCCCGAGCGGCACGATCCCTGGGCGCCGCTCGACGTGACGGCAGCGCCCAACTGGCTCACTTCGTACAAGCTGGCCCGCGCACGCGGCGACCCGGTGCGCTGCCAGGCCGCGCTGGCCGACACCGGCATGCAGTACGAGCGCGTGCCCGACCGCGTCACCGGCCCGGGCTGCGGCTTCGAGAACGCGGTGCGCCTGCGCTCGGCCGGCGTGCGGCTGGGAAGCGCGCCCACGTTGAGCTGCCCGATGGCGCTGTCCTTCTTCATGTGGGAGCGCCATGCGCTGCAGCCCGCGGCCCTGCGGCACTTCGGACAGCCGGTCGCCGCGGTCGACCACCTCGGCAGCTATGCCTGCCGCAACGTGAACCGCGGCGAAGGCGCCGTGCCCGGCGCGCCGCGCAGCCGGCATGCCACGGCCGATGCCTTCGACGTGGCCGGCTTCGTGCTCGCGGACGGACGCCGCGTCAACGTGCGCAAGGACTGGCACACCGACGCTTCGAACCCCTCGGCCGCGCTGTTGAACGATGCCCATCTGGGCGCCTGCCGTTTCTTTCGCGGCGTGCTCGGGCCCGAGTACAACGCGGCGCACCGCGATCACTTCCATCTGGAGACGGGCGGGTTTCCGATGTGCCGCTGAGCCCGTCTGCTAGAAAGCCACCATGAGCGCTTCCCTCGCCGCCTCTCTCGTCGATCTCGTGCTGGGCCTGGAACTCGGCGCGCGCGGCGATGCCGATCCGAATCGCTTCACGCTCGAGGGCGTGCGCTGGACCGCGGGGCAGGACGGCACGCGCGAACTGCGGATCGCGCGGCTCGAAGCGACGGCCCTGCGGCTCGCCACGGGCGCGCTGGTGCTGGAGATCGAGCGCATCGCCGTGCACGAACTGGTCGCACGCGTGCATGCCGAGAGCGGGTCGCTGCGCGTCGGCGCCATCGAGGCCCGCGACGCGGAATTCGCCGGCCTGAAGTTGCACGGCCCCCTGGTGCTGCCACGGCCATTCCGCCAGTTGTGGGAAGCCACCCACCCCGCCGACGGCACGACGCTGCCGCCACCGGCCGATGCCTGGCAGCTCGGCCCGCTCGGCGAGATCGACGGCACCCTGCGCGGCCGCATCACCGACGCGCACCTGCTGTTCGATGCCGACGTGACCGTGCCGATCCGCCATGGGCTGGTCGACTTCAACGACGCCACCGTCGAGCACGTGGGGCCCGACTCGCGCATGGGCGTGAGCCCGCTCGGCTTCTACGTCGATGCGCCGAACGGCCGCAGCTACCTCTACCAGTTCGCCTCGGCGCCGCTCGCGGGCGTGGAGTTCGAGCGCCGCAAGAGCCTGATCGGCCCGTGGATCTCCGAGCGCGGCAAGCTCCGGCTGCGGCCCTTCGCCGAATCGATGCTGCGCCAGGGGCTGGGCACGCAGGCCCAGGGGCTGACCGCGCAGGCGCGCACGCTGCTCGGGCGCACGGCCCTGTCGGGCGAGCTGCGGCTCGGGGACGGACTGCTCGCACTGCCGGGCCTGCGCGTGTCGATGGACGGGCACGAGCAGGGCCTCAACACGATCGCGCTGCGCTCGGAATCGGTGGGGCGCGGGTTGGGCGCTGAGATCGCCGCGCTGTCCGCGCACGAAATCACGGCGAGCTGGGGCGGCGCGCAACTCGCCGGCGAGGCCGTGACGGCCAAGCTCGGCATGCAGGTCGTCGTCGAGGGCGACACCCTGCGCTTCGTGCTCGCGGCCGCGAGCGGCCGCATCACCGCACCCCGCATCGGCTTCGCGGCCGGCGAGCCTGCGTGATCCTCGCCGTCGATGTCGCCTACGCCGAGTCGGGCGGTGCGATGGCCGCCGGGCTGCTGCTCGCGGACTGGCACGACACCGCGCCCGTGCGCGAGATCCTGGTGCCGGTGCCGCAGGTCGAGGACTATGTGCCCGGCGCGTTCTACCGCCGCGAGCTGCCCTGCATCGAGGCCGTGCTCGCGCAGGTCGCCGAACCGCTCGCCTGCATCGTCATCGACGGCTACGTGACGCTGGGCACGCCGCCGCGCGACGGCCTCGGCGCGGTGCTCTGGGACAAGCTCGGCCGCGCGACCCCGGTGATCGGCGTCGCGAAGACGAGGTTCGCGGGGGCGCCGCCCGAGACCGAATTGCTGCGCGGCGAGAGCGCGCGCCCGCTCTTCGTGACGGCCGCGGGCATGCCGCTCGAGCAGGCCAGAGCGCACATCCGCGCGATGGCCGGTGCGTACAGGCTGCCCGAGATGCTCAGGCGGGTCGATGGCCTGTCGCGCCAGCGCGCGCAGGTCTAGCCAACGCTTGCGTGGATCTATGCGGGACGCGATCGCTTCGACTGCTCGAGCCGCGCGATGAGCTCCTTCGGCAGACGCCGCGCCCGCGCGATGTCGACCGCATCGCGCCCCTGCGCGTCGGCCACGGACGCATCGGCACCGGCCGCGATCAGCAGCGCCAGCGTCTCGAGCCGCTGCAGCCGGGCTGCATAGAAGAGCGGCGTTTCGCCGTGCGCGCGCAGGTTCAGCGCGGGCTTGTTCGCGAGCAGCACGCGGCACATCGCCGCGTCGTCGCGCCACACCGCGGCCCACAGCGACCCGCTGGTGTTCGCGCCGCGCTTGGCAAGGAACTTCACCAGCGGCAGGTTCTCGCCGCGCGCCACCGCATACCAGATCGGCGTGGCGCGGAAGTCGCCCTCGTCCTCGTCCATGGGCACCTCGGTCTCGAGATCGGCACCCGCGTCGAGCAGCGCGGTCACGGTCTCGATCCCATGGGGTTCCGCGCGCTGCGCGCCCTCGGCCTTCACCGTGCAGGCCAGATGGATCGCCGCGCGGCCGCGCGGATCGGTGGCACCGACCAGCGCCGGCGACTGGGCCAGTTGGGCCTGGACCGAGGCCGCGTCCCAGGCCTTCGCGGCGGCGAACAGCGAGGTCTTCGAGGGCGGGGGCATGGGCGCTTTCCTTCCTTGTCTGCGTCGGGCCATGGCGGCGCGATGGCCGCCGCCATCTTCCCACGGGCTTGACCCAGGTCAATCGCCGGGCGCCCGCCCCGGGCTAGCATGGACAGGCGACACGAGGAGACGCCGTGGAACTCGAGATACCGGAGATGCTGGCCGCCGTCCTGCGCAGCCAGGTCGGCGCGCAGTCGCCGCTGGGCCTCCAGCTGGGCGGCCAGGGGGCCTGCAGCGGCATACGCGTCGTGTCGAGCCGCCACTTCGACGGCCGCTCGCTCAACCTGCTCTACCAGCTGAGCCTCGGCAAGGGCGCGCGCGACCTGGTGTTCCAGCTGCTCGCGCTCGACAACCTCAACGGCGAATCGCAGTTGCAGCCGATCGCGAACCTCGAGGCGATGGTGCCGGCACTGACCGAATGGCTGGCGCGCGACGCCATCGACGGCTGGCTCTACCAGCGCGGCAAGGACGGCGTGCTGCTGCCCTGGCTGGTCCACACGGTGCGGCTGGTGAAGCCCACCGAGGGCAATGCCTACGTGCTCGTGGGCCTGCTCGCCAACACGCTGCAGGCCGCCGGCCGCGAGCCGCCCTCCGAGCCCCGGCTGCGCTTCGCGGGCATGACCTGGGGCCTGAGCTTCTACGAGGAGCAGTTGCCGCAGCGCACGCTGGCCGACCTGTTCGCCGACCACGGCTTTCACAAGGAGTGCGCGGAGTTCAAGCGCGAGTACGAGATGCAGCTCGAGCGCTTCGGCAAGCTGCAACCGCAGCACGGCGCGCAGTTCACCGTCGGCGGCAGCGTGTGGACCGCGGGCGAGGGCCCGCGCGCGGCGCTCGAGTGCCACCGGCTGCCCGAGGCCGCCGCGGTGCGCTGCGTGAACGACGAGGAGCTGCTGCGCCGCCGCTTCGACCTGGCGGCCGATCCGCACCACTGGCGCGAGAGCGGCATCGCCCAGGGCTTCGACCGCATTCCGCAGCACTGCTACCTGCACCTGTTCCACCTCGACTGGCACCGCAACATCTGGGTCCATGCTCAGCATGTGCAGGAGTACCGGTACCAGCCCGGCCTGCGCGAGCGGCTGGTGCTGCCGCAGGCGCACCGCGACCTGATCGACATCCTCACGGCCGACCGCAACTTCCTGGTCGAGGACGTGGTGCCCGGCAAGTCGGGCGGCACCACCATCCTGTGCAAGGGCGCGCCCGGCCTGGGCAAGACGCTGACCGCCGAGGTCTATGCGGAGGTGGTCGGCAAGCCGCTGTACCGCGTGCATTCGGGCCAGCTCGGCGTGACGGCGAGCTCGGTGGAGACCAGCCTCACGCGCATCCTGCAGCGCGCCGCGCGCTGGGGTTGCGTGCTGCTGCTCGACGAGGCCGACGTCTACATCCGGCGCCGCGACAACGACCTGCAGCACAACGCCATCGTGGCCGAGTTCCTGCGCACGCTCGAGTACTTCAGCGGCCTGCTGTTCATGACCACCAACCGCGTCGGCGACATCGACGAGGCCATCCTCTCGCGCTGCATCGCGGTGATCGACTACCAGCCGCCCGGGCCCGAGGATGCGCGGCGCCTGTGGGCCACGCTGTCGGCCCAGCTCGGCGTGGAGCTGCCCGCCGCCGTGATCGACCGGCTGGTGGTCGACTACGCGGGCGCCAGCGGCCGCGACATCAAGGAGCTGCTCAAGCTCACCAGCAAGTACTGCCGACGCAAGGAACTGCCGCTGTCGACGCAGTCCTTCGCGCAGTGCGCGGTGTTCCGCGGTATCGCGCCCGCCGCATCGCCCGGAGGCACCGCATGATCGATCCCACCCTGTTCGGCGGCGCGCTCACGGGCCGCATGGCCTTCCGGCCCGGTGCCGCGCCCCTGTACGAGCCGCTGCCGCCCGGGCGCCACGACCTGGGCTTCGACGAGGGCCGCGACGCGGTGCTGGTCGTGCCCGAGGGCCTGCCCGCCGATGTGCCGCTGCCCCTGCTCGTGATGTTCCATGGCGCGGGCGGCGAGGCCAACCGCGTGCTGCCGCACTTCGTCGCGCATGCGCGCTCGCGCGGCTTCCTGCTGCTGGCGCCGCAGTCGATGTACGCCACCTGGGACATCGTGGTCGGCGGCCATGGCCCCGACCTCGAGCGGCTCGACAACGCGCTGGCCACCGTGTCGCGGCATTTCCGGCTCGACCCCGCGCGGCTCGCGCTCGCGGGCTTCTCCGACGGCGGCAGCTACGCGCTGTCGCTGGGCCTCACCAACGGCGACGTGGCCAGCCACGTGATCGGCCTGTCGGCCGGCTTCATGAACAGCTTCGCGCAGGCCGGCACGCCGCGCTTCTTTCTCGCGCACGGGCGCTCGGACAGCCAGTTGCCGATCGAGACCAGCGCCCATCCGCACGCCCGGCGGCTGCTCGAGAGCGGGCACGACCTCACGCTGCAGCCCTTCGATGGGGACCATGTGATCGTGCCCTGGGTGGTGGGGCGGGCGGTGGCCTTCTTCCTGGGGGACGACGCGGCGAAGCCGGCCTGAGCGCGGGGGCTTGAAGGGTTCGGCCTGTCAGGCGTCGAACCCGCCTTGATCGGCGATCGCGCCCAGATCACGCGCACCGTGCAGGACGCGAACGATCGTCACCACCCCTTCGTCCGGTCGATAGTAGATCGCATAGGCGCCATGAAAGACGACGCGCAGCTCAGGTGCGAGTTGTCGACGCTCGGGGTGCGCCATCGGAAATGCCAGCAGCCCCTGGCAGGTGGAGTGCAACTTTCCCAGGAAACGGGTGGCAACGGCCTCCGAAGCTCCCTCGGCGATGTAGGACCAGATTTCCGCCAGATCCTGCTCGGCACTCTCGGTCAGCTGGAGCGTGCGGCCAATAGCTGTCTCCCGCGTTCGATGATGCGATCGGCATCGAAGTCCTTGACGCGGCCTGCAGCCACATCCGCCAGGCCTCGATCGATATCGGCCTTGAGGACGGACAACTCGGCGAGCATCAACTGGCGCCGCGTCTTCCATTCACGCAGGGCTTCGCGCACCACTTCGCTGGTCGAGGCGTACTCGCCCTCGTCCACCGCCTGCTTGATGGTCGCAGCCATCTCTACAGGCATGGTCACGGTCAGTCGTTCCAGGGTGCTGGGCAAGGGTCACGCTCCTTCAGGTCTGCGGGGATCATACTTTGTCATACTGCTTCGAGTACGTCCAGCACAGAAGACCCCGATGGCGGCTGCCCGTGCGAGGTCCCGGATCGTCATGCAGGGCCAGGAGCTTGAGCGGTTCGCTGGAACATCACCTGCGTGCCCACAGCCCGCGCCCGCAACTGCCCACACCCCCCATCCACGTCCTGCCCCGCCGAATTGCGCAACTTGGTCAGGATGCCGCGCTCGTGCAGGGTGCGCGCGATCTGCTGGCAGCGCGCCCAGGCCGGGCGCTGGAAGTCCACGCCGTCGACCGCGTTGAACGGGATCATGTTGAGCACGCCGTACTTGCCCGACAGCAGCCGCACCAGCCCCTCGATCTCTTCCTCGCTGTCGTTGATGCCTTCGAGCAGCGTCCACTGGTACTGGATCGGATAGCCGGTGGTGCGCGCATAGCGTTCGCCGGCCGCGACCAGTTCCTCGGGCGTGAGCCGCGGCGCGCGCGGCAGCAGCTTGCGGCGCAGTTCGTCGCGCGTGGTGTGCAGCGACAGCGCGAGCGCGGGCCGCACGCGTTCCTGCAACAGCCGCTCGAACACGCGCGGATCGCCGACGGTGGAGAACACCAGGTTCTTGTGGCCGATGTTGCCGACCGTGCCGAGCAGCTCGATCGCCTCCATCACGTTGTCGAGGTTGTGGGCCGGCTCGCCCATGCCCATGAACACCACCTTGCGCACCGGCCGGCGCATGCGCGCGAGCGCAACCTGCGCAATGATCTCGGCGCTGCCGACCTGGCGCAGCAGGCCCTCGCGCCCGGTCATGCAGAACTGGCAGCCGACCGCGCAGCCGACCTGCGAGGACACGCACAGGCCGTCGCGCGGCAGCAGCACGCTCTCGACGGTCTGGCCGTCGGCAAGGGCCACCAGCAGCCGCTCCGAACCATCGGCGCCCGGATGCACCGCATGCACGCGCGCAAGGCCCGCGAGCTCGGCCTCGATGGCCGGCAGCTCGGCCATCAACCCGGCCGGAAAGAAGCTGTGCGGCAGCCGCCGGCCGCTGTCGCGCGGCAGCGCATGGGACCACAGCCGCAGCACGCGCTGCTCATGGCTGGGGCCCGCGCCTGCTTCGCGCAGTCGGCGTCGGATGTCGTGGATTCGCATGGGGGCTGGAACGCAAAGGCGGCGCGCGGCGGCGCGGATCGGGGGCCCAGATTGTGCACCCGGGCCGCGCCCGGCTCAGCCCCACTGCCGCGCGAGGTACTTCGCCGTGGGCGTGCCGGCCTTCGCGACCTCGCGCGGCGTGCCCGCCGCCACCACGCGCCCGCCCTCGCCGCCCGCGCCCGGGCCCATGTCGATGACCCAATCGCAGCGCGCCACCACGCGCATCTCGTGCTCGACCAGCACCACCGTGTTGCCCGCGTCGACGAGCTCGTCGAGCTGCGCCATCAGCCGGTCCACGTCCGACGGATGCAGCCCGGTCGTCGGCTCGTCGAGCACGTAGAGCGCGTCGCCGCGCTGCGCGCGCTGCAGCTCGGTCGCGAGCTTGATGCGCTGGGCCTCGCCGCCCGACAGCTCGGTGGCCGGCTGCCCCAGGCGCAGGTAGCCCAGGCCGATCGCCGCGAGCAGGCGCAGCGGCCGCTCGATCGGCGCGTCGTCCACGAAGAAGGCATGCGCCTCGTCCACCGTCATCGCG
This sequence comes from Variovorax sp. DAIF25, assembly GCF_050711835.1. Taxonomy (NCBI): domain Bacteria; kingdom Pseudomonadati; phylum Pseudomonadota; class Betaproteobacteria; order Burkholderiales; family Comamonadaceae; genus Variovorax; species Variovorax sp. DAIF25. The sequence goes on from NZ_CP136637.1 coordinate 1,158,757, forward strand.
AGCACGTCGGCGATGCTCTTGTCGCGCAGCCGCACCTTCAGCGTCGCCGCATCGAAGCGCGAGCCGCCGCACTGCGGGCACGGCGCGTAGACGCTCGGCATGAACAGCAGCTCGACGCTGACGAAGCCCTCGCCCTCGCAGGTCGGGCAGCGGCCCTTGGCGACGTTGAACGAGAACTGGCCGGCATCGAAGCGGCGCGCCTTCGCGGCGCGGGTCTGCGCGAACAGCTTGCGCACGTGGTCGAACAGCCCGGTGTAGGTCGCGAGGTTGGAACGCGGCGTGCGGCCGATCGGCTTCTGGTCGACCCGCACCAGGCGCCGGATCCGGTCCAGGCCCTCGACGATGCGGCCCTGCGTCTCCTGGGCGAGCGAGGGCTCGCCCTCGCCCGGCTCGTCGTCGGCCGGCGCATCGTGGCCCAGGTGGGCCGCCACCAGCTGCACCAGCGCCTGGCTCACGAGGCTGGACTTGCCCGATCCCGAGACGCCGGTGACCGCGGTCATCGCGCCGATCGGAAAAGCCGCATCGACCGCCTCGAGGTTGTTGCGCGTGACGCCTTCGAGCCGCAGCCAGCCCTGCGCCGAACGCGGCGGCCGGCCCGCATCGCCGGCGGCCTCGGGTGCGAACAGGTAGGCGGCCGTGCGGGAAGCCGCCACTTCGCGCAACCCGGCGGGCGGCCCGCTGTAGAGCACCTCGCCGCCCTTCTCTCCGGCGCCGGGTCCGACATCGACCAGCCAGTCGGCGCGGCGCATCAGGTCCAGGTCGTGCTCGACCACGAACAGCGAGTTGCCCGCGCGCTTGAGTGCATCGAGCGCGTCGACCAGTGCCTCGGCGTCGGCCGGGTGCAGGCCGGCCGAGGGCTCGTCGAGCACGTAGACCACGCCGAACAGCTTGGAGCGGATCTGCGTCGCGAGCCGCAACCGCTGCAGCTCGCCCGGCGACAGCGTGGGCGTTGCGCGATCGAGCGAGAGATAGCCCAGCCCGAGGCCCAGCAGCGTCTCGAGCCGCGCCAGCGCGTCCTGCGCGATGCGCTGCGCCACGATGCGTTTCTCGGCCGACGGCACGGTCTTGCCATGCGCCTCGCCGCGCGCGGCCGGCCGCAGCACCTGCGCCAGCGCGCCCAGCGTCAGATGCGAGATCTGCCCGATGTCGAGCCCCGCGAAACGCACCGACAACGCCTCGGCCTTGAGTCGCTTGCCCTGGCAGGCCGGACACGACGCGCCCGACATGAAGCGCGAGACGCGGTTCTTCATCAGCGTGCTCTGCGTGGTGGCGAAGGTGTGGAGCACGTACTTGCGCGCGCCCAAGAAGGTGCCCTGGTAGCTGGGCTCGAGCTTGCGGCGCAGCGCGGCGCGCGTCTCGGCCGGCGTGAAGCCCGCGTAGACCGGCACCGTCGGCTGCTCCTCGGTGAACAGGATCCAGTCGCGCGTCTTCTTCGGCAACGCGCGCCACGGCGTGTCGACATCGATGCCCAGCGTGACGAGGATGTCGCGCAGGTTCTGCCCCTGCCAGGCCGAGGGCCAGGCGGCCACCGCGCGCTCGCGGATCGTGAGGCTGTCGTCGGGCACCATCGCGCGCTCGGTCACCTCGAACACCCGGCCCAGCCCATGGCAGACGGGGCAGGCACCCTGCGGCGTGTTGGGCGAGAAGTCCTCCGCATGCAGCATGGCCTGGCGCGCCGGGTAGTCGCCCGCGCGCGAATAGAGCATGCGCAGCAGGTTCGACAGCGTGGTCACGCTGCCCACCGAGGAGCGCGTGCCCGGCGTGCCGCGCTGCTGCTGCAAGGCCACGGCCGGCGGCAGCCCGTCGATGGCATCGACCGCCGGCACGCCGACCTGGTCGATCAGCCGCCGCGCATAGGGTGCCACCGATTCGAGGTAGCGCCGCTGCGCCTCGGCATACAGGGTGCCGAAGGCCAGCGAGGACTTGCCGGAACCCGAGATGCCGCTGAAGACCACGAGGGCATCGCGCGGGATGTCGACGTCGACGTTGCGCAGGTTGTGCTCACGCGCGCCGCGCACGGAGACGAAGCGGTGGGAGGCCGGATCGGGCAAGGTTTTGGGTTGTTGGGGCATGGTGTTCGGGGGGGCTGGCGCCGCAGGCCGATATTGATGGCAGACATCGCAGCGGCGCCTTGCAGGACAAGGGCGCGACCTCGATTCGGCGCGGGCAAAGGCCGGCACGATAAGGCATGCCTGTCCCTGCCCCCCGCAAGCCCTGGAAAGCCATCGCCTGGACCTTCGTCCTGACGCTGGCCGCCACCCTGCTCGTGCTCAACCTCACGAGCGGCGAGAAGAAGCTCGACGAACAGGTGCGTCGCGAATACGCGCTGCACGATCCCCAGTACCAGCGCGCGCTCGGCGCCATGCTCGGCCCGCCGATCACCGACGGCAACCGCTTCGAGGCCTTCCAGAATGGCGACAAGATCTTTCCGCCGATGCTCGCGGCGATCCGCTCGGCGAAGCACAGCATCACCTTCGAGACCTACATCTACTGGTCGGGCGACATCGGCCGCGCCTTCGCCGATGCGCTGTCGGAACGCGCGCGCGCCGGCGTCAAGGTGCATGTGCTGCTCGACTGGGTCGGCAGCGCGAAGGTCGATGCGGACTTCATCCGCGAGATGGAGACTGCGGGCGTGGAGATCCGCAAGTTCCACAAGCCGAGCTGGTACGACATCGCGCGCATGAACAACCGCACCCACCGCAAGCTGCTGGTGGTCGACGGTCGCATCGGCTTCACGGGCGGCGTCGGCATCGCGCCCGAATGGACCGGCAACGCGCAGGACCCGGCGCACTGGCGCGACTCGCACTACAAGGTCGAGGGCCCGGTGGTGGCGCAGATGCAGGCGGTCTTCATGGACAACTGGATCAAGGTCTCGGGCGACGTGTTCCACGGCGAGCGCTACTTCCCGCCGCTGCCGCCGGTGGGCACGGGCCGCGCGCAGATGTTCAGCAGCTCGCCCTCGGGCGGCAGCGAGAGCATGCACCTGATGTACCTGCTCTCGATCGCCGCGGCCACGAAGACCATCGACCTGTCGAGTGCCTACTTCGTGCCCGACGACCTCACCGTGGGCGCGCTGGTCGCGGCGCTGCATCGCGGCGTGCGCGTGCGCATCGTCACGCCGGGGCCGATCATCGACTCGCAGACCGTGCGCCGCGCCTCGCGCGCCGCCTGGGGCCCGCTGCTCGAGGCCGGGGCCCAGATCAGCGAGTACCAGCCGACCATGTACCACTGCAAGGTCTTCCTGGTCGACGGCCTGCTGGTGTCGGTGGGCTCGACCAACTTCGACAACCGCTCGTTCCGGCTCAACGACGAGGCCAACCTCAACATCTACGACGAGGCCTTCGCCGCGGCGCAGACCGTGCAGTTCGAGGCGGACCTCGCGCAGTCGAAGCGGTTGAGTTATGAGGCTTGGAAGGAACGGCCGCTGCTCGAGAAGGCGTGGGAGCACCTGGCGGCGGTGTTGTCGCCGCAGCTCTGAGCGGCCGGCCCGGCCTCAGCCTCGCAGCGACCGGAACGCCGCGCGCAACTCCGCGCTGAACAGCGCCGGCTGCTCCCAGGCGGCGAAGTGCCCGCCCTTGTCGACCTCGTTGAAGTAGATCAGGTTGTGGTACGCCGCCTCGACCCATTGGCGCGGCGCGCGGTAGATCTCGCCCGGGAACACGGTCACCGCGGCCGGGATCGAGATGTCGACCGCGTTGAAGTTGTTGGCGTTGTTCTCCCAGTAGAGCTGCGCGCCCGAGGTGGCGGTCTTGGTCACCCAATAGAGCGTGATGTCGTCGAGCATCTCGTCGCGCGTGAGCGACTTCTCGGCGTCGCCGCCGCTGTGGGTCCACTCGGTGAACTTGTCGTAGAAGAAGGCGGCCAGGCCCGCGGGCGAATCCTCGAGCGCATAACCCAGGGTCTGCGGCCGCGTCACCATCAGCGCGGCATAGCCGCCGCCCTTCCTGTAGAGGAAGTTCAGCGCATCGAAGGCCGCCTTCTCCTTGTCGTCGAGGCCGGCGGGCGCGGGGTCGCCGTTGTTGAGCGCCCGCGCCACCTGCGGCGGCACGCTGGCCGGCATGTTGACGTGGATGCCGAGCAGGCCCGGCAGCTTCTGGCGCGCCATGCTGTCCGAGATGACCGAGCCCCAGTCGCCGCCCTGCGACACGTAGCGCGGGTAGCCCAGCCGCTTCATCAGCACGTCCCAGGCGCGGCCGATGCGGTCGGGGCCCCAGCCGGTGCTGCGCGGCTTGGCCGAGAAGCCGTAGCCGGGCATCGAGGGCAGCACGAGGTGGAAGGCATCCTCCGCGCGGCCGCCATGGGCGGTGGGATTGACGAGCGGGTCGATGGTCTTGAGCAGTTCCATCACCGAGCCGGGCCAGCCATGGGTCATGACCAGCGGCAGCGCATCGGGATGGCGCGACTTCACGTGGATGAAATGGATGTCGAGATCGTCGATCTCGGTGATGAACTGCGGCAGGGCATTGAGCCGCGCCTCGGCCTTGCGCCAGTCGTAGCCGCTGCCCCAGTACTGCACCAGCGGCTGCAGCTTCTCGAGCCGCACGCCTTGCGACAGGTCCGTCACGGTCTCGCGGTCGGGCCAGCGCGTGGCCTTCACGCGGCGGCGCAGGTCGGCCAGCACGGCCTCGGGCACGTGGACGCGGAACGGGCGCACGGCCGTGTCGCCCGTGGGCGCGCGCGGCTTCGGCGGATAGGCCGCGGCCGCTTGCGCATCGGCCTCGGGACTGCCGGCCGCCCGTGCCAGCTCGGTGCCCGAGAGCAGGCTGAAGCCCGCGGCGCCGGCCACGGCGGAGGTGGCGAGGAAGCCGCGGCGCGTGGCCCGGCTCGCGGTCTTGTCGGTGGTCTTGTGCATGGGATGTTCCTCTGGATTGGATGAAGTCGCGTGGCCCCTGTCCCGGGGCCGGAGCGCATTCTTCGAGCGCCATGCCGCCACGCCGCGGATCGCGTATGCCCGTGTATCCGCGCGAAAAATCCACACACTACGTTGCACGCGCGGCCCAATACACGACTGGCGCGCGGGCACACCGCGTCTTCGCTAGAGTGGGCGCACACGGGGCCCACGCCCCCTTTTTCTTTTCTCGACAGGAGCGACGGATGACTTTGGCAATGAGCTGGCAGGCATGGAGCGAACAGGACGGCGTGGGGCTCGCCGCGCTGGTGCGCAGCGGGCAGGTCACGCCGGCCGAGCTCGCGGCCCAGGCCAGCGCCGCCATCGCGCTCACCAACCCCGCGCTGAGCGCGGTGGTCGAGGTCTTCGACGACGTGGTGGCCGATCCGCTGGCCGACGGCATGAATCCCGCGGGCGCGTTCGCGGGCGTGCCCTACCTGATGAAGGACCTGGGCCCGACCATGAAGGGCCGGCTGCAGGAGATGGGTTCGCTGCTGATGAAGGGCCAGCGCGCGGCCGCCGACACCCACCTGACGCAGCAGATCCGCAAGGCCGGGCTCAACATCATCGGGCGCACCACCACGCCCGAGTTCGGCGTCTGCAGCTCGGCCGAGAACCCGGCCGTCTACGTCACGCGCAATCCCTGGAACCTCGACTACACCACCTGCGGCTCCTCGGCCGGCACGGGCGCGGCGGTGGCGGCCGGCGTGCTGCCGCTGTCGCATGCCACCGATGGCGGCGGCTCGATCCGCATTCCCGCGGGCGTGAACGGCAACATCGGCCTCAAGCCCTCGCGCGGCGTGTTCTCGATCGCGCCGGCGCTGTCGGACCTCACGGGCCTGGTGTCGATCCAGGGCTGCCACAGCCGCACGGTGCGCGACACCGCGGCCTTCGTCGACCACTGCCGCGGCGGCGCGCCCGGCGAGTTCATGCCCTACTGGAAGGCCGACGAGCCCTACACGCAACTGATCGAGCGCGACCCGAAGCCGCTGCGCATCGCGATGTCGCACGAGTGGGGCGACTTCCGCGCCACGCCGCACATCGTGGCCGAGCTCGAGCGCGTGGGGCGCTTCCTCGAGGGCCTGGGCCACCACGTCGAATGGGCGCTGCCCGCGGTCGACATCCGTGCCGCCTTCGCGGCCCAGACCACCTGCTACATCAGCAACTTCGCGCAGACCATCGAGGGCTTCCTCGCGCGTTTCGGCCTCGAGCAGCCGCCGGCCGACCTGATCGAGCCGATCAACATCAAGATCTGGGAGGCCGGGCGCGACATCTCCTATGCCGAGCGCTTCAGGATGCAGACGGTGTTCAACACCACCGCGCGCGGCTTCGGTGCCTTCTTCGAGGACTGGGACATCATCCTCACCCCGATCACCGCGCTGCCCACGCCGCGCGTCGGCACCACCGAATACCTCACGCTCAGCGACAACCCCTCGGTGCTCGACTGGTTCGACAACCTCTGGCAGAACTTCGCCTACACGCCGCTGGCCAACCTGTGCGGCATTCCGGGCATCTCGCTGCCGCTGGCCTTCAACGAGCACGGCCTGCCGCTGGGCATGCAGCTGCAGGCGAAGCAGGCCGACGACGGCCTGCTGCTGCAGCTCAGCGCGCAGATCGAGCGCGCGATCGGCGGCCGCTGGAACGATGGCCGCCGGCCCGGCGTGCACGTGACCACGGCGAGCTAGAAAACCCGCTCAGTGCCGGCAGCCCGGCACGCCGCAGGCGCCGTCGTTCCACGACGAGCCGAGGATCATCCCGCAGAAGTTGAGCCGCTTGTACGTGGAGTCCTTGAGCGCCAGCACGTCGGCCTTGACGTTGCCGAAGGTGGTCTCGGGCTTGAAGCGCGTGCCCTTGGCGAAGGCATCGATGATGCCCTCCTTGAAGTCGGCCTCGCGCGGATGCGCTTGCACCACCGCCTCGCGCTGCTCGGTCGGAAAGGCGTCGTAGGCCAGGCCCAGCACGTCCATCTCCACGCCCGCGGTGACCAGCGCCACCACCGGCTTCTTGTGCTGCGGAATGCCCGGCGTGGTGTGCAGCGCGATCGCATCCCACACCTGCTCGACCTCGGGCTCGGCGATGCCGTGACGCACGAGGAAATCGCGCGCGGCATTGGCGCCGTCGACCTCGAACCGCTCGGTCCTGCTGCTGTAGGGGGCCACCAGGCCCATGTCGTGGAACATCGCGCCGATGTAGAGCAGCTCGGCGTCGTAGACCAGGCCACGGCGCTCGCCGGTCAGCGCGCCGAACAGGAACACGCGCCGCGAGTGGTTGAACAGCAGCGCGGTCTCGGTGTCGCGCACCAGCTCGGTGGCCTCGCGCGCCATCTGGCTGTCGGGGATGCGGATGCCGGCTATGGATTCGTTCATGGGTTCTCCGGGAATCGGGGTTGGCGAAAGTGCGAACCCAGTGTCCGGCGCGCCGACGCCCCGTGCGCGCGGCTGAGGGGGCAGGGACTGCCAGATCGGGTGCGCTTCCTGCCAAAAGCAGGGGGCAGGTCCCGAAGAGGAGGCCGCGCCGCGGGCACATCCGACACCCGCCTCACCTTCGCCATCTGTCTATCGAAAGCGATGCCGAGTCATTCGACACCCAACAAAGTAACCATTCAAATAAATTTGAATAGGTTACTTGAAAGGCATAATCGGTGGAGCGAAGAGACCGCACAGCGGTCCGAATCGGGAGCGCAGGAGCGGGAGTCGAACGAAGGAGCACAAGATGAATGATCGCGGTATGACCGCCGTGCTGGTCCATGGCGCCTGGGCCGACGGATACAGCTGGGCAAGGGTGATTGCGGGCCTGGAGCAGGCGGGCATCGAGGCCGTCGCGGCCCCGCTGCCGCTGACGAGCCTTGCCGACGACGTGGCCGCGTTGAAGCGCAGCCTCGCACGCATCGAAGGGCCGTTGATCCTGGTCGGGCATGCCTATGCGGGCGCGGTGATCGCGCAGATCAGCGAGCAGCGCGTGGCGGGCCTGGTGTACGTGGCGGCGCTTGCGCCCGACGAAGGGGAAACGGTGCTGGAGGTCTTCGGACGCGCCGAGCCGCACGAGAAAGCGCCGCGGCTGGCGCCCGACGGCGACGGATGGATCTGGCTTCCCGACGAAGCCTTTGCGGACGCATTCGCACAGAACGCCTCGCGGGAAGACCAACGCGTATTGGCGGCCGTGCAGCGGCCGATCTCCGTGTCATGCATCACCGTGCCCGTCGGGCCGCCGCTGTGGAAGACCCGGCCCGCGTGGTACCTGGTGGCGCAGGACGATCGAATGATCGCGGCCTCGACGCAGCGCTTCATGGTGCAGCGGATGCAGGCGGTCGAGCGCTCGATCGCGGCCGATCACGCGCCGAGCGTTTCGGCGCCGGGCGAGGTCATCGAGTTCATCGCCGACGCGGCCCGCGCGTTCGGCAGCGAAGCGGCGCGCCACTGAGCGCATGGACCGACGCGGCGGGCATGCCGCCGCGGCCTGATCCCCGCTGTGGCCGGCCGCACCGGCCCAGGGATATCGGGCTGCCCCGATCAGATCGACTTGATCTCGCCGCCGTCCATGCGCAGCACCGTGCCCGTCATCCAGCGGGCTGCCGGCGACACGGCGAAGGCGATCAGATCCGCGATCTCCTCCGGCTCGCCGAAACGCGCGATGCCCGAACTCGCGAGAACCGCTGCCTTGGCAGCGTCCAGGTCGAGATGGCGCGCGCTCGCGAGCTTCTCGATCATTCCCATGCGCCGGCCCGTCATGACCGCGCCCGGCGAGACGCTGTTCACTTGAACGCCATCGGCAATGCCGCGATCGGCGAAAGCCTTGGCCAGCGCCTCGATCGCCGCGTTGATCGTGCCCACGGCGGCAGACGCCGCCTTCGGCGCTTCCGCGGCAGTGCCCGAGATGAAGACGACGGCGCCTTTCGACGACTTCAGCGCCTCCCACGCGCGCAAGGTGAGCCTGCGGGCGCCATGGAATTTCAGTGCCAGGCTGCTGTCCCATTGCGCGTCGGTCATCTCGAACAGGTCCAGTCCCGGGACCGCGCCGGCCACGTTCACCAGCGCATCGATTCTTCCGAACTGGGAGAGGGCCCGTGCCACGACCGTCTCGGCGGCCTGGGGATCGCCAAGATCGCCTTCGACGACGAGCGCCTGCGCGCCCAGTTCGCGCACCTGCGCCGCCACCTGCTCCAGCTGTTCCCCGCTGCGCGCGGCGAGCACGACGCACGAGAAGTTCCTGGCGAGCCGCAGGGCCGTGGCCTTGCCGATCCCCGAGCTCGCGCCCGTCACTATCACGACTGATTCCGACATTGGATGATTCCGGTTGTTGATGAAAACTTCGACCTGGGTGCCGCCGCGGCGAGGCCGCCCGACGGCCTCGAATCAGACGGCCTTGACCTCGCCGCCGTCCATGCGGATGGCCGTGCCGGTCAGCCAGCGCGCCGCCGGCGACACGAGGAAGGCCATCAGCTCGGCGATCTCCCGCGGCTCTCCGTAGCGGGCGATCCCTGCCTCCTTCGGGAAGCTCTCGAGCGCCTCGTCGAAGCTCATGCCGTGCGCTGGCGCCCAGTGCGCGAGGTACGAACGACGGCGCCCGGTCATGACGGGCCCGGGCAGCACGCTGTTGACGCGCACGCCGTCGCGGATCCCGAGGTCGGCGAATGCCTTGGCCAGCGCGACGATCGCGGCGTTCACCGTTCCCACGGCCGCATAGGAAGCCTTCGGGAACAGCGCCGAATTCCCGGAGGTCATGACCACGGCCCCGTTCGTCGCGCAAAGATGTTTCCACGCGTGCACCGTCAGCCTGCGCGCGCCGTGCAGCTTCAGGCCGAGGCCCGCGTCCCATTGCGCATCGGTCATCTCCAGCAGGTCCACCTGCGGCACCGCACCCGCGATGTTGACCACCGCATCGATCCGGCCGAACTCGCCGATCGTGCGCTCGACGACTTCGGCGGCAGCGGACGGCTCGCCCAGGTCCGAGACGATGACGAGGCTGGACGCCCCCGCGGCCTCGACCCGTTGTGCCGTCTCCTTCAACTTCTCTTCGCTCCGGGCGACGAGCACCAGCCGGCCGAAATCACTGGCCAGGCGGATGGCGGTCTCGCGCCCGATCCCCTGGCTGGCGCCCGACACGATGGCCACTGCGTTCTTCATGCGTTCCTCGCGTTCCTTGGATGGCTCCCTCCTTGCTTTGGGAGCTCCCGCGCCGGCCCGGCGCTCGATGGCCAACCACCGCTCGAAACCCGATGCCAGTCATCTGTTCGGCGCCGAGATTAGAGTCTTTTTAATAACCCGTCAAACTATATTGACTAGGTTATTTAGAATCCACTCTGCGCGCTGCCCGCGGTGCCGTGCCGGAACCGCGGCGGGGGAAAATGCCAGGAACTTCGCTGTACCGGCATCCACCGATGTGCGCATTGCGACTGCAAGGAGCTCCGATCCCATGACCCATCGATACCCAATGAAATGCGCGATCCCGTGTGCCCACGCGCAACCGCGCCGAGGACTTCGCTGCCCGCGAACGGGAGATCGCGAATGAGCGAGGTCCGGCCCCCGCCGATGTTTCTGGCGGATTCGCCCGCACTCGACTTCCTGAATTCGGTGGCCGTCCCGACCGACACGCAGGTGGAGTGGCTCGGCTCGGGCGAGGATCTGTTGAACTGGCTGCGGGAGGCCGGCATGGTCGATCCGCAAGTGCTGCGAGAACTGGGCGAGGCGGCCGGTCCGGGCCAGCTGGATGCGGTGGCCGCGCAGGCGCGCGCATTGCGCGAGTGGTTCAGGGCCTTCGTCCGGCAGCACCAGGGCGCGCGGCTCACGCGCAAATCCTTCAAGGAGCTGGAAGCGCTGAACCGGCTGCTGGCGCGCGACGAGGCGTTCGAGCAGATCGAGATCCGCGACAAGGCGTCGACCTCTGGAGACGAGCCCTCCGAGCTGGTATGGGTGCGCCGCCGCCGCTGGCGTTCCGCCGATTCGCTGCTGCTGCCGATCGCCCAATCCATGGCCGAGCTCTTGGCGACCGCCGATTTCACCCATGTGAAGGCATGCGAGGGTCCGGCCTGCACGTTGATGTTTCTCGACACGACGCGTGGACGCATTCGCCGCTGGTGCAGCATGGCCGTCTGCGGCAATCGCGCCAAGCAGGCGGCGCATCGTTCGAAGCTGAGTTCGGAAAAGCACTAGCGGCCTGCTCCAGTCATTCTTCCCTGCCAGCGCGCATCGACGTCCACTGCCAGGCCCAAAAAACGCAAGCCCGCTTGCGTTCTTGCAAACTGACAGAAGGGCCTCGCAACCCTAATCTCCGTCCGCCACTTCAGCCCCTGCGACGCAGGGACCAGGCGATTCAGCCACATCCACAGGACGGAGACCCCATGAGCCCATCAACGCTCGAGACCATTCGACAGATCTTCGTGTTCGAGAGGAACACGCTCGCCGAGGGCGGCCGCGCCGCCGCCGCGCCTTCGCGCCACGTGGTCGCCGCCGCGATCTTCAAGAACCCCTGCGCCGGCCGCGGCGCCGCGACCGACGCCGAGCTGGCCGACCTGGCGCAGCGCTCGGTCGAGATCGGCACGCTGCTGACCGAACGCGCGCTCTCGCACTTCGCGGGCGAGGAAAAGCCCCGCGCCTACGGCAAGGCCGCGCTGGTGGGCACGGCCGGCGAGTCGGAGCACGGCGCGGCCCTGATCCACCCGCGCCTGGGCCTGGCCATGCGCACCGGCCTGGGCGCGGGCCCCGCGTTGATTCCGGGCAATGCCAAGGTGTCGACGGCCGGCGGCTCGGTCGACCTGCTGTTCGGCGGCGCCGACGACGCCTGGGACTACGACGCCATGGACGGCATCACCCTCGCGATCCCCGGCGCGCCCGGCCCCGACGAGCTCGTGCTGTTCGTCGGCTTCGGCACCGTGCGCATCAATGCGCGCGTGAAGGGCGCCAGCGCCGAGCAGGTCGCCAAGGTGGTGGCCGACATCCGGGCGCGCCGCCAGGCCTGAAGCGCCCACCACCGGCCACGCCACGTGGCCGGCCAGGGAGGAGCCCCACCGGGCGGCCTCCTCCCTTCAGAACCACAAGACAGGAGACAAGCATGGACATCCCCGCAACCCTGACGGGTGCGACGCATCGCGCGGAAGGCAGGAAGGTCATCGTGGCCTCTTCCGTGGGTGCCGTCATCGAGTACTACGACTTCTTCCTCTACGGCTCGCTCGCGACAATCATCGCGAAGCAGTTCTTCTCGGCGCTCGACCCCTCGGCCGCCTTCATCTTCGCGCTGCTCGCCTTCGCGGCGGGCTTCATCGTGCGGCCGCTCGGCGCCGTGCTGTTCGGGCGCCTGGGCGACATGATCGGGCGCAAGTACACCTTCATGATCACGCTGCTGCTGATCGGCATCTCGACCTTCTCGGTCGGCTTCCTGCCCAACTACGCCACCATCGGCGTGGCCGCGCCGATCATCCTGATCGTGCTGCGGCTGTGCCAGGGGCTGGCGCTCGGCGGCGAGTACGGCGGTGCCGCCACCTACGTGGCCGAGCACTCGCCGCCGCACAAGCGTGGCGCCAGCACGGCATGGATCCAGACCACCGCGACGCTCGGCTTCCTGCTGTCGCTGGTCGTGATCCTCGGCGTGCGCAGCACCATGTCGCCCGAGCAGTTCGATGCCTGGGGCTGGCGCATCCCCTTCATCATCTCGCTGGGCCTGCTCGTGCTCTCGGTCTACATCCGGGTCTCGATGAAGGAGTCGCCGGTGTTCCTCAAGCTCAAGGCCGGCAACGGCATCAGCAAGGCGCCGGTGCGCGAGGCCTTCGGCGAATGGAAGAACCTGCGCATCGTGCTGATCTGCCTGTTCGGCCTGTGCGCCGGGCAATCGATCGTCTGGTACACCTCGCAGTTCTACGCGCTGTTCTTCCTCACGCAGATCCTCAAGGTGGATCCGATCTACGCGAACACGCTGTTCGCCACCTCGCTGGTGCTGAGCATGCCGCTGTTCATCTTCTTCGGCGCGCTGTCGGACCGCATCGGCCGCAAGTGGCTGATCATGATCGGCATCCTGGTGGCGGCCCTGTCCTACGGCCCGCTGTTCAAGGCGCTCACGCACTACGCGAACCCGGCGCTGGAGCGGGCCCAACAGAGCGCCTCGATCGTGCTGACGGCCGACCCGCGCGAATGCTCGTTCCAGGGCAACCCGATCGCGCGCGATGTCGACTTCCGGACCTCCTGCGACATCGCCAAGCGCGTGCTGGCGCAGAGCGCGGCTAGCTACGAGGTCAAGGACGCGGCCGCCGGCGAACTGGCGACCGTGACCGTCGGCGACCGCGCCATCGCCTCGGTGCAGGGACGGCTGGTCGCGAACGGCAATGCCTTCGAGCCCGCCAGCAAGGCCGAGATCGACGGCTTCCGCGCGCGGATCGGCGCCGCGCTCCAGGGCGCGGGCTATCCCACGACGGCCGACCGCGCGGGCATCGACTCGCCGATGGTCGTGCTGATCCTGCTGGTCTTCATGGGCTTCGTGGCCATCACCTACGGGCCGCTCGCGGCGCTGCTGGTGGAGATGTTCCCCGCGCGCATCCGCTACACCTCGATGTCGCTGCCCTATCACATCGGCGCCGGCTGGTTCGGCGGGCTGCTGCCGACCATCTCCTTCGCGCTCGTGGCCGAGCACGGGAACATCTATGCCGGCCTCGCCTATCCGGTCGCGGGCGCGCTCATGACCTTCGTGATCGGCGCGATCTGGCTGCGCGACACCAAGGAGACCCGGGCCGCGGCCTGAACCGCAAGCTTGCACCGATGGCGCCCGGGCCCACGCTGGACTAATGTCTTCGCTCCCTCGTTCAGCCTTCAACGCCATGGCCACCAAGCACCTGCCCCTGGATCAACTCGGATGGGACCACCTGCGCGCATTGCTCGAAGTCGCGCGCGGCGGTGCGCTCGCGCCCGCCGCGCGCAAGCTCGGCGTCGACCAGTCGACCATCAGCCGCCGCCTCGCGCAGGTGGAGTACAGCTCGGGCGGCACGCTGTTCCGGCGCGACCGCAAGGGCATCGTCCTGACCCCGTTCGGGCGGGAAGTGTTCACGAGGGTGGAGAAGATGGAAACGGCCTTGCACGAGATCCAGGGACTGACCGCCGACCGCTTCGGGCAGAACGCCGGCACCGTCTCCATCGCAACGATGGAGGGCGTGGGCGCGATGCTGATCTCGCGCGCGGTCAGGAAGCTGCACGAGCGCTTCGCGGCGATCGAGATCCAGCTCGCCACCACCTCGAACTATGTGGACATCGCGCGCCGCGAGTCGGACATCTTCGTGAGCTTCTTCGAGCCGCCGCCGAAGTCGCTGCACACGCAGAAGGTGGCCGACGTGCATTTCCATCTCTATGCCAGCGCCTCCTATCTGGCGGGCCGCGAGATCGCGCGGCCCGAGGACCTGGCGCAGGACTTCTTCATCGGCTACATCGACGACCCGATCTACCTGCCCTCGGCGCGCTGGCTCGAGGAGTTCGTCGATGCGCCGCGCATCGGCTTTCGCGCGACCAGCATGTTCTCGCAGCTGTTCGCGGCGCAGGAGGGCCTGGGCGTGGTGCTGCTGCCTTCGTATGCCGAGGCCGAGTCCTTCGGGCTGATCCGGCTGCTGCCCGATCGCTCCGCGCGCGTGCCGCTGTTCATCAGCGTGCAGTACGACCTGCAGTACCTGCCCCACATCCGGGCCGTCTTCGACCTGCTCGCGCAGCTCATGGCCGAGAAGCTCGCGGCGCAGCAGCCGGCGACGGCCTGACACACATCGCCTTCTTTCCATCCACCCTTTGCTCATTCATTTCCATGAACAAGAAAATCCTCGGCATCGTTTCCTATCCCATCACGGCCTTCGACGAGCGCAGCGGCGCCGTCGACATCGAGACCAGCCGCCGCGTGGTCGAGCGGCTGGTGCTCTCGGGTTCGCATGCCATCGCACCGCTCGGCAGCACAGGCGAAAGCGCCTACCTGTCCGACGAGGAGTGGGACGCCGTGGCCGAGGCGTCGATCGCGCAGGTGGCGAAGCGCCTGCCGGTGATCGTCGGTATCTCGGACCTCACGACCCGCAACGCGGTGCGCAAGGCCCGGTTCGCCGAAGCAGCGGGCGCCGACGCGGTCATGGTGCTGCCCGTGTCCTACTGGAAGCTCGGCGAGGCCGAGATCTTCCGCCACTACCAGAGCATCGCCGACGCGATCGGCCTGCCGGTCATGCTCTACAACAACCCCGCGACCAGCGGCGTCGACATGCAGCCCGAGCTGATCGTGCGGATCGTGCGGGACATCGCGAACGTCACCATGGTCAAGGAGAGCACGGGCGACATCCAGCGCATGCACCGCATCCGGCAGCTGTCGAACGGCGAGATCCCCTTCTTCAACGGCAGCAATCCGCTCGCGCTCGAGGCCTTCGCGGCCGGTGCCGTGGGCTGGTGCACGGCGGCGCCCAACATCATTCCGAGCTGGCCCGTCGCGCTTTACGACGCCTGCCTGTCGGGCGACATGGAGGCGGCCCGCACGATCTTCTACGGGCAGCTCGAGGTGCTGCAGTTCATCCTCAAGGGCGGGCTGCCGACGACCGTGAAGGCGGGGCTGCGGCTGCGGGGGTTCGAGGCGGGGGTGCCACGGCTGCCGCTGCAAGGGCTCGACGAAGCATCGACCGGGCAACTGCAGCGGCTGCTCAGGGAGCTGGATTCGCGAACGATCGCCTAGCCCGGGCCACGCGGAGCCCGGCCCGGCCGGTCCTATAAAGTTCAGCAGAATACG
Source organism: Variovorax sp. DAIF25 (assembly GCF_050711835.1). Classification (NCBI taxonomy): domain Bacteria; kingdom Pseudomonadati; phylum Pseudomonadota; class Betaproteobacteria; order Burkholderiales; family Comamonadaceae; genus Variovorax; species Variovorax sp. DAIF25. The sequence goes on from NZ_CP136637.1 coordinate 1,174,364, forward strand.
AGGCGTCGCCAGCCTTCGCCGGGCTGGCGAGCCTCCTTGCTTTCTTACAGTGGATCGGTCAATGCGCAAAGAAAAACCAGGGTCTCCTCCTGCGGCGGAAGAGGCCGCACCGCCCGAATCGGTCATGGGGCGTCCCCGCTCGCCCGAAGTCAGCGAAGGCATCATGCGGACCGCCCTCGAGCTGCTGGCGGAAAAGGGATTCTCGGGGCTCACGGTCAACGAGATCTGCGCCCGCTCGGGCGTTTCGCGCGCGAGCTTCTATCGCCGCTGGGCCAGCCCCGCGGATGCCGTGGCCGAGGCGGTCAACCAGGCCTTCCACTTTCCGATGGATTTCTCGGCCAAGACGCCGGTCGACTACCTGCTCAAGTTCGCGCTCGCGCTCGAACATGCCTATGCGCAGCCGCTCGTGACGCCGGCGGTGGGTTTCCTGATCGCCGAGATCAAGGCCCATCCCGATGCCTTCGAACGCACCCAGCAAGCCGTGCGCGTGCGTCGGGAAGCCGTCGGCAAGGCGCTGGAAACCATGATCGAGCCGCTTCGCTGGGGCGATGGCCTGGACCTGGACCTCGTGCTCGTGATCCTGAGCGGACTGGCATCGAATGCCGCCGTGACCGGCAAGCCCTTGTCGCGCCGCGCCGTGAAGGCGGTGATCACGCGCCTCGTGGCAGCCTAGGCGTCTGCGCGGTTTCAGCCGGTGCGCCGGCGCCAGCGCAGTTCGGCGTGGCGGCCTTCGCTGGGCGAGGGGCGCAGCACCAGCAGCTCGTTCTCGAACGCATAGCCGCGTCTGAGGGTCGTGCCTTCCCAGTCGGGCACGAGGCTGCATTCGACATGGTGGTCGACGATGGCACTGAGCGCGTCCACCACGTACCGGCCGCTGTAGGCGATGTATCCGGTGAAGGCCTGCGCCAGCAGCCGCGGCTCGAGGTCCAGGCCGGCGATGCCTCGCGCGGTGCCCAGGCGCGGCCTGCCCGTGCGCATCAGCTGCGCGGCGACCGTTCCCTGCTCGGTGTAGATGCCGGTCCCGCGCGGCCGCAGCCCCAGCGGCTCGATCACCTGGCCGTCGGCCAGCGTCACGCGGTAGCTCAGCAGGTCCCAGGTGCCCACGAGCTTTCGTGCATCGTCGCATGCCATCGCGTCTCCCCTTTCCCGGTGAGCATCATCTCGAGCCACGGCCCCGCGCCCCGTCTCTCACGGCCCGACCCTGATCCGCGACAGACCCGCGAGGCCGAGCACCACCAGCCCGATCAGCGCGACGAAGCCGGCCTGCTGCGTCCCGAAATAGCTGGTCGCCAAGCCGACCAGGGCCGCTCCCAGCCACATGGTCACCGTGCCCGACAGGGCATAGAGCCCGAACCAGCCCGCCATGCGCTCGGGCGTTCCCAGCTGGGTCAACAGCACGCGGCTGGACGCATAGGTGCCGCACAGGCCCATGGCATTGATGCAGCTCACGAGCACGAAGAGGATCTCGGGCAGCGTCCTGAAGACCGGCCCGCTCCACAGGACTTCGGCCGCGTAGGCCTGATACAGGATCTTCCCGGGCCCGAAGCCCAGCAGCACGAGCTGGCATGCGATCACGATGACCAGTTCGATCTGGATGGCCCGCTTGGCGCCGAAGGCATTGTCCAGGCGCGTCGCCAGCAGGCCGCCCAGGGCGAGGAACGCGCTGACGACGATCGCGAAGGTCAGCATTTCCAGCACCTTCCATCCCATCACGCCGGCCGCGTAGACGCCGCTGAAGACGAGGATCGTCGTGACGCCGTCGGTATAGACCATGCGCGAGCCCAGGAACAGCGCCATGCGACGGTCCTGCCTGAGGTTCCTCAGCGTGCCGAGCAACTGGCCCCAGCTGGCGGAGATGCCTCCGCCTGCCTGGCCCTTGGGCGCATCCCTGGTCAGCAGGAACAGCGGAATCGCGCCGAGCGCGAAGATCAGCGCGACGATGGGCGCGGTGATGCGCTCCTGCTCGTGCAACGCCCTCGACAGGCCGAACAGCGGTGCATCGGGCAGGAAGGCCATGGAGATCTTGCCGGGGAGCGCGAAGGCCCACAGCGAGAACGCGAGCAGCACGACGGCGAGGCCGTTGCCCAGGGCCAGCCCCAGGCCCGAGGTGGCCGAGGCCTGCGCCGCGGGTGCCGCATGGGAAAGCAGCGAGTTGTGCAGCACCTCGCTGTAGTGGAACAGCACGCTGATGAACGCGAGGAGCACGCAGGTGACGGGCACCGACAGCCCCGAGCCGTCGGGCTTGACCCACCACAGGCAGGCGATCAGCAGCACCATCGCGGCCGTGACCGCCGCGAGCCAGGGCTTGCGCGCGCCGAAGCGGTCCACGTGGGCCCCGAGCAGCGGGCTGGTCAGGGCCGCGAACAGGCTGAAGATCGTGGCCAGCTTGGCCACCAGCGCCTGGCCGCTCACCGCATCGCCGATGACCACGGTCGCGAAGTAGGGGATGAAGATGTAGACCTTGATCAGGGTCACGTAGGGCGTTCGCACGCCCTCGTAGAGCGCCCAGGCCAGCGCGCCGGCCGGCAGTCGCGTGGAAGGCGTGTCGGTCGACCGGACCGCGTCCGGTGAAGCCGCTGGAATGTGGGCCATGGTCTGCTCCGGGAATGGGGTGAGCCGATGCGGGTGCTGAACTAGTAGCGCGGACCGCCGGCGGCGACGAGGGTGGCGTTGCGCGCGGCGATCTCCTCCGGCCGCCCCTCCAGGCTGATCGACTTGCGAAAGGGCTGCGCGACCTCGAGCCCCGTGGTCCAGTAGACCTCGAGCTGGTTGCCCTCGGGGTCGAGGAAATAGATGCCGATGGCGTTGCCGTGCGTCACCACGTACTGGACGCGCACGCCTTCCGCTTCGAAGACCCGCTGGTAGTGCTGCAGGGCCGCGGCGTCCTTGACGCGCCACGAGATCTGGTTGAGCAGCCGGACGTCGGCGGGTGCGGTCCGTCCGCGGGCCAGCACGAACTCGTGGTGTTCCACCTCCGGTCGCGACGACAGGAAGACCAGTCCGAGTTCGGGATCCTCGTCGGTGACGCGCAGCCCGAGCACCCGCTCGTAGAAATCGCGCATCCGGCCCAGGTCGTGGACATGCAGGCCGGCATGGCCCAATTCGGCAATTCGCATGGCATTCTTCTCCTGTGGGTTCGACAGTCAGAGGGAGGGCGCGATCAGCACCTTGAGCTCGGAGCCCTTCGGGTCGACCAGGGCGTCGAAGGCGCCGTCGGTCTGTGCCAGGGAGACGACCGAGGTGACGAGCAGGTGCGCGGGCACGCGCCCCGACGCGAGGTGCTCCAGCGCCTCGTCCATGTCCGCCCGCGTGCAGCTCGCGGCGCCGACGATCTCGACCTCCTTCTGCACCACCGCGTACTGCGAGATCGACACCGGCTTCATCGGCACGCCCTGCAACACGATGCGGCCGCTGTAGTCCACGAGGTTCACGGCCAGTCCCGCCGCGTCCACATGGCCCGCGCATTCGAACACCGCCACCGGCCGCCTTCCGCCCAGCGCCGCCATGACCGCTTCCAGCACGTTCTCCAGGCCCACGGCGCTGAATCCCAGCGCCGACAGGCGCGCGCGCCGGCCCGGATTGGGATCGACCAGCACCACGTTCGTGCTGCCGTTCGCGCGCAGCGCGCAGGCCGTCATCGCCCCGATCGGGCCGGCGCCGAGCACGCAGACCGGATCGTCGGGGCGCAGCGACGATTTCCTGACGCCATGGACGGCGATCGCCAGCGGCTCCGCGATGGCCGCCTGGTCGTAGCTCAGGGCATCGGGTATGCGATGCAGCAGGTCGGCCGGGACCACCAGGTTCTCGGCATAGCCGCCCTGGGCCACGCCATGGCCCAGCGCGGCGTCGAGATGATCGATGCACAGGTGCGAGCGGCCGCTGGTGCACATCGCGCAGACCCCGCACGGCGTGCCGTGATGGAGCGCGACGCGGTCGCCGGGGTGCCAGGCCCGGACTTGCTCGCCCGCCTCGACGACCTCGCCCACGATCTCGTGGCCGAGGATGCAGCCGGCCTTCCAGCGCGGGTTGGCGGCGTTGGCGCGCGCATGCAGGTCGGTGCCGCAGATGCCGCAGCGCTGGACCCGCACGCGCACGCTGTCGGGGCGCAAGGCGGCTTCGGGAATGTCGGTGACCACCATCTTGCGGTCTTCGGAAATCATGACGGCTTTCATGCGAATGGCTCCGTGGTTCATGGGCTGGAAAGGGATGCTCGTTCGCGGCCACCCGGTCCGGTCATCGGGTTGCGCAGCTCGCCCACGCCTTCGACCCAGGTGGTCAGCACATCGCCCGGCGCGAGGAAGCGAGGCGGGCGGCGGGTCGCGCCCACGCCCTGGGGCGTGCCCGTGAAGATCAGGTCGCCCGGATAGAGCGTGCAGTGGCGCGAGATGTATTCGATCAACGCCGGCACCGGAAAGATCAGATCGGAGGTGCGCGAGCACTGCATGCGCTCGCCGTTGACCGCGCACCCGAGCTCGAGGTCATCGGGATCGGCGAACTCGTCCACGCTCACGACCGCCGGGCCCAGTGGCCCGAAGCCCGCGAGCGACTTGGCCATCGAGAGTTGCGGCAGCGGCCCCTGTCTTTGCATGGTGCGCTCCGACAGGTCCTGCCCCGCCGTGAGCCCCGCGACGAAGGACCAGGCGTCGGCGCGCGCCACGTCGCGGGCTTCCCGGCCCATGACCACCACGAGCTCCACCTCCCAGTCGACCCGCTCCGTCGGCAATGCCACGGCATCGCAGGGCCCCGTGAGGCAGCTCGGGAACTTGGTGAAGATCACCGGCACCTCGGGCGGTGCGACGCCGGCTTCGGCGGCATGCGCCCGGTAGTTGGCACCCAGCGCGAACACCTGCCGCGGCCGCGGTACGGGGTTCTGCAGCTTGTCGGTTGCCAGCGGCAAGAAGCACGCGGCATCGAGCGTGGCGGCCCAGGTCTGCAAGGCGGGCCAATGCTCGAATGCCTGCTGCGGATCGTGGGAGAAGCGGCCCGACGAGGCCGTCTCCACGTCGACCCCGCGGCCACCGGCACGCAGCAGCGTCGCGCGTCCGTCTAGGTTGGCGATGCGCATCGGGAATCTCCCATCGGTGTCATGAAGAAAAAGGAAGGAGCCAGCCCGTTGCCGCCCCTGCACGGCACGAGCTTGCCGAGGCCCGTGCCCGCCGCGAAGCCCGCAGGGCGCACCGGCGATCGCAGCTGTCGGCTGGCTACCATGGCATCGAGATGCCGCCATTGGCGCGCATCGTCTGTCCGGAAACGAAGCCGGCGGCATCGCTGGCGAGATAGAGCACCTGCATGGCCACGTCGTCCGCGGAGCACAGCGTGCCGAGCGGCGACTTCGCGGCCCACCCGTCGAGGTAGCGCTGGCGCCCCTGCTCGTCGTCCTGGTAGCGGCGCAGCGACAGCGCGCTCGGAATGAAGCTCGGCGCCACGGTGTTGACGCGCACGCCGCGCGGTCCCACTTCGGCCGCGAGCACCTTGCTCAACATGGACACCGCGGCCTTGGACACCGAGTAGCTGGCAATGGTGGCCGGCGCGATATCGATGGCTTCCGAGGACATGTTGACGATGGCGCCGCGCCCCGCCGGCAGCATGCAGCGCAGCGCCGCCTGGCAGCCGTAGAGCACGCCCCTGAAGTGCACCGCGAACATCTGGTCGAAGGCTTCCTCCTCCAGTTCCGCGACGCGCTGCGAGCGGCCCGGGATGCCCGCGATGTTGCACATCACGTCGAGCCTGCCGAGGCGCCCGGCCGCGTCGTGCACCGCGGCATCGAAGGCCTTCCTGTCGCAGACGTCCAGCACGGCGGGTTCGCCGTCCACCGCGCGGGCGGTGGCCTGGGCCGCTTCCGGCGAGAGATCGGCACACACCACGCGGGCCCCGGCCTCTGACAGGGCCCTGCAGACGGCGCCGCCGATGGCGCCTCCCGCGCCGGTGACGAAAGCCACGCGGCCGTCCAGGCGCCACGACGGCGGCAACGAAGAGAAGGAAATGCCAACGGTTTCCAACACGATGTCCTTTGCAGGGAACCCGGGGAACAACGAGAAGCAGGTGTGGGTCGGCCACCGGCTCCAGTGCGTCGCATCGACGATAACTTACGAGTCAAACTGTATTGTTTGTTTTGCCAGAACGGGATGATCGATAACCCTATCATGGTATTCATCCATCTACTTTCGATTCATGTTGTCTTGTAATTCGCAAAACAAAGGATCTTCATCAACCCGTCCCAGATCAATGAACTTCTCCAACGCACTTTCCCTGGCGGACCGCACCGCCTTCGTGACCGGCGCGGGCGCCGGACTCGGCCGTTCCGTGGCAAGGCTGATGGCCGCCGCGGGTGCATGCGTGGTCTGCGCCGATATCGATGCCGATGCCGCCGAGGCCACGGCCGCCGAGATCAGGGCCACGGGCGCCACGGCCCACTCCCAGGGACTCGATGTCACCGACAGGGAGGCCGTGCGGGCGGCGGTGCGCGCCGCCCGCGCCCGCACCGGCAGACTGGACGCGATGTGCAACATCGCGGGCGTCCCCGGCGACGGCCAGCAGGTCGCCGACGTCGACGAGGCCTCCTTCGACCGCGTCTTCGCGGTGAATTTCAAGGGCGTGCTGTTCGGCAGCCAGGCGGCGCTGGAATGCATGACGGGCGCGAAGCGCGGCGCCATCGTCAACATGGCCTCGTCGGCCATCGATCTCGCCTTCCCGGGAAGCGCGAGCTATTCGGTCGCCAAGTCAGCGGTCGTGATGTTCACCAAGACCCTGGCCACCGAAGCCGGGCCGCTCGGCATCCGAGCCAACGTCGTGGCGCCGGGCTTCGTGCCGACGCGGCTTTCCATGCTGCGCAACGATGACGACGATGCGACGCGACAGGCCTATCTCGCGGCCTGGGCCCAACGCGCGCCGCTGCAGCGGGTCGGCGATGCGGACGACATCGCGCATCAGTTTCTCTACCTGGCCTCCGACGCCGCATCGTTCGTGACCGGGCAGATCCTGCGCGCCAACGGGGGAGCCACCATGCCCTGGTAGGCGCACCGAGAGAACCGCACGAGAACAACACCAGAGGAGACACGATGCATCGATTTCTTTTTGCGCTCTGCGCCCTGGGCGCCGCCGAGCTGGCCACGGCCCAATCGACCGTCACGATATTCGGTGTCGTCGACATGTCGATCAGCAGCTTTTCCAACAGCGAGCACGACCGCTTCGGTCAACGCACGACGACACGCCGGCTCGTCGCCCTGACGCAAGGCGGCCTCAACAAGAGCCGCCTGGGATTCCGCGGCACCGAGGATCTGGGCGGCGGACTGTCGGCCAGCTTCTGGCTTCAATCGGGCATCGTTCCCGACGATGGCTCCCGGGGTATCGGCGACTTCAGGGATCGCTCCACCGTGAGCCTGTCGGGCACCTTCGGCGAGTTCCGCCTGGGACGCGACTACACGCCGAGCTTCAACAGCGAGGCCATGGTCGATCCCTTCAACGAAACCGGCGCCGGCCTCAGCCTTCTGTCGGCGGCCAATGTCTTCGATCCCCTGGGCAAGGCCGGCGGCCTGGGCGGCAACGTCAACTACGTGCGGGGGAGCAACGCGATCAGCTACTTCCTGCCGCCCGATCTGTGGGGGCTCTACGGCCAGGTCATGCACACCCTCGGCGAGGACGACAACCCGCCGCCCGCCGCCAACCCCTGGAGCGTGCGCCCGCGCACGGACCGCTACTCGGGCATTCGCCTGGGCTATGCCGCCGGACCCTGGAACCTCTCGGGCGCGTACGGCCGCAGCAAGGTCGGCGACAGTTCTCGCGTCGACCGCAGCGAGCGGGTCCGCTTCTTCAACATCGCCGGCAGCTACGACTTCGCCACGCTCAAGTTGATGGCGGAGTATTCGAGGACCAGGGCTTCGGGCCAACGCGCCACGGCATCGGGCCCGGCCCCGCTCCCCGACACCGGCTTCCGCGGCTACCTGGTGGGACTCACCATGCCCCTGGGCGCCGGCATGCTGCGCGCCTCGTACGCACGCGTGCGCTACGACGAACTCCTCGTTCCCGGCACGCTGGCGGGCACCGCCAGGCCCCGGATCGACAAGTGGGCCATCGGCTATGTGCACAACCTGTCGCTGCGAACGGCGCTCTACGCGACGGTCTCGCGCCTGACGAACCGCGAAGGCCCCCGGTTGAACCTGGGAGGGCCGTCCTACGGCAGCGAGTCCAGCTCCGCATTCCCGCGCCAGCCCGGCGCATCGACGGGGTACGAGCTAGGCCTGCGGCACTGGTTCTAGGGTCTGTGCGTGGAGCTCGAGGTGCCAATGACGACCTCCGCGCGTGCATCTCGTCGATCACCTACGCGTAAGCCACCCACCCCCTGAACGTGAACCCCACATAGAAGAGCTGCACCCCACTGAACCCCGCCTCGCGCAGGATCGCCTCGTCCTGCGCCGGCGACAGGATCGCCAGTTCCTTCTGCACCTTCTCGCTCGTGGCCGCCGCCTGCTTCGGATCGGACCCCGATGACACGAGGAAGGCCGCGTAGCGTTTCATCCAGGTCTCGCGCTGGCCCTCGCCGTCCTCCACGCTGAGGTGCGCGACCACGAAGGGCGCGCCCGGCTTCAGGCGGCGGTGGATCTCGCGCGCCGTCGGCAGGCGCTGGTCGGGCGGCACGAAATGGAAGGTCAGCAGGCAGGTCGCGCCGTCGAAGGGGCCTTCGGGCGCGTCCTGCACATAGCCTTCGTGCAGGGCCACGCGCGACGTCAACGGGCCGAGCCGCTGGGCCGCGAGATCGAGCATCGGCGCGCTCGGGTCGACACCGTCGACGCGCCAACCGGGGTGGGCGAGCGCGAGGTCCTCGAGTTCGAGGCCGCCACCGGCGCCGACCACCAGCACGCGGCCCTCGGCCGGCACGCGCTCGGCCAGCAGGATGCGCGTCATCGGCAGCAGGCCGCTGTGGCCGGGCACGTTGCGCTTCGGGCCCTCCGCGTACTTGGCGACCGCGTCGGAACTGTTGAATGCACTGTGAGAGTTCATCCAACGATGATGGCATGGCGCCTTGGCGTGCGCTTCAGCAGGGGTTCAGCGCCGCGAAGACCGCTTCATAGCGGCCATCGCGCTCGGCCCAGCGGCGCGCGTGGTCGCGTTCGAGCATCAGCTCGCCATGCGGATGGTCGCCGCGCTCCAGCAGCCGCATCACCTCCGCCACGTAGGCGCCCACGGGCATGGCGCGCGGGTCCGAGGCCTGCGCGCTGCCCGTGAGTTCGGTCTGCACATAGGGCGGCGCGAGTTCGAGCACCTCGACCGGGACCGCGCGAAGCTGGTGGCGCAGCGACTGCAGCCACGAATGCAGGAAGGCCTTGCTCGCGCAGTAGACCGGGAAGTCCGCGCGCGGCACGAAGGCCAGGGCCGAGCCGGTCGCGATGAAGCTCGCGTTGGCCTGGCCCTTCAACTGCGGCAGGAACGCGGCCGCGGTGCGCAGCACGCCGAGGATGTTGGTCTGCACCATCGCTTCGGCATCGGTGGCGCTCCAGGCATCGGCGCGCATGTCTTCCGCGCGCGAGATGCCGGCATTGGCGATCAGCACGTTGAGCTCGGGAAAACGTTCGCGCACCTCCCGCGCGACGCGCGGCAGCGAAGCGGCATCGTCGAGGTCGAGCCGCAGGCCGAACAGGCCGGCTCGGCCGGCCGTGACCTCGTCGAGCAGGGCCTGGCGCCTGCCGGTGACGATGACGCGGTTGCCGCGCCGATGCAGGGCCTCGGCGAGCGCGCGGCCGATGCCGCTGGTGCCGCCCGTCACGAGGATGGTGTTGCCGGTGGTTTTCATGATGGCTGTCTTTCGATGGGTTGGGGTCATGGAGAAAGCCATGGCAACCCTCGCGACGCTCTTCGCGAACGGGCGCGAAAAGACCCTGTGCCGGCCGCGCGATGCGATGCAGCGCAGGAAGGCGAACAGGACGAACGAAAGGAAGAGGGAGGGCATACCGTGGCGTCTTTGCATCGAGATCTCCCTGCTGGGAACCACTCGACAAAGGACGCGTTGGATGACGGTAACGCCTACGGCAGCGCGCCGCCAAGGCGACTGCGGGCCGGATTGTCGACGCGCCGGCGCGCCGCCGTCAACCCCCGGGCGACGACGCGAGCCGCGTGCCGCCGAAGTTCGCGCGGTACTGCTGCGGCGTGACGCCCAGGCGGCGCAGGAACACCGCGCGCATGCGATGCGCGTCGTGGAAGCCGCAGGCGAAGGCCACGGTCTTCATCGGCGCCTGGCCGCTCTCGAGCATGACGCGCGCCGCATCGAGCCGCGCGCTCTCGACGAATTCGGCCGGCGTGAGCTTCGCGTCGCGCGCGAAGGTGCGCGCGAAGCTGCGCTCGCTCATGTGCGCGACCCGCGCCAGCACCGCCACCGTGAGCTCGTCGCCCAGGTGCGCCATCACGTACTGCTGCACCTGCGCGACCGGCGAGGCCGGCTCGAGCCGCGGCGTGAGGAAGGGACTGAACTGCGACTGCCCGCCCGCGCGCTGCGTGAAAACCACGAGCCGCCTGGCCACGTGCAGCGCCACCTCGTTGCCGTGGTGCTGCGCGAGCAGGTAGAGCGACAGGTCGATGCCGGCCGTGACGCCGGCCGAGGTGTAGAGCTTGCCGTCCTGGTTGAAGAGCCGGTTCGATTCGACGCGCGCGCTCGGGCACAGGCTGGCCAGCGCCGCCGCGTCGTTCCAGTGCGTGGTGACGGTGCGGCCATTCAGCAGGCCGGCACGCGCGAGGATGAAGGCGCCGCTGCAGATCGAACCGAAGCTCGCGGCCCGCGCGCTCGCGGCCTCGAGCCAGCGGTACAGCGCCGGATCGAAATGCTGCCGCACCAGCGCCGGGCCGCCGGCCACCAGCAGCAGGTCGAAGGCATCGTCGACCTCGGCATAGTGGCGATGCGCCTGCAGCGAGAGGCCGTTCGAGCATGGCATGGTGCCGTGCTCCACGCCGATGGTCTCGAGCCGGTAGTGGTCCTCGTCCGGCAGGAAGCGGTTGGCTTCCGAGAACACGTCCATCGGGCCGCTGACGTCGAGCGACTGGACGCCGGAGAAAACGAGCAGGGCGACGGTGCGGTGCATGGGGCGGGAGGTCGGACGGGCGATCGGTATCGGTCCGGGATTCTGGCGCACCCCGAGATCCGTGGCTTGAAAAACGCCGCGCCTCGTTCGTCTGGAAGACTTCGAGTGCCGCGGGCGGCATGCATTCACCCCGACGGCATCGGTACATCCCACCCAGCGAGCCCCTGCCCCATGACAATCGCCCGATGCGCATCGCCCCGCCGCCTCGCAACCGACGCTCCGCGATGAACCGATGGTGAGTGCCCCGCTTCCGCCCCTGCGCTTCGGTCCCTTCGTGCTCGACGCGGCCGCCGGCCGCCTGCTGCGCGACGACGCGCCCGTCGCGCTGCAACCCAAGGTCTTCGCGCTGCTCTGCGCGCTCGCGGGCCACCCCGGCCGGCTGATCGCCAAGGCCACGCTGTTGCAACAGGTCTGGCCCGCGCAGGTGGTCAGCGACGCCGTCGTGAAGACCGCGATCAACCAGCTGCGCATCGCGCTCGGCGACGATCCCTCGCAGCCGCGCTACGTCGAGACCGTGCCGCGCCGCGGCTACCGCTTCATCGCCGGCATCGAAGGCGCCACGGCGGCGCCGCCCGCCTGGGTGCAGCCGGCCGGCGACCGGCTGGTCGGTCGCCAGGCCGCGCTCGATGCGCTCCATGCGGCCTGGCAGCAGGCGCGCGAAGGCACGGCGCAGCTGGTGTTCGTGATCGGCGAGGCCGGCATCGGCAAGACCACGCTGATCGACCACTTCGCGCGGCATGCGGGCGCGGCGCTGGTGGCACGCGGCCAGTGCGTCGAGCAGGGCGGCCAGGACGAGCCGCACATGCCGATCCTCGAGGCGCTCAATGGCCTGTGCCGCAACCATCCCGGTGCGGTGCCGCAAATACGGCGCATCGCGCCCACCTGGCTGGCCCAGATGCCCTGGCATGCGAGCGAGGCCGAGCGCCTCGCGCTGCGGCAGGAGATCGACGGCGTGGGTCCGGGGCGCGTTCTGCGCGAGTTCCGCGAGATGCTGGACCGGCTTGCCGAGCCCCAGCCCATCCTCCTGGTCCTCGAGGACCTGCAGTGGAGCGACCTGCCCTCGCTGCAACTGATCGAGCACCTGGCCAGCCGGCGCGAACGCGCGCGCTGGATGCTGGTGGCGAGCCTGCGCCCCGCCGATGCGCAGGGCCGGCCGACCGCCGTGGCCGACCTGCATGCGCGGCTGCGGCTGCGCGGCCTGGCGCGCGGCCTCGAACTGGCGGCGTTCTCCGCGGGCGAAGTGGCCGAGTACCTCGCGGGCCGCTATGCCCGGCAGCCCCCATCGACCCACCTGGCGCAGCGGCTGCATGCGCAGACCGGCGGCCTGCCGCTGTACCTCGCGACCTGGCTCGATGCCACCGACCGCGAGCACGCGGACACGCAAGACGGCCCGGACGGGCCTCCGCCCGACGCCTTCGCCGAGCCGCCGGCACGACTGGCGCACGGGCTTGCGCACCTGATCGAGCGGCAGCTCGAACTGCTCGAGCCCGAGGACCAGTCGCTGCTCGAGGCGGCCTCGGTGCTCGGCGTGGAGTTCTGGAGCCAGCCGCTGGCCTCGATGCTCGAACGCTCGCGGCTGTCGGTGCGCGCGCAGATCGACCGGCTCGCCAGGCAGGGCCAGTGGCTGGTGCCGCTCGCGGTCGAGCGGCTGGCCGACGACAGCTTCGACGCCCGCCATGCCTTTCGCCATGCGCTGCATCGCCACGTGCTCTATCAGCGCCTGGGCGCGGCGCGGCGCGCCGAACTGCACCGCCGCGCGGCGCAGGGCCTCGAGGCCATGGCGCCGCTCGGCCTGCCGGTGGCGGCCGCGGAACTGGCCGAGCACCACGAGCGCAGCCACGACGCGACCGCCGCGATCCGCCACAGCGCGGAGGCGACGCGGCTCGCGGTCGCGCGCTTCGCGCCGCAGGAAGCGGTGCGGCTCGCGCGCCGGGCGCTGGCGCTGCTCGGCCGCAGCGATGCGTTGCCGCGGCCCGAGCGCGATGCGCTCGAACTCGGGCTGCATGCCCACCAGGCCGTGGCCTTCGCGCAGTACCTGGGCTTCGCGGCACCCGAGCGCGAGGTCTCGCTGGCCCGCGCGCTCGAGCTCTGCGAGCGCCGGCCGGCGGCCGCCGCGCATGGCTGGATCCATGGCGGCCTCGGATGGATCCACATGGCGCGCGCCGACTACCGGCAGGCGCTGCGGATGGCCGAGCGCGTCGAGACCCTGGGCCGGCGCTTCGACGATCCCGCGGTGGTGGTCTGCGCCATGAACCTGCGCGGCACCACGCTGTCGTTCCAGGGCGACTACGCGGCGGCGGCGAACTGCATGCGCGAAGGGCTCGCGATCTGCGCGCGCGACGAGGCGCGCATCGCGGGCGCGCCGTTCCCGATCGACCCGGTGGTGTCGATGCTCGCCAATTCCGCGCTGCCGCTGGTGATGGTCGGCGAGATCGACATCGCCTTGCAGCATCTCGCGCGGGCACGCGAACGCGCCCTGCGGCTCGGCGCGCCGATGGCCAGCATGCTGGCCGCCTGGGGCGCATCGACCGCGGGCGCCGCGCTCGGCGAAGCCGCGCTGGTGGCCGAGGTGCTGCCCACCCTGCAGGCCGCGGCCGGTGCCGACGACATCGGCCAGGCCGAGGGCCCGGCCCTGTGGTTCGACGGCTGGATCGCCGGACACGGGCCGCGCCGGCCCGCGCAGAGCGCGACGCAGCGCATCCGCGCGGCGCTCGAGCGGCACCGCCAGCGCGGCATGTTCGCCGGCGCGAGCCAGGTCCATCTGTACGCGGCCGAGGTGGCGCTGCGCGCCGGCCAGTTCGACGAGGCCCGCGCCGAGATCGACGCCGGGCTGCACAGCGCCGAGCAGTTCGGCGAAGCCGGCCACCTCAGCGACATCCACCGGCTCGATGCCCGCTGGCACGCCGCGCAGCACGACGATGCCGAATCGCGGCGCGCGCTCGAGCGCGCGTTGCACCACGGCACGGAACAGCAATCGGCCTGGGCCGCGCTCGCGGCGTGGATCGAGCTCTGCGAACGGCCCGATGCCCGCGAGGCGGAGCGCGCGGGACTGTCGCGGGCGCTCGCGCAGGTGCGTGGCGGCGAGAGCCTCGCGCGCGTGCAGCGCGCCAAGTCCCTGTTGCAGCGCTGAAGGACTTTCCCCCTCCCCCTCTGGGGGAGGGCCGGGGTGGGGGCACGCAGCGTCTCCACGACCACCCCCTATCTCTTTCGACAGACGCTTACCAATCGCTGACCGTCTTTCCTTTCGCCCGCGTTTAACGTGCATCTCCCCCGGGGCGAAGGCCCTCCCGCCGCACGAGGACACGCCATGCACTGGACCGATCGACGACGACTGCACCGCCTGGCGCGCGCGCTCTGCCTGCGTGCGGGCCTGCTGTGGGCCGCGGCCCTGCCGGCCTGGTCGCAGACCGCGCCGCTGCCCGATGCGCGCTCCGCCGCGCCGATGATCCCCTTCGCCGACGCGCACGTGCATCTCAATGACCTCGCGATGCAGCTCGCGTTGATGGACCGCTGGGGCGCGACGCATGCCGTGGTGTTCTGGGGCGGGCGCAGCAGCAACGATTCGGTGGCCGAGGCCGCGAAGCGCCATCCCGACCGGCTGATTCCCTTCGCCTCGATCTCGCCCGAGCGCAGCATCTACCGCCCGGGCTGGAGCGCCGACGATCCGGCCCTGCTCGCGCAGCTCGACGCGCTGCTGGCCACCGGGCTCTACAAGGGCATCGGCGAGATCTCGGCCGCGCATTTCCCGGCATCGGGCTTCGCTGAGACCGACTACAGCCCGACCGGCGCGACCATGACCGGCATCATGACGCTCGCGCGCAAGTACCGGCTGCCGGTGATGGTGCATGTGGAATCCACGCGCATGGCCGAGCTGCAACAGATGCTCGAGCGCTTTCCCGACGTGCCGGTGATCTGGGCCCATGGCGGCTACACGCCGCTGTTCCTCGCGCGGCGGCTGCTCGATCGGCATCCGAACCTGCACTACGAACTCAGCGCGCGCACCTGGCCGCGCCATCCGCGCTCGCCCGACTACACCGTGCTGCGCGACGGCCAGAACGTCTGGCCCGAATGGCTCGCGCTGATCGAGGCGCAGCCCCATCGCTTCCTGATCGGCACCGACGCAAGCCACCGCTCGGCCGACGCCGAGGCCATGAAGTTCGCGAGCGTGCAGAACTTCCTGGGCCAGCTCGCTCCCGAGGCGCGAGAACTGGTGGCGCGCGGCAATCTCCTGCGGCTCGTGGGGATGAAACCTTGAAGCGAACGGCTGCGGCCGAGGAATTCGCGGCCATTGCAGGACGCGCGGCCATCCATTCGAGCGGAACGACCATCGCGCCGCGCCCGCCGATTTCGAACAATCGATGACCCATGCACACGCACGACATCCGCATCGACACCGACTCCCCCGTCGCCAACGACCTCATGTTCTGGAGCCTCATCGGCCACGAGGGCCTGTCGCGCGCGGCGGTCTACGAGCTCACGGTGCTGTCGAAGAACGGGCATGTGCAACCCAAGGACATCCTGGGCCGCGCCTTCGACATCGGCATCGACTTCATCGATGCCCATGAACTCCCGCACACCCGCCACTGCCACGGGCATGCCGTGCGCTTCCTGCGCGAAGGCCGCACCGGGCGCTACCACCGCTACCGCATCACGCTGCGCTCCTGGTTCTGGCTGCTGACCAAGCGGCGCAACTCGCGCATCTTCCAGGACAAGCCGGTGCTCGATGTGCTCGACGGCGTGTTCGAGGACAGCCCGGCACGGCGCATCCGCAAGACCAACGCCGACGGCGTGATCGGCGCGCACGAACCGCATCGCTACTGCGTGCAGTTCCAGGAGAGCGATCACGATTTCCTCTCGCGGCTGCTCGAGGCCGAAGGCATCTACTACTGGTTCGACGCGCACGACGAGCCGGGCCGGCTGCAGCTCGCCGACACCAGCTTCGTCGCGCACAAGCGCCTGCCGGCCACGCCGGTGCTGCACTACACCGACGTCGCGGGCGAAGCGCGCTTCAACGAGATCACGCGCTGGATTTCCACGCAGCGGCTGGAAACCGGCAAGCACGCGGCACGCGACAGCGACTTCAAGGCCATCCGCAAGAACATCGGCGCCACCATCGACGCCGCCGACGAGCACGAGCTCGCCGAGTTCGAGGACTTCGAATACCCGGGCGACTACTTCAGCGTCGAGCACGCCGAGGCCACGGCCAGGATCCGCGGCGAGGAACTGATCGCGCGCCGTGACCGCCACTGGGCCGTGACGACCTGGCCCGACGTGGGCGTGGGCCGCAGCTTCGTGCTCGAGGGCGACGCGCCCGAGCTGGCGCGCGGCGAACACCTGATCGGCGCCTGCAGCTTCGTCATCACCCATCCGGGCTATGAAGGCGCCGACGACGAGCGCACGCGCAAATGGCATGCCGAGCGGCTGTGCGGCCTGATCGCGGGCGATGCGGTCAACGACGGCGCGGACGGGGTGCTCGACGAGCTGATCCGCACCGAGCGCACGCTGCACGACGCCCAGCGCGGCGTCTGCGTGTTCTTCCTCACCGTGCTGCCGATGCAGCTGCCGTTCCGCCCCCCGCGCCTCACGCCGCGCGTGACCATGCCCGGTCCGCAGACCGCGATCGTGGTCGGCCCCGCAGGCGACGAGCTGCACGTGGACGAACACGGCCGCGTGAAGGTGCACTTCCACTGGGACCGCTACGACGAGAGCAACGAGAAGTCCACCTGCTGGGTGCGCGTGTCGCAACCCTGGGCCGGCAAGGGCTGGGGCGGCTACTTCGCGCCGCGCATCGGGCAGGAGGTGATCGTCGACTTCCTCAACGGCGACCCCGACCGGCCCGTGATCGTGGGACGGGTCTACAACGACGACCAGCCCATCCCCTACAAGTCGCCCACGCAGAGCGGCTTCCGCACGCGCTCCACGCCCGGGGGCGATGCGAGCAACTACAACGAGATCCAGTTCGAGGATCGCAAGGGGGAGGAGCTGTTGTCGGTGCATGCGGAGCGGGACATGCGGCGGGTGGTGGAGCGCGACGATGCGACCTACGTCGGCCGCGACCAGACCCTGACCGTCGACCACGACCAGACGCAGCAGGTGGGCCACGACCGCATGGTGCACGTTGCGAACAACGACCGCTCGATCGTCGACGGCATGCAGAAGCAGACGATAAAGAAGGACCAGCTGCACCACGTGGTGGGCAAGCAGGATGCCTTCGTGGACGCCGACCGCAATCTCACGGTGCAGAAGAATTCGAAGGTCGACGTCGGCGGGCAACGCGTGGACATCACGCGGGCCGACGAGACGCGCGACGTGCTCGGGAACAAGACGGTCACCGTCGGCGGGGACTACTCGTTCAAGGCGCGGAACATTCGCTTCGAGGCTGCGCATTACGACTTCGTCGTGACGGGCGCGAACTCGACGGTGGTCACCAGTCCGAAGGGCCCCTACTCCATCCTTGCCAACGAGGTGAAGGTCATCAGCAATACGAATGTCAGCACCTTTGCGGTGGGGGACATCAACGAGACCTCGATCGGGTCGAATCAGACGGTGATCGGATCGAATTCCAGCGGCTACATCGGTTCGAACAGTGAAGCGAACATGGGTATCGCGCGAACCTCCTTCGGTGGGCTCAGCCTTGAAACGGCGATGGGGATCAGCATCTCGAACTTCCTCGGGTTGCAGATCGAGAACGCGGCCGCCTTGCGGCTTGAAACGGTCGCAGGCATCGGTATCGAGATCGGCAAGATCAAGATGCTCCATACAGGTCTGTTCAACATTGCCCCCGTGAAGGACAGCAACGCGGGCGGCTCCCCCCCTTCCGTTGCCTCCAAGGAGGCCAGTGAATGGGCCATGCTCATGACGGCCAGCGGCGCCTTGAGCGGACTCGGCTACTACTATGCCGACAAAGCGGAGACCCTAAGGCAATACAAGAATGCCGTCGCCGAGATGCGCAAAGCGTCCACGATGGCGTGGCAGGCAGAGCTCACGGGATTGGCTCATCGCATGGAGACCCTGGCAGACGCACTCGAGACGCGCTCAGCGAGTGGTTGGACCCGCTATGTTCCGGTTCTCGGAGAGCTTGCATCGGCTGCTGCGGATCCGGCATACGTGGGGTTGGCGGAGAAGTGGAAGGTCGAAGAGACAGATTCCATCAATGCGGACGACGCCGCACCCGATCATTTCCTGTACGGCGGCCTCGACAACCGCCACGAACACAACCACGAACGCCACGCGCGCAGAAACCCTCAGCAACCGCCTTCATCGCCCAAGCCACCACCGACACAGGACATGCCCCCTGGCCCTGACGAATCGCCACCCAAAGGCTGAAGCAGATGCAAGTCGTCAAACCCGGCCAGATCAGTCTGACCGCTCGTCCCTTCACGTTTCGCAAGCGTCACGGGATGTCCATCAGTGCCATGCTCCACGTCCCCTTCGATCAAGGCGAGCAAGGGCGTCTCTGGGGCGAACAGTCCATGTGGAATTTCCTCGCGGGCGAAACGGAATCACCACTGATCGACGAAGGCATCGCCAAGCTGACGCCCGAATTTCTGGTGCACGGTCATGTCTATCCTTCCGGCGATGGCAGTCACGCACGCGCCGTACGCGCACGACTCGGTGGGAAGGAGAAGATTCTGCTGGCCTTCGGTGACCGGCACTGGGCGGGCAGCACCCCGACCACGCCCCAAGCCTTTGACAAGCTGCCCCTTTCGTGGCGAAGAGCCTTTGGAGGCACGGGGTTCATGGCCAACCCCTGCGGTATCGGCGCACAGGAACTGGACGGCGTGCATCGCCTTCCGAACATCGAGAGTCCCAACGATCGCCTGGTCTCGCCGCGACAGCAGACAGAGCCCGCGGGCTTCTCCGCATTGGACTCTCAACATCCCGCACGGGCCGCACTGCGCGGAACCTACGACGACAGCTATCTGCGCGAACACGCGCCCGGCTTCGCTCCCGATATCGACTGGCACCATTTCAATGTCGCGCCGTCCGATCAGTGGCTGGAAGCGCCTTTGGCCGGAGACGAAGAGTTTTGCCTCGAAGGCATGCACCCCGCCAAGGAACGCATCGACGGCAAGCTGCCAGGATTGCGCGCACGCACATTCGCCCGCAAGCAACCCGTCGATGGCAGTGAAAACGAGTTCGTCGAGGTGCCGCTCCGGCTCACCACCGTCTGGTTCTTCCCGCACGCAGAACGCGCAATCCTGATCTTCCAGGGCATCACATCGGTGCGCGAAATCGACGGGACCGACATCGTGGAGTTGCTGGCCGCCGTGGAGCGCATCGGGAGCGAAAAGGACGATGCTCACTATCTCGACGTACTGAAAAAGCGCGCCGATCCCCAGATGGGTGCCATCCATGCCCTGAACGACGCGGACCTCCTCCCAGAGGACCTCGATCACTCGGACCCCGAATCCGAGGCGACGCAGGCCGTTCTTGCTGGTGATGGCATGCGAGCGGAAGTCGAACGGAGGCGATCAAGCATCGACTTCGAGCTGGCTCGCGCGGAGCTTCGCAAGCTCGGAAAGGACCCCGACGAAATGGGCCTTCGCATGCCTGTCGAAGAGCCCGTTCCAACCGGAGCGAAGCTTGCCGGCTATGTCGAACGCAAGCTCGTCGAATCGCGCGAACAGCAGCTCGCGGCGCTCGAAGACATGCTTTCCTTGCTGGAACGCGCGCTGGAGCTGGAGAAAACCAAAGGCATCCCCATTTTTTCCGGCGGGCATCGCGGTCCTCCGCTGTACAACGCCACGCAGCATCTCGGTGAACTCCGGCAGATGTTTGCCGCCACCGGGAAACCGTTCGACGAAGCCGCGATTCTTCCGAATCTCCTCAGAAAGCAGGACGCGGAACGCCAGGGTTATCTGCAATCGGCCCATATGCAATCGCCCGCCGCACGCATGAATGGCGAAGACGCGCAACGATTGCGGGTGGAGATGGTTCGAGCACATACCCTGGGTCTACGGAACTTCATGCTCCATGATTTCACCGGTGCGAACTTCTCCGACATGGATCTGAGCGGCGTCGACTTCAGCGGGGCCCATCTGGAGAGCGCCGATTTTTCGCATTGCAACCTCTCTGGTTCAAATTTTTCCCGCGCAGTGCTGGCGCATGCCAAGCTGGACGGCGCCATCGCCATCGACGCGTCTTTTCGCGAGGCCAACCTCGGTCGGGCCGGCCTCCTCGGCACGGTGCTCGACCGTGCCGATCTTCAGGGAGCGATCCTGTCGCACTGCCGTTTCGAGCGCACCCATCTGCGAGGGGCGAGGCTCAAAGGCGCCCTCTGGATGGATACGGTATGGAATGCCGTCGATGGCCGCGAGGCTCACGCAGAAGGCCAGACCTTCTACAAGATGGACCTGCGCTCGCTGCGGCTGGAAGAAGCCGATCTCCGCGGTTGTTCCTTCATCGAATGCGATCTTTCAAATGCGCGAATCGGCGGTGCGAGGCTCGATGGAAGCTCCTTCATCGATTGCAACCTCGAAGGAGCCCAACTGGTGTCGGCACAAGCAACCAGCGCGTCTTTCGTGAGCACCACACGAATGGGCGGCATCAACCTGGCGCGGGCGGTTCTGCGCGATGCCAACCTCGCCGGCATGAATCTGGAGGGAGCATCTCTGGTCAGGACTGATTTGCGAGGCGCCAACCTTTCTGGCGCGCTGCTCACGGGTTGCGATGGTCGGGCTTCCGACGCGCGCGGCGCACTGATGACTCGTTCGGTGCTTCGAGGGGGAAACTGGCAGAGCGCGAATCTGCGTGACTGCATCCTTCAGAACGCGGATCTTCGAAATACCGATCTGCGCGACAGCAATCTCTTCGGTGCGGATCTCTCCAGCATCCTGATTGACGGATCCGTGCAACTGCAGGGCGCACTTCTGACACGTGCGAAGACCTGGCCGCGGCGCAAGGCGGCCGAAACGGGGGGCGGTCAATGAGCCCCGAGGTGCTCACGCTCGCAGCTTTGATGGGCGAAGTCATCTCGGAGCGGGATCTGCGCGGCAAGAGTTATGCAGGGGCATCGCTGGGGGCGATCATTTTCACGAAGACATGTCTTGCTCAGGTCGATCTTCGAAACGCAGACCTGCGCGAAGCCGTGTTCGATCAATGCGACTTGCGTGGTGCCTTGCTTTTCGACGCGCAACTTCGGGGCGCCGTTTTCGATCGATGTGTTCTGACACATGCGGATCTGCGACAGGCTTTTCTTCACCAAGCCAAGCTCTCGACTTGCGACTTGAGCCACGCCCAGTTCGCACGTGCCGTGATGTCGATGGCGACCCTGACGCGCTGCAATCTTTCCAGCGCCGTATTCCGCGACGCCAGTCTCGTCTCGTCCGTGATCAGCGAGTGTCGCCTGCACGACGTATCGCTCGATGGCGCCGATCTCGAGCACGCGAGCTTGCTGGAAAGCGACGTGGTGAACCCCACGTGGGAGGGGGCTCGCTTTCGCCATACCGTTTTCTTCAAATCAAGCTTGCCGGGTCAACGATTCTCCGGCCTGCGGCTCGAAGGTTGCCAGTTCGCCAACCTCGACCTTTCCGGATGTGACTTCTCCGAGGCAATGCTGACGCAATGCAACTTCCAGGGCTCGCAGATCGAGGACGTCCGTTTCCGTGGGATCCAGGCACCCATGAGCATCTTTTGCGGCGCACACGGGCAGGGCTGCGATTTCACTGGCGCCCAATTGCCGCAGAGCCTTTTCAGCGCCGCCAAGCTTTCTGGTTCGATCTTCGATGGTGCGAATCTCCGGCAGGTGCATTTCGCTCAAGCGGATATGCCAGGCGGCCGATGGATCGGAGCCGACCTCACCCATGCGGACCTGAGTCACGCGAATCTCGCACAAGGGGATTTCTCTCGCGCGGTGCTCCATCGCTGCGTTCTGCATCGCGCCCAGCTCGGCGGTGCGATCGGGGTCGACTACTCCCGGGCGATAGCGCCCGATGCAGATCTGGAGCGCGCCGACTCCTGGAGACCCACCCTGTTCACAGCAACTTGAACCCCATGACCATCGCCAATCGCTCCATCCCCATTTCCCATCGCTCTCGCCGGAGGCTCCGCGCAAGGGAATCGCATCGCACGACCGCTCATTGGAATATCGGCGTCATCGTTGATATGCGGGACGACCTTTTCACGGTCGTCGGCGAGCAAGGCTCACTGGAAGCTCGCGTCTCGTTCAGTTGTCTGGTCGTTCCAGCACTCGGCGACACCGTGTCCTGTCTCGACGCAGGTGCAAATGGCGCCTGGATCGGGTCGATCCTCGCTCGCCAGGCACGGACGGGTCATGCCACCGTGGCGCCCTTGCATCTCTCCACCGGTCCGGTGACCTGGAACGTCGAGGGCGGCCTCGCCATAGCCGTCAAAAGATTTTCTGTCGACGCCGAGGAATTCCACATGGCAACCCGCTCCATTGACGTCACTGCAGATCGGGCGCATGTCGTGGTCGAAGGGCTTCGTTTCATAGCGGGCGCCATCAAGCTCATCGCCTCCACGCTGTCGAGCGCAATGACGCGAGTGCAGCACTTCAGCGAGAGTCACACACGCTCGACGACAGGGCTCGATCGTGTGAGTGCTGGTCACGTCGAGGTCGAGGCCGAGACACTCATGCACCTGAAGTCGCAGCACACCATGGTGGACGGAAGCAAGCTGGTGAAGGCGCGCGGCGGCCAGATCCATTTCGGTTGATCGCATGTTCGCGAACTGCCAGTTGATGGGGACCGACATGGCCTTTCCGGACGTCTGCATGACGCCGGCCGCGCCCTCCCCGATCCCGGTGCCCTACACGGACATTGCCCTCGGACCCACCGCCATCCCGAACTGTCCGACGATCCTGATCATGGGTGGTCCGGCGCACAACCTCGCCACGACGATTCCGATGACCAACGGCGACAACCCCGGCGTCCTGCTCGGCGTAGCCTCCGGCACCGTGATGGGCCCGAGCCGGCACACGACCGGCGCCAACACCGTGCTGTTCAACGGCATGCCCGCCACCCGCCTCACCAGCACCACCATGCAGAACAGCACCAACGCCATGGGCGCGCGCATCGCGCCGAGCCAGACGCTGGTGCTGATCCTCGCACCCTAAGGCCTATCGCCAATGGCCAACGAGGCAAGGGGCACCCTAGGACCTCCGGCGGAGTGTCAAGCAGGCGTGCGATCACTAGCATCCGCTGTTTTCCGATTTCTTCCTCGCATGTCGAAGACCTTCAAGCGCGGGCGCCACCACGCAGCCCCGCACGAGACCGCACCCGACACCGAACGGCTCATCGCACGCCTCTGGTTCGAGCCGGTGCTGAGCTTCCAGTACCGCTGCGCGGCGAACGACGCGGTCGAGGTCCGCAGCCGCTCGCATGCGCCGCTGTACGTGTTCTGCGACGACGGCTGGCGCGTGCGGATGGCCGACGGGGTTCATCTCGCGAACAGGGGCGACATCCTGTTCCTGCCGCGTGGCGGGGTGCACCTGGTCTTTCGCGACGAACAGGTCGTGCCGCGCGGCATCGAGGACCTGGTGCGCGCGGGCTTTCGCAACCGCCACGGTGTCTATGCGGTGGGCTCCGAGCACGACGCACTCGTCGCGGGCAGCTTCTTCGAGACCAGCGCCCTGATGGAGCACCCGCTGATGGCGCTGCTGCCCGAGGTGGTGCACTGCAAGGCCGGCGAAGGCGCCGGGGATGCGCGCGTGGTCGACTGGGTGCGCTGGATTTCCGACCTCGATGCCGGCAATGCGATGGCGATGGGGCCTTCGATCAACGGCATCCTGCGCATGCTGCTGTCGCGCCACTTCGCCGACCCGGCCCATGCGGTGGGACTGGAAGCCGCGCCCGGACGCCGCGATCGCCAGCTCTCGACGGCCGTGCTCGCGATGCACGAGCATCCCGCGCGCAACTGGACCGTCGATGCGCTGGCGGCACTGTGCCACCTGAGCCGCAGCGCCTTCGCTTCGCGCTTCAGCCAGCAGTTCGGCCTGCCGCCGCTGCGCTACCTCTTCCACACGCGCATGCGCATCGCCGCGCGCCTGTTGAAGGAGCAGCGGCTCACGCTCGACCAGGTGGCGCAGCAGGTGGGCTACTCGAACGGGCTCGCGCTCTCGCGTTCCTTCAAGCGCGCCACCGGAATGCGGCCGCGCGGCCAGGCGCAGCCCTGACGAGAGCCCTCGACCTCAGGGCGCGGGTGCAGCTCCGCTCTTGCCCACGCGCAGCCGGTACACCTTGCCCACGCCCACGGTCGCCACGTAGAGCATGTTCGCCTCGGCGCCGCGGCCGAAGCCCACGTTCACCGGGCTCTCGCGGTTCGGCAGCACGAGCCGCGCCACGAGCTGGCCCGCGGGCGTGAGCACGTAGAGG
Source organism: Variovorax sp. DAIF25 (assembly GCF_050711835.1). Taxonomy (NCBI): domain Bacteria; kingdom Pseudomonadati; phylum Pseudomonadota; class Betaproteobacteria; order Burkholderiales; family Comamonadaceae; genus Variovorax; species Variovorax sp. DAIF25. The sequence continues at coordinate 1,198,764 of NZ_CP136637.1, forward strand.
CCCGGCCCGCCGGGCGAGGACGGCAGCGCGAGGTAGACGTTGCCCTCGGTGTCGGTGGCCATGCCGTCGACGCAGCCGGCCTTCTCGAGATCGAGCAGCACGCGCGGCGCACCGGGCTGGCCCGCGGCATCGAGCGCATAGGCCAGCAGGCCGCCCGAACCGGTGCGGTCGAGCGGGGCCGGGCCCTGCTCGCCGAGCGCGTTGCTGCCGGGGTCGCACAGGCCCGCATAGAGCGTGCGCCCGTCGGGCGAGAGCTCGACGCCGTTGACCTTGGCGTTGTCGCCGAGGATGCGGGCGATGGGCCACAGGCCCTTGGCACCGCTGCCCGCGGCCGGCGGGTCGAGCCGGTAGACGGCATGGATGCGCTGCTCGATGGTCTCGGGGCCGAACAGCCGCAGGTCGGAGAAATAGATGCGGCCCGCGCGGTCGATGGCCACGTCGTTGGGCGCATTGAGCTGCCGGTTGTCGTGGAAGTAGGCGACCACGCGGTAGTCGCCGCTGCGCAGATCGGTCACCGACACGCGGCGACCGCCGAAGTCGGCACCCTCGGCCGCCACCAGGCGGTCCTGCGCATCGATGGCCAGGCCCGCCGCCATGTTGCTGGGCTCGCGGAACACGCGCGGCCGGCCGCCCGGCGGAATCACCCAGATGCGGCCGCCCTGCACGCCCCTGGCATCGCTGCAGCCGACCGAGCGCGTGATCTCGGTGAAATAGACGCTGCCGTCCGACGCGGTGGCGATGCCCTCCATCACGCCGCAGCCGCCCGCATGCACGGTCTCGAACGCGGTCGATGGAAAGAACTCCTGCTGGCGAGTCAGCGCCGCGTCCTGCAGGCCGCTCAGGCGCACGGGTGGCTGGGGTTGCGCATGCGCTAGGGTGGACTGCAGCAGCGCCAGCGCGATGCACAGCGGCGCCAGCAGGTGCGAACGCAGGGTCCTGTCTCTCATGGTCTTCTTCTCCTTCGTGAATCCGGGTGCGGCCCTTCAGGCGTGGCGCCGCAGGAACGGCAGCACGTGTGCCAGCACCTCGTCGGGCGCCTCCTCGGCCATCAGGTGGCCGCAGTCGACGGTGCCGCCCTCCACGGTGTCGGCCCAGGTCTTCCAGACTTCGGCCGGGTCGGGCCGCGCGGTGTTCGACGCGCTCCACAGCACCTGCACCGGGCAGGCCAGGCGGCGGCCGGCCGCGAGGTCCTCGCGGTCGTGCTGCAGGTCGATCGAGGCGGCGGCGCGGTAGTCCTCGAGCATGGCGTGGCGCACCGATTCCTTCGCGAAGGCGCGGTGGTATTCGGCCAGCGCTTCGGGCGTGACGGCGTCGACCTTCTGCACCATGTTGCGCAGGGTCCAGTCGAGGTAATAGGCGGGATCGGCGCGCAGCATGCGCTCGGGCAGATCGAAGGGCTGCGCGAACAGGTACCAGTGGAAGGCCTTGAGCCCGAAGGCCATGCCGGCGCGCTTCCACATCTCCTCGGTGGGAATCACGGTGAGCGAGACCAAGCAGCGCACGGCCTCGGGCGCGTCGAGCGCGAGGCGGTAGCCCACGCGCGCGCCGCGGTCGTGGGCCATGACGGCGAAGCGTTCGAAGCCCAGCGCGCGCATCAGCGCGAGCTTGTCGGCGGCCAGCGTGCGCTTGCAGTGGTTGAGATGCAGCGGATCGCCGGCGGGCCCGGTGCTGTCGCCATAGCCGCGCAGGTCGGGCGCGACCACGGTGAAATGCCGTGCAAGCACGGGCGCGACGCGGTGCCAGGCCACATGCGTCTGCGGGTAGCCATGCAAGAGCAGTAGCGGTGGTCCGCTGCCGCCGACTTCGACGTGGATCCGCGCATCGCCGAGTTCGATGGAGCGCGCCTCGAAACCGGGGAAGAAAGGCGCGCTCATCGCAGCACCTCGGCGAAGAAGTCGGCCATGGCCTCGAGCTGCTCGTCCATCATGTGGCGGCCATGCACGATGCGCGCGCCCATGGATTCGGCGAGCGCGAGCAGCGCGGTGGTGGGCGGCTCCATGATCACGTCGGCCACCGTGTGGCCCGCGCGGATCGCCGAGGGCGCGATCGACAGCGGATCGTCCGCGCGCATGCCGGCGGGCGTGGCGTTGACGAGCAGGTCGCGCGGGCTCTCCCCATCCCATGCGCCGGCGTTGCAGCCCGATGCACGCAACCGCGCGACGAGATCGGCGCGCTTCGCATCATCGGCATCGCGGATGTCGATAGAGGCGGCACCCGCAGCGGCGAGCGCGAAGGCGATCGCATTGCCCGCGCCACCGGCGCCCGCGAGACCGACGCTGCGGCCCCGCACCTCGAAGCCATGGCGCACCAGGCCCGCGAGAAAGCCGGCGCCATCGAGCAGTTCGCCCTGCCAGCCCTGGCCATGGCGGCGCAGCACGTTCACGGCGCGGGCTTCGCGCGCCGCGCGCAGCAGTTCGATCGGCAATGCCGCCACCTGCTGCTTGTGCGGCACGGTGACGACGATGCCCGCGAGGTTGCGCACCGCATGCAGGCTCTGCAGCAGCGGCGCCACGTCGTCGGCGCGCACATGCAGCGGCACCAGCACGGCGTTGAGGCCACGCCGCTGCAGGCGCTGCGTCAGCGGCAGCGGCGCCTTCACCTGCGCGATCGGGTCGCCGATGATGCCGAGCACGGCGGTGCTGCCGTCGAGCTTGAGGCCGTTCCAGTCGAGGGTGTTGTCAGGCATGGGCGAAGCCGTTTCGTTGCAGGAATGACGTGGTGGCGCGATGGGCGGCCGCGGCGCGCGCCTGTGGATCCATGGTGGCCATGCGGATGGCGCTGGGTGCCTCGACCGACAGCAGCGCATCGCCGGCCAGGGGCGCGAGCAGCGCGGCCAGCGGCAGCGCGCCCTCGCCCGGGAACAGCCGGTGGGCCCGGCCCTCCTCGGCGGGCGAGAGGCCCGGGTGGCGCTGCGCGGGGGCGTCGTTGATCTGCATGAAGCTGTGGTCGATGCGCTCGGCATGCAGGTCCGACAGCTGGCAGCCGGCACGGCAGAAGTGCAAGGCGTCGACCACGATGCGCGCGTCTGAAATCGGCACCGCGGCCACCAGCCGCTGCGCATCGGCCAGGCTGCGCGCGGCGGTGTAGACCATGAACTCGACGCCGAGCGACAGCCCGTGCGGCCGCGCGCGTTCGGCCAGCGCGGCGATGCCGTCGGCGGCGCGCGCGAGGTCGGCATCGTCGACATTGACCATGAGGCAGCGCGCGCCCAATGCCTGCGCCGACTCGAGCACGCCGGCCAGTGCCGCGGCATCGAAGCCCGGCTTGATGCGCGCGATCTCGATGTCGTGCACCGCCATGCCCAGGTCGCTCAGCCGCGCCAGCGTTTCGCGCAGCATCGCGCCACCCACGGCCATCGGGAACGGCGCCTCGCCGAGGCGCGCGGGCAGCAAGCGGATGCCGACACCCGCGAAGCCCGCCGCATGCGCGGCCTCGACCAGCCGCGGCGGCGCCGCATCGAGCATGCCGAGATGGGCCAGTGCGAGCCGGAAGCTCATGCGGTCGCCTGCGCTTCCGCGGCCACCGGCGCGGCCTGGCGCAGCGGCACGCCCTGCGCCATCAACAGCGCCTGCAGCCGGCCCACGTCGACCTCGCGCGGCAGCACGCCCGCGTCGGCCGCCAGCGCGGCCGCGGTGCCGGCCGCCTGGCCCGTGAGCCAGCATTGCGGGATCTCGCGCATGAAGCCGTGCGAGTTGGTGTCGCACGAGATGTGCTTGCCCGCGGCGAGCACGCCGTCGAGCCGCTCGGGCACCAGCGCGCCGTAGGGCACCGAGATGTTCGGGAACTTCGGCGAGGGACTGGGGCTGATGCCGATCTCGTCGGCCTCGACCGCGCCCGCGTCCCAGTCCGCGCGCCGCACGCTCTTGACGCCCGCGAGCCGCCGGCCATGCCGGGTGCCGATCTGCGGCGCCATCAGCATCGGCCAGGCCTGCTCGAAGCCCGGCGCATGCGCGCGGTAGAAGGCCAGGTGTTCGGCCATGCTGCGGCGCGACTCCCATTCGACCTGCGTCATCTCGTCGACGTCGAGCGCGCTGAAGCCCGACTTGCGCGGACCGAGGAAGGTGGCGACGTCGTCGCGCCAGGAGACGATGGGCTTCTCGAAGCTGCCCAGCGTCTCGCGCCCCTGTGCCAGCAGCGCCGAGTAGGCCTGCGGCTGGTGCGCGCGGAAGTCGAGCCAGCGCCGCATGTCGACGCCCGCGAACAGCCACGAGGTGTTGATGCAGTGGTGGATGTCGTGCGCGTCGATGTCGGACGAGAAGGCCGCGCCCGCGGCGGCATAGAGATCGCCCTCGCCCGTGGTGTCGACCACCACGCGCGCGAGGATGGCGCGCCGTCCCTGCTTGCTCTCGAACACGGCGCCGGTCACGCGCCCGGCCTCGGCGATCGGCGCGACCATCCAGCCATGCAGGATCAGGTCGACGCCGGCCTCGCGCACCATCTGGTGATACACGCCCTTGAGCATCTCGGGATCGATGGTCGGCGAATGGGTCACCACGCCATGGAAGGCGGCGGTGCGCAGCGACCAGTGCTCGGCCTTGGCCGCGTCGCGCGAACCCCAGTCCTCGCGCGGCGGGCCCGCGACGGCCTCGCGACCCAGGCGGTCCATGAACTCGGCCGCCAGGCCCTGGATCACGTGCCGGCCCGACCAGTCGGTCATGCGGTCGATCCAGATCACGAGGCCGCCGGTCGACAGGCCGCCCAGGTGGTTGTAGCGCTCGAGCAGCACCGTGCGCGCACCGCTGCGCGCCGCGGCCACGGCCGCCGCCACGCCCGACGGGCCGCCGCCGAGCACCAGCACGTCGCAACGCTCGTGCACCGGCACCTGGCGCGCCGGTTCGGTGATGTGGCCGTGCGGCTGGCGCGTGCGGCGCTCGCCCTGGCGCGCATGCACATCGGAGCGGAAAAAATGGCGTTCTTCGGGGGTCAGGGTTCCCATCGCGAGGCTTTCATTCAGGAAGAGGAAGCGGCCGGGGCCGCGAGATCGGTCAGCAGTTCGGTCAGCGCGGCGGGCGCGGTGACCATGGCGTCGTGCCCGGTGGCCAGCGTGCGCAGTTGCCAGCCGGCATCGGCGCGCACGCGCGCCTTGGTGGGTTCGAGCGTGGCGATCGGGTCGCCCGTGCACTCGACGTAGGTCTTGGGCAGGCCGTTGCCCAGCGGCGCCTTCAGCAGCAGCGGCTGCAGGTAGGTGCCCACGGGCTGCGGCGTGAGGTGGCGCGCGACCCAGGCCGCGTCGGCCGGGTCCTTCACGCCGAAGGCCGCGGGCGGCAGCGCGGCGGCCGCGCCCACGCCGCCGCCCGTCTCGCGGATGGCCTTGAGGCGCTGCTCGACCACGGCCGGCGGGAAGTCCGAGAACAGGCTCTTGCCGGGCTCGAGCAGCAAGGCATCGAGGTAGACGAGCTGGCGCAGCCGCTGCGGCACGCGGTCGGCCACGCCGGAGATCACGATGCCCGCGTAGCTGTGGCCCACCAGCACCACGCGCTCGAGCTCCTCGAACTGCAGCAGGTTGACGATGTCCTCGACGTGGGTGTCGAGGTTGACCTGCGGCGAGATCAGGTGGCGTCGCTCGCCGAGGCCGGTGAGCGTGGGCGTGTACACCGCGTGGCCGCGTTCGCGCAGCCGTGCCGCCACGCGCGACCAGCACCAGCCGCCGTGCCAGGCGCCGTGCACGAGCACGAAGGTCGAGGGCTGTGCCGCGCGCGCCGGCTGCGCGAGGGCGGCCGATGCGAGCCCGGCGCCGGCGATGCCGGCCGCGCCCGAGAGGAGGTGTCGGCGTTTCATGCGCGGCCCCTCATTCGCTGCGCACGCCGGTGCGCTGGATCACGCCGCCCCACATCGCCGTGTCCCGGGCGATGGTGCGCGTGAGCGCCTCGGGCGCGGTGCCCAGCGCCTGCCAGCCCTGGTCGAACAGGCGCTGCCGCACCTCGGGCGCCTTCAGGATGCGCGCGATCTCTTCCGACAGCCGCTGCACCACCGGCGCCGGCAGGCTCGCGGGGCCGAAGATCGCGTTCCACGAGGCCACGTCGAAGGACTGGCCGGCCGCCAGCGCCGACTGCAGCGGCGGCAGGTCCGCGAAGGCCGGGAACGGCGCCGCGGTGCTGACGCCATAGAGCCGCAGCCGCCCGTTGCGCGCCTGCGGCACGGCGATCGACGGGATCATGAACGACAGGTCGATCTGCTGCCCCATCAGCGCGGTCGCCACCTGCGGGAAGCCCGGAAACGGCACGTGCACCGCCTGGATGCCGCTCAGCGTCTTGAGCAGTTCCATCGCCAGGTGCGAGCCCGAGCCCGGCCCGACCGAGCCGTAGCTGAGCCGGTCGCCGCGCGAGCGGGCATGGGCCAGCAGGCCGCGCAGGTCGGTGGCGGGCATGTCGGTGCTGCCGGCCAGCACGAAGGGGCTGCTGCCCACCAGCGAGATCGGCCGCAGGTCGCGCGCCACGTCGTAGGGCACGGCGGGGTTGAGCAGCTTGGCGGTGGTCAGCGGGCCGTTGCCGGTCAGGCCGATGGTGTGGCCGTCGGTGGCCCGGGCCACCGCGGTCACGCCGATGGTGCCGGCGGCGCCGACCTTGTTCTCGACGATCACCGCCTGGCCCAGCGCCTGCGCCAGCGGATCGGCGACGGTGCGCGCCAGGGCGTCGGGCGAGGAACCCGGCGGAAAGCCGACGACCAGGCGCACGGGCTTCTGCGGCCAGGGCGCCGCGGCCCGCGCCAGCCGCACCCAGGCGGGCACGACCGAGGCCACGAGCGCGCCCTGCAACAGGCGCCGCCGCGGCGGCGAGAAGGACGAGGGGTGAGGCATGGATGCGGTCTCCTGTTCGGGCTCATGGGTCCCGTGAGGCTTCATTCTTGACCCGAGATCCAGCTTGGAACGTGATGTTTGATGATCGCTTCCATCACGTTCCATGATTGAATGGAGGCCCCATGCCCACCCCGAACACCCCTGCCCCGCGCAGCCACACGGCCGACATCGACCTGCTGCGCGTGTTCGACACGCTGGTGCGCATCGGCAGCTTCACCACCGCGGCCAAGGCGCTGTCGCGCACGCAATCGGCGGTCAGCATGCAGATGCGCCGGCTCGAGGAGCAGCTCGGCGTGCAGTTGGTGGAGCGCGGCAGCCGCAAGCTGGTGCCCACCGCCGAGGGCCTGCAGCTGCTGCCGCTGGCGCGCCAGATGCTGCGGCTCAACGACCAGCTGTTTCGCGACGTCGATGCGCAGGAGGTCTCGGGCAGCGTGCGCCTGGGCTCGATCGAGCACTACGCCACGCGCGTGCTGCCGGCGCTGATCGCCGAGTTCTGCCGGCTGCATCCGCGCATCCACGTCGAGCTGCAGCATGGCGTGTCGTCGCTGATGCACGCCGAGCTGGGCGCGCGCTACGACATGGTCATCGGCATCGGCCCGGTCGGCTCGGGCGAAGGACTGCCGCTGTCGAAGTCGCGCATCGTCTGGGCCGCCGCGCCGGGCTCGTCGACGCACCTGCAGCGGCCGCTGCCGCTGGCGCTGAACCCCGAGGGCGCGATGCTGCGCGACTGGGCCACCCACGCGCTCGACCGCGCCGGCATCCCCTGGCGCATCGCCTACACCAGCACCACCGTCACCGGCCTCGAGGCCGCGGTGCGCGCGGGCATCGCGGTGGGCGTGTTCCGCGAGGCCACGATCTCCAAGCGGCTGCGCATCCTCGGCGCCAAGGAAGGCCTGCCCGCGCTGCCCGAGTCCGAGGCCTGGCTGGCCACGGCGCCGCTGCCGGGGCGCAAGGCGGCCGAGCTGCTCGAGGCGTTCCTGATCCACCGATTGCGCAAGTCGCAGCGCTGAACGGCGCCCTGGCGGGGCAGCCTCCCGCGCTGTCAGCGCCCGCCCTCGGCCGGGGTTGAAACCCGCTGACTTCCCGCCGGCACCGCGCCCCTCTATATTTGCCGGCATTTCCGCCCGGCGAGGCGGCGGCTCGCCCACGAAAGGCACAGGCAATGATGGACGGTTCCGGCAACACGCAGCGAACGGACGACGAAGGAGAACACACCCACCTGGCCTTCCTCGAGGGCGGCGGCGAACTGGGCCGCCTGGTGCGCGACTTCCCCTGGGAGCGCACCTCGCTCGGGCCGATCGCCGCCTGGCCGCAGAGCCTGCGGACCGCGACCAGCCTGCTGCTGCGCTCGCCGGTGCCGATCGTGATGCTGTGGGGCGAGCCCGGCTTCATGATCTACAACGACGCCTACTCGGTGTTCGCGGGCGGCCGTCATCCGCAGCTGCTGGGCTCCGAGGTGCGCCAGGGCTGGCCCGAGGTGGCGGACTTCAACGACCACGTGATGAAGGTCGGCCTGGCCGGCGGCACCCTGGCCTTCAAGGACCAGGAGCTGGTGCTGCACCGCCACGGCAAGCCCGAGCCGGTGTGGATGAACCTCGACTACTCCCCGGTGCTCGACGAGAGCGGCCGCCCCGCCGGCGTGCTGGCGATCGTCATCGAGACCACCGAGCGCGTGCATGCAGAGGCCGCGCTGCGCGAGAGCGAAGCGCGCGCCAGCGGCGTGCTCGAGGGCATGGCCGAGGGCTTCGTGCTGGTCGACGCCGGCTACCGCGTGCTGGCCATCAATGCCGAGGGCATGCGGCTGGAGACGCGCTCGCGCGAGGAGATCCTCGGCCGCACCCTGTGGGACGCCTGGCCGGGCACGCTCGACAGCGCCTTCGGCCGGCTCTACCGCCAGGCGATGAGCGAGCGCCGGCGCGTCGAGATCGAGCACTTCTACACCTGGCCCAGCGGCCGCAGCGCCTGGATCGAGATGCGCGCCTATCCCTCGGGCGACGGGCTCGCGATCTTCTACCGCGACATCTCGGAGCGCAAATCGGTGGAGGAGCGCGAGCGCTTCCTGCTCAAGCTCAGCGACACGGTGCGCGACCTCGCCGACCCGGTGGCCGTGACCCGCGCCGCCGCCGAACTGCTGGGCCGCCATCTCGCGGTGGGGCGCGCGGGTTATGGCGTGGTCGATGCCACGCAGAAGCACGTGACCGTGGCGCGCGACTGGAGCGCCGGCGCCATGCCCAGCCTCGCGGGCGAATCGCGCGTGCTCGACGGCTTCGGCCCCGAGGTGGTGGCCGAGCTCAAGGCCGGCCGCACGCTGGTCATCGCGGACTTCCGCGCCGATGCGCGCGCGGGCGGCGCGTATGCCGACACCTGGGAGAGCATCGGCACGCGCGCGCTGGTCGTGGTGCCGCTGCTGCGCGCGGGTGCGCTGCGGGCCGTCTTCTACCTGCACCAGGCCGCGCCCAGGACGTGGACACCGCACGAGATCGAGCTGGCCGAGCTGACCGCCGAGCGCACCTGGGACGCGGCCGAACGCGCGCGCATCGAGGCGCGGCTGCGCGACAGCCGCGACCGGCTCGCGATGGAGACGCAGACGCTGGAGATCATCAACGGCACCGGCGCGCAGATCGCCGCCGAGCTCGACCTGCAGAAGCTGGTGCAGCACGTGGTCGATGCCGGCGTGGAACTCACGGGCGCGAGCTTCGGCGCCTTCTTCTACAACGTGCTCGATGATGCCGGCGAGCGCTACATGCTCTATTCGCTCTCGGGCGCCGACCGCGCCGCCTTCGAGAACTTCGGCATGCCGCGCGCCACCGCGGTCTTCGCGCCCACCTTCCGCGGCGAGGGCGTGATCCGCTCGGACGACATCCTCGCGGATCCGCGCTATGCGCAGAACCCGCCGCACAAGGGCATGCCCAAGGGCCACCTGCCCGTGCGCAGCTACCTCGCCGTGCCCGTGGTCTCGCGCTCGGGCGAGGTCATCGGCGGCCTGTTCTTCGGCCATGTACAGACCGGCATGTTCAGCGAGCGCTCGGAGCGCGTGATGGTCGGCCTGGCCGCGCAGGCCGCGATCGCGATCGACAACGCGCGGCTGTTCGACGCCGTGCAGCATGCCAACACCCAGCTCGAGGAGCGCGTGAAAGCGCGCACCGCCGAGCTCGAGCTCGCGCACGAGCGGCTGCACCAGTCGCAGAAGATGGAGGCCGTGGGCCAGCTCACCGGCGGCATCGCGCACGACTTCAACAACATGCTGGCCGTGGTCATGGGCTCGCTCGAGCTGCTCAAGCGCCGCATGGGCGACAGCGATCCGCGCGCCCAGCGCTACACCGAATCGGCCATGGACGGCGCGCGCCGCGCCGCCGTGCTGACCCAGCGGCTGCTCGCCTTCTCGCGCCAGCAGCCGCTGCGGCCCGAGGCCATCGACGCCAACAAGCTGGTGGCCGGCATGTCCGACCTGCTGCGCCGCGCGCTCGGCGCCGAGGTGCAGCTCGAGACCGTGCTGGCCGGCGGCCTGTGGCGCGCGCATGCCGACCCGAACCAGCTCGAGAACGTCATCCTCAACCTCGCGGTGAATGCGCGCGACGCCATGCCCGAGGGCGGCCGCCTCACCATCGAGACCCAGAACGCCCACCTCGACGGCCACTACGCCAGCACCCACCTGGGCGTGCCCTCGGGGCAGTACGTGATGATCGCCGTGACCGACACCGGCATGGGCATGAGCGAGGAGGTCATCGCCAAGGCCTTCGATCCCTTCTTCACCACCAAGGGCGTCGGCAAGGGCACCGGCCTCGGCCTGAGCCAGGTCTACGGCTTCGTCAAGCAGACCGGCGGCCACGTGAAGATCTATTCGGAGGTGGGCCACGGCACCACCGTCAAGGTCTACCTGCCGCGCTTCGCCGGCGCCGGTGCGGAAGACCCCGACGCCGAGCGCGCCGACGAGGTGCCGCTCGGCGAGATGCAGGAGGTGGTGCTGGTGGTGGAGGACGAGCCGGCCGTGCGCCAGTTCAGCGTCGACGCGCTGACCGAGCTCGGCTACCGCGTGCTCGAGGCCGACGGCGCCGCCGCCGCCCTGCGCCAGCTCGAGGCCCATCCCGAGATCGCGTTGCTGTTCACCGACGTCGTCATGCCCGAGGTCAACGGCGCCAAGCTCGCCGAGGAAGTGCGCCGCCGCTGGCCCGCGGTGAAGATCCTGTTCACCACCGGCTACACGCGCAACGCGGTGGTGCACAACGGGGTGCTCGACGCGGGGGTGGAGCTGATCGGGAAGCCGTTCACGCTGGAGGCGTTGGCGGTGAAGGTGAGGGAGGTGCTGGAGAGTTGAGTCGAGACGACGGGCGGCGTTCAGCGCGCCGCCGTGCCCGGCGCGGCCGCGCCGGGCAGGCCCTTGAGCTCCGTCTCGTACACCCGCGCCGCCCAGGCGGCGTCCACCACCTTGAGGCGGTCGTAGGTGCGCAGCGCGTCCTGCGCGCGGCCGGCGCGCCTGTAGACGCTGCAGAGGTTCGCCAGCACCAGCGGATCGGGCGGCTTCACGTCGTCGAGGCGTTCGAACACGCCGATGGCGGCATCGAAATCGCGCGCGCGGATGTGCGTCACGCCGAGGTTGGTGAGCGCCGCGCGGTTGTCCGGCGCGATGCGCAGCGCGCGCTCGAGCGCGTCCTTCGCCTCCGGCAGCCGCCGCAGCTCGTTGAGCTGGATGCCGAGATTGATCCAGCCGGTGGTCATCCGCGGATCGAGCGCCACCGCGCGCTGGTAGGCCTCGATGCTCTGGGGCACCTGGCCCTTGCCGACGCGGCTGGTGCCGAGCACGTCCCAGGCCACCGCATCCTTCGGATCGATCTGCACCGCGCGCTCGGCCAGCCGCAGGCCCTCGTCGGGCCGGCCGAGCTGGCGGTACAGGTCGGCGAGCCGCGCGCTGGGCGTGGCCTTCAGCGGCGCGAGCTCGATCGCCTTCAGGTAGCTGGCCTCGGCCTTGTCGTTCTGCCCGTCCTTCTGCTGGGCCTCGCCGAGCAGCTCGTAGACCTGGGCATTGGATTCGCCATGGCGCAGCGCCTCGTCGAAGGCGCTGGCCGCCTGCTTGAAGTCGCCGCGCTTGAAGTACTGCATGCCCTGCCATTTCCAGGCCGTGCCGTTGTCGGGATCGAGGCCGGTGGCGGCACGGTAGGCCTGCAGCGCGGCATCGGATTTGCCGGCCCAGGTGTAGGCATCGCCGAGCCGCGTCCAGGTGCCGGCATCGCGCGGGTCGATGCGCAGCGCGATTTCGTAGGCCGTGATCGCGCGCGGCCGGTCGCCGGCCTTCTCGAGCGCGGCGCCCAGGTTCTTCCAGGCCAGCACGAAGCGCGGATCGGCATTCACGGCCTCCTGCAGGGCCTGGATGGCCTGCGGCCCTTCGCCGTAGATGAAGGCCAGGCCGTTGAGCGCGAGCGCGCGATCGCTGCCGGTGCCCGACCTTGCCGCGAGCTGCAGGGCCTCGATCGCCTGTTCGCGTTGGCCGTTCTTGCGCAGCAGCTCGCCGAGGTTGCGCCAGGCGACGCTGTAGCTCGGATCGGCACGCGTTGCCGTGCGATAGGCCTCGATCGCGAGCGGGGAGCGGCGGGTCTGTGCGTAGACGTTGCCGAGGTTGTTCCAGGCCTGGGCCAGCCGCGGGTCGAGCTCCACCGCCTTCTGGTAGGCGGCTTCGCCGTTCCGGCCGCGTTCGGGACCGGTGCCGCCGAGCATGTAGGCATTGCCCAGGTTGTTCCAGGCCCAGGCGCTCAGGGGCCGCGCCTCGGTCCAGCGCAGATTGTTCTGCAGCAGGCCCGCGGCATCGCGCTTGGCGTCGAGCAGGCGCGCCTGGTTCATCCAGGGCACGGTGCCGAGTTCGGCCGGCGGCCGCGGCCTGCGCTCCTGCACCTGCGCGATCCATTCGACGGGCAGCGACATGCCGCGCGGGTTGTCGCTGCCGGCCTCCATCACGACCAGCCCCAGCAGCAGGCCCTGGCTGTCGTGAACGCCCATGCCGTCGCGCCACGCGAACGCCGGGCTGGTCACGGACGGCACCAGGCCCAGGTAGAGGCCTTCGGTGACCCGGCCCATGTAGACGATATCGAGCCGGCCGGTGCGCACGAGGCCGTCGAGCAGGGAGATGCCATGCAGCCCGACGAGCGTGCCGCTGTCGCGCGTGCGGCCCATGCGCGCCGGCACCGCGCCCAGGCCCGGCACCCGCAGCAGGCAGACGTCGCGGTCCTCGTCGGCCGCGACCAGTTCGGCCGGAAGACGCGCTGCGCCCTGGCGCACCGCATAGGGAGGCGCGGTGCCGCCGAGTCGATGGCAGGGGGTCGCGACCTCGCCGGCGGCAACGGCCACGCCTTCGAAGATCGAAGTGCCCGCGATCACCTCGACGGCGCTGCGCGACGCTGCGATCAGCGCCTCGCTGGCCGGTTGGGCGACGGCCAGGGGCGGCAAGCCCCAGGCCGCCCCGGCGATCAGCAGCAGCGCGGCCAGCCGCGGTGCCGTTCCTCGTCCTCCATGCATGGCGTCCCCCTCTTGTTGGTCTTCGACAGCGATCGTAGCCACGAAGGTCTTCCGTGGGGGATCGCTGTCTCCGCCCGGCAACGCGGGGCGCGGCGCCGAAGGCCGCGCGTGCGGCTCAGCCGCCGTGCGGCGCTTCGGGTGCCAACGCAGCCAACAGGAACTCCGTCACCTCCTCCGAGAACGCCTTGCGCTGCCCATCGATCAGCACGGTATCGGCACTCGCCGGATCGGGCAGCGCCGTCGGCATGCCGTGCGCGACCAGCGCCTCGGCGCAGCCGAGCCAGTCGCCGTCTTCGACGGGCTGGTTGTACGAGGCCCACGACAGCGAGCCGATGGCGTTGTCGCCATAGCCGTGCTTCTCGGTCCAGCTCGCGCCGTGTTCGAGCAGGAAGCGCGCGAGCGCGGCGTCGCCGCGGAACACGGCCTGGTTGAGCGCAGAGGCATCCCAGTCGCCGCCGCGCGCGGCGATCGGCCAGCCGCAGCGCACCATGGTGCGCACCGCATCGCCGCAGCCTTCCTGCGCCGCAAGCTCGGACAGCAGGCGAAGCTGCGATGCGGACAGCGTGTCGACGAGGCCCGGGTTCGCGGCCTGCAGCGCGCGGGCCGCTGGCTCGTCGGCGCGCGCGCAGGCCGCGATGAAGGCCTCCTGCGGCGAGCCTTGCGCATCGATGCCGGCACCTGCCAGCAGGCGCGCGACCTCGACCAGCCCGAAGCGCAGCGCCAGCGTGCGCGCATCGATGCCCTCGCGCGTACGCACCGACGCATCGGCCCCCGCGGCCAGCAAGGCTTCGATGTGGGCCGGCGAACGGCGGCGGCGGATCGCCCACAGCAGCGGCGTGCCCCACTCGCTGGTCGGCTCGCTACGGGCGCCCTCGTTGGCATCGCCGCCATGGGCGAGCAGCAGCTTCAGCGTCTCGACATCGTCGAGGTCGAGCACGCGATAGAGCGCGTTGGTGCCGGTGACGCGCGCACCCGCCGCGAGCAGCAACTGGGTGCAGGCGCGGTTCTCGAGCGAGTGGTAGAGCGACTCGTTGTCATTGGGATCGGCGCCGGCATCGAGCAGCAGCCGCGTGGTCTCGGGATCGCGCTGCTGGCCGGCCGCGCCGTACAGCGCGCTCAGCCGCTCGTCTTCGCTGGGCGTGTCCAGCGATGCGGGCGGCCAGCGGTTGCCGATGGACTGGTCGGCCTGCGCACCGGCCGCGAGCAGCAGGCGCACGCAGGCGCGCATGCGCTCGCGGTACGCCGGCAATTGCAGGAAGGCCGAGTGCGTGACGGCCACCAGCGGCGGCAGCTTCAGCGGCCCGCCCGCGCGATGCACCCACGAGGGATCGCGCGCGATCGCGGCGCGCAGCGCGGCCTCGTCGCCGATGGCGCAGGCGAGCCAGGGATCGTCGCCCAGCAGCTGCGGCGTTTCGGCGAGCAGCCGCTCGGCCACCGCGGGCCGCGCGCGGTGGGTGCCGCCGGCCACGTCGCCCGCATAGACCAGGCCGAGCCAATGCCGCAGCGCCTTCGCGGGATCGGCCACGGCCGCCTGGCGCGCGAGCACGAAGCCCTGCAGGTCGGGCCAGGAGACGAAGCCGTATTCGCGCGCGATGCACGACTGCGCGTCGTGCAATCGCAGGTCCATCGCGGCAATGGCCGCGTCGCTCCTTGCGGCCGCTGCCGGCAGGTGCACGCGAAACTGCGCGATGGCCGCCGCGTCGCCTTGGCGGTAGGACGACAGCAGCGTCTTGGCTTGCTTCTTGAGATGGCCCAGGTCGGGCCGAGGGGGGATGCGCTTCACAGGAACCTCCGTGCATCGACGCCGAAGACCCGCAAATTCGGCTGCACAAAGGACTGCTGGTTGCTCAGCGTGCGAAGGCAAGTGGGTTCAACCCTTCCCGCGGGCCCGGGCGCGGCTTGCAACCGCGGGCCGGATGTTAGCGCATCGCTCAGGCTTCGATGCGCAGCCACGGCCAGCGCGCGCGGTACGAGGCCGCCTTGCGCTCGAACAGTTCGCGGTGCGGCACCAGCGGATTCATCGTGAGCACGCCCTCGTACAGCAGTTCCAGCCCGTTCGGCGCATAGAGCTCGCCGGGCCGCACGCCGACGCAGGTGGCGGGCACGAGGAAGCGGTCGATGCCGTCGCGCGCGCTGTGCAGCGCCTCGTAGCGCTCGCCGAAGTGCGACTCGTACCAGAGATGCACGCGCGCCTGGTTCGCCACCTCGACCTCGATGCCGAGGTCGCCGAGCAGCGCGTCGGCGCGCGCCTGCACGCGCGCCTCGCCGGCCTGGCTCAGGTCCTCGGCGTCGAAGTAGAACAGGTCGTAGTCCTTGATCCGCGACGCCGGCGCGTCGCCCGAGCGCAGGTTCCAGACGGTCTGGAACAGGCAGCCCGCGACCAGCCAGCCGTCGGGCAAGGCCAGCGCATCCCAGCGCTCGAGGATGGCGCGGTTGTTCAGGTTGCGGCGGATGTCGTCGAGGAAGCGGTCGTGCATGGAAACGGGGAATCGGCTGCGATCGGAAGCCCGGCATTCTGCGCCGTCCCCGCGCCCCGGATCCACGCGCGACCTCAGTAGCTCGCGCGCAAGGTCAGCCGCACATTGCGCGGATCGCCATACACGCTGTAGAAGCGCGAAGGCAGCCGCGCGTAGTAGACGCGATCGAACAGGTTGTGCACGTCGAGCGTCAGCGACAGGTTCCTGTTGAAGCGGTAGCCGACCTGCGCATCGGCCACGGCATAGCCGCCCTGCACGGCCGCGCCACGGTCGGTCTTGCTGACGGCGCGCACGCCCAGGCCCACATGCAGGCCCGCGACCGAAGGCTGCTGGAACTCGTAGCGCGTCCAGAGCTTGACGGTGTGCCTGGGCTCCTCGCTCGAGAAGGGCTTGCCGGCGTTGCTCGGGTCGTCGGCGTAGCGCGTGTCGAGCCGGGTGTAGCCCGCGTAGAGGTCCCAGCCGCGCGCGAGGCTGCCCGAGACCTCGGCCTCCCATCCCTTGCTGCGGACCTTGCCTTCGGCGACGAAGAAGCCGGGGTTGTCGGGGTCGGTGACGGCGCGGTTGCGGTCCTCGATGCGGAAGGCGGCCAGCGAGGCGTTGAGGCGGCCGTCCATGAAGCTGCCCTTGGTGCCGATCTCGAACTGGCGGCCCACGCGCGGCAGCAAGGCGGCGTTGCCGACCGCAAGCTGGGTCTGCGGAATGAAGATGTCGCTGTAGCTGCCGTAGAGCGAGATGTCGGGCCGCAGCTCGTAGACCAGGCCGCCATAGGGCGAGAACTTGTGATTCACGCCGCCGGCGTCGCTCTTCCATGCGCCGGGCGTGGGCAGCAGCGTCTGGCTCTCGCTCTGGTAATGGCTCACGCGGCCGCCGAGCACCAGTGTGAGCGGGTCGGCGAGCCGCAGCCGCGTCTGGCCGTAGAGGCCGCTCTGCTCGCTGCGCGTGTTGCTGCCGAAGCGGAACGGGATCGGGCGGTCGGGAACGTAGAGGTTGTAGATGTCGACCTGCGGGATGCCGACCGAGCCCGAGAGCGAGGTCTCGTCGCGCTTCGAGTGGTTGGCGCCGATCAGCAGGTCGTGCTTGCGGCCCCACAGCCTGAAGCTGCCCGCGAGGTTCAGGTCCAGTCCCTGCCAGGTGGTCTCGCCGCTCTGCGCCTGCAGCGTGTAGGCCGCGCGGTTGTCGAGGCGCACCAGGCCGTTGATGTAGCCGTAGCGCGAGTCGCCGTCGATGCTGCGCCGGATGTAGGCGGCCTTCGCGACCCAGTCGTCATCGAAGCGGTGCACGAACTCGGCATAGACCTCCTTGGCGGTGCCGGAGCTGCCGCTCCAGTCGGAGCCGAAGAAGGTCTTGCGCGGCGCGTTGAGGAAGCTGCCGTTGGTGTAGGTGCCCGGGCCGTAGTCGACACCGCGGTCATGCTGGGGCTGCACGCTGCCCGACAGGCTCAGCGTCGAGCGCGGACCGAGGTCGGCCTCGACGATCGCGTAGCCCAGTGTGTGGCGGCTCGTGCCCTGGGTGCGGAAGCTGTCGCCGCCCTCGGAGGACAGCAGCGCGCGGCCACGCACCGTGCCGGCCTCGTTGAGCGGGCGGCTGATGTCGATCTCGCCGCGGTGCTGGTTCCACGAGCCGGCCGACAGCAGGCCCGAGATCACGGGCTCGGCCAGCGGCCGCTTGCGCACCAGGTTCACGGTGCCGGCCGGCGTGCCCGATCCCTGCAGCACGCCGGCGGGACCGCGGAACACCTCGACGCGGTCGTACATCGAGAGGTCGAACTGGCGCAGGTACTGGATGCCGTTGTTGAACGGCAGGCCGTCGTACTGCACCTCGGAGGCATAGCCGCGCGACTGGAAATAGGCGGTGCCGTCGCCGTAGGGAATGGCCGTGACGCCGACGGTCTGGCGCAGCGCGTCCTCGACCGTGGTCATGTTCTGGTCGTCCATCTGCTGGCGCGTGATGACCGAGACCGAGTTCGGCACGTCCTTCCACGGCGTGGGTGTCTTGCCGGCCACGGTCACGGCGCGGGCGGCGTAGGAGCCGCTGCCTTCGGTGAGCGCGCTGCGCTCGCCGCGCGCGGTCACCACCACGGGGGCCAGGCCACCGTCGCCCGATGCCGCGGCGCCATCGGCGGCCGCCTTGCGCAGGCGGTAGTTGCCGGGCGCGACCGGTACCGCCTCGAGGCCGCTGCCGGCCAGCAGGCGCCGCAGGCCCTGCTCGATGCCCTGGCCGCCTTCGAGGCCGGGCGAGCGCAGGCCCTCGGTCAGCGCGGGATCGAAGGACAGCGTGATGCCGTTCGCGCTCGCGAAGCCGTAGAGCGCCTGGCTCAATGGCCCGGGCGCGATCGCCTGGCTGGCGGGCGCGTCGGCGGCCTGGGCGATGGCGGGCGGCAGCGCGGCGGCGAGCGCCGCGGCGAAGGCGATGGCGGTGAAGCGATGACGCGAAGCGAAGGAGGAAGGCATGGCGGGTCCGGTCGGCAAGTCGGTGAAAAGGTGTTGCTTTCTGACTTGTCGAACGAGCGCCGAAAAAGGGACACGCAGCGCCACGATGCGCGCGCGCCAGCTGCTCTTAACCTGGTGCGCGCGCCCCGACCGTGACCCAGTAGCGCGTGCGCATGCGGACCTGCACCGGCAGCGTCTGCGCCAGGGTGGCGAGCACCTGGTCGGTGTCGGCGACCTGGAACACGCCCGAGATGCGCAGGTTCGCGACCTCGGGCGCGCAATGCAGCACGCCGGGGCGGTAGCGCGAGAGCTCGGCCAGGAAATCCTCGAGCCGCTGCCGGTCGGCCACCAGCACGCCCTGCGACCAGGCATCGGCGCCGGCCGCGATGGCGCGCGGCGTGCCGGCGGCGTCGCGCGTGAAGTCGACCTCCTGGCCCCCGCGCACGACGACTCGGGTAGCGTCGGCCGCGCGCGGCGCGATCTCGACCGCGTGCTCGAACACCGCCACGCGCGTGCGCTCGTCGCCGCCGCGCACCGTGAAGCGCGTGCCGAGCGCGCGCACCCGGCCCTGCGTGGTCTGCACGAAGAACGGCCGCGCGGGCAGCCCGGCGGCATGGCCGGTCTCGACCAGGATCCGGCCCGCGCGCAGCAGCACCAGCCGCTCGCGCTCGTCGAACACCACGTCGGCCGCGCTGCCGGTGTCGAGCAGCAGCCGGGTGCCGTCGGCCAGCACGAAGCCGCGCCGCTCGCCGACGGCCGTGCGGTACTCGGCCGCGAGCTCGACGCCCCAGGTGCGCCAGGCCAGCCAGGCGGCCGGCGCGCCGGTGGCCAGCAGCACCGTGGAGCGCAGCAGCACGCGGCGGCGCAGGCGGCGCGCGCTCTCGAGCGTGGGCACGCCGAGCCCCGTCGGCACGCGGCCGAAGGTGCGCGCCAGTTCGTCGGCGGCCTGCCAGGCGCGCTCGTGCTCGGGCGCCTGCGCGCGCCAGGCATGCAGGGCGCGGTGCCCGGCCTCGTCCATCTCGCCGGCATGCAGCTTCACGAGCCAGTCCGCGGCCTGCAGCACCACCGGGTCGTCGCCGCGCGGGCGCGTGG
The DNA here is from genome assembly GCF_050711835.1 of Variovorax sp. DAIF25. NCBI lineage: Bacteria > Pseudomonadati > Pseudomonadota > Betaproteobacteria > Burkholderiales > Comamonadaceae > Variovorax > Variovorax sp. DAIF25. The sequence continues at coordinate 1,218,062 of NZ_CP136637.1, forward strand.
GGTTCAAAGCATCGAGGCGATGCATTGGGCAAAACCCGCGCGCATGTCGCGCTTGACGGTGCGCACCGACACCTCGAGCCGCTGAGCGATCTCCTCGTAGCCCAGGCCCTCGAGCTGCGACAGCAGGAACACGGTGCGCGTGCGCGCGGGCAGCGCGTCGAGCATGGCGTCGATGCGGTGCAGCGCCTCGATCACGAGCAGGCGGTCTTCGGGCGAGGGCGCGAGCGGCTCGGGCATGGCGGCCAGTTGCTCGACATAGGCCTGCTCGAGCGCGCGGCGGCGGAAGTGATCGACCAGCAGCCCGTGCGCGACGGTGCGCAGGTAGGCGCGCGGCTCGTGCAGCTGCTGCGCCTTCGACGGCGCTGCGACCAGCGTGAGGAAGGTGTCATGCGCCAGGTCGGCCGCATGGTGGATGTCGCCGAGCTTCCTGCGCAGCAGGGCCTGGAGCCAGCCGTGGTGGTCGGCATAGAAGGCTTCGACGGCTTGCATTGGCGTGGCGCGCGGACCCATGGCGAGACTGTCTACACAAGAGAGGACGCTGGGCCCTACGATGCAAATGAGAACTATTATTATAAACAGACGCTCGACACCGTCGGCATCGAAGCGCGCGAGCGCCCGCTCACTTCAGCAACGGAAAGCTCTGCGGCAACACCGCGAGCCAATGCCGCGCGGCCACCGACAGCCGCGTGGTGCGCCGGCGGATCAGCGAGATCCGGTGGCGGAAGCTCGCGAGGTCGGAGATCGCGATCCGCCGCATGCCCCACTGCTGCGCGATGTCGGCGGCATAGCCCGGCACGATCAGGAAACCGGCGCCCTGCCGCGCGAAGCCCAGGGCTGCCGTGAGCGAACCGACCTCGATGTGATTCTCGAAGCGCAGCGGCGTGCGCGCGAAGATCTGGTCGAGCGTGCGGCGGATGCTGTAGGAATCGCGCAGCGAGATGTAGTTGTAGGGCAGCAGCTCCGCGGCCCGGATGGAACGCCGGCGCGCCAGCGGATGCGCGTCGTCGACGATGGCATACATCGCGTCCTCGATCGCCACGGTGGCCTCGAGGCCGCTGATCTCGGAATCCGTGGCGCAGAAGCCGATGTCCACCACGCCCGAACGCACGCGGTCCAGCGTCTCGTCGGTCGAGCATTCGTGGATCTCGAAGTCGATGCCCGGATAGCGCTGGCGGTAGCTCGCGATCGGCCCCGCGAGCAGGCCGTAGTGCATCAGCGGCGAAGCGGCCACGCTGACCTTGCCGCGCTCCAGCGTGATCAGCTCGGTGATGCTGCGCTTGGCGGTCGCCATGGTGGCCGTCACGTCCTGGGCGAACTCGAAGAACTCGCGCGCCGCATCGTTGGGCACCACGGTGCGCGTGGTGCGCTCGAACAGGGTCATGCCGAGCTGGTTCTCGAGCTCGGCGACCATCTTGCTCGCCGCGGACTGCGAGATGTGCAGGCCGTTCGCCGCCACGGTGAAGCTGCCGGCCTCGTAGACGGCGAGGAAGACCTGCAATTGCCGAAAGGAGATATTCATTCCATCTTCTACTGAATGCAGTAGAAAAATTCCATTGTGGCATGGGACTTCGCCGCGCAAGATGCGCCGGCTCACACAGACCAGAGACCTCCCATGCATCCCTCCGACACCCGTCCCCAATGCCATGTCGCCCGCACCGCCGAAGGCGTCGTCACGGTCCGTTTCGACAACGGCCGGCTGAACCTGCTGACCGGGGACGCCGCCCACATCTACGCCGACACGCTGCAGGAACTGGCCGCCGACGAGACCACGAAGCTGCTCGTGATCCGCGGCGGCGACAGCGCCTTCCTCGGCGGCGCCGACATCAAGTTCCTGAAGGACGCCTCCAGGCGCGACATCGATGCCTACATCCGCAGCGTGTGGCGGCTGTGCGAGACCATCCGCGACATCCCCTTCGCCACGATGTCGGTGATCTCGGGCTACTGCCTGGGCGCCGGCATGGAGGTGGCCGCCGTCTGCGACATCAAGCTGGCCGCGCGCGACGCCAGGTTCGGCATGCCCGAGGTCAAGCTCGGCGTGCCCTCGGTGATCCACGGCGCGATGCTGCCCGGCATGATCGGCGCCACGCGCACGCGCGACCTGCTGCTCAGCGGCCGCATCATCCCGGCCGCGCTGGCGCTCGACTGGGGCCTGATCACCGACGTCGCGGGCGACGACGGCCTCGATGCCGCCCTCGCGCACTGGCAGGCCGAGATCGAGGCCAACGGCCCGCTCGCGATGCGCATCCAGAAGAAGCTGATCCGCGACTGGGAGCGCATGCCGCTGCAGGAAGCCATCAACGTCGGCATCGCCGGCCTCGTGAGCGCCTACGACAGCGACGAGCCCAAGCGCTACATGGAAGCCTTCCTCGCGAACCGGAAGCGCCGCTGAGACGGCACCGGCGAGCCCACGAGACATCCAAGGAGACACCATGAAGTTCAAGCCCCTGCGCCGCGCCCTGTGCGCCCTGTTCGCGCTGCCCTTCGCCCTCGGCGCCGCGCATGCCGACGACTATCCCTCGCAACCGCTCACGCTGGTGGTGCCCTTCGCAGCCGGCGGCATGACCGACATCCTGGCCCGGCAATTCGCGAAGACGGTGCAGGAGAAGCTGCGGCAGACCGCCATCGTCGACAACAAGCCCGGTGCCGGCGGCGTGATCGGCGCGACCCGGGTCGCGCGCGCCAGGCCCGACGGCTACACCCTGCTGATCACCACCACGGCGCACGTGGTGAACCCCTCGATCACCAAGAACCTGCCCTACGACACCGAGAAGGACTTCGCGCCCATCGCCATGCTGGCGCGCACGCCCAACGTGCTGCTGGTGAACCCGTCGCTGCCGGTGACGACGGTGCCCGAGCTGCTGGACTATGCGCGCAAGAACAAGGGCGTCACCTACGGCTCCTCGGGCACGGGCGGCACCACGCACCTGTCGGGCGAGCTGCTCGCGAGCCGCACCGGCGCGCCGCTGATCCACGTGCCCTACAAGGGCACGGCGCTCGCGGTCAACGACCTGCTCGGCGGCCAGATCCAGGCTTCCTTCGTCGACGGCCTGAGCGCGCTGAAGTACGTGAAGGCCGGCAGCCTGCGCGCCATCGGCGTCTCGACGCGCGAACGCAATCCCACGCTGGCCGAGGTGCCGACCATCGCCGAGCAGGGCGTGCCCGGCTACGAGACCGAGATCTGGATCGGGCTCTACGCGCCCGCGGGCACGCCGCCGGCCATCCTCGAGAAGCTCAATGCGCTGGCGCTGCAATCGATGGGCGAGCCCGGCTTCCGCAAGACGCTCGACGAACAGGCGACCACGCCGGGCACCATGGACGTGGCCGCAACGCGGCGCTATGTGGCGAGCGAGATCCGCAAATGGGGCGACATCGTCAAGAAAGCCGGCATCGAGGCCCAATGACGACCGCCGCGACGCGCAACGCCGGACTGCCGCTGTCCGGCATCCGGATCCTCGACCTCACCAGCGTCATCATGGGTCCGTTCGCGACCCAGATGCTGGCGGAGTACGGCGCCGACGTGGTCAAGCTCGAGCCGCCCGAGGGCGACATCATGCGCGAGATGGGCCCGCATCTCGAGCCGGGCATGGGGCCGGTCTACCTGAACCTCAACCGCGGCAAGCGCAGCGTCTGCCTGGACCTCAAGCAGCCCGAATCGCGCGAGGTGATCGCGCGTGCCGCGCAGGCCAGCGACGTGTTCGTCACCAACATGCGCAAGAAGGCGCTGGCCAAACTGGGACTGGACTGGGACACCCTGCGCCGCCACAACCCGCGCCTGATCTACGTCTTCCTGGCCGGCTTCGCCGAGCACGGCCCCGACGCGGGCAAGCCGGCCTACGACGACCTGATCCAGGGCATGGTGGGACTGCCGGGCCTGGTGGCCCGCGCCGCGGACGGACGCCCGCGCTACCTGCCGCTCAACATCGCCGACAAGACGGTGGGCCTGTACGTGGTGCAGACGGTGCTCGCCGCGCTGCTGCAGCAGCGCCGGGCCGAGCAAGGCCAGTACATCGAGGTGCCGATGTACGAGACCATGGCCTCCTTCATGCTCAGCGACCACCTGGGCGCCGCCACCTTCGCGGCCAACGATGCCACGCAGGCCGGCAACCCGCGCCTGCTGTCGGCCTACCGCCGGCCCTACCGGACGGTCGACGGCTGGATCTGCACCATCGTCTACACCGACCGCCACTGGGAGTCGTTCATGCGCCTCGTGGGCGACGGCGAACTCTGGGACCGCGATGCGCGCTTTCGCAGCATGGCGAACCGCACGAAGCACATCGATGCCGTGTATGCCTATGTGGAAAGCCGGCTCGCCACGCGCAGCACTGCAACCTGGCTGCAATTGCTGACGGACGCGGACATTCCCGTGGCCGCCTGCCCCGAACTCGGCGAGCTGATCGATTCGCTGGAGAACGCCGAGCGCGGCGTCGTGCATCGTTACCAGGATGCCGCAGGCCGCTGGTACCGGGGCCTGTCGCCGACCGTGCAATGGACGCGCACCCCGCTGGCCGCCGGCGCGATGGCGCCGCGCCTGGGCGAGCACACCGACGAGGTGTTGCGCGAGTGGATGGGCGTGGCGGCTCCTCTTTGAATTGGCGCGCGCCATCGCGCCAATTTACTGCGCCAATTCATCGCGCCATGGCAGCATGGCTGCGCGCAATTCACCGATCCGAATTGGCAATGCACCTTCGCGAATGCCAAACCCTCATGGCGCCATGCAAAAAAATCGACCCGCGCCAGGGCCGATGCACGCCTGTACAGAGGGCCAGGGTAAGTAATCGGTAAGGAAGATTTCCAACACTGGTTTCGACATTGGCGATCGCGCCGATGTGCAGATCGGCCGCATCCGCGGACCGCAATAACACCTCATTGGAGACAGACCATGAACAAGCGCCAGGCAGCGTTGGCTTCGTCACGCCCATCGTTTTCGCATCCCTCTTCATCACGACCGCGGCGCCATGCGCTGGCGGCCGTCGCCGTGGCCGCGCTGCTGGCCACGGCCTGCGGCGGCGGCGGAGGTGGCGGCAGTGGCTTCCTGCCGATCGCGGGCGGCGGCGGCACGGGCGGTGGCGATGGCGGCAACAACGAACCGCCCGTGAAGATCCAGGCGCTGAGCACGCTGCAGGGCAGCACCAAGGACGTCGCGATCGAGTTCCACGAGGGCACCAACATGGCGGCTGCGCCCTCGCCCGACGGCCAGCGCGTGGCCTTCACCGCGCAGGGCGTGCTGTGGGTGGTGCCGATCGGCGGCGGCAAGGCCACGCGCATCACGGGCTGGGACATGGAGCCGACCTCGCCGGTGTGGTCGCCCGACGGCAGCCGCATCGCGTTCCAGAACTACGACGCCGAAGGCAACTTCCACATCTGGACCGTGCGGCCCAATGGCGCGGACCTCACGCGCATCACCAGCGGCGCGTTCGACGACCGCGAACCGGCCTGGACGCCCGATGGCCGCACGCTGGTCTTCGCCTCCGACCGCAGCCAGGACCGCCAGTACAAGATCTGGCAGGTGGAACTCGGCTCGCGCAAGTACTCGGCGCTCACGCAGGGCGCGGGCACCGAGAGCAACCCGGTGGTCTCGCCCGACGGCACGCAGCTCGCGTTCGTCAGCGCGCGGCGCATCTTCACGCAGCCGATGGGCAGCACCGAGGCACCGAAACTCGTCGGCCCCGGCGTGCTGCCGGTGTGGCTGCCCGATGGCTCGGGCCTGGCCTACCAGGGCACGACCAAGTCGATCGTGGTCGCCGGCAAGGAGGTGGTGGCGCCCAACGAGGACATGTTCGCCTTCCCGCCGCGCTGGCTGCCCGGCGGGCGCTTCCTCTACACGGCCGACGGCAAGATCAAGATCCGCAACGCGGGCGGCGACGGCCTCGCGGAAGTGCCGTTCAGCGCCACGCTCGAGGTGCGCCGTCCGGTGTTCGCCAAGTCGCGCGAGCGAGGCTTCGGCGTGCTCGGCGACCAGCCGGTGCGCGGCATCAGCAGCCCGGTGATCTCGCCCGACGGCCGCCGCGTCGCCTTCGTCGCGCTCAACGACATCTGGGTGATGCCGATCGGCGGCACGCCGTTGCGCCTGACCAACGACAAGGACCGCGACGGCAATCCGCAGTTCACGCCCGACGGCAGCGCGGTCTACTTCTCGACCGAGAAGGGCAACGGCGGCGCGCTCGCGATCGACCGCATCGACATCGCGAGCCGCGCGCGCACGCGGCTCGGCGCGCAGACCGGCAAGTCGATGGTGATGCCGAAGATGTCGCCCGCGGGCGACCGCATCGCCTACACCACGGGCTCGGGCACGCTCGAGGTCTGGGACATCGCCTCGAAGACCGCGCAGAAGGTGGTCGAGGCGGTGGGCTCGCAGATCAGCACGCCGCAGTGGACGCCCGACGGCAAGAAAATCGTGGTGGTCGACAACGACTCGGTCAGCAGCCGTTCCTTCGAGGGCTACAACAAGCTGCGCGTGATCGACCTCGGTACCAAGAGCGGCACCTTCTACCCGGTGGGCGACGCGCCGCGCCAGATCTCGGACCGCGAGGAAGGCGCGGCCGTGGTCTCGCCCGACGGCAGCAAGGTGGCTTTCGTGATGGACTCGGTGCTGCACGTGATGCCGCTGAAGGCCGACGGTTCGCCCGACGGCCCCGCCAAGGCCATCACCACCGAGGCCGCCGACCTGCCCTCGTGGGCCGGCGACTCGCGCACCTTGCTCTACAAGGCCGCGGACAAGCTCAAGACCATCGGCGCCGACGGCGCGGGCGCGACCGAGGTGCCCGTGAGCCTGACGTGGAAGCAGGCAGCGTCCCAGGGCACGACCGTGGTGCGCGCGGGCCAGCTGTGGAGCGGCAAGGACGGCCAGCTGCAGAACGACGTCGACATCGTGATCAAGGGCAACCGCATCACCGCGATCCAGCCGCACGACGAGGCGGTGGCCAAGGCCGCGGACAAGTACGTCGATGCCTCGGGCCTCACGGTGATGCCCGGCCTGTGGGATGCCCACTCGCATCCGCTGACGCTCTACCAGGGCGGCCAGTACGGCCAGGGCTCGGCCTCGATGCTGGCCTATGGCGTCACCTCGACGCAATCGGTCGGCGGTCCGCTGCACCAGAGCATCGAGATGCGCGAGGCGCTGGAGGCCGGCAACCTGCTGGGCCCGCGCCTGTTCGTCTCGCCGCCGCTGTGGGACGGCAACCGCATCACCTGGAGCTTCGCGCGCAGCGTGCGCACGCCCGAGGCGGCCGACCTCGAGATCGCGAAGGTGCGCACGCTCGGCGTGGACTACCTCAAGGCCTACATGCGCGCGCCGATCCCGCTGATGCACAAGATCGCGCAGGCGGCGCTCGACATCGGCATCCCGAGCGGCACGCACAACCTGTCGCCGGGCGCGGCCTCGGGCCTGGCCGAGACCACGCACCTCTCGGCACCGCAGCGCCTGGGCTACGGCTGGTCGCGCTCGGCCGGCGGCACCACCTACCAGGACGCCTACGACCTGCACGGCAAGGGCGACTTCCGGCTGATCCACACCGCCCTGTTCGCCTATCCCTTCGTCGGCGCGGACCTGACCGGCGGCGACCGCTTCGAGCTGCTGACCTCGCCGAACTTCCTCGATGTGCTGCGCAGCAACCCGCAGCCGCCGACCGAGGCGGCGGTGGCCAGCGCGCGGCTGCAGGAGGACCAGGTGAGCAAGCTGCGCACCGCCGGCGCCATGATCGCCATCGGCACCGACTCGCCACTGGTGCCGCCGGGCATCGCGCTGCACAACAACATGCGCGCCGCCGCGCTGACCAACTCGAACCTGCAGGTGCTGCAGGACGTGACGGTCAATGCCGCGCGCATGAGCCTGGTCGACAAGGACCTGGGCACGGTGGAGGTGGGCAAGCTGGCCGACCTGGCCATCGTGCGCGGCAACCCGCTGCAGGACCTGAAGGCCGCGGCCGACGTGCGCTACGTGGTGAAGAACGGCGTGAGCTACTCGCTCGCGGAGATCCTCGCGCCGTTCCGCACCCCGGCCGCGCTGGCCGAGCGGCGCAGGACGGTGCTGGCCTACCAGCGCCTGTGCCGGACCACGCCGCACGAATGCGGCGAGGTCGCCAGCGGCTATGGGCATGACCACCACCACTGAGGTGGCACGCGGCCGGAGGGCGGGGCCGCGGCCCCGCGCTTCAGCCGCGGCGCAGCACCATGCCCGCGTGTGCGTCCATCAGCACGCCGTGCGCGACGGCCACGCGGCCGTTGACCAGCACGGCGTCGATGCCGGCGGGCGCGGCCAGCGGATCGTCGTAGCTCGCGCGGTCGGCGATGCGCGCGGCATCGAAGACCACGAGGTCGGCCGCGCAGCCCGCCGCGATGCGGCCGCGGCCCGCGAGGCCGAAGCGCGCGGCCGGCAGGCCGGTCATCTTGTGCACCGCGGTCTCGAGCGCGAACAGCTTCAGGTCGCGTGCATAGTGGCCCAGCACGCGCGGAAAGGCGCCCCACAGCCGCGGGTGCGGCTGCACGTCGTTCGGCAGCCCGTCCGATCCGACCATGGTGCCGGGCGCCGCGAGGATGCGCTGCACGTCCGCCTCGTCCATCGAGAAGTAGACCGCGCCGGCCGGGCAGAGGCGCTGCGCGGCCTGCTCGAGGCCCAGGCCCATCTCGGCGGCGATGTCCGCGAGCTCGCGCCCGGTGTGTTGCGGCATCGGCTCGGACCAGGTGATGCGCACGCGCGCCGACTGGCTCACGCGCGCGGGAATCAGCAGGGTGGAAGAAGCGGCATAGGGATAGCAGTCGATGCACACCGGCTGCCCCTTTGCGGCCCGCGCGAGCAGGCGCAGCGTGGACGCGGAGCGCCCGTGGTTCGACAGGCCCGTGAGCTTGTGGTGCGAGATCACGAGCGGCACGCCGAGCGCGCGGCCCACGCCGAGCGCCTCGTGCAGCGCTTCCTCGATCGCATCGGACTCGTCGCGGATGTGCATCGCGATCAGGCCGCCGTGCGCGCGCAGCGGCGCGCCCACCGCCGTCATCTCGTGCGCCGTGGCGGCGCGCGCGGGCGCATAGAAGACACCGGTCGACAGGCCGATCGCGCCCGCCTCGAGAGCCTCCTCGACCTCGCGTGCCATGGCCGCGGTCTCGGCGGGCGTGGCGGTGCGATCCAGGTCCCGCACATGCTGCGCGCGCAGCGTGGTGTGGCCGACCAGGAACGCGGCATTGGTCGCGGGACCGACCCCGCGCACCGCCGCGAGGTAGTCGCCGAAGCGCGCAAAGCGACGGTCGTCGCGCCCGATGAATTCGCGCAGCGGCGGCGGCACCCGCTCGAAGGGAATGCGCAGCGGCGCCAGGCTCCAGCCGCAGTTGCCGGCCACCACGGTGGTCACGCCCTGCATCAGCTTCGGATGGCGATCGGCGGGCGGCTCGAGCAGCAGCCGGTCGTCGTGCGCATGCGCATCGATGAAGCCGGGCGCGACGATGCGGCCGCGGGCGTCGATGCGCCGGTGCGCGGGCACGGCGCGCAGGTCGCCCAGGCGCTCGATCACGCCACCGCGCACGCCCACGTCCTGCCGCACGCGCGGCGCCGCGCTGCCATCGATGACGTCGCCGCCCTCGATGACCAGGTCGAGCGGCGGCATCAGTCGACGCGGGCGTTCGCGCGCCGGATCACCGCGGCCCACACCGGCGTCTCGCGCCGCGCCAGCTCGAACAGCCGCTCGGGCGGCCCGCTCGCGGTCTCGAGCGACAGCCGCGCGAGCCGCTCGCGCACCTCGGCATCGTTCATCATCGCGTTGAACTCGGCATTGAGCCGCGCCACCACCTCGGCGGGCGTGCCCGCCGGCACCACCACGCCGCCCCAGGCCACGCTCTCGTATCCCGGCACGCCGGCCTCCTGCACCGTCGGCAGCGCCGGAAAGAGCGGCGAGCGATGAGCGCCCGTGACCGCCAGCGCGCGCACCCGGCCCGAGGCGATGAAGGGGCTGATCGAGGACAGGTTGTCGAACATCACGTCGACCCCGCCGCCGACCAGGTCCTGGATCGCCGCCAGGCTGCCGCGGTAGGGCACGTGCAGCATGAAGGTGCCCGTCATGCTCTTGAACAGTTCGCCGCCCAGGTGGCTGGTGGTGCCGTTGCCGGCCGAGGCCAGGGTCAGCTTGCCGGGATGCGCGCGCAGGTGCGCGACCAGTTCCGCCACGGTCTTCACCGGCAGCTCGTTGCGCACCACCAGCGCGTTCTGCACGAAGCCCGTCATCGCGACCGGCGCGAGCTGCCGATCGGGGTCGTAGGGCAGCCTCGCGTAGAGCGACTTGTTGATCGCGAGCGTGCCCACGTTGGCATAGCCGATCGTGTAGCCATCGGGCGCCGCGCGCGCCACCTCGGAGATGCCGACGATGCCGCCCGCGCCCGGCCGGTTCTCGATCACCACCGCCTGCCCGAGCCCCTTGGCCAGAGCCGCGCCCATCACCCGGCACAGCAGGTCGGGCGCGCCACCGGCCCCACCGGGCACGACGAAGCGCAGCGGCCGCTCGGGGTAGGCGGCGGCGTGCGCGCTGCGCCAAGGCCCCGCCGCCAGCGCGGCCGCCGACAGCAGCGCGCGGCGCCGGCCGCGATCGATCCCGGTCTCCAACATGGCTTGCATCCTTCCAGAAAGCACGATGCCCGAGGATCGACGCCCGCAGCGAGCGCCACAATCGAAAATAACTCCTGCTCGCATGCAAAAAGCTGATGCCGCTTCGCCTCCCCTCCACCATCGCGCTGCAATGCCTGGAAGCCAGTGAAAGGCTGGGCAGCTTCACGCGCGCCGCCAAGGCACTCAACCTCACGCAGGGCGCCATCAGCCGCCAGGTCATCGGCCTCGAGCAGCGGCTCGGCGCGCAACTGCTCGAGCGCCGGCGCGAATCGCTGGTGGCCACGCCCGCGGGACAAGCCTACCTGGCCGAGGTCCGGCCCCTGCTGCTGCGGCTCGAGCGCGCCACCACCGACATCGCGCTGCACCAGGGCCGCGGCGGCCGCCTGCAGCTCTCGGCCCCCTCCTCGTTCTGCAACTACTGGCTCGCGCCGCGGCTGTCGGGTTTCGTGAACGCGCATCCGCACATCACGCTCGACCTCTCGACCTACCTCGGTCCGGTCGATTTCACCGCGAGCCGGATCGACGCGGCCATCATGGTGGTGGGCGCGCCGGTGCCGGGCCTGCATGCCATCCCCGTGCTCGACCTGACCGTGCGGCCCTACGCCAGCCCCGCCCTGGCGGCGCGCTGGGCCGACGACGATCTCGCCACCGTGCTGCGGCAGGCGCCGCCCGACCTCACGCTGATCCACAACAGCTCGCTGCCTGGTGCCTGGGCGCTCTGGCTGCGACAGGCCGCGGGTGCCGACGAGGTCCTGCCCGAGCTGCATGCGGGCCCGAGCTACGACCTGCTGTCGATGTCGCTGCATGCGGCGATCGCGGGCATCGGGGTGGCGTTGCTGCCGGCCTTCATGGTGCGCGCGGCGCTCGATGCGGGGCAGCTGGTGGCGCTGTCGGACATCGAGTCGGCGACGGGGCGGTCGTATCAGCTGTGCTATCCGGAGCACAGTGCGGGCTTGCCGGCGCTTGCGCAGTTCACCGACTGGCTGCGGCAGGCGGATTGAGCCGGCGCGCTACGACAGTGCGTCGAGCGCCGCGCGCTCGCGCGCCAGTTCCTCCTCGAACCAGCGGCAGAAACACTGGCGCAGGCGCTGCTCGCTGGCGCCGAACTGCGCCCGCGCCCGGTCGATGCGCTGCGAACGCAGCGGGCCGGCCGGGCTTGCCACGGCCTGCAGCCGGTAGGCCGTGCCCAGCGTCAATTCGAGCGTGGGTGCCAGCAGGGGCAGCGGCTGGAGCGAGAGCGCGGCGCCGGCGCGCTGCAGTGCAGCGATGGCAGTGTCGAGCCGCGCCGTGTCGGGCACGCCCGTGTCGGCGCGCAGCGACTGCTCGAGCACGTCGACCATCGCGCGCTGCCGATCGAGGTTCGTGCGCAGCAGGCAGAGGCGATCGCCCTCGACGCCATGGATCTGCCATTGGCCACGCGAGGTTTCGAGCCCGCGGTAGGTGACCTCGGGCAGGCCGATGCCCCGGTTCGCGGGCAAGGCGATGAGCTCGGCCTGGCGGTCGAAGCCTTGGCGCAGCAGCGCTACCGCCTGCAGGCCCTCCTCGCCGCGCACGAGGGTCGCGAGGTCGTAGAGCATCTTCGTCAGGGCCTGCAGATCGGCCTGCTGGATTTCCGGCGTCGCGCTCGCATCCGCCGCCGCGCGCTGGCTCGCGACCTGTGCCCTCAAGGTGGCGCCATCGCGCTCCAACAGCGCGAGCTGCGCCACCAGCTGGCGATGAAAGCGTTCCATCGAGCGCAGCTCCTCGCCCTGCTCGACCGTGCCCGCCGAGCGCAGCAGTTCGCTCGACCGCGCCACCGTCTCGCGCAACAGCGCGCGTCCGCCCTCCCCACCGAGGCCGTCGGCCTCTCGGTGCGCGGCGGCCATGAGCGTTGCCCGCAGGCTCAGTTGCGAAGGACTGCGCCGGTTGGTATCGGGCGGCAAGGACTTCGCGTACTGCCGGCGCGCGGCCGCATGCAGCTCGAGATCGCGCGTGTAGGTCGCGAGCAGCAGCTGCGCGAACCATGTGACGCGGTACATGCTTTCCTCGGACGGCGTCTGCTGGAAGTAATCGATCGCGCGCCGGAGATAGGCCGGGTCGGCCTCGGCGGCGCCAATGCGCAGCTCCAGCAAGGCCTTCGCCATCGGGGACGTGGGAACGCCCGGCGGAAGGATGCCGCGCTGCAAGTCCTCGAGGCCGCGGCGCGAGATCTCGTCGCGCATGGGCGCGCAGACGGCACGGACCGGCTCCGCCGCCTTGCCCCCGATCCTGAACGGGGCCTCCTGCGCGCCCGCGGGTCCGCACAGGGCAAGACCCATGGCAATCGGTAGGGTGGCACGCCGCGCGGCCGCAGCCCACGTCGCCAGGGCCGGAAGTCTCGATCTCGTCATGCAACCGATATACCCGAGCACCGCGTCAAGCCCATGAATGCCCGCCGACGGATCGGCGCGAGGCGCGCTACATTCGGCGGTCATGCACAGAAAAATCAACGTGCTCTTCGTCTCCCGACGAAACACGCTGCGCAGCGTCATGGCGCAGGCCTGTCTCACCCACATCGCCGAGAAACGCTTCCACGCCCGCTCCTGCGGCCAGCCCCTGCGCGTTGGCGCGGTGGTGGATCCGGCGGCCGTGTCGGCGCTGCGCACCGCGGGTATTCCCCTACCCGAGATCAAGCCGCGCGGCTGGAACGAGTTCGTGCCCGCGCGCGGGTTCCAGGCCGAGTTCGTGATCGCGCTCGACGCCGACATCGAACGCCTCCAGCCGGCCTGGCCCGGCCAGCCGCACACCGCGCTGTGGGCCTATCCCGACACGGCCGTCATCGACGATCCCGAGGAGGCGGCGCACAAGGCGCTGCAGATCCTCTATTCGCTGCGGCGGCGCCTCGAGCTGCTGGCCAGCCTGCCGCTGTACGGCTCCGACCGCGAGTCGGTGCGCGCGGACATCCGGGACCTCGGGTACATGAATTGAGCGGCGAGGCTACAGCCTGAACGCCTTCGCCATCTCCACCACCGCCTGCCTGTCGAAGGCATTGACCTCGTCGATCAGCTCGTTGGTGAACAGCCGGTTCGGGTCGCCGAGTTCGTCGGCCAGCTTCGGGTTCCTGCTGCCGTCCACCGCCATCTCGATGTTGGACTTCCACTCGGCCAGCGACGAGGCACCGATGCGCTGATCGGGATCGTCGGGCCGGCGCATCCAGCTGTTGCGGCGGTCCTTGAGGATGAAGGCCAGCTCCTTGCGCGCCTCGTCCTCGCTGCGCCCCTTGGGCCGGCTCTCGGGATACACGGCCCAGTGCAGGTCGATGCCGGCCTCGAGGTTGTGGTGCGCGAACAGGGTGGACTTGGCCATGCCGCGGAACAGGCCCACCAGGGCCTTGCGCTCCTTCTTCAGCAGCTCGCGCGGCACGCACAGCCAGCCCGAGCCGAACTGCGCGAACTTCGGCGTGAGCGGCACGTAGCGCAGCTTGGTGCCGACGAGCTCGACGCGCGCGGCCGCGGTGTCGAAGGCCACCATCGCGTCGACGCGGTCGTTGTCGATCGCCGCGCCGGCCGGCGCGCCGTCGCCGATGGCGATGTACTCGCATCGGTCGTCCTTCAGGCCCAGCTCGGCCAGCATGGTGCGGGTGACGACGATGCCGGTGTCGCCCTGGCTGCGCACGCCGATGCGCTTGCCCGCGAGATCGGCCACCGAGCGGATCGGGCTGCCGGGCTTGACGACGACGACGTTGGCATTGCGCGGCAGCCATTTGTAGACGCTCACGAGGTCGAGCCCCGGGTCCTTCGCCATCGCGGGCAGCAGGATGCCGGGCACGGCCGGACCGTAGTCCACGTGGCCGGCGCGCAGGCTCTGCAGCGCCTGCGTCATGCTCGACATGTTGACGTACTCGACGTCCACGCCCTCGGGCTTGTAGAAGTTCAATCGCGGATGCTGGCCCGCGGTCACGAAGCACTGCTGCGGATCGTTGACGCCGGCGGTGTTCGCCACCTTCATCACGCGCAGCTTCTGCGCCAGCGCCGGCAGGCTGCCCGTCAATCCCAGGGCGCCGAGGCCCAGGCCGAAATCGCGTCGTGTCCACATGGTTCGCTCCTCACCGGCGTCGCGCCGGACGTTTCGAGATGGCAAGAGAAAAAAGGGGAAGGAAGGGATCAGACGTTGACCGTGCGCTGCGAGGCATCGGCGGGCATCCAGTGCAGCACGCGCTGCTGCACGCGGCGCAGGGCACTGGTCAGCGCGATGCCGATCACCGAGAGCACCACGCAGACGGCGAAGCTGCCGCCGCTGTCGGCCTGGGCTTCCATCTGCAGGATCAGCACGCCGAGCCCGGCCTGGGCACCGACGAACTCGCCCACCACGGCGCCGACCACGCTGAAGGCCGCGGCCATGTTGAGGCCCGCGAAGATGTAGGGCAGCGCACTCGGGAACTTGGCCTTGCGGAAGATCTGCCAC
Source organism: Variovorax sp. DAIF25 (assembly GCF_050711835.1). Classification (NCBI taxonomy): domain Bacteria; kingdom Pseudomonadati; phylum Pseudomonadota; class Betaproteobacteria; order Burkholderiales; family Comamonadaceae; genus Variovorax; species Variovorax sp. DAIF25. Next base: position 1,233,069 of record NZ_CP136637.1, read on the forward strand.
GGCGTGGCCGACAGCGAACGCAGCAGGTCGATGCGGTCCGGGTCCACGGCCTTGAAGCCCGCGATGCTGGTCACCAGCACCGGGAAGAAGGTCAGCAGGCAGATGATCATCACCTTGGAGCTGATGCCGAAGCCCAGCCAGACCACGATGATCGGTGCCACCGCCACCTTGGGCACGCTCTGCAGCGCGGCCACGTAGGGCTCGAGCAGGCGCTCGAGCCGCGGCATCTGCGAGACCACGATGCCGAGCGCCAGCCCGATGCCGCCGCCGACGAAGAAGCCCAGCAGGATCTCGGCCAGCGTAATGCCGCCGTGGTACCAGAAGCCGTCCTTCGCGAACGGCCCGGTGGCGAGGCCGCGCCACAGCGCGATCGCGATGTCGCTGACCGGCGGCACCAGGTGCCTCGGCACCTTGAACAGCCGCACGGCCCCTTCCCACGAACCGAGCAGCGTGATCAGCAGCAGGATCGACTGCACGCGCGGCGAGGCCAGCGGATTGATGCGGCGCGCTCGCGGCGGCTTGGCCGCCAGCGGCGCGGCCTCGGAACTCAACAGGGCGGTGGTCATGGCGTCGGCCTTTCTCTCAATCGAAGGAAGCGGCATGCGAGAAGCGCTCGCGGATCGAGGCGGCCGCGGCGGCGAAGGCCGGGTGCGACATCGCCTCCATGCCGCGCGGGCGCGGCAGGTCGATGGGCAGCACGCGCTCGAGCATGCCGGGGCGCGGCGACATCACGAACACGCGGTCGCCGAGGAACACGGCCTCGGGAATGGAGTGCGTGATCAGCACCACGGTCTTGCCGCTCTCCATCCAGATGCGCTGCAGCTCGAGGTTCATGCGCTCGCGCGTCATCGCGTCGAGCGCGCCGAAAGGCTCGTCCATCAAGAGGATCTTGGGGTCGTGCAGCAGCGCCCGCGCGATCGAGGCGCGCTGCTGCATGCCGCCGCTGAGCTGGCGCGGCAGCTTGTGCTCGAAGCCCTCGAGCCGCACCATCGCGAGCAGCTGCATCGCGCGCTCGCGCGCCTTCGCCTTGTCGAGGCCCAGCACCTCGGCCGGCAGCATCACGTTCTCGAGGATGCTGCGCCAGGGCAGCAGGATCGAGCTCTGGAACACCACGCCCACGTCGCGCCGCGTGCCGCGGATCGGCTGACCGTCGAGCAGCACGGTGCCGACCTCGTAGTCGAGCAGGCCGGCCAGGATGCGCAGCAGCGTGCTCTTGCCGCAGCCGCTCGGTCCGACGATGGTGACGAAGGAGCCCTGGCGGATGCCGAAGTCGATCTGCTTCAGTGCGAGCACGCCCTCGCTGCCGCCGCCGAAGGTCTTCGACAGGCCCTCGACGCGGATGTAGTCCTCCTTGCCGGCGGGTACGACGGGTGCGGCGGAGGCAATCTCGGGTTCCAGGACGGCATTCATGCGTGGACTCCTTCGGGGTTCAGGAAACGGACCATGTGGCGCGCGAGCACTTCGGGCGCCTGCATCGCGGTCACGTGGCCGATGGCGGGCAGCAGCACGGCATCGGCGCCGCGGATGCGGCCGGCCATCGCGAGCGTCACGGTCGGCGGCACCACGCGGTCGAGCTCGCCGGCGAGCACCAGGGTCGGCGCGACGATGTCGGCCACGCCCTGCGGCAAGGTGGTGGCGACGGTCGCCATGCGCCGCGCCGAGCGCGCGGTCTCGGGCCGCGCGGCCGCGAACACGCGGCGCAGCTCGGGGCGCTGCACGAGAAAGGCCTCGGGAAAGAACCAGGTCGCGAGCTCCTCGGCCGTGCCCGGCAGGCCGCGGCGCAGCTCGGCCAGGCGGCGCGCATCGGGGCACAGCTCCTCGTAGGGCCGTGGCAGCGGCCAGGTGCTGCCGAGCACGAGCCGGTCGACCGCGCGCGGATGCAGCAGTGCCAGCGCCTGCGCCACGCGGCCGCCGAAAGAGGAGCCGAACACATGCGCACGCTTGAGGCCCAGCGCCTTCACGAGCTGCTGCGCATCGTTCGCGAGGTCCGCGAGCGTGGCGGCGCGCTCGGGCGCTTCCGTTTCGCCGCAGTCGCGCTGGTCGTAGGCGATCACGGTGAACTGCTTCGCGAGATGCGGCACCAGCGCGCCGAACATCTGGCGCGAGGCTTCCGCGCCATGCATCAGCAGCAGCGCCGGCCCCTGGCCCGCGCGGTCGAAGGCGATGCGGACCTCGCCGGCCTGCACGAACTCGGTCATGCCGCGTCCTCCCACGGTTCGTCCTCGCGGTCCAGCCAGAAGGTCATCTCGACCTTCAGTCCGCGCGGGTCGTACAGAAAGAGCTGGTGGATGTCCCAGCCGAGAATCGGCGCCTCGGCGAAGGGCACGTCGAGCGCGCGCAGGTGCGCGCGCATCTCGCGCAACCCGTGGGCGCGGAACGAGATGTGGTCGACATGGCCCGTGGGCGGTTGCGGCGGCGCATCGGCCGTCGCGAGATGGGCGAACAGGTGCACGATGGGCTGGCCCTCGGCATAGAGCCAGGCGCCGGGCGCGGGAATCTCGGGCCGGGCGCCGGCTTCCAGGCGCAGCACGCGCGTGTAGAAGTCCAGCAGCGGCGGCAGCTCCGCGGGCGTGCAGCGGATCGTGAAGTGATGCAGCGCGGTGACGGGCATGGCGTCAGTCCAGCAGCTTCGACAACACGGCCGACAGCTCGGCGGCCGGGTCCGTCGGCGTCCACGGCATGCGGAAGGCGACGTGGCCGTCGGGCCGCACCAGCACCGCGCCATGCGGGCCCAGCAGCAGTCCGTCCTTCTCGTGCGCGTCCTCGAGCTGGCGTGCCTGCACCACGCGGCCGTTGCGGCCCGACACCTGGCGCGCCGCCTCCATCCAGGCATCGGCGCGCGGGCCGGCCACGAGCACGAACTCGCGGTCGAACCAGTCGAGCGTGGTGTGGCGCCGCGCGAGGTCCAGCCACAGGTGCGGAAAGCGCATGCCGGGCTTGTCGGCCGGCTCGTACCAGCGCGCGCGCATCACGTGGCGGCCGGTGCCGTCGGGGATCACGGCGCCGTCCTCGTAGCAGAAGCCCAGCGACTGGCCGATGCTGTGGATGTGGTTGTCGCTGTCGCGGATCCAGAACTCGATGCGCTCGCGGTTGCCCGAGCGCAGCGCCTCGTCGCAGTGGTTGAAGCGCATCGCGTTGTGCAGGCTGAAGTCGGCGTTCGATTCGGCGATCGGCCGGCGCTCGCTCTCGTAGCTGTCGAGCAGCCGCGCGCTGGCGCGCCCGCTGAGCACGAAGGCCAGCTTCCAGGCCAGGTTGTGCGCGTCCTGGATGCCCGAGTTCATGCCATAGCCGCCATTGGGCGGAAAGCGGTGCGCCGAATCGCCGACCAGCAGCACGCGGCCGCGCCGGAAGTTCGCGGCCACCTGGCGGCTCATGCGCCACACCGAGCGGTTGATGACCTTCACTTCGAGGTTGGGCACGCCCGAGACGGTGCGCGCGAGCTGCACCACCTCGGCGTCGCTGCGCGCGCCGGTGCGCTCGTCGATCTCGCGGCCCACCGGCAGCAGGTTGAGCCAGCGGTCCTTTCCGTTGGTGTTGAGCACGGTGGTGATCGGGTACGGCGACTCCTTGGCGTAGACGCGCCAACCGGCACAGGTGGCCGAGTCGCGCACCTGCGAGAGGTCGGCCTGCCAGAACTCGTTGGCCATCACGGCCAGCGTGGCCGGCCCGCGCATCTCGATGTCGGCCTGGCGCCGCACCGAACTCGCGGCGCCGTCGGCCGCGATCAGGTACCGGGCCTGCCAGGTCAGCGTCTCGCCGGTGTCGAGGCGGCGGCCGGTCACGGCGATGCCGTCGGCGCTCTCGGCGTAGTGCAGGAACTCGTGGCCGAACAGGAAGCGGCCGACCTCGCTCTTCTTGGCATGGGCGAGCAGCTCCTGCTCCACCGTGTCCTGCGACTGGATGATCTTCCAGCAGGGCGAATGGCCGAGGTTCGGCTCGGGATTGGTGCGGCCCCATTCGTGGCCGGTCATCGATTCGCAGAAGGCGAAGAAGTCGGCGCCGTCGGGCAGCGCGTGGCGCTTCATCAGACCGTCGATGCCCCACTGGCGAAAGATCTCCATCGTGCGCGTGTAGGTGCCGCGCGCCTTCGGATGGTCGGTGGTGGTCGGGCTGCGCTCGAGCAGCACGAAGTCGACGCCGAAGCGCTGCAGCAGGATCGCCATCGACAGGCCCACGGGGCCGCCACCGACGATCACGACGAGGTTCTTGGTTTGCATGGTCAGGCCTTCATGGAGAGAGCGGGGAGATCGATCGGCACCGCGTCGGCGGCGAAGCGGTAGGCGAGGCCCGGCGCGACCGGCACCCAGCGCGCGGCGGCCAGCGCCAGCAGGCGGATGCCGAGCACCTCCTCGGGCTGCCAGCGCTCGCGGACGCCGAACACGTTGAAGGTGGCGAAGCACAGCGCGCCTTGCAGCAGCGGCACGTTGACCACGCTGCACAGGCCCGCGGGCCGCATCTGCTCGAAGTCGTCGAAGTGGCGCGCCAGCACCTGCGTGCCCTCGCCCACGAACACGCGGCCCTCGCGGAACAGGCGGTCGGTCCAGCTCGTGTGCGTCTTGCGCTTGGCGCCATTGACCGGGTAGCGGTGCGCCTCCGACGAATAGAAGCGGCGCAGCCGGATCTCGCCGGCCGGATCGTCTTCGGTCGTCACGTTCTGCTGGATGCTGAAGATGCTGCCGGGCACGAGCTCGCGCCGGCAGCGATCGATCCGCCGCAACGCCTCGTCGGCATCGCGCGCTGCGTCGAGCGCGTCGAGGAGATCGGCCAAGGTGGCCATGAGCGTCGTGGCGGTGGCTGCGGGCATGGAGAAAAGTCTAGGCCTCGCGATTCACCAAAGTGGACTAAATTCTGATCGGGCGATAACCTGACGGTTATGGCCTCCCCGACCGCCCGCGACCCCGCCGCCGACCTGCAGCACGCGCTGCTCTCGCGCCTCAAGCTGCGCCAGCTCTCGCTGCTGCAGGCCATCGACCGGCACCGCACGCTGGGCCGCGTGGCGGCCGAGATGCGGCTGAGCCAGCCCGCGATCACCAAGGCGCTGCGCGAAACCGAGGACATCTTCGGCAACCGCCTGTTCGAGCGCAGCAGCCGCGGCCTGGTGCCCACCGCGGCCGGCGAGGCGGTGCTGCACTACGCGCGGCGCTGGCTCGCCGAGCTCGAGGCCACCACGCGCGTGCTGACCTCGCTCGAGGCGGGCCGCGGCGGCCGGCTGCGCCTGGGCCTCACGCAGCAGGTGCCGCAGCAATTGCTGTCGGCCGCGCTCGCGCACCTGCTCGACCGCACGCCGCGCATGGCGGTGATGACGCGCGAGGGCACCACCGACGAACTGGTGGCCGGCCTGCTCGCGCGCGAGCTCGACTGCGCGATCGGCCGTTCGTACGACGGCGACGCCACCGGCCTGGTGCAGGAGGCGATCCACCAGCAGGAGCCCTGCCTGGTGGTGTCGGCCAAGAGCGCGAAGCGGCTCTCGCGCGGGCCGCTCGACTGGGCCCGGCTCGCGCAGCTCGACTGGATCCTGCCGCCGCCGAACACGCCGATGCGCCGCACCTACAACGCGATCTTCGTCGGCGCCGGCGTGCAGCCGCCGGTGCCGATGCTCGAGACCACCGCCATCCGCAGCATGGAGACGGTGCTGCGCACCGAGCCCAACGCCATCGCGATCCTCGCGCGCGACGTGGTGGCCGAGATGGAACAGGCCGGCCACTGGGCCGCGCTGCCCTACCGGCTGAGCTGGAACCTGCCGCCGGTGAGCTTCTTCACGCTGAAGGAACTGGAGGGACAGCCGATGGTGCAGTCGCTGCGCGCGGTGGTGGTGGAGACGGCGCGCAGGATGCAGCGCAAGACGGGCTGACACGGCCGCTCCCTATAATTTCGGCTCCCTCTCCCGCGCCACGGATCAGCCGCCGCCACATCTCAGCCAAGACGGGAGTTCCCTGTTTCCACACCGGCTGAGGTGTACCGTGCTCGAGCGCTACCACAGAGAATTGCTGCGCTATTTCACCCGCAAGGCCGGCGATGGCGACACCGCCGCCGACCTCGTGCAGGAAGCCTATGCGCGCGTGCTCGGCCACCAGGACGCGGGCGGCCTGGTGCTCGAACCGCGCGCGCTGCTCTACCAGACCGGCCGCAACCTGCTCGCCACCCAGGCCGAGCGCCGCGCCGCCGAGCTGCGCATGCTCGACACGCTGGCGCTGGTCGCGCCCGACAGCGCGCCCTCGGTGGAACGCCACGTGGCGGCCCGGCAGCAACTGCAGCGGCTGGTCGCGCTGCTCGAGGCCATGCCACGCAAGCGCCGCCATGCCTTCCTGCTCGTGCGCATCCACGGCCTCAGCTATGCGCAGACCGCGGCCCACATGGAGATCAGCGAGAAGGCGGTCGAGCACCACATGACGCGCGCCCTGCTCGACTGCGCGGGCTACGGCGGGGGAACGGACTGACCATGGCCGCGCGCGCACAGCCCCTGCTCGGCGCCGACGAACGGCGCGCGCCGCGCGCGCTGGTCGAGCATGCGCTGACGCTCATCGGCCGCATCCACCGCGGCAGCCCCGAGGCCGCCGACGCCGCGCAGGCCGAGCTGAGCCGCTGGCGCGCGCTGTCGCCCGCCAACGCCGACGCCGCGGCGACCGCGCACCGGATCTGGAACGCGGTCGACGACGGCGCGCTGCGCGGCCAGTTGCCGATGCCGCCGAGCGCCGCGCAGGAACGGCGCGCGCGACGCCGCACGATCGGCCTGCTGGGCGTGGCCGGCCTGGCGGCGCTGGCCGGCGCCGGCGGGCGCTGGTACTGGCAGCGGCCGGTCTACGAGGCCGCGCCGAGCACCGGCCAGGCGCAGACCCTGGCCCATGCGCTGCCCGACGGCAGCACGCTCGACCTGGCAGCCAACACGGCGCTGCATGTCCTGCTCTACCGCGACCGCCGCACGGTGCACCTGGCGCGTGGCGAGGCGCGCTTCGCGGTCGCGCGCGATGCCGAACGCCCCTTCACCGTGAGCACCGACTGGGGCCGCGTGCGCGTGCTCGGCACGGTGTTCACGGTGTCGGTGCGCGAGGGCCGCATGCGCCTCGCGGTGGCCGAGGGCCGGGTCGCGGTCTGGGGGGCCGGGCAGGACGAGGCGGCCGCCCCCAGCACGGTGCTGCAGGCCGGCGAGGCCATCGAGGCCGATGCGCGCGGGCTGGGCCCGCGCAGCAGCGTCGACGTCGGCGAGGTGGCCGACTGGCAACAGGGCTGGCTGGTGTTCCGCAACACGCGCCTGCCCGAGGCCGTGGCGCGCTGGAACGACTACCTGCGCCAGCCGCTGCAGCTGGCCGACGACCCCGCGCTGCGCGAGCTGCGCGTGACCGGCAGCTACCGGCTGCGCGATCCGCAGGCCTTCGTGGGCGCGCTGCCGGTGATGCTGCCGGTGCGCACGCAGCGCCTGGCCGACGGCACCACGCGGATCGTGGGCCATGCCGCCGGCACGGCGCGGCGGCCCTGAAAAAAGTTTTGATTATTTTTGGGGGGTACGCGGCGTCTCGCTGGTCTTCTGTAGCAAACCAGCTCCAGGACCTTCGGACATGAACCAGCAGACCCCGCGGCGCCCCCGCATCGATTCCCTCCAGGCTGCGGCCCTCGCCTGCGCCATCGCCTCGGCGCTGCTCGCGATGGGCGGCCCCGCGCATGCGCAGGGCGCGCCGGCGGCCCCGTCCGCGACCTTGCAGCTCGCGCTGCCGGCTCAGCCGCTGGCCCAGAGCCTGGGCGTGCTGTCGCGCCAGTACGGCATCGCCATCGGCGGCGAGAGCTCGCTGCTCGAGGGCCGCACCGCGCCCGCGGTGCGCGGCGCCGTCACGCTGCAGCAGGCGCTCGAGCGCGTGCTCGCGGGCAGCGGCCTGGGTTACGTGCGCAACGGCGACGCGGCCTTCACCGTGGTGCGCGCCTCGGCCGGCGACACCGGCGCGCTGCCGCCGATCGTGGTCACGGCCGGCACCGAGGAGACCGCCACCGGCCATGTTCCCGGCTACATCGCGCGGCGCGCCACCGCCGGCAGCAAGACCGACACGCCGATCATCGAGACGCCGCAATCGATCTCGGTCGTCACCGCCGACTTCATCGAGGCCACGGGCGCCACCCGGCTCAAGGAATCGCTGGCCTACACGCCGGGCATCAACGTTTCGCCCTGGGGCGCCGACTCGCGCTTCGACTGGACCATCCTGCGCGGCTTCGACGCGCAGGCGCCCGGCTACTACCTCGACGGCCTGCAGTTGCGCAACAACAACGGCTGGGCGATCTGGCAGACCGAGAGCTACGGCACCGAGCGCGTGGAGGTGCTGCGTGGCCCGAGCTCGGTGCTCTACGGGCAGAACGGCCCGGGCGGCATGATCAACGTGGTCAGCAAGCGCCCCACCGCGCAGCCGCTGCGCGAGCTGCAGCTGCAGTTCGGCGACAACGCGCGGCGCCAGATCGCGGGCGATTTCTCGGGCCCGCTCGATGCCGAGGGCAAGCTGCTCTACCGCCTCACGGGCCTGCTGCGCGATGCCAGCCTGCCGGCCAGCGGCCTGCCGAACGACCGCAGCTTCATCGCGCCCTCGCTGACCTGGAAGCCCTCGGGCGACACCTCGCTGACCCTGCTGTCGCACTACCTGCGCATCCGCGACGGCAGCTCCTACGGCAGCTTCCCCGAGGTCGGCACCCTGCTGCCCAACCCCAACGGCCAGTTCTCGCGCAAGACCTACGTCGGCGACCCGAACTTCGACCGCTTCAACCAGGACCAGTGGATGGTCGGCTACCTGTTCGAGCATCGCCTGAACGACACGCTGAGCTTTCGCCAGAACGCGCGCTACGGCTCGATCAAGGTCGACTACGGGCAGGTCTACAACCAGCCCAGCTTCGTGACCGTGGATGCCGACAACCCGGCCAGCCCCGCCAACTACCGCGTGCTGAGCCGCTTCCCGTTCGCGAGCAAGGAGGCCGCGCGCATCGCCTCGATCGACAACCAGTTGCAGGCGAAGCTGCGCTGGGGCGACTGGCAGCACACGCTGCTGGTCGGCCTCGACTACCAGCGCTCGCGCAACGACCAGCGCACCTCCAACAGCGGCACCGTGAGCGACATCGACGGCTACCTGCCGGTGAGCACCGGCCTCACCACCACCGCCGACCCGTGGTTCGATGCGCGCACCACGCTGTCGCAGACCGGCTTCTACCTGCAGGACCAGATCAAGTGGGGCGACTGGGTGGCCACGCTGGGCGGCCGCTACGACAGCGCGCGCGCCGTGTCCTTCAGCCACATCGACGGCTCGACCACGCGCATCGACGACCACAAGTTCACCAGCCGCGCGGGCCTGGTCTACCTGCATCCGAGCGGCTGGGCGCCCTACTTCAGCTACTCGGAGTCGTTCTCGCCCACGGTCACGGTCGACCCGCAGACCAACCAGCCGCTGAAGCCCGAGACCGGCCGCCAGTACGAGGTGGGCGTGCGCTACCAGCCCGTTGGCCGCAAGGACAAGTACAGCGCCGCCGTGTTCGACCTGCGGCGCCAGAACTACATCACCTACGACGCCGACTACACGCCGCGCCAGACCGGCGAGATCCTGGTGCGCGGCCTCGAGCTCGAGGCCTCGTTCGAGCCGCTGCCGCGCATGAACGTGACGGCCGCCTACACCTACACGCCCAAGGCCGAGGTCACGGCCAGCAGCACGCCCAGCGAGATCGGCAAGCAGATGCAGGCGGTGTCGCGCAACCAGCTCTCGGTGTGGGCCGACTACCGCTTCGCCAACGGCGTGAAGCTCGGCCTGGGCGCGCGCTTCATGGGCTCGAACCGCGGCTACCAGCAGAGCACGCCGGTGCCCGTGCCCTCGTACACCGTGTTCGACGCGCTGCTGGGCTACGACTTCGAGCGCTGGAGCCTCGCGCTCAACCTGCGCAACCTGGGCAACCGCAACTACGTCGCGAACTGCAGCTCGGGCAGCTGCTACTACGGCGAGCCGCGCAAGGTGCTGGCGACGGCGACCTACCGCTGGTAGGCCAGGCGGGCGCGGCGCTACTTGAGCTTGATGCCCGTCTCCTGCACCACGCGCGTCCAGTAGGCCCGGTCGGCCTGCACGCGCTGCTCGAGCTCCTGCGGCGTTCCGCCCTCCGCGATCAGGCCGAGCTGCACGTAGCGCTCGCGCACCTCGGGCGCGGCGAAGGCCTTGCGGACCTCGCGCGCCACCTCGTCGCGCACCGCCTGCGGCGTGCCCAACGGCGCGAACAGGCCGACCCACGAATCGCGGTCGAGCCCCGCGATGCCCAGCTGCGTGAAGCTGGGAACGCCGGGCAGCAGCATCGAGCCGCCGGGCGTGGTGATCGCGAGGATCCTGGTCTTGCCGGTCTGCTGCGCCTTCTTCGCGCCCGAGGCGCTGAGGAAGGCGCTCTGGATGTGCCCGCCGAGCAGCTCCGTGAGGTTGGGCCCCTCTCCCGCGAAGGGAATGTGCGTGATGTCGATGCGGCTCTCGCGCTTGAGCAGCTCGCCGTAGAAGTGGGTGCTGGTGCCCTCGCCGCTGGAGCCGAAGCTCACGGCGCCCGGGCGCCGCTGCGCCAGCGCGATGTACTGCGCCATGCTGTCGACGCCCGTGCCGGTGTGCACCAGCAGCGCGACCGGCGTCGTGAAGATGGTGACCACCGGCACGAGGTCGCGCGCAAGCAGGAAGGAGCCATCGCCGCCGCGCGTCAGCTCGTCGCTGATGGTCGAGTTGGTGGCGGCCACGAAGTTGTAGCTGTGCGGGCTCTTGGCCACCAGCGCGAGGCCCAGCCGGCCCGAGGCGCCGGCCCGGTTGTCCACGATGACGGGCTGGCCCCAGGCGGCACCGAGGCGCTCGGCCAGCACCCGGATCGCGCCGTCGGTGGCGCCGCCCGCCGGGTAGGGCACGACGAGGCGTACGGGGTGTTCCGGGTAGGGGGCGGCCCAGGCCGCGGTGCCGGCGCACAGCGCGGCCAGCAGCCCTCCGAGCAGCGCCCGCAGGCGCGCGAGTGATTTCATGTCCTGTCTCCGTTCGTTCTCGTGAGGGGGTCAGATCACGCCGTCGGCGCGCAACTGCGCGAGCGTGTCGTCGGGCAGGCCGAGCAGCTCGCGGTACACCTGCGCGTTGTCCTGCCCGAGCGCCGCGCCCGCATGGCGCGGCGCGCTCGGGCTGCCGGCGAAGCGCGGCACCACCGCCGGCATCTGGAGGCTGCCGAAGTCGCGGTCGGGCACCGGCACGATCGAGCGCCGCGCGCGCACCTGCGGATCGCTCACCACCTGGTCGATGCCGTAGATCGGCGCCAGCGTGCCGCCGGCCTGCGCGAAGGCGGCCAGCACCTCCTCGAGATCGCGCGCCGCGCACCAGTCGATGAAGATGCGGTTGAGCTCCTGCTCGTGCACCACACGGCTCGCGTTGTCGGCGAAGCGCGGGTCGTCGATCAGCTCGGGCCGGCCGATGGCGCAGCAGTTGTTCGCGAACATCGAGTTGATCGATCCCGCCATCGACACCCAGCGGTCGTCGCGCGTGCGGTAGACGGCCGAGGGCGCCGAATAGGGGCTGCGGTTGCCGCTGCGCGTGGGCACGGTGCCGAGCTGCTCGTAGACGCCGGGCATGAAGTCCAGCAGCCGAGTGATGCACTCGGTCAGCGAGAGGTCGATCTCCTCGCCCGGCAGCGAGGGATCGCGCGCGCGCGGCCACAGCGCGGTCAGGATGCCGATGGCGCCGAACAGCCCGCCGATCGAGTCGCCCAGCGGTACGCCCGCGTGCATCGGCTCGCCGTCCGCGTGGCCGGTGACCGTGGTCAGCCCGCCCATGGCCTCGAAGATGCGCGCGAAGCCGGGGCGCTCCGAATAGGGCCCGGTCTGGCCGAAGCCGGTGACGCGCAGGATCACGAGGTTGGGCTTCAGCGCCCACAGCACCTCCTTGCCCAGGCCCCAGCGGTCGAGCGTGCCGGGTCGGAAGTTCTCGATCAGCACGTCGAACTGCGGCAGCAGCTGCTTGAAGAGCGCGAGCCCCTGCGGCCGGCGCAGGTCGAGCGTGCCGAAGCGCTTGCCGCGCTGCGCCGCCTTCCACCAGATGCTCTTGCCGTCCTTGAAGGGCGGGAAGGCGCGCATGCCGTCGCCCTTGCCGGGCAGCTCGAGCTTGAGCACGTCGGCGCCGTAGTCCGCCAGCAGGGTGGCGGCGAAGGGGCCGGCCAGCACGGTCGCGATGTCGAGCACCCGCAGGCCCGCGAGCGGACCGCTCCCGGTGTGGTTCTCGGCGCTCATCGGGGCACCAGCTGGCGGGCGATGATCTCCTTCATCACCTCGTTGGCGCCGCCGTAGATCTTCTGGCCGCGCGAATCGACGAACATGCGCCCGATCGGGTACTCGCGCATGAAGCCGTAGCCGCCGAACAGCTGCAGGCAGCGGTCGATGGTCTCGCATTCCTTCTGCGTGCCCCACCACTTCGCCATCGCGGCGGTGGCCGCATCGAGCCGCCCCTCCTGCTGCCAGCCGATGCACTGGTCGACGAACAGCCGCGCCAGCGTGGCCTCGGTCTTCATCTCGGCCAGCTCGAAGCGCGTGTTCTGCAGCTTGAACAGCGGCTGCCCGAAGGCCTGGCGCTGGTGCACGTGCGCCAGCGTGAGCTCGAGCGCGCGCTCCATGTTGCAGACGGCCCGGATGCCGATCAGCATGCGCTCGTAGGGCAGCTGCGACATCATCTGCGCGAAGCCCTGCCCCTCGGCCGTGCCCAGCAGGCTCGACACCGGCACCCGCACCTGGTCGAAGAACAGCTCCACCGTGTCCTGCGCCTTCAGGCCGATCTTGTCGAGCGGCGCGCCGCGGCGGAAACCCGCGAGATCGCGCGTCTCGACCATCAGCAGCGACACGCCCTTCGCGCCGAGCGCCGTGTCGGTCTTCACCGCCAGCATCACCAGGTCGGCATGGTGGCCGTTGGTGTTGAAGGTCTTCGAGCCGTCGATGACGTAGTGCTCGCCATCGCGCCGCGCCCGCGTGCGGATGCCCTGCAGGTCCGAGCCTGCGCCGGGCTCGGACATGCCGATCGAGGCCACGATGTCGCCGCTGGCCATGCCCGGCAGCCAGCGCCGCTTCTGCGCCTCGCTGCCGTAGTGGTGCAGGTAGTGGCCCACGATGTAGTGCGGGCCGAAGCCCGGGCCGAAGCCGCACGCGGCGCTGGTCTCCACCAGCGCGGCCAGGTGCGCGTAGTCGCCATCGCCGCCGCCGTAGCCGGAGGGCAGGTCGGCCAGCAGGAAGCCCATCTCGCCCAGGCGCCTCCACACGCCGCGGTCGATGTGGCCCTGGGCTTCCCAGCGTTCCACGTGGGGGATCAGCTCGGCCGTCCAGAAGCGGCGCGCGGTTTCCTGGAACTGCTCGACCTCGGGCGTTCGCCAGGGCGATCGGTATTCGTCCATCAGCACGGTATGTCTCCTTCGTGTTTGTCGTCCGGCGCCGCGTCAGGCGCCGTACTTGCCCAGCACCGACACGCTGCACACGTTCTGCCAGGGGAAGCCGCCCAGGTTGTGGATCACGCCGAGGGACGGGTCGTCGCTGCGCTGGCGGGCACCGGCGCGGCCCTGCATCTGCAGGTACATCTCGTAGGCCATGCGCAGGCCCGTCGCGCCGATCGGATGGCCGAAGCACTTGAGGCCGCCGTCGATCTGGCAGGGCATGGTGCCGTCGGCGTCGTAGAAGCCGTCGAGCACGTCGTGCGAGGCGCGGCCCTCGGGCGAGATGTGCATGTCCTCCATGGTCACCAGCTCGGTGATGGAGAAGCAGTCGTGCACCTCGAGCAGGTCGATCTGCTCGCGCGGGCGGCGGATGCCGGCTTCCTCGTAGGCGCGCGCCGAGGCCACGCGCGTGGTCTGGAAGTAGCTGCCGTCCCAGTCGTCGAACGAGGCCTCGCTGCCGCTGGAGACCGCGAGCTGCAGCGCCTTCAGCGCCACCAGGTCCTTCTTGCCCAGGCCGCGCGCGATGTCGGGCGTGGTCAGGATGGCGCAGGCCGCGCCGTCGGACACGCCGCAGCAGTCGTACAGGCCCAGCGGCTCGGCGATCATCGGCGAGTGGATGACGTCGTCCATGGTGATCGGGTTGCGCAGGTGGGCCTTGGGATTGCGGCCCGCGTTGGCATGGCTCTTCACCGACACGTGGGCAATCGCGCGCTTGAGGTCCTTCGCGTCGATGCGGTGCTTGGCGCGGTAGGCGCTGGCCAGCTGCGCGAACGAGCCCGGCGCGCTGATGTTGGGCCACACCATGTCGTTGAACGGGCCGCGCGGGCGCTGCGGCAGGCCGCCGTAGCCGGTGTCCTTGAGCTTCTCGATGCCGAAGGCCAGCGCGAAGTCGCAGGCGCCCGACGCCACCGCATAGGCCGCGCCGCGCAGTGCCTCCGAGCCCGAGGCGCAGAAGTTCTCCACGCGCGACACCGGGATGTTCGGCAGCCGCAAGGTCACGCCCAGCGGCACGCCGCCGCTGCCCAGGTGCTGGGTCTCGATGCCCATGCCGAGCCAGGCGGCCTGCAGCTGCTCCTTGCCGATGCCCGCGTCGGCCAGGCATTCGGTGAAGGCCTCCACCGCGAGGTTCTCGGCGCTGCAGTCCCAGCGCTCGCCGAAGCGCGAGCAGCCCATGCCGAGGATGACGACCTTGTCACGAATTCCCGTTGCCATGCGTGTTCTCCTGCGGACCTGCGACGGCCGCCTTCCAGAAATAGCGGACGTAGCCGCGGGCGGTGTCGACGGCCTTGATGCGGAAGCTCATGCGCATCGGCAGGCCGACGGCGAGCTGCTGTTCGTCCACGTCGGTGAAATCCATCATCAGCCGCCCACCGCCCTCGAACTGCACCATGCCGTAGCAGGCCGGCGGACTCGGCGAATAGGCCAGCCGGTCGGCGGTGTAGGTCATGACGCGCGCCGGCGTGTCGGCGAACGGCAGGTCCTGCTGGGTGCCGGTGGCGCCGCAGGCCGGGTTGACGCAGATGTCGGTGCGCGGCCACTGCGCGGTGCCGCAGGCGCCGCAGCGGCCGCCGACGAAGCCGTGCACCGTCTTGCGGTGTCGGTACTCCACGCTCAGCGGCGTGAGCTTGTCGTTCTCGGCGCGCATGCCGCGCTCCAGCGGCAGCAGGTCGTTGAAGACCAGGAACTTCATGTAGTTGTGCTCGGCGCTGCCGCGCGCCAGCCAGCCCTGCGCGCCGGTGCGCGGCGGCCGCGCGCGCAGCGCCTCGGTGGTGCGCAGCACCAGCACGTCCACGCCCTGCCCGAAGGCCACCAGCACCAGCACCTGGCCCGGTGCCGCCTCGCCCAGCGCATGCGCGAGCATCAGCAGCGGATGGGCCGCGCCGGCATTGCCGACGCTTGCGGCGAGCGTGTCGTGCAGGCGCTCGGGGGCGATGCCCGCGAGCCTGGCCAGGCGCTGCGGCACGCCCTTGTGCGGCAGCGCGATGCACAGCCGGTCGACCTGCGCCGCCGTCAGCCCGGCCTGCGCGAGCGCATCCGCGATGGCCGGCGGCACCTGCCGCAGGTGGCCCTCCTCGCGAATCCAGCGCTCCTCCCAGTAGGTGTCGGTGGCGGCGCCGGTACCGCGGTAGTGGTCGGCCATGTCGACGGTGCGGCTCACCATGGCGAGCGGCTGCGCGATGACCTCGCCGTCGCCGACCAGCACCGCCGCGGCCGCATCGCCGTACAGCAGTTCCTGCGCGCTGGCCACCTTGGCCTTGCGCCGGTCGCTCGCGACCACCAGCGTGCGGCGGCCCGCGCCGCCGCGCAGGGCCTGCATCAGCGCCGAGGTGGCGCCGCGCTGCGAACCGGTGACGTCGATCGCGCCGACCTCCTCGCCGAGGTTCAGCGCCTGCGCGACGATGCTCGCGTTCAGGCGGCTCGCGTAGGGCAGCGAGGTCGAGGCCAGCTGCAGGTCATCGATCTTCGCCGCGTCGAGGGCGCCGAGGCAGTCGCGCGCGGCCTCCACCGCCATCGTGACCGCGTCCTCGTCGAAGTTGCACATGGCGCGCTCGCCCGCGCGGTGCGCCGCCAGCGACCCATCGAACCAGGCGTTGGCGCGCACCACGGCCTCGCGCTGCAGGCGCAGTCGCGGAACGTAGGCACCGAATGCCACGATGCCGTTCATCGCGGGCCTCCCGCGGCAGCGTCGATCACGGCCAGGCCGTTGTTCAGCACCATGACCTGGCGCTCGAGCGCGGTGGCACGAAAGCGCACCTCGCCCTGCGAGCCCCAGATCTCGACGCGTATCGTCTCGCCCGGATACACCGGCGAGGTGAAGCGCGTGTCGATGCGCCGCAGCCGCTGCGGCACGTAGCCGCACAGCGTGCGCAGCAGCGCATGGCAGGCGATGCCGTAGGTGCACAGGCCATGCAGGATCGGTCGCTCGAAACCGCCGACGCGCGCCACCCCGGGGTCGGCATGCAGCGGATTCAGGTCGCCCGAGAGCCGGTACAGCAGCGCCTGCGAGGGCGAGGTCGGCAGGTCGCACACATGGTCGGGCGGCGTGTCGGGCACCTTGGCGGCCGCGGGCGACGGGCCGCTCGCGCCGCCGAAGCCGCCGTTGCCGCGCGCCATCACGGCCTGCTCCACCGTGGCCAGCAGTTCGCCGTCGCTGTCCTCGAGCGTGCGCTCGACGAAGAACAGCGCCCCCACCTCGGGCCCCTTGTCGAGGATCGCCTTGACGCGCGTGCGCCCGATCACGGTGGCGGCCGGCGCGAGCGGCCGGTGCAGCTGCACCGACTGGCTGGCATGCAGCACCTTGCGCCAGTCGATGCCGGTGTCGGGCTCCTTCATCCAGAAACCCGGATAGCCGAGCACGGCGGCCTGGGTCGGCACGGCCTGCTGCCGTTCCTCGTAGACGAAGGGCAGCTCGCGCGCATCGAGCGGGTCGCGGCCGAAGCCCAGGCCCAGCGCGTAGAGGATCGAGTCCTTGGCGGTGTAGCTCTGCGCCACCGGCGCGAAGCGGCGTTGCAGCAGCTTGTCGGGATCGAAGGCCATCGCGCGACTCACACCGGCGTCCATGCGAAGGCCTCGCGCGCGCTTTCCATCGGCACCAGGCTGGATTGCATCGCGGGCATGGCGTGCTCGGCGATGCTCTCGACGGTCCAGCCCTCCGAGCGGTGCACGGTGCGCAGCGGCCGCGGCTGGCTGAACAGCATGATCTCGTTCTTGCGCACGCCGAAGATCTGGCCGCTCACCGCCGCGGCAAGGTCCGACAGCAGGTACACGACCATCGGCGCGATCTTGTCGGCCGTCATCTGCTTGAAGCGCTCGAGCCGGCGCTTCTGCTCCTCGGTCTCCGCGGGCAGGGTGCCGATCAGGCGGCTCCAGGCCCAGGGCGAGACGCAGTTGGAGCGCACGTGGCAGCGCGCCATCTCGAGCGCGATCGAGCGCGAGATGCCGACGATGCCGAGCTTGGCGGCCGAGTAGTTGGCCTGGCCGATGTTGCCGACCAGCCCCGCGGCCGAGGTCATGTGCACGTAGGCGCCTGACTGCTGCTCGCGGAACAGCATCGCGGCCGCGCGGCTCACGTGGTAGGTGCCCTGCAGGTGCACGTCGATCACCTGCTGCCAGTCGAGCGTGCTCATCTTGTGGAACATGCGGTCGCGCAGGATGCCCGCGTTGTTGACCACGCCGTCGAGCCGGCCAAAGTTGTCGATCGCGGCCTGCACCATGCGCGCCGCGGCGTCGGCATTCGACACGCTGTCGCCGTTGGCCACCGCCTTGCCGCCCTCGGCGCGGATCAGGTTCACCACCTCCGAGGCGGGATCGATCGTGCCCTCGCCTTCGCCGTCGGACGCGCCGCCGAGGTCGTTGACCACCACGCTCGCACCCTGCCGCGCCGCCAGCAGCGCGATCTCGCGTCCCACGCCCCGGCCCGCGCCGGTCACGAGCACGACCTTTCCTTCCAGAACTCCTGCCATTTCGTCTCCTGTGAATGTTCGATCCGGTTCAACAACGAACGGGATGCGTTCAATGTAGGCAGCGAGGCCGCGCGGCGTACCCACGCGATGCGGATGGCAGCTATGCAGGTTTGGCGAAGGCCGGCCAGCGCCCGCGCGCGACCTCGCCCTCGGCGCGCAGCGCGAAGCAGCTGTCGAGCAGCGGCGGCCGCGTGCGCGCCGCGCCTTCGGGGTCGCTCAGCAAGCGCGCGCGGCGCCGCTGCTCGAACACCGGGAACAGCGTCTGGAACGCGGTGGTGGCCACGGGACCGAGCAGCTCGGTCAGGTGCGTGCAGCCGGCTGCGCCGCCGAAGCGCTCCTTCACGCGCGAGGTGAAGCCCGGCCCGATCGAGAGGCCGACGAGGGCCTCGTAGGAGGCCCCGATGTCCATGCACTCGGCATTGGGCGCATGCTCGGTCCAGGCGCGCGCCGCGACGATGCGCAGGCCCTCGTCCACCGTGAGGCACAGGCCCATGCGGTGCATGAAGCGGCCCGCGGGCAGGCGCACGCGGCCGTCGTCGTGGTGCATCGGATGGGTCTTGACGTCGCTCATGCGCGCCTCGATGTCCCACAGGCCGTCGTCGCGCTCGTAGCCATGGCAGAGCACTTCGCGCGTGTGGAGCAGGCGCCGCGCGGGCGAGGAGATGGAGGGGTCGGAAGTCGTCATCGCGCATGCGACGCGAACCGCCGCTCTAGGGTAAATACTCGGACTCTAGAACCCGCGAAGCGGCCTCGCAGCCCTGCACCGCGCATGCCTGCTATGTGAAAATTGCAGGCCGCAAGTCCTGCTGCCGGGAGGAGACAGAAAGTGAAGTTGCTGGTTCGCGCGGCCGACGATCTGAAGATCGAAAACGTCTCGGCCTTCGTCGCCACGGCCGAATCGGGCAGCTTCTCGCAAGCCGCCCTGCTGCGCGGATGCTCGCAGTCCATGCTGAGCCGGCGCGTGCTCGAGCTCGAGGAGCTGGTGGGCGGCCGGCTCTTCAACCGCACCGGCCGCGGCGTGCTGCTGACCGAGCTCGGCTCCTCGCTGCTGCCCGTGGCGCACGGCCTGCTCGACGGCGCCACCGGCTTCCTCGAGCTCGCCTCCTCCACCAACGAACAGCCTTCGGGCACGGTCGAGATCGCGCTGCCGCGCTGGGCCGCCGAAGGGCCGGTGTCGACGCTGGTGAACCACATCACCGAGCAGTTCCCGAAGATCCGGCTGGTGATCCACGAGAGCTACAGCCGCGACGTGATGGACCGGCTGGCCGCCGGCAAGCTCGACGTGGGCGTGTTCAACAGCTGCCACCCCGAGCCGCCCGCGCAGGCCCAGCTGCTGTTCTCCTCCGACCTGGTGCTGCTGGGCCGCCGCGACTCGCCGCTGATGCGCCAGCCCACGCTGCCGCTGTCGGCGCTCAGCGGCATTCCGCTCGTCATACCGCCGACGCCGAACCCGGTCGAGGCCGTGGTGCGCGAGATGGCCAAGGGCATGGATCTCGACCTGCGCGCCGACCTCGAGATCAACTCGGGCGCGATGATCCGCGACGTGGTGCGCCACAGCGGGCGCTACGCCATCATCCAGGTGCACCGCGTGGTCGACTACCTGTCGAAGGACGAGCGCGACCTCGCCAGCGCGCGCATCGTGAGCCCCGCGCTGACGCTGCACACCTTCTGCGCCACCGGCGCCAAGCACCGCATCAACCGCGCGAGCCTCGCGGTCGAGCGCTGCGTGGTGTCGGTGCTGCGCGACCACCACGAGCGCGTGCTGCGGCTGCTGCAGGCGCGCGAGACGCAGCCGGCCTGAGTACGTCCGGCGCGGCCCGGTGCCCGGATCGCGCATAGCTGATTGCCCCATTCCGCATGGCTTGCGCGGGGTCCTGTCGCTATCGTGGAACGCGACAAGAACCACAGGAGACAAGACCATGCCCAACGCCAGGATCGCGTGGATCGCGGCCGCCTTCGCCTGCGCCTCGCTGCTGACGGCAACGCCGCCGGCCCGCGCGCAGGCCGCCGACTATCCGTCGCGGCCGATCCGCTTCATCGTGCCCATCGGGCCCGGCAGCAGCGGCGACACCATGACCCGCACCTTCGCCGAGCACTTCCGCGAAGTCGCGGGCCAGCCCGCGGTGGTGGAGAACAAGCCCGGCGCCGACCTCACGCTCGGCACGCAGGCCGCGCTGAGCGCACCGGCCGACGGCTACACGGTGGTGCTGGTAAGCCCGAGCGCCACCGTGATCAATCCGCTGTTCGTGAAGAACCTGCCCTACCGCCCCGAGGACCTGCTGCCGGTGCTCAACATGACGCGCCACGTGGCCGTGCTCATCACCTCGCCCGACTCGCGCTACAAGAGCCTGGCCGACGTGGTCGCCGCCGCGCGGCGCGACAAGGGCGGCGTCAGCCTCGGCACCTACGGCAACACCTACCGCCTGGGCGCGCTCGACCTCGGCCAGCGCGCCGGCATCGCGTTCAACCACGTGCCCTACAAGGGCGCCTCGCAGGCGGTGACCGACGTGGTCGGCGGCGCGGTCGACCTCGCGCTGATGGACATCGCGGGTGCCGCGCCGCTGGTGAACGCGGGCAAGGTGCGCGCGCTGGCCGTGGCGGGCGCCACGCGCCATCCGCTGCTGCCCGAGGTGGCCACGGTGCAGGAGGCCGGCTATCCGGGCTACACGCTCTACACCTTCATCGGCTTCGCGATCCATGCCAAGACGCCGGCGCCGGTGGCGCGCAAGCTCGAGGAGATGATGCGCAAGGTGATGGCCGACCCGGCCGTGCGCGCGCAGCTCGCACAGCAGAGCGGTGGCGAGGTGGTGGGCACCGGCCGCAAGGAATTCACGCAGCTGATCGCCGACGAGGCGGTGCGCTACCGCGAACTCGCGAAGCTGGTCGGCGATGAGATCCGCTGACACCCCCGAGGGCGCGGCGCCCCTGGAGCGCACGCTGCGCGAATCGTGCCTGCGCGTGCGCGACGGCATCGCCGAGCTCTCGCACCAGCGGCCCGCGGTGCGCAACGTGATGTCGCTCGAACTGCGCGCCGACTACATCGAGGTGCTCGAGCTGGTCGAGCGCACGCCCGAAGTGCGCGTGCTGATCCTCACCGGCTCGGGCGGCAGCTTCTGCGCCGGCGGCGACGTGAAGGCCATGCTGTCGCGCGCCAGCGAACCCGGCGTGGCGGCCGCCACGCGCCAGCGCCTGCTGGCGGTGCACCGCGGCTGGCTCGACCGGCTGCGCTCGCTCGACGTGCCGGTGATCGCGGCGGTCGACGGCGCCGCCTACGGCGCGGGCCTGTCGCTGTCGCTGATGGCCGACTTCGTGCTCGCCTCCACGCGTGCCGATTTCTGCTGCGCCTTCGCACGCATCGGCGCGGTGCCCGACTTCGGCGCCTTCTACATGCTGCCGCGGCTGCTCGGCCTGGCGCGCGCGAAGGAACTCGCGATGACGGCGCGCCGCTTCGGCGCCGAGGAGGCCCAGGCCATGGGCATGGTGCATGCGGTGCATGCGCCGGAAGACCTGCTGCCGGCCGCGCATGCGCTGGCCGCGCGGCTGGCACGGGGTCCGCGCGAGGCGCTCGGCATGATCAAGAGCTCGCTCAACCGCAGCTTCGATGTCGACTACCAGACCATGGGCGAGATCGAGGCGCACCAGCAGGCGGTGGCGCTGACCACGGCCTTCCATGCCGAGGCCGCGGCGCGCTTCGCGAACCGCCAGCCGCCGCTCTACGACTGGGGCTGAGCGGGCGCGGCGCCCATCCCGCCCATCCCGCCCATCCCGCCCATCCCGCCCATCCCGCCCATCCCGCCCGCGCGGCGCCAGGCCTCGATGCGCGCCGGCGCGAGCCAGCCTTCGAGGCCGTCGTCGCTCGGCGCCTGCGGCGCGGTCGGCCGGCCCGAGGGCGTGCGGCTGAAGCGCGGCGCCGGTGCCGGTTGCGTCACGCCCTCGATCTCGACGAAGCTGCCGCGCGCCTGCAGGTGCGGATGCGCGGGCGCCTCGCCGAAGGACAGCACCGGCGCGAAGCAGACGTCGCTGCCCTCGAGCAGCTCGCACCAGGCCTGGCGCGTGCGCGTGCGGAAGGCCGCGGCGAAGACGGCGCGCGCGCGCGGCCAGTCGCGCGGATCGAGTTGCGTGCCGACGGCCTCGGGCGCGATCCCCAGCCGCTGCAGCAGCTCGGCATGGAAGCGCGCCTCGATCGGGCCGATCGAGATCCAGAGGCCGTCGGCGCATTCGTAGACCTCGTAGAAGGGCGCGCCCGAATCGAGCACGTTGCTGCCGCGTTCGTCGCGCCACTGGCCGGCCGCGCGCATGCCGAAGAAGGCCGTGGCCATGTGGGACACGCCGTCGACCACCGCGGCATCGACCACCTGGCCGCGGCCCGAGCCGCGCGCCTCGATGATGCCGGCCAGCACGCCCATCGCCAGATAGAGCGCGCCGCCGCCGAAGTCGCCCACCACCGCCAGCGGGATCGACGGCGGCTGGTCCTTGCGGCCGATGGCATGCAGCACGCCGGTCAGCGCGATGTAGTTGAGGTCGTGCCCCGCGGCCTGCGCCAGCGGCCCGTCCTGGCCCCAGCCCGTGATGCGGCCGTAGACCAGGCGCGGGTTGCGCGCCAGGCAGGCATCGGGCCCGAGGCCCAGCCGTTCGGTGACGCCGGGGCGGAAGCCCTCGATCAGCGCATCGGCCCCTTCGATCAGTTCGAGCACCAGCGCCACCGCCTCGGGGTCTTTGAGGTCGAGCGCGATCGAGCGGCGGTTGCGCATCAGCAGGTTGTATTGCAGCGGCCGCTTCACGCCGAGGTCGGCCGGCGTCTGCCGGTCGATGCGCAGCACCTCGGCGCCCATGTCGGCCAGCAGCATCGCGCCCATCGGGCCCGGGCCGATGCCCGCGAGTTCGATCACCTTCACGCCGGCGAGCGGACCCTGGCGGGTCGGGGGAGAAGTCGGTTCGGTCATTCGCGCTTTCGGATCGTTGGATGATTCAGCCGTGCACCGCCGCCGCCAGCCGCAGCCGGACGGCATCGAGCAGCCCCTCGGGCCGTGCCAGCACGGCTTCGCCGAGCAGGCGCGCGCACTGCGCCTCGGTGCCCGGTGCCTGGCGCCATTCGTGCAGGCGCCGCGTGTAGAGGCCCAGCACATGCTCCTCGGTGATGCCGATGGCGCCGAACACGGCATGCGCGATGGCCGCGACACCGCGCGCGGCCTCGCAGGCGCGCAGCTTGGCGACGGCGGCCATCAGCGCATCGGGCTGCCAGCCCTCGGCGCTGCAGCCCAGGCGCGCGGCCAGCGTGGCCGAATGCGCATGCTCGGCCAGCACCGCGAGCTCCTGCTGGATGGCCTGGAACTGCGCGATCGGGCGGCCGAACTGCCGGCGGTCCTGCGCATAGGCCGTGGTGAGTTCCAGCACGCGCGCCATCGCACCCGCCATGCCCGCGGCATGCAGCGCGTTGCACAGCGCCGTGGCATCGGCGTCGCCCCTCTCGAAGCGCGCCACGGCGAGCGTGGACCTGTCCCAGTGCAGGGTGGCCGAGACCCGCGGGCGCCAGGTACCGGGCTGCGCCACGGCGCGTTCGCGCGGCAGCAGCAGCCAGTGGCCTTGCGAGCCGACCAGCACCCATTGCGCCAGCGCACCACCGGGCACGTCGCGGCAGACGATGGCATCGCCTTCGTGCGCCGCCGCCGGTGCGATGGCGATCGGCCCGTCGCCGCCCGCTTCGCGCTGGCCGGCCGCGGCCAGCAGGGCGCGCGCCACGGCGGTCTCGGCGAACGGCAGCGCGAGCCCCGCGCGGCCCGCGGCGAAAGCCGGCGCGAACAGCTCGCGCAGCGACAGGCCCGCGCCGCCCCGCGCCTCGGGCAGCAGCGCATCGGTGAAGCCGAGGCCGTCGATGGCCCGCCACAGCGCCTCGACGGAAGCCCCCGCCTCGATGGCGCGCAGCGTGTCGTCGGTGCACAGGTCGGCCAGCGGACGCTCGAAGTCGTCGAGCAGCATGTCGTCGTTCATCTCGTTCTCCTCCTACCGAACGCCCAGGCCGCGCGCGATGATGCCGCGCATGATCTGGCGCGTGCCGCCGCGCAGCGAGAAGCTCGGCGCCAGTTGCGTCACATAGGCCAGCGTCTGCCGCAACCCATCGGAGGGCGCGGGATGCCCGGGCGTATCGAAGGCCTCCTCGATCCAGCCCGGCACGGCCTGTTCGAACTCGGTGCCCAGGTCCTTCACGAGCGCGGCCTCGAAGGCCGGATCGAGGCCCTGCCCCAGCTGCCGCGCCACGCTCAGCGACATCGCGCGCAGCACCGCCATGCGTCCGGCGATGCGCCCGGCCACGGCCAGCGCGCCGTCCGGCACCCGCGGCGCGCGGCGCAGCTCCGCCAGCCAGGCCTCGGCCAGCACCAGGCTCGAATGGATGCGCTCGGGTCCGCTGCGTTCGAAGGCCAGCTCGGCCGTCACCTGCTGCCAGCCCGCGCCTTCCTCGCCGACCAGCGCATCGGCCGGCAGCTCGACGTCCTCGAACAGCACCTCGCAGAAATGGCCATCGCCACTGAGGTCGCGGATCGGCCGCACCGTGATGCCCGGCAGCGAGAGGTCGATCAGCAGTTGCGACAGGCCCCGGTGCCGGTCCTCGGGCGCGCCCGAGGTTCGCACCAGCGCGCACAGGTAGTGGGCGCGGTGCGCATTGGTCGTCCAGATCTTGCGCCCGTTCAGGCGCCAGCCACCACCGGCCGTGGGCACCGCGCGCGAACGCACGCCCGCGAGGTCGGAGCCGGTGTCGGGCTCGCTCATGCCGATGCTCATGAAGAGCTCGCCGCGCACGATGCGCGGAATGAAGAAGGCGCGCTGCGCGGGCGTGCCGTAGCGCAGGATCAGCGGCGCGGTCTGGCGGTCGGCGATCCAGTGGGCCGAGACCGGCGCGCCGGCCGCGAGCAGTTCCTCGAGCAGCACGAAGCGCGCGAAGCTGCTGCGCCCGCCGCCGCCATAGGCCGTCGGCAGCGTGAGGCCGATCCAGCCGCGCGCGCCGAGGGCACGGCTGAAGTCGGCATCGAAGCCCATCCACGAGCGCGCGCGCACGGCATCGGGCACGCCCTGCAGCGCCGAGCGCAGGAAGTCGCGCACCGGTGCGCGCAGCGCCTCGTCCTCCGCGGGGATCGCGGCGAGCGCGAAGGATTGCAACGGGTTCATCGGGACGCCCTCCTCGAGATGGCATGGGGTTTTGCCCCGCTGCGCGGAGCGCACGCGGTCGACATAATCGGCGGGCTGCCGCCATCACCGAGACATTCACATCCATGGAGCTTCGCCAGCTGCGGCAGGTCCTCGTCCTGTCCGAAACGCTCAACTTCCATCGCGCGGCCGAACGGCTGCACATGGCGCAACCGCCGCTGTCGACATCGATCAAGAAGCTCGAGGAAGAGCTCGGCGTGCTGCTGTTCGAGCGCCTGTCGACCGGGCTGCAGCTCACGCCCGCGGGCGAGGCCGTGCTGCAGAACGCCAAGCGCGCGCTGTTCTATGCCGACGAGATCCGCCGCGCCGCGCGCGAAGGCATGGCCGGCGAGCAGGGGCTGCTGCGCATCGGCTTCGTCGGCTCGGCCACCTACTCGCTGATGCCGCAGATCGTGCGCGGCTTCCACCGCCAGTACCCGCGCGTCGACCTGGTGATCGAGGAGTCGACCACCACCGAGCTGCTGCGCCGCATCGAGGACCATTCGCTCGACATCGCGCTGGTGCGCCACCCGGTGCTGTCGCCCACCACCGCGCTGCTCACGGTGCTGCAGCTCGATCACCTGGTGCTCGCGGTGAGCGCCGACTCGGCGCTCGCGCAGCGCGGCAAGGTCGCCATCGCCGATCTCGCGGCCGAGCCCTTCATCGCCTACTCGCGCACCCTCGTGCCCGCCATGCACGTGCTGACGATGCAGGTGTTCCAGGATGCCGGCGTGCGGCCGCGCATCGCGCAGGAGGCGGTGCAGGTCCAGACCATCCTCGGCCTGGTGGAGAGCGGGCTCGGCGTGGCGCTGGTGCCGGCCGTGGTGCAGCGCTACGCCAGCAACGGCGTGCGCCTGCTGCCGCTGACCGACATGCCCTCGAAGTACACCGTGGGCATCGCGATGGCGACGCTGGCCGACGCGCTCACGCCGGCCGCGCGCAATTTCATTGCGGTCGCGCATGCTGCCGTCCAGCCGCTGGCTCAATCTTCGTAGCCGATGTTGGCGCTGCGCACGACGCGCCGAGCGCGCTCGATCTCGGCACGCTGGAACTCGGCGAAGGGCTGCGGCGCGCCGTAGAACACGGTGCCGCCCTGCGCCGCGATGAAGGCCTTGGCGTCGTCGCCCTCCATCAATTCCTTGATCGCCTGCGACATGCGCGCGAGCACCGGCGGCGGCACGTTGGCCGGGAAGAACACCCCGGTCCAGGCATAGGACTCGTAGCCGGCGGTGCCGCTCTCGCTCACGGTCGGCACCTCGGGCAGTTCCTTGATGCGTTCGCCTGCCGCGACCGCGAGCGCGCGCACCCGGCCGCCGCGCACCAGCGGCATCACGGCGCTGACCTCGGCCATCGTGTAGTCGATGTTGCCGCCGGCCAGGTCGGTCATGGCGGCCGAGGTGCCCTTGTAGGGCACGGCCGTGGCCTTGATCTGGTTGCGCTCGTGCAGCAGTTCGAGCGCGACGCGGTAGGTGGCGGTACCGCTGCCGAAGTTGAGCTTGCCCGGTGCCTGGCGCGCCGCGGCCACCAGGTCCTGCAGGGTCTTGAAGGGCGAGTTGGCCGGCACCACCAGCACCATCGGGAAGCGCGCGATGCGCGCGAGCGGCTGGAAGTCCTTCACCGCGTCGTAGGGCAGTTGCCGGAACACGGCCACGTTGGTCACCATCGGCGAGTTGCTGGCCACGAACAGGGTGTAGCCGTCGGGCGGCGCGGCCGCCACGGCGCGCGCGGCGATGAAGCTGTCGGCGCCGGGGCGGTTGTCGACCAGGAAGGGCTGGCCGAACTTCTCGCTCAGGTGCCGCGCGAGGAAGCGCGCGGTGGTGTCGGCGCCGCTGCCGGGCGGCAGCGAGACGATCAGCTTCACGGGCTTGTCGGGATAGTCGGCCGCGGCCAGGGTGGCGGCGCAGCCGAGCAGCAGCGCCAGCAGCCAGCGCGGGAGGAAGCGGGGGATGGTCATGTCTCGGTGTCCTTGTCGTTGTTGTCTCGGGGGTCAGGTGGCATGGTGCCCGCTGTTCACTCGGGCTCGATGCGCGCGGCCTGCACGGCCCCGGCCCAGCGCTGCAGTTCCGCGCGCAGGTAGCTGCCGAACTGGGCCGGCGTGGAGGCCTGCAGCAGCACGCCCTGCGGTTCGAACTGGCCGCGCAGCGCCGGATCGGCCACCGCGCGGTTGACCGCCTCGTTGAGCGCCTGCACGACGGCCGGCGGCGTGCCCGTCGGCACCAGCAGGCCGTGCCAGGTCGGCGCATCGAAGCCCGGGATCAGCGATTCGCCGAGCGCGGGCACGCCCGGCAGCACGGCCACGCGCGACTTGCCGGCCACCGCCAGCGCGCGCACCCGGCCGTCGCGGATGAAGGGCAGCGAGGAGTTCACGGCATCGAGCAGGAACTGCGTCTGCCCGCTCATCAGGTCGGCCATGGCCGGCGCCGTGCCCTTGTAGGGCACGTGCACCGCGTCGAGCTGCAGCGCCTGCAGGAACAGCGCCACGCCCAGGTGCGTGACATTGCCCTGCCCGCCCGATCCGTAGCTGAGCCGCCCCGGGTTGGCGCGCATGTAGCGCACGAACTCCTCGACGTTGCCGACCGGCAGCTTCGGACTGGCCATCAGCACGGTCGGGATCAGCGCCGGCAGCGCCACCGGCACGAGGTCGCGCAAGGTGTCGTAGGGCAGGCGCCGGTGCAGCGCGGGACTGATCGCCAGGCCCGAGGAGTGATAGAGCACGGTGTAGCCGTCGGGTGCCGAGCGCGCGACGAACTCGGTCGCGATGTTGCCGCTGGCGCCGGTGCGGTTGTCGACCACCACCGGCTGCCCGAGCAGTTGCGCCAGCCGAAAGCCGATGGCGCGGGCCACCACGTCGGTGGGACCGCCGGCCGCATAGGGCAGCACGAGCCGGATCGGCTTCTGCGGCCAGGCGTTGGGCTCGCCGGCCGCGCGCGCGGCCTGCATCAGCGGCGAGATGGCGAGCGCGCCGGCGGCGTGCAGCAGGTGGCGTCGTTGCATGGGCATGGTCATTTCCCCGGTTCGATGGATACGGATGCGCGCGCGGCGGAACGGGCCTCGGCCGCCGCGACGAAGGCGTCGAGCGCGGACTCGTGCGCCGCCGTGTGATGGGCCAGGGCCTGGAAGCCGGCCGACATCTCGAGCACGGTGTCGAGCCGCGACTGCTGTGCCTCGCGCAGCAGCCGCTTGGTCATGCGCAAGGCATGCGGCGGGTTGGCGGCGATGCGGCGCGCGAGCCCGAGCGCCGTGGGCAGCAGCGCCTCGGGCTCGACCACCTCCGACACCAGCCCCCATTGCAGCGCCTGCGCGGCATCGATGGCCTCACCGGTGAAGGCCATCTCGCACGCGCGCGACATGCCGATGGCGCGCGGCAGCAGCCAGGCGCCGCCGTCGCCGGGGATCAGGCCGAGCTTGACGAAGCTCTCGGCGAACACGGCATGGCGCGACGCGATGCGGATGTCGCACATGCAGGCCAGGTCGTTGCCCGCGCCATGGGCCGGGCCGTTGACGGCGGCGATGGTCGGCACCTCGAGATTGCACAGCGCCAGCGGCAGGCGCTGGATGCCGTCGCGGTAGGCGTAGCGGCTGTGCGCCGGCTCGCCGAGGCCGCTGCCCACGCTGTCGCGCAGAGTCTTCAGGTTGCCGCCCGACGAGAAGGCCGGGCCCGCGCCGGTCAGCACCAGCACGCGCACCGACAGGTCGCGGTTCACGGCCTCGCACAGCGCGAGCAGGGCCTCGATGGCATCGGGATCGGACAGCGCGTTGCGCGTCTGCGGCCGGTTCATGGTCACGATGGCGATCGCGCCCTCGCGTTCGATCTGGAGGAAGTCCTGCATCTCAGTCCTTCCCGCCGTCGCGCATGCGCATCATGCGCAGCGGCGTGTAGCTCAGCACGGCCTTGCCGTGCTGGTTGTGCACGACGTTGCGGGTGCGCACCAGTCCGCGGCCGGACTTGGAGGTGGCCCGCTGCTCGATCACCTCGCATTCGACATGAATGGTGTCGCCCACGAAGGTCGGCGCCGCGATGTCGAGTTCGGCATGGAGGAACGCGAGCCCCGTGCCCTGCATCGACGGCGTGATCAGGCCCTCGGCGAAGGCATGGACCAGCGCGCCCGGCACCACCCGGCCCGGGATCGCCATGTGCGTGCGGTCGCTGGTGTCGGTGAACAGTTCCTCGTGGAGCCAGCTCAGGTTGATGAAGCTCACGAGGTCGGCCTCGGTCACGGTGCGCGCGCGCGAGCGAAAGCGCGTGCCGAGGGGCAGGTCGTCGAAATGAAAGCCGGCGTTCAGCTGGATCAAGGAGGCACTCCGTTCGGATCGGTACGAGGGTCAGTACGATTTGGGCAGGCCGAGCACCTTCTCGGCGATGAAGCACAGGATCAGCTGCGGGCTGATCGGCGCGATGCGCGGGATCAGCGATTCGCGCAGGTAGCGTTCGACGTGGTATTCCTTCGCGTAGCCATAGCCGCCGTGCGTCATCACCGCGGTCTCGCAGGCCTTGTAGCCGGCCTCGGCCGCCAGGTACTTGGCGGCGTTGGCCTCGGCGCCGCAGGGCTCGCCGCGGTCGAAGCGCCCGGCGGCATGGAACACCATGAGGTTGGCCGCCTCCAGCGCCATCCAGCACTCGGCCAGCGGATGCTGGATCGCCTGGTTCTGGCCGATGGGGCGGTCGAACACGATGCGCTCGCGCGCGTACTGCGTGGCGCGCGCCAGCGCCGCGCGGCCCAGCCCCACCGCTTCGGCGCCGACCAGGATGCGCTCGGCATTCATGCCGTGCAGGATGTAGTGGAAGCCGCGGCCCTCCTCGCCGATGCGGTCCTCCACCGGCACGCGCAGTCCGTCGATGAAGACCTGGTTGGTGTCCACCGCCTTGCGGCCCATCTTGTCGATCT
Source organism: Variovorax sp. DAIF25 (assembly GCF_050711835.1). Lineage (NCBI taxonomy): Bacteria > Pseudomonadati > Pseudomonadota > Betaproteobacteria > Burkholderiales > Comamonadaceae > Variovorax > Variovorax sp. DAIF25. The sequence continues at coordinate 1,263,019 of NZ_CP136637.1, forward strand.
CGCGGGTCTCGACGCAAGCGCGGTCGATGGTGGTGTAGAACAGGCTCAGGCCCTCGCTGCGGCTCTTGACCTGCTCGAGCGGCGTGGTGCGCGCCAGCAGCAGCATCTTCTCGACGCTGCTCGCGGTGGAGATGAAGGTCTTGGTACCGTGCACGCGGTAGTGGTCGCCCTCGCGCTGCGCGCGCGTCTTCAGCTGCGTGGTGTTGAGCCCGGTGTCGGGCTCGGTCACCGCGAAGCAGGCGCGCTCCTCGCCCGCGATCAGCGGCGGCAACATGCGCTGCTTCTGCGCCTCGGTGCCGAAGGCGACCACCGGGTTCAACCCGAAGATGTTCATGTGCACGGCCGAGGCGCCGCTCATGCCCGCGCCCGACTCCGCGATCGCCTGCATCATCACCGCGGCCTCCGCGATGCCCAGGCCCGAGCCGCCGTAGGCCTGCGGAATGCAGATGCCCAGCCAGCCTTCCTGCGCGAGCGCGCGGTGCAGCTCCACGGGGAAGCCGCCCACGCGGTCCTTCTCGAGCCAGTAGTCGGCATCGAAGCGCGCGCAGGTCTTGAGGATCGCCTCGCGGATCTCGCGATGCCCGGGGGAGAGTTCCAGCGCCATGGCTCAGCCCGCCTCGGTGCAGGTTTCGGCCGGCAGCAGGGTCGCGCCCTGCGCCGCCATCGCCGCGATCTGCGCCGCGCTGTAGCCGGCCTCCGCCAGCACCTCGGCACTGTGCTCGCCGAGCCGCGGCGCGTGGCGCGACACCGAAGGCGGCGAGCCCGACCAGCGCGTCGGGATCGCCATCGAGCGCATGCGCCCTTCGCTCGGGTGCTCCACCGTCTCGAAGAAACCCACGGCCGCCAGGTGCGGGTCATCCATCAGCGATTCCAGCGTGTGCATCGGCATCACCGGGATGTCGGCGGCCTCGAGCAGCGCCGTCCATTCGGCCGAGGTGCGCGTGCGCATCGCCTCGCCCACGAGCTGGTAGAGCTCGCCGATGTGCTCGGTGCGCGCGCCGATCGAGCTGAAGCGCGGGTCGTCCTCCATCGCCTGCGCGCGGCCGATCAGGCCGAAGAAGGTCTTCCACTGCTTGTCGTTGTAGATCAGCACGCACAGGTGGCCGTCGCGCGTGGCGTAGGGCCGGCGCTGCTCGTTGAGCAGGCGCGCATAGCCGGCCGGGCCCAGCGGCGGCTCGAAGGTCTGGCCGCCCATGTGGTCGCCGAGCACGAACTGCGCCATGGTCTCGAACATCGGCACGTCGATGGCCTGCCCGCGGCCCGTGCGCTCGCGGTGGAACAGCCCGGCCGACACCGCGTTGGCGGCGCTCATGCCGACGATGCGGTCGACCATCGCGCTCGGCACGTAGCGCGGCACCGGCGCGCCCGCGCGCACGCCCAGCGTGGGGATCGCCACCGCGCCCTGGATCAGGTCGTCGTAGGCCGGCTTGGCCGCATAGGGCCCGTCCTGCCCGTAGCCGTACACGCCCACGTACAGGATCCGCGGGTTGACCGCTGCGACCTCGGCATGGCCGAGCCCGAGCCGCGCCATGGCCTGCGGCCGCACGTTGTAGATCAGCACGTCGGCCTCGGCCGCGAGCCGCAGCAGCGCCTCGCGCCCGGCGGGCTGCTTGAGGTCGAGCACCACGCTGCGCTTGCTGCGGTTGGCATGCAGGAAGATGCCGCCCATGCCCGCATGGCGCGCGGGGCCGATGCCGCGCACCGTGTCGCCGCCGGGCGGCTCGATCTTGATCACGTCGGCGCCGAGGTCGCCGAGGATCTGGGTCGCGTACGGCCCCATCAGCACCGACGTCATGTCGACGATGCGCACGCCCTCGAGCGGGCCGCTCATCGGCCGGCCTCCGGGGCCGTTCGTTCATCGGTGCGCAAGGAAGCGCGGGGGCGCGCAGGCGCCGGGCTGGTCTCCATGGAATCCCCTTTTCGTCGTTGGGACGATGCTAGGGAGATGGAGGGCGGGCGTGAAATACCGTGTCTGTGTCGGGCGATACGTTCGGTGTATCGGTTTGCGCGGGTGAAGCTGGGGTCGGGCGGGGGGCTAGCGCATTCCTCGCTCTCAGGCCGAAGCCCCATCCGCCTTGCGTTGTTCGATCTGCAACTGCGCCCGCCGGGCCGCCTGGTGCAGCCGCTCCATCAGCACCGCGCGCGGAGGCAGGGTGGTGAGGTACTCGGCAACATGGATACCGGACTTGTTCAGCTCCAGCAGTTCGATCTGTTCGGACTTCTTGCCGGTACAGAGAATGATCCCCAGTGGCGAAGCCTCCTCGGGCTCCCTCTCGTATCTGTCGAGCCAGCGCAGATATAACTCCATCTGCCCCTTGTATGCCGCCTTGAACTCGCCGACTTTCAGCTCCACCGCCACCAGGCGCCGCAGCTTGCGGTTGTAGAACAGCAGATCGAGATGGAAATCGTCGCCATCGATCTGGATGCGCTTTTGCCGGGCGACGAAGGTGAAGCCCGCACCCAGTTCCAGCAGGAAGGACTCCATATCCCGAATGATGGCCGCCTCGAGATCGCTCTCCTGCCAGGTGTCGCGCAATCCGAGGAAGTCGAGGATGTAGGGATCGCGCATGACCAGCGCCGGCGACATGCGCTCCGCGCCCTGCAGCGCCGCCAACTCCTGCGCGATCGACGCATCCGGCTGCCTGGACAGCGCCGTCCGCTCGTACAGCATCGAGTCGATGCGCTCGCGCAGCGTCCGCACGCTCCAGCACTCGGCGCTGGCCATTTGCGCGTAGTAGTCGCGCTGGAACGGGTCTTTCAGCGGGATCAAGGCGATGAAGTGCGTCCAGCTCAATTGTCGTATCAGCGATACGACAATCTGCTCGTCCGGGAAGGTGACGGCAAACTGCACCATGCGGCGCAGGTTCTTGACCGAGAAACTGCCGCCGTAGTCCCGCACCAGTTGCGCCGCCAGATTGGGCAGCACCTCCTCGCCGTAGTCGGCTCGCCGCCCCTCCAGGACCTGCGTATGGATCCGCTGGCCGATGCGCCAATAAAGCGTCGTCAGTTCGCTGTTCACTGCCGAGACGGTGCGTTGCCGCGCCATCTCGATCAGAGTCCGGATGTCGCCCAGCAGCGCGGATGGTCCTGACGTGTCCGGGGTGGACCCGATGCGCTTGATTCTTCCCATGATGGTTCCTCCCAGAAAACCCGATTCCCGGGCGCACCGCAAGAATCGGCGGGCGAAGTTCGATGTTCAAGCCACGATGAGAGAGAAAAATCCGAAAAGCGTGAGGGATTGACAGCACCTCGCGGGACAGACGAGGCGAGCCCACGTGCACAGCCGCTCCATGCCCGGCATGGCGCCGATGCCCGACAACCGACGCACACGCAGGCCGCTCAGCCAAGCACCCAGACCACGAACGCCGCATCCGCCAGCGCGAACGCCAGGTCGACGAAGAAGATGAGCCGCATCGGCCCGCGCAGCACCACCCAGCTGCCGGGCTGGCCGCGGCGATGCTGGCCCACCATGTGGGCATTGACCGCGAACTGCCCCGCATGCACCAGCGCGAGCACGGCGGCCATCGACGCGCGTTGCGCCGGCGTCTCGAACAGGCCGTGCCCCGCCAGCAGCATGAGGCACAACGCCAACCAGGCCAGGTTCATCGCGCCGAGAAAACGCACGGCGCCGGCGATCGCGGGCAGCAGCGGCGAAGCACGCTCCGTCTTCGCCACGAGAAGCCGCGCGGCGCGCAGCGAGTCGAGGCAGAAGAAGCGCGCGCCCAGCGCGAACCAGGCGGCATTGAGCAGCAGAAGACCTGTCCAGACCGTGGATTGCACCGCAACGTCTTTGAGCTTGTTCACGAAGCCGCGACTTTAGGTCAATAATGTTGACATGACAAATCCAACCGCATCGATCCCTTCCTCGCCCGCCAAGGGCCTCGACGTCCTGCAAGCCATGATGGACGGGCGCATCGAGCGCTCGGGCATCGCCCACACCATGCCGATGCAGCTCTCGGCGATCGAGGCCGGCAAGGTCAGCATGCGCGTCACGCCCGACGAGCGGCATCTCAATCCCGCGGGCATGGTGCACGGCGGCTTCGCAGCCACCTGCCTCGACGGCGCCGCGGCGCTCGCGCTGTATTCGGCGCTCGACGCGAACACGGCCTATTCCACCGTCGACCTCAGCGTGAAATACCTGCGGCCGCTGGCACCGCACACCGAGTACCTGGCCAGCGCCACGCTGGTCGAGCGCACGCGCTCGCTGGGCATCTGCAATGCCGAGCTGCGCGGTGCGGACGGCAAGCTGCATGCGATGGCTTCCGCTACGCTGATGGTGAAGGGCTGAAGCCGAGGTGTTGCGGCGCGGACTCTATGAAACGTCCCACCTTGCTGTTCGGCCACTGGCGATGCATCGTGAGTTAGCTGTTCCCTGTTTTTTACGCTGAAAGCAGAGCCGGAGGGGAAGATTCACGCTGCAATTTGAACCTCGCCGAGTCAACTCTGCTGCCTCTTCAGCAGCGGAGCAGAAGTGAAAATCGGGAGAAATTTGCGTATTTCCCTTATGAGCAGTCGTCGTCATCTGCGATGCGGCATCGCGACCAACTTAATGGATATTGCAACTCGCCACAGAGTCTGCTAACGTCCGTCAGCACCCCATTGCGAACAAGAGGACATAGGATTCGATTGACGCGGTGGGCTGTTGTCAAGCAGTAGCTCAACGGACAGAGCATGACCTACATTTAGGTCGTAGATGCGAGTTCAATTCTCGCCTGCAGACTCCCCCTCTGAGGCTAGGCCGATGAGGTTTTTTCGATTGATGCCGAGTGGACGATGTTTCTTGTCACACAGTTCCCCTTTTCCGACATACGGGGATTTGTTGAATCGGCCACTGGTCGCTTGACCAATCCAACTTGGCCAATCGCTCAGGTAGACAAAGAATTTATCCGCTCCACTGGCTCCGTCCGTCGACGCCCACGAGGAGGACTGGACACATGGGCAGGGGAGGAACTCTACGGAGAAGCTTCCTCCGCTTTGAAGTTTCCCAACGGTCTGCGTCAAATCGTCCTCGGGGACAACGTGGCTCCTGAAAGAATTCTTCGTGCGACCAGGCGCTTTCATTCCGATGGGGCGGTTGCTCGATTGGAGGTAGGGGTGAAACTAGTCCCCCTCGGGAGGCGGCGCCCCACGAACCGGCCAATCCTCCCACTGATTCGACAACTCCTTGATCTAAGCGTAGGTGTCGGCAGAGAGGCGAGGAACGGAGAAGTCATCAAGCTGTTCGACGCTGGTGATGCTTTGGCACATCACTTTCTTAAAGCTACCACAAGCCACTCGTGGATTCGAGACAACGAGCTTCAGCCTTGGTGGTTCTCCGCCGGGACGCCTGCAATCATTGCGGAGCACACTGAGCCGATTGAGTTACCAAGGAATGCAAAGAAAGTCCTCGAGATTGACTCTGGCAGCATAACCTTATCTCATTTTTGGCTGGAAGAGATTCGGAGAGGTAGGTTTAGTGTCTGGACTATCTCCAATGAACGAGGTGACCCCAGCGCGCTGCGAAAGTTGCGAGTCCATTTATCTCGACTGCATGCGGAGCGGGAAAGCCTCCAATGCGTAATTCGTGCAATTAAGGGAAATCTATTAACCACCACAAGAGCATCAAAGGCTTCCGATGACCTTCAGGAGTACCTGAGTAACACGGTGCGTGTGCTTGATCGCCCAGAACGCTTTGGGCACGATCAGTTTCGAATGCTCTACGCCGCCAGATCCGCTTTTGCGGAGGCATTTGAAGGAGAGACAACGACACTCACCCAGATGCGTGGTCAAGTAGTCGCTCAACTGCAAGCCTATATTGAGCGTCAGCGACCATTGGCGACCCCAGTGACCCATATATATCAAGGATCTATCGTGAGCAATGTTCAAATTGGAAACGGCAACGTTATCGGCGAACTCAATGTTGTGACCGCAGATAAAATCAAGAATAGCTTTAATAAAGCGGAAACCGCTGACGTCAATATCGAGCTGCAGAAAAAGTTGAAGGAGCTCGTGATTCAAGTGGCCGCGTTGGCGAAGGAATTACCTCCGGACGACGCGCTGCGCGTCTCTGAAGATCTTGAGGCGCTGACCAAAGAGGCCACTGCAAAGAATCCTCGTCCACAGTGGATTGATTTATCGAGCAAAGGGCTTCTCGAAGCGGCGAAGACTGTCGCCGCAATGGCCGGGCCTGTGACAGTGGCAGTGAAATCCGTACTAGCGCTACTAACGCATTGAAGAAGACTGGCCTCGCCGCATGCGAGGCACGAGTTTCTCCACATTGCCAACATTCATAATACCGGCTGTCAGTTCCGGTCACTGCCCAGCTACTATTGAGTCAACTTACTCGGGTCGGCCAACGTCAGGTGAGGCTTGATGGCATGTGGGATTTTTTGTAACCATCGACCAAATAAAGACACCGCTATTTGCGGGCGGCCACGACACTAGCACTCCATGCTTTCCAGGCAGTGCAGGTGAGCCAATCCGCCTTTCTTGTGGGTATTCATCCAGTCCGCGGTTCGAAGTGAATTGGTCTCGACGATTTCCGTTGCCCAAAACCTCTCCGCAAGAAACACCTACAACAACCCGTCGGGCCTTCACACTTAGATCTGCCGCGCCAGCTCGAGCATGACCGTGCGCCAGGCCTGGCGCTCGCTCTCGCCGACCGACTTCAGCGCGCGCTCCATCGCCGCCGCCTCGTGCGCGGAAGCCTGCCGCTCGATGCGCGCGCCCTCGCGCGTGAGCCGCAGCAGCTTGCTGCGATGCTCGTGCGGGCTGCGTTCGGCCAGCACCAGCCCCTGTTCCTGCAGATGCTTGAGCGGCCGGTGCATCGCCTGCTTCGACACGCCCAGCAGGGCGATCAGCTGGCCGACTGCGATGCCGTCGGTGCGCGCGATCGCATAGAGCATGCGGTGATGAACGCGCGACAGGCCATGGCCGGCCAGGAACAGGTCGGCCTTCGCGACCAGGCCGCGGAACGCGAAATGCATCAGCAGCAGCGCGCCGTCGTCGGCGCGTGCTTCCTTGAGGCCGGCTTGCGCCACCTGCAGCAGATCGAAGATGTTCTCGGGGCGGGGGGTTGCCATGGGCTGGGCGATCGGAACGAAGAGACGACGGCCCGCCAGTCTAACGACGCCTCACTCGCGCAACACCAGCCGCTCTAGCTTCGGATCGGCCGCGATTTCCGCCTCGGTGAACGGCGGCGTCACGAGCTGCTTGCGCGAGAACAGCGGCAGCTGGTCGTCATGGTGCGGCGAGGCCGGGTCGGTGGACTGGCCGGCCGCCATCATCAGCCTGGCCACCAGCCGGCCCTGGTCCCAGGTCACGAGGTGCACGTAGGAGGTGCCAGCGATGATGTCCCCGAAGCCCTCGCGACCGAGCGGCGCGCCGTCGAGCGCGTTGAGCACGCCCTGCTCGCCCGAACCGCCGTGCAGCGGCACGCGGCCTTGCGGCGTGGGGCGCGCGAGCATGTCGCCCCAGCGCTCGTCGCCACGCAGGCCCAGCGCCGCGAGCGCCTGCGCCGTGTCGCGCACCGCGGCGACGATGGCCGCGCTCACGGCCGGCGCGGTGGAGACCGGCCGCACGCGGTAGGGCCGCGCGCTGTCGTAGGGCTCGGCGTAGAGGCCGGGCACCGATGCAAGCCGCGGGCCCAGTTCATGGAACAGCAGCGTGCCGCGGCTGTCCACGTCGTGCCGCCGGTCCCAGGCCGAGAGGATGCCGCAGGCCGCCTGCACCTGCGCATCGCCCTTCGCGCCCGCGCAGGCCGCGAGCACCGCATCGAGCGTGGTTTCCGCCAGGTAGTTGCGGTTGTCGAACACCATGCCGAGCGCCTCGGCGCTGTCGATGCGGCCGTCGCGCAGGCCGTCCTGGATCTGGCGCTGCGACATCAGCGTGCGCAGGCCGGGCGGTGCCTTCGGGCTGCCGAGCAGCAGCGAGTAGCCGTCGAGCTGCTGCCCCACCAGCGACAGGCTGTAGCTGTCGTTCGCGTTCTGCACGATGCCGCGCGTGGCGAGCGCGGGAATGCGGCTGGCCGGTGCAAGCTTCGGCCGGCCCTGCGCATCGCGCACGGCGCAGGCGCCGCGACGGCCATCGAGCGCGGCCGGCACCGTCATGTCGTCGGGCGGCGGCACGGTGGCGCAGCCGCGCAGCGCCGTATCGTCGATGTCCAGCAAGGGGCCCGACTCGATGTACATCGCGCGGCCCTGGCTGTCGCCCGCGATCAGGTGGGCGGTGATGCCGCGGTTGCTGGCCACCGCCTGCTCGAAGCCCGCGATGTCGCGCGCCTTCGCGACCGCGAGCATCTGATCGAGCGCGCGCGCGTTCGCAATACTGGGGTCGGTGATCGCATACCAGCCCGCGGCGCGGTCGCCATCGACCGGCAATCGGTACAGCGGGCCGAGGTGCGACACGGGCAGCTCGTGCTGATGCGTGGCCACGCTGCCATCGGCCTGGCGCACGCGCAGCGCCACGCGCTTCGTGCTCAGTTCGCGGCGCTGGCCGTCGACCGTGTACGAGGGCTTGTCGCCGTCGCCCACGTCGAGCGCGATCAGCAACGGATAGGTCACGGTCGACGGCGCCTCGATGCTCCACGCCAGGTGCTGCGTGAAGCCCGAGAGCGGCAGCGGCAGGCCGAGGAAATCGGCGCCCATCACGTCGATCTCGCCGGGGATGCTCAGGTGCATCTGATGCATCAGCAGCCAGTGGCCCTGCCACAGCGTGTGCGGGTTCGCGACCATGATCGATGCACCGGTGCCCGTGGCCTCGGCGCCGAAAGCCCAGGCATTGCTCGCCATGCGCTGCGCGGGTGGGCGGTCTTCGGCGGCCTTGGCGACGGCGGGCGCGCCCAGCTGGTCCCAGGTCGAGGCCGCGGCATAGGGCGCAACGGCCAGCGCCTTCCACAGCGAGTTGACCTGCATCGTGGCACGCACCACGTCGCTGGCGCGCATCTGCGGCGGCGCTGCGCCCTGGCAGGCGGTGGTGGCGGCCTCGGCGCCGATGTCGCGCAGCCGGCGGTTGAAACCGGCCGCGTAGCCCTCGGCGAGGCCGCGCGCATCGGCCGAGAGATCGCGCCATGCGGCATCGATTTCTTCGTCGGACAGTTGCACGCGGTAGAACAGGTCGCTGTTCAAGTTCGAAGTCTGCAGGAACGCGACCAGCGATGCCCCGTCGGGCCCGAAGCGTTCGGACCGCTCGCCGCGCAGCGTGACCACGCGGTCGGCCAGCAGGCACAGATGGTCGCGCGCGACCGCATAGCCGTAGCCATAGCCGAGACCCGCGTAGTCGGCGGCCTTCACGTGCGGCAGGCCGTACTGCGTCCAGCGAACCTCCGCGCTGTACTTGTCCGGCGTTGCAGGAGGATTGCCGCCGACGGGGCCGGGCAGAAAGCCACCGCCGCCCCCGTCGCCGCCGCAGGCCGCGATCGCGCCAGCCACCACCGCACCGCACGCCAGCGCGCGCAGCAGCGTTGCGTTCATCGCGCGCCTCCGCCGGCGCCGTGGCTCTTGCGCGCGATCACCTGCATCTCGACCCAGGCCTTGGGCACCGCGATGCCGGCCAGCATCGCGGTGCCGGTGGGCTTGGTCGGCAGCACCTCGGACAACGTACGCACCACCGCGCCCAGGTGCTCGGCGCCCGCGATGATCAAGGTGTAGTTGACGATCTGGTCGAGCCGTCCGCCGCAGGCCGCGAGGTAGCGCTCGATGTTGCGCATCATCAGCCGGGTCTGGTCCTCGGCGCTCTCGGCGAGCTGCTGCGTGTCGTAGTCCATGCCGATGGTGCCCGAGACGAAGATCCAGTCGTCGTCGAACATCGCGCGGCTGTACGGTGCATTGACGAAGGGCAGCGGGAACTCGGCGGTCTGCATGCGGTGTCTCTCTTTCTGGCGATGGAATGAACGAAGGGAAGGAAAAAATCAGGCGCGGAGCATCTCGCGCACGATGGCGCGCGCATGGATCTCGGTCGCATCGAAGACCGGTGCGCGGCAGCGCAGCCACGGCCTGGCGTAGCTCAGTTCGGAGCAGCCCAGCACCACGCCCTCGGCGCCGCGCGCCACCAGCGCGTTGCACAAGGTCGAGACCATCAGGCCCTCGTCGCGGCCGGCCTCGCCGTGCGCCAGCGGCCCGAAGATCGCGGCATCGAGGGTGCGGCGCTGGGCCGCGTCGGGCAGCACCAGTTCGAAGCCCGCGCCCTCGCCGAGCAGGCGGCCGAAGAAGGGCGCGTCGAGCGCGAAGCTGGTGGCCAGCACGCCCAGGCGGCGCAGACCCGGCTGCTCGGCGGCGACGGCATCGCCGGTCTCGCGCGCCACGTGCACCAGCGGCACGCCGGCCGCGGCCTGCACCTCCTCGGCCGCGAAGTGGCCGGTGTTGGCGAGGATCGCGATCAGCTCGGCGCCCGCGGCGCGCGCCTGCCGCGCGGCCGTCTCCATCTGCGCGCGCGCATCGGCCGGCCGGCCCGCGGCCATGGCCGCGTGGATGCAGGCGAAGTCCAGGCTCACGATCACGCAGCGCGCCGAGTGCAGGCCGCCGAGTTCGCGCTGCACGCCTTCGTTGAGCAGCTTGTAGTAGCCGAGCGTGGAGGGCCACGCGACGCCTCCGATCAGGCCCGCGACTTTCATGATGGGAAGGCCCTCAGTCGAGCTTGAAGCCGAGCCGGCGGATCACCGGCGCATAGCGCGCCAGGTCGGCGTCGATGCGCGTCGCGAGCGCCTGCGGCCCGGTCTGGGCGGCCGGCTCGAAGCCGAACACCAGCAGCTTCTCGACCACGTCGGGTTGATGCAGCGCCCAGTCCACGCCTTCGCTCACGCGCGCCACGATCTCGGGCGGCAGGCCCCTGGGCCCGACGATGCCGAACCAGACCGAGAAGTCCACGCCCTTGTAGCCCAGCTCCTCGAGCGTGGGCACCTCGGGCTGGCCCGAGAAGCGCCGCGCCGACGCGAAGGCCAGGATCTTCGCGCGGCCCGCCTTCGCGAACTGCACATAGGGCGCGATGCCGTCGAAGGCGGCGTCGATGTCGCCCGCGACCGTGGCCTGCGCGACCTCGGCGCTGCCCTTGTAGGGCACGCGCGTGCTCTGGATGCCGGCGCTGCGGTTGAACTCCTCGAGCGCCATCTGCGACAGGATCGCCGCCGCGCCGATGTTGACCTTGCCGGGCTCGGCCCGGGCGCGCTTCACGAGCTCGTGCACATCGGCCACCGCGCCCGGCACGCCGGCGCGCACGATCACCGCGTTGGGCGAGGTGATCGCGAGCGCCACCGGCGCGAAGTCCTTGCGCGGGTCGTAGGGCAGGCGGTTGTAGAGCGAGGGGTTGAGCACGAAGGTCTGGTCGATCGACCACAGCAGCGTATAGCCGTCGGGCTGCGCCTTCATCAGCTCCTGCGCGCCGATCAGCGTGTTGCCGCCGGGCTTGTTGTCGACCACGATCTGCTGGCCGAGCCGCTCCTGCAACTTCGCTGCGATGAGCCGCGCCGTCACGTCGGCGCCGCCACCCGCCACGAAGGGCACCACCAGCCGGATCGGCCGCGCGGGCCAGGCGGTCTGGGCCGCCGACAACGCCGGCAGCACCAGCGCCAGGGAGGCCGCCGCAAGCCCCAGAAACCGGCAGACACGTCGCACATTCATACCTAAACTCCGCGCTCCATCAAAGTGTTGCAACGCTAACGCCGCAGGGCAGGGTTTTCTATGCCGATCCGCTCGCAGACTGTGCCGATCCCGTCGCTGCTCCCGGCCATGCCCCCGGGCGCGCTGCCCGAGGACGACTTCAACGCGGCCCTGGTCCGGCTGCCGGTCGAAAGACCGCTCGCGCTCGCGGGCCTGCACGACGGCGCGAGCCGCGAGGTGCGCTGGCCGCGCGACGGCGGCCGCATCCTGCGGCTGCGCACCATGCCCTGGGAAGGCGCGAGCGCGCTGTACTTCGACTTCCGGCTCAACGACGACCTGCACGTGCAACTGCCGCCCGGCGACGAGCTGCTGGTCACCTTCTTCCTGGCCGGCCACGTCACGGGCCAGATCGGCAGCGCGCAGGGCCGCGCGCTCGATTTCCGCGTCGACCGCGCGCTGCTGCGCACGCCCAACCGCGACGGCGGCTACCTGATCCACATCCCGGGCGCCTGCCGCAACAACTTCGTGCAGTTCCGGCTGCGGCGCGCGCTGCTGCCGCGCTGGCTGCAGGCGCTGGGCGTGCAACTGCCGGCACGGCAGATGGCCGAGCTCGTGGACCGCGACGACGGCCGCGTGCTGTGCAACGCGGCGCTCACGCCGCGCGTGCGCGACTGCCTCGCGCGCATCCGCGACGAGCCCGCCGACCAGCCGGCCTTCGTGCCGCTGTTCCATGCGCGCGCGACCGAACTGCTGACCTGCGTGCTGCTCGACCTGCACCAGCTGCTGCGTCCCGCGCGCTCGGGCGCCGAGGAAGGCGCCGACGACGCCGAGGCCACGGTGCGCCGGCTGCGCGCGCTGGTCGGCGAGTCGCCGGCACGCGCCTGGTCGGTCGACGAGCTCGCGCAACGCGTCGGCCTGCGCACGCCGCGGCTGCAGGCACAGGTGCGCGCGGCCGCGGGGCTCTCGGTGCACGGCCTGCTGGTCGACGAGCGGCTCGCGCTCGCGGCGCGGCTGCTGCGCGACACGCAACTCGGCGTGCAGGCGGTGGCGGCCGAGGCCGGCTGGGAGTGCCACGGGCGCTTCACCGCCGCGTTCCGGCGCCGGCACGGGATGGCGCCGCGCGACTACCGGCTGCGGCATGCGGCGGCCGCCCACACGCCGCCGCGCGCCCGCTGAGAAGCTTCAGCCGGGCCCCGGCGGCAGCCCCGCGCCCAGGCCGTGGTCGAAGTGGTCGGGCACCAGGTAGCCGCCGCTGAAGGCCTGCAGCCCGCGCGCGGCCTCGCCGCGCCAGCCATAGGGAAAGCGCCCGCTCGGTCCGAGCGTGGTGAGCACGCCCCAGAAGCGCCGCTCGGCATCGAACAGCGGCGCCGAGATCGCGCTCACGCGGTGCAGGAAGTTGCGTCCACGCGCGAGCCTTCGCTTGCGCACCTCGGCCGCGAGCTCCTGCACGCGCCAGCGGTTGAACTGCGGGCCGAGCTCCGCGCGCCGGCGCGGCAGCTCGCGGTCGACCAGCGGGCGCACTTCGTCGGGTGGCGCGAAGGCCAGGCAGATCTGCCCCGAGGCCGTGCTCAGCAGCGGCAGCACCGCACCGAGGCGGTAGGTCAGCGCCAGCGTGTCGGGACTGTCCCGGACCCACACCGAGTGCGGCCCGGCCCGCGTCCAGCGCAGCACGCTCAGCGTTTCCTGCAACTGCTGGTGCAGCCCATGGAGGGCCGCGACGAACTCGGCCGATTGCCGCGTGTAGTGGCCCTCGGCCGCCTGCCGCGCCGCGAGCAGGGCCGGCCCCGGCGCCACCAGCTTGGAGCGCGGATCGCGGTGCAGCAGGTGCGCGGCCGTGAGCGAGTTGAGGTAGCGGTGCACCAGCGCCACATCGAGCCCCAGCGTGCGCGCGATGACGGTCAGCGAAACCCCCTCGGCATGCGCGCAGACCACCGCGAGGATGTCCGCCACCTTGTCGGCGGCGCCGATGCCGCTGCGTGCCGGGTTGCCGGTTTTCTTGACCATGGTGCAAATCGTAGCGGCCGATCGCACGGGCTGTCGAGATCGTTGCGGTGCCGCCGAATACTTTTCTCCATCGCAACCAGACGACGGAGACCATCGATCATGAGGCAACAGGACCAGGGCGAACCGACGCGCCGGCGCATCGTGCAACTCGCGGCGGCGCTGCCGGCGCTGTGGCTGGCGGGCTGCGGAGGTGGCAGCGACGGCGGCGGCTTCGCCCTCGTGCCAGCACCTTCGGGCGACGCCGGCAACCCCGCGCCGCGCACCATCGCGCGGCTGTCGAGCTTCTACGTGCAGACACGCGACGGCACGCGCATCGCCGCCGACCTCTGGCTGCCCGACGCGGCGCGCGGCGCGAAGATCGGCACCGTCGTGCAGCTCACGCGCTACGTGCGTTCCTCGCCCGCGGGCCGCCCCGAGGACGACGACAACCACGAGGAGGCCATGACCTGGCTCGATGCCGGCCTCGCCTACCTGATCGTCGATGCGCGCGGCACCGGTGCCTCGTTCGGCGCGCGCGGCGGCGAGCAGACGCCCGCGGAGATCGAGGACTTCGGCGACCTGTTCGACTGGATCGCGGCCCAGCCCTGGTCCAACGGCCGCTGCGGCACCACCGGCGTGTCGTACCCGGGCGGCAATGCGGAACTCGCGGTGCGGCTCGGGAACCCGCACCTCAAGGCCGCGGCGCCGATGTTCAGCTACTACGACGTGTACGAGCACCTCTCGATGCCCGGCGGCCTCTACTCGCGCGGCTTCATGGCGATCTGGCGCGACTACGTGGCCGCGCTCGACCGCATCGACGGCGCGATCTGCGCGCTGGCCGCGGCGCAGGGCGCGCCCGACTGCGCCTCGTTCGAGGCCGCCTTCCCCAAGGTGAAGCCGGTGGATGGCACCGAGGGCGGCGCGCTGCTCGCGGCGGCGCAGCGCGAGCACCAGGGCAACGTGAGCTTTCCGGGCACCGTCGATGCGAAGAAGCTGCTGTTTCGCGACGACGCGCTCGGTGGCGTGGCCTGGCGGAACATGAGCACCGCGACCTGGCTCGACGACACCGTCGCCTCCGGCGTGCCCTACCACGTGCGGGCCTCGTGGCTCGACGGCGGCTCGGCCGACGGCGCGCTCGCGCGCTTCGTGCTGCAGAGCAACCCGCAGGAGGTGTTCATCGGCGCGACCAGCCATGGCGGCCACCACGGCTCCGACCCCTTCGCGGCCGCCGACGCGCCCGTCGACCCGCCGGTGGCCGAGCAGTCGCGGTTGCTCGTCGACTTCCTGCGGCGCGAGCTGGCCAGCGATGCGGGCGCGCCGGCCGCCACCAAGCGGCTGCACTACGTGACGCTCGGCGAAGGCACCTGGCGCAGCACCGAGGTCTGGCCGCCGGCCGGTGGCACCCGTCGCCGCCTGCACCTGAGCGGCACGGATGCGCTGAGCACCGAGGCGCCCGGCAGCGTGACCGATACCGCGCTGGTGGCCGATACCGGCGCCAACACCGGCCGCAGCGCGCGCTGGGACACCGTGGGCAGCGGCGTGCAGGTGCGCGTGGACCGCAGCGGGACGACGAAGCTCACGCGCTTCGCGAGCGCCCCGTACGCGGCCGACCGCCGCATCACGGGCCATCTGCAGGTGCAGCTCGAGCTGAACTGCGGCCGCAGCGATGGCACGCTGCTCGCCTACCTCGAGGACCTGGCGCCCGACGGCCGGATCACCTACATCACCGAGGGCGGACTGCGGCTGATCCACCGCCGGCTCGCGAGCGCCGAAGCGAATCCGCGCCATCGGGTGCTGCGCGTGCCGCGTACCTTCGCGCGCGCCGATGCCTCGCCGATGACGCCCGGCGAGCGCTTCACGCTGAACTTCGACCTGCTGCCGACCTCGGTGCGCATCCGCGCCGGCCACCGGCTCGCGCTGTGCCTGATCGATCGCGACACCA
Organism: Variovorax sp. DAIF25; assembly: GCF_050711835.1. Classification (NCBI taxonomy): domain Bacteria; kingdom Pseudomonadati; phylum Pseudomonadota; class Betaproteobacteria; order Burkholderiales; family Comamonadaceae; genus Variovorax; species Variovorax sp. DAIF25. The sequence goes on from NZ_CP136637.1 coordinate 1,278,514, forward strand.
CGCACTTCGACGACTATGCGGGCGACGGCGCACCGACGCCCGTGGTGCGCACCGGCGGCAGCGCCGGCTCGTACATCGACTTCCTCGAATACTGAAACCCGTCCCGCGCAGGAGCCCCGCCATGCATCGACGCGACCTTCTTCCCGTTCTCTGCCTCCTGTTCGCGCTCGGCGCGCCGGCGGCCGCCCAGGCCCAGCCCTACCCCGCCAAGCCCGTGCGCATCGTCATCCCCTACCCGGCCGGCGGCCCGGTCGATGCCATCGGCCGCCGGCTGGCCGAAGCGCTGCAGCGCCAGACCGGCCAGCCCTTCGTGATCGACAACCGCAGCGGCGCCAGCGGCAGCATCGGCGCCGACGCGGTCGCCAAGGCCGCGCCCGACGGCTACACGCTGCTGCTGACCATTCCCGACGCGCTGATCAACGTGGCCTCGATCATCAGGAACCTGCCCTACGACCCGCGCAAGGACTTCGCCTTCGTCACGCAGGTCGCGAGTTCGGGCGCGGCATTGATGGCCGACCCCGACCTGCAGGCCGGCTCGCTGGCCGAGCTGGAACGCGCGGCGCGCGCGAAGCCGGGCCTGGCCTTCGGCTCCTGGGGACCGGGCTCGTACCCGCACGTGCTCGGGCAGGCGATGGTGCGCAAGAGCGGCATCGCCTACGTGCACGTGCCCTATCGCGGCGTGGCGCCGGCCGTGCAGGACCTGCTGGGCCACCAGATCGGCTTCACCTTCGGTCCCTCGAACCTCGCGCAGCAGTACGCGCAGAAGGGCCAGGCCCGGGTGCTGGCCGTGGCCGGTCCGCGGCGCTCGGCGCTGCTGCCGCAGGTGCCCACCTTCGCCGAGCAGGGCTACACCGATGCGGCCTTCCAGCTCACGGCCTGGGTCGGCCTGCTGGCACCGGCGGCCACGCCGAAGGCGGTGACGGAAGAACTGCAGCACCAGGTCGGCACCACGCTCAAGGACCCCGAGTTCGTGCGCTTCCTCGCCGCCACCGGCTTCGAGCCGATCGGCAGCAGCGCGCAGCAGTTCCAGCAGGACTTCGAGCGCGAATTCCCGCTCGTCAACGCGCTCATCAAGAGCACCGGGCTGACGCCGGAATGAGCGCGCGCATCGGACTGATCGGCGGCATCGGCTGGCCTTCGACACGCGACTACTACGAGCGCCTCAACCGCAGCGAGGGCGAACGCCGCGGCGGGCTCGCGAGCGCCGACCTCGCGCTGCGCTCGCTCGACTTCGCACGGGTCTTCGCGGCGGCCGACGAACCGGCGCGCGTCGAAGCGATGCTGCTGCGGGCGGCCGAGGACCTGCACGCGGCCGGCGCGCGCGTGCTCGGCGTGTGCTCGAACACCGGCCACCTGTTCAGCGAGCCGCTGCGGCACTGGCCGAAGATGCGCTTCGTGGCCGTGGACCGGGCGCTCGCCGCGCACCTGGCGGCGCAGGCGGTGCCCGAGGTCTGGCTGCTCGGCGTGCGGCGCACGCTGGTGCATCCGCTGTTCCACGACACGCTGCGCGCCGCGGGCATCCGCACGCGCATTCCGGCCGACGCCACCCTGCGGCGGCTCGACGAGGCGATCTTCGGCGAGCTCGAGCGCGGCGAGGTCGGCCCGCTCACGCTGTCGGTGTTCGACACCCTCGAGGCCGAGCTGCAATCGCAGGGTGCGCGCGACGTGGTGCTGGCCTGCACCGAACTGCCTCTGGCCGTGGCACGGCGGCCGCTGCCGTTCCGGCTCTGGGACACCGTGCCCGTGCATTGCGAGGCGCTGCTGGCCGCGGCGCAGGAGAGCGCATGAGGCCGGCGCGGCAGCAGGCCGACCTGATCGTCGAGGCCGCGCACATCGCCACCGTCGACGCCACGCTGGGCCGCATCCGCGACGGCGCGGTCGCGGTGCGCGACGGCCGCATCGCCGACCTCGGCCCGCGCGAGCGCATCCACGCCGACTGGCGGGCACCGCGCGTGGACCGCCTTCCACGCGCGCTCATGGTGCCGGGCCTGGTCGACGTGCACGTGCATCCGGGCCTGTTCTTCTTCGCGCGGCTGGGCCGTGCGCCCACGCCCGAGCAGCCGGGTCTGCTGGCACGCGGCGGACAGATCGAACGCTTCCTCACGCTGCTCGGCGGTGGCCTGCGGCTCGACCCCGACCAGACCCGAGCGGCCGCACGCGCCAGCCTGCTGCGCGGGCTCGAGGCCGGCGTCACCTACTTCAACGATGCGGCCGCGGGCGACACCGAAGCGCTGGTGGCCGCCGCGCTCGACGTCGGCGTGCGCGGCGTCGTCAGCTACGACTTCGGCGCCGATCTCGGCTTCGATCTCGACGAGGATCCGCCCGCGCTGATCCGCACCGCCGAGACCGACCGGGTGCTTGCGCGCGCCGAAGCCACCGTGGCGCGCCACCACGGGCGCCACGGCATGCAGTGCTGGTACAACCTGATCTGCGACCTCAACGCGAGCGACGCGCTCTACCTCGAGACCATGCGCCTGGCCACGCGCGACGGCGTCGGCATCAACACCCACACCGCCACCGTGCGTCACCACGAGACGGTATCGCGGCGCTGCTTCGGCAAGGGCTCCGTACGGCGGCTGCTCGACCTCGGCGTGATCGGCCCGAACTGGATCGGTGCCCACATGGGCTTCATGGCGCCCGAGGACATGGCGGCGCTCGCCACCACCGGCGCGCACATCGCCCATTGCCCCGGCACGTCGATGGGCTCGGGCAAGGGCATCGTCGCGGGCGGCGCGATCCCCGCGCTCATGCGCGCGGGCGTCAATGTCGCGCTGGGCACGGACTCGGCCCAATGGCCCGATCTCTCGCGACAGATGTCGATGGCCTACTACGCCCACAAGGAGGCCATGGCCGACGATGCGCTGTTCGATCCCGACACCGTGCTCGAGATGGCCACGCTGGCCGGCGCGCGCGCCTGCGGCGAGGCCGCGCGGCGCGGCTCGTTGAGCGTGGGGAAATGCGCGGACCTCGTGCTGGTCGATACCGATCAACTCGGCTTCGCGCCCTTCGACGATCCGCTGCTGGCCTGGATGCGCACCGGGGGCGGCAGCGTGCGCGACGTGTATGTCGAAGGCCGGCATCGCGTGAAGGACGGACGCGCCGCCGACATCGACCGCGAGGCGGTCGCGCGGCTGGCCGAGGACGCGGCGCGCACATTCATCGCGGCCATGCCACCGGGCGGCAGTCCCGCCGTCAGACCTTGAACGAACGCAAGGCCTTCAAGGACTGCGACTTCGACGGCAGGGCCTTCATGGCACGCGCCTTGAACGGCAGCACCTTCGAAGGCAGCGCCTGGAGCGCCTGCCAACGCGAGGGCGGCGAGCGGCGCGCATAGACCAGCGCCGCGATCAGGCCCAGGCCCGTGAGCGCGGCACCGCCCCATGCGACGGCCGGGCTGTGCAACGCGCGGCTGAGGGCCGACCGTTGGCGCTCGGGGTGCGCGGGCGTGCCGGAGGCGGCGCGCTCCAGCGGGGTGATGGCGCGTGCGGTGTTGGGGTTTTCCTCGCCTTCCAAGACAGCTTGAGAGATCTCCAGCGGCGTGAGCGCATCGCCGTTCGGTTCGTTCGAAGCCTGGGTGGTGTGCGATTGGATGGTCATGGGAAATCCTTTGCTTGTTCGATGATGGGAATCTGCTGCCAAACGAGACTCGCCCTTTCCCATCCATGCCGCGTACAGCGACGGCCCGACATTGGCGTAGGCCAAACGCCCGCCCGACGCCAGACCGCTCCGACGAGCATCGAGACTCTTGGGCTATTTCTTGTGAATCCGTCCACCTGGACTCATACCACCAGGAGATCTCTTGGCCCGACACCCATGAGGAGCCGGAGCCGCGCAATCAACCCGCCTCCAACCCCGCCAGCAACAACCGAAGACTCGCCTGGAATTCATCTTCCGCCGTGCTCCGCATCGCGGCGGAAGCCACGCCGATCAGTTGCGGAAAGCGATCGGCCGGTAGCGCGCGGAAGCGCGCAATGGTGTCCTCGGCCGATTCCGCCGCCTGCAGCGACAGCGGGCCCGCCAGCTCGGCCTGCGCCATGCCCGTGACCAGCGCGGAGATGGCCCGGAAGGCCACCAGCAGCCGCGTGCCCGACCGGCCGCTGCGCGCCAGCGCGGCCAGCAGCGCCTCGGCCACCTCGAAGGTCGCGGGGGCGCGGCTGCGGCGGGTCAGGATCAGCGGAATGGCGTGGGGATGCGCACGCACCGCGCGCCACAGCGCGGTGGCGATGGCGCGCACCTCATCGCCCCATGCGGCGTACGGCCCGCGGTCCCAGGCCACCTCGGCGAGCACCGCCTCGATCACCAGCAGATCGATCGCCTCGCGCTGCGGCACGTAGTTGTAGAGCGTCATCGCGCCCGTGCCCAGCTCGGCCGCGAGCGAGCGCATCGAGAGGCCGGCGAGGCCCTCCCTGTCGAGCAGGCGCAGGGCGGCAGCCTGCAGTTGCGCATGCGTGAATCTGGCGGGTCGGCCCATCGCTGCTCCATTGACTTTCTTCGGACGGGACGATTATAGTCGTTTACGTACATCGTACGTATTTGAATCTTTCACCGCCTTCCAGCAAGGAATCACATGAAGCTCACCCCGGGTTCCACCGCGCCGGCGCTCGTCGCCCGGACGATCCTCGGCCAGTCCGTCCGCATCCCGAGCGACGGCGCGCCCTACCTGCACCTGCAGTTCCGCCGCTTCGCCGGCTGCCCGGTGTGCAACTTCCACCTGCGCACGATGAGCCTGCGCCAGCCGGAGATCGCCGCGGCCGGCGTGCGGCAGATCGTGTTCTTCCATTCGTCGCCCGAGGAGATGCTCGAGTACCAGGCCCAGCTTCCCTTCGACTGCATCGCGGATCCGACGAAGCGGTACTACCGCGCCTATGGCGTCGAGACCTCGTGGCGCGCGGTGCTGCATCCCGGGGTGTTCTGGAGCGGCCTGCGCTGGGTGCTGTCCACCGGCCGCTTCTATCGCAGGGCCGAGAACGGCATCCTGGGCCTGCCGGCGGACTTCCTGATCGACGCACGGGGCCGCGTGGTGGCCTGCAAGTACGGCCAGCATGCGGACGATCACTGGGAAGTGGACGACCTGCTGAAACGGGTCGGCGATGCCGTGGCCCCGCCGGTGTCCAGCGCGCCGCGCCCGGGCACCGTCGGCTGAGGCGCGATACCGGATCGCGCGGGCCACGGCAGCTCCGGCCCGCGCGGCACGATCCCCGACGGATTGAGCGTCGGCAGGCTGCGGTAGTAGTGCTGCGCGATGTCGTCCAGCCTCACGGTGTCCGCCACGCCGGGCAGGCCATGCAGGCGTTGCGCGAGCGCCCACAGCCTCGGGTGCTCGAAGGCATGGCGCCAGTTGCACTTGAAGAGGGTGTGGTAGACCCGGTCGAAGCGGACCAGCGTGGTGAAGAGCTGGATGTCCGCCACCGTGAGCCGGTCGCCGAACAGCCATGACGGGCGCGGCGGCAGCCGCTTCTCCAGCAGCGCGAGCGCCGAGAACAATCGCTCGACGGCGCGGTCGTGCGCGTGCTGGGTGGTCGCGAACCCGGCGTCGTAGACGCCATGGTTGATCGCCTCGGCGATGAAGCGGCTCAGCGCGCCGAGCTCGGGTTCAAGTTCCGGCGCGAACAGGCTCGTGTCCGCGCCGCGGCCGAAGCGCCGGTCGATCCAGCGCAGGATGCGCATCGAATCGCGGCTGAGGATGCGATCCGCCCGCGCGTCGTAGAGCATCGGCACGGTGGCGCGCCCTTCGAAGCCGGGCTGCGCGCGGCTGCAGATATCTCGCAGCGTGGTGGCGCCGGTGCACTCGTCCGGCGGATCGAGCACCCAGCCCTGCGGCCCCATCACGGGCTCGACCACGCGGACCGGCAGCCGATGGACCGCCTCCGTCAGCGCGAGCCCGATCAGCACGCGGTGCGCGAAGGGACACGCATGCGAGACGTAGAGCCGCAGCCCGTCGAGCTCGCCATGCAGCGGCAACGCTTGCGTTTCATCGACCATCGCGGCGCCGCTCAGGCCGCGAGCTTGCCGGCGATGGTGGCCACGTGCCGCCCCTGGAAGCGCGCGCCGTCGAGTTCCAACGCCGATGGCCGCCTCGCGTCGTCGCTGCCCGAGAGCGTCGATGCGCCGTAGGGCGAACCGCCCCCGACCTCGTCCATGCGGTTCAGTCCCGCGAAGCTGTAGGGCAGCCCGACGACCACCATGCCCAGGTGCAGCAGCACCGTGTGGAAGCCGAGGATCGTCGACTCCTGGCCGCCATGCTGCGAACCGGTCGAGACGAACACGCCGGCGGCCTTGCCCACCAGCCGGTTCTCGGACCACAGGCCGCCGGTCTGGTCGATGAAGTTCTTCATCTGCGCGGCCATCGCGCCGTAGCGCGTGGGCGTGCCGAACAGGATGGCGTCGTAGCCGGGCAGCTCGTCCACCGTCGCGATCGGCACGGCGAGGTCGCGCTGGTAGGCCGCCGCCTGCGCGACCTCGTCCGGCACGAGTTCGGGAACGCGCTTGACGTGCACCTCGGCGCCGGCCGCGCGTGCGCCCTCGGCCACGGCGTCGGCCATCGCCTCGACGTGGCCATAGGAGGAGTAGTAGAGAACCAGGATCTTCGCGGGCATCGCGGCAGCCTTCGTGAGTGGAGTGAAGGCGGCGAAGTTAGCGACAGGGCCGCGGCGCGGGTAGCCCGGCACGGCGCACAACCGTGTTGCACGCGGCACAACGGCGATCAGAAACCCATGCGCTGGAAATGGGCCCCGAGGTGCTCGACGACCGCGCGGGCGCGGCCCGGCAGCCGCGCGCTCGAATGGAACAACGCGAACAGCCCGGCCTCGGGCATGGGGAATTCCTCGAGCACGCGCACGAGCCGGCCCGCCCGCACATCGCTTTCGGTGATGAAGGCCGGGAGCCCGACCAGGCCGCGGCCCGCGAGCGCCGCCGCGCGCAACGCGCCGCCATCGTTGGTGCGCAGCCGGCCACCCGCGCGTACGGCCTTCCATTCGCCGTCGACCAGGAAGCGCCATTGATCGGCCGTACCCATGTTGGCGTAGGCCAGGCACTCGTGCGCCTCGAGGTCGGCAGGCGTCGACGGACGTCCACGCCGCGCGAGGTAGTCGGGGCTGCACACCACCGCGCGGTGGATGGTGCCGAGCCGGCGCGAGACCAGGGTCGAGTCCTTGAGCTCGCCGATGCGCAGCGCCAGGTCGAAGCCGCCGCCGACGATGTCGGCATAGCGGTCGTTGAGCTCGATGTCGATCTCCAGTCCCTCGTGCTGCGCCATCAGCTCGGCGATGGCCGGCAACACGTGCAGCACGCCGAGGTTGGTGGGCGCGGTGATGCGCACCAGCCCGCGCACGGCGGCCGCGCCGCGCGAACTCGCATCGACGGCATCGTCGAGGTCCTCGAGCGCCTTGCGCGTGCGCTCCTGGAAGCCCGCGCCGAGCTCAGTGAGCGTCACGGCATGCGTGGTGCGATGCACCAGCTGCACGCCGAGCCGCCGCTCGAGCGCGCCGACGCGGCGGCTCAGCACCGACTTCGACAGTCCGAGGCGCTGCGCGGCCTTGGTGAAGCTTCCCGTTTCGGCAACGAGCAGGAAGGCTTCGAGTTCTTCCAGAGGGGGACGCATGGGGTGACCTGGGTGGGCTGTTGCGCGGCCAGCAACATCGTGTTGGCGCGGGCGCGCCGCCTTCGCGGCGGTGCGGCTTCTACATTCTCGCCATCCCTTTCAAGGAGTGCATGTGGATCCAGAAATCTCGGTGTGGATGTTCCAGCTCGCGGTCGCGGCCGGCCTGGCGGCGTGGATGAGCGTCGCGGTCCTCAACAACCTGCAGGCCTTCCAGGCCTCGGCCGGCGCCATCGGCCTCACGATGGGCATGGTGCTGCTGCGCGAGCCGCCGTTCGACACGCTGCCGCTGCGGCGGCGCGCGATCGCATCGCCGGCCGTGCACCGGCTCGCGCTGCTCGGCGTGATCGCGCTACAGGCGGCGAGCGCGCTGGCATTGCTGGCGGGCACGCTGCTGATCGCCTGCGAGCCGCTGCGCTTCGCATCGGCTTCCGCCCTCGCCTGCCTCAACCTCGGGCTCGGCGCCTTCGTGCTGTGCTGGGCGGCGATGTGCGTCGCGGGGCTGTGGTTCGGCGCCTGGATCCGGCAGGAAGGCCTGCTGCTCACGCAACTGCTGCTCGGCTGCTGGGGGTTGCTGGGCTTCGCCGTGCTCAACCTGCCGTCGGCACTGGCGCGCGCCTGATGGAGCCAGCGCGCTTCACTCGGCAACCGGCATCAATCCCGCGAGCCACCCCTCCACGCGCCGCAGTGTCTCGATCTTCGGGTTGTCGGCGCGCGAAACGCACTGGTACTGCAACCCATCGAGCGATTCGGCGCAGACCCGCAGCAACCGGCCCGCGGCCTCGTCCCGGCTCACCAGCAGGTTGCTGACCAGCGCCACGCCCGCGCCGTCGATCGCGGCCTGCAGGGCATGGCTCTCCTCGCTGAACAGCACGCATCGGCCCTCGTCGAAACCGGCCACGGCCGCATGCTGCATCCAGCGCGGCCAGGTCGGCCCGCGCAGCGCGGGGTTCTTCCACGCATAGCTCAGCAGGCGCTCGTTCGACAGCTGCGCCGCCGCGATCGGCAGCGCGCGGCCGGCCACCCAGGCCGGCGAGGCACAGGCGAAGTAGCGGTCGGTGTACAGCGGCACGGCACGCAGGCCGGGCGCGAGCGCGGGGCTCGCGGCATCGGCCGGCGGTCCGTAGCGCACGGCCAGGTCGACCTCGCCGCGCGCGACGTCGGCCAGGCGCTCGGTGGCATCCACGGTCAGCTGGATCTCGGGATGCGCGTCGTGCAGCCCGGCCAGCGACGGGATCAGGATCTTCGAGGCGAAGGCGGGCGTGACGCTGACCGAGATCGAATGGCTGACCTCGCTGAGTTCGCCGACCGCCTGCGCGAGCCGGTCGAAGCCGTCGCGCAGCACCGGGAACAGTCGTCGGCCTGGCTCGGTGAGGCTGATGGCACGCGGCGTGCGGTCGAACAGCCGCATGCCGACCAGGCTCTCGAGATGCCGGATCTGGTGGCTGATGGCGGTCGAGGTCACGCACAGCTCCTCGGCCGCGGCCTTGAAGCTCAGGTGACGCGCGGCCGCCTCGAAGGCGCGCAGCGCATTGAGTGGTGGGAGCTTGCCGCGGGTGGCCATGGTGCGGGTCGGGCTGGGTGAAGAGAAAACCGAGGCCGGGGCGGCGTCGATGCGGGCCCATCGTATCGGCGGCGGGCCCGCGGCGCATCCGGTGCGTCCCGCAGGCGGGCCCTTGCTCAGTGGGCGGCGTGCGGCCGCTGCACCAGGTGGCAGTCCTCGGGATGCCACGAGGCGTAGAACTGGCGTCCCACGTCGAGCTCGATCTCCTCCAGGTCCTTGGCGTTCAGCTGCACCACGATCTGCTTGCCGCCCGAGGTCTCGAGGTGGCCGTTGACCGTCGAGCCGATGAACTCCTCGCCCACCAGCGTGCACGCGACCTCGTTGGTGGCCCAGCCGGGCTGCGCGGTCAGCGAGATGCGGTCGGCGCGCACCACCAGGTCGATCGCCGCGCCGGCCGCGAGTGCCGCGCCGCCCTGCGCGCCCGCTTCCGCGGTGAAGCGGCCCTCGGGCGTGCGCAGCTCGAGCCGCGAGCCGTCGCGCGCGACCACGTCGGCCTGGAAGATGTTGTTGCCGCCGAGGAACTCGGCCACGAAGCGCGAAGCCGGCCGATGGAACACCTCCATCGGCGCGCCGCACTGCGCCACCTCGCCGTTGGCCATGATCACCACGCGGTCGGCCATGGCGAAGGCCTCCGAATGGCTGTGCGTGACGTAGACGAAGGCGATGCCCAGCTCGCGCTGCAGCCGGGTCAGCTCGCCCTGCATCTTGAGCGACAGGTGATGGTCGAGCGCGCTCAGCGGCTCGTCGAGCAGCAGCAGCGGCGGCTCGGTCACCAGCGAGCGAGCGAGCGCGACGCGCTGGCGCTGGCCGCCCGAGAGTTCGTCGACGCGGCGCTGCGCGAAGTCGGCCAGGCCCAGGCGCGCGAGCCAGTCGGTGGCACGCCGGCGCCGCTCGGCGCGGCCCACCTTGCGCATGCGCAGGCCGAACTCCACGTTCTCGATCACGCTGAGGAACGGGAACAGCGCGAGGCTCTGCCACACCATCGGCGTGTCGCGCTGCCAGGGCGCGAGGTCGCGCACCTCCTCGCCGTTGAGCCGGATCGAGCCGCTGCTCGGGTTCTCGAGCCCCGCGAGCATGCGCAGCGTGGTGGTCTTGCCGCAGCCGCTCGGGCCCATGATCGCGACGAACTCGCCGCGCGCGATCTCGAGGTCGACGCCGCTCACGGCCATCACGCCGCCATAGGACTTGGAAACGCCGCTCAGTTGCACCAGCGGTGCGCGGTCGGATTCGGGAACGGGGGAGGAAGTCATGGCGTGGTGCCCTCTTTGCGTGGACGCGGTGGAATGCGCTGCGATATGCGCTGGTTCAACAGCACCTGGGCGATGCCCACGAGGCTGATGCTGACGATGAAGACCAGGGTGCCGATGGCGTTGATGCGCGGGCTCACCTGCCCCTGGAGGAAGCCGAGCACGCGCACCGGCAGCGTCTCCTCGAGTCCGCCCACGAACCAGGCGATGGCGAATTCGTCGAAGGACACGGCCATGGTGAGCAGCCAGGCGCCGAGCATGGCCGGCGCGGCGAAGCGCAGCACCACGTGCCACAGCGCGCGGCCCGGGCCGGCGCCGAGGTTCCAGGCCGCCGCCTCGAGCGAGGCATCGATCTGCGACAGGCGCAGGCGGATCAGCGCCACCGCGAACGGCGTGCAGATCACGACGTGCGCGATCACGATCGAGAAGCGGCCGCCGGCCAGCCCGATGCGCGAGAGGTAGGCCAGCATCGCGAGCCCGAGGATGATCGCGGGCACGGTGGGCGGCAACAGCCCGAGCGCGAGGTACAGCCGCTGGCCGGCGAAGCGGTAGCGATAGTCGGTGTAGGCCGCGGCGAAGCCGATCAGCGTGGCCAGCGTGGCCGAGGCCAGGCTCACCACGATGCTGTTGACCAGCGCCTCGCGCACCAGCTCGTCGCCGAATACCGCCTCGTACCACTCGAGCGTGAACGATCCCAGCGGCAGGGTCGGGAAGCGGTCGGAGTTGAACGAGAACACGAAGCTGGCGCCGATGGGCGCGAACAGGAACGCGAGCACCGCCACCACGTAGGCCGCGAGCAGCGGCCGCACCCAGCGCCCGGCGCTCATTTGCGCCCCCTGTAGGCGTACGAAGTCATCGCCAGCGCCACCGCCATCAGCGTGGCGATCATCAGCACGGCCAGCACCGCGGCGCGCGGCCACTGCTGGCCGGCCTTGGTGGTGTCGATGATCAGCAGGCTCATGGTGGGCGCGGTGCCGCCGCCGAGGTACAGCGGCGAGACGAAATCGCCGAAGGCGAAGATGAAGCAGAACAGCGCCGCCACCACCAGGCCCACGCGCGCGGCCGGGATCACGACCTGGAACACGCTGCGCAGCGGCGCACAGCCGAGGTTGCGCGCGGCCTCGACCTGGCTGCGGTCGACCAGCAGCAGGCTCATGGTCTGGATCAGCACCACCAGCGGCAGCGTGAGCGTGAGGTAGCCGATCTGCGTGCCGAGCGCGGTGTTGAGCATGCGCGCCGGCCCCAGCCCCAGCGCGCCGAGCAGCGCGTTGATCACGCCCTCGTCGCTCAGGAAGATCTGCCAGGCATAGACGCGCACCAGGTAGCTGGTGAAGAACGGGATCACCAGCAGGAACATGCACAGGCGCCGTCGGCGTTCCGAGAGCTGGAAGGCGATCGCGAACGAGGCCGGGAACGCGATCAGCGACGCCAGCACGGTGGCGAGCAGCGCGTAGCCGAAGGTGCGCGCATAGGTCTGCCACACGTGCGGCTGGCCCAGCATGCGCTCCCAGTTGATCCACGCGAAGGCGGGCTCGATGCGGAAGTCGCGCACGGTCCAGAAGCTCAGCACCAGCAGGAACAGCAGCGGGCCGAGGAAGAAGGCCAGCTGCCACGCGGGCAGCGGCAGCGCATGCAGCAGCGCGAAGCGGCGCCGGCGCGCGCGCTCGTGCCGGGCGGCCTTCGCCCGGTCGGTGGCGACCGGTGTCGTCGCAGGCAACGGCGGACCCGCCGTGGAGGTGAGGGTATTCATGGCTTGGTCCCCCGCCTCAGGCGTTCTTGTAGCGTGACCAGAAATCGCTCCAGTCCTCGAGCGACTGGCGCACCGGCAGCGCGCGGTTGGTGATGCGGCCCTCGCGGATGTCGTCCATCGCATTGCGCTTGCCGGGCTCCATGCGCGAGCGCTTCGCCTCCTGCGGCTGCTGCTGCGCGAGCAGCTCCCAGCCCTTGCGGTTGGGCACCAGCGCCGGATAGGCCTGCATGGTGGCCGAGCGCACCTGCCCGGGCGGCGAGGCCATGTACTGGATGAAGGCGCGGGCGAGCTCGGCCTTCCTCGAGCCCTTGCCGATCGAGAACGACTCGGTCCACTGCAGCCCGCCTTCGTCGGGCAGCACGGTGCGCACGCTGGCGCCGTTCTTCTCGAGCACGCCGGTGATCCAGTCGCCGATGCCGGCCATCAGCACCATCTGGCCGTTGCGCAGCGAGGCGAAGGTGCCGCCGTAGTCGAAGAAGCCGCCGACATTGCGGCGCATGCCCATCATCTGCTGCTGCACGCGCCCCCAGGCGGCGGCATCGATGTCGAAGGGCTTGCGCTGGCCGTCGAGCAGGCTGGCCTGGCCGATGCTCGGCAGGTGCCAGTCGAAATGGCCGACCCGGCCCTTGAACCTGGGATCGGCATAGACCTTGTAGCTGCGCGCCTCCTTCTCGCTCACTGCCGTGGTGTTGTAGGCCACGCCGAGGAAGCCGAAGCGGATCATCACCGCGTAGAGCTTGTCGCCATCCCAGTGGCCGGGGAAGCGATGGAACTCGGGAAAGAAGTCGTCGAACGGATAGTCGGCCGGCTGCAGCCGCTCGACATGGCCCGCACGCACCAGCTGCTGCACGTACTCGGCGTCGGCCTGGATCAGGTCGTAGGTGCCGGGCGGCGACTGCGAGATCAGCGCGAGCATGTTGTCGCCGCCCACGTAGTACTTGGGGCGGATCTTCACGTTGTGCTGCGCCTCGAACTCGGCCACCACGTCCTTCTCGGCATGGCCGTACCACGCGAGCATGGTGAGTTCGGTCGGCTTGGCCTGCGCGAAGGCACGCTGCGCGAGGCCGGGCAGCGCCAGCGCGGCACCGGCCACGGCCGCGCCGCGGATCAACCGGCGCCGCACGGGTTGCACGGCGCTCGTGTCGCCGGGCGAAGCCGGTGCGTCGGACACGGCGAAGGGAGGATTCTTCATGAGCTTGTCTCCGGGAGTTCGGTTCGTCGAAGGCCGCGATGGATGCGGCCGGGGTCGAAGCTTCGGGGCCGCGGGCCGCGACGACAACTGATGAGTTCTCCGCGTCGGGCTGAGATTTGTTCGTCGTGGCACCTGCGCACGGGCCATGGCTGAGCGGGGCTCATCCCCGGCTGAGAAATCCCCGTTTGTCGCGATTGCGATCCGCGCCAACACTCGACTTCACGCACCACGGAGACCAAGCGCATGGACTGGATCAATCCCCACTACACCGACAACGGCCACGCCGACGGCGTGAACGACACGCTGCACACGCCGATCTCGCCCGACGGCACCCCCAAGCCTGGACAGCTCTACACCCTGCCCGCGCGCCAGGGCCGCGCGGTCGCGCTGCGGCGCGGCCAGCGGCTGGCGCTGGTCAACACGCACGGCACCCAGGTCTGCGACCTCTGGGCCTTCTGCCGCGATGGCCTGCACGAAGCGCTGTCGATGGAGCACTTGCGCGCCGGCCTCGGCCGCACCACGCCGCGCGTGGGCGACGAGCTCGTCACCAACCGCCGTCGCGCGATCCTTCGGCTGGTGGAGGACAGCTCGCCCGGCGTGCACGACACGCTGATCGCGGCCTGCGACCTGCCGCGCTATCGCTCGCTGGGCGTGCACGGCTATCACGACAACTGCAGCGACAACCTGCGCCTGGCGCTGCGCGCCATCGGCCTTCGCACCACCGAAGTGCCCGCGCCCTTCAACGTGTGGATGAACAACCCCGTGGCCGCCGATGGCACCATCGGCTGGGCGCCGCCGGTGTCCAGGCCCGGCGACCGCACGGTGTTCGAGGCCTGCCTCGACTGCATCGTCGTGCTGTCGGCCTGCCCGCAGGACAGGGTGCCGGTCAACGGCGCCGATTGCGTGCCGAAGGCTCTGCAGTTCTGCGTGACGGGGGCCGTCGCATGAACAGTTCGACGAGCAAGGAGATCCTCTGCGCCTACAGCGTGGACTTCGATGCCGTGGCCGGCTGGCTCGGCTCCTATGGCGGCCAGGATTCGCCCAGCGACGTGTCGCGCGGCTTCTTCGCGGGCGAGGTCGGCGTGCCGCGCCTGCTGCGGCTGTTCGCGAGCCGCGGCATCGCCACCACCTGGTTCATGCCCGGGCATTCGATCGAGAGCTTTCCCGCGCAGGCGCGCGCCGTGGTCGAGGCCGGCCACGAGGTCGGCCTGCACGGCTACACCCACGAGAACCCCACCGCCATGAGCCGCCAGCAGCAGGCCGACGTGCTCGACCGCTGCATCGAGCTGATCACCGGGCTCACCGGCCGCGCGCCCGTGGGCCACAACGCGCCCTGGTGGGAGTTCAGCGCCGACACGCTCGACCTCCTGCTCGAACGCGGCATCGCCTACGACCACAGCCTGATGCACCGCGATTTCGAGGCCTACTTCCTGCGCCGCGGCGACCGCTGGACGCCGATCGACTACGGCCAGCCCGCCGCGAGCTGGATGAAGCCGGTAGAGCGCGGCACCGAGACCTCGCTGCTCGAGATCCCCGCCAACTGGGAGCTCGACGACATGGAGGCGCTGCTCTACATCAAGTCCTTCGCCAATGCGCAGGGCTACGTGGGCGCGCGCAACCTCGAGGTGCAATGGCGCGACCAGTTCGACTACGTCTGGCGCGAATACGACTTCGCGGTGTTCCCGATGACCATCCATCCCGACGTGTCGGGCCGCGCGCAGGCGGTGCTGATGCACGAGCGGCTGATC
The DNA here is from genome assembly GCF_050711835.1 of Variovorax sp. DAIF25. Taxonomy (NCBI): domain Bacteria; kingdom Pseudomonadati; phylum Pseudomonadota; class Betaproteobacteria; order Burkholderiales; family Comamonadaceae; genus Variovorax; species Variovorax sp. DAIF25. Next base: position 1,293,612 of record NZ_CP136637.1, read on the forward strand.
GACTACTTCCTGAGCAAGCCCGGCGTGCGCTTCTGCACCTTCGCCGAGATCGACCGGCGCGTGCGCGAACGGATGGCATGCGGCGCCTGACGGTCGCGGGCCTCGCGGCGGATTTCCGAAGCGGCGCGCGCGGGCCATCGGAGGTGCTCGACACCTGCCTCGCGGACGCGGCGCTGCCCGCGGCGCGGTCGGTCTTCATCGCGACCACCGCCGAACGCGCCCGCGTCGAAGCGGCCGCGGCCGACGCGCGCCTGGCGCGCGGCACGGCCCTGGGCCCGCTCGATGGCGTGCCCGTGTCGTGGAAGGACCTGTTCGACCTCGAGGGCCTGCCGACCACCGCCGGCTCGCGCGTGCTGCCGTCGGCACCACGCCCCGCCGACGCAGCGGCCGTGGCCCGCTTGCGCGCGGCCGGCGCGGTGTGCGTGGGCAAGACCAACCTCAGCGAATTCGCCTTCTCGGGCCTGGGCCTGAACCCGCATTTCGGCACGCCCGCCAATCCTTTCGGCAGCCAGGTCGAACCACGCGTGTGCGGCGGCTCCTCGAGCGGCGCGGCGGCCTCGGTCGCGCTGGGGCTGTGCGCGGTCGGCATGGGCACCGACACCTCGGGCTCGGTGCGCGTGCCGGCCGCCTTCACGGGCCTGTGCGGATTCCGCGCGAGCCGCGGCCGCTATCCGATGGCGGGCCTGCAAGGCCTGTCGCCGCTGCTCGACACCCTCGGCGTGCTCGCGCGCAGCGTGGAGGACATCGCGCGGGTCGACGCGGTGCTTGCCACCCGCACGCCGCCGGACGAGGACATCGGCCCGCTGCGCATCGTGCTGCTCGACGACTTCATGGACGACACGGTGGACGCGGCGCAGCGCGCCCACTGCCTCGCGCTGTTCGAGCGGCTGCGCCGGGCCGGCTTCGCGGTGTCGCACGGACGCGCCGCGCCGCTGACCGCCGCGCGCGAGGCCATGGCACGCCACGGCACGGTGGTGGCCGTGCACGCCTTCCATCGCCATCGCGCGCTGCTCGACGGTCCCGCGGCCGCGCGCATCGATCCGCACATCCGCGCACGCCTGGAAAGCGCGCGCGGCTTCCTCGCGGCCGACTACCTCGCGCTGCTCGCGGCGCGCGACAGCGGCCTGCGCGCGCTGCGTGCCTGTGCGCCCGGAACGCTGTTCATGTTCCCCACCACGCCCATCGTCGCGCCCACGATCGACCACGCCTCGGATCCCGCGCGGCACGCGGCCCTCAACGCACGCGCGCTGGCCCATTGCATGGTCGGCAGCCTGCTCGACATGCCGGGCATCGCGATGCCCAGCGGCTTCGATGCCCAGGGCCTGCCCACCAGCGTGCTCTTCAGCATGCCCCGCGGCCGCGATGCGGAGCTGCTGCGCGCCTGCGCGCGCATCGAGGCGATATCCGCCGCCGAGGCCGCCTGAGCCGACGCGGCGCCGGCCGCATCGCTCAGGCGTCGCGCGCGCAAGCCAGCATCAGCTCGCGCAGCCACTCGTGCGCCGGCGAATGGTCGGTGCGCGGATGCCAGACCATGCGCACGTCGAACAGCGGCAGGTCCAGCGGCAGGTCGAAGGCCTCGACCTCGGCCATGCGTGACATGCGGCGCGCGAGCCGCGCCGGCACGCTGGCCACCATGTCGGAGGTCTCGAGCACGAAGGGCAGCGCGAGGAAGCTCGGCTTGATCATCTGCACGCGCCGGCGCAGGCCGTGCGGCTCGAGCGCGGCATCGATCTGCACGTTGTAGATCTGGGATGCGTCGGGTTCGATCGTCACGTGCGGCAGCGCGCAGAACGAAGGCACGTCGAGCGCCGCGCCATGCACCGGGTGCGAGCGCGCGGCCAGTCCCAGGAAGCGGTCGGAGAACAGCTTGCGGCCCTTGACGTAGGTGGGCGCGTTCGGGAAGTAGGTCAGCGCCAGGTCGAGCTCGCCGGCCGCCATCATCTCGCCGAAGTGGTGCGGGTTGGTCTGCAGCATGTGCACCCGCACGCCCGGCGCCTCCTGGCGGATGCGGCGCATGACCGAGGGCATCATCAGCAGGTCGATGTAGTCGATGACGATGAGCCGGAACACCTGCGTCGAGGTCGCGGGGTCGAAGCGCACGGGCTCGGTCAGGCGCTCGAGCGCGGCGATCGCCTCCTGCACGCGCGGCCACAGCACGAGCGCGAGTTCGGTTGGCATCCAGCCGGTGCCGGCGCGCATCAGCAGCTCGTCGCCCAGCAGGTCGCGCAGCTTGGCGAGCGAGACGCTCATCGACGACTGGCTCATCTCGAGCCGCTCGCCCGCGCGCGTGACGTGCCGCTCGCGCATCAGCGCATCGAAGGCACGCAGCAGGTTCAGGTCGAGGTCTTGCAGCTTCATCGGGGGCGATAGCGGGGCGCGGGCGGGTAAACCCGCATGGATCATCACGAACGCGATGCCGGGCATCGGCGGCTTCGATGGACCGCGCGGCCGCGGCCTCGAATACTGGCGGCCATTATTCACTCCGCCAGAAAGATCGCCATGGCCATTCCCCAGATCCGTGTCACCCGCGAAGAGATGCGCCAGCGCGTCGCCTACTTCAAGGACCTCAAGGGTTTCGACGGCGGGCTGCCCGACAGCCGCCATCCGAGCGCCGAGCGCAAGCTCTACAACGCGGTGGGCTTCCAGCCGCCGCGCGGCAAGGGCGGCGACGAGGTGGTCTCGCCGGTCGGCGCGCAGGCGGCCGAGAACGCCGCCATCCGCATCAGCGAGGGCTTCAACCTCGGCTTCTGCGAAGCGAAGCCCGGCAAGGGCCCGATGATGCACAACCACGACACCAACGAGACCTTCATGCCGCTCACGGGCCGCTGGCGCTGTTCGTGGGAGCTCGACGGCCGCGAGGAGTACTTCGACGTCGGGCCGTGGGACATCTTCTCGTTCCCGGCCGGCGTCAACCGCCGCTTCGAGAACATCACGCACGAGGAGCCGGGCAAGACGCACTTCCTGATGTTCGTGATCGGCGGCAACGCGCCCGAGGCGGACTTCACCGAAGAAGCAAAGAAGACGCTGCGCGAAGAAGGCCTGCTGGCCTGATGCGCGCGACGGCCCACCGCATGACGACGATCGCCGAAGACCTGCCCGCGATGCCCGAGGCCCTGCGCCGCTTCGTCGCCGCGCAACCCCTGCATCGCTTCACCGACACGCGGGGTTTGGCCTGGTCGCTGCGCGACAGCGGCGCGCGCGGCGACACGGCCACCGCCGGGCCCCGGCCGCTGGTCCTGCTGCCGGGCGCGCTGGGCAACGGCGACAGCGCCTGGCGCATCGCGCAGGCCTTCGCCGCCGAGCGCCGCGTGCTGAGCATCACCTACCCGGGCGGCGTCGCGCCCGAGCTGCTCGCGCTCGGGCTCGAGGAACTGCTGCGCGAGCGGCGCACCGGCGCGGTCGCGCTCTGGGCCTCGTCGTACGGCGCCTGGTGGGCGCAGGCCTTCGCGTTGCGTTTCCCTGATCGGGTGGCGGCGCTGTGGCTCGGCAACACCTTCGTCGACGGACGCGACGTGGCGCAGCATCCGCTGTTCGATGCGCTCTGGCTCGCGGCCAGCGACAGCGCCGCCGTGATCGCGCGCTGGGACCAGGCGCTGCGCGCGCGGCCCGACGACCTGCTGCGCGCGGTGCAGCTGCACATGCTGCATGCCGGCCTGCCCGCTTCGGACTTCCATGGGCGGCTGCGCCAGGTGGCGGGCGCGGCCGAGCTGCCGGCACCGCAGGCGATCGCCAATACCGTGGTCTTCGAGTGCGAGGACGACGCGATCATCGCGCCCGCGACCCGTGCCCGCGTGCGCGCGCTCTATCCGAAGGCCCGCCATCTCGCGCAGGCGCAGGGCGGCCACTACCCGCACATCGTCGCGGCCGAATTGCTGGTCGAGCGCATGCGCGACTGGCTGCAATGACAACACTCATGACACCTGCATCGACCCACGCTGAGGAGTTCCCCATGCCCGTCTCTCGTTCCCGGCGCCTCGCGCTCCAGCGCCTGGGCCTCGCGGCCCTGGCCGCCACCACGGACCGCGCGGCCTTCGCGCAGGCCGGCTGGCCCACCAAGCCGATCAAGCTCGTCGTGCCGTTCTCGGCCGGCGTGTCGCCCGACGTGGTGGCGCGCATCCTCAGCGAGCCGCTGGGCCAGGCGCTCGGGCAACCGATCGTCATCGACAACCGCGCCGGCGCGGCCGGCATCATCGGCGCCGAGGTCGCGGCGCGCAGTCCCGGCGATGGCTACACCCTCTTCATGACCGTCAACTCGATCATGGGGATCAATCCCAACGTCTACGCCAAGCTGCCCTACGACACCTTCCGCGACTTCGCGCCCGTGACGCAGGTCGCGCTGGTGCCCTATGTGCTGATCACCGGCCCGAACCAGCCCGACGCCAGCCTGCGCGAGCTGCTGGCGCGCGCCAAGGCCAAGCCGGGCTCGGTCGACTACGGCTCGCTCGGCGTGGGCTCGGGCCCGCATGTGGTGATGGAGATGATGAACAACATGGCCGGCGTGCAGATGGTGCACGTGCCCTACAAGGGCAGCCCGCTGGCCGACGTGATGGCCGGCCAGATGCCGATCGCCTTCGAGCCCGCGACCACGGCGATCCCGCTGGTGCGCAGCGGCAAGCTCCGCGCGCTCGCGGTGACGAGCCCGAAGCGCAGCGCGCTGCTGCCCGAGGTGCCGGCCGTGGCGGAACTGCTGCCCGGCTACGACGGCGACGGCTGGCAGGGCTTCTACGTGCCGGCCGCGACGCCCAAGCCCATCGTCGCGCGCTACAACCAGGAGCTGGTGAAGATCCTGCGCAACCCCGAGGTGCAGCGCAAGCTCACCGAGCTGGGGCTGGTGCCAGTGGGCAATTCGGTCGAGCAGTTCGGCGCGATCTCGCGCAGCGAGTTCGAGAAGTGGGGACGCATCGCGAAGGCGAATCGGATACGCATCGACGGCTAGGGGAGGTCAACCGCAGACCGTTCCCGTCAGGCCACGATGCTCGGCGACGACGACGGCCTGCGTCCGGGTGCGCACGTCGAGCTTCGCGAGGATGGCCTTCACATGCGTCTTGACGGTGCCGAGCTGGATGTCCAGCGTCCGCGCGATGTGCTTGTTGCCCGCGCCCTGCGAGATCAGGTTCAGCACGTCGCGCTCGCGCTTCGTCAACGGCGCGTGCACGAGGCTCTCGGCCATGCGCGCCGAGACCGCGTCGTCGTAGCAGCGGCCGCCACGGGCCAGCGAACGCACGGCATGAAGCAGGCGCTCGGCCGGGCACTCGAGCAGCAGGTAGCCGGGCACGCCACGGGTCAGCGCGCTGCGGATGTCCCACTCGCCGTCCCGCGAGGTGACGATCAGCAATCGCGGCGACGGCCCGCGCCGGAGTTCGGGCGATGGCGCCAGCGCCTCGATCCATCGCAGGCCCGTGGCGTAGTCGGCCACCAGCACATCGCAGCGAAGTTCCGCGGGCGCGGGCAAGGTGTCGCTCGCCACGGTCACCGAGAGATCGGCGTGGCCCTGCAGGGTGGCGCCCAGCCCTGCGCGAACGAGCGGCGATTCGTGGCACACGAAGACTTCCACGCGTGGAAACATGGTGATGACGCTTTCCGGTTGGGATGCGGACTCGAAGACGATGGCGCGCAGTCTGGAAGGGCCGTGTATCTCGACGGCATCACATTCGACCTCCCCATGTGTCATATGACACACGACCGGGCCGGTCGCCGGTGCTGCTCGATAATCCCGCGCATCCCACTGGACACGACATGGCGCGACCTTCGACGGCCCCTTCGCTCCTGCACGAACTGCGCAAGGACCTCGACCGGGCCGAGGCGCGCTTCCACCACCTGGTGGAGGCCACGGGCGACGTGATCTGGATCACCGAGTGCGACCCCGAGCGCGTCGTGTACTGCAGCGAGAGCTTCGAGCAGATCTGGGGCTACACGGTCGCGCAGCTCTACCGCGAGCCGGGCCTCTGGATCCAGTGCATCCACGACGAGGACCGGGACCGGATCGGCCGGGCCTTCCACGACTGGCTCGCGCAACCGACCGAGCGCTGGGAGGCGGAGTTCCGGATCGTTCGTCCCGACGGCGAACTGCGATGGATCCACGAGCGCGGTGTCGCCATGGTCGAGGGCGACGGCAAGCTGCGCGTCGTCGGCGCCTCGGCGGACATCACGCGGCTGCGGCTGACGGCGGCGGCGCTGCGCGAGTCCGAGGAGCGCTTCGCACTGGCCGTGGAGGGCTCGGCCGACGGCATCTGGGACTGGGACCTGCAGACCGGCATGATGTTCATGTCCGAACGCGCGCAGTTCCTCTACGGACTGCCGCCGAGCGCCGATGCCTCGCGCCCGCGCGCCGAGTGGATGACGCTGGTGCTCGAGCCGCAGGCCGATGTCGCCGCCCGGCGCGATGCCATCGCGCGCTACATCGCCGGGGAAACCGACGCGCTCGATGCCGAATGGCTGTTCCGGCAGCCGGACGGCACCGACCGCTGGCGAAGGATCCGCGGGCGCTGCCTGCGCAACCCCGAGGGCAAGGCGATCCGGCTGAGCGGATCGATCAGCGACGTGGACGCGCGCCGGCGCGAGCAGGCATCGCGCCAGCAGTCGCAGCGGCTGGAGGCGGTCGGCACTTTCGCCGGCGGCATCGCGCACGATTTCAACAACATCCTCGGCGCCATCCTCGGCTTCGGCGAGATGTCGCTGCGGCGGACCCGCGCCGGAAGCCGCATGCGCCGCGACCTCGAATCGATCGTGACCGCCGGGGAACGCGGCCGCGCGCTGGTCGACCGCATCCTCGCCTTCAGCCGCAGCAGCGTCAGCGAGCGGGTGCTGGTTCATTTCGAGCAGGTCGCGCGCGAATCGGCGGACCTGCTCAAGCCGGCCTTGCAAGGCGAGATCGAACTCGCCTGCGATTTCCGGGCGGGAACGGCGGCGATCATGGGCGACCCCACCCAGGTCCACCAGGTCGTGGGCAACCTCGCGATCAATGCGATGCAGGCCATGCCCGACGGCGGAACGCTGCGCATCGCGCTCGCCTGCGAGTCCCTTCCGCAAGGCCGTTCGGCCACGACCGGCCCGCTGGCCTCGGGCGACTACGTCGTGCTGACGGTCTCCGATACCGGCATCGGCATCGCGCCCGAGAACCGGCAGCGCATCTTCGATCCGTTCTTCACGACCAAGGAAGTCAACGTCGGCACCGGCCTCGGCCTGTCGCTGGTGCACGGCATCGTGGCGGAACTGGGCGGTGCCATCGACGTCGCGTCGAGCCTGGGCTGCGGCAGCACCTTCGTCGTCTACCTGCCGAGGATGGGCGACGTGCCGGCGCCGCCGGCGGTCGAGGCGCGGCGCCTGCCGCGCGGCGGCAAGCAGCGCGTCCTCGTGGTCGACGACGACCCGGCCCTGGTCCGCCTGACCTCTCAGCTGTGCGCGGACCTCGGCTACGAATGGACGGCCTGCACCTCGGGTGCCGAGGCCGCCCGCCTCTTCGGGGAAGCACCGGACCGCTTCGATGCCGTGCTCACGGACGAGCGCATGCCCGGCATGACGGGCATGGCGCTGCTGCGCCTGATGAAGGACATCCGCGAGGACCTGCCGGTCATCGTGATGAGCGGCTACCTGGGCGACACCCTGGTCCACCGCGCCCGCGCGGAGGGCGCATCGCAGGTGCTGGCCAAGCCGGTCGCGAGGGCCGAGCTGGCCGCGGCCCTCTCCTCAGTGTTCCCGGTCGCCGCCCGACGCACCGCAGGCCGACGCGACGGCCGCCAGTAGCTCGTCCCGCGTATAGGGCTTGGGAAGAATGGCGGCGGCACCGATCCGGCGGGCGAGCAGCGGCGATGCCTGCGGCGCCTTTCGCTGGTGCGCCGACACCACCATCACCGGCGCCCGGTGCAGCGCGCGCAGCGCCTCGATGCGCCCGGAGGCACGGCCGGGGTTCGCGAGGTCCAGCATGACCAGGTCCAGTCCCGGCACCGGCGTGCGTTGGCGCTCGGCGAGCAAGACGACCTCGTGCCCCGCGTCGGACAGCCACCGGTTCGCCAGCTCCCGCATCAGAGAGTCGCCCTCGATGACCGCGATGCGAAAACAACCCCGCAAGATTTGAATCCTCAAGTCGTGCACCCCACGGGCCTCTCGCCGGACAATGAAGCCCGGGCAATCCGCTGCCGAAGGACGCATGGTCGCCGACCCGTGCCGCAGATGGGTGCCTTTGTGTCGTTTGACATCTGCCGTTGCCTGAAGGAGCCCGTCGAATGCTGGAGAGCGATGCATTCACGCATGCCGCGCACGTGCTCGCGGTCGACGACGACCCGTCCATCCGCGAGCTGATCGTGCATTACCTCGGCGATCACGACCTGCGCGTCACGGCCGTCACCACCGAGCGCGAGATGCGTTCGGTGCTGGCCCGCGACCCGGCCAACCTGGTCGTGCTCGATCTTCGCCTCGGGCGCGAGAACGGCCTGGAGATCGCCCGGGCGCTGCGCGCGGAGACGAAGCTGCCGATCATCATCCTGACGGCCCTGCAGGACGAGGCGGACCGCGTGATGGGCCTCGAGCTCGGCGCCGACGACTACGTCACCAAGCCCTTCTCGCCGCGCGAGCTGCTGGCGCGGATCCGTGCGCTGCTGCGACGCTCGCGCATGCACGAGACCGTCGCCGACGCCGTGGCCGACGTGCGCGCCTACCGGTTCGAGGGCTGGGAGCTCAACGTGCGCCTGCGCAAGCTCCGGGCGCCCGCGGGCCACGGCGTCTCGCTGCGCAACGCCGAGTTCAACCTGCTGCTGGCCTTCCTGGCCTCGCCGCATCGCGTGCTCTCGCGGCAGCGCCTGCTGGAGCTGTCCAGGCTGCACGACGCGGAGGTCTATGACCGCTCGATCGACGTCATGGTCGGAAGGCTGCGCCGGAAGGTCGAGCAGGATCCCCGCAACCCGAGCCTGATCCTCACCGAGCGCGGGGCCGGGTACATCTTCACGCCGGCGGTCCACACGGTTCGCGGCTGATCCCGCGGCCCGAGGCGGCCCGGCGCGCCGAACCCCTGTAAGGCTTGCGTAGACTTCATCGACTACCTTGGGGCCTCTCCTTCGTCCCTCCAGTCATCATGAATCTTCTGCGGCATGGCGACAGCAAGTTCCCCGAGGCACGGGTGCTCTGCTCCTCGAGCGGGCTGGGCTGGCGGGGGATTGCCGCGGAGATGCGCTCGCATCCGGCCGGCGACCTGCCGCCGTTCGTGTCGAGCCAGATCGAGATCACGATCGCGCCCGAGACCACGCCCGGCGCCTCGGTGAGCCGCAAGGGCTGGGGACAGCGGCAGCAGACCCGGGTCGAGAAGGGCACCATCTGGATCAGCCCGATGGGCGTCGCCGAGGACGACATCCGGATCAGCCGCTACCTGCCGTCGATCTTCCACATCTACCTGTCGATGGACCGGCTGCTCGCCCTGAGCGATCCCGAGGGCAGCGCCAGCGCATCGCTGCACCACGTCCGGTACCTCGCGGGCGTGCGGGACGAATCGATCGTGCAGATCGGTCACGCACTCGCCGAGGACCTGCGGAATCCCTCCGCCGCGAGCCGCCTGCTGGTCGACTCCCTGACCGCGGCCCTGGCGAACCGCATGGCCCGCAACTACTGCGACACGGGGATGCCGCGCGGCACCGCGGCGACGGCCGCGCGCGACATGCGACGCGTCCGGCTGGCGATCGAGTTCATGCGTGCGCACCTCGACCAGCCCATCGGCCTGGACGAGATCGCCGCGGCCGTCGCGGTCAGCCCCTTCCATTTCGCGCGCCTGTTCCGTGCCTCGACCGGCCTTCCGCCCTACCGGTACCTCGCGAACCTGCGAATGGAGAACGCGCGGCGCCTGCTGGCCCATGGCCGGATGCCGCTGGCGGAGATCGCGCTGTCGATGCAGTTCTCGACGCCCGCCAACTTCGCGCGGGCCTTCCGGCAGGCCACCGGCATGTCCCCCACGGAATACCGTCGCCAGCTTTCCTGAGCGCGCCCGGCGCCAGGAGTGGACGCTCCGCTCGCGCTTCCGATCCACGCCATCGCCCCCTCCTTTGGAGAGAGGAAATCCATCGCCATCGGGGAGGTGTGGCCGCGCGCGGCCGCGGCGATGCTGACACCCATGGCGCCACGCAGGCGTCCCCTTTTTTCCATCCCACCACGAGGAACCGCGACCATGCCCTACATCACGACCAACGACGGCACCCAGATCTACTACAAGGACTGGGGCCAGGGTCAGCCGATCGTCTTCTCGCACGGCTGGCCCCTGTCGGGCGACGACTGGGACAACCAGATGCTGTACTTCCTGCACCAGGGATTCCGCGTCATCGCGCACGACCGCCGCGGCCATGGCCGCTCCACGCAGACCGCCACCGGCAACGAGATGGACACCTACTCGGACGACCTGGCCGCGCTCACCGCCGCGCTGGACCTCCAAGACGCCGTGCACGTGGGCCACTCGACCGGCGGCGGCGAAGTCGCGCGCTACCTGGGCCGCCACGGCACGAAGCGCGTCGCCAAGGCGGTGCTCATCGGGGCGGTGCCGCCGCTGATGCTCAAGACCGCCGCGAATCCGGGCGGACTGCCGATCGAGGTCTTCGACGGCATCCGGGCCGGCGTCGCCGGCAACCGCGCCGAGTTCTACCGCGACGTCACGCTGCCCTTCTACGGCTACAACCGCCCGGGCGCCAGGATCTCCGAGGGCATTCGCAACCACTGGTGGCTGCAGGGAATGATGGGCGGCATCAAGGCTCACTACGACTGCGTGAAGGCCTTCTCCGAGACCGACTTCACCGAGGACCTCCGGAAGATCGACGTGCCCACGCTGGTGATGCACGGCGACGACGACCAGATCGTGCCGATCGGCGCGGCGGGCCTGATGTCGGCCAAGCTGGTGAAGGGGGCCACGCTCAAGGTCTACCCCGGCCTGCCGCACGGCATGTGCGCGACGCATCCCGAGGTGATCAACGCCGACCTGCTGGCGTTCATCAAGGGCTGATGCCGCCCATGACGCCAAGGAGAAGCACATGTTCGGCCTGACGACGCTCGGCGCCATCCACACGGCGATCAGCCTGGTCGCGCTCGCGGCCGGCGCCTCGGCGCTGCTGCGCCAGCGCGAGATCCCCGCCCGCACGATGCTGGGCCAGACCTACATCTGGGCCACGGTGCTCACCTGCCTCACGGGCTTCGGGATCTTCCAGCGCGGCGGCTTCGGCGCACCCCACGTGCTGGGCATCCTGACGCTGGCGGTGCTGCTCGTCGCGGCGGTGGCCGGCCGGACGAACGCCTTCGGCCGCGCCTCCCGCTACGTCGAAACCATCGCGTACTCGACCACGTTCTTCTTTCACCTGATCCCGGGCCTGACCGAGACCTTCACGCGCCTGCCCGTGGGTGCCCCGCTGTTCAGCAGCCCCGAGGATCCGGCCCTGCAGAAGACCGTGGGCGCCTGCTTCGCGGTGCTGGTCGTGGGTTGCCTGCTGCAGGTGCGGCGCCTGCGAGCCGCATCGGCGCCGACGGCGGCGGGCCTCGCGCAGCCGCAGCGCCCCTCCGCCTCTCCTCCTCCCATGAACCTTCCATGAGCCTCCCCATGAACAAGCCTCTCTGCCTCCTGATCGCCGCCTTGCTCGCATCCAGCGCGTACGCCCAGACCAAACCGGGCGAACTCGATCCCACCGGACAGGGCCGACCGGCCGCGCGCGCCGAAGCCAAGGTGAAGGCCCGGCCGGCCGGCCAGGTCAAGGCGCCCGGCGGCGACGAACCGAAGACCGAGGAAGGCGGCGCGATCGGCACGGGCCGCGCGGCCGTCGCCGGCGAAGCCCGCGCCCACACGCGGGACGAGCGCCGCCGGAACAAGGACGGCAGCCTCAAGCGCCGCACCACGCAAGGCGGCACGCCCCAGTAGCGCCAGTAGCGCCGGGAGGCCGCGGGCTTCGCACAGGCGGGCCGGATTCGCTTCGGCGGCTGGCGCGGCCCATCGCGCAAGCGTGCAATCGCGCCATGTTTGTTACTCCCCTCGCCGCGTGCACGGGGGGTAACCTGAGGCCTCGTTGAACCCCTCGAGGACTCACCATGACTTCCTGGCCCGATGCACTGCGCACCCACTACCGCTGGATCATCGTGGCCGCGGGCGGCGCCCTCGGCTGCGTGGCGATCGGCGGGCTGTTCTCGCTGCCGGTGTTCCTGCGGCCGATCGCGCAGGACACCGGCTGGTCGAGCACCGGCATCTCCACGGCGATGACGCTCGCCTTCGTGGCGCTGGCGCTCGGCAGCATCGCCTGGGGCACCCTCAGCGACCGCGTGGGTCCGCGCCTCGTGGTGCTGGTGGGTGCCGTGCTGCTCGCGCTCGGGCTCGCGCTGGCCAGCCTGGCGACGTCGCTGCTCGCCTTCCAGTTGCTGTTCGGCGTGGTCGTCGGCATCGGCGCGGCGGCGATCTTCGCGCCGATGATGGCCTGCGTGACCGGGTGGTTCGACACCCATCGCAGCTTGGCGGTGTCGCTGGTGTCGGCCGGCATGGGCGTGGCGCCGATGACCATGTCGCCGCTGGCCGCGTGGCTCGTGCAGACGCACGACTGGCGCAGCGCGCTGCAGATCATCGCGGCGCTGGCGGCGGTCACCATGATTCCCCTGGCCCTGCTGGTGCGCCGTCCGCCCGCGCTGGGGCAGGCCGCCTCCGCCGCCGCACCGGAGGCCTCGCGCGAATCGTCGCTGTCCGTCGCGCAGGCGCTGCGCTCGCCGCCCTTCCTGATCCTGGTGCTGACCAGCTTCCTGAGCTGCGCCACCCACTCGGGACCGATCTTCCACACCGTGAGCTATGCGGTCACCTGCGGCATTCCGCTGATGGCCGCCGTGTCGATCTACAGCATGGAAGGACTCGCGGGCCTGGGCGGGCGCCTCGTGTTCGGGCTGCTGGGCGACCGGTTCGGTGCGGCGCGCGTGCTGGTGCTGGCGCTGCTGGCCCAGGCGATCGTGGTGCTGGGCTACGTGTTCGCGCGGCAGCTGGGCAGCTTCTACACCGTGGCCGCGCTGTTCGGTTTCACCTACGCGGGCGTGATGCCGCTGTTCGCGGTGATCGCGCGCGACAACTTCCCGCTGCGCATGATGGGAACGGTGATCGGGAGCACCACGATGGCCAGCAGCCTCGGCATGGCACTGGGCCCGGTGCTGGGCGGGCTGATCTACGACACGTACTCGAGCTACACGTGGCTCTTCATCGGCGCGTTCTCGCTGGGCATCGGGGCCTTCCTGGCCGCTTTCGCGTTCACGCGGCTGCCGCGGCAACGGCCGATCGCCGCGGCCGCCTGAACGGCGTCAGCCCGGCCTCCCAAACCGCTCTGATCGCCCGGCGCGCTGCCGGCGCCGCGACACCCACAGATAAACCCCGCTCCCCAGCACCACGATCGTGATCAGGTCGAGCGCCGCCCAGATCAGCTTCAGCGGCAGCCCGCCGTAGTCGCCGAAGTGCAGCGGCCGCGACAGCTCGAGCGCGCGCAGGTACCAGGGCATGCGCACGACGGTGGTCAGCGCGCCGGTGCGCGCATCGACCAGCACGGGGCTGAAGAGCCGGCTGGTCAGCGCGGTGTCGCCCTGGGTCCACAGCAGGAAGTGGTAGGGGCTGCCGAAGGGATTGCCCGGGAACACCACGCTGGTGATCCGCATCGTGGGCACGGCCGCCTGCGCCGTGTCGAACGCGGCCTGCGCCGAGGCCAGGTCCTCGAACTTCGGCGGCGGCTTGCCGGCGTACGGTGCGAGCATGGTGCGCACGTCGGTCAGTTGCCAGAGGCCGAACAGCGGCTTCGAGAGCTCGTTGATGAAGCCGGTCGCGCCCACCACCAGTGCCCACACCAGCGTGACGATGCCCAGCAGGTTGTGCAGGTCGAGCCACTTCAGCCGCGGCGAACGCGTGTCGCGCACGGTGCCGAAGGCCAGCTTGCGCATGTAGGGCGCGTACAGCAGCACGCCCGAGACGGTGGCGACGACGAAGCACAGTCCCACCCCGCCGAGGAACAGCTCGCCCGCGAGCCCCGCGAACAGGTCGGTGTGCAGCGAGAGCACCACGTCCATGACACCGCGGCTCTGCGCGATCGGCAGCACCTGCTTGAGCTCGCGGCCGGTGTGCAGGTCGTAGCGGATGCGCCGCCGGGTCTCGATGCCGGCCGTGGCCGAGGGCCGCATGAAGACGGTGGCGTAGGGCTTGTCCTCGTCGAACACGACGAAGTCGGTGGTCCAGCCCGGCAGGCGCTCGCGCGCGGTCGCGACGATGCGGTCGATGCTCAGCGCCGGCGTGCCCGCGGGCACGGTGGCGGCGGGCAGGCCGTCGTCGAACCCCTGCTCGATCTCCTCCGAGAAGATCAGCGGCAGGCCCGTGAGGCAGACCAGCAGCAGAAACAGCGTGCAGGTCAGGCTGGTCCACTTGTGGATGGCACTCCAGCGTTGCAGGGCCGTGCGATGGCCGTCGCGCGCGTTCATGGCCCGGTGCCTACCAGTTGTACTTGAGCGTGGCGTAGACGGCGCGGCCCAGGCCGTAGCGGCAGCCGATGGCCGAGCAGATCGAGATGTACTCCTTGTCGAACAGGTTCGAGACGTTGAGCGCGGCCTTCAGCCCGCGCAGCGAGGGGTCGAGCACGCCGAAGTCGTAGCGGACCGCCGCGTCGAACACGGTGGCGCCCGGAATGAGCTGCGTGTTGGCGTTGGTGGTGTAGGCCGAGCCGATGCGCCGCACGCCGCCACCGACGCTCAGGCCCTTGAGCGCTTCGCCTCGAAAGGCGTAGTCGGCCCACAGCGAGGCCTGCTCGGCCGGCGTGCCGGCCAGGCGGTTGCCGAGCGTCGAGGTGGTGGTGGTCTGGCTGATCTCGTTGTCGAGGTGGCTGTAGGAAGCGCGCAGCTTGAGCTGCTCGCCCAGGTTGGCGACGGCCGAGAGCTCGATGCCGCGCGAGCGCACCTCGCCGGTCTGCACCGTGAAGTTGGCATGCAGGGGATCGGGCGTGCCGACGTTGCTCTGCCGCAGGTCGTAGGCCGCGGCGGTGAACAGCATGTCGGTGTTCGACGGCTGGTACTTGAGGCCGATCTCGGTCTGCTTGCCCTTGGTCGGCAGGAAGGCGTTGCCGTCGAAGCCGGTGCCGGCCTGCGGCTGGAACGAGGTGGCGTAGCTGAGGTAGGGCGCGACGCCGTTGTCGAACAGGTAGAGCAGGCCGGCGCGGCCGGTGAAGGCATCGTCGCGCTGGCGCGTGACGCTGCGCGCCACGTAGTTGTCGGTATCCGTGCGCGCCCAGTCCTTGCGCACGCCGAGCTGCAGCCGCAGCCGGTCCCAGGCGATCTCGTCCTGCGCATACAAGCCGATCTGGCTCTGCTTCTGGTGCGCGTCCTGGAAGATGCCCGGCAGCGCGATGGCCTGGTTGTAGTTGGGCGCGAGGATGTCGAGCGTGGGCGCGTTGCCGAAGCGCGTGAGGTTGTCCCAGTCGAGGTGCTGGTAGTCGATGCCGGTCAGCAGCTTGTGCGCGAGCGCGCCGGTGCGAAAGCGCCACTCGGCCTGGGTGTCGAGCGTCAGCGTGTCGAGCTGCTCGTTGGCCGTGTAGGCCTGGCGGTTCATCGTACGGTAGTCCGCCTGCAGCCCGAGGCCCTGCACCGAGCGGTAGTCGATGTCGAGGTGGCGATAGCGCAGGTTCTGGCGCACGGTAAGGTGGTCGTCGACCTGGTGCTCGGCGGCCCAGCCCAGCGAGTACTGCGTGCGCGCGAAATGCTCGAACGAGGACTGGCCGGTGTAGAAGCTGCGATCGATGCGGCCATAGGGATTCGGCAGCAAGGTGCCCTGGTAGGGCAGCAGGTTCCAGAAGCCGCCCGAGGGATCGCGCAGGTAGTCGGCCATCAGCGTGACCTTGGTGCGCGCATCGGGCTGCCAGGTCAGCGAAGGCGCGATCGCGATGCGCCGCTCCTTCAGGTAGTTGACCTCGGTCTCGCTGTCGCGCACCACGCCGGCGATGCGCGCCGACAGCGTCTTGTCGGCATCGATCGCGCCGCCGATGTCGAAGGCGCCTTCCTTGAAGGCGTTGCTGCCGTACTGCAGCTGCACCTCGCGCACCGTCTCCGGGCTCGCGCGCTTGCTCACGAGGTTGAGCACGCCGCCGGGCGAGGCCTGGCCGTAGAGCACCGACGACGGCCCCTTGAGCACCTCGACGCGCTCGAGCAGGTAGGGCTCGACCTTGGTCACCGACCAGGTGCCGGCGATGGTCTTGAGGCCGTCGAGGTACTGGTCGAGCGCGAAGCCGCGCGAGCTGATGGTGTCGAGCCGGTTGTCGGCGTCGTCGCTGATGCTCACGCCGGGCGCGAAGCGCAGGGTGGCGCGCACGGTCTGCGCCTGCTGCGCATCCATCTCCTCGCGCGTGATCACCGCGACCGACTGCGAGGTCTCGAGGATCGGCGTGTCGGTCTTGGTCGCGGTCGCGCTGCGGCGCGCCACGAAGCCGGTGGCCGGGCCCCAGGGCGACTCCTGTTCCGCGCCGGCCGTGACCGTCACCGCGGGCAGCGCCGAGGTGCCCGCCTCGCCTTCGCGCCGCACCGTGACGGCACCGCCGTCGATGTCGGCCACGAGGCCGCTGCCGGCCAGCAGCCGGTCGAGCGCCTGGCGCGGCGTCAGCCGACCCGACACGGCCGGCGCCGTGCGGCCCGCCACCAGCGCGGGCGACACCACCAACGTGACGCCGGTCTGGCGCGCGAGCTCGGTCAGCGCCTGCGACAGCGGCTGCGCGCCGATGACCACCTGCGCGGGCGCACCGGCCGAGGGCTGCGCCTGCGCGGGCAGCGCGGCGGCCAGGGCCAGGCAGGCCGCGAGCGCGAACGGCAGCGGGCGCAGCGGAAAGGACGAATCACGGAACGACATCGAAACGATCTCCAGGGGAACGACGCAGGGCCGGAATCGGCGCCTTTCCGATGAAGACGGATCGCCGCGCGCGATCCTGACGTGGAGTGAAGAAAAAAGTTGGACGGCGCGCCGACGCCTCGTCAGCGCTTCGCCAAGACGATTTCTGTCGCGCCCTGCCGGCGCTCCAGCCGCACCGGCAGCACCTGCGGCAGGCTGCGCACGAAGTCGCCCATGCGCTGCAGGTCGACGCTGGCCGTCACCGGCAGCGCGGCCACGGCCGGGTCGTGCACCGCGATGCCGACGTCGCCGTAGCGGCCGAGCTCGGCCAGCACGGCGGACAGCGGCAGGTTGTCGAAGCTCAGGCGGTTGCTGCGCCACGCGGCGACGCCCTCGGGCGCGATCCGGGCGACCGGGCCGGGCCGGCCTTGCGCGTCGGCCGCCACCGTCTCGCCCGGTGCCAGCTCGATCGCGCCCGGCGCGGCGGCGTCACTTGCCGCCGCCACGCGCACACGGCCCTCCTGCACCGCGACCTGCACCTCGGGACGGCCGATGGACGGCGTGTAGCGCACCGAGAAGCGCGTGCCCACCACCGTGACGCGCGTGCCGCCCGCGCGCACGTCGAAGGGCCGCGCCTTGTCGGACTGCACGGTGAACATCGCCTGTCCCTCGGCGAGGCGCACCTCGCGACGGCCGCGGTACAGGCTGACCTCGGCCGTGGTGGCCGTGTCCAGCCGCATCTGGCTGCCGTCGGGCAGCGCCACGTCGAGCTGCTGGCCGCGCTGCGTCTGGTAGCGCTGCTCGAACACCGGCTCGCTGCGCCAGGCCTCCCAGCCGAACCAGCCGCCGCCCGCGGCCGCGAACACCGCCGCGGCGGCGGCGAGCGCGCGACGGCGCGTGGGGCGCGGCGGGGCCGGCGACGTTGCGGGCGCAACGGGCACTGCGGCATGGGTGGCCGATTCGCCGGCCCGGTCGATCGCCACGCGTGCCTGCAGCCGCGCCGCACCCGCCGCGGGCATCGCATCGATCGCCTCGCTCACGCCGGTCATCTCGTCGTAGGCCGCCTGGTGCGCGGGATCGGCCCGGCGCCAGGCCTCGAACTCGGCGCGCTCCGCGGCATCGAGTCCGTCGCCGAGGCGCACCGACCAGCGCAATGCCTCGAACTCCGCGGGCGACAACTCCTCGAGCAGTTCCTCGCCCGCGGTGTCGGGCACGTCCGGCGCGCGCGCGCCATCGCGCGCCGGCATGCCGGGGGCGGTGGGGCGCGTGCGATCGTTCATCGGGGTGCGGAAATTCGGCGTCTCGGCCTGGATGATGACGGATCGGGAGCGCCGATCCTGAGGCGGCGACTCAAATTTTCTCGGGCCGCGCCGGCGCGGGTTGGGGCGCCTCGGCCGTGTCGCGCAGCCGCTTGCGACAGGCCGCGACCGCGATCATCACGTGCCGCTCGACCATGTTGCGCGAGATGCCCATGCGCTGCGCCACCTCGGCCTGCGGCAGGCCCTCGATGCGGTGCAGCACGAAGGCCTCGCGGCAGCGCGGCGGCAGGTTCTCGATCGCCGCGACCAGGAGCCGCATGCGCTGCGTCGCCGCATAGGCCACCTCGGGGTTGTCGGCATCGGGCGCCGGCATCTCGAGCAGCACGTCGTCGCTGTCGTGCGCGCGCACGATCTGCTGGCGATGGTGGTCGACCAGCAGGTTGCGCGCGATCTGGTAGAGCAGCCCGCGCACCTCGACCACCGGCTGCGCGCCATGGCGCTCGAAGGCGGCGAAGCGCGCGTAGACCTCCTGCACGATGTCCTGCGCCAGCGCGCGATCGCGCAGGTACCGGTTGCAGAAATTGAAAAGCTCCAGGTAATAACGTGCCGCCACGATGCACTCCAGCCACACCGGCTCTGTTGAATCCGTCCGGGTGCTGGCGATGTGGCGGCGGCTGGATCTGGCGCGGGCCGGGCGGGAGGGTCGCGATTATAGGAAGGTGAGCGGATGGGCGTGGGCGGCTCGCGGCATCGCCCCCTGCTTCAACGTCCCGACGGCGCCAACGGCCCCAGCAACCGGATCAACTCGCTCTGCCGCCGCACGCCCGTCTTGTCGAAGATGTTGCGCAGATGGGTGCGCACGGTGTTGATCGAGATGCCGCAGCGCTCGGCGACCTGGGCCGGCCGCGCGCCTTCCGACAGCTGCACGACCAGCTGCAGCTCCGAGGGCGTGAGCCGGTACTGCAGCGCGAGCGCCTCGAGGCGGCGATCGCTGGCCTCGCGCTCGGGCGGCTCCTCGACCATCAGCAGCGCCACCGCATGCGGCCAGGCGAGGCGGCAGGCGTTGCCCTCGTCCAGCGGCACCAGCCGCGCGATGGCCGGCGCGCTCGGCCGCGCGGTTTCGGGTGTCCACAGCACGTGGGTCTGGATCAGGCCGCGCGCCACCTCGCGCAGCGAGGCCTCCACCGCTTCCGGTCCCAGCTGGCCCAGGCGCGCCAGCTTGCCGTTGCGGATGCCGATCCAGTCGCTGCGCGACAGCAGGGCCGCGGCCGCGACGTTGGCATGCAGGATCGCGCCCGTGGCGGCCAGCACCACGAGCGGCTTGGGCACCACGTCGAAGGCGTCGGCGGTGGCCTTCTCGACCGGCGTGGAGCGCACCAGCGACCAGTGCGCGTGCAGCGCGAGCTGCAGCGGCTTGTGCGCCGCCTCGAAGGCGCGCTTGTCCTGGTAGCTGAACTCCTCGAGCCCGGGCCGGCGATAGAGACCGATCGCCGTGAGCGGCGCCTGCGCAGGCCGGCTGCCGTCGTCGACGATCATCGCCAGCAATCCATGCACGCCGGTCGGCGCCGCGAACTCGTGGTAGTAGTCCATGCGCTCCAGCTCGCTCCATTCGCAGAGTTCGCGGCCGATGCCGCATTCGCCGGTGCGCACGCAGATCTGCTTGCTCTCGGCGCCCGCGAACCACGGATCCCTCTGTGACCAATAGTCGATGTAGTCGGGCACCGTGTGCTTGGGCAGCCCGATGTCGACGAACAGCGGCTTGCCGGCCGGCGCGCCGCGCGGCGTGTGGATGGCCGCGGCGGTGGCGCCGAAGCGTTCGCACAGCGCCTCGAGCATCGTCTCCCAGCGCGAGGCATCGGTGGCCGCCGCGCAGGCGGCGGCGATGGCGGGGTTCAGGCCGGCGTCCCAGGTCATGGCTTGTCGCGAAGGTGTTCTCGGCAAAGCGTTCAGCGCCCGCCCTCGTCGGTGAAGACCTGAACCACGCCCTTGCCCGATGCGTCGATGTACGCGCGGTCGACGCCGTTGTTCCCTCGCCAGCGGTACTGCAACACGCCTGCGATACCGTCGCAGGTGCACGCGGCATGGGCAGCGATGGCCATCGCAGGCGAGCGGGGCCGGCACGCCGCGACGCCAATACGGGAACGCTGGAATGCACGCGCCATGGTGGGAAGCTCCTCGTCGTAGATCCTGGTATCCGGGTTCGCCCCTCCGAGCGCCCTGAAGCCAGTGTTCTTGAATACGAAGGCACTCACATCATGCAAATGGATGAGAGGCGTGGGCCGGCAGGCCCGGCATGGCTCTACCGGATACGGTGGTGCGCCGTGGCGCTGCCATCGCCGAAGGCCGCCGTGGCTCAGCGCGTGGCGGAGCGCGCGCTGTAGAGCCCGGCGTGCTCCATCGTGTATTCGGTCAGCGGGCCCAGCCTCGCCTGCGCCCCATCGAATTGCTCGGGCGGCTTGACATAGGCGTGGACGATCCTTGGCTGGCCGGATGCCTCGCCAACGCCTTCGACGGCTATCGGCACACGCCGATAGCCGTCCGCCTCGCCGACCCTCTCGAGCAGGTCCATGGCCGCCAGTGCCGCATCGTCGACCTCGAACAATTGGCCGACGACGCGCTCCCCTTCGCCGGGCAGGAAGACCAGCCAGGGCGAGAAGCGCTCGCCCACCAGGTACAGCGGATAGCGCTCCCGCGTGACGAAGTCGCCGGGGATGCGGCGGCCGCGGTTGGTGGCGAAGTTGGGGTAGCCCTCTTTCAGGGTGCCGAAGACGAAGACGAGGTGGGGCATGCGAGGTGCAAATTCGCCGCGCTTCATCTCCGCGATCGACTGGAGCAGATCCTTCTCGAACTGCTCCATCTCCTTATCCCTGGTCCTTGGCATCGATGGCCTCCTTCAGCCGAATGTAGATCAAGCCCTCGCCGTCTTGTTCCCATCGTCGGATGCGATCCGCCCCGCCAACGCCAGCAGATCCCGATCCCTCCCCCGCCCCGCGATCAGCCCCAGCCCCACGGGCAGGCCATCGACCAACCCCAGCGGCAGGCTGAGCTGCGGCAAGCCGCACAGCCCCGCGATGCAGGTATGGGCCAGCACGCGCATGCGGGTCTGCGCATCGGGCTGCGTCGAAGCGCCCAGCAGCGGCGCCACGTCGGGCGCGGTCGGCAGGCACAGCACGCCGTCGTGCGCGAGCAGGTCGTCGATCCTCGCGCGCAGCGCGTCGGCCTCGCGTTGTGCGGCATCGACCTCCCGGGCCGTAACCTGCGACGCGGCGCGCAGCCGCGCCGCGATCTCGGGCGCCATCGACGGCCGCGTGCGCTCGAACCATTCGCCATGCGTGCGCCAGACCTCGGCGCTCTGCAGCACGCGGTAGGCCTGTGCCGCAGCGGCCAGCGCCAAGCCTTGCGCGGGCGCATCGAAGGCCAGGCCCAGCGCCGCCAGGCGATGAAGCGCGGGACGAAGCGCTGCGGCCACGCCCGGCGCGGCATCGTCGAAGGCATCGGCGATCGGCACGATGCGCCGCAGTGGTCGTATCTCGCCCGGCGGCAACAGCACCGCGCCCACGCGCTCGAGCACCGCCGCGGTCGCAGCGAACCAGCCGACCGTGTCGAAGGCCGGCGCCAGCGGCGTCACGCCGCGCGCATCGATCGCGCCATGCGTGGGCCGCAGGCCGTACAGGCCGCAGTAGCTGGCCGGGATGCGCACCGAGCCCGAGGTGTCGGTGCCCAGCGCGAAGTCGACGCAACCACCGGCCACGGCAGAGGCCGAGCCGCTCGATGAACCGCCGGGCACGCGGCCGGGCGCGCGCGGGTTCAGCGGCGTGCCGTAGTGCAGGTTCTCGCCCGCGAGCGAGAAGGCGAGTTCGTCGCTGAGCGTTCGCCCTTGCAACCGCGCGCCGGCCCCGAGCAGGCGCGCGACCGCGGGCGCATCGGCCGTGGCCGGCGCATGCGTGCGCAGCCAGTCGGGATTGCCCGAGCGCGTGACGTGCCCCGCGAGGTCGAACACCTCCTTGGCGGCGAAGCTGAGGCCGCTCAACGGGCCATCGCTGCACGGATCGCGCGCGAACGAAGGATCGAGCCCGAAGCGTTCCGGACTCTCGACGGAGGCGCGGACCATCACTCGGCCGGGTCCGAAGCGCCGCGATCGGGCGGCAGCCCGTAGATCGCTTCCGCATGCACGATCGACTCGGCCATCGACGACACCGGCAACTGCTTGCGCATGGCCTCGCGCCGGATGATGGCGTAGGCCTCGTCCTCGGAGATGCCCTGGCGCGTGGCGAGGATCTTCATCGCGCGCTCGACGATGCGGCGCGTGCGCAGCGTTTCGTCGAGCTTGGCGATGCGGTTGAGCAGCCGCTCCTCGTAGCGGAACAGCATGCGTGCGACGTACAGCGTGGCGAGCACGCCGAAGGGACGGATCGGCTTGGGCAGCACGCCGTGCACGTTGGCGGCCGCCGCGGCCTCGAGCACGGCCGGGTTCTCGTAGGCCAGCAGCGCGATCAGCACCGCGTGCGAGGAACCGGCCAGCCAGGGATGCGAGGCATCGCGCTCCGACTGGATGCTGAAGAACACGGCCTCGGTGCCCTCGGGCAGGTGGTTCGGCTCGGGCCACAGCGCGGTGACGCGGCAGCCGAAGCGGCGCAGCTGCTCGCACAGCACGCGGGCGTCCTCGTCGTCGGGATGGATGACGGCGACCCGGATGTCACGCAGGGAGCGCAGCTGGATCGGATCGGGCGTCATCAGAGGATCTTCCGTTCGTAGGCGACGAGGTAGGGATCGGGGCGGACGATGGAGGCATCCTCCCACAGCAGGTCGAAACCGCCATCCTCGCGCGAGCGCCCGATGCGGGCCTTGAGCGCGGTGTGGTTGGTGTCGGCGTCGATCTCGACCTCGCCCTGGGCCGAAGCATGGCGCGTGCCACCGAGGCTGCGCACGATGCGGTCGGGGTCGGGCGCGCCCTCGCGCGGCACGGCGCGTGCGAACAGGTGCACCTGCAGGTAGCCGGCCTCGGCATACATGTTGGGCCGGCGGCCGGCGCCGTAGCGCTTCTC
Organism: Variovorax sp. DAIF25; assembly: GCF_050711835.1. Taxonomy (NCBI): domain Bacteria; kingdom Pseudomonadati; phylum Pseudomonadota; class Betaproteobacteria; order Burkholderiales; family Comamonadaceae; genus Variovorax; species Variovorax sp. DAIF25. The sequence goes on from NZ_CP136637.1 coordinate 1,316,738, forward strand.
GTAGAGCGCGGTGAAGCGCGCGCTGGCCGGGCTCTCGATGCCCGCGAAATAGGGCGCGACCGTGAGATGCCCCGCGCGCGCGGCCGGGCTCAGTGCAGCGATCTCGGCCTCGCTCGCGGTGAGGCTCGCGATCGGGTGCCCGGCCGAGGTGGCGCCGATGGCATGGCAGGCGGCATAGAGCCGCGCGGTGTCGGCGCCCACCACGGTGCTGAGCACCACGTCGGGCCGCGCGGCGGCGATGCGCTCGGCCACCTCGGCGAAGGCGCTGTCGGGCGTGCCCATGGGCAGGTAGGTCTCGCCCGCGACGCTGCCCGCGCTCTCGAGCAGGAACTCCTTCGCGATGCGCGAGATCTCGCGCGCGAACACGTACTCGGAACCGACCAGGAAGAAGCGCCGCCCGTGGTGCGCGAACAGGTACTTGATCAGCGGCACGATGGTCTGCGCGGGCGTGGGCCCGGTGTAGATCACGTTGGGCGAATACTCGAAGCCCTCGTACACCGAGGGATAGAACAGCACCGCGCCGTGGCGCTCGACCACCGGCAGCACGGCCTTGCGGCTGGCCGACGAGCAGCAGCCGAAGATCACCGGCACCTGGTGGTGCAGCACCATGCGGCGCGCGATGTCGCGGTAGCTCGCGGGATCGGGGCCCGGGTCCTCGATGATCGGCACGATGGGCCGGCCCGCGACGCCGCCGCCCGAGTTGATCTCGTCGATGGCGACCAGCGTGCCGCTCAGCAGCGCCTGCTCGGTCACGGCCATGTTGCCGGTCTGGGCGAACAGCACGCCCACGCCGATCTCATCGGACATGCGTGCCCTCCTCACGGCCCGTCGCCGTCGCATGGCCGGGCCGCAGGGCATGCCAGGCGGTGTCGTCCTGGAAGGCCGCGGCCAGCCCGAGCAACGCGAACTCGCCACCGGGGTGGCCGATCAGCGTGAGGCCCACCGGCAGGCCCGTGTCGCCGAAGCCGCAGGGCAGGCTCACCGCCGGCAGGCCGGTGAAGTTGGCGAGGCAGGGCATGGCGGTCATGGCGTCCTGGACGGTGGTCGTGCGGCCGGCGAATTCGATGCGCGATTCTGCCAAGGGCGGTGCGGTCACGGGCAGCGTCGGCAGCGCGAGCGCGTCGAGCCCCGCCATGTCGCGTGCGAACGCGGCGCAGAAGGCGCCACGGAACTGCTGCGCCGCGAGGTAGTCGACGGCCGACACGCTCTCGCCCGCATGCAGCAGCGCGCGCACGTCGGGGGCATAGCGATGCGCCCGCTCGTGCATCAGCGGACGGTGGAAGGTGCTGGCCTCGGCGTACATGATGGCCTTCCAGGCCGCGAACACCGCCGCCATGCCGCGCACCGGCACGGGCACGAGTTCGCTGCCGCGCTGGCCGAAGACCTCGAGCGCCGCCTCGAAGGCCCGGCCCACGTCGGACGCGGTCTCGAAGCCATCGCCCGCCAGCATGCCGATGCGCAGCCTGGCGCGACCGCGCGCCTCGCGGAACTGCGCGGCATGGCGCGACGAATCGCCGACCGAGCCGGGCAGCATCGCATCGAGCCCCAGCCACAGGTCCTCGGCGCTGCGCGCCATCGGCCCGGCGGCATCGAAGCTCCAGGCCAGCGGCAGCACGCCCTCGCCTTCGACGCGGCCGGTGCCCGGCTTGATGCCCGAGATGCCGCAGGCCGCGGCGGGAATGCGGATCGAGCCGCCGGTGTCGGTGCCGATGGCCAGCGGCAGCAGCCCGTCGGCCACGCAGGCGGCCGAGCCGCCGCTGGAGCCGCCGGTGATCGCGCGCGGATCCCAGGGATTGCGCGTGGGGCCATGGTGCGACCCCTTGTTGGTCGCGCCGTAGGCCCACTCGTGCATGTTGGTCTTGGCCACCACGATGGCGCCGGCCCGGCGCAGCCGCGCGACCAGCGGTGCCTCGCCCTGCAGCGGCGCGTCGGCCAGCACGGCCGAGGCCGCGCTGCTGCCGAGGCCGGCGGTGAGCACGTTGTCCTTCACCGCGATCGGCACGCCATGCAGCGGCCCCACGGACAGGCCGCGTGCCAGCGCACGGTCGGCCTCGCGCGCCTGGGCCAGCGCGCCTTCGCGGTCGACGGCCACGAAGGCGTTGGTGCGCGCGGCGCGGCGTTCGATGTCGGCCAGCCGGCGTTCGGCGAGTTCGACCGCGCCGAGCTCGCCGCGGCGGATCAGCGCGGCCAATTGCGCCACGCCCGCGCCGTCGATGGTCTCAGCGATGGACATGATCGGTCTCCGTCGACGGTGGAACGAGCGCGAACCAGGCACGCCCGGGCATGTCGCGCAGGCCCGTGCGCAGGTCCTCGAGGATCGCCGCGACCTCGCCGCACAGCACAGGGTCGAGCGCCGCGAGGCCCGCGGCGCGGCGATGCGCGGCCACGCTGTCGGCGTTCCATGGCGCCGCGATCTTGGTGGGAAGGTCTGCCATGGTCATGCCGCCAGCAGTTCGCGCAGCGCGTTGTCGATGAACGCGTTGTCGGGTTCGTGCAGGCCCTTGCCCGCCAGGTGGCCCCAGTCGGAAGGCAGCACGCGCAGCTCGGCGTTGGGCATGTGCGCGACCTCGAAGGCCGAATCCTCGGGCGGAAAGTAGAGATCGCTCGACGAGGGCATGACGATGGCGCGCGCCTTGATCGCCGACAGCGCCGCGACGAAGTCACCCCGGTAGACCGGGTTGTCGGCGATGTCGCCGTGCTGCCCGGTCCACAGCGACGCGATCAGGTTGTTGGCGTCCTTCGACAGCAGCCAGCCTTCCCAGAACTCGATCAGGAAGTCCTCGAGCGAGGCGAAGCCCAGTGCCTCGATGTCGAGCCGGTCGCGCAGGAACTTCTGCGAGAAGCCCCAGCCCGCGTACACCCGGCCGGCAGCGCGCAGGCCGCGCTCGGGCTGGCGCTCGTAGAAGCCCTCGCGCCACTCGGCGTCGGCCTGCAGCGCGGCCTTCACGCCCGCGAAGAAGACCTGGAAGTGGCGCGACGCGCGCGCCGCGCCCTGGAACGGCAGCAGCCGCTGCACCATGTCCGGGTACAGCGCGGCCCAATGGAACGCATGCACCGCGCCCAGCGACCAGCCCGTGACCAGCCGCAAGGTGTCGATGCCCAGGTGCTCGGTCACCAGCCGGTGCTGCTGCACCACGTTGTCGTAGACGGTCACGTCGGGGAAGCGGCCGCGGTCGTTGGGCGCGGGCTGGTTGCTCGGCGAGCTCGAGACGCCGTTGCCGAAGGAGTTCGGCACGACGATGAAGTACTCCGACGGATCGAGCGCCTTGCCGGGCCCGATCAGCCATTCGTTGTCGGCGTGCGTGCTCGCGAACCAGGTCGGGTAGACGATGGCGTTGTCGCGCTTCGCGTTGAGCTTGCCGTAGGTCTTGTAGGCCAGCTTCGCGTTGCGCAGCATGCGGCCCGATTGCAGGGCGATGTCGCCCGCCTCGAATATCTCGTGGTCCATGGTGTTCGTTCCTCTCTTTGGATGTGTGCGTGGATGTGGGGGCTCAGACGCCGAGCAGGTCCTGCAAGAGAGCGCGGTCGCCCTCTAGCTCGGACTTGCGCGTCTCGCGCACGATGCGGCCCTGGTCCATGACGTAGGCGCGTTCGGCGATCGAGAGGCAGAAGTTCAGGTCCTGCTCGGCGACCAGCACCGACAGGCCGTCGCGGCGCAGCCGCAGCAGCACCTCGGCGATCTCGTCGACGATCGAGGGCTGCACGCCCTCGGTCGGCTCGTCGAGCAGCAGCAGCCTGGGTCGCGTGGCCAGCGCGCGCGCCATCGCGAGGATCTGCTGCTGGCCGCCGCTGAGCCGGCCCGCGAGGTCGTTGGCCTTGGGCACCAGCGCCGGGAAGTCGGCGAAGGCGCGCGCGATCGCCTCGGCGCGCGGATGGCCGCAGGCCACGGCCGCCAGCGCGATGTTCTCGCTGACCGACAGCCGCGGGAACACGAAGCGCCCCTGCGGCACGTAGCCCAGGCCGCAGCGCGCGCGATCGTCGGTGCGCTCGGGCAGCGGCCGGCCGTCTAGGCTCGCGTTGCCGCCCATGGGCGTGGCCTGGCCGACCAGCAGGCGCATCAGCGTGGACTTGCCCACGCCGTTGCGGCCCAGCAGCGCGACGATCTCGCCGCGCCCCACGCGCAGGCTGGCGCGCTCGACGATCGATGTCTTGCCGTAGCCGCCGCTGATCTCAATGGCTTCGAACATGCTGCTGTCTCCCGAGATAGATGTCCAGGATGCGTTCGTCCTGGCGCAGGGTGTCGAGGTCGCCCTGGGCGAAGACCTCGCCGCGGTGCAGGACGGTCACTTCGGCGTCGAGCGTGCGCACGAAGGCCATGTCGTGCTCGACCACCACCACGGCCGCCGTCTCGGCCAGCACGCGCACCAGCTGCGAGAGCTCGCGGCGCTCGTCGCCGGTCATGCCCGCGGCCGGCTCGTCGAGCAGCACCACCGAGGGCTGCAGGCACAGCACCATGCCGAGGTCCAGCCATTGCTGCTCGCCATGCGAGAGGTCGGCCGCATCGCGCTCGGCCAGCGCCTCGAGGCCGAGCGCGCGCAGCGTGCGCTCGCTGAGCCGGTCGGCCACCACGGCATCGCGGTCGCGGCTGTAGGCGGCGATCCAGAGGTTGGTGCGCACGCTCAGTTCGCCGAACACCTGCGCCACCTGCATCTTGATGCCCACGCCGGCCTGCACGCGGCGGTACGGCATCCAGCGCGTGACGGGGCGCCCGTCGAGCACGATCTCGCCCGCGTCGAGCAGGTGCGTGCCCGTGAGGCAGCGCAGCAGCGAGCTCTTGCCCGCGCCGTTCGGCCCGATCAGGCAGCGCACGCGGCCCGGCGCGAAGCGCTGGGTGACGCGGTTGACGGGCACCACGCCGCCGAAGCGCTTGACCCCGTCGCGGATCTCGAGCACCGGCGCCGGCACGGCCGCGCCCTCGCGCAGGCCGCGCACCAGGTCCACGTCCATCGCGGTCTTGGCCTGGCGCGCCTTGCCCTGCGCGCCGCCCGGCCCGCGCAGCGCCCACAACCGGCCGAGACCGCCGAGCAGCCCGCCGCGCAGGAACAGCACGAGCAGGATCAGCGCCACGCCCATGATCAGCGTGGTCTGCCCGCCGACCACGCCGCCGCCCAGCCAGTACGACAGCCCGCCGACCGCCACCGCGCCCACGAACGGACCGGCCAGCGTGCCGAGCCCGCCGACCAGCACGTAGATCGGCACCAGCAGCGCCTGCTGCGCGCTGAACAGCGAGGGGTTGAGGTAGTTGGCCCAGGCACCGTAGAGCGCGCCGGCCAGGCCCGCGATGCCGCCGGCCAGCGTGAACACCACGAGCTGGCAGCGCCGCACGTCGTAGCCCAGCAGCTCGGTCTTGGGACCGTCGAGGCGCACGCAGTCGACCACCGTGCCGAAGGGCGAGCGCAGCAACGCGCGCACGCCCAGCAGCACCAGCGCCGAGACCGCCAGCACGCAGGCGAAGGTGCCCTGCGGCCCGAGCCCCTGCGCGTCGGCGCCGAAGCCCAGCACGATGCCCGGGATGTTCGACAGGCCGTTGTCGCCGCCCACCACCGCGTCGCCGAAGCGCGCCGAGAACGAGATGCTGCCGGTCCACAGCAGCAGGGTGACGGTGTAGGTCAGGATGGTGGCCTGCAGCGCGCCGAGGCGGCCGTGGAACAGCAGCCAGCCGACCGCGCCGGCGGCCGCCGCGCCCACGATCGCGCCGACCGGCAGCGACCACACCAGCGTGTTGCCGGTGACGCTCGCGAGGTTGATCGCCGCCACGCTGCCGGCGTAGCCGCCGAGGCCGAAGAAGGCCGTCTGCCCGAGGCTCAGCATGCCGCCGCGGCCCCACACCATGTCCAGGCTCAGGCCCAGCAGGCCGAAGATCAGCCAGGAGCTCGCGAGGTAGGCGAGGTACTCGTCGACGAAGAAGGCGCCGGCGCCCAGCACGACGGTGCCGGCGACGGTGGCCAGCCACCAGGGTGCCGCACGGCGCTTCGTGGCCGGGGTCGTGGCCACGGGTGCGGCCAGGGTTCTGCTCATGTTCATGCGTGGCCTCCGTTCAGAGCTTCAGGCGCCAGCGCTCGGAGATGCCCTGCGGCCAGGCGCGCAGGGCCACGAGCGTGATCACGAAGAAAACCACGTCGCCCGCGACGGTGGACCAGACGCTGGCCACCGCGCTCGCGGCCGAGCCCAGGATGCCGCCCGCGGCGATGGTGCCCGCGAGCGTGACCGGGCCCGCCACCACCACCGCCAGGAAGGCCTTGATGCCGAAGGCGAAGCCCATGCTGGGCGTGGCCGGCACGGCCGGCACCAGGATCGCGCCGGCCAGGCCCGCGAGGCCGCAGCCCAAAGCGAAGGTGAGGTTGTTGATGCGCACCGTGCGCACGCCCATCGCGGCCGCGGTGGCCGGGTCCTGGATCGCGGCGCGCGCCATCAGGCCGTAGTTGGTGCGCGTGAGCAGCGCATACACGGCCGCGATCAGCACCGCCGCCACCACGATCAGGAACAGCAGGTAGCTGGAGATCGTGTAGTCGCCGATGCGCACGTTCGACGCCGGCATGCCGATGCCCGGCGTGACCGTGCCGAACAGCAGCACCGCGCTCTGGTAGAGCGCGAGGCTCAGGCCCCACATGGCCAGCAGCGTGTCGAAGGGCCGGCCGTGCAGGCGCCGCACGATCAGCCATTCGACCAGCGCGCCGAAGGCCGCGGCCGCCAGCGCGGCCAGCGCCACCGCGAGCGGAAAGGGCACGCCGGCGCGCACCGCGGTCAGCGCCGCATAGGCGCCGAACATGATGAATTCGCCGTGCGCGAGGTTCACCACGCCCATCAGCCCGAACACCACGGCCAGGCCGAGCGTCGCGATCAGCAGCACCGAGCCGCTGGCGACCGACGAGAGCACGCCGGTCAGCAATTGATCCCATGCCATCGGGGGCCTCGCTCAGTTCGACGCGCCGGGCGTGAAGTGCTGCGCCGTCTGCGGCTTGGCGACCAGGTCGCAGACCTGGTCCTCGAACTTCGGCGCCACCGAGGCATAGGTCTCGACGATGTCGAAGCTCTGCGTCTTCGTGCCCACGCCGATGTAGATGTTCTGGCGCACGTGGTGCGACTTCGGCTGCATCGACACCGGACCGGCCGGCGAGTCGAAGGCCACGCCCTCGCCCTCCTCGAAGGCCTGGATCACCTTCGCGGGCTCGGCCGACTTCGCCTTGTTCGCGGCCTTGGCCCACAGGTGCACCGCGTTGTAGACGTCGACCGCGACCGCGGTCACCGGCTCCTTGTTGCCGTAGGCCTTCTCCCAGGAGGCCTTGAAAGCCTTGTTGCGCGGAGTGTCGAGCCAGGCGAAGTATTCGAGCGCCGCCACGATGCCCTCGCCGGCCTGCGGCGACACCACCACCTGCTGGTTGCCGCCGCCGTAGTTGGTCGACACCACGCCCACGCGGCTCTTCAGGCCCGCGGCCGCCATCTGCTCGAGGAAGCCGGTCTGGTTCGCGCCCACCGGCAGCGCGACCACGAAGTCGGGTTTGGCCTGCTGGATCTTGTTGATGGTGGGCGAGTAGTCGGTCAGCGTGAGCGGCAGGAAGTCGGCGCCGACCACCTCGCCGCCGAACTCCTTGGCGTAGAGGCGCACCCACTGCGCCGAGATGGTGCCGAAGTTGTAGTCGGGCGCCATGATGTAGACCTTGGGCCCGTACTTCTTGATCGCCCACTTCACGAGCACGCTGAGCTGCTGCGAGGCCGTGGCGCCCGTCACGAAAGTCTGCCGGTCGCAGGCGCCGCCCTCGTAGAGCGAGGAATAGAAGTAAGGGATCTTCGAGCGCCGCACGATCGGGCGGATCGCCTCGCGGCTCGAGCTCGTGAGGCCCGCGAACAGCGCCTGCACCTTGTCCTTGAGGATCAGCGTGGTCGTGTACTGCGTGTACTTGGCGTCCTCCGACTGCGCGTCGGCCTCGGCCACCTCGACCCTGGCGCCGGCCACGCCGCCCGCCGCGTTGATCTCGTCGACCGCGAGCCGCAGCGCCCGGCTCTGCTGGATGCCGTAGATGTTGAGGCCGCCGGTCTTGTCGAAGATGGCGCCGATGCGCACGGGCTCGCCGGCGGCAAAGGCGTGGGTGCCGAAGGCGGCGAGGCCCGCGGCGAGGAAGAGTCCGGCAAGCCGCGCGAAGGGACGCGAAGAAGGGGTGTGCATGGTGGCTGTCTCCTGGGGTGTCTGAATGGATCGACGTGCCCGGGACGCCATGCCGATGCAGGCGCCGGCACGCGCGCATGGGCAGGCCATGCGAAGCGCGCGCAAGCGCGTCGGCAATGCGGTGCGACCGCGGACACGAGGGGGACGGCAGAACTGCCGAGGGGAGAACCAGCGAAGCTGCCGGTTGCGCCGCGAGGGCGCCGAGGAAATCCGGCAAAGCTGCCGGAGAAGGGAACGGCGCGCAGGTTAACGCAGCGTGAGTGCAGGTGTCAACGGGATGACACCCGAGGCCGCGCTGCGCTTCCACTGCGAGGGCGAAGGCGCTCCGAGGCGGTCGAGGGTATCCGCTGATGCAGATGGATTAATCAACTTGCATTATTCCGCCCGTGCCCGCCCTCGCCCGCCGAACTTCCAAGCCCGCCGCCCCCGCGCCGCATGCCGACGCCCCCGGCGACAGCACGCATGCGCGCCTGCTCGCCGAGGCCATGAAGCTGATGGCGCGCGAAGGCATGAATGCGGTCTCGCTGCGGCGCATCGTGGTGGCGGCCGGCGCGAACAACGCCTCCGCGCTGCACTACCACTTCGGCAGCCGCGAGGGACTGGTGGGCGAGATCACCGCGATGCTGCAGCAATGGCTGGAGCCGCGTTCGTGCGCGGGCCTGGAGGCGCTGCGCGCGCGGCCGCATGGCGTGCGCGACATCATGGAGGCCGCCTTCGGTCCGATGATCGAGATGCTGCAGACACCGGGCTTCGGCCGCGACGCGGTGAGCTTCATCGGCCGGCTCGGCTGGGACTTCGGCGAGGCCGGCCAGCGGCTGTCCGCGAAGCTGCACCGCAGGCTGCTGGGCCTCGCGGTCGAGCTGCTCGAGGCACGGTTGCCCGGCACGCCGCGCGAGACGATCCAGTACCGGCTCATCCTCAGCATGAACGTCGTGTACTACGGCATCTCCTACCGCAGCTACCTCAAGCGCTCGCCCTTCGGCGTGATGCCGATGTCGGAGCGCGGCAACGAGGCGCGCGAGCGGCGCGAGTTCATGGACTACCTGGAGGCCGGCGTGCGCAACGTGCCCGGCGCCGGCTGAGCCGTGTCGCACGTTGCATCCGGAAGCAGCAGCATGTCGATGACCTTTCCCATGCCCACCTTCGGCGCGCCGCCATCGCCCGCGCTCGCGAAGACCAGGCGCCCGGCCGTCCCGCGGCAACTGGCGCTGCAGTTGCGCGGCAGCTACGAGAAGCTGCGCGAGCGCCGCTGCGCCTGCGCGCGTGGCGAGGCGCTGATCTTTCACTGCCAGCAGCAGATCCTCGAATACGAAGCCGATCCGGGACAGTTCGCGCGGACCTACTTCGCGGGCAGTGCGTCGAATGCATTCCCGGTGCTCGCGAGCCTCCGGCGCGCGCGTGAAACCCTGGCGCGCTACCTGGGCGAGATCGACGACCTCCAGGCGGAACTGGCCGCGGCGGAAGCCGAGTGCGCGCGCACCGAGCAGGTGGTCATGGCGCGGCTCGCGGCCCTCGGCGCGCCGCGGCCGAACTGGTGCCGCTGGCCCGAAGAACCGCATGCGCTCGAGAAGATGCGCAAGAGCCATCTGAGCCACTATCGGCTGCGGCCGCAGCCCGCGCTCTCTTAGCCCCAGGTCGGCGCAGGGCGCGCCGGGCATCGTCGCGCTTCCATAATCCCTGCCTTTCCCCGCACCGGATCCCATCGCCCCCATGAGCGCCGCCGACTTCCTCCTGTCCCCCTCCGTCCAGAAGCTCCTGCAGGTGCTCTACGGGAACCCCGAGGAACCCTTCACCACGAACGAACTGGCCCAGAAGACGAAGCTCGACGCGGCCGAGGTCGAAGGCACGCTCGCGCACCTCGTCGGCAGCGGCATGCTGTCGCGGCAGGCCGCGAAGGAGGAACTGCCCGAGACCGTCATGCTCGACCGCGGCTTCGTCTTCTACCGCGAGCTGCGCCGCATCGCGCTGAAGTCCTTCGCGGCGGCCGAGCCGGTGCGCGCGATGCTGCGCACCAAGTTCAAGGACTCGGTGGTGCGCGCCTTCGTGCTCGGCGAGGACAGGAACGGCATCGTGGAGGTGCTCGTCGTGCATGGCGCCGTGACACCCGACGAGGCGGCGATGACCGCCGCCTGCCAGAAGCTGTCGAAGGCCATCCATCGCCATCTGCAGGTGCACGTGATCTCGAGCGCGCGCTTCGACCGCCTGACGCCGCGCGATGCGCTGGCCATGAAGCTCGCGGCCGACACGGCCTTCGAGATCATCGCGCCGGGCGATACCAAGGCGCGCCTGAAACCCGAGCGCGCCGGGCTGCTGCACAGCGCGAAGAAGACGCTGGCGGCGCTGTCCCGGTCGGCACGCGGCGGCGCCTGATCGACCTCGCCGCGAGCCCCGGTCCGGCGCGTTGGAGCGACGCGAATTAGGCGCCATTTAATTACGCCGAAAGTCCTCGCCACACTTTTCTATTACCCACGGAATTCCGTGGGAATTAGGCAGTTTTTATTCAGGCAATACGCCGCTCGGCATCTCCAACATATTTGCCATACCCCTGCTGACCGTATTGAAGTTGCTGCGACGCAACAAACTTTTTCCTCCTGCTTCTCCCTCTGAAAGTAAGCCGAACCGCCTCGAAAATGAGGCTTTCTGGGTGCAGTGCGAAAAACCCCAGGAAACCTTTCTTGCTCAATTGAGAGCGTGAAATATTGCCGCACCCGAAACTGCCATCGAAGTGACTGCAACCGCTTGTACATTTGGTTTTGAAATGTCAACGGAATGTCAATTCGACCCGCTGCGGACGTGCGAGAAGGCAGCTTCTGGCAATTCGCTTCGCGCCTGCAATGCCCCGTTGGCAACCCCATGTCCAACTTGGAGCAGCGCATGCAAGGCAGTGGTCCCCTGAGCAGTTCGGCGCCTCTCACCTCGGGTCAGATGGCGATGTGGCTGGGCGCGAAGTTCGCGTCGCCCGACACCAATTTCAACCTCGCGGAAGCCATCGACATCGACGGCCCGATCGATCCCGCCGTCTTCCTCGCGGCCATGCGCCGCATCACCGAGGAAGTCGAGGCCACGCGGCTCAACTTCGTCGACGCGGGCCAGGGGCCGCGCCAGGTGGTGGCCAACACCTTCGAGGGCGAGATCCCCTACCTCGACCTCAGCGCCGAGGCCGATCCCGCGGCGCGGGCCGAGCGCTGGATGCGCGCGGACTTCGAACGCAACATCGACCTCGCGCACGGCCAGCTGTGGCTGTCGGCGCTGATCCGCCTCGCGCCGGATCGCCACGTCTGGTACCACCGCAGCCACCACATCGTGCTCGACGGCTTCGGCGGCGGGCTGATCGCGCGGCGCTTCGCCGACATCTACAGCGCGATGGCCGAAGGCGCCGCCGAGGTGCCCGAGGCCTCGCGCCTGGCGCCGCTGTCGCAGCTGGCCGAGGAAGACCGCGCCTACCGCGAGTCGGGCCGCTTCCCGCGCGACCGCCAGTACTGGACCGAGCGCTTCGCCGACGCGCCCGATCCGCTGAGCCTCGCAGCGCAGCGCTCGGTCAACATCGGCGGCCTGCTGCGCCAGACGGTGCATCTGCCCGCGGCCAGCGTGCAGGCGCTGCAGCAGATCGCGCAGGAGCTCGGCACCACGCTGCCGCAGATCCTGATCGCCACCACCGCGGCCTACCTCTATCGCGCCACCGGCATCGAGGACATGGCGATCGGCATCCCGGTCACCGCGCGCCACAACGAGCGCATGCGGCGCGTGCCCGCGATGGTGGCCAATGCGGTGCCGCTGCGGCTCGCGATGCGCGCCGACCTGCCGATCCCCGAACTGATCCGCGAAGTGGGCCGCCAGATGCGGCAGGTGCTGCGCCACCAGTCGTACCGCTACGAGCACCTGCGCAGCGACCTCAACATGCTGGTCAACAACCGGCAGCTGTTCACCACCGTGGTCAACGTCGAGCCCTTCGACTACGACTTCCGTTTCGCCGGCCATGCGGCGCGGCCGCGCAACCTCTCGAACGGCACGGCCGAGGACCTGGGCATCTTCCTCTACGAGCGCGGCAACGGGCAGGACCTGCAGATCGACTTCGACGCCAATCCCGCGGTGCACACCGCGCAGGGGCTGGCCGATCACCAGCGCCGGCTGATCGCCTTCATCGATGCCGTGATCCGGCAACCGCAGCAGGCCGTCGGCCATGTCGACCTGCTCGGTGCCGAGGAGCGCCGGCAGTTGTTGTTCAGCTGGAACGACACCGCGCACGCCGTGCCCGACACGCACCTGGTCGCGCTGATCGAGGCCCAGCTCGCCGAGCGGCCCGAGGCCGTCGCGCTGCGCTTCGAGGGCGAAGCGATGTCCAACGCCGAACTGAACCGCCGTGCCAACCGCCTCGCGCAATTGCTGCGTGCACGCGGCGCGGGCCCCGAGCGCACGGTGGCGCTCGCGATCCCGCGTTCGATGGAACTGATGGTGGCGCTGCTCGCCACCTTGAAGACCGGCGCGGCCTACCTGCCGGTCGATCCCGATTTCCCGGCCGATCGCATCGCCTTCATGCTCGGCGACGCTGCTCCCGTGTGCCTGGTCACCACCGAGGCGCTCGCGCAGGTGCTGCCCGCCGACGCTCCGCGCCTGTTGATCGATGGGGCGCAAACGATTGCCGATCTGGCGAATTGCGACGAGGCCAACTTCCCGGTCGCGATCGATCCCGCGCACCCGGCCTACGTCATCTACACCTCGGGCTCGACCGGCCGGCCCAAGGGCGCGGTGGTGTCGCACCGCGCCATCGTCAACCGCCTGCAGTGGATGCAGGCGCGCTACGGCCTCGCGGCCGACGACCGCGTGCTGCAGAAGACGCCCTCGAGCTTCGACGTATCGGTGTGGGAGTTCTTCTGGCCGCTGATCGACGGCGCCACGCTGGTGCTCGCCCGGCCCGGCGGCCACAAGGACGCGGCCTATCTCGCGGGCCTGATCGCCGACGAAGGCATCACGACGCTGCATTTCGTGCCCTCGATGCTCGAGGTCTTCCTGCGCGAGCCCGCGGCCGCCGGCTGCACCAGCCTGCGCCGCGTGATCTGCAGCGGCGAGGCGCTGTCGCCCGCGCTGCAGGCGCAATGCCACGAGCGCCTGGGCGCCGAGCTGCACAACCTCTACGGCCCGACCGAGGCCGCGGTCGACGTCACCGCATGGGAATGCGAACGCGGCGAGGCCGCGCCGAAGAGCGTGCCGATCGGCCGGCCGATCTGGAACACGCAGATGTACGTGCTCGACAGCGGCCTGCAGCCGGTGCCGGCCGGCGTGGCGGGCGAGCTGTACATCGCGGGCACGGGCCTGGCGCGCGGCTACCTGGGCCGGCCGCTGCTCAGTGCCGAGCGCTTCGTCGCCAATCCGCATGGCGCGCCCGGCAGCCGCATGTACCGCACCGGCGACCTCGCGAGCTGGCGCACCGACGGCAGCCTGGACTACCTGGGCCGCGCCGACCAGCAGGTGAAGATCCGCGGCCTGCGCATCGAGCCCGGCGAGATCGAGGCGGTGCTGCTCCAGCATCCGCAGATCGCACAGGCCGCGGTGGTGGCGCGCGAGGACGCTCCCGGCGAGAAGCGCCTGGTGGCCTATCTCGTGCCGGCCGAGGCCGCCGATCCGCAGACGGCCGAGCTGCGCACGCACCTCGCGCAGGCGCTGCCCGACTACATGGTGCCCTCGGCCTTCGTGAGCCTGCCCGCGCTGCCGCTGGGACCGAGCGGCAAGCTCGACCGCAAGGCGCTGCCGCCGCCCGAGGTGCAGGCCGCCACGCCCTATGCCGCGCCGCGCACGCCCACCGAGAAGATCCTGGCCGGCCTCTGGGCCGAGACCCTGCACCTGCAGCGCGTGGGCATCCACGACAACTTCTTCGAGCTCGGCGGCCACTCGCTGATGATCGTGCAGCTGGTCTCGATGATCCGCCAGCAGTTCATGATCGACCTGCCGCTGGACACGCTGTTCCAGGTCTCGACCATCGCCGGCCTCGCCGAGCTGCTCGACCAGGAATCGGTGGCGCGGCCCAGCCTGGTGCCGATGCCGCGCCCGGCGCGCATCCCGCTGTCCTTCGCGCAGCGCCGCCTGTGGCTGATGAACCAGCTCGAGGGCGCCAACCCGGCCTACAACATGCCGCTGGCGCTGCGCCTGTCGGGCGCGCTCGACCGCGCGGCCCTGCATGCGGCGCTCGACGACCTGGTGCAGCGCCACGAGAGCCTGCGCACCGTCTACCCGAACGAGGACGGGCTGCCGTGGCAGCAGGTGCTCGACGGCGCGCAGGCGCGGCCTGCGGTGCTCGAGGCCGACAGCAGCGAGGACGAGATCGCCGCGCAGTTGCACGCGGCCGCGGGCCATGCCTTCGACCTCGGCAGCACGGCGCCGCTGCGCGTCTCGCTGTTCAGACTGGCCGACGACGAGCACGTGCTGCTGCTGCTCACGCACCACATCGCCGGCGACGGTGCCTCGCTGCTGCCGCTGGCGCGCGACCTCAGCGTGGCCTACGCGGCGCGCTGCGAGGGCCGGGCACCGGGCTGGACGCCGCTGCCGCTGCAGTACGCCGACTACGCGCTGTGGCAGCAGGAACTGCTGGGCAGCGAGGACGATGCCGAGAGCATGGCCGGGCGCCAGCGCGCGTTCTGGCAGGCCACGCTGCAGGACCTGCCCGAGCAGCTCGCGCTGCCGGCCGACCATCCGCGCCCGCTGACGCCAAGCTACCGCGGCGACGTGGTGCCGCTGCAGATCGCGCCGCAGGTGCACGAGCGCATCCTGCAGCTGGCGCGCGACGGGCAGGCCAGCGTCTTCATGGTGCTGCAGGCCGCGCTCGCGGGGCTCTTGAGCCGGCTCGGTGCGGGCGACGACATCGTGATCGGCAGCCCGGTCGCGGGCCGCAGCGACCACGCGCTCGACGAGCTGATCGGCTGCTTCGTCAATACGCTGGTGCTGCGCACCGACACCTCGGGCCGGCCCAGCCTGCGCGAGCTGGTTTCGCGCGTGCGCGCCACCAACCTCGCGGCCTACGCCAACCAGGAGTTCCCGTACGACCGCCTGGTGGAGCTGCAGCGCAGCGGCGCCGGCCGCGCGCGCACCAACCAGCCGCTGTTCCAGGTGATGCTGGGCTTCCAGAACAGCAGCCGGCTGTCGTTCAGCCTGCCGGGCCTGTCGATCACGCCGCAGCCGGTGGAGATCGACACCGCGAAGTTCGACCTGTCCTTCATCCTCAGCGAGCAACGCGGCGCCGACGGCCTGCCGGGCGGCATCGGCGGCGGCATCCAGTACAGCAGCGACCTGTTCGAGCGCGCCACCGTCGAGGCCATGGCCGCGCGACTGGCGCGGCTGCTCGAGGAGGCCTGCGACGCGCCCGACGCGCCGATCGCCGAGCTCGCGATCCTGAGCGCCGAGGAACAGCACCGGCTGCTCGCGCAGTGGAGCGGCCAGCCGCGCGAACTCGCGCCGCGCTCGCTGGCCGCCATGGTGGCCGTGCATGCCGCCGAGCGTCCGCAAGCGGCGGCCGTGGTGCTCGACGACGCGACCGTCGGCTATGCCGAACTCGACGCGCGCGCCAACCGGCTCGCGCAGCTGCTGCGCGCCCGCGGCATCGCGCCCGGCACCATCGTCGCCACGGTGCTGCCGCGCTCGCTCGACCTGGTCGTGGCCCACCTGGCGATCGTCAAGGCCGGCGCCACCTACCTGCCGATCGATCCGAACCACATGGCGGCGCGCAGCGCCTTCGTGTTCCAGGAGGCCGCGCCCGCGGCGGTGCTCACGCACGAGGCGCTGCTGCCGCAGCTGGCCGACGTCGCCCATTGCATCGCGCTCGACGCCTCTGACGCGCTTGAAGCGATCGCGATCCAGTCCGAGGCCGCGCCCTCGGCGCCGCCCGCCGATCCGCGCGAGGCCGCCTATGTGATCTACACCTCGGGCTCCACCGGCCTGCCCAAGGGCGTGGTCGTGCCGCATGCGGGCCTGGCCAGCCTCGGCGCCGCCATGCAGGAGCGGCTGGCGATCACGCCCGACTCGCGCGTGCTGCAGTTCTCCTCCTGCGGCTTCGATGCCTCGGTGATGGACCAGCTCATGGCCTTCCACGCGGGCGCCGCGCTGGTGGTGCCGGGCGCGCAGCAACTGCTGGGCAGCGACCTCGCCGAGCTGCTCGAAGCCCGGGCCGTGAGCCACGCGCTGATTCCGCCGGCCGCGCTCTCGACCCTGCCGCCCGGCGAGTTCGCGGCGCTGCAGACGCTGGTGGTCGGCGGCGATGCCTGCTCGGCCGAGCTGGCCGCGCGCTGGGCGCCGGGTCGCCGCATGGTCAACGCCTACGGCCCGACCGAGATCACCATCTGCGCGAGCATGAGCGCGCCGATGGAAACCGGCCGCCAGCCCTCGATCGGCCAGCCGATCTGGAACACGCGCATGTACGTGCTCGACGAACTGCTGCAGCCGGTGCCGCCCGGCGTCGCGGGCGAGCTCTACATCGCGGGTGCCGGCGTGGCACGCGGCTACCTGAACCGCGCCGCGCTCAGCGCCGAGCGCTTCGTGGCCGATCCGCACGGCGCGCCCGGCAGCCGCATGTACCGCAGCGGCGACCTCGCGCGCTGGCGCGCCGATGGCAGCCTCGATTTCCTCGGCCGCGCCGACCAGCAGGTGAAGATCCGCGGCTACCGCATCGAGCCCGGCGAGATCGAGTCGGCGCTGCTGCAGCATCCGCAGGTGACGCAGGCCGCGGTGATCGCGCGCGAGGACACGCCCGGCGACAAGCGCCTGGTCGCCTACTTCGTCGCCGCCGCCGATCCGCAACCGACCGAGCTGCGCGCCCACATGGCGCGCGCCCTGCCCGACTACATGGTGCCCTCGGCCTTCGTGCACCTGCCCGCGCTGCCGCTCACGCCAAGCGGCAAGCTCGACCGCAAGGCGCTGCCCGAGCCCGAGCAGCAGGCCGCGGTGCAGTACGTCGCGCCGCGCACGCCCACCGAGGAACTGCTGGCCGGCCTGTGGCGCGAGACGCTGCGGCTGGAGCGCGTGGGCATCCACGACAACTTCTTCGAGATCGGCGGCCATTCGCTGATGGCGATCCAGCTCGGCATGCGCATCCGCCAGCAGGTACGCGCCGACTTCCCGCATGCCGAGGTCTACAACCGTCCCTCGATCGCCGAGCTCGCCGCCTGGATCGACGACAACGCGGGCACGACCGAGGCGCTCGACCTGTCGCGCGAGGTGGTGCTGCCCGCGCATGTTCAGGCGCAGGCGATCGCGCCCACGCTGGCACCGCGACGCGTGTTCCTCACCGGCGCCAGCGGCTTCGTCGGCAGCCACCTGCTGGCCGCGCTGCTGCGCGACACCGAAGCCCGCGTGGTCTGCCACGTGCGCGCCGCCGACGCCGAGGCCGGCGCGCTGCGACTGAAGCGCACGCTGGCCACGCGCCAGCTCGAATCGATCTGGGACGACGCGCGCATCGAGGTCGTCACGGGCGACCTCGGCAAGCCGCGCCTGGGCCTCGACGACGACGCGGTGCGGCTGGTGCGCGACGGCTGCGACGCGCTCTATCACTGCGCCGCGCAGGTCGACTTCCTGCATCCCTACGCCAGCCTCAAGCCGGCCAACGTCGACAGCGTGGTCACGCTGCTCGACTGGACCGCGCAGGGCTGCGCGAAGACGCTGCACTACGTCTCCACGCTGGCCGTGATCGACCAGGGCAACAGCCAGGAGGGCACGGTCACCGAGCGCTCGGCGCTCAGCTCGTGGCGCGGCCTGGTCGACGGCTACAGCCAGAGCAAGTGGGTCGGCGACGCGATCGCGCGCGAGGCGCAGGCACGCGGCATGCCGGTCGCGATCTACCGGCTGGGCGCGGTCACCGGCGACCACACGCATGCGATCTGCAACGCCGACGATCTGATCTGGCGCGTGGCCCATCTGTACGCCGACCTGGAAGCCATCCCCGACATGGACCTGCCGCTGAACCTCACGCCGGTGGACGACGTGGCGCGCGCCATCCTCGGCCTCGCGGCGCAGCGCGCCTCGTGGGGCCAGGTGTTCCACCTGATGGGCCAGGCGCCGCTGCGCGTGCGCGACATTCCGCCGGTGTTCGAGCGGCTGGGCATGCGCCTCGAGCCGGTGGGACTCGACCCCTGGCTCGAGCGCGCGCATGCGCGGCTCGCGGTGGGGCAGGACCGCGACCTCGCGGCGGTGCTCGCCATCCTCGACCGCTACGACACCTCGGCCACGCCGCCGCAGGTGTGCGGCGCGGCCACGCAGGCGCAGCTCGAGGCGATCGGCACGCCGATCCGCCCGGTCGACCGCGACCTGCTGCAGCGCTACTTCGTCGACCTCGGCATCCACACCAAGGCGCGCCGCGCCCTGGAAACCACCGCCTCCTAAGGAGCATCCCATGGCACGCTATCTCATCGCGGCAACCGCCCTGCCCGGCCACGTCCTGCCGATGCTGGCCATCGCCCAGCATCTCACGGGCCTCGGCCACGAGGTGCGGGTGCACACCGCGAGCCAGTTCAGGGCCCAGGCCGAGGCGACCGGCGCGAGCTTCACGCCCTTCGCGCGCGCCATCGACGGCGACTACCGCGACCTCGACGAACGCTTTCCCGAACGCCGCCGGCTGAACTCGCCGCATGCGCAGCTGTGCTTCGGCCTCAAGCATTTCTTCGCCGACGCGATCGAGGCGCAGCATGCGGGCCTGCGCGCGATCCTCGAGGACTTCGAGGCCGATGCCATCGTGGTCGACACCATGTTCTGCGGCACCTTCCCGCTGCTGCTGGGGCCGCGCGACGAGCGGCCCGCGGTGGTCGCGGTCGGCATCTCGGCGCTGCCGCTGTCGAGCTGCGACACCGCCTTCTTCGGCACCGCGCTGCCGCCGTCCTCCACGCCCGAGGGCCGCGCGCGCAACAAGACGATGAACGCCAACCTGCAGCAGGCGATGTTCGGCGACGTGCAGCGCCACTTCGACACCGTGCTGCGGCGCCTCGGCGCCGGCGCGCTGCCGGCCTTCTTCGTCGACGCCATGGTGCGCATGCCCGACCTCTACCTGCAGCTCACGGGCCCGTCCTTCGAATACCCGCGCAGCGACCTGCCGGCCTCGGTGCGCTTCGTCGGCCCGCTGCTCGCGCCGGCCAGCCGCGACTTCACGCCGCCCGACTGGTGGGACGAACTCGACGACGGCCGCTCGGTCGTGCTCGTCACGCAGGGCACGCTGGCCAACCAGAATCCCGCGCAGCTGATCGGCCCCACGCTGCAGGCACTGGCCGGCGATCCGAACTTGCTCGTGATCGCCACCACCGGCGGCCCGGTGCCGCCGGCCCTGTCGGCCAACGTGCCGGCCAATGCGCGCGTGCTTCCCTTCCTGCCCTACGACCGCCTGCTGCCCAAGCTGCATGCGATGGTCACCAACGGCGGCTACGGCTCGGTCAACCATGCGCTGAGCCTCGGCGTGCCGCTGGTGGTGGCCGGCAGCTCGGAGGAGAAGCCCGAGATCGCCGCGCGCGTGGCCTGGTCGGGCGTGGGCATCAACCTCGGTACCGCGCAGCCGGCGGCGCGCCAGGTCGGCGATGCGGTGCGCAAGCTGCTCGCCACGCCCAGCTACCGCGAACGCGCGAACGCCCTGCGCGAGGAGTTCGCGCGCCACCGCGCGCTGCACGGCATCGCGCAGGCGCTCGAGGCCCTGCCGCGCGTCGAATCCCTGGAAGCGGCCTGAGCGCCGGCCCCTTCGCACCCCATCGAAAGAACCGCCATGACCAATCCCTTCGACGACAAGAACGCCAGCTTCCAGGTGCTGGTCAACGACGAGGGCCAGCACTCGCTGTGGCCCGCCTTCATCGCCGTGCCCGCGGGCTGGCGCGTGGCCCTGCCCACCACCGACCGCGCCGCGTGCAGCGCCTACATCGAGGCGAACTGGCAGGACATGCGGCCGCTCTCGCTGGCGGGACGTTGAGCGCGTCCATCGCATCGGGCCCCCGGCCATGATCTTCCTGTTCCTGCGCAGCCGCAGTGCCGCCGCGGTCCACGTGCGGCGGCTGCGGGCCCTCGGCCTGGAGGCCGCGGGCCATCCGCCCTCCGACACGAAACACCGGGCCGAGAGACCGAGCTCCCGGAAGGCGGACGTCCCGAAGAAGCCGCGCTCCAGATGACATTTTTGTAATCGAAATGTGCGATCCAGGTCGATGGCCTGGCGCCACAGTCCGCTCCAGAGCAGTGCCGGTCGTCACTGCATGACCCCGCGGCGCCGCAGCCGGCGCCGCCAGAACCTGGAGCCTTCCATGCATCGCAGAACCCTCATGGGCCGCATCGCGGCCATCGCCCTCGCCGGTGTCTTCTCCGTGGCCGCCGCCAGTGCGCAAACGGCGCCTTCGGCGCCGGTCGCCGTCCACAACGTGGTGCTGGTGCACGGCCTCTATGCCGACGGCTCGAGCTGGGGCAAGGTGATTCCGCTGCTGCAGGCCCAGGGCCTGCACGTGACCTCGGTGCAGAACCCGCTGAGCGGTTTCCAGGACGACGTCGACGCGGTCAGGCGCGTGCTGGCGCAGCAGGACGGCCCCACGCTGCTGGTCGGCCATTCGTACGCCGGCATGGTGATCAGCGAGGCAGGCACCGACCCGCACGTGGCGGGCCTGGTCTACATCGCGGCGCGCGCGCCCGATGCCGGCGAGGACTACCCGGCTCTCACTCGCAAGTTCGCCGCCGCGCCCGCCGGTGCCGGCCTGCAGTGGGACACCAACGGCTGGGGTTCGCTGAGCCAGCCGGCCTTCGTGAAGGACTTCGCGGGCGACCTGCCGCCGGCCGAGGCACTGGCCTACTACGCGGTGCAGCAGCCGTTCGCGCGCGCCATCACCACCGCCAGGACCACCGTGGCCGCCTGGCACGACAAGCCGACCTGGTACGCCGTCTCGCGCCAGGACCGCACCATCGATCCCGAGCTGCAGCGCTTCATGGCCCAGCGCATGAAGGCCAGCACGGTCGAGCTCGACGCCAGCCACGTGTCGCTGCTGTCGCAGCCCCAGGCGGTGGCCGACCTGATCGTGAAGGCGGCGCAGGGCCGGCGCTGAGCGCGCGGCCCGGCGATAGACTGCGGAACCGCCGCGCCGGTCGAGCCGCCGGCGGCGGCCCCCGGAAGGACACAACATGCGCGTGCTCGTCGTCGAAGATCATCCCAAGCTGGCGGACTACCTGCGCAAGGGACTCACCGAGAACGGCTACGTCGTCGACGTCGCGGCCGACGGCATCGACGGCCGCCATCTCGCGGTGAACGGCGAGTACGACATCGTGGTGCTCGACGTGATGCTGCCCGGCCTCGACGGCTTCGCGGTGCTCAAGGCGATCCGCGCCACCAAGGACGTGGCGGTGCTCATGCTCACGGCGCGCGACCAGGTCGAGGACCGCGTGCGCGGCCTGCAGGACGGCGCCGACGACTACCTCGTCAAACCCTTCGCGTTCTCGGAGCTGCTGGCGCGCCTGACCGCGCTGCGCCGCCGCGGCGTGCGCTCGGGCGGCACCTCGGAGCCCACCGTGCTGACCCTGGGCGAGCTGCAGCTGGACCTCGCGCGGCGCAAGGCCTCGCGCGGCGGTCAGGCGCTCGAGCTGACCAACAAGGAGTTCCTGATCCTGGCGCTGCTGATGCGGCGCCGCGGCGAGGTGCTGTCGCGCACCGTGATCGCCGAGCAGGTGTGGGACATGAACTTCGACAGCGACACCAACGTGGTCGAGGTGGCGGTGCGCCGCCTGCGCGCCAAGCTCGACGAGCCTTTCGAGACCCCGATGCTGCGCACCGTGCGCGGCATGGGCTACGTGCTGGAGTCCGCGTGAAGGCACCGCGGGTGCGCTTCGGGTCGATCTCGGCGCGCCTGGTGCTGATGCTGGCGGTGGTCGCGGTCGCGGTGTTCGCGGCCACCGGCTACCTGCTGCACAAGGCGCTCGAGCAGGTGCTGATCGCCGACGAGCGCTCGGACCTCAGCGGCAAGACCGAGGTGGTGCAGCACTTCATCGACGAGGTGCGCACCCCTGCCGACCTGCCGATGCTGCGGCGCCACCTCGCGGCCACCAGCGTGGGCGGCCGCTACCGCTGGAACGTGTGGCTGATCGCGCGCGACGGCGAGATGCTCTACGGCGCCGAGCCGATGCCGCCCACGCTGCGCGGCGAGGGCAACAAGGTCTGGCTGCAGCGGCAGGACGGCGTGGTGCTGCGCGGCGCGCACTACCGGCTCGACGAGCACGCCATCTTTCCGGGCGCGCAGGTGCTGATCGGCATGGACCCGCGACCGCGCGCCGAGATGCTCGACCGCTACGACAACTACGGCCTGCTGGTCGGCGCGCTCGGCGTGCTGTGCACCGTGGCGCTCGGCGCCATCGCCACGCGGCGCGGCCTGCGCGCGCTCGCGGACCTGTCGCGCGAGGCCTCGGTGATACGCCCCGGCGGGCTGTCGCAGCGGCTGACCCTGCCGGCCGACAGCACCGAGCTGCTGCCGCTGGCCCTGCGCTTCAACGAGGTGCTCGCGCGCATGGAGGATGCGTGGACCCAGCTCGAGGGCTTCAATGCCGACGTGGCGCACGAGCTGCGCACGCCGCTGGCCATCATGATCAACGGTGCCGAGCTCGCGCTCGCGCGCGACCGGCCCCAGGACGAGATGCGCGAGGTGCTCGAGTCGCACCTCGAGGAGCTGCGCACGCTGGGCTCGATGGTCAACGACATGCTGTTCCTCGCGCGCGCCGACCGCGGCGACGCGGCCGAGGACCTGCGCGAGCTCTCGCTGGGCGAGCAGGCGCGGCAGGTGGGCGAATTCGTCGAGGTCTTCCTCGAGGAGAAGCGCCAGCGGCTCGAGATCGAGGGCGATGCCTCGGTGCCGGTCAACCGCGTGCTGCTGCGCCGCGCGCTCGTGAACCTGCTGACGAACGCGTCGCGGCATGCGCCGCAGGAGGCCGTGATCGGGCTGCGGATCGAGGCGCTGCCGGAGGGCGCGCGCATCACCGTCTCCAACCCCGGCGATGCGATCGCGGAAGAAGTGCGGCAGCACATGTTCGAGCGCTTCTGGCGCGGCGACAGCTCGCGGCCCCGGACGGGCGAGCGCTTCGGGTTGGGGTTGGCGATCGTGCGCGCCATCGCGCGCATGCACGGGGGCGAGACCTTCGTGCAGGGCACGCCAGGCGTCAACGAAATCGGGTTCACGCTGCACCCGCGCGCGAGCGCGTCGACGCGCGCCTGACGAACGCGGCGCCCCTCAGGACGCGCGAGGCGCCACCGCCGCCCCTTCGATCCCGTGCCGGCGCAGCGCCTCGGCCACGAAGCCCGAGGCCTTCATCTCCTCGATGAAGCCACCGAGCCAGGCACGCGCCGCGAGCCGGCCCTTGGGCACGCCCATGGCCTGCTCGATCGCCATGAAGCGCCCGGGCAGCAGGCGCACGCCACCGACACGGCGTGCATCGGCTTCGAGCTGCTGCTTCACGCCGGCCGCCACCTCGAGCTGCTGCGACAGGAACAGGTCGACGACCGAGGGCGAGGTCGGCGCGCGCACCAGCGTGGCGGCCTTGAGTTCGCGCGTGAGGAACAGGTCGTAGGCGCTGCCGCGGCCCACGGCCACGCGGGTGCCGGCGCGGTCCACCTCCTCGTTGCGCCGCAGCGGCGAGGCCTCGCGCACGAGATAGGCCCCTTCGATGACCACATAGGGCGCCGTGTATTCGGTGTCGGCCGCGCGCACCGGATCGATGGCGACGAAGGCGAGGTCGACCTGCTTCGCCTTGACCGCCTCGACCACGCTGCCGGCCGAGTTGAAGGGCACGAGTTCGATGGCCAGGCCGAGTCGCCGGGCGGCCTCGCGCGCGAGATCGACCGACACGCCGCGCGGCTCGCCGCCGGGACCCCGGTTGGCGAGGATCGGATTGCCGAAGTTGATCGCGGCGCGCAGCTTGCCGGTGCCGCCGAGCTCCGCGATCGCACCCGCGCGCAGGTCGGGCGTGGTGCCGGCACAACCGGCGAGCAGCAGCGCGCCGGCCGCGCCGAGGAAATTGCGGCGATCGCCGCGCACGAGATCGGGTCGGTTCATGTCTGCTCCTGGATCGCACGATGTGCCCGCCGCATCGTAGCGGCGCGCGCCGGTTTCAGCCGGGTTGGGGCATGCGCAGCACGATCTTCCCGATGTGCGCCCCGGCCTCCATGCGCGCCTTGGCCGCCGGCAGCTCGGCGAACGCCACCACCTGGTCGATGCGCGGCCGGATGCGGCCGGCCGCGAACAGCGGCAGCACCTCGGCGACGAAACGCGGCACGCCCGAGGCGCGCTGGACCTTGGTGCGCAGCTTGTTCGAGACGCCGAACAGCACCAGCCGGCGCGCATGCAGGGCCTCGAGGTCGAGCTCGGCGTGCAGCACGCCGTCGACATGGCCCACGGTCGCGTGCCGCCCCTCGAACGCCATCGCGCGCAGGTTCTCGGCGAACACCGAACCGCCGACCGTGTTGACGACGAGGTTCGCGCCCTTGTCGCCGGTGGCCCGCAGCACGGCCGGCGCGAAATCGGCGGCGCGGGTGGGCAGTGCGACATCGAGCCCCAGCGGCGCGAGGGCCGCGAGCTTGTCGGCCGAGCCCGAGGTGCCGATGACGCGCGCGCCGAGTGCCTTGCCCAGTTGCAGCGACGCCACCCCGACGCCCGAGGACACGCCGTTGACCAGCAGCCATTCGCCGGGCTGCAGCCGGCCCTGCAGCACCAGCATGTCGAACGCGACCAGGAAGGCCAGCGGAATGCTCGCGGCCTCTTCCCAAGACAGCGCCTGCGGCACGGCCATGGCCTCGGCCGCTTCCATCAGCGCGTACTCCGCGAAGGCCCCGGCGCAGCGGCCCATCACGCGGTCGCCGACTTGAAATCCACTAACGGCATTTCCAACATCGACCACCCTGCCTGCACCCTCCCCGCCGGCCGGCCGCCACGTACCCGAAGCGCCATGGCTCGCCAGGAACTCGCCGCGGTTGAGCGATGCCGCATGCAGGCGCACCAGCAACTGCCCCGGGCCCGCGGTGGGCACCGGCACCTCGCGTTGCTCGAGCACGCCGCCCGCCTCGCTCATCCGCATCCAGAAGGACTGCATGGTGGTCGCTTCGGTCATCGAGAGATTCCCCTTCAAGCACTCAGATGGCGCAGCACGGCCTGCGTGAACGCCACCGTGTTGCCGCTGCCGCGGATGTCGCCGGTGCGCGCCGAACGATCGGCCAGCGCGGCCGTGGTGGCGCGCGACATCGACGCCGCCATGCGCACCGCGCCCTCGTTGCCGCGGCTGTGGCCCAGCCAGTCGAACAGCATGCGCGTCGATTCGATCATCGCGTAGGGATTGGCGATGCCCTGGCCCGCGATGTCGGGCGCCGAGCCGTGCGTGGCCTGCGCCATCGCGATATCGCCGTCGCCGATGCACAGCCCCGGCGCCATGCCCAGGCCGCCGACCAGGCCGGCCGCCTCGTCCGAGAGGATGTCGCCGAACATGTTGGTCGTGACCACCACGTCGAAGCTCTGCGGATCGCGCACCAGCCGCATCGCGAAGGTGTCGACGATCACGTCGTCGACGCGCACGTCGGGGTACTCCTCGGCGAGCTTCCTGCACTCCTCGACGAACATGCCGCAGCCGAGCTTGAACACGGTGTCCTTGTGCACATAGGTCAGGTGCTTGCGGCGCTGGCGCGCGAGTTCGAAGGCCGCACGCGCCACGCGCCGGCTGCCGGTGCGGGTGATCACGCGCACCGACAGCGTCACTTCGTCGTTGGGCCGGAACTCGCCCGAGCCCGCGACCATGTTGCGGTCGGGCTGGAAGCCCTCGTTGTTCTCGCGCACGATCACCAGGTCGACGCCGTCGTGCAGGCAGCCGATGTCCGGGTACGAGCGCGTGGGCCGCACGTTGGCGAACAGGTTGAAGGTCTTGCGCAGGATCGGATGCGGGTTGATCGCGTTCGGTCCCTTGGGATAGGCGCGGTGGCCGATGGGCCCGAGGAGCCAGCCGTCGAGCGTGCGCAGGGTCTCGAGCGTGCCGGGCGGCAGGGTGTGGCCGTGGGTCTGGAGCGCGCGCGCGCCGATCGGCAGCGGATGCCAATCGATGGCCACGCCGTGCAGTTCGGCGGCCGCGCGTGCGATGTCGACCGAGGCCGGCACGATCTCGTGGCCGATGTCGTCGCCGTCGAGGATGCCGATGCGAAGCGATGGAATGCTGTTCGTCATGCGTGCCTCCTGTTCAAGCCAACGGCGCGGTCAATGCGGTCAGCGTGCGCAGGTCGGGCAGCGCGGCCAGCGTGCGGCACACCTCGGTGATCCGGCTCGAACGCTGTGCGCCGAGCAGCGGCACCGCGAGCGCGTCGAACTTGGCCTCGAGCTGCGCATCGGAGAGCGGGTTGTGCATCGAGCCGATCGCATGATCGACTTGCACCTCGACGCGCCGGCCGTCGCGCAGCAGCGCGCTCACGTGCACCGATTCTTCCGCGATGCCGTCGTCGACCACCGCCTGCACCCGGTTGCGCAGCGCGACCACGCGCGGGTCGTTGACCACCGCATCCGAGAACTCCTCCTCCCCCGCGCGGCCATGGATCAGGCCCACGGCGCAGCCGTGGTAGACGCTGAACTTGCCCTGCAGCCCGTCCTTCGGCTCCTTCTTGCCCGTGAGCTCGAGCACCAGCGAATGCACGCGCAGCTCGATGCGTTCCACGTCCTCGGGCCCGATGCCCTGCGCGCGCAGCCGCACGCAGGCGTCGATGCTCGGATGGATCACGATGCCGCAGGCGAAGGGCTTGTAGGTGTTGAAGGAGATCTCGAAGCGCTCGCCGAGTTCGTCGGTGACCTCGTGCCAGGCCCGCTTGTCGGAGGCCACCTGCACGAAGCCGCGCGGCGCCTCGAGCGCGCGCTCGCTGGCCGTGAAGCCCTGGCTCGCGAGCAGCGCCGACATCAGGCCCGCGCGCGCCGCGGCGCCCGGATGGAAGGGCTTGGTCATGGTGCCGAACTGCTCGCGCAGGCCCACGGGCTGCGAGGCCGCGATGCCGATCGCCATCGCCGTGCGGTGTTCGTCCAGCCCCAGCAGCCGCGCGCAACCCGCGGCCGCGCCGAGCATGCCGGTCGAGCCCGTGATGTGCCAGCCGCGGTCGTAATGGTCGGGGTACATGGTGTTGCCGATGCGGCAGGCCACGTCGATGCCCAGCACCAGCGCGTCGATCAGCTGGCGGCCCGAGGCACCGCGGTGCTCGCCGAGCGCGAGCAGCGCCGAAGCGACCGGGCCGGCAGGATGGATGATGGTCTTCAGGTGCGTGTCGTCGAAATCGAAGGTGTGCGAGGTGATGCCGTTGAGCAGCGCGGCACTCGCCATGTCGACCTTGTCGGCGCGGCCCGGCATGCTGGCCTGCGGCGCCGGCTCGAGCATGCGCACGGCGGCGATCGCGGCCTCGGCCGCCTCGTGGCGCGCGGCGCCGATGGCGCAGCCGAGCCAGTTGTAGAAGGTGCGGTGTGCTTCGCGCTCGACCGCGTCGCTCCAGCCGCGCGAGGGATGCGTGGCGACGAAGCGGGCCAGGATGGCGGTGACGGGAGGGGCCGAGGTGTCGGCGGAAACGTGCGTGTTGCGGGCCACTGGTGTTCTTGCTGGTTGCGTTGAGAAAAGGAAAGGGAGCCGGCCGGGCCTACTCGTCGAGCTGGATGTTCCGGGCCTTGGCGAGCGCGGTCCAGCGCGCGATCTCCGAGCCGATGTACTTGCCGAACTGGTCGGGCGTCATCGGCCAGGGCTCGACGGCCTCGCTCGCGAGCTTCTCGGCCAGGTCGGGCGCCTTGAGCACCGCGACCTGGGTCTCGTTGAGGCGGCGCACCACGTCGGCCGGCATGCCCGCGGGGCCGACCGAGCCGTACCACTGCATCGCGTCGAAGCCCTTGAAGCCGACCTCGTCCATGGTCGGCACGTCCTTGAGCTGCGCGCTGCGCTTGCTGCCGGTGACGGCCAGCGCGCGCATGCGACCCGAGCGCAGGTGCGGCAGCGCCGCCGCGAGCCCCGGGAACATGGCCTGGGTCTGGCCGCCCAGCACGTCGTTGATGGCCGGCGCGATGCCGCGGTACGGCACATGCACCATGACCACGCCGGTCTCCTGCTTGAACAGCTCCATCGTCATGTGCGTGAGCGAGCCCGCGCCGGCCGAGCCGTAGCTCACCTTGCCGGGGTTGCGCTTCACGTAGTCGACGAACTCGGCCACCGTCTTGGCGGGCACGTCGGCATTGATGGCCAGCACGTTGGGCGTGGCGCCGATCATGCCGATCGGCGTGAAATCCTTGATCGCGTTGTAGCTCACGCGGCGCGTCGCGGGCGTGGTGCCGTGGGTCGCCACATAGCCCTGCATCAGCGTGTAGCCATCGGCCGCGGCGCGCGCGGTGTTCTGGCAGGCCACCACGCCCCCGCCGCCGCTCTGGTTGTCGATCACGAAAGGCTGGCCCAGCGCGCGGCCCCAGCGTTCGGCGACCACGCGGGCGATCATGTCGTTGCCGCCCCCGGCGGCGACCGGCACGATGTAGCGGATCGGCTTGCTCGGAAAGTCCTGCGCGATCGCGAAGCGGGGCATCACGATGGCGGCCGAGGCCGCGGAAGCGGTCAGCAGCAGTTGGCGGCGTTGCATGTCGGTGTCTCCTTGTTCTGCCGCGCATCTTCTGCCTGGGCGTCATTGCAGTAAATTGCAAGTTTTTGGGGGTTTATTGCATGAACTGCATGAGTGAGACCGAATGCTGAAGCCCTCGCTGGCCGACCTGCGCGCCTTCGTCACCGTGGGCGAGCTGCAGAGCTTCGCGGCGGCGGCGCGCACCCTGCACCTGTCGCAGCCCGCGCTGTCGCGGCGCATCTCGCACCTCGAGGAGCTGCTGGGCGTGCGCCTGTTCGACCGCACCACGCGCAGCGTCGAGCTCACCCTGCTGGGCCGGCGCTTCCTCGGCCAGATCCGCGGCCTGGTCGACGACCTCGACCGCTCGGTGCTGAGCCTGCGCGACGCGGCCGAGCTCGAGGCCGGCGACGTCACCATCGGCTGCGTGCTGTCGACCGTGCACCACTTCATGCCGCCCGTGATCCAGGCCTTCCGCGCGCGCCATCCGCACGTGCTGGTGCGCATCATCGAGGAGGGCGCCGACGAGGTGCTCGCGAGCGTGAAGCAGGGCGAGGCCGATTTCGCACTCAACTACATCGGCATGCAGGACCCCGAGGTGGAGTTCACGCCGCTGCTCAAGGAACCCTACGTGCTGGCCTGCCCCGCCGACCATCCGCTGGCGCGGCGCAAGTCCGTGGGCTGGGAGGAGCTCGCGCAGTACCCGCATGCGCGCGTCTCGCAGGCCAGCCGCAACCGCCTGTTCATCGACCAGGCCCTGGCCGAGCTGCCGCCGCTGCCGCGCCCGGTGTGCGAGGTGCGCCACGTCTCCACGCTGATCGGCATGGTCGAGAACGGCCTCGGCGTGGCCGTGGTGCCGCAGCTCACGCTGCCGCGCAAGCCGGCCGCGGTGGTCGGGGTGCGGCTGGAGCGGCCCGAGATCGGGCGCACCATCGGCGTGATCCGGCGCGCGGGGCGCAGCCTGTCGCCGGCGGCGGCGGCGTTTCTGGAGATGCTGGCGCTGGCGAGCCGCTCGAGCGTGAAGCCGGCCAGGCCGACAAAGGCCCGGGCGCGGCAACGGCGGCAAGAACCCTGAAAACCCCGACGACACCGTCGACGATGCGTTCCACGCAGGCTTCATGGTTCGCGCATCGAGATTGGGCATCATCGAATGGCACCAGATTCCTCTCGAAGTCTCGAACCGCGCAATGATGGTCGCCAACGAGAAAGAAAACTGCGAGGAGTCCGCATGGGCAAGCGCTGCATCATCGCCGTCGACGGTGGACGAGCAGGACACCGTGGCAGTCCTGGATTTCGTCCGGGGACTGCTTCGCCATGGGAAGCTCCGTGCTCCATTCGCCAACCAGAAAGAGACCCATCGAGCCCACCACCGCCACTGCCATGATTCCGGCGACGACGATGGCCCCTGGGTGCGAGCCCAGGTGCTCGTGCCGAAGGAATGCGTTGACGACTACGAGTCCGACTGAAGTGCCATGATCGCCAAAGTCATCGTGACCCTGTCGTGGGCCGCACTGGGCTTCGCCATGGCGGCCGGCGTCCTCGCCGCCTTCGGGGCGCTGCTCCACGTCTTGGCGCTGGCCGGCGGCCTGCTGCGCGGCTTCCGGCACGACGACGCCGCCGACGACCGCCGCCAGGCAACGCATCTGCTGGCTGCCGCCGGCATCTGCGCGCTGGTCGCCGCGGCGGTCGGCGGCCTCGTCCTTCTCATCGCGTCATTCCAGTGAATCAGGCTTGCGCTTCGCGTAGAACACGTGGTGGCCCAGTGGGCTTCCTGCCTCGGCGATGTGCTCATCGGTGAGCAATTCCATCCCGGCCTCCGCAAGCCAGGCCTTGTAGGTCTTCGAATCCGCGTGGCTCCAGTACATCTCGGCGCCCTCGACCCCCAGCCAGTCCTGCTCCGTGCCGGTCCAGGCACCGCTTCCCAAAGTGGCGACGAAGAGGCCGCCCGGCTTCAGCCAGCTCGCGATGCGCTTGAAGAGATCGGGCTGCTCTTCCAGGGGAACGTGGATGATCGCGTAGAAGGAAACGACCGCATCGAACGAGCCCTGCGGGAAGCGCAGCGTCGACATGTCTTCGCACAGGAATTCGGCCGCCGGTACGAGTGACCTGGCGCGCTCGATCTGCACTGGCGAGATGTCCACGCCGACCACGCTGCCGAGTGCGGCAAGCGCCCGGGTGGTCGGAATGCCACAGCCGCAGCCCAGGTCGAGGAGGCGGGCGGACGGCGCGAGGTCGTTGGCCAGACGTGCGGTCCACCGCGCGTAGACGGGATCGTCGTCTGCCTCGTTGCCGCTTCGGTAGGCGAGGGACACCTTGTCATAGCCGTCTCGAACGATCTGTTTGGGGTCTGTCATTTTTTCTGCTCCCGGTGTTGAGGTGTGTGGGTGGCGAATACATCCACGTTGGTGCGCGCAATCGCTGCCTCGCCTCAATGATGCGGCGAGAGGCGCTCGGCGGAATCAAGGCGAAGGATGAACCGTCTTTTCGATCACGACGACATCCTGATCGAAGTACATGACCAACACCTTCGTGCCAGGTGTCAGCGGTACGGCATGGTCAAAATTCAGTGCCTGCCGGGGGATGGGTGAATGCCCGCTGCCCCAAGCGGCATTTGGTGCCACACGGAAGCGAGCATTCAGTCCGAAGATTTTGCTTGGGCTGCCCACTCCTGGATTTGCTTCTTGCTGGGCAAATGAAGGTGCTCGTGGATCAAGTCGAGCAAGCGCACCATGGTCTTCCGTGCAGCCTCCGAGTCGCCCTCCGAGTACTGACGATAGGCAAGTTCGGTCTGGTCGCTTAGAAGTCCTATGTACTTGTCGGCCCCCTTCTTGCGGGCGACAACAGACAACGACTCCCGAAGGTATGCCTCGAACCGTTCATCGAGGCTCATGTCCGAAGAGGAGCCTGTGAATTCAGGTGCACTCACCAGCATGGCCATGGCACCCTGAAAAAATCTTCTAGATGCTTCTGCTGGTGTCATCTTCTACGACCCTCTTGAACGTCTGCTTTTTGGAGTGCGACTCGAACGTTGTGACGCAGGAGCTGGTGACCGAAAACAAGCACTAGAGGCCCTCGTACTTTCCATCGTCACAGACATAGAGAACGCTCGTCAGATACCACCGTCCATCTTGTTGCTTCAAGTGATACTCGTAGTCATCTTCCATGGCGAGAGTCCCGGTTCCCTTGCTATGGCGTGTCTTGACCAAACAAGTGTCTTTGCTCTCGACCATCTCCAGAATCACCTCACTCGCACTCTCATGCGAGGAGTGACTTCCAAAAGCGATCGGTTGACGCGTCTGGCCGGCCGGACAGTATTTTTCCAGCAATGAAGCATATGCGGCTTCAGCGGCCTGCATGCCCGTTTCGCGATCGCGTGAACACAGCTGGTTGCAATAGAGGTTCCACGCCTCGTAGTCAGCGATAAAGGCTCGAACCAGTTCACTCGGCCCCAAGCGCTCGATCATCGATGCTTCGATACGAAACTCCGAGACGGGCAACGCTTCTGGTTTCAGCACTGGTTCACGCTCGTTCTGGACCGCCTCGCCCCAAATCGAGATTGTTCCAGTGAAGTTGCCGGGCTCGGTTGCCGAGATATGAATCTGAGTGGGCACAACGCTACGGCCTTCGTACGTGGGTGTCGCGGTGTAGCGTGTGACATGGCCGTCCCGGGCCAACTGCGAAATGGTCCCCAGATCCAGTCGCGCTTTGAGCTCAACAGCGAAAGGAGGGACATAGACCACATTTGGCGGAATACGCTCTCCACCAAACTCCGGAGGCAGCAAGAGCAGCTCTTGAAGCTCACCCTTCCTGTGCAGGTCTTCGGCCTTTTCGCGGGAGTCGACATTGCGGTAGTCCGGCCCCGTTGCTGGAGCGCCTCGCTTCTTGAACCAACCGAACATTTCTTCTCCTTCATTTTTGCGCCACGCTCTGCCACGCCGTTGCGAAAATCAAAAAAGCCAGTCTGAGGACTGTTCTTTGCCTAGACCGAGCATCGTAGCAACGACGATTGAGAGTCTGAAGCGGGCTTGGCTCGCAATTTGCATCTTAAGCATGCCGGGCCTTGATCAGTTCGAGATAGCGGATGAGGCCCTTCCTTAGAACTGCGTCTTCAATAGAGAAGACGTCCTCGATGCCGTCGTCACGTATTCTGGCGGCATTGAAAATGAGTTGCCCAAGACGCAGGTCAGGCTCAAGTCGCCAGATTTCACCGAGCAACTCAAGAATCTCGGGGATTCGGTCCGGGTCGCGCATCAAGGTTTTCCTTTCTGGAGTCGCTCATCAGGCGAACAATAGCTTTGTCGGTTCGCGGGATTTCCCACACGATGCTTTCAGAAGGTCGCGGCGGCAAGCAAGAACGGCAAGACACGAGAGGCGCAGCCTAACGGCCGAGCGAATGCAGAGGATTCCCGCTTGGAGCACCCTCGTACGAATCTCATGGTTCACCCGCCCTCCGCGACCTTGCGAGCATTCTGGCCACTGGCGTCATTGACGCATTGAGTCACCGACCAAACAGCCTGAAAAAGGTCGGCGGAAATCGCTGCAACGATTCCGTATTCCCTCTTCGTTGTCTCTTCCTCCTCCCACTCTCCTTCTGGAAGGACTCCATGCCGATCGGCCGCATGCTCGCTGTCGTATCGGAGCGCCGTTCCGTCTGGCCTGATCTCGACGTAGCGTACCCAACGGTTGTCGGCTCCGATCTCCGAGTAGCAAACGTACTCTTCGACTCCCAGCGTGTTTCCGCTCGAGCAATAGAGGCGATACAACATATGTGATCCAGACGTTCGAGGAGGGGCCAGGGAAGTCAGGTGAAACGCCTGTCGATCAGCGAGGCGAAGTTCGAGTCGACGACCATCCTGGCAAATTGCATTGGTTGCAGACTGACGCCCTCTTTCGCAGCAATGGCGCTGTTCTTCTCCCACAGAAGACGAAAGCTGTCTTCTATCGAGGGCCCCAGATCAAGCTCCCGTTTCAGAGTCTCTGCCCAGGAATCACCACCACCAAAGGTTTTTTGCACGACTGAAAGCATCACCGTTTTCTTGTCGTCTGGCAGTTGCCCAATGCTGTGCAGAACAAGGTTTTCCAGGATCAGCAGCAGGGGACGTCCGGCATATCGCCCCGGATCGGCGCCCTCACTTCGAAGAGGAGACTTGGTCTTTGACTTGAAGATGCCGAACATCGATCTCTCCTGAAATCAGGGCGCTATTGGACAATCCGCTTTTGGGTCGAATGCGAACTCGGGCTAGGCTCTTTCGCGCTCCCGCAAGTACGCGACACGACAAGCCGGGCAGAACTTTACTGACGCGCGAGTCGCCTGCCCGACCCAACACGGACCATGCGCTACAAGATTCACGAATGGATAGGCCTGTTCGGCGTGCAGTGCTGCTTCCCGAGGTGGAGGAGCCATGGTCCCATACACAATGGGAACGTTGTCAACGGACAGCTCCTCTTCGTGAACGGGACAAATGTTGAAGGCCGCAAGCGCGTTCTCCATGGACTCAACGGCGTTTCCCGTCTGCGAGTTGAACTCCGCAAGCATGCGTTCTTGCCAATAGAAAAGCCGGCCTTTTGCAGACGACGCGCGATGGAGCGTCAAGACAAACTTCGAAGCGGTCTCGTCACCGTGAACCGACCTCAGAGCGACGAAATTTTGGCGGGCATTCATTGACTGAGGGTACCGTGAAGGTCTGCTTTGAGCGAATTCTGCCCGAGCATGAGTGTCCGCTCCTTGCCGGCAGCGGCAGGTCGTTACCGCAATTGAGCCAGGACCGAACGCTACATCGCACCCCGCACCCAATAAAAACGCCCGATGAAATTCATCGGGCGTCCTTTACCGGCTTCAACGGGCCGGCTCCGTGTCCCTCTCAGGCATCAGCCTGCGAAGGACGGGTCAAGATGAGCTTGGCAGCTGCAACCGCCCCTCAAGCCCCATGCGCCTCGCTCGCCGGCAACGCCGCCGGCCCCGCGCGCCGCGCCTTCTGGATCGAGCGCACGAAAGCCACGAGCTGCCACACCACGAACACGCCGATCAGGCCCAGCAGGGTCGCGCTGATCGGGCGGTTCACGAACACGCCGAAGCTGCCGCGGCTGATCAGCATCGCGCGCCGGAAGTTCTCCTCCAGCATCGGCCCGAGGATGAAGCCCAGCATCAGCGGCGCGGCGTCCAGCTCCAATCGCATGAAGGCGTAGCCGAGGCAGCCGAACACGGCGGTGATGAAGATGTCGTCGAGGCTGTTGTTGACGCTGTAGGTGCCGATGCAGCAGAAGAACAGGATCGACGGGAACAGCACGGCGTACGGGATCTTGAACACCGACAGCCAGTAACGCACCAGCGGCACGTTGAGCGCGAGCAGGAAGCAGTTGCCGACCCACATGCTGGCCACCAGGCCCCAGAACAGGTCGGGGTGGCTGGCGATCATGTTCGGACCGGGCTGGATGCCCTTGATCACGAACGCGGCCAGCATCAGCGCCATCACGGGGTTCTCGGGGATGCCGATGCTCATCAGCGGGATGAAGCTGGTGCGCGCGGCGGCCTCGTCGGCCGCGGCCTGGCCGGCCACGCCTTCGATGCAGCCGGTGCCGATCTCGTGCTTGTACTTGCTGACCTTCTTGTCGATGGCGTAGGCCGCGAACTGGGCGATCGAGGGACCGCCGCCGGGCAGGATGCCGAGGAAGGAACCGATGGCACCGCCGCGCAGCGCGCTCGGAATGATGCGCTTGAACTCGGCCCAGGTCGGGATCAGGTTGATCTTGCCGTTGAAGGGCGAGCGCTCCTCGCGCGCGTCGAGGTTCTTGGTGATCTCGGCGATGCCGAAGCAGCCCAGCGCGATGCTCACCAGGCCCACGCCGTCGGCGAGGAAGGGCAGGTCCATGGTGTAGCGCTGCATGCCGCTGTTGACGTCGGTGCCGATCTGGCCGAGCAGCACGCCGATGAAGCACATCGCGAGGCCGTTGAGCAGGCTGCCGGTGGTCACGAAGCTCACGCAGACGAAGCCCACGAGCATCATCGAGCAGTAGTCGGCCGGACCGAACAGGAAGGCCACCTCGCCGAGCATCGGCGCCATCCAG
Source organism: Variovorax sp. DAIF25 (assembly GCF_050711835.1). Classification (NCBI taxonomy): domain Bacteria; kingdom Pseudomonadati; phylum Pseudomonadota; class Betaproteobacteria; order Burkholderiales; family Comamonadaceae; genus Variovorax; species Variovorax sp. DAIF25. Next base: position 1,352,527 of record NZ_CP136637.1, read on the forward strand.
GCCAGCACGACGATCGCGATGGTGCCGCCCACGAAGCTCGAGAAGCCCGCGGTGAACAGCGCCAGGCCGGTCTGGCCCTTGAGCGTCATCGCGTACCCGTCGATGCAGGCCACGATGCTGCTGGCATGCGGGATCTTCATCGTGATCGCGCTCACGCTGTCGCCGTACTGGGCGCCGTAGTAGATGCCGGCCAGCATGATCAGCGCGCCGCCGGTGGGAATCGAGTAGGTCAGCGGCAGCAGCAGGCTGATGGTGGCCAGCGGGCCCAGGCCCGGCAGCAGGCCCACCAGGGTGCCCACGGTACAGCCGATGGCGCAGAACAGCAGGTTCTGCATCGTGAGCGCGTGCGAGAAACCGAACGCGAGATTGTTCAAGACTTCCATGGCTTCGTCCTCAGAGCAGGGGCAGGTTCAGGCCCAGCAGCTTCTGGAGCGCGAAAGCCATCGCGATCAGGCCGAGGGAAATCTTGACGTTGCGCACCCACGAGTACGAGAGGCCGGCAGCCGTCGAGGCGAACACCATGAACACGATGCCCGCGACCATGTTGATGTGCTCCGAGATCAGCGCGAAGCCGCAGAGGCTGCCGATCACGATGCCGATGTTGCGCAGGTTGAGTTCCATCGGCTGGCGCGCGACGAAGCGCGAGCGGATCACGGTGGCCACGCCGATCAGGCCGAGCAGCACGCTGACGATGAACGGGAACATGCCGGGCCCGGCGCGCGAGAAGTCGCCGATCGGGTAGTTGCGCGCGGCGGTGATGCCGAACAGGAGGGAAATGGCAATGAGGAAGAGCCCTCTGCCTAGGTTGCGGTCGTTCATGTCTGTCTCTGTGGGCGTGCCTGCGCAGCGCGCCTGCGGCCTGTTGTGATGGAGGCAGGGATGCTCGGCGTCGGCGGCTGACCGAAAACTGACACGCGGGCCTCGGGAACTACGTACGGCCGACTACGCCGCAGGTAATCGACGGGCCGCGCCGGTGCGGCGAGGATGCGCGCCTTGCGTCGCTTCTACGCGTTTACCCGAATACCGGAGTCCGCTTGAATCCCTTCCGAACCCTCGCCCCGATCCGCCCCGCCTGGCTGCTGCTGGCCGGCGCGGTCCATGTCGCCGCGCTCGCGCAGACCGCGACCGTGACGGCCTCGCCGCCCGCCGCGACTTCCCCCATGGCCGCGAACGCGCCCGACGCCTGCAGGCTGATGCCGCGCGCCGACATCGAGGCGCTGTTCCCCGGACGCCCGGTCACCGACAAGGGCCCCACGCTGAGCCCCCTGAGCCGCGGCCCGCAGTACGCCGAGAGCTGCGCCTACGTGGTACGGCTGCCGAGCCCGACCTCGACGCTGGACTTCGCGCGCTTCGCGAGCCTGACCGTGGTGCGCTGGGGCGACTCGCCCGTGGTCGGCCGCGGCACCGCCACGGACAGCTTCGCCTCGATCCGCACCGCGCGCGAACGCGTGGCCACCGACCCCAAGCTCAGCCTGCGCATCGAGCCGCTGGCCGGCGTGGGCGAGGAGGCCTTCATGGAGACCAGCACGCACCGGGTCGCGGTCTATGCGCGCAAGGGCGACCTGATCGTCTCGGCCAGCCTCGATGCCTATTCGAGCCAGACGCCCGGCAACGCGAGCGCGCTCGCGCGCCAGGCGCTGTCGCGCTGGCAGCCGGGCACCGGCATGGTGGCGGCTGCGGCGCCGATCGCCACCCAGGCGGCGGTCGAGGTGCCGGCCGACACGCGCGTGTCGCAGACCGCGCCCGCCGACCAGTGGCCCGATGCCTGCGCGCTGATGACGCCCGAGGACGTGAAGGCCGTGTTCCCCGACATGACGATCGCGGCGCCGGTGCAGTTCAAGGGAAAGATCACGCACGAGTCGCGCGAGAACCGCATCGAGGAGATTCCCAGGCCGATCGGCTGCCTCTACAACGTGCGCCGCACCGACACCCTCGACGGCAAGCGCGTGACCGTTTCGCACCAGGTGCAGATGAGCGTGCGCAACCTCGCATCGACGCCCGCGTTCTCGCAGCGCTACTTCGAGGTCTCGAAGAAGGTGGGCGAGCCCAAGACGCCGGTGGCGGGCCTCGGCGACGAGGCGAACATCGACATCCTCAACCGCATCCAGATCCGCAAGGGCCTGCTGAGCGTGGAGGTGCGCGTGGGCGGCGGCGAGCGCGACGCGGCGCTGCACGCGGTGGCGCGCGAACGCGTCAATGCGCTGGCCGCGCGCGTGGCGGCGAAGCTGCCCTGAGGCCGCGCCGACGCCGACCTCACCGCTTCAGCAGCAGGCCTCCGCGTCGGCATCGGCGTCGCTCATCACCTCGCGCGTGTGCGCATCGGCCGCGAACCACAGCTCGATGCGCAGCGACGAGGAGTTGATGTCCTGCGGAATGCCGAAGGCACTCTGGAAGGTGGAGAAGTTCAGCACGCCCAGCGGCGTGTCGAAGCTGAGGTTGAGGCTCGGCGTGGCGAGGCCGAGCGAGGGCACCTCGGGCAACCGGCCGTAGCGGCGGTGCAGCGAGTCGGCCAGCCGATCGACGCGCGGCCGCAGCGACGGGCGCAGCCAGCTCTCGGTCTGCAACTGCGCGAGCAGGCTGGCGCCGACCTGCGCCGCGTTGCGCGAATGGCTCAGCAGGCCGTCGTCGTGCGCCACGCAGTCGATCATGTCCAGGCCTTCGAAGCGGTGGTCGACGGCCTCGCAGTAGCCGGGCATCACGACCGTGCAGAGCCACTGGCCCGCGCAGTTGGTCGCGAGCATCTTCCAGTCGGGATCGAACACCAGGCCCGGCAGCGGGTTGTGCAGCTGCACCATGCGCTGCAGCGCGGCCTCGTTGGCCTCGGTCATGCCGATCCACGACGCGCCCTCCTCGCTGGCGACGGTGGTGAAGCCGCCAAGCGACAGCGCCGCGTTGCGCAGCGAGGTCGGCGCCTCGACCTCGTTCATCCAGGCCAGCAGCAGGTCGCGGCTCGGCGCGGCGCGGCCGGTCTCGAGGAAGCTGACGTGCCGCTGGGAGACGCCCAGCCGCAACGACAGATCGAGTTGGGACATGTTCTTGCTCGCCCTCGTATGGCGCAGCAGCAGAGGCAGGCTCATGGGATCAGGGTCCAGGGATCGAAAAGCCCGCCATTGGACCTGAACGAGGAGCGAAACGCTTCGTCGCGAACGCAACAAACATGCGTAATCCGGGTAACAGGCGGTAGCGCCTTTGCACATGGTGCGCGGCCATTATCTGGAAGGTTATCGACGCCCTCCAGCCAGGGCGGCAACATGCCCTTCGCACCGGTGCCAGAGGCCTCTCGCGCACGGGTCGCAGCGCCGGTCCGGCGTTCCCCGGACCGCACGCTCGCCGCGCGACACGCGCGGCCTCCAGCCTCCTCGTCCACCGCATCGAACCCTTGCCCGCCGCCCATGTCTTCCTGCCGTACCGACGCAGCGCGCGCTCGTCCGAGCTGCCGCAGCCGCGCGCCGAAGCGCCACTGTCCGCCATGCCATCGGAAGACCCGGCGGTGCGCGGCATGACGGGGCTGCCGCTGCACAGCGCGGCGCCGGTTCGTTTCGTCACGGACGGCCCGCTGCCGCACGCCGTCGACGGCGGCGCCGCGGCCGGCGAGGACGACCCGCTGCTGCGCATGCGCCCGATGCTGCAGGCGCTGGGCTTCCAGTGGTTCGCCTACGGCACCGTGGCGCTCGCGCAGGGCCGCTGGCGGCCCTCGAGCTTCTTCACCGGCCATGCCAATCCCCGCTGGACCGAACGCTATTTCTCGCAGCAATACCAGGAGGTGGATCCGCGCGTCGATGCCGCGCAGCGCAGCGCCGGCCCCTGGGTCTGGGACCGCGACAGCCTGGCGCGCCAACACCCGCCCGAGGACGCCCGCTTCGCGCTGCACGAACGCTTTCTCGAGGACCTGCGCGCCAGCGGCATCGGCAGCGGCGTGCTGTTCAGGCTGCCGGCACCGCCGCTGTCGTTGCCGCTCGGCGAGCACACGCTGGTGAGCCTGCAGTCGGAGCGCACGGACAGCGCCTGGATCGGCGCCGGCATCGTCGCGCTGGCCCGCATGCTGGCCGAGGACTTCCACCGGCGCGTGCAGTCCTGCGGCCTCGCTTCGGCGTCGGCCGCGGACCGGCTCGGCGACATCGGCAACGCTTCGAGGATGCTCAGCGCGATGCAGCTGCGCATCCTCGAGGAACTGCGGCAGGGCCGCGGCGACAAGGAGATCGCGCACCGGCTGCAGGTGTCGGGCCATGCGGTCGACTACCACCTGCGGCAGCTGCGCGCGCGCTTCAAGGTGCGCAACCGCGTGCAGCTCGTGAACGCGGCCGCGCGCGCGATGCTGCCGGGCGCACCGGCCGCCTGAGCGCGATGTGCGCGAGGCCTTTCGGCCTCACTCCTGCGGAAAGCTCGCCACCAGCAGGCGCACCAGCTCGGCCTGCCGCTGCACGCCCAGCTTGGCGAAGATCTGCTTGAGGTACTGCCGCGCGGTGCCCGCCGACAGCGCCATGAGCCCGGCCGCGCCGGCCAGGTCCTCGCCCTTGCCGAGCAGCACGGCCAGTTCGGCCTCGCGCGCCGTGAGCCCATAGGCCTCGACCAGCCGGGCCGCGGCGATGGTGCCGTCGGTGCCGGCGTTGTGCACCATCACCGCGACGCGCGCGCTGCCGAACTCGGCCTGCGCCGAGAGGCTGGCGGCCGGCACGATCGACAGGATCAGCGGCCGCAGCGGCAGCGCGCGCCGGATGGTGACCGGCAGGCCCTGCGCCGCCACCGCGCCATCGCTGAGCGCCGCGCGGCGCGACTCGGGCGCGAGCTCGGCCGCGAGCCGCACCGCCTGCTGCAGCCGGCGGTCCTCCGCGCCGTCGCGCGCGCGCAGGCCTTCGCGGTCGGCGCGCAAGCCGCAACCGGGCTGCGCCAGCAGCGCGCTCGCGCTGCGGTTGAGGAACACCACGCGGCCCGCGACATCGAGCAGCAGCACCGCCTGCGGCGCCAGGTTCAGCATGTCGTGCGCCGCACCGACGCTGGCGCGCGTGCGCTGCCGCAGTTGCGCATGCAGCTGCTCGATGGTCCGCAGGTGCGGCACCAGCGCCTGGATCGAGGCCAGCTCGTCCTCGCGGAAATCGTGGCCCGACTCGAGCGAGCGGCAGTAGCTGAGGCCGCGCCAGCCATCGTGCTCGCGCCAGTACGACACCGCGGCCAGGCCGCCGTTGAGCGGCCGCAGCACCTCCTGGTAGAGCTCGGTGCTGGCCATCGCCCGGCGGCTCAGGAAGGTAGAGGTGCGCACCGGCAGGCCCGAGGCCGTGAGCCGGACCAGCGACTCGTGATCGGCCATCGTGAGCCACTGGCCGAGCTCGCGTTCCTCGACCTGGCCGAACTGCGTGCAGGCGCGCCACTCGGTGTCGCCGTCGTGCATGCTCGTCATCACCACGTGCTCGGCGCCGATGCACTCGCGCAGCACGTTGAGGTCGATGCCGCCGGCACCCGGCGCCGCCACCTCGGCATACAGCCGCCGGACCGCGTCGGCCAGCGCCGTGGATTCCAGACCCATGTTCCCTCCTGTTCGGGAGTAGCGCGCGCGGGGACGGATGCGCAGACTCCAAACCCTGCTGTCATTGGCCGGACGGCGGTCGCGTCACGGCGCGCCGCAACGCGTCCGGGCCGTGCCAGCGTTTGTCGTGAACCCGCATGGCGCCGTCCTTCCTCACCCTTTCACATGCACCCCCGGGTGCCACCCGCCGCGACGCATTGCTGCGCGTCGCGCGCGGCGGCGCCGGCGTGCTCCTGTTGTCGGGCTCGCGTCTCGCGCCAGCCTCGGCGGCCTCGAGCGAGGCCTTCTCCCCTGTGTCTTCCGCCCGGTTGCGCTTCGCCCTGCCGCTGCTCGACGAGGCCCTGGCCTCGCGCGCCGCGTGGGAACCGCTGCTGCACCCGCTGTGCGCCGCCGTCGGCTGCGCGCTCGAGACGGCCACGCTGTCCAGCCTCGAATCGCTGGCACGGGCCGTCGCGCACGCCGAGGTCGACGCCGGCTTCCTGGCCCCCGAGGCCGCGCTGCAGGCGGTGGTCGAGGGGCGGATGCGGATTCTCGCCCAAGCGAAGCGCCCGGCGGCGCAAGACCCCAACCGCGCGGTGCTGCTGGTGCGCCGCTCGGCCCCGCCCGACGCGCTCGACCGGCTGCTGGCCGAGCCCCAGGACTGGCGCATCGCCTACGGCGAGCGGCGTTCCATCGCGGGCTATGTGCTGCCGCAGGCGCGGCTGTTCCTGCCGCGCGGCATCGACATGGAGACCGCCTTCCGCACCGAGACCGTCGGCTCCACCTTCGCGAGCAGCCTCGCGCTGGCCAACGGCGATGTCGACATCGCGACCGGCACGCTCGAGGACCACCGCCTGTTCTGCCGCCGCTTTCCGCCCGAGGGCCGGCAGCTCAGGATCGTCTGGCAATCGGAGCCCCTGCCCGCCGAGCGCTTCGCCATCCGCGCCGACTGGCCGCGCGCCACGCGCCAGGAGGTCCGCCGCTTCCTGCTGCGCTATGGCGCCGCCGCCGGGCCGCGCAGCGCCCGGGAGCGCGCCGTGCTGCGCGCGCTGAACGCGCCGGCCGGCTACGAGGCGGCACCCCACGCGACGCTGCTGCCGGTGGCGCAGCTGCAGCGCGACCTGGCACTGCAGCGCGTGCGCGCCGCCCAGTGGACCAGCGACGCCGCGCGCGCACGCCGGCTGGCGCAGATCGCGGCCGAGTACGAGCGGCAGAAGGCGGTGCTGCTGCGCGACGAGGAGCGGGTCGCGGGCTGAGTGCCGGTGCGTCATGGCCACCGGTTCCGGTGGCCCTTGCCGCTGCCCGCCGCGGGCTTCGTGCGAGGATGGCGGCCGTTCATGTCCGCCACCGCTCCCTCGCCACCGATGCGCCTTCGCCGCCCCGCCCTTGTCCTCGCCACCCTCGCCGGCATCGCCGCGCTGGCCGTCGCCGGCTACGGGGGCGCCACCTACTTCAACCTCAACCCCGCGCGCGAGGTCGGCGCGGTGGTCGACGAGTTCAACGGCGTGAAGGTCTACTACAACGGCGGCGTGAACAACGCCGAGGGCCGCGCGCTGTCGAGCGACGGCTACAACCTCGGCATCCAGTACCAGTGCGTGGAGTTCGTCAAGCGCTACTACTTCGAGCGCTTCGGCCACCGCATGCCCGACGCCTACGGCCACGCCAGGGACTTCTACGACGCGGCCACGCCGCAGGGCATGCCGAACACGAAGCGCGCGCTGCTGCAGTACCGCAACGGCCAGGCCGAGAAGCCGCGGGTCGACGACCTGATCGTGTTCGCGCCGACGCTGCTCAACCGCTATGGGCATGTCGCGATCGTGGCGGGCGTGGGAGAACGCGAGATCGAGATCGTGCAGCAGAACCCCGGGCCGTTCGGCGAGAGCCGCGCGCGGCTCTCGCTCGATGCGCAGGGCGGGAACTGGCGCGTAGAGGGCGGCACGCTGGGATGGCTGCGGCGCGCGCAGGCACCGTCCTGAGCCAGGCGACGCGCGGGTGAGCCTTCCCCGTCTCAACGCCAGGGTCGCATCTCCACGCGCAGGGTTCCCGTGAGGCCGGGCCGCACGTCCTGGATGATCGTCATGTCGAAGGCATAGCCATCGGCGCCCTGCAGCGGGTACAGCGTGGCCTCGATGCCGGGCTTGCCCGGATGGACGTCCTGCGCACCATAGAAGACGCGCCACCCGTACTTGGCGGCGGCATCCGGGAAAGCCTCGACGATGATCAGGTCGCGATAGACGAAGCCGCCTTCGTAGTGGCGCTTGAGGAACAGCAGCCCGTCGATCTCGTAGTCGGGCACCAGCACCTTGATGTCGAAGGCGAAGCTCACCGAGCCCGAGGCCACCACGCTCTTGCTCGGGTCCAGGAACAGCGAGAACAGGTGCGGGCTCTTGCTGCGGTCGGGCATGCGCTGCTTGCCCTGGGCCGGAAACAACTCGTCGTAGCCGCGGAAGATGGCCGAGTTCTCGCGCGCCTCGCGCCGCGTGATCTGCCACTGGGCACCCCGCACGCTGGCCACCACCTCGAACTGGTAGGAGGCCTTCACGCTCTTGCCGTCGTCGAGCGCCGCCTGCACCTCTTCCGGCAGCGTGATGTCGTCGATGTCGAGGATGCCGTCGGCGCGCAGCTGGCCGAACAGGAAGCGCGTGAGGTTCTGGTAGCCCTCTTCCGAATTGACGATGCCGTAGTGCCCCGAATGGCTGCGATTGACGAAGGCGCGTGGCGATCCGACGTCCGTTCCGTCGGCCGCCAGCCCGTGGGTGGTGGCGTTCTCGATACGCACCAGGCCGTCGCTGGCATCGCCCGCGGCCCATGACGAGAGGCCCCCGGCCACCGCGTAGTCGCGCGCGTTGGTGCCCACGAGGTTGAACACCCGCTCGGGCGGGAAGTTCGTCACCAGCGACACGTCGTCGCCCTTGGGAACGGCCATGTAGCCGGCCATGCGCTCGCGGTTGAAGTTGTTGACGTCGCCAAAGGACAGCCAGCCCGGCACGTTGCGCACGATGCGCATGTCGATGCCGTTGTGCGGCGTGGCGTAGGTGAAGAGCTTGTCGACCGCCGCGCGCGCCGCGGCCGAGCCCAGCCTGGGGTTCTGCAGGAAGGCGCGGCAGACCAGCCCGCCCATCGAATGCGCCACCAGGTAGACCTTGAAGTCGGCCGGCGTCATCGCGTTGTTCGGGTTGGCGCACACCCGGTCGCGCAGGCGCAGGATCAGCTGGTCGAGCCCCTGGGCGAAGGTCTCGATCGCCGGCGTCTTGCCGTTGCCGAAGTCCTTCGAGGCATCGTCGTAGTAGCGGTAGATGACGATGCTGCGGTAGGGCACGGCCTGGTCGGCGCGCGTGGCGGCCATCAGGTCGTCGCCGTCGACGAACACGTCCTCGTAGCGGTGGTCGCCCATCAGCCGGACCAGCGGCGACTCGAAGTAGAAACGGCGCATGTCGCCGGTCCAGGCCATGCGCGTCTTGGTCGAGCCGATGTTGAAACCCATGTAGGGATCGGCCACGGTCTCCTCGATCTCGCCCTGCGTGGCAGCGAAGCCGCGCACGTAGATGATGGGGTGGTAGGGATGCTGTGCGTTGCTCATGGTCGGCGTTCCTCAGAGACCCGCGTAGTCGATGAAGCCCTTGTTCACGCTGTTGACCTTGCGGGTCAGCCGGAACACGCCGATCCCCTCGCGCGATCCGCCCACATTCGAATTGCCCTCGAGCGTCGTCATGATCCCGCCCGTCACGCTCTCGATGAGGCCGGTGTGACCCAGGCCGCCACCGTGGTCCATGATGAAGATCATGCCGGGCTGCAGCACGGCCGGGTCGGCCTTGGCCGCGGATGCGTTGATGCGGCGCGCACCCTTGGAAGGCGCGCCGTTCCAGTGCGCGAGGCAGCCCGCGGTCTTGAACAGGGGGCTGGCGCGGCCGAGCTGCCGGGCCGCCTGCTCGAAGCACCAGTAGACGTAGGCCGCGCACCACGAGTGCCCGCCGCCGAGCCCGGTGCTGCGCAGGTAGGCCTCCACGTCCGGCCCCCGGTTGGAGCCGGGCGGCACTTCGCGCACCTGGCGCGCTTCCTCGCCCGACGCGACCGCCAGTGCGCGCTTCAGCAGATCGTCGGTGGTGCTGGTGGCCACGGGCACCTGGTCGTCGCCGAACAGGGCCGCCCAGGTGATGCTGCCGACCTCGCCGTCGATCTTCAGCGCATGGCCTTCGCTGTCCACGCTGCGCGACTGGAAGAGCTTGACCGCGCTCTTCATCATCGGGCCGAAGCTGGGCTGCTGGGGATCGAGCTTGATCGCTTCGCCGCCCTTCAGGACCAGCACCCGGTTCAATCGGTCCTTGAGTTCCTTGACGATGCGGGCATCGGTTTCGCCCTGCTTGATGACGCGGCCGGGATATTGCATGGCATGGTCCCCCAAAGTTGATCGAATCGACCTCGAATCCACCGTGCGACTGACATGCCCGCCGTTGCACGCGGATCATGTTCTTGTTGTTGTGGGTTCGAGTCTTTCACCGGCGCCATCCCACGCCTATATCCCGCTTGCTCTACTTCCTCGGGAGGATGGTCGGTGCCGGACGCGCGCCTTACCGTCACGGCCATCGGCAGGTTCCCTGCGGCACGGCGGACTTCGCGTCCGGTTCCCCATGAGCGATCTTCCTTCCCAGAAATCGTGGCTGGAACGGGCCACCACCGCGGTGGGCATTGCGGGGTCGCTGGTCACCGTCGCGCTCACGGCCTGGAACGCCCAGACCAAGCAGCAGATCGATCAGCGCGAGGCGGAACTCAAGATGCAGACCGCCGCGCTCGACGCCGAACTGCGCCGGCGCAGCACCAGCGTGGAGGAATCCAAGGAGCGAGTGGAGCGCTACAAGTGGGTCTATGGCCTCGTGCCCGAGCTCAGCGCGGCCGACGGCTCCAAGCGCAACGCGGCACTGGCCATGGTGCGGCTCGCGCTCTCCAAGGAAGAAGCCGAAGGCCTGCTCGCCGGGCTGCAGCAGTCGCCCGATGAACAGGTCCGCAAGGCCGCGGCGCAGGGCGTGGCCACCATCGCCAACATCGAGAACGCCGAACTCGTGCGGCTGGTGTCGCAGGTGAATGCCGCCGGTGCCGACGAGCGCCGCCGCGCGACCGGTCGCCTGCAGCGCGACTTCAACGATTCGGCCGAGGCCATTTCGCTGGCATTGAAGCTGCTCGATGCGAGCCAGGTCGACAAGCTGTCGCCGAGCGGGTTGATCAACGTTCTCTATTTCCTGTCGCGCACGGATCCGCGCGCGTGGACGCCGACGGAGATCGCCGCGGCCAACCGGGTGCTGCCGGGCGTGCGCGCGCGCAATGCCGGGCCGCAGACGCAGGCCGAACTGGGGCGGGTGGAGGACACGGTGAAGGCAGCGGGGCGGCAGTAGCCCGCGTCGCGCCAGCCGCCCGCCGCGGCGATCGCGATCTTCCGGCCCTGCTTCGCCGAGAAGATCATCGCGGGGCCGCGACGATGAACGTCAAAAGGGCCGCGTTAGCAAAGCAGCCCGCGGCAATCGAATGCCGTCATGAAGACGATGTAGGGACGGCCACCATCGTCGTAGCTCCGCCAGGGCCTGGCCCCCGTCGCGCCTTCGCGGTTGAGGATGGCCATCAGCTCCGCCGCTTGCTCGAAGGTGTTCGGCCTGGCCGCGGTCGTCACGTCCGCCGCCTTGAACTTGAAGCTCGACACTTGCGCCTCGTCTCGAACGTAGAGGTTCACCAGCTTCTCGGCGACGAGGGCCGATGTCACGAACACCGAACCCTTGGCACCCTGCTCGTTCTGCTCGGCGACGAAGCCGGTGCTCCCGCCGGACTTGGCGGTCACCAGCTCGAAGACGCAGCGAGCGGTCGATGGCGTCTCCTTCACCAGGGCAAGGCCCGCGCCCCGAACCTGGGTGCCGCAATAGCCGAGCTTGCCCAGGTCGTTGAGCGGCCGGAGCAACTCCTCCGGGCTTGCGGCCATGAGAGGGACCTTGATCGCATCCACGTACTCGTACTGGATCGCCTCACCCGTCACCTTGCTGAAGACGTTCTTCGGCGAGGTACCGCCGCTGGGCGTGAGGCGATAGCCCTCCGCGCCCTGCGCCTGGAAATCGGCCAGCGTCAGCGGCGCGCCCGTCGAGACGAAGCGATGGTCGTAGCGAGCCGTCTGGCCCTTGCGCTGGTAGATCGCTCGCCACTGGCCACGCGCCGAGGCATCGACGAAGACGATCCGATCCAGCAGGTAGCCGGCGAAAGCGGGACTCGTGAGTTCCGTCGTGAAGGCATCGAAGCCGCTTGCATCGACGTTCCCCAACAGGAAGGTGTAGGGCGTCGTCTGCATCGGGCGGGCCGTGGCGGGATCGGGCACGGCCGCAGGAGGCGGATTGCGGGCCTCCTCGATGCTCGCCAGCGCGGCCGCCGTGGCCGGCGGCAGTCCGGCGTAGCCGTCGCTTCCGCCTCCACCGCACGAGGCCAGGATGGCCGAGATTCCGAGCACGGTCGGCAGCAGGCGAAGCGATCTGTTCATTGATTTCTTGACGGGACGGGAAAGCGACGCGACGGTGCATGCGCTTGCGGTCGCAAGGGACGCCCCTGCCGCTGGCACGACCAGCGCGAGCCTGCGGGCTCTGTGCGTCGACCTCTCTCCTCGTCCCCTGTGTAGTTTTGTGTGTCAGCGAATCTTACGTGGGAGATGCGCTGTCCCGGACGGCGTCGATCGCTCGGCAGAAGAATTTCTTCTTACCGTTGCACGAATCGCACGCCTCGTCCCCTGCGTGGTCCCGCACGGCAGGCGAGCTGACGCGCGCCCTCAGACCGCCCGCGACGGCCAGGTCCCGAGTTCTCGCTTGTAGGCACGCGCGAGGATCGCGCCGGTCGAGTAGCCCACCGCATCGGCCGCCTGCTGCAAGGTCAGCCGGCGTTCGCGCAGCAGCCGCGACGCCAGGTGGATGCGCCAGCGCGCCAGGTACTGCATCGGCGAGAGATTCATCTGCGCGCGGAATCGCGTGGCGAAGGCCGTGCGGCTCATGTGGCACAGCGCGGCGAGCGATTCCAGCGTCCATGGGTCCGCGGGCCGGGCGTGGATCGCCTCGAGCGCCGTGAGCAATCTCGCATCGGAAAGATCGGGGCCCGAGGCACCCGCGATGGGCATGCCCGCCTCCGGCCTGCGCAACCAGGCCAGCACCGCGTGCTGCATCAGCGCGCCCAACAGCTCGGTCACGCCCACGCCGTTGCCGCCGGCCCTGCGGTCGGCCATCCAGCGCACCGCGTCCGCCATGGCGCGCAGCCAGGGCGCGGCATCCGCGGCGCGCAGGTGCAGCACGGACGGCAGCGATGCCACCAGCGGATGGGCGGCCAGTTCCACCGACCGGTAAAAACCGCCGCTCCACACGCTGTGGTCGCCGCCCGCCGGCGCGTGCCGCTCGGCACCGGCGGCGCCGGCGGAATGCGTCAGCAGTTCATCGAGGCTCGACGCGGGCAGGCCGGGGTCCGAGAAGACACGGTGCGCATCGCCGCGCGGCAGGAACACGACATCGCCATGCCGCAGGTGCAGCGCCGGCTCCCTGCCGACCTGCAGCCAGCAGTCGCGGCCGCCGACCACGTACAGCGGCGTGCGCCGCAGACTCTCGACGCGAACGCAGAAGCGGGGGCCGAGCTCGACCTGGAAATGCAGGGCCGGCTCGAAGCGCATGCTCTGGACGACGGACTCGGGCGCGGCCTCGGGCACCGGGAGGCGAGGCGCCTCCCTGGCCAGCAGGGCCGCGAGCGCGGTCGAATCCCCATGCCGCCAGCGCTCCGAAGACCGCCCGGACCGGCGCGGCGCGGCATGCGGCGACAACGAGGACGGGTTCTGGCCGCGCCGGCAGGAGAAGGACATCCAGAGCATGAATTCGTGGTGAAAGGGTGGTGGCATGGGCCCGAAGAACCCACCCGCGATTTGTAAGCCCTTCCCCTGCTTCCAGCCCCCTCCCATCCGTGAGTACCGCCCCGGTTTTCGGGTCGGCCATTCGGACTACGCCTCAGGCACCGAGGCCGCTGCCGTGCGCGGCGATCGGGATCACCGAGGAGCGCCATGCGCGCCGGGTGGTGCCCACGACGCGGGCCGCGGCCGGCGCGGCGGCGATGCGCTGCAGGTAGGCCTTGAGCTCGGCGGCCTGCTCGTCGTAGCCGCGGATGCGCGGCAGCATCGCGTTGACGCCGCCGGCCGGCAGGCGATCGGGGCTGGCCAGCGCGTCTTCGATCGCACCACGGAAAGCGTCGGTGTCGCCGATCTCGACCACGCGCCCGTTGACGCCGTCCACGATGTCCTCGACCACGCCGCCCGCCGCGGTCGCGATCACCCAGATGCCGCGGGCCAGCGCCTCGCGCACCACCAGGCCGAAGCTCTCCTTCCACAGCGAGGGCACGAGCAGCACGTCGATGTCGTCGTAGAACGCGTCCATCTCGGCCTGCTCGAAGGGCGCCACCACGCGCACCTGGCCCGACACGCGCCACTCGGTGGCGACGACGGACGCCGCCCCGGTGCGCAGGGCGATGTCGGTGATGACCAGTTCGTAGCCGCCCGCGCGCATGCCCTCCAGCACCTGCTGGAGCCAGAAGTAGCCCTTGTGCACCGCGCGGCCGCCGAGGTAGGCCATGCGCAGCGGCGATCCGGGCCGGCGCGCCGGCCGCGGGCGCGCGGGCAGCGGCACGCCATTACGGTTCACCGCGATCTGCTGCGGCGCGACGCCGTTCGCCACGTAGAGCTCGCGCTGGAATTCGCTGGGCGCCAGCAGCAGGCTCGCGCGGTCGAGCACGTCGCCGAGGAAGAACCTGCGCTTGAAGGTGAAGCCGCTGTCCGGCACGCACTTGGAACAGGCGCGCAGGTCGATCGCCTTCTGGTTGCAATACACGCCGTTGTCCTGCACCATGAACTGGCGCTCGCACAGCCACCAGGCGTCGTGCAGCGTGATGGCATAGGGCACGCCGGCCTCCACGCAGGCATGGGCCATCGTCGCGCCGAGCCGCTGCACCGAATGGAAATGCACGACATCGGGCCGCAGCGACTTCAGCAGCCGCGCGAAGATCTCGCCCACCTGCGGATCGTCGTAGTCGAGTGCGCGCTGCGTGTCGTCGGCCACCTGCACGGCGATCACCGGCAGCCCGTCGACCTCGTAGCGCATCACGCTGTAGGGCTCGAGCTCCGAGCCCAGGATGGCGGTGAAGACGGTGACGTCGCAGCCGTCGGCCTGCAGCCGGCGGCACAGCTGCTCCGCGACCACGGTCGCGCCGCCGAAGCTCACCGGGGCGAACAGCACGTTCACGGCCAGCACCTTGAGGCGCGTGGCAGGCGCCGGCAGCAGCGGCCCGATCACCTGCTGCAGCTGCCGCGCGGCCACCACCTGCGGGTGATAGCGCGACAGCACGCTGCGGCGGGCTTCCTCCGCGATGCCGTGGCGCAGGCCGGCGTCGAGCACCAGCCGGGTCAGGGCCGCCTCCCATTCCTCGGGCGTGTCGGCGATCATGCCCGTGCGGCCATGCTCGATGCCTTCACGGAACGGCCCCGTGCCCGAGCAGATGCTCGGCACGCCGAGGATCGCCGCCTCGATGAACTTGATGTTGCTCTTGGCTTCGTTGAACAGGCTGTCCTCGAGCGGCGCGATGCTGATCTGCCACGAGGCGAGCGCGCGCAGGTAGTCGTCGCCCTGCAGGAACGGGATCTGGAACACCCGGTCGGCGAAGCGCCGGAACGGCGCCGGCAGTTCGAGCGGGCCATGGATGGCGAGCCGCACCTGCGGATGGCGCTGCATCACGGCCAGCAGCGCGGACGCCACGACGCCGAAGTCGCCATCGTGCGTGCGCGAGCCGCTGCCATAGCCGATGGTGACGAAGCGCGGATCGGTCTTGACCGGACGCCGCTCGAGTTCCGCGGCGAGCGCGAGGATGCCTTCGTCCAATGCATTCGGCACCACATGCGTCTTGCCGGGAACGATCTCGCCCATGCTGCGCGCGATCGCGGCCGTGCTGCCGATGCCATGCTGGCAGTGGCTCAGCATCTGCCGGTACTGCGCCGTCGTCTCCTTCGACGACGCCATGCGATCGGACGGAGCGCCCGAGGCGAGCAGCTGCCGGCGATAGGCGTCCCAATCGAAGATCAGGTCGTCCACGTCGAAGAAGCTGGGCACGCCCAGCCGCCGGGCCTCGGTCGCCAGCAGCACCATGTGCGGCGCGGCCGGCACGCGGTAGAGGATCAGCAGGCCATGGAACGGCAGGGCCGCGCGGCAGGCCTCGGCGTCGCGCCAGCTGAGCACCGTGGTCTCGAGGCCCAGGTGCTCGAACATGTCGACCTTCTGGTCGACCCGGTAGCGCTTGCAGGCCGGTATCGACAGCTCGGCGACGATGAGGATGCGCGCGCCCAGGCTCTGGCGCGACAAGGGCGTGAGCGGCGCGAGCCAGGGCCGGTGCCGCGCGGGATCGCGCGACGGCAGCGCGGCGATGGTGTCGAGCGACGGGCGGGCGCGCCCGGTCGATCGATGCGCGACCCAGCGCTGGGCCCACCGCAGCAGCTGCCCGCGGCGCCGCTCGTAGAAATCGCCGTGGCGGGTGCCCGCCGGAAAGACGCGCAGCCGCAGCCTTCCGTAGAACAGCACCAGCTGCAATCCAAGGCTGGCTTCGAAGCCGTCGATGCGCGCGGCCTGCGCCGCGGCATGCGCCTTCAGCGCGAGGATGCGTGCATCGCGCTCGGCGATCTCCACGTCCTTCTCGAGCGATTCGAAGTGCCGGGTCTCGAGCATTTCCTCGGCCCGCTCGCGCTTGGCCGTGACTTCCGCGGCATGGCTGCGCAGCCGTTCCAGCTCCTGCACCAGGCCCTCGATCCTGCGCGCGAGCACGCCGTCGAGCGGCGGCACGCGCGGCCCGAGGCACAGCACGCCGAGCCCCAGGCCCTGTTCGAATTCGAAGGACGGATGGCGCTGCCGCAACAGCGCCCAGAGGCGGCGCAGCTTGCGGCCGGCGCGGGTTCCGTGCACCAGCACCAGCGCCTGCGGGCCAAGCTTGGCGCGCCACGGCGCGAGGTCCAGCGTGGCCAGGCGCGCCGGGTCGCCGGCATCGACATGCAGCAGGTCGATGCTGCCGTCCGCGAAGGCCGCGGCCGCCTCGCGGTGGCCCGCGAGCCGCGTGTCCACCGTGTGGCAGGCCGCGCCGCGCGCGGTGGACTGCCTGAAGGTGGCACCCGGCACGCCGCCTTCCGCGCCGAGGTCGACGACGATGGCGGGCCGGGTGTGCTCGAGCAGCAGCGCGACGAAGGGCGCATGCACGCTCCAGGCGCGCGATGCCTGGGCTTGGGACGCAGGAGAGCCCTTGGGTGCGAGGCCGCAGGCGGCGGTGAAGGTGGGGAGCGTGGACATCGGAAGGCTTTGCGCGGGCGAACTCGGAGCCCGACGATTCTTCCGACATGCGGCGCCACGGACTACAGCCGGCAAGACTGAAATCGCAGCCCGGCGTTCAGTCGTGCGGGGCCGATGCACGGACCCGCGCCGCGCGTGCTCATTCCTCCGGCGCGCGCAGCCGCGGCCCTAGCCGCAGGCGGCGCGAACGATCTTGCCGGTGGCCGGGTCCGTCTCGATCGTCACGCGCTCGCGCCGGTAGTCCATCGTCGCGGGCTGTCCGGGTTGAAGCTGGCGCACGAGGGAGGCACCGGTCGACTGCCGGGCCTCGGCATCGCCAATGCGGTTCTTGCCCGCGAGGGCACTCGCCGCCTCCGGCCGGCAGATGCCGGAGGCGCCGTCGTCACGCGCCTGCGGCGCGCTGCAGGCGGCGATCGACAGGACGGCCAGCGCCAGGGTCGCGGCCGGTATCAGTTTCGAGGTGGAAGTCAAGGCACATCCTTTCCTGGAACACGAAGCAATGTCCGCGTATTCCACCACGGCTGCCGCGCCGCGGCAGCTAAGGCATCGGGCTGACCTGCCCGGTCACGGGTTCGGGCTCGGATTTGCGTATCAGGATGCCGGTCTTGTCGAAAACATACTCCGCCCCGTTCTTAACGATCGAGTCGTTGACCAGAAGCGGGAGGGCGCCAGGCGAAGCGGCCGCATTGCCGCAACCCACGCAAAGCCCTGTCAGCCTCGCGCCGCCCTCATACATCAGGCGCGAGTTTCCGTCGGCATCCTCGATGGACTTCTGGGGCAAGCCCAGCCGTGCGATCACCTCTTTGCGGCTGGTCTTGCCGATCTCGAACTGCGCTGCCTTGAAATCGGTTTTCAGGCCGATGTTCGCCCCGGTGCATGCCACGAGAAAAAGCGCGCCGACGTACATCGACGAGCGAAGGAATGCCGTCAACCGAAAGCTGCTCGACATCTCAATCTCCCCGCTGAAAACCTATCGCTTGCCCGATGCTGACCATCGGCTTTCCGTCGAAGGTTTTCGTGCGATAGCGCTGGCGGGCCAGCTTTTCGGTTTCGGACTTCAATCCGGCCAGATCGTTTTCTTCCAGGAACGACTTGCCAGTGTTCTTGGGCAAGGTCACGGTCTGCGCCACCGGAAATGCCCCCGACCAGAGCGGCAGGTCCTTACGCAGGTCGTAAACCCAGAAGGAGTTGTTGATCGAGTGACGAGGTGCCAGTCCCAAAGTGGGGATGTGCATGAAGTAGCCAGACCAGCTCACCAGAATCAGATTGGCATAGCCGTGCGCTCGCAGGCTTTCCTTGAACTCGGGCGCGATGCCTGGCCCGCCTTCGGGCTTCGACCTCGACGCATGAAACGCCTTCATCAGCGACTTCTGGCGTGCGACGGCTTCCCTGGGCACATCGATGCCGGCTTCGCCGTTCAGCGGCGCGGCATTGAGGCCCAGCTTGGAAAACTCGTCGGCATGCACCCGGGTCAGCGCCGAGTCGCTATCCCAGATGCCCGCGTAGTCGGAGTCGGACGAGACCTGGGCAACGGCCAGCACCAGATATACGTCCTCCGAGTAATGAATGGACCCCACCGGATCGAAGAAGGCGACCGCGGTCTTCTCGCGCTTGAACTGGGTCGAGACATCGGGCTGGATCGGCGGCTGGAGGGTCGTGCATCCCGTCAGCACGGCGACGATCAACGCAAGAAAGATGTTCCGCATGTAGCTTGCTCCTCTGCACCTTCAGGTGCGGTTTCGGTGAACGGTGGTGTTTCGCATTCGCTGTCTACGGATGCCGGAACGACGCGGCAATACGACCCCTTGCCATCGCGGAAAGTGCTCGTTCATCGACCTCTCCTCGTCCCATCCGGGTTTGTAAGCAAATCCTACGCGGCGGACACGCTTCTTCTGGTGGGGACGGTCGCCCGTAGGCGGAATTTCTTGGGGGGTGTTGCACGCACGGCACGGCTCCCCCTACTGGGGGATATTCAGCGCCGCGATCTCGTCGCGGGCCGGCGGCCGCTCACCCGATCGTGGTGCGACGGCGCTTCCATATGACGCCGTCCACCAGGTAGTGATGGAAGTTCAGGACGAAGTGCGCAATGAGAATGGTCGGAAGCCCGAGCCACAGCAGGCTCTCGCCGATGCGGCTGGCGGCGAGGTACAGGAGGGCACCGCCGATCGCGCAGGGCAGGAAGAAGCGCATCGGCGGTATCAGGACGGCGCGCCATGGCGTTGCGCGTGCCGCCGAACTTCTCGCCATCTCGCCGCCCTCCTTGCCCGTCGTGTCGTCGCGCTGCCGTTGGCAATAGACGAACACCAGGTACTGGATGTTGTGCCAGACGTTGACCACCATCCAGCCGATGGTGATGTCGCTGATCCAGACATAGCCGACCAGCGAAACGATCAAGTGGGACAGCACGAGGCTGTCGAACGGTCCTGCCGCCTGCCTCATGCGCCTGGAATACGCCAGGCATGCCAGCCAGCACGCGGCGCCGACGAGGGCTGCAATTCCCGCGGCCAGGGCCCACGCCTGCGGAACCGGCGGCAGCCAGATCGGGTATCCGAGGAAGCTGTCGGCGCCCTGTGCACTGCGATGCAGATAGCCCCATGCGGGGAACAGATAGATCAGCCCATAGGGCAGGCTTCGCCAGGGCATCGGGGGCCGCCGGTCGCAGCGCCTCGCGATGCCGTAGCACTGGCGGGAGACATGGAAGGACTGCGCGAGGAAATAAAGGGCGAACAGCCCGGCCGCCTCATAGGCGAGCGCGACGATGGTCAGGCCCGTGAGGATCAGGATCGGCGCGACGAAGATCAGCGCCTGGCGCATGCGCGGGCGCGAGGACATCGCGCCAAGGCGCGTGTAGGTCGCGACGATATGGGGATTGGCGAGCAGCCAGATGTCGATGTAGAGGATCGCCAGCATCATCGGCGTGGACCACGATGCCAGCGCGCCGGCCGCCAGCGCCGCGAACAGGTTGCCGACGACCAGCCAATGCTCGCGTCGCATCGAGCCGATGGCGACGTTGCCCGGCACGGACTGCGCGTGCGCCGTCATGTCACGACGGGCGGCGTGGGCGGCGGCCGCGGCGATCCGAGGGGCGCCTGCTTGGGCGGGATCGAAAACACGGAGCCCGGACGCAGGTGGCGGTCGAGATCGGCTCGCATGGCGTCGTAGGCTGCGCTTCGGGCCGCCGTGAACCTCGACTCGAGCGTCGCGCGGCCCACGATGCCGGACAAGCCGGCCGGCGGAAGCTGCTGGTAGGGGTCGTACTCTTCGATGACCTCACAGGGATGGCAGCGTCGGTCCGCGTCGTACTGGCCGCGGAACTTCAGCATGTAGATGGCACCGCCGTCCTTGCCCGGATCCACGGGAAAGCTGAAAGCCAGCGTGTCTGCTGGCGTCCTGATGCCACCAAGGCTTTCGAGGGGGATGAAACCGGCATTCCTGTAGGCGCCCGCGATGGCCTCCTTGAGACTGGAGGATTCGATGCCGGTGAAGGAGTTGCCGAACAGGTTCTGCTCGCCGGCCCATTGCCGCTTGTAATTGAAGCCCCAGGCAGCGTCCAGATTCCCGCGCCCGCTGGCTTCGATCGTGGCGTACGCGTTGTCGATGGCCGGCACGAGCAGCGCGCTGAGCTCGTACTGCGTCATCCACGGAAGCCTCTCGAACTCGGACGCGTTCCTGATCTCGGCGAACCGCAGGAAACAGGGGTTGCACCGCTTTCTCTCGTCGAACAACTCGTCGGCCGAGATGAAGATCATCGGCTTCGCCTCGACCTTCGGATAGGCATCGAACCTGAACTGGAAGATCGTCGACTTGTTCTTCTGTGCGTCCACGGCAACGAGAGAGAAGCCCGATTTCTGGAAAGCCTTGCTCACCATCGACCTGAATTCCGTGACGGTGATCTTCTGATAGGCCGCGGCCGGAACGGAAGGCCGTCCGATCTTGTAGCTGAGGCCCAGCACGCCCGGCAGCTGCTGTTGGGCCGAAACGGCGAGTGCGGCCAGCAAGCAGCATCCGCCTATCAAGGCCTTGAAAATCCGAGAAATAGCCATCACGCATGCCTTCTGTCAAAGCGCGCCGCGCGCGCCACGTCGATCGGGGTGGAAGCGAGCTTCGGGGACTCGGCCAAGTACGCCGCGATGGGCGCAGTGCACGGCCCTCCTCGTCCCGCGTGTGCCTGCGGGACGAATCTTAGGGGTGGGAAGAAGCGTCCCGATGACGGATCGATCACATGCCGGCGGTATTTCGTCGCGGCGTTGCGCGCATCGCACGCCTCATCCAACCGGGGGATAGCCAGCAGGTGTGCGACCCCGGCGTTCAGTCGACGTGGTCGTAACGCTCGACCTGGCAGGCTTCGGTCCCCGGCTGCGTCGCGCAGACCGAATACGCGTGCGGCGGCGTGTTCGCGCAACCGGCGAGCAGCAGCGCGGCGAACGACAGGAGAAGCTTTGGCCGAATGCTCATTCCGCCTGCGCGATCACCAGCAGCACCGAGGCCGGCGTCTTCCCCACCGACGTGATCTTGTGCGGGATGCCCGCGTTGAAATGCGCGGTGTCGCCGGCCGACAGGGTTTCGGTGCGGCTCGCGAGCTGCAGCGTGATGCGGCCCTTGAGCACATGGAGGATCTCCTCGCCCTCGTGGTGGCTCATCGGATGGTTGCGCACCGGCTCGTCGGTGGGGTGCAGCACGAAGGCCACCATGCGATGTCCCGGCAGCGAGCCCGACACCAGCCGCGCCGCGCCGCCCGCGGCCGCCGGCTGCTGGCGATGGATGACCACCGGGTCCTCCTCGGACGACTCGGCGAACAGCTCCTCGACCTGCACGCCCAGCGCCTTCGACAGCTTGAGCGCCGCGCCCACGGAGGGCGTGGACACGCCGCGCTCGAGCTTGGACACGTAGCTCTTGGTCAACCCGGTGGCCTGCGCCAACCCCTCCAGCGTGAGCCCCGACTGGACCCGCAACAACTTCAACTTGATGGACATGACTTTTCTTTAGGACACTTGTGTCCTAAAATGGATTTGTTTCTCGAACCCGATCGCACACGCAACGCGGCCGATCCCGCGCCGCACAGGAGTATGGTATGTCCGCACGTTCGCCGTTCCGCCGCTGGATCGCCCCTGTCCTCGCCCTGACGCTGGCCTGCGTCGGCGCGGCGGCCCAGGCCCAGCCCTACCCCGCCAAGCCGGTCCGGCTCGTGATCCCGTTCGGCGCCGGCGGCATCACCGACATGGCCGGCCGGCTCATCGGCCAGGCGCTCGGCGAGGAACTCAAGCAGCAGGTGGTGATCGACAACCGTCCCGGCGCGGGCGGCTCGATCGCCGCGCAGGCCGTGGCGCAGGCGCAGCCCGACGGCTACACGCTGCTGCTCGGCACGGTCGGCACGCAAGTGGTCAACAAGATGATCTATGCGCGGCTCGGCTACGACCCGGCGGCGCTCACGCCCGTTTCGCTGGTGAGCAACTCGCCCTATGTGCTCGCGGTCGCGGGCCTCGATGGCGTGAAGGACCTGCCCGCGCTGGCGGCCCATGCGAAGAAGAATCCCGGCACGCTGAACTTCGGCTCGGCCGGCAACGGCAGCTCGCCGCACCTCGGTCTCGAACTGTTCAAGCTCGCGACGCACAGCGACATCCTCCACGTGCCGTTCAAGAGCGGCGCCGAGGCGGTGAACGCCGCGCTCGGCGGCCAGGTCCAGATCGTGATCGACGCGATCCCCGTGATCCAGCCGCAGGCCAAGGCCGGCAAGCTGCGCATGCTCGCGATCGCCGCCGACCACCGCAACCCCGCCGTGCCCGACCTGCCCACCAGCAAGGAACAGGGCCTGGGCGAATTCCAGATCGGTTCGTGGAACGCGCTGCTGGCACCGCCCGGCACGCCGCCGGCGCAGGTCGCGCTGGTCGACGAGGCACTGGCGCGCGCGCTCAAGCGCCCTGCCCTGGTGGCGCGCCTGGCCGAGCTCGGCATCGAGCCGCTGCCCACGGGCGCCGCCGCCTACGGCAAGCACCTGCGCGCCGAGACCGAGAAGTGGACGCGCGTGGTGCGCGCCGCGGGCACCAAGGTCGACTGATGGCCATGAAGCTCCACGACACCCTGCGCTCGGGCAATGCCTGGAAGGTGCGGCTGATGGCCGGCCTGCTCGGCGTGCCGCTCGAGCGGCACACGCGCTCGATCGACCGCGGCGACCTGCGCCGGCCCGACTTCCTCGCGATCGCGCCGCTCGCGCAGGTGCCGGTGCTCGAGCTCGACGACGGCCACTGCATCGCCGAATCGATGGCGATCCTCCACTTCCTCGCGCAGGGCTCGCCGTGGTGGCCCGCCGAGCCGCTCGCGCAGGCGCGCGTGCTGACCTGGCTGTCCTTCGAGCAGGAGCGCCACATGAAGCCGCTCGCGAAGCTGCGCCTGCACCTGGCGCTGCACCGCGACCGCGATCCCGCGAGCCCCGAATTCCGCGCCTACCGGCACGAGGCCCTGGCCGCGCTCGCGCTGCTCGAAGCGCGGCTCGAACGGCAGGGCCCCGACGGCTGGGTCGCCACCGACACGCACCCGAGCATCGCCGACGTGGCGCTGTACCCTTACACGCGACTCGCGCCCATGGGCGGCATCGAGCTGCAGGGCTTCGCGGCGATCCGCGCCTGGCTCGCGCGCATCGAGGACCTCGACGGCTACCAGGCACTTTTTCCCGCGCACCCCGAGAAGACCTTCTCGACCAGCGAAACCCCTTAAGGAGATCCCCATGGCACTGCAAGACACCTTCGAACTCGCGAAGGAAGAACTCGTCGCCCAATCCATCGTCCAGATGGACCAGCACTTCGCCGAGAGCCCCTACACGCCGCGGCAGAAGCTCGCGCTGACCTGCCGCATCCTGTTCGACAACGGGCACGACTCGGGCCTCGCAGGCCAGATCACCGCACGCACCGGCAAGCCCGGCGAATACCTCACGCAGCGCCTGGGCCTGGGCTTCGACGAGATCGCCGAGGACAACCTGCTGACGGTCGACGAGGACCTCCACGTGCTCGACGGCGCGGGCATGCCCAACCCGGCGAACCGCTTCCACTCGTGGGTGTACCGCGCGCGGCCCGACGTCAACTGCATCATCCACACCCATGCGCTGCATGCCTCGGCGCTCGGCATGCTCGAGGAGCCGCTGAAGATCAGCCACATGGACAACTGCGTGCTCTACGACGACGTGGCCTTCGTCGGCGAATGGCCCGGCGTGCCGGTGGGCAACGAGGAGGGCGAGTTCATCTCGGCCGCGCTCGGCCAGAAGCGCGCGCTGCTGCTGTCGCACCATGGCCTGCTGGTGGCGGCCACCAGCATCGAGGAAGCCTGCGTGCTGTCGATCGCCTTCGAGCGCGCCGCCAGGATGCACCTGCTGGCCGCCGCGGCCGGCACCATCCGGCCGATCGACCACCGGCTCGCGAAGGAAGCGCACGACTGGATCGTGCGGCCGCGCCGCAACACGGTGGCCTTCGAGTACTACGCACGCCGTTCGCTCAAGGACCCGCGCAACGCGGACTGCCTGCGCGCGGCCTGAGCTCCATCGTCCTTTGACAAGGAGTCCCTCGCCATGCGATGCATCGCGCTGCAGCACCTGGCCTTCGAGGACCTCGGCCTGTTCGCGCCGGTCCTGCGGGAGGCCGGCTGGACCATCGACTACCGGCAGGCCGGCGTCTCGCCGCTCGAGCCCGCGGAATGGCGCGAGGCCGACCTGGTCGTCGTGCTCGGCGGCCCGATCGCTGCCTACGACACCGGCCTCTATCCCTTCCTGCACGACGAGATCGCGGGCCTGCGCGCGCGGCTCGCGTTGCGCCGGCCCACGCTGGGCCTGTGCCTCGGCGCGCAGCTGATGGCCAGCGCGCTCGGCGCGCGCGTGTACTTCTCGGGGAGCAAGGAGATCGGCTGGGCGCCGGTCGCGCTGAGCACGGCCGGCCAGGCATCGTGCCTCGCGCCGCTGGCCAACGTGCCGGTGCTGCACTGGCATGGCGATACCTTCGAGCTGCCCGAGGGGGCCGAGCTGCTCGCGAGCACGCCGCTCACGCCGCACCAGGCCTTCAGCCATGGCCGCAACGCACTCGCGTTGCAGTTCCATCCCGAGGCCGATCCCGCGCGCATCGAACCCTGGCTCATCGGCCATGCGTGCGAACTCGCACAGGCTGGCATCGACATTCCGGCGCTGCGCGCGCAAAGCGCCGCGCAGGGCAACGCGCCGCAAGCAAGCGCCTCGGCGATGCTGCGCGCCTGGCTGGGCCAGCTCGAATGACGCTGGCGCCGGTGCGCATCGACGCATTGCTCGTGGGCCCCGTCGCGCCGCTGCCCGATGGCCGCACACAAAGCGGCATCGTCAAGTCGCCGAGCGACGATGCGCTGTGGCTCTCGGCCACCGGACTCGCAGGCGACGCGCAGGCCGACCTGCGCATCCATGGCGGCCCCGAGAAGGCGGTGCACCACTATCCGCGCGAGCACTACGCCGCATGGTCCGCATGGAGCCGCCGCCATGACCTGCTGGCCGCGCCCGGCGCCTTCGGCGAGAACCTCTCGACCGTGGGCTGGGACGAAGCCAGCGTCTGCATCGGCGACGTGCTGCGGCTCGGCGAGGCGCTGGTGCAGGTGTCGCAGGGCCGGCAGCCCTGCTGGAAGCTCGACGTGCGCTTCGGCGAACCGGGCATGGCGCGCGAGATGCAGGACAGCGGCCGCACCGGCTGGTACTACCGCGTGCTGCAGCCCGGCGCGGTGCAGCGCGGCGCAGCGATCGCGCTGGTCGAGCGGCCGCATCCCGAGTGGCCGCTGTCGCGCCTCATCGCCCTGCTGTTCGCACGCGACGAGCGCTTCGCGCCCGAGTGGGAACGCGCGGCCGAGCTGCCCGCGCTCGCCGAACGCTGGCGCGCCACCTTCCGGCGCCGCGCGGCCTCGCGGCAGGTCGAGGACTGGACACCGCGCCTGTGCGTGCCGGGCGCGGACCCGCGCTGATGCAAGGCGGGAATACCCGCAGCCCACGGACAGCCGACTGACAGCGCCGTCCGCGAACATGGGGCATCGACCGCGGGAGACACCCGCGCACAGGAGACACATGCCCTTCCCGACTTTCCGGCCGGCCGCCGCCGCCATCGCCGCGTGCATCGCCCTGGCCGCCTGCACTACCGCCCCCACCGCTTCCACGCCCGTCGCACGCGTCGTGCCGCCCACCGACTGCAAGGCCTGGGTCGGCACCGACCGCAACGCCGAGCTGCCCGGCTACACCCTGCGGCAGGCCGACGGCACCTCGCGCTGCGTGCCCCTGCTGCTCACCGCCGCCCACGCGCCCGCCGGCTACGCGGGCGACTTCCACGTGCAGGAGTTCACCGACGCCAAGCTCAAGGAACGCTGGGCCGCGTGCAAGAGCGATGCGGCCTGCTTCAAGCGCATCAACGACCAGATGCAGCGCTGGCTGCCGCCGAACAAGGAGCGCGCGACGCGCGTCACCGGCATGGTCGATCCGGTCGGCAAGATCGATTCCGACGGGCAGGTGAACCTGCGCGACATCCGCAAGCCGGGCTTCTTCGCGAAGGCGCCCTACAACGAAGCGGTGGCCGAGGCGAACGACCGCACCCACGTGGTGGAATTCACCGTGCCGCGCGATCCGCTCGAGCGCCTCAAGCTGAACATGCAGGGCGACATCAAGCTGCGCGGCTGGTACGTGGAAGGCGCGGGCGTCGACGACGGACGCGGCGGCCGCACGCGCGCGCTGGTGATCATGAGCCCGGGCGGCGGCGGCCAGCTCACGGCCATCGACCATCCCGACGAGGTGTCGGTGCGCGTCGATCCCGCCACGCGCCGCGCGACTTCGGTGCGCTTCCCCAACGCGACCACCGAAGGCCCCGGCATGCGCTTCTGGCGCGACCACCTGCATGCGCTGAACCGCGCGGGCTTCGACGTGCTGGCCTACGACCGGCGTGGCGAAGGCCTGTCCGGCGGCTTCAGCGACACCAACACGCTCGAGCAGAGCGAGGACATCTTCCGCGTGCTCGCGCAGATGGACAGCGGGCGCGGCCTGCGCGTGCTGATGGCCTCGGGCCAGGAGCTCGAGGGCGCGCCGGCGGCCGGCAAGCTGATGGCCGGCATGAAGTCGCGCGAGATTCCGCTGCTGCTGCTCGGCTACTCGCGCGGCTCGATGACCACCGGCTGGGCCATGACCAAGAACTACGCCGGCGGCTGCAGCTACGACATGCCGACGGTGCAGTGCAGCGCGCCCAAGGGCTACGCCAACATCAAGGGCGCGATCCTCTACGCCTCGTTCGTGAGCGGCGCGGGCTACCTGCCCGAGGCGCCGGACCTCGCGGACCGCAACCTCTTCCTCGGCGGCATGGCGGCCGACAACTACGTCGCCTTCTATCCCAACTCGGCGGTGCTCGCGAACATGCCGAAGTGGCCTGCCGTGTTCTTCGCCAAGGGCCTGTGGGACCGCGCGGAAAGCCTCGAGGGCACGGTCGCGGCCTACGACCGCGTGCGCGGGCTCAAGGACATCGTCGTCTCGCGCGGCCCGCACTCGATGGAGACCTGGCCCCGGCAGGAACTCGATCGCGTGCGCGGCCGGATGGTCGCGTTCGCGACGGCCGCCGTGCAGGGCCGCACCGCGCTGCCGCAGGCGCCGCAATGGACGGACCTCAAGGGCCTCGTCGCGACCACGCCGGACGTGTGGGAGATGTCCTCGCAGCCGCGCTAGGAGCACCGGCTAGCTCGTCGCGCAGCGATAGCTGGATGCGGCGTTCAGTTCGCCGGACCCGTTGTACTTCGGCCAGCTCGGGTAGATGCAAAGCGGCCGGGTGCGACCGGCCGTCGCGGGGTTCGCATCGGTCGCCATGAGCTCTCCCGGCGCCTTGTCGCGCTCGACCCAGGCCTCCAGTGCGTCCAGCACCGGCACGCCGCCGGTCGCATTGAAGTGCCCGGTGCCATGGCCGTATCCCGGCACCTGGTAGAAGCGCAGGAACGCGTCGACCTGGGGCCGGCCCAGCTTCAGCAGCAGCGCGTTGTAGTAGTCGACCGATCCCTGGAAGGGGATCAGCGGATCGGAGGTGCCGTGCACCAGCAGCCACTTGCCGCCGCGCGCGACGAAGGGCTCGATGTCGGTGCTCGTCGCGTCCATGACCCCGGACAGTTCCTGAATGCGTGGCAGGTAGCTTCCCGGTGACGCGCCATCGAGGCCGATCGACAGACCCAGAGGATCCATCAACACCGCATTGCGGATGAAGGCGTCGGGCAACGCCCCCAGGCTGCCCAGCACCAGCGGATTCGGCGGAACCGGAAAGGTCGCGGTCGCGCCCAGCACCGAGGCGTAGTCCGTGGACGGCAGGAAGCCGGGATTGCTGGTCGCGCCGTTCTTGAACGCGTAGGAGAACGCGGTGCGCGATTGCAGCGTGTCGACGGTCCTGATCTGGGCATCGGACAGGCAGTCGTCTCCCGTATCCGCCCCGCCCTTGCAGCGCAGGTTCTGCGGCTTGAACGTGCATGCGGCGACGTTGCCGACAATGCCGTCGACGGCGCCATCGAGCGCATCGCAGGCCGTGAGTTCGGCCGCGCGCAAGGTCTGCAGTTTCTTCGGACCGAGGAAGCCGACGCCGCCATTGCCCCACAACGCACGCGTGCCGACCTGGATGGTCATCATATGCGGCATGTAGGCATAGGCCGGAAAGTACGTGACCACGCCGTCGTAGTCGGAAGGCCATTTCTGCATCACCTGCATGCCTTCGTGACCGCCCTTCGAGCCGCCCATGAAATAGGTCCTGGCCGGTGCCTTCCCGTAGCGCAGGCCGATCAGCTTCATCGCCACGTCGCGCGTCTTCTTCAAGGCGTCGCCGGCGTAGTTCCGGAGCATCTCGCCGTTCGATGCGAAGGCGGTGTAGAAGGGATCGGTCGGCGGTGCCTGATGCCCCGAGTCGTCGGCGAAGATGGCGTATCCGCGCTGCAGCGGACTCGCGCCCGATGTCAGCGGCGTGGTCACGAGATCCGGGACCACGCCGTCGAATCCGCCGCCACCGAAGTGCATCGCGTTGCCGTTCCAGTTCGTGGGGAGCACGAGGGCGAACATGATGTCCTGCGCCCCGTCGGAGACGGAAGCGATGCGGCCCTTGAGCATGCAATGCTCGCCCGTCTGCCCCGCGCTCGGCACGAGGGCCGCTTCGGTGACCGTTGCGCCCTGGGTCGGCAGTCCGATCGCGGCACTGTCCACCTTGGCACCCCGGAGTGCCGCGCATGCCGTGCCCGCCGAAGGCGGCGATGGTGGCGGCTGCGTCGTGGCGAGCGCCGACGGATCGATCTGGATGGCGCCACCACCCCCTCCACCGCCGCCGCACGCTTGAAGAAGAAGCATGACAGCCAGCAATGGCACGACGCGTCGTTTCTTGAATCCCCGCATGGATCTTTGTCTCCGTTGAAGTTGTGGATGCGACCTTGGACCTCGTCGCAACCGGCGCCTTCCACTTGCAAGGCAGTTGCGAAAAGTCCGCGGATGCTACGGGGCGGTTTCGCGTCTAGCGATTGCGAAAGGTCGCATCCGCATGGCAAAAACATTCATGTGGATGTCGCGATGAGGCCTTTAGCCAGCACGGAGGTAGCATGCGCTGATGCAAGCTCCCCACGCCCCCTCGCTGAGCCCGGCCGCGCTGGCCTTCCTGCAACAGGCCGGCCTGCCCTACCGCCTGCACGCCCACGCCCCCGTCGTCTCCTTCGAGGACGCGCGCACGCTGCTGCCCTTCGACGCCGGCGCGATGGTCAAGTGCCTCGCGTTCCGCCTGCCCGACGGCCGCTACCTGCTGGCCGCGCTGCGCGGCCAGGACCGCGCCGACTACAAGCGCATCGCCGATGCCTTCGGCGTGCGCCGCGCCGACCTGCGGCTCGCGGCCGACGAGGAGCTCGCCGCCGACCTGCAAATGGTGCCGGGCGGCGTGGCACCGCTGCCGGTGGGCGGCGCGCGCGTGATCGTCGACGAGGCGGCGGCGCGCCTGGCCACGCTCTACTGCGGCACCGGCCGCAACGACTCCACGCTCGAGATCGAAACGGCCGCGCTGCTGCGCGCCACGGGCGCAGGTGTCGCGCCGCTGGCCAAGCCCTGAGCTACGGCCTATCGCTCACACCTTGTCAGCGCAGCCAGCTCGCCGGCACGGTGATGAGCTGGGGGAAGAGCACGAACAGGAACATCAGCGCGGTGAGCGACAGCAGGAAAGGCCACACGCCCTGGATCACCTGGTCGAGGCTCACGCGCGAGGTGCCGGCCACCACGTTGAGCACGGTGCCCACCGGCGGCGTGAGCAGGCCGATGGCGTTGTTCATGATGAACATCACGCCGAAGTAGACGGGGTCGATGCCGGCCTTGTGGATCACGGGCATCAGGATCGGCGTCATGATCAGCACGGTGGGCATCAGGTCGAGCGCGGTGCCCACGATGATCACCAGCACCATGATCACGAACATCAGCAGGATCTTGTTGTCGACGAAGGGCTCGAGCAGCTCGCCCACTTGGGCCGGGATGTTGGCGATGGTGATGAGCCAGGCCGACACCAGCGCCGAGGCCACGAGGAACAGCACGGTGCTCGAGGTCTTGGCGGCGCTGAGCACCAGCTCGGGCAGGCGCGGCATCTCGAGCTCGCGGTAGACGAAGCGGCCCACCACGAAGGCATAGACCACCGCCACCACGGCAGCCTCGGTGGGCGTGAACACGCCGAACTTCATGCCGCCGATGATCACAAGCGGCAGCACCAGCGCCCACACGCCGTCGAGCAGTGCCCGGCCCAGGCCGCCGGCGCTGAAGCTGCGCACCGCGACGTTCTTCTCCTTCTTCGCGCACAGCCACCAGGTGGCGGTGAGCGTGAGCGCCATCATGATCCCGGGGAACAGGCCGGCGAGGAACAGCTTGGTGATCGAGATCTGCGCCACCACGCCGAACACCACGATGGCGATCGAGGGCGGGATCACCGGCGCGATGATGCCGCCGGCGGCGATCAGGCCGGCCGCGCGCGGCACGTCGTAGCCGGCCTTGCGCATCATCGGGATCAAGAGCGCCGCGACCGCGGCGGTGTCGGCCACGGCCGAGCCCGAGATGCTCGCGACCACGGTGGCCGCGATGATCGCCACGTAGCCCAGGCCGCCGCGCACATGGCCGACCAGCGCGTCGGCCACCTTGACGATGCGCGCCGACAGGCCACCCGCGTTCATCAGCTCGCCCGCGAGCATGAAGAAGGGCACTGCCATCAGCGGATAGTTGTTGACGCCCTCGAGCATGTTCTGCGCGAGGATCTGGGTGTCGAAGTTGCCCAGGTGCACCATCAGCGCGACGCCGCAGACGAGCAGCGCGAAGGCGATGGGCATGCCGAAGGCCATGGCCCCGAGCAGCGAGGAGATGAAGACGAAGATGGTCATGGATGTCCCGTGTTCTTTTAGTTCGCGCTCACTCGCCCGCGCTGCCGGTGTCGTTGACCAGTTCCTCGCGCGCCATGCGGCCCGTGAAGAGGCGCCACAGCGAGCCGACCAGCATCAGCGCCATGCCCACGCTGCTGACCAGCAGGCAGGCATAGACCAGGCCGATCGGCACGCCGGTGACCGGTGCGCGGTCGTCCATGCCGATCACCACCAGCTTCCAGCTGCCGTGCGCGAGCAGCAGGCAGCAGGCCAGCGCGCCGAGATCGGCCACGCCGCGGCACAAGCGCTGTCCGCGCTCGCCGAGCCGCGCGACGACGGTCGACATGCCCAGGTGCGCGTTGTCCTTCATCACCAGCAGCGCGCCGACCAGCGTGAGCCACATGAAGACGAAGCGCGAGGCTTCCTCCGAGAACACGATGCCGGAGTTGAAGGCGTAGCGCAGCACGACGTTGCCGAACACGAGCGCGACCATCACGGCCATCATCGCGATCATCAACACGTTGGCGCCGCGCTCGAAGAGGCGGGAAAGCATGGGAAGTCTCCTGTTGTAGTTGGTTCTTGCACCCGGCCGCTTCAGCGCCCCGGGCCGGCCGGGTCGATGCGGTAGAAGCGCAGGGCGTTGCCGCGCCAGACCGCGTCGCGCGCCGCGTCGTCGAGGCCGTCCAGCCCCTCGGCCACCGCACGCACCACCTCGGCCATGGGCGCGCGCAGGCCCGACACCGGCAGGTTGCTCGCGAACATGCAGCGCTCGGCGCCGAAGATCTCGACCGTCTCGCGCACCACGCGCACGTTGCTGTCGGCGCTCCAGGGCGCATCGGGCAGGCCGAACTCCGAGAGTTTGACCATCACCTCGGGCAGTGCCGCGAGCGCCCGCATGCCGCGCCGCCAGTGCGCGAGGCCGGCCTCGCTGCGGTCCCAGGGCAGGCCCGCATGCTCGATCGCCACGCGCAGCCCCGGAAAGCGCGCGACGGCCTCGGCCGCTTCCTCCAGGTGCCAGTAGGGCACGCGCACGTCCCACAGCAGGCCGTTGTCGCGCAAGAGGCCCAGGCCCGCGCACCAGCGTTCGTCCTGCAGGGTGCCGGGCTCGCCGCGCACGCTGTGGTCGGGGCTGCGCGAGATGCGCGGCTTGCAGCGCACGCCGCGCACCAGCGGCCATTCGGCCTGAGCGCGCATCTGCGCTTCGGCATCGCTCGCGAGGAATTCGACATTGGCCACCACGGCATTCGGAAAGCCGTGTTTCGCATGGACGGCATGCAGCCAGCGCGTCTCGGCCAGCGACTCGGCGCGCGAGCGCTCGGCCTCCACATGCACCGTGGCCACCACCGGCAGGCCCTCGGTGGCGGCGCGGTAGTCGGCCACGCCGAAGTCGCGCCGCAGCACCGCGTAGTCGCCGAGGAAGAAGGCCTCGGCGTCGTAGCCGTCCTGCAGCCAGGGGAAGTGCCCCTCGCCCAGGTGCCACAGGTGGTGGTGCGCGTCGACGATGGCGGCGGGAAGCACGGCGCTCACGGCTGCGCGTCCATCGCCTTGAGCACCGCGTCGCCGTTCTTCTCGACGTACATCCTGCGCGTCTCCTCGCGCACCACCTGGCGGATGCTCGCGACGTCGGGCGTCTCGTTGATCTGCATGCCCTTGGCGCGCAGCTGGGCGATCGCGTCCTTCTCGCCGTCGTTGTTGAGCTTGCGCTGGAAGTTCGCGGCCGCCGCGGCCTCCTCGAGCATCGCCTTCTGGAACTCGGGCTTGAGCGCATCGAAGCGCGCCTTGTTCATGATCACCACCAGCGGCGTGTAGGCATGGCGCGTGAGCGAGAGGTACTTCTGCACCTCGTACATCTTCGACGACAGCATCAGCGTGGGCGGGTTCTCCTGCCCGTCGACCGCGCCCGACTCGAGCGCGCCGAACACCTCGGCGAAGGGCATCGGCTGCGGGTTCGCGCCCAGCAGCTGGAAGGCCTTGAGATGCGAGGGATTGGGCGTGGTGCGGATCTTCAGGCCCTTGATGTCGGCCGCGCCGTTGATCGGCCGCTTGTTGTTGCCCAGGCTGCGAAAGCCGATCTCCCAGAAGGCCAGGCCCTTGATCTGGTGCGTGCCGAGTTCGTCGAGCAGCGAGCGGCCGACCGGGCCATCGAGCGTGCGGTAGGCCTGCTGCGCATCGGCGAACTGGTAGGGCAGGTCGAGCGCATTGAGCTTGGGCGCGAGGCCGGTCACGAAGGGGTTGCCGGTGGCGCCGATGTCGATGGTGCCGCTGCGCACGCCGGTCACCAGCGTCACGTCGTTGCCGAGCTGGCTGTTGGCGAAGACCTGGATCTCCACCGCGCCGCCGGTGCGCTCCTTCACGCGCTTCGCGAACTCGAGCGCGGCCTTGTGCTGCGAATCGCTCTCGGGCACGGTGTGGCTGAAGCGCAGCTTGACCGGCGCCTGCGCGGCGGCGCCGCCGGCGCCGAGGCCGAGCAGCGCGGCCAGCAGCGCGCCGGCCAGGGACCTGAAATTCCTGTGCATGGTTGTCGTCTCCTGTCGTTGAAATTCGGGGAAGGCGCGCGCCTTCCGGGGCCGCCGCTCAGACCGCGACCTTGGCTTCCTTGACCACCTTGGCCCACTTGTCCTTCTCGGTGCCGATGAACTCGGCGAACTTCGCGGCGCTGCCGCCGCCGTCCTCGGCGCCGTAGCTCGCGAGCTTCTCCGCCACGTCGGGCAGGGCGAGCACGCGGTTGAAGTCCTCGTTCATGCGCGGCACCATCGCGGCGTTCATCTGCGCCGGCCCGACCAGGCCGTACCAGGTGCTGGCATCGAAGCCCGGGTAGCCGAGCTCGGCCACGGTGGGCACCTCGGGATGCGCCTTCGAGCGCCGCGGCCGCGTCTGCGCGATCGCCACCAGCTTGCCGCTGGCCACGTGCGGCGTGGCCGAGGTCATGGTCTCGAAGCTGTAGTCGATCTGGCCGCCGATCAGGTCGGTGAGCATCGGGCCCGAGCCGCGGTAGGGCACGTGCAGCGCATCGACGCCCGCGCGCAGCTTGAAGAGCTCGATCGCCAGGTGCTGCGAGGCGCCCGCGCCCGAGGAGCCGAAGGTCACGGTGCCCGGCTTGTCGCGGCACAGCGCCACCAGGTCCTTGACCGTGCGCGCGGGCTTCGAGGGGTTGCAGATCAGCAGGTTCGGCGTGACGCCGACCAGCACCAGCGGCGTGAAGTCGCGCTCCACCACGTAGCCCAGCGTGGGATAGAGCGCGGGCGCGATCGCATGGTTGCTGATGTTGGTCATCAAGAGCGTGGTGCCGTTGTTCGGTTGCTTGGCGACGTACTCGGCGGCGATCACGCCGCCCGCGCCGGCCTTGTTCTCGACCGTGACGGGCACGCCCCAGAGGGTGGCGAGCTTCTGCGCCATCACGCGCGCCATCACGTCGGTGCCGCCGCCGGGCGGAAAGCCGACGACGATGCGCACGGGCGTGGTGGGCAGCGGCGCGGTCTGCGCGCGCACGGTGGCGAAAGGCAGGGCCGCGCTGGCGGCCAGTGTCGATGCGATGAAGCGGCGACGTTGCATGGCGTTGTCTCCTGGTGTTCTTTTCGAGGCTTACATCGACTCGGCCAGCAGGGCCTGGTAGTCGGCCACGCTGGCTTCGCGCGGATTGGTCTTGTGGCAGTGGTCCTTGAGCGCGCCCTCGATCACCCGCGGGAACAGGTCGGGCGAGACGTCGAGCGCGGCCAGGCCGGTGGGCAGGCCGAGGCGCGCGCTCATGGCCGCGACGGCCGGTGCCACCTCGTCGTCGCCGCCCAGCCCCATGGCCTGCGCCATGCGCGCGAGGCGCTCGTCCTTGCGCATCGACTCGGCCTGCGCGTTGAAGCGGATCACGGCCGGCAGCAGGATCGCGTTGAGCGTGCCGTGGTGCAGGCGCGGCGCGATGCCGCCGAGCGAATGGCTGAGGCTGTGCACGCAGCCCAGTCCCTTCTGGAACGCCAGCGCGCCCTGCATCGAGGCGCTCATCATGTTCAGGCGCGCCTCGCGGTCGCCGGGCGTGGCGGTGGCGCGCTCGATGTGGCGCCAGGCGCGGCGCAGGCCGTCGAGCGCGATGCCGTCGGCCGGCGGATTGAAGGCCGGCGCCATGAAGGTCTCCATGCAGTGCGCGATGGCGTCCATGCCGGTGGCGGCGGTCAGCATCGGCGGCAGGCCCAGCGTGAGTTCGGGATCGCACAGCGCGACGCGCGGCACCAGGTGCGGCGAGAGCACGCCGACCTTGCGGCCGTCGTCGAGGATCAGCACCGCGCCGCGGCCGACCTCGCTGCCGGTTCCGGCCGTGGTGGGCAAGGCGATCACCGGCGCGGTGGCCGCGGTGATGCGCGCCACGCCGCCCTCGATGGCCGCGAAGGACTTCAGCGGCCCCTCGTGCGTGGCGCACACGGCCACGCCCTTGGCGAGGTCGATCGGCGAGCCGCCGCCGACCGCGACGATGCCGTCGCAGCGGTGCTCGGCATAGAGCGCCACGGCCGCGCGCATCGCGCGCTCGGTGGGGTTGGAGGGCGTGCCGTCGAACACGACGAACTCGCGGCCCGCGCCGAGCTGCGCGGTCACGCGCTCGAGCACGCCCGCGGCGCGCACGCCGGCGTCGGTCACGACCAGCGGGCGGCGGATGCCGAGGCGGTCGCACTCCTGCGCCAGCAGTTGCACGGCGCCGAAATCGATCTGGATCTGGGTGATGTAGTTGATGAGCGCCATGCGCGGGTTCCTTGTCTCGGCGGTGGTCCGGGTGCCGGTGTCTCGCTCGAAGCGGCACCGGTCGTCGTGGGCCGCGAGTCTAGGAACGGGTGCCGGGGGCGGCAACGTGGATTTACTTGAAGTCCGGGCGAGAAAAATTCACAAGCCGCGGGCCCTGCCGGGCGCGAGTTTTTCTTGAAGACCGCCCCAGTTTTTTTCGTTTGGCCGCGCGCGGCCCGCTCCCTAGACTTCGGCCCGTTCGCAACCCGCCCCCTACGAAAGAGACAAG
Organism: Variovorax sp. DAIF25; assembly: GCF_050711835.1. NCBI lineage: Bacteria > Pseudomonadati > Pseudomonadota > Betaproteobacteria > Burkholderiales > Comamonadaceae > Variovorax > Variovorax sp. DAIF25. The sequence goes on from NZ_CP136637.1 coordinate 1,388,738, forward strand.
CCGACATGACCTCGCTCATCCTGGTCGAGCGCGACGACCGCATCGCGACCGTGACCCTCAACAAGCCCGACAAGATGAACGCCATGGACCAGGTCATGTGGCAGGGCCTGGCCGATGCCTTCGCCGAGCTCTCGGCCGACGACGAACTGCGCTGCGTGGTGCTGCGCGGCGCTGGCGGCAAGGCCTTCTCGGCCGGCGCCGACATCGAGGAGTTCCAGCGCAGCCGCGCCAACGCGGCGCAGGCCGCCGCCTATGCCGAGGTCACGCACCGCGCGATGCATGCGATCGCCACCAGCAAGCACCCCACGCTCGCGGTGATCGAGGGCGCCTGCGTGGGCGGCGGGCTCGAGATCGCCACCGTCTGCGACATGCGCATCTGCGGCAGCTCGAGCCGCTTCGGCGTGCCGGTCAACAAGCTCGGCCTGGTGATGTCGTACGGCGAGCTCGGCGGGCTGGTCGACCTGGTCGGCGGCGCGACCGCGCTCGAGATCGTGCTCGAGGGCCGCGTGTTCGATGCCAAGGAGGCCTTCGAGAAGCGCCTGGTGAACCGCGTGGTCGACGACGCCGCGGTGCTCGAACAGGGCTACGCGACCGCGCGGCGCATCGCCAACGGCGCGCCGCTGGTGGCGCGTTGGCACAAGAAGTTCGTGCGCCGGCTGGCGCAGCCCGCGCCGCTGTCGGCCGAGGAGAACGCCGAGGCCTACGCCTGCTTCGACACCGAGGACTTCCGCATCGGCTTCCAGGCCTTCCTGGCCAAGAGCAAGCCGGTCTTCACGGGCCGCTGAGCCCGCCACCCTCTTTCCAGATCCGGAGTCCCCGCGTGACCCTTCCCCTTTCCCGCATCAAGGTCCTCGACGTCAGCCAGATCATGGCCGGCCCCTTCTGCTGCATGCTGCTCGGCGACATGGGCGCGGACGTCATCAAGGTCGAGACGCCCGGCATCGGCGACCAGACCCGCCGCTCGATGGGCTTCAGGCTCAAGGGCGCCGACAGCGGCGGCTTCCTCGCGCTCAACCGCAACAAGCGCAGCATCGAGATCGACCTCAAGAACCCGGCCGGCCTCGAGGCCTTCTACGCGCTCGTGAAGGACGCCGACGTGCTGGTCGAGAACAACCGCCCCGGCGTGGCCGCGCGGCTGAAGATCGACTACGAGACCCTGCGCCAACTCAACCCGCGCCTGGTGTACGCGAGCATCTCGGGCTTCGGCCAGACCGGCCCCTGGGCCAAGCGCCCGGGCCTGGACCTGATCGCGCAGGCCATGACCGGCGTGATGAGCGTGATGGGCCATCCGGGCGAGCCGCCGGTGAAGTCGGCGATACCGCTGGCCGACCTGGGCGCGGGCCTGTTCGCGGCCTACGGCATCCTCAGCGCAGTGATCGGCCGCGGCCTCACGGGCGAGGGCCAGTTCGTCGACGCCTCGCTGTTCGAGACCGCGCTGGGCCTGTCGGTGTGGGAGTCGGCCGAGTATTGGGGCACGGGCCAGCTGCCCACGCCGATCGGCAGCGCCAACCGCATGAGCGCGCCCTACCAGGCGGTGCGCGCCTCCGACCGCCCCTTCGTCATCGGCGCGGCCAACCCCAAGCTCTGGACCGCGCTGTGCGGCGTGATCGGGCGCGAGGACCTGGTGCGCGACGCGCGCTTCATCGACAACGTGCTGCGCATCCGCAACCGCGTGGTACTGATCGAGGAGCTCGAGCGCGAGTTCGCGCGCCGCACCGCCACCGAATGGGTCGACGCGCTGCTGGCCGCGGGCGTGCCGGCCGCGCCGATCTACGACTACGCCGAAGCCCTGGCGAGCGAACAGGCGGTGGCGCGCAACATGGTGCTGAAGATCCAGCACCCGGTGGAGGGCGAGACACGCGCCCTGGGCTTTCCGGTCAAACTCGGCGGCACGCCGCAGCAGGTGCGGCATCCGGCGCCGCTGCTGGGCCAGCACACCGAGCAGGTGCTCGGCGAGATCGGCATGACGGCCGAGGACATCGCCGCGCTGCGAAGCAACGGCGCGTTCGGCGCGGCGCATGCCGCGGACGACGCGACGGCGGACTGAGACACGCAAGAAACACAACGAGACGGAGACAAGACCATGCAGGAAAGCACCATCGATCTCTCGCGCCGCCGCTGGCTCGGCGCCATCCCCGCGCTCTCGGGTGCGCTGCTGCTCGCACCCGGCATCGCACGGGCGCAGGCCGGCCCCTATCCGCACAAGCCGATCGAGCTGGTCGTGCCCTGGCAGGCCGGCGGCGGCGCCGACGTGGTGGGCCGGGCCTTCGGCGCGGCGGTCGCCAAGTACCTGCCGCAGCCGGTGGTCGTCATCAACAAGCCCGGCGCCAGCGGCGTGCTCGGGCTCGGCGACGTGGTCAACGCGAAACCCGACGGCTACCGCATCGTGCTGTCGTCGACCGAGCTGACCTTTCTCAACCACCTGGGCCTGGCCAAGTTCTCGTACAAGGACCTGCGCCCGATCGCGCGGCTCAATGCCGACCCGGCCGCGGTGGTGGTGCGCGCCGATGCGCCCTACGCCACGCTCGAGCAGTTCCTCGAGGCCGCGCGCAAGGGCGACGCGAACATCCGCGTGGGCAATGCGGGCCACGGCTCGACCTGGCACATGGCGGCCGCCGCGCTGGCCGAGAAGACCGGCGCGAAGTTCAACCACATCCCCTACGCCGGCGGCGCGCCCGCGGTGCTGGCGCTGCTCGGCGGCCACATCGACGCGGTGACCGTGAGCACGGCCGAGGTGTCGAGCTACGTGGCCGCGGGCAAGCTCAAGGCGCTGGCCGTGATGGCCGACCGGCGCGTGGCCGACGGCTTCGAGAAGATCCCGACACTCAAGGAACGCAACATCGACCTGTCGATCGGCATCTGGCGCGGCCTGTCGGCGCCGCGCGGCACGCCCGACGACGTGATCGCGGTGCTCAAGGGCGCGGTCGCGAAGGCCGTGAAGGAGCCCGCCTGGCTCGAGGCGCTGGCCAAGCTGCACTTCAGCACCGACACCTATGCCGACGACGCCGCGCTCGAGGCGGTGATGGCGAAGGAGAGCGAGTTCTTCAAGGCGCTCGCGGGCAAGATCAACCTCTCGAGCTGAGGCCGGGCGCACGGCCGAGAATCGCGCGATGGCTTTCGAATTCAGCGAACCCCTCGTCGACGCGCACCAGCACTTCTGGCACCTCGATGCGCATCCCTATCCCTGGCTGCAGGGCGAGACGGTGCCGAACTTCCGCTACGGCGACTACTCGGCGCTCAAGCGCAACTACCTGCCGGCCGATCTCGCGCGCGACACGCGCGGCTTCGCGCCGGCGCGCACGGTGCACATCGAGGCCGAGTGGGAGCGCGCCGACCCGGTGGCCGAGACCCGCTGGCTCACCGGCCTCGCGGCCGCCGAGGGCCGGCCCTCGGCGATCGTCGCGCACGCGGCGCTCGATCGCGGCGACGTGGTCGAGGTGCTCGCGGCGCAGGCCGCGTTCGCGCTGGTGCGCGGCATTCGCCACAAGCCGGTGACGGCCGCGTCGGCCGCCGAGGCCGCGCGCGGCGTGGCGGGCTCGATGGACGATCCGCGCTGGCGCGCGGGCTATGCGCTGCTCGAGGCGCATGGGCTCTCGTTCGACCTGCAGGCGCCGTGGTGGAACCTCGACCAGGCCACACAGCTCGCGCGCGACTTTCCGCGCACGCTGCTGATCCTCAACCACAGCGGCCTGCCCGCCGACCGCAGCGCCGAGGGCCTCGCGGGCTGGCGCCGCGCGCTCGAGCGGCTGGCCGATGCGCCCAACACAGCGATCAAGATCTCGGGCCTGGGCCAACGCGGCCTGCCATGGACCGAGCACGCCAACGTGCCGCTGATCCGCGATGCGATCGCGATCTTCGGCGCGTCGCGCTGCATGTTCGCGAGCAACTTCCCGGTCGACAGCCTGGTGGCCAGCTACGAGACGATCCTGCGCGGCTTTCTCGCGGCCATCGCCGGGCACTCCGAGGCGGAACGCCGGCGGCTGCTGCACGACAACGCCGTGCGCCTTTACAGGCTCTGAGCCACCGCCTCGTCCTTCGCGCGCTCTTCGTGCACCCATGACACGAAGGCTGCGATGCGTGCATCGGCGGCGCGATCCTGCGGATAGACCATGAAGTAGGAGAACTCCACCGGCAGCGTGACGTCGAAGGGCCGCACCAGCAGGCCGTCGGCCAGGTCCTTCATCACCCAGTTCTTCTTCACCAGCGCCACGCCGAGCCCGTCGACCGCGGCGGCGATCACCAGGTGGCTGGGCCAGAACGAGGGGCCGCGCGTCACGTCCACGTCGCTCACGCCCGCGTGCTCGAGCCACATGCCCCAGTCGGGGTTGCTCACGTCGCTGTAGGTGCTGTTGTCGTGCAGCAGCACGTGGTGCTTGAGGTCGGCCGGCGTGCGCAGCGGATGCTCGCCCTGCATCAGCGCGGGGCTGCAGACCGGGAACACCTCGACCGGCAGGCACAGCTCGGAGTGCAGGCCCGGGTAGATGCCGCGGCCGTAGCGCACCGCCATGTCGAAGTCCTCGCGCGTGAAGTCGACCATGTGCTTGGAGGTCGAGATCTCGAGGTCGATGTCGGGGTAGGCCTGCATGAAGCGGCGCATGCGCGGGATCAGCCACTTGACCGCGAAGGTCGGCGGCAGGTTGATCTTGAGCGAGGGCGTGCCTTGCGACTGGCGCAGCTGCTGCGTCGCGTACATCACCTGCTTGAAGGCTTCCTGGATGCCCGGCAGGTAGGCCTTGCCGGCGGCGGTGAGCGCGAGCGACTTGGTGTCGCGCACGAACAGCGCGATGCCGAGGTTCTCCTCGAGCGTCTTGATCTGGTGGCTCACGGCCGAGGGCGTGACGAAGAGCTCGTCGGCCGCGCGCGTGAAGCTCAGGTGCCGCGCCGCGACCTCGAAGGCACGCAGCGGATTGAGCGGGGGAATGGGGCGCGACATGGTGGACGGATTCCTTCGGGAGCGGGCACGGGACGGGGGCGCGAGGCCTTCAATATTTTCTACGCAATGCTTCGAGAAAAACTCGTTTGCCGCGCCGCGCCGCGATTCCTAGACTGCCCTTCGCACCGACGCACGGCCAGTCGGGACAACGTCAATTGACGCTCAACGCTTTCGGACCAACCCCCATGAACCCAGAACTGCGCCCAGGCGCCCTCGCCCGCCGCGAACTCGTGATCGACCGCCCGCGCACCGTCGACTTCCTCGGCGAGGACCTGCGCATCTATGCCACGCCCGAGCTGGTGCGCGACGTCGAGCAGACCTGCCTCGACTTCCTGCTCGGCCACGTGGGCGCGGGCGAATCCTCGGTCGGCACCGCGATCGCGCTCAAGCACGTGGGCGCCACGCTGCTGGGCCAGCCGGTGCGCATCGAGGCGCGCGTGCGCGCGGTCGACGGCCGTGGCGTGGACTTCGACTTCACGGTGCACGAAGGCGACAAGGAGGTCGCGAGCGGCACGCACAGCCGCTTCGTCGTCGACGTCGCGCGGCTGCGCGCCAAGGTGCATGCGGCCGTCGCCCAGAGCACGAACGCCTCGTGAGTTCCTGATCTTCCGCGGGCCACGGCCCGCGCCCCCCGTGCCGGACAGCGGCGCGCCAGCACTTTCGGTGCGGGCGTGCGGCCGTTCCTCACCCGCGCGGCGAAAGCCGAATCCGCAACCTGGTTGCATCTTCAAAAAGAAACGAGACCGACCGATGTTCAAGACCCTCGCATCCGCCCTCTTCGCACTGGCAACCGCCTGTGCCTCGCTCGCCTTCAGCGCCTCGGCCGGCGCGCAGGACCTGACCGGCAAGGTCACGCGCACGCCCACCGGCTACCTGATGGTGCTGCGCAACGGCGACGACGTGCTCGCGCACCTCGAGCGCCTCGCCGTGGTCGAGCAGATACCGAGCGCCAGCATCGTGGGCATCGGCTTCATGCGCGAGGCCACCTTCGGCTTCTACGACTTCGCGAAGAAGGTCTTCAACCCGAAGACCTTCAAGGACGTGGAGCTCGCCAACCTCACGGGCTCCATCGCCTGGAAGGAAGGCAAGCCCTCGATCCATGCCCACGGCATCGTGACCGACGGCAGCTTCATCGGCGCGGGCGGCCACCTGCTGGGCCTGACCGTGGGCACGGGCTCGTGCGAGATCACGGTGATCCTGCACCCGCAGCGGCTCGAGCGCTTCGTCGATCCTGCGATCGGAGCGAATGTGCTGGGGCTGCATCCGGGCGCGAAGTAGACGGCATGCGGGCGTGAAAGGGGTTGGCGCGGGCCGGTGACACGGCGCTGTAACACGGCTTGCATGTTGGCTTCGTATCTTCCGGGGACCCACGACAACAACCCACAACAGAGGGATCCCCATGCACGCCACTCCCACGACGCCGCGCGCGCGGCTCGACGCACGCCGCCTGCGCTGGCTCGCCGCCTTCGCCGCGCTCGCATCATTCGCCGCCCTGCAGGCATGCAACGGCGGCGGCTCCTCGAGCAGCTTCGTTCCGGTGGCCGGTGCGCCCGCGGCGCCGCCGGCTTCCGCGCCGCCACCCGCGCCCGACGCGGCCACGGCCGACGCCAACCTGCAGGCCGCCTGGGTCGAGATCGGCGACGGCAACGCGGCCTTCGCGCGCGTCATCACCAGCTACGCCGCGCCCGCCGCCGACACGGCGGCCGATGCGAACGCCACCTGCCCGCAGATCACGGTCGACGGCAAGGCCAGCCGCATGAGCCTGCGCATCGGCGCGGGCTCGATGCCGCTGCGCACCACGGCCAGCGATCCCGCCGACTCGAAGCCTTCGGAATTTCCGGTGTCGACCTGCGAGGCCACCCTGCCCGCGGGAGCGAAGCAGGTCGCCGTCGGCAGCCGCGCGCTGCCGCTGCCCAAGGCCGAGCCGCAGCGCATCCTGGTGCTGGCCGACACCGGCTGCCGCCTGAAGAAGGCCGACAACGCCTATCAGCCCTGCAACGACAGCAGCGTGTGGCCGTTCGCGCCACTGGCCGCCACCGCCGCCGGCTTCGATCCCGACCTGGTGCTGCACATCGGCGACTACCACTACCGCGAGAACGCCTGCCCGGCCGACGTGGCCGGCTGCAAGGGCAGCCCCTGGGGCTACGGCTGGGACACCTGGCAGGCCGACTTCTTCAGGCCCGCCGCGCCGCTGCTCGCGAAAGCCCCCTGGGTGCTGGTGCGCGGCAATCACGAGGAGTGCGCGCGCGGCGGCCAGGGCTGGTACCGCTTCCTCGACACGCGCGCCTACGCCGACAAGCGCTCGTGCAACGACCCGGCCAACGACAGCACGGGCAACTATGCCGAGCCCTACGCCGTCTCGCTGGGCGGCGGCTCGCAGGTCATCGTGTTCGACTCGGCCAAGGCCGGCAAGGCGGCGCTGAAGACCGACGACCCGCAGTTCATCGCCTACCAGAAGCAGTTCCAGGCCGTGGCGGCGCTGGCGGCGAAGCCGGGCATGAGCACCACCATCTTCACCAACCATCACCCGATCCTGGCCTTCGCGCCGGTGGCGGGCGCGACGCCCGCGCCGGGCAACCTCGCGCTGCAGTCCGTGATGAACAATCTCTATGCGAAGGCCTACTACCCGAGCGGCGTGCACATCGCGCTGCACGGCCACGTGCATGACTTCCAGGCGCTGAACTTCGCCACCGACCATCCGGCCACCGTGGTGACGGGCAACGGCGGCGACAACCTCGACGTGGCGCTGCCCGACCCGCTGCCCGCCGGCACCACCCCCGCGCCCGGCGTGACGATCGACCGCATCACGCACCACAACACCTTCGGCTTCATGCTGATGGAGCGCAAGAAGTCGCCCGACGTGGGCTGGACCTTCAAGGCCTACACCGTGGCCGGCAAGCTGCTCGCCACCTGCGGGCAGACCGGCCGGGCGCTGAGCTGCGACAAGACCGGCTTCCTGACGCCGTGACGCGGCGCTCGACGCGCTTCCCCCCGCTCGCGGGCGCCGCGCTCGCCCTGGGCGCGGCCTGCCTCGGATGGATCGTGGGTGCCGCGGGCGCCGCTCCCGGATCGATGCAGGTCATCGGCCCGGGCGGGCCCGCGAGCCAGGTGATCGAGCACATCGGCGCCACGCCGAAGCTCGCCGCGCGCGTCGATCCCACGGCGGCCGTGTTTCGGCCCGATCCCGCGCTGGCGGCCCTGGGCAAGCGCCTCTTCTTCGACACCCGGCTGTCGCAGCCGCAAGGGCTGTCGTGCGCCGGTTGCCACGACCCGCTGCGCGCCTTCACGTCGACGCTGAATGCGCCATCGCTCGCGGGGCCGCGCACGCCGCAGGGCAGCCGCGCGGGCCGCTTCAGCGCGCGCACCGCGCCCTCGCTGCTGTACGTGCGCTACGTGCCGCGGCGCCACTTCTACCAGGACGACGACGCGCCCTACGCATCGCCGTTCGGCGGCCTGTTCGCCGACGGCCGCGCCGACACGCTGGCCGAGCAGGTCCGCGGTCCGCTGTTCGATCCCGACGAGATGAACAACGCCTCGCCGCGCAGCCTGCTGCGCAAGGTACGCGCCACCGAACTGTCGCCGGCGTTGTCGCAGGCGCTGGGACCCGAGGTGCTGCGCGATCCGCAGCGCATGGTCCAGGGCATCGGCCTGGCGCTGCAAGCCTACCTCCAGAGCGACGAGATGGCGCCCTTCAGCTCGCGCTTCGACGACTACCTGCGCCAGCGCACGCCGCTGACGCCGCAGGAGATGCGCGGCCTGGCGCTGTTCAAGAATCCGGACAAGGGCAACTGCATGTCCTGCCATACGCTCTCGGACACCGCGAGCCGGCCCGAGCGCTCGCTGTTCACCGACTTCGGCTACGACGCGATCGCCGTGCCGCGCAACCTGGCGTTGCCCGCGAACCGCGATGCGCGCCACTTCGACAACGGGCTCTGCCGCACCGCCTCGCAGTTGCGCTGGCCCGATCCCGGCCAGTGGTGCGGCTACTTTCGCACCCCGGGCCTGCGCAACGTCGCGGTGCGCCAGAGCTTCATGCACAACGGCACCTTCGCCACGCTGCGCGAGGCGGTGGCCTTCTACGCCACGCGTTCGACCGATCCGGCCAAGTGGTACCACGGCCACGCCACCTTCGACGACGTGCCCGCCGCGCATCGCGCGAACATCAACGTGAACTCGACGCCGATGAACCGCCGCCCGGGCAGCACGCCAGGGCTCAGCGACGAGGAGATCGACGCGATCAGCGCCTTCCTCGGCACCCTGACGGATGCGCGCTACGAGGCGGCCATGCGCGCGCCCGGCGTTGCCGCGGTGGCGAACGCGCCCGCGACCCGGTAAAAGCGAAGCGCCCAACGCTGGAAACCTGGTTTCCACGCTCATGTGAGCGCCCGACTTCGCCAGCAGCGAGCCCCCGCCCCCTCGAAGCGCATGGCATCGCCGTCGACCCCTCAGCCAACACCAGCTTTGGCTCTTCAGCAGGTGTTCGGCATGCCGAACACCCTAGCGTTCGCTCAAGCGAACTTCCCTTTCTCGGGCCGGCTGCGACGCGCGGCGTGGCAGGCCAGCACGCTCAAGATCACGAAGACGAGCGCAAAACGGTCAAAAAAGAGAATCATCTGTCCGACCACCATGAGTGGGAGAGCAGGCGGCTCATACAGTTCTCCAGCACATTGCGAGCGCGCCGCGCCGCTGAGGACGAGCGAAGGCGCGAGCGCCTTGGTCGCGCCCAATATGCGCGGCTTCGAAGGTCTCACGAGGCGCCTGTTGGCGCAGAACGAGGCCGTCAAGAGTTTTCGCTCGCTCGTGGCACTCGATCGCGTGAAGACCGACACATCGATCGTGATTCCCTGAGCATAAAAAGACCGCATACGATCGCATGGGCCCGCGGCCGCCAGCCAATGACGAGGGCGGCCGTGTCGGCGGGACAGCTACCCCAGCTCCGCCAGAAGGGCGCGGGCACGCGCCAAGCACCCATCTTGCGCGCGGGACGCGGGCACGTCGGCGCCACCAGCTGCAACGATCTCCTGCAGCAGCGTGCGCATGCGCGGCGCCGCGCACATCAGACGCACGACCTGCTCGAAGGTGAGAAGCCGGCCATCAGGCCCCGCGGCCAGGGCGGGACGGTGAACCTCCCCAAGATTGCGCCCCTGCGCATCGAAGACCAGCGCCCAGTGACGATCGACGCTGAGCGCGTAGCGCCACACGATTGAAGCCTGCGGTTCAAGCGGACCGCCGCCACCGGGCAGACCGCCCGCGGCGGAGGGTGTGAATGGCGTACGAGGATCGGGGGTGTCCATGGTGAGTCTGCCTTTCTGAGGTGACGGGCCGGCTCCCGCGGAGCCGCCTCGACGCCATGACGGCGAGGACCGCGCGGGCGCCAGGGCCCGCCCGCAAGCCGCAGCCCGCAGCAAAGCGCAGGGACCGGGTGAGGACGGGGGCGCAGCCGCACCCTGGCGCCCGCAAGGCCCGCAGCCAGGCGTCGGAAAGAGGCGGTCCCGGGAACGGCCTGGCCACCAGGCAACGACCTGAGCGCCGCGCCTAGTACCCATCGCAGCAACCTCGGACCGCCCTCCCACAGACGCAAAGGGCAGCGCCCCTCACCAAGAAAGAGAGAAGGGACGTAGAAAAAGCAAAAAAATGCCGGCTGCCATACCGCCGGCACAAACCGACCGCTCAGGCCACGATGCGGCCCGCCAGGCGCGCAGAGGCTGCATAGGCACTGAGCGGTCGCGTCGCCTGGAAGCCCACGTCCTGCTCGATGGGCAAGCGCAACGGCCCCCTCAGGCAAGCCAGCGTGTCAAGACTCACGCATCCCAGCTCGGGATAGCCCTGACCCAAATCGCACAAGCCGAAGGCGATCGTCGGATCGGCGGGATCGATCTCGCTCAGCAACCACGTCGCGCCGGCATCCGGCGTGAAGAGCTTGACCACCGGTGACGGATCGAAGAGTTCGTCGCGCGCCTCAAATTCGCGCGATGCGCGGCCATTCGCAGCAAGTCGCCGAACCTGTTCGTCGCTCAAAAAGAAGTACGAGGCATTCATGTGACGCTCCAAAGAAAGGGCGGGATTGCCCGGGACCGTCAGGGTCACGCCGCAGCGCAGCGGTCAAGGCTCGAAGACGGCCGCAGGCCGCCAGCGCGCACAGCGCGCGCAGGCCTTGACAGCGAGAACGGCGTGGCACGCTGAAGGTCACGCGAGCCAGCCCCGTCCCCAGCCTCCGCCACAACACGCCATGCCTCACCAAGCACGAGGCGCAGCGAGTCGTGCACTCCACACAACGCGACCCGCGGGCCCAAAGCCCGCGCTGACCAGCGACCCGCGCACAGCGCGCTGACCAGCCGCCCAAAAAAAAACGCGCCCCCGCGACACGCCCTCCCCCACGCCACCTCGTGCCCTGCCAGCACGAGGCGCAGCGAGTCGTGCGCTCCACACAACACGACCCGCGGGCCCAAGCCCGCGCTGAACAGGTAATCGCGCACAGCGCGCTGACCAGCCGCCCTAAAAAAAGCCCAGCCACCGCCCCCTGCACACGACGCCAGTGGAAGCGGATTGCCGCAACGACATGCCATCGCTCGTTGTTCGCGAGGTCATGCATCCGCGCGGTCCGTCATGCATCAAAGCACGAGCTCAGGCAAAAAAGCCCGCCGCCCGCACATTCACGGGCGACAGGCTCAGGCGCGCTCTCGCGGGCTGGATGCTCGGTATCAGTCCAGCCGACTAGGCTTCCTGGTCCGGTTGGTCACGACCAGCGTCCGAGACCGGATCGCCATCCGGCCCAGCCCGGTTCAGGGCTTCTTCTGCCCCATCGTTCTTCTCCTGCTCGGCTTGGGCGTCCGCGCAGGCCTGCGACGGCCCGGCAACCAGCGGCCGCAAAGGAACAGGCAGCCAACGCGTGCCTTCGAGCTTGGCGGCGCAATAGTCCGCGGCCTCGGACTTCTTCATGGCGGCGACTTCCTTGGTGCAGTCGATGCCACTGGCTTCCCGGACCGCCTCTACCGCCTTGGCCTTGCTCACGCTGTGCAGGTAGTTCGCAGCACTGGGCGTCCACCAGTCGGCCATGTCCAGGCCGAGCGCCTCGGCGATCGCATCGCTCTGGTTGCGCCGGCGCTCACGGCCCTGGATCGCGTCGATGCTGCGGGCCGTGCAGTACGCCAGCAGTTCCAGCAAGGTCTGACGCTCCTGCGCGAGCAGCCAGCGGAAGGTCACGGCCGGATCACGAGGCAGGCGCTCGCCCCAATCGCTCGCGGCGCGCTCCAGCAGCGCGGCGGCGGGCGTATGGATGTAGTCGCTCGCATGCTCGGCGAGCGCGAGATCGCCTGTGGGGCGCACCGTCACTTTCACGATGTCGTTGCCTCGGTCATAGAGGTCGAACACCGTCTCGACCATGCGGTGCACCAGCGTCGCGAGCGCCACGTCGACGTCCTGCGTGAGCGCGGCCTGCAAGGCGGCGGTGCGATGGGCCGTGAGGTCGCGCATCAGCTTCTCGCTGAAAACGGAGCGCCGTTTGCCGGCCTCGGCCGCCTCAGTGCTCTCGCTGCCCCGCCCTGCCCTGCTGACCAACCCTTCGCCGTCTTCGGTGCCAGCGCCGCAGGCTGCATCATGGGCGGGGTCGCGACGCAGCAGCCCACGATGCACGGCGAGCGTCCCGTCGCTGTCGATGCGCAGCATCGCACCACACCGTCCCAACTGCTCGGGCGTCCAGACCCGCAGCGCCGCGCGCGCCGCATCGATCCGGTCGTCGAGGTCACTCAACAGGCCCGACAACCGAACTTCCTCGGCCTCATACGCGTCGTTGCCATCGCCATCGTCCTCGAACTGCAGTGCCTTCGCCTCGTTTTGATCGTAGGCCGCGTTGAGCCGCTCGCGCTCGGTCTCCAGCGCGGCCAACATGCCAGCCTCCGCGTCGCTGGGCGCACGCTCGGACGGCGCCTGCTGCCCATAGGCGCGCAAAGCCAGCCGATCTGCATCGATCAAGCCTTCGACCCATGCCCAGCCCTCGGCGCGCACCTCTTCGGCCGCCGCTTGCAGCTTCTCCGTGGCGAGCTGGCGCAGCAGCCCCGGTGCCTCCAGATAGATGCCCGAGCGGCCGGTATCGTCATTGGCGAACAGGTCGCGCCGGACCTTGCCCCCGCGTGCCTCATAGGTCTCGACGCCCACGAAGCGCGCGAGATGGCTTTCCGCGGTAGCTGCGCCTTCGGTCAGGAGGCGTCGGATGGTCCAGGCGTCCCGTCGATAGGTGGGCAGGCCGTCCCACACGGCCTCCTGGGCCTTGTGGTTGTCGGTCAGTGCCAGCGCGTGCAGCATGTCCGACGCGATGTTCCCTTCCCGGTACATCGCGAGGAAGCGTGGCGCAAGCCGGGCGAGCTTGAGACGGCGCTCGACGGTCAGCGGTGCCACGCCGAAGCGCACAGCGATCTGGGCCACGCTCTGCCCCGCTTCGACCCGCGCCAGAAAGGCCTCGGCCTCGTCGGCTGGGTGCATCGCTTCGCGCCCCGAGTTCTCCGCCAGCGAAATCTCCACCGCCTGCGCGCTGTCGTACAGCCTGCACTCCACGGGCCGGGCCGCCGACCATCGCCCGTCGCTGGCGAGCTTGTGCAATGCCAGCAGACGCCGCCCCCCGGCGATGACGCCGAACCGACCATCGGCCAGGGCGACCACGTCAAGGCGATGCAACAGGCCCTGCGCATCGATGAGCGCGGCGAGTTCCTCGACGCCGCCTGCGCTGCGGACCTTGCGGACATTGGCGTCGTCGAGCACCAGTTGATGCAGCGGCACGTCGATGTCGCGCGCCGGCGCGGCAGCAATGGCACCGGACTCGTTCGCAACCGGTTTCTCGTGGGTGGGATTTTGCGGCGGGGCAGCCTTCGAAGGCCGCGCCTTGATCGCGTCGCCTGCACGCTTGGGCCTTTCGACCCGCGGCGTCTTCGTGGCGGCACCATCGCTGGCAGCGGCGCGCGCCACCTTGGCCCGGACGGTGGCGGTGCTCGCAGTGGTATCCGCGGGGGTTCTTGCAGTCGCTCTGGCAGTCATGTGCGTTTCCTTTCGATCGCTTCAGTGCGTGAATCAGTGAATGGATGGGTGCATGGACAAAGCCCTGCCGGATTCCTAGATTCAGAGCCCCTCGTGAAAGGGTTCCGGATCGCATCGGCCGAGCTGCCGAGCCTGGCCGCCGTCTTCCTGAGTTCTTCGCCCGGTGACACAGCGCGCACGCTCGGACGGGAGAGCAAGGGGGAAGCATTCGTAACGCGCAGCGTTATGAACACCCCCTTGCAGGCGCAGCCGGTCGCCCGGCCGCGCGGGTGCACGGTCGCCGAGAAGGTGAAGCACTCAGGAAGACGGCAGCCCCCAGACGCCGGGCCGAGGCGCACCGGAACCGCCGCGCGGCGAGCGCCCCCACCTGCCGCAGACAGGTCTGATCGCGGATGTCAGGGGCCGCAGGCCCCGCGCCAGGGATGCGCAAGGCGGCTGCAAGCCGTCCCCGCAGGGGATGAGCGCGAAGGCGCGAACCTGGAGCAGCCCGACAGCAGCGAAGCCGCTGGGGCGCCCTGCATGACTTCACCCACGGCGCCGGCGTTCTCGCTGCAATACCGATCGCATCCGGCGCCAGCAACCGCGATCGCTTTGTCCACCGAACGCCGGCACAACACAGCACACACGACAACGCAGCACACACGCCCAGCGCAGGCGCAAGCTAGCCAACCCATATGTCGGCACCTCAAAAGGGAGAAGCAAGAACCCGCCTGCTGTTGGCAGTTGCAGTTGCTGAGCTCGAGCTATTTAAAGATCGACAGCCTGCGCGGTACCTTTTATCGGCCGAGACACCGTCGAACGCAAGGTGTCTGAGCCCGGTCTACCCGCGGAGCGAACTACATGAGCTCTTCCAACGAGGCCGCGACCGAGGACTGTCGGAGCATGCAGCGGCTGTACCCTTGAAGCCGTCGTGGTTCGGGGCTCTGGACGGTCGCGCAAGGCTTCGCTGACGTTTTGACGTTCAGGCGTCTATCACTTGCCAAAGGCAAGCTTATCGGCGATATTCGCTATTCGCGAATAGCGGATGCCATACAAAATGGATCTCAAACCGCAAGGCCTTATCGTATTACTCAAGGGGGGGTGGCATTTCGACGCCGAGGTTTGCACTTTCTGGGGGTGAATGCGTGATCGGAGAAACAGTGACGACGACTCGATTTTCGACTTCTTCGACGGCTGTGATGATGACGCAAGGTCGATTCTTAACTCCCTCCGTCTGCCCTTTTTTTTCTTCGTGATTCCACAAGTAGGCAAACGAGACGACGAGACCTACCTCGGGTTTCGGAAAAGTCATGCACTTAGTCGCGCAGCAGTGCGTTCAAGGCATCGTGACTCGAATCCATAGCGCTGCTTGATAGCGCTTGAATCGCCTCAGCTGGCAGGTCTTGGACCTCATATGACTTTGTCGCGCGAGCCTTCAGGCGTTCGAACTCGTCGAACTCCTTTCTCGAAATAAAGTACCCAGTCACGCGGTTATGGCTAGTGACTGCCACAGATTCAGCTTGAACCATCTCGCGGTAGTGGCCGAAATTCTTCGCGAACTCGCTTGCGGAAACAGTAATCATGAGGAAATCTCCGTAGAAGCACCATTTTCGTGAATTACGTAGAACGTCAAGTTCCCTCCAAGGGGTAGTCGCTTGGTGATAGGAAGCTCCCGCAGACAGCGCGCTTTTTTGAACGAAGTCAAAGCGCGCCGCCCGCGGCAGGGCAGGTAGCCAGTCGGACATGCAAAACCCTGCCACCCCACATGAGCACTGGGTGCTGCAGTTTGGTGTGAGATCCCCTGACAACTAACGCACCACGATGTGATTCCTGGCCGATTTCTTCCGGCAGCCGCCGGCCGAGATGATTGATGCACGCCACCGCTGGTGATGCTGGCCAGCCAGTTGCCCTGGGCGCAGATGGAGACCGCGCTGGTACCGGAGTTTGCCCGCCAGGTATGCGAAGGCCGGACCGTTGCGCAGGGCGAACTGTCTGGCCCCAGCGTGCGGGTCGCCAGCGCAGGTGCTGCCGCCGCCGGGCGCCCGCGACTTCCCCTGCGTCTGAGGGGCCAGCCTGATATACCTCAAGCATGCCTACAACCTCAGCGATGAGGGGATGTCATGGCCACCGGCGGCGACCCGCCACCGCACGCGCGCAACATGAAGTTCGGGCGAGGAGAGTCCGGCGTACCAGAGATGAACCTGGGCGCCCTGGCGCGCACCGTCGGCGAGCATCTGAGGGATCGTCCTCGCGCCCAGGGTTGTCTCGAAGGCAAAGTTGAGTCCCTGCGCCAGGGCTCGCTCCAAACCCTTGCGTCCGAACTCCCAGGCCCGGGCGTTGGCCTCCTCGGCCGTCAGGCCCGGATTGGCATCCAGCACCACGCGGGCTGCCAGGTCGGGGTTGAAGTAGTCGACCTTCTTCTGGAGCAACGCGGCGCCGCCCACGCTGCTCTTGCCGGCGCCGTTGACGCCGGCCAGCACAAAGATCCTTGCCGGCATCAGCCGCGCGAAGCAGGCGCGGCCGGGGCAGCCGCAGCGGCGGCGATCGCAGCCTCACCCAGCGCCGAAGAATCCATGGCAAATGCATCGTCCATCGCGCGTGCAGCCGCCTCGCCCTGCATGCGCGCAAACATGTCGTCGAAGCGGTGCGTGAGGGCCTCGAGGTCCGGCTCCGACGCCTGCGCCATCTGCAGGTAGCGCTCCACCGACATCAGCACCATGGCGGGCTTCTCGTGGCGCGTGATCACCACCGCGCCGCGCGCCATCACCGTGCTGGCGACCGCCTGCATGCCCGAAGCCAGCTTCGTCGCAGAAAACGACGGCAGATCGCGCGCCAAGCGCTCGATGTCGGAGGAGCCGACGGTCGCGGAAATGGCAGCCATGGAAGATCCTTCGAAACCAGAGTTTTACCCATTTGATGGACTTCGGAAAACACCGCCGACCATACCTCACCGGTGGATCAGGAGCGATCGAGCACCACCACCATCGCGCCATCCGAACTTCCGCAGCCGCTGCAGCCCAACCTCGCACCGGGGAGCCACAATCCCCTGATGACCACGCTCACCCAGCCGTCCTCGCCCATCACCTCGCAGCTCGCCGACCACCCGTGGGCGCCTGCGCTGGCAGCGGACGGCTACACAGACATCTGCGAGCTCGAAGGCGAGTTATGCGGCATTCGCCAATTCAACTTCACCACCGCCGTGGTCGTCGGCGTAGACCCGGTCGGCTATTACCGCCGCTACTGTTACGAACATGCACGCGAGGCGCGCCAAGCACTGGCCGCCTGGGATGGCAAGGGGCACCCTGGTGGTCCCTGGATCAAGTGCAAGGGTGCTGGCATCGAGCTGTTGAATCCTGCTCTGACCTGTTGAGGACTAAGCGAATCACTCGTGGGACTCGCTTCAGGCGAGCAAAGCTTCGCGCAAACAATGCGCCGCGCGAAGCGCGATCTGCGCCCAGGGCTGCACACCGACGCATGCGCGCACCCTCCATCGCCTCAGCGACAGCAACGCTGCCGCTCGACCCAAGGCGTTGCGCTCAGCATGAACCACCAAGATGGTCAGGCTTCAGACCGTCGTTTCCGGGCGGCAACGGCTGGCCGGCACTCTCGAGAGATCTGCGCTCTCTTAAAACAACACCCAAACAGATCGCGCTGCTACGCGCGCGTGGCCGGAGCGCGCTTGCCGCGGGACAGAACTGCAAATTCACTGAAGATCCATGCAATGGCCGTTGGGACCTTGCGCGCGTCGATGCTCTGGCTTTCCTGGCCCAAGTAGATTCCCAGCTCTTGAGCGGGTCCACCTCCCGTGCGATCACTCAAATGAATGCGAAATGCTTTACGCGCAGCGACTTGCAAGGTATGGCGAAATCCTTGATTGAGCTTCATGCGTTCCAGGGGTCCAACACTTTCAGCCCTCGGATGCTGACGAAATCGCTGGTGTTGCGGGTGACCACAGTGAAACCGTGCGAAAGCGCAGTGGCGGCGATCATCGAATCGCGTCGAGCTCTTGGATCGGGGACATGCATGGGCGCGCACAACAGCGCCTCACGCTCGCCGAAAGCTAGGATCCGCCCAGCGAATGCCTTATGGACGGCCGTGGCCCACCGACGCAGCGCTTGTCCCTGGGGCGGTGAACGGCGCTCCAGGCGCACGATGCCTTCCTCCTGTTCGAGAATTGTGATGGCCGAAAGGAAAAACTGATTCTGTGGAACTGTTCCAGCCCAGCGCCGGACCTCTTCTGATTGGCCGAGCTTTCCTGGACGCAGTTCGGCCAGCACATTGGAGTCGAGCAGGTACACCCTTAGACCTCCGGGCGCAGCTGGATGGCCGTCGGAGTGATCTCGAAGTCTTCGACTTCCGACGTATCGGGCATGCTGTCCATCAGCTCGAGCAGCGACACCGTACTATCGCCGTCGCCTCGGGAGAGCGCTCGATAGTCGCCGATGTTGAGGAGCACGAAGGCAGGTTCGCCGTGGTCGGTGATAAAGAGCGGACCTTCCTTGGCCAGGTGCTTCGCGCTGCTGACGTTGTGGCCGAACTCGCGGCTCGTGATCACGTGGGGGGCATTCATTTCCATCTCTCCTGAAACCTATAGGGCCACTGTTTCCAGGTCTTCAACACCTGATAGTCGCATTCCTGCAGCAGGGTCCGAACGTCTTCGGCCGCCTACAGCGCGTGCTCACCCGATTCAGCATGAACGCGGTCGCCATCGAGCATGCAGAAATACCAGCCAAAAGGCACGCCCACGCGCCGATCGAGTGCCTGCAGCTTGACGTAAAAGTTGTAGACATCGCCGGCCCGGGCTCGCACTTCAGCGAGCTTCTCCCGAAGGGTCCAGGCTGAAAAGTTAGACGCCTTCCCTGCTCGCCAGTTCTCGCCGGTTTTTAGATTAGTCCAGCCGTCGAGCTCCATGATCCAGTGATCGCGCGGTGGCGCGACGCTGCGCCCAGCGCTCCTGGTAGCCCCGTCGTTGAAGATGTGCCCCAACTCCCGCCGGCAAGCCGCAGCGACCTGCGCCAGACCGGCATCTCGATGTCGTATTCCTCGCGCAGACTCATGACTGCCCTTGACCAAATCGAGCGATGCTACTGGACCGCGGTCGCCAAACAGTAAATGTAGCTACCGAAGCCACAAATGTCAAGACACAGCCGTTTGCTTGCTAACGGCGATAGCCATCAAGCGGTTTTTCCGCGTAACTGGAGAAAACGGCGTCTATTCGTGGAAATGCGTTCGCCTAAAGTGCAGGAATGCGTTTCTGAATTCGCGTGCCCCTGAGCCACGTCACGAACCTGGGCTCTGGTGTGCATCTTGGCCGTGGTATCAATCTTGGCGAGCAGCCATTGATGACGGGGGCGCTCGCGCCGGCCGCGGCGTCGACCGCCAGGCCGTGATGAGCCTGACGCTGGGCGACTGGATCGACTCCAGACACAGCGTGCTGATCACCGGGCCGACCGGCGGGGTCAAGTCGTGACTTGCCTGCGCGCTGGCGCAGTCCCTGAAAGGCATAAAGGGGCTCGCCATCCTCCATCGCGCTCACGCTGCGTAGCACGACATCCCTTTCTCGTTCGTCGTTCGATGACGCCTTGCCCTCACGAGAGAAGACTTCCGACTCGCAGCACGCGTGCTGCGCAATCCAGTGACATGTCTCGAGGCGCCGGCCAAGCGCTGGAGCTGGATGCTGTTGTGTATGGCGACGCGCTGCGCTCACCGAGCGCCGAACGGCAAGGCCGTGCGCGACGCTACGGCGTCCGCCCACCGAAAGCATCGAGGCTTGCCTTTCATCCGTCCGCCGGGCTCGAAGCGCGCAACCGCTGCAGCGGCGCAGTCTCAAAGAATGGGGCGCGCAGCGCCCCGGCCTCGTTCAGACGAGGCCACGCTCGGCCATGGACACCGTGCAACTTCCAGCGACGACGACGTGATCCAGCACCCGCACATCGATGAACGCCAGCGCGTCCTTCAGCGCCGCCGTCAACGCCAGGTCCGCTCGTGACGGCTCGACCATGCCCGATGGATGGTTGTGCGCCAGGATGACGGCCGCGGCGTTGTACCGCAGCGCACGACGCAGCACCTCGCGCGGATAGACGCTGGTCTGCGTGAGCGTGCCGCGAAACAGGTCCTCGAACGCGATCAGCCCATGCTGCGCGTTCAGAAACAGCACCGCGAAGCTTTCGTGCCCTTGCCCTGCGAAGTGCAGTTTCAGATAGTCTGCCACCGCCTTCGGCGAACCAAAGGCCTCGCCCGGCAGCATCTCCTCGACAAGCAGCGCACGCGCCAGTCGAAGACCGCACAGCAACGGTTCGCACCCCGGCAGTGATGCATCCCGCGCGGCACCAACCAGCCGATGCAGCGATCGCCCATGCGCCTCGTAGAGCTGCCCTGCGTCAGCGCCGAGCAGCGCATGCAACGCTTCGAGCACCTCGCACTCGATGCGCGCGACCATCGAAGACGACGCAAAGGATTCGGATGATTTCGCACCAGCGGATGCAAAAGAAGCGAGTGTGTTCATGAGGAAGAACTCCTGTGGATGACACAGGCGGGATTGCCTGCGAGACCCCGCCACCCCATCGCAGCGCAGCGCTCAAGGCCGCCGCAGGCGCGCGGCACGCGCCGAGCACGCGAAGCGCGCGCAGGGCCTTGAACGCGAGAACGATGGGGTAGCCTCAGGGCTCACAGGCAAGCCCTCCACACCCTCCACGACGGTCACCAAGGTGTCCTCTTCTGCAGGGAGAGGCCATTGCGGGACGCCATCGACGACATCGCCCCCGGGCCATCCTGAGTCCAGTGGACACGCCGTCAACCCAAGGCTTGCGCAGGTCACGCAAGGCGCTCGTCGTTGGAGTGTCCACGTTATGGCAAAGTTTGCCATATTGTTATAGAGTATCTTGCATGACGACGATGAACATTTCACTTCCGGAAGAGATGAAGGCTTTCGTCGATGCACAGGTCGCGGAGCGCCGTTACGGCAATGCGAGCGAATACATGCGAGACCTGATCCGCCGCGACTTGGCACGCGAGCAATTTCGGGCTGTCATTCTTTCCAGCCTTGAATCCGGGCCCTCCGTGGAATGGACACCAGCCCACTTCGACGCACTGCGCGACGAGATCGCACAGGCCGAATCGACACAGACAAGTCAGCCAGCGGCCTCCGCGAGGCGCAGGACCGGGGAGGCTGCCTCCAAAACTGGCAGGAAGAAGAAGGCGGATTGAGCTTGAAAGGCGCCAAAAGGTTTCTTGTCCGTCCTCGCGCCAGCGCGCAGATTGCCGCCGTGATTCGATACTACGCCGTCACCATGCGGGCTCCGAACGCGGCCAGGGGTTTCGTGGATGAGTTGCAGAAGGCCTACGAACTCATCAGACGCAACCCTGATGCCGGCTCGCCACGGCTCGAGGCCGAACTCGGGATGCCTGGCCTACGTTCATGGGGACTGCCCAAGTACCCCTACCTGATCATCTATTTCCGGCACCCGAACTTGGTGGATGTGGTGGACGTGCCGCACACACGCACCAACTATGTCGCCGCGCTGATTGACCACCTGTGATTCGATGAGGTCGCCCAGCGAACCTTGTCAGCTTCTTGGATCGGTGGGCGTTCGACGTCCGAATCTCCTTCGAAAAGCGGAACAGTCTGGGCCGAGATGGACTTGCCGTGTTGATCAAGGCGACAAGACAGTTTTCTCCGACCAACCGCCGCATGCCTCAGGATGCGCGCGCAGGGCCTTGAACGCGAGAACGATGGGGTAGCCTCAGGGCTCACAGGCAAGCCCTCCCCAGCCCCCCAACCCCAACGAAGGGGTTCAAAGCATTGCGCTCACGGTCGCGGTCGCCTACGCCCCACCGTCGTCATGCGCTGCAAAGCACCGGGACATGCGTCAATCAAGCTGCCACACCATGGCGTGGCGCAGCGTGCAAGCGCTCGTTCCGGCCACGCCCCGGGTGCGCGGTACGTGAGCAACGCTCACGCCGCGCGCACGAGGGTCGCGTTGCGACCCTGAGGAAGCGCCCGACGCATCCATGCGCGTCAATGCGCTTCCGAGCGCCGACGGCGCTTCAGTCGGCCTGGGGCCCGACCATGGCCTGCAGCTGCTCGATCAACCCAGGCTCCACGAACACGCAAGGCTTGTCAGCCGCCAGCCGGACGTCGAACAGCCGATCGAACACTTCGCGCTTCAGGTGCGCGATCTGACCGGTGCGATACGCCTGCTCCGGACGAAGATTGCCCTGGGCCGACGCAGCCCCGCTGCGTTGCGGATCGCATTCGACCAAGGCAACGAACCCTTCATCGAACATCTTGCGATGCTCGGCGCACAGGCTCCAGCCAGTCAGCGTGTGGCGCTCCATGCTCGCGCGCAGACGTCGATCGAACAGCAGGTTGCCGGTTTCGAAACTGACACCGCACACCAGGCAGACATGCTGCTCCATCGACACGTGCGATTTCTCATTCATGATGATCTCCGGTTGTCGGGCGGGATTGCCCGAAACCGTGGCCCGCACGGCGCAGCGCAGCTGTCAGGGGTCCAGGACGGCCGCAGGCCGCAAGCGCCGCCAGCGGCGCGCAGCCCTTGACGGCGAGAACGCCGTGCTACGGTCAAGGTGCCAGCAAGACCGCACTTACTCTCCTCCCTCTCCAACGGCTCCTGACGCGGCGATTGATGCGAATGCGGGCTTTCAAGTACGCGTCGACTCGCCAAGGCCGATGCCACTTGGCCGCGACAGCGGCTTCTACCGTGTTGCGAACCGGGCCCGGCACACAACGAGTGGCACGCGCATCCCGCATGCCTACACGAGGCAACGCAAAAAAGCCCGACTCGTCCGAGTCAGGCTCACTTGTTCATCCAGAAGACAAATTCGGTGGCCGGGGCGCAATCGAAAAACCCGCCGCGAACCGTACCAACACTCACTTTCACCACTTCGCCCCATCGCGGAGTACACACGCGGGTACACCAAACTAGGCCAAGCAAAACCGGAAAATCTCGGGATCGAACCACAGACGCACCGGGCTTGCGAACCGCGTTATCTCCGCAACGACAGCGCTTGCCAGCACGCTCTGGGCTCGCCCGGATATGACCGTTCGTGATCGATGCGAACAGTCCGCAGGCTGCCACCAATTAGAGCCTAGAGATAAGGCGACCCTCAGCCAGCAGCTGCTTGACCGCCAGTGCCTGGAGCTTGTCCCGGTTACGCTTGAGCACCTCCCGATCCGGCACCCCCGACATCCACTCCTTGAACTCCATGAAAGTCTTCGGGTCGATCGTGCGGATCAGGGTCATCGACCCGTCCACGGCAATCACCACCTGTTCGAACGAGGGCGAGCCCAGAAACCGGTTCGACCGCTTCGCCTTGACAGGGTAGATATCGCCCTCGGCTCCCGAGATGGAGAACGCATCGGTGAATTTTTCTGCCTCTTCCCGCCGCAGGAAGTCGATCGAGAAGCCCTGGCCGTTCATGGCCGATTCCTTCTGCTCCTCGTTCCGAAAGAACGACGGATCAGCCTCCTGCAATACTTCAATCATGCTCCGCCGTCCGGGCACGACCTCCGCAAACTTCATCTGCTTGCTGGCGGTGTAGAAGAGGTCAACGTCGTTGGTTGCCATCGTCGGCTCGTCGAAATCAATGCCGGCCGCCGCTTCGTAGGCGTACATGGCGTACGTCCCGATCACCGTGTGTAGTAAGCCATGATTCCGCGCTGCCACAGTACCTCCAGGACCTTCACCGGGGTCACCAGCAGCCGTCCCACCTGGTTGGCGACGTTCAACCTCTGCATGTGCGCATGCTCGCGCGCCCAGTGATCACGCGCCTGGATCGCTCCCGCCTTCTTCTCGGCGTGGCTGCTTGCGATGCCTTCGAGCGCGGCGTCCCGAGGCCCGAAGTCCTTCAGCAGTTGGCCGGCGCCGGACACCTTGTGAAGGTGCTCGCCGTCGGCCCCGCCTTCCAGACGTAGTCGAAGTCGAGCGCGCCCAGGGTGGCTTGCGCATTCCGGTGCTCGGTGAAGGCCTTCTGCGCTTGGACGATCTGGGCGGTCTCAGCCGCCTCGCGCTCCGTGTATGCCATCAATCAGCTCGTGCAAAGACGCGCTGCGCGATGTCGTCAACAGTGCGGCGGCACTCTTCCTCAGGCAACTTGGACACGACCAGATAGTCTGTGATCAACGAATCCACGAGCGCCGCCTGGCATCGCGCCAATTGCGGGTCATGCCCCTTTGCCGGCCGAGCCTCGGCAGCCGCGTGCGTGAACAACGCGAAGAACTGTGGATCCAGAGTCCGCATCGTGGCCATCGTGCCGGTCTTGCCGATCACAACTTGCTCGAACTGACCCGCATGCTCGACCGCTGCAGCCATTTCGGTCGCCAAGGTCCGCCAGTACCGCTCCTTGCCCAATCGCTTCGAAGGTTCATGCTCTCGGCCAAACGTGAGCTCGACAAGGAAGTAGCTTCGCTCGCTGCCGCCGCCCGCGGGAGCGACCTCCACGATGGCGTCCACGGCCTCCTTCAATTCCCGCAGCGCTGCCTCGACATTGCGCTCGGGAGCGTGAAGCAGCACTTGCAGGAAATGCTTGGCGCCTTCGACCACGCTGCCCTGCGCCGGCGAAGAAATCTCCTCGAGGCGAACGCCCGCAGGTTGCCCATAAGCGAACAGGGCGGACGTGCCCAACACCACACTGCCTTCGGCAAGTCCCCTCTCTTCCAGCACCTGCAGCACCTCCATCACAGGCGTGGGAACGGCCCCGGCTCTGACCGCTTTGTTCATGCGCTGGCACGATTCAACGCTTTCCTTGAGCGTCCGAGCCCTTTGCTGCAGTTGCGTCTTCTTCTGCCGGAACTCTTCGAACTGGCGCTCCGTTTCCACGCTGCGCGGCCCGATATACCTCACCTTCCCCTGCACCTTCTGGGCGAGGTACTCATAGGATCCGACCTTCTTCCAGAACACGCTGCCCTTCAGATGCCGCGACTCCCCACGCACGCGCGCGTACTCCCTGTACACCCGCGTGGAGTCTAGGATCTGCTTGGCGGCAGTATCGGAAGTTCGAGGAAGGGTCATTTACACCTCAAAATCTGATTTTGAGAAAATTGGTGCAAACCAAACTAAATCAAGGGCTTGTAAGCTATGGAAACGCTTTGAATGAGCCGGCGTCTGTCTTTTACCCCATTTTCTCCGATTTATAAAAACAAGGGGTAAACTGGCGGGAGCGGCCTCGAAGGTGTCTCCAAAGAACTTTTTGGACTTACACATCCACCGGGAGGAATGAGGGCGTGATATTGGCTCCACGGACTTGCCATCGACACCAGGACGGCGAGGCTGAGCCCCCGATTCCGCTGGCCCAGACACGTTCAGCACGAGCCCACGTCCTGCTCGGCGCCCGGGGCATGGGCAAGAGCCGCGTGCTCGAACAGGAAGCCGAAGTGAGCAGCGGGAGGCTGTTCAGCGCAGGCGACTTCATCACCCTGAACTACCCGGAGCTGCAGGGCGCGGGCGCGCCGGTATTCATCGATAACCTAGACGAAACACGGGCGGGCACGTGCGACGGGCGCGTGCCCCGGACCAGATTCGCGCCAAGCTCCAGCATCCGGGGTGCCCGCCCTTTCGCATCTCCTGCCGCCGGCCGACTGGGTAGGCGCGCCCGACCTGGGCAGGTTGCAGGCTTCTAATCGGTCAAAGGGAAGCGCAGTTGCTCCCTCAGGTAGGCAATGAATGCCTGCACCTTTGGCGACGGCAAATGCGCACGTGACGACAGGGCATTCAGCTCCTGCGGCGGCCCCCACCACGCGGGAAGCACGCGCACAAGCCGGCGCGCCTTCACGTCGGCCGCCATGCTCATCTCCATCGCCAAGGAAATACCTTCGCCCTGCAGCAGCGCGGGATGCAGGAAAAGTGGATCGCTCGCGACGATGGCGGGATGGACGAGAAATCCGCGCGGCTTGCCCGTGCCCTTGCGCATGGGCCACACATACCCCACGTCACGACGCGCCTGATGCAACGTGAGTGTGCGGTGCTCGCACAGTTGCTCGGGCGATTGGGGAAAGCCAGCGCGCTTGACGTAGGCCGGGCTCGCGAAAGCGCCCGAGGGAAAACTCGCGAGTCGGCGAGCGATGAGACTGGAGTCGGGCAGTTCGCCCAGGCGCAGCGCGATGTCGATCTCGGACTCGACCAGGTCGAGCGTCGCATGCGATGCGACGATCTCGATCTTCACGTCGGGGTAGCGCGCACGAAAGCCCGGCAGCAGCGGAGCAATCCAGTCGACGCCGAATGAATAGGGCATCGTCAAGCGGAGCCAGCCGCGCGGGCCGTCGCGCAGCTTGTGGACCTCGCCCTCTGCGTGCTCCAGCGTCGCGGCAATGCCTCGACAGTGTTCGTAGTAGATCGCACCGGCCTCGGTGACGCTGAGCTTGCGCGTGGTGCGCCTCAGCAACTGAGCGCCGACATGCTTCTCGAGTTCGAGAACCCGTCGGCTGACCGTCGTCTTCGGTATCTGCAGCGCATGTGCCGCCGCGGTGAAACTGCCTTCCTGCACCACCCGCACGAACACGAGGGTGTCGTTCACATCTCTTCTCATGGCGGTGACCTCTTCAATGGCATCGATGCCCATTGTGCCATCCACGGGCCAATTCTTGCCGCCCAGATGGGCTAATCAAACTGGCCGCCCCTGCTTATCTTCCGTGCTTCACTGTCACGGAAGAACACCATGAACTTGAGCGAATACGCGAATTTCGACGCCGTCGACCTGGCCCGCCTGGTGGCCAAGGGAGACGTACGGCCGGCCGAACTCGCCGCCCTGGCCCTCGAGGCGGCCAATGCGGTCAACCCTGCCGTCAATGCCGTCGTGGAGCAGTGGGCGCCCGAAGAGGCGGACCTCGCCACGGCGACGTCCACGAACGGTCCGCTCGCGGGCGTGCCGTTTCTCATCAAGGACCTTGCGATCCAGATGGCCGGACGGCGCTGCGAACTTGGCAGCCGTCTCGCCGAAGGGCTGGTCGCCGCGGATGATTCGCTGCTGATGCACCACTACCGGCGTGCCGGTCTGGTCACAGTCGGGCGCACGACCACACCCGAGATGGCCTTCAGCACCGAAACCGAGTCGGCGCAGCAAGGCGCCACCCGCAATCCGTGGAACCTCACGTTGAGCGCGGGCGGCTCCAGTGGTGGCTCGGGCGCGGCGGTGGCCGCAGGTATCGTGCCCATCGCGCACGCGACCGATGCGGCCGGCTCGATCCGGGTTCCCGCCGCCTACAACGGGCTCTTCGGTCTCAAACCGACGCGCGGGCGCACCTCGAACGGGCCGGCGCTTGATGAAGTCTTCGGCGGTCTGGGCGTGCAGTTGGGTCTGAGTCGCTCCGTGCGCGACAGCGCCGCGCTGATGGATGCGGTGCAGGGCTATTCGCGCGGCGATCCGTACTACACGCCGGCGCCCGCCGAAGGCTTCCTGTCTCAGGTCGGGCGCGATCCCGGCAGGCTCCGCATCGGGCTCATGCTGCATCCCTGGAACGGCGCGCAGACGGCCGCTCCCATCGCGCAGGCCGCGCGCGACGTGGCCGTCCATCTGCAATCGCTCGGTCATCGCGTCGAGGAGGTTGCGCCCGTGCTGGGGGTCTCGTGGGAAGCCTTCGTGCATGCCAACGCGCAGATCTGGTGCGCAACGCTCGTACGCTGGATCGACGGGCTCGCCGCCGCCACGGGGCGTCCGATCGCTGCGAGCACCCTGGAGCCGTCGACGCTTGCCAACTACCGCTACGGCCAGGAGGCTCGCGCGGTCGATTTCGCGGCGGCTTTCGAAGTGCGCAACACCGTATCGCGCGCGGTGGGCGCTTGGTTCGACGACATGGACGTGCTCATGACCCCCACGCTGCCCGAGATGCCGGGTGCGCTCGGCAACTACAGCGAAGGTGCCGAGCGCATGAGCGGCCTCGACTGGACCGCACGGGTCTTCCGCCATACGCCCTTCACGCCGCCAGCCAATGTCGCAGGCACGCCGGCCATGTCGGTGCCGCTGTGCGTCGATCCCGGTACCGGACTGCCGATCGGGATCCAGTTCATGGCGAGTTTTGCGCGCGAAGACCTGCTGCTGCGGCTGGCCGGGCAACTGGAACAGACGATGCCCTGGGCCGCGCGCCGACCCGCGGTGTGGGCTGGTGCGGCACGAGCGGCTTAGAGCGAGCTGCCGACTCGATGGCAGCTTGACCCCCTCATTGGCGGCAAGAGGTACTGGCGCGGCGGTGATCGAGCCCGATACGCTAACGCGCCAGGCCGTTAGTTGATTTTCAACCTCCGGACGATGACATCGACATGGCGGATGATGTAATTCTTTAGAATAAGAACCATTCTTATTTGTCACGCCTTTCGTGCTCCCATGTCCGCCCCCCTGCCAGCCCCCGCGCTGATCGACAGCATCTACCGCGAGCACCATGGGTGGCTGCTCGGCTGGTTCCTGCGCAGGCTGAGCGGCAGCTCCCAGGCCGCGGATCTGGCACACGACACCTTCGTACGGCTCATCACCTCGCGCGAGTTGGCGCAGGTGCGCGAGCCGCGCGCATTCCTTCGGACCCTGGCCCACGGCGTGATCGTCAACCACTGGCGCCGCGCCGACGTGGAGCGCGCCTGGGCGGACGCGGTCGCCGCACAGCCCGAGCTGCTCGCCCCCTCGCCCGAGGAGCGAATGATCGCGGTGGAAATGCTGTGCCGGATCGACGCCATGCTGAACACGCTGAGCGACAAGGCGCGCAAGGCCTTCCTGCTGTCGCAGATCGACGGTCGGACCTACGCGGAGATCGCGCTCGAGCTCGGCGTGTCGGATCGGATGGTCAAAAAATACATGGCCCAGGCGATGTTGCAGTGCCTTCTTCTCGCGCAGGAGCCATGACGGCGGTTTCGGCGCACTCGGAACAGCCCCGAGCGACGTTCGAATATCTGCAGCAGGCGGCGACCTGGTTTGCCCTGCTGCAGTCCGAGTCGGCCACCGCGGGCGACCGGCTGCGCTGGGAAGCATGGCTGCGCAAGGATGGCGGTGCGCGTGCCGCGTGGCAACAGGTCGAGGCCGTGTCCCGCGACTTCTCGTCCGTGCGCCATCTCCCTGCGCGCCAGATCCTCGAAGACACGCGGGCCACGGCCACGCGCCGCCGTCGCAGCGCGCTGCGCGTGCTGGCCTTGCTGCCCGTTGCCGGCGTGGCCGGCTGGCTGCTCGAACGCGAAGTGCCCTGGCGCGCCTGGGTGGCAACGTACCGCACGCAGACCGGCGAACGCCGCGAAATCGCGCTGGAGGACGGCAGCCGGCTCTGGCTCAACACCGCGTCGGCGGTCGATGTCGACTTCACGGCCACCCATCGGCGCATCCTCCTGCATGCCGGCGAAGTGCTGGTGTCCACAGGACACGACCCGGCCTGGGAAGATCGACCGCTCGTGGTCGAGGTCGCCCAGGGACGGCTCACGGCGCTGGGCACGCGCTTCACCGTGCAGGGCGACGGCAACGCTGCCGACGCGGCACTCGTCACGGTCTTCGAAGGCGCGGTGCGCGTCCAGCCTGCCCGGGGCGGGCCGTCGCTGACGCTGCGCGCGAATGAACAGACCCGGCTGTTCGTCGACCGCGTCGAATCACCGGCGGCCGCGGACGCGGGCAGCGACAGCTGGACGCGCGGCCAGCTTGTCGCCAACGACATGCGTCTGGGCGACTTCATCGATGCGCTGGCCCGCCACCGGCGCGGCCACCTCGCCTGCGCCCCGGCCGTTCGCGACCTGCGGATCGTGGGCAGCTATCCGCTGGCGGATACCGACCGGATCCTCGCGGCGCTTCAAGCCACCCTCCCGGTACGGGTGAACCGCGTGCTGCCATGGTGGGTGACCATCGAGCCCGCGCAGGGCCCCGACAACCGCCACTGAAAAAAGATTCGCGGCGCAGGTTCCCCTTTTGCGACCGTCGCGTGGCAAGGAAGGTACCAACCCTTCCATTTGCTCAAAGCCTCCATGCGCGACCTCTCGATTCCCTCCCTCCATGGCGTGCGCCCCGCACGAGCGCCCCGCTCGCGCCTGCGTCGCACCACCCTCGCGGCGCGTGCGCTGGGCACGGCGCTCGCCATCCTGCCTGCCGCCGCCGTCGTCGTCCTGCATGCCAACCCGGCGCTCGCCCAGTCGCCTGCGGAGCAGGCCGCGCGCGACTACGCCCTCGCACCCGGCCCGCTGGCCGGCGTTCTCACGCAGCTCGCCAGCCAGTCGGGCATCCTGCTGTCGGTCGATGCATCCCTCACCGCCGGGCTCGACAGCCCCGGCCTGCGCGGACGCTTCACCCTGCAGGAGGCGCTCGCCACGGCCCTCCAGGGCAGCGGCTTGCGGGCGACTCGCACGGGCGACAACATCTACTCCCTGCAGCGCGATGCATCGCGCCCCGCCAGCCCGTCGGCAGCGGGTCAGCCCTCGGCCGGGTCGCTGCCGGCGATCGTCGTGGAGCCCCAAGCGAGCCGAGAGACCGGCACCGGCCCGGTGTCCGGCTTCATCGCGCGGCGCAGCGTCTCGGGCACCAAGACCGACACGCCCCTGATGGAAACGCCGCAGTCCGTGTCCGTCGTGACGCGCGACCAGATGGACGCGCAGGGCGCGACCACGCTGGTCGAGAGCCTTCGCTACACGCCGGGCATCGTGGCCCAATACGGCAACACCGACCTGCGCCTGGACTGGCTCACGTTGCGGGGCTTCACGCCGCCCGCGCGCTACCTCGACAACCTGCGCCTGCCTTTCGGCGCACGCGGCTACTCGCAGCCGCGCATCGAGCCCTGGGGACTGGAACGCGTCGAGGTCGTCAAAGGCCCGTCGTCGGTGCTCTACGGCCAGGCGACGCCCGGCGGGCTGGTGAACATGGTGAGCAAGCGCCCGACGCTCGAGCCGGTGCGCGAGGTCGAGCTGCAGTTCGGCAGCCACGACCGGCGCCAGGCGGCGCTCGATCTCGGCGGTGCCATCGATGCCGATGGCATCTGGAGCTACCGGCTGGTCGCGCTGCACCGGGAGGCCAACACCTCCTACGACCACGTTTCCGAGCGCAAAACCTACTTCGCCCCGTCGCTGACCTTCCGCCCTTCCAGCGCAACGCGTCTCACGGTGCTCGGCCAGTGGCAGTCGCTCGACTCTCCCGGCGGCGGCGGCGCGCCGGCACTGCCCGCCGCGGGCACGCTGGACACCAGCCGCTACGCTGCTCTGCCCACGCGCACCTTCGTCGGCGAGCCAGGCTACGACCGCTTCAGCAACCGGCAGCGCTTCGTGGGCTATGAATTCGAACACCGCTTCAACGACACCTTCACGGTGCGCCAGAACCTGCGCTACGGCAAGGTCGACGCGTACACGCAACGCATTCAGGCCGTCTGCCTGGCGGCCTGCAACCCGTCGTCGCTGCTGCGCTACGCCTGGGCCTTTCCCGAGGAAGCGAGCCTGCTGACCGCCGACACGCAGCTGCAGGCGGACTTCGCCACCGGCACGTTGCGGCACACGCTGCTGGCCGGCGTGGACTTCTCCAATGAGAAGTCCGCGTTCGACGAGACCAACCTGCGCATCATCACGCGGCCCTTCAACGCCTACCTCCCGGTCTTCGGCACCGATTCCGGCAACGTGCCGAGCGTCGCGACCCATATCGACCAGAAGCGTCGCCAGACCGGCTTCTACCTGCAGGACCAGATCCACCTGGACCGCTGGAGCCTCGTGCTGGCCGGCCGATACGACAAGGCCGACACCGACACCCGCACGCTGACGACCGCGACGGCGCGCCTTGCACGCGTCGACCAGCACGACGACAAGTTCACCGGGCGCGCCGCGCTCATGTACAACTTCGACAGTGGCTTCGCGCCCTACCTGAGCTACAGCACCTCGTTCCAGCCGGCCGCCGGCACCGACCGGCAGGGCAACCCCTTCGAGCCCACCACGGGCCGGCAGATCGAGGCCGGCCTGAAGTACCAACCGGCCGGATCCAAGGCCATGGTGACCGCAGCCGTCTATGAGCTGACGCAACGCAATGTGTTGACGCCGGATCCACTGAGCCGATCGTTCAGCGAGCAGACCGGCGAGGTGCGTGTACGCGGCCTCGAGCTGGAAGCCAAGGCACCGCTGGCGCGCGGCCTCGATGTGATCGCCTCCTATGCCTACACCGACAGCCGGGTCACGCGCGCCAACGCCAACGCGTCGGGCGCCAGCACCCTGGGCAAGCGCTTCCCCTATGTGCCCGAGCACCAGGCGGCGCTGTGGCTGGACTACGCTTTTCCGATGGACATCGCGCCCGGGCTGTCGCTGGGCGCGGGCGTGCGCCGCATCAGCACCACCTACGGCGATGCCGCGAACCAGTTCCGCGTGCCCGGTGTGACCCTCATGGATGCGGCCCTGCGCTGGGACCTCGGGCGCTGGCGCCCGGCACTCAAGGGCCTGCGCCTGGCGCTGAACGTGTCCAACCTGGCGGACAAGACCTATGTGGCGACCTGCCTGTCGTCGACCGGCTGCTACTACGGCGAGCGTCGCAGCGTCTACGTGACGGCTGGGTACAGCTGGTAGGGCGCGCCGTTAGAGAATGCCAAGCCGCGCGCATCAACACTCGGACCTTGGAGCGGAGACCAAGAGCCGCGGCAATCTCTAGGCCCACGCTGACTCCTACTCTCTGCGGGCCGACGGCGTCCCAAAGTGGCAGACGATGCACTGCGGTTGCTGACTTCGATGCCACCAGGAGACAAGTTTTTTCATAAGCATTCTTCAGCGTTGCGGCTCGGTGCTGAACCGCCGGGGTTCCTCGATGTCATCGATGGCTTTGCGAGGAATCCATGTCCCATGGCGCGCTGCTCGCCTTGGTGCCGATGCGCCAGCGACGCGGATCGGGCGTGCGGCGTGCCAGTTCGCTGAAGATTTCGCGCGCACCACCCTGACCGTGAACAAGGTCCCGCTGGCCGTCGTTGCGGCGGCACTCGGCGCTGTGTGTAGTGCGCGACTCGCGGGACCCAACGCAACAGTCCTGATCGGCAGGGTCATCTCTTAGCTGGCCGCGCGCACCGTGGCCTCGTGTCCGAACGGCGGGAAATTCTGAACCGGTTCCATCGAAAACCGCCGACAGGGGGTCTCCTCTCGGACCCGGTAGGCTTTGCGCTGCTTTACCCAGACCCGACCACAAGAACTACTCCTCCAACCGCGTCACCGCCCAGCCACGCCCACACCGTGCCCGCCCGCATTCCCCCCCTCCAGATCAGCGCCTACACGGCCACCTCGGCCGTCGGCGTCGGCAAGGAGCCGCTTGCCGAAGCGCTCGAACATTCGCGCAGCGGCCTGCGCGCCAACGACTTCGGCCCCGCGCCGCTGCCGACCTGGATCGGCCGCGTCGACGGCCTCGAAGAGATCCGCCTGCCCAACGCCCTCGCGCACTGGGACTGCCGCAACAACCGGCTGGCCTGGCTCGGCCTGCAGGCCGACGGCTTCCTCAAGGCCGTGGCCGCGGCGCGCCGGCGCCATGGCGCGGCGCGCATCGCGCTGATCCTCGGCACCTCGACCTCGAGCATCGGTGAGGCCGAGCTTGCTTATACCCAACTCGACGCCAGCGGCGCCTTTCCGCCCGCACAGCGACGCCCCAAGGTGCACACGCCGCATTCGCTCGCGATGTTCGTGCAGGAAGTGCTGGGCCTCGAGGGGCCGAGCGAGACCATCTCCACCGCCTGCTCGTCGAGCGCCAAGGTGTTCGCCTCGGCCGAGCGGCTGATCCGCCTGGGCCTGGTCGACGCGGCCGTGGTCGGCGGCGTCGACACGCTGTGCGGCAGCGTGCTGTTCGGCTTCAACTCGCTCGAGCTGGTGTCGGGCGGGCCCTGCCGGCCCTTCGATCCGGAGCGCGACGGCATCAGCCTGGGCGAGGCCGCGGGCTTCGCGCTGCTCGAGCGCGCCGACGCCGCTTCCGCCACCGGGCTGCAACTGCTGGGCTACGGCGAGGCCAGCGACGCGCACCACATGTCGACGCCGCATCCCGAGGGCCTGGGCGCCGAGCGCGCGCTCGACGAGGCACTCGCGCGCGCCGGCCTCGCGCCCGAGGCGATCGACTACATCAACATGCACGGCACCGCGAGCCAGAAGAACGACGAGGTCGAGGGCGCGCTGGTGGCGCGCCGCTTCCCGGCGCGCACGCATGCGAGCTCGACCAAGGGCTTCACGGGCCACACGCTGGGCGCCGCGGGCATCGTCGAGGCGGTGATCAGCCTGCTGGCGATCGAGCGCGGCCTGATGCCGGGCACGGTCAACTCGGCCGCGCTGGACCCGGGCTTCGGCCCGCAGATCCGGCTCGCACCGGCGCACGGCGAGGTGCGCTACGCGCTCTCCAATTCCTTCGGCTTCGGCGGCAACAACTGCGCGCTGGTGTTCGGCAAGGCGGCGCAGGCATGAGCGCCCCCCGGGGCCGCCCCAAGCAAGCTCGGACCGCAGTGCGAAGCACGAAGGTACTTCCATGAGCACCACACCGACGATCTACATCGAGGGCCCGGCCTTCTGGACCCCCACACGCCCGGCTGGGAGGCCGCGAGCGGCCTTCCGCGGCGAGGGCGCGCTCGCCAGTCCGCCGATGCTGGTGCTCGAGGTGGAGACCACGGCGATCCACTGCTCTGGCTACTAAGCAGACGCTTGCACCTTGTCAATTCATGACATACGCCAGCTAAACTGTATTTAGCCAATTAGGGAATGTTCATGCTCAATGTCACCTCGGCCGAAGCACAAAATCGCTTCGGGCAACTGCTGGACTCTGCTCAACGCGAGCCCGTCGCCATCACCCGGCGCGGCCGTGCCGCGGCTTACATCATTTCTCCTCAAGAGATAAATGAATTGCAGGAAGCTCGCCGTGCACGCGGCGAGGAACGGATCCAGCAACAGCGCCATTGGGCCGATGCATGCGCTGACGGCTGGAACGCCGTACAGGCCCAGTGGGGCTCTTTCGCAGACGAACACTCGACCCTCTGAGGCATGGCGCAGTTCGATCTGCATCGAAACAGGGGCGCACAACAGCGCGCCATCCCCTATGTCGTGATCATCCAGTTGGCTCAATTCGACCGCTACCGTCGCAGAGTGATAGCGCCCTTGGTAAAGCCGAATGCATTTCCTAGCAGGGCCTCTCTTTCCGGCACGCGCACGAATCCTATATTCACCGTCGAAGATTAGGATGTCGTGCTGAACCCGCTGGACACGGTGTCGGTGGTAATCGAATAATTGGGAGAATACATCGGCTCATTGGCGGAGCATGTTCAACGCATCGCAGATGCGATGGACGAGTTCCTGACCCGTTCCTGGGGCTGCCCGAATGTTCGCTCCAGCAAGCACAATCGCGTCAAGTGGCCGCAAGCGGGGAGCGGCACAACGATCGGAGCGGTCAAGCTGGAAAAACCTGTGCCGCCTGCTGTCATGAAGCCGGCCGTGCAAACCCACAGAGCTCACCGCCATAGGGACGAGAGGGTCGGACAGCCGCGCGAGAGGTTCTATCCAATTGCGCGCTTTCTTGTCTCTACCAATCCGGCCGATTCTGCTTGCATATCGGTCCAGATACAGGGACGCTCGCTCCCACCGCTAGGCGTCCAGCGCCTCGTCAACGTCATAGCTGTACTTCACGGAGGCTCGAAGCGACTATGAAAAATGATTCGCGGCGGCGCGTCCCGCACTGGCCTGCAGCTGTGCCTCAGCCGCCGGACCAATGCGTATCGTCTCTTTAGCAAAGATCTCGTACCAAGCTGCGATGATCTGAAGCACTTGACCTGGACCGACAGGCGATTCCAATTGCGAGTTAGGTAAGCTGGGTTCGCTACAAGGACCACGCAGAAAGCCGCGGCGCTCGAGCCATCTAACGAAACGCAGACCTGGTCGGTTGCATTCGCAAGCTGCTGACCATGCTCTGCTCAACGCCACCGCAAAATACGGCTCTGCCTCGGGCTCGACTATGCATACCGCTTGACTTGCAAGACGGTTGTTCAGCGCTGCGGCTTAGGCGCCAGATCGAGCGGGCTGGCCGGCAGGTCGGTGCGCGCCGGTGCCTGCTTTTGCTCGACCTTGCATACCGGGTCCTGGTAAGGCCCGGCCTGCTTCACCCAGTCGGGGCTGATCGGGTTCTGCGAGCAGACCTGCTTGCCGCTGATCGTGCTGCGGTAGAGATGGAAGCCGCCGCTGGGCTGAGCGAGGACCGGGCCGCCCGCGAACAGCAGGGCCAGGGCGAACGGAAGAAGCTTGGATGTCATGGCAGTGTTTCGTGAGCGTCAGGGGGCGGGCGGCGACACGAGGCTCCTGGCCACCGCGAACACGAGGTTGCGGGCCTGGGCCACGATCGAATCGCGGTAGCCCTCGAAGGTGGCATCGGTGATCTTGCCGTCGCTGCCCGTGCCGAAGTAAGTCATGACCGGCGTGTGGATGTGGCCGGCCGGGATGGCGAGGCCGAAGGTGTCGCGCATCAGGGTGTTGCGGTAGGCGCTGGCGTTGGAGAGGTATTTTCCGCCGCCGCCCTCGCTGGCGCAATTGGTTTCGAGCGGGCTGGGTGGCGTCAGCTTGCTCAAGGCGTCGTTGGCGGCCAGGTATTTCTGGAGCAGGGCATTCATGTCGGCGCCCGGCGTCTGGAAGCCGGCGAAGTAGTCGGCCAACGCCTTGTCGAGCGCGGCCTTCGCCGCGTCGTAGGCACCGCTCGCGTCGCTCGCGGCCTTGGTGCAGGCCCTCACGTCGTAGCTGTCGCGGCGCACCACGCTCCAGCCGCCGGTCGCGCCGG
Source organism: Variovorax sp. DAIF25 (assembly GCF_050711835.1). NCBI lineage: Bacteria > Pseudomonadati > Pseudomonadota > Betaproteobacteria > Burkholderiales > Comamonadaceae > Variovorax > Variovorax sp. DAIF25. The sequence goes on from NZ_CP136637.1 coordinate 1,425,384, forward strand.
TGTCGCGGTTGACGATGCCCTCGCCGGTCTTGGCATCGATCATCTGCTGGAACGGCAGGCTCGCCTGGGTGAACTGCGGCGGCGCATCGCGGCGCCAGGGCTTGGTCGCGAAGCCGAGCCAGCGCTCGGGCGGCGAGATGTCGCAGTCGAGCGCGGCCGGGAAGCCGCCGCCGTCGGCGCAGGGCGGATTCAGGTTGTCGTTGCCCGGGAAGTTCGCGAAGTGGTAGCGGCCGTTGTAGTGCTCGAGGTGGAAGGCACCCCCGCCCTGGCTCATGCTGATCGAGGCGTCGACGCGCTTCGGTCCGGGCTTGAACCACGGTCCGAGCGCGTCCTCCTGCATGCCGTCGATGAAGGGGCCGTAATTGACCGGCAGGATGAAGGTCCGGATCACGGCCGTGCCGCCGCCGGGCAGCGCCACGGTGTTGCCGTCGAGGGACAGGATCGTGGCGCCCGAGGGATTGCCGATGCGGATGCTGGGATCCCCGTCCTGGCCGGCGGCGCCGAGCGTGAAGGGATCGAAGCCGCTGACCAGGATCCGCTTGCTGCCCGCCCCTTCGGGGAAATCGATCGAGAGCTGCCCGCGCGACGCCCGCTCGAACTCTTTCTGCAGCCCGGCGCGCTGCTCGTCCGTCAGCGCGAACTCGGGCTTCCACTGGCGCAGCGCGAGCGTCATCGTCAGCCGCGCCCAATAGAGCATGCGGTCGTCGCTCTTCGGCAGCGTGCCCTGGACCGACCGGCCCTGCACGCGATCGAGCGCCGCCTGCCAGAGCTTGCGGCCCTCGGCGTGCAGCAGCGCCACCGCCTCGTCGTAGCTCGAGGCGCCCGCGAGGCCGTCGCTGCAGAGCTTCGCGGCGAAATCGGGGCCGAAACGGTCGAATCCGCTGGCCTGCAGCAACTGCTGCGAGAAGCTCAGCGCATCGCTGGGCGAGAGCTTGTTGGGCAGCCGCTGTTCCTCGTAGGCGGCCTCCACGCCGCGGTCCATCGTGCACTTGGCCCGCACGGCCGGTGGCGGTGGCGGCGCGGGCGGCGGTGGCGCGGGCGGTGGCGTACTCCCGGCGGCGGCCATCGCCGCCAGCACGGCCGGGTCGATGCCGCCACCCCCGCCTCCGCCGCCGCAGCCGGCGACCGCCAGCGCGCAGGCGCCGAGGGTGGCGCCGATCCGGAGGCGCCGCTTCGCTTTCGATCCCTTCATTCGATCTCTCCCTGGCCTGTGCCTGACAGCAATGAAAACAAAAGGTGAACCCGTTGGCACGACTTCTGCAGCGATCGGTGTGGGAACCAAGCTGCCGCCGGGGGCGGGTTGCACCGCTTACGTGTGCGACAACTTGATGAAAACATGATCGATTGATCGAGTCGAACGAGTTTTTGTTAAACAATCCGATAACAAAAGTTCAACGATGCTCGGTCCAGGGAGATGCAGAAGATGAACACCCGATTCCTCGAAACGCTGGTCATGCTCGACCGGCTCAAGAGCTTCCGCGAGACGGCGCAGATGCTCTGCGCCACCCAGGCCGCGGTGTCCAAGCGCATCGAGGCGCTGGAAGAAGAGCTCGGCGTGCAGCTGGTCGACCGTTCGCAGCGCTCGCTGCGGCTCACGCGCATCGGCGAGCAGGTGGTGTCGCAGGCCGAGCAGATCCTCGCGCTCGAGAAACAGCTCAAGCGCTCGGTGCAGCCCGATGCGCCGCCCTCGGGGCGCGTGCGCATCGGCGTGATCGAGACGGTGGTCCACACCTGGCTCACGCCGCTGATCCACCTGCTGAGCGAGCGGCTGCCCGCGGTCGAGCCCGACATCACGGTCGACACGGCGCACAACCTGCGCGAGCAGTTCCGGCAGCGCAAGTTCGACCTGCTGATCCAGAACGACGACGTCTCCGAGCTCGCGCGCAGCGGCGAATCGGTGCTGCTGCCGCTGTGCAGCTTCCCGATGCGCTGGGTGGCGCGCCCGACCTTGCTGCCGCATGCGCGCACCTTGCGGCTCGAGGACCTCGAGCGGGTGCCGCTTCTGACCTTCTCGCGCACCTCGGGCCCGCGCGCGCACGTGAAGGCGCTGTTCGCGGGGCGCGCCGCGGAGCCGCGAGTGTGCAGCTTTCCGTCGGTGCAGTCGATCATCCAGCTGACCAAGGGCGGCTTCGGCGTGGCCGCGATCCCGCCGGTGTTCGTGCGCCAGGAACTGGCGGCCGGCGAGCTCGAGGTGCGCGACGGCCCCGCGCTGCCGCCGATGGCGATCAGCCTCGCGCATGCCGAGGGCACGGCGCCCGCGGTCCAGGCGGTGGCGCGGCTCACGCGCACCGTGGTGGCCGACTACTGCGAGGAGATCGGGCCGCGCTGGGTCAGCACGCATGCCTTTGAGGACGTGCACTCACCTTAAGCGGCTTCTTCGGTCCGCTCAATCCACGAAGCACGCAACACACTCCCTTGCATTTTCCTGGTGGCTTGCTGATGCTCGATAACGCGCTAATTCATACGGATGGGCCGCGGCTCGCGCAAGTGAAGCGAGTGCCGGTCGATGCGATGCAGCGATGCCAGGTGCTGCTCTTCGCCAGCCATTTCGGGAATCGGTGTGTATGCGCGTAGCGCTGTGGCTATTGGGCTCATGAGGAATGCGGCGTTGGCGGACGGTTCACCGATATCAGCTGGTGCCCATGCCGATGTTTGCCGCTGTTCGCACGGGAGGTGACATGACCTATCGTTCAGATCGCCGAATCTTTTCTTTGGCGCCTCTTGCGTCTTGCACTCTCGCGCAGCCTATGCGTCACTGTTGAAGATGCGGCCCAGCGCGCCTTTGTCGAGCACCATGACTGCGCTGGACTCGATGCGGATGACACCCTCGTACTCCATGGCCTTCAGCTCCATGTTCACCCGCTGCCGCGAGGCGCCGAGGAGTTGCGCCAGTGCCTGCTGTGACAGCCGGAGCCGGATGCTCGCCGGGTCTCCGGTGCCCCCTGGGGCCCCTGGACCACGCATCAGGTACATCAACTGCTTAGCCACACGGGCCCGTAGCGAGAGCACATTGAAGTCCTCGATCAGCCTGAAGAGCATGCGCACGCGGCTGGCCTGCAAGCGCATCAAGGCACCGTGAAGCTCGGGGTGAGCCTCGAGAATGTTTAAGAAGTCGTGGCGAGCCACGTAGAGGACCGCCGTCTTGCCGTGCGCATACGCGTCGTGCGTGTTCGGCTTGCCGTCGAACACCGAGATATCGCCGAACCAGATGCCCGGCTCCACGTAGGTGAGCGTGATCGCCTTGCCCGAGGCGGTGGTCGATCCGATCCGCACCGCACCCTGCAGGCATGCAGCCCAATGCCACGGCGGGTCGCCGCGCAGCGAGAGCGGCTCCCCGTGCTTGAAGCGCTCGACGAATGCGCGCCGAAGGACGTCGTGGCGCATGGCCGGTGACAGCGAGGAGAACCATCGATTCCTGTCGATCACGTCCCTTTCCTCAGGCTTCAGGCGTTCGTCTTCCATGGCCGGTGCTGTCGCGCTGCGAAACGGTATTTCGTGCAACGGAACCGGCATCTTCACTGGCGCGGCGGTGCCGTGGACGGGGCCGGCTCGCGAAGCTGCAAAGCAGCGTCCAGCCTCAGTTGCTCGGTCGGCGTGAACAGCTGTGCCTTCAGCCGGTTAAGGGATTGGGTGTCGATCCCGCCTGCCCGCAGCGCGGCTTGCGCGTCAGCGTACTGCGTCAGACGTCCGCGCCAATCGCGCTCGTCGCGATCGACCTGTCCCAGGCGCTGTGCGGTCTCGGCGCCGTAGGTGGCACTGCGTTGCGCAAAGCGTTCCTGATCGCTGACACCGCTGGCCTCGAAAGCGTCGTTCTGGGCCGCGATCTGCGACGGTGCATTGTTAGCCGCGCGCAGGGCGCGCTCCGGTTCGCCGAGGCCACGCTCGTTCTCCTCTAGCGCCGCTTGGCGCTGCTCGGGCGTCAGGCCCGCATTGCCCTCGATCTCCATGCGCGCGAGGTTGTAGAGGTCGAGCTCGTCGTCCCGGCCGAAGAGCGCCTCGTACTCTTCGGGCATGAAATGCTGCCGGCGCACCTGCCGACGCGCCTCGAACGCCTTGCGCAGCGCGCGCGGATCGTCGGCATCTGGCCCTGGCCCTGCCTGCGCGCTCAGCGCCGACTGATAGTCGATGTAGCGGCCCAACAAGGCGCGGGCGCGCGCGGCCTCCACGGGCGGAAAGCGCGTCGCCATCACGGCCTCGAGCCGGGCTTTCAATGCCTCGGGACTCAACCGCTCACCCTGCGGGTTGGCTGCCACCAGCAGATCGCCGATGCGGTAATGTAGATCGGGCTTCAGGAAGCTGTCGGCGATCGGGGCCGGTGTCGCGGCATCGATCGCGCCGTCGACAGCCGGCGCCATCGATCCCAACGAATCGACCGAAGGCACGGCCGCGTTCGAACGTTCCAGGTCGCTGGCAGACACGGGACCGCCCAGCCACCAGGCGCCAGACGCCATGGCCAGCACGGCGGCGATCAAGGCAGGCCAGCGCAGCTTCACAGGCCGGCTTGCCGCAGCTTGTTGACATGCATGCGGTACAGCGAAGGCACATCGGGCGCGCTCGGATCCCGCAAGCCCAGATCCGAGTTGACCTCCTGGAGATGATTGAGCGGCTGGTTCCCAAGGCTCTCACCAAACTTCGAGGAGCACACCCCTACCAGGCCGTCGTTCGGCGCATCCCCGAACAGATCACGAGAGGTTCCGCTGACCCCGAGCAAAAACTGCAGCAAAGGGTTGCCTTTGGCAGACTCGTTGATGGTCTTGGTGCCGCTCCAAGAGTAGTAGCGCACGCCGTTGACCAGCGCCGGACCATCGGTGCAGCCGGTTGCCTTGCCCTGCGCATCGAGTGCCATACCCTGCGGAAACTTCTTCGTGAACTCGACGGCGCCCGCGGTGCTCAGCGATTGAACTGCTGCCTGTGCATCCTGCGGCAATCCGAACAACCCGAACAGATTGAAAGGTCGGAGCGGAATATCTCCGCCTGCGCTGTCGCTGATCGTCTTGCCGAGGGCATTGTTTACTCCCAACTCCCATTGTTGTTGTATCCAGCTGGATGCATCGAACTGCTTCAGTCTTTCATCGGCGCCCGGTGCGCCCTTGTGCGGTCCCGCAATCGTGATCACCGATGCCACCCATTCCGGCGCCACCCCCGCGACGTAGCGCACGGTTGGCCCACCGTGCGAGTGGCCGATAAGGTTGACCTTGTCCTTGCCGGTGAGCGCGCGGATGACCTCGACCTGCTTGCGAAGCTGTTCCCCACGCACCTCCGTGCTGTTGGCGGCAGACACCGTCACCGTGTAGACGGTCGCGCCGCCGTCCTTCAGTGCCTGGGGAATCTTGGGCCAGGTATTTGCCGATCCGAAGAGTCCGTGCACAAGCACGATTGGATACTTTGTCCTGGTGAAGTCGCTGGTCGACACTTCCTGAGCGCTGGCCGGAACAGCAGCGCTCGCCAGCGCCAGGGCGCACGACAGCGAGAAGGTCCGAAGAATTGACGAGCGGCCCCGTTGGCCGCTGAAAGATTGACTCATGGCTTCCACTCCTTGCTTGCAGGTTGAAAAAGAACGCCCGTGCTTTTACGGGAGCGCATTCTTTCGTGCGGGTCATTGCCATCTCTTAGGTGCAAACCCGATGCAATTGGCAATCAAGGCATTCGCCGTGAACAAATTCTGCAAATGCTCGACGCAAAATCGATCGTCTGTCGAAAGACAGAGTGGCGGGGCTGAAAAATTAGCCCCTCGGCGGCAATTTTCATTGCCCGGTCGCACGCCGATTAAGGTTATCGTTCTGAACTATATGGACAGCCGCGCCCCGCCGCGGAAGTGGAGGCTCAAAGTCTGCGGAAGGCAAGATGAGACAGACAAGGGTTAGCCAGGAGGAAGAATGTCAGGTTATTGACAGTTTCAAACCCACTTCTGCGCCTACATTCCATTCTCCATTCTCTGATCGACTCTGTGCCGATCTCCGCTTCGATTCGAAAAGGAAGGACGAATGCCGCTGGCGCGCAAAGAAGGAAATGCCCTGAGCTATGCCGAAATTAGGAAAAAATACTCCGTACCTGCACGGCGGGGCGCGCTCGTCATTGCCGATGGAATTCCAGGAACTGTTTCCAGGGCTCGCAATTTTTTCGTCTGGGTTCGATTCGAAGGAAATGCTATTTCCAAGCCATTTCGACCCGATGAGATCAAATGGATTGGCTAGTTCCTGTTGAATGCAAAGAAGGTCGCGAATTGCAACTCCGACCTCTTGAAGTCCTCTCGGCTACCGCGTAAGCGGATCGTCAAGTCATCTGATTCATGCTGTCACGCATTGCAAAATCCGGGAAAGGCGAGGAGATCAACGACATCGCGGTGGAGTAAGCCACCGACGGTGGCCGCTGGATCGCATGCGAGGGCTATTCCTAAAGCCTGCCATGCCCGACATTGCATCTATAAATATTTGTCAGGGCGATCAAGGAGGCAAACTTTCATGCAGGGCGCAAAACTCAAGTGGTTGGCCATCGCCACTAGCTTGGCCGCGGCATCCTGTGGCGGCGGAGGAGGCACAAGCAGCTTCGTGCCCACGCTTGCGCAGTCCTCGGCGACCGACGCGAGCCTTCGCGGCCTACGCAACGCCTCGTCAGGTCCTTCGAACCTCTTGCGATTTCGGCCCGCATCTGTATGCGATGGTCTGTCGAAGTGCGGCCATTCCACTACTTGGTCAGACAAGGGAGCTTTCAGATGAAGAAGAATGTCGAGATTCCTCATGCGTTGAAGAACCAGAGCACAAAGGCGGCAGCGCTCGGACTTCAGATCACCGGGGCCGTCGTGGCGGCCGTGCTCGTCGGTGCATGCGGTGGGGGTGGGGACGGCGCAGCATCCGTTGTCTACCTGCCTGTGGCGACCACGCCGCAGACCATCACTCAGGAGCCGCTCGCCGGACCGATCCCGCCACCGGTGCCTTTGCCCGACGTGGGCCCACAGTTCGAGAAGTCTCCCACGGGCGTTCCCTATCCCGCGCTGGCCGGCCTCTATCCGGGTCATGACGGTCCTGTCGTGGAAGACGGCATGGTACTGCCATGGCTCTCCGCGAACCGTGCGCCATTGAAGTTCAGCGTCAAGGTCCAGACGGCGCTCGACACCGACCACAACGGGAAGCCCGATCGCCTCGCATTGCGCATCGTGCAGCCCGCGGAAGTCGCCGAAGGGTTGAAGACGCCGGTGATCGTTCGCCCCTCCATCTACTATGGAGACCCGAGTTATGTGAAAAAGCGTCAACCATTCCTTGGTGAGGACCAGTATCTGCGGATGGGTTACACCGTTGTCTATGCGGACACGATTGGAAGCTACCAATCGGAGGGTTGCGCCAGCATCATGGACGGCGCGGAGCGCCAAGCCATGTCGGAGATCGTTCGCTGGCTGGCGGGCGATCCCGCCGCCAAGGGGCTGGACGACAGCGGTACCGCGGTGACCGCAACCTGGTCGACGAGTCACGTCGCCATGGAAGGGATTTCCTATGGCGGAACCTTGCCGACCATGGCGGCCGCCACAGGTGTCACCGGACTCGAGGCCATCGTCCCGGTGGACGGCATCAGCAGTGCCTACGACTATTTCTCGCGCTACAACGGTGTGATCCCCGACGAGCTGGGCGTGGTCACCCTCAACGGCTATGCCAAGACTTCCAGCATGCAAAGTCTCCCGGCCGATTGCAAGGCCAGCTTCGCGGAGCTGGACGCCGGTGTGGACGACGACACGCTCGCTTACACGGACTTCTGGAAGCAGCGCAACACGCTTGCACTGGCGGGGAACATCAAGGCGGCGACACTGATCGCGCACGGCCAAAGCGACAACAACGTCAAGACGAAGAACGCTGTTCAGCTCTACCAGATGCTTCATCAATCGGGCAAGCCGGTGCAGCTATGGTTTCACGCCAAGGATCACGACGATCCGGCATGGCAGAAAGAATGGCAGAAACAGATCGTGCTGTGGTACTCGCGCTATCTGTTCGGCGTGAACAACGGCGTCGAGGCGCAGCCGACCTACGTGCGGGAGACACCGCCAGGAGATAAGGTTGTTGGAGACCTTGGCGGCGAACCTCGGACGGACCTGAGCGACACGCTGACAGGCCACTGCAACCAGCCCGGCTCCGCCGCCCATAACCCGAGGGACTGCGTCACCTCGGGTGGAATCCTGGTGAAGGAGGAAGCCTGGCCGAAGACCGAGACGCTTTCGTTTCACCTGCGCCGGGTCCCCGCGCAGGACACGGCCCTCTTGCTGACGACCGATGCCGCGGAGGGATCGGTGGGAACGCCTCTGAACCTGAGGTTCGACAACGACAGCGGAGTTTTCACGACGCGTCCGCTCGCCAATGCCGCTCGCTTCGCCGGCACGATTCATGTCACGACGACCGTGACGTTTCCCAAGGGCAAGGCCGACTTGAAAGCAAAACTGTTCGTTGATGGGCAGGCCGTGACCTGGGGCTGGGCCAATCCTGCTTTCCACAAGTCCCTCGAAACACCGGAGATCATTGCTGCAAATACGGCCTACAAGGTGTCGCTGGAGATGATGCCCCGTGACTTCACAGTACTGCCCGGAAGGAAGATTTCCCTCGTGATCCAGGGATACGACAACTGGAATGGCCAGGAGGTATCGCTTGACCTGGCCAGCACGACCCTGGACATGCCGCTCGTTCCCAAGGCCAACCCTGTTTTCGTGATGAAGCTGGACTGAGCAGGAGTCCGTGCGGCCCGGGCGTCTGGCCCTTGCAGCACTCGGACTTCTATTTCTCTTTTTCCAGGGATCACGCTTTCCAGGGATCACGCCAATGAGAGACAAGAACGGCGCAACGCGCAAACCGGATCCCGGCGTATCGAAAAATAAGCTGCGGGGATCCTCGTGGCATGCATTGTCGTCATCGGCGCGGCGCTTCTGATGGCATTCATCTGGACGCATTTCATGCGCCCATCATCGAACCGGGTCGTCGGGCTGATCCTCAAGACGGAGAAAAACCCTTTCTTCGTCACGATGAAGAGCGCGGCCATCGACGCGGCGCGCACCCGCAACATCCAACTGCTCACGGCCGCGGGCCGCTACGACGGCGATACGCAGGCGCAGGTCGATGCCATCGAGTCGATGGTCAATGCCGGAGCGAAGACCTTGCTCACCATGCCGAACGGCTCCGTCATCAACGATGCGATCCGCAAGGCGCGCAGCGGAGGCGTGATGGTGGTCGCACTCGAAGGCGCGACGAATCCGACCGATTTGGTCGATGGCCTGCTGGCCGCGAACAACTACGAAGCCGGCTTCATGATCGGCCAGTACGCAAAGGCGCATTTCTCGGACTGCCGGCCGAGGATCGTCATGATCGGCACGGACGCGCACGCGGTCGGCGTGGCGCGGCACAACGGATTCCTGGCAGGCCTCGGGCTGCAGGGAGCAGGCCCTGCGCCTAAATCCCTTGCGCCCCCCGGCGGTCGTGTGCGTTGGGAACTCGCTCGGCGATCGCGCACGCGGATAGGCAGCGATGGACCAGTGCCTGCGTTCGGCACCGGACATCAACCTGGTCTACACCATCAATGAACCCACGGCCGCTGGCGTGCACGAAGCACTCAAGTCGGCGGGAAGGCGAATGACGCGATGATCGTATCGATCGACGACGGCTGCCCGGGCATGCGCGACGTGGGCACCGGCATCATTGCCGCCACCGCGCAGCAGTATCCCGCGATCATGGCCGTGCTCGGACTCGATGCGGCCGACACCTATGCGCGCACTGGACGCAAGGTCACGGGCAACACCGATACCGGTGTCAACCTCATCACAGAGAAGAGGGAACCCGGCGACAAGTCGATGGCGGTCGCGTGGGTCTCGCGAATTGCTGGGGCGGGTGAGCTGCGATCCGTCCTCCGATGGATATTGGGCCTGCAGGCGGAAGATGGTCCCGCTTCAGATACCAATAGCTAGACACCGTCGACGCGACGCAGTTTATCCAGCGATTCGATGGCGATGTGACCGTAGGACAGTGAGATGGCACCCGTCGACGCGATCGCGCGCAGCTCCATGGACAAGGTCTGCCTCGTAATGCCGAGCATCATCGCCAAGGTGTCTTGAGTCACCGAAACGATGCGGCGTGGCGAGTCGCTCAGCACGCCGTCGCCCCGCGCGAGGTACTCGATCCGGCGGGCTATTCGTGCGCGAGTGCTGCGCAAGTGAGCGTCTTCCATCAGCTCAAAGATCCCACGCGTGTGCGCGCACTGCAAGGCAGCCAGGGAACGTGCGAAGCCGGGCCGCAGCAACAACCGCTCGATCGTTTTCTCCCTCGCATGCAGCAATCGCGTGGGTGTCAAAACGCAGACATCATGGGAACGCGGAAGCTTGTCGATACTGGATACTTCTCCGAACCAGGAGCCCTGGCCGACCAGCGACAGGATGGCTTCGCCACCATTCGCTCCCAGCCTGGACGCCTTGAGTGTTCCGCTGGCGACACCAAAGAGTCCGTCCGCAGGATCCCCGCGATGGAACACATACTCGCCGGCCTGGAACTCCCGGAGAACTGCTTCTTCCAGGAGTGCGCGGCGGTCGGACGCGCCGAGTTTTGCGAACCATGCATTTTGATCGATGCATGCCAACTCATCCGATGTAAGTGCCGTATTCATGGTGCTGGGACGCGCCCTGACGACGCCTGATCCCGGCTTTCCGCATGGAAATTGATCACCTCGAGGGCCTGCTTTCCGCGTGTCAATACGAGGTGCAATTGCATCGACAGAATCATTCTATCTCGACGACTTCATGCGCATGACGTTTTGAGGCGTGCGTTGCGACATGAATCCGAGCACATCGCTCAGATACACAGTGCCACTGCCGCTTCGATCCATCTCGCTGAAATGCTCCGCGACGAATCCCCAACCGGCATTCTTGGCTTGTTGTTGCGATAGCGGACTGTCTGCACTTCCCGCAGCCGCGACGAATCGCTTGGTGATTTGTTGTCCGACCTCCTGACTCACAAGTTGTTCGGTCGCTTTGGGAGGGGGGGCCCAACCCGGAGGGGACGCGGGCGGAACCGGCATATCATCGTAGGCATGGGCCACTCCTACCCCCAACGAGAAGACGACGCCTGCAAAAAGAGTCTGAACAAATCTAGAAGATGCGTTCTTCATGGTGACTCCAATTATTGATGTGCTGAAAGGTTGTAATAACTCTGGACATGCGTGCCCGCGGAATCCCGGGCAGGGTTGAGATAGAAGTCGTTGATGACCTTGCTCAATGGCGCACGAGAAGACTCGGTGTTGTACGTCATATGCCCGCCTTCGAACCATTTGACTGGAATGCGATCTTGCAAACTGGCGCCTTCAAGATCCAGTTCAGTCTGGAATCCAGGAGTCGCGATGTCTTCGTACCCGTGCAAGATCATAATCTTGCTCTCTGGGTTTGCAGTCAAGACTGCCTGAAGGTCTGTAATACTTTGAGGCAGATAAAAATTTGTTCCATCACGATGAAATTTCCAATTTGGACTGGAATCCGCGCCATTTAAAAGCGGCTCGTTATTCAGCGGCTGATAGACGGAGCTAGTCTTGTAGTTCACAAAATCCGGAAAATATGACTTAGCCTGATTCAAAAACGCGACATCAATGTAGCTATCGGCCGCAAAGTTATTGGTCCAGGGGACGTACATTCGAGCGTCGTAACGACCGAGGACTTGGTTGGGGTCTTTCAAGAAATAGAACTGCACCTTCGACGGCAAGAGATTGGCATGGATATTTTCCCAATAATTGTCAAATCCATACCATGCTCCCCTCTCGAAAATTTTGCCTTCCGCCGTCAAATCCAGACCTATGTAATCCGTCAATTCACCCAACGCCTTACGCCCCTCATCGCTTCGAGCCCAAATAGGATAATTAGCATTAGGCTTAAGAGTTTTTTGATCGAAAGCGGCCGATGTTCTGAGAATCGTCGAATAAGTCGTTTTTGCATATTTTCGCAATTCCTCGAGATACTGCTCCTGCGTTTTCGCGCCCCTCTTCTTGCTTTTGCCAAAATAGTCCGCCACCATGGCATAGGAAGGTATATAGCCTGCGCATGAAGTGCCTTCAGGCAGAACTGTTCCGACCGAGGGCTTGAAAACCCCGGTCATGTTGCAATTGGAGTTGTAATTAATCAACGGGGAATTGAGGATGAATCCGGTTAACACCTTAGCAGGCTTGCCCGATGGATCGCTCGCATAGTGGCTGGTTCCCGCCTGCTCGAGCAGATTCGCCACGATGGGAGTGCGAATGCCACCGTACGATTCACCGTAAAGATATTTGGGTGAACTCTGTCTCGAGTACTTGTTGATGTATGCAGTAATGAAATCAGCAACCACCTGGGCGTCGATGTCGGTCCCCCAAAGGTCTCCGTTGGTGAAAGGGGCTATCGCTGTCGAATAGCCGGTGCCCGGAGGATCGACGAAGACGATGTCGGTCTGATTGAGCAAGGAGATATCGTTGTCCACGAATGGAAAGCTCGTGGGCTGCACCGTGCGGTCAGGCATGTTGGGCGCATCCGATTTCAAGCGCTTGGGTCCCCAGGAACCCATGTGCAGCCAGATGGAGGCCGAGCCAGGTCCCCCATTCCACAGAAAGGTGATGGGCCTGTTTTCCTTGGGAAGACCGTCTCGCGTGTAGGAGGTATAAAAAATGGCTGCCTGCGGCTTCCTTGTGGACGTTGCCACACCATCAGCCAGCGCGGAGCCAGCCACCGCATTGGATTCCGCTCCATAGGCCACCAAGTGACCGGCACGGGCCGTATAGGGCACGCTTTCTCCATTGACCACGATCGTGTGCCGCTTCACGGAGGAGTCTTCGCTGACCGCCTTCAGCGCAATGCTGCCGCCTTTCGTGGTGTCGTAAATGTTGGAGTCTTCCAAGACCTTGTCGGCCGGCGCAAGCCGGGCAAAAGCGGCCGCTTCTGACTCCTCTTCGGCTGACGCAGACGGCGGGGCCGGCTGAGTGACTGCGGTATCGACGGTAGTGGCCATCGGCGTGATGGAGACGGAACCGTCTCCGCCACCGCAAGCCGTGAGCGCGGCGAGTACGAACGCCGCGATGACGGCTCGGCCTGGGCTTCTGTTGTTCATTTGATTTGCTTTCCTGAGGTCAGAAAAAGGACGGCAAGATTGGTAGGCGCCGTCCACCATCGTGCCGGTTCATGCGGCGTCGTTCGCATTGCGAATGGCTGTATGCCCGGCGCGTATCGATGCCCGTTGTACGAGCGCCGAATTAGAGACTCTTCAATTTTTATTCACGGGCAATTGATTCAACTGGAAGCATATTTTTGTCCAAGCACTCCCGGTACGCATTCAATGCAGACGCGCCATGTTGGCTTCGACGCATTGGCATCGATGGGCGACGACGTGGCCGTACGATTGGCGGCAGGAATGCCGTTCGTAATGATTGCCATAACGGATGCGTCATCTGCTGCCACTCATGAACAGCATCGCGCATGGACCAATCTCATCCCCGCTTTGCCATATCACTGGCACAGGCTTCTCGTTCATCTTGCCTTCTTTCCTCGTTGCCTTTAAATGCCAGGCGCGAAGCAGCGAGCAGCCCCAGTACCCCGACGTTCGTCGGTCGGTGGGAAGCATCATTGGTGCGCTTAGCGATGTGTGACGAGGCAATAAGACCATGAGCCGTGGCTTGTTGTCGAGCGAAAATTTCTTCCGATCTCCGATAACAAAATTTTCGCAATGCTTTACGACTGCCGAGTTCGGGATTCGGCACGCACTGATGATTTCTTGACTACGTCGTGATACAAAATCGAACGGCAATCTCGAAGAACCGAGAAAGATTCTTTGAGTGAAAACAAACGAACTCATTCCCTTCCCTTCGACTGGGGCTAACCCGCAATTTGCAAGATTTCTTACGGTCTTGCGCGAGTCGCTTCACTAACCTCTTGAGCTGATCGTTATCAATTGATCGATCATGCTTTTCAAAAGGGAGTCATATGAAGAAGTCCAATCTCTCGGCCGCCGTTCTATCGGCCATGCTGATGACATTACCCGTTGCGTCGCAAGCACAGACGGCAGGAGCCACGGTCTTCGGTGTCAGCGAAAGCGTGCTGGCCGACGTGGCAAAGGGCTGGAGCGTCAAGAAGACAATTCTCAATGCCGAAGTCCGCAACGATGCGGCGAGGCCCGAGAGCCTCGGCAAGGTCGAAGATCTGATAGTTGCGCCGGACGGAACGGTCTCCTACCTGATCGTCAATGCCAGCAAGTTTCTGGGCATCGACGACCACCGTATCTCGATTCCCGTTTCCCAATTCAGGCACGTGGGCAACATCCTCGTGCTTCCGGGTGCAACCAAGGAAGAGTTGCGCAAGGTGCCGGTTTTCATCTACTCCAAGAACTGAGGGAACGCGAAATGGCGACCAACATCATCCTGATCACCTGGCCCGATTCGAGTCAGGCCTATAGGGCCTTCTCCGCCGTCAAGAGTTCGAGCCATGTGAACGCCTCGCAGGCGGCGGTCCTAGAGCGTTCGCCGGACGGGCGATTCAGCGTCAAGGACGGCAACAGCAACACCGTGGGTCTGGGCTCCTTCGGGGGAGGACTGATCGGTGGTCTGGTGGGCATTCTCGGCGGGCCGCTCGGCATGCTGCTGGGATTCTCGAGCGGATCGCTGTTCGGTTCGGTGGTCGATCTCGGCCAGTTGGAGCGCACCGAATCGGTGATCGCGGCCATGAGCCAATTCATTCGGCCCGGTACCGCCGCGTTGCTGTTGCAGGTCGATGAAGATTCGCCCGCCATGATCGATACGGTGGCAGAGGAACTCGGCGGCCAAGTGCTGCGCCGCTCGCTGGAGCAGGTCGAAGCCGAAGTACTTGCCGCCGAAGCCGCGGCCGTTGCCGCCGCGCGCGAAGCGAGCCGGGTTCTGCGCGAGGAAAGCAAGGCCGAGCGCAAGGCGGAGCGCTCCGCGGATTGGGAAAACATCAAGCAGAAGTTCAAATCGGTCTTCTCCTGATGGGTTGAATCGAGTACGTGAGTATCCAGTTGCGCGGAGCTACCCAAGTCCCTTAATTCCGATAGCCCTCGAACTTCAGCTTGTCCTCCGGCCCGCCTCGTGCGGGCCTTCTTTCGTGTAGCCGCCGGGCGGCGAAGACGCTCTCTCCAACTTGTTGAACATCATCGGGCGGCGCGACAACGCGCGCTCGATCATCACCCTGGGTTGACCTGACCATGACGACGCCCCTGTCCTCCTTCCCCCGCGCCTCCCGTGGCCTGGTCGCGCATGCGGTCCGGCTGCTGATCGCCGCCACCTTCCTGCAGGCCGCGCCGCTCGCGCTCGTGCCCGCCTTCGCGCAGGGCGAGGCGCCACGCCGCGGCGAGCCGATCACGCTGAACTTCGCCAACGCCGACATCGAGGCCGTGGCACGCACCATGGCGGTGGTCACGGGACGCGACGTGGTGGTCGATCCGCGCGTGAAGGGCACGATGAACCTCGTGACCGACCGCGCGATCCCGCCCTCGGCCGCCTTCAACCAGTTCGCCTCCGCGCTGCGGCTGCAGGGCTTCGCGGTGGTCGAGGCCGACGGCCTCTACAAGATCGTGCCCGAGGCCGACGCCAAGCTGCAGACCAGCACCGTCACCACCACCACGGGCGGCACCGCCTCGGTGGCGGGCAACCAGATCATCACGCAGATCTTCCGCCTCAACTACGAGTCGCCGAACAACCTGCTGCCGGTGCTGCGCCCGCTGATCCCGCCGAACAACACCATCAACGTGAACCCGGGCAACAACTCGCTCGTGATCACCGACTACGCCGAGAACATGCGCCGCCTTTCGCGCATCATCGCGGCGCTCGACGTGCCCAACGCCTCCGACATCGACGTGATCCCACTCAAGCACTCGATCGCCACCGACATGGTGCCGCTGATCCAGCGCCTGGTCGACGGCGGCGGCGCCACCGGCCAGCCCGGCGCGGCCGCGGCCGGCGGCGGCACCGATGCCTCGTTCCGCACCACGCTGATGGCCGATCCGCGCAGCAACGCGCTGATCCTGCGCGCGGCCAACCCGGCGCGCGCGGCGCTGGTGCGCACGCTGGTCGACAAGCTCGACCGCCCCGCCATCGACAGCAGCAATGGCGCGGCCGGCAACATCTACGTGGTCTACCTGAAGAACGCCGACGCGGTGCGGCTCGCGGCCACGCTGCGCGCGGCCATGGCGGCGGCGCAGACCAACAGCCAGGGCCAGCCCGGCGCGGCCGGTGGTGCCGCCGGCGCGGCCGCGGCGCAGTCGCAACCCAACCTGTCGGCGGCGATGCCGGTCAACTTCGGCAACAGCAACTCGCAGGGCGGCAGTTCCCCGCAGGCGAGCGCGCCGCTGAACAACGCCAACCAGCCCTCCACCGGCGGCCAGATCCAGGCCGACCCGTCGACCAACTCGCTGATCATCACCGCGCCCGAGCCGCAGTACCGCCAGATGCGCGCCGTGATCGACAAGCTCGACGGCCGCCGTGCCCAGGTCATGATCGAGGCGCTGGTCGTCGAAGTGAACGCGACCAAGGCCGCGCAGTTCGGCGTGCAATGGCAGAGCGCGCTCGGCAACAACGCGGTGCTCGGCACCAACTCGAGCCTGACCGGCACCAACCTGCTGGCGCTCACGACGGCGATCGCCACGCGCAACCCGCAGGGCATCTCGCTGCCGCAGGGCTTCAACATCGGCATCGGCGGCAAGATCGGCGGCCACTACGTGCTGGGCGCCATCGCCAACTTCTTCGCCAGCGACAACGACACCAACGTGCTGTCCACGCCGAACCTGCTGACGCTGGACAACGAGGAAGCCAAGATCGTGATCGGCCAGAACGTGCCCTTCCCGACCGGTTCCTACTCGAACCCCACCACCGGCGGCCTTAACCCATTCAGCACTGTCGAACGCAAGGACGTCGGCCTCACGTTGCGCGTGCGCCCGACCATCAACGAGAACGGCACCGTTCGAATGAGCATCTTCCAGGAAACGTCAAACGTGGTCGACACCACGCTGAAGGACGCGAACGGCCCCACCACTGACAAGCGCTCGCTGGAATCCAGCGTGTTGGTCGAGGACGGCGGCTTGGTCATGCTCGGCGGCTTACTCTCGGACACCTACTACAACACCGTCCAAAAGGTTCCGGTGGCTGGCGACCTTCCCATCGTGGGCAACCTATTTAAAAGCGAAATCCGCTCACGCGACAAAAAAAACCTGATGATGTTCCTGCGCCCGTCCGTGATGCGCGACGCGAGCCGCACCGAGGCTTTCGCCTTCGACCGCTACGATCAGATCCGCGGTACGCAGCAAAAAATCCAGCCAGACACTAGCGACGTGATGCTGGGCAATGCGGACGTCGCGCCGGTTCTGCCCTCATCGCCGCTGCCACGTCCTAGCCGTCTGACCTCAGGCGCGCTGCGCGCGCAGGACACCGCGACCATCCCGCAGTCGCTACCGCCGCTCGAGGACCGTAAGCCTGCGCCGAACTCCCCGCGCGGTGGCCTCCCCCCCACCGCCGACCCGGCCACACAACGAGAATTGCCCTGATCCCTGCATGTCGATTGGCACGTCAGCAGCCGGAGAATCAGGCGATGGTGCCCCTCGTGTGCTCCACTCGATATCACAGCGTATTGAGCCACCATACAAGTGCAACGCCTTAAAGAATTTCAGCCTGTTCGTCATCGAACATTTTCAGTCACACCGCTGAGGGATAGATCGGTCGTCTGTTCGGTATCTTCACTGTTGAGATTTGACACGCGAGCGCGTGCTGACGGGGGCTAGTCCGGCTCAAGTCTGTTGATCGGGTTCCAACACCTGGGCTTTGCCGGTCTCGGAACATCCTCGATCTGGCACGGTCCAAGCCGGACGCCGGCTTGACGATCGCGTTGAGAGGCGTCTGTGCCGATGCATGCGACTCGCTCACGTTCCGCATCGCGGTAATACGCCCGATGGGATTGAAATTCAAGCTCACGCTGAGCGGTACGATAGGCTAATCCGCTTCGATCGCTGGCAGTTTTTTCGGCGATGCGCTGTATCTCGCACCGATCCAAGGGCCGAGGAGCGGCCACTGGCAGATGCATCTGGCGATGCAGCGTTCTCAAACGGCGAGATCGCCTAGCTCATGAACATGGTGGCCGTCCCTTTCGCCGCTTTTCAAGGCATCGACACGTCCACGCTCGCGCAGTCGAAGCTCGAGTTCCCGAAGGCCGCCGGGAAAGTGGCGATCACCGGTATCGAGTTTCAGAAACGCGAGCGTCCGTAGTTGTCCGGGATGGCGGCGGGGCAGACGCCCCTTTCCATCTTCGCCGCAGGCCGCGGGCGCAAGTGCCGCCTCACGGACTCAGAACTTGAACTTCTGCAGATTCTTCGGCGTCACGATCTCCGCCTCTCCCAGCACGATCTCGCCGTTGTCGAGGATGGTGTAGCTGCCCAGCCGGCCCGCCGTGAAGCTCTCGCCCTTCTTGCCAGTGATCTTGCACTGGGCCAGTTGCTGCGCCGCGTGGTAGGCGAGATAGCCGAGGTCGCTCACGTTCCACCAGATGTCCTGCGCAGAGCCGGCTTCGATGTACTTCTTCATGAAGGTCGCGGGTGCAACGCCCGTAAGCTTGATCTTCTGGATACCGCCCGATTGCTCGAGGGCACGCGCCGCCGCCGGCAGGCCGATGCCCGCCGGCACCAGGATGCCCTTGAGGTTCGGGAAGGCCTCGGCCAGTGCCAGCGCCTGCTGCTGGTTGATCTGCTCGCTCTCCTCGCCGTAGGCCACCTGCACCAGCTTCATCTGCGCGAACTTGGGGTTGTTCGCGAGCTGCGCCTTCATCACGGAGATCCACGTGTTCTGGTTGGTCGCGGTGGGCGTGCTCGACAGGATCGCGAACTCGCCGCTGTAGCCGATCAGCGTGCCCATGCTGTCGAGCATCTGCAGCGCCAGGCTGTCGGAACGCGCCTGGTTGATGAACAGGGTGCGCGCCTCCTTGGTCGCATCGGAGTCGTAGGTCATGACGCGCACGCCCTGGCCGCGGGCTCGCCTGAGGGCTGGCGCCAGCGCGTTCGCGTCGGTGCTGGAGATCACGAGCACGTCGACCTTCTGCGCCACCAGCGCATTCACGAACTCGATCTGCGCATCGGCCGTGGCGGTCGAGGGCGCCTGTTGTATCAGCTTGCCGCCGATCTCCTTCTGCGCCTCGAGCGCCCCCTGGCGCGCCACGTGGAAGTAGGGGTCGGTGTCCATCTTCGGCAGGAAGCCGATGGTGCCCGGCGCCTTCAGGCACGCGGGGTCGGCGGCCCATGCCGGCAGGGCCGCGGCGATGCAGCCGCAGGCGATCAGGCAGCAAGCGAGGGTCTTCTTCAATGTCATGGTTGTCTCCTCAAGGAACCGGTCCTTCGATCCGGCGGTTGGAAAAGCGCTGCACGAGCCGCCGCGCGGACGCGGTGTTCGCCAGCCTGCGAATGCCGTTGCTCAGCAACAGCGAAAAGATCAGCAGGAAGCCGATGGCCAGGCCCTGCGCGTCGCCGCTGATCTGGTTCAGTGCGAGCAGGTTGCGGATCAGCGCCACCAGCGCCAGGGCCCAGAAGACGCCGCCCATGCGTCCCCGCCCGCCGAAAACGCTGATGCCACCGAGCAGCGCGATGGTGATGACGTCGAGCTCGAAGCCCAGCCCGTTGCTGGCGCGCGCGCTCGACAGCCGCGCGGTGAGCACCACGCTGGCCAGCGCGCACACCAGTCCGCTCGCCACGAACATGCCCATGCGCAGCCGCGCCACGCGAATGCCCGTGTAGAGCGCGACGTCGGGATTGCCGCCGATGGCATAGATGCGCCGGCCGGTCGCGGTACGGTGCAGGAACACGGCGAAAACGGGAGCCAGCAGCAGGAAGGGAACGAAGATCCAGGGCACGGCCGTTCCCGGCACGTTGTCGACCCCGAAATCGGTCAGCAGGGCTGGCAATTCACTGACCGAGTCGGTGCCCAGCAGGATGTAGCTCAGCCCCCGGAACAGCGCCATCGTGCCCAGCGTGACCACCAGCGAAGGCAGCAGCAGCCGCGTGACGAGCAGCCCGTTCATCGCGCCGGCGGCCGCGCCCACCGCGAAGGTGGCGGTCACGGCGGCGGCCAGCGGCACCTCGGCGCGCAGCAGCAGCCCCAGCACCACGCTGCACAGGCCGAGGATGCTGGCGATCGAGAGGTCGATCTCGCGCGCGATGATCAGCAGCACCATCGGCAGCACCAGCAGCGCCTTCTCGGAGACGCCCGCCGCGATCTGCGACAGGTTGAACGAGGTGGCGAAGCCTGGCACGCGAGCCCATCCGTAGGCCGCCACCAACAGCACCAGCAGCGCGAGAAAACCTTCCCAGCCGGCCGCGCGGCCCAGCCATCGAACGAAGCGGTTCATGCGAGGCTCCTCGTCACGCGCCGGGGTTGGTTGGCGCGCCGCGTCACGACGGCGTCGATCGTGATGGCGGCGAGGATCGCGAGGCCGTAGACGGCCTGCAGCCACAGGGGATCGATGCGCAGCAACACCAGCCCGTTGCGGATCAGCAGCAGCGCCACCACCCCCAGCACCACGCCGAGCACGGTTCCCGAACCGCCCCGGATGGCGACGCCGCCGACCACCACGGCGGCGATCACGGTGAGCTCGAAGCCGAAGGCGGTGCGCGAATCGATGGTCGCGTAGCGCGACGCCCACATCGCGCCGGTGAAGCCGGCCAGCATGCCGGCGATGCAGAACACGGCGAGCACGCGGCGCCCGATGGGAATGCCGATCAGCCGGGCGCCATCGGGGTTGGAACCGATGGCATAGACGTCGCGGCCCACGGTCGCATAGCGCAACCCGAGCCCGACGGCCAGCGCCGCGGCGAGCGCGAACCAGGCCGTGGCCGGCAGGCCCATCATCGAGCGGCTGGACACCTCGAGCCACGACGCCGGCACCTGGTCGGCGCTGACCTGGCTGCCGCTCGCAAGCATGCTGTCGAGCCCGCGGTACATCGCGAGCGTGCCCAGGGTCACCACGATGGCCGGCACGCCGCCATAGGTGACGATGGCGCCGTTGACCAGCCCGCAGGCCAGGCCAACCCCCATGGCCGCGCCGATGGCCACGCCGGTGCCGAGCTCGGGATGCGAACGCATCAGCGCCGCCGCCACATAGGCCGACAGCCCGATCACCGAGGCGACGGACAGGTCGATGTTGCGGGTCAGCAGCACCAGCATCTGTGCCAGCGCGACGATCAGCAGCAAGCCCGCATCCATCGCCAGCGCGCTCAGGTTGCTCGCGCTCAGCATGCGCGGGTTCAGCAGCGAGACGCCCAGCACCACGGCCACGATGACGACGAGCAGGCCCAGTTCGCGCCGGGGCAGCGCGGCGGACAGCCGCCGCGCCGCGGTGCCGCGCTCGGCGGTGGCGGTCGCCGCCGGCACCGCCGCGTCGATGCGTGGCGCCGATGCGACCGCGGTGGCCCGCCCGGCATCGGTGGCCGCATAGATCACCGACTCCTGCGTGGCCTCCGTTCGGTCGAAGGCACCCGACACCCGCCCCTCGCGCATCACGAGCACGCGGTGGCTCATGCCCAGCAACTCGGGCAGCTCCGACGAGATCATCACGATCGCCATGCCGCCGCGCGCCAGGTCCGCCATCATGGCGTGCACCTCGGCCTTGGTCTGCACGTCGACGCCTTGCGTGGGCTCGTCGAGGATCAGCACCTTCGGTCCGGTCGCCAGCCACTTGCTTAGCACCACCTTCTGCTGGTTGCCGCCCGAGAGGTCGCTGATGGGCTGGTCGTAGCTGCGGTAGCGAAGCCGCAGGCGGTCCAGGTGCGGCGTGACCGCGCGCAGTTCGGCCTCCCGGTTCACCAGGCCCGTGCGCTTGACCTGATCGAGCACCGCCAGGGTGGCGTTGGTGAGGATGCCGAAGTCCATGACCAGGCTTTGGCCCAGGCGGTCCTCCGACACGTAGGCGACGCCCGCCTCCATCGCCTCGGCGGCCGAGGCGAAGACGCGGCGCTCGCCGGCCAGCACGATGTGCCCGCTGGTGGGTCGGTCGATGCCGAAGAGCACGCGGGCGATCTCCGTGCGGCCACTGCCGACCAGCCCGCCAATGCCGAGGATCTCGCCGGCCTTGAGGTCGAACGACACGTCCTCGAACGCACCGTCGCGCCCCAGTTGCTCCACCTCGAGCACGACCGGGCCGGCCGGCGGCGCGAGCGCCGGATACAGGTCCGACAGCGGGCGCCCGATCATCAGCCGGACCGCGCGGTCGTGCGGCATGTCGGCCACCGGCGCGACCTCGACGATGCGGCCGTCGCGCAGCACCGCCACGCGATCCGACACGCTGTAGATCTCCTCCATGCGGTGGCCCACGAACATCATCGCCACGCCGCGGGTGCGCAGCTGGGCCACGACGTCGAAGAGCCGGTCGACCTCGCGCGTGGTCAGCGCGGCGGTGGGCTCGTCCATGATCAGGACGCGGGCCTGCACCGACAGCGCGCGCGCCACTTCCAACAATTGCTGCTCAGAGCTGCGCAACCGGCCGAGCGGCGTGCGCGGTGCGCACGACAGGCCCACGATCTCGAGCAGGCGCTCGGCCTCGGCATGCATGCGGCGATGGTCGAGCGCGCCAAGCGGGCTCTTGAGCTGCCGCCCCATGAACAGGTTCTCGGCCACCGAGAGATCGGCGAACAGTCCAGGGTGCTGGTGCATCACGGCGATGCCCATGCGCTGGGCATCGAGCGGTGAGCGCAGCGTGACCGGCTCGCCGCCGATGTGCACCTCGCCGCGCGTGGGCTGGTGCACACCGGCGAGCAGCTTCACGCAGGTGCTCTTGCCCGCGCCGTTCTCGCCCAGCAGGGCCAGCACCTCGCCGGGCATCAGGTCGAAGGACGCGTCGCTCAGCGCGACCGTGCCGCCGAACTGCTTGGTGACGCCGCGCAGGCCGGCCACGCCGCGGGGACTCCCCGTGAAGGGAGACGAAAGATCTTGCATGGAGTGCTCGATGGTTGCGGCTATGCGCCGGCCGATTGCAGGAATGCCTTGTCGCTGCGGTACTCCGCCGGGGTCATCCCGCGAAGCCGGCGAAAGTGGCGGTTGAAGTTCGAGATGTTGTTGAACCCGACCTGGTAGCAGATGGCCGAGATCTGCTGGTCGGTGTGGCGAAGCAGGTGACACGCCTTGGTGATGCGCGTGCGCGTCACGAACTCGACGAAGGTGCAGCCCATCACCCGGTGAAAGGAGCGCGAGAAGGACTGCGCACCCATGCCCGCGAGATCCCCCATGCCTGTGAGCGAGAGGTCGTCCATGTAGTGCTCGCAGATGTGGCCGACCGCCTTGTCGATCCGGCTCGACAGCCGTTCGGTGACCTCTTGCGATGGCCGCGGGAGCGCGCGGTCCATCGACAGCGGATGGCTCTCGGGCCAGGTCGCGAGGTAGCTCAGCAGTGCCACCAGTTCCGCGAAGCGCGCCAGGCCGCGATAGGCCCGGATGCGGTGGAAGTGTTCGCGGATCTCTTCTCCCATGCCCGCGAACTCGATCCCGTGGCGTGCCCGCTCCAGCAGGCGCAAGGCCTCGCCCAGATCGGGGAACAGGCCCGCCGTCTGCCGCAAGGCATCGTCGCTGAACTGGATCGCCAGGCTTCGCACGGCCACACCGCCCGCCGGCACGTCGTGGGAGACGAAATGGTGCGGCACCGACGGACCGATCAGCGCGAGGAAGCCCGGCGCGAAATCGACGATCTCGTCGCCGATGTAGGCCTTGCCCCGGGTCTTGACGACCAGGTGCAGCTCGTATTCGTCGTGGTAGTGCCAACGGTCCAGCCGCGACGGCGCGCCGTGCACGAGGCAGCCGATGCCGCTGGATGGCGCGGTCTCGAAGCCCAGCGCCGGGTCGCGCAGCAGTGCGTGCTCGAAGGTAGCCTCGTGCGGCTCGCGCAGATGCGGTGCGCCTGCCGGCGCGTACGTGGCGCGGGCGACGGGGGCGAAGGCGGTGGCAATGCTCATTGCACGGACTCCATGAAGCGGGGAGAAAGCGCCTGCGCACGCGCGCCGAACAGGGGGGCCAGGGCGCGGTACATGTCGCGGAAATCGCGATAGCGGGTGTCGAACATCGAAGCCAGTGCTTCGTCGGGCTGGTGGCGCGAAACCACGCGCGCGGGCCTGCACACGGCCCGCGGGTCGTGGCCGAGCGCGAGCCAGCCCAGCCGCGCGGCGCCCAGCGCGGCACCGAGTTCGCCGCCCGCGAGCCGCTGCACCGGCTTGCCCAGCACGCTGGCGAGCATCTCGGTCCAGTAGATGCTGCGGGCGCCCCCGCCAACGACGGCCAGGGAGGCGATGCGCGTGCCGGTCGACTCGATCGCGGTCATGGC
Organism: Variovorax sp. DAIF25; assembly: GCF_050711835.1. NCBI lineage: Bacteria > Pseudomonadati > Pseudomonadota > Betaproteobacteria > Burkholderiales > Comamonadaceae > Variovorax > Variovorax sp. DAIF25. The sequence goes on from NZ_CP136637.1 coordinate 1,449,694, forward strand.
ATCGCGCAGGCCGAAGCACACGCCTTCGAGCACCGAGTGCCCGAGCAGCGCGGCGTTCGTGTCGTGCGACAGGCCGAAGAAGACGCCGCGCGCGTCCACGTCGTTGTGCGGCGTGCGCTCGCCCGACAGATAGGGCAGGAAGATGGGCGCCTGCGCCGGATGCAGCGCCTGCGCGGGATGGCCGCCGCGCGCCATGCTGCCCTCGACGCTGCGCAGCAGCGCGTCTTCGTCGGACTCGCCGACGATGCGGCTGATCCAGCGCAGGCAGCTCGCGCCCGAGAGCATCGCGCCCATCTGATACCAGCACCCGGGCAGCGCATGGCACCAGGCGTGGATCGACGCCGCCTCGTCGATGGCGGCGTGGCCGGTCACGGCCACGATCGATGCACTGGTGCTCAGGTTGACGAAAGCGTCGCCCAGCTCGATCGAGCCGATGCCCAGGCCCGACACCGGCGTGTCGCCGCCGCCGGCGGCCACGACGACGCCGGCCGCCAGGCCGAGTTCGGCCGCGACCAGCGGCAGCAGCGTCGCACCCGGCTCGGTGGACTCGCGCACGCGCGGCAGCTGCGAGAGCGCGAGGCCGCTGGCCGCGACCAACGCCTCGCTCCAGCAGCGCCGCCTGACGTCGAACCACAGGGTGCCCGCGGCATCCGACACGTCGGTGGCGCGTTCGCCGGTCAGGCGCAGCCGCAGGTAGTCCTTGGGCGACAGCACGCAATCGATGGCGGCGAAGCGCTCGGGCTCGTGCCGTGCCATCCAGCGCAACTTGGGCGCGGTGAGGCCGGCCATCGACCGGCTGCCCGCGATCGCCGCGACCTGCGGCACCGCGGCCTCGATCTCCCGGCTTTCCTTCGCGGCGCGCCCGTCGTTGTGCAGCATCGCCGGGCGGATCGGCTGGTCGTCGCGGTCCAGCACGACCGCGCCGTGCATCTGGCCCGTGAGGCCGATACAGGCGATGCGCGGCCACGCCTGCGGACAGGCGTTGCGCAGGTCGGCCAGCGCCTCGCGCGCTGCGGCCCACCATTGGAGAGGGTGCTGCTCCGACCAGTCGGGCTGCGGGCGGGAGATCGGCAGGCGCTTGTCGACATGGCCGAGCACGGTGCCGTCCTCGTCCAGCAGCAACACCTTCACCGCGGAGGTGCCGAGATCGATGCCCAGCGAAACGGCGGTGCTCATGCGGGGATCGCTCCCCGCATGGCGCGCCTGTCAGCGTCGGCTAGGCGCAGCCACAGGAACGGCGCACGATGAAGGTCGGCGCCAGGCGAACGGTCTGCCGGGGACCGTCGGGCGTCTTGATGCGCTTGTTGAGCAGCTTCATCGCGCGCAGGCCGATGTCCTGCACCGGCTGCGCCATGACCGTGAGGCGCGGCTCGAAGTACTCGGCCCAGTCGAAATCGTCGAAGCCCACCACGGCCACGGCATCGGGGATGTCCAGGCCCGCTTCGCGGATCGCACTGACCACGCCGATGGTCATCAGGTTGTTGGCCGAGACGATGGCCGTGGGCGGCTCGGGCAGTGCCAGCAGCGCCTTCACCGCTTCGCGTGCCGGCCCGATCGTCGACTGCCCCTCGCGCACCAGCGATGCATCCCAGGGCAGTCCGGCCTGCGCCAGCGCGTCGCGGTAGCCCTGCAGGCGTTCCATCGAGGTCGAGAGCTCCGGCGCCCCGGAGACGAACCCGATGCGCCGGTGGCCATGCCCGACCAGGTGCGCGACCATCTGTGCGGTCGATGCCACGTTCTCCACGCCGACCTGGTCGAAGTCCTTCGACATGAGCCGGTCGACCAGCACCGTCGGCACGTTGGCGTCCTGCAGGTATCTCAGCGCCCGCCGCTCGGGGTCGGCGGTCGGCGCGAACAGGATGCCGTCCACGCGGCGCTGGTGCAGCGTCTTGACGGCCCGCAGCTCCTGGGCCGGATCGTCGTGCGTGTCCACGAACAGCATCGCCAGCCCCAGCCGGCTGCACTCGGCCTCGATCGCGTGCACCGTGCCGGAGAAGTAGTGGTTCGACACCGCCGCGATCGCGACGCCGATCGTGCTCGACGCCGAGCGCGCCAGCGAGCGCGCGAGGATGTTCGGCGTGTAGCCGACCTTGGCGATCGCCGCCTCGACGGCGCGCACGGTGTCCGGATGGACCACGCGGGTGCCGTTCAGCACATGGGACACGGTGGCTGTGGAGACCTTCGCCGCGAGCGCGACGTCGTTCATGGTTGGCAAGGGGAAGCTGCTCCTGTTGATCGCCCGGCGCCAAAAGCCGGGCGGACACGATTATTCCCTCGAACGGGGAGCTCCCTGGATGCATCTTGCTCAAGCCAGTGCCTCCGCGGGGAGGTCCTCGGGCCGCTTCGCGCCCGTCATGACCGCGACGACGTCGCTCATGCCGATCACGTTGGGGTTGACCACCGCGGCGCGGCGGCCGAGCCGCGCGATGTGGATGCGGTCGGCGATCTCGAACACGTGGGGCATGTTGTGGCTGATCAGGATGACCGGCAGCCCCTTGTCGCGCACGCGCCGGATCAGCTCGAGCACCATGTTGCCCTCCTTCACGCCGAGCGCGGCCGTGGGCTCGTCGAGGATCACCACATGCCGCGCGAAGGCGGCGCTGCGCGCGACCGCCACGCCCTGGCGCTGGCCGCCCGAGAGCGTCTCCACCGCCTGCACCATCGAGCGGATGCCGATCTGCAGCAGCTTCATGTGCGCCTCGGCTTCGGCCAGCATGCGCTTCTTGTCGATGATGCGGAACAGCCGGCCCAGCAGGCTGTCGCGCAGCAGCTCGCGGCCAAGGAACAGGTTCTCGGCGATGGTCATGGCGGGCGCCACGGCGAGGTCCTGGTACACCGTCTCGATGCCCTTGCGGCGCGCGTCCATCGGCGACTTGAACTGCACGGGCCGCCCGTCGAGCAGGATCTCGCCCTCGTCCGGGATGGTCGCGCCCGACAGCGCCTTGATCAGCGAGGATTTGCCCGCGCCGTTGTCGCCGATCACCGCGAGGATCTCTCCGGCGCGCAGGTCGAAGTCGGCGCCATCCAGCGCCGTGACCTGGCCGTAGCGCTTGACGAGGCCGCGCGCCTGCAGCACGAGCGGGGGAGGTGTTCCGGCATTCATGTTCATCCCTTCTTGCGCGAGAGTTCGTCGGTAGCCACCGCCAGGATCACCAGCACGCCGGTGATCAGCACCTGGTAGACCGAGGACACGCCCATCAGCGTGAGCCCGTTGCGGAACACGCCCACGATCAGCGCACCGAGCAGCGTGCCCTGAATGAGGCCGCGCCCGCCGAACAGGCTGGTGCCGCCGAGCACCACGGCCGTGATGGCATCGAGGTTCTCCGTCTGCCCCGCGTTGGGGTCGCCCACGCTGGTGCGCGCCACGGACAGCAGGGCCGCGATGCCGTAGAACAGGCCGGCGACCATGTAGACGCCGAGCAGCACGCGATCGGTGGAGATGCCGGTCAGGCGCGTGGCCTCGGGGTTGTTGCCCACCGCGTAGACATGGCGGCCGGGCCGCGTGTCGCGCAGCACCCACCACACCAGCGCGTAGAGGCCGAGCATGAGCAGGGTGCCGTAGTTGATCTCCACGCCGCCCGCCGACACCGTGCCGCCGAACCAGGTCAGCGGCGACGGGAGGTCGGTCACGGTCTGCGCGTTGGAGTAGAGCTGCGTGATCGCGAACGCGATGTTCATCGTGCCGAGCGTGACGATGAAGGCTGGCAGCCGCACCCGTGTCACGAGCAGGCCGTTGAGCAGGCCGAAGGCCACGCACACCAGCATGCCGCAGGCGATCGCGAGGTAGGGGTCGAGCCCGGCGGCCGTCGCAAGCTTCGTCATGACGATGCCGCCGAGCGCCATCACCATGCCGCACGAGAGATCGATGCCGGCGGTGAGGATCACCAGGGTCTGGCCGATGGCGATGGTGCCGACCACCATCACCTGCTGCAGCACCAGCGAGAAATTTTCGATGCTCAGGAAGCGATCGCTCTGGAACGAGAAGAAGGTGCAGGCCAGCAGCAAAGCGATGACCGGCCCGAGCGAGGACAGCCGGGGCAGGCGATGCCGCAGGCTCGGCCCAGGCTGCGGGCCGGCCGTTCGGCTGAAGGACGATGAAGGTTGGGATGCATGGCTCATGGCGACCTCGTGGTTGACGGGTGGTGCCCTGCGTGCGGCATGGCTGCGCCCGACCGCCATGCGAGCCATGGCGGCTGGGAAGGAAGGGGTGGACGGTGACCGGGTGTCAGTGACAGCGCCTACTTGGTGCCCCAGCACAGTTCGAGGCCGACAGCGCTGTCCTTGCTGTCGATGCCGGGCATGGGCTTGTCGGTGATCAGCGTGACGCCCGTGTCGGTGTAGCCGCTGACCTTCCGGCCGGTCTTCGCGAAAGCGATGCCGGCCTCGACGCCGAGGCTCGCCATGCGCAACGGATACTGCTGCGAGGTTGCGTTGATCATGCCGGCCTTGAGATTCTTCACGCCGGTGCAGCCGCCATCGACCGCGACGATGACGACGCCCTTCTCCTTGCCGGCCTTCTTCAGTGCCTGGTACGCGCCGGCGGCGGCGGGTTCGTTGATCGCGTAGACGAGGTTGATGTCGGGCGACTTCTGCAGGCAGTTCTCCATCGCGGTCTGCCCGCGTGGCTGGTCGCCGTAGCTGTCGGCCATGCAGACCACCTCGGGCGCGGTCGACAACTGGTTGCTCTTGGCGTCGGCAACCCCGGGCAGGCCGAAGCCCGCGAGGAAGCCGTTGTGCCGCTGCGCGCCCACCGGGTGCCCGGGGAACAGGTCGATGGTCGCGATCTTCGCGGCCTTGCCCCCGAGTGCCGCCTTTGCATAGCGGCCGATCAGTTCGCCGGCCGCGTAGTTGTTGGTGGCGAAGAGCGCATCGCTGGCCTCGATGGGATCGGTCGGGCTGTCGAGCGCGATCACCATCACGCCCTTGGCCTGTACCCGCTTGATGGTCGGCACGATCGCCTTCGAATCGCTCGGGGTGATGAGCAGCGTCGTGGCGCCTGCCGCGAGCATGTTCTCGATGGCCGTGACCTGCCCGGCATTGTCGTTGTCGAACTTGCCGGCGCCCGTGAGCAGCCTGGCGCCGCCAGCGTCCGCGGCCTGCCTGGCGCCTTCCTTCATCTTCACGAAATAGGGGTTGGTGTCGGCTTTCGTGACCAGGCCGATGACGGGCTGGGCAGCGAAGGCGCCGGGTGTCGCCGCGTGGGCGAACACGACGGCCATGCATGCCGCGGCGTGGCGAATCTTTAGCACTCTTGCCTCCTTGAAAACGGCATTCACTGCCGTTGACCGGATTCTTCAGTGACGTAAGCGCTTGCGCAAGCGCTTAACCTTTCTAAATTCCTAGGGAAAACCAGACCATCGAGGGCTGGCCAGCCCAGAATGAGAACTGCGTCACACTGCAGATCCGACGATTTTTGGCCGAATCGCCTGTGGCAAATCGCTAGTGCCTCAGATGAAGCGGCTTACCCGCATATGGAACGCCACGCGTACGTCCAGAGGAGGACGCCGGACGGTCATGTCCTTGTCGCCTGACAGGTCGGCCGGAGCTCAAATCGTCGGTCGACGCTTCATACTCTCGGCGGCATTCTGTTGATACTCGTGCCGACCGTCGCTTAACGCTTGAATCACCGTTACCGACCCACGTGAGGACGCTTCTGATGGACCTCGTGTGCTTCAGCGCTGTCGCCGCCAGCAAGGCTTGACAGCCACGAAAACTGCAGCACGACTGCTCCGATGCTAAGACCGATCACCTCCCCCGGCTCTGGCAAGCCCCAAGTTCGGCCGCGGGCAAGCAACGCGTAACACGTCAACAGGACTTGCTGCTTGAACTGGCATCGTGCGCCATCGTGATCATCGGCTCGGCTTTGATGGCATCAGCCGTGGCACGTCGAGACGCGACGAAGAAGTCGGCATGTGCGCTTCGGGGCCGGTGAGCTCAAACGCCGACACGATTCGAAAGACGCTACTCTAGGCCTCGCCATGTCGGCCCGTCCCACCGACCCCGGGGCGTGCGTTCCTCCCGCGCGACGAGGATGGAAACCTGTTCAGCCGATGGCCGTCATGTAGCTACCGATGGCTGCATCGAGCGCGGCTTCAGAAGCCTGCTGGCGATCGACCAGCATGCGGTACTTTCCCTCGTTGGTTGCAAGCGACTGCCAGCGCGCATCGATCATGCGCTTCACCTCCTTCACCGCCGGCCCGCCCACCGTCTGCTTGAGCTCGACGTTGCCTGCCGGATCCAGTGCCAGCCGCACCTGGCTTTCCGAAAGACCCACCGGCTTTCCGAGTACAGAGGTGGCAACTTCGTCGATCAGCCCGGCGGTCACACCATCGGGCGAGAGACCGCGCTCGGACGCGATGCGGATTGTGTTTGCCACCACCGAATAGGCCGAGCGGAAGTCAAGGTCCTTGTCTTTGACCAAAAAGTTCGCGATCTCGGTCGCCCCTGAAAACTCGCCGGCGCAGTTCGCAGCCATAGTTTCCTGACGAACGATCATGCGGGAGATGACGCCGCGCATCACATTGACCACGCCCTCGGCCTCGCCAAAGGCGCGAAACACCGGCACCGTGATCTCGAAGCTGGTGTCACGGGACTGCGCGAAGGTGGTGCCTTTCAGTGTGCAAAGCGCACTCGCCACGTCGCCGGTAATCCGGGCCGATTTCGATCGCACGCTCTCAAGGAAGTAACCCGGGTTGCGCTTTTGCGGCATGATGCTGCTGGTGTAACCGTAGCTGTCTGGCATGTCGATCATGCCGAACTCCGACGTGCTCCAGACGATCAGGGAATCGACCACGCGAGTGATGCTGGATGCCATGACAGCCAGTGCAGCGATCGCCTCCACGATGTAGTCGCGCGCCGCTACGGCGTCGTAGGAGTTCTCGACCACGCTGTCGAATCCGAGCAGTTCACGCGTGCGATCGCGGTCGAGCGCAAAACTCGAGCCGGCCAGAGCGCTTGCGCCCAGCGCATTCTGGTTGGCGCTGTCATAGGCCGCCTTCAAACGCACCACATCTCTCGCGAGCGCGTCGTGAAAAGCCACGAGGAAGTGTCCGAGGGTGATGGGTTCGGCATGCTGCAGATGCGTGTAGCCTGGCATCACGGTGGCAGCATGCTCGCCAGCTCGCTCCAGGATCACACGCTGCAATGCCAACACGTCAGCGATCATCGGCATGAGCTTGTCGCGCGTCATGATCCGAGCACCACACGCATAGAGGTCGTTTCGACTCCGGCCCATGTGCATCTTGCCCCCGGCCTCGGGAGCGCGCGACTTGATGAATGCCTCCATCTGCATGTACAGGTCCGTATCCGGATGCAGCTCGAACCCGTCTTTGCCGCCACGCTCGAGTTCGCGCAACGCCTGCAGGATCTGAGCTCCCTCCTGCGCCGAGACCAGCTTCTGCTCGGCGAGCATCAGGGTGTGTGCCTTGTGAATCCTCAGATGGACATGGAAGTATTCCCCCATGTCCTCGAGAAAAGCGCGCATCACGTGCTTCACCAATTCAGGCGCCTTCGCCTCCGATTGAATTCTTCCCATCTTGTCTGCTCCAGTTGAACGATCGTCAGTCCTTGATCGGTGTCTTCGCGGCCACTTCGGCCAGCGTCTTGATGTTCTTTTTCAGGAATTCGTCGTAGTCCGCTCCCGAAAGGAATGCGGGCTCAGCCCCAATCTTGCGTATTCCCGATTTGTAGTGAGGATCATTGAGAACCTTCGAGATGCCGGTGCGCAAAAGCTCGAGTCGGTCAGCCGGAAGCTTCGAACTCGTCGCGAAGCCGTCGAACGAAACATATTCGGCGCCCGCATGCCCAAGCTCTGCGATGGTCGGAACCGAAGGCAGGTCGATCGATCGCTTGCCCGACGTGACAGCGAGCGCCGCCAGCTTGCCGGCCTGGATGTTCGTGAGCGCCGTTGCGACCGTCACGATGGCGATGTCGACCTGGCCGCTCATCGCCGCGAGCATTGCTTTCGCTCCGCCGTCGAACGGCACATGCAGGAACTCTCGCTTCAATTGCTGCCCCAACAGCGCGATGTAAAAATGCGAAGGCGTTTTGGGCCCCCACGAGGCTGCGGACAAGCCACCTTGCGGTTTGAGGCTTGCCTCCTGAACGAACGCGCCAAAGTCCGCGAACCGTCCGGTTCGGGCGACGATCGCGAGAGGATTCGTCGTGCCCATGCCCAGCGCCGCCACATCCGCGATTTTGTAGTTGGCCTGCTCGCCCAACACCAGGATGGGGCCGAGGTTGGAGTTGCCGCCTGTCATGATTCGATAACCGTCGGCCGAGGCCAATACGTAGCTCGTGCCGATCGCTCCGCCCGCACCCGGCTTGTTCACAACCACCACGGGCACGCCCATGTCCTGCGAGAGCTTCGGCGCAACCAGACGCGCCATGGCGTCCGTCGAGCCACCCGGCGAGAAAGGCACCACGAGTTCGATCTGATGATCGGGATACTTCTGCGCCGACGCTGTCGTGAACGCACATGCCGTAGCAAACGCCAGCGGCATGCGAAGGAGGAGGGAGAAAAGGCGGCTAAGTGAACTCATGGCGGCTCCAGTGATTAGGGGACGTCGATCCGGCTGGTGGTTTCGAGTATTAAAGTGGCAGTTCATGCCGTCAAATGACAAGAATCGAATCATTCATTCGTTTTTGATATGAATTTCAAGCAGATCGAGATGTTCCGTGCCGTCATGCTTTCGGGCTCGATGACCCTCGCGGCGAAGCAATTGCACACCTCTCAGCCCAACGTCAGCCGAGCCATCGCTCTGCTACAGCGCGAGACGCAGCTCAAGCTGTTTGATCGCGTAGGAGTCCGCGTGACGCCAACGCCGGAGGCCTATGCGCTAATGCGCGAGGTCGAGCGTTCCTACGTTGGGTTGTCGTCGATTCAAGAGGCCGCCGCGCGGATCGGGACATATGGCGTCGACGGACTGCGTGTGGCTGTCTCCCCAGCGCTAGGCATCAGCCTCTTGCCTCGAGCGCTCGAGATCTTCCGCAAGATGCGACCCGGCGTTCCCGTCGTGGTCAGCACCGCCGACTCCGCGACCATCTGCAAGTCGACTGCATCCGGTGCGAGCGATTTCGGACTGGCGGCGTCGGTCGCGTTGCCCCAGGAGGTCGACAGCGAACTCATCCATCAGCAAAGTGCCGTGTGCATCGTGCCCGAGGGGCACAGACTGGCGCGCAAACGCAAAGTGAAGCCGACGGATCTTGCAGGCGAGTGCTTCATCTCGATGCCTTCGTACGATACGGCTCGACATGCTATCGATCGCCTGTTCGATCCGGAGGTGCGCAAGCTCGAGATCGAGACGACCCAGGCGAGCACCATCTGCGTCATGGTGGCGCGCGGTCTCGGAGTGAGCATTGTGAATCCGCTAATTCACAAGGAGCTGTCGCTGCTGGGCGTGCGAGCTATTCCCTTCGAACCGGAAATCCTTTTTCGCTGCTACCTCGTACGCGCTAAGCATCGATCCACGCAGGCGCTGGTTTCCGACTTCATCGCGGCCGTCGATCAAGTTCTTCGATAGCCGTCCCCCCAAAGTGCCACTGTGCATGAGGAGCGAGTGCGTGGCAGGTCGGCCGCGAGGCCACACCGGCTTGAGCGGAAATTTCTGTGTTGAAGGGCCAATTCGACGAAATCCACGCCAACTCTCAGCCGCAGCGGAACGCCGAGTGATGGGCACGATCAGTGAACTACCGCTAAGATGAGAATAGTTTTCATTTGCCTCGCGCTTGCGTCTTTCTTGATCGGCGCCCGTCATCGTGCAAGACCCGTCCACGTCTCCCAACATCGCCGCGCTCTACAGCAGCCACCACCGCTGGCTGATCGGCTGGCTGCGCGGCAAACTGGGGAATGCCTTCGATGCGGCCGACCTGGCGCACGACACCTTCGTTCGCCTGCTCGGCAAGCGCGAGCCGCAGGACCTGCGCGAACCGCGTGCCTACCTCGTGACCATTGCGGGTGGCCTCGTCGCCAGTCACTGGCGCCGGCGCGCGCTCGAAGAGGCCTGGCTCGAAACGCTGGCGGCGCGCCCGCAGGAGCTCGTCCCTTCCACGGAGGAGCGGCTCTCAATCCTTCAGACGCTCGAGGAGATCGCGGGACTGCTCGACGGCCTGCCCGCGCAAGTGCGCGAGGTATTCCTGCTCTCCCAACTCGACGGCCTGACCTATCCGCAGATCGCCGTCCAGCTTGGCCTGAGCGTCAACGTGGTCCAGAAGGCCATGACGCGAGCCGTGGCCCAGTGCTACCGGGCGCTCTACCCCTCGCCCGGACCATCGGCCGGCGCGCGCGTCTGAACCCGTTTCGCCGCCTTCTATGCACAACCGCCTCGAGCTCGTGCCTTCCGCTTCGCCGCCCTCACCGGCCGACGATGGCCGCTCGCTCCCGCCGGAGGTGGTCGCGCAGGCCATCCAATGGTTCGTACAGCTGTCCTCGGGCGTGCAGGGCGCCTACGACCAGGCCGCCTTCGATGCCTGGCATCGCGCGCACGCCGACCATGCGCGCGCCTGGCAGCGGCTGCAGGGCGTGCACGCGCCCTTGCAGGCCGCGCAAGGCCGCGTCACACCCGCGCTTGCGCGTGCCGCCCTGCGGCAGGCCGCCAACGTCTCCTCGCGACGCCGCGCGCTGAAGACGCTGGCCTGGGTTGGGGCGGGCGGTGGCGCCATCCTGCTCGTCCAGCACCGATGGTCCGACGGCGGTCCGCTCGCGGGCGCGCTGGCCGATGCCCGCACGGCCGTGGGCGAGCGACGGCGACTGCAGTTGCCCGACGGCACGCAGCTGCTGCTCAACACGGCCACCTCGATCGACATCCGCTTCGATGGGCAAGAGCGCCGCCTGCTGCTGCACGCGGGCGAGATCCAGGTGAGCACGGCGCATGACGACCAGGGCCGTCCCTTCGTCGTCACCACGCGCGACGGCACCCTGACGCCCGTCGGCACGCGTTTCGTGGTGCGGCGCATCGTGTCCGACGACGCGGAAGACGGCACGCTGCTGTCGGTCAGCGAGGGCGCGGTGCAGGTTCGAACGGCGCTGCAGCCCGCCGAGCAGCCGCCGACGCTGGTGCCTGCCGGCCGGCAACTGCGCTTCACGCGCGGCGGCATCGGCGCGCCGAGCGCGCTCGACGAGTCGGCCTCGAGCTGGACCGGCGGCATGCTGACCGCCGAGGGCATGCGGCTGGTCGACTTCGTGGCCGAGCTCGACCGCTACCGGCTCGGGCGGCTGCGCTGCGCACCCGAGGTCGCACAGCTGCGCATCACCGGCAGCTGGCCGCTCGATGGCGATGCGCCCACTGAGCGTGTGCTGGCCTCGCTTGAGCGACAACTGCCCGTGCGCGTGAGCCGGCTCACGCGCTACTGGGTGACCGTCGGGCCACGCTGAGCGTCACGCTCCGCGCGTCCTCGCGGCTGTTACAAAAAAAACGGCAGCTTTTCGGATCTCGTGCGGCTTTCCTGTCGAGAAGCCACGCAGGACGTCCCTCGCGCCTGCGGCCGGTTTCGCCATCCGACCTCATACACAGCGACAAGGAATCTGCACATGGCGGGCGTTCAGGCCACCTCTACTTCCCGGTTCAACAAGGCGCGCCTGGCCCAGGCCATGGGCTGCGTGGCGCTGCTGGCCGCCAGCGTGCTGCAGGTGACGCCGCTGCGGGCTCAGACGGCATCGCCCGTCCCCGAGCCGCGGCGCCAGTTCGTCATTCCGCCTGGCACCCTCGACCAGGTGCTCAGCCGCCTCGGCCGGCAGTCGGGCGCACAGATCGCGGTCGATGCGCGCCTGACCGTCGGCATCGACAGCCCGGGCCTCACGGGCGAACACACGGTGGCCGAAGCCCTGCGGGCCGTGCTCGTCGGCACGGGCCTCGAAGTCGTGCGCGATCCGGCCGGCGAGTACGGCCTGCGCCGTCGCAGCACGTCCGAGGGGGCGCCCGCCGCGCGCGCCACGGGCTCGCTGCCGTCCGTGACCGTGACCGCCGGTGCCGATTTCCCGGGCGAGCCACCACGTCCCTACGCCGGCGGCCAGGTCGGGCGCGGCCAGCGACTGGGCCTGCTGGGTGACAAGGACTTCCTCGACACGCCCTTCAACACCACGAGCTTCACCGCGAAGACGCTGCAGGATCAGCAGGCGCGCACCATCGGCGACGTGGTCAAGAACGACCCGTCCGTGCGCACCATCTGGCCCGACGGCAGCTACATCAACCAGTTCACCATCCGCGGTTTTCCGACCCAGACGCAGGACATGGCGATCAACGGCCTCTATGGGATCGTGCCACCGCAGATGACCGGCGGCCTCGAGGCGGTGGAGCGGGTGGAAGTGCTCAAGGGACCGAGCGCGCTGCTCAACGGCATGGCACCCACGGGCGCCGTCGGCGGCAACATCAACCTCGTGACCAAGCGGGCCGCCGATGCGCCCGTGACCCAGCTCACAACGAGCTATTTCTCCGATGCGCAGTACGGCGCCCACGTCGACCTGGGGCGCCGCTTCGGGGAGGACAACCGGTGGGGTGTGCGCTTCAACGGTGCCTACCGCGATGGCCGCACCGGCGTGGACGATCAGTCGCAGCGCGCGGGTTCGGCCACGCTGAAGCTCGACTTCCGCGGCGAACGGCTACGTCTGTCGGCCGACCTCGGCTACCACGACATGCACACCGATGCGCCGACGCGCGTGGTCTTCACCGACAACGCGAACTTTCAGATTCCGCGCACGCCGAAGAACACCCTGAGCCTCGGCCAGCCCTGGTACTTTGCCGCATCGAAGGACAGCTTCGGCATGGTGCAGGGCGAATTCGACATCACGTCCGAGCTGACCGCGTACGCCGCCTTCGGCGGTCGCAAGAATGATTTCCTGGGCCTGTACAACTTCATCTATCTGCAGAACGCGCTCGGCGACTTCCGGGCCAACCAGTACTTCCAGCCCACGTTCTCGGACACGCGCACCGCGCAGGCCGGGTTGCGGGCAAAGCTGGTCACCGGCAGCGTGCACCATGACCTCAACCTCAGCGTCGACACGCTGCATACCGACTCGGGCGTGCTGGCCCCCGTCGTCTCGACCTACCGGTCGAACATGTACTTCCCCTCGTACGTCGCGCCACCGAACCTGCTGAGCTACAGCAGCGTCGCGCCGCGCACGGCGGAGTCGGAGCTCACGAGCGTGGCACTGGCCGACACGCTGCACTTTCTCGACGATCGTGTGCAGCTGACGCTCGGGTTGCGCCAGCAGAAGGTCAAGGCCTTCAACTTCAGCACCGCCGGCGCGCTCACCAGCAGCTATGACCGCGGGCGCGCCAGCCCCGCCGTGGGTCTGGTGGTACGTCCCTGGGTCAACACCTCGTTCTATGCCAACTACATCGAGGGTCTGAGCCAAGGTCCGGCGGCACCCGCAGGCACTGCCAATGCCGGCACGGTGTTCGCGCCCATCCAGGCCAAGCAGCTCGAAGTCGGCGTCAAACACGACTTCGGCAACTTTGCCACCAGCGCGAGCCTGTTTCAGATCCGCCAGCCCACCGGCTTCGTCAACACCGCGACGAACCAATATGCAATGGACGGCGAGCAGCGCAACCGCGGCCTGGAGTTCAATGTCTTCGGCGAACCATGGCGCGGCCTTCGCGTGCTTGGCGGCGTGACCTTCATGGACGGCGAACTCACGCGCACCGCCAACGGCAGCTACGACGGCAACAAGGCCATCGGCGTGCCCACGACCCAGTTCAACCTCGGCGCCGAGTGGGATGTACCGCAGCTTCCGGGCGTCACACTGACGGGGCGCTTCATCTACACCTCCTCCCAGTCCTACAACGTCGCGAACTCGCAGCGTATTCCGGCCTGGAACCGCGTGGACATCGGCGCGCGCTACGGCCTGCGAGCAGGCGGACAACCGGTGACGCTGCGCGCGGGCATCGAGAACCTGCTCGACCGCGACTACTGGGCGGCCGCATCGAGCAGCTTCGGTCTGGCGCGCGGCGCGCCGCGGACCTTGGCCCTGTCCGCGACCTTCGACTTTTGATAAGAGTTGGCATGCACGCCTGGCAGGCAATCCATCGGTGGAGCAGTCTCGCCTGCACAGCGATCGTGCTGCTGTTGTGCCTCACCGGGCTGCCGCTCGTCTTCGCGGACGACATCGAGGAAGCGCTCGCAGCGCGGGTGCCTCGCGAGGCCATCGGCCAGAACGAGGCCATCACGGGCATCGACAGCATGGTGCGGACCGCGCGCGCGCGTCATCCCGCGGAGATCGTTCGCTTCGTGTTCGTCGACAATGAGGAAGCGCTCGTCAAAGTGGTGATGGCGCCGGCCGACAGCCCGCGGCGCGACCTCGACCATCGCGTGGAATTTGATGCGCGATCCGGCGCGCTGGTGGGCGAGCGCGTCTCCCAGGCGGCCCAGGCTCCATCGTTCATGCAACTGACTCGGCGGCTGCACGCGGAACTGCTGGCGGGGTCGGTGGGGGAATACGTGTTGGCCGGCACGGGCCTGCTGTTCGTGCTGGCCGCCGTGTCTGGCCTCGTGCTGTACCTGCCCTATCCGGCACGCATCGGCTTCGGCACGGTGCGGCAGGGGCCATCGCGCAGACGATGGCTCGACTTGCACAACCTGCTGGGTGTCTGCACGCTGGTCTGGGCGTTGACCGTGGGCGCCACCGGCGTGCTCAACGCGTTGTCGAAGCCGCTGTCGGCGCACTGGCGAAGCACGCAGACCAAGGGGCTGCTCGCCGGGCCCGCCGACCTGCCCGTGATCGCGCATCCGGCATCGGCACAAGCGGCGTACGACGCCGTGCGCGAAGCACTGCCCGGGCGCAATGTCACGAGCCTGATCTTTCCGAGCCGGGCCTTCGCCAATCCACGGCACTTTCTGGTCTGGACCAACGGCAACACGCCGCTGACACACCGGCTCTTCACCGCGGCGCTGGTCGATGCACGAACCAGCCGGCTGGATGCGATCGCGCAGATGCCGGTCTATCTGCGATTGCTGCAGGTTTCGCGGCCGCTGCACTTCGGCGACTATGGTGGCTTGCCGCTGAAGCTGATCTGGGCGGCGCTAGATACGATGACCATCATTGTGCTGGTCAGTGGTCTGCATCTTTGGGTCCGGCGTCGGCTCAAGAGGGCGCAATGAGACCCTTGGAATCGATAGAGGCTGCTGAACATCCATTCGACGGACTGCAGCAGCAGGGCCGGCGCGTCACCGATAGCTAACACCGCGCCAGCCCAACACCGCTTGCCCGATCGCTAGAAATGCGGCGTGAGTGAACGATTCAAAAATTGCTCTGCCGACATGCGTGGCTCGAGAGCAACCACGAGCCATGGGAGTCGCACACGTCCACGTGAACTGACGTGTCGACCTCCCTGAATCGCCTCAGGTGCGATTCAGAACCGCAAGATCAACATCTTCAACCTCGGCGCCTCGTACGACTTCGGGCTCTTCAAGCTCACCGGTGAATCGGCTAGACACAGGACAAGAACGAACTGGGGCTCGACGACCACAGTCACAGGACTGCCAATCTTCAACAAGGCGCGGCAGACCTTCAGCTCCTGCAGAAGGAGGAAGCACAAGCCTCCCGATCTTCCGCTCGTCAGTAGCCGGGGATCCGCTACCTGCCCGTCTACGCAGCAACGGCGGGCGGGGCGGACTGGCCACGGAGTCCGGCGCTCATGCGCAAGAACGATCGACAGCACCCTGTCATAGCGCTTGCCAAGAGTACGAGCTGGCAAACATCAACAGCACGAAGCCAACCGGTCCGTCAAGCGCCTGACGGGCGGAAACTTATCGACGGTGACGATCGAGTGCCAGCGCCGGACGAAGGATTTGGCAAATGGGTCTCGCCCCTCACCAGCAAGCACTTCCTACATCAGAGGACGACACGAGGGTGTATCGGCCACAGCGCCTGGTCTGTTTCCGACGTCACACGCGGCCTCGTCATACCCAACGAAGCTACCGAAGGTGCCGGACCGGCTCCATACCCCATACCGGCGTATCGATCCCTTCCATTCGCGCCTTCAACTGCAGCGCAAGGTAGAGCGAGTAGTGGCGCGACTGGCTGAGATTGCCACCGTGGAACCACAGCGCCGTCTGGCAGGTCGGCTTCCACATGTTTCTCAACTCACCCTCCCAAGGGCCTGGATCTCGGGCGGTGTCAGAGCCCACTCCCCAGCACTTGCCCACCCGATCGGCCACCTCTGGAGACACGATGTCCGCCACCCACGCATTCATCGAGCCGTACCCGGTGGCGTACACCAGCAGGTCAGCCTCCAACGTCTCCCCGCTGGTCAGCACCACGCGGTCGGTCTCGATGCGTGCGATGCCCACGCCGCTGCGCAAGCCAATCTTGCCCTCGGCTACAAGTTCCGAGGCACCGACATCGATGTAGTACCCAGATCCACGGCGCAGGTACTTTGTGTGCAAGCCTGAACCATCCTCCCCGAAGTCGAGCATGAAGCCAGCATTGCGCAACCGCGCATAGAACTCAGCATCCGCCTCGGCGATCTCTTCGTAGATCGGTACATTCATCTGCGCCGAGAGCTTCAGCGGCGTGGAAGCCTGGATCAAGTCAGCACGCTCCGCATCGATGCCACGCTCGAGCGCGTCCTCGGAGTAAAGCTTGCCGATCACGCGTTGCATCAAGGTGTCGGACTTGACGATCAGCGTCGACGAACGCTGGAGCATCGTGACCTGCGCGCCGTGCTCCCACAGATCCGCGCAAATGTCGTGGGCCGAATTGTTCGAGCCGAGCACCACGCAGCGCTTCCCGCGCCAGGCTTCGCCGCCTTCGTAGGCACTCGAGTGGGATTGCGTGCCCGTGAAGGTCTCGTGTCCTTCGATGACCGGCGTGCTCGGATAGCCTGAGACGCCAAGCGCGAAGACCAGTTGCTTGGGCCGTAACACGATCGCCTCACCCTCGCGCTGCACCCTGACCACCCACTCTTGCGCGGCTTCGTCATAGCATGCGCTATCGCAACTCGTGGACGACCAGTAATTGATCTCCATGATGCGGGTGTACGCTTCGAGCCAGTCCCCGAGCTTGTCCTTGGGCGTGAATACTGGCCAGTCCTCGGGAAAGGGCAGGTAGGGAAGATGGTCGTACCACACAGGATCGTGCAGGCACAACGACTTGTAGCGCTGGCGCCAGGAATCCCCTGCCTTTGCATTGCGCTCGATCACAAGGGTAGGCACATCCAGGCGACGCAGTCGCGCCGCCAGCGCGATGCCGCCTTGCCCGCCGCCAACGATGACGCAATAGGGCTGCTCGGTACGGCCAAGTGCCGCCGCTTCGCGCTCGCGCTCCTCCAGCCAAGTCGTGCGCCCCGGCCCGTAGTGGTGGGCGGTTCCCAACGGACGCCGACGCCCCTTGCGTTCCTCGAAACCCTTGAGTTCGCGCAAGGCGGTAAAGAAGGTCCAGCATTGGCCGGCGCGCAGTCGCAGGTGCCCCTGGCCTCGTCCCACTGCAGTCTCGAAACGGAACCATGCACTCACGACCTCGCCTTCGCACTGCACACTTGCGCGATCAAGCGCCCAGGCGATCGAGCCGTCCATCCGCGGTAGCACATGCGAGAGCATCTCTCGTACCGAAGCCACGCCCTCGACCGTCTTGATGTTCCAAGTGAACGCAAGGAAGTCGCGCCAGAAGCAGTCGGGCTCGAACAAGCCATCCAGCGCCTCCAGCTTTTGCTGGGATAGTGTGTCGGCCAGGGCTTCGAGCCACTCAGCGACTTGTGCGGCAGCCGCGGAAGAGTTTTCGGAATCGGAAGAGGTTTGGACGATCATGGGGAAAGTGGCGGGGGTTGTCTCTATTGCTCTCGTGGGGCTCTCGCGAGGTGGATCTTCAATCAGGGAGGTTCTGGAGATGACACGCTGCCTGGTGCCCATGACCCTTGTCCTCCAGCACTGGCGCCTCGCTGCGACAGCGGTCGAATGCATGACGGCAGCGGGTATGGAAATGGCAGCCAGCAGGCGGGTTCACCGGGCTCGGCACGTCACCCTTGAGCACGATGCGCCGATGGCCCTTGGCTTGACCAGGCGCAGCCGACAGCAATGCCTGTGTGTAAGGATGGCGAGGCGCGGCGAACAGATCGCGCGCAGTGCCTTGCTCAACGATACGGCCGAGGTACATCACTGCCACGCGGTGCGTCATGTGTTCGACGATACCCAGGTCGTGGCTGATGAACAGCAGCGCCAAGCCGAGCTCGGCCTGCAAGTCCTGCAGCAGGTTGACGATCTGCGCCTTCACTGACACATCGAGCGCCGAGACCGCTTCATCGCAGATCATGAGCTGGGGATTCGAAGCCAATGCGCGCGCGATGCAGATGCGCTGGCGCTGGCCGCCCGAGAACTCATGAGGATAGCGGCGCGCGGCATCGCGCGGCAGCCGCACGAGGTCCAGCAATCGCTCCACGCGGGCGCGTTGCGCTTGCTCAGACAGATGAGGCTCGAAGTTTTCGATGGGCTCGGCCAGCACCTGCGCGACGGTCATGCGCGGGTTGAGGCTGGCGAACGGGTCTTGGAACACAACTTGCAACTTCTGCCGCATCGGCCGCAATTGCCGTGCGGACAGGTTGTCGATGCGCTGTCCGTCCAGTCGCACTTCGCCTGCGGTGAGGTCGAACAGGCGCAGCACCGATCGACCGACGGTCGATTTTCCGCATCCCGACTCACCCACCAGCGACAGGGTCTCGCCACGCTCCACATGGAACGAGACGCCATCCACCGCATGCACCTTCCCCGTCGCCTGACCAAGCCAGCTGCGCTTGAGCGGAAAGTGCTTCTTCAAGTCCTTGACTTCGAGCAGATGGCTCATGCGACAAGCTCCATGGGATTCGTCTCGGCGGGCGCGTGATGGCAGGCCGCGAAATGGCCGCTGGACTTGGCTTCGAGCGCGGGCATCGCCCGATGGCACAGCTCGGTCGCGTGGGCACAGCGGCCAGCAAACAGGCAGCCGTCGATGCGCTGCTTCAGACTCGGAACCATGCCCGGAATCTCGGCCAGCCGCGAACGCTGGCCATGCTGCGACGCTCCAGGCCGCGGAATCGCCGCGAGCAGGCCGCGCGTGTAGGGATGCCGTGGGCGCGCGAGCAACTCCGCGACCGGCGCCTCCTCGACCTTGCGACCGGCATACATCACCATCACGCGCTCGGCCACGTCGGCGACCACACCGAGATCGTGCGTGATCAGCACGATGGCCGCGCCGGTACGATGCTTGAGCTCGGCCATCAGATCCAGGATCTGCGCCTGAATGGTGACGTCCAGTGCGGTTGTCGGCTCATCGGCAATCAGCAGCTTCGGATTGCAGGCGAGCGCCATCGCGATCATCACGCGCTGCCGCATCCCGCCTGACAACTGGTGCGGATACTCGTGCAGACGGCGCTCGGGGGCCGGAATTCCCACCAGCTGCAGCATCTCGACGGCACGCCTGGCGGCCGCGCGCTTGTCGAGCTTCTGATGCAGGCGCAGCGTCTCGGCGATCTGGAAGCCTACCGTCAGCACCGGGTTCAGGCTCGTCATCGGCTCCTGGAAAATCATGGAGATCTCGTTGCCGCGCACCGCGCGCAGCGCGGCGTCGTCGAGCGCCAACAGGTCGCGCTGCTGGAAACGGATGCGCCCCGCGATCTTGGCTGGCGGCTCGGGCAACAGGCGCAGCAATGACATCGAGGTGACGGACTTGCCGCATCCCGACTCGCCCACGATCGCCAGCGTCTCGCCTTCGTTCACGTGAAACGACAGACCATCGACGGCGCGGTTGATGCCGTCGGGCGTACGAAAGTGCACGCGCAGGTTCTCGACTTCAAGCAGTGCCATCTCAGATCCCCTTGGCCACGCGCGGGTCCAGCGCATCGCGCAACCCGTCGCCCAGCAAATTGATGGCCAGCACCGTGGCCGACAGGAACACGGCCGGGATGAAGACGATGTAAGGCTTCACCTGCCACAGTGCCCTGCCCTCGGCCATGATGTTGCCCCACGAGGGCGTCGAGGGTGGAATGCCTGCCCCGATGAACGACAACATGGCCTCGATGATCATCGCGCTGGCGCAGATGTAGGTGGCCTGCACCATCATTGGCGCGATCGTGTTGGGCAGGATGTGGCGCCGGATGATTCGCAGCGTAGGCGTACCTGTAGTGATGGCCGCGTCCACGTAAGCCTGCTCGCGCAGTGAGAGCACCACGCCGCGCACCAGCCGCGCCACGCGCGGGATTTCCGCGATGGTGATGGCGATGATCACATTGCCGATGCTGCCACGCGTGAGCGCCATCAGCGCGATGGCCAAAAGAATCGGGGGAATCGACATGAGCGCATCCATTGCGCGCATGACCGGCCCGTCCGCCCAGCGCACGAAACCCGACAGCAGACCGATCGCGAGCCCGATCGCGGTGGCAATGCAGGCCACCGAAAACCCCACGACAAGCGAAACCCGTGTACCCAGAAGCACACGCGAGTAGACGTCGCGACCGAGCATGTCGGTGCCGAACCAAAATTCGGCAGACGGTGCACGCGTGCGCCGCGCCGGCGCGATCGCGCTCGGGTCCACAGTGCCGAGCCAGGGGGCAAAGAGTCCGATCAGCACCAGGACCAACAGCAGGCCCCCGCCGATGGCGATCGTGGGATGGCGGCGGACGAAGCCAATCCAGCCGCGACGCACCTTTACCGGCGGCAGCAGTTCGGGCTGCGTAGCAGCCTCGGACGCAGGCACGGGCATCGTGCGCACTTCCATGGGAATGTGAAAGGAGTTCAATACCTGATCCTCGGATCTAGCAAGGTGTACGAGACGTCGATCAACAGGTTGATCAGCATGTAGACAAAGCTGAACATCAGTACCACCCCCTGGATGACGGGGTAGTCGCGTCGCAGGATAGCGTCCACCGTGAGCCGACCAATGCCCGGAATGGCGAAGACGCTTTCGGTAACCACCGCACCGCCGATCAACATGGCAATGCCCAGCCCGATAACGGTGACAATCGGCACCGAGGCATTTTTCAGCGCATGCACGAACAGTACGCCACGGCTCGCGAGTCCCTTGGCCCGCGCGGTACGCACGTAGTCTTGCTGCAGTACCTCCAGCATGGTGGTTCTGGTGATGCGTGCGATCAGTGCGACATAGCCGAAGCTCATCGTCAAGGCAGGCAGCAACAGCCGCTGCAGCCAGGGCCATGCACCTTCTGATAGCGGCACGTAGCCCTGCACCGGCAGCCACTGCATCTGCAGCGCGAACACCCAGGCCAGCACGTAGCCGACGGCGAACACGGGGACCGAGAAGCCGAATACGGCGAAAGCCATGATGGCTCGATCGAACAGGCTGCCTGCCTTCCAGGCGGCGATCACGCCCAACGGGACCGCGATCAGCACGGCAGTGACCAGCGTCATCACGAGCAACGAGACGGTGGCCTCCATGCGCTGGCCGATCAGCGCGGTCACCGGCGTGCCGGTGAAGATCGACTTGCCGAGATCAAAGTGCAGCACGCGCCACGACCAGTCGGCGAACTGCGCAAGGAAGGGACGCGACAGGCCGAGGCTCTCCCGAATTCGCGCGAGGTCCTCGGGAGTGGCCTGGTCACCCGCGATCATGGCGGCCGGGTCGCCCGGTGCCAGGTACAGCAGACTGAAGATGAAGAAAGCAACCATGGCCATCACGGGCAGCGTGGTTCCTGCGCGGCGAAGGATGTAAGCGAACATGGCGCTCAGTCTCTCGCGGCCGCGGCCATAGCTTCTTCGACCGCCGAAGGCGACTCGGGCAGCGACTGCCCTGCGTCGACGATCAGCGTCTGCCCCGTGATCGCGCCTGCCTCACGGCTCGCCAGGAACAGCGCGCCGTTGGCGATGTCCTCCACCCCCGCGAGGCGGCCAAGCGGGCTCATCACGAGCTTCTTGCGCTGATATTCACTCTTGTGCGCAGGTTGCTCCTCAGTGCGCACATTGCCGGGCAGAACCGCATTCACCGTGATTCCCCAGGGCGCGAGCTCGATCGCAGCACAACGCATGAAGCCGAGTTGGCCAGCCTTGCTGGCTGCGTAGTGCGCATAGCCTGGATAGCCGCCGGTCGTGCCGGTGATCGAGCCGACGATGACGATGCGGCCATCGTGCCGCGCCTTCATCGCGTCGAGGCACGCCTGCACCGATAGAAAGGTGCCCTTGAGATTGACGCTGGTCATCACGTCGAAGCCGTCCGCCGTCATCTCGTCGATGCGAGCGCGCGGAAAGATGCCGGCGTTGGCGCACAGCACGTCAATGGCACCGTAGCGCGCGAGAGCTTCCGCGGCCATGGCGCGTGTGGCCTTGGGGTCGGTGATGTCGGCGGCAAAGCCCGAGGCCGTGCCACCGATCTCCTGCGCGGTGCGCTGCGCGTCTTCCAGCCGCCGTGCCACCACGAGCACCTGCATGCCAGCCGCGGCAAAACGAGCCGCGATACCGCGGCCGATGCCTCTGCTTGCTCCGGTGACGATGGCCGTGCGGCCGTGCATGGACGCAAACATCAGTACGCCTCCTCGTCGCTGGCGCCGAAGCCCGTGAACGGTGCCGGGTCGATGAACCGACGCAGCACGTTGGCGGTGATGCGGCTCACGTTGTTGTCGTACCCCCGGTGCGCAAGTGCCATGCCCCAGGCAATGGACCCGGTGGTGAATACAGCACCGCCGCGCGCGGTCGGGAAGAAAGTCATATCGGCACGGATCTGGTTGTTCTGATCGCCACCCAGACCGCGGTGGCTCACGCCGAACTCCTCGGGCGTGGCGAGCCCACCCGAGCCGAAGTCGTCGGCCGTGGCCACGCGCAGAAGGTGCGGTGGCGAGCCCAGGCGCGTGTCGACGCGATCAATCTCATGGCCGCCGGCGCCACCGCGCAGGCCGAAGTCGCCGATGACCTCCTGCTCGCCCACGCCCTCGAAGATGAAGGCAACGCGCGGATCGAGGCTGTCAGGTAGCCTCCTGTAGGCGCAGCCGCGGTCGAACACCTGGGCATCGAAACCCACGCCCACCAGGCGCTGCGGCGGACGTCCGTTGCTGCGCCACAGGCCGCTGGGTTCGCCGGTGCTCGACAGACCGTTCTCGCCAGGCTCGCCCTCCCAGGTGCGCGTTCCAGTGAGCCCGCGGCGGATCTCGATGCGACCGGGCTTCGTCGGATGGAAGGCCGTGCGCCAGTAGAAGCCGTTCCCGCCGAGATAGACGTGCCGACCGCCGCCGGCCTGATACGTCTCGAAAGCATCGAGCATCTGCTGTGTGTAGTACTCCGGATGGCAGCCGGTGAGGACGCAGCCATAGCCCGCAAGCAACTGCGCACCGTGACGGTGAATGTCCGAGTCGGTGATGACGTCGTAAGAAATGCCCGTACTGTCGAGCCAGTCGATCACGCGGGTGTCCATCTGGTAGTAGCCACCGCCATGGGGGCGCATGTTCAGGATCGGCCGCGCGGCGCTGGCATAGCACCAACCGCTGCCGTCGGAATGTGTGTCGTAGGTCGACAGTCCGAGCTCGCGGTGCTCCTGCAGGTAGGCGTCGTCGGGGCCCAGTACAAGCAATTGTTCGAGCATCGCTTCGGTGGGCTGCAGGTCGAGGCGAATCGCGCTGTTCGAGTAGGCGAGGAAGGTGGCAGTCGAAGCCACGAAGGCCAGGCGCGCGCGCGCCTGGCCGGGCTGCGCGCCGACGAAGAATGGCACGTGACTCTCGGCGGGCTGGCCGTCGGTGTCTGTGGCACGCAGCCGCAGGGAGTAGAAGCCGCTGGGCCAGTCCGTCGGAATGTCCAGGGACAGATTGGTATTCCAACGGCAATCGTCGATGTCGTCGTTGTGGAAATGGATGGCCCCGTACTCCTCGGTCGCCTCGGTCCAGTGCGGTGTGCGTGCGCTCCAATTGGCGCCGGTCACGGCGCGCGTGGGCGCGTTGCGCAGCACGCCATGCAAGCCGTGAGGACCACGGTCTACGATGCGGTCGCTGCCGATGCCCTCCGAGAAGTCCCAGGCCGCGACGAGGTCGGCGTCACCGCGCGCGGGCCGCAGCGCGGCGGCGCTGGCGCGCAGGGCCTCGAGAGAATGCACGCCGGCATGCAGCCGTGGACGGTCGATCTTTCCATTGAAATGCGCTGCCGCCAGATGCTGCGTGCCGTCATCGCACAGGTGCGCCGCAAAACTCAGCGGCAAGCCAGCGGGCCAGGCGGCGTGGCGCGGCGCCGAGCCTTTGTCCGAGGCACTGCGATCTCGCCCACCAAGAACATCGAGACTGTGCTGAAATACCGCCAACTGGCCGCTGGTCGCGTCATAGCTTGCTCCGATGAACGCCCACTCCCGTTCAAGCAGCGCGCGAGAAGCGGTCGCCGAGCAAGTGTGGCCCGCGACTGCGACGGCGAAGCTCGCGCGGCCCTGCGCATCGAGGCCCAGGCGCCAGCCCTCCTGCGTGTCCTCGCGCCAACGCGCCACCACGGTCTGCGCGCCAGCATCGAGCAAGGTCGGCCAGACCCAGCAGCCGATGCTGAAAGAGCCCAGTGCGCGCAGCACCGGTGCATCGTCGACCAATCCACAGGAGCCGGCATGAATTGGTTGATGGGTGAGCGTGACCTCACCGTCTAGCGGCGAAGGCATTGCAATCAGCTGAACGCCGGGTCCCGATGGATCGGGATCGCCGCAGCGGATCTTCACAATTTGCGCGCGCGCCGAGGTGAGCGTGGCGCTGCTGAGCTTGAATTCGACGGTCGAGCCGCGGGCGACTTCGATCGGCGCGGCATATCCGATGACGGCAACGGTATTCAGCATGGGGGCCTCAGTCGAGGTTCAGGTTCGAGATCGATTCGCCGGTGAGCAATTCCCAGCGCAGGCAAAACACCGTCCACTCCGCATCCGCGATGCTCGTGAACACCTGTTCAGGGAAGGTCTTCAGCGGCTCGCCGCGCCGCGCCGGCAGTTGCGCCAGCATCCAGCGTCGACCCGGCTCCAGCATGAGCAGCACGTGTCGCTGCCCCACCCCGGACCAGCGCATCCGGTAGAGCACCTGCTGCAGCTCCAGGCTGTAATGCCCGCGCGGCATGCGACGGAACTCGCGTGCCAGGTCGAGCCGCGTGGGATCGATGAGGTAACGCGCCTGGGATGCGTCTGTGGTGAGCATGGACGGGCCGCTTTCGTGATGGCGAAGGAGGATCGCGATCGCCGCGGATCAGGCCTTCTTGATGTTGTGGAACAGCGGCGAGCCGTCAAGCATGCCGCTCAGGCTCTTGCGGTATGCGGCCGGCTGCAGCATCAGTCCCGTCGGGATGTAGGGCACATCCTGGAAGGCCTGTAGCTGCATCTCGCGGGCCAAGCGCTGCTGCTCCGGGAGTGCGGCGGCACCGAAGAAAGCATCGAGCAGCGCCTCGTGCTTGGCGCTTTCGGGCCAGCCGAATGTGCCCTTGGCCCCGACGCCGCGCATGTAGGTGTGCAACGGCGGGCTGGTAGTGATGATGCCCGGCACGAAGTTACAAAACAGGTTCCAGCCACCCTTGTCGATCGGCTGCTTGGAGGCCAGGCGCTGCAGCACCGTGCCCCAGTCGAGCGACTGGTAGTCGAGGTTGATGCCCACGCGCTTGAAGTAATCACCTGCCACTTCGCTCATCGCGTTGAGCACCGCGAAGTCGGTCGGCACCAGCATCACCACTTTCTCGCCCTTGTAACCTGCTGCGGCAAGGTCCTTCTTGACCTTTTCGAGGCTCCTCGCGCTCGTGAGAGATGCCATGCCACCGTCGTTGGCGTAGGGCGTGCCCGGCAGGAAGAAGCCCACGTTGTCGCGCCAGCGCAGCTTGTCCTCGCCCATCGCGGCCATCATGTAGTCCGACTGCGTGATGCCCGCAAGCAGCGCGCGGCGTACCGCGGGTTTGTCGAAGGGCGCGTTGAGCTGATTGAAGCGAATCATCGCCATCGAGCCGGCCTTGTCGTGGACCTGCACGTTGATGTCCTTGTGGCCACGCAACACCGGGATCAGGTCCGGGATGGGCTGCTCCCACCAATCCACCTCTCCGGACTGCAACGCTGCAGCGGCCGTGGCGGCGTCGGGGATGGTGTGCCACTCCACGCGATCGACATAGGCGATCTTGGCGCCCGAGGTGAAGGCTGGTGCCCCCTCACGAGGGACGTAGCCCGCGAACTTCTGATACACCACGCGCGACCCCGGCACCCGTTCGCCGGGCACGAAGCGAAAGGGCCCGCTGCCCACCATCTCCGTCACCTGCACTGACGGCTCGGTGGCGGCCAAACGCGCCGGCATGATCGGACACATGCCGCTGGTCTTGCTCAGTGCGAGCGGTAGCAAGGGAAACGGCTTCTTGAAGCGAAAACGCAGGGTCTTGTCGCTCGGCGCGCTGAGCTCGTCGAGTTGCGCGCGCATCAGCTGCCCCAGCACGTCGACCTTGGCCCAGCGCTCGATGCTGGCAACCGCATCGCGCGCGAGCACTGGAGTGCCGTCATGGAACGCGAGCTTGTCGCGCAGCGTGAGCGTCCAGGTCTTGCCGTCATCGCCGACCTGATGCCCGGCAACCATCTGCGGCTGCGGCTGGAACTGGTTGTCCATGCCGTAGAGCGTGTCGAACACCATCATCGCGTGATTGCGCGTGACCAAGCCCGTGGTCTGCACCGGGTCGAGCAGCGCGAGGTCTGCCTGCGGGACGAACTTGATCACCTTGGCCTGTTGGCCGATGGCGAAGCCCGGCATCAATGCACCGGCGGCGCCGGCCTTGAGGACATCTCTGCGTTTCATGCGAATCTCCAGGAGCGATGAGGGATGGGTCGAAGGTCTTTGGGGAAAGCGGGCCTCAGGCGGGCTCGGTTGCGAGCGCGGCGCGACGCAGGCGCTCCATCACGCGCGGATCGTTTTGCGGCGGCAGCGCGGCACGGCTGTGGCGCAACTCGGCAAAGGCGTCGTCGGTACGCTCGAGCGTGCGGGCTACGTCCTCGGGCGTGAGCGCCGCATTGATGAACATGTTGTGGTATGGATGCAGATAAACCCCGCGGCGTACGGCAGCCGCGGTCCATGCATAGCCAACGCGCATATCGGCGTCGTCCTCGAAAAAGATCTGGGGCATCTGCACGGGGCCGGTCTGACGCAACGCGAAACCGTGGCTGGCAGCTTGCGCTTGCAGCCCATCACGCAGCAGCTGACCCGTGTGCATGATGCGTTCGAGGTAGTCGGTGTCGCGGACCAGTTGCAGTGTGGCAATCGCCGCTTCCATTGGAACGGCAGAGAACCAGAAGGAGCCTGTCACGTAGATGCTTTTGGCCGCGTCGCGCGCTTTCTCCGAACCCAGCATGGCCGAGATCGGATGGCCGTTGGCGATGCATTTACCCCATGTGCTTAGGTCAGGCTGCACGCCGAGCGCGGACCAACTGCAGTCACGCGCCATGCGAAAGCCCGCGCGCACGTCGTCCACAACCAGCAGCGCATCGCGTTCGTCGCACACCCGCCGCACGGCACGCGCATAGTCAGCGCCCGGCAGATATTGGTCGCTGAAGGCTTCGTGGCGAAATGGCGTGGCGAAGATGCCTGCAAGATCGTCGCCGGCGAGTTCGACAGCCGCCGCCAGGCTGTCCAGATCGTTGTAGCGGAACGGGATGATGTGCGCGCGATCTTCGGGCGTGCTTCCCGCGGCCTGCGGCATGCACCACGGCGCCGCGCCGTGGTAGGCGCCTTGAGCCAGAAGCACCTTGCGGCGCTGGCGATGAGCCCGCGCGCACACCAGCGCCATGGCCGTAGCGTCGGTGCCGTTCTTGCAGAACATCGCCCAGTCCGCATGGCTCACTGTGTCGACGAACAGCTCGGCCAGTCGCACCATCGCGTCACTTGGGCCCGTCATCGTGTCGCCGCGCTGCGCCTGCGCACGTGCGGCTGCCTCGACCGCCTCGTGACCGTAGCCCAACAGGTTAGGGCCGAAGGCACACATGTAGTCGATGTACTCGTTGCCGTCCACGTCCCAGAGCCGCGTGCCCTGCGCGCGCTGGAAGAACTGGGGAAAGTCCGCCGGCAGCAGCCGCGTGGATTCATGGCCGTACATGCCGCCTGGCATGACGCGCTGCGCACGCGCTTGAAGCGCCTTGTCCTGGGTATTCGTCCACATGGAAGCCGTCCTTTGATGGGGTTGATGTCGATGTCTTCGCTGCGATACGCCGGTTGGCGCGCCGTCTTAGTCGATAGTAATTGATAGAAAATTCGACTTCAACAAAAAATTTGGGGCTCAAGAGGCTCACGTCAGGATGGTGCACTGCAGCGGAAAAGCGCACCTATTTCGCTCACGCATGAGCGACACGCGAGCAGAACCGGCACTGACGCAAGGACAATGCCAAGACGAATACTATTAAAAGATTATTCGAATAAGAACGCGGAAAACCCGCATGCCCGAACCGAGGCCCCGGGGCCCCGGCGTCTCAACGTCGAGGCTCCAGCACCTCGGGCATGAAACAGCGCAGGTAGACAACGGCCGCACGCACCGACTCAGTGATGTACTCGTCGGTGATGCGCCCGTGGGCGCTGTACGACAGCGCCCAGACGCCATCGGAAATCGCAAGCGCAACGGCCAGGCGTTTCTCGAAATCAGGGATGCGGGGCGTCTCGAAGTAGCGCACGAACTGGTCCACCCGCATGCGCGTGAGCACCGTGTTGCCGTGCATGTCGAGGTTGCGTACCTGCACGCTCACGCCCGCTCCCATGAACAGGCGCAAGGCCGCCGGGTGTGCGTTCAAGTAGGAGGACGAGCGCCGCTGGTTGCGCTCCACCATCTCCTGCCAGGTCTCTGGCATCGGGTCATGCGGCTGCGCGGCCAGGCGCCACAGCTCGGCATGGAAGCGCTGGGCCAAGGCGACGAAGGCCGCGTTTCGGTTGGGGAAGAAGTGATACACCGAGGCCAGCGGCACGCCAGCGATGTCGGCAATCTGCGCCAGGCTGATCTCTTCGTTCTGATTGTCAGCCAGCAACTGCTCCGTCGCGTCGAGCAACGCGTCGAAACGCTCCTGGGCGTGCTTTCGCACGGGATTGCGGGGGCCGCTGCGCGGCCGGGCGACGGGTTCGGAACTCATGGGGCCCTCAGGCTGATACGGAAGCATCCCAGCTTCCCGGATGAGGCCGATCCTAGCGCGCCGCCCGCCTTGTGCTCTTCACACATGCCCAGACAGCGCGATGTTGTCGCTCCTCTCGTGTACGAGCCAGTGGTCCGCATGTGATCGGTTGCACTGCGCCGCCGAAATGGGGCTGGCGGGCCTGCACCCGCGACGCTATGGAGCGCGCGAGCCAGAGTTCTTCGTCTGTACCCAGGGAGATCCTCTTGTATAGCCTAGCGCTACCGTGCCGCCAACCCGACATCAACAAGAAGGCCCCGCGTGCGACATCCGGCGACGCGGCGGCGGCGTAAATCAACGTGCGCCACGAACCGCAGCATGGAGCCAGCCGAGCTGGTCCCCAGGTTAGCGCGACCATCTCTGCGTGATGTCTGCGCTCTAAGCGGCGCTCGCGCCGGAACCTGGCCGTAGCAGGTCAAAGACCTCAGGCCAAGCGCTTGCCCAGCCCAAAGCTTCGTCACCACTTCACGCGCACGCCCACTCCCGCATTGATCGAGCTGCCCACGCGTGCCACGCTCCCCCGAGGCCCACTGCTTGCCCAGTTCGCCATACAGGCTCGTGCGCTGGCTCACCGCCAGCGTGAAGCCCGCGGCCAGCCCAATGCTGGTGCCGCCGATCGGTGCGCCCACCGGCGTGATCGCCGGCCGGATTCACGAAGCGGGCGACGTCGTTGCCCCTTTGACCGCATTCGCGCGCATCGGACGTCAACACTGGCGAGCCAATGCTCTATTCATGAAAAAGACCGTGCCGAGCAAGGAAGCTGCGAGGATGCCGATAGCGACCCAGGCGAGAGATGCAGAACCCGTGCGGTCAAGCAAGATGCCCCCGACCACGCCACCAGCTGCGACAGCCGTGTTCCATCCCGTCGTGTACATGGACTGGGCGACATCCACCGACTCGCCCGCAAACCGAGATAGCGCCGTCTGCGTGATGGTGGCAAACCCGCCGACCGCTAGTCCCCAAATGGCCACGGAGGGATACACCATCTGAGGAACAGTGCCCCAGACCCCGAGCAGCAGTGAGGCAATGGCAAATACGAGAATGCTTGCCACGGCGAGGAACTGGAGCCGGCGATCAACCAGCGCACCGACCAACCATAGCCCAATGATGGAGCCCAGGCCAAAGGTGAACAGGATAACGTCCACGTTTGCGGCCAGGCCGGATGGTTGCAGGAACGGCTCAACGTAGATGTAAAGAACGTTGTGGGCCACGACGAAGGTGAGCACCACGAACAACACCGCACGGATCCCAGTTCTGAGGAAGACGCGCGCAAGGGACTGGCGCTGATCGCGGCTTTGGCCAGCGAAATCCGGCACGACCACAAGTACCCAGACGATGAGCAACAGCGCCAGTACGGTCATCAGACCAAAAGCACTTTGCCATCCAATGTGGCGCCCCAGCAGCGCGCCGAGAGGCACGCCTAGCACCAGCGCGATCGTCGCGCCCGCGCCGGAGATCGCAATGGCGCGCCCGCTCAAATGGGACGGCGACATCCGAACGGCGTAGCCAGCCAGCAGTGACCAGACGATGCCGCCGAACACGCCCGCAAAAAATCGCGCTACCAGCGACACAGTGTAGTCACTGGAAAGCGCGGTGATTAGATTCACCGCCGCAAATCCGAAGATCGCGAACAGCAGCAGCGGGCGACGACGCATGCCTTGCGTCAGCGTGGTTACTGGAATTGCAGCAACAAGGGCGCCCACAGCGTAGGCGGTGATGAACTGCCCGGCTAGGCTTTCAGAGACGTTCAGGCCTTCGGCAATGGAAGACAGCAGGCCAGCGGGCATGATCTCGGTAAGCAAAGTAATGAATGCTGCCATGGCCAATGCAAGTAATCCTCCGAGGGGCAATCGTTCCGCGTTCGGGCGCGAAACGGACGAGGTGGTGTGGTTCATCAAACAGATTCCTTAGTTCAGTGAGTTGCAGCTCGCGACGGAGCACGACGTCGCAATAGTGCATCCTCGTCCACTAAGAAAAGATAGGCTACAGTGAACAACACTTATGACGCACAAGTCATTAATGGTGAGGTCACATGGAAAGCCTTGGTTCTTTAGATATATTCGTGCGGGTGGGCGAATCCCGCAGCTTCACCGCGGTGGGGCAACAATTGGGTATTTCAGCGTCCGCAGTGAGCAAGGCCATCGCACGACTGGAAGATCGGCTGGGTACACGGCTATTTCATCGCTCTACCCGCACCGTCATACTGACTCCCGAAGGCTTCAATTTTCTGGAGCGTTGCCGGCGCATTCTGTGTGAGTTGGAGCAGGCGCAGGATGAGCTGGCCCTGTCCCAAAGTTCGCCACGTGGCAAACTGCGTGTTAGCCTCCCCTCGGTTGGTTTGTTGTTCATGCCGCACTTCGCGCAGTTCAATCGCCAGCATCCTGACATCGAGCTGGATATAGACTGCACTGACCGTTTGGTGGACGTGATCGAGGAGGGATTCGATGCCGTCATTCGCACCGGGGAGCCCAAGGATTCGCGTCTGACTGCACGCAAGCTCGGCACTTATCGTCGAACCATGGTGGGCTCACCTACTTACTTAGAGGCGCACGGTGTACCGCAGAATCCAGAGGATTTGCTGCAACACCGTTGCCTCCTCTATCGCTACCCCAGCAGCGGCAAGATAGATGCGTGGCCCCTCAGCAAGAAAGGTGAAAAGGTTTTTCTGGAACTATCGAACTCGATGGTCACAAATACCCTTGAACCGTTGCTCTGCTTCGCAGAATCTGGGCTTGGAATCGCGTGCATGCCCGATATCGCCATTCGTCGTCAATTAGACACTTGTACGCTAGTCCCAGTGCTCGAAGAATTTAATTGCGACGTCACTACCTTGCGCGTGCTGTGGCCTTCGAGCAAACATCTCTCGCCCAAGTTGAGAGTCTTCATAGACTATATGACAGAGCACATTTCCTTGAGATAGGTATGTATTCCGTTCGTATCTGAGTTGGGCTGGTGTGTTGCAGGCCACACAGTGGGATGGGCTGCTGCCGGTTTCGTGGACACCGGCCTAAGCTTTTTAGACTGCCCCGGGTCTGGTAGACAGGCCCCGCCCGACCTTCGCGTTCTGCGTGCCCCATGACCACCCGGTCTAGTTGAGCTCACAAAGAGTGAATGAACACCTCACTCAGGAGGGACGCGCGAAATTGCACGGCAGCGCTTCCGTTTGTCGCCCGGTCATCCTGCGCCGCACCGCGGCCTTGACGGGCAAGTGAACGTTTACACTTACTTCCTGTGATGCATCATTTGACGCATCATCAGATCACCACGGGGCAAGAACGACGTGAATCCCAAGACCAGGAAGCCATCTCTCAAGAGCGGGGAGCGGGCAGAGTCCCAGCGGCAGCGAATTCTGAAGGCTGCAAAGGAATGCTTTGTCGAGGATGGACTTCATGCAGGCACGATCGCGCGAATCAGTGAATCGGCACAAATGAGCCCGGGACTGATCTACCGCTATTTCTCGAGCCGGGAAGAAATCGTGGTGGAGCTTGCGCAGCACGAGATCAGTTCCAACAGCGCAGTGAGCTTGGTCGGCTTGGCGCCGAAAGTATTCGCCGCCCGATTCTGCGAATACTTGCGCCGCTGGCGGGCAGGCGATCCAGAAGTTTTGAGTGCAACGCTGATTCTCGAGCTGAGCGCCGAGGGCACACGCAACGAGGCCATCGCGCGCCAAATCACCGAGGTGGACACGCAAGCCAATACGTCGCTGACGGCCTGGTTGTCCGACCTTGCTCAGAAGTCTGGCAAGCCGCTGAATGAGGAGGAGCTTGCGATTTCGGTCCTTACGCTTCAGGGCTTTCTCGACGGTCTTCTTCTTCGAGCGGTGCGGGAGTCCGCACTCGACATCGATGCTTCCGGCAAGGCGCTGGAGAATCTCATCGCCTTGCTCGTTCCCCCTCAGCCCACTACATCCATGTGACTGCTGGCCAGTCAGTAGCTCTTGGCTGCATCGGAAGATTCACCACAGGAAAGGTGCCCTTTGGGCAAGGCATCTGTGACGCTTACACCCCCCACGCCAACAAAACTTCGACTTTACCTCGCAGCATCCAACCGCAGGTCGAAACTCCGAAGTGAGGCCCTCTCTGTGCGATGCGCGAGCCCGCAGAGGCGGAGGCTCAACTGCAAGCCAGCGCGTGCCCAGCACTGTCTGACCGATGGCACCGCGATCGACACAGGCACGGCGACCCAAGCTCATGTCTTGCCCACGTGATCGCTGCTGCTTGCAGCGCCGAAGTGTTCGATGTCCTGAGCGACTACCGCCAGCGCAAGTTAACGCTCGAGCGAGCAGCGGCAGTTGCACGCTTTGCCCAGAGCAGTATCTTCGACGCTCACGCGTGGTGCTCGGCCGCGGGCACGGTGCGATGTGCAGCAAGACAGGCCAGTACGCTCGAGATCACGAAGACCAGTGCCAACGCTTCGAGCGCTGTCGGTAGCCTGTGCTCCCACACGAGGCCGTAAATAAGCGCAAAGACGGTTTCGAAGAGGATCATCTGGCCCACGAGCGTCAGTGGGAGCAGGCGACTCATTCGATTCCACAGCGCATTGCCGGCGATGGAAGCGATCAGTGCCACTCCCAGCGACACCATTGCAAAGCGTGCCCATTGATTGGCGTCGTGATGCGCAGACTGCAGCAGCATGGCCAATGGAAGAAGGAGCAGGCTTTGAGCGCCTGTGACAACACCAGTCAACAGGTTCCAGTCATGCCCGGAGATGCCCTGCAGTTGCTTCAGGCTACGCGCATTGCCAACAGCAAATGCCGTCCAGGAGACAAGCGCACCGACAGCGCATGCGAGGCCGAGCAACTGGGTCGTCGCACTCCCGGCGCTTGGCCTGGCCAACGCCTCCCAACCGATGAAGACAGCGCCCCCCGCACTCAACATCAGCGAGGGGATGAGCGCTTTGAACGGCACGGCACCGTCGTCACGACTGCCTATGACCGTCACAGCCACCGGCAAGAATCCGATGACCAGGGAGGTCATCGCAATGCCTCCCATGTGGACTGCGCTGGCAAGGAGAATGTAGTAGATGATATTGCCGGCCAGCGCGAGCCAGGACAGGCTCAGCCAGTGCGTACGCGACAGGCGGCACACCAGAGCATGCCAACGCGGCGCGAGCAAAAGCACAGCAAGAGCGCCATAGCAAAGATAGCGACCGATGCTCAACTGGAGAGGGCTGAAGTCTCGGACCAACTCGGG
The DNA here is from genome assembly GCF_050711835.1 of Variovorax sp. DAIF25. Taxonomy (NCBI): domain Bacteria; kingdom Pseudomonadati; phylum Pseudomonadota; class Betaproteobacteria; order Burkholderiales; family Comamonadaceae; genus Variovorax; species Variovorax sp. DAIF25. Next base: position 1,483,903 of record NZ_CP136637.1, read on the forward strand.
CGCCAAGAAAACCAAGCCCCATAGCGCACCTGCGCCGGCACCGCAGGCAACTCCCAACGCCTTGTTGGCCTGCGCCTCGGGAACGGTGTGTGCTGGAGAAGTCGAAGTCATCCCCGCACTTTATCTTCGATACACTGATTAATTCGCCTGAAAAACCTGCCCCAAACGCAACATTCACTCGCCATGAACAGGATCCCGAACGCCGACTTCGTCCTCGACCGTCAGGATCGAGCCATCCTTCGAATCCTCCAGTGCAACAACAAGACACCCCAGCGGGTCATCGCCGACGAGGTCAACCTGTCGGCTGCGGCGGTGCAGCGCCGGATCGCGGCGATGGAAGCCGAGGGAGTCATCGTCGGAAATGTGGCGATCGTCAATCCAGAGGCAGTTTCAGCCACCATCACGTCTATCGTCGAAGTGCAGCTTGTTGACGAGCGCGCCGCAACGGTCGATCGCGCGAAAACGCTCTTTCGCGACACACCGGAAGTGCAGCAGTGCTTCTACGTGACAGGGGGCATCAGCTGCGTGCTCATCATCGTCGCACCCAACATGCGCAGCTATGAGGGCCTGACGAGGCGCTTGTTCGCAGAGAACGAGGCAGTCAAAAGTTTCCGCTCACTGGTTGCGCTCGATCGTGTGAAAACAGAGACCTCGATCGTCATTCCTTGAGATGCGGCGCCCCGGTCGTGGTGGATCGTTGGCATCCGGTCATGGACTTCCATGAAGACCCAGGACGGCATGATCTTTGGTGATCGCCGCGCCGCGTCTCACGAGTTCCACGCAGCAACCGTTGAAAAAGTTGCGTGTCGGTCGATTCACGCAGATGGCCTTTCCAGCTCCGTGTTTGCACGTTGACCACCCAGGGCAAACGAGAAGGAATTCAGGAACTTCGGCTGGCAGGCGGGCGGCGCTCCGAGTTCGGCGCGCCGCCTCCCGAGTCACTTGGCCAGGAATTCTTCGGCCGACTTGCCCGCCTCAAGCGCGGCCTTGAACCACGCCGGCCGCGGACCGCGACCACTCCACACATTGCCATTCTGGTCCCGATATTTCGGTGCAGACGCACCAGATTTCCCGCCTTGCTTGCGGCCGGGCTTTACTGCGGCGACCTTGCGCGCACGACCGCGCCCCACGCCAGCGCCAACACCTAGTTCTGCGGCAGTGAATCCGTAGACGGCAATCGCCTCTTTGATGCGCGCCAGCACCTCGTCGGCCTCCTGCTTGCGCAGATGATCGGCTTCTTTCTGCAGTTGTTCGATCTGCTTCTGAATCTCGAGGAATGTCTTTTTTGCCATTGCTTTGGGTGTCCTGGTAATTAGAGGTCGCGTTTTATCATAAAAATTGACCCCTCCCGTTAGGAGGATTCCATTTTTTCGCCTTTCCACGCATTTCGACCGCCAAGTCTTTGGCAAGCGATCAGATGAATCAAGATTTCATTCGCCATTAATGAAAACGTTCGACTCACCGAAACAGATGGAATGCAGGTCGGAAAAATCCCTCCTGGGCAATATCTTGTACCTCTGCAATGCCGATCGCCATAAGCGCTTTGCACCAATGCATGGAACAATTTCGTAACACTTGGATGTCCAATTTGGTGCATCGCAGACCCTATCTATCTGAGTGCCCGTGCTTGCGCTATCTGCTATCTGAAGTCCCTGCTCTGGGTCGCAGTCGCAAGCCGGCCCAACAAGTGAGTTAGATCTTCCAGGCGCGATGCGACGAGATTCTTGACTTCTCCCTCGCGCTGCCAATGGCCATGGACCGCCAACAGTTTTGCCCCCAATAATTCGTTCCGCTGCAGATCCCGTAGACCTTTCCAAACGATAATCTGCACCACCCCCGTTTCGTCTTCCAACGAAACGAAGACCGTTCCCTTGGCTGTTTCCGGTTGCTGCCTCAAGGTCACGATACCGCAACAGCTCACCTGTTCACCGTTTTCGATGGCATCCAATTCGTACGCCGACAAAAATCCATGCCGGGTCAGACGCTTGCGCAGAAGACACATGGGATGACGGCGAAGCGTCAGACCAGTTGAGGCGTAGTCGAACACGATCTCCTCTCCTTCGGCTGCCTCCACGAGCTCCAGGACATCTTCACGGACTGGCGCCTCACGCAGCAGCTCGGGCGCCGCTCGCAGCCCCGCCGCGTCCCACACTTGCTGACGCCGATGTCCAGAAAGACTCTTGAGAGCGTCGGCTGCTGCCAGCAGTTTCATCTCGTGTAAATCGAGTTGCGCGCGTCTAGCGAGATCCTCCGCGTCATCAAAAACCTGCTGCGTGCGTGCCGCCACGACGCGTTGTGCCGAAGCGAACTGAAGACCAGTGATCATGCGCAGTCCGAGACGCACTGCCGGCTCATGCAGCAAGTCTTCCAAGGTGCAATCCCAGTCGCTGCACATGACGTCCACCGCGCGCACTTCGACGCCGTGGCGGCGCGCATCCTGCACCAGCTGCGAAGGTGAGTAGAAGCCCAGTGGCTGCGAATTCAGCATAGCCGCCAAAAATTCCACAGGATGATGACATTTGATCCAGCAGCTCGAATAGACGAGCAGCGCAAACGAAGCGGCATGGCTTTCCGGGAAGCCGTACTCACTGAACCCTTTGATCTGCTCGAAGATGGCTTTCGCGAAGCCTTCCTCATAGCCTCGAGCCGTCATGCCGTTAACGATTTTCGAGTAGTAGTGCTCCAGCCCCCCTTTTCGTCGCCATGCCGCCATCGAGCGACGAAGCCCGTCGGCCTCTCCGGGGGTAAAGCCGGCTGCCAGGATCGAGATCTGCATGACCTGCTCCTGGAAAACCGGCACGCCCAACGTGCGCCCGAGCGCCTCTCTGAGCGCTTCGCTGGGAAAGACAACAGGCTCCTTGCCTTGGCGTCGGTTGAGGTACGGATGCACCATGCCGCCCTGGATTGGCCCCGGGCGCACGATGGCCACTTCGATCACAAGATCGTAGAAGCAGCGCGGCTTCAGCCGCGGCAGCATGCTCATTTGCGCGCGGCTCTCGATTTGAAAGATGCCCACGGTGTCGGCCTTGCAGATCATGTCGTAGGTGGCGGGGTCTTCTGAAGGAATGTCCTGAACGCCGAAGATGCACCCCTTTCTCAGGCCGATGAAGTCCAGCGCCTTGCGAATCGCCGTTAGCATCCCCAGTGCCAAGCAGTCGACTTTGAGCAACCCGAGCGCATCGAGATCGTCCTTGTCCCACTCGATGACCGTGCGATCAGGCATCGACGCGTTTTCAATGGGCACCATGCGACACAGCGGCCCCTTGGTGAGCACGAAACCACCGGTGTGCTGGCTCAGGTGCCTTGGAAAACCGATGAGCTGCTCAGTCAGGTGCATCAACTGCTGAACCTGCAGCGACGCGAGTGACAATCCGTTTTCCTGCAACCGCTCGGGGCGGACCTGCCCTCCGTCCCACCACAGGTGCCCCTTGGCCAAAGCATCGATCACCTGCGCAGACATCCCGAGCGCCTTGCCGACGTCGCGGATGGCACTCTTGGGGCGATAGCTGATTACCACGCCAGTGATCGCAGCGCGGTCGCGTCCATATTTTCGGTAGAGGTACTGCAGCACCTCCTCTCGACGCTCGTGCTCAAAATCTACATCGATATCCGGCGGCTCGTTGCGCTCCCTCGAGATGAAGCGCTCAAACAAGACGCTCATGCGGCCAGGGTCGACTTCCGTGACGCCGGTGCAATAGCACACGACGCTGTTAGCCGCACTGCCGCGGCCTTGGCACAGAATGTGGCGCGAGCGCGCGAATGCCACGATATCGGCCACCGTGAGAAAGTAGTGCTCGTACCTCAGGTCCGCGATCAGTGCGAGTTCGTGTTCGATCTGCACTTGCGCCTTGGCAGGAATGCCATCCGGCCAGCGACGCCCTGCCCCCTCGTAGGTAATGCGGCGCAGATAGCTCGCCGGCGTCTCACCCGCCGGGACCACTTCATCGGGATACTGGTAGCGAAGCTCGTCGAGGTAGAAGTTGCACCGCTCGGCCACCTCGAGCGTGCGCGCGAGCAATTGCGCGTCGTAGGTCTGTGCGAGACGAAGCCGCGTACGCAGATGGCGCTCTGCGTTGGGCTGCAGATCCAGGCCGCATGCAGTCAGCGGCTTTCCCAGGCGCGTGGCCGTCATCACGTCCTGCAGCGGCTTTCGCGAACGGACATGGAAGTGCACATCGCCCGCGGCGACAAGCGGGATGGCGGTCTCTTTGCTCACCTGGTTGAGTCGATGAAGCCACATTTCATCGTTGAGCAATCGCAGCTTTTCCACGGCGAACCAACAGCGCCCGGTGAATTCATCCAGCAGCCAGCGCCCGATCCCTTGCAACTGCGCAGGAGTTGCCATGCGCTGCGGCGAAGCCAGCACCACGCACCCATTGAGCTCTGCGCCACTAATCTCCCTGCGCCGAAGGCGGTAGCTCCCCTTTTCCGATGCGCGACGTAGTTTGGTGATGAACTGAGCCAGATTTCCGTAGCCCTCGAGGTGGCAAGCCAGCACCGTGAGCGTGAAGGCAACCGCATCTGCATCCGTGTCATCAGGCTGCACAAGGAACTGACTGCCGATGAGCAGCTTCAGGCCTTGCTCTTTGGCCGCGACGTGGGCGCGCACCACACCGGCCAGACTGCATTCATCGGTGATTGCCAGAGCCGAGTAGCCCAGTTGCTTTGCCCTCTCGACGAGCTCTTCCGGGCGGCTCGCCCCACGCAGGAAACTGAAGTTGCTCACGCACTTCAGCTCGGCATAGGCGGGCAATTGCATGGCGGCGCGCTCAGGCAAAAGTGCCGTGAAGAAACCAGGCTGTATCTTCCGCCGCCAGCCGCATCTGGAAGATCCAAAGCACGCCCGCATGCTCGCTCAAGGCCACCCAGTAGTCGCGCGCGACATGGCCTGTGCGCTCATCCGTCGCTGCGGCTGCGCTGCCGTCCTCGCCATCCCCTTCGGCTTCCGCAGCTTGCGTTGTTCGATCCCACCAACCGCCTTCGACGCGATGCGGCCCGGCGAGCAATTGCAGCACGCCCTGATAAATCGGGCGGTTGTCTTTCGTGGCCAGGCGCAGCGGCTTCGACAGGATGAATGTCGGTTGCGGCACATCCACGAGCCTGCACCGGCCGCGTGGTGTCGCCTCTGGCGCAGGACGCCAGCGACACATCCACTCCATCCGATGATCTTCGAGGACGACCGGGCGAAGCACCCTTTCGGGGCCAAGGCGTGCGGCAACGCGCTCGAGCACCAACGCCAAGCTCTCGCCCGATTGCCGGGCTTCAGGCAGCATCGAAAAGCTTTTCTCTTCCAGCGGATGCACCTCGGTCGCCAGTAGCTCAAGGTCACCCACCGGCGCCAACAACTCGATCTTGGCTACGTGCTCTGCCAAGAGCCGCATCAGATGCTCCGTAGCCCGTGTGGGCTGCGCCGTGCGCACCGTGAGTTCGCCGCCATCACCTGCGCTCCTGGAGCGCATGGCATCGTGGCACCAGCGCAGCGTGAAAGCGGTGACGCCCGATCGCCGGGCGGCGAGCCAGCCGGCCAACTGCAGCATCAATCGCCGTGCGCCGAACAGCATCGCCGGAGCATGCTCGACACGGGCCATCAGCTCGAGCTTCGCGGCAAAGGTCTCGGGCAGTTGCGCCCAGGCATAGCTTTCGGGGCGCAATCCGTATGCCTGGTCGAGCGCCGTCAGCACCTGGGCATCGAAGCGCCGGCTCAGCCCTCCACGCGGCAGCGCTCTCACGTGTCCGAGGGTCTGGCAGCCCAGGCGCGCCAGCGTCGCCTGATGCACCGCGACGTGGGTCACTGTCTGCAAGGGCAGCGCGTCCAGCAACTGTGCCAGTGGCTTGACAAACCCGTTGGACAGGCCGGCACGAGCGAGCGCTAACGCGGCGAGGCTCGTGGGGGCCCAGGCCAGTTGCCGTACGCCCAACTCGGCGCATTCATCGCGCACTCGCAGCACCAGACGACGCTTACCGCCGAACAAGCGCACGCTTTGCTCGACTTCCATGGCCACCGCTGGGCAGTCCAGAAGCGCTTCGAGGACGGCAACGCGCGGTGTGAATTGGAGACACCAGGTCGCCAGACCCTCGAGCGCTTCAGTGCGCCGCTGCGGGCCGTCCGGAAGCTTGTCCGGAAGAAGTGCTGCCCACAGCATGGGAAAGCTTTCTCGAGTGGCTCGCCGCGATCAGATGGCTCGGGCACGTCAGACGTGGCGTGAGGATGTCCTCGAGTCCACCGGGGATCGAGGGCAATCTCAGCTCCCCCTCGTGAGGTGGGCCTTTGCGCTTGAGCAGATGAATGCACAGCTCCCAATCGAGGCTGAACCGCGCCTGCAAACGAAGCGGTGCGGCCGAAGCCTCATGCTCGGCCGCCGCTGGACGAAAAAGGATCACCGGTCCATCACAGCTTTGAGCGCACACCTGCAACCGGCGAATTTGCTCCTGCCGGGCGTGAGGCAGCCATCCAAGGAGCATGCCCACCGCATTGGCTTTGATGAGTTGCTCGATGGCCCACAAGCGTTCGAGCGGCTTGTCGGCCTGGATCCATACCAACTGATGCTCGTCGAGTCCGAGGTGAAGGAGTCCCGGCAGGTGAGGCGCCTTCGGCGGACCGACCAACACGATCTGCTTGCCCTGCGCCACCAACGCGCGCATGGACGGAGCGCACAGACGCCACTCAAGCGCTGTGGGTTGCAACTGCAGCACCTCGGTCAACGACTGGCAGGGCCAGCCGCCTCCCGGCAACTGTGCGTCCAGTGTCGCGAAGCCGCTGCTCAGCGTCGTCGTCACAGGACTACCCATTGCGTCGCCACGCCAGAGCGCGGCCTCTATGGCAGGGGACAACGTGAGCGGGTCACGCGAGATCCTGCCTCGTGACACCGGCGACAGACGGGCCGGCGGCGGGTCTTCGCCACCAGCCCATGACAGGGAGATGGCCATGAAAGGCTCCGATTACTGTATGGACATACAGTATCCTAAGAGCGTCTGGCTTTAGCAAGAATGTTTACAAATTTCTTCGTCGATGGGTGTTTGGAAGCAGGCCGGCGCGCCTCTGGATCGAGACCAGGCATGGGGATCGGCGTCGTCAGCGTGAAGCCTTCTGGCGAATGCGCCGACTGGAGAGGTCACTGGATAGGCGTAGAACGTGGTACTCGCAAAACTGCCTGGGGATCGCTGCATGACCCGTCAAGATTTTGAGCCGCATTCCCCCGGAACCATCTAACGGCGATAGCAAGGAACCTGCGCAGGCCCACTCGCCAGCAAGGCCCTCCGCTCAGCGCGACCGAAAAACGATGTCTTTCATGCGCTGCAGCTTGGGCGACACGACCGGCACCGTCAGCATGGTGCTCGCCACGGCCATGATCAGCAAGGCCGTGAAGGTCTCGTTGGTGATGATCGCCTTGTCCAGCAGGACGTTGGCAAAAATGATCATGATGAGGGCTTTGGTCTGCAGCAGCCAGCCGATCAGCGAGGCTTCGCCCGGTTGCCAGCGCAGCAGCCGCCCCGCCAGGCGGAGCCCGATCAGCTTGCCAGCCACCGACGCGACCAGCAGCACGGCCGCAACAAGGAAGACCTCCGTGCCGCCGACCTGCCAGTTGGTACGCAGGCCGGTGCTGAGAAAGAAGACCGGCATGACCACGAGCAGCACGTTGTGACGCAGCCAGTCCATCTGCTGCTGGTCAAACCATTCCGCGTCCATCACTGCGCCGGCGATGAACGCGCCCACCATGTAGTGCAGGCCCGACCAGTCGGCACCGAGCCCGCAGGCCGCGAGCCATATCAGCCCGGCGTACCTGCGATCGCGCTCGGGGACGCGGACCATCAGCCGGCGGAAGAGGATCGAAGCGACGGCGAATACTGCCAGGAAGCCTGCCTGCCTGCCGACCCGCTCCCAGTCCATGAGGATCAGCGCCAAGACGCCCCAGATGGCGATATCGTCCAGGCTCGCGTAACGCAGGATGCGCTGACCGATGGGCTGGCGCAGGATCTGCAGCTTCTCCATCAGCAAGATGAGAATAGGCAGGGCCGTCACGGCGCACGACATGCCGATGCCCAGCACGAACTGCCAGGACGTCCCACCTGCCCCCATCCAGCCGGGGTAGGGCAGCAAAGCAAGCGCTGCCAGCGCGCCGAAGGCCAGCGGTACGCCGAGCGCCAGTCCTGCCGTGACGCCACTTTCGCGGCGGTGCTCCCAAGCCTTGCGCAAGTCGAGCTCGATGCCTGCGATCCAGACGAACATCATGACGGCCCACTGCGCAACGGCGTTCAGCGACTGGACAACTGGCCCGTTGAAGACGAACTTGTAGTAGTCGGGAAACACCGCGCCCAGCACGCCTGGCCCCAGCACGATGCCAGTGATGATCTGCACCACCACGAGCGGCGCGAAATACTCGGTGCGCCCCAGACGCCAGACAAGGTACGGTACCGAAAAGATGATCAACATGGCGACGAGGAAGATCTCGGAAGTGGTCATGCAGAACGGCGCCGGCGAACGGGAAGGAATGAAAGAGGGCTCAGTCTGACATGGCACCAGCCAGTCAACGGATTGGTTCAGCTGGCCGTGATGTCGATGGCTGCGCGCCCGTCATCGACATGCGCGTGAAACGACCAAGACTTGCTGCACTTTCGGGCGGGTCTTTGGGGCAAGCCGGGCATCCGCGGCGACGTGCGCAGTATGCGACGTTGCGTCGCGCACCAGACCACACCGACCCGCATCTGCAGAAGCTGGAGCGAAGACGCTTCTTACGAACGAACCGTCAGCACGCAGGCGGCATTGCGAAACGGTCGATAGCTCGAGCCCTCGCGCGAGCGACCGTCCCGACAAGGGCATCAACTGCGGGTGCCGCAGCGAATCTTTCGAATGCTTGATGGCTCGGCAACGTAGGCTCAACGGGCGTTGCACAGTGACGCCAACGATTCAGTCTGCGTCAAGCTGGGTGTCAAGCTGCCTCGCGACCTCGGCATAGTGGCGCGCGGAGGCCGGATTCTTGGTTTCTACATAGTGCGCACTGACGGCACGTGCGGCACGAAGTGCAGCCTCGAAGCCATCATGACGCTCCTGCCAGGAGCCGTCACGCGATCCGAGGTCCCCCTCCACGAACCGGCCCACCCGATAGCCACCCCCGTCGAAGTCGATGGCACCCATCACTGGAATCCCTTCGCGCATCTCCCCGTAGAAGGCATTGCCCGCCTTCGCACCTTCGCGATTGCGCAGCATGCCCAGTCCAGCCGCTTTGCCGCCAGGGCAGGCCCCCACCCAGTAGGTCGCAGCGCCTTTCAACGACGCAGGGACAACAAAACGACAGTCTCTCGAGGGATCCTTGACCCAATCTGTTGCGGTCTGTGCGCCCGCCGCCAGCGCGAGGCTTGCCAAGCCTCCCAGCAACATCCGCAAAGCCGCGCGCCGAGCAGCAGCGCCCATTGCATACTTTTTCTTCGAGAATTCAAACATTCGCAATACCCTTCCAGCCATCCCCAGCGCTAACGAATCGTTGGATCAATGATAAATAGTGGGATCAACTCTATCGACGAATATTGAAGCCGATGCGACGGCGCAAGTCTGTGGGATACACACTCAAACCGACACCGACCACGTTCCGCCAGGCCCCAACTTCCCCGCGCGAGCGCTCGTGAGCCGTGAGCGTCCGGCCCCTTGTCTTGAATTCTCTTAAGGCGAAGGATTTTCCTAGTCGCCAGGCTCCCCAGCGTTAAACAGCTGCAGGGATGAACCGAACTGTACGATTAGTAGTAACGCGGGCGTTGGTACTGTACGAGCTTGCGCGCGAGCTGGGCGGCCCTCGTGGACTCGAGACAAGCTCGCGCGTGAGCGTTTGGATCGATCGGTCCTTAGTCTCGATCAGGCGCAGCTGCTCGGCGAAGCCATCGTGGAGCCAGAAGGCCACCTCATCCAGTTGCTCTGCACTGTGACCCTTCAATTGTTCGGCATCCAGCTAACTAAGAACAATGCCGAAAGCATGCTGGCAAGTCGCTTGAATCTGTTGTGCCACGATCCCCCCTTTCGCCAGTGTCGCGTCAGGCTTGCCACCACGTTTGATACCGCTTCCTGCAAGCGGGGTTAGAAACTCTGCATAGAAGCCGCCTTCTTCTTGACCCAGCGTGTAGTGGGCCACTGGCGGCGTATGGTCGCCACCCAACGCTTCTTGAAAGCCGTGTCCAATCAAGGCGCTTTTGATGTCGCCTTCAATCCCCTCCTTGTTGGCGAAAGCCAAATCAGTGTCGCGGGTAAAAACCGGCTGATGCTCCAGCTGATTTGCTCGTGCATCGAGCCGATGAAGGCGATGAGCCCACCCGCCGATGAAAACCAACTGCTGGCGCCACGGATCCAGTGCCTGCACCAGTCTCGCAAACGGCTCTAGATCGTTCATCCAGCTTGCCTCTCAACGAGGGGGCTCATCACCTTCTTATAGATGAAGTCCGCCTGCTCCGCACCGCGGGACGGATGGTTCGCCACGTCCAGCCAGACCTGGATGGCATCGCATGCAAGCACACCGTTGCGATCAACGGCAGCACGGAACGTAGATTGGGGAAAGGAGGCCTGCCTCAGTATGAAATCCGGGCGTTCATGGGCCGACGCGACAAGCGCGGGCCACTCGGATATATCTGGACGTGGAAGTTTTGGAACGTACACGTATGGCGGCACGCCGCTGACATGCCCAAGGCTCAACGCATCCGCAGCAGCAAAAAGTCCCAAGCAGGCGTCGACCTTTCCGTTGAGATGTGTCTGAATCTGCGACAGAACCGGGGCCTTGATCAAGAATCGCATGGGCAACTCCGGGCACGTGCGCATGGCCGCGGCACGCCAGCGCCGAAACAGCTCTTCCCGACGCACCAGGACGATTTGCGACGACGACTCATCAAGGAAGCCTTCATGGCGAAGCTGGCTCAAAAATCGGGATGCACTCATTGCCGATACTTGCGCGGCTTGGGCAAATTCTGCGCCGGTGCGGTAGATCTGGCGAGGAGCCTGCAACAGGCCGTCAGGAACGTCACGCGCTAAAAGAACCTTGAGCATCCATTGGTTGAGATCTGAGAACAGATTGACAGACTGTGGTGTCGAGTGCGCGGCGTAGCGCGCAGGCTCGGGAAGCATCTGATTCAGTGCCTCAAGCGCTGGCCCTCGGAAAAACCGTACGCCAGATTCAGAGACGATGCCAATAGGTACCTGGATGGCATACCGCTCGACAAAGCTTTCCACATGTCGCAGCAGTGACGAGGCAGCCTGCTCTACGCAAACGACCGCCAACGGCAACACGTCGCCCAGTGAGACCGATGCGGCCTGAGCTTCGAGGATGGCTTGAGACAACAGTGGAATCACCCGGTCGGGTCGACCTTCAGAGACGGTCTTGACTTCCACCGCAAAGCGAAAAGCACCCTGGGCAACGATCAGATCCGGGCCCTGCCCCTCCTGGGCGGCTGTCACCGCCCACCCGTGGTCGCGAAACACTTGGGCGACGAAATCCTCGCCGGCTTGCCGGTTGATCGATCGTGAGGAAAACACACAGCTCCTACAGTGCCCTATCAGGGCCATTGTACAGATCTCGGCCATGGTAGCAACCACGTCCATGTTAGCACCAGGCCGCAGTAGATATGGAGCCTTGCGCGATCTCTTCAAGCAAGCGCTGCCTAGCTCCGAATCCTACGTCTGGCCACGCCCCCTCGAAGACCTCGTTGAGCGTACGAACATGCGGTTGAGGATGTCTGTTGCCAGTTGAGAGCTGGTCAGCGTGCGCCCTGATGAGGCAACCTGGGTCGTCCTTGGAGAGGATTGGCTGGGCGCCGAGGGCTGCTGAGCCTGAGCCGCTGCGCTCCAAACAAAGAATGCGCCTGCACCCACAGTACCGACGACGAGGCGGGCAAAGTACATCGTCAAATCCCGCCATTTGAATGGTCTCGTGGCCCCTCATCAGGCTGCCAAAGGTTGCAGGCCCTCGGCACGGGCGTCGTGTCTGCATCGAGCGCAACGATTTGTCGGCAATCTGCTTGGATCGTGGTGTGCGGTTTCCCAGCCAACCCAAGCTCGCCGTGGCTGGGGTTTCAGCCGAAAAAGCGCGGGAAAACCTGGGGCAAGGCAAATAAACCCTATCCATATCAACAACTTACAGGGCAATGTCCGCCTGGCACATGCGTTGCTATTCCTGAGCGCATCCCTGAGACAGAGGACGGAGACAACCATGCGCCACACCCCCTTGCCCAGCACTTCCCCGCGGCCTGCGCGTTCGCGACCCGAGCGCCCGCGCCGCCACCCGCCTACGCCCCTGCTCTGACATGCGCCGCTAGGCGCACGGCCCGGCTTCACCGGGTCGCGCCGCCGCATGGTCATCCCACTGCGGGCGAGCCCAGCCATTCACCTCCCCCCTTTTCCTTCCCAGCAACCAGAACCACAACGGAGACCGAGAAAATGAATGCAAGACCTGAGATCAAGTCCCGCCTCGCCAAGGCGAAAGCGCCGCTGCGCATCAGCACCCTGCTGGCCGCGATGATCCTGGCCGCCTGCGGCGGCGGAAGCGACGGAGGCGGTGGATTCATACCGCCCGTCCCCGGCGGCGGTGGTGGAAATCCGACCGACCCCGGCAACCCGGATCCGGGCACACCATCGGCGGGGGCAACGCTGAAGGTCGGCGTGCTGTCGTCGCCGCCTCAGTTGGTGACCGGAGACGACGCACTCGTGGAACTCGAATTGCTGAGCGAGCAATCTCCCAGCAGCCTGTCGGTGACGGTCGACGGGCGCGATGTCACGGCCTCTTTCGCGCCCAACCCGGCCAACGGACGGCTGGTGGGCAAGGTCACGGGGCTGAAGACCGGGGCCAATGAGCTGGTAGCCAGCTACGGCGGCTACAAGGCAACGCTCGCATTGACGGCCTACCCGATCACCGGCCCCGTGATCTCCGGGCCACATGAGGAGCCCTTCGTGTGCGGCTACGAGACCTTCACGCGCATGGGCGGACAAAAACTCAAGTCGCTCGACGACGGCAAGTGCTCTGTCGAAACGCGCGTGGACTACTACTACCGAACCACTGCGGGCGCCAACACGCGCTTCGAACCCGGCAGCCTGAGCGCCTATCCGGCCAACATCGCCTACCTCACGATCGACGGCAAGCAGGTGCCGTACGTGATCCGGCTCGAGAGCGGCACGATCAACCGCGGCCTGTACCAGTCGGCGATCCTGCATGACGTGCTCAACGAGCCGCCGCCCTCACCGACCCATCGCACCGCAGGCTGGAAGGGCGGCCTGATCTATCCGCTGGGCGGCGGCTGCCAGGGCGGCTGGTTCCAGCAAGGCAATGACTTCGCCACGCTGATCAACCCGACCTACCAAAGCCGCGGCCTCGCGGTGACAACGTCCACGCTGAATGTCTTCGGCACCAACTGCAACGACCAGCTGTCCTCCGAAACCATCGCCATGGTCAAGGAGCGCTTCATTGAAAACTTTGGCGCACCCACCTACACCATCGGCACCGGCGGCTCGGGCGGCTCTTACCAGAGCCATCAGACCAGTGACAACTATCCCGGTCTCTTCGATGGCGTGGTGGTGAGCCAGGTGTTCGCCGACGTGACCTCATCCACGATCTTCAAGCTGCACGACTCGCGCATTCTGAACAACTACTTCAACGACCCGGCCACCGTGGCGCTGAACTACACCGTGGCCGAAAAGCAGGCGATCTCTGGCTACCTGCAGATCGGCAACATCCCCAACATGAGCGGCAGCGCCGGTCGGCTCGACCCGCTGGTGTCATTCCCTGCAGGCGTGCCGGTGGAGAAGCGCTACAACCCCGCGACGAATCCGACAGGCGCGCGCGCCACGGTGTTCGACCACACCGTGAACGTCTACGGCAAGACGGCCGAAGGCTTCGCGCTGCGCCCGATCGACAACGTCGGCATCCAGTACGGCCTGAACGCGCTCAACGAGGGAAAACTCAGCATCGACAAGTTCCTCGACCTCAATGAACGCGCTGGCGGCGTGGATCGCGACATGAAGCGCACTACGACCCGTACCGTGGGCGATCTTGACGCACTCACGCGTGCCTATCAGTCGGGGCGCATCGTCAACGGTGCGGGGGGACTTGCATCCACCGCCATCATCGACCTGCGCGACTACAACGACGGCACGGTGGGCGGAGACATCCACACCAAGATCCACTCGTTCTCCATGCGGGAGCGACTGCGCCGCGCCAATGGCAACATCGACAACCACGTGATGTGGACCAAGGGCGCGAGCAGCGCCGAAGCCTTCGATGCGATGGATGTCTGGCTGCGCGCCGCCAAGGCCGACAACTCCGATCGTGCACTCGCGCAGAAGATCGCCGCGGCACGCCCTGCCGATCTGAAGGACGCTTGCTGGAACAACGGCCTGAAGTACACGGAAGAGCAGACTGCTTTCGGCGAAAGCGCGTGCAACACCTTCTACCCGGCAGGTACGACGCCGCGCATGGCCGCTGGCGGCCCGCTGACCGATGACATCGCCAAGTGCCAACTCAAGCCGCTGAACCCGTCGGAGTACCGCGTGTTCTTCACGCCCACGCAGTGGGCCCGTCTGAATACTGCCTTCCCGGACGGCGTGTGCGACTGGACCAAGCCCGGCGTGGGCCAGCAGCCGCTGAGCGGCACCTGGTTGTCGTTCGGGCCCTCCCCCGTGAACCTGCTGTTCGACATCACCAAGCAAGTCACGCCTTCGATGCTCTAACGCCTGCGGCATGACGCACGGGCCGCTGCCGACGATCGGCAGCGGTCTTTGGATCTTTCCTCTTGTCCCAACGGAGTCTTTTCCTTGAACCGATCGATCTTCAACCGAAGCCTGGCCCTTCTCGCGGCTGCCACCGTGGCCCTGAGCGTGCATGCGCAGGACTTTCCGGGCGGCAAGCCCATCACCATCGTCGTGCCCTTTGCCGCGGGCGGTCCTACCGACCGCGTGGCGCGCGACCTCGCCGAAGCGCTGCGCAAGCCGCTGGACGGTGCAACGATCGTGATCGACAACGCCGCCGGCGCCGGCAGCACCATCGGCAATGCCAAGGTGGCGCGCGCCAAGGCCGACGGCTACACGTTGCTGCTCACGCACGTGGGTATGGCCACCACCCCCGTGCTCTATCGCAAGCTGCCCTACAACTACGAGAGCGACTTCGAGTACCTGGGCATGATCAACGATGTGCCGATGACCGTGATCGGCAAGCCGCAGCTCGAAGCCAACAGCTTCAAGGAGTTGCAGGACTGGATCGGCAAGAACGCCGGCAAAACCAACCTCGGCAACGCCGGCATCGGCTCGGCCTCGCACCTGTGCGGCCTGCTGCTTCAAAGCGAGCTCAAGGCAGAGATGACCACTGTGCCCTACAAGGGAACGGCACCGGCCATCGCAGACCTGCTGGGTGGACAGATCGACCTGCTGTGCGACCAGACCACCAACACCACGGGCCAGATCGAAGCGAAGAAGGTCAAGGCCTATGCGGTGACCACGCTCAAGCGCCTGGGCACGCCCGCGCTCAAGGATCTGCCCACACTCGATGAATCGGGCCTGAAGAACTTCCAGGTCACGATCTGGCATGGGTTGTATGCGCCCAAGGGCACGCCGGCGCCGGTGGTCAAGAAGCTCAACGATGCGTTAAAGGTCGCGCTCAAGGATGCGGAGTTCATCAAGAAGGAGGAAGGCCTGGGCGCGGTCGTCGTGACCGACAAGCGCGTAGAGCCCGCCGAGCACAAGAAGTTTGTGCAAGCTGAGGTCGCGCGCTTCGGTCCAGTCATCAAGGCTGCCGGCGTGTACGCCGATTGACGCCCATCGGGGGTGCACGGAATGGCGCCGATGCAGGGTAACTCCGTCTCGGCGAGCCACAAGCGCCTGCGTACGATCACGGGTTGTTGTTTTCGTAGCCTCGCGGCCCTCCGCCTCCTGCTTCCGTGTCAATGCTGCTTTCGGCAGGTCGCGCCGTGCTGAAGCTTTCCGCACCGTACCGCCATGGCTTCGCCGGCTCCCCCGACGATCTGCGAGACCAGGCCGTGCTCGCGCGCTTCAAGGGCGCGACCGCCTCCTCAACCACCACTCGCTGGCACCGCTGGGCTGCGATGGGGGCCTGGCTGTGCCTGATCGCCGCGGGCGGCGCGCTGGGCTACCTGATCGGGGAGCGCACGGGCATCCGTGCGTTGCAGCAGGGAACGCTGCACCGACTTGACATCTATTCCACCAGCCTGCGCAGCGAACTCAGCCGCTACGAATACCTGCCGCAGGTGGTGGCGCTCAGCCCCGACGTGCTTGATCTGCTGCGTGCTCCGGCCAACCGAACCCTGCAGCTCGAAGCGAACGTGTACCTCGAGACGGTCAATGCGCATGCGCAGGCCTCTGCGGTCTACGTCATGGATACCACCGGCCTCACGCTTGCGGCCAGCAACTGGAACCAACCGGGCAGCAGCTTCGTGGACATGAATTTCTCGTACCGCCCCTACTTCAAGGATGCAGTGCGAGGCATGCCGGGACGTTTCTACGGCATCGGCACAGTCAGCCGCGAGCCCGGGTACTACTTCTCCCACGGTATCGTCGACGGAAATCGCCAGTTGGGCGTGGCCACCGTCAAAGTCAACCTCGACAAGCTTGACGCTGCCTGGTCGCGCTCCACCGACAAGGTGCTGGCGATCGACGGCAATGGCGTGGTGTTTCTCGCTTCCGAAGCGGCCTGGAAGTTCCGCGCGCTGCGGCCATTGTCGAGCGAGACCCTGCAGCAGCTTGCGCAGACCAGGCAGTACACAGAAGCCGGCGCACTGCGACCGATCGACATGCGCGAGCACCGCCCCCTGTCGGGTGGCGATGCGATGGTGGTGCAACTGGACGCGGACGGTGCGCGCCGGTTCGCTGCGCACGAACCCTTCCGCCCCGACTACCTGCTGGACAGCCGCCCGGTCGAAGGCACCGACTGGAAGCTGATCATCCTGTCGGACATGAAACCGGTGCATGCCCTCGCACGCACCTCGGCGATGGGCACCATGTTCGCATTGGTGTTTCTCACGCTTCTGGTGCTGTACATCCAACAGCGCCGCCGCATCGTGCATCAGCGGCTTGCGGCACGAGAGGCGCTGCAAGGCGCCTACGACGAACTCGAACAGATGGTGCAGGTGCGCACCGAGGCACTCAGCCATGCCAATGGACACCTACAAACCGAAATCGCGGAGCGCAAGCGTGCCGAGGACATCCTCAAGAGCACCTTGGACGACTTGGTGCAGACCGGCAAGATGGCGGTGCTGGGCCAGATGTCGGCTGGCATTACACACGAGCTCAACCAGCCGCTTGCCGCGCTGCGCACGCTTTCAGCGAACGCTGTCGTGTTCCTTGAGCGCGGACACACCGACCAGGTCGATCTCAACCTTCGCACCATCTGCGACCTGACAGACCGCATGGGCCAGATCACCTCACAGCTGAAGAAGTTCGCACGGCGATCGACCGTGCAACTGCAATCGGTAGCGCTGGCCGACAGCGTCGCCGACGCACTCTTCCTGCTCAACCAGCGTATCCGCCAGGAGCGCATCGAGTTGTCGCAAGAGATCGAGTCCGGCCTGCGAGCGCTGTGCGAAGGCAATCGACTTGAACAAGTACTGGTGAACTTGCTGGTGAATGCCTTCGATGCGACGGCCGCCGCGAATGCCGATCCGCGCCGCGTTCGGCTGGTGGTCCGCAGCGCGCCAGAGGGGGTCGTGCTCGAAGTGCATGACAACGGTGACGGCATCGCGCCCGAGATCATGCCGCGGCTGTTCGAGCCTTTTTTCACCACCAAGGAGCAGGGCCTTGGATTGGGCCTCGGGCTGGCCATCTCCGCCGGCATCGTGCGTGACTTCGGTGGCCTGCTGCGTGCCGCGCGCAGCGACCTCGGCGGAGCGGTTTTCTCCGTCACGTTGCGAAAAGCAGATGAACCGACACTCCATGACTGACACGCGCAATCTCGAAGTTCTCTACGTCGAAGATGATCCGCCCGTGCGCCTGGGCAGCACGCAGGCGCTACAGCTCGCCGGCGTGCGCGTCACCGGCTTCGGCTCAGCCGAGCAGGTACTTCAGAAGCTGACACCGGGCTTCGCAGGCGTGCTGGTCACGGACGTCAAGCTGCCGGGCATCGACGGCCTGGAGCTGCTTTCGCGCGCCCTGAGGCTCGATCCGAGCTTGCCTGTGATCCTCGTGACTGGCCACGGCGACATCACGATGGCGGTGCAGGCGATGCGCCTGGGGGCCTACGACTTTCTTGAGAAACCTTTCTCCCCCGACCAACTGACCGAAGTCGTTCAGCGCGCACTGGACAAACGCGCACTGAGCCTAGAAGTCGAGCATCTGCGGCGCAGGATCGCGGGTTATGAATCGATCGAGGCGAAACTCATCGGTCGATCCTCGGCCATGCACAAGTTGCGCCGTCTGGTGCTGGACGTGGCCAACTCCGATGCCGACGTCCTGATTCTCGGAGAGACTGGCACCGGCAAGGAGCTCGTGGCGCGTTGCCTGCACGATTGCAGCCGTCGCAAGGAGGGCAATTTTGCGGCCATCAACTGCGGCGGCATGCCCGAGGCGTTGTTCGAAAGCGAGATGTTCGGCCACGAGGCTGGCGCCTTCACCGGCGCGGCGAAGCGGCGCATCGGCAAGATCGAACACGCGCGCGGCGGGACGCTGTTTCTCGACGAGATCGAGACGATGCCGATGAGCCTGCAGGTCAAGATGCTGCGCTCCCTCCAGGAGCGCCAGTTCGAGCGCCTGGGATCCAACGAACTGCGGCCAATGGACAGCCGCGTCATCGCCGCCACCAAGGCCGACTTGCTGGCTGCAGCGCGCGAAGGCAAGTTCCGCGACGACCTCTACTACCGCCTGGGCGTTGTGATCTTGAACCTCCCACCGCTGCGCGAAAGGCGCGAGGACATCCCTCTGCTTTTCACCCACTTCGCCATGCAGGCGGCACTGCGCCATGAGCGAGAACTACCGGCAGTAGCATCCCACCATCTGGAGGCACTGATGGCGCATGCCTGGCCTGGCAACGTGCGAGAGTTGCGCAACATCGCCGACCGCTTTGTACTCGGACTGTGGGAAGGCAACGAGGCCACGCGTGGAATGACGCCAGGCGAGCGCTCGCTGGATGAGCAGCTGGCCCAGTTCGAACGCTACCTGATCCACGAAGCGCTAGAGGCTTGCAACGGCTCGGCCTCCGCCGCGGCAGAGCGGCTCGGCGTGCCCCGCAAGACCCTGTACGACAAGATGCGCCGGCTGGGTCCTCTGGCGGCGGTCGAAGCACGTCGAGCCTAGTCACGGGACCGCCTCGCGGACATGTTGCATGTCTCAGCCGCATCATTCTTCGATCCATCCGCATCCCTGCGACGACGATTTGCGCAAGCAGCGCATAGCTGCAACGCCTTCGACATCACGTGCTCGAACACCATACCGCGGCCCGCGAATGCCTTCGGCATGGGCATCATGTTGCATGACGCGAGGACCGACCGAGTTCGCTCTTCCTCGGTGTCCGTCCTCGTCCCTTCGTGCTGTGTGGCTGCGCCACAGACGCACCGTCATGCCACCCCATCACCAGCAATCAAGCAGCGATGGCGGCAGTAGCTTGACATTGCCGCGACGAAGATTGCCGCCGAGCTTGCCTGAGCTCGCCCCTCATTCGACGCCTTCTTAGCCGCCCTAGGCACCGACACCCAGTGAGCGGCCGTTCGGTCCACCCCTGCCGGCCGTGACCTGTTTCAACGGCCGTCCTGATCCTGCCGTGTCATGCGCTTTGTACCACCGGAGCGGCCGCACCAAGAGCAGACGCAGCCACTGCACCAGAGCCTCGCATGCCCCAGTGCCATCGAACTTCGCATCGTCGACAATCGACCCATGAGCAACTCGAGTGCAGCCTTTGTCCTCAATCCAGAACGGACCCGGGACATCGCGCACCTTCTGCTGGATGCCGAGGGTCGGCTTCTGATTCGCGAAGGCCGCGAACTCTCCCAAACCACGGCGGAAGAGCGCCTGTTGTTTGGGGTGCGGCACGGCATCTACAGCTTGCCCACGGTGGAACTTCTGGAATTTCTTCAGGCACGCATTGCAGGCCGCAGCGCGATAGAGATCGGCGCAGGCCATGGGGTGCTGGCTCAGGCACTCTCCATTCCGGCCACCGACAACCGTCAGCAGGAAGATCCTGCGATCCGCGCGTATTACGAATCCATCGGGCAACCGACGATTCGCTACGGCGACCACGTCGAGAAGCTCGATGCTGAGCATGCGCTAGCCAAGTACCGACCGCAGGTGGTCATCGCCTGCTGGGTCACGCACCGCTTCGACGAGGCCGAGCCTCAGCGAGGCGGCAGCATCACGGGCGTAGACGAAGCTGCCATCCTCGAGAACTGCGAAGAGTACATATTCATCGGGAACGAGAAGGTCCATCAACACAAGCCGATCTTGTCACTTCCGCACGAAAGGCTGACGCCACGCTGGCTTTACTCTCGCGCCCTCAACGGAAGCCCGGAGTTCATCGCGATCTGGCGCAAAGCGCCGGCGTCAATCGCGACAAGGCACTAGAGCCATAGAACCGCAACGGTTCTCAGCTGACCGCGGCAGACGCCTTGGACAGACACCACTGCCCAGCCAGCCGAACAGAACCAGAAAGCGCACCCGCCCCAAAGTCGGGCAAATGTCAAAGCTGAAACCTCCAGCGGATCGACCAGGCAGCATCGCCCGTCACCCGTTACCCGTCACCCAGACATGTCGTTGCCCCGTCCGCAAAGTCCTTGTCCGGCGACGGCGAATCGCTAGAGTTCAGGCGGACCTATTGAACGCCGTCGCCGCGCAATGACCTCCAACTGTCGCTCCAGCGTTATCCGTACCCGCGTGCCACAGGAAACACGGGCCAAGTTTTCCGCCCTTGCAGCGTTTCATGGCCTCTGCGAGGCTCACTTGCTCGCGCGCATGGTCAATGAGGTTCTCAAGGATTCAAGCCCTGTCGGACGGGACGGCCTCGAGAAAGAGGAAACGTCGACACCCGACGTGGAGGACTCCACACTGCCTCGCGTCGCACTACGCCTTCGACCGGGTGACCGTGCCTTGGCAACACTGCGTGCCGATGCTTGTGGCATGAAGCTCAGCAGCTATCTGGTCCTGCTGGTGCGCAACCATGTGCGACGCTCGGCAGTCCCACCCCCTTGCGAACTGACGCAGCTCAAGATTCTCTGTGCGCACCTGGCCGCGCTACGACGACAACTCGAGGCGTTCGGCACGCCGAACACTTCCATCGATGTGGCCGCGGAGCTAGGCGGCGTGCTTGCAGAGGTTCGAAATCAGGTGGAAGCCGCACGCGAGGAGGCCGCGGCCATTGTGCGCAGAAACCTCGTCTGCTGGGAAACCGGCGCGCAGGCCTGAGATGCCCGCGAGGAACGCGCAAGGCAATCGGCAGGGTGCCACACCGATCGGCGCGACACCCGATATGTCGCTGGACATCGTGAGCTATGGCCGCAAGGGGCCAGGCGACGTCTTGCGCTTCAGTTCCGACGAGATCGCGCAGATCCGCCGCACGGTCGATCGTGCGCCAGAGGTGATGGTGAAAGTCACCGGTGGCGGACGCGACGCCTCCAGCGTTCAGGTCCATCTGGACTACATCGGCCGGCAGGGAAAGCTCCCCATCGAAGACGACGAAGGACGCACCCATCACGGAAGAAGCGCCGCTCGTGAACTCGCATGCGACTGGCAGTTGGAGCTCTGCAAAGGTCAGTACAAGGCCAAGCCAGTCAAAGGTCAAACAGACAGCCGCCCCAAGGTCGCCCACAACATCGTGTTGTCGATGCCGCAAGGGACACAGCCGGAAAAGCTGCTGAGAACAGTGCGCGCATTTGCGCGCAAGAACTTCGGCCAGCGCCACCGATACGCCATGACCTTGCATGTCGACCAGGCGCATCCGCATGTGCATCTGGTCGTCAAAAGCGAGCAAGAGTACGAGCCAACCAAGCGGCTGTGCATCTACAAAGCCACGCTCAGACAGTGGCGCGAGCAGTTCGCTTCGCTCCTGCGCGATGAAGGCATCACGGCCAATGCGACGGCCAGGCAGGTGCGAGGACAGATGCGTACCCCCTACAGCACCGCGGTCCATCACCGTCTGCAGGCACTCCAAGCTGCCGCTCGGTTGCCGCCTGGGGAAAAAGATCTGCATCGGGCACCAAAGACCTCCACCCTCATGCAAGCCAAAATTGAAAAGGTGCTTCGTCTCCTCGGTAGCCAGGAGCACGTCATCGACCACGGCCTCGAGGCGATGCAGCGCACGCGATATGGAGTCCTCCATGATTGGCGCGCCACAGCTCAGCAGCTGCGACGACAGGGAGAGTCCGAACTGGCAGCGCAGGTCGATCGCTTTGTCGAGAGCATGCCGGCAGTGCAGACCGACGCGAGATGGCTCGCAGAGCGTTGGAAGGCGCAGGCCAAGGGCCGATCGGACATGGCGCCCGTCGCCCCGGACAAGGGACCGCGGACACGATGAAGAACCGGAGGCCAACGGCCCTCCCAGCAAGCATCAGTGCATGCGACGCTCAGCGCCAGGTGCCACTTCACCCGCCTCAGGAAGCGACGCCCGTCACTCCAGAAACACATCGTTGGTGCCACCCCAGGAACGACGTCGAAGTGTGGGACATCGAGGGGCGCAGTGCTCTTCCACGCTGCAAGGGCGAGGACCACACTGACGCGACCGCAATCGCCCCTGAAATCCGGCTCTTTGACGCGTCCTTCGGGTTGGACACCTTCATCGGTAGACAGTGCATCCCGACGCTTGGTGTTGCAGCGGGATGCGAAGTCAAGGCTAGTGGACTGCGCCCCGAACTCGGCCGGGCGAGCGAAGCAAGAACTCCTTGAGGTTGGCGGCGTTCGTCTTCTCGAAGAGACGGGCTTTATAAGTCAGCACGGTGGTGGGCGACAGGTTCAGCGCGCGAGCGATCTCTTTGGCCGTGTGGCCGAGCCAAAGAAGTTCGGCGACCTGCCGTTCACGCACAGAGAGTGACTCCATGTCGATGGTCGCCACGGGAATCGACTGCGGCGGTTGCGTGGCGAACTCGTCGTGGCGCTGTGCCAAGGCAATCAACGAAGGGCCGCAGTAGCGCAGCAACGCCGTGGTTCTGCTCGAGACCGCGCGCGAGAAGTACAGGTTGATGTAGCAAGTCCGCTCGCCCCAGGTACCGAACAGCGATATCTTGCTTGCGAAGCCAGGCTTCTCGAACAACTGCTGACGGTACTCGCGATCTCGAATGCTCTCGGGCGAGACCGATACCAGGTGCACGTCCGAGACGGGATCGCGTATGGACTCGCACACGCGCTGGTAGTTGGGATCTCGCTGATAGAGCCGATTCACATAGACGTCCGTGGTCCATTCGATCATCGACTGATCAAGCAGGCTCGCGCAACGCGCATAGCCGATGCGGCCCGTGCGGTCGTAGCGCAGGTGGGACATGTGGTCCACACCCACCACCTCGTGGAGCCCACGCAGCAATGTCGCGTGAAACATCGGCCGACCCAGGTCAAGGATGGCCTGGGGTGCCCAGACATCCTGCATCGGGGCCACCGTGGCCAGTTCGTTCGTCTCCATCTTCTTGATTCTCCTGCCGCGGCGACGGTTCTCGCCCCTTGCACACGCTGATGTCCTCACTTGAAAGGACAGACCCGAGGAAGGCGAGCTCCTAAATTCGTGCCGGTCACATCGAACGGCACGAACCGCAGTCCTTGAATGTTAGAACTTCCCGTCTATTCCTACAAACGCCCCGGCGAGCTCGACCGCCCACAAGACACGCCGCACCCCGTCATCGTCGTCGGCGGCGGGCTCAGCGGCCTCAGTGCGGCGCTCGACTTGGTGCGACGCGGCATCCGCGTCGTGGTCCTGGACGATGACAACACCGTGGGTGTGCGCGGGTTGGCCTCGCGCGGCATGGTCTGGGCCCAGCGCACGCTGGACATCTTCGAGCGCCTGGGCATCGCGCACGAAGTCGTCGCCAAGGGCGTGCGCTGGAACCTCGGCCGGGTCCTGTGCCGCGATGCCGCCGTCACCTCGTTCAGCCTGCAGGCGCAACCCGACATGCGTCACAACGGATTTGCGAATCTGCAGCAGTACTACGTCGAGAAATTTCTCGTCGAAGCCCTTCAACGCGAACCGCTGGCCGAGTTGCGCTGGTTGAACGAGGTCGTCGCCGTGCGTTCGGCCGAGGACCACGTCGAGCTCGACGTGACGACGCCCGAGGGTGCCTACACCACCTGCGCCCGATGGGTTCTCGCCTGCGATGGCGCCAACAGCCGAGTGCGCACAGCCCTGGGGATCGTGCCCCGGCTTCACGACCGAACGGAAGACCGTTGGATCATCATCGACGTCATCCTGCGCTCGGGTGAATGGCCCGAGGAGCGCTGGACCTGGCTGGATGCGAGCGCCAACGATGGACGCGCGGTCTGGCGGCACAAGATGGCGGACGATACCTGGCGCCTCGACTTCCAATTGGCGCCGAACGAAGACCCTGCCGTCGTGACAACGGAGTCAGCGATGCGCGAGCGGGTGGCCAGGCTCGTGGGCCCAGACGTTGCGTTCGACATCGCCTGGTCTGGCGCCTGGGGCTATCGGCACGAGTGCCTGGATGATCTGCGCAGGGGACGGGTTCTCTTTGTGGGCGACGCCGCCCACCTGGTTGCGCCTTTCGGTGCACGTGGCGGCAATGGCGGCATCCAGGATGCCGACAACCTCGGCTGGAAACTGGCGCTGCACCTGCAAGGGCTCGCTGGAGAGGCCGTGCTGGACAGCTACGGCCATGAGCGCAAGCACGCGGCGCTGGAGAACATTCGCCAGGCACGCCGGTCTTCACGCTTCGTCTACCCGGGGGCACACAGCTCGGCCGCGCTGTGGCGCGACGCCATCATCGCGCTGGCGCCGGACCACGATTGGGCCGCCCGCATGATCAACACCGGGCGCCTTTGCACGCCCGCCATCTACCCCCCGTCGGCGCTTGCAGCCGGCACGCATGCACAAACCGGCGTGGCGCTTCCGAATGTGGTGCTCTCCAGCGAGGGCCCCGGCGCGTCGCCGCCGCGCACGACGCTGCATCAGATCCTCGGCCCCTGGTTCACCGCATTGGTGCTCTCCGACGACCTGCCCTCGCAGCGCGCAGCGCATCCGCTGTTGCACTGGGTCGCCGTCGGACGGTACTGCGACGCGGCAGGCCGCGCGGCGCTGGCCCGTCAGCTGAGCCGGCCCGCCGACGCAGGCGCGGTCTGGCTCATTCGACCCGATCAGCACGTCATGGCAGTGCTGTCGATCGACGAGGTCAATGCCATGGAAAAACTTTCTGCTCTGCTGCAGGCAGCGCTGGATGCAACCCCCATCGTCTGTGAGGAGGCTTGAGACGTGGCCGCAACGCAACAACAACTGGACGACGTTCTGGAACACCTGGTCGCATTGACCGACCTGCCCGACGTCACCGCGCAACGCGATCGCCTCGCATGCCTGGTGCTGCTGCTGGCGGAGTCTCTCGATGACCCGCAAGCCGTGCATGCGGCCATCGAGGAGGTCCTGCGTCATGACAAGCAAGGCTTTGCACTCGCCATCCCCTGACCCATTTCGAGGACCCGCCATGACACCCGCCATCCAAGCCCGCGGCCTGCATCACTTCGCCTGGCGCTGCCGAGACGCCGAAGAAACCCGGCATTTCTATGAAGACATCCTCGGCCTGCCACTGGTGCATGTCGTCAAGGAAGAAATCGTACCGTCCACGGGAGAGCACTGCCCCTTCGTGCACTTGTTCTTCGAATTCGCGGACCACTCCCACATCGCCTTCTTCGACCTGGGAGACAACGCCGTCACGCAGCAGGACCCGCACACACCGGGCTGGGTCAATCACTTCGCGATGGAGTTGGCCAGCGAGACGGAGGTGGCACAGATGCGCGAGAGGCTTCTGGCGCACGGCGTGGAGGTGGTGGGCGTCACCGACCACCACTTCATACGGTCCATTTACTTCTTCGACCCCAACGGTCTGCGTCTGGAGCTGACCGTGCGCCTGGATGCGGCGCCCATTGCCGACTATGTCGAGCAGAAGCGCCGCATTGCACACGAAGAACTCGCTGCCTGGACCCGCGACAAGGCCCGAGGCCTGCGGCCTGGCCAAAGTGGCACCAGCAGCCGGGCGCGGCACGACAACCCCATTTCACATTGACGACGAATTCCAACCAAGCACCATGAGCAACAAAGCCTTCGCCTCGCACGCCGACCTCGCCGAGAAAACGATCTCCTTCGAGCGCCTGTCCGACAACGCCTATGCCTACACCGCCGAGGGGGATCCGAACTCGGGCGTGATCATTGGCGACGACAGTGTCATGGTGATCGACGCCACCGCCACGCCCGCCATGGCGCAAGGCCTGATCCGGGCCATCCGCAGCGTCACCGACAAGCCAATTCGTCATGTGGTGCTCACCCACTACCACGCGGTGCGCGTGCTGGGCGCCTCGGCCTACGCTGCGCACGGCGCCGTGAACGTCTTCGCCAGCCGCGGCACCCTCGATTTGATCGCCGAACGCGGCCAGGCCGACATGGACTCCGAGATCGGGCGCTTTCCACGTCTTTTCCAGTCGGCCGAAGACATCCCGGGGCTGACCTGGCCGACGATCGTCTTCGAGCGCGAGTTGACGCTGCACCTGGGCAGTCTCGAAGTGAAGCTGATGCACCTGGGCGCCGGGCATACGAAAGGCGATGCGGTGGCCTGGATCCCTTCGCAAGGCATCTGCTTTTCAGGCGATCTGGTCGAGTACAACGCCGGGGTCTACACGGGCGATGCCCATCTCGCGCAGTGGCCTGCCACCCTGGACGCTCTGGAAGCGCTGCAACCCCGCCAGCTGGTGCCGGGCCGCGGCCCCGCATTGAAGACGCCCGAGGACAGCCGCGCCGGCATCGAGTACACGCGCCGCTGGGTGCAAACACTCTATGGCTGCGCCCAGCAGGGCGTGCGCGAGGGGAAATCGCTGCGCGAGGTCTATGCCGCGACGCGCCAGGCGATGGACCCGGAATTCGGCCATGTCTTCATCTATGAGCATTGCATTCCCTTCGACGTGTCACGCGCCTACGACGAGGCCAGCGGTATCGAGGTGCCGCGCGTATGGACCGCGCAACGTGATCGGGAAATGTGGAGCGCCCTCAACGACTGAACGAAGACGCCCATCATGAAACTTGCCACCCTCAAGAACGGTACGCGCGACGGACAGTTGGTCATCGTGAGCCGCGACCTACAACGCATGACGGCACCTCTCGCATCGGTGACCACCGTGCAGCAAGCGCTGGACCGCTGGCCCGAAGTTCAGGTCGACCTCCAGGCGCGTTACGAAGCACTCAACGCGCGCATGGACGCGGGAGAGGCCTTCGACGCATCCCGCTGCGCCGCTCCGCTGCCACGCGCCTATCAGTGGCTGGACGCCTCCGCCTACCTCAACCATGTCGAGATGACGCGCCGCGCGCGCGGCGGCGAAATGCCGCCGTCCTTCCTCACCGATCCCGTGATGTACCAGGGTGGCTCGGACGACTTCATCGGCCCGCGCGATGACATCGTGGCGGCGAGCGAGGAACTGGGGGTCGACCTCGAAGCGGAGGTGATCGTGGTGACCGGTGACGTTCCGCTGGGCGTCAACGCACAAGACGCCTTGGGACATATCCGGCTGCTTGGCTTGGTCAACGACGTCACGCTGCGCTCGCTGGTGGTGCCCGAACTGGCCAAGGGCTTCGGCTTCGTCCAGTCCAAGCCGGCCTCCGCGCTGTCTCCGGTGCTTGTCACGCCAGACGAGCTGGGCAACCATTGGCGCGGCGGCAAGCTGCACCGGGTGATGGAAGTCTGGCTCAACGACAGGCAGCTCGGGCGTCCGCAGGCCGGCGAGGAGATGCAGTTCCATTTCGGCGAACTGATCGCCCATGCAGCGCGCACGCGACGACTGATCGCCGGAACCGTCCTGGGCAGCGGCACCGTCTCCAACCGCAGCGACGAGGCGGGTGTGTGCTGTCTGGTCGAGGCACGCGTACGCGAACAACTGCGAGAAGGCCGGATGCACACCCCGTTCCTCAAGCATGGGGACCGTGTCCGTATCGAGATGCGCGATGACGGGGACGCCAGCATCTTCGGCGCGATCGATCAGGTCGTGCGTATCGAAGGGGCATCGCCGTGAGTTCCGCGTCCACCGTGCGCCTGCACAGCTACTGGCGCAGCTCAGCCGCCTATCGCGTGCGGATCGCGCTGGGGCTCAAAGGCATCGCCTTTGAATCCGTCTGCTGGCACATGGCGAATGGCGAGCACCTGCAGCAGCGCTACCGCGATCTTGCGTCCTTCGGCCTGGTGCCCATGCTGGAGATCGATGGGCTGCGGTTACAGCAGTCGCTCGCCATCATCGAGTACCTGGAGGAGCGCAATCCTGACCCCCCGCTTCTTCCAAGCGAGCGGTCTCAACGCGCGCGGGCACGGGCATTGGCCCAGCTCGTGGCTTGCGAAATCCATCCCCTCAACAACCTGCGCGTCCTCAAGCGACTGCGCGGTTCGCTGCGCGCGGACGATGCGCAAGTTGCCGACTGGTACCGGCATTGGTGTCATGAAGGCTTGCAAGCCCTCGAGTCCGCGCTGGAGCCTTTCGAGGCCGGTCCGTTCGCGCTGGGCGCGCAACCCTCGATCGTCGAGTGCTGCTTGATACCGCAGATCTACAACGCGAGGCGCTACGACGTGCCGGTGGCGGCCTACCCGCGCATCCAGGCCATCGCTGCAGTCTGCGACGGCCTCGCGGCCTTCGATGCGGCGCGACCCGAGCGCCAGCCCGATGCGCCGACGTCGTCGCCGTCCTGACGCGATCTTCCATAACCACAACCGGACGTCGCCCTGAAGGACGTTCATATTCCTTCGGAGACAACCGTGCCCCCTACCGCCTCTATCCCGATTTCACAGGCGCTGCCTGCGGCGCGCGAGGACAAGAAAGTTCTGACCGCCACCCTCGTCGGCACCGCCATCGAGTGGTACGACTATTTCATCTACGCCCAGGCAGCGGGCCTGGTGCTCGGGCCGTTGTTCTTCGCTCCCTTCGCACAGAACAATCCGGGTCTGTCGCTGCTGCTGGCTTTCGCCACCATCGGCGTGGCATTCCTGTTTCGGCCGCTGGGCGCCATCATCTGCGGCCACTTGGGCGACCGCTTTGGACGCAAGGCCGTGCTGGCCGCGACGCTGATTCTCATGGGTGCGGCAACCACCCTGATCGGGGTGCTTCCTGGTTACGCCCAGATCGGCGTCTGGGCACCCGTTCTGCTGATCCTGCTGCGCATCCTGCAGGGCTTCTCGGCCGGTGGGGAATGGGGCGGTGCCGCATTGATGTCGGTGGAACATGCGCCGCCCGACAAGCGTTCGTTCTTCGGCGCCTTCCCCCAGATCGGGGTGCCGATCGGCATGATCGTCGCCACGGGTGTGCTCTGGGCCGTCACCTCGGTCCTCGGCAAGGAACGATTTCTCGAATGGGGATGGCGCCTTCCTTTCCTCTTCTCGATCGCGCTCGTGGTGGTCGGCGGACTGATTCGCCGCTCGGTGGAGGAGTCGCCTGTCTTCTTGCGCATGCACGAGCGACGCCGCGAGTCCGCTGCGCCCCTAGGGCAGCTCTTTCGTCATCACCGCAAGCAGGTGCTGCAGACGGCGTTGATCTTCGTGGGCAACAATGCCGCAGGCTACCTGCTCGTCGCCTTCTTTCTGAGCTACGGCCAGCGCGTGCTTCAGTTGCCGTCGCAGCAACTGTTGGCCGCTTGCACGGTGGCAGCAGTGGGATGGTTGGTCTCGACGTTGATCGGCGGCGTGCTCGGTGACCGGATCGGGCGCGTGCGAACCTTCCAGATCGGCTACGTGATGCTCGCCGTATGGGCGATCCCCATGTGGTTCCTGATCGACACGGCGCAGATCGGCCTTTTCCTGGTGGCGTTGTTGGTCCTGTCCGTTCCCCTTGGACTGACCTATGGGCCACAGGCTGCGCTCTACGCGGAGATGTTCCCGGCCAAGGTCCGGTATTCGGGCGTGTCCGTGGGCTACGCGCTGGGCTCCATCCTGGGCGGTGCATTCGCGGCCACGATCGCTCAATGGATCATCTCCACGTGGAGCCAGTCGTGGCTGGTCGGCGTCTACATCACTTTGATGGCCGCCGTGTCCTTCGTCGCCGTGTCGAGCGTCCACGATCGACCCGGCCTCGACCTCGACGACCAAGGCTGACCACGTCTGGCGCGAGATTGCATTGCCCCCGTTGAACGCTTTCCTTCCATGACGACCACGATCCAGCAGGCCGACCTGATCGAATCGATCAGCGCCGCGCTGCAGTACATCAGCTACTACCACCCCGCCGACTACATCGCCCACCTGGCCAAGGCCTACGAGCGCGAGCGCAGTCCCGCCGCCAAGGACGCGATGGCGCAGATCCTCACCAACAGCAAGATGAGCGCGACCGGCCAGCGCCCGATCTGCCAGGACACCGGCATCGTCAACGTGTTCCTCAAGGTGGGCATGGACGTGCGCTGGGGCGGCTTCACCGGCAGCCTCGACGACGCCATCAACGAAGGCGTGCGCCGCGGCTACAACCACCCCGACAACACGCTGCGTGCCTCGGTCGTGGCCGACGCACAGTTCGATCGCCGCAACACCCGCGACAACACGCCCGCGGTGATCTCAATGGAGATCGTGCCGGGAAGCACGGTCGAAGTCATCGTGGCCGCCAAGGGCGGCGGCAGCGAGAACAAGAGCAAATTCGCCATCCTCAATCCCGCGGACAGCGTGGTGGACTGGGTGCTGAAGACCGTGCCGACCATGGGCGCCGGCTGGTGCCCCCCGGGAATGCTGGGCATCGGCATCGGCGGCACCGCCGAGAAGGCGATGCTCATGGCCAAGCAAAGCCTGATGGATCCCTTGGATATGCATCAGCTCCAAGCCAAGGCCGAACACGCCACGCCGGGCGCGGGCGCGCTGACACAACTTGAGGCACTGCGGATCGAGATCCACGACAGGGTCAACGCCCTGGGTATCGGCGCGCAGGGCCTGGGCGGCTTGACCTGCGTCCTGGACGTGAAGATCAGGAGCTACGCCACCCACGCGGCCAGCAAGCCGGTGGCGATGATCCCGAACTGCGCGGCCACGCGCCATGCGCACTTCGTGATGGACGGCAGCGGCCCGGTCTACCTCGAGGCGCCCTCGCTCGACCTGTGGCCCAAGATCGACTGGGCACCCGACGAGAAGAAGAGCAAGCGCGTCGACCTCGACAAGCTCACGCCCGCCGAAGTCGCGAGCTGGAAGCCCGGCGACACGCTGCTGCTCAACGGCAAGATGCTCACCGGCCGCGACGCCGCGCACAAGCGCATCCAGGACATGCTGGCCAAGGGCGAGAAGCTGCCCGTGGACTTCACCAACCGCGTCATCTACTACGTGGGCCCGGTCGATCCGGTGAAGGGCGAGGCCGTGGGCCCGGCCGGCCCGACCACCGCCACGCGCATGGACGGCTTCACCGAGATGATGCTGGCCCAGACCGGCCTGATCGCGATGATCGGCAAGGCCGAGCGCGGCCCGGTCGCGATCGAGGCGATCAAGAAGCACAAGAGCGCCTACCTGATGGCCGTGGGCGGCGCCGCCTACCTCGTGAGCAAGGCGATCAAGACCGCCAAGGTGGTGGGATTCGAGGACCTGGGCATGGAAGCCATCTACGAATTCGACGTGGTCGACATGCCGGTGACGGTGGCGGTCGACGCCGGCGGCACCAGCGCGCACATCACCGGCCCGGCCGAGTGGCAGAAGCGCATCGCCAGCGGCGAGTTCAAGGCCATCGCGCTGGAACCCGCTTGAGCCTCGCCGCGCGTCCGCAGCCGTCCGCTTCCACTCCGCCCGTCGGCGTGTTCGACAGCGGCGTAGGCGGGCTGAGCGCGCGCTCGGAGCATGTCACAAAGTCATTGGCGGGAAACGTCGTGACGGTGCGGCATGATCAGGTGCTCGATACCGCACGGCGCAAGGCATTTCCAGATCAAAGCATGTTGGGCCTCAACCCGGCGCAACCATCATCGAGTCTGTTTCACCACAGGTTGAGGTCTTCGTAGTGCTCCAGATCCTCCCAGATGGTCGGTGTGAGTTTTCCTAACAGCCGATGTGACATATCGTCGATGGTGTCTGCGAAGGCGGCGCTCTAGCATCGCACCATGACGATGCCTACCTCTGTCTCGCAGCCGACTGAGGCGAAAAAGGCATCCAGCAGTCGCACCCGCGTGTTATGGGCGACTTGTGCTGCACATGCACTGCACGACGGCTACGGCGACATGATTTACGCGCTGCTGCCGATCTGGCAGGCGGAGTTCCAACTCGGCTATGCCTCGCTGGCGTTGGTGCGGGGCGTCTACACCGGCACGATGGCTGTGCTCCAGCTCTCCGCAGGTCGTCTGGCGAGCTGGATCGGAGGCCGTGCCACGCTGGCGCTCGGGACACTGCTCGCCGCGCTGGGCTATGCAGCGGCGGGCCTGTCCGGTGGCCTGCTTGGCTTGTGCGTCGCACTGGCCTTGTCGGGCAGCGGTTCAAGTACCCAGCATCCATTGGCTTCTGGTGCCGTGTCACGCGCCTATGGGCGCAACGCCCGCGGCCCCCTCGGTATCTACAACTTTGCCGGAGATCTGGGCAAGGCGGCCCTGCCTGCCGCGATCTCGCTGCTGGCAACCATGATGCCGTGGCGTCATGCACTGTGGGCCATGTCCATGATCGGTGGATTGGTTGCTGCAGGTCTGGCACTTTGGCTCCCGTCAACACCTCGCGACCCGGCGATCGAAGACGTTGACGGCGCCGATGAAAAGAATCCGTCAGCCACCGGCTTCCGGCTCCTTCTGGCGATCGGTGTGCTGGACAGCGCTGTGCGCATGGGGCTGCTGACCTTCTTGCCGTTCCTGCTCAAAGGCAAGGGCATATCGACGTCGATGCTGGGCACAGCTCTGGCGATGGTCTTCATCGGCGGCGCCGCCGGGAAGTTCATTTGCGGCTGGCTCGGCCAGCGCATGGGCGTCATCGGCACCGTGCTCGCAACCGAATGCGGGACTGCGGTGTGCATCTTATCCGTGATGCTGTGTCCCCTGGTTCCCGCGCTGGCCTTGCTGCCGTTGCTGGGCGCACTCATGAACGGAACTTCGTCCGTACTGTACGGCACAGTACCCGACCTGGCACCCGGGGGAAATGACGAACGTGCCTTTGCGCTCTTCTACACAGGCACCATCGGCTCGAGCGCGATTTCGCCGGTGTTGTACGGCCTCCTGGGGGATCGGGTCGGCATCCAGTGGGCTACATGCGCGACGGCACTGACTGCCATCGCCGTGGTCCCATTGGCACTGGCGTTGCGCGCGCGTTTGACGCTCACCGAGCAAACGATCTGACGGCAGCCACTCGATGGCGAGCCGGACCATCCTGCCTTCTTCTTACTCTCTGGAACTTCACCCCATGGAAAATGCTTCTCAGGCACCCGTCATCTTGGTCACAGGCGGCAGCCGCGGCGTAGGTGCGGCCACAGCGCGTCTGGCAGCCGCGCAAGGCTATGACGTGGTGATCAGCTATCTGTCAGACGAATCGGCTGCCGATACCGTCATCGCGGACGTGCGAGCCGCGGGCCGGCAGGGGTTGGCGGTGCGAGCTGACAGCGCAGATCCCGCGCAAGTCGCTCGTCTGTTCGCGGTGCTCGACCGGACATTTGGACGCCTCGATGTGCTCGTGAACAACGCCGCCATCTTGCAAAGGCAGTGTCGCCTGGAAGATCTCGACTTCGAGCGGATGCACCGCATCTTTGCGGTCAACGCCATCGGCCCGATCCTTTGCGCACAGCAAGCCATCAAGCGCATGTCCAGCCGCCACAACGCGCGAGGGGGATCGGTGATCAATGTCTCGTCGGCAGCCGCGCGACTTGGCAGCCCCAACGAATATGTCGACTACGCCGCATCGAAGGGCGCGCTCGAAACCTTCACGACCGGGTTCGCCAAGGAGGTCGCACGCGAGGGCATCCGCGTCAACTGCGTTCGCCCGGGACATATCTACACACAGATGCATGCCAGTGGCGGCGAGCCCGGCAGAGTGGATCGTGTCAAGGACTCGATCCCAATGGGCCGAGGCGGCCAGCCAGAAGAAGTGGCACGAGCGATCTTGTGGCTGGCCAGCGCCGAAGCCTCCTTTGTCACCGGCACCTTCCTCGATGTGACGGGCGGCAAGTAGGGTTGTTCAGCGCGGCGTGCCGCTTTCGAAGGCACGCAGCGCGAAGCGCAACGCTCCCGCCACCACGCTCGCGACGACACGCGGCTGCCCGGGAACTGCGTCATCCACCAGCAGAAAATCTGCCCGCTGCCCTGTCTCCAAGCGCCCGCGGTCCGTCAACCCCACCGCCGTGGCGGCGTGGTGTGAGACCATGCTCCACGCCTCGGGGAACGAAAGCACCTCTCGGCGCGCGAGGTCGAATGCGGCGAGCAGGGGCGACGGATAGTAGTAGTCTGACGTCAGCACATCGCACAAGCCCTTGCGGACCATGTCCTCGGCTCGTGGCGCGCCCACGTGACTGCCACCGCGCAGCACATTCGGCGCGCCGAACACGATGAGGTCACCCGCCACCCTCGCTTCTCTCGCAGCATCCTCGCTCAGCGGAAACTCGGCCACATTGCAGCCCCAGAGGTTCAGACGTCGCCGCTGCGCCGCATCCGGATCGTCATGCGACGCGACGCTGAGCCCGGCTCGCCTGGCCTGTGCCACGAGCTGTGCCAACCCCGGCGCCTCGGGCACTGTCTGACTGGCCGCCTCAACGCGCTGAACAAAGGTCTGCACATCGCATTCCGCGCGCTCCGCGTACCGGGCGAGATGCACGGGATCGTCCAGCTTCGCCGCCAGCTGCGGCCAATGATCATTGATGGACAGGAAGTGAACATGGCCAGCTTCGATCCATCGACTTGTGACAGCCCAACCCTCCACGAATCTGGCTTCCAGTCGCAAGTGAAATCGGTGGTCGGCGCCCCATCGAACGCCGCGCTCCTGCAAGGCGTGAAGCATTTGCTCGGCAACGGCCAAGCCGCGCAGCCCGCCTTCCCACGAAATGGTCACGCCGTGATAGGCCGTCGTGATGCCGTTGGCCAGCAGCTGGGCGTCCACATCCGTGAGTGCCGTCGCGTGCGGCACTCGAACTCCTGCCCGGGGCCTGAGTGCCCGCTCGAATGCGTCGCCATGGATGTCAACGATGCCAGGCAGGACGAGCAGGTCGCCCGCATCCAGGAACGCATCGGACGACGCAGCCCTGTGCAGCAGCGTTTCGTCCACAGCGAAGGAGGCCGGCGCCAAGCCTTCGGGCGTGAGCACGCGCGCCCCTCGAATGCCAGCCAGGGGAGGATCGGTGTGGGACGCGCGCAGCATGCGGCGATGCTACCCGAGCTCCGCAAGCGAGGCGGGGCAGCACCAGACGCATCACGTCGTCGTGCGGGGAGTCAGTGACCAGGGATCATCCAGTGAAGATGGTTTTGTTGCAGCCACACCAATACGCCCAGCAAAAGGGTCAGGAAGATGCTGTGCTTGAACGTGCACGCGACGATGGCCCCCTCTTTGCCATGCATCCCCGTGGTTGCAACACCGCACGCGATGCTCTGCGGGGAGATCATCTTGCCAAAGACGCCCCCGGTCGAGTTCGTGGCTGCCATCAGCGTGGGGCTGAGCCCCAGCTGGTTCGCCGCCACCACCTGCATATTGCCGAACAGGGCATTGCCGGAGGTATCGCTGCCGGTAAGGAACACCGCGATCCACCCAAGGAAGGCCGACACGAAGGGGAACCATGGACCCACCGCCACGATGCCCAGGCCCAGGCTGTACGTCATCCCGGAATAGTTCATCAGGTAGGCCAGACCGATGATCATGGCGACGGTGGCCACGGGCACCGCTGTTTGCCGCAAGGTGTCCTTCGCAGCGCCGAAGAAGTCCTTGACTGACAAGCGCATGACGACTGCGGAGACCAACGCAGCAACCAGCACCGCCGTACCGGTCGTCAGCGGCTGGAAGCTCCACACCGCCGGATACGCCTTCTGGTAGACAGTGATGTACACCGCCTTGTCGAGCCCGGGCCAGGGGATCGAGACTTCCCCGATTTTTCCGAGATTCGCGACGGTCCATCCCACGGCAATCACTGCAACGATCAGCCACGGATACCAGCTTTGCCGACCTGTCACGCTCGTTCGGGCAATGCTCGCCCGGTCGATGTTGACATGGTAGTGAGCATCGGGTGCCGGCTTCCAGTAGCGCAGGAAAGTCATCGTCACCACGATCGCCACGATCGCGGCCAGCACGTCACAGATCGCATAGCTCAAGAAGTTGGCGGCAAGGAATTGGGTGATCGCGAAGCTTCCCCCCGCCACGAGTGCAAGCGGCCAGACGGCGCGCAAGCCTTTCACGCCGCTGTAGATCGTCAGCACATAGAAGGGCAGCAGGAAAGCGAAAAAGGGGAGCTGGCGCCCTGCCATCTGGCCCAGCTCCGCGGCAGGCAGCCCGGTGACGGCAGCCAGAACCGTGATCGGCAGGCCCATGGCGCCGAACGCGACCGGAACCGTGTCGAAGATCAGCATGAATACCAGCGCATCGAGCACCGGAAAGCCGAGCGTGACGAGCAAAGCGGACGTGATGGCGATGGGCGTACCAGTCCCCGCCACGGCCTCCAAGAGCGAGCCGAAGAGGAAACCCACCACCAGGAGCACAACCCGTCGATCGTTGGGCACGTTGTCCAGCACCCAAACACGAAAGGCGTCGAGCCGTCCCGCTCGTATGGTCATGTTGAACAAAAAGATCGCCGCGACCACGACCCACATCACGGGCCACACCGCCAACACTGCGCCGAGGGCCACGGCGTTGAAGGCCATGCCGACTGGAAACTGCCAGCCGTAGACCGCAACCGCCAGACCTACGCCCAGGCCCGCAAGACCCGCCTGCCAGCCAGGTCGCCGTAGCACGCCGAGCATCAGCAGCACGGTCGTGATCGGAAGTGCCGCCACGATGAAGGTGGGCAACAGTGCGCCGCCGATCGGCATCGTCAATTGATGAAACATCTTGTCTCCTGCACTCGCGCGCTCGCGCGAGCTTGCTTTTTGGTTTTTTGTTCAGTGCGCCGCGCGCGTTTCGCGGTGCTGCGCGTAGATTTGCGAGAGCATGGAAAAGTAGTGCTCGAACGGCGGCGTCTTGACGCCGGGCACCTTGGCCGCGTCATCCCAGCGGCGCAGCCGCATGGCGTCGAGGGCGAAGGGGCGATGCTGGAAGGCATCTGCCTCCTCCTTCGTGTAGATACCGCCCTGCAGTTTCAGCGTGTGAATGGACAGCGGGCTTAGCTTCGCGCGGTATGTCGGATCGATCGCGCACAGACAGCGCTTGGCCTCGACGTGCAGACCGATGGGATCGACCACTGCGCTTGGGAGAACGGGGCGCAAGAACGGCAGCGCCACGTACTGATGCAGGTCGTCACCCGTTCCAAAAGGCGATCCGTCGTCCGAACTCGGCGCCCCTTCTTCATGGTGCTTGCTCAACCCGATCAGATGCCCCAGGTCGTGCAGGAATGCCGCGACGATCAGTTCCTGCTCGGCGCCTTCGGATTCGCCCAGATGGGCCGTCTGCAGTGCGTGCTCCAGTTGCGTGACTGCTTCCTTGCCGTATGCCCGTGAGCCGTACGCGTCGAATAACGCCCGAATATCTTCAAGCTCCAAAGCCATGCTCGCTCCTTGTTCTCAGGTGTATGAAACGAGCGATGCTATTTTTCGGAGCCGTCTGGTATCAATCGATTTAAGTTGAGACAGGCCTGTGAGTTTTTCTGAACTCGCCCCTGGACCCGACCTGGTTCCAGCTAGCTCGCAACCACTGGGCCCGTGTTGCCGACATCCACGAGCCAGGCACAGAAGGCCTCCACCGCGGCGTCACCCTTGGTTCGCTCCGGGCAGTACCAAAAGTAGCTCCTGGCCGGCAGCGCGTACTGCGGCATGACGTACTGCAGCCGCCCTTCGTTGATGTCATCGGCCACCAAGGCCGTCGGACCGATGGCAACGCCCACGGCGTTGACGGCGGCCTGGATGGACAGGTAAAGGTGCTCGAAGGTCAGTTCGCTGCGGCATTGGATCGTCTGGCTGCCCACGGCCGAAAACCAGTTGGACCAAAGCGCCGGCAGGCTGCTGGTGTGAAGCAGTACATGCTGCTTCAGGTCACTGGGCTGCTGGATCGGTGAACGCAGCAACAACTCCGGCGCCGCGACGGCGATCCGTTGCTCATCGAGGAATCGCCCCGAACGAAAGCCATGATGGCTTTCCGGGCCTCCGGTCAGGAACACTTCGAAGTCGTTGACGCGCGGCGGCATGGCGTCGGCCGCAATCGACAGCCGGATCTCGACATCGGGATACCTTCTCTGGAAATCCGGCAACCTGGGTATGAGCCAACGCATGGTGAACGTCGGCAGAGACTGCACGCGGATGATGCGGGTCGTCTGCGGCCGTCGGATCTGGTCAGCCACGGAGGCCAGGCTGTTCAGCATGGCATTGACCTCGGTGTGAAAGCGCATGCCATCTGCCGTGAGCTGCAGCCCACGCGGTAGCCGCAGGAACAAAGCAGTGCCCAGCCATTGTTCGAGCACCTGAATCTGCCGGCTGATCGCGCCATGCGTTACGCACAGCTCATCCCCGGCCTTCGTGAAGCTGAGGTGACGCGCGGCCGCGTCGAAGGCCTTGATGGAATTCAGCGGAGGAAGGGCTCGCATGGCATGCATCGGAACTGAGGAAGACGATCAAAAAGCATACATCCGTTGATCTGCATAAAAACTCACCTGGCGTGTGAGCAATGGTCGATTGATCCTGAGGCCCACCGAAACCCACAATCGCGGCCTCCTTCACTGCGCCTCTCGCCGGCCCGACGCCCTGCGTCGTGTCACCTCGATGATCCACTTGCTCAACCTTCTCGCTGCGATCGCTCTGCTCGTGTGGGGCACGGGGATCGTGCGCACCGGCGTCATTCAACTCTTTGGCGCCAACCTACGCGATGTTCTCTCGCGCAGCCTGAAAAATCGCTTCCTGGCGATGTTCGCGGGCGTGACGGTGACAGGCATCGTCCAGTCGAGCACGGCCACCGCGGTACTCATTTCATCGTTCGTCGGCAGCGGCCTGGTCGGCCTGCCCGCCGGATTGGCCGTGATGCTCGGCGCGGAGGTGGGCACCAGCCTGATGGCGGTGGTCTTCTCCTTCGACCTGTCCTGGCTTTCACCGCTGCTCGTGCTCGCGGGGGTCGTGCTCGTCACCGGCTCAGACAAGCGACCGCGCGCCCGCGTGGGCCATGTGCTGATTGGCTTCGGGCTGATCACGCTCGGGCTGCAACTGATCGTCAGCGCGACCCAGCCCCTGCTCGCCTCTGCAACGTTCCGCAGCTTGGTGCTCGCGCTGCCCGACGATGTGCTTCTGGAGATCGTCGTCGGCGCCTTGTTGACGATGGCGACCTACTCAAGTCTCGCTTTTGTGCTCCTGACCGCAACATTGACGGCTTCGGGCGTTCTGCCGATGCCGATGGCAATGTGCCTCGTGTTGGGCGCAAACATCGGCAGCGGAATTCTGGCGCTACTCACCAGTTCGGGACCACGTGCGATCCGCATGCGGCTTCCGCTCGGCAGCCTGCTGTTCAAGCTGCTCGGATGCGCCCTGGCCGTGGTCATGCTCCCCCAGATCGAACATCTGCTGCAACAGAACTTCTCGAGCTTGCATACCCAGGTGATTGCCTTTCACCTGGGGTTCAACCTCACGCGGGCCGTGCTTCTGATCGGACTGACGGGACCGATGGCGAAGGTTGTCGAAACGCTGCTGCCCACCCCTGCCGCGCCGCTCGGCGAGATCCGCCCGCGACATCTCGATCCTGGCGCCCTGGCGACCCCTTCCCTCGCGATCAGCTGTGCGGCTCGCGAGGCCCTGCACCAAGCGGATCTGGTTGAAGCCATGCTCACCGGCATTCTCCCGGTGCTTCGCAACGCCGACCTCACGCTGGCCGAGCAGTTGCGCAAGATGGACGACCGCGTCGACGAAATCTGCTCGTCGATCAAGTTTTACCTCACGCAGATCCCTCGCGATGCGTTGCCGGAGAAAGAAGGACGCCGCTGGTCGAACATTGTCTCGTTCACCATCCACATGGAACAGGTTGGTGACCTCATCGAGCATGTGATCCAAGACCTCGAGGACAAGCAGATCCGCAAGGCCAGCCGCTTCTCGGATGCCGGGATGGGAGAAATCGCGGATCTGCACTCGCGATTGATTGCCAACCTGAGGCTGGCGATGAGCGTTTTCCTGGACGGCCAGGTGCACGATGCGAGAGCACTGCTTGAGGAGAAGGCCCGGTTCCGCGAGCTGGAACACGCGTATGCCACCAACCATCTTGCACGTCTCCAGATGCAGACGAGCCAAAGCATCGAGACAAGCTCACTGCACCTCGATCTCATCAGCGATCTCAAGCGCATCAACTCCCT
Organism: Variovorax sp. DAIF25; assembly: GCF_050711835.1. Taxonomy (NCBI): domain Bacteria; kingdom Pseudomonadati; phylum Pseudomonadota; class Betaproteobacteria; order Burkholderiales; family Comamonadaceae; genus Variovorax; species Variovorax sp. DAIF25. Next base: position 1,524,386 of record NZ_CP136637.1, read on the forward strand.
CATCTGCTCCATCGCGTACCCGATCCTGGAGACAGCCGGCGCCTTGACAAAGACACGGCTGCGTCATTCGAGCGCACTGCCGGCCACCTCCGCACAGGAACCCGTCGCCTGACCGGCACGCCCAGCCCTCTTCAACATCGCACTCTATGACCGCCCCCAACTCATCGCCTGCCTGCGTCGCCGGGCAAAGCAGCAGCACTTTTCTCGACGGCCTGCTCGCGACCGCCCGTCAATGCGGCCGGCGGAAGATCGCCATGGTGTTTCCCTGCGACGCAGCCGCGCTCAGGACAGGCGATCGGCTGACCGATGAAGACATCGCTGATGTGAGCTTGTTCGGCCCGCGCGATCGTCTGCTCGAGCTCGGGGCGCGCGAAGGCATCGATCTGGAGCGATTTGAGTTGATCGACACCGGCGCCGACGCTGCGTCGGCTGCTCAGAAAGCGTGCAAGCATGCCGCCGCCGGAACCCTCGACATGTTGATGAAGGGCTCACTCCACACCGATGAACTGATGCGCGCGGTGATCGCGCGTATCGACGGGCTGCGCACGCAGCGGCGCATTTCTCATGCCTTCGTGCTGCAAGTGCCGGGCCGCTCATCACCGCTGATCATCTCCGACTGCGTCGTGAACGTGGCACCGACCTTGGGCGAGAAGGTGGAAATTCTTGAACATGCCATTCATTTGGCAAGAGCGCTCGGCGTTGTCCGGCCAAAAGCGGCTGTTGTCTCCTTCACCGAATCGGTCTTACCGGGTGCTCCGAGCACGCTCGATGCCGCAGCCATCGCGAAGATGGCGCAGCGTGGTCAGATCATCAATGCGGCTGTGGATGGTCCGCTTGCCTTCGACAACGCGGTGTCCATGGCATCTGCGAGCGCCAAGGGCATCGACTCATCCGTCGCCGGCAGAGCAGACATTCTTCTGATGCCAAACCTCGAAGCTGGCAACGCCCTCTACAAGTCGCTCGTTTACATGGCTGGTGCGTCTTGTGCCGGTGTCGTGCTGGGAACGAAAAAGCCTGTGGTCCTCACCAGCCGCACGGACAGTCTCGAGTCCAAGGTGTACTCGGCGGCGTTGGCAAGCGTGCTGCTGCGCGACGAATGCACGTCCTGATGGACTGGGCGCCCATGCTCGTGAAGCAACATCCCCTTTGACAGAAACGGTCAGGCCATGAAGCAAATCCTTGTGTACGGGGACAGCATGAGTTGGGGCATGGTCCCCGGCACCCGCGAACGTTACGCCTTCGATCAACGGTGGCCGGGTGTTCTGGAAGCCGCACTTCACAGCGCCGGTTTGCGGGAGATCCGAGTCGTCGAGAACTGCCTTCCCGGCCGGAAAACGATCTGGGACGATCCATTTCGCCCGGGGCGAAATGGCGCGGCAGGTCTCGGCGAGGTGATCGAGATGTGCTCCCCGCTGGAGTTGGTGATCATTCAGTTGGGAACCAACGACTTCCAGGCCCCCTTCGGCATCAAGGCCTGGGCAGCCGCCTCCGGCGTCGGAAAGCTGGTTGAAATCGTACGCCATGCCCCGTTGGAACCCGGCATGCCGCAGCCTCGCATCCTGGTCGTGGCACCGCCGGAGATCGTTCAGCCGAAGGGCACCAACGAGAAAAAGTTCGAAGGTGCGGTCGAGCGAAGCAACGGCTTCGCCGCGGCGCTGGCAGAGATGGCGGTGGCGAAATCTGTTCACTTCTTTGACCTGAACCCCATCACGGGCCGCAGCGACATCGACGGAATTCATCTTGACGCCGACCAACACGACGTTATCGGCAAGGCGGCCGCGTTGGTTGTGCGCGAGCTGATCGTTCGAGCAAAAAACATATCTGATTCCATGTTGCGCGCGAAATGAGAAGCGGCCCTTGCCAGCCAGCCCGTCCAGCGCAGCAACCTCCCCGAAAGCATGAGTCCGCAGTCGGGGGCGAATCGAACCACAGCAACGGCAAGGCTCATCTCGAACCTGTAAGCCGATCCTTCAAACGTACTCGCGCATCGCCCGCGTGACGCGGTCAAAAGAGGGTGCGTGCAAGTCCAGAGCCCCGGAACGCGAGCATTCAAGAGCTGGCGAGACGAAGACAGCGTAGTGCGTTCGATCTCGCGCCCCTTGACATTGCCCCGCAGCTTCGGCGTTCCCGTGCGAAGGTCGCGGGTCGCCTGCGACATGGGATGTCGCACGGCATCCATGGCTTCCCTCGCCGCATCACAGATCACGACCAACAAGTGCATGCGCAGCATGAAATTCATGTCGACGCGCGCCGTGCAAGATCGGCTGCTCATCTCGCATGTGGCGGTCTCGCCTTCGGCATCACTGCGCGAGTGGGTACCACAGACCAGACTGTCTCCGTCAGCTCAGAAGCAAGAAGATGCGCCGGGCCCTGGGGTGTTCAGCACGTGGGCCCCCTCTTGCAGTAGAGTCGAAGTTCCTCAACACGGAACCCGCAAGGGAGGCACACAATGACCACACCGGAAGAGGCAACAGAAAACGCGTCAGCGGCCAACGTTCTTGGAACGGAGATTGCGCTGACCGCCGCTTTACGCGCTTTGATCAAGGCGCATCCGCATCCAACCCTTCTCGCTGACGAGCTCGTGCAGCAGCGACAGTTTTCGCAAGCACACCTTGAAGCGAGCTCGCTCCCCGAGAAAGCACTACGAGGGTTCGAGTTGACTTGGGCGCTGATACTTCATCAGGACCCAGCGCAGGACGTACGTCTCGTCTCGGAACTGTAGAGCAGGCGGGCACCTGGGGACCCGTCCTCAGGCTTTCCGCTCAGAGGATGGACGACTGACGCCTCTCACGGAAGAATCGCGTGCGGCCGCAGCGGGGGCGAAATCGCTCGGCCGCACCAAGAGCCCTGGACGAAGCCAAGTCTCGTCCAGCCGCTGCAGCCATTCCTCAGGCGTGGGTTGGCTCAGACGCTCTTCAGCGGACAACCGCTGCACCCTATCGATTTTTGCTTTTGGCGTAGGCATGGAGACGCTTTTAGTCGCTACAGAACACCCAATCTGTAGTCAAAGTTCGTCTTTTTGCACGAGCAGGCTCGTAATCAGCTCCTGCCTCCTCCATACCGCGCTGCTACAGGTCGACCATGCAGCGATCGTTCGCAACCTCAAAGTTCCGCGTCTTGCAGTGAAGAATGGCCGGCTTGACCGTGACTTATCCTTGTCACCACCATGGGCGTCCTGCGATGATCCGCATCGACGCGCTGTGACTGTGCGCAAAGCCGGTGCAGGTACGCTCCGGCGCAGAGCAACTGCGTGCGCACGTAGTCCGCGCGCTGAGAGGCGGGAACGCCCACCACGGCCATTTCTCGCCGATACGCGGGCCATGCGCATCAACATTTCTATGCACGACGGCTTCAGCGTGTGGTGCGCAGCGAAGGTCTCTCGGCCATCGATTTGGAGAATATTCAGCCGGGTAACTTTGCCGCCAGCACGTCTACATTCTGAATGGACGGCGGCTCGGAGAACAGCTCACCTGCCTGTGCCATCAAAGCCGCCGCAACCTTGCCGGAAAGATGGGCTTGGCGGCCTGCTTCATCCGGAAAGGCGTCGAAAATTCCGAAGGTTGTTGGCCCAAGGCGAATGCCAAACCAAGCGGTAGTGGCGGGCTCTTGCATGACGAGAGGACGGCCACCCACGAGAAAATCTTCGACGTCTTTCTCCTTCCCGGGCTTCGCTTCCAGGCGAACGAATAACGCGACTGTGACCATAAGAGGCTTTCTTTCGTTAAACGCAACTGGTATTGGTCGCGTTGGGCATAGCAGTCTGCGCCATTTGATTGGCCATGTCGCGAACTATCTTTCATCCATGTCAGCTTCGCGGCATCGAGGGCCACGGCTGACCCCTAACGGGGCGGCATACAGTGATGACTCACGCGGACAGCCGATGCCTCGTCACCAGTCGAGCTGAGGGGGCACGTGCGCAGGTCGAGCGCCTTATCGTCGGGCTAATCGATGGCCGTGCGCCAAGCCTCCTGCGCGAGCCGCCTTACCCGCTAGACAGCTTCTGGTACTGGCCTCATCTTCTGGAAGGCCGCCCCTCCCGACAACCTCGGCGGGGCAGAACACGGGATTCGCCCCAGGTTGATGGAACGTGCCAGGCCAATGCGCTGAGCGGGCTTGCAAAGCCGCGGGGCGCCGTCCGACGTATCCAGCGCGCACCGACCCGTACCTTGCACCAAACTTCCGGAGCCGCCCCTATGCAGCGCCTGTCTCCGCGGCTGGTCAAGCCGACCGTCCTGCTTGCCGCAGCCCTGCTCACGACGCTATTCGTTGCCAGCTGCGCTGTGTCACCGAATGTCAAGATCCGGCCGGTGCCGCAGGTCGACCTGCAGCGCTTCGTTGGCGATTGGTATGTCATCGGGAACATCCCCACGCGCCCCGAGCGCAACGCATTCAACGCGGTCGAGTCGTATACGCTGCAGGCCGACGGCAGGATCGCCACTCGGTTCCGCTATCGCGAAGGCGCCTTCGACGGCAAGCTCAAGACGATGTACCCGATTGCCACTGTAGTGCCCGGGACCAACAATGCGGTCTGGGGCATGCAGTTCGTCTGGCCGATCAAGGCCGAATACGTGATCGTCGACATCGACAGCGACTACCAACTGGCCATCATAGGTCGCAGCGACCGCGACTACGCTTGGATCATGGCGCGCACGCCGCAAATCTCCGAGACGTCCTACCAGAATGCGGTGGCACGTCTGAAGGAACTGGGCTATTCCGTGGCCAGCCTCCGCCGTGTGCCGCAGCGCTGGCCGGAGACGCCCGCAGCGATTGCAAGGCCGTAGCGCCTCAGGAGTTCCCTGCCGAGCACAAACTACGCGCATGGCACTCAGCCAAAATTGCACTCGCCGACCGGACTTGCCAGTTCGACGAGCGAGCAGCTGCGTCCAGCGCCCGATGTTTAACCCGTGGATTCCAGAGCCATCTAATCGTCAAGCTAATCAGACCAGCCGCATCCAGTCAAAGCGCCCGAACAAGGATCGATAGATCGCGTCTTCCGATCCTACCAACACAACGTGGGGCATCGTTGGACGCAACTCACTGGTCTTGGCTTCGCGCTTCAATCTCGTAGCTGACCCATCCCCAATAGTCGTCTACGGTTTCTCTGCGCCGCACGGCGTCTTGCCAATGGGGCCGAGTGAATACAGGATGCTGATTGACCGGCAAAGCATACTTCTCACGCAAGGCTTCCGGACTGAGAGGCTCATCATCGGCCAGGATATCCGTGATGACTTGGAGATCGTCGACTCCGTCACGGACATGAGGCCAGCTCAACTCAAACATGACACAGTCGCGACCGGCCGACTTTGCTTTCCATAGCGAATCATCTGCTTTTTTCAACGAAACGGACTGATTCCGAGATTCAGTCAATGGCGCGACCCCAACCGAGACGGTGACACGCAAACGCTGCGCTCCGATCCTAAAATGGCTTTGAGAGAACGCGCGACGCAGGTCCTCGCAAACCGCGAGCACATCGGCGACCTCCATGCCGCGAAACACCATTCCGAACTCCTCGCCACCAAGTCTGGCGACACAGATGTCGTCACCTTGATGAACCTGGAGCATTTTTGCGGCTTCGACCAATACGACATCTCCTGCATCATGCCCATAGCGATCGTTGACGGCCTTGAAAAAGTCAAGGTCGAATATTGCGACAGCTGCATGCGCACCTTCGACGACTGCTTGCTGAGCACGTTCGAGCTGTACTCCAAATCGTCTTCTATTGGCCAAACCTGTCAGCGAATCCGTTTCCGACAGTTCGACCAACTGGCGATTTAGCACTGAAAGCTCAGAGTGCGCCTGCTGCAGCGCTCTCTTCCGAGAAATCACGTCGGTCACATCAGTCCAGATGCTGACCAGTTCATCTTCCCACCATTGTTCTTGGATACGATAGAAGCGACCTGACCGAGCCTGAAGTGTCACCGGGTGATGCAGCGGACCTTCAACTTCGCTCAGGCACAGTATTTCGAACTCAGCGTCGCGCTCGAATATCTCGTGAAACTTCTTCCAGTAACTCCCTTGGGTAACTCTCCGTTCAATTGCCGGAAGACCTCGAATAAGACTAAGAAAGTGTTCCGAGAAAAATCTCGTGTTCACATAGCGCAGGCCTCCATGGGCATCATGGACCGTGATGCCCACGTTGACTGCCGCAATGAGTCGATGCAACAGCTCGCTATCCGTGCCTGGCGCGATTTGAGTACTGATGTCTCTCCAGATCTTGAAGCGTCCACCCTCTGGCAGCGAGAACATGCGAAGCTCGAGCCATCGGCCGTCAGCTCGCTGATATTGGATGGGCCCATGGTCGTTCAAGTGCCTAAACATGCCATTTTTCGTCGCCTGGACCATCTGCTCAGGCGTCGACGCTGGATGCTGTAGCCGCAGAAATGCCTCCAACGTTTCCTCGAACGTCGTTCCCACCTGAATCCAGGAGGCGACTTCCGGAAAAAACTCTGTATAGAGAGCATTCCAACCAGTGATGCGATTCTGGGCGTCGTAACAGCACACGGCGCATCCGCCATGGAGCAACAACGCCTGCAGCAGTGCGTCAGAAGGGGCTTGAAGAGACGACATTGAGGGATTCCAAGCAGAGAGCCGCCAGGGGCGCAACGCCAAATCTTCCCAGATTCCCAGCGACACTCAACCTCGGTTGCAACGGCGTTCTAGGCAGTCGCTGCCTCGCGATACCGGAGCCGGCATCCATGCCAGCGCGACCCGCGCTCGGCGCACCGCCGCAAAGACACGGCTGTCTTGCCGTTGATGCCGCACGCAGCAGCGCTGGCGCTGAACCGCGCTTACCCCGAGACGTTGAGAGCAGTCGGCGTCACGGGAAACGGGCCCGCCCAGTCGATTGTTACAATTTTCGCCTCCGATCTTGGCCCTCTTATGATCCAAACGAGCCCAAGGGGCGTACAGGGGGCATGAGCGCCGTTCAAGAAGTCGTAGTGCCCGAACCCGGCCCGGGGGTGTCCAAGCTTCCCTGGCTGTCTAGCGTACCCAAAACGCAGCGACGAAGTGCAGTGCCAACCAGTGAACAACTCAATGAGTGGGTGGCGGCAGTTGCGGCTACCAACAATCGACAGGCTTTCGCGGCGCTCTTCAAACATTTTGCACCGAGGGTCAAGTCTTACATGATGCTTTGTGGCTCTTCGGAAACGTCGGCCGAGGAACTGGCGCAGGAAACGATGGTGAGCCTTTGGCGAAAGGCCAAGCTCTTCGACCCGAAGCGAGCGGCATTGTCCACATGGATCTTCGCGATCGCAAGAAACCTTCGGGTGGATTCTTTGCGCCGAGACAGCGTCCCCTTGGTGCCGGACGAAGAGGATCTGGCGGCGCAGTTGGTTGACCCGGGTCCTGCTTTGGAAGACGGTGTGTGGACTGGCCAGAATGCGGCACGCATCCGACTGGCCATGTCTCAGCTTTCTCCCGAGCAAAAGCACCTGCTGAGCCTGTCCTTTTTCAAAGATCATCCCCATCCAGAGATCGCGCAAGAGCTTGGGCTTCCTTTGGGCACTGTGAAGTCGCGCATTCGAAGGGCGCTTGCGCGTCTGCGCGAGTTGCTTGAAGGAATGCAACAATGATTCGCCATCACCCTGCTGACGACCTATTGCTATCACTCGCCGCAGGAACGCTCTCTATCGGCGCGACCCTCGTAGTTCGCACTCACATCGAAACCTGCACGCGATGCCAGGAGCGCCTTGGACTCTTTGAAGCGGTCGGCGGGATCACGCTTGAGGACCTGCCGCCTGCATCTCTTTCGCCGCAAGCGCTGGCACGGACACTCGCGACGATCGATCGGCCGGTACAGGCTCGCCCAACAGCAGCATCACGCACCTTCGATCGGGGCGAGCGTCCTTCCTTGCCCGCCGGCATGGCGTGGCCTCGCGCGCTCGAGGCCTGCACCTCAACCCCCTGGAGGTTTCTCGCTCCTGGCATGCGGTGGAGCCGACTTCGCCTTCCTTCGGACCCGGATGCGAAGCTTTTCTTGTTACGCATCGGCTCAGGACGCAGCCTGCCTTTTCATACCCACAACGGCACCGAGCTCACCCAGGTGCTTCATGGCGCTTTTGCCGATGGGCGTGAGGTATTCGGCGCAGGTGACTTTGATGCCGCGGATCACAGCATCCATCATTGCCCGACCGTCACCAACGGGGCCGACTGCATCTGCTTTGCCGCAGTCGAAGGCAAGATGCGCTTTGATAGCCCAATTGCACGCGCGATGGCGAGCTTGATCGGGATGTAAGCTCTGGCATCTTGGAGTCTGGCGAGAGGCGAAGGCAAAAAGACCTCGACTTTCTGCCCTCCCCTTTTTGCATTGATTTTTCAAAGTCAAATGACTTCCCATGCTGGAGAAGGCCTCAACCCCTTGAGGTACGCTCGAGCAGTGGACCGCCAGCAGATCTCCGATGGGTCCTGATCTGTGACTGGTGCACGTCTGTCTCGCACCCATGCATTTCCATCGTCTCGAGTGAGAGGAATCCTCGGTCGGCACCCACCCACGTCGCATCAGCCCCTGGCGACCATCGGATCAGCGAAGGTTCTCCCTGGAAGGGCACAACTCTTGCTCCGGGAACACGTACCTTGAGAACCGCGCACGGTTTATAACCAACATGTGCAAACTTTCCGGGCGCAAACGTTGATAGCAACTCAATAACTCGGCCGCAACCGACAGAATCGGCGATGTGCAAGGGTTGCACCAGAAGCCAGATTTCGGGCGGTCGCTTCCTCATCCAATCTCTCTACCGAGAAAGAAATATGCGACTTCACGCCACATGCAAAATGAGAGTGCGAGTGAGTAGCGACTGCCCTGTCGTGGCAATGCTTCGTCCGCGCAGTGGCGACGCACAGTGGATGGTCAGCGAACGCTACGAACTTCACCCGTGGGTCACAACCACGGAGTACGTCGACGTGTTCGGCAACCTGTGTCAGCGCTTGACTGTACCGAAAGGTGACATGTGCATAGAGGTCGAGATGATCATGGAAGCCGAAGCCGCGATTGCCGTTGCGCCTGATGCCGAGGCGGTGGCGGTGCGCGACCTGCCCTCGGACACACTCCAATATTTGCTTCAAAGCCGCTACTGCCCCTCTGACAAGATGGAGGACCGTGCGCTCCAGATCGCCGGGGACACCAAATCCGGCTACGCCCAGGTCGAAGCCATTCGACGCTGGATCCATGAGCACCTGGAGTACCGGTATGGAGTGAGCGACGGATCTACCGATGCACTCGACACCCTCTCAGATGGCGCCGGCGTCTGTCGCGATTTCTCGCATGTGGCCATCGGGCTGTGCCGTGCCTTGCGCATTCCTGCCCGCTTGGTGGTCGGCTACCTGCATCAACTTGAGCCGATGGACATGCACGCCTGGTTCGAGGCTTTCGTTGGCGGGCGGTGGTACACATTTGACGCGACGCAGGCGGAACCTCGAGGCGGTCGAATCGTATTGGCCTATGGACGCGATGCGGCTGATGTCGCGTTCCTCTCCAACTACGGCCCCCTCGAGGTAACCGAGATGGCGATCACAGTCAACGAGCTGGCAGCTGGCGCATCCACGATGGCGCTGTCGAGCTAGCGCAGCGCAGCGGATCCCCGACCCATGGGACACATCATGCTGAAGCACCGCGCGCTACGCAGCGGTGCCAGTCTGTGAGGGACTTGCCTGTGCGGCTTACTCGTCGCGACCGGGGAGCTTCAAGCCCCGCATGAGCTGCCTCATTGACTCGCTGATCTCTTCACTGCTGGGTTGGGGAGGACGGCCATTGGTCACCAGACGTTGAACGAGTGACAAGAGGGGGTCGATTTCGAAAGGCTTGACCAAGAAGGCGTCGTAGCCGCGAAAGATTTTTCGAACGACGTCTTCGTCAGTAGCGCTCATCATGATGAACGGAATCCGGCAAAGCACCGGATCCCGGCGCACCGCTTCGCCGAACTCGCCGCCGTTCATGATCGGCATCATGAAGTCCGAGATGATCAAGGCGGGTGCTTCGCCCGAAAGCAGTTCAAGCGCTGCCTTGCCGTTCGAAGCGGAGGCCACGCGATAACCCTCCGTCTCCAGCAAGAGACGAAGAATTTGCGCGTTGCCATACTCGTCCTCGACAACCAAAATGAGCTTCATCGGGACGGACCTTCACTCAGTTGCTCGTATGCGTGCTTGCATCGAGCAAGGGTAGATGTACATCAACAGTCGTCCGCGAGGCATGACCTCCACGAATCTTCGTGATGGAGAGAATGCGCTTGCTTGAGTTCCCGTCACCATCGCATGGTGATTGAAAAACGAAAGCGTTGTCGAACCAACCGACGACGCCCTCCGCCAAGGGCGTATTGGCGGCAACCGCCAGCGCGGCGGGATCGACGGTGAAAATCGAGGTGACTCCTCTGGCCTTGAGCTCTGCCAGCAGGCGACCTAGGAAGCGATAGCCACGCTCGGAAAACGCCAGCGTGTCCGCCAGCCCGGCCAAGCCGTCGACAGCCAAACGGCGGATCTTGAGCTCATCGACCATTCGCAAGAGCTTGTGCCCCATCTCGTCCATGGACTCATCCTCGTGACCAAGCGGTTCAACCGTCAATGCCCCGCAGTCCGCAGCCTGCACCACCGCCAATCCCAACTCTGCGCCCATGCGCCGCAAATCACCTGCCAACTCGGTGCACGGCAGCAGCAATCCAGGATTCTGAGCAGTGGAGGCGGCCGCGAACGCTAACGCCAGGGTGGTTTTACCGGAGCCACTTTGCCCAATGACGACAGAGGCGCTGCCGGAAAGAAGCCCGCCCGCCCGTAGGACTTCATCCAGCGCTGGCACACCCGACGGCAACGCAGCAGGCCCCAACATTCCCGTCGGCGAAGGCGCTGGCAAGCTTTCAAGCCGTGGGAAGAACTGCAGTCCATTCGAGGAGATGCAGAAGGTGTGTTTGCCGCGGATGACCTGACTGCCTCGGAATTTGCGCACCTGCATGCGGCGCTCAGCGCGCCAGTGGAACGCGTGGTCCTCAAATGAGAAGATCCCGTCGACCATCGTCTGCTCAGCGCTCAGGGCATTGCCATTGCCGCTTGTCAGCACAAGGCAAGTACAAGACATCGCGGAAACTAGGCTTTGCAGCTCATGGACGAACTGTCTCACCGAGTCATCCGACATGGAGACCGGACCGCCGACAACCAGTCCGTCGATGACCAGCAAGCCCGCGCGATGGCGCGCCAGTTCTCCTTGCAACAGGGCGACCACCGATTTCAACCCACCCTGCTCCAGCTCCCGATAACCGCTCACGTAGAAAACTTTGGAATTGACTTCCTGGTGGTCAAAAAACAGCTGTCCTCCCATGTGCTGAAGCATGCGCGAATGAGATTCCGCCAACATCGTGACGTAGAGCGTTCGAGTCTCTCGTCTGGCCAGCGTGTAGGCAATCTGATTGGCCAGCGTGGTCTTCCCGACGCCAGGCGGCCCTTCGAGGATATAAACGCCGCCCTCGAACAAGCCGCCGTTGAGGATCCTGTCGAAGCCTTCGACACTGGTAGACAGTCTTTTCATTCTTGAGAAAATCGGGAATGGAGGGGTAAAGTGTTAGGAAGCTGCCCTGCTCAGCACGCATTTTGCATCCGCTTGGCTGGCAGAAGCCGCCACGTCAACACGCCAAGGAAGACGACCGCATCCAACCGGCGGCCCAACCGCCGGCTTGCGGACTGCAAAGCCGACCGCGCAAATGAGCACTCACCAACGCTCAACTTGCAGCCCATCACTGACCGCATCAACTCCTCAAGCGAGCCCCTTCGCTGACCCGGATCCGAATCCGAACCAGAGCTCGGGCCCGGGCCCGAGGAATCGGTCTCATGCGCGGGGCCCGGCAGATGCGCTGCGGGGCGGTGATTGAGTGGGCGAAGTCCGCCGCCCCCGCGTGGAGCACGGTTTCGCGCCCGGTCAGCACACACCTGCACATCACCCTCCGCAGGGATTTCTTCCTCGGTGTCCTGGACCGTCGACTCGTTGTGACAATGAGTGCGGCATCTGCGTGCGAAAGCAGGGCCTGGCGGCGAATTTCTCCGGCCGCTGCTCGTTCAACCGGACCTCTGGCGACGACGCAATGCAGCTGCCGGAGTACGCCATCGACAGCCATGCGGCGACTGTGCACCGCGAGCTCGCTGATTGCGCCCGGGCGGACTGCCCCCACTCAAGTCTATGGTTCTGGTTTCGCCCGGGAAGTGACCACTTGCGACAACCGGTGGTACCTCGAGAGGTAGCGCCACCCGACGAGGGCCGCGGCCAGCCCCGACAGCGCCGCCACACCCATCGCCCAGCGCGCCCCGAACGTGTCGGCCACCCAGCCGACCAGGGGCGCACCCATCGGCGTGCAACCGAGCACGATCGCCAACAGGATCGCCAGCACGCGCCCTCGCATGGCGGGCTCGGTCGACAGCTGCACCCAACTGTTGACCGTGGTGGTGAAGGTTTGCGCGGCCACACCCACCACGATCAGCGCCATGCCGAAGAGCCAGTAGCCGGGCATCAGCGCGGCCAGCGCGCAGCCCACGCCGAAAACGGACGCACCCACCACGAGCACGCCCATGCGCGGCTTGTCGCGCCGCGCGGCAAGCAGCGCACCCGCGACGGAGCCGATCGCCATGATCGAAGACAGCAGGCCGTACTGGTGAGCGCCCGCATGAAAGACGGTGACCGACATCGTGGAGATGAAGATCGGGAAGTTCAGGCCGAAGGTGCCGATCAGAAAGAGCATGAACAGCACGGCCTTCAGGTCGGGGCGGCGCCAAACGTAGCGGAAGCCCTCAAGAAAACTGCCGCGGGTGCGCACTGCACGCTGGCGCAGGTAAAGCTCGTGCACGCGCAGCATCTTCATCGCGCCGATCACGGCCACGTAGGAGGCCGCGTTGATCACGAAGACCCAGCCCGTACCGACCGCGGCGATGAGCGTGCCCGCAACCGCCGGGCCGATCATGCGCGCGGCATTGAATGACGTGGAGTTGAGCGCCACTGCATTCTGCAGGTCGATCTCGGTGACCAGTTCCGACACGAAGGTCTGGCGTGCCGGCGCATCGAAGGCAGCCACGCACCCCAGGAGCAGCGCGAACACATACACGTGCCACAGCTGCACGAGGCCGGTGAGTGTCAACAGACCCAACCCAAGTGCCAACGCGCCCATGGTGGCCTGCGTGACCATGAGCAGCTTGCGCCGGTCGAGATGGTCGGCCGCCCAGCCCGTGAGCGGCAGCAGCAACAACTGCGGGCCGAACTGCAGCGCCATCACGATACCGACCGCCGTGGCGTTGTGGCGCGTGAGCTGCGTGAGCACGATCCAGTCCTGCGCGGTGCGCTGCATCCAGGTGCCCACGTTGGACACCGCCGCGCCGCTGGCCCACACGCGGTAGTTGTAGCCCCTGAGCGAACGGAATGTGCTGCTGCTCACCGAGCGAGCAGGTCGATGATTTCCTGCGTGGTGCCGGTCTCGCCCAGGCGCGGAAAGATACGGGTGATGCTGTTGGCATGAGCGTCGGCGTTCATGTCGGTCATGGCGTCGATGCCAAGCGTGACGTTGAAACCAAGTTCGTAGGCTTGGCGTGCAGTCGACTCCACACCGATGCTGGTGGCGATGCCGACGATCACGACCTGCGTGACGCCCAGCGCCTTCAGGTGCGATTCGAGTCCCGTGTTCGTGAAGGCACCCCACGTGTGCTTGGTGACCAGGTGGTCCTGGGGCTGGCGGTCGAGTTCGGCGGCCAACTCGGTCCAGTCGGGGGGCAGTTCGCCGCCGGGGCGCTGCTGCTGGGTGCGGCCCTTGGCACCGCCTGCCACGTTGACGAGCACCACCGGCAGCGCACGTTGGCGAAAGGCAGACGCCAGGGCGCTGGCGCGCTGCACAATCTCGCCGGTGGCATGCGCGACGGGCAGCGCGAGGATGCCCTTTTGCAGGTCGATGACGATGAGGGCGGTTCGAGGATCGAGGGTGGTGACGGGCATGGTGGGTTCGCTTTCAATCTTCGGCGAGGCGTTTGAAGAGTTCGATGGATGCCGCGAGTGCTTCCTGCTCACGCGGGGCGAGCCTGGCTTGGATGACCTGAAACAGCCAGTCCTCGCGCGCGGCGCGGGCGTCCTTGAGCCATTTGCGAAAGACCGGTGTGACCGACCAGATGGTCTGGCGCCCATCGGCCGGGTCGGGCGCGCCGCTGACAAGTCCCGCCCCCTGAAGCGCGGCCACCGTCGCGCCCATGGACTGCGGACGCACGCCCACCGTGCGCGCAAGGGTCGTCACTGTGGCCGAACCTTCGCGCTCGAGATGCAGCAGCACGGTCTTCTGGGAGCCCGTGAGATCGCCGGCATGCGACTGCTCACGCAGTCGCCGGTTGAGCTTGGCCACCAGCATGCGCAGTTCCGCGGCGAGGGTGTGCGCGTACAGATCAGGTCCGCTCGCTGGCTCATTCATGACGACATCCTAGCGGATACAAAGCCAAACTACAAAGTTTTCCTTCATAGTTTTCTTAGCCTTGGATGAGAGACATCGACGCGTGGGACTGCTGCGTACCTCAACAAGCGCGCCAAGCCAGAGCCAGAGCCCGAGGCCGCCGTCAAGGTCTTGAGGACCATGGTCAGCGCTTAACGAAGGCGTAGTTGGACTGACGCGTCAGTGCGGCTGCGTTGCGCCGCAGTTCCTCAAAACCGATGCGCCGATACGCCGATACGCCGATACGCCGATACGCCGATGCTGCACCTCACGTCCCCGGCTTCGACCTCAGTGATCGTGAGCGGCCGACTTCGATCGAGTCGAAGTCAAAAACCGAGCACGATCGCGAGAGAGTGAAGCTATCGATGGGCCTTGGATCTACCCCATCGTCCCCGTCGGACCATCCAGCACGTCCCTTACTCTTCGCGCCAAGTCAGCGAGGCGGTACGGCTTCTTGAGCAATTCAAACTCGGCATTGGCGGCCGGTTCGTAAGCGCTCAGATCCCGGTCAAAGCCTGTAGTCAGCAGCACACGTACGCCGGGAGATATCCGCTGCACCTCCCTGGCCAGCATGTACCCGTTCATTCCTCCGGGCATCATCACGTCGCTGAAAAGAAGCTCGATCGCGTCGGGACCGAGGTCACGAAGCTTGTCCAGCGCCATCTTGGCGTTGGGCGCGACATACACCGAATAGCCAAGACCTTCCAGCATGCCTTGTGCCACCACGGCCACTTCCTCGCGGTCCTCAACGATCAGGATGGCTTCGCTGCCACCCCGAATGCTGGGCCTCACGATGGACTCCGAGTCGTCAGTCAGCGCGCTGCTCACCGTCGGGAAGTACATGCAGATGGTCGTTCCTTTTCCGACCTCTGACTCGATCGTTGTGGCGCCGCCTGATTGCTTCACGAAACCATAAACCATCGACAGGCCGAGGCCTGTACCCTTCCCCTCGTCTTTCGTCGTAAAGAAAGGATCCATCACGCGAGGCAGGATCGCCGGATCTATTCCCAAGCCGGAATCGGAGATGCAGACAGCAGCATACGGACCGGGCGTCAGTCCCTCGAATGCCGTGGGACTGCCAGGCGCCACCTCCATGAGGTGTGTACGCAGTTTGATCGTCCCTCCGCCGGGCATTGCATCGCGTGAGTTGACGAGCACATTCAAGATAGCGACCTCGAGCTGCGTCACGTCGATCTCCACATTTCCCGCGTTGGGCGCCAGGTCGAATTCGATGTGGATTGAATCACCCAGCGTGCGCGCGGCCAACTCGGACATTCCTTGTGCCACCGCGTTAATGCCTACCACTCTACCGCGCAGTCGTTGACGTCTGGAAAAAGCCAGCAGTTGCTGTGTCAGGGTCGATGCTTTGGAGATTGCAGAACGCAGGTTCTCCACTCCTCGACGGATGGTGCCCTCATCGAGCATGCCCTTTTCCAACTTCACCCCGAGTATGTCCAGATGACCTGACATGACTTGAAGCAGGTTGTTGAAGTCGTGCGAGATTCCGCCTGTGAGTTGCCCCAGAGCCTCCATCTTCTGCGCTTGTGCAAGTGCCTCTTCGGCGTCGCGGCGACGGCTGACATCGAGCTGGGACGCAAAGAAGTAGATCAGGTTACCGAGCGGGTCATAGACTGGCGAGATGAACAGCGCGTTCCAAAAGGTCGTGCCATCCTTGCGGTAATTGAGGATCTCGATCTGAACCTGCCGGCGGGACCTGATGGCCTCGCGGATCGTCGAAACAGACTCTCTGTCGGTCGCAGGGCCTTGAAGAAACCTGCAGTTCCGCTTCAGTACCTCGTCACTCGAGTAGCCTGACATCGCCAGGAAGGCCCGGTTTGCGAACACGATGGGATTGTCGTGCTGGCGCGGATCGGTCACCAGCATTGGCATACGGGTGGTCTCGATCGCCGCGAAGAAGATGTCGTCCTTATGGTCGCGAAGTTCGTGCGGCCCGCCTTCTGCGCGTACGGTTGATAGGGGAAGTGAGGGCTTTTCGGGAATTTCCATTGGCCACTGCGAACGCTAGTTCAAAAAGCTGCTTCAATTCTCGCCGCCCCATAATGCGATCCGACTGTAATCGGCGTAACGAGTGCTGCAGCCATCCAACCAAGCGTAACTGCGATGTACCAGAATCACTGTGTGAAAAGACAACTTCGACCGGATTAGCACTAAATGTCGCTGTGCGGTAGGGTCCTCAACGAGCCCACAAGCGCCTTGCGTGAGGCACATGCCGACGCCCGAGGCGTTTGGGACGGCACTTCATATTCACGGCGCGCCCCATGTGCTCAACGCCCGTGGCCCACGCACCACGATCAGATCCCGGGGCGTCGTCGCTCGCTCTCTCCGCCAACCTGGTGAAAACGGCGTCGTGATCGCTGCAGCCATTCCGCTTGGCTGTCGCGCGTCGAGGGCAGGCGGCGGCGCGCTCGACAATCGACCGCGCCGTCTGGGGCCGCGGCATTCAAATCGAAGGGCGGCCTTCTTCCTTGTGCCTGATGCAGTATTCCAAAGCGGCCTCAAGCATGGGCCAGCTGGCGAAGACGTACACACGTTCCACCGTGTCCCAACGCCCCCCAAATTCCTTGAGCGTCAGCGCGAGCCCTGAGAGGCTGCCCAGAAGGGCGGGCTTGGGTTGTCCGTAGAGTTCACAGTGATCGGCCACGGTGCACCCGAGGCGCGCCGCGAGGCCCTGCACACGGTCCGTACCGTTCGGAGGAGGAAGAAGCATGGATCCATTCTCGCAAATGCTTTGTCTGCTGGCTTTTCTCGCAGCGTCTCCCCATTGAGGGCTTGCCGAGCAACGTGAACGGGTGCTGCGAACGTCAGTCGGAACCTGCAGAAAAAGGATGACAGCGAGCTCTCTTCGGTGTCACCTCGAAATAGCGTCTGCACATGGGTGCATCCACGCTGCTGCCGGCCCAAGGCTGAGCAGCGCTAGCGCGCTCGCCAAGCACTCAGACTCGTGCATCGAACTACGCCCCTGCGCGTCGAGAAAGGCTTGTACCTTTCGCATCAGACCGGCGGAAGAACGCCCTTTCGCGCTGGCTGGGCACTCAGAGTCCCGAAACATGGAACGACCAACCGCGATGATGTCGAGTGGGGAGTAGATGGGGGCACTAGCACTCACCGACCGAGCTACATCGGCTTGCCCGTGGACAGGGCGGCCCTTCCTTGCGGCGTGATGCGCAAAATGATGGCGCTGGCGTCGGCGGGCGGGGCATCGACGCCCGGCAGTTGGGCTTCGATCAACTCGGCCGCTTCGAGAACAATCGAATTTCGAATATCTGCTTCGTCATGAAGCTCGAGCGGAAACCTGGCGTCCTCGATGCGACGCAAAAAATCCATTGGCATGCCAGCCCCCTCCAACGGGCACGAAAATCTACTAAAGCCCTGTGCGCTCAGCAATGTCATTTTACATATGCCGTCTCTCTATCTCTCAATGACCGAAAAGCTGTCGGCTCATTGGAAGGCCCACGCCAATGCTTACCCGCAAAAATTTCTGATGACGCGCGCACAGCACGCGGAATACGTGCGCGTGCTGAAACTCTGCGGCTCGACCAAGAGCGACTTTTTTACCCACATGGGAGTGCCGATCGAGATCGCTGAGGACACCCCTGGGTTGATGGTGACGGCCGATGGCGTCGAGGTCTCGTTGCTGTGATGGCGCGTTCCTTTTGATGGAAGCCTTCGCGCTTGCCCACGGGGTCATCACCTGCACAGCGTGAATGACCGATGGTGGACGTCGGCGACTGCGATGCAGTCGCCGCGCGCCTTGTCGCCGTCGATGGCCAGGGGCGAATCGGGAGGCACATCGCTGCGATTGATGTTTCCGAGCAGAGCGCACCCTAGGGCCCGCATCGCCGGCAGGCTCGCAGTGACCTGCGGTCCATGAAGGCGCCGAGGCCATCTTTGCGACACGGACAGGATCGCCACACGACGTCTGCATCGAGATCCAAGGACCCGACATACACGGCGAAGCTACAGGCTCGACCGTCGAAACGGCACGCGCTGCCGTGAATGATCAAAGCAGCGCGTGCTCGAGCGGACCCATCTTTTCTTCTGCTACTGCATTCGTGCAGAGGTGGGTGAGTCGGAAGACGGTGGTCTGCGACGCCGCGTGACGATGCGTGACATTCGTTGGCGCCACAGCGGCGGCCGCGACGGCGACTGCGGGTAGTCGAACCTTGCGAGCTCTTCACGCCCCTTTTGCGTGACGGCGAGCACCTGAGCAGCCAAGCCATCGCCCGCCAGCGTGAGCGGATTGGTTGGCGCCGGAACCAGCGCCACAACCAGCCCCGCCGCTCTGAGGATGCGGACTTGGTCGATGTCTTCGGGTCGATAGAACGAGACCGGCAGGCGGGACGTCGCGATCTGCCGCAACAAGTTCATGGTCATGGAAACCTCCTTTTCAGTTGACCAAAACTTCGACGGTGATCAATCTAGGTCTCACTCGGCAAGATTTCAAGAGCCGTTCGACTTGTCACAGCGATCCCCAAAAAAGAGCCCGGCACTGGGCCGGGCTGAGATTTACAGCAAGGTGCCACGACGCAGCCGTGGCGTCAGAAATGTAGGGTTCCCGCGCTTTACGCCATGTCAGACAACTTTGATTCTTTGCACGTCGAAGGCGCGGTGGTGCGAGGACGCGGAGACGCGGGAACGCGAAGAGAAGCCGGGGGGGACCGAGCGCCTACTGCAAGCTTGCTGCAACCTGGCGCTCCCAGCCGGAGGGGAGAGGAACGCCTCGACTGATCTTGTTTCCCAACCGGTGGTCCGGCCAAAGATCACGCTGTCGGAGGCAAGCTTGCCGCTGATCTCAACACGGGCAGCTAGGCAGCCCGCGAGGCATGCGCAAACTCAAACTGATCGCGGGACTCGCTAATGGCCTCGAAAAGATCTGGTTCGTCCCAGAGTTCGCGCAGCAGCTCATCGGCCCGCACACGCAAAGGCGTGACCTCCGCATGGCCGAGCGGACCGAGCCGAATCATCGCCTCATAGACCGCTGCCTCAGCTGCAGCCCACGCCTCATAGCGTTTATCAAATGCAACGGTGGTCATTCCGAACTCCTGGGTCATCTTTTCTACCCTGGGGCCTGCAAGAGCGATGTAGGACTTTTGACTATCCGCAAGACAAGCCGTTCGCCAAAGGGGACGCGGTGTCGCTCGGCGCCATGAGCCATGGTCGATGAAGCTGATCATGGAAGCCGTGGCGTCTGGCCGGGCGCACTGCATTCAACGGCACGCCTGCCGACCCTGCTCAAGCTCGAGCGTCACGGATGCCGGATACCGGCTTCGAGATAGTCCATGAACAGCGCTCGTTCCTGCACTTCGTTGCCGCGTCGCCCGATCGACAGCGGCCCGAAGGGTGAGCGCATGGCGTAGCTGCGGTACGAGATGCCGTAGTACAACGAGTTCATCGTCAGGAGGAGGCGGAACTTCAGAACTTCGAGGGGAACCGCCGGGATCAGCGCGGCAAGCCTGTCCAGTGCGAGCGTCAGTATGTCGCGGTGCATGTCGGCCGAAATTTTCTGGCCTTCCTCGCCGAAATCCCAGCCGAGCCGGCCGATGAAGCACACGGCGTCGCGGCCCAGCCCGGCCTCGGACAGCATGTCGATCATCGGACCGAAGGCCGCGTCCAGCACGTCGCGCACGGTGTGCGGTCCCCGGTCCAACGCCTCGAGCCGCGCGCGGCAGCGCGGCTCGAGGATACGCTGGAGCATCCGCGCCACCTCGGTCACCACACTCTCGCGATTTCCGAAGTGGTAGTGCAGCGCCGACAGGTTGGCCGCGCCCGCGGCCGCGACGATCCTGCGCAGCGACACGGCATTCATGCCCTCGCGCGCAAACAACCGCATGGCTTCCAGCAGCAGGCGCTCGCGCGTGGCGGCGGCCGACGCCGCCAGCGCGGGTGGGCGTTTTTCCTTCGGGCTCGTTGCTGGACTGGGCATGGGACGCAGATTGTGACCGCTGGCTCGGCTAGGGTTAGCTCTAATTCGATTGAATTAATTCAATGGAATTATTCACCTGTTCCGTCGGGGCCGGCTCGGCCTCGCGCGGTGTATCCCATACGTCAAACGAGCGAAGGAGACATGGATGATCAGAGGCATGGCATCGCCCAAGGGGCGCCGCTGCGGCAAGCGGTGGGTGGCCGCTTGCGCCGCGACCGCGTTCTTGCTGGGCTGTGGCGGCGGAGGAGGGAGCAGCGCCAGTTTTGTGGGGTGGCCCACGGTGCCGGCACCCGGCGGCGGCCATGAGCCCGCACCGGACAACCAAGCCCGGCTCACCGGCGTGTTCGCAGGCGGACCGGTTGTTGGCCTCGACTACCGTGGCTCCGTTACGGGGGCGCGTAAGACAGACGCGCAGGGGCGCTACCACTATGCGGCGGGCGAAACGCTGAGCTTTTCGATCGGTGAATTGCCGCTAGGCGCCGCGCCCGCCGCGGACGCGCTGTCGCCGCTGAGCATCGGCGGCGCCATCTCTTCGGCCGACCCCCGCGCCACCAATCGCCTCGTGCTGCTGCAGACGCTCGATGCCGACGGCGACCTCAACAACGGCATCCAGGTCACCGGCGCGATCCGCGACATCGTCTCCCGGCATGCCGCGGCCATCGATTTCACCCAAGCGGCCACGGCCTTCCGCGCGAGTCTTGCGCCATTGCTCGCAGCGCTCGATGCGGCCGGCGCTTTCACGGATCTCGATCCGCGGCCGCGCAGCGCGCGCAGCGCCGTCGCCGCGCAGGAGCACTACACACGCGCCACCGCCGCGCGCAACCTCGTGATCACCACCGGCGGTAGGCTGCGCGGCTTCGAGTCCAGTGCCACGACCTGGCAATACCTCGGCATTCCCTACGCACAGCCGCCGGTCGGCGCGCTGCGCTGGCGCGCGCCGCAAGCGCCCCAGCCATGGAGCGGGGTGCGCGAGGCGGTAGCTTGGGCGGACCAGGCCGCACAGGTCCAAGCGCTCGAGCGCTTCGGCGAGGGCGGCATGAGCGAAGACTCGCTGTATCTCAACGTGACGGCACCCAAGTTGGCCTCCAAGCTGCCGGTGATGGTGTGGTTCCACGGTGGCGGGTTCACCTCGCTCACAAGCAACACCAAGCCTTTCAACAACCCGAATGCCCTCGTCAGCAAGGGCGTGGTGCAAGTCTCGGTGAACCATCGCCTCGGCGCCCTCGGCTACATCGCGCATCCCGCGCTTAGCGCCGAGAGCGGTCACGGCGGCTCGGGCAACTACGGGCAGATGGACCTGGTGATGGCACTGCAGTGGGTCAAGGCGAACATCGCGGCATTCGGCGGCGACCCCGACAACGTGACCGTCTTCGGCGAGTCGGGTGGCGGGCGCAAGGTGCTTTCACTGATGGCATCGCCGAGCGCGGCTGGCCTTTTCCATAAGGCGATCAGCCAGAGCGGCACGCTCATCCCCGACACCCGCACGCTGGCCTCGGCCGAGGCGGTCGGCCTCGCGCTCCAGAAGCGGCTGGGCGCGGCCTCGCTCGAGGAGATGCGCAGCCGCCCCTGGACCGAGGTGGTCGCAGCGGCCTCCGTGCTCGTGCCCTACACGAACATCGACAACGGCTATCTGCCGTACAGCGAGCGCGTGAGTTTCGAGTCGCGCCGGCACAACGACGTGCCCTTCATGATCGTGGTCAACACCAACGACACCCCCGACCCGATCGAGACGGTGAAGAACGTGTTTCCCTGGATGACGGCGCACAGCGCCAGCCGGCACTATGCGGCCCTCTTCAGCCAGGTGCCGGGCGGCTGGCGCGCCAGGGGCGTGAAAACGTACCACGCGGGCGAGCTCGCCTACGTCTTCAACGCGCCCGAGAGCGTCGTCACCCACTACCTGCTCGACCTGGTGATCGACCCGGCCACCGGCGGCAAGCTCGCCATCGGGGACCTCAACGGCAACGGCGTCAGCGGCTCCGCGGGCGACACGCAGGACATCCTTGCCTCGGCCGGCTTCGACAGCGCTGATGCGAAGGCCATCGAGAACAGCATGGCGATCTGGACCCAGTTCGCCAAAACCGGCAATCCAAGCGTCGCGGGCTTGGTTGACTGGCCTGCCTACACGCCCGCGAACGACCGCTTCGTCGAACTCGGCGCCGCGCCCGTGGTCCGCACCGGCCTGTCGAGCGTCTTTCCCTGAGCGCGCTGCCTGAGCGCCGCGTCGCCAGTTCGCGCGGCGGCGCGGCCACGCCTTTCGTTCCCGCACACCACACCACAAGGAGACCTCCATGCACTCACACACGGCCCGCGCCGAGCGGCGCCGCTCGCGCGTCCTTTGCCTCGCTGCCTGGGCAAGCACCGTCGCCCTGCTCGGCTGCGGAGGCGGCGGCAATGGCGCCAGCTTCGCGTTCGTCGCGCCGCCTGCGGGCGATACCGCGCCCGACAGTCAGCCCAAGCTCACGGGCACGTTCATGGGTGACCCTGTGTCGGGCCTCGATTACCGCGGCTCACTGAGCGGCGCGCGCACCACCGATGCCGAAGGCCGGTACCGCTATGCGGCGGGCGAGACCTTGAGCTTCTCGATCGGTACATTGCCGCTGGGCTCGACACCGGCATCGGCAGCCGTCTCGCCGCTCGCCTGGGTCGGGGCCGACAGCACGACCAGTGACGTGCGCGTGAGCAACCGCCTGGTGCTGCTGCAATCCCTCGATGCCGACGGTGACCTCAACAACGGCATACAGATCACCGAAGCGATCCGCCAGGCGGTCTCGCGTCATGCCGCCGCGATCGATTTCGCACAGCCCGCGGCCGCGTTCCGCGCCAGCCTTGCGCCCCTGCTCGCAGCGATCGAGACGGCAGGCGCCTTCTCCGACCTTGACCCGCGACCGCGCACGGCCAGGACCACCGCGGCGGCACAGGAACACTACGCGCGCGGCACGCGCACCCGCCACCTCGTGACCACCACGGGCGGTTCGCTGCGGGGCTTCGAGGCGAATGCCGGCACGTGGCAGTACCTCGGTATTCCGTACGCGCAACCGCCGGTCGGTCCGTTGCGCTGGCGCGCGCCGCAATCGCCCGCACCCTGGAGCGGCGTGCGCGAGGCCATCGCCTGGCCCGACCAGTCGGCGCAGAACCCGACGATGGAAGCCCTGGGCGAAGGCGGCATGAGCGAGGATTCGCTGTACCTGCACGTGACGGCGCCCAAAAGCGCGTCGAAGCTGCCGGTGATGGTGTGGTTCCACGGTGGCTCGTTCGCAATCCTCACAGCCAACTCCAAGCAGTACAACAATCCCGATGGCCTGACCACCAAGGGCGTGGTGCTGGTCACCGTCAACCACCGACTGGGGCCGTTCGGCTATCTCGCGCATCCGCTGCTCAGCGCGGAAAGCGGCCACGGCGGCTCGGGGAATTACGGCCAGATGGACCTGGTGAAGGCGCTCCAGTGGGTGAAGTCGAACATCGCTGCTTTCGGCGGCGATCCCGACAACGTGACCATCTTCGGCCAATCGGGTGGCGGCGGTAAGGTCTATGGCCTCATGAACGCGCCCGAGGCTGCCGGCTTGTTCCACAAAGCCATTGTGCAGAGCGGCGCCAATGCCATCGCGACAAGCGGAACACCCGCGAGCTCGCTGGCCGGCGGCGAAGCAATCGGCAAGGCCGTGTTCGAGCGCGTCGGCGCGACCACGCTGGCACAGGCGCGCGCCCTGCCGTGGACCGCCTACACCCAAGCCGACCTCGACGCGGGCATTCCGCGCGAGACCTACCGACCCAATGTGGATCATCGCCACATGGTGAAGACCTACGGCCAGAACATGGCGGAGGGCATGCCCAGCGACGTGCCGCTGATGGTGGGTGCGACCTCGGGCGACTATCCCTCGCTGCGCGCGTCGCTGCCGGTGTTCATGGCGCAGCGCGCGCCAACCTATCGCTCGCCCCAGTACGTGTACCGGTTCAGCCGCGTGCCGGACGGCTGGTCGGCGATGGGCCTGCTCAGCGGCCATAGCGGCGAGTTGCCCTACCTGTTCGGCTACCCGCAGGGCATGGTGACGAACTACGTGATGGGTCTCGTGCTCACGCCGGCCGGCGCGAAGGCGCCCATCGGTGACCTCAATGGCAATGGCATCACCGGCACCGCTGGGGACGCGGCCGATGTCCAAGCGTCGATGGGCTGGGGACCGAACGACGAAGCCATCACTGAAACCACCATGACGCTATGGACCCGTTTCGCGAAGGATGGCAATCCCAGCATGGGCGCGCCTGAGTGGAAAGCCTACACGCCTGCCAGCGACGCGTACTTGGAAATCGGGCCGGGCGGGGGTGCCACGCCGCGCACCGGCTTGGCCAGCGCCTTTCCCTGAACCCCACGCCACGCGGGCCTGCCCAAGGGTCGCGCCTCACGCGCGGCCGCCGGTGTGGGGGCGCTTGCCGAAGGCGATCACCGAGCCGCTGAAGGTGATGGCGCCGATGGCCGCGCCCAGGAACAGCTCCAGGCGGTTGCCCGCGGGGATCGGGTCGCCCTTGAGCGCGATGTTGAAGGCATGCGGCTCGGCCACGGCGGCCACCGCGATGAACACGGCCGCCAGGCCGATCATGCTGTGCATGAACGCCACGAGCTCGGGCATCTTGGTCATCTCGACCTTGTTAGCCATGTAGGCCCCGAGGCCACCGCCCACGACCAGCGCGACCAGCACGTAGGCCAGGCCCTCGAGGTTGCCGCTGGCGAGCTTGTAGATCAGCGCGTCGGTGGTCAGCACGGCGATCGCCATGCCGGTCATGCCGAAGACGTTGCCGCGGATCGAGGTGGTGGGGTCGCGCAGGCCCTCGATTCGCCGACCGTTCGCAAATGCGTGGCACACGGCGGCGCAATGCTTTGCGCGTTCATTACCAGTCGACCGAAAGCTCAGCCTGGATGACTGGGTCGATCCAGCGCGGAATCCCAGATGCCCATGGCTTCGACCACGGACTCCTCGATGACCGCAAGCCGAACACGGTCGCGGGCCAGGACGGAGAGACCCAGGAAGAAACTGTCGAACGCAGCGGCCATCGAAGCCGGATTCGTGGATTTGCGCAGTTCCCCGCTTTTGATGGCCCGCTCGACGCAGGCACGGAACCCGGCGCGGGTGCGACTGCGCACATCTCGAAGCATTGCAGTGATGGTTTCGCTGCCCGACGAGCAGGCACCCATCACGCCCAACGCGACCATGCAACCCTTCGGGTGCCCTGCCTCCCACTGCATCTTTGCCGAGCGTTGCAGTGCGAGGAACACCGCTTCTCGCGGCTCCAGCGAAGGATCGTGGAGGCTTCTGGTCAAGTGGCCATAGATCTCCATGTATCGATCCAGCGCCTCCTTGTACAAGGCTTCCTTGGACTCGAAGGCCGCGTAGAAGCTGGGTGCGGAGATTCCACTGCCCATCGCCGCCTTCAGCTGCGACAGCGAGGTCGATTCGAAGCCATGCTCCCAGAACAGGTGCATGGCAGAAGTGAGTGCCGCATCGCGATCAAACGCGCGTGGTCGACCTCGCTGAGCCATGGGAATCTCCGCCAGTCCAAAATTACATACTAGTCGATACACAATAGGGCAACAAGCAAAGACCTCTGGTCCCGGCCGGCAAATCGACGTGTCGAACCGTGTCGTTGACAGCCTTCGGGAGCCGCCATATATTTATACCGATCGATACTTAAATCAAAGCGATCGAAGAGTGCACTTGGACACCAGGCGCCCGCGCATGGAGCGGGCTCCACGCCCTTGGTAGCTCAAGTCGCGCTATTTTTTTACCCATTTTTGTACCACTTGGTACATTTTTTGGTGCGCTCGCAGAGCGTCCGCACCGCTCACTCACGGAAAACCCAACATGTCAAAAGAACTTGAAGCTCGCCTCGACGCCATCGAAAGCCGCTTCGCCATCGACGCCCTGATCGCCAACTACGCAGAAGCATTCGACACGATGAATGAAGCGCTGCTGGCAACCCTCTGGCATCCCGATTCGCGGCTGCTCCTCGGCGCCAATGGAAACGCGGAAGGACTCGATGCGATCCTGGCGCAAGCACGCGTCAACATGAAACGCATGCCGCACATGCATCACTGGATGGCGAATTCGATCATCACGCTCGACGGCGACAACGGTCATGGCCTGGTTGCGGCGGATTGCCTCTTCTACGACGTCGAAAAGGGCCCGCTGCAAGTGAGTGGCCAGTACAAGGACATCTACCAGCGAAGGGA
The DNA here is from genome assembly GCF_050711835.1 of Variovorax sp. DAIF25. Taxonomy (NCBI): domain Bacteria; kingdom Pseudomonadati; phylum Pseudomonadota; class Betaproteobacteria; order Burkholderiales; family Comamonadaceae; genus Variovorax; species Variovorax sp. DAIF25. Next base: position 1,550,979 of record NZ_CP136637.1, read on the forward strand.
CGGGCGCTGGGCCTTCCAGCAGCGCATCTTCGAGATGCATTTCGCCACGCCCTTGCAGAACTGGGCTCCCATCATGGGCACGGAACGCTTCGGTCGTCCTATCTGAACAGAACCGCCGCAGCCGAAATCATGCAAGAAACAACTTCCGATTCGCGTCGGTGGCTCGCATTCGCGGTGTTGCTGGTGGGAGCGTTTCTGCCTCCGCTCGACTTCTTCATCGTCAATGTCGCGCTGCCGTCCATTCAGGGCAACCTCGGTACGAGCGCTGCTGAACTGCAACTGGTGATCTCCGGATACGCGGCGGCCTACGCAGTCTTCCTCATCACCGGTGGACGGCTCGGCGACCTCTTCGGCCGACGGCGAATGTTCCTGCTGGGCATCAGCGGCTTCGGACTCACGTCCTTGCTGTGCGGCCTCGCAACCTCGCCTTCCATGCTCATCGTCGGACGCATACTCCAGGGTCTCAGCGCAGCCGCCATGGCCCCCCAGGGGCTGGCCTCCGTTCATGCCCTGTTTCCCGTGCGGGAGCGCTCGCGCGCCCTGGGTCTCTACGGCGCCACCGTAGGGCTGGCAGCAGTGATCGCGCAAGCACTGGGCGGCGCCTTGATCTCCGCAGACATCCTTCACCTTCAGTGGCGAATCATCTTCCTGATCAATCTGCCCGTGGTGGCTGCGGTCCTGATCGGAGGATTGCCTTTGCTTCCGGACGTCCGCGGCGATAGCCCCGCGCCCATCGACTGGGGCGGTGTTCTGCTTTGCGCGCTCACGCTGAGCCTGCTGATCGTGCCCTTGGTAGAGGGGCGCGAAAGGGGATGGCCATGGTGGGCATGCGCCATGCTCATCGCAACACCCGTCGCTGCATTCAGCTTCTGGCGGTATGAAAAGGCATTCTCTCGACGAGGCGGCGTCCCACTCGTCAGCATCGACCTGGTCCGCATGCCTGGATTGATGAGCGGCCTCGCCGGGGTCCTCTTCTTCTACGTCGTCTCTGCCTTCTTCCTGGTGTTCTCCGTCTACCTCCAGTCGGCACTGGGTCTGGATCCCCTGGCAACGGGACTGGTGTTCCTGCCGTTCGGCGTCGGCTTCTTCATCGGTCCCTTGACGACACCGCTGGCCGTCCGTCTCTTTGGCAGTTGGGTTCCCGCCATCGGCATGCTGCTCGAGGTGGCCGGATGCCTGTACCTCGCGGCGCTGGTTGCCGGCGCCCCCGCGCAAATGCCGGCCCAGCCTCCGCTCATCGTTGCGGTGGGACTTCTGGGTTTCGGGCAGGGCTGGGCGTTGCCCACGCTCGTGCGCTCGGTCATCGATCGGGCACCGGTGAGCGGCTCCGGAATGATTGCCGGCATCACGAACTCGGCCTTGCAGATCAGCGCCGCCCTCGGCGTCGCAGTCATCGGCGGCGTCTTCTTCACTGTCGCAGGCACTTCTCCCAGCGCGAGCTCCATGGCCAAAGCACTGGTTGCCGCCATGCTTTGCATTGGGGCCAGTCTGACCCTTGCGGCCATCCTGTCCGTTGTGGCTTCGAGGTCAGGAGTCAGCGTCGCTGCGCGGCCGGCACCCAACTAAGGGCTGTTGGCACCAACCAATTCTGGACGAAATGGTTGAAACTGCTTGGCCTGGAGCGCACGGCAGAGCAGTTCCATTGGGTTGCCGCAGATGCCCGAACGGCCGCGGCGTTCAGTCGGCCGCCTGGACAGACCACCTATGGACCCGAACGGAGGCGGGTGCTTCAACGCTTGGGGCTCACGAGCCAGTCGTTGCAGCTGATCATGGACCGGGCCTGCGAGGACAACAAGACCCATCAGTCGACCCTTGGCCTGCGGTTCATTCCAGTGGTGCCACCGCCGAGAATGCGAATCGCCCCCCGCAGTACGACCGTGAGATGTGCAGACACCGCGACGAAGTCCAGGTTCGGGTCGCTCTTCGCGGTCTTCAATTCGAGATGGCGATGGTGGCCTTATAGACTTAGCCGACCCGCTCCTGCGGGATCGAGTCAAAGGTCCATGAAGAAATGAAAGCCTGCCTCCTCCATCTGTTGGCGAGGGCCGCCGTCGCCGTCACTGTCGTCAGCGCAGCTGACGCCGAACCGCGCGAGAAGCCGCTGGAGGCGCCCGGCCCGCTGGGTCCGCTGCGGGGCACCCTGCTGTCGCCGGCTGCTCCGGATACGCCGAGCGCTCCGGTGGTACTGATCGTGCCCGGCTCTGGCCCCACGGACCGCGACGGCAACAACCCGCTGGGAGTGAAGGCCTCGGCGTACCGGCTCCTGGCCGAAGGCCTTGCAGCGAAAGGGATCGCGACAGTGCGGATCGACAAGCGCGGCCTGTACGGCAGCGCCGGCGCGGTTGCCGACCCCGACGCGGTCACCATCGAGGACTACGCGGGGGACGTGCGGCGCTGGGTCGACACGATCCGTGAAGAGTCCGGCGCCGGATGCGTCTGGGTGCTGGGCCACAGCGAGGGCGGACTGGTCGCGCTGGCGGCGGCGACCGCGCGGCAGGATCCGGCCGTCTGCGGCGTGGTCCTGGTGGCGAGCACGGGCCGGCCAATGGGACAGGTACTGCGTGAGCAGTTGCGGGCCAATCCCGCCAACGCGCCGCTGCTCGACCAGGCCATGGCCGCCATCGATGCGCTCGAAGCCGGCCGCCGAGTGGAGATGGCCGATGTGCAACCGCCGCTGCGGCCTGTGTTCCACCCAAAAGTGCAGGGGTTCCTGATGAGCGCATTCGCCATCGACCCCGCGAAGTTGGCCGGCCGGTACACGAAGCCCCTGCTGATCGTGCAGGGCGGGCGCGACCTCCAAGTCGGCGTCGCGGACGCACAGCGGCTGCGTCAGGCGGCGGCGCAGTCGAAGCTGGTGCTGTTTCCTGAGGCGAACCATGTGCTGAAAGCCGTCGAGACCGACGATCGGGCCGCCAATCTCGCGACCTACGGCCGTGCCGACCTTCCACTGGCACCAGGGGTCATCGACGCCATCGCCGATTTCGTCCTAGCACCGCGATTGCAGCAACCGCCTCGGACTGATGCGACACGCTGAACGGTCACCACGGGGCCGCTTCGGTCCTGGAACTCGGGCTCCTTCACGATCTGCCGAATGAATCAGCGACCACCTCGTCGACCAAACGTCATGGTCTCGAACACGCCATCCCTTCGCACCCAGGCATGAAGAAGCGCGGCGGCGAAATGCAGCAAGAACAAGGCGAACAGGCAGAACGCCAGGAAGCGATGGGCGCTCCACAGGATGCTGTGCAACTCGGCACTGGCTGGAACGATGGAGGGGAGCCGCATCCCGGCCAACGTCACGGGATAGTCCGCCGCCGACAACATGGACCACCCGAGCAAAGGCATCGCGATCATCAGCGCATAGAACGCGACATGCGACAGCCTGGCCGCGAGCTTCATGGGCTCGCTCATGCTCGTCGGCAGCGACGGTGCCCCGCTGCGCCATCGCACGACGAGACGCAGCAATGCCAGGACAAGTATGGCAATGCCGAGCTGCTTGTGGATGCCCACCAGCACCAGGTAAGCGCTATCGATCGTGGACATCATGCCGACCCCGATGAATAGCATCGCAAGGATGCCGATCGCCATGACCCAATGGAGCACGCGCTGCAGCTTCGAGAATTTCATGCTTTGATGGCTCATGGCTTGGCTTCGGCTTGGACGCGCGGGTAGTGTTTCGACTCCGAGGTGCGGCGGTCATAGGACACCGCATAAGCCGCCGAGCGTGCCGCGGGGAACGGATCGTCGGAGGTCTGCATTCCCTGCGGCAGAACCGTGGGATCGAAGTTGATGTCGCGGCACGGTCCGTTGGCCTCGGCTTCGATCCGGGTCACCACCAGCGTGCCCGCTTCTATCCGCCGGCGGTCCTCTGGCCAGACCTTGCTGGGATCGGCGGTGGGATCGCCCGGGTTGGCGAGCGTCAGCACCAGCCTCCACTTTTGCGGGGCATCCGCGACTCGTTGGGTGAGTTCCTTGAAGAGGAAGTCGGGATCGCGCTTCTTCAGGTCCTCTGAAGGCACCGGAACCATCGCGGCGGTCGGAATGAATGACCAGCGCACGGTCTGGCTCTGACCCTGTGCATTGGTCAGTACGAAACTGTTGAGGCTGTTGAAGCGATCTTCTGCATAGGATTCGGCATACGGAGCGCTGCCCGCCCACGCACCGAATTCGCGAAGCGAAGGGTGGCTGGCTGCGAACTGTTTGACTGCGCCTGGGTCGTCCTTGTTCGCACTGGCGCGCTGGAGTTCATAGAACTCCTTGGGCGTAGCGATCGGAAAGAATGGCGCATTGATCATCGCAGTGCGCCACTCCTGCTGGTCTGGCGCCTCTATTCGAAGACTCAATCCACGTACACGGCCAGTGCCATCCGCCATGGTCGGAATGGGGCCCGCGAGGTTGAAGCGACCCATGACCGGATAGCTCCCGGCCCTGAAGACGGACGCTCGCGAAACCGCGACCGCCTCGCCGTTCGCCTCGAAATTTCCAGCGAAGCAGATGCCTTTCGCATGATTGCGCCGGAAGCCCTTGACCGGTCCGCTTGGCGGCGCGAGCGAATCCACGATCTTGTCGGGCGTCAGGCGCGCGGGTGTCAGCCACCCACCCGCATAGGCGAAGGCACAGGCCACGGCCCCGACCGAAAGAGCGATCGCGGCGAATCGGACGACAGTCGGTCGCCCGGTGGCAGTTTGATCCTGTGGGGTCTTCATCCGCCTACGCTCCCGTGCCAGTGTGGGAGGCTGTCAGCGCAAGGTCGCTGATGTGTAGGTACACCCCAAAGCGTGTTGTCGATCGCGACCCGTTGTGAGTCGACTGGCTGCGTGAACCACGGAAGGCACCCCGATCAGACGGCAGGTAGTGGGTGTGTTTAGAACTTTTCATCTCATGCCCTTTCAATGGCTTGGCAAGCAGCCAGACAACGCCGGCACGCTGCTTGCTCAGGGCTTAGTTCGACAAGAGATGACTGCTGGTTACACGCCCTTCGAAGATTTCCACGGAAACACGGCTCGCCGCGTAGACGTCGACAAGACGCAAACTTGGTGATGCCGCAACGCCAATGATTTGCGCCGCATCCGCTATTCCACCGCCTTGCCCATCTTCTCGACCACCTTTTTGGCGTCGTCCGTGTAGGCTGCTTTGCCACGGCGACCTTCACATGAGTCACCCCCCCGGCGCCAAGTTGAAACTGGCTCGGTGTCGCGCTGTATCGACTCAGGCCATGAGGTCGAAATTTCTGGGCCCGCCTGCATCAAGCGCGGCAACGAGGCTCCCTGCGATCGGGATGGTCGGTCCCCAGCGAGTGCTGACGACCACAAGGCATTGAGCGACGCCGAACACACTTGTCTGCGCCCTCGTCGCGACTTGGCACAGTTGCACCGGCGATCAAACGGAGCGCTGGCGGCCGCACTCGAGGCCGTGGATTCCAGCGCCGCTGCTCTCTACTTCCCCTGGAACTTCGCAGCTCTCTTCTGCGCCCAGGCCAATTGCCCCTCGCGCAAATCTTCCGAGAGGTAGGCCCTGCGAATGCTCGCGTTGAGCGCCTGCGCGTCGAGCGTCCCGCGCGCGATGCGGTTGAGGTGATGCTTCATGCCGGTCAGCGCGATCGGCGCCATCGACGCGCAGTCGCGCACCAGGGCACTGACCTCCTCCTCCAGCCGATCGGGCTCGGCGAGCTGCGTCAGGTAGCCGATGCGTTTCATCTCCACGGCATCGATCTTGCGCGCCGTCAGGAACAGCAGCTTGGCGTTGTCCAGGCCAAGGCGGCTCACGTAGCGCTCCAGGCCCGCGCGGTAGTAATGCAAGCCGAGGCGCGCGGCCGGCATGAACATGTCGATGCCTATGGCCCCGACACGGAAATCGCAGGCGAGCGCGAGATCGGTCGCGCCGCCGTACACGCCGCCATGCAGCACCGCCACCGTGACTGCACGCGCCATCTCCAGCGCATCGACCACGCCCTCGAAGTCGACCTTGCGCTCTGCGCCGATGCTGCCGATGTCGTAGCCGCTGCAAAAATACTTGCCGCTGCCGCGCAACAGCAGCACCAGCACTTCCGACCGCGCGTTGACCTCAGCGATCAGCGCAGCCAGCCGCTCGAGGTCGTCGGCGCTCAGGCGGTTGGCTTGTGCCGGCCGGCGCAGGCGAATGGTCGCGACCGCGCCCTCGATGCGAAGTTCGGGCAGGTCGGAGGAATCGGTGGGTTCGGTGATCGCGTTCATCGGCCTTGAAAAATGGGAGGACGTTTGGCGAGGAAGGCGCGGCGGCCCTCCCGATAGTCTTCGCTGTCGAAGCATTGCAGCACGAGCGACGCGATCTCGTCGGCCGCAGCGCTGTCCGAGTAGCGTTCGAACGCCTGGATGGCTTTCTTCGCGGCGTGCACCGTGAGCGGCGCATTCGCGGCGATCCTCTGCGCATAGGCGCTCACGGCTTCATCGAGCGCGACATCCTCGACCACCGTGTTGACCAGACCGAGCCGCAAGGCCTCGGGGGCTTCGAGGAAGCGTGCGCTGAAGAGGATGTCCTTCGCGGCCGATGGCCCGACCAGCCGCGCCAGCGCGGCCACGCCACGGTAGTCGTAGCCCAGGCCGAGCCTGGCGGCCGGAATGGCGAAGCGCGAGGACGACGCCGCGATCCGGATGTCAGCGGCCAGCGCGATGGCCAGGCCGCCGCCCACGCAGTAGCCCTGGATCATCGCGACCAGCGGCTTGCTCAACGCGCCCAGGCCGGCATGGCCGCGAGCGGCGACCTCGTCGTAGCTCTTCTTCTGCGCCGCGTCGGCGCGGTGCTGCTCGAACTCGGAGATGTCGGCGCCCGAGACGAAGGCCTTGCCGCCCGCGCCCTTCATCACGACCACCCGCACGCCCGGATCGCGCTCGAAGGCCTCCGCCACCGCGCCCAGTCCCTGCCACATGTCCAGCGACATCGCGTTGCGGCGCTCGGGATGGTTGAAAGTGATCCAGCCGATGCCCTCGCGCACTTCGCCAAGGATGCGGCCCGTGCCCAGCGACCGCAGGACTCGGTCTTGCGCCTTCATGCCACCACCCCTTCCTTGCGCAGCGACGCGACGGACTCGTCGCCGTAGCCGAGCTCGCGCAGCACTTCATCGGTGTGTTCGCCCGCATCAGGCGCCGCGCGATGGAAGGCCTCGGCGTGCGGGCACTCCGACAGGTTGATCGGCGAACGCAGCAGTTCCAGCGTACCCAGCGCCGCATGGGGCGCCGGACGCGTCATGCGCAGGTGCCGGGCCTGCGCATCCTCGAAGGCCTGGCCGATGTCGTAGACGGGGCCGCAGGGCACGCCCGCATCGTTCAGCCGCTCCACCAGTTCGCGCACGCCTAATCCGCGCGTGATGGCGCCGATGGCCTCTTCGAGCTCGCGCCGGTGCGCGAGACGCGAGGGCTGGTCTTTGTAGCGCTCGTCCTGCGCCAGATGCGGGGCGCCGAGCACCTCGCACAGCCGGGCCCACATCGCGGCGCCAGGCCCGCAGATGTTGACCTTTCCGTCGCGGGCATCGAACGTGCCCATCGGCACCAGCGTGGGATGCGAATTGCCCTCCTGCCGCGGCACCTCGCCCTCGACCGTGTAGCGCGCGCCCTGGAAGTCGAGCTTGTTGAGCATGGCCTCCAGCAGCGAGGTATGCACCCACTGGCCGCGACCCGTGCGTTGGCGGTGCAGCAGGGCCAGCAGGATGCCCTGGCCCAGGAACATGCCCGAGGTGGTGTCGGAGATCGCGATGCCGGTGCGGTAAGGACCGCGCCCGGGTTCGCCCGTGACCGAGCTCAGCCCGCTCATGCCCTGCACGATCTGGTCGAGGCCCGGGCGTCCCTCGTACGGACCGGTCTGGCCGAAGCCCGAGATGCTGGCTAGGATGATCCGCGGATTGACCGCGCGCAACGCCTCGTAGCTCAGGCCCAGGCGCTCCTTGACCGAGGCGCGGAAGTTCTCGACCACCACGTCGCTGCGCTCGACGAGCTGGCGCAGCACGCGCATGCCTTCGGGGGTCTTGAGGTTGACGCTCAGGCTGCGCTTGTTGCGGTGCAGGTTCTGTTCGTCGGAGCCGCGGCGCGGCCCGAGCGTGGGCTTGCGGTCGGGCGGGTCGATGCGCACCACGTCGGCGCCCCAGTCGGCCAGCAGGCGCACCGCGACCGGGCCCGCGCGCGCGATGGTGAGGTCGAGCACGCGGCAGCCCGTGAGCGGCAGGTCGGATTCGCTGGAATGGGGCATGGTGGACTCGTGCGGTGGATGCATCACTGGATGGCGGCCACGGCGCCGGGGTCGACGTAGATCGTCGAGCGCTGGCCGATCTCGAGCACCGTGGATGGCGCCGCGTGCACCTTGAGCGACGCCCCGCCTCCGCTGGGTCGCACCAGGTAGTTCCAGTACTCACCGAGGTAGGTGCGTCCGACGACCGAGACGTCGCCCAGCGCCACCGCGCCCGCGGGCGCGGCATCGAGGTACAGCGACTGGGGCCGGATCGAGGCCAGCAGGCGGGCGCCGCCGGCCGCGCCCCCGGGCAGCGCGAAGCCCGCCGCCAGCCCGTCGAGCCGCAGGCGGTCGCCGTCGAGCTCGCCCTCGACCAGGTTGGTCTTGCCGATGAAGCCCGCGACGAAGGGCGTTCGCGGGCGGTTGTAGAGGTTCCACGGGGTGTCGATCTGCTCGAGCCGGCCCTGATGCAGCACCGCGATGCGGTCGGAGATCGCCATCGCCTCGGCCTGGTCGTGTGTCACGTAGACCGTGGTGAAGTGGAACTGGTCGTGCAGCCGGCGGATCTCCGTGGCCATCTCCTCGCGCAGATTGGCGTCGAGATTGGACAGCGGCTCGTCGAGCAGCAGCACTTCGGGCCGCACGATCATCGCGCGCGCCAGCGCCACGCGCTGCTGCTGTCCGCCCGAGAGCTCGGCCGGATAGCGCTGCGCGAGGGCGCCGAGCTTGACCACGTCGAGCATCTCCGCCACCCGCCGCGCGATCTCCGCATCGGGTGTCTTGCGCACCCTCAGGCCGAAACCCACGTTCTGCGCCACCGTCATGTTCGGCCAGATCGCATAGCTCTGGAAGATCATCGACATGCCGCGGTGCTCGGGCGACACCGAGCGCGCGGGCGAGGAGATCTCGGCACCGTCGACCACGATCGTGCCATCCGACGGCTCGATGAAGCCCGCGATCATGCGCAGCGTGGTGGTCTTGCCGCAGCCCGAGGGGCCCAGCAGCGTGACCAGTTCGCCGCGCTGCAGCTGCAGCGAGACCGCATCGACCACCGGCGTCGCGCCGTAGCGCTTGCTGAGGTTCCTGAGTTCGAGTTTGGACATGCGTTGCTTCTCTCTTGTGTGCCTGCGGGTTCAGGAGCGGCGCAGCATGAAGTCGCGCCCCGCGAGCTTCATGCCGATCCCCACGACGATGGTCACGATCACCACCAGCACCACGCCCATCGCGGCGAGGGTCTCGTAGTTGCCCTGTTCGCTGAGGTCGAGCGTCAGCACCGACACCACGCGCGATTCGGGGCCGGTGAGGAAGACCGCGGTCGACAGCTCCTTCGTGCAGATGACGAACACCAGGATGAAGGCCCCCACCAGCGTCTTCTTGAGCAGCGGCGCCACCACCTGCGTGAGCACCGTGAGGCGTCCGCCGCCGAGGATGCGCACCGCCTCCTCGAGCTCCGGGTTGAGTGCGCGCACGCCGGCCGAACTCGCCGCCACCGAGATCGGCAGGAAGCGCGTGGTGAAGGCGATCACGATCAGCACGCCCATGCCGTAGAGGCTGAACGGCGGCCCGGCGTAAGCCGCATACAGGCCGATGGCCAGGATCAACCCCGGGACGGCCACCGGTGCCAGCGCCATGAACTGCACGAAGGTGGGAAAAGGCGTGATGCGCCGCTGCGTGGCGTAGGCGATGCAGATGCCCATGCCCACGCACACCAGCGCGGTGGCGCCGGAGTACAGCACGGTGTTAAGGATGGCCGCGCGCACGGTCAGCTGCTCGAAGAAGATGCTGTGGAAGTTCGCCAGCGTCAGGTTGTCCAGCGACAGCCCGCGGCCCCAGGCCTTGGACAGCGAGGCCAGGATCAGGATGGCCAGCGGCAGGATCACCGTGAGCAGCGCGACCAGCACCGAATAGCCCAGCAGCAGCCACTTCCACGGGCCGATGTCGAAGGGCCGGCGCTCGCCGCCCTTGCCCGACACCGACACGTAGCCGCGACGCGCGAGCAGCCTGCGCTGCAGCATCAGCAGCACGATGGTCAACAGCAGGATCGGCATCGAGAAGGCCGCCGCGCGTTCGACCTGCAGCGGGTACTGGAAGAACGAGACGATCTGCGTCGTCGCGAGGTTGATGCGCGCGGGAATCGCGATCAGCGCCGGCGTCCCGTAGAGCGCGATCGCCTCGAGAAAGATCAGGATCGCCGCGCCGACGATCGAGGGCAGCACCAGCGGCAGCGTCACCCGCGCCATGGTCTGGATCTTGCCCGCTCCATGGATCGATGCCGCATCCTCGAGTTCGGTCGACACCAGATCGAGCGCCGACTTCGTGAACACGTAGATCAGCGGGTAGGTGTACAGCGCGATGACGAAAGCCAGGCCCCAGAAGCTGAAGATGTTGAACGGCCCCTTGGCGGTGTCCAGGAGCTCGACCACCAGTCGGTTGAGCCAACCCGCGTTCGGGCCCGCGAGCAGGATCCAGGCGATGGCGCCCAGGAAATTGGGCATCACGAAGGCCGCGAGCACGCTCAGGTGCGTGAAGCCCCGGCCCGGCATGTTGGTGCGCGAGACCGCGAGCGCCAACGGCACGCCCAGCAGCAACGCCAGCGCGGTGACCGCCGCGCCGAGATAGAGCGAATTGAGCAGCGCCTGCAGGTTGCGGCTGCGGCCGAGTGCCTGGGCATAGCTCTGCAGCGACCATTGGCCCTCGGCGGTATGGAAGCTGTCCCACACCAGCCGCAGGATCGGGTTGGCCACCAGCAGCAACAGCACTGCGATCAGCACGGCGAAGAACCAGATCGCCGGGTCGCCCAGGCGATGCGGCGTGCGGCGCGCCACCGGCAGCGCGAGAACGGCGGCCTTAGACACCGAAGGCATCCCGCCAGAGCTCGATCACCTTGGGAATCTGCGCCACCATCTGCGGCGGCGTGGGCGCCAGCAGCGAGCTCGCGTCGCTCAGGCCAAGCACGCCGGGTGCGGGCTTGGCATTGGCGCGTAGCGGTACGCTGAACTCCTCGACCGAGATGCGCTCCGTGTCCTCGCTGCCGAGCAGCCATTCCATGAACAGCCGCGAGGCGTTCGGCCGCCGGGTATTGGCCATGATTGCCGAAGGCGAAAGGATCAGCACCGGGCCCTCTTTCGGCGCCAGCGTGGCCACGGGGTTGCCGCGCGAGGCCGAGCGCGCGGCCAGGCTCATCGGGCCGGCCGAGATCGACGCCTCGCCGGAGATCACGGTGGTCACCGCATCGATGGTGGAGCGGCTCACATGCGCCTTGGCGGCTGCGAGCCTGGCGAACCAGCCTTCGCCGAAGAGCTTGCGCATCTCGATGCACCAGGCACCTGCCGCGCCGCTGTAGGCCGGGTGCGCCACCAGCGCGGCACCGCTCCACTTCGCATCGAGCAGGTCGTTCCAGCTCTTCGGCGCGGCTGCGGCCTGCACCTTCTGCGTGTTGTAGATCAGGCCCATCATGAAACAGCTGGAAGCGTGGAAGTACGCATCCGGGTCCATGTTCTGCACCCGCTTGTCCTGCCGCGCGACCGCGGCCGGCAGGTACTTCAGCAGCAGGTTGCGGCCCTTGAGGTCGACGTAGTGCGCCAGATCGGTGGAGGTGAACACGTCGCAGTTGGGCGTGCCGGCCTTCAGGTCCTGGTTCAGGCGCTGGAACGCCACCTGGGCGGTGGTGCGCACGACGTTGACCTTCACGCCCGGATAGCGGGTGCTGAAAGTTCGACCCATCTTCTCGGCCACCTCGGAGGTCTGCGGCACCGTGTACCAAGTGAGCTCACCCTCCTTGCGCGCCGCCTCGTGCAGCGTGGCCAGGTTGATGGGCTGGGCTCGCACGACATAGGGGGCGGCCAGGGCACCGGCGGCCAGGAGGCCGAACTCTCGTCTGCGCAACTGCATGGATGTCTCCTTGAATCGGGACCGATCGGCGTCGGCCAACAAAGTATGCACAACATCAAACAATAAATACACTAGGTGTTTGTATGAATCCATTGATGGCGAGTGCAGCCGTCTAATCGCGGTCCATGACACAAAGCGTCGCCATCCACATCCATCGCCACGGCGATGCCGAGGTTCTGTCAGACACGACGGTCGAGGTGCCGCCGCCCGCCGCGGGCGAGCTGCAGATCCGCCAGAGCGCCATCGGGCTGAACTTCGCCGACATCTACCAGCGCCGCGGTTCGCACGGCCCGCACGCAGCTACCCCGTTCCCGATCACGCTGGGCGCGCAGGGCGCGGGCGTGGTCGAGGCGATCGGCGCGGGCGTGACGGGTTTCGCGCGCGGGCAGGCGGTGGCGTACGTCCATGCCGGCGCCTACCAGGTGACGCGCAACCTCCCGGCGCACCGCGTGGTGCCGCTGCCAGACACCGTGTCGCAGGAACTGGCCGGCGCCACCTTGCTGCGCGGTCTCACCGCCGAGTACCTGCTGCGACGGCTGCACGTGGTGCGACCCGGCCAGACCGTGCTCGTGCATGCGGCCGCCGGCGGTATGGGCGTGATCCTGTCGCAATGGGCGCGCGCGCTCGGCGCGACCGTGATCGGCACCGTGGGCTCGCCCGAGAAGGCGCGCGTCGCGCTTTCGCACGGCTGCCACCATGCGATCGACTACCGCCGCGAAGACTTCGCGGCACGCACTCTGGCGCTCACCGGTGGCGCGGGCGTGGACGTGGTCTACGACGCGGTCGGCAAGGACGTCTTCCTGTCCTCGCTGAAATGCACGCGTCCGCGCGGCATCGTGATCAGCTACGGCACCGCCTCGGGCGACGTCGAGGCCTTCGACCTGCAGTTGCTCCACGCGAAGTCGCTGAGCGTATGCCGTCCGACCCTGCGCAGCTTCATCGCCGATCCCCAGGAACTGCGCGATGCGGCGCGGGCCTTTTTCGGCGCCCTGATCGAGGGGCAGGTGCGGCTGGAGGTCGCTCACCGCTATGCGCTGGCCGACGTGCGGCGCGCCCACCGCGAACTCGAAGGCCGCGCCACCACCGGCGCGACCGTGCTCATTCCCTGAAGGAGAGGACGACCGCCATGCGACTTTTTCATGCCTGGCTGTCCAGCGCCTCGCGCCGCGTGCGCCTGTGCCTGGCCGAGAAGCAGATCGAAGCTTTTGGTGCCTAATTAACAGTTAATGCATAAAAAGTTGTGTGCTCACAACGCCTTAGCTCTCCTAACGCCTCGACGGCCGCAGAGGAGTGACGTTGCCGCCTTGCTTGGCAGAACGAAGCGTCTGGTTATCCACAGTCAACATTTCATTCAGAGTAGCTAGGCAGGCCAATTGCTGCTTCAGAGTGAGGACTTCGCGCCGAAGCTCTGCGTTCTTCTCGCGCTCCGCTTTCAGCTCAGATGCTTTTGCCTCGAGCCGGTCTGCGGTTGCAGCTCCCTGCTTTATGCGGATGAGCTCAGCGATCTGCGGGTAATGGTTGTGGACGAGCGCGGGCGACACTCCGGCTTCGCGCGCGACAGAAGAGATGCTGAGCTCCGTTGCCTTACTGTGCGCACGGCCCCGCTGGATGCGATAGATGGCTAAGCGCAGCTCTTTCTCTCGGATGTCCGCTGGTTTGCGCAGTGTCACAACGCGGTCTCCGGTGAATATCCGAGCTGCTGCAAGACCGTGGAACATCGCTGCAGGTCTCGCTCGACTCTACCCTGGCCTCCAGGACCGATGTCATCGACCGACTGCAGTTCGGCCAGGTGGTCGTACAGCCCTTGGTAAAGGGGTTGGTGACGGCGCTCGATGACGGCGTTGTCACACCCATCGCCACATCGCGTAGGCTCGAGGTCGTTGCCAACGCATTGGCTGTCTTGCGCCGTGCACCAGGCGTGGCCATTGCTGCGGATAGGTGTGCTGAGCGCGATGCTCCTGATCATCGCACTGCGCGACTTGAACATGGTGATGTTCTCGGTGCGTGTGCGCCAGTCCATGAGGTTGCGCCCGTAGCCTCCTGCGAGAGGCTCATCGTCATCGAGCCAAGACGATACCGTCTTCACCTTCAACTCATCGAGTTCATCACCAACTTCCAAAAAGAGGGCCATCTCTTGCGCTTCGTTCAGCGCATACCCGAGCGTCATGTCGAGCGACCAGTGCTTGAAGTGATCTCGCAAGTACCTCAGGTCGCCAAATTGGCTACGAGCAGCGTAGTTTGCGAACTTCCTTCGGAACTGATGCGATGCAAGCTGCCAATCAAGGCCACAGGCGATTGCGAAGCTATTCAGATCGGTGTTTGCGGCGCCGTTCGAGATCGTTCGGACCTGCTTGCCCTGCCTCGCGTCGACACCGACAAAGATCGCACCCAAGTGGGCGCTGGCTTGCGCGATGCGAACGTCTGCAGGGTTTGACTTCCGATAGCCCTCAATCTCCTGGGTCAACATTCCCTGAAGCGGAGCCGCCCATCGATCCATGACACGAAGCGCGGCGACGGCTGCTTCCGGTACTAGCCACTCTGTCGCCCCTTCATAGGTCTTGGTGGACCTAGATCGCATCCACCAGCGGCGATTGCCTTGGGCATCCTCTGTGCTGTAGTAGCTGTTGGTGCGTAAGTACGCCAATTCATGGTTGCGGCAACCACTCAGGCTCGCGATCACGATGTAGCACGCAGTGCGAATCTGCGTGACCGCGACCTTGTAAGAGCGATAGTCCGGAGCCAGGCCGACGCGACGGATCTCTTTGGACTTCAACGCCGCGACGTACTTTTTGTGGAGCCCCGGGTGGGCTGCTTCCACGCGCTCAAGCTCCTCGCGAAGATCTAGTAGGGCAGGAGCCGCTTGGACGATGGCCCAGGCACGCTGGAACAAGGTGGCAAATACCTCATCAGGCATCAAGGGAGTGCGTGCTGAAGCGCTGGAACTCTGGGTATACCCAGTCATGTAGGCTGCGGTGGTGTCAGGCCAAGGATGCTTCGGCATCGCATCGAAGGTGTACTGGCTCAAATCAAAGAGCTCTTCAACCGCAGATAAACGTCGGTACAGGCCCGAGGCCTTCAGGCTCTTCCGATTGCCTGGTCCCGTTCCATCGCGAAAACGTTCCGAAGTGCGCAACTCGTGCGCATAGGAGTTGCACGCAAGAGGGGTCACATCTTTCAATGCGCCAAGGCCAAGAGATGCAAAGTAGTTCAAAGCCTGCGCTATCGACCTGAAGGTTCCGACCACGGTGACGGGGGCCGGCCGACGAATGCTATTCGCGCCGCGCCGCAAATACCTGTACAGCATTGCCTTCGCGACGTCGCGGAAACATTCTGGAATCGCAGCGAAGTCCATCTTCGTCCGAGCAGGACTGTTGTTGGTAGTGACGCCAACGGCCCACCAGACGGAATCGCCGTAGCTGCTGACAACCTGCCAGGTCCCATCGACGCGGGTGAGAAAGACTATCAGCCGATCGCGCTCCTCAGTGGACAGATCGCGTACTTCGTCCGGCTGTGACAAGACTCGGGCTGCCGGTGACGCCTCCGCCGTAGACGCTGTCGCTGCCATCAAGCGGCTCCAATATCGAGTAGGTCAGAAAAAGAGAACTCCCTTCGCCAGAAGGGATGCGGATTCGTCCGCGCGCGCTCGCGCTCGCGTTCAACAGCGTCGCGCTTCAAGATCCCTCGGCTCAATCCCTTCTCAATGATGTCGCGGTCGATGAGACGAACGATGTGGCCAAGCTGGTGCTTCCAGCGGCGAGGATCCATTCGTGATCGCTCCGAAAAGATTCGCCAATAGAAACTAAACAGCCGGTAGAGATCGTCGGCGGTGACAACGTAGTTCTTGCAACGCACGCAGTTGAGAAAGCTCATGCAGACGCCACCACGATTCTTTGGGGCGTACTCACCTTGACTGGGGTCGGAGCATCGGCCCACCGGCGTTCGTTCCGAGTTGCCCAGCGTCCCCGTGAGCAGTTCCTCCGTCAGCGCCTTGCCGAGAAAGACCCAGTTACCCGCAGCCTCTTCGTTAGGCTGCAAATAGTTGATGTCGACGACTCTCGGCGTGTTGCCGGCGGCATTGGCCGTAGCAACGACATCGCCTTCAACAAGCTCATAGATGCGATTGACGAAGGTCTTGCGAAGGCGACTGACGTTCAATTGCAGTGGCTTGCCATCCGCGTCCCGCAGGTCATAGGCAGAAACCAATAATTTGATGGCGCGAAACAATGTGCTCTCGGTCAGCACCGAGATCTCGCCTCGGTTCATGCCGCGGCTCCCGTTTGTCCGGGCCCGAAAGAGCCACACGCGATTTTTTAGTTTCTCTGGAGCTGCGGATCGAAGCGGCTCAGTCAACTCGATGACCCGGCGCACAATGGTGGCGACCGAACTTCGAAGCGGCGGCACCGATTCGATCTCATTCGGTTCAATGGGAGCATCGCGAATGGGTACCTTGTGCTTGGAGTGACCACGACGCTTGAAGAGCACAAGAAACGAGGTGTCAGCCTTCGGGTGCGGCTTCAAAGAGTCCCGTCGCATCTCGAGCAGCGGCGTCGTGTTCCTGCCGGTATGCAGTGCGACGATGAGGAGTGCGTAGGCGAGTAGGTCGGCAGTCACCTCAACGTCAGCGGAAAACAGCGGCCGGATTGCGTCCTTGATCGCCCGAGCAACTTGCTTCCGTTCAGATTGTGAGAAGGGCTTGTGGCCTCGCTTTGTTGCATCAGTACCGGAAAAGGGGTTGGACGGGAACGTGGCGTTGTCACCGCCGATGATCTCGATGATGAGGCCCCGTGCGCACAACGCCTTGAGCACTGATTTGGTGTGCAAGTACCTAGACCGTTGGGTGTACAGCGAATAGTCCCCCACGCCCAGCGCCGCTATGTAGCTGTCGATCACGCTTCTGCTGATATCGGTCAAGTAGAGATCGCGGCCGACTGCTGCGCGCACCACCACCAGATATTCGAGAAAGTAGCGTAGGCCCTGTTGGCAATACGAAAGGATGGTTGCAGACGACAGTTCTGCGTCCTGCTTCGCGAGGAAGCGCTCCACCTGGCGTTGACACGCATAGGTGATCTGATCGATCCCTGCACCGTACCATTCAGCGAAGTCGAACCGCGCCCTGGCTAGCGATTCGTTCACAAAGAAAACGGCGCTCTCAACGGGAGGGATTAGACCGACAGGGATCTCGATGGCTTCGCCACGACGAACATGCTCGACCTTGGGAATGGTCAGGTCGGTCTTGATGAACAATTTTCGTTTTGCCAAGCGTTGCTACTCCTCATCCCAGCTACAGATTTCGGCGTCGTAGGCGAGCACTGCCTCATCGGCCACGTCGTTGACCATGTGCAGGTAAACCATGGTGGTGCTTAGCGAGGCGTGACCAAGCTGCTGCTGAAGAAATACCAAGGGCTCTGTCCTCCGGCCGCGGCCACCTCTGCGCTGAAGTGAAGAAAGGGTGTGCGTCGCGTATGTGTGCCTGAGCATGTGTGGGTGGATTGGCACCCCAATGCGTTGTCCGATCTTTCTAACGATCGCTTCAATTGCCTTGCCGTCCTGAGCGAAGGGTCGGCCATACTGGTTCAAGAAGAGCGATGCGTGCTGGTCTGCGCAAAGCGATGCACGTTCTCCTCGAAGATGATCTGCATAGCGCTTGAGTCCCTTCATCACATCGCGCGCCATGTAAATGACGCGCCGCTTTGAACCCTTCGTGCGCATACCGGTCCCGTCTTCAGGATCAAGCGTCACGGCCACGTTCGCGTCTTTGAGCTTCTTCTGGTCTGGATCGAACACGTAGGCGAGAGGAAATGTCGCCAGCTCCTCTCGTCGTAGCCCGGTCGACAGTGCGAGCCGCATCAACGCCTTGTGGTGTTCGTTGGTCGCGGCCTGAAGTAGCTGTCGCGCCTGCTGGATCGAGAGAAATTTGACGAGATCCTTGTGTTTGCGTGGCATCGCCGAGTTCGTCTCAACGGTGCCATCTGTGCCGCTGAGGTGCGCCAGGAAGCCGCTCGCGACTTGCGTCACATGCCTCTTCTCATAGGTCTGGGGCAATACATCGATCCAGTTGCGCCTCAACGCATATTTATAGAACTCACAGATGTAGGTGAGTCGCAGCCGGATGGTGTTGCGCCTTTGCTTGGCGACATCGAAGCTGTAATCTCTGTAGGCAGCGAGAAGATTCTTGTCCTCTCCTCGATCGACATCGGTCCAGGAGAGCTCATGAGCCTCGAGGAAGCCAAAATAGTCATAGATCGATTGAGCGATCGGGCCCCATGACTTACGCGATTCGATAGCAGCACGCTGCAGATAGAAGCGAAAGAACTCATTGGCTTCGTAGCAGCTTGACATGTCCGAGTTGAGCAGTATCGGAAAACCGGGTACCTCACGCCGAGCGAGCTTGTAGTCTCGCGTTGAGAAGACGAGCAGCACGTCAGATGCCTCGCTCTTCAAGCATGCGAATGGCATTGCGAAACTGCAAATTCCACAGATGAGACACCAAGTCCACGGCGCCAGCGCCGCCGGTCCTGGCCCTGGTGTCTAGGAACCGCGGCCCCGTGCAAACCAACTCGAAGTCGCTTCCACCCGCCGAAACATGCCAGCGAGTAGTACCAGGTGCCTTGATGGGGCGGAAGTTCGCGTCCTGCTTCGCGAAGTCAGCCAGGAGCGGCAGCAAGACGGCCGCGTGCAGCCCGCGCCAGCGCTCCAATCGAAAGTTATCCACAGCCTTCCGCGTCATGTGCCCCTCCCCGGACCCCTCCTGCTACTCATCTCTAACGAGACTGTCAGAGAACACATTCTGTTCTAACAGAGTGAACGCTCTCTAACGACTATGAAAGCGTTGCCGTCGACCTCGGCAAGCAGGAGCAGCACGCGCCCGCATTTCTCGCGATGAACCCGAACGGCGTGGTGCCCGCCCTGGAGATCGCGCCCGGTCGCTTTCTTCACGAGAGCTCGACCATCTGCGAGTTCCTCGACGACATCCAGCCCACGCCGCCCCTGCGTCCCGTCGACCCCTACGCGCTCGCCCAGTTGCGCAACTTCGTGCGCTGGACCGACGAGAAGGCGTTGCCGAACCTGCTGATCCTCAACTGGAGCCTGATGCTGCAGCCGATGGCCCGGCAGTGGAGCGATGAGGAACTGCAGCAGAAGATCGCCCGCATCCCCACGGCCGAGCGGCGCGAGGCCTGGGTCCGGATCGCGCGCCAGCCCTATTCCGACGAGGAGAAGGCCGAGGCACGGCGCAAGCTGCTGCTGCTCGTCGACAAGATGGAGGCCATGCTCGCCGGCTCGGCGTCGCCCGCACCTTCGACCTGGCTGATCGGCGAGCACTACTCGCTGGCCGACATCGCCGCCGTGCCCTTCATCGCCCGCATCGCCGAGATCGCACCCGAGGCGCTCGATGCGTCAGCCAGCCCGCGCGTGCACGCATGGTGGGAGGCCGTGCGGCAACGACCGGCCTTCGCGGCCGCGCGACTGCAGGCCTTCGGCGAGGTGCTCCAGCAACGCGAACACGCCAGCACGGCCGGCCACTGAAGCGAGACCGACGCACCAGGCCCGCGTACTATCATCCGGGCGACACAACATGGCCACCACTTCCCGCGTCAACCTCAGCGACAAGATTCGCGAAGCCCTCGAGGACGAAATCGTTTCCGGCAAGCTCTACGCAGGCTGCCGCCTCGACGAGCAGGAACTGATGGAGCGCTTCAACGTCTCGCGCACGCCCGCGCGCGAAGCGCTGCAGCAGCTGGCGACCGCTGGCCTGGTCGACATCGTGCCGCGCCACGGCGCCGTGGTCGCGACGCTCTCGCTCACGGAGTACGTCGCGATGCTCGAGATGCTCACCGAGCTGGAAGGCCTGGCCGCCCGCCTGTCGGCGCGCCGCATGCCCGCGGCGCTGCGCAAGGACCTCGAGGCCTCGATCCGGGCCTGCGAGGAGGCCGCGGCCCAGGACGATCCGGTCGCCTACGAGCGCGCCAACCGCTGGTTCCACGAGACCGTCTACGACGGCAGCCTCAACGAGGTGCTCGCGCGCCAGTTGCGGCTCATGCGCCTGCGCATGCGGCATCCACAGCGCTCGCTGTTCGACCGGCCCAACCGGGTGCGCAACTCGATGGTCGAACACCGAGCGATCGTGCAGGCGATCCTGAATGGGGACGAAGACGGCGCCGACCGCGCCATGTCGATGCACATCTCCAGCGGTGGAAATGTGTATGTCGATGCGGTCGCCAAGGGCGCATCGAAAAAGCACACCGTTCCCTCCGCTTAGAGCCTCCGCGTCGGACAGATCGCAGGCAAAGCGATAGCTCTTTTCAGGCTTGCCACGCCGCATCGAGGGCGACCACATCGGCGCGGTCGCGGGCTAGGTCGATTTCGTGCGCGCCGCATTGCAATCTGACGGTGGGGTCTCGATCATCGTGCTGCCTCCACCGGGAAGGACGGCCGCTCGAAGATCGCCAGCCGGCTCTATGGACCGGTGACGACGGCCCGCGGCGATGTCGACGTGATCGCCACCGAGCACAGCATGGCCCGGCTGCGAGGGCTGACGATCCGCGAGCGCGTGGAGGCCATGGTGTCGATCGCGGCGCCCGAGCACCGCGAGCCGTTGCGGTGCGAAGCCAGGCCGCTGCTTCGCACTGCTTAGAAATGCATCCTCAAGACCATGGCGAGTCAACGACGGAACCAAGGGGGCAACGAGCACACGGCCTGTCGTGCAGGGCCGCCCAACGGGCATCGCTCAACGATCTGTCGAATCCGACACCTGTTCATCAGCGATCGCATCCGCACCCCACGGGATGTTGGAAATCCAACGTTCAATGGACAGCGGGTCGGTACGCGACCGCAAACCTTTGCGTCATATCGTTCAGGCGCTTGTCTAGAGACCACAGTTCGGCGCCAGGCGTCATCAGCGTCGATGCCACAAGGGTCAGGTCCACGAGGCCACACCCCAATCCAAAGAGACGCTCTTTTTCGATGAAGAGGAGCACTTCGCGGAGGCTGGCTTGCTGCACATGTTGCAGGTGATGCAAATATCCGAGCGTCTGGGTACGCGCTGGCGGTGTACCGCATGCAAGCTCCCCTATCACCATCGGATGAATCAATACTTGGTCAAGCCCGAGCAGCTGCTCCAAGGTGGAGTTCCGCGCGCGAAAATGATCAACCCAAACCGAGGTATCAACCAACACCAGCGTCATGAGCCGGTGCCTTCGCGGCGACGAGGAATGTCGGGCATCTCAGGCATCCGCCCTCCAAGCGCCGCGAGCCGCTTCGCCGACTGGACCCGTACAAAAGTCTTGATCGCTTCCCTGAATAGATCCGCCTTGTCTATGCTTGGGTCCGCTACTTTTAGCGCCTCTTCATACAACGCGTCGTCAATCGTTACCGTTGTTCTCATAGCGCACCCCTTTTTCATCAAATTTGATGCATTTTAGCATCGAATTTGATGCAAACAACTGGGCGGAAGTGCTTGAGCTCACGGCAGCAGGGGTTGTATTCCCGCGGTTGGTCAGGGCCACCAAGCTTAGCCAGTGAGAGCCGCGCCAGCGACGCGTGGTCGCCGACCTGCACATGGGTGTCGCACCTTCAATGCGCCGATGTTTCCCCGACGTGTCGACCGTGCCCTGCAGACGAAGAATCGGAGAAAAAGGGTGCACATGGATGCCAAACAGCCCAGAGGGGCTTCCAAAAAGCCCCAAGCGGCGGAGCTGCGTCAGGCCCTCCCTGCGAAAAGGATTGAAACGCTGCCGATCACCCAAAATCTTCGCAGCTCTCGCTTGGCGACATAGACGCATATTTTCGCCACTATAATGGTCAAATCGATTTGACAAATTCGAGACTTTAACCATTATGATGGTTAATATGCAGGAATTCTCCTTTTCATCTGCTGCCCGCGGCACGACCATCGAAGTGCATGCGAACGGCCGATGGCAAGCCGCCGCTACGATCCAGGCGCTGGGAGCGGACCGCTGCCGTTTCGACTACCTGCCTGAGTACGTTTTCAGCGAGCAGAATCCGCAGCCGGTCGCGTTGGGTCTGCCTGTGGGCATCGAAGCGGACCGATTCGTCGAGGGCCCCACAGGCCGCGAGCCGGATCGCCGCCCGCCGGCCTTTGTCTATGACTTGGTGCCACAAGGCAGAGGCCGCAGGTATCTGCTGGACAGGCTGGGTCTGGCAGACGCCGAAAACATGTTGCTGCCGCTCGTCATGAACGGTGCTTTCAATCCGATCGGTTGTCTGCGATTCGAAAGCGCAATGGAATTCTTCCGCGAGGAGGCCGCACGCGGCGCTGATCCTGGCGCACAACGTGGCTTTTCCATGGAAGAGGTTCTGAACCACAGCGAGGAATTTCTCGAGCATCTGTCCCTGCATGCCATGCTTGCCGCAGGCACCACCGGCGTGCAGGGTGTCGCCCCGAAGTTCCTGCTAACGACCGACGAAGCCGGGCGCTGGTTCGCAGACATGGCACTGCCCGACGAACGCGCCACCACACACTGGTTGCTCAAGTTGCCCCGCGGAAGAAGCGAGGCAGACCGCACCGTCCTTCGCAATGAGGCCGGTTACCTTCGTCTCGCTGCTGCGTGTGGGTTGCGAATGTCGAGCACGCCGCAACTTCAAGGCGAGGTCCTGTTCGTACGCCGTTTCGATCGGGTCGTCGTCGACGGTCAAGTGCAACGACTGCACCAGGAAAGCCTCGCAAGCATCTGTGACTTGAGGGGTTTCGGTTTGCCCAAGAGCCAGCACTTCCTGCTCTCAGGCTTGCGCTCGGTCGTGTCAGACCCGTTCACGGAAACTGTGGAATTCATTCGACGCGACGTGCTGAATCTGGCCATGCGCAACACCGACAACCATGCACGCAACACAGCCGTGCAGCGCCTGGTCGACGGCACCGTTCGGCTAACACCCCTCTTCGACTTCGCCCCCATGTTCCTGGATCCGGAGGTCGTGGCGCGAGGCTGTCACTGGCGCGACGATGCTGGAAAACTTCAGCGCAACTGGAGCGAAGTCATAGAAACGCTTCAAGTGAGCGACCAGGAGAGAGAGCGCATCGCACATGCGCTCCATGCCTTCGCACCCACTGTCGCGGCGCTGGCTGATACGGCCAGGGAATGCGGCGTGGAGCAGCCGGTCATCGAGGCATGCCGCGGCAGTATCGATGCGCAGGCATTGCAGCTGGATGCGTTGCGGGATCTTCTGCCCAAGACCCCACGGAGCAAGCTTCGTGGATAAGCGACGCAAAGCGCCGGATCTCTCACACGAGCGCAAGCTACGTCAGGAAATCTACGACGCCATGGCGGCGGGGCGAATGTCTGTGGGACAGGCCGTGGCTGCCATGCGGCGGATCAGCCGCCTGACCCAACCAGAATTCGCCAAGCATCGAGGGCTCAGCGTACAGAGTCTTCGGCTCATCGAGAGCGACAAGACCAATCCAACCATCGACACGCTGGGAAAGATCGCGAGCATCTTTGGATTGCAGGTCGGCTTCGTGCCAAAGACCGGCTCCTGCGTTTCATGGCAGGAACTCGAACACGGCCTGGCAGAGTCGCCCGAAGCGGTACCGCAGCTCTCCTCGGTCGAGCGTCGCGAATGAGCTCAACGCTGCAGATTCCCGTGAAGAATCGTCTGCGCGCTTTCTGCACATGCGCCGCTTGACCTTGAGGGCAGCCGGCAATTGTCCTCAGAAACCTTCAACCTGTAGAACGCACCGTTTTACCCGTCTCGCCTTTTCGTTGCCTCGGATCAAGCGCTTGCCACGCAGCTTCACAGCCACTGCTCCTGCACGGCCCAGCACACCAGTCGCAACTCGCTAACCGGCAGCACTTCGTATGACCCATCAGCGAACTGCACCTGCGCTTTATCCCCAGCGTGAGGCTTGATGCGCAAGGATCCCCGGCGGCCCTCGTGCTCCACCACCAGCACCGTTCGGCCGCCGATGGGAACAGCGGATGACCGGGCCGGTGCCGCGCTCTTCTTGTGCACCGGAATGCTTGGCGAGCTGCCCTGCTGAGCCAACATCTGCTCGACGTCCGAGCGATTGGCGGGCATGTTGCGCCTAAGTGCTGTCGCCTCGGGCTCGCACCGCCAAGCCTACTTCTTGAGCCACAGGTTGCGCACTCTCCTGCCGGGTGCGCCACGGCCGCGCTATCCATTTGATCGACCGACGACATGAACATGCAGTTCGGTGCGCGATTCCTGAATCCAGGAACGCGGCGATTCGTATGCCTGAACTCCTTATGAGCAACCTGGATGTGAAGAAACTTTCGACCGAAATCTTGACGATTTTCATTTCACTCCGCGAGGGCTTGAGCCACTCGAAGTTGGCGAGTCTGCACACGACCCCTTTATGCTGGTGGTATTGCTTACCGCCCTGGCCGTGCAGAGGATCCGGATTTGAAGAACCATGCCCTTCCAAACATTGCCAATGAAATGGTCGCTCTTAAGCAAAAACAAATCTGTCATGGGAATCATGCAAATCTGTGCAGCGGTCGACTGCCGCCCTGCAGATTCACCATGGAGACAGCCCATGCCAAGTTCCGACAACGGTCCGGGGAGCATCCCTCCCACGCGGCCACCATTCCACGGGGAGCCGCCTGGCAAGCGATCGTTCGACGTCGTCAATGCCTGCATCGTTGCCATCATGCTGGCCGTTGCGGTAGGGGCTATGGCAGTCGAGTGTGGTTTCTACAAGGCCTTTGACGACAACTTGTTCGACCTCGGCCGATCAGCGTTGCCATCGCTGCTGGCGATGCTCGGCGCGAAAGATGCCCGATGAAGCGCCCCTGGAAACACCACGTCGAACGCCACCGTACGACGCGCATTGGCTGGCTGCGCCCGGCAGTCCTCGGCGCGAACGATGGCATTGTTTCCACAGCCAGCCTGATTGTGGGCGTGGCAGCGGCCAATGCGGACCACGGCAGCGTGCTGCTCAGCGGTCTGGCCGGACTGGTCGCGGGCGCGATGTCAATGGCGGCGGGCGAATATGTGTCAGTCCATTCGCAAGCCGACACGGAGCGCGCGGACCTGTCGCGCGAGCGCGCAGAACTCATAGAAGACCCCGCTTCAGAAGAACGGGAACTTAGCGCGATTTACGTGAGCCGCGGCCTGGAGCTCACCCTGGCGCGCGAAGTCGCGCGTCAGTTGATGGCGCATGACGCGCTCGGTGCGCACGCTCGTGATGAGCTGGGCATTTCGGAAACCACGTCCACGCGTCCGGTACAGGCCGCGATGGCCTCGGCGTCAAGCTTCGCCGTGGGCGCGGCGCTGCCCCTTGCAACCGCAGTGGCTGCGAGCGGCCCCTATTTGGCGCCCAGTGTTGCCTGCCTTTCCATCGCCTTCCTGGCGCTGCTCGGCGCGGTCGCCGCTCGGACTGGGGGCGCGAGCGTGAGAAACGGCGCCTGGCGCGTCGCACTGTGGGGTGCGCTGGCCATGGGCGTTACCGCCGCGGCCGGAGCGCTGTTCGGCGCAGCCGCCTGACGCGCGTCGCCCGCATAATGGCAGCGGCCTATCCTGACCTGCCCTCGAAGCTGGACTGACCGTCTCATGCGCCTTCTGATCGTCGAAGACGACAACCTTCTTGGCGACGCTTTGGCCGCGGGCCTGCGGCAGCTCGGCCACGCGGTCGACTGGTTTGGCGACGGTGCCAAGGCCGATGCAGCCCTGAAGACCGCGCCATTCGATGCGGTCGTGCTGGACCTCGGCCTGCCCGGCGGCGACGGCATGGTCTGGCTGCGACGCTGGCGCGAACGCGGCGTGAAATGCCCGCTGCTCGTACTGACCGCGCGCGACGGCATCGAACAGCGCATCGAGGGCCTCGACGCCGGTGCCGACGACTACCTGGTCAAGCCCATCACCATCGACGAGCTCGCTGCGCGCCTGCGCGCACTGGTTCGTCGCACGGCCGGACAGGCGCAGGCCGTCTGGCAACACGGCGCACTCGAATACGACCCGGCCCACAAGCTCGTGCGCTGGAAGGGAGAACAGGTCGACCTCACCGGTCGCGAACTCGCGGTGCTCGAAGCCCTCCTGAGCCAATCGCAGCGCGTTCTCTCCAAGGCGTACCTGCAGGAAAAGCTCTATGACTGGAGCGGCGCCGAGCCGGAGAGCAATTCGTTGGAGGTGCATATCCACCATTTGCGCCGCAAGATCGATCCGGGCATCGTGCGCACCGTGCGCGGCGTGGGCTATGCCATCGGCTCCGGCGAGACTGGCCCATGAGCCTGCAGCGGCGGCTTCTTCTCTATTTGCTGGTCTGTGCGCCCCTGGTGTGGGGGGTGGCGCTCTATTTCTCGATCAGCCGGGCACGCCACGAGGTGAACGAGATGTTCGACACCGAGTTGATCCGGCTGGCGCGCCAGGTGCAGTCCACCCTGAGTCCGGCCTATCCCGGCACGACCGCCGTGCTGCCGCCCGAGCCCCGCGAAGGCGACAGGGATGCAGGCGATGCCGACGTGCGCGATCTCGCGGTAGCTGTCTGGAACAAGGAAGGCCGGCTGATGCTCGCGGACCGCGAAGGCGTACAGCTCCGGCGCCTGCCGCAGGCGAGCGGATTCGTCGAGCAGGCAGTCGATGGCCGGATCTGGCGAATCTACTATCTGCAATCTACTGATGGAAACTGGCTGGTCGCCGCTGGCCAAGGGGCCTATGAGCGTGACGAGTTGGTGTATGGACTGACTATCACGCAGGTCGTGCCCTGGCTGCTGGTGTTGCCGATCTTGCTCGCAGTGATGACCTGGGCGGTGCGCCGCGCACTTTCTCCCATGCGCCGGCTCACCACCGAGTTGCGCACACGCGATGCCTCCGACCTCCAGCCCGTGCCCGACGAGCGTGCCCCGGCCGAGCTCAAGCCCCTGCTCGGCGCCATGAATGGCTTGTTCGCCCGCATCGAGGAACTGCTGGTGCGCGAGCGCCGTTTCACCGCTGACGCAGCACATGAACTGCGGACACCGCTTGCCGTGCTGCGCGCCCAGTGGGATGTGGTGCGCGGCGCCACTAGCAGCGCCGAGCGCGAGCAGGCCGAGCAAAAACTCAGCACCGGCCTGGACCGGATGGCGCGGCTCGTGACGCAGATGCTTTCGCTGACGCGCGCCGAGTCGGGCGTGACGCCCGCCATGAAGACAGAGATCAACTGGCCCGCGATCGTCGAGCACGCCATGAGCGACTGCCTCGCACTCGCGGAACGCAGGCACATCGAGCTGGCCTGCGAATGGCCGCCACGCGGCCAACATCCGATGCCGCTGTTCGGCGACGAGCATCTGCTCACGGTGCTCCTGCGCAATCTGCTGGACAACGCGGTGCGCTACGCCCCCGTCGGCACCGGCGTGACGCTGCGCATCGGGCGCGAGCACCTGGAGCTCGAAAACGAAGGCCCGCCACTTCCGCCCGAGCAACTCGCGCGCATGGGCGAGCGCTTCTACCGTCCCGACGGCCAGGCCGAGCTCGGCAGCGGGCTCGGCGTGTCGATCGTGCGCCGCATCGCCCAGCTGCACGGACTGGAAGTGGTGTTCGGCACAGGCGCCGGCGACAGGGGCGTGAAGGTGGTGCTGCAATTCGACGCGGCGCACCGCTGACGGGGCGCCACGCCGCGCTCGGCTACTTCGCCTTGGCTTTCTCGAGCAGCACGCGGGCTTCCTCGCGCCGGCCGGCGTCCGAGATCTGCCGCCCCGCGCGCGCGGGCGCCTGCATGGCGCGTTCGAAGTAGGCCACCGCCTGCTCCGGCTGCTTGGTCTCAAGCAGGTACTCGCCATAGAAGAAGTTGGGATCGATGCCCTTCGGATTGAGCACGAGCGCCTTCTGCAACAGTTCCTTGGCCTTGGCCTTGTCGCCGAAGCCCACGGGCCAGCCGGGCACCTTGTAGTAGAGAACGCCAAGGCTGTTGTAGGCCGAGCCGTCGAGCACATCGCCGTTGATCGCAATGGCCGACTCGTAGAGCGCCTTGGCCTGCTTGACCAGTCCGAGCGCCCCGAGCCCCCCCTTCTCGCCTGCCCACGAGCTGACGATGATCCCTTCCCAGACCAACGGCTCCGCGCGGCCCGGCTGGCTCTCGCTGATCTTGCGGGCCTTCGCCGCGAGCGCTTCGAAGCGCTTCTCGCGCTCGGCCGCGGGTGTCTGGTAGCGGATCACTTCCCAGTCGTGCTGCAGTTCGGCGACCGCGTCGTCCACAGCGGCGGCACGCACGATCTGCGGCGATGCCACGGCCATCGTTGCAACCACAAACATGCCGATCAGCCATCTGCGGCGCATGCCGACATGAAGGGGCAAGGCGTTCGGGAGGGCGAGGTTCATGGGTCTTCCTTCGTATTTCACAGGGTGTGGTTCATCAGGGAATGGGAGTCGGTGGCCGGCCCTTCGCGCTCGTCGCCGCAGTCCAGCGCGAGCTTCGCCGGCCTTGCGACCGGCGGCAGGCTGCGCCGGTGCTTGGCGAAGGCGCCGTCCAGCAGCGTCGGGGCCAGGCCATTGAGGCGCACGGCCAGCCTCTCGGGAAATCCGAGGAAGCATTCGGCCTTGCCGCTCTCGAGCATCCGCAGCAGCGCGCGCGCCGCCACGTCAGGCGCATCCATCGCAGTGCCTGTCGCCTTGTTGTAGCCCTCGACCGCCCCGCTGTTGAAGCCGGTGCGCGTGCTGCGCGGCCCGAGGTACTGCACGCGGACGTCGGAATCGCCGAGTTCTCGGCGCAGCGATTCGGCAAAACCCCGCAGGCCGAACTTGCTTGCGCTGTAGACGCTGAAGCCCGGCAAGCCGAGCCGGCCGAGCACGGAGCCCACGAAGATGATCTGCGCTTGCGGCAGGCCGCGAAGATGCGGCAGCAGGGCCTGCGTCAACAGCATGGGCACGAATAGGTTCAGGTGCAGCACCTGCGCCATTTCATTGGCGTCCAGGGATTCGATGCGCCCGAAGCCCGGCACGCCCGCGTTGTGCACCAGCACATTGCAGCCCCATCCCGTCGCGACTTCGGCAATGCCGCTGAGGCTGGGGATGCGGGCAAGGTCGGCGGCATACCACTCCACGCACTGGCGCTGGACCCCGCAGTCGCGCACAAGGGCACGGGCCTGGGCCGAGAGCCGTGCGGGCGAACGCCCGACGAGCATCACCGACGCGCCGGCCTTCACCAGCATCCGGACGGCGGCATCGCCGATGCCGCCACCCGCTCCCGTGAACAGCACGCGGCTGGCCTCGACTTTCATGCGGCAGCTCCTGCTGCAGCGGCCTGGACAGCCGCGTTCGGCAGCGGCAGGCTGCGGAACACGTCGCCGTAGAGGCGAAAGAAGGCGCGCGCGGCATGCAGGATGTCGTCCTGGTCCTGCGGGTTCTCGATCCGGTCCATCAGCAACTCGAAATGCGCCGTGTGCTCTTGGTCGAGCGTGCCGTGCGATCGCAGATAGCTGAAGGCCGCGTCGGGCAATTGCAGCGGCTTCTGGATCTGATCAGCCGCCAGCAGCGCAAGCGAGACGCTGGTGCCTTCCAGCACATGCACCATGCCGAAGAAGCCCAACGGGTTGCGCCGCGCGATGGTGTCGTAGGCATAGGCCACCATCACCTCGGTGGCGTGACCGGGCGGGCCATTGCGCACGGCATCGGCGTCCCCGCCGCAGGCACGGATGTCGTTCAGAATCCACTCGTCGTGGCCCTGCTCTTCCTCAATGTATTCGTCCAGTGGACCCTGCAGCCAGAGATTGCGCTCCTGCAGTGCGGACTTGCAGGCACGCAGCAGCGGCACCGTGTGGCGCACGTGGTGATAGGCCTCGCGCAGGAATGCCAGGTAGCTGGGCAGCGAAACCTCACCGCGCAGGCATCCCTGGATGATGGGCGTGCCCAGCAGCCCCATGCGGGCATCGGCGGTCTGCGAAAGAAGTCGTGCGTGAAAGCTCATGAAAACTCCGGATCGGTGGATGAAGCCGCCGTCATGCCCAGGGCATCGGCGTGAAGTTGCAGCACGGCCACGCGCTGCGGCCGCCCGTTGGCTGTAGCGGTGCCGGCTTCGATCGAGAAAGCCGCGCGTCCGCGCACCCAGCTCCGTACGCGGGCATAGTCGGGAAGCGCCGCATTGGCCGTATCGACCGCGGCTTGCAAGGCCGCGTCGCTCGCATCGGGCCGCAGTGGCCAAAGCACCGCGCTCAGCGCGGGCTGGGCGTCGCCGAAGACCACCGCCTGCGCAATCGCGTTCTCGCTGCGCAGCGCGGTCTCAACCCATTCGGGCGAGACGTTGCGTCCGAAGGCGGTGATCAGCAGATGCTTCTTGCGCCCGTCGATGTGAAGGAACCCCTCGTCGTCGATGCGTCCGAGGTCCCCCGAGGGCCACCATGCCGGCGCCGCGGCGTCGCTCCCGAGGTAGCCGCCGAAGAGGCTGCCGGCCACCTCGATCTCGCCGTCGTGAGCGATGCGGATTCGTGCATGTGGCAGGGCGCGGCCGGCCGCACCGGGGCGGTCGCTGCCCGGCAAATTCAGCGTCTGCACCGAAGCGCCTTCAGACAGCCCGTAACCCTCGTACGCCGGTATGCCGAGCGCGCGGGCGCCGTGGATCAGCTTCACGCCCACCGCCGCGCCGCCGACTGCGACCAGCCGCAGCGAATCGGGCGCGCGCTGGCCGCTTTGCATCAGGTGGCCGGCCCAGGCGCGTAACATCTGCGGCAGCAAGATGATGCTGTTGGGCTGTTGTGCCACCACCACCTCGTGGAAGCGCGCCGCATCGAAGCTCGACGAACCGCTCAGCCCCAGGCTTTGCAGCGGCAGCGTGACGCAGGTCGCGCCCTTCAGCAGCGGCGCCATGACACCGGCAATGTTCTCCAGCAGCACCGCAAAGGGCAAGGCGCACAGGTGGCGCCGGATGTCCAGCGGTTCCATCGCCTGCACCAGGCCCAAAGCCACCCGCTGCATCGCGGCCTCGCTCAGGCACACCCCCTTGGGCGATCCGGTGGTGCCCGAGGTGAAGGTGATCTTGGCGGTGCCCGCCGGCATCGGGACCGGGCGGGCGGGAAGACGCAGCATCGCCAGCGGCTGGCCCGCGACCGCGCATTCGATGGCGGGCACCTGCGGCCAGCGCGCAGCGAGCGCGGGCTGCGTGAGCACCGTGTCCACGCCGGCCGCGCCCAGTGCATGGCCGATCTGCTCGGGCGTGAAAAACACGGGCAGCGGTACGTGCACCAGCCCCGCCTGCAATGCCGCGCGATCGGCGACCACCCAGGCGGGCGAGTTGTCCATCAGCGTGGCGACGACGCGGCAATCCACGGCGCGCAGGCGTTGCGCCAACCGGGCTGCTTCATGGTCCAGTTCTGCGAACGTCCAGCGGCGCTTGCCATCGTCGAGCGCCGCGGCGGACGAACTGATGCGGCCACTCATCGGACGACTTCCTGCGTGCCGGGCCGGCGTGCCATGTAGCGGCGCAGCGCGCGCTTCAGGTGCGTGGCCAGTACCACGGGCTGGTGGTCGTAGTAGCTTCCCCAGGGCGCGGCCTCCTCGCCCAATAATGCGGGGTCGGCAGCGCCAAGCGTGAGCGGCGCCACACCGAGCCGGACCAGCATCGGACGCAATTCCTGCGTTACCGTGCCGACCACCCACTCGAACCCCTCTGCAGCCAGATGCGGAGCCAGCACCTGGATCAGGCGCCGGCCTTCGCCGCCGCGGTTCGCCGCGAGATGGCCGACCTCAACAATCTCCGCACGCGTGGGGCGCGCATCGGCGTTCGCCGCCAGCATTGCTTCGACCGGCGACGGCAGGTAACGCTCGAGAAAAAGCGGCTCCTCTGCCGCGCTTCTGTAACCCGCGGCCGCAAGCAATTTGCCGCCCTCGCGCAGGCCGACCAGCACGGGCGCGAAATGCGGCACCTTCGCTGAGTAGCGGCGCGCGTAAACCTCGCTGATGAAATTTTCGACGTCGGCCCTGCGTGGATCACCGATGCCGTGCAACGTGAGCTCGGGCGCAAGGGCCTCGGGAACGCCGCCCGGCGATGAGACCGCGCTGTCGCGTGATGGCGATGACATGAACATGCACTTTCCTCGGGATGCCCGCGCGGAAGGCGGGCCGGTTCAGGAAAGCGGATGGTCGGCAAAGCGGATTAACGCCAGATTAAGAAGCCGGCAGGCTTCCTGACCAACAAGTCAGGCTGTCGGGGGATTCCACCGGCACGTGGCGCGGGTGCTACCCCTTCTTGGCCCAGGCACTGCACCACCCCTTCGCACTGACCTGCTTGCCGGCAAACAGGACGCAGTTGCCCTGCGCATCCGTCGGCTTGGACTGCCACAGCGCGCAGCCATTGCACCGCTGCGTGTGGTCGTGCTTCGGAAACTTCTTCGCGTCGACCTTCGCCGTATCGCCGACGTAGCTCAACGCCACGGCCTGCGGGTCTTTTTCGTCGAGTGTGGCTTGGGCCAGCGAGCGCGTGGCCGACAGGGCCGAGCTTGTCGCGACGAGCGTGATCATGAAAGTGCGGCGGCTTGTGTTCATCGTGGGTCTTCCGTTATGTGTGAGATCAAGGCCAGGCTGTCCGGCGCGTTGCCGCGTTCGTTCAGCCCAGCGAGCACGAGAACGCCCGTGGCCAGGAGGGTGGCAATGCTGAAACTCAGGAACTGGAGCGTTCCCTTCAACGTGATGTTCATGGCGCGGCCTCGTGAGGGGTTGTGAATCCATCGTTCTGGAGTGTTGGGATGGACTGCGGTCAGTCTTGAGCGCGAGGCCGTATGCGACCTTGCGCAGGATCAAGCCACGCGAGCGTTGCGCGGCGACGGCGCCGCATCGACCGGCCCGACCTCGTACAGCAACTGCCCGTGGATCGCAGGCAACGACATCGCCTGCGTGAGCACGGCAACGAGGCTGGGCGCACACAGTTGCGGCAGGTCGTCCGGCTGCGCCCAGCGGAATCCATTCATCTCGGGGCACCGCCGCCTGTGGCGGTCTGTGTAGAAGCTGGTGCATACGCAGCGTTTCGTGTCGAATGGAGTCACCAGAACGGTGAAGAGCCGCAAGTCTTTGTCCCTGCGGTACTCGAAAATTCCGATCTCCCTCAATTGCCCCGGCAAGAGCTGCAGCCCGAATTCTTCGAAGGCCTCGCGCACGGCGGTCTGTGCGCTCTGCTCCTGCGCTGCACCCTCGCCTTTCGGGATGTCCCAGTAGTGGCTCTCATTTGCATGGCCGAGCAGCAGGTTTCCCGCGGGATCGAACACCAGAACGCCGCAACTCACCGACTTCATGGCGATGGCCTCACGGAGGGCGTCAATGCCGCGCGCTTCGACACTCGGGGAGGAATCGCGACGTAGCTCCGGTTCGCGCCGCGCATGACCAGCAGCGCCACGGTGTCGCTCTCCGGAATGGCTCGGATCGCCGCATCGAAATCCGCCAGGCCGGCCACGCGCACGTCGTTGACCGCGATCAGCGCGTCGCCATAGCGCAGCCCTGCCCGCTGGGCCGACCCCGACACGCCCTGCACATAGAGGCCGGGGTCCTGCAGGCTGATGCCGAGCACGCCCTTGCGTTCCGTAAGCTCGAGTCCGAAGCGGACTTCATGCGCGTCCGCACGCGCAACGAGCTTGGGCGGCATGTCCGGCGCGCTCTGAATCACGCCCACCTGCACCGTCAACGGCGCCCTGTGGCGCCAGATACGCAGGGCCAGCCGGCTGCCCTGGGTGGCGCTGGCCACACGCTCCTGGATCTCGGCATAGGGCATCGCCGCTGCGGCGGCGCCGACAGCCAGCACCACATCGCCACTGCGAAGGCCCGCGGTCTCGGCCGGACTGTCCGCATCGACGCGCACCACCAGCGCGCCCAGGCCGGCATCCAGGCCGAAAGCCGGCGCCAGGTCGGCCGTCAGCGGCTGGGTACGCGCGCCAATGTGGCCGCGCGTCACCCGCCCCGTTGCGCGAAGTTCGTCCGCCACCCGCATCGCGGTATCGATGGGCAGGCTGAACGACACGCCGAAGTACCCGCCGCTGGCGGAATAGATCATCGAGTTCATGCCCACCACGTTCCCCCGCTCGTCGAACAGCGGGCCGCCCGAGTTGCCGGGATTGAGCGCGACATCGGTCTGGATCAGCGGCACGCCGTTGCCGCCCGGCATGTAGCGCGGATTGGCGCTCACGACGCCGGCGGTCACGCTGCGTTCGAAGCCGAACGGCGCGCCCATTGCCGCAACCCATTCGCCTGGACAGAGTTCGCCGCTCTGTCCGACGGCCACCACCGGCAGATTGGATGCCGCAATCCGCAACAGCGCGACGTCGGTGCGGCGGTCGATGCCCACCACCTCCGCGTCGAAGCGACGCTGATCCGCCGTGACGACGGAGACCGCCTGCGCCCCCGTCACCGCATGCGCGCTGGTCAAGATGTACCCATCGGGATCGAAGACGAACCCAGATGCGAAACCACGCCCCACGCCTTGCCCCCAACGCGTCGGCGGTGGCATCTCGCCAGCGGCTGCCCATTCGTTGCCCGCGCCTGCGACTGTGATGCTCACAACCGCAGGAGACTGCCGTGCTGCTGCCGCCACGAAGTCAGTGCCCTGTGAGGCCGACGGCGCACGGTCTAGGCACGAGCGCGTCTGCGACCAGGCCCCCATACCGGCCGTCATCGCGAGTGCGCCCGCGACTGCGCCGATGGTCCTTCGCGCCAGGGTGCCGGCGTTCATTCAGCGCACCAGCAGCACCGGCACCGTGCACGCGGCCAGCACCTTGGTGGCGACCGACCCCAGTACCAAATTCGCCAGTGCGCCGTGGCCGCGCGATCCCATCACCAGGAGATCGAACTGTTCCTTCTGGGCGAACGATGCAATCTCTTCAGCAGGATGGCCGATGCGGTGCTCGAAGCGCGCCTCGATGCCGTGCTCGGTCAGCAAGGCTCGGACCGGTTCGAGCACCACGCGCGCATCGTCCTCGTAGTAACCATGCACAAGGTCCGGCCCGGCAAAGGCCGCGGCACGGTGCGGCACCGGCAGCACCGCATAGAAGACAGTGAATGCATGGCCAGCGCTCACCCATTCCTGGTGGGCGAGCAGGTAGGACAGCATGCGATTCGTGTAATTGCTGCCATCGACGGCGAGCAGGATTTTCATGGTGGCTCCTTTGCCGGGGACGCTCCCCGATGCACGAATAATCGTTGTGCGGCCCGGGGCCTGCCTTGCGCCACATCAAGAAAACCGGGGTTGCGCAGCGCGCCTGCGCAACGGCGTGCGTTCTTGATTCAGCGCAAGGTCACGCTGCCCTTGGCTGCCTACATTGGTTGCCCGTGAATGAAACCGAGAGACAGAGGCAGCCATGAACAACGTCCTGGTCATCGTCTATTCCTACACCGGCACGTCCCGCCGGGTCGCCGAACTTCTCTGCAGCCAGCAGGGCTGGCCCATGGCCCAGATCACCGATGCGCGGCCGCGCAGCGGTGCCCTGGGCAGTTGGCGATGCATGCTCGACTCGTTCTTCCGGCGGCAACCCGCCATCGGCTACGACGGCTCACCGCCCAGCGACTTCGATGCGGTGGTGTTGGTGTCGCCGATCTGGATGCTGCAACTGGCCGGCCCCATGCGCAGCTTCGTCGCGCGCCAACGCGACCGCCTGCCCGATGTCGCGGTCCTCTCGGTCATGGGCGGCCAAGGCGCCCCGAATGCGGTGGCCGAGATCGGCAAACTTCTTGGCCGCTCCCCGGTCCTGAGCTCCGCCGTCACCATGCGCGAAGTCGATGACGGCAGCTGTGCGGCCCGGCTGCAGGCCTTCGGCACCGCCATCGCCAACGCCAACGCCGAGGATTCACACGCCGTGGTACGGCCTGTCACGCTGTCGCCGCAGTCGATCTGAAGACCGGATTCGAAGCGACGTGACGGCCTTCTCTTCCACGTGCGCCATGAACCGCGCCATCCGCTTCGTCTGCACGCTTGTTGCCGGCGTTTCGCTGCTGGGCGCCTGTGCGGCGGCGGCGCCGACACCTGCAGACCAGGCCATGGCAGCGCCGGTTGCGGTCGAGCGCGCCGGGGCTGCCGCGCCCGGTTTCTCGTCGCTGGTCGCCAGCCGCAGCACCTCGGTGGTCGACATCAGCACGCTGCGCATCGGGCGCGACGAAAGCCTGGAGAGCATCGAACTCGAAATCGCCCCCGAACACGACTTCGCCGACCGGTTGGCCTGGCCGCTGCCGGCCAGCGCCCGGATCAGCCAGATCCGCGATCTCGCCTCGGGCGTGATCATCGACAGCAACGGGCTGATCCTCACGAACGCCCACGTGGTCACCCACATCGACGAGGCCCAGGTGCGACTGGACGACGGGCGCCGCTTCACGGCACGCGTGGTGGGTGTCGACAAGCGCACCGACGTTGGCCTCCTGAAAATCGATGCCACCGCGTTGCCTGTGGCTGTCATCGGCGACTCATCGACACTCGGCCCCGGCGACTGGGTGGCCGCGATCAGCTCGCCCTTCGGCTTTCATGGCAGCGTGACAGCCGGTGTTGTCAGCGCGGTCGGTCGCGTCTTGGCTGGCGCCGGCGACATTCCCTTCATACAGACCGATGTCGCGATCAACCCCGGCAGCTCGGGCAGCCCGCTCTTCAACAGCCGCGGTGAGGTGATGGGCATTAATTCCATGATCTACAGCGGCAGTGGCGGGTACATGGGGTTGTCCTTCGCGGTGCCGATCAACCTGGCGATGCAGATCGCCGGGCAACTGCGCGAGCACGGCGCCGTGCGCCGGGCCTACCTGGGCGCCGAGTTCCAGGAGGTGACCCCGGCCCTGGCCCAATCCTTCGAATTGCCGTCGGCAACCGGCGCGCTGGTCGTGCGCGTCGAGGCGGACAGCCCGGCACAGGCCGCGGGCCTGGCGCAGGGCGATGCGGTGCTGTCGCTGGACGGCAAGCCGCTTGCGCACTTTGCCGATCTTCCCCAGCAGATCGCGCAACGGCAGCCCGGCAGCCGCATGCAGCTGGAGGTCTGGCGACACGGCGCCCACCGCATGCTCCAGGTGTCGTTGAGGGCGCAGTCCGCGCCGCCCCAGAGCAGCTTCACGGCGGCCGCGCCCGAATGGAACGACGGACTGGGCTTGAGCCTGGGCGAGCTTTCGCCCGTGCAGCGCCTGCAACTGCGCGTCGACAGCGGCCTGCTGGTGCGCGAGGCCTCTGGCCCCGCGCGC
Organism: Variovorax sp. DAIF25; assembly: GCF_050711835.1. Taxonomy (NCBI): domain Bacteria; kingdom Pseudomonadati; phylum Pseudomonadota; class Betaproteobacteria; order Burkholderiales; family Comamonadaceae; genus Variovorax; species Variovorax sp. DAIF25. The sequence goes on from NZ_CP136637.1 coordinate 1,588,134, forward strand.
AGCGAAGGCATCCGCGCGGGCGACGTCGTGGTGGCCCTGAACACGGTGAAGCTCTATCGCATGGACGATTTCAGGCAAAGCCTGGCGCAGGTGTCGCCTGGAAAGACGGTCGCCCTGCTTGTGATGCGCGATCACCGGTTCGCCTACGTGGCGGTGCGCCTGCCGGCCTCGCCCCGCAAACGCTCCTGAACGCAAGACCGTCACCCCCGAATACCCATTTCATCCATACATCGCAAAGGACATCGCCATGAGACATCTGGACACCACCGACCGCCGCGCACTGCGTCTTCAGCTGGACACGATGAGGCGCCAGGTGCTCGACGAACTCCGCGCCTCGGCGCCTTCGGCCGAAGCGGCGCTGGCCGAGAACGACCATGAAGTGAAGTCCCATGCCGATGAAGCCGAAGCGGAGCGCGCCGGCGACGTGCACATGGCCGAAGTGGAGATCGATCGCGCCAGGCTCGAGGAGATCGAGCAGGCGATCGCGCGCCTGGCGAGCGGACGCTACGGCATCTGCGAAGACTGCGCCAACGAGATCCCGCGCGCACGGCTCCTGGCCCGGCCCACCGCCATCCGTTGCACGGCCTGCCAGACGGCGGCGGAAGCGCGCCGCCGGCACTGAACCGGCAACGCTGCATCAATTGCCCTTGCCGCGGAGGTCGGCGTTCTCCTTCCTCTTCTTCGACTTTCCGTCCTTTTTTGCCTTGCGCGATGCCTTGCCTTCTTCATCCCCGACCTGCTGGTGGTCCACGGTATGCAGCAAGGCCTTCTTGACATTTCCGGTCGCGGCCTCGTCGCGCGCATAGCTCACGACCCGGTACACCGAGCGGGCGGCCGCGCCGCTGCCCATGTTGCAGATCACCGTGTCGTTGCCGCTCTCGCTCTCGAATTCGGGCGCCTGGTCTTCGAGCCAGTCGTGGTTCTCGATGGTCGTCTCGATGCGGCATTCGCGCGGCACCACGATGCCCAGCTTACGCAGGAATTCGCGCGGCCTTCCCAGGTAGGTCCTGAATTCGGCGGGTGTGCATTGCCAGAAATGCGCGTTGAAGGGTTCGGCCCGGATCACCTTGGACCGGGCGGAGAAATCGACGATGTGGGTCGGCATGTTGAACTCCAGTGGGTTGCAAAAGAGGCGGCTCCCACAGCGTATGCACATCGAGTGGCAGGACCTTGATGCCGCGCAAGGCCGACTGCGCGTGAGCCCGCAGACTCGGATGCGCGGCACCCGAAGACCAGATGCCGCGACTCTCCAGCAAGGACCCAAGTGAACGCAGAGCACAACGAACTCGATCGATCCCTCCACGCGGCCTGGGGCCGGCTCGTCGGTGGCATGTCGCCGGCGGCATGGATGCTTGCCTGGTCCGACTGGGTGCTCCATTTCGCCACGCAGCCCGGGCGCAATGTGCAGATCGCACTGCATCAGGCTCCGCCGCCCGCGCGGCTGCGGGCACACGATTCCCGGCTCGGCGCGGACGAATGGACGGCGTGGCCCTTCAGCATGTACCGCGAGGCCTTCGAAACCACCGGACACCGGCTGCTCGAGATGGTGCGCGGCGTTCCAGGCGTCGATCGGCATCACGAGCAATTGGTGGCGTTCATGGTGCGGCAATGGCTGGAAATGGTCTCGCCCGCCAACATCTTCGCGACCAATCCGCAGGTGCTGCAAAGAACCGCGGCCACCTGCGGCGTCAACCTGGCCACCGGCGCTGCCCTGGGGGTGGAAGACTTCGCTCGCGGGGCCCTAGGACTGCCGCCTGCCGGTACCGAGGCGTTCAGGCCCGGACATGAGGTCGCCACCACGCCGGGCAAGGTGATCCTGCGCAACGAACTCATCGAGCTCATCCAGTACGCACCGACCACGCCGACGGTGCACGCCGAGCCGGTGCTCATCGTGAGCGCGTGGATCATGAAGTACTACGTGCTCGATCTTTCGCCGCACAACTCGCTCATTCGCTACCTGGTCGATCAGGGCCACGCGGTGTTCGCGGTCTCCTGGAAGAATCCCGGCGCCGCCGACGCGCAGCTCGGCATGGACGACTACCTGCGGCTGGGCATTCGCGCCAGCCTCGATGCCATTGAAGCCGTGCTGCACGGGCGCCGCGTGCACGCCGTCGGGTATTGTCTTGGCGGGACCCTGATGGCGATTGCCGCGGCAGCCATGGCGCGCGACCACGACGACCGCCTGGCTTCGCTCACGCTGCTGGCCGCGCAGACCGACTTCACCGAACCCGGGGAGATCGGCCTGTTCATCGACGAAAGCCAATTGGCGTTCCTGGAGGACCTCATGGCGCACGAGGGATTCCTGGGGGCGCAGCAGATGGCAGCCGCCTTCCAGGCGCTGCGTCCTGGCGACCTGATCTGGGGGCCGATGGTTCGAACGTGGCTCCTCGGAGAGCGTGCGCCCATGACCGACCTGATGGCGTGGAATGCCGACGGCACGCGCATGCCCTATCGCATGCACGCGGACTACCTGCGCAGCCTCTTCCTCGACAACGCTTTGGCAGAAGGCCACTACCTGGTCGACGGAAAGCCGGTTTCGCTGAAAGACATCGACGTGCCGGTTTTCCTGCTCGGCACCAGCACCGACCACGTGGCGCCCTGGCGCTCGGTCTACAAGTTCAACCTGCTGAGCGATACCGAGGTGACCTTCGTGCTCGCCACGGGAGGCCACAACGCAGGCATCGTGAGCGAGCCCGGCCATGCGCACCGCAGCTACCGCGTGCTTCGGCGCGCAGGAAACGGCGCCTATGTGCCACCGGACAGTTTCCTCGGCGTGTCTCGCGACATCGAAGGTTCGTGGTGGCCGTGCCTGCAGCAATGGCTAGCCGCGCGGTCGGGCCCGAGACGCCGTCCACCGGCGATAGGCGCGCCGCATCGCGGCCTGCCTCCCTTGTGCAGTGCACCCGGCAGCTACGTACTGGCGCGCTGAACAGGCGCTGGCCTAAAGGGCCGGCCCCAGACCGATGGGAGCGGGCACGACGTTGACGATGCGCGTGAAGAGCGCGTTGTATTCGAAGTCCGCCACGTGCCCGGTCATCGGGTCGCGGTTCTGCGCGAAGGCTTCGTCCAGATCGCGCCAGTCGTCACCGGTCAGCACCCGTTCAGCCAGCGGCAGGATCTCGCGCTCCTCCAGCGCCATGTGGTTCAGGTAGAAGTCGACGTACTCGCCGACCGTCCGCTCGAAGGCTTCGCGCCGCGATTCGCCGAGCATCTCGAACGCAAGCAGCGCGTGCTCGACGTCGCGGATCCTGCGCTCGCCGCGGGCGTGATCGCTGTCGAGCTTGTCCAGCAGGTCGCGCGAGATCGGCGTCTTCGCGCGCAGCTTGGGAAACAGCAGCTCGGTCTCCTTGCGGTGATGGCGCTTCTCGGGAAACTCGTCGACATAGAAAAGCATGGCGCGCAGCGTCGCGAAATCGGGCAAGCTCCCCTTCTTTCGGTGCTGCTCGAGCAGCAGGACGATGGAGCGCAGCATGGCGGCGAGCGCGGCGTGCTCCTGGCGAATGATGCGGACGGTGGCGTGGGTCACGGGGTCTTCCTTTGGCATGCCTGAAGGGTCGCGCTTTCGCCTTGTGCGGGCTTGCGCCAGATCAAGCCGTACACCCACCGGGCGGGCACACCGCTTGATCGATGTCAAGCCGCACAGCGCCCCTGTCCGGATACTGGCTCCATCCCATTCACACACCGGAGTCATGCCATGTACCAGCGAATCCTTGTTCCCATCGACGGCAGTTCCACATCCAGCCGCGGCCTGGCCGAAGCCATCCAGCTGGCGAAGCTCACCGGCGGGCGCCTGCGCCTGGTGCACGTAATCGACGAGCTGTCGTTCGCGCTCGCCATGGACGCCTACTCGGGCTATGCCGGCAATTGGCTCGAAGAACTTCGCGCCAATGCCACGAAGCTGCTGGAGACCGCGCGGGCCAAGGCGGCCGGGGAAGGCATCGAGGCCGACACGGTATTGATCGACCGCTTCAAGGGCGCGGTGCACGACCAGGTCATCGCCGAAGCGCAAGCCTCGAATGCCGAGCTGATCGTGATCGGCACCCACGGCCGTCGTGGCATCGGCCGCTGGGTGATGGGCAGCAGTGCGGAGCACATCCTGCGCATGGCGCCCGTGCCGGTGTTACTGGTGCGAGCACCCGAGGAGGCGCGAACCGAGCACGAGCGGTTCACGCTGCCCAGCGGAGAGGTCGCCATCCAGTGATGGGTTCACGGGCCTGGGGCCGCGGCGCGCCAGCGCGCCGCGACCCGGGCGATGTTCACCGGCCCTTGCGTGGAGACCTCGATGGCCAGGCCGCGCTCGTCGGCCTCCAGCGGATCGTGGCTTGCCAGTTGGCGCTCGAGCACCGCCAGCCCTGCTTCCGAGGCATCCGTGCCCGCGGCATCCCGCGCGGCCACGCGGCGGCGCAGCGTTTCCGACTCGGCGCGGCAATCCAGGATCGTGAAGGGCATGCGCAACTCGGCGGCCAGCGCGCGGAAGCGCTGCCGCTCGGCAATGCGCAGGAACGCCGCATCCACGATCACCGGGTAGCCCGCAAGCAGCGCGTCGCGTGCGCAGGCCTGCAGCCGCTCGAATGTCCTGCGGGTCGCTTCCGCGTCATAGATGTCGAGCCCGAGGCCGGCGGAGCGCGCCAGCGGACCGAGGCCATGCAGCCGCTTGCGCTCTACATCCGAGCGCAGGCGAACAGCGCCCGCCGCGCACAGCAGTTGCGAGGCGACGCTGGATTTTCCGGCGCCGGAGAAACCGTGCGTGATCATCAGGCGCGCGTCGCCCCGGGATTGCTGCGCGAGCTGCGCCGCGCACGCCAGGTAGTCGGGCCGCACCGCCGCCTGCGGGCCTCGCGGTCCCAGGCCGGAGGCCATGACGCGCACAAGCGCCCGGTACACCTCGTAGAAGCGCCACACTCGCAGGCCCGCGCAGTCACCGCTGTTCTGCAGCCATGCGTCCAGGAAGCGGAACGCTAGGTCGGAGCGGCCATGGGCCTTCAGGTCCATAGTGAGAAAGGCGACGTCGTTCATCACGTCGATCCAGCGCAGCGCCGGGTCGAACTCGATGCAGTCGAAGGGCGTGAGCGCGCCGTCCACCAGGACCACGTTGGCCATGTGCAGGTCGCCATGGCATTCGCGCACGGCGCCGTCCTGCTGGCGGACGATCCAGGCCGCGCGCAGCACCTGCCCCTGCTCCCGCACCCATGCGTCTACCGCGTCGAGACGGATGTCACTGCCCTGCACCCGCAATGCGGCGAGCACGTCCGTCGCGGCGCGAACGACCCGCTCCGGGCTGCCGAAATCGGACAGCGGCGTCGCGCGCTCCGCGCTCCCGTGCAAGACCGCGAGCCGTTGCGCGAAGCCGTCGAGCTGCACGGGTTCGAGCCGGCCTGTCTCGAGCAGGTCGAGCAGCAGCGACGAGGCCGGAAACCGCCGCATCCGCACCACATGGTCGATCGGAGTGCCATCTCCGCCGATGCGCGGTGCCTCGCGCGTGCCGCAGACCGGTGCCACGTCGATGTAGAGCGAGGGAGCAAAGCGCCGGTTGAGGCGCAGCTCCTCCTCGCAAAAATGCTTGCGAGCCTCTACGCTGCCGAAATCCAGGAACGGCAGACGCACCGGCTTCTTGAGCTTGAAGGCGAGCGTCTGCGTGAGCAGGACCCAGGAGATGTGCGTCTCGACCAGCGCGACCGGCTGCCCGGTCTCCAGCCGGAGCGCTTCGCGCAATGCATCGACCAGGGTGGTGTCCATGTCTATGTGTCGCGCTCCCGGTTCACTGATTTCGTGAAGCCGCGAAAAGGCGCCACAGCGCCCAGCCCGCGGGCAGCACCACCCACAGCGCCCACGGCGATGGTGCGCTCGGCAGGCCGAAAAAGCGACCCACGCCCGGCACCGCCGTGAGCAGGCCCCAGACCACGCACACCCCGATCAGCAGCGCATAGAACACCGTGTTGGTGTGCGCAAGCCGTAAGCCCGCGCCGCGGAACCACAGAAGCAGCAGCAGGTTGCCCAGCACGATCGAGCCGAGGCTCGCCATGCGCAATTCCTCCTGCGTGGCATCCAGCGCGCGGCAAGCCCACTGCACCGCCACCACGCCGGCGAAGACCAGCGCGCCCATCGCGAACGCGCGCGCTGCCGAGGCCGGCGAGAACAGCGCCTCGTCGCGCGGCCGCGGCGGCACCGTCATGCTGTCGTCCGGCGCCCGCTCGGCCTCGAACACCAGCGAGCAGGCCGGATCGATCAGCAGCTCGAGCAGCACCACATGCAGCGGCAGCAGCAGCACCGGCCCGCCCATCACCACCGGGATCAGCGCCACGCCGACGATCGGCACATGCACCGCGAAGAGATACCCCAGCGCCTTGCGCAGGTTAGTGAAGATGCGCCGTCCCGCGCGCACCGCCTCCACGAGCGAGGCGAAGTTGTCGTCCAGCAGGACCAGCGAGGCGGCTTCGCGCGCGACGTCGGTGCCGCGCCGGCCCATCGCGACGCCGATGTCGGCCGCCTTGAGCGCGGGGGCGTCGTTCACGCCGTCGCCGGTCATCGCCACGATGTCGCCCTGCTGCTGGAGCGCCCGCACGATGCGCAGTTTCTGAGCGGGGTCGACCCGCGCGAACACCTGCACCTCGCGCACGCAGCGGCGCAGCGCCTCGTCGTCCATCGCGGCCAGCGCCTTGCCGCTCAGGACCTGGGCGTCGCCGCCGTCGACGAGTCCCGCCTGCCGCGCGATCGACCGGGCCGTCAGCGCCGCGTCGCCGGTGATCATCACCACGCGCACGCCCGCGCGCCGGCACTCCTCGATGACACGGGGCACCTCCTCGCGCAAGGGGTCCATGAAGCCGAGCAGGCCCAGGGGCGACAGGCGCAGCCCGTCGGGCAACGCGGCGTCGTCGCCCGTCTGCCCGGCGTGCCCCTCGGCCGCCGCGAGCACACGGAGGCCGGCCACGCTCCAGCGGTCGGCGGTCTCTCGCAACAGTTGCATGCGCGCAGGGTCGGCATCGCACAGGGCCAGCACGGCCTCCGCGGCGCCCTTGACCGCCACCGTCCGGCCGGACTCGCCGGCCACATGCCACCAGTGCACGACATAGGGCGAGCCGTCGCGGATGCCCCGGCGCGGGCCGGGTGTCCATCCCGCATCTCCGCCGTCCAGGCCGGCGACTTGCGCGGCGACCCGCACCGCATGGTCCATCGGCTCGACACCGCCCGTGCTGCTCGCGCGCAGCGCGCCCCGCAACAGGCCTTGAAAGCGCGACGTCAACGCCTGCGCGCCCGGCGTGCATTCCGTCTCGCCGTCATGCAGCATCGCCAGCGCCATGCGGTTGTGCGTGAGCGTTCCGGTCTTGTCCACGCACAGGACCGTGGTCGTGCCCAGCGCCTCGATGGCCTGCGGCTGGCGGGTCAGCACATTCGACTTCGCGAGCCGCCAGCTGCCCAGCGCGAGCATCACGCTCCAGACGACGGCGAACTCCTCGGGAATCAACGACATCGCCAGAGTCAGCCCGACCAGCAGGCCCTGCGTCCACGCGCCTTCGCGCAGCGCGAACACGGTCGCCGCGACGACGCAGGTGAAGGCGGCAAGCCATGCGACACGACCGACCAGCCGGCGCAGCTCGTCCTGAAGCCGGCTCGCGCGGGGCGCGAACTGCGCGATGGCGCGATGAATGGCGCCCAGCGCGGTGTGCGCGCCGGTGGCGGTCACCTCGGCCACGCCGTCGCCGCGCACCACCAGGCTGCCCGCGTAGAGCCGACGGCTGTCGGCCTCGTCGTCATCGCCGGCACCGCCTGCCTGCTTGCCCTGCGGCACCGACTCGCCGGTGCAAAGCGACTCGTCGACCTGCAGCCCGACCGCTTCGAGAAGCCGCGCATCGGCGGACAGCCGGTCGCCCTCGTTCACCAGCAGGCGGTCGCCGCGCACCAGTTCACGGCTCGCGATGCGCAGCACGCGGCCCCCGCGCACGACGGTGCAGCGGGGACTGGAGAGATCCTTCAGCGCTTCGAGCACGCGTTCGGTGCGTTGCTCCTGGTAGATCGACAGCCCGCCCACCATCAGCACCGAAGCCGCGAGCATGCCGGCATCGCCCAGGTCGCCAAGCAGCGCATACAGCGCGGCGGTCGCCAGCAGCAGCAGGAACATCGGCTGCGTCAGCGCGTTCCAGGCGATGCGCACCACTCCCTTGCGGGACACGGAAGGCAGCACGTTCGGACCGTCGCTGCGAAGGCGCTGTGCTGCTTCTTCGTCGGTCAGGCCTGCGGGCGGGTTGTCGGGCACGGTGGGCTCCTCATTGGCGTGGGCCGAGCGTGCCACCGCTGGCCGAGCCAGCCTTGACTTCCGTCAAAGCAGCGTCCAAAGGCCCCACAGCACGCTGCCCGCCAATGCCAGCGAGGCGATGCCCGCGGCAAAACCCAGCACCACCGCCAGCCCATCGCCCCGCAACCCGCCGAACGACAGCAGGCTCAGCGTCATGCCGATCGGGATGTTGACCAGCGGCAGCGGGAGCACCAGCAGCAACGCCAGCACGCAGCCCAGGCCGCCGGCCAGGCGCATGGCCAGCGGCCCGGCGAACGCATGCAGTCTCGGGCGGCTGACGCCGTGGCGCCATGCAGCCAGCCCCTCCAGCCGGGCCATAGCGGCTTCCAGATGCATGCGCGAGATCGACAAGCCTGCCAGCCATTGCGGCACCCAAGCGGGGCGACCCAGGAGTTGTTGCGCGGTAAACAGCAGCAGCGGCGCGCCAAGCACGCTCGACATGCCCGGCAGGGAGGGCAGCGCATTGGGCAGCGCGAAGAACAGGATTGCAGCGGCGAGGCCGCCCTCGCCTGCCGCGGCTACGATGTCGCCGACACGCACGCGCGCCTGGCCTTCGTCGCGCGCGAGACGGCTCAGGTTTTCCACCCAGGCGTCGGCGCGGGCCGCCACCTCAGTGCGCCATCAGGACCGGCACGGTCATCTGCGCGAGGACCTGCCGCGTCACACCGCCCAGCACGCGCTCGCGCAGACGCGAATGGCCGTAGCCCCCCATCACGAGCAGGTCGGCGCCAAGGTCCGAGATCCGCGACAGCAACGCATCGGCAAAGCCGATCTCGGTCACCTGCGTCTCGGCGCGCGCTTGCACGCCATGCCGTAGGAGGTACTGGCACATGTCCGGCACCAGGAGCTGCTGCGCGTTGTCCTCATCGCGCGGGTGGCGCATCGATACGAGCGTGACATGTCCGGAGCGATGCAGCGCCGGCAGTGCCGCCTGCATGGCCATGGCGGCTTCGCGCGAGCCGTCCCAGGCCACGACGATGTTTTTGGGCATCTTGTCGAAAGTGCCGGCCGAGGGCACAACCAGCACCGGCCGGCCCACTTCCATCAGCACGCGCTCGGCGAGTGCGCGGACGATGGTGTCCCGCTTGTTGGCGTCGTCGTCCTGCCCGAGTACCACGAGGTCGCTCGCATGGCCGTAGCGCACCACGGCGTCCACCGTGGCGCCGTCGACCAGTCGCATCTCGTAGGACATGGGCCCCAAAGCGGCGATGTCTTCCCTGAACTCCCGCGAGATGCACTCGGCGCGCCGGCGCAGGTAGTCGGCCGACTCCGCGATGTAATCGGTCATGCCGGTGGCGATGGCGTCTGCCGGAATCACGCCGTCGTACAGGCCCGTGGGAACCAGCCCGACCAGGTGGCTTTCGTGGGCGCGCGACCACCGAGCCGCCATCGCGGCGCGCACGGGGCTGCGGTCCGAATGGTCCAGGTGAACGAGGATGGTTTTGAAATTCATGGAAGGCCTCGCGAGGTGATGCGCCGCGTCCCGGCGCAGGAAAAACGATGTCGGGTGCATGGTCGGCCACCGGGCGCATGCGAGTGTTGACGGCGATCAAACCAGCACCAGGTCGGCGTCGGGCCACATCGGGTCAGCGCCCGAGCACGCACTTGTCGTACAGGTGCGGCGCGCGGCCTTCGGGGTCGTAGCGCTGCTTGAGCCCGGCGTAGACGTCCGCCCCGTAGGCGCGGTCGAACTCCTCGCGCGTGAAGAAGCTGTCCGAATAGAGCGACTTGATGCCGCCCAGGCGCAGCACCTCCTGCTCGACCAGCCGGTTGAAATGCCCGGCCTCGTGCGCCTCACGGCGCTCGACCACATCCCAGAAGCCGAAGTTCACGTACAGCGTGCCGGCCTCGAGCGGGTACAGCGCAAAGTGCGCGTGCGGGTCGGGCACCCGAAGCGGACAGATCCAGACCGGCAGGATGCCGATCTCGCGCAGCAGGAATTCGAGAAAGTCCGGTGCCGCGCGCAGCGGGATGTCCACGTCCTGGATCACCGACTCGGTGTGTAGCCCGCGGCATTCGGCCAGGCGCCTGGTCACGCCCCAGCGGGCGTTCAGACGCATGAGCCGCGTGTAGGTGCGGGAGTTCAGGTGCCCGCGGCCCAACAGCCGGCGCACCAGCCGGTTCTGCGCGCCGAAGTTGCGCGAGCACCAGAACCAGTCCGTGTCCCAGCGCCACAGGTAGTCGTGCGTACGCAGGTAGTCGACCGGCATCTCCAGCAGCGAGCGGTAGTAGATGCGCTCGAACTCGTAGTTGCTCAGCCAAGGGGCGGCATGCGCGAAGCGCCCGATGTTCAGCACCAGCGAGCCGAGCCCGAACACCACGCCATCGACGAAATCGGCATCGCCCTCGCAGGCCTCGGCCAGCGCCGCGAAGAAGTCCGCGGGCTTGTCGAATCCGATGTGTTCCACCCGCACGCAGGGCAGCACCGGTAGCGTGCGCAGCACCAGCCGCAGCGCGTAGCCGAGCGAGCCGTAGGAGTTGGGAAAGCCGAAGAACAGGTCGCGGTGTTCGTTGTCGGGCGTGCAATGCACGATGTGCCCGTCCGGCAGCAGGACATCGAGCTCGCGCATCGAATGGTGGACCAGGCCCTGGCGCATCGATGTCGCCTCGATGCCCACGCCCGCCACCGCGCCCCCCGCCGTGATGGTCTTGAGCTGCGGCACCACCGCCGGCATCATGCCGTGCTGCAGCGTGGCGGCCACCAGGGTCTCGTAGGTCGCCATGCCCTCGACCTCGACGGTGTTGTACGAGGCGTCGATGCCGATGACGTGGTCGAAATCCCCGAGGTCGAGGTGGCGCCTCGGGCCGCCCTTGCCATCGCGGTCGCGGAACAGGTTGGACGTCCGCTTGGCCAGCGCGATCGGCGCCGCCGGCGCCGCGCCGTCCCCCTGCAGCGCTGCCAGGAGGCGGCGCCTGCGCGCCGCATGGGCCTGCGCCTCAAGGCTCGGGTGCATACAGGTGCCCCCGGCCCATCGGGTAGCTGTCCGGCGTCACATTGCCCTTGCTGAAAACGATCTGGAACAGGTGCGTGTAGCCCGCCGGCGAGCGGAACATCTCGGCGCAGCCGATCAGGTAGGTGCGCCAGATGCGGCGGAAGCGCTCGTCGAAACGCTGCGGGTCGCGTGCCTGGATCGCGGGCCAATGCTTCTCGAAGCGCTCGGCCCAGGCGTCGAGCGTGGGCGCGTAATGGCGACGCAGGTTCTCGACGTCCACCACCTCCAGGCCGCTGCGCTCCATCTCCACGATCACATCGGCCAGGCTGGGAATCCAGCCGCCGGGAAACACGTGCTTGCGGATGAACAGCTCCGTCTCGAAGCGACCCACATGGCCGATGAAGTGCAGAACGCCGAGCCCGCCGGGCTTGAGGAACTGCGCGTGCGCGCGGATCACCTCGGGCAACTGGTCGCGGCCGGCATGCTCCAGCGTGCCGATGGAGACGACCTTGTCGTAGCACTGGTCGACGTCGCGGAAGTCGGCTTCGCGCACCTGCAGCGAGGCTTCCAGCCCGCGCCGCTCGATCTCCTCGCGCAGCCACTCGACCTGCTCGGTGGTGGTGTTGAGGCCTACGCCCGTCGCACCAATCTTCTCGTGCGCACGGAACATGAAACCGCCGAAGCCACAGCCGATGTCGATGAACCGGTCTTCGGGTTTCAGCAGAATCTTGCGGCACACGTGGTCGATCTTGTGGCGCTGCGCCTCTTCCAGGCTGCGGGTTCCCTCGGGCCAGTAGCCGCAGGTGTACATCATCAGCGGATCGTCCAGCCACGGCCGGTAGAAGCCGGTGCCCAGCGCGTAATGCGCGCGTGCGTTGGCCTTGGCGTGGGCTGGGTCGCGGTTGGAGTGGCGCAGCTCGTGCAGGCTGTTCTCGATGCCGTTGAGCGCGCCGGCCTGCTGGTCGAAGCCGGCGGCCATGCCGGCCGCCAGGGCGGCGCCGAAATCGCCCTGGACATCGACCTCCTGATTGAAGTAGGCCTCCATCAACCCGATGTGGCCGCGTGTCGCGGTGGAGAACAACGCTGCGTCGGTATGGAACACGATGGTGAAGACGGGCAAGCCTTCACCGACCGGAATACGGCTGCCGTCGGGCAGGACGACGGCAAAGCACGTCGCGGCGCGCTGGCCGATGCCGTCGAGCATGGTGCGAAGAGGAAGGGACAGCATCATGGCGCGCATCCGTTCTCGCTCACGCCTAGCCGTCCAGCGGCACGCCGCCGCCGAAACGGCAGATCCACTCGTCCATGAGCTCATGCTGCACCGCCCCGATGGCGCGCTGCCATGCGGCCATCGCTTCCCACTGCTGGCGCTGCGCCAACCACAGGTTCTTGCAGATGGCCGTCTGCCAGTCCAGTACGGGCTGAAGGTAGCCGTCGGCGGCGGTGGTTGCCGGAGGCGTCGAAGAGGTGTCGCTGCGCATGTGAGGTCTCTCCAGGAGGTAGGCATCGATCCTAGGAACGCGCTGGCCGAATCGCTTGACGCACATCAAGCCGCACGCTGTTCCCGCTCAGGTCGATGCATTGCGGATCGCGCTTCGCAGTCGCGCCGAGGCCCGGCCGACCTCGGCCTCCACGGCCTGCCATTGCGCGGCGCCGGCCGTGTCCATCTCGGTCACCTTGTCCTCCACCGCCTGCTGGCCCTGCTGCAGCGCGAGGATCTGCCGGTCGATCCGCGCCTTGGTTCCTGCGCTGCTTTGCGCGGACCTGCGCTCGAGTTGGGCGATGGCCTGCCGCGCACGGTCGACATCCTGCTGCGCACGCTCGACGACTGAACTCTGCGTACGGGTGATAGGCGCATGAACGAACGCAGGCTGCATGGCCAGCATCTGTCGGGTGGCATCGGGCAGCACGAGGCGGGCGCCGTGCACCTGCAACTGCGCGGCGGGAACGGCGACCAGGTGCCCGGCCCCTCGCAATGTGCCGCCAGTGTCGACGATCACGAAGCTCACGCGCTTGTCGTTGCCTACGATCAGGTCGAGCACCTTGCCCAGCCGCTCGCCCGATGCGTTGTACAGGGGCCGGCCCAGAATGCTCTGCTTCACGCTCCAGCCCATGACCGCCTGCTCGGTTTCGGTCGTCGCCGTGCCCAGCCGCGTGGCACCGGCCACCTGGGCGTCCGCCGGTCGGCCCCCCGCCAACGCGAGCGCAAGCGCTGCGGCGAGCATGGCGATCTGTGAAGTCGTCTTCACGGACAAGCCCTCACTCAACCGGCCTTCATGGGTGTCGCCATGCCGGCGTGCACCAAAAAATAGCGGCGCGCCATCGCGACCAGCTCATTGGTGCTCATGTGGCCCACCGTCTCCCAGCCGACGATGCGCAGCGCCACTTCGGCGCGATGCTTCTCCACGTAGTGGCGAAAGTCAGCCAGCGCCGCGTGCGAGCCGACGACCAGCACTTCGGCGATGCCCTTCGTCGCATCGCACACCTCGCCGAAGAACTCGTGCTCGCTGCGCACGTTGCTGCCGTGCTGGCGCGTGCAATGAACATGTTCCCTGACCTGTTGCGCAAGAACCTGTGCGGCATCGAACTGAAGGACTTGCGCGGTGTGGTGATCGACCCGGACGATGGCGTGAAAAAGAGGCATGGAGAAACCCGTTGAAAGAATGGGAAGGGAGAGAGAAGAAAAAGATCCAGTGACCGCGCGGCGCCTACGCCTCGATGATCACTTTGAGCGCATGCGTCTCGGCCGCGCGCCCGAAGGTGTCGTAGGCGTCCATCACCTGGTCGAGCGTGAACCGGTGCGTGATCAGCCGGGCCGGATCCACCTTGCGGGAAGCCACTGTCTTGAGCAGCATCGGCGTGGACACCGTGTCGACCAGCCGCGTGGTGATCGCGATGTTCTGCGACCACAGCCGCTCCAGTTGAAGCTCGGCCGGATGCCCGTGAACACCGATGTTCGCGATGGTGCCGCCGGGCGCCACGATGTCCTGGCACAGCACGAAGGTGGCCGGTATGCCCACGGCCTCGATCGACACATCGACGCCGCGGCCGCCCGTGAGCGCGAGCACTGCCTCGGCCGCCTTGCCGCCGGTGCTGTTGATCGTGTGCGTCGCGCCGAAGCGGCGTGCCACGTCCAGCCGCCCGTCGTCCAGGTCGATGAGGATGATCTGCGAGGGCGAATAGAACTGCGCCGTGAGCAGCGTGGCAAGACCGATAGGCCCTGCCCCCACGATGGCCACCGTGCTGCCGGGTGCGACCTTGCCGTTGAGCACACCGCATTCGAAACCGGTGGGCAGGATGTCGCTGAGCATCACCAGCGCCTCTTCGTCCGCGCCCACGGGAATCGGATAGAGGCTGGTGTCCGCATGCGGAATTCGCACGTACTCGGCCTGCGTGCCGTCGATGGTGTTGCCCAGGATCCAGCCGCCGGTGGCGCAGTGCGAATACATGCCGCGGCGGCAATGCTCGCACTTGCCGCACGACGAAATGCACGAGATCAGCACATGGTCGCCCGCATGGAACGCGGTCACGCCGGCGCCCACGGTCTCGATCACGCCCACACCCTCGTGCCCGAGGATGCGGCCCGGCGTGCAGGTCGGCACATCGCCCTTGAGGATGTGCAGGTCGGTGCCGCAGATGGTGGTCTTGAGGATCCGCACGATTGCATCGCCCGGCGCCTGCAACTCGGGCTTGGGATGCTCCTGGAGCGATTTGAGGCCGGGGCCTTGGTAGATGAGTGCTTTCATGCCGCCACGTTAGGGGTCCGCGTCCGCTCGCCCTTTGAGATAGCGCAAGGAATGCGCGCGTGGCCCTTCAGACGCCTTGACGCGGCGCCCCCCTTGGGGACACTGATGCCATGAACACCCCCACCTCCTCGGCAGCGATGTCAGGCCTGGCCGTGGCGCTGGGTGTCGGGCTCATCGTCGGCATCGAGCGCGAACGCCGCAAGGGCGACGGCGACCGGCGTGCGGCCGCGGGGCTGCGCACGTTCGCCATCACGGCGCTGGCAGGCGCGGTCGCGCAGCTCCTGCCCGTGCCGGCGCTCGTTCCCATCGGGGCCGCGCTCGTCGCCGCACTGGCGGCCGTGTCGCACTGGAAGAGCCGCTCGAGCGACCCGGGCATGACCACCGAGATCGCCCTCTTCGCGACCTACATGATCGGCGTGCTGTGCGTCATCGCGCCATCGCTGGGCGCGGCCTGCGGAACCGTCCTGGCGCTGCTGCTGGCTGCCCGCCGCAGGCTGCACCGGTTCGCGACGGAACTGCTCAGCGAGCATGAGCTTCACGATGGTGTTCTGCTGGCGGCGCTCGCCCTCGTCGTGTTGCCGCTCATTCCGTCCGGCCCGATCGAGATGCTCGGCGGCATCGCGCCGAGGCCGTTGGCGGCGATGGTGCTGCTGATCATGGCGATCCAGGCCGCGGGACAGGCGGCGGTGCGCTGGCTCGGCGTGCGCGGCGGCCTGCTGGGCGCGGGCTTCGCATCGGGATTCGTATCGAGCACGGCCACCGTAGCCTCCTTCGGCGACCGTGCGCGGGAGCAACCGCTGCACACCGGCCTGCTGGCCGGGGCCGCGGCGCTGTCGGCGGTGGCCACCTGGGTACTGGCCCTCGCGATGACCACTGCGCTCTCGCCAGGGGCCGGACTCGCGTTGCTGCCGGTAGCACTGGCCGGCGTGGCGGGCGCCGCGGCCGTGGGCCTGCTGCCGCTCCTGGCGCCCTCGCCCGCCGTCGCGCCGGAGGCGCCCGCGAGCACCCGCAGCGCGCTACGCCCGCGCGAGGCACTCGCGGTGGCTCTTGCATTGGCCCTGGTCGCGTTGCTGGTGGGCACGGCGCAGCGGCATTTCGGCGATGCGGGCCTTCAGGTCGGCATCGCGCTCGCGGCACTGGTCGACGCGCACGCGCCCGTGGCTTCGCTGGCCTCGCTGCATGCGGCCGGCACGCTGCCGACGGAGCGCTTCATCCTCGGCGTGCTTGTGGCGGTCGGGACCAACACGCTCACGCGCTGTGCCGTGGCCCTGGCCGCCGGCGGCAGGAACTACGCGCTGCGCGTGGCGGCCGCGCTGATGGCGAGCCTGGCCTGCGCATGCGCCGCCGCCATCTGGCTCTCGAGGCCGTGACCGGGCTGCAGGCTCCGGAGCGCATGCGATTTCAGCCCGATGCCACCGGTGTCGTGCATCCCACGCACGCCGGCCGCGGGACGGTCTCCTTCAACACAGCACCGAGCCGCGCGTTGGGCCGGTAGGTCGCCAGGCCCTTCAGTCCGAGTTGCCAGGCCCGCATGTAGAGGTCCTTGAAGTCCTCGTAAGCGCAGTCGGCGGGCACGTTGACCGTCTTTGAAATGGCCGCATCGATGCATGGCGCCACGGCCGCCACCATTTCCACATGCGCCCGTGCGCTCATCTGCAGCGCCGTGACGAAAGCGGGACCGAGCGGCGCCTGCGCGCCCTTGAGTTGCCGGTACAGCCTCCAGGCATGGTCCTCGACCGCGTACTCCTCGATCCCGCCCTCCGGCAGGCGCCTGTGCCGCGCGAAGGTCCAGGCATACGCCGGCTCGATGCCGTTGCTCGCGTTGTCCGCGAAGGCCAGGCTGATGGTGCCGGTGGGCGCGATCGACAGCAGGTGCGAATTGCGGATGCCGTGCGCGCGAATCCGCGCCTTCAGCAGCTCCCCGAGCCGGGAGGCGAAGGTGCCCCGGTCCAGGTAGGGCTCGGCCTCGAAGCACGGGAACGCGCCGCGCTCGCTGGCCAGTTCGCACGATGCCGCGTATGCCGCGTCCCGCAACTGCTGCGCGATGCGCCGCGCCGCGTCGCGGCCTTCGGGTGCGTCGTAGCGCAGGCCGAGCATCACCAGCGCGTCGCCCAACCCGGTGAAGCCCAGGCCGATGCGCCGCTTGCCGAGCGCCTCCTGGCGCTGGCGCTCCAGCGGCCAGGCGGTGATGTCCAGCACGTTGTCCAGCATGCGCACCGCCACGCCTGCCAGGCGCGAGAAGCCCTCCTCGTCGAAGTGCGCGGCCGGCGCGAACGGCGCCCTCACGAAGCGCGTGAGGTCGATCGACCCGAGGCAGCAGGCCCCATAGGGCGGCAAGGGCTGCTCGCCGCAGGGGTTGGTGGCCGCGAGCGTCTCGCACCAGGACAGGTTGTTGTCGGCGTTGATGCGGTCCAGGAACAGCGCGCCGGGCTCCGCGTGCGCGTAAGCCGATCGCATGATCCGGTCCCACAGCGCCCGCGCGGGCAGCACGGCGTACACCCACAACCCGTCGCCACGCCGATGATGCGCACCGGTGCGGATGCGGGGACCGGGTTCGGCCTTGTGCACCAGCTCGATGGTCCGGCCGTCGCTTACCGCCTGCATGAAGGCATCGGTCAGCCCCACCGACAGGTTGAAGTGGGTCAGTTCGCCATGGTCCTTGGCGCGGATGAAGTCCTCGATGTCGGGGTGGTCGCAGCGCAGCACGGCCATCTGGGCGCCGCGCCGCGCGCCAGCGGATTCCACCGTCTGGCAGGAGCAGTCGAAGACCCGCATGAACGGCACCGGGCCCGACGCGCTCGACTGCGTGCCCGCCACCCATGCGCCGCGCGGCCGGATGCGCGAGAAGTCGTAACCCACGCCGCCACCGCGGCGCATCGTCTCGGCCGCTTCGGCCAGCGCGACATAGATGCCCGGGTGTCCTTCGTCATCCCCGGTGATCGAATCGCCCACGGGCTGCACGAAGCAATTGATGAGGGTGGCCACCAGCGTGGTGCCGGCCGCCGACTGGATGCGCCCGGCGGGCACGAAGCCAGCACGCAGCGCCAGGAGAAAGCGCAAGGCCCAGGCGTCGCGATCCCCCGGTTTCTCGGCCTGCGCCAGCGCGCGCGCCACGCGGCGGTGAATGTCGTCGATGCCGGACTCTCCCTCCCGGGCGTATTTCTCCATCAGCACATCGCGGCTGATCGGCTGCGCGGGCAGCGCGAAAGGAGATGGATCGTCGAGGGCATCGCTTGTCATGAGGATCTCGGGACTGCGCACTGGAGGGTGCTCATGATGGGCGCGGGTCCCTGGGGCGCTTTGATCCAGCGCAAGGCCGCGGGTGCGCCCGGCTCCTAGAGTGCCACCATGCGGCGCCGCTCAGGAGAAGGCCCGTTCACCCAGGAGAAGAAAAACATGCCCCGCCGTTTCAGGACTGCAGACATCACCGTTCGGGTTCCCTTCGGGTCCACGGACCCCGTGCGCATCGCCCTGCTACACGCCGCCGGAGTTCCCCTGAACAGCAGCGGCGATGCCGCCTGGGGCTTCCTGCACGAGCGCAGGCCCTGCAAATTCGGGGACGACTCGATCTGGCGCTGGTTCGACACGGGCAGCGCGTCTCCCCTGCCGGCCATGCAGCAAGCCGATGGCGCGCCCGCCGCTGCGCAGCAGCAGGCCTGGCGATGAGCGCGTTGCGCGCCATCCTCGTTCCTGTCTGGATCGCGCGCTGAACCTGGCGCCCGGCGCCCGGCGAGCCTTCATCCGGCCTCTTTCCAGAGCTGGACGAAGGCTCGGGGCGCCCGGGCTTCCGGCACCTCGAAACTGAGCGAGGCGCTCGCCTTCGCGGTGTCGTCCACCACCACATCCACGCGGTAGAAACGCTGGTCGCCCCCGCGGGCGCAAGCGCCGTCTTCTTCGCCGCATTGCGCGGCGCCCTGCAATGCCTCCTCGATCCGGTGCCTCGCGGTGGCGTCGCACGCATCGAGGCAGAAGCTGCGGGGGCGCGCCAGGCCCGGTGTAAAGGCCACGCCGCCTTCTCGCGCGATGCGCACGATCTGGATATCGCCCAGGGGTGGAAGATGGATCATGGGAGGAACGGTCTTCTGGGACTCGTGCGCTAACCCCAGGAGGCGCTGGCGAATGCCTCGACGAAGCGCGGCAACTCGTTGCGCGCGACCCGGTCGATGCCCGCGGCCCGCGAGCGGCCCGCACCGCCAAAAGCACTGCACAGCGCATGGGCGCCGCCCGGCCGTGCCAGCGGCGCGCGCACGCTGACGACGTAGCCGTCGCCTTGCTCCTTCAGCACAGCATGCGCGTGGTCGGGCTCCCGGTTCGCCAGTTCGTTGGCAAGGCAGCCGATCACGCGCCGGCTCCACGGCGCATCGAGCAGCACATGCACGCTGCCCTGCGGCCCTTGCCAGAACGCGGCGGCGCCTGTGGCCTGCTGCAGGTCGCTGCGCCGCACCGCGTCGATCTGCTCGACGACGGACTCGTGCGCCAGCATGTCGCGCGGGTCCGCGTAGCGCCCCATCAGCGCGAGCAGCGAACGGGGTGCAATGCACAGGTCGCGCTCGTCTTCGCCGTAGGCGTTGTAGTTGACGAGCTCGCCCAGCCGGCGCAGTTGCGCACAGTCGCCGGGTTCGAAGCCGCCATCGATTGCGAGCCTGTCGGCCACCGCACCCAGGTTGTCGCCGTAGATGCCGACCAGCGCCCACGCGCGATGTGCGCCGCCCAGGTAGCGATCGACCAGAAGGCTGGTGCAGGTCTCGCTCGCCTCGTCGATGTGCGCATCGAGATTCGGGTGCACCGGCACCTCGCCGGCGGCGTGATGGTCGAAATAGCGCACGCGCGCGCCATCGCCTAGAAGGCGCAGCAGATCGGCGCGGTTGCGCTGCATCGAGACGTCGAACACGTTGACTTCGTCGCCGGCTCCCGCCTGCACGCGACGGAGCAGTGCGATGTCGCGCTTGGGCCCGGTCACCAGTTCGGCGGGGCCCGGCGCATGCAGGCGCCATTGCACGACGGCGCAAAGGCCGTCGGCGTCGCCGTTGCAGACATCGAAGCGCCGGACCATGTCTTGCACCTGCTGCGCGTTCGGCCCGTGCTTCAGCTCGGAATGCGCCAGCTGCCGTCGGCCTGCCGGCATGCGCTGCCGCCGATGCCGTCGGGCCGTGCGCCGACCGTCACCTCGATCTTGAAGTCGCGACACCGGGCGCCGCCTCGATCGAAGGTGCGCGTGGGCGTGAACACGAAGCTGTCGCCGGTCTCGCGATTGCGCCAGACCGAGGGTTCGCCGTCCCGCGAGGTTTCCAGCGCGGCCGCCGCGCGGCGTCGGTCGCTGTCGTCCATTGCCCTGGCCGCCACGCTGCCCGGCGCGCTGCCGGCAAGCGATCCGGTGAGCACGCTGCTGCCGGCCGGCGCGCGCGAACCGAATCCGCTGCAGGCGGCCAGCACCTGCACGGCGCCTACGGCGAAAAGAACCGGCACAAGCTTCATTCGCATCTCCTCGGCGGACCGTTCAGGCATAGGAACGCAGGCGGCGGGAAAAATCCGCCAGCGGTGCGATGCCGCTTGCCTCCGCGCGCTGGCACCAGTCCTGTAATTGCTTGGCAAGCTGCTCGCCGGTGGCGGCAGAGCGGCCCCACAGGGCGGTGAGTTCGCCGCGCATCGAATACATCGTAGCCAGCGCCTGCGATGCGTTCAACGCCTGCACCACCAGTTGGCCGCGCCACGGACCGAGCGCGCCCTGCTCCTTGCCGATCCAGGGCTTCACTGCCTTCAGCGCCCGCGCGGCCTCGGGCGACATGCGGCGCATGCGGTCGAACTCCACGGCACAGGCCTCCTTGAGCGAGCGCGTGTAGTTCGACAGCACGTCGTAGTGGCAGCGGATGATCGCCTGCACCGTGGCGAGATCGATGTTCGCCTTGGGCGAGACCAGGCGCGGCGTCGGTGCGACGTGCTTCACCGTCGCCAGGCCCATGGCCTGCAGCATGCGGATGTAGAGCCAGCCGATGTCGAACTCGAACCACTTGCTCGACAGCTTGGCCGAGGTGGGAAAGGCGTGGTGGTTGTTGTGCAGCTCTTCCCCGCCGATCAGGATGCCGATCGGCGAGATGTTCGTGCTGGCGTCGCGCGCCGGCCAGTTGCGGTAGCCCCAGCAGTGGCCGATGCCGTTGACCACGCCGGCCGCCCAGAACGGAATCCAGGCGATCTGCGTGACCAGCACGAGTCCGCCCGGCACCACCCCGAACAACACCATGTCCGCGATGCCCATCAGCACGATGCCCAGGATCTTGTGCTTCGAATAGAGGTGGTGCTCCAGCCAGTCGTCGGGCGTGCCGTGGCCGTAGCGCGCCAGGGTTTCGGCGTGCGCGGCCTCGCGCACATAGAGAAACACCCCGCCCCACAGCACGCGGTTGAGCCCGTACACCTGCGGGCTGTGCGGGTCTTCGGCGGTTTCGCACTTGGCGTGGTGCTTGCGGTGCACCGCGGCCCATTCCCTGGTCACCATGCCGGTGGTGAGCCACAGCCAGAAGCGAAAGAAATGGCTCGCCACCGGATGCAGCTCCAGCGCGCGATGCGCCTGGTGGCGGTGCAGGAAGATCGTGACCGAGGCAATGGTGACGTGCGTGAGCGCCAGCGCGGCCAGCAGCGTGCCCCACCAGGGAAGATCGAGAACGCCGGAATAGAACAGGGATTGCATTCGTGCCTCTTGAGCCATGCGGAGCATTCTGCGGACCGCGCCGCGCCCGCCCCTTGATGCAGGTCAACCCGGCGCCCGCGCGGCCTGCGCGTGCGCGATCACCCGCCGGGTCTTGCCGCTGCGGCCGCAATCGGCGCCCTCGCCTGCGCGGCAATGGATATGGATGTCCGGTGCGCCTTGCGCCGCGAGAAATGCCGCAAGAACAGTGCGCGCCTTTTGCAGCGTCCGCCCGGCCTGCGCGCCTTGCCCCTGCGTCTTCAGCAGCAGTTCGCGCGGCCCCTTTTGCACGAGCTGGAAGTCGAACAGGCCCGCCTCCTCTTCGAGCACGGTGCTCACCGCCAGCGGCACCACGCTCACGGCCGGCTCTCCGGCGGGGCCCGCAAGGCGCAGCGTGTCGTCGTCGCGCCCCTGCACCTCGATGACCGGAAGGTGCGAGCCGCATCGGCAAGGCGCCTCGCACAGCGTGACGCGATCGCCCAGGTCATAGCGGATCAGCGGCTGCAAATGGTTGGCCAGGTTGGTGAGCAAGGTCGTGGCGCCCGCATGGCCCGGCGGCACAGCGCGGCCATGCGCATCCACGGGCTCCAGGATCGCCCAGTCGCTGTTGAGGTGCAGCGCACCCAGCGGGCACTCGAACGCCAGCGACAGGAACTCCGAGGCGCCGTAGCTGTTGGCCACCGGGCAGGCGAACGCGTTGCGCAACAGCGCACGGCTCGCGGCCGACAGCGTCTCGCCGCCGGTCCAGATCTCGCGCGGCGCCGCCTTCAGCCGGCCGGCATGCCGCTCCTGCGCGAGCAGCACTGCCGCGCTGGGATAGGTCGCCACCACAGTGGGGGCGAACGCATCGAGTTCGGCGCACAGCCGCGGCAGCGGCTGCAGGAAGGAAATGCCCACCAGGCGTTCCGAGAGGGCCGGTTGCAGGCGCCGCAGGCGCTGGACCGACACGGTGCTCGCGAAATGCCCGTCGGTCGCACCGACGAAGGCGATGCGCTCGGTGAGGCTCCACGGATCGAGCAGCCGTTCGAGCGGACGCAAGAGCGGCCGGCGCAGCGCCTCCAGCGCGTCGTACACCGCCATCGCCTGCGTGTCCTGCACGAAGATCGCGGGCTCGCCGGTGCTGCCCGAGCTTTCCCACACGGTGTAGCGGCCCAGGCAGGCGGCCGCGATGTTCGCGGGATCGGCGACGAAGCGGCGCAGCATCGGCAGCGTGAGCGCCGGGTCGCACACCCAGCCTTCGAAATCGCGCATGAGCTCGGCCTTGCGCGATATGGGCAGTTCCTCCAGCCGCGCGTGGGCCGGATCGCATCCGGCCAGCAGCCGCCGATAGTGCGCGGAATGCGTGGCCGCGGCCGCAAGAAGGGCCGCGAGCCGTTGCGCCCGCTGCGCGGCGAGTTCCCCGGCAGAGGCCTGGGTGGCCATCGACACCTCGGCCGCGACCACGTACTCGCGCCACGGATCAAATGTGGGCGGCATCGCGCAAGGCTTCAGGTGCAGGGGCGAACATGGACACGGCGTACTCCATTGGAGGCCGAGCTTGCACCGCCTGCGCGGCTCCCGGGTTGACGTGCATCAAGCCGTGGCGCGGTGCGGCCCCGCACCATGAACGGTCACTTCGGAGCCCCCCGTGAGCATTCGCCATCTCAACTGCCTGCTGTCGCCGGCACGCGTTGCCGTGTTCGGCGCCTCCAACCGTCCCGCGAGCGTCGGCGCCACGGTCTGGCGCAACCTGCGTGCCGGGCGCTTCGCGGGTCCGGTGTACGGCGTGAACCCCAAGCACAGCATGCTGGATGGCGCCCCCATCTTCGCCAACGCCGCGCAACTGCCCGCCGCGCCCGACCTGGCCGTGATCTGCACGCCGCCGGCCACCGTCGCGCCGCTGGTCGCCGAGCTCGGTGCGCTGGGCACGCGCACGGCAGTGATCGTGACGGCGGGGTTGAGCGCGCAACAAAAGCAGGCCGCGCTCGATGCGGCGCGCCCCTGGGCGCTGCGGCTGCTCGGCCCCAACTGCCTGGGCCTTCTCAGCCCCCATATCGGCCTGAATGCCAGCTTCGCGCATGCCGATGCGCTGGCCGGCGACGTGGCCTTCGTCTCGCAGTCGGGCGCGCTCGTCACGGCGGTGCTCGACTGGACGCGCAGCCGCGGCATCGGCCTGTCGCACCTGGTCTCGCTGGGAGAGCACTGCGACGTCGACTTCGGCGACCTGCTCGACCACCTGGCCAGCGATGCGGGCACGCGGTCGATCCTGCTGTACGTGGAATCCATCGAGTCCCCGCGCAAGTTCATGTCGGCCGCGCGGGCGGCGGCGCGCAACAAGCCGGTGATCGTGGTGAAGGCCGGACGCGCCGGCCACGGCGTGCAGGCCGCGGCCTCGCACACCGGCGCGCTGGCAGGCTCCGACGCGGTCTACGACGCAGCCATCCGGCGCGCCGGGATGCTGCGCGTGGACACCTTGCAGGAGCTCTTCATCGCCGCCCAGACGCTCTCGCGATTTGGCGGCAACCGGGACGGCACGCTCACGGTCATGACCAACGGCGGCGGCGCGGGCGTGATGGCAGCCGACGCGGCCGCGCGCGAAGGCATCGCGCTCACCGTTCTCGGTTCGGACCTGAAGGCTCGCCTGGACACGGTGCTGCCCGCGCAATGGTCGCGGGCGAATCCGATCGACATCGTGGGCGATGCGCCGGTCGAGCGCTATGCCGAAACGCTGGACGCACTGCTGGCCGACCGGTCGGCCGGCGCGGTGCTCTTCATGCATGCGCCGACGGCCATCGTGCGCAGCGAGGACATCGCGCGCGCCTGCCTGCCGCTCGTGCGCGGCCAGGCCTCGCGCGTGATGAGCGCCTGGCTCGGAGACAGCGCCGTGGCCCAGGCGCGCAAGCGCTTCGAGGAAGCGGGCGTCGCCGACTACGCCACGCCGGAAGAAGCCGTGCACGCCTTCGCGATGCTGCAGACCTACCGGCGCAACCAGGAGGTGCTGATGGAGACACCCGCCGCCAGCACCAACACCACGCCCGACCACGCTTGCGTGAAGGCCACGCTGGACGCCTCGCTGGCCGAAGGACGCGACTGGCTGGGCGAGCACGAAGCGAAGGCGCTGCTGCTGGCCTACGGGATCCAGACCGTGCCCACGCTGGCCGTGGCGCCAACGGCCGCGGCGGCCATCGAGGCTGCGCGCGGGCTGGGCTATCCGGTGACGCTCAAGATCCGTTCGCGCGACATCACCCACAAGTCGGACGTGGGCGGCGTGCGGCTCGCACTGGCCGACGAATCCGCCTTGGCCCGCGCCGCGGGCGAGATGCTCGATGCCGTGCGAAGCGCCAGGCCGCTCGCGCGGATCGACGGCTTCACCGTGCAGCCCACGGTGCGCCGACCGCATGCGCAGGAGCTCATCGTCGGCGCAAGCATCGACCGCGTCTTCGGTCCGGTGATCCTTTGCGGCCAGGGCGGCACGGCGGTGGAGGTGGTTGGCGACACGGCGATCGCGTTGCCGCCCCTGAACCGCGCGCTCGCGCACGAACTGGTGTCGCGCACCCGTGTGGCTCGCCTTCTGGCGGGCTTTCGCGACCATCCGCCGGCCCGGCTCGATGCGCTGTACGACGTGCTCGTCGCGGTCTCGCAGATGCTCGCCGACCTGCCGCACCTGGCCGAGCTGGACATCAATCCGCTGTGGCTCGACGAGGACGGCGCGCTCGCGCTGGATGCGCGCGTGCGCCTGTCGCACACGCCGGTGGGCGGCGCCGAACGCTTCGCGATCCTTCCCTACCCCGCGCAATGGGTGCGCACGCGCACCTGGAACGGCCGTGCGATCGTGGTGCGGCCGATTCGCCCCGAAGACGATGCGCAGCACCGGCGCTTTGTCGAATCGCTGGACCCGGAAGACGCGCGGATGCGCTTCTTTTCCGTCCGCAAGGCGCTGCCGCGCAGCGAGCTCGCCCGCCTGACGCAGATCGACTACGACCGCGAGATGGCCTTCATCGCCGAAGCCGCCGATGCGCAGGGCTGCCCCCAGACGCTAGGCGTGGCCCGCACGGTGAGCGATCCCGACAACGTGGAGGCCGAGTTCGCGATCGTCGTGCGCTCCGACCTCAAGGGACAGGGGCTGGGCACCCTTCTCTTCGAACAATTGATCGAGCACGCCCGCGCGCGCGGCACCGAGCGGCTGGTGGGCATCGTGCTGCGCGAGAACACGCGCATGCTGAAGCTCTCGGCCGCCATGGGATTCAAGGCCGACCCGGCGGAACCACCCGCGTCGGGACTGCGGCGGATGGTGCTGGCGCTGAAGAGCTCAGAAAGCCGCTCGCCTGCGTGAAGCCGTAGAAGCGGTCGTTGAGATAGCGGGTGACCTCCACGATGTCTTCATCGCGCCAGCCGAGTGCGGCCGCCTGCTGCCAGCGCTGCACCTGCGCCTGCAGGCTGTTCCAGTCGTAGGCCTGCTTCGCGGCGCGCCAATGCATCTTCTCGTTGTGGCAGGCCACGCAGTTCGTGTCGTAGAGCAGTTCGCCGCGGGACTGCGCCCGGCCCGCACCTGCGTGCAGCGCCGCGAGCGTTGCCAGCACGAGCGCGGCCGGCCCGGCCAGGCGCGGGGCGCGGCGACCGCCGGATGAGGGGGACAGCAGACGCATGAAAACGCTCCTGTTCGATGGATGAGACAAGGCCCGCATCGTCTCTCCGTAACGAAACGCTCGCTTGATCCAGCGCAACGCAGCCGCCGATGCAGGTGCCTAAATTGAAGACCCCTCAACTCATTCATGGAGCATCGCGCATGAACACCGCACTGTCCCGCCTGGACCGTATCGAAAACCTCTTTCCCGACATGCTGCGCCGCTGGGCCCGGCCCCTGCAGTTGATCGACGACACCGAACTGCCGGCCGACATCCGTGTCGATGTCACCGAGAACGACAAGGAGTACCTCGTCACCGCCGAGATTCCCGGCGCGAAGAAGGAAGACGTGCGCGTGTCGGTCGACGGCAGCTACGTCTCGATCTCCGCCGAGATCAAGAAGGACGAGGAGAAGAAGCACGGCCGATCCATCGTTCGCGAGACCTACCACGGCAGCGTGTCGCGCGGCTTCTCGCTGGCCAGCGAGGTCGACGACAAGGCCGCCGTCGCCAAGCTCGAGGACGGCGTGCTGCGCCTGACGCTGCCCAAGCGTGCCAACGGCACCCACAACGTCCTGAAGATCCAGTAGCCACGGCCCGACCGGCGCCGCCGGCAGCGGGCTTCCCGCGCGGACCGCCCAGGTCTTCCGAGGAGCCCGCATGCTCAGCGCCTTCATCACGCATCCCGATTGCGCGCGCCACGACATGGGCGCGGGCCACCCGGAGTGTCCCGAGCGGCTGTCCGCCATTCACGACCGGCTGCTGATCGCGGGCCTGCTCGACTACATGGCCCCGCACGACGCGCCCCTGGCAACCCGCACCCAGTTGGCGCGAGCGCACACGATGTCCTACGTGCGCGAGCTCATCGCGGCCGTCCCCACGGAAGGCCATCGTTTCATCGCCCCCGACACGCTCATGAATCCACACACGCTGCGGGCCGCGCTGCGCGCCGCGGGTGCCGCGATGCTGTCCACCGACCTGGTGCTGGCGGGCAAGGCCCCGACGGCCTTCTGCAGCGTGCGCCCGCCCGGCCACCATGCCACGCGCGAGGCGGCCATGGGCTTTTGCTTCTTCAACAACGTGGCGGTGGGCATCCGGCATGCGCTGGATGTGCACGGCCTGCAGCGCGTGGCGCTGATCGATTTCGATGTGCACCATGGCAACGGCAGCGTCGATATCTTTCGCGGCGACGATCGCGTGCTCATGTGCTCCATCTTCGAGAAGGGGATCTATCCCTTCTCGGGCGAGGACGACAACGGGCCGCGCATGGTGAACGTCGGCTTGCCCCCGCGCTCGGGCGGCGATGCGTTCCGCGCGGCCGTGACCGGGCGCTGGCTGCCGGCGCTCGATGCCTTCGCGCCGCAGCTCGTCTGCGTCTCGGCCGGGTTCGACGGACACCGGGAAGACGACATGGGCAACCTCGGCTTGGTGGAGAACGACTACGCCTGGGTCACGCGGCAGATCATGGACGTGGCGCAGCGCCATTGCCGCGGGCGCGTCATCTCGTGCCTGGAAGGCGGCTATGCGCTCAGCGCCCTCGCCCGCAGCGCGGCGGCGCACGTCAGGGTGCTGATCGGCGCCGACTGAACCACGGGACGGGCCGGCCCGCGCAGCGATCGGCGTGCGGGCCCGTTCGCTTTTCTTTTTTCAGTGACCGCTCGCGCCATGCGCGCCGATGCCGGTTTCCGAGCGCACCTGCTGCGCGAGGAATCCGCCGCGGTCGACCTTCGCGCGCGCACTGCGGTCCAGCACCGAGAACAGCCAGATGGCCGCGAATGCGATGCTCATCGAGAACAGGCACGGCGAGGTGTACGGGAACGGCGCCGACCCGGCCGGATAGCCGAGGGTGGCTTCCCAGACCGAGGGCGACACCACCGTCAGCGCCACCGAAGACACCAGCCCGAGGAAGCCGCCGATCACCGCGCCGCGTGTGGTGCAGCCCTTCCAGAGCACCGACATGAAGAGCACCGGGAAGTTGGCCGACGCCGCGATGGCGAAGGCCAGCGAGACCATGAAGGCGATGTTCTGCTTCTCGAACACGATGCCCAGCAGCACCGCCAGCGCGCCCAGCGCCAGCGTGGTGATCTTGGACACGCGCAGCTCGGCGGAACTGCCCGCATCGCCCTTCTTGATGACTGTGGCGTACAGGTCGTGCGACACCGCCGAGGCGCCCGACAGCGTGAGCCCCGCCACCACCGCAAGGATGGTCGCGAAGGCCACCGCCGAAATGAAGCCCAGGAACACGTTGCCGCCCACCGCACTGGCCAGGTGAATCGCCGCCATGTTGCCGCCGCCCTTGAGCACGCCCTTGGCGTCGAGAAAATCGGGGTTCGTCAGCACGAAGGTGATGGCGCCGAAGCCGATGATGAAGGTCAGCAGGTAGAAGTAGCCGATCCAGCCCGTGGCCCACATGACCGACTTGCGCGCCTCCTTGGCGCTGGGCACGGTGAAAAAGCGCATCAGGATGTGCGGCAACCCCGCCGTGCCGAACATCAGCGCCATGCCGAAGGAGATGGCGGAGACCGGGTCTTTCACGAAGTTGCCGGGGCCCATGATCGATTGCCCGATGCTCGCGGCGACCTGGGCGGTCTTGCCGTCCTTGAGCGCCAGGTCGGTCTTGACCTTCACCGCGCCCGCGAACATCGCCTCGGGGCTGAACCCGAAGTGCCACAGCACCGAGAGGGCCATGAAGCTCGCGCCGCCCAGCAGCAGGCATGCCTTGATGATCTGCACCCAGGTGGTGGCGGTCATGCCGCCGAAGAGCACGTACACCATCATGAGCGAGCCCACGATGACCACCGCGATCCAGTACTCCAGGCCGAACAGCAGCTTGATGAGCTGCCCCGCGCCCACCATCTGCGCGATCAGGTAGAACGCCACCACCACCAGCGTGCCCGAGGCGGCGAAGATGCGCACCGGCGACTGCTTGAAGCGAAAGGCCGCCACGTCGGCGAAGGTGAACTTGCCCAGGTTGCGCAGCCGCTCGGCCATGAGGAAGGTGATGACCGGCCAGCCCACGAGAAAGCCGATGGAATAGATCAGCCCGTCGTAGCCGGTGGCCATCACCGCGGCCGAGATGCCGAGGAACGACGCTGCCGACATGTAGTCGCCGGCAATGGCCAGGCCGTTCTGGAAGCCCGTGATGCCGCCGCCGGCGGTATAGAAATCGGATGCCGAGCGCGTGCGCGCCGCAGCCCACTTGGTGATGAAAAGCGTTGCCACCACGAAGAGGCCGAACATGCCGATCGCGGTCCAGTTGGTGGCCTGGCGCTGCAGCTGGCCCAGGTCGCCGCCGGCCGCGAAAGCACCCGCCGAGACGGCGCAGAGCACGGAGAAAGCGGCGGCGCACCGCGCGCGAAGCAGACGGGCGCTCATGGCTTGGCCGCCTTCTGCACAGCCTTGACCACCGCGTCGGACAGCGCGTCGAACTCCGCGTTCGCACGGCGCACGTAGTAGCCGGTGATGGCCACGGTGAAGACGATCACGCCGAAGCCGATGGGCATGCCCAGCGTCATGACGCCGTCGCCGATGCGCCGCGCCAGGAGCTCCTTGTCGAAAGCCACCAGCAGCACGAAGCCGTAGTAGGCGAACAGCATCAGCACCGCGAGCGTCCAGCCGAAACGGTCTCGCCGGCGCTTGAGCTGCTTGTATTGGGGATGCGCGGCGATGCGCGCGACCAGATCGTCTTGCATGAGGTCTCCTGGTGGATGTCGAACGGTTTCGACCGCATTAGGAACGGCCCCTCCGTGCCGGCGCTTGCGCTGGCGCAAGGTTTTCTTCATCGCCGTCGGCAAGATCGCGTCAACCTCACGAAAGACACGAGACATGAACGCTCCCGACTCTCCCTCTCGTCTTCCGGTCTACGCTCCGCCGGAAGCCCTTGCCCGCACCGCCCACATCGCCGGGCGCGCCGCCTATGACGCGCTGGTGGCCGAAGCCGATGCCGACCACGAGGCCTACTGGGGCCGCCTGGCGCGCGAATTCGTCGGCTGGAAGACGCCCTTCACCAAGACGCTGGACAGCAGCGATGCGCCGCATTACCGCTGGTTCGAGGACGGCACCCTCAACGTGTCCTGGAACTGCCTGGACCGCCAGGTGGCGGCCGGCAAAGGCGACAAGGTGGCGATCGTCTTCGAGTCGGACGACGGCAAGGTCACCCGCACCACCTACGCGCAACTGCTCGCGCAGACCTGTCGCATGGCCAACGCGCTGAAGGCGCGCGGCGTGAAGAAAGGCGACCGCGTGGTCATCTACATGCCGATGTCGGTCGAAGGCGTGGTGGCCATGCAGGCCTGCGCGCGGCTGGGCGCGATTCACTCGGTGGTGTTCGGCGGTTTCTCGGCGCATGCATTGCGCGACCGCATCGCGGACACCGGCGCCGAGGTGGTCATCACCGCCGACCAGCAGGTGCGCGGCGGCAAGCAGTTGCCGCTCAAGGCGCTGGTCGACGAGGCGCTTGCGCTGGGCGGCTGCGAGGCGGTGAAGTCGGTCGTCGTCCATCGCCGCACCGGCGCGCCCATCGCGTGGACGCCGCGCGACCTGTGGATGCATGAAGCCACCGCGGCGCAGAGCGACTGTTGCGAGCCCGAATGGGTGGGTGCCGAGCATCCGCTCTTCCTGCTCTACACCTCGGGCTCCACCGGCAAGCCCAAGGGCGTGCAGCACAGCAGCGGCGGCTACCTGCTGCACGCGGCGCTCACCACCAAGTGGACCTTCGACATGCACGACGACGTGTTCTGGTGCACCGCCGACATCGGCTGGGTCACCGGTCACACCTACATCGCCTACGGGCCGCTCGCTATCGGCGCGACCGAAGTGGTGTTCGAGGGCGTGCCCACTTTCCCCGATGCGGGTCGCTTCTGGCAGATGATCGAGCGACATCGCGTCACGGTCTTCTACACGGCGCCCACGGCCATCCGCTCGCTCATCAAGGCCGCCGAAGGCAATCCGGCCGTCCACCCCGGGCGCTACGACCTGCGCAGCCTGCGCGTGCTGGGTTCGGTCGGCGAGCCGATCAATCCGGCGGCCTGGGAGTGGTATCGCCTGCATGTGGGCGGCGGACGCTGCCCGGTGCTCGACACCTGGTGGCAGACCGAGACCGGCGGCCACATGATCACGCCGCTGCCGGGCGCCACCGACCTTGTACCGGGCTCATGCACCCTGCCCTTTCCCGGTATCGCCGCGGCCATCGTCGACGAGACCGGCAATGACGTGCCCAACGGCGAGAGCGGCCTGCTGGTCATCAAGAAGCCGTGGCCGAGCATGATCCGCGCGGTCTGGGGCGACGACGCACGCTACCGCTCGAGCTACTACCCACCGGAGTTGCGCGGCTACTACCTGGCCGGCGACGGTGCCGCGCGCGATGCGGCCACGGGCTACTTCACCATCGGCGGGCGCATCGACGACGTGCTTAACGTGAGCGGCCACCGCATGGGCACCATGGAGATCGAGTCGGCGCTCGTGGCCTGCACCGCACTGGTGGCCGAGGCCGCGGTGGTGGGCCGGCCCGACGAGACCACAGGCGAGGCGATCTGCGCGTTCGTGGTGCTCAAGCAGCCGCGCCCCGCGGGCGCGGAAGCCGATCGCCTGGCGGCCGAACTGCGCACCTGGATCGGCAAGGAGATAGGCCCCATCGCCAAGCCGAAGGAAATCCGCTTTGCCGACAACCTGCCCAAGACGCGCAGCGGAAAGATCATGCGGCGCCTGCTGCGCTCGGCGGCGATGGGCGAGGCGATCACGCAGGACGTGTCGACGCTGGAGAACCCGGCGATCCTCGATCAGTTGACCGAGGCGCACTGAGTCTTCGCGAGGCGGCTACCCGGGTGCCGCTTTCCGGTCGACGGGCAGCGCGTTCAGCGGAATGCGCAGGTAAGCGATGCCGTTGTCGTCGGCAGGCGGAAAGCGGCCGGCCCGCACGTTCACCTGGATCGATGGAAGGATGAGCGTCGGTACATCCAGGTTCGCGTCGCGGGCCGTGCGCATCGCGACGAACTCGTCGACGCCGATACCGTCGCGCACATGGATGTTGTGCGCGCGCTGTTCCGCGACCGTGGTCTGCCAGCGGGCCTGCCGCGACGCCGGCGGGTAGTCGTGGCAGACATACATGGCTGTCTCGGGCGGCAGCGCCAGGAGTCTGCGCATCGACCCGTAGAGCTGCCGGGCATCGCCGCCGGGAAAGTCGGCACGCGCGCTGCCGAGATCGGGCATGAAGAGCGTGTCGCCGACGAAGACGGCGCCGTCCACCAGATAGGCCATGTCCGCGGGGGTGTGGCCCGGCACCAGCAAGGCGGTGACCTGGACCTCGCCGATCCTGAAGACATCGCCGTCCTTGAACAGATGGTCGAAGTGGCTGCCGTCCGGCAGGAAGTTGCGTTCGAGGTTGAAGAGCTTCTGGAAGGTCGACTGGACGACGCGGATGTTCTCGCCGATGGCGATTCTTCCGCCCACCTGCTCCTGGATGTGGCGGGCTCCGGACAGGTGATCTGCGTGCGCATGGGTTTCCAGGATCCAGTCGATGCTTAGGCTGTGGTCGCGGACATAGGCGAGCAGCTTGTCGGCCGATGCAGTGCTGGTATGCCCTGACTTGAAGTCGTAATCCAGCACCGGATCGATGACCGCAGCATGCCTTGTGGCCTCCTCCCACACAACGTAGGAAATCGTCCCTGTCTCAGGG
The DNA here is from genome assembly GCF_050711835.1 of Variovorax sp. DAIF25. Taxonomy (NCBI): domain Bacteria; kingdom Pseudomonadati; phylum Pseudomonadota; class Betaproteobacteria; order Burkholderiales; family Comamonadaceae; genus Variovorax; species Variovorax sp. DAIF25. The sequence goes on from NZ_CP136637.1 coordinate 1,621,056, forward strand.
TCGAAGAAGCCTTCAATCATGGTGCGGGTTGCCATGAGTGCTCCATTCAAGGATGTTCCGTTGCTCGTGCAAACAATATACATTTAAATATAATATTTCAATCGAAAGCGAAACCTCGAACCAATGAAGACTTCGTTCCTGGTCATTAACCCTGCGCTCCTGCGCTCAGCCGCCGGCAAGGCGGTCACGGCACTCAAGCTCCTGGCCAACGAAGACCGTCTCCTCCTCCTGTGCCAGCTGTCGCAAGGCGAAATGTGCGTCAGCGACCTGGAGCAGACACTGGGTATCCACCAGCCCACGCTGTCGCAGCAACTGGGCGTGCTGCGCAACGAGGGCGTCGTCAACACCCGCCGCGAAGGCAAGAACATCTTCTACAGCGTGGCCGACCCTGCAATGCTGGAAATCCTCGCGGTCCTGTATCGCCTCTACTGCCCGAAGGAAGAATGATGACCATCGACTGGCAGCACTTCACCCCGCTCGCAGCGCTGGCCGGTGGTGTGCTCATCGGCATCGCCGCGGCGATGTTCTTGCTGCTCAACGGGCGCATCGCAGGCATCAGCGGCGTGCTCGGGGGACTGCTCAGGCCGCTCAGGGGCGACGTGGCATGGCGCGGCGCCTTCACGCTGGGACTGGTCGGTGCACCTCTGGTCTATCTGCTCTTCGCGGCGCTGCCCAGGCCGCAGATCGACGCAGGATACGGCACGCTGATCCTCGCCGGCCTGCTCGTCGGCGTGGGCACGCGCTACGGGTCCGGCTGCACGAGCGGTCATGGGGTCTGCGGCATTTCCCGCCTGTCGCCGCGCTCGCTCGTGGCCACGTTGGCGTTCATGGGCACCGGCTTTGCCACTGTGTTCGTGACACGTCATCTGCTCGGGGCCTGAGGAGACGCCATGCTCGTTTTCGCTTCACTGCTCGCCGGCCTGGTCTTCGGGCTCGGCCTCATCGTTTCCGGCATGACCAATCCGGCCAAGGTGCTCGGCTTCCTCGACCTTTCCGGTGCCTGGGACCCGTCCCTTGCCTTCGTCATGGCTAGTGCCATCGCGGTCGCCATGGCGGCGTTCATGGTGGCGGGACGTCGCAGGGTATCGATCCTCGGTGCCGAGATGTGTCTGCCCTCGGCGCGCCGCCTCGACCGCCGCCTCATCGGAGGCAGCCTGCTCTTCGGCATCGGCTGGGGTCTCGCCGGATTCTGTCCCGGTCCGGGCCTGGTCGCTCTCGGAATGGGCGAAGGCAAGGCCCTCATCTTCGTGGCCGCGATGCTGACGGGCATGGGAATCTTCGAAATCCTCGAACGGCTCCATCGTTGAAGGAGCCAGTGCAGTCAGAGGCCCGCTTCACGCACGCGCTTCAGGAAGTCGGATTCATCCTCCTGCCGCCGCATAGGCGCGCGTCGCCGGAAAGGCGCCAGGCACAGTGCGAACAGTTTCTTCATGGGTGTTCCTTGCTTTGGGGTTGAGGCTGCCGTCGATCGAACTCAAGCAGTAAGAGCTGCCGACTCGTTCGCCGTCGCGTGCACGAGCATCACGGGCACCGACGAGCCACGCAAGATCCGCTCCGCACTGCTTCCCAGCAGCACCTCGCCCAGGTCGCGCCGGCCGTGTGTGCCGGCCACGACAAGATCGGCATGCCACCGCCTTGCTTCGTCGGCGACCAGGCTGGAGACGGTGCCGTCCCATTCGTCGTAGAGCACAGAGTCGACCTCGACATCCGCGTGGCGCACGCGATCGATGCTCCGGTCGAGCAGGCGCGTGGCCTCGGCGCGCAGGTCCGCAGGCCCATTGCGCGCATAGCCGGCTTGCGCAATGGACAACTCGTCGATCACATGAAGAAGCCGGATCTGGCTATTCATCGCTCTGGCAAGGCGAGTCGCTTCCTCGACTGCCCGGACCGCCGCCGGGCTGCCGTCGATTGGAACGAGTATTCGTCGATACACAAGAGACTCCTTCGCCGGGAACGGGCTTGCCGTGAGCACGAAGCGCAGACACGAAGCGGCCGTGCCGTGCCCTGCTCGATTTCTCGATCGATGCAGTGGCGGTCCTGGCAATCATGCTGTTCATGACGTCATCTTCTTTCCGGGTTGCATTGAATGTCGTCTCATTCTGTACATGGCCCGCGGCGATGGCTTGACATGCATCAATGGACGCGGAGCCGCATGAACATCCGGTGCAAGGAGGACGAAATCGATCCAGCCCTTCCGCCTGTGAGGACCGGGGCGGCCCGGCTCAGGCCTGGATCTGACCGTCCACGACCTGGATGATGCGGTCGCAACGCCGGGCGAGTTCCGGGTTGTGGTGACGAACAGGATCGCCATGCCACGCTCGCGATTGGCTTTTTGCAGGAGCTCGAACACCGCGTCGGCCGCCTTGGTGTCGAGGTTCCCCGTGGGTTCGTCCGCGAGCAGCAGCGGCGGGTCCATGGCGAGCGACCGGGCCACGGCCACGCGCTGTTGCTGGCCGCCGCTGAGCTGGGTGACCATGCTGTCGCGCCATCTCTCCAGGCCTACGTTGTCGAGCAGCTCAGCCGCGCGTCGCTCCATGTCCTCGTTGAAGAAGCCTGCATCGCCGAGCATCGGCATCATCACGTTCTCCACAGCGGTGAAGCCAGCGAGCAGGTTGTGATACTGGAAGATGAAACCGATGCGGGGCGGCTGTCCAGATAGACAAGGATTCTTGAGTGCATGGCAAGTATCCAGTCGTTCGGCATTGCGCGCCGATGACCGGAAGTCTCCACGCGCCGCGGCGCGCCGGCTTGACGCATCAAGCCGCCGGTGAGTTGTAACGATGTTGATATGGCGCAAGACCGGCATCACCGCGCAGCGGAAGAATTCGCCTGCCCGTCGCGCCGGGGCCGGCGGCGGGTGCCCATCGCAGGCGGTCCCGAGGAGAAAGCAATGTCCATCTACAAGCACCTGCTGGTTCCGCTGGACGGCAGTCCCACGGCCGATCGCGGCCTGCAGGAAGCGATCCGTCTCGCCGGCGACCTCGACAGCAAGCTGCGGCTGCTTCATGTGATCGACGACTTTCCGATGCTGGCGGAGATATCGACGATCTCCAGCTTCGAGGCAGGCCTCCAGAAGGTGCGCGAATACGGCGAGTCGGTGCTGTCCAGGGCGCTGGCCCAGGCCACCGCCGCCGACGTGGACGCCGAGACCGTGCTGCGCGAAGTCACGCAGGGCCGCATCGCCGACGTAGTGACCGACGAAGCCGCCAAGGCCTCCTGCGACCTGATCGTGATGGGCACCCACGGTCGCCGCGGGCTGAGCCGGCTCGCACTCGGCAGCGACGCCGACCGTGTGGCGCGCAGCAGCCCGGTGCCTGTGCTGCTCGTGCGCGGGGCGTCGGCAAGCTGAACCAGGCCACTGCGATCCGGCCTCCATTGCGAATTCCATCAACTTCACCCGACAGGAAGAACATGACGAACAACACTCTCCGTACCCTGCTGGCATCGGCGGCCCTTGCCGCAAGCGCCTGCGCATTTGCCGCCGACTACACAGCCCCCGGGCAGCTCAGCCCGCCGGAAAGCTCGATGCAGAAAGCGGGAGATGCTGCCGGCCGGGCCGCCCGCGACGCGGAGAAGGCAGCGCGCAAGGCGGCAGATGCAGCCAAGGCCGCAGCCGAAAAGAGCAAGCTGACCACCGGCAAGGTGTCCAGGGCCTTGGCGGAAAGCATCCGCCAGGCTGCACAGAAAGCCGCGCAGGCCGCGACGCGTCTGGAGGAAAAGGCCACCGCGTCGGCCGGCAACGCACTCGACGAAAGCAAGGACATTGCGCGGTCGGCCCAGGAAGAAAGCAGCAAGGCTGCACAGGCCTCCAGGGAGGCCCTTGCGCGCGCCGAGGAATCGGTCAGCCGTTCCACCCAGGCCAGCAAGGAAGAAGCCGAAAAGGCGGCGCAGGCCACGCGCGAGGCGCTCGACAAGGCCGATGAAGCCATGCGCTCGGCGGCAAAGACCGTCGCCGACGCATCCGCACGCACGCTCGAGGCCGCGAAGCGCGCTGCCCGTCCGGCGGGCGCCGAGAAGAAATGACATCCCTCCCCGATCGTCGGAAAGCACTGCCATGAATCCTGACATTCAACTCCGGCACGACGTCTTCGCGCAACTCAACTGGGACCCCGCCGTCAACGCCTGCGATGTCGACGTGTGCGTGAAGGACGGGGTGGTCACGCTTCGCGGCGAGGTGGCCGACGAGGCTCAGCGCACAGCGGCCGAGCGCGCGGCTCGCCGCACCGAGGGCCTGACGACGCTGCTGAACAGACTCATCGTCCGCCCGGTCGCCGTGAGGGCCGGAATCCATCCGGCCTGAGCGGGCCCCGTCTGCCACCCGACGTGGTAGACCTATTCGCCCTCCTGGCGAACACCTTGATATGCATCAAGACATGTCGCCGGGTGCGCCAAAAGAATCGGACCCGAAGCAACCAAGAACAACAGAAACCGACTTTGGACATGACCACGCCCGAACCGACGCCGCTGACGCGCGGTGCACCGCAATGGCTCGAAGGCATCGAAAGCTCTCGCGCGAAGAGCCCCGACGCGACTGCTTTGACCCCCTGGCCGAGCTTCCTGGCCGGTCAGGCAGAGAAGCCGGTCAGGGTGCTGCTGATGGACGAAGACAACCATGCGGCGCGCGATCACCCATGAACTGGTTGCCGACCCCCGCGTGTGCGTCGTCGGCGAAGCGGGCCGCCTGCCCGAAGCCAGGCGGCTGCTGGCGCAGCAGGAGTTCGACGTGCTCGTCCTCGACGTGCGGCTCGGCGGCGGCAAGGGATTCGACCTGATCAAGAGCGCCAGGCTCAACCGCAGTTCGACCGAAGTCATCGTGCACTCGACGCTGGACGACGAGCTTCAGGTCCGCCGGGCCTTCGCCGCTGGTGCCTCGGGCTTCCTGATCAAGAACTCGTGGTTCCTGAACTTCACGCAGGCGGTGCTGCAGGTCGTCAACAGCGGCGCGGCGGTCTCGCCGAACGTGATCCGGCACCTGTTCGTGCGCCAGGGACGGCCCGCCTTCGCTCGGGAAGGCGACAACGGTGCCGTCCGCAGGATGCTGTCGGCCCGGGAACGCGAAGTTTTCCAGCTCGTGGCCCAGAGTCACGTCACGCAGGACTTCGCCCGGCGGTTGTCGATCAGCACCCAGACGGTATGCGCGCACATGAAGAACATCTGCCAGAAGCTGCGCGCCCGCACGCGCCCGCACGCGCGCGCAGGCGGTCATCGTGGCCACAAACGAGGGACTGCTGTAGCCGCGCGTTTCAGTGCGTCATCAGCACGGGAACCCGCGACTGCGCGAGCACGTCGCGCGTCACGCCGCCCGGCAGCTGCTCGTGCATGCGGGCATGGCCGTAGCCGCCCATCACGAGCAACTCGCTGCCCAGCGCCTCGGTGCGATCCAGCAGGGTGTCGGCGATGCGCAGCGACGTCACGGTTCGCTCGACATCGGCCCTCACGCCGTGCCGCGTCAGCCAGCCGCTCATCCCCGCGGGGTTCGGCGCAATCTCGGAATCGGCTTCGCCTTCGCCTTCGCGCGAGAGCGAAATCAGCGTGACACGCGCAGCCTTGCGCGGCAGCGGCATGGCGCGGTGCAGCGACAACGACGCCTCGCGGCTCCCATCCCAGGCCACGAAGACGCGGTCCAGTCCCGCCGCGATATGGCCCGTGCGCGGAACGATGAGCACGGGCCGTCCCGCCTCGAGCATCACATCCTCCGGCAAGCGGCGCTCCGCATCACCCACGGCCGCCGCCTCGTCCGCCTGCCCGACAATCACGAGGACGCCGGCCGCGCCTTCACTGCCAGCGCGTGAAGGCTCCTGTGCACGATCTTCCGGCATGCCGGTCGGCACGATGTCCATGAGGTGGCTGCGATGCCTCCTGGCGAGACGGGCCGCCAGACGAGTGCGGACCTCGCACCGCTCGATGTGGTCGAGGTGCACGGAGATGGTCGGAAGCGTCATCGTTTGGCTCGCTTTGCAGGGCTCTTGTGGCCGATGCGCGGCGGGCGCGCCCGCGGTGCCGTGGCAAGCGCCACGTGCAGGGTATGCAGCGCGTCGGTCACGACGGTCCGCCGGGAGTATGGGGCCCCGACGCTCGCACGATCTGCAGCGATGGTCGGCGTCACTGTGGCGGCGGTTGCCGGCGCGCGAGGCGTGCCGTCCGCGCCAGAGCCCCGCAGCGCCCTCACCGGCGCCATGGCCAGCGCCGGCCAGTCCTCGGCCCGCATGACGGCGTCCGCCTCGGCGCGGGTCAGCGCGATGCCGTCCTGCAGGATGCGCGATCCGACCGTCTCGAGCATCTCCAGCGAGTGCAGCCAGATGCCGAACTGCGCCTTGCACAGCGCCAGTGGAAAAGTCAGGTCGTTGCTCATGGTGTGTCCTCTCGCCCGGTAGGCGCCTGGACAGATGCTGAGGCCGCGATGCCCCGCCCCCCTTGCGCGGGATCAAGGCAACGCAAACCACGCTCACTGTATCGGTTGTTACCGGTTTGATCGCGGTCAACCTGGCGCGCGCCGGCATGCCCATACTGGAATTTCCCTCCACCCAGAAAGAGAAAGCGACTCGACATGGCCTTCACTCCTTTGCCGGCTGCTCCGGACGATTTCATGCTGCTCGATGCCTGGTGGCGTGCCGCCAACTATCTTTCGGTGGGTCAGATTTACCTGATGGACAACCCGCTGCTGCAAGAGAAGCTCGAGCTCTCGCACATCAAGCCGCGCCTGCTGGGGCATTGGGGCACGACGCCGGGCCTGAACTTCATCTACGCGCACATGAACCGCGCCATCAACACGCGGGATCTCGATGCAATCTTCATCGCAGGCCCGGGGCACGGCGGACCGGGCGTGGTGGCCAACACCTGGCTCGAAGGCACCTACAGCGAGGTTTATCCGGCGATCGGGCAGGACGCTGATGGCATGCGACGCCTGTTCACGCAGTTCTCGTTCCCCGGCGGCATTCCGAGCCACGTCGCCCCCGAGACGCCCGGCTCCATCCACGAGGGCGGCGAACTGGGCTACTCGCTACTGCACGCCTACGGCGCGGTCTTCGACAACCCCTCGCTGCTGGCCTGCTGCGTGATCGGCGACGGCGAGGCCGAGACCGGTGCGCTGGCTGCGAGCTGGCATTCCAACAAGTTCCTGAACGCGCAACGCGACGGCGCGGTGCTACCCATACTGCACCTCAACGGCTACAAGATCGCGGGCCCCACGGTGCTCGCGCGTATCCGCGAGGAAGAACTGACGCAGCTGCTGCGAGGCTACGGCCATGAACCATACTTCGTCGTGGGCGATCAGCCCGCCGAAATGCACAGGCAGATGGCGTCGGTGCTCGACACCGTGCTGGAGAGCATTCGCGCTATCCAGACGAACGCGCGCACCGAGGGCTTTCGCACGCGGCCGCGCTGGCCGATGATCGTGCTGCGATCTCCCAAGGGCTGGACCGGCCCGTGCCGGGTCGACGGGCTGCAGGTCGAAGGCACCTTTCGCGCGCACCAGGTGCCGCTGGCCGACTTCGCCTCGAAGCCGGACCACGTCGAACTGCTCGAGCAATGGCTGCGCAGTTACCGGCCCGAGGAGCTGTTCGATGCAAACGGCGCCTTGCGCCCCGAGATTGCCGCGCTCGCGCCTAAGGGCCGGCGCCGCATGAGCGCCAACCCGCACGCCAACGGCGGGCTGCTGTTGAAGGACCTGACGATGCCGCCCTTTCGCCCGCATGCCGTTCCGGTGGCAGCCCCGGGCGCCATCGATGCCGAGGCCACGCGCGTCGCGGGCAATTTCCTTCGCGACGTCATGCGGGCAAATGAACAGGAGCGCAACTTCCGGGTGATGGGGCCGGACGAAACCGCATCGAACCGGCTCACCGCTCTGTTCGAGGTGACCGGACGAACTACGACCGCCGAGGTATGGCCCGACGACGACCACCTCTCACCCGACGGCCGCGTCATGGAGGTGCTCAGCGAACACCTCTGCCAGGGCTGGCTGGAAGGTTACCTCCTGACGGGGCGCCACGGCCTCTTCTCGTGCTATGAGGCCTTCATCCACATCGTCGACTCGATGTTCAACCAGCATGCCAAATGGCTCAAGGTGTCGCGCGGTATCGGATGGCGGCGGTCGATCGCGTCGCTGAACTACCTGCTCACGAGCCACGTCTGGCGCCAGGACCACAACGGATTCAGCCACCAGGACCCGGGTTTTCTCGATCACGTGGTCAACAAGAAGGCCGAGGTCGTGCGCGTGTACCTGCCGCCGGACGCCAACACCCTGCTCTCGGTCACCGACCATTGCCTGCGCAGCCGCGACTACGTGAACGTGATCGTGGCCGGCAAGCAGCCCGCGCCCCAATGGCTGGACATCGATGCCGCGATGCGCCACTGCACTGCCGGCCTCGGCATCTGGGACTGGGCGAGCAACGACGAAAGCGGTGCGCCCGACGTGGTGATGGCCTGTGCTGGCGACGTTCCCACGCTGGAGACAATCGCGGCCGTCGGCCTGCTGCGCGAGAAGGTGCCTCAGCTGAAGGTGCGGGTGGTAAACGTGGTCGACCTGATGGCGCTGCAGTCTCCCTCCGCGCACCCCCACGGCATCGCGGACGAGGACTTCGACGCCATCTTCACCACCGACCGGCCCGTGATCTTCGCGTTCCACGGCTATCCCGCGCTGATCCACAGGATGATCTACAAGCGGCGCAACCACCTAGGCTTCCATGTCCACGGCTACTGCGAGGAAGGCACGACCACTACGCCCTTCGACATGACGGTTCTGAACCGGCTCGACCGCTTCCACTTGGCGGCCGACGCCATCTCTCGCACGCCGAGGCTTTGCGACAGCACGGGTCACATACAACAGCACCTGCGAGACAGGCTCCTGGAGCACCGGGCCTACATCACCCGCCATGGCAGGGATATGCCGGAGATCGAGAACTGGCGCTGGGCACGATAGCTACCGGCCGGAGGGACCCAATGCGCTGCTGCCGGCGCTGCTTGCGTGCTACGCTTATCTTGAGAAAGAATGTTTAAGAAATTCGTGCTCAATCTCCTTGCCAGCACATGAAACCTGCCCCACACATCGCAGTCCTCGACGACGAGGCTGACATCACGCTGCTGCTGGCCAACTACCTGCAGAGCCACGGCTTCCGCGTCACCCAGATCCACAACGGCCGCAGCCTCATCACGCTGATGGATTCCGACCCCGCAGACCTCGTGCTGCTCGATCTCGGCCTGCCTGGTGAAGACGGCTTTTCCATTGCGCGCCGCCTGCGGGATAGCTGGCGTTGCGGCCTCGTCATCGTCACCGGCCGGGGCGATGCGGTGGACAAGGTGGTGGGCCTCGAGGTGGGCGCCGACGACTACGTGACCAAGCCCTTCGACCTGCGCGAACTGGTCGCGCGGGTGAAGGCCGTACTGCGGCGCTTGACCCCGGAAACACCCGCATTCGCCGCCGGCGTTTCGGCGTCTCCCGACAAGCTGCGCTTCGCCGGCTGGCAGCTCGATACCGCCGCGCGCAACCTCAGGAGTCCGCAGGGCGAGGAAGTGGCCCTGACCGGCGGCGAATTCGACCTGTTGCAGGCCTTTGCCCGCCATCCCGGCCGCGTGCTGTCGCGCGACTTCCTGCTTGAGCAGACGCGCGGACGGGAGGCTGCACCCTTCGACCGTACGATCGACGTGCAGGTCGGCCGGCTGCGCAAGAAGATCGAGGCGGATGCGGACGATCCGCAACTCATCAAGTCGGTGCGAGGCGCGGGCTACATCCTGGTGCCACCGGTTTCCCATGGCTGACGCTGCGGACAACCCGCCCTTTCTGCCCGACGCGGTCGTCCCCGGCTCGCTCTCGGACTTCGACGAAGGCAGCGTGTTCCGCTCGCTCTTCGTCGCCTATCCGGATTCGCTCCTGGTGGTGGACCAGTTCGGCTCCATCATGCTCGCCAACCCCTCGGCGGCAGCACTGCTTGGCTATGCCGAAGACGAGCTTGCAGGCCTGAACGTCGACGTGCTGGTGCCCGACAGCATCCGCCCGCGCCATGCCTCCTACCGCGAGGCCTATGGCCGCGCTCCCCGGCCCCGCCCGATGGGCACGCACATGGAGCTGGTGGCCAAGCGCAAGGATGGCAGCGAGGTCATGGTCGAGATTGCGCTCAGCCCGCTCCAGAACCACGGATTGCCGTTCGTCGTGGCGGCCATCAGGGACATCGGCGCCTACCCTCGGGTGAAGCAGGCGCTGCAACGCGCCCGCTACAGCGAACACCTGGCCCAGCTCGGGCGCCTGGCGGTGGATACGCGCGACCTGCAGGTGGTGCTCCAGCATGTGCCGGGAATCATCACCACGGCCTTGCAGGTCGAAGTCGCAGTGGTGTGGCTGCTCGATAGCAACCGCCTGGAGTTCCGCGTGGCCAGCGGCGTTGGCCTGATCGACGGCGAGGAGATAGGCGCACGCATCGCCAACCGCCCCGACACCCCGCCGGGCTTCGTGTTCGCCCAGGGCCGGCCGGTCGTGGTGCCGGACTACGGCAAGGAAGACCGTTTCTCCGTGCCCCAGGCCTACCTTGACGCCGGCCTCGTCAGCGCGCTTGCCGTGCCGCTGTCGGATCGGGGGCGCGTGATCGGCATGCTGTCGGTCCGCTCGGAGGAGTCCAAGCGCTTCGGAGACGAGGAGGTGCGCTTCCTCGAATCGCTCTCCAACCTGCTTGCCACCAGCCTGCAGCGCATGCAGACCGAGGAGGCGCTCAACCATGCGCAGCGGCTCGAAAGCGTCGGTCAGCTCACGGGCGGCATCGCGCACGACTTCAACAATCTGCTGACCGTCATCCAGGGCAACCTCCAGGTCCTGGAGGAGTCCCCCGCCCTGTCGCAGAACAGCCATGTTCAACAGCTGCTGAGCGCCGCCACCCGCGCTTCGCGGCGCGGCGCGGAGCTCACCAGCAAGTTGCTTGCGTTTTCCCGCCGACAGGTGCTGCAACCGATCGCCGTCGATACGCAAACGCTGCTGCACTCACTGGCGGACATGCTGCGTCGCACGCTGGACCAGCGCATTCGCATAGAAATCGACACCGTGCCCGGCTGTCCGCCCGTGATGGCGGACCCGGGCCAGTTGGAATCGGCACTGCTCAACATCGCGATCAATGCGCGCGACGCCATGCCCGATGGTGGCACGCTTCGCTTTCGCACCGAACTGTGCAGTGCGTTGCCGCCGGCCCTGCGCAGCCAGCGCAACGACCCGGGCAACGATGCTGCCGCGTGCTTCGTCGCGATCTCCATCGCCGACAGTGGCACCGGCATGTCCGAGGAAGTGAAAGAACGTGCCTTCGAGCCCTTCTTCACGACCAAGGAGGTCGGCCGTGGCACCGGCCTGGGCCTGAGCACGGTGTACGGTTTCGTCAACCAGTCCAAGGGCGCAGTCTCGATCGACAGCAAGGTCGGACAGGGCACTATCGTGACGCTTTACCTGCCGCAGCTGGAAGAAGCCGCGGCCACATCCACCGATGAGGATGAACGCGCCGACGAGACAATTCCGCCCGGCTTGCGGGTAATGCTGGTGGAGGATGACGCAGAGGTCCGCAAAGTCGTGCGCACCTTCCTGACCACGCTGGGCTGCGAGGTCTTCGCTGCTGCCACGGCCGAACAGGCGTTGTCGGCGCTGGATGCGGGCGTCGGGCCCTTGGATCTGCTGCTGAGCGACATCGCCTTGGGCGCCGGTATGCGTGGCACGCGGCTTGCCTCCGAGGTGCAACAACGCTTTCCGCACATGGCAGTGCTGTTGATGTCAGGCTTCTCGTCGGAACTTCTCGATGCCGACCGCGAAGTGCCACAGAGCTGGGAATTGCTGCGCAAGCCATATGCGCGCTCCGAACTCGCGCGGGCCATGGCGAAGGTGTTGGCCGGCCGCGCCTGAGCGCGCAGATGTGGTGCGCTCTTACTGAAGAATCGCGGGCGCGGGTGCCAGGCAGCGTTGGACAAAGGCCGACAGCGCGCCCACATCGGGAATCTGCACGTCGCGGCGTCCTTTCGTGGTGAAGCCAATGACGTTGTCGCGTGCCAGCCGCGAAAGCGCACGGCTCACGCTCTCGAGCGTCATTCCCAGGTAGTTGCCGATCTCCGCACGCGTCATGCGCAGGGTGATCTCGTCGGTGCGCATGCCTCGCTCGGCCAGCGTCTCGGCCCAGTAGCGCAGGAAGTCGGCCACGCGCGCATCGGCCGGCAGCGTGCAGACTGACATCAGCGAATCCCGATCGTGTGCGATCTCGCGGCTCATGGCAGCATGCAGCACCTGCAGCAAGGCGGGATTCGCCGCGCAGGCGACCAGCACTGCCTCGTATGACACGACCCAGATTTCTCCGGTGTCCATGGCCACGGCATCGCACGAATAGCGTCCGCTGGCAATGCCGTCGAAACCGAGCCAGTCGCCACGGAACTTAAGTCCCACCACCTGCTCGCGCCCGTCGGCCGAAAGATTCATGATCTTGAAGAAGCCCGAGTTCAGGATGTAGAGGTTGCCGAAGCGCTCGCCCGCCTGGTAGATCGTGTCGCCCGTGTGTACGACGCGACGCTGCGGCTTGAGCTGTTCACCGAGGAGCTTCAGCGTGTCGGCGGTGCTTTGCCCCATGCACTCCCGGTCGATGCCGAACGGAACTGGGGTGGGCGAAACTGCAGCGGGCATCGAGGGTGTGACGGTGTTGAGCATCTGGGACTCCTAGGTGGTCTGTCGCGTGTCGATAGATGGATGCTAGGAAGCCATCGGCAACGCAACGACAACGGCCAGAATCGGTGAGTAACGCTCGGTGAATGCAATGTGTCCGGCGTGTATCAGCGGCGCGCGGCGTGCAGCAGATCACATTTGCATGCCCCTGCTCCTTGACCTGCATCAAGTCCGGGGCCTCCGGCGCACTTAGCCTCGCAAGGTCACATATGACCATTGCCATGCCCTTCTCCCAGCAGACCTGCGCCCTCGAGGCCGTGCCGTCATCGCTCTCGCCCCTGGAGGTGACGAGCCTGCTGTGTCGCGCCCGGTTGCTCCAGCGCTCGGCGCTGGACGGGAGTATTCCCCGGCTGCTGCGTGGCAAGAACCTGGGGCTGCTGTGTGACGCCGCACCGGACGAATCGCAGGCGCTGTTCCGCAGCGCGGCCGAGGAACTGGGGGCACACGTGGCCGTCATGCGTCCAGGTCTTTCGCTCGCGAGCGCGCCGCAAGAGGTACAGGACACCGCCCGCATGCTCGGCCGCCTCTACGACGCCGTGGAATGCCAGGGCCTCGACCCCGCGCTTGTGCAGCGCATCGGCCAGCACGCTGGCATACCCGTATTCAACGGAGCCGCCATGAAAGCCCATCCTGTCGACCGGCTCGCCGAACTGCTCGGCGACCAGACCCCTCTGGCCGACAACCGGCGCTTCGTGCTCCAGGCCCTGCTGCTCGACGCCATCGCCTGAGCGCGGCGACCGCACGTGCCGCGCGCTCCTTGATCCAGCGCAATACAGGCCTGGTGCCCGCTTCCTACAGTGGATCCCACGGTTGTCGCCGATCCCGCGCGCCGACCGCCCCTTCGTCCATCCACTGCAAGGAATTCCCATGAAGACCGATACCAAATTGCGCGACGACATCCAGGCCGAACTGGCATGGGCACCTGACGTCAAGTCCTCCGACATCGGCGTCATCGTCAAGGACGGCGTGGTCACTCTCACCGGCCATCTCGCACACTACGCCGAGAAGTACGCCATCGAGCGCGCGGTGCAACGCGTGCATGGCGTCAAGGCACTGGCGGTGGAGCTGACGGTCAAGCTGCCCTTCGACAACCAGCGCACCGACGCCGACATCGCCCTGGCGGCCGAGCGCGCGCTCGAGTGGAACGTGCTCGTGCCGGACGGCAAGATCCGCCCCATGGCGGAAAAAGGCTGGCTGACGCTCACCGGCGAGGTCGAGTTGGAATACCAGCGCAGCGCCGCCGAGATCGCCGTGCGCAACCTGATGGGCGTGACCGGCGTGTCGAACCTCGTGAAGGTCAAGCCCAAGGTGACGCCTGCTGACGTCGAGAAGAAGATCCACGAGGCGCTCTCGCGCCAGGCCGAGCGCGAAGCCAACAAACTCTCCATCACGGTCGACGGCTCGCAGGTCACGCTGCGTGGCACGGTTCACTCCTGGACCGAGCGCGACGCGGTGCAAGGTGCCGCATGGGCCACGCCGGGCGTCTCGGTGGTGGTGAACGACCTGCTCGTGGACGCCTGAGCATGCGTGTCGCGCTCGTCACGGGCGGCACCTGCGGCATCGGCGCAGCCACGGCCGAGGCGCTGCAGGCCGCGGGCTACCGCGTGGCGGCGAACTTCGTCAGCCACGCCGAGGCCGCGCAGGCCTTCGCCGCCCGCACCGGCATCCCCACCTTCGGCTGGAACGTCGCGGATTTCGACGCCTGCCGGGCCGGCGTCGCGCGCGTGGAGGCCGAACTCGGCCCCATCGACGTTCTGGTCAACAACGCCGGCATCACGCGCGATGCCATGCTCCACAAGATGAGCATCGCGCAATGGCGCGAGGTGCTAGAGGTGAACCTCGGCGGCTGCTTCAACATGTGCCATGCCGCGATCGGCGGCATGCGCGAGCGGCGCTTCGGCCGCATTGTGAACATGGGTTCGGTCAATGGCCAGTCCGGTCAGGCTGGCCAGGCCAACTACGCGGCGACAAAGGCCGGCCTCGTCGGCTTCACCAAGTCGCTCGCGCTCGAAGGCGCCTCGCACAATATCACTGCTAACGTGGTGGCCCCGGGATACACCGACACCGCCATGGTGGGAGCGGTCGCGCCGGAGGTGATGGCGCGCATCCTGGCGACCATCCCGGCCGGGCGTCTGGCCACGCCGGCGGAGATCGCGCGCGGGGTGGTGTTTCTCGTCGCCGACGAATCGGGCTTCGTCAACGGCATCACGCTGCCGATCAACGGCGGCAAGTACATGGCCTGAAGCGGCAACGCCCGAAGCCATCGTTCCAGCGAGACCGTCCATGCACACGACCTCCACCTCCCCGACTCCCGCCGACTTCGCGGCTTCCGCCGTGGTCGCGCCGAGCATGCGCGTCATGATGCTGAGCGCCCCGCTGCTGCCGCTGGAGATGGAGTGGCGCAACATTCCGGAGCCCGGCCCCGGCGAATTGCGTCTGCGCGTGCTGGCCTGTGCCGTCTGCCGCACCGATCTGCACATCGTCGACGGTGAATTGCGGCTGCCTGTGCTGCCGATCGTGCCCGGCCACGAGATCGTGGGCGTCGTGGAGGCGATCGGCTCGGGGGGGACGGGCTATCGCCTGGGCGACCGCGTGGGCGTGCCCTGGCTGGGCCACAGTTGCGGCTGCTGCGCCTACTGCACGAGCGGCCACGAGAACCTTTGCGATGCGCCACGCTTCACCGGCTACCACCGCGACGGCGGTTTTGCGAGCCACGTGATCGCCGAGGCCGCGTTCTGCCTTCCGCTGGACATGCCCGAGGCCGATGCGGTCCGCATCGCGCCCCTGCTCTGCGCGGGATTGATCGGCTGGCGCAGCCTGAAGGCAGCCGGTGAAGATGCGCAACGGCTGGGCATCTTCGGTTTCGGCGCCGCGGCGCATCTGGTGACACAGGCCGCCATCGCCCAGGGCCGCAAGGTTTTTGCATTCACCCGGCCCGCGGACCGTGCGACGCAGGCGTTCGCGCGCAGCCTCGGCGCAGCGTGGGCCGGCGGCTCGAACGAGCGACCGCCGCAGCCGCTGGATGCGGCCATCATCTTCGCGCCCGCCGGCGAACTGGTACCGGCCGCGCTGCGCGTCGTGGGCAA
The DNA here is from genome assembly GCF_050711835.1 of Variovorax sp. DAIF25. Taxonomy (NCBI): domain Bacteria; kingdom Pseudomonadati; phylum Pseudomonadota; class Betaproteobacteria; order Burkholderiales; family Comamonadaceae; genus Variovorax; species Variovorax sp. DAIF25. The sequence goes on from NZ_CP136637.1 coordinate 1,636,809, forward strand.
GGGTGGCCGCGTGGTGTGCGGCGGCATCCAGATGAGCAACATCCCCGCATTTCCCTACCGGCTGCTCTGGGAAGAGCGCGATCTAGTTTCGGTGGCGAACCTCACACGTGCCGATGCGAAGGAGTTTCTCGATTTCGTTCGGGAGCATCCGCTGCAGGTGCACGCGAAGACCTATCCGCTCGCGCAGGCCAACGAAGCACTGGCCGACCTGCGCGCTGGTCGTATCGAGGGCGCTGCGGTGCTTGTGCCCTGACGAAGCCAGCACACGGCGGGTTTCAGAGTTCGTGCGACTCCCGGTATTCGGGCACGATGCACAGCCAGCCATGCCGCTCCTCGATGGCCAGCCGCAGGGCATCGGCAGCCGCCGGCTCTCAATGGGTCACGAACACCCGGCGTGGTGCCCGCTGGGCATCGAGCCAGGCGATCAGGCCGTCGCGGTCGGCATGGGCAGACAGGCTCTCGAGGCTTGCGACCTCGGCGCGCACCGGTACGTAGGCGCCGTGGATCTTGACCGCGTCGGCGCCGGCCACCATGGCTGCCCCCGCGCATACCGGCAGCCTGGAAACCGGTGAACAGGATCCTGTTCCTGGAGTTCGGGCGCGTAGGCCTTCAGGTGATGCAGCACCCGCCCGCCCGTCGCCATGCCGCTGGCCGACACGATGATCGAAGGAAAGCCCAGCGTGTTCAGCCGCCGCGATTCCTCGATCGTGTTGACGATGATGGTCTGTCCCTGCATCGCCGCGCACTGTCCGGCGCTCAGCCGGTGCTCGTCCATGTGCTTGCGGAAGATGCGCGTGGCGTCTGCTGCCATGGGGCTGTTCAGGTAGACAGGGATGCCAGAAATGCGGCGCGCCTGCTTGAGCAGCTGGATGCAATGCAGCAGCGTCTGCGCACGGCCCACCGCGAAGGCCGGGATCACCATGATGCCGCCGCGCGCGGCCGTGCGGTTGATCACTCCTACCAGCTCGGCCAGCGTGTCCATGGCGGGGTGCGTGCGGTCACCGTAGGTCGATTCCATCACCACGTAGTCCGCCGGTTCCACGGCCTCGGGCGGACGCATCAGCAGGTCATCGCTGCGCCCCAGGTCGCCCGAGAACTGGATGCTCGATGTTTCCCAGCCCACTCGCAGGCTGCCGGCGCCGAGGATGTGCCCCGCCCTGCGGAGCTGCCAGGACCAACGCGGCCACGGGGAGAATTCCTGGCCGAACGGGACAACGTCGAAGCGCCTGAGGGCCGCGCGCGTCCTGCTCGGTGTAAAGCGGCAGCGCCGGCTTGTGCTTCGAATGTCCGTGGCGGTTGGCGAAGTCGGCGTCTTCTTCCTGCAGGCGGCCCGAGTCGGGCAGCAGCAGTTCGCAGAGTTCGCGGGTGGCCGCGCTGCAGTACACCTTGCCCTTGAAGCCGAGCTGCACCAAGCGCGGCACGAAGCCGCTGTGGTCCATGTGCGCATGCGTCAGAAGCACGGCATCGATACCGGCGGGGTCGACCTGCAGATCGTCCCAGTTGCGAAGGCGCAGTTGCTTCAGCCCCTGGAAGAGCCCCAATCGACCAGCAGTCGCCGGCCTTCGTGCGCCAGCAGGTATTTCGAGCCGGTGACAGTACCGGTGCCGCCGAGGAAATCGATGCGCAGGGTGCGCCTCAGTGCGACATCAGCACAGGCAGCGTCATCCACTGGAGCATGGACAGCGTGGCACCGCCCATCACCCACTCGCGGGCTCTGCTGTGGCCGTAGCAGCCCATCACCAGCAGGTCAGAACTCAGGTCGGAGGCAAGGGACAGCAGCTTGTTGCCGACATCGTCGTCGTTGTCCCCCGCGGGGTGCAGGGCCATGTTCTGGACGCCCTGTGCCCGCAGGTAGTTCTGCAGGCTCTGTAGCGACGTCTCCGCGCCCTCGCCGTAGGCCACGGCGTGCACACGCGCCGCCTGGCGCAGCCACGGCAGCGCGGCGGTCACGGCACGCGCGGATTCACGGGTTTCCTTCCAGGCCACCAGCACGTTGCGGCCGATGGGTCCGATGGGGCCCGCATATGGCAGCACCAGCGCCGGGCGGCCGCTCTGCACCAGCACGCTGGGCAGGAAATCGCCGGGCAGTTCGCCGTCCATCGGGTCGTTGCGGTCGCGCTGGCCGAGGATCAGCAGGTCGGCATAGAGGGCTCGCCGCCCGAATCTCCATGGGCCGTCGCTTTCCGGCTCGATCCAGCGCAGGCGCTGGGAGCCCGCGCTGTGCGTCATGAAAGTGGCGTACATCTTGTCGCGCGCGTCCTTGTCGATCTCCTGCATGATCGCGACCGCTTCCGCCGCGGCCTCGATCGCATAGGGGTAGCGCATGAGCGCGGACAGAGTGCACGGCTGGGCGGTCACTTCGGCATCGAAAGTCTCGGCGAGCTGGCGGGCCAGCTTGATGCGCTCCGCCGTACGGACCGAACCGTCGAGGTGAAGCAGGATGGATTTCGGGGTCTGCATGAGGGCTCCTTGGGTTGGCGGGACGTGGTGCCACGACCTTAGGCACCGTCGTCGCGCGCGGCCTTGCGCTGCATCAACCGCCCGCGAGCATTGCCCCCAAAGGCGCCGAGGCTTGATACGGCGCAAGGCCGTGCCGGTGATACGTACCTAGTCTCGGGCCTCCTACCACTGCTCATGCCGTCATGGCATCTCCGCACCCGACGCCGCGTGGCTCGGCCTCATTCACCCGCTTACCAAGGGCACTGCACCATGACATCTTTCCAACAAGCCTGCATCGTCGGCAGCGGCATCGGCGCCCTGTCCGCTGCCGTGCTGCTGATCCGTGACGCCGGAATGCCCGGATCGCGCATCCGCATTCTCGAAGAAGCGCAGACACCAGGCGGCGCGCTCGATGGCACCGGCAATGCCGCTCAAGGCTATGTGACACGCGGAGGACGCATGTTCACCGACGAGACATATACCTGTCTCTGGAACGTACTGCAGAGCATTCCTGCGCTCAGTTCAACGGGCCGCACAGTGCGCGACGAGATCCAGGCCTTCAATGCGATGTGGCGCTCCGACGCGCACGCCCGTCTGATCGACCGGGATCGCCGCATCCTCGACGCCAGCGACCTGGGCTTCAACTTCCAGGACCGCGTGGAACTGATGCGCCTGCTCGCCACGCCGGAACGCGCATTGGGCACCAGGCGCATCGAGGAATGCTTTTCCGCGCACTTCCTCGACACCCATTTCTGGGCCATGTGGCGCACGACATTCGCGTTCCAGAACTGGCACAGCGCGGTCGAGCTGAAGCGCTACATGCTGCGCTTCCTGCAGGAGTTGCCGCGCATCCACACACTGGGTGGCGTGCGGCGCACAGAGTTCAACCAGTACGACTCCATCGTGCGTCCGATGGTGACCTGGCTGCTGGACCGCGGGGTGCGGTTCGAGTACGGCATACGCGTGTTAGATGCGGACTTTGCCAGCAGCTCCGACGGCCTGCGGCTCGAGACCCTGCACTGCGTGAAGGAAGGCCAGCCACTGACGTATCGCATCGGCGCGGAAGAATGTGCCTTCATCACCATCGGCTCAATGACCGCCGATTCACGCAACGGCACCGACCAGCAGGCGCCTGAACTCGTGCGCAACCGGAGCGACGGGGCCTGGACTCTGTGGCGCAGTATGGCGCACAAGGCGCCGGGCCTCGGCCGGCCGGAGACCTTCTGCGGCAACGTGGACGAGAGCAAGTGGGAGTCGTTCACGCTCACGATGCGCAACCCGTTGCTGATCCGACGCATCCAGGCGTTCTCTGGCAATCCGCCCGGCACCGGCGGGCTCATGACCTTCAAGGATTCGAGCTGGCTGATGTCGATCGTGGTGCCGCACGCGCCGCACTTCGAGGACCAGCCCGGGGGCATCTACACGCTATGGGGCTATGGACTGCTCGTCGACATCCAGGGCAACCACGTCGACAGGACGATGGCCCAGGCCAGCGGCCAGGAAATTCTCACGGAGCTGATGCATCACCTTGGCTTCGAGGACATCCTCGAAGAGGTACGACGCACCACGACCGTGGTGCCCGTGATGATGCCCTACATCACCAGCGAGTTCGCATGCCGCAGCGCATCGGACCGACCGCCTGTCATCCCGGCCGGAGCGAAGAACTTCGCCCTGCTGGGCCAGTATGTGGAGATCCCCGAGGACGTCGTCTTCACGGTCGAATACTCGGTGCGCGGCGCAATGTATGGGGTCTACGGACTCATGGGCCTAGACCTCGAGGTGCCACCCATCTACCACGGCATCGCCGATCCGAAGGTGGCGCTCGCGAGCCTGGGCACGCTGATCGGTTGACTCGATCCGAGGTTTGATCCACCTCAACCTCTGCCTTCGTTCGGGCGACCAAGATTCTTCTCCATCCGCTCAAGGGAGAAAGTCACATGCTTTTCCTGTCGAAGAATGTCGGAATCCTTGACCGCCTGCTTCGCGTCTGCGCGGGCTTGCTGCTGATCGTGCTTGCAGCCAAGGGACTCATCGGGTTCTGGGGCTACATCGGCGTGGTGCCGCTGCTGACGGGTGTGGTGGGCAATTGCCCGGCCTACCCCCTCTTCGGCGTCAGCACCTGCTCCCACAACGAGCGCTGAGCGTTGGATGCGCCTGCATCGCCGCGTCATGAGGAATCGGATGTCTGTCTATCTGCTGCTGTTTATCGTGCTGTGCGCGGTGCTCGGCATCGCCGTTCTGTGGCTCGTGTTCCAGCTTTTCATCAAGTGGATCACTCTGGACTGAGCTTCTCGGAGATGGATCGATGTGCATGAACCTTCTCCGCGGACTCGCCACTGCGCAGCTGCCTTGCGCGGAGGCCGATCCCGCGATGATCGACCGGCTGCGAATCCTCGAAGCCGCCGGCCAGGTCGAGGCGCTGATTCCTCCCGCCCGCGCGGACTTCGATGACCGCCTGCGCCAGGATGCAGCCACCATGGTCAGCATCACGCCTACAGGAAGGAAGACCCCTGCCGCCGATGCTCCCCCGGAGGAGCCATCGCGGTTCATCGGCACCAGGCGTCGATCTGGCGAATGAGATCCAACCACAGGGCATGCACCGCCGCGGCGGCCAGCAGCACGCCGGCCGCCCTCGCCCCCCAGGCCTGGCATCCTCCGGAACTGGCCAGACGCAAACGCTGCCAGAGCCATGGCCCGGCAACCAGCGAAACGCCGCTGCCTATCGCGAACAGCGCCATCAGCGTCGCACCTTGCAACGGCCCGTTGCCCAGCCCCGCCAGCATCAGCGCCGAATAGAGCAGCCCGCAGGGCAGCGCAACCCACAGCAGCCCGGTCGCGAGCACGCCCAGCCACGTGCCGCCGGCATGGGGTCGAAGGCGCGATTCGAGCGAGCGGCCGATGCGCTGTGCCCACAACGGCTGCCGCCCCGTGACGGCCAGCATCGCGCCCCACGTGAACACGAACACGTGCAGCAGCACCCAAAGCGGCCGCAGCGCGGCAACGTGGGTGCTGGCCAGCGCCAGGCTGTCGACGCTGGCGGCAGCGATGGCACCCGCCGCCGCGTAGCTCGAGATACGTCCCAGATGGAAGGCGCCGGGTGCCGCGAGTGCTGGCATCGCACCCTGCTGCCCCACCGTCGCGAGTGGCAAGATCCGGATCACCGCCGATGAAGCGGCACCGCACATCGCAACGCAATGCGGCCCGCCGGCAAGGCCCATGAGAAGCGCGGCACCGGCGAGCGCGAGCTGCATGGTCACACCACGCGGGAAAAGCGCGTGCGGTTCGCGCGGCAGTACAGGTCGAACATCATGGCAACCGCGCGCACCAGGAACCAGCCCTGCTCGGTGACGACGAGGTCGTGATCACTCAACCGCACCAGGCCGTTGGCGACCAGCGGCCCGAGCGCCGCGAACTCGACAGCGAAGTAGCGCCGAAAGTCGATGGCGAACGCATCGCCCATGGCGTTGAAGTCGAGCCTGCCGCGGCACATCAGCGCCATGATGACCTCGCGCCGGAGCAAGTCGTCGCGCGACAGCGCAAGGCCCCGCACCACGGGAAGGCGCCCCTGGTCGAGCAGGTCGCAGTATTCGTCGAGGCTCTTGGCGTTCTGGCTGTAGGTCGAGCCGACACGGCCGATGCCCGAGACACCGAGTGCGATCAGGTCGCCCTCGGGCCGGGTTCCATAGCCCTGGAAGTCACGCTGCAGCCGCCCTTCCCTCTTGGCGATCGCGAGCGGGTCGTCAGGCAGTGCGAAATGGTCCATGCCGATGTAGACATAGCCGGCCTCGGCGAGCCGCGCGATCGCGCCCGCGAGCATGCGCACTCGCGCGGCGGCGTCCGGAAGTTCCTCGGCCGCGATGCGACGCTGCGGCTTGAAGCGCTCGGGCAGGTGCGCATAAGCGTAGAGCGCGACCCGGTCGGGCCGCAGCTCCCGCAGCTGCGCCAGCGTGCGCTCGAAGGAGGCGTCGTTCTGCCGTGGCAGGCCATAGATCAGGTCCACGTTGATCGATTCGAAGCCGAGCGCGCGCGCCGCATCCATCAGCGCAAAGACCTGCTGCGCCGGCTGGATGCGATGCACGGCCTGCTGCACGGCGGGGTCGAAGTCCTGCACGCCGAAACTCAGGCGGTTGAAGCCCAGTGCGGCCAGGTTCGCGAGGCGCTGCACGTCGACCGTGCGCGGATCGATCTCTATGGAGCGCTCGCCGCCCGGCACGAAGGCGAAGGAGCGGTGCAGCATCGCCATGAGCTCGCCGAGTTCAGAGTCATCCAGGAAGGTGGGAGAGCCGCCGCCGAGATGCAGATGGCCAACGGTGGCGCCGCGCCCCAACTGCGCCGCCTGGAGCTCCACCTCGCGCCTCAGATAGGCAAGATACTGCCGGCCGCGCTCGCGGTGACGGGTGACGATCTTGTTGCAGGCGCAGTAATAGCACAGCGACTCGCAGAACGGGATGTGGACATAGAGCGACAGCGGCGGCGCGCCCGCGCCCGCCTCGCGCCGGCGGCACAGCGCCCGCGCGTAGTCGTCGGCTCCGAATGCCTCGACGAAGCGGTCGGCGGTGGGATAGGAGGTGTAGCGCGGCCCGGGAACGTCGAATTGCCGCAGCAGATCGATGGGAAGCGGGGCCTGTCCGGGGGCAGGGGCGAGAGCGGCATAAGTCATTGCGAGGGTGTCCGCAGGGGGACGTCGGAAAGGTCCACAACGGACGGCCTGGCGAGCAGTGCCGTGCAGGCGCTCGAGGCCGCGGCCATCAGCCAGAAGACGAAGAAAGCCGCCGTGTAGATGCCCTGACGCGACATGCGCAGCGCGTCGGCGCCGCAGAACGTGTTGACCGGATCGACGAGCGCGAACACCAGCACCTCCATGCAGCAGGCCACCAGGAAGGATGGCCACAGGACGCCAGCGAGCTGGCGCAGCCCGTTCATGGCGCGACCTTCTGGGGCGAAGGGGCCGGCAGGTCGTCCACCGGCGTCATCGCATGGTTGCGGCCAGCCAGCGCGGGCAGGAGCTTCTTCGCAGCCAGGGTCTTGTTGATCTCGACGCCTTCGCGGTAGTAATCCTCGGACACCAGTGCGTCCGGGCTGCGCCAGGCCAGCCAGAAGGTTGCAAAGCTCGCGACCATCACGGCCACCGGACCGCCGATCACCATCCAGAGCAGTGGATAGCGCCACCAGGCCTCTGCTGCCTGTTCGTTCGCCGTGGCTGTCGTCGTTGTCGTTGCTGTGTTCATTTCAACCTTTCAGCGCGGCACCAGGAAGGCCGCCTTTTCCGAAACCTGCGTTCCGCTGTCCTCGTCGCGGATGCGGAAATGCACCGTGTGCGAACCGGCGGGCACAGTGCCGTAGGGGACCTGCAACCGCACCGCAACCCAGCGCGACTCGGCCGCATCGACCGTCACCGGCTCGTCGGGCGAGACGCCGAGGCCATCCAGCCCGTCGGCGGCGATGCGGTAGTGCCGCGGCTTCTCGGTGGCGTTCATGATCTGGAGCCGGTAGACGTTCTCGAGCCGCCCGCCCTCGGCAATGCGGGCCAGCGAAGCGCGGTCGCGCACCACGTCGACCTTGAATGGCGTACGCACGACAAGGCTGGCCAGCAGTCCGATCACAAGTACCGCCAGGATCGTCGTGTAGACCAGCACGCGTGGCCGGAGCACACGCCGCAACAATTGCCGGCGCGACCAGCCGGCCTCCATGCCGTTCTGCGTGTCGTAGCGGATCAGCCGTGGCGGGTAGGCCATCTTCTGCATGACGGTGTCGCAGGCATCCACGCAAAGTCCGCAGCCGATGCATTCGTACTGCAGGCCCTGGCGGATGTCGATGCCGGTCGGGCACACCTGCACGCACAGGCCGCAGTCGATGCAGTCGCCCAGCGCCAGCGTGCGCGGGTCGTGGCCCTTGCGGCGAGGCGCGCGCGGCTCGCCGCGTCCCGGGTCGTAGGTGACGATGAGCGTGTCGCGGTCGAACATGGCGCTCTGGAAGCGCGCATAGGGGCACATGTACTTGCAGACCTGCTCGCGCATGAAGCCGGCATTGCCATAGGTGGCAAAGCCGTAGAAGAAGACCCAGAACACCTCCCATGAGCCCATCTGCGTCTGCAGGAAGGCCATGCCCAGTTCGCGGATAGGCGTGAAGTAACCCACGAAGGTAAAGCCGGTCCACAGCGCGATGCCGATCCAGACGAGGTGCTTGAACCACTTCTTCACCAGCTTCTCGAGCGACATCGGTTCGACGTCCAGCCGCATGCGTGCGGTGCGGTTGCCCTCGATCTTGTGCTCGACCCACATGAAGATCTCGGTGTAGACCGTCTGCGGGCAGACGTAGCCGCACCACAGCCGCCCGGCCACCGCAGTAAACAGGAAGAGCGACAGCGCGCTGATGACCAGCAGGCCCGAGAGATAGATCAGATCCTGCGGGTACAGCACCAGCCCGAAGATGTAGAAGCGACGCGCGGCCAGGTCGAACAGCACCATCTGCCGCCCACCCCACTCCACCCACGGCAGGCCGTAGAACAGCAGCTGGGTGAGAAAGACCATGGCCCAGCGCCAGCGCGCGAACAGGCCGCGCACGCTGCGGGGGTAGATCTTCTTCGTGGCCTCGTAAAGGCCGACCTCCTCGCTACCTGCGCTGACTATGGGAACGATCTTCCGGGTCATTGCGCCGATCTCAGGTTTCAGGGCGTGGTTGCGGCCGTGCTAGTGTTGTTGGAGAGTCCCCAGACGTACGAGGCGAGCATCCGGATCTGCGCTTCCGTGAGGCGACCTTCCTGCGCTGGCATCTCGTTTTGCTTGCCCGTGTTGATCATCTGGATGATCGCGGACTCGCCGTAGCCGTGAAGCCACACCTTGTCGCTGAGATTGGGGGCGCCCAAGGCCTGATTGCCAACGCCACCGATGCCGTGGCAGGCCGCACAGGCCGTGAACTTCGACTTTCCGAGGCCGGCGCGCACCGAATCGTGCGGTTCGCCTGCCAGGCTCAGCACGTAGTTGGCGACGTTCTTCACGTCGTCGGTGGTGCCGACGGCTGCGGCCATCGGCGGCATCATGCCGACGCGGCCCTTGGTGATGCTCTCGACGATCTTCTCCGGCGTGCCGCCGTGCAGCCAGTCCTTGTCGGTCAGGTTGGGAAAGCCCTTGCTGCCACGCGCGTCGGAGCCGTGGCACTGGGCGCAGTTGTTCATGAAGAGCCGCTCGCCGATGGCCTTGGCCTGCGGGTCCTTCGCGACCTCTTCGACGGGCATGGTGGCATATCTTGCGTAGACAGGCGCGAGCTCCTGCATGGCCCTTGCCACCTCCGCCTCGTACTCGCCGCGCGAACTCCAGTCAGACTGGCCGCGAAAACTCCCCAGGCCCGGAAAGACTGCGAGGTAGCCCAGTCCGAAGACGATGGTCAGCACGAACAGGCCGACCCACCACATGGGCAGCGGATTGTTGGCCTCGCGCAGGTCTTCGTCCCACACGTGGCCGGTGGTGTTGTCGGCACTGGCCGCGACGCGCTTGCGGGCTGTGAGCCACAGCAGAATCACGCAGCCGAGGATGCTCAGCAGCGAGACCACCGCCACGTAGTCCGACCAGAAACGGTTGATGAAATCGCTCACCGTGCTTCTCCCTTCAGTCCTGCTCGAAAGGCAGCCGGGCCGCTTCCTGGAAGCGCGACGCGTTGCGACGCGAGTACGCCCAGATCACGATGCCGACGAAGAGCGCGAAGCAGACGACTGTGGCGGTGATGCGCAGTGTTGTGAGGTCGATCATGGTTGGTTCCTTTGCCGCCTTGCTTACTTGAGGGCCAGGCCCAGCGACTGCAGGTAGGCCACCGTGGCTTCCATCTCCGTCTTGCCTCGGACTTCTGCCGTAGCTCCGGCGATCTGCTCATCGGTGTATGGCACGCCGACGCGCCGCAGCGCGCGCATGTGGGCCGGCAGCGCCTCGGCGTCGACAAGGGTCTTCTCCAGCCAGCTGTAGGCCGGCATGTTCGACTCGGGCACGACGTCGCGCGGGTTGTTCAGGTGGATGCGGTGCCACTCGTCGCTGTACTTGCCGCCCACGCGGTGCAGGTCAGGCCCGGTGCGCTTGCTGCCCCACTGGAACGGGTGGTCGTAGACGAACTCACCCGCCACCGAGTAGTGGCCGTAGCGCAGCGTCTCCGAGCGGAAGGGGCGGATCATCTGCGAGTGGCAGTTGTAGCAACCCTCGCGCAGGTAGACGTCGCGCCCGGCGAGCTGCAGCGGCGTGAGTGGCTTGACGCCCTGCACCGCTTCGGTGGTCGACTTCTGGAAGAACAGCGGCACGATCTCTACGAGGCCGCCCACGGCCACCACGACGAGGATCAGCACGATCATCAGCAGGTTGTTGGTCTCGATCTTCTCGTGCGTGAAGCCGCTGGAGCTGGAACTCGAGCCGGAGGTTTTCTGGTTCATCGTGCGTCCTCAGGCATGGGCCACGGCGGGGGGCGGGATCTCGGCGCGCACCGCGAGGCCGGAGATGACGGTCATCCAGACGTTCCAGGCCATCAGCAGCATCCCGCTGAGGTAGAGAACGCCGCCGATCACGCGCACCAGGTAGAACGGGAAGGTGGCCTTCACGCTCTCCACGAAGGTGTAGGTGAGCGTGCCGTCGGGGTTGATGGAGCGCCACATCAGGCCCTGCATCACGCCGGCGATCCACATCGCCGCGATGTACAGCACGATGCCGACGGTGGCGATCCAGAAATGCGCCTCGATGGCCTTCGTGCTGTACATGGCGGTACGGCCGTACATGCGTGGGATCAGGTAGTAGAGCGAGCCCATGGTGATGAAGCCCACCCAGCCGAGCGCGCCGGAGTGCACATGGCCGACGGTCCAGTCGGTGTAGTGGCTCAGGGCGTTGACGGTCTTGATGGACATCATCGGCCCCTCGAAAGTCGACATGCCGTAGAACGACAGCGCCACGATCAGGAAGCGCAGGATCGGGTCGGTGCGCAACTTGTGCCAGGCGCCCGAGAGCGTCATCACTCCGTTGATCATGCCGCCCCAGCTCGGCGCCAGCAGGATCAAAGAGAACACCATGCCGAGCGACTGGGTCCAGTCGGGCAGTGCTGTGTAGTGCAGGTGGTGCGGGCCCGCCCACATGTAGGTGAAGATCAGTGCCCAGAAGTGCACGATGGACAGCCGGTACGAATACACCGGCCTGCCTGCCTGCTTTGGGATGTAGTAGTACATCATCCCGAGAAAGCCCGCCGTGAGGAAGAAGCCGACGGCGTTATGGCCGTACCACCACTGCACCATCGCGTCTTGCACGCCGGCGTAGGCTGAGTAGCTCTTCATCCAGCCCGCCGGAATCTCAGCGCTGTTGACAATGTGCAGCAACGCCACCGCAATGATGAAAGAGCCGAAGAACCAGTTGGCCACGTAGATGTGGCGCACCTTGCGCATGCCGATGGTGCCGAAGAACACGACGGCGTAGGCCATCCAGACCACCGCGATCAGCAGGTCGATGGGCCACTCCAGCTCGGCGTATTCCTTGCCGCTGGTGTAGCCCATGGGCAGGCTGATGGCGGCAGCCAAGATCACCGCCTGCCAGCCCCAGAAGACGAAGGACGCGAGCTTGGGTGCGAAGAGCCGCACCTGGCAGGTGCGCTGGACCACGTGGAAGCTTGTGGCCATCAGCGCGCAGCCACCGAACGCGAAGATAACTGCGTTGGTGTGCAGTGGCCGCAAGCGCCCGTAGCTGAGCCATGGAACGCCAAGATTGAGTTCGGGCCATGTCAGCTGTGAGGCAATGACCACGCCCACCAGCATGCCGACCACGCCCCACACCACGGACATCAGCGCAAATTGCCGCACGACTGTGTCGTCGTATTCCACGGCGGGTGTTATCGGTGCTTGCATCATCGTGCCCTTGATTGAGTTGCGGGCAGTTTCCGCGCGGGGCCGCTTTCGAGGCTTGATCCAAATCAATCGACGTGCAGGATGCGTTCACCCTCTGCGTCGACATCGTCAAACTGGCCGCGCTCGATAGCCCACCATAGCCCACCGAGAATCGCGAGCACCAGCACGACTGACAGCGGGATGAGGAGGAAAAGAATTTCCATCAGGCCTTCGCTTGACGCGCTAGTGCGAGTCTTGAGGCGTTCAGCAGCACTGCAAGGGAGCTCGCTGCCATGCCAAGTCCTGCAAGCCACGCCGGGAGCCAACCCCCGATCGCGACGGGAACGCAAATGGCGTTGTACCCTGCCGCCCAGGCCAGGTTTTGCCTGATCACTTGCAGCGTGCGTCGCGCTTGTGCGATCGCGTCGGGGATCTTGATCAGCTCATCGCCCAGGACGACGAAGTCGGCTTTTGCACGCGACATCGGAACCGACTCACCAAACGCGAACGACGCATCGGCGCGAGCGAGGCTTGGTCCGTCGTTCAAGCCGTCACCGATCATGGCCACGCGCCTGCCCTCGGCCTGTAGACGCCAGAGGACATTGAGCTTTTCTTCCGGCGTACATTCACCTTGCACCGCTGCGATACCCGCACGCGCTGCCGCCCTTCGCGCGGAAGCGTCCTGATCTCCCGACAGCATGCGTACCGAAATGCCCTGGCGCTTCAAGGCAGCGACGGCTTGCGCTGCATCAGCGCGCAGGTTCTCGGACAGAACGAAGCTTGCCATCCACCCTTGGTCATCAGTCAGATGGATCTGCATTCCATCGATCTGCAGCGGCTGCACGGTGCAAAACGTCGCCGATCCGAGCCGTGTCTTGATCTCGGGATTTGGAGAAAAATTTGAGTTCGCGCGCCGACGACTGGCTTGCACACCCTGCCCCGCCATCTCGAGCGTTCCGGACAGCTCCCACTGCGGTGGATTTCGGAACTGAGCTGACCATGCATTTACCAAGGCCCTGGCGGCGGGATGCAGAGAAAGGCTACCCAGGGCCGCGCCAATCTCCAGTGCGTCGCCAGGGAGAAGCCCTCGGCGACAGTACACACGCTCCAGCCGAGGCGTGTCGGTGGTCAGTGTGCCGGTCTTGTCGAAAACGACAGTGTCTACGCCCGCCAACGTCTCCAGGGATTGCAGGTTGGCCGTCAGTACTCCAGCACGCGCCAAGGCACCCGCGCTTGCCAACATGGCTGCGGGCGTGGCAAGGGACAATGCGCACGGACAGGTGACGACCAACACGGATACAGCCACCATCAATGCCTTGCCTGGACCATCGGACCACCACAACGCGGCAGCGACAGCGGCTGATACCAGTACCCCCCACAAAAACGGATATGCGAATCGATCGGCCAAGCGGGCGAGCCGCGGCTTCTCAAGCGCCGCACGTTCCATAAGCCGCACGATGTTTGCAAAGCGCGTTTCCGCTCCCACACGCTCCACACGCATTTTCACTGGCGCAGAAATGTTATGACTGCCCGCAAGCACGCGGTCTCCGCGCCCGCGTGGAACCGGACGCGACTCGCCGGAAAGCAACGCCTCATCTGCGCTGGTGACGCCGTCGACCAGCAGGCCATCGGCCGGAAAGGCTTCGCCAGGCCACACTCGCACGATATCGCCTACCACAAGCCGTCGAGGTGACACACGCTGCCATCGCTCATCGCCGCTCAAGCGTTCAACGCAGTCCGGCAATCGGTGCAGCAGCGCGTCGAGCGCGCCGGCAGTCCGCGTCTTGAGCTTCGCCTCGAGCCAGCGGCCCGTGAGAAGGAAGAAGACAAACATCGTCAGCGAATCGAAATAGACTTCCTGGCCCCAGGAGCCATTCGGGTCAAAAGTCGCGGCCGTGCTGACGACGAATGTGATTGCCACGCCAAAGGCGACTGGGAGCTCCATGCTGATCCGTCCCGCTCGCAGGTCGCGCCAGGCACTGCGAAAAAACGGACCGCAGCAGAAAAGCATCACGGGTAGCGTGAGAACCCAAGATGCCCAGCGCAGCAGTTCCAGCGCGTCCGATGACATCTCGCCGGGCCTCGCGATGTATGCCGGGTAGGCATACATCATGACTTGCATCATGCACAAGCCCGATACCAGCCACCGCCACAGGGCGGTGCGCAGTTCACGCGCATTCTCACCGTGTACCGATGTTGGGCTTGCTGGCAGCAATGGATAGCCGGCCGCGGCGCAAGCCTCGAACCAAACAGAAGGTTTGGTAACGGTAGACACCCATACGATGCGCGCTCTTCGGCTGGCCGGATTGACCTGGGCTTCGAGCACACCCGGTAGTGCACGAAGCACGGCTTCGACGCTGAATCCACACGCGGTGCAACGCATGCCGCCGACCATGACTTGTGAGGTCCAGCGATCGTCCTTCGGATCGATCGCAACCCTGTCGCTGAATTCGGTCCATTCCTGCTGATCGTCGAGCGCCTCCCATGCCTGAGAGGTCTTGATCAAGACCTCGGAGTTGATGGGCAGAGAGGCGATGCTGGCTTGCATCATTCAAGACTAGAGGCTCTGCAATGCGTGCGAGTTGATCTGGATCAAGCCGTGTGCGAGAAGTGCCCCCTAGGCTCGAGTACAACTCTCCCTTTCGCATCTATCGTGTTCCAACGCATACTTGTCGCGACCGACGGCTCTCCCTTATCGAAGAAAGCCGTGTCACGCGCCGTTGAGATGGCGGCACAAGGCAATGCCGATCTCGTCGTACTGCATGTCATCCCCCGCTATCCGCAAAGCTTTCTTGAGGGCGCAGCCACTTTCTCGGCGGAAGAGATTGGCAGGATCGAGAAGCAGTGGGCAGAAAAAGCGCAGGGAATGCTGGATTCCATCGCCAGTCAAGCAAGCGACAAAGGCGTGGTCGCCAAGACAGTCGCGATGAGTTCCGATCTGGTCGCGGAATCCATCATCGCTACCGCGCGCAAGCACCGCAGCGACTTGATCGTCATGGCGTCGCACGGGCGCAGGGGTTTGCAGCGCCTGCTGCTCGGCAGCGAGACTCAACAGGTCTTGACTCAGACGACCGTGCCGGTACTCGTACTGCGCTGATGGCGCATCCAGCGAGGTGGCCTGGAGATCGAGGCTGCTGGAGGCGAGCGCTTCAGCGCCATTCAACGCGGTAAAACGGGTCAAACGCTGGTGGTATGCACCTTCGCGTGCTTCTCCGCTTGGGCGCACGGCAACCACACCCGACGTTGAGCGTGAACGGAAAGTCCATTGCAGAAACAACGAGGCCTGGTCTCCCTCACGATATTCGGCGATTCCTGCTTCCCGGGTTCATCGCGGAGCACACCGCATACGGCTGCTCCCCTTGCTCCGTCGACGCGGATGAACTGAGCTCGGCTCAAGACCGTTGACGCGAAGGCTGCATGCCTCCAGCAGTCGAAGGCCGGTGCTCACAATCGGCGTTTCGCCGAACCCATCCATGAGTGCTGCCATCCAATCATTGTGCGGACTGGCGCATCGCGACGCCATACCAGTCACGGGCCAAGTGCCGACCGAGCATCTTGGCGGCGCCGGGCATAGCAGAGCAACTGGGCCCAGGGCCGCTGCCCATCGCGAAATCAGGCAAAGCAGCAACTGCACGGCCACAGGCCCCCGCCTCTGCCATGCGATCTCTCGGCAAAGGCGTGAAAGCAGCCCTCGTTCGATGTTTCGACCACCGCATGAGCACGGGTGTGAACTCGTAGCTATAGGTAGATGCTCTTCAGGTATGCGCCGACGGTCATGCCACCGATTGGCAAGACTTGAGCGATTTGGTGTGTCACGTTCACTGCTGCCACCAAGCCGAGCATCTCGCATCATGCGCAGACAGAGGTTCTTCGGCCGCTTGGCATGAGTTACCCCGAAGGGCATCGAAACGTTACCGCTCACGCCAGGATTCTTTGAGCCTGCCGTTCGACGATGTGGAAAGCTATTTTGATCACTTTGATAGATAAAATAATTTGACGAAATCAGGAATTTAGCTAATATGATGGTTAATATGCGGGAATCTTCCCTTTCGACGGCAGCCCGCGGCACGACCATCGAAGTGCATGCGAACGGCCGATGGCAAGCCGCCGCTACGATCCAGGCGCTGGGAGAGGACCGCTGCCGTTTCGAGTACCTGCCTGAGTACGTTTTCAGCGAGCAGAATCCGCAGCCGGTCGCGTTGGGTCTGCCTGTGGGCATCGAAGCCGACCGATTCGTCGAGGGCCCTACAGGCCGTGAGCTGGATCGCCGCCCGCCGGCCTTTGTCTATGACTTGGTGCCACAAGGCAGAGGCCGCAGGTATCTGCTGGACAGGCTGGGTCTGGCAGACGCCGAAAACATGTTGCTGCCGCTCGTCATGAACGGTGCTTTCAATCCGATCGGTTGTCTGCGATTCGAAAGCGCAATGGAATTCTTCCGCGAGGAGGCCACACGCGGCGCTGATCCTGGCGCACAACGTGGCTTTTCCATGGAAGAGGTTCTGAACCACAGCGAGGAATTTCTCGAGCATCTGTCCCTGCATGCCATGCTTGCCGCAGGCACCACCGGCGTGCAGGGTGTCGCCCCGAAGTTCCTGCTGACGACCGACGAAGCCGGGCGCTGGTTCGCAGACATGGCACTGCCCGACGAACGCGCCACCACACACTGGTTGCTCAAGTTGCCCCGCGGAAGAAGCGAGGCAGACCGCACCGTCCTTCGCAATGAGGCCGGTTACCTTCGTCTCGCTGCTGCGTGTGGGTTGCGAATGTCGAGCACGCCGCAACTTCAAGGCGAGGTCCTGTTCGTACGCCGTTTCGATCGGGTCGTCGTCGACGGTCAAGTGCAACGACTGCACCAGGAAAGCCTCGCAAGCATCTGTGACTTGAGGGGTTTCGGTTTGCCCAAGAGCCAGCACTTCCTGCTCTCAGGCTTGCGCTCGGTCGTGTCAGACCCGTTCACGGAAACTGTGGAATTCATTCGACGCGACGTGCTGAATCTGGCCATGCGCAACACCGACAACCATGCACGCAACACAGCCGTGCAGCGCCTGGTCGACGGCACCGTTCGGCTAACACCCCTCTTCGACTTCGCCCCCATGTTCCTGGATCCGGAGGTCGTGGCGCGAGGCTGTCACTGGCGCGACGATGCTGGAAAACTTCAGCGCAACTGGAGCGAAGTCATAGAAACGCTTCAAGTGAGCGACCAGGAGAGAGAGCGCATCGCACATGCGCTCCATGCCTTCGCGCCCACTGTCGCGGCGCTGGCTGATACGGCCAGGGAATGCGGCGTGGAGCAGCCGGTCATCGAGGCATGCCGCGGCAGTATCGATGCGCAGGCATTGCAGCTGGATGCGTTGCGGGATCTTCTGCCCAAGACCCCACGGAGCAAGCTTCGTGGATAAGCGACGCAAAGCGCCGGATCTCTCACACGAGCGCAAGCTACGTCAGGAAATCTACGACGCCATGGCGGCGGGGCGAATGTCTGTGGGACAGGCCGTGGCTGCCATGCGGCGGATCAGCCGCCTGACCCAACCAGAATTCGCCAAACATCGAGGGCTCAGCGTACAGAGTCTTCGGCTCATCGAGAGCGACAAGACCAATCCGACCATAGACACGCTGGGGAAGATCGCGAGCATTTTCGGATTGCAGGTCGGCTTCGTGCCAAAGACTGGCTCCTGCGTTTCATGGCAAGAACTCGAACACGGTCTATCGAAATCGGCGCAAGCGGCACCACTGCCCTCCTCCATCGAACGTAGCGAATGAGCTCAAAGCTGCAGGTTCCCGTGAAGACTCGTCTGCGCGCTTTCTGCACACGTGCCGCTTGACCTTGGGGGGTAGCCGGCAAGTGTCCTCAGAAACCTTCAGCATGTAGAACGCACCGCTTTACCCGTCTAGCCTTTTTGTGGCCTCGGATCAGGCGCTTGCCGCACAGCTTGAGATTCACTGCTGCTGCACGGCCCAGCACACCAGCCGCAACTCGCCAAGCGGCAGCACCTCGTGCGACCCGTCTGCAAACTGCACCTGCGCTTTGTCGCCATCATGAGCCTTGATGCGCAAGGATCCCCGGCGCCCCTCGCGCTCCACCACCAGCATCGTTCGACCGCCGCTGGGAACAGCGAATGACTGGACCGGTGCCGAGCTCTTCTGCTGCACCGAAGTGCTTAGCGGGCTGACCTGCTCGGCCAACATCTGCTCGACCTCCGAGCGAATGGCGGGCATGCTGCGCTCGAATGCGGCCCAACGCCTCGGGCTTGCTCCGCCAGGCCCAGCTCTTGGGCCACGGCTTGTGCACTCTCCTGCCGGGTGCACAACGCGATTGCAGCTGACCGCTTCATCCCTTACGGCCGCGCTATCCGGTTGGATCGACCGACCCGGGATTTGGCGAGGGCGCGAGCGCCCGCTGATGTCCGTGTTCTACGAGAATCAACGGGCAACCTTGCCAGCTTGCGCATCGCCCTGCCCGCGGGGCGAAAATCGGGCATGCGGCTCGCGTTGAAACGAAGCCCCACCAATAAGGAACGCTGAGCCCATGAAACTCCATCTCGATGCACTTGCCCTGGCAGGCGCCCTGTCCCTCCTCAGCATCTGCCCGGATGCAACCGCACAGGTCGCCGTCAACATCAACGTACCCGGACTAGTCATCATGGCGCCGCCGGCGCCGCGCTATGAAGCGCCTCCAGCGCCGCGAGGCGGCTTTGTCTGGGTACCGGGACGGTGGACATGGAACGGTCAGGACTATGCCTGGCGCCCAGGTCGGTGGGTGAAGGCCCGCGCAGGTTACGACTACGCACCGGGTCGCTGGGTCGAGGATCGGGGAGGCTGGCGCTGGAGCGAAGGGAACTGGCGGCGGCGTGAAGGCTGGCGCGAAAGGCACGAACATCATGAGACGCACGAGCGCCGTCGCGACCGGGACGCTGATCGCCATCATGAACAAGGTCCGTATCACTGCCCACCAGGACAAGCTAAGAAGGGCCGTTGTTGAGCAAGGCCTGTGAGCGCAATGCCGACAGCATGCCTGCCGATGCCGAGTGGAGCACCGCGCCGCGGCATCGACGAGCCGGCAGATATCGCGGGCGGAGAACGCATGCAGAGAGCACGAACGCTCAGCAACCTCTTCAGAGCCTGCAGACTGAAGAGCGGACTGGAGATTTGACATCCGACTCGCTTTCTCGGATTGCGCCTGCGAGCACGCCGTCCGCCTGGCCTCAACGTTGTGTTGGTCGCGGCGACGTTCCCCGGGCCCCTCGGGTCTCGCGCCCGAGGCTTCCGGATATCAGCCCTGGCTATTGCAGCGACCGCACGGGGGGCGCCTGACCTGCGCGCTTGTTTTTCCTTCACAGTCAAACTGCATATGTCACTCCTCTGGACCATCTTGATCGGCTTCGTCGCAGGCCTGGTTGCGCGTGCCCTCATACCTGGGCGTCAAGCCCTCGGCTTCGTTTGGACCACCGTCTTGGGCATCGCCGGCGCCTTGCTGGCTACCTATTTGGGCCGCGCCCTGGGGTGGTACGAGGTGGGCGCTGGGGCAGGCTTCCTGGCATCCGTCGTCGGTGCGGTGATCGTATTGGCCATCTACGGCGCCGTTCGCAAGCGCTCCTGAACGAGAACGCTGAGCGCAGCGGGCGCACAGGCAGGGCAGGGCAGGGCAGGCAGGCTTGAAACACCCGGCGCCCTGGCTTGTCGATCGAAACAAAACATGTCGAGACATCGCCGAAACATTCGATGCCAACGTAAAGGTGCTCGGCGATTAAGAGGACGGCGGCTCGGCGCCTGCAAGCGACAGGCCATCTGCTGGCAACGCGTGGATTGCCTGTGCACTCAAGCTGGTGGCGCCCCTTCGCTGACGACGCTTCATTGCTCGTTGCGTGCCCAAGGCTCGCAAACCTTCTGAGGGACGCGACCGCTCGGGGATCGAGCGCTGCCGGCCCCAGGAAAATTGCTTACTTCGGGCGGCGCCGGCGGGAATGCCAATCAGCCGCTGCGATGCGATCACTACTCCTGCGCGGCCCAGCACACCAAACGCAGCTCACTCAGTGGCAGCGCCGCATGACTCCCGTCGGCAAAACGCACCTCACCCTTGTCGGCGTCGTGGGCCTTGATGCGCAATGTCCCCCGGCGCCCGCCGTGTTCGACCACCAGCACCGTCCGGCCCGCACTGCGCGTCGCTGTCGCCCGGGCAACAGAGCGCTCGGCCTTCTCCGTCGGGGCAGGTCCAGGCGCTTCCTGCGTGGCCAGCATCGCTTCAACCTCCGCGCGGGTGGTCGGTGAGTCCCGCTCAAACGCGGCCGCCACCGTCTCTGGCGCGCGGCGCCATGCTGTCACAAGTCGGTAGAGGCCACGAAGGTCAAGGCCGATGCGCCCTTCGTCGATCGCTAGCCTGAGCGGTGGCGGCATATCGTTCAGCGCGGCCGCCTCCGTGACGAAAGACCGGGATTTGGCCAGCCTGCGAGCGATGTCCGCGCGCGACATTCCCTCGGCCTCGCGCAGTTGGACAAACAGCGCGAGGTCCAGTGGGGACATGTCCTCGCGATGCAGGTTCTCCACCGCCTGAGCGAAGGGGTCCGCTCGATCGTCCAGAAAGGCGGGCACCGTGATCAGGCCTGCCTGTCGAGCGGCACGCACGCGCCGCTCCCCCCGGTTGATCAGATAGCGTCCAGCTGCAGCCCGGTTCGCTCGCACGGACACCGGCTCGAGCACTCCGTGCACGCGAATAGATTCGCTCAGCTCGACCAGAGCCTGCTCGCCGACGCGACGACGCGGCTGGTCGGGATCGGGATCGATCAACGCGAGCGCGATCTCCAGGGGCGCTTGCAGCGCATTTGCAGTGCCAGCTGAATCGAGAAGCTCGGAAGCACGAAACTTGTGGAGCCCGCTGAGGTCGAGTGGCTTGATGTCCTTCATGATGGCATGCCCGAAGATGCCACGTCTTGCGCATCCATGCGACGCTGTAGCAGCTCGAAGACCTCCCTTACCTCCAAGCACGCGTCACGTGCTGAGCCCTTGGCCAGCGCCCAGACCGACACACCCTGCGACAACGCTTCCGGAATGGCCGAGCGCGTCGAGATGTGTGCGGGAACGATGTATTCGGCAAAGCTTTGGACGAGTTGCCGCATCGCTGCTTTTTGCCGCACGGAGTGAGGGTTGAAGCGATTGAGCACGATGCCGGCGAGGCGCAGCTGAGGGTTGTAGCGCTGCCGCACACCGAAGACCGTCTTGAGCATGTCGGTCACGCCATCGATGCTGTACTCCTCCAACTCGATCGGACACACCACATCGGTGGCGGCGATCAGTGAGGCGCTCATTCGCAAGCCGAGCGCGGGTGGCGTGTCGATGATCACCACATCAAAAAGCGAGCTCAGAGCCTCGACGTTCCGGCGAAACACCGGGATGGCAACTTCCGCCTTGGCGAGTTCAACGTCTGCAAGGTTCCTCGAGGCCGGCGCCAATGCAAGCCGGCCTTCTCCTGCGAGCTGGTCCTTCACCTCGGTCTCTCGCGCGAAAAGCCCGGCTGCGCCCACACCCTGGGCATATGCACGCAGCGTCTTGGAGGCGTTGCCTTGCGTGTCAAGGTCGATGAGGCACACGGATCTGTCGTGCTTCTCGCGTTGCCAAAACGCGTAAAGCACCGCGAGCGTGGTCTTTCCCACCCCGCCTTTCTGATTGCTGAATACCACCACCTTGCCCATGCCATCCCCTTGGTCGAAGGTTTGCTCGACGCGAGCGCGCAGGCACCGCAGCATGCAGCGCAGTTCGCCGGCCGAAAGGACCCGCGCGTCGACGCCGGTCGACGGCGTCGAGAACGCCTGCCGGCAAAGGTGCGCATTGGAGACCAGAGGAGCCCGGCCGATGACTACCCGAACTGATAGTGGCGCGGCGGTCCTCGCGCACTGACATTGCATCTGATGCAAATCTCCACCAACTTCTCGAACCCTCCTCCTGGGGTGCGGCACCCCATCAGGCGTTGCATGCGATGCAACGCGCGCATGGCGAAGGCATCTTCGGCACCACGCTTGACGGCATGGCCAGAAAGGCCCCAGGGAACGCGCCAAGGAACGCGCCAACGAAAGCGCCTGCAGACGTTCCCGGGAGCCCTGCTGAAGACGCTTCTGGGAGCGTTCCTCGCCGCACTGGCTTGCGTTCCCGCCAGCGCCGAGCCCCGCGTGCCGCCCGTCGTGCAAGCAACGCGCGACGGCGAGCGCGTCGCCATCCTCAGACAGGAGCTCCAGAACACCAAAGCGTCCATCGACGCCTTGACTCGCCGTCATGCGGCGCGTCTGAAGGCCGCGGATGCCGAAGGCGCGGCCGAAGTCGACACGGAGCGTGCACGCGCGTTCGGGGATCTGGTCGCGCTCGAGCGAGAGCTCGCAACGGCCTTACAAGAAAGCCCGGCGGCGCCGCGGCAGCGCAGCGCCGACAGTCCACGGTCGACGGACACGAAGCCCACCGCGCGCCGCTCGGATGCGGCAGCACCCACGCGCTGGTGGGATGTGTATCAGCAACGCATCGGCAGCGAGGACGCGTCGGCGCCACCGCCCGCGGGATCTCTTTCCCCTGTCCCGCCCAGCCTGAGAAACGAAGGAAGTGGCACATGAACTTCAACGCTCGTGATATCCATCGTCCGGCGATGCGCCATTCAAGAGCGCCAGCGCTTGCCCTGCGCGTCCTGCTCGCCGCCGCTCTGTGTGTACTGTGGCCTCTCATGGCGCATGCGGGCAGCCCGTTTGCAACCGGCGCCAACGCCGCGCAACAGCAGCTCGTTGCGATCCTGACACCCATTGCGGCCGTCGCGGTGATGGTCTCGGGTGCGATGGCCTGGTTCGGGCGGCTGAGCTGGTGGTGGCTGGTGGCGGTGGTGATCGGCACGGTGCTGGTATTCGGCGGCCCGCAGATCGTCTCGTGGATCCGAGGCCTCTTCGGCGTCTGAGGGGCGGCCATGCATCGCAACCACGGCATCACGGCGGACCCTCTTTTTGTCGGCATGACCCGGCCCTCCATGGTCTGGGGCGTGACCTACTCCGCCATGATGTTCAACATCGTCGTGACCATCGAGTCCTTCATCGTCACGAAGAACCTCGCCTGGCTGCTCGCCTTCGCCCCGATCCATGGCGTGCTCTACCTCGTATGCCTCTACGAGCCACGTTTCTTCGACCTGCTGCAGTTGTGGGGCCGCACGCGCTTGCCAGCGGCGCTCAACGGAAACCTACGCTTCTGGCGCGCCAACTCTTACAGCCCGCTCGCTCTGACCCTGCCCGGTGCCCGCGGCCGCCGCCGGGACCGACACGTGCAAGTGCTGATCGCCGTGGAGGGTGCGCTGTGCGATTGACCACCCGTTCTGAATCGACATTGCGCCGCGAAGCGAGCGCGGCCGCGATGATCCCCTTCTCCTCGCACGTCGATGCCCATGTGGTTCGCCTGCGCTCAGGAGACTATGTCCAGACCCTGCGCCTGGGGGGCGCAAGCTTCGAGAGCGCTGACGACGAGGACCTCAACAACTGGCATGAACGCCTGAACGTGCTGCTGCGCAACATCGCATCACCACATCTGGCGCTGTGGACCCACGTCGTACGCAGGCGAGAGACAGGCTACCCCGCCGGCCGCACCGTCCCCGGCTTTGCCGATGAGCTCGAGCAGCGTTACCGCCGCAAGATGGCCGAGGAGCGGCTCATGGTCAACGAGCTCTATCTGTCCATCGTCTACCGCCCCCAGTCCACCCGTGTCGGCAATGCGGCGCTGGCCTTCCTCAAGCGGTCGGACGCGCAGGGCGCCCTGGCAGAGCTCAAGGACTCCCTGGACACCTGCACCAAGCTGCGCCAGGAGCTGCTGGCCTCGCTGGAGCGCTACGACCCCGAGCCACTGGGCATCTACCGGCCGATGGGCACACAAAAACCGTTCTCCTCCTTGCTCGAGTTCTTCGCAATGCTGATCAATGGGGAGTGGCAGCGCATGCCGCTGCCACGATCGCCGCTCAACGAGGTGCTGGCCACATCGCGACCCTTCTTCGGCAACGAAGCCATGGAGTACCGCTCGGGGACGCAAAGCCGCATCGGTGCTTTCCTCGGCATCAAGGAGTACCCGACGCCCACGGCACCCGGCATGTTCAGCGGCCTCCTCACGGCCGACTTTCCGTTCATCCTCGCGCAGAGCTTCACATTCCTGGCCAAAGGCACCGCCGTGGACATGATGCGCCGGCAGCACAACCGCATGGCGGCGGCAGGCGATCTGGCCGTCTCGCAGGCTGACGAGCTCGCAGACGCGCTGGATGACCTGGTCAGCAACCGTTTCGTCGTCGGCGATCATCACTTCAGCCTGCATGTGCTCGCCGATGCCGAGGAAGGCGCGGGCACTGTCGAGGGCGTACCGCGGCTCAAGCAACTCAACGACCACATTGCGCGGGCCCGCTACCTGCTCGGCGACACCGGGATGGTTGTCGCGCGCGAGGACCTGGCACTCGAGGCGGCGTTCTGGGCGCAGTTGCCGGGCAACTTCGGCTACCGTACGCGCAAGGCGCCGATCACCAGCCGCAACTTCGCGGCCATGTCGCCCTTCCATAACTTCCCGACGGGTCGTGCGCGCGGAAACTTTTGGGGCGATGCGCTGGCGATGCTCACGACACGCGCAGGCTCGCCCTACTACTTCTCATTGCATGCGAGCGACCCGCGCAGCCCCGACGGCGGCAGCCGCCGCGACGTGGGCCATGTCACGGGCGTCGGGCCCGTTGGTACGGGCAAGACGACCTTTCTCGGGTTTTGCATCGTCGCGATCTGCAACCGTCTGGACGCCACCCAGATCATCTTCGACAAAGACGAGGGCCTCCACATCCTCGTGCGGGCATTGGGAGGCCAGTACCTTCCGTTGAAGAACGGCATTCCCACCGGCTGCAACCCGCTGCAGCTCGACGCAGGGGTACCCACGAACCTCGAGTTCCTGCGGCAATGGCTGCGCCGCCTCGTGATGCGCTCGCCTCACGAGCTCCTGAGCGTGCGACAGGAAGACGACCTGGATCAGGCCCTGCACGGGACGCTCGCACTCGCTCCGCCCTACCGACGCTTGTCGCGTCTGCTGGCTTTCCTGGACGTCACCGACCCAGAGGGAGTGCACGCGCGGCTGCGCAAGTGGTGTGTGTCGGAGCGCGGCGACTACGCGTGGGTGTTCGACAACGACCACGACGTCGTCGCGCCCCTGCTCGAGGCCCATGCGTTGGTCGGCTTCGACGTCACCGACTTTCTCGACAACGACGTGGTGCGCGCCCCGTTGACCATGTACCTCTTCCACCTCGTCAACCGCATGGTCGATGGCCGGCCACTGGTGTGCTGGATGGACGAATTCGCCAAGCTGCTGGACGACCCCGCATTTGCGAGCTTCGCGAAGAACGGCCTGGAGACATGGCGCAAGAAGAACGCGAACATCGTGACCTTCACGCAAAGCACGCACCATGTGCTGGGCTCGAGCATCGCGCGAGCCATCGTGGAGCAGACGCCCACCAAGATCCTCTTTCCCAACCCGGAGGCGAGCCACGCGGACTGCACCGAGGGTTTCAACCTCACCGAGCGTGAGTTCGCGCTGGTCAAGCAGGAACTCGTGCCCGGATCGCGCCAGTTCCTCATCAAGCAGAACCGCGACAGCGTCGTGGCCCAGTTGGACCTCAGGCATCTGGACGATGCGCTGGGCGTCATCTCGGGCCGTACCAGCAACGTCCGGCTCATGCAGGCGCTGATGAAGCGCCATGGCAACGCCCCCACTCAGTGGCTCACCCCTTTTCGCGAGGCGCTGCTGCAGCACGGCTCGCAACGACCGTCGTCCCAGGAGTTTCCACATGCCTAGAAAGCTGCTTCTCTTGCTCGTCACCTGCGCTGCGCTGCTCGCTCCACTGCAAGCGCGTGCGGGGATTCCCGTCATCGATTTCGCGGCCATCGCCAACCTGATCCAGCAGATCATGTACTGGCAACAGCAGATCTCCGCCATGCAAAAACAGTTCGACGAGCTCAAGGCCTCCAAGGAGCAGCTCAAGCAGACCTACGAGTCGATGAGCGGCTCGCGCGGCATGGAGCAGCTTCTTGCGACCTCCGATGCGGCGCGCAACTACTTGCCGAGCAGCTACGCCGATCTGAGGAAGTCGCTCGACACGCCTGTGCCAGGCTATGCAGGCCTGTCGGAGCAGGTGCGATCGATCGTGAGCGCCAACAGCGTGCTGTCGACGACGCAGATGGACGCGCTGAGCCCTGAGCTCAGGCAACTCGTCGAACAAGGTCGTCAATCTGCCGCCTTGCTGGACGGCATGACCCAAACGGCTTTTCAGAACACCAGCCAACGGTTCTCTGCACTGCAGCAACTGATCACCGCCATCGCGCGTGCCCGAGACCCCAAGGCCATTCAGGAGCTGCAAGCGCGAATCCAGGCGGAGCAGAACATGCTGACGAACGAGCAGACCAAGCTCCAGGCGCTCTACCAAGTGTCGCAGGCCGACGAGGCGAGGCTTCGCCAGCGAACCCGAGAGCGTGTGGTGTCCGGCCACGGTGAGTTTTCCAGGCGATTCACACCCACACCCTAGCCGCCCCAGCCGCCCCTGTCATCCCCTCGACGCATCGCCTCGGCGCGCCATCGCCGTGGGCATCGCCATGACGACTTCAGCATGACGCCGCTGGTTTTTCAAGCGGCGAGCGGGCTGGCTATCACCCGATGCGCTTGCAGCATGCGCACCGAGCTTGGCCACAAAACCCCACGGACGACGCCGGTCGGCGCATCCAGTGGTTGATATCGAAGTGGCGTCCCACGATTTTTGAACCTTCAGGAGCCAAGTCATGTTCTTTCGGCAGCTTTGGACGCAGCTCGTCTCTCAGCTCACTGAATTCGTGGGCGCGAAGTCCGCCGCGCTGGCGTCGGCGGTCGAGCCCGCGGTGATCACGTTGGCAACGCTCTACGTGATGATCTGGGGATACCTTTCGCTCACCGGCAAGATTCAGGAACCCATTCTGGAGGGGATCAAACGGATCTTCTTCATCGCGGTCATCCTCGGTGTGGCTTTGAGACTGTGGGCTTTCAATGAGCTCATCGTCGACACCTTCTTCAACGCCCCGACCCAACTTGCGGCAGCGATCGTCGGCGCCACCGATCCTGTCTCGACCATCGACACGATCTGGGAAAAGGGGGGAGAAGTCGCATTCAGCCTGTGGAGCAGGGGCGGTGTGCTCAATGGGGATGTGGGCTTCTACATCGCCGGCGCCGTCATCTACCTCATCATCGGCGCCGTCGCGGTCTACGCGCTCTTCCTCTTCGCCCTGTCGAAGATCGCGCTGTCCGTCGTGCTGGCGCTGGGCCCGATTTTCATCTCCCTGCTCTTCTTCGAAGCGACACGGCGCTTCTTCGAGGCATGGGTCGCCCAGCTTTCGAACTACGCGCTCGTCGCGGTGCTCGCGAGCATGGTCGCCTCGCTCATGCTGCAGGTCGTTGCGAACTACGCCGCTCAAACCGCGGAACGTGGCGCGGCGCTCACGACGGTGGATGCCATCAACATGGCCTTGATCGCCGCGGTGGTGCTGCTCGTGATGTGCCAGGTGATGCCGATCGCCGCCGGACTTGCCAGCGGCGTTGCGCTCAGCTCCTTCAGCGCTGTCGGTGGGCTCACCAAGTGGGCGCTCGGTGGCACCAGGCGCAGCGCGTACGAAGTCGGCCGCGGCGTGCTCGACGGCCTGCACGGCGAACGGGGCAGCCGATGGGACTCCTTCCGTCGCCTGGGAGGCAACCGGGTCGGATCGTCGATCGCTTCGCTGGCCGGCAGGGGCGCAAGCGCGCAGCGCCCCACCCTGCCCAGGGACCGAGTGATGAACCCCTCTTCCTCCCGGACTTGACCCTCTCTGATACCGACTTCATAGGAGTTCTCACGTGAGATTCATGGTCGCACTCTTGCTCACCCTCGCACTTGGCGGCTGCGGCACGCGAGCGCCCCGACCTCCGACCTGCGAAGGCGCCCTCACACCCATCAACGATGCCTCCGCGCCCCGTCCTGCAGGAGGCTCAGATGCATCGTGACGAGGCGCTCGAGCGCTACACGCTCGAAGCTCAGAGCTGGGAGCTCGACCGCGCACGTCGCGCCCAAGGCTCAGCCAAGACCGCCTGGGTCGTGGCCGCGGCCGCCACGGCCGTCGCGGTATTCGCCGTGGCCGCCGTCGCCGGACTCACGCCCCTCAAGCAGCCGGTGCCGGTGGTCATTCGCGTGGACAGCAGCAGCGGCATCGTCGACATCGTGCCGGCCTATGAAGGCACCACCGACATTCAAGAGGTCGTGACGCGTAACCTGCTGCAGAACTACGTCATTGCGCGCGAGCGCTACTTCTATGCGACCGCCGAAGCCGACTACGAACTGGTCGCCTCCCAGAACTCGCCTCTCCTGAACCAGGCCTGGGCGGCGTCGTGGGCCGCCAACAATCCACTCTCGCCGCTCAACACCTTCAAGGACGGCACGGCCATTCGCGCGCAGGTGCGTGCTGTGACCTTCCTCAAGCTGGAAAGCGGCAAGGAGAAGCTCGCACAAGTTCGCTTCAGCCGCTACGCCCGAGCCGGTGGCACAGGCGATGAGCAGACGACCCATTGGGTGGCGACGATCGAGTTCGCTTACGTGCCGCCATCGAAGGATGACAAATGGCGCTCGCTCAATCCCCTGGGGTTCAGGGTGGTCGAGTATCGGCGCGAGCCCGAAGTCGCACCGACCGTCGCCGTCCCCCTCTCCCCCGCAAAGCAGGCGCGCTGATGAACCATCGTCTTGCATCTTTCCGCCAGCCCGCGATCGTGCTGGTGCTGGTCCTTGGCTGGCTGTGCACCACCCACACGGCGGTGCGCGCCGCAACGATCCCGGCCGAGGGGCACGTCGATGCGCGCGTGCGCACAATCGACTACGACCCGGAAGACGTCATCAGCCTGCATGGCTATGTGGGCTACCAGATTCACCTGCAGTTCGCCGAAGGCGAGACCTTCGTGAACCTGGGCTCCGGCGACAACGGCTCCTTCGACGTAGGTGCGCAGCGCAACCACCTCTTCCTCAAGCCGAAGGAAGCGCAGGCCAATACGAACCTCACGATCCTCACCGACCGTCGCACCTATCACTTCGACTACATCGTCTCAGCCCGGGCGCCCGCCGGGGCCGCGGCTCGACGGATGATCTACTCGATCCGGTTCAACTATCCGGCCGACACGCTGCGCGCTGCCGAAGAGGCGAGAAAGCGCGCTGAGATGGAGGCGAAGCTCACCCGCACGGCAGCCACGCGCAACTGGGACTACTGGTTCTGCGGAAGTGAGTCGCTCAAGCCGACCCGCGCCTTCGACGACGGCCACCACATCCGCCTTCGGTTCGCCGACCAGGCTGAACTGCCGGCCATGTTCGTTCAGAACGACGACGGCACGGAGTCATTGCTGAACTTCAACATCGACGCCGACGAGATCGTGATCCATCGCCTCGCGCGTCTCCTCGTGCTGCGCCGGGGTCAGCTCGTGGGGTGCGTGGTCAACAAGGCATTCGCAAGCGGCGCGCGCACGCCCGACGCGACGGTGGCGCCCGATGTGCAACGCGCAACCGTGGGAGAGCAACCATGAGCGATGCACCGAATCCGGAACTCAACCCACCGGCGAATCCATCCGCCGACAACGAAGCGCCCGACGGGCGCCGCCGCGCGGGCGCGGTCGATCCAGGCACTGGCGAGCTTTATTCCGTTCCCCGCGGTCCGGAGCGCCCTGATGCCTCCCACACCGGGCGCGGCCATGCGATCGACGGGGAGCGGACCATTCCCTCGGTGAATCGGGAGCGCACGATCCAGTCGAGGATCAGCAGCTTTGTGGCCATCGGCACCATGCTGCTGCTGGGTGCCGGTTTCCTGTTTTGGTACTACAGCACCCAGTACGCCAAAGGTCGCGAGGCGCGGTTGGCCGCACAGAAGGCCTCGGCGGCCCGCGCCGGCGGCGAAACCAAGGTGCCGCCGCTGGGCCGGATCGATCCGCCGCCGACGCCACCACAGGCCCCCGCACCGCCACCCAGCGCCTCACCGGCCGCAGCAGCCGCGACGCCGCAGGGCGGACCACCGCCAAAGACGCCAGCCCAGCTTGCGCTCGAGCGCAAGCTCGGAACGCCCGTGATGCGGCACGCGCCGTCGCCTGACGCAGCCGCAGCAACGGCCGCTTTCGCCGGCGGCCCCGCCGGGCCGGCGGCAAGCAGCGTACCCAACATGGCGCAGATCCTGGGTGCCTTGCAGCCGCCACCCTCCAGCCCCTCCAGCCCTCCCGGCCTCGAAGGCAGTCTCCGACCGACGCGCACCCCCGCCGTTACAGCACAGGTCCTGCCGACGCGCCGCTTTCTTCTGCCCAAGGGCGCATTCATCGATTGCACCTTGGAGACCGCGATCGATTCGACCTACGAAGGTCTCACCACCTGCATCGGTGCCAGCGACATCTACAGTGCCGACGGCAAGGTAGTGCTGCTCGAGCGCGGCACGAAGTACGTGGGTGAGCAGCGCGGCTCGCCCCGCCAGGGACAGGGCCGTGTTTTCGTGCTTTGGAGCGAGGCGAGAACGCCCACCGGGGTGGTCGTCCAGCTGGCATCGCCGGGCACCGACGAGATGGGGCGCAACGGCTTGCCGGGTTTCGTGGACACCCACTTCTGGGAGCGTTTCGGCGCGGCGATGCTGCTGTCGGTCATCGACGGCACGATGCAGGCACTGACGGCACGGCAGCAAGGCGGCGCGGGCCTGACCAACCGCGGTGCGCTGGTGATCGGTCCCCAAGGCAGCCGGGACATCCTGACCGAGGTACTGCGTAGCACCATTGCGATCCCTCCAACCGTGATCAAGAACCAAGGCGAACGCATCCAGATCCTGGTGGCCCGGGACGTGGACTTCCGCGATGTCTATGCCCTACGCGTCGCGCCAGCCCAACCCTGAGGGAGCGGAAGCTTCAAGCGTGGCGACGGGAGCCACGCCAACGCCGCCCTCCTCGCTGGCGCTGTTCCTCGACCCGCTGATGCCGCTGCTCGAGGACACCGAGGTCACGGAGATCTGCATCAACGAACCGGGAAGCGCCTTTGTGGAACGGCAGACGGGATGGACGCGCGAGATCCTTGCGTTCGCGAGCTTCGACTGGTGCATGTCGATCGCCAAGCTCGTTGCCAACTTCACGAAGCAGCGCGTCTCGGCCCAAGAACCGTTGTTGTCGGCCACCTTGCCTGGTGGCGAACGCATACAGATCGTGCTGCCGCCGGCGACCTCCGAGCAGACCGTCTCGATCACGATTCGTCGTCCCTCCAGTGCACTGTGGTCGCTCGATCAACTTGAATCGATGGGCGTTTTTGAACCGACACGCTACAACGAAGCGGCATTGAAGGCAGCATTGGAGGCGGGCTCGGCGGGCCTCGAAGACTGCGAGCTTGCGGGCCTGCTTCGCGAACGCAGGTTCGGAGACTTCCTGCGCCGCGCGGTTCAACTGCGCCGCAACATCTTGCTGTCGGGCGCCACCGGCTCAGGCAAGACCACGCTGAGCAAGGCGTTGATTCTCGAAGTGCCCCCCGAGGACCGGCTGATCACCATCGAAGACGTCAGGGAGCTGTCCCTTCGCAACCAGCCCAATCACGTGCGTCTCTTCTACTCCCAGGGTGCTCAGGGACAGGCGATCGTGACGCCTGGGCAGCTCTTGGCTGGCGCCAAGCGCCAGCGTCCCGACCGCATCTTCCTGTCCGAACTGCGAACCGGCGATGAAGTCTATGACTATCTCGTCTCCGTGAACACAGGCCATCCGGGCTCGATCACCAGCGTCCATGCCGACAGTGCCCGGATGGCCTTCGTGGCACTCGCTCAGTTGATGAAGCGCAGCGCCGCAGGCCACGGCATGACCACGCGTGAAGGCGTGGAGCTTTCTCAGCTGAGCGTGGACATCGTCATCCAATGCGCACGTGTGCGGCAGCGACGCATCGTGCAGGAGATCTGGCATGACCCCAGCACCAAGCGTCGAACCTTGGCCTAGTGCTTTCAGGATCGCGGGCGCGTTGCTCATTGCCGCCGTGGTCGGTCTGTGGGCGGCCGGCTACGCCTTCTTGATGCTCATGAAGCTGCCGCCCCAGAGCGCCACGCTGTCGACGATCGTTGACTATTGGCTTGTCTACGGTGATCGACCCGATGTTCGTCGATCGCTGCTGGCCGCTTTGGTGGGAGCACAAGGGATCACGCTCGGTGGCGTGGCCATCGCGATGGTCCCACGCCGACGCGCGCTGCATGGCGAGGCCCGATTCGCCACGCATCGCGAGATCCGAAAGGCCGGGCTGCTTGCAGACAACGGCATCGTTCTCGGCCGCCTGGGCACGCGCTACCTCGTGCTCGCGGGTCAACAAGGCGCCGAGGTCGAAGCACCACCTCGCAGCGGCAAGGGCGTGGGCGTGGTGGTGCCCAACCTGCTGAACTGGCCCGGCTCCACCATCGTGAGCGACGTGAAAGGAGAGAACTTCATGCGCACAGCGGGTTTCCGGTTTTCCAAGGGCCAGGAAGTGCACCTGTTCGATCCCCTGTCCGAGCAGGAGCGCTCCTCGCGCTGGAATCCGCTGGGCTATGTATCGCAAACGCCTTACCGCTGCATCGACGACCTGCAGCGCATCGGAACGATGCTGTTCCCGGATCCCCTGGCGGGCGATCCCTTCTGGACCTCGTCCGCGCGATCACTGTTCCTTGGGATCGCGCTGTACCTGTTCGAGACACCCGGGGCGACACGCACCTTGGGTGAAGTCCTGCGCCAGGGCATGGCGAGCGACGCGGAGGGCTTCCAGAAACACTGGAAGCGCGTCATCGAATCGTGCGAGCGCGCCGGCTACCCGCTGTCGCAGGAGGCTGTGCGCAGTCTCTACGACGTCATCGACCTCGCGCCAACGACCGCCTCGAGCATCCGCAAGACCTTCACGAGTCGGCTTGATCTGTGGCTCAACCCCATGATCGACGCGGCCACTTCGGCCAACGACTTCGATCTTCGCGACCTGCGCAAGCGTCCGATCTCGATCTATGTGCAGATCAACCCAGACAACATCGCGCGTCTGCAGCCCTTGCTCAACCTCTTCTTCCAGCAGGCCATCGGTTTGCAGACGCGTGAACTGCCCGAGAGCAACCCGGCCCTGAAGCACCAGCTGCTGCTCATGCTCGACGAGTTCCCCGCGCTCGGGCGCATTCCGGTGATCGCGGAATCCACGGCGTTCCTGCCCGGCTACAACGTGCGCACCGTGGTGATCGTCCAGTCCAACTCGCAGCTGATCGAGAAGTACGGCGTGGAGGGTGCCAAATCGATTCGCAAGATGCTCGCCGCGCGCATCGTTTTTCCGCCGAAAGAGTATGAAGATGCCGAGGCCATCTCGCGCGAACTCGGCACCTACACGGTCCGCCAAAAGAGCGTCAGTCGGCCGATATGGGGCGGCTCAGGCACATCGGGCAGCGTCAGCATCAGCGAACAGCCGCGCCGGCTGCTGCTGCCCCAGGAAGTCAAGGAGCTCGACCCGGCGCGCATGATCCTTTTCTACGAAGGACTCAGGCCCGTCCTCGCTCACCGCATCATCTACTTCAAGGACAAATCCTTTGCTCGGCGGGAAATCGCCCCGCCCGAAGTCCCGAAGCTTGTGATGGCCGCGCCTGCGCCACCGGCAGGAGCGAGCGCTGCGACTTCGACGACACCCGCCACGAGCACGGGCCATGCGTTGGCGAAGGATGAGCTGCAGATAGCCCATGCCGTGCTCGACGGCAGTTTGGATCTGAAGGACTTCTCTTTCGACTTCGACGACGTCGACATCCCCACCGAATCACTCAGTGAGGCGGAGATGAAATGCCGCACCGACGAGTTCATGGCCCGCCTGCTGGTCTGAGCGGTCCGGTCCAACCAAAGCCATCGCATGCACTCCACATCCAACGTCGACCTACTCGACGGGCAGCCGCCAGGGGCCGCGCCTTCGCCGCCATCGGGGTCCGATCCACAGGGGACCGTCAGCACGAGGCGTCCACTCGGGCGTCACGCGCCGGTGCGCGGCGTGTTGCTGGAGGCCGCCGCGGCGCCCTATCAATTCGATCCGGCAGCGCGAAGCTCGTTTTACGTGACCCTGCGCACGGAGGTTGGAGAACGCAGGCTTTGGGGCGCCGACCTGGAAGCGGCTCTCCAGCGAGCGGCATCCCAGCCGCGCATCGGAGACGAGGTCGTCGTCTTGCCCCTGGGCACGAAACCCGCCCGGCTTCGAGTTCCCGCCCAGGATGGCCATGCAGACGCTGTCGGCGAAGAGCGGGTGCTTGCGCAGCGGCGCCACTGGCGTATAGAGACGCAAGACCATATGCACATGCTCGCGCAAGAGGCCCAGCAGCTGCGGGCCGATCGAACGCCGTCGCCAGGGACGATGCAGCGCGACCCCCGTCTGACATACGCCATGGCCGGACTGCGACTGGCCGCGCAGTATGCCCAGCGCCTCACTGCCGATCCGCGCTCTCAGCAGCAGTTGCTCGCGTCCATTCGCCATCGCATCGCCAACGCGCTCGCCGATGGATTGGACATCCATCTCCCGGACAGGCGGGTGGCGATGGCGCGAGCGCCCATCCTGCCAGGACCGGGACGCGCCGCCGAGTGGGACAGACATGCCCATGAGCGGCCGTGAATTCGCAAGGCAGAGGCGCGCCTCCTCGGGCTGGCCCTGCAGGCTCACCCCGTACATTGCCTGATGACCATGCGTCGTGATGCTCGCATCAAGACCTCGACGCCCACGACACGTGGGGACGGCACCTGCGAAGCGGCGGCCAGCGGCCGCTGGCACATGGCGGACGGATCGCTCGAGGCGCTCAAGTGGCTCGCGCTGGCGTTGATGGTGGGGGACCACTTCAACAAGTACCTTCTGGGCGAGCAGGTCGCCACGCTCTACCTGCTCGGTCGCATGGCGATGCCGCTCTTTGGCTTTGCGCTCATGTACAACCTCGCGCGCCCTCGCGTGGAGGCCGCGAGTGTTCATCGACGTGTAGTGAAGCGGCTTGCGGCCTCAGGTGTGCTCGCGACGCCTGCGTTCGTGCTGCTTGTCGGATGGTGGCCACTGAACATCATGGCGACGTTGCTCGTCGCGACCCTGATCGCCTGGCTGCTGGAGCTCCGGACCGTTGGCCATCGATGTCTGGCACTGGTCACCTTTGTGGTTGGTGGCACGGTGGTTGAATTCTGGTGGCCGGGACTGCTGTGCTGCCTGGGCGCGCGCTCCTTCATTCGCCGCCCGAGCTTCAGGACCGCAACTGCATGGCTGCTTGCGACCGCGTCCCTATGGCTCGTCAACGGCAACTTCGCTGCCCTCGCCGCGCTGCCCTTGATCTGGGGGTTCAGCCGCATCCATGTCCCCCTTGAACGGTGTCGATGGGTCTTCTATGCCTTCTACCCCACACACCTGCTCGTCCTTGCCCTTGTGCTGCACCTCGCCGGCATCCCGCACGGTGCTTTGAATCCATAGCGGTGTCGATCGCGCGCACAGCGCGGCGCACAAGTGTCGTCGCTGCACACATGACAAAGGCAGGCACCACGCACCCCGTACGCTCGCACGCAGACGTGCTTTCAGAGGGGAATCGGGACGTGACTCGCACTGCGCACGAGCGCGGCGACCGGGGCACGACGTTTGCAGAACGAGTGACTCTCAACACCACCTGGAGCCTCGAACATGCAAGAACGTCCATGGGACAAGTTTCTCACCACGCGCGACAAGGAGGTCTTCGCCACCTCCGGTTTCGGCGCCAGGGGCGGCTTCGGCAAGCGGCCGGCGCTGCTGGTCATCGACGTGAGCTATGCCTTCTGCGATGAGAAGCCGGTGCCGATCCTCGAATCGATTCGCAACTGGCACACCTCCTGCGGCGAGGATGCCTGGCTCGCGATCCCGCACATCCGCG
Organism: Variovorax sp. DAIF25; assembly: GCF_050711835.1. Taxonomy (NCBI): domain Bacteria; kingdom Pseudomonadati; phylum Pseudomonadota; class Betaproteobacteria; order Burkholderiales; family Comamonadaceae; genus Variovorax; species Variovorax sp. DAIF25. Next base: position 1,672,983 of record NZ_CP136637.1, read on the forward strand.
CCCTGATCGACAAGAGCCGCGAACGCGGCGTGCCGGTGATCTACACCACCGGCGTGCGCCGCGCCGACAGCTGGGATGGCGGCAGCTGGCGCTGGAAGGATGCGCGCCTGAGCGACGACGGCGAGCAGATCGCGAAGTCCTCGCGCGGCGCGAACGAGATCGTCGCCGAGATCGCGCCGGGGCCGCGCGACCTCGTGGTCCTCAAGCAGAAGCCCTCGGGCTTCTTCGGCACCAACCTCGCGAGCTATCTCACCTTGCTGGGCTGCGACAGCGTGATCGTGACGGGCACCACCACCTCGGGCTGCGTGCGCGCGACGGTGATCGATGCCTTCAGCCTCAACTACCGCGTGGCGGTGGCGGAGGACGGCTGCTTCGACCGCGCGCAGGCCAGCCACGCGATCAACCTGTGCGACATGCACGCGAAATACGCGGACGTGGTGAAGACGGCGGAGCTGCTCGACTACCTCGGCACCTTGCCCGCTGGCCAGTTCGAACTGCCCGACGGGCAGCCCGCGATGGCCTGATGGTTCCGGGTGTCCGTCTGTACGCGCTCGCGACAGCCGAGGCGCCCGATCTGTCTGCGCGGCAGACAGACCCGGCGGCCACCGGGCGCCGCGCGGCGTCGGTTCCGCTGGCACGGAACCTGCCCCTTGGCATCACCACCCGCCCCGCGAGACACGGCCGCCGAGCCGATGCCAGCGGGGTCGCATCGAATCGTAGAGGAGCACATATGAGATCGAGAACTCGCGCTTTCGCGTCGCGGCTGCTGGCCGCATCCCTGTTCGCGGCGGGCCTGCTGCCGCTGTCGGCGCTGGCCGAGAAGGTCCTGCGCGTCGGCATGACCGTGGCCGACATCCCGTTGACCACCGGGCAGCCAAGTCAGGGCACCGAGGGGCTGCGCTTCATGGGCGGCACGGTCTACGACTCGCTCGTGAGCTGGGACCTGTCGAGCGCGGACAAGACCGCGGTGCTGCGGCCCGGGCTGGCCGAGAGCTGGTCGGTCTCGGCCACCGACAAGACGCTGTGGACCTTCAAGCTGCGCCGCGGCGTGAAGTTCCACGACGGTTCCGAGTTCAACGCCGACGCGGTGGTCTGGAACCTCGAGAAGCTGATGAAGCGCGACGCGCCGCAGTTCGACCAGGCCCAGTCGACCCAGGGCTCGCAGTACTACAGCGCGATCAGCGGCTGGGCCAAGGTCGACGACCACACCGTGCAGATCCGTACCGCCAAGCCCGATGCGGTGCTGCCCTACAACCTGGTCAACATTTTCTTCTCGAGCCCGAAGCGCTGGGCCGAGGTGGGCAAGGACTGGAACAAGTTCGCAGCCCAGCCCTCGGGCACCGGCCCGTGGATCCTGCAGAAGCTGGTGCCGCGCGAGCGCGCCGAGCTGGTCCGCAACGCGCAGTACTGGGACGCGGCGCGGGTGCCGAAGTCCGACCGCCTGGTGCTGCTGCCGATGCCCGATCCGAACACGCGCGTGGCCGCGCTGCTGTCGCGCCAGGTCGACTGGGTGGAAGCGCCGCCGCCCGACGCGGTGCCGCGACTGCGGCAGGCCGGCATGCAGATCGTGACCAACAAGTACCCGCACGTCTGGGCCTACCAGATCAGCCTGCTCGACGACTCGCCGCTGAAGGACGTGCGCGTGCGCAAGGCCGCCAACCTCGCGATCGACCGCGAGGGCATGGCGAAGCTGCTGGGCGGGCTTGCGCTGCCGGCCAAGGGCATGGTCACGCCGGGCCATCCATGGTTCGGCAATCCGGCCTTCGACATCAAGTACGACCCGGCCGCCGCCACCAGGCTGCTGGCCGAGGCGGGCTACAGCAAGAGCAACCCGGCGCGCATCAAGATCGTGATCGCGCCCTCGGGCTCGGGCCAGATGCAGCCGCTGTCGATGAACGAGCTGATCAAGGAGAACTACAAGCAGGTCGGCATCGACCTCGAGTTCGAGGTGATGGACTGGGAGGCGCTGCGCGCGCGCCGCCGCGCCGGCGCCTGGGCGCCCGAGAACAAGGGCCGCCATGGTGTCAACAACAGCTGGGGCTTCTGGGACCCGGACATCGCGCTGATCAAGACCGCGGCCTCGTTCGAGCCGGTGCCCACGGGCTACAACTGGGGCCGCTTCAACGACCCGAAGGCCGACGAGTTGGTGACGCGCGCGCGCACCACCTTCGATCCCAGGGAGCAGGACCGCATCCTGGCCGAACTGCATGCACGCATCGTCGACCAGGCCATGTGGATCTGGGTCGTGCACGACGTGAACCCGCGCGCGCTGTCGCCGCGCGTCAAGGGCTTCGTGCAGGCACAGAGCTGGATCCAGGACCTGACGCCGGTCGTGGTGGACTGAGCGCCAAGCACCGCCATGTTCGTCTACTTCCTGCGCCGCCTGCTTTACACCGTGCCGATCGCGATCGGCGTGTCGCTGTTCTGTTTCGCGCTGATCCACCTGGCACCGGGCGATCCGCTGAGCGCGGTGCTGCCCGAGAGCGCCAGTCCGCAACTGGTGGCCGAGGTGCGCGCCGCCTACGGCTTCGATCGCTCGCTGCCCGAGCAATACCTGAAGTGGCTGGGCCACGTGCTCACCGGCGACTTCGGCCAGTCGACGGTGACGCGCCGCCCGGTGCTCGACGAGGTGGCGCCCGCGGTGGTCAACACCTTCGCGCTCGCCGCGGCCGCCACGCTGCTGGGCATGTCGGCGGGCCTGCTGCTCGGGCTGGTGGCGGGTTTTCGCAGCGGCAGCACGCTCGACCGCGCGGTGACCACCGTGGCGGTCACCGGCGTGAGCATTCCGCACTACTGGCTCGGCATGGTGCTGGTGGTGGTGTTCTCGGTCAACCTGGGCCTGCTGCCCGCGATGGGCATGGGCTCGCAGGGCGCCGACACCACTTTCTCGCTGAGCGCCGACAGCCTGCGCGCGCTGGTGCTGCCCGCGATCGCGATGGCGGTGATCCCGGCCGGCATCGTGGCGCGCACGGTGCGCAGCACGGTCGCCGAGGTGCGCAAGCGCGAGTTCGTGCAGACGCTCCATGCCAAGGGGCTGCCACCCTTCGGCGTGTTCGTGCACATCGTGAAGAACGCGGCGCCCACGGTGCTGGCCATCGCCGGCCTGCAGCTCGCGCAGCTGCTCGGCGGCTCGATCCTGGTGGAGACGGTGTTCTCGTGGCCGGGCACCGGCTTCCTGCTGAACACCGCCATCTTCACGCGCGACCTGCCGGTGCTGCAGGGAACCATCCTCGTGCTGTCGATGTTCTTCGTTTTCATCAACCTCGCCGTGGACCTGGTCCAGACGATGTTCGATCCGCGCATCAAGCGCAGCTGAGCCATGAACCGGATTCTTCCTCTTCGTCCCGCGGCCGTGCCACCGGCACCTGCCGTGCCCGCACCCGCACCCGCAACCGCATCGCGGCGCCCGGTCTCGCGCAGCTTCTGGCAGCAGGTGGCGCGCCGGCTCGCGCGCGATCCGCTCACGCTGACCTGCCTGGCCGTGCTGCTGCTGGTGGTCGCGCTGGCCCTCTTCGCGCCGTGGATCGCACCGCACGACCCCTTCGCCACCAGCATGACGCGGCGGCTACTGCCGCCCGGCGACGCCAGCCACTGGCTCGGCACCGACGAGCTCGGCCGCGACCTGCTCTCGCGCCTGCTGCACGGCGGGCGCAACTCGCTGTTCATGGGCTTCATGCCCGTGCTGTTCGCCACGGCGATCGGTGCCACGCTCGGCATCGTCGCGGGCTACGCGGGCGGTGCGCTCAACATGGCGATCATGCGCGTGGTCGACGTGTTCTACGCCTTCCCCTCGGTGCTGCTGGCGGTCGCGATCTCGGGCGTGCTCGGCGCGGGCATGCTCAACAGCCTGGTGTCGCTCACGCTGATCTTCGTGCCGCCGATCGCGCGCGTGGCCGAGAGCGTGACGACCCAGGTGCGCTCGCAGGACTACGTGGACGCGGCGCGCGCCACCGGCGCCTCGGCGCTGCGCATCGTGCTCGGCCATGTGCTGAGCAACGTGCTCGGGCCGATCCTGATCTATGCCTCGAGCCTGGTCAGCGTGTCGATCGTGATCGCCTCCGGCCTGAGCTTCCTGGGCCTGGGCGTGGTGCCGCCCGAGGCCGAGTGGGGGCTGATGCTCAACACGCTGCGCCAGTCGATCTACGTCGCGCCGCTCAACGCGATCCTGCCGGGCGTGATGATCTTCCTGACCTCGATCTGTTCCAACCTCATCAGCGACGGCCTTCGCGCGGCCATGGACGTGCACGCATGAACTCTTTCCCGCACCCTACCCCCGTGCCGACCGATGCGCCACCCGAAGTGCTACCCGAGGCCGCGCCGCGCCCGGTCATCCTGCGCGTCGCGGGGCTGCGCAAGCATTTCCCGCTCAAGTCCGGCCTGCTCGGCCGCGTCACGGCCCACGTCAAGGCGGTGGACGGCATCGGCTTCGAGGTCCTCGACGGCGAGACGCTCGGCATCGTCGGCGAGTCGGGCTGCGGCAAGTCCACTTCGGCACGACTGCTGATGCGCCTGATCGAGCCCGACGAGGGCGTGGTAGAGGTCGACGGCCACGTGGCCGGCCACGCCACCAGCGCGGCCACGCGCGCGATGCGCAAGAAGATGCAGATGGTGTTCCAGGACAGCCACGCCTCGCTGAACCCGCGGCTGACCATCGAGGATTCGGTGATGTTCGGCCTCAAGGCCGCCGGTACGCCCACCGCCATGGCGCGCGAACGCGCGCGCGAGACGCTCGGGCTGGTCGGCCTCGCGCCCGACCTGTTCGCGCAGCGCTATCCGCACGAACTCTCGGGCGGCCAGCGCCAGCGCGTGAACATCGCGCGCGCGCTCGCCCTGGGCCCGCGCGTGCTGATCCTCGACGAGGCCGTCTCGGCGCTCGACAAGTCGGTGGAGGCGCAGGTGCTCAACCTGCTGCAGGACCTCCAGCGCCGGCTGCGCCTGACCTATCTCTTCATCTCGCACGACCTCAACGTGGTGCGCCACGTCAGCGACCGCGTGATGGTGATGTACCTCGGCAAGGTGATCGAGGTGGCGCCGGCCGAGCGGCTCTACGAGGCGCCACTGCATCCGTACACCCAGGGCCTGCTGGCCTCGCGCCTCTCGATGGACCCGCGCAGGCGCATCGAGAAGGCGCCGCTCGCGGGCGATCCGCCGAACCCGGTCGACCCGCCCTCCGGCTGCCGCTTCCGCACCCGCTGCGCGATCGCCGAGCCCGTGTGCGCGGCGGCCGAACCGCCGCTTGCCAGCGCCGAGGCGGGCCACGTCGTCGCCTGCCACGCCTGCACCGCAGGCTCGGGCCACAGCCTCGCCAACCCTTCGAATCCGAATCGACCGTGAGCAGGACCATGCCCTCCCACTCCTCTCCCCTCCCCTCCGCGCCCGCACCCTCGGCCGATGCGCCGCTGGTCCAGGTGCGCGACCTCACGGTTCGCTTCGTCTCGCGCGATCTCGACATCCCGGTGGTCGGCGGCGTCAGCTTCGACGTGCACCGCGGCCAGGTGCTCTGCCTGCTCGGCGAATCGGGTTCGGGCAAGAGCGTGACCCTGCGCGCGCTGATGCGGCTGTTCCCGTCGACCGCGCGCATCGGCGGCGAGATCCTCATCGACGGCATCCGCATCCTCGACCTGCCGGCCTCGCGACTGCGCAGCGTGCGCGGCGGGATGGTGTCGATGGTGTTCCAGGAACCGATGACGGCCTTCGACCCGGTGTTCCGGATCGGGCGCCAGATCGCCGAGACCGTGGCCTGCCACGACGGCGTCTCGGTGAAGGACGGCCATCGGCGCGCGCTGGAGCTGTTCGAGCTGGTGCAGATCCCGTCCGCGCAGCGGCGCCTCGAGGCCTACCCGCACGAGCTGTCGGGCGGGCTGCGCCAGCGCGCCATGATCGCGCTGGCGCTGGCCTGCCGTCCTCGCCTCCTGCTGGCGGACGAACCGACCACCGCGCTCGACGCCACGGTGCAGATCCAGATCCTGCTGCTGCTGCGCCAGCTGCAGCAGGAGCTCGGCATGGCCACCATCTTCGTCACCCACGACCTCGGCGTGGCCTGCGAAGTCGCCGACCGCATCGCCGTGATGTATGCAGGGCGCTTCGTCGAATCGGGCCCGGTGGCCGAGGTGATGGATGCGCCGCGCCATCCCTACACCCAGGGCCTGCTGCGCGCGACGGTGCATGGCGGCACCGGTGGCCGCCCGCTCGATTCGATTCCCGGCTCGGTGCCCGACCTCAACGACCTGCCGCCGGGCTGCGCCTTCGCGCCGCGCTGCGCCCGGGTGCAGCCGCGCTGCGCGATGGGCGTGCCGCCGAACCTCGAGGTGGGACGCGCGCACCTCGCGCGCTGCGTGCGGCTCGCGGCCTGAGGCGGCGCGAGGCGCCCCCATTCGCCTTGGCCTGGCGTTCGGTCTCGGTTCGGTCGGCGACGCTCTCGCCGTGCGCATGCGTGCAAAGCACGACGGGCCGCGGTGGTGAATGCCTTACAGACGTGCTACAACTTCGGTCATGAAATCATGCATCTTGCATGTCGCTCGCGTGGAGCCGGAACTGCATGCTGGGCTCGAAGCGGTCCCGGGTGCGGACGAAACCATCAGCACCGTCGTGGCTGATACGGTGCGTCCAGCCGTCGACTTCCGCCGCGCCCCGACGGGGTTCTACGCGCGTGGGGAGGCCGCCTGGCAGGAATATCTACGAACTGGTGTTTCGCATCCTGTGGACGAAGTGCTTGATCGCATGCAGGCACGCATTGACGCGAGACGCCGCCAGTTGTAATCCCGCGATACCTGCCCGGGCCTGCTCCGTCAGGGACCTCCGCAGAGGCAGAAGTGACAGGTGCGCTACTTTTCATCGCAGTAGATTGGCTTGCCGATCAAGCTGTTGTGATGAGAAGACTCATCGAAATGGAAGAGCTGGGTGATTTGGGACCTTGATGACGATCCTTTGCTTTTTCAGCTTGCACCAAGCGGCGCTGTCTGTGTGACCCAAGCCGACGCGATGGTGATCCGAAGTCTCGCGCTCTTGATCGAGCCGGAACTTGTCCCAGGGGACATCCGCAACTTCGTCGGGTAGCTCAGGCGCGCGAGACCGTAGAGCTTGTTGCTTCGTGCGCCCCCGGGAGCCGAAGGCTGTCAGGCTCAAGACAAGCCAGTGCGCCGGTTCTGGCTGGCGATCCGCCATCGCACGCTCGGTGCGCAAACACCTCAGATGCCGTTTCGCCTTACTTAAAGTTGGTGATGCCGTCGCGCACGGTCTACGCAACACTGCCTTCGCAGGCGCCAGGGTCATCCTGGGCCGAGCCACATTTGCGAAGGAAGAGAACATGACAATATCGATGAGGAAGGCGGGGCCGCTGTCGTATCTGGCGATGGCCGTGTTGTTGGTCATGGCCGGCTGCGGCGGTGGAGGGGGCGGGGCTGGAGGCTTTCCTTGGCCGACGGGCGGATCGACAGGGGAACCGCCGGCGCCGGCGCCGAACCCTTCCACCGGAACGACGCTGAGCGGCGTGGCAGCGACCGGAGCAGCCTTCGCCGGCGCGCAGATCACCGTCACCGATGCCAGCGGCACCATGGTCTGCTCGGCGCAGACCGATACCGGCGGCGCCTACACCTGCCCGCTGCCAGCGACGGCCAAGGCACCGCTGGTGATTCGCGCGCTGCGCGACGACCAGGTGCTCTACAGCGCAGCGTTCCAGAGTTCGGGCATCGCCAATGTCACGCCGCTCACGAACATCGTGGTCACCCGGTTGTCTCCCGCGGGCAACCCTGCCCAGCTCGCGGGCGTGCTGTCGAGCCGCCCCGAGATCATCACGGCCGACAGCATCTCGCAGCAGGTTGCGCAACTCAAGGCGGCCTTGCAGCCTGTGCTGGACAGTCTGGGCTTGGCCATCGGTCACCCGTTGTTTGACGCACTGGTGGCCGACGGCACAGGGCAGGACAGGCTGCTCGATGTGTTGAGCGTGAGCGTCCGACCCGAGGGCGGGGCAGCCAACATCGAGATCACGGTGAAGACGGCCGACGGCACGCCTGTCTCCGTCCAATTCCGAAGCAGCGACGGCAGCATTCCGCCGATCGGTGCGGGCGTGCAGGTCGCGGCTGTACCGCCTCCCGCACTGGTGGCGGACCTGCTCCGGCGATTCACCGATTGCTACGCCCTGCCGCTGACGCAGCGCGTCAGCACGGCGTCCAACGATGACACGGACGCGGTCGGCGGTCCGTCCGCAGTCGCGGCACCGGCATGTCGGCAACTCTTCCTCGACGACGATCCATCCACCTTCTACAGCAATGGCACGAACGTGGGTCGTTCGTCCTCGAACGCGGGTGCGTACGCCAGCCTGTTTCGCGCGAGCGCGAAAGGACTTCGCTGGGAGCAGGGTAGCGTGGAATTCTTCCGCGCCAACGGAGACATGGTGCTGAGCTACCGCACGAGGGACCCTCAAGGGAACACTGCCTTCGATCTACTGGGCGCACGCCGTGTCGGCAACACGCTCAAGCTGGTCGGCAACGGCAACGCGTACCGGGCCACGGTACAGCCCTACGCGCAGCTTCGCGAGTTCCTGAACACGCCGGCATTTAACAACTACGGTACGGGATACGACATCTCGATCCCGAATCTGACCGATGGCGAAGGCCAGCCCATCTTCGCCAAGGCAGTGGTCACGACGCCGTGGGGCACGCCGTTGACCTTCTTGCCGAGCGCAGGCTACTCGACACTGCGGTTCGCTCGGGCCGACGGCATCATCACCGGAAGCTCCGTCTACAGGCTGCGTGGCGAGTATCAGAACGCGGCAACGCCCGGCAATCCCGCAGCGAAAGAGACATCGCTCACCTATGCGCAACCGCAACTCGATGACGCACAAATCCGCGCGATCACCGACCAGGGCATCTGGACGGTGGAGTTCCATCACGCCGATACGACGAAGCCGAACGTCATCCAGACCGCACGGACACTCTCGCGCACGCTGACAATGGCCGAGTTGCGGCAACAGCCATTGGCACAGCTGTCAGACGGATTGAGGGACTTCCTGACAACGAGCTCGGCAAGCGGCGGCTACCTGCTTGTTGCCAACCCGATCTGGGTCAACTTCAGTTCGCCGCCTGGCGACAAGGACGGCTGGTCGGTACCCGCCGGTGCGCCCGCGCCGACCCAACTGAATGTCTTCGGCACGGCGCCTTTTGGCAGCACCACGCCGGGTACCAGCGGCGCGGGCTTCAACGACTCCGCCACTTTTCCGAGCAGCGCCCGCAGAGCCGTTGTGTACTGCTCACGACAGACCTCTACCGACAGGCACTGCGACACCACCGATCCCACCATGTATGCGAGGAACACAACCTTCAACTCCTTCCTGCTGCAGGCGACGAACCAGAAGCAGGCGGAATTCAGCGCGGCCATCGCGCTGTACAAGCTGCAGTAGTCGCGTGCCGAATTTGAGTTCCCCGTAGCTGCTGCATACTCAATTTGAGTGATGTGGCCGCACGGTGAATGCTCAACACTCCCGGCAAGAAAGAGTCCTCCCCCTCCTTGCCAGCATTCCCTAAGGCTGGGGCCGCACGGAGGGGGCAGGCCGGCCCTGGATGGACGAATCGATCTCCCAGGCGCATCATCGCTTGCCGGAGGAGAAGTCCCATGCGACAAGATGTCGACTTGATGCGTGCACTGGAGGCCGTTCGAGCCATCACCGATGTCCAGGTATCTTGGCGTGATGTCCTATCGACCGCGAACAGACTGGTGGAGAGCGATGCCGCGGTGATGATCGTTTATGACGGAGACGGCCTCGTCGACATGCAGAATTTCGGCGCGGACCTTGGTGCCATGCGCGACTACGCGGACCACTTTCACGCGCAGGACGTCATGACCCTGCCAGGGGTTGTGCGCGATCCCGGGACCTGGCTGGACACGCAAAAACTAATTCCGGAGCCGCTTCGGCAGCGCAACGCCTATTACGTGGACTTCATGTCCAGGCATCGGATGCGGCAGCTCTATTCCTACATGGTCGAGAACGGGCCGGGACGGCGCGTGAGTCTGGGTTTCCAGCGGGAGATCGCATCCGACACGCTGAGCGAGAGACTTCGAGGAGCGAGGATCTGCAGATTTTCCAAAGCCTTGCAGGACGCCATGGCGTTGCGCAGGGCGCGCGCCTTCTCCTGGCTGAGCGTCAGTGACGTGGCCTTCGATGCGCTGGATGAGGCAAGCTGTCTCGTGCACCGTAATGGTCTGCTCGTACATGCTTCGCCCAGGGCGCGAGCCTTGCTCGATGAGCGCAGGGGTCTGCTGCAGCGCAAAGGGCGTCTTGCCGCCACGGATGCGCGCCTGCAGGCCACGCTGGACGGTTGCTTGGCCGCGGCGTGTGCCGATGGCGTCGTTCGAACCATGGCCTTTCCCATGGCGGCGGGCGCGGGCGTGCTGAGCATCGACGTGACGAAGGCAAATCCCATCCTGCGGCTGGCGGCGGAGCCGCTGCTCTTCGTTCGAATGCGCCAAGAAGAGGAGCCGCTGCTCGCGAGCCCGGAGGCACTCGCCGGTGCACTGAGCGTCACAGGCGCCGAGGCTGCAGTGCTTCACGCGCTGGCAAGCGGTATGAAGGCCGCTGACTACGCGGCGCGCCGGGGAATTTCGATCCACACGGTACGCAAGCAGATCGCGATGCTGATGGGAAAGCTCGACTGCAAGCGGCAGGTGGAACTTGTCAGGATGGCGATGAATGTGCGCGGCAGTTCATAGGGGACCGCGCAACGATGGCCGCCTCGGGTCACATCACTCCGTCGGTCGCGTAGCCTCGCCAGTTTGTTGAACACGCCCTGAACCGCCGCGGTCGATGCACTCAATCGGTGACCGCCTTGCCCATCTCCTCGACCACCTTCTTCGCGTCGCCGAACACCATCATGGTCTTGTCCATGTAGAACAGCTCGTTGTCCAGGCCCGCGTAGCCCGCGGCCATGGAGCGCTTGTTCACGATCACCGTCTTGGCCTTGTAGGCCTCCAGGATCGGCATGCCGTAGATCGGGCTGCCCTTGGTGTGCGCGGCCGGGTTCACCACGTCGTTGGCGCCCAGGATGATCGCCACGTCGGCCTGGCCGAACTCGCCGTTGATGTCCTCCATCTCGAACACCTGGTCGTACGGCACCTCGGCCTCGGCCAGCAGCACGTTCATGTGCCCCGGCATGCGCCCGGCCACCGGATGGATCGCGTACTTCACCGTGATGCCCTTCTCGGTGAGCTTGGCCGCGAGCTCCTTGACCGCATGCTGCGCACGCGCCACCGCCAGGCCGTAGCCCGGCACGATCACCACCGTCTCGGCATTGCCCAGCACGAAGGCCGCGTCGTCGGCGCTGCCGCTCTTGACCGGGCGCTGCTCCTTCGCGCCACCCGTGGCCGCCGCAGCGTCGCCGCCGAAGCCGCCCAGGATCACGTTGAAGAACGAGCGGTTCATCGCCTTGCACATGATGTAGCTCAGGATCGCGCCCGAGCTGCCCACCAGGCTGCCCGCCACGATCAGCATCGCGTTGTTCAGGCTGAAGCCGATGCCCGCGGCCGCCCAGCCCGAGTAGCTGTTGAGCATCGACACCACCACCGGCATGTCCGCACCGCCGATCGGGATGATGATCAGCACGCCCATCACGAAGGCCAGCGCGAGCATCGCGAAGAAGGCGGTCCAGTTCTCGGTCGCCATGAACACCAGGCCCAGGCCCACGGTCGCCAGGCCCAGCACGAGGTTGAGCATGTGCTGGCCCGCGAACTGCACCGGCGCGCCCTGGAACAGGCGGAACTTGTACTTGCCCGAGAGCTTGCCGAAGGCGATCACCGAGCCGCTGAAGGTGATGGCGCCGATGGCCGCGCCCAGGAACAGCTCCAGGCGGTTGCCCGCGGGGATCGGATCGCCCTTGAGCGCGATGTTGAAGGCATGCGGCTCGGCCACGGCGGCCACCGCGATGAACACGGCCGCGAGACCGATCATGCTGTGCATGAAGGCCACGAGCTCGGGCATCTTGGTCATCTCGACCTTGTTGGCCATGTAGGCCCCGAGGCCGCCGCCCACGACCAGCGCGACCAGCACGTAGGCCAGGCCCTCGAGGTTGCCGCTGGCGAGCTTGTAGATCAGCGCGCCGGTGGTCAGCACGGCGATCGCCATGCCGGTCATGCCGAAGACGTTGCCGCGGATCGAGGTGGTGGGATGGCTCAGGCCCTTGAGCGCCTGGATGAAGCAGATGCTGGCCAGCAGGTACAGCAGGGTGACGAGGTTCATGCTCACTTGGAAGCTCCCTCGGCGGCTGCGGCAGCGGGTGCCTTCTTTTCCTTCTTCTTGAACATCTCCAGCATGCGCCGCGTGACCAGGAAGCCGCCGAAGACGTTGACCGCCGCCAGCGCGACGGCCAGCACGCCCATGGTCTTGCCCAGGCCGGTCTCGGTGAGCGCGGCGGCCAGCATGGCGCCCACGATGACGATCGCCGAGATGGCGTTGGTCACGGCCATCAGCGGCGTGTGCAGCGCGGGCGTGACGGTCCACACCACGTGGTAGCCCACGTAGATGGCCAGCACGAAGATGATGAGGTTGATGACGGTGTGAGAGACGATGTCCATGGTTTCTTCTCCTCGCGTGTTCGGCGTGTTCGCTTACTTCTTCGTGACCTGGCCGTCCTGCGAGACGCGGCAGGCGGCGACGATGTCGTCCTCGAGGTCGATCTTCAGCGTGCCCTCCTTGGTCAGCACGAGCTTGAGGAAGTCGAGCACGTTGCGCGCGTACAGCGCCGACGCGTCGGCAGCCACCAGCGCGGCGAGGTTCGTCTCGCCGACGATGGTCACGCCGTGCTTGACGACGGTCTTGTCGGCTTCGGACAGCGGGCAGTTGCCGCCTACGCCACCATCTGGATTGACCGGACCCTTGCCCGCGGCGATGTCGACGATGACCGAACCCGGCTTCATCGACTTGACCATGTCCTCGGTGATGAGGGTCGGTGCGGCACGCCCCGGGATCAGCGCGGTGCTGATGACGACGTCGGCCAGCGCCACGCGCTTGGCGACCTCGGCCTGCTGGCGCGTGAGCCAGCTCGCGGGCATGGGACGCGCATAGCCGCCCACGCCCTCGGCCGCGTCCTTCTCTTCCTGGGTCTCGTAGGGCACGTCGATGAACTTGCCGCCCAGCGATTCGATCTGTTCCTTGACGCTGGGGCGAACGTCCGAGGCCTCGATGACCGCACCCAGGCGCTTGGCCGTGGCGATGGCCTGCAGGCCCGCGACGCCCACGCCGAGGATCACGACGCGCGCGGCCTTCACGGTGCCGGCGGCGGTCATCAGCATCGGGAAGAAGCGCTGGTACTTGTCGGCGGCGATCATCACGGCCTTGTAGCCGGCGATGTTGGCCTGGGAGCTGAGCACGTCCATGCTCTGGGCACGGGTGGTGCGAGGGGCGGCCTCGAGCGCGAAGCCGGTGAGGCCGGCCGCGGCCACGCGTTGCAGGCCGGCGGCATCGAAGGGGTTGAGCATGCCCACGAGCACGCTGCCGGACTTGGCGAGCGCGCATTCGGCGTCGCTCGGCGCGCGCACCTTGAGCACGATCTCGGCGCCGAAGGCACCGGCCTGGTCGGTGATCTCGGCACCGGCCGCTTGATAGGCCGCGTCGGTCACGCTGGCCGCCACGCCCGCGCCGCTCTGCACACGCACCGTGTGCCCCAACGCCACCAGTTTCTTCGCCGTCTCCGGGGTCACGGCCACTCGGGTTTCGCCTGTCGTTGTCTCGGCAGGCACGCCTATCTTCATCGGAACCTCTCTGCGCCGGGTGTGTCGGCAAACTCCTGGGGACGGGCCTCGCCCAGCGACGGATAGGACGCACTCGTGCCCCCCGCACGAAAACGCGCGTCGACCGGCAGCGGCAGCGCCGCGATCTCGGCGCCATCGGCGTTGCGCACGTGGCGCTCGAACAGGCCGCGCGCGCGAAAGTGCGGATGAGCCACCGCCTCCTCGAGCGTCGCGACCAGCGCCACGCAGACGTCGCGGCCTTCGAAACGCTGCAGCCATTCGTCGGCCGTGCGCTGCGCGATCGCGTGCGCCACCGCATCGCGCGTGGCCTGCGGATCGAGCGCGGGATCCTCGAGCTGCGGCGCCTCGATGATCTCGAGGAAGGCGTGCCAGAACTTGTCCTCGAGCGGTGCCACCGCGAGATGGCGGCCGTCGCGCGTCGCATAGACCTGGTAGCGCGGCGTGCCACCCGTGACCAGGCCGCGCCCGGCCCGCGGCCATCGGCCGGTGGCCTGTCCCTCGGCCAGGCCCCAGTACATCAGCGTGAACAGGTTGTCGGCCATCGCCACGTCGAGGTGGCAGCCGGTGCCGGTGGCGTCGCGCTGCCGCAGCGCCAGCAGGATGTTCATCACCGCCGGATAGCAGCCGCCCGCGATGTCGGCCACCAGCGCCTGCGGCAGGGGCGGCGTGCCGTCCGCGCCCGCCGAGAGGCCCAGCATGCCGCTTTGCGCGAGGTAGTTGAGGTCGTGCGCCGCCACCTCGGCAAGCGGCCCGTGCTGGCCATAGCCGGTGATCGAGCAATAGACCAGCCGCGGATTGACGCGCGCGAGCGCCGCGGGATCGAGACCCAGGCGCCGCATCACGCCCGGGCGGAACTGCTCGACCAGCACGTCGGCCGTCGCCACGAGTTCGAGGAAGGCGGTGCGATCGTCGGGCTGCTTGAGGTCGAGCGCGAGTGAGCGCTTGCCGCGGTTGAGCAGCGCGAAGTTCGCGCTGTCGCCGCCGAAGCGCGGTTCGTACGAGCGCATCTCGTCGCCGCGCCCGGGCCGCTCGATCTTGATGACCTCGGCACCGGCATCGGCCAGCAGCAGCGTGCACAGCGGCCCCGGCAGCAGGGTGCTGAGGTCGAGCACGCGGATGCCCTCGAGCGGCGGCATCATGCGGCGGCGCGCTGCGCGGCGACCTGTGCGCGGCGCGCGGGCACATACGCGGCTTGGCCGAGCGCCGCATGCAGCGCCTGCGTCACCTCGAAGTGCGCCGCGAGGCCGGTGCGCTCGAGCAGCGCGATCGGTCCCTCGGGATACCCGAGGCCGAGCCGCAAGGTCTTGTCGAGATCGTCCGCGCTCGCCAGGCCCTCGTCGAGCCGGCGCAGCGCCGCGTTGAGGTAGGGGCGCAGCAGCCGGTCGACGATGCGGCCCGGGAAGTCGGCGCACACGGCCACCGCCAACCCCGCGGCGCGGAAGGTCTCGAAAGCGGCCACGAGCGCCTCGGCCCGCGTGCCCGGCTGACGCACCACCTCGACCAGGTTCGAGGGCGCCGCGTCGCCGAGCCGGAAGCGCGCGAACCCCACGAGGTTGGAGCCTTCGAGCCCGCGCGATTCGCCGCCGTGCACGCCCAGGCATTCGCTGCCGAGCTCGACCGCGACGAAGGGACAGGCGTCGAGCGAGTGTGCTTGCCGGGCCCCGTGCAGCGCAGCGCCGGCCTGCGCGCCGAGGAACACGCGCGCTTCGCCCTGCGGGGTGGCGGCCTCGAGGAAGGCATGGGGCGCGGGAAAGGAGCGGCTGTCACCGCCATGGACGATGCGATAGGAAGTGGTTGTCATGGCTCAGGCTCCGTGAAGCGCGTTGTCGGCATAGGCATGGAATCCGCGGCCCGACTTCTTGCCCAGGCGGCCGGCGGCGATCATGCGGCGCACGAGCGGCGGACAGGCCGCGCGCTCCTCGTGCGTAAGGCCGTGCATGGCCTCGCACAGCAGGCGCTGGGTGTCCAGGCCGATCAGGTCGAGCAGCTCGAGCGGGCCCATCGGATAGCCGAGCGCGGCCTTGACCGCGGTGTCGATGTCCTCGGCGCTCGCCACGCCCTGCTCCACCAGGCGGATGGCATCGTTGTTGAACGGGATCAGGAAGTAGTTGAGGATGAAACCCGGCGAGTCCTGCGTGCGCACCGGCTTCTGTCCGAGCGCCTCGCAGAAGGCCCAGGCACGCTCGAAGGTGGCCTCGCTGGTGTTCAGGCCCGGCGACATCTCCACCAGCTTCATCAATTGCGCGGGCAGGCAGAAATGCATGCCGACGAAACGGTCGGAGCGGCCGCTGCCGCCGGCGATTTCGGTGATCGAGATGGTGGAGGTGTTCGAGGCGAAGATCGCATGCGGCGCGCAGACCGCGTGCAGCTGCTCGAAGATCCGGTGCTTGGCGCCGAGGTCCTCGAATACCGCCTCGATCACGAGGTCGCAGTCGGCAAGGTCTGTGAGCTCCGTGGTGCCCTGCCAGCCCTCGAGGATGCGCCCGGGCGCGTCGGGCGGCAACTTGCCCTTCTTCACCGAACGCTCCAGGAAGACCCGCGTCTGTTCGCGGGCGCGGTCCAGCGCGTCCTGCCGCAGGTCGAACACGCGGGTCCTGAAGCCCGCCCGGGCGCACACGATGGCGATGCCGGCACCCATCGTGCCGCATCCCACCACGCCCACTGTCTTGATCTCGCTCATCGTTGGTCCTTGGGTTGATCGCGTTGCGCCGTGCATTCGCCTAGCGCTCGAGGAAGCTGCGGCCGATGAGCTGGCGGTGGACCTGGTTGGTCCCCTCCCAGATCTGCGTGATCTTGGCGTCGCGCATCAGCCGCTCGACGCGGTAGTCTTTGCAGTAGCCGTAGCCGCCGAGCAGTTGCACCGCATCGGTCGAGGCTTTCATCGCGAGGTCGGTCGCGCGCAGCTTGAGCACCGAGGCCTCGATGCCGAAGTCGCGTTCGCCCGCGTCCACGCGCTGCGCCAGCGACCACAGCCACGACTCCACCAGCGCGATCTCGGCCGCGAGGTCGGCGACCATGAACTGCACGCCCTGGAATTCGAGGATGCGCCGGCCCGACTGGCGCCTCTGGCTGATGTAGGCCACCGCGTCCTCGAAGGCCGCGCGCGCGATGCCCAGCGCATGCGCGGCGACGCTCGGGCGCGACTTGTTGAGCGAGGCGAACAGGATCTTCAGCCCGTCGCCGGGCTCGCCCAGCAGGTTGGCGCGCGGCACGCGGCAGCCGTCGAAAGCCAGCGTGGCGGTGCTCGACGCGCGCGTGCCCATCTTGTCCTCGAGCCGGACCACCGACAGCCCCGGCGTGTCCTTCTCGAGCACCAGCACCGAGATCGCGGCCTTGGCATCGGCGATGCCGGCCCACTTGCCGAACACCAGGTAGAGGTCGGCGACATCGCCGTTGGTGATGAAACTCTTGCCGCCGTCGATGACGATCTGGCCGTTCTCCTCGCGGAAGGTGGTGCGCATGCCGGTGGCGTCGGAGCCGGCGCCGGGCTCGGTGATCGCGAGTGCGCCCAGCCCGCCTTCGGCGATGCGCGGCAGCAGGCGCTGCTTCTGTTCCTCGGTGCCCCAGTCGATCAGCGGCTTCATGGCGTGGTAGTTGGTGGCCCACACGATGCCGGTGGAAGCGCAGGCCTTGCTGATCTCGCGCACGCAAGCCAGGTAGCAGAGGTAGGACAGCGGCGCGCCGCCGTATTCGGCCGGCACGAACATCGCGTTGAGCCCGAGCCGGTTGATGTCGCGCATGTTCTCTGCCGGGAACTCGCCCGTGCGGTCGAGGTGTTCGGCGCGCGGCGCGATCGCCTCGCGCGCGAGTTGCTGCACGCTGTCGAGCAGCATGCGCTCGTCGTCGGCCAGCGCGATGCCGGCATCCAGTCGTTGGAGAAGGTTCATGTCAGTGCGCGATGCCCTGGGCACCGTCGAGGTAGATGGTTTCGCCGCTGAGGAAGCCGCCCGGCTGCGCGTAGAGCGCGGCGACGAAGCGGCCGACGTCCTCGGCCGTGCCGGGCTCGCCGGACGGGATGCGCTTCTGCAGGTAGGCGCGCAGCGGGCCCGAAGCGAGCATCCCGGCGTTGAGATCGGTCTGGATGTAGCCGGGCGCGACGTCGATCACGCGGATGCCCGCCGCTGCCCACTCGACCGCGAGGCAGCGGGTGATCGCGCCCACCGCGGCCTTCGAGGCGCAGTAGGCGACGTTGCGCTTCACGCCGAGCTTGTCGAAGAAGGAGCCGATGTTGACGATCAGCCCGCCGCCCGCCTCGACCAGGTGGGGATGGACCGCCTGCGCGGCCAGCAGCGTGGCGGTGGCGTTGGTGTCCATCACGGCATGCCATTGATCGAGCGGTGTTTGCGCCGCCGGCGACTCGAGGTGCACGCCGGCGTTGTTGACCAGCCCGGCGATGCGATGGCCGCGCCCCGCGATCTCGCGGCAGGCCTCGGCCATCGCGCCAGCCTGCGCCACGTCGGCGCGCACGCCGAACATGCGCGCAGCGCTGGCGGTACTGGCCTCGGGCAGCGCACCCGAGCGCGAGACGCAGGCCACGGCGTGCCCCGCCTCGGCCATCGCGCGCGCGATGGCGGCGCCGATGCCGCGGCTCGCGCCCGTGACCACGATGCATTGCTTGGTGTCGTTCATCATCGATCCTGGAAAACGGGCGAACGCTTCTCGACGAAGGCACGCATGCCCTCTTCGGCGTCCGCGGTGCGGTAGGCCAGCGTCGACAGGTCGGCCTCGATGCGCAAACCCTCGGCCAGCGGCGTCTCGGCCCCACGCAGCACGGCGTCGCGCGCGAACTGCAGCGCGCGCAGGCCGAAGCCGCTGAAGCTGCGCGCGAACGCGATGGCGGCGTCGATGCCCTCCTCGCGCGCGACGACGCGCTGCACCAGGCCGATGGACAAGGCTTCGTCCGCGCCCACGCTGCGCCCGCTCATCACGAGCTCCAGCGCACGCCCCACGCCCACGAGCCGCGGCAGCCGTTGCGTACCGCCATAGCCGGGAATCAATCCCAGCTTGATCTCGGGCAGCGCGAACTTCGCATGCGGCTGCGCGAGCCGGAAAGTGCAGGCCAGCGCGAGCTCCATGCCGCCGCCGAAGGCATAGCCGTTGACCAGCGCGATCGAGGGAATGGCCAGACGGTCGAGGCGCGCGAACACGGCCTGGCCGAGTTCGGCGCCCTCGCGTTGCGCCGCGAGATCGCGCCCGCGCAGTTCCTGCACGTCGGCGCCGGCGCAAAAAGCCTTGTCGCCCGCGCCGGTCACGATCAGCGCGCGTGCGCCCGAAGTCTCGGCGCGCGTGATCGCATCGCCCAGGTCGCGGATCAGCTCGAAGGACAGCGCATTGAGCGCGGCCGGCCGGTCGATGCGCAGCACCGCGAACTCGGCCTCGCGATCGAGCGCGATCATCGCGTGCCCCCGGCCACGAAGCGCACGGGCTGCGGCACGACGCTGCCGGCCCTGGCCCAGGCGGCCAGCTCGCGCTTGAGGATCTTGCCGCTCGCCGTGAGCGGAAACGCGGGCAGCACGAGGTAGTACTCGGGCATGTCGAACTTCGACAGGCCTTGCGCATCGAGGTGCGCGAGCATCTCCTGCGCGCTCGGCGGCTCGCCCGCGCAGACCAGCGCGAGGCAGACCTTCTCGCCCAGTCGCTCGTCGGCGACGCCGAAGGCCGCGGCCTTGTTCACCGCCGCATGGCGGTAGGCCAGGTCCTCGATGCGTGCCGGGTGGATGTTGTGGCCGCCACGGATGATCAGGTCCTTCTTGCGGCCCACGATGCGCAGGTTGCCCGCCGCGTCGAGCTGGCCGAGGTCGCCGCTCATGAACCAGCCGTGAGCGTTGAACGAGCGCTCGGTCGCGTCCTGGTCGCCGAAGTAGCCGAGCATCAGCACGCCGCCGCGCCCGGCGATCTCGCCGACCTCTCCGGGCTGCGCCTCGAGGTCGGGGTCCTGCTGCGACCACAGCCGTACCTCGTAGCCCAGGCAGGCCGGCCCGCAGGTCTCGGTGACCACCTTCACGCCATCGGCCGGGCGCGTGTACTGGTGCGAGCCGCTCTCGGTCATGCCGTAGACGTTCTGCGGCTGGATGCCGAGCTTGAGGAAGCGCCGCGCGGCCTCCTCGGGAATGGGCGCGCCCGCCATGTAGAAGATGCGCACGCGGCCCAGGTGCTTCATGCCGCGCCGGTCCATGTCGTCGAGCAGGTCGATCGCATGCGTCGGCACGCCCATCACGTAGGTGGCGCCCGACTCCACGATCCAGTCGAGCCGAGACAGCCCCGCGGCCGGGTCATGCAACACCAGCTCGCAGCCGCTGACCAGGCATTGCTCGATCGCCACGGTGCCGATGTGATGTGACAGCGGGCTCAGGCTCAGCAGCACCGTCGACTCGTCGTGGCCCCAGTCGGCCACCATGGCGCGGCCGTTCGCGAGCAGCGTGTTGTCGCTGTGCATGACGGCCTTGGGCAGGCCGGTGGTGCCGCTAGTGAAGGCGAGATAGACGACCTTGTCGGGGTTGGTGTGCGGCGCGCGGCCCCAGCGGCTGCGTTCTCGCTCGCGCGGGCGCGCGGGGAAGGCATGGGCCGGCGGTATCTGCGGCACTGGCGGCGCGCCGGCCTCCGGCGGTGCCACGCACCAGGCGCGACGCAGGCTGGGCAGCGCCGTGACGCGCGCGAGCACGTCGTGCCGCGCCGCGTCGGCGCCGTATCCCGCCTGCGTGAAGAAGGCCGCGCAGCCGATGCGTTCCAGCAAGCCGACGACCTCGTCGAGCGTGTAGTTCTGGTGCAGCGAGGGATTGCACACATAGCCGTTGCGCGAGCAGGCCAGAAAAACCACCACGGCCTCGACGCGGCTGGGCATCCACACCGAGACGCGGTCGCCGGCGCGCAGGCCCGCGCGGTCGAGTTCGTCGGCGAGCACGTCGACCCACTCTTGCAGCGCCTTCCAGCTCAGGCGGTGGAGCAGGTCGCGCACGGCGAGCGCGGCGCCGCGCAGCTCGGCATGCCGCCGCAGCAGGCCGTAGAGGGTGTCGGACTGCCACACGCCCGACAGGTAGTGGCCGCGTGCCGTCTCGGGGTCGTGCAGCGTGAGGATCTGGGTCACGTTGGGCTCCACGCGCGGGTCAGTGGCCGAACTTGGAGCCATCGGGCTTGCGCCGCGCGGCGAAGGCGTCGGCCAGCTCGGCATGCTCGTCGGTGTTGAGGTAGCCGCGCAGCAGCAGGTCGTGCGCCATGCGCGAGAGGCCGCCGACGCCGCCGTGGCGCGCATTGAAGGCGGCCTTGATCGAGGCCAGCGCGAAGGCGCCGCGCTCGGCGATCTCGAGCGCGAACTCGCGCGTGGCCTGCTGCAGCATGTCGTCGGGCACCACGCGGTTGATCAGGCCCATGGCCTGCGCCTCGGCAGCCGGGATCTTCGGGTTGCTGTACCAGATCTCCTTGGCGCGCTTCTTCCCGACCAGGTCCTCGAGGTACCAGGTGCCATAGCCCGCATCGAAGCTGCCGACCATCGGGCCGACCTGGCGAAACACCGCGCCGGCCTTGGCGATGGTGACATCGCACACCATCTGCAGCACGTTGCCGCCGCCCACGGCCAGGCCGTTGACCGAGGCGATCACGGGCTTCTGCAGGCGGTCGATGCTCTCGTACATCTCGAGCGTGGGCAGCACGCCCGCATAGAGCAGCGTGTCCTCCATGCCGTCCTTGCGGCCGCCGAGGCAGAAGAAACGGTCGCCCGCGCCGGTGATCACCAGCACGCGGGTGCGCGTCTCGCGCCGGACCTGGTTGATGCAGTCGCGGATCTCGTGGCACATGCGCTCGGTGAACATGTTCCCGTCGTGCGGGCGATTGAGCGTGAGCGTGCCGACGGGGCCGTCCTCCGCGTAGGTGATTTCTTCAAAGGCCATTGATCTGTCTCCGATGGGTTGCGTGCGCTGTCTCCGCAATCGCCGTGCCACAAGCGAGGCATGCGCGCCGCGAGAGGCCGGAGGGCGGCGTTCTCCCCGGAGAAGACGGCGGCTTCACCGAGACACAGGGTCTCGAATCACCTGCGACGCGTGCGCTTCGTTGCGCGCCACTGCATTCAGGCCGGACAGATCGCCGCTCGCCTGTCTTCGCCACCGACAGTGCGCGCGCCGCGGCGCGTGGTGCCGTCACTGGCGTCGATGCGGCGAAGCCCGCGTGGCATGGAGCTTGCCCCCGACAGGCCTCGACGGCCTCGCGCCTCGTCGCAACGGCCTTCAGCTCCGCACCATCAACCAGGAAATCCGAGACATGAAAAGAACCCTTCGCGCCCACCTTCCCTTCCTCGCCGTGCTGGCCGCGCCTTGCGGCGGCGCGTTCGCGCAGTCCAGCGTCACCGTCTTCGGCGTGATCGACGCCACGCTCAGCGGCTACAGCAGCCGCTCCGATGCGCGCTCGCCGACGCTCGCTGCGTTGGCGCTGCGGCCCGATCGTGTCGGCGTGAGCCGCACAGAGCTGCGCAACTCGGGCTACAACGGCAGCCGCATCGGCTTTCGCGGCACCGAGGACCTGGGCGGCGGTCTGGCCGCGGGCTTCTGGCTCGAGGCGCCGGTGACCAACGATGACGGGCAGCAGGGCATCGCCTCCTTCGCGCGGCGCGCGACCGTGAGCCTGTCGGGTGCCTTCGGCGAAGTGCGCATCGGCCGCGACTACACCACCACCTTCTGGAACGACTCGGCCTTCGACCCCTTCGGCGTCAACGGCGTGGGCACGACCCTGATCTACACCGCGAACATCTTCGAGCCCTCGGGCGCCGCGGGTGGCTTCGGCGCCAACGCGAACTACACGCGCATCGGCAACTCGATCTCGTACTTCCTGCCACCGACGCTGGGCGGCGTCTACGGCCAGTTCCAGTACGCCTTCCACGAGCGCGACAAGTTCTCGCCGGGCGGCACCACGCCGCCGGGCCTGGGCGCCAACGGCACGGTCAATCCGGGCGCGGTGACGTCGGTGCGCGCGGGCAGCTACGTGGCCGGACGGCTCGGCTATGCCTCGGGGCCGCTCGATGTGGCGATCTCGGCCGCTTCCTTCGTCACGGGCGACAGCTACTACGCGGGCACCACGGACCAGGTGCGCAACCTCAATGCGGGTGCGTCGTACGACTTCGGGCCGGTGAAGCTCTTCGCCGAGTACTCGCGTTCCACATCGGTACGCTCGCATGAAGACTTCACGCCACTCGCGGCGCGGCGCGCCGATGTCGAGGTCCAGGGCTACTCGCTCGGCCTGACCGCGCCGATCGGGCCCGGGCTGATCCGCGCGGGCTACTCGGCGGTGAAATACGACCTCGGCACGGCCCCCGGTCTCGCACAGCCGCAGCCGCGTGCCCACAAGATCGCGCTGGGCTATGTGCACAACCTGTCGAAGCGCACGGCGCTCTATGCGACCGTCGCGCAGGTCAACAACCGCAACGGCGCGGCCCTGGTCGTGAACGGACCGGCCTTCATCAACAACGCGAACTACCAGCCGCGGTCCTCGCGCGGCTACGACTTCGGCATCCGGCACGCGTTCTGACGAAGCGCGACATTCGCCCTCACTCGAGCAGGCTGGCGATCACGCCCGGGTGCGCACGCTCGAAGCGCCGCGCCATCGGCGCCAGCCGCTCTCGCCAGGCCGCCGTGTCGGTGATCGTGCGCAGCACGAGGCCGCGCGCGGCCAGGTCGGCGAGCACGCGTTCGTCGTCCTGTCGCAACGCATTCCATTGCGCGTTCACCGCCTCGTCGGCGGCGCCTTGCAGCCACGCGCGGACTTCGGACCGACCCGGCGTTTGGGCCCGGCCGACCAACCAGTAGGTCAGCAGGCTCATCTCCTCGACGCGCCAGGCGACCGGCGCCTGCTGCGCCGCGACGGTGAGCCAGACGCCGGGCGAGGACATCAGGCCATCGATCTCGCCGGAACGCAGCGCCGCGCCGACGCGGTGGATTGGCATCGGCACCGGCTCGCCATTCAGCGCCTGCACCAGCTCGCCGAGATGGCCGGGCCCAGTCACGCGCAGTCGCAGCGACTGCAGGTCGGCCTCGCGCGCGCCGCGCGCATCGGGCGGCGTGCGGAACACCATCAGCTGCTCGGCACCACGCATCACCGCATGCAGCGCGAGGCCCTGCGGCGCCAGCACGCGGTTGAACACCGCCATCGCGCGCGCGAGCGCACCGGACCGCGCCATCGCGCTGTCGGTGAGAACGAAGGGCAAGGTGGCCGCGCCGAGCGCGGGCGCGAGCTGCTCCATGTAGGCCACGCTGACCCAGGCCAGGTCGGCCTCGCCCTCGCGCACGCGCTGCAGGCCCGCGGCCTCGGCATGGCGCGGGTCGGACTCGAGGCGGATGCGCGCGTTGCCTTCACCGAGCTGCGCGAAGCGGCGCGCGAAGGCCTCGAAGTACGGCGCGCGCGGATGCGCGAGCGGGAAGTCGGTCACCGCCTTGAGTTCTATTTCGCTGTGCATGTCCCGTTGCCTCGGTTGCGTCGCCGGCACCCTCGTGTTTACCCGCATCGGATGCATTCGCCAGCGACAGTGGCAAATATTATCGATACGATACGGCTCGAAACGCAATAGACCGTGGCGTATCGAGCGGGAGCCAACGGCGCGCCGACGCCACATGACAGGACGAAACGATGACCGAACAGCACGGGATGATGGGCGTCCTCGTCGTCGACGAGGGCGGAACGATCGTCTTCTCCTCGGGCGTGATGTCGCGCGCTGCCGTGGCCACCGCGGTGATCCAGCGCTGGCGCCGCGCCGAGGACGCGCTGGGCGCGCTGTGGAGCGTGCGCAGCGGCGACATGTCGCTGTGCGTGCTGGCGACACAGGCCGACCAGGCCTGCGCCTTCTTCGCCCTGAGCGACGGCTGCAACGACGAGCTGCTCAATTTCGTGAACGCCGTGCCCTTCGCGGGCGACATCCTGCGCCACCTGCTGACCAGTCCCTACGAGGCCATGACGGTGGTCGACAGCGCGGGCGTGGTGCGCTACCTGAGCCCGGTGCACGAGAAGTTCTTCGGCATGGAACGCGCCGACTGGATCGGCAAGCACGTGACGAAGGTGATCGAGAACACGCGGCTCGACACCGTGGTGCGCACCGGCAAGGCCGAGATCGGCCAGACGCAGGAGATGCGCGGCGCCACGCGCATCGTCTCGCGCGTGCCGATCCGCGCGCGCGGCGGCGAGCTGGTGGGGGCGGTGGGCCAGGTGATGTTCCGCGGCCCCGAGCACCTGCAGTCGATGAACGCGGAGCTGAGCCAGTTGCGCACCGAGGTCGCTTTCTACCGGCGCGATCTCACCAACCGGCGCACCAATTCGCTCGGCCTCGAGCAGATCGTGGGCAACAGCGCGGTGATCCGCAAGCTCAAGGACGACATCGTGAAGGTGGCGCCGCTCGACGTGCCCGTGCTGCTGGTCGGCGAAAGCGGCACGGGCAAGGAGCTGGTCGCGCATGCGTTACACCTGCTGAGCATGCGGCGCGACAACCCGTTGGTGCTGGTCAATGCCGCGGCCCTGCCCGCGACGCTGGTCGAGAGCGAGCTGTTCGGCTACGAGGCCGGCGCCTTCACCGGCGCCGAACGCAAGGGCCGCAAGGGCAAGTTCGAGCAGGCCAACGAGGGCACGCTGTTCTTCGACGAGATCGGCGACATGCCGCTGGAGATCCAGGTCAAGCTGCTGCGCGTGCTGCAGGACGGTGCCTTCGAGCGCGTGGGCAGCGAGCGCAGCCGCAGCTCGAACTTCCGCCTGATATCGGCGAGCAACGTGGACTTCCAGCGGATGATTGCCGAGAAGTCGTTCCGCCTCGACCTGTTCTACCGCATCAGTGGCGTGACGCTGCACGTGCCGTCGCTGCGCGAGCGCCGCGACGATATTCCGCTGCTGGTCGAGCACGCACTCGAGAACTTCGCGCAGCGCCACGGCACCGCGAAGAAGCGCGTGAGCGCCGCCGCGATGGAACTGCTGGTGCGCCAGCCTTGGCCCGGCAACGTGCGCCAGCTGATCCACACGCTCGAGCGCGGCGTGATCTTCGCCGAGGGCGAGGAGATCGGCCCCGGCGACCTCGGCCTGCTCGGAGAGGGCGAGCACGGAGGCTCGGCGATGGCCTCTCTGCTCGCGCCGCGCGGGCCGGGCGAGCCGGGCGATCGGCCGCTGCCTTCGGTCACGTCGACCATCTCGACGGGCCCGGTGCGCGAAGCGGTCAGCAGCCTCGAGATGTCGCTGATCCGCGATGGCATGGCGCGCTTCAAGGGCAACAAGCTGCGCGTGGCGTCGGAGCTCGGCATTTCGCGCTCGTACCTCTACAAGCGGCTCGCGGAGATGGGACCGCTGTGAGGCGCGCGCTGTCCGCCTCTGTCCGCGCGCGTGCCGCGACGAACGACAGTCTGCCCGCGCCGTGCACACCACGGGCACGAACCGTGGCGTTCCCGTCCCTGCTTCGCGATGGCACAACGCTTGCACCCTTCGAGCGCCACAGGCATCTGGAGAAAGCAATTGGCGATACAGGCAAGCGGCGCGGCGCCGGTGGGTTTCATCGGCATCGGTGCGATGGGTTTTCCGATGGCGCAGCGGCTCATGGCGCGCGGCCATGCGCTGGTGGTGCACGACACCAGCCCCGAGGCAGTGACGGCCCTCGGCGCACAGTCGGCGGCATCGCCGCGCGAGATAGCGCAGCGCTGCGAGGTGGTGTTCTGCTGCCTGCCGAGCCTCGAGGCTTATCGGACCGTGGTGCTCGGCGCGGAGGGACTGCGCGAGGGCCGGCGCATGACGCACTACGTGCACCTCGGCACCACCGGCTCGGCACTGGTCGAGGAGTTCGAAAATACGCTAACGCGGTGTATGACCATCGACGCCCCGGTCACCGGCGGTCCCGCGAACGCAGTCGAAGGCCGATTGACCTCCATCGTGTCGGCAAGCACCGAGGCCCTCGACACCTGCCGGCCCATGATCGAAAGCTACTCGGCCCACCTGATCGTGGTGTCGCAACGACCCGGCGCGGCGCAGCAGATGAAGCTGATCAACAACATCGTCTCGGCCGCCAATCTCGCGGTGGCCTGCGAAGCGCTGGTGGTCGGCGCCCGGGCCGGGCTCGACCCCGCGATGATCGTGCAGGTGTTCAACCGCGGCAGCGGCCAGAACAGCGCGACGCTCACGAAGATTCCCGCGGCCGTGCTCACACGCAGCTTCGACTGGGGCGCCGCGCTGCGCATCGTGCTGAAGGACGGCGCGCAGTTCCTGCGCGATGCCGATGCGGCGGGCGTCCCGGTCGAGGTGGCGCGTGCGGTGATCGAGAGCTACCGGCGCGCGGCCAGCATCGAGGGGCCCGATGCCGACATGACCACCGTGATCCGCCAGCTCGAACGCGCGGCCGACCTGCACGCCACCGCCCTGCCCTCCTGACGCGCGGCGCGGGGTGCCGGGCGGCGGCGCGCGGGGATGACGCTACGATGCCTTCGCTTCCCTCTTCCACGCCATGACCACCTCCGCCACTCCCCGCTCGCCGGGCCGCCAGCGCGACACCGCCGCGCACGAAGCGATCCTCGCCGCCACGCACGAACTGCTCGACGAGCTCGGCTACAGCAAGCTGTCGATCGAGGGTGTGGCGAGCCGTGCGGGCGTGGGCAAGGCGACCATCTACCGCTGGTGGCCCCACAAGGGCGCGCTCGCGGTCGAGGCTTACCTGACGGCCGTGGCGCCGAGCATCGCCTTTCCGGTGACCGACGATCCGCGCCGCGACATCGAGGTGCAGGTGCATCGGCTCGCGCGCGTGTACCGCGGACAGAAGGGCCAGACGCTGCGCACCATCATCGGATCGGGCCTGGCCGACGAAGGCACGATGCAGCTGCTGTCGGACGGCTACCTCAACCCGCGCCGCGGCGTGGCGAAGGCGGCGCTGATGCGCGGCGTCGAGCACGGCGTGTTCCGTGACGACCTGGATCTCGAGCGCGTGATCGATGCGATCTACGGTCCGCTGTTCCACCGCCTGATCATCGGCCACGCCGCGCTCGACGTTGCCTTCATCGACACGCTGCTGCAGATCGTGCTCGACGGGATCTCGGTGCGGCCGCCGTCGCGCGCACCCAAAAGTTGAGCTTTTTTTCGATACGGCTCGTATCGAATCGGTCTCGGCATGTTGCTTGCGGTTCGCAGGCGTGGCGATCGGTCCACGCCTTTCCGATTTTTGCGGAGCACAACACCATGAGAGACAAGCGACGAATTCTTCTGGCCGCGGGAGGCGCGGCATTGCTGCTCGCGACCGGCGGCGCGCATGCACAGACACAGCAACAGGCCTTCCCCTCGAAGCCCATCCGCATCATCGTGCCACTGGCGCCGGGCGGCTCGGCCGACGTGCTGGCGCGCGCGGTCGGCCAGCAGCTGGCCGAAGCGCTCGGGCAGCCCGTCATCATCGACAACAAGCCCGGCGGCAACAACATCATCGGCACCGACGCGCTGGCGCGGGCCACGCCGGACGGCCACACGCTGGGCCTGCTGATCAGCACCCACGCGATCAATCCGCACGTCAACAAGGCGCTGCCCTACGACTCGCTCAAGGACTTCGCGCCGGTCGCGATGGTGGCGCTGATGCCGGGCCTGCTCACCGTGCATCCGGGCGTGCCGGCGCGCAACGTGCAGGAGCTGGTCGCGCTTGCGAAGGCGAAGCCCGGCGCGCTGGCCTACGGCCAGGCGGGCCAGCTCTCGTCGGGCCACCTGTCGATGGAGCTGCTCAAGCAGGTCGCGGGCGTGGACATCGTCAGCGTGCCCTACAAGGGCGGGTCGGCCGCGCTGTCGGATGCGGCCGCGGGCAACATCCAGGTGCTGATCAACAGCCCGGTGAGCGCGCTGCCCTTCGTGAACGCGGGACGGCTGCGGGCGCTGGCGACCACGGGTGCGCGCAGGCCGGCGGCGTTCTCGCAATTGCCCACGCTGGCCGAGTCGGGCTACCCGGGCTTCGACCTCAACGAGTGGTACGGCCTCTTCGCGCCGGCGCGTACGCCGCGGGCCGTGGTCGAGCGGATCAACACCGAGGTGCGACGGATCATGGCGAGCCCGGCGATGGTGAAGCGGCTCGCGGAGATCGGGGCCGAGTCGCCCGCGATGGACACGGCCCGGTTCGCGGACTTCGTGACGGGCGAGACCGCGCGCTGGGGCGAGGTGGTGCGCAAGGTGGGCGTGAAGCTCGAATGAGCCGGCCCCGTCGGCACGCCAAACGCAGCGCGTGCCGACGGGGCGATGCCCGGCCTAGAAGCGGAAGCGCGAGCCGCCGTCGATCGAGATCACCTCGCCGCTGAGGTAGGACGCACGCTCCGACACCAGGAAGCTCACGAGGTCGGCCACTTCGGCGGGCTCGGCCATGCGGCCAAAGGGCAGCGAGGCCAGCAATGCGTCGTAGGCCTTGTCGGCGGCCTGCGTGGGATTCAGCAGCGAGGCGGTGCGGCCGGTGCGCACGAGGCCCGGGTTCACGCCGAGCACGCGCACGCCGTGATCGACGCTCTCCGTGCCCAGCGCCTGGGTCAGCGCGATCAGCGCCGCGTTCGCGGACGAGGTGCCGATCGATTTCGGATTCGGGCGCAGCCCGCTGATGCCGATGATGTTGAGGATCACGCCGCGCCGGCGCTCGCGCATGCGGCGGTAGAAGGCGCGGCACAGCTCGATCGTTCCCATGAGCTTGCCTTCGAAGCCTTCGCGCAGCGCGCCGGGGTCGACGTCGAGCAGGCCGCCGCGCGGGATCGCGCCCGCGGAGTTGACGACGATGTCGACCTCGGGGAAGGCGTCGACCAGGAGGCTGTCGGACAGGCGCGAGAGATCGGCCTCGAAGATCTCGACCGACACGTCGTGCGCCGCGCGCAGCGTGTCCCTCGCTTCGACGAGCGCGGCCTTGTCGCGCGCGACCAGCCGCACATGGCAGCCCTCGGCGGCCAATGCCTTCGCGCAGGCGAAGCCGATGCCTTTCGATCCGCCGGTGACGAGCGCCGTTCGGCCGGACAGTTGCAAATCCATGTCTATGAACTCCAGTGATTCGATTCCAGAAATTGCCAACGCCTCATGCGATCACGAGACCTCGGCCGCCATCGCGTGCTGCGCAATGCACGTGCCATGCGCAAGACAATGCGGTCCTTGTGAAATCGGCCTCTCCGTTCCCGCACTGTGTCGCCATGGCGGTCATCGATCGACCGGAAGGCGCGCAGTGTGCGTACGAAAGGCAGTGCGCTCGCCTCGACGTCAAGGCGTTCTCGAAGGGCTGTCGCAGCGCCACGATGGATCCGACAGTTGGCATGCCCATTGCGGAGGGCGGGCATGTCACTTGAACCACCTCCGGCACTGATCGACACGGTGCCGCGCAAGAACACCCCCTCTCTGGACCTGCTCAAGGACATCCGTGTTCTCGATCTCACCTCGTCCATCGCGGGCCCCTACGCCGCGCAACTGCTGGCCGACATGGGCGCCACCGTCGTCAAGGTCGAACCACCCGGCAAGGGTGACGACGTGCGTGCATGGGGCCCACCGTTCCTGAACGGCGAGTCACTCTGGTACCTGAGCGTCAATCGGAACAAGCACAGCATCACGCTCGACCATGCGCAGCCCGAGGGCTATGCCATCCTTCAGAAGCTGGTGGCCCAGGCGGATGTCGTGATCGTGAACCTTGTGCCGCGCATCCAGCGAAAACTGCGCTTGGACGTCCAGACACTCTCGGCCCTCAAACCCGACCTGATCCATGTATCCCTCACGGGCTTCGGCTGCGACGGCGAGCGTGCCGACCTGCCTTGCTATGACCTGGTGGCCGAGGGCTATTCGGGCGTGATGGAACTGACCGGAGAGCCCGATTCACCCCCTCAGAAGATCGGCACTCCCGCGGCGGACCTGCTGGCCGGCCAGGATGCCGCGCTCGCGACGCTTGCGGCGCTGCACCGACGCGGGCGCGACGGGGCTGGCTGCGCGATCGACATTTCGATGGTGGAGAGCATGACGCGCTTCATGTCCCCGCGCATTCTTTCGTACCTCGGCGGTGGGGACCTGCCGCAGCGCTCGGGCGGCCGCGACAGCGTGATCGCGATCTACCAGGTCTTCGACACGGCGGATAAGCCCATCACGCTGGCGCTGGGCAACGATGCGGTGTGGGGCAGGTTTTGGAAAGCCGTGGGGCAACCGGAGGTGGCGCAGAACGCCGCGTTCGCCACCAACGCACTGCGGCGCGCGCATCGCGCAGCGCTGGTCCAACAAATCGCCGATCTTCTTGCCACCCGGCCGCGCGCGCACTGGCTTGCCATCTTTGCGCGCGAGCGCGTGCCCGCGGGACCGATCCAGGACGTTCACGAGGTGGCCAACGACCCCTCATTGAGCGCGCGAGGATTTGTCTACGCGGTCGAGAGCGAGCGGGGCGCGCTGCCGCAGATGGGCCTGGGCATCCGCTTTGACGGGATGTCGGAGGGATCGACGCGGCCACCGCCGGCCTTGGGCGCCGACACGGTGAAGATCCTCACGCAGTGGGCGGACGTCGATCCCGCGCACATCGAAGGGCTGCACGCCCGTCAGGTGGTTTGACACGCCCGATCGCGTTTGCGCAAAGGCCGCGACGAAGCTTGCCCATCGGTAGAGAAGTGTTTGCGCAACGACGAATGGCGCTCAGGGTGGCGGGCCGGTTGGATGACCCGCTGTGGGATGCACCGGCGATTCCCACAGCGCCATGAATTGCCGGTCCGCCTGGGCTTTGAGCTGCTCGAGCTCCCGCAGTCCGCTCAAAGAGGTGGCAGGACCCAGGCGCCTGAGCAGTGCGTAGACCTGCGCTTCGGTCGCAGCCCAGTCCTCAAACAGCTTTTCGTCAAAGTTCGACATCGCCAATCGCCTCTGAACAAGGAGCCCGCGTCCCGCGGCTGTGGATTGACGTTCAAGCATGTTGTTCCTAAGTGAAGGATTTTTTCGCGCGCGCCCGTAGGAATCTTCATCAGCCAGAACGCCATGCACGTGTCGCGGACCAGCGATGCAACCACCAACGTCTCGAAGATCGAGCGCGGTCGAGCGGCAGGCTTCAGGGCGTTGCCCTCAGCGCGTTTTGGTCGTCGTACCAACCAGCGTAAGGCGTGTTCTTGATCAGCTTGCGATTGAGGTCGGGCGCGCCGTCGGTCCACCAGGGCGGACCACGCTCGCCCAGTCGACGCTTCATGTCATCGACCAGCGCTCGCGCCGCAATGCGCGCCTCGATCGGTCCCCCGCCGCGCAGCGCCCGGCGTGCTTGCATGAGCCGCTGGACAAGGAGGTGTTTCTCCTCCAGCGGCAGATTGGGATTGGCGGCGCGCCAGAGCCGCCCGCGCACCACGAGATAGCGGCCATCCGGCGTCACGATCGGGGAAGCGCTCACGCGTGAGACCCGCGGCGCGAAGGCGCGGCCCCGCGTGGGTTCGGCAGCGCCAGGCGGATCGGCCCGCCCGAACTGTGTGCGTCCACCTCCAGGCCCTTGCGCGTCACGCGCAGCCGCTGGACAGCGGCGAGTTGGCTTGCGACGTCCCGGATCCGCGGCATCAGCGCCCGCCAGCGAGTCGGCGTTGTCAGCGCGCGGGCAACTTCAGACGGACAAATGCTCGCGCCAGGCTCTCGGTCCGCCAACAGGGCAAAGATGTGCGCTTCGATCCGCGCATCGGTGACCCTGCCGGTGTCCAGCTCGTCCATCGCACGGTCTCCGCCAACCGGGTCAGGGGAAGGGACGGCTGACAAAGCGCGATCCTTTCAAACCGAAGCGCCAGGGAACATCCCGCGCTTTCGAGATGCCAACGCGAACACCCACCACCACCGTCTGCGGCGTGGACGGCATCTCCAGCACAAAGGGCGCCTGATCGAGACGCAGCCCGTCATGCGCCACTGTGATCGCGAGCGCCTGCGCGACCCGTCCAGGCCCGGCGCAAAGGAGTCGTGCATCGGCCACGCCGCGCCGGTCCCGCATCACCTCGATGCCCTCGAGCGGCTCCAGCGCGCGAACGAGAACACCCGCGCCATGGCCGACCTCACGGCACACGAAGTTCAGACACCAGTGCAAACCGTAGGACCGGTACACGTAGGCGCATCCCGATGGACCGAACATCGTCGCATTGCGCACCGAGGGACCGCGATAGCTGTGGGACGCAGGGTCGAGGACGTCGTAAGCCTCCGTCTCGACGATGCGCCCACCGACACCGTCCACTCGGAAGTGCGCCCCGATCAGCGCACGTGCCACTTCGGGCGAGGACGCATCGAAGTCAACGAGGACGGGAGCGGAAGCAGCACGCAGCATGCGCTCATCTTGGTATTCGCACGTTCGGCGCATGTCGGCGATCGAGATGCAATGCATGTAGGCGCGCGTCCAGCAGCCGCAGAACACTGCGGCCACGTTCTAGCGCGGCGCCCGCAGCACCGCGCAGCGGTCGACGACGCTGAGGACACGGCCGTTGCGCACGCCACCGCGGCGCCTCGCCGCCGCGCGGCCGGTTGCCGGCATGCCGTGGACTGATTGCACGGCGC
Source organism: Variovorax sp. DAIF25 (assembly GCF_050711835.1). Lineage (NCBI taxonomy): Bacteria > Pseudomonadati > Pseudomonadota > Betaproteobacteria > Burkholderiales > Comamonadaceae > Variovorax > Variovorax sp. DAIF25. Next base: position 1,706,175 of record NZ_CP136637.1, read on the forward strand.
TGCGCTTTGGACCGAATGTTTCGCCCGCCGTCGTCCTACCCGCCGCGCGTGAGCGGGTTCGTAGATTCACGCTCACTGGAGACGCACAGGGCAACTCCACCAACTTCAAGTTCAGGGGACTTACTCATGAAAAAGCATCTTCTCGTTCTCGCCATCGCATCGACCTGCTTCGCCATGAGCGCCGCAAGTGCTGCCGAAGGCATGACCAAGGACCAGTACAACGTGGCCAAGGAAAAGATCGAGGCCGACTACAAGGTCGCCAAGGCCAAGTGCGACACGCTCAAGGACAACGCCAAGGACGTCTGCGAAAAGGAAGCCAAGGGCACCGAAAATGTGGCGAAGGCGCAGCTGGAACAGGACTACAAGCCCAGCGCCGCACACGCCAAGAAGGTCGCCGAGCAAAAGGCCGACATGACCTACGACGTTGCCAAGGAAAAGTGCGACGACCAATCGGGCGATGCCAAGAACGCCTGCGTGAGCCAAGCCAAGGCTGATCACGACAAGGCCAAGGCCGACATCAAGGCGATGAAGGGCTAAACCCTCTCCAGACGGCAATACAAGGAGGTACGCGATCATGCGTACCCCCTGCCCTCATCCGTGCCCCGCCTTGTGCGGGGCATTCTTTTGTGGCTTCAACTTGTTCGCAGCCGCTCGATCCCGCCCAACGGAGCGCTTGAAAAATATGCTAACGGCGCGTATGGAATAGCGCTCCCTCGGTCCGCATCCAACGTCGAGGTTGACAGAGCGCCATGCCCGGCGCACACCGACAGGTGTGCATGTCGGCTGTTCCCGAGCTTTGCACGGGAAAGCCCGTAGCGCCTCATCTGACGGCTGATTCCGCCCATGTCTTGGGTCCCGCACTTAAGGCGCAAGTACCGTCGTCGGCAGAAGTCGAGCTGGTGCACCTGGACCGGCGTCGGCCTCCAGGAAGGCGCGACGGACCATCTGACGATGCGACGTGTTCCAACGAACGGGATCGATGAGAAGGAGTTTGCGATGCGATTGACCACCAAGGGTCGTTTTGCGGTGACCGCGATGATCGACATCGGGCTGCGCCAACGACTCGGACCTGTGAACCTGGCCGCCATCAGCCAACGGCAGCAGATCTCGCTGTCATACCTCGAGCAGCTGTTTGGCAAACTCCGCAAGCACAATCTTGTCGTGTCGGTCCGTGGGCCTGGCGGCGGCTACCATCTTGCGCGCCACAGCGCTGACATCTCGGTGGCCGACATCATTGCGGCCGTGGATGAGCGAGCCGCCCTCGGCAACGATGCGGACGAGGGCGACAACTTGGGTGCGCCAGGTGCCTCGCCGTCCTCACTGGCGCGCAGCACTGAAGAACTATGGGCCTCGCTGAATCAGCGCATGCTTGATTTTCTGCGAACGGTCACTTTGCAAAAGCTCGTCGAAGACCAAGTTGCCAAGGGCGTAGAGCTTGAAGCACCCACTCCGGCCAAGAGTGCGATCACCTCGCCTGCCCCCGTCAAGCCTGTGCGCACCCGTGCCCCCAATTCGGTCTTCGCGCTGGCCAATGCGATGTCCAAGCACTGATGCCGTCACTCGGGCAGCTCTAGCCCGGTGCAAGCCACCATCACAAGCTTCACTTCATGCGCCGCACAGCCGCCCTTGAACGCGTTGCGATCTGAGGGCAGGTGTCGCCGACGAGCATCCCCCTATGTGGCCGCGCAGCTTCTCGTGGGTGCAGGCTCTGTGCGCTCACTGCTGCGTCAGTGGGCGCGATGGCCTTGTTGATTGCGTCCTTTGAATGAAAGGCCGCGGCCCGGCTGGCCGCGAGCCGAAGGGTCATCGCCCTTCACGAGCAAGCGCGGGACGAACTAAACAAGCTGCGCGAAGCGCAATTCGATGTGCGCGTGGGCGCCAGCCCTTTCAGGCATCTGCCCCGACGCAATCAACGCTCGAACGGGCGCACCACACACGCCGTTCAGGCCGCTGGCAGTTGCGACGTTGGCCGGCGCAGCCATGGCGAGTTCTTGCGTTCGCGCCAAGCAACCCAACCCAGCGGCAGGTTCGCGAGTTCAGCGAGCGTCTGGTCCAACTGCACCAACTGGCCCAGCCCCACGATCATCGCCTCCGATGCGTTGGCACCGCTGCTGGGCAGCATCTGCCAAGCGCCGTCGTCCTCGTCGTGGAACACCTGCAGGATTGGCACAGTCCCATTCATGATGGACTTCACAGTGAAGCAGGCAGCGTTCGGGGCATCTTCGAAAGCCCAGGCATCAGACATATTTCCGCAGGCAGTTGATGGATCAATGGTACCGGTGAAGGTAGGAGTTCGCTGTCGGGCCTTGGCCGAGGTCGGGGTGCTGAAAGTGACTGCGCCTGGCCGATGGCGGCTGCTTGGCATCGTAGCGGAGCCGATGCTTTCCACGCCGCTTACCCGGCGTTTCCCGTCCCCAGCATGACCTCATCCTCGCGCGCTGTGGCGAATCAAATGATCTGACGGCCAGGTGTCTGCTCGGCTTTGCAGCACCGGCCGCGTGACGCAGCCACGGCGAGCAGCTCAGGGGCGTCTACGCCGTGTTCCAGTCGGCGCCGTACGTGGCGGCCGCATAGGTCTGGACCACCATCGAGCCGAGCAGGCCGTGCATCACGTCACCTTGCGCCGCGCGCCGACTCACGATCGCGGTCAACATCCCCTTGGCGGCCAGCGCCTGCAGCGCGCGATCCACCCACACCTGACGTTGTGCCTGCGGCAACGCCTCGATCTCCCGGCGCATCATGCGGATCCGCTCGCCGGCGGAGTCGGCGGGAGTGGTGAGAGTGGCGGACTGTGTGGCGACCGTGGCGGCCGTCGTGCTGGCAGCTGCGGCCGAGGGTGCGACAGCCTCCACGGCGGTCTGTGCGGGCGGCGACTCAAGATCCGGCTCTTCGTCTGCGTCCGCCGGTGCAGGCGCCTCGCGCTCGTTGCGCAGCAACGAGCGAAGATAGGAATAGGCGTTGTCCACGGCGCGCAGCGAGTTGTTGGCCGCACGCCTTTCCAATGCGTCGAGTTGCTCGCGCACACGGTCGTCGCCGAACTCCTTGATCAGGCCATCGAGCTTGATCTCTCGAATGCCCAATGTTTCTGCGCGAAGCACAAGGTTGGCGTCCACCGGCTTGTCCGCGCTCGTCGCAAAGGGCGAACGGGCACGGCGGCGAACCGCAAACTGCACTTCGTCGACCACCCTGCCCTGGCGATGCTCGATGAGCTCGATCTCCAGATCCGTCTCCTGGTTGATCTCGGCCACCGCCTCCTTCACGCGCTCGTTCTTGAACTTGCGCCATTCGCGGCGGTCGCCACCAGGCAGATTGCTCAGCGCGTCGGTCCACCACCCCACCGGCTTGCGGCTCGTCACGCCGCCGGGATTGTCCCGGTAGCGCACGCAGATCTCGTACAGCGCGATCGCGGCATAGGTGCTCAAGCGGGCAAGCACGTCGAGCTCGATGCGGGCCCAGCGCGAGGGCTCGCGCAGCGCCGTCATGATGGACGGGGGGAAGGACCAGCTGACCCAGGTCTCGCCGCGGCGAACCTCCAGCGCGACTTCTGACAGCATGGAGAAACCGCGCCATTTGACCCCGTCACCCGGCGCCGTGGATTCCCAGTCGACCTCCAGGCTTCTCATTTCGCCGAGGTAGCGCTTGGCGGCCGTACGGTCGGCGCCATCGGACCCGGTGGTGCGCAGCACGGCCGCCAGGGGTGCCTCGAACATGAAGTCTGCCAACGGCATCGAGGCCATGGCGGTGAGGCGAGCCTGTGACACCTGCAGCAGCACCGTGTAGATGCGGCGAGCGGTCAACGTCACCCGCGCGGAACGCGGGACCATCACGATCATCTCGTGTGGCTTGCGCAATTCGAGCCCGTCCGTGCCCACGACGCGGGTGGGCGCCGAGGACGAAAGCGGGCTGGAAGCTGTCATCTCGCGATCATATGTCCAAGTCGACGTGGACACCAAGCTGGGCCGCCTACCGATTTTGGCGGTGGCAAGTGTCCGGGGCTTGGTTAAAGCGCGGACACTTCGCCCGGCGATGCACTTTCAGCCCGAGTAAAACACGGACGCGGGGCGAATTCGACGACAGCCCAGCACCTCACGCCGGCGAGTAAAACGCGGACACGAGACCGATTCACCCCCTGTTTTGGGTCAATTCGCTCCTGGTTAGATCACGGACGCGTGCCAAAAACGGGCTCTGGGGCGGCCATGTCGTCCTGTGGACAACCCTGGAGGGTGCCGTTAGACCACGGACGACTTCCGAGCAGGGCGCGGACGGATCCGAGTAGATCGCGGACGCATCCGCGTAAAGCACAGACAATTCGCCTCTAAAAATCATCGTAACTTGTTGATTTTAAATGAAAAAATCCGAATAAGAGTAGCTGCTAACTTCTTTAAAGGTATTAATACCTTCTTAAACTCGGGAGAAGTTATCCACAATCAGAGAGAACTTCAGCGAAACCTTCTCTGATGGATTGCAGATTCTTCGAATTTCGACGGGTGCTGGGCATAATCGCATGACATCAGCACTTTGAGAGTTTCGCTCGTGGATATCAAACAAACCATCAAACGTCAGTCCCTCGAAGATATCGAGGCACAGGCGCAACGCATTGCCGGCATGATGGATCACATCCGCACCGCGATGCTGGCTCCGACCGCCACCAAGCTTGCACCGGCGCTGGGTTCTGCGCAACTGGCCGACCTGTGCGGGGTCGACAAATCGAAGATCGCCTATCGCCTCACCCGCGGCGATCTGCCTGCAGGGTCGATTCAAGGCAATCGCCGTGAATGGTCGATGGGGGAGGCCCAACTGTGGTCGCGCGATTTCCGCAGTGAGCACATGCGACCCAAGGGTGCCGCCGGCATCACCATCACGGTGGCCAACTTCAAGGGTGGCGTGGCCAAGACCACCTCCGCCGTGACCCTGGCCCAGGGCTTGTCGATGCGGGGTCACAAAGTCCTGCTACTCGATCTGGATCCTCAGGGGTCGGCCACCACGCTCTTCGGCGTGCTGCCCGATGCCGAGGTCGACACCGAGCACACCGCGATGCCACTCTTTGCCGGCGACGAGGATGACCTGGCGTACGCGATCCGTACGACCTACTGGCCAAGCATCGACCTGGTCTGTGCGGCCCCGCTGCTTTACGGTGCCGAGTTCGTGTTGCCCGCGCGGCAAGCCAAGGACCCGGGTTTCGAGTTCTGGCGCGTGCTCGACCGTGGTCTTGACACCCTGCGCGAGGCCTACGACGTGATCGTCATCGACACCCCACCCTCACTGAGCTACGTCACCATCAACGCGCTCATGGCGGCCGATGGTGTGATCATGCCCTTGCCCCCGTCTGCACTCGACTTCGCGAGCTCGGCCCAGTTCTGGGATCTGTTCTCCGACCTGTGCAACCAACTGATCCGAAGCCGCGGCAAGAACAAGAGCTTCGAGTTCATCGACGTGCTGCTCTCGCGGGTGGAAGCCTCGGATGCCGCAAGTTCGGTGGTCCGGCAATGGGTGCTCGAGGGCTACGGCGACAAGGTGCTGCCCATCGAGATTCCGAAGACGGCCGTCGCGGCCACGGCGAGCGCCGAGTTCGGTACCGTGTACGACCTCCCGCGTGGGTCAGTGAGCTCGAAGACCTTCGCGCGGGCGCGCGATGCGTACGACAGGATGTGCGAGTTGGTGGAGCAACAGATACGGGCAGTCTGGGCACGTCAGCTGTCCGAAAACGCCATGCTGGTGGCAGGAGATTGATATGGGCTTGAGAGACAAAGCTTCCAAGATCGACTTTGCTTCGCTGACTGCCCCCGTTTCGGTGACGCCCGAAACCAAGCAGCCCAAGACGGCGCCCGGCGCCATGATGGCTTTCGCGAACGACGCGCGATCGGACCTTCTGCGCGAGAACGAGATGCTCAAGGAAGCCGCGGACAAGGCCGCGGGCCTCGAGGCACAGCTACAGGAAGTCCGCACGGAGCTCGAAGGCTGGGAGGGCGCTCGCGCGACGCGTCACCTGGACCCCAAGCGCATTGGACGCAGTCGGTACGCGAACCGACATGAGAGCAGTTTTGTGGGTGAAGATTTCGAACGGCTCAAGCGCGAGATCCAGGAGTCGGGCGGCAATGTGCAGCCGATCAAGGTGCGTCCTGCCAGCAAGCCGGGCGGCGAGTTCGACTACGAGGTGGTTTTCGGCCACCGCCGTCTCGAGGCGTGCACGCAGCTCGGCCTTCCCGTGCTGGCCGTCATCGACAACCTCGATGATCGATCGCTCTTCGTCGAGATGGAACGCGAGAACCGGGAGCGCCAGGATTTGTCGCCGTGGGAGCAGGGGATGATGTACCGGCGCGCGCTGGACCTGGGCCTCTTCACCTCGAACCGCGCCTTGGCCACGGCGCTGGGCATCGACCACAGCAACGTGGGCAAGTCGCTCGCGCTGGCGCGGCTTCCGGACGAAGTAGTCGCTGCCTTCCGCTCGCCACTCGAGATCCAACTGCGCTGGGCGCCCTTGCTCAATCGCGCGCTCGAGTCGGACGCGGAAGGCGTGCGGGCCCGGGCCGAAAAGTTGTTGACCCAAGCGGCGCGACCGGCCGCCAAGGAAGTGCTGGCCAAGCTTCTGGTCGCCGATACCGAACTTCAGGTGGATGCGAAACCCCACACGCTGACGGTCAAGAACAAGAAGGCAGCCACGCTGAGCTTCGACGCGGACGGACGGGCGAACGTGCGCATCCACGTGCCGCTGTCTGCCGAGCGCCGCGCGTCCCTGGAGAAGCTGTTGGCGGAGTTTCTGCATAACGCCTAAACAGACTGCCCAGCGGCAGTAACGCCGGAAAGAAAACGGGGTGTGGTTCGGAACCACACCCCTTTTTTCTTGTCTCTTGCGCTTTGCGCCTCCGCGGTTCGCCTCGGCAACCAGCGATGTCTCAGTGCAACGCCTTCTGATCGTGAAGGGTAGAGCGGAATTGGGCGCGGGGCGCAAGCTGTGGACGAGGGCCGCGACGTTTGGGGCTGGAAGTACGCACAGATGAGTGCTGGGAATGCTCGCTTGTCCGCTAATTGTTCTGAACCACGCAACGTAAGCGCTGGTCTTCAGGGGCACCGCCACTAGGTTTCGGGAGCGATCGACTTGTCGAACTGAGCACCCGCTTCGACTTCTCCAATTCAATCGATCAGAGTTCAGGGGGTGGTTCGGAACCACACCCCCTCGACTTTGCGACCAAGAGGATTTCGTGGGACCACGGTTTAGGTGTACCCGGCAGCCCTTCTTGCTCCCGGGGTCAGGGAGATCCGGAAATGCCCTGTGTCGCCGATCTGTGGGAGTTCGCCCCGGGGGTGCGAAGCCGCGTCCGTTCTATTTTTTGCGGGATTTCCGGCCCTGTCATAGCCCGAACTGTCATGGGACACAGGCGTTCTTCAGGCCGCTTTCCGGCCGAGGTTCACGCACCCCGGGATGCCGCCAAATATTCCGATCAATCCCTCGGGCGTGGTTCCGAACCACACTCCTTGCTTGCACCAGGTTGGACGGCGATTTCGAGATCATTGCAACGGGTGCGCGACGCTAACCAAGTGCCCGGTACCAGCTCATACGCCTCGGCACTAAGTCTGACCGCATCGCTCGCACGGCTGCCGAGCCATACGAAGACCGCCAGACATGGCGAAGCTTGGCTCCGATCGCCTAGTTGCAGGCATGCAACTTTCCCTCGCGGAAAACAAGATCCACGGTGACTTGCCTGCCCGTCCGCACCCGCTGCGGAGCACGCTGCGCAAGGATCCGACTGCGCAATTGCTAGGACGAGCCGCCTCCAACCCCTCAATTTTGTAGATCGAGCGCCGCTCCAAGCAGCCATGGTGGGGTGTGGTTCCGAACCACACCCCCTAAACCCAATGACGGATTAGCTCGGGGTGTGAAGCGTCCAACTTTCTTTGCGCGCTGAACGATCTCGCAGATCGGTGCTTTGCGGAACATTTGCCCCTACTTGGAGGCTCGCCAGCAATACCTCGAAGCCGCATCGCAGCCCGCGACGCGTTCCGACCCATGAGGGGCGAGAGCGAACAAACCGTCCGTGCTCTACTCGGCTCTGAACTGCCGTCGTGGTAGCTGCTCCCGCTCTCTTCGGGGGTGGGCCCCAAACATGGTCGGCGGGCACAAGTTCACGGGTCGCCGCATACTTTTCCCCTCAACTCGGAGCTGTCGAAGTCACAATCGAGTCACTGCATCGCGTCTTGACTCAATCCCCCGACGCCTCGGACATCCAGTTGCGCGGCGCGAAACCTTCATCCTGACTGTCGCCGTGAGACCGGGATATAGACGGTTAGAGACGCTGATTCCTGTCAAGCGCATCGAGTAGCTAGCACCGGCATTCCCTGCTCGAGCTCCGATGGCGTCGTGTCCAAGCAGCTACTATTTTCTGGACGGAAAGCGCTCCCTGGCGCACATCCGTCATGTCTAAAGGCCATTGCTCGCATTGAAGTGTGCACTTACTCTATAGAAAAATCAGCCGCGGATTCCTGGTGGCGCGAGAGAGCCGTGACGTTTCCGGCCGTGAGTGCAATTGTTCGATCACAGCGAGCGAGCGCAGCAGACTTGGCGCAGTGATCCGTGGACCTCGAGGATGGGACGTCCGCTCCGCTAGGCCACATTCCCATCGGTAAAGCCAAAATGACTCGCCATGCAGCGCCGCGCTGATTCGTCCTAAAGTATTCAACGGAACGCGAAGCGCGGCCTTGATGGTGAATCGGGACAAAGTGAGCCGCCACTCGTCGGCATCAAAAGTGGGCGCTAAGTCATTGATTTATCAGGAGATTCGGTGAACCTGCTTTTGCATGAGGGGTTTGTGCATCAAGAAATAGCACGGATGATTATTGGACGTAGCGCGCAGCTCCCAAGGACAGCTGACAGGGCATAGACGCTCTCAGCGTGGCTGAAGCTCAGCGACTGCACGCTTGTACGCATGCGAGTGAGGCGCCCGCATCGCTGAATCCACTGTGTAGGCCACGACGGCGCCGGCGGTTAGGGCGAGCCCGCCGAGATCGCGCCTTGGCGTTTCCAGTCAGTAACCACTGCCGGGTCCGAGCCCCGGTGGCCAGTGATCAGGACAGGCAGTAGTCACCTAACGCCCGTCAACCCATGCACTCAGCATCGGACCAACGTTCATTTCGCTATAAGCGCTACCTGACCGGCGCACAGCGCGCCACAGTCAGGACCGCCTGCGGGTTCTCGACCGGTGTTTTTTGTGCCCAAGCCGGTCCGCGCGCGCAAAAGGCCCCCCACGCTCACCAGCTCTTCTTCGTCGAGCCAACCGTGGATCAAGACCCCAGCCAATTCTGAGCGTTGCCTGTGCTGTCGACCTTATAGCTGGTCGCTCCACGCGCAAGCGCCCTCGTGACGCGAGGCTTCCCCCAACACATCCCGCGGACTGGCAATGCACCCGCGCGCCCGTCAGCAGCACGCCACAGCCCTTTAAGCCAAGGCTCGCTAGCTGTCATTGACCAGCTGTGGTTCCGAACCACAGGCACACGGGCGCTGCGGCAGGGCAGAGAAGGTTCTCTGTGTTTTTCCTCACAGCTGTCCTCCGATTAGCGCCAAAGTTCTATGTATGTGTTTTATGATGTATCTTTTTGAAACATTTACAACCGAAGAGACATGACTAATTCGAAGTTCCGCCGCACCGCTGCCGCATCCGCCGTTCTCACCGTTCTGCTGGCTTCCAGCACTGCCTTTGGCGCCAATCTGAATTTGGGGGCAGCCGGTACTGCTGGCGGCTCAAATAGCGGCGGCACCGCTGGCGCGGGCGGTTCCGCGGCTGTTGTGGCTGGGGATGCTGCGACTTCCATAGGCGCCGGGGGCAATGGAGGATCTGCAACTTCAGGCGGGCACGGTGGCGCAGGTGGCAGCGGCTCAAGCGCTGGATCCAACGCTTCAGCGATCGGTGCTGGTGGCACAGGCGGCTCTGCTAGCAATGGGGCAACCGCCGGACTTGGGGGTGCAGGCGCGACCGCAAGCGGGCTGGGCACGACGGCGATCGGCACCGGAGGCAAAGGTGGCGATGCAACTACCGGCGGAACCGGCGGCAACGGAGGAGCCGGTGCCGTGGCAAGTGGCGCTGGAGCGACGGCCATTGGCGCGGGGGGCTCGGGTGCCGGAGGTTCGTCTGGTCGAACAGCGGCCGCTGGCGGTGCAGGTGCTGCTGCTGCTGGTACAGGATCTATTGCTGTGGGTAGCGGCAGCTTTGCATCTGGCGCGCAGGCTGACGGCGCGTCGGCAATCGCGATCGGAAGTGCGTCCGGCGGAAGACAAGGTGCAGTCGCTTCGGGCGAATCGAGCATGGCGATTGGCGGTGCGTCTGGAACGCAAACCGGTGCAAGCGCTGCGGCGGCCAGCGGCGTTGCGTTGGGCGCCGGCAGCCAAGTCACTGCGGCTGCGACCAACAGCGTTGCCTTGGGGGCCGGCTCCGTGGCCAGCGCAGCCAACACCGTGTCGGTTGGTGGCAATGGTGTGACCCGTAGCATCACCAATGTCGCATCAGGAAACATTGCCAGTGGCAGCACGGACGCCGTCACTGGCGGTCAGTTGTTCAGCGTGCAGCAGACCGCGAACGAGGCGAAGGCCACAGCTGAATTTGCGTCGGCAATTGCGGTTCAGGCGGGCAAAGATGCCAATGCAGCCCAGCAGTCTGCAAACGCAGCAAACTCCATTGCGGGCACTGCACTGGACGTCGGCAACAAGGCTCAGACCACGGCCACCAATGCGCTGAGCACGGCGCAGGCAGCAACGACGGCAGCAGGCACGGCGCAAGCTGCCGCGGACAACGCCCAGGCCACCGCCAGCAAAGCGCTGGGCGCGGCCGGCAATGCACAAAGTACCGCTGACGGCGCTGTTTCAGCGGCGCAAGCGGCTGACAAGGCCGCGTTCATCGCGCAGCAGACAGCCAACTCCGCCAGCAACCTCGCCGGTGTGGCCCTCGGCGTTGGCAATACGGCGAACAATACGGCAAACAATGCGCTGAGCACCGCGCAAGGCGCGTCGGCGGCGGCAGGGGTGGCGCAGTCCAGCGCGAATACCGCACAGGCGACGGCAAGCAAAGCTCAGGGCGCCGCCACCAACGCGCAGTCCACTGCCGACAGCGCGTTTGCTGCCGCCATGACGGCAGACAAGGCAGCCTTCGGTGCCCAGCAGACAGCCAACACGGCCAACAACCTGGCTGGCGTGGCTCTCGGCGTGGGAAACACGGCCAACAACACCGCGAACAACGCCCTCGCTGCAGCCGGCAACGCGCAAACGACCGCGAATTCGGGCGTTGCCGCTGCCGCCGCTGCACAGACGACGGCGAACAGCGGGGTTGCCGCGGCCGCCAACGCACAGACCACAGCCAACACGGCGGTGAGCGCGGCTGCCAACGCACAAACGACGGCCAACGCAGGCGTGGCCGCTGCTGCCAATGCCCAAACAACCGCGAACACGGCTCTAGGCGCGGCTGCCAACGCACAGACCACGGCTGACGCCGGTGTTGCCGCTGCTGCGGCCGCGCAGACGACGGCGAATACGGGCGTGGCCGCGGCTGCCGCTGCGCAGACGACTGCCAACGCGGGCGTCGCTGCTGCTGCGGCTGCGCAGGCGACGGCAAACACAGGCGTGGCTGCGGCTGCCAACGCACAGACGACTGCGAACACCGCAGTAAGCGCGGCCGCCGCGGCACAAACGACGGCCAACACAGGCGTTGCAGCTGCAGGCGCAGCTCAGACGACTGCGAACACCGCCCTGGGCGTGGCCAACAACTCGGCGCAATACAGCGCCGGCGGAACCAACCTGCAACTCAACGCCAACGGCGGCGCAGGCTCGACCATCAGCAACGTGCGTGCCGGCGCGGCGCTCACCGATGCGGCCAATGTGGGCCAAGTGCAGCAGGCCCAGCAAGGCGCGATCACCAGCGCGAACAACTTCACCAGCCAGCAGGTCATGGCACTGCAGACGCTCATGAATCAGGCGTTCTCGAACGGGCTGTGCAGCTTCTCGGGCGGCAACGTCACTTGCGGCACGGGCGCGAGCGCCACTGGCCAGGGCGCCACCGCCTTCGGCCCGAATGCGCAGGCCAACGGCAACGACACCGTGGCGGTCGGCAACGGCGCGCAGGCCAGCCATGCGGGCTCGGTCGCCATCGGCGCGGGCGCGCGCGCGCTGGCCGATCCGACCACCGCGGTCGGCAACAACGCCCAGGCCCTCGGCAACGATTCGGTCGCGCTCGGCGCCAACACGCTCGCCACCGGCCGCAATGCCGTGGCACTGGGCCAGGGGTCGGTCGCCACGCGCGACAACAGCGTGTCGGTGGGCAACCAGGCCACCGGGCTCGCACGCACCATCACCAACGTCGCGCCGGGCGTGCTGCCCAGCGATGCCGTCAACGTCGGCCAGATGCAGCAAGCCGTCGCCACCGCGACCAACGAGCTCCGCAGCTTCGCCGCTCAGGGCATCGCTTCGGCGCTGGCCATGCCCAGCATCCCCATGCTCGCGCCCGGACAGCGCTGGGTGGGCGCCGCGGTCGGCAACTACGCGGGCGCCTCCGCGCTGGGCATGGCGTTCGGTTACCAGGTCAGCGAGCGCCTGAACCTCGGGCTGGGCGTGTCGACCGGAACCAGCGGCAGCGCCAACCACGTGGCCACGCGGGTGCAGGTCGGCTACGCCTGGTAAGCAATGCTTGACGGTGTCGCAGTGCGTCTTGCATGCGACACCGTCTCGCCGTGACTCACTGCTCCATCATGGTTGGTAGAGCGCCTGCAAAGATGGCCACATACCAATCGCATGCCCCCAAACGGGAGAAGAGGGGCGCGAAGGTGCAGTCCCAGCGACAACGAGACGTTGATGCTGCTTTGCGAAGACTGATGCAATGACGGCTTGAGGCCGGTTCTGGATTCAGGTCGCATCGTGCCGCGCCCAGCCGGCACGATAGAGTGCCCTCGGCGGACTCTCGCGCGGGCTGAGAAAAGTTTGATGGCAAGTTGGCGGAGGGCGGTGTCGCTCCGCAGTAGCGGCCTGCGTTTCGAGACGACGTGCACCCGTGACCGTTCTGGCTTTGCGCAAAGCCGCAGTCATGGCATCGGTTGCGAATGCACTCGACCACCGGATGCCCGCCAGGGCTATGAGCGAGAGGGCGAGGCTTGGGCTTTGATGCGCGCGGGGTTCCCGACCACCGTCGCGCCTTGAGGCACGTCGCGCGTGACCACGCTCCCGGCTCCGATGACCGCGTCATCGCCCACCGTGATGCCGGGCAACAGAATGGCGCCGCCCCCGATCCACACGTTGCGCCCGATCCGAATAGGGCGGCCGAACTCGAGGCCGGTCTCGCGTTCCGCAGCGGTGCGCGGGTGGTCCGCGGTCAGGATCTGCACGTTGGGCCCGATTTGCGTCTTGTCCCCGATGTGGACTTCCACCACATCCAGGATGACACAGCCGAAGTTGAGGAACGCGCCCGATCCAAGATGGATGTTGAAGCCATAGTCGCAGTGAAAGGGCGGCCGGATCGTCGAGCCATCTCCCACCGAGCCCAGCCGCTCGGCCAGCAGCACGCGTCGATCGGCGGTGGCCATGCCCAGCGCGGCGTTGTAGCGCACCAGCCACTCCCGGGTCGCCGCCAGGTCACCCTGAAGCTCGGCGTCGCCCGCGTCATAAAGCTCGCCGGCCAGCATCTTCTGTTTCTCGGATTTCATCGAAGGCACTCCATGTCGTCGGTCGCGCCAGCCATGCAGGCCATGGCCGGCTGAAGGCAAGCCTAAGCGCCCGGAGCAGCTGTTGGTGTAGGAGCCCGGGCGCAGTCAACCGGCCGATCGAAGGAGAGGACAGCCTTCATCTCGGCGTTAAGGGCGCGAACATCTCCCTGTGCGCCTGGCCCCTTCCCGAAGTACTCAAAGGCCTGCCTAAAAGCGCGCAAAAAGTCGGCGCCCCCAAAAGGAACAAGCGTCTGGGCGAAGCCCTAGCGATGCGTACCACGCGTGGCCATCGCGGTTGCCTGCCGGGTGCAGGCGCTTTCATGCCCGCCGGCCACCTCTCAAATCAGGTTGTCTGACCCGCGGCCCGGCAGGATCGCGGTGGAATGAGCCTCCCCTGATGGGAGTCGGCACGACCTCAGTCAAGCACGTTCACTCCCTGGTCGCGCAAGAGCTGCACGAGCGACTCCCAGCGTCCGGCTTCCCACTCGGCGAGGCATTGCGCGAGCAGAGACTGAGAATGCACCTCTGCGGTGACGGTGATCTTTCGTGAGCGGAGCCAGCCGGTCTTCTCAATCTGCACGAAGTGCAGCTGATCGTACGGCGCTGCATCCATCGGCACATGACTCACGCGCAACTCGGCCTTGGCAGCCGGAGCCTGAAAAACGATGGCTGGCAACGGCCCTTCCTGGGTTTCGTGCCACGCGCCCATGACATTGCGCCAATCAACGGATCTGATCAGCGTGATGGCTGCTTCAGCGTTGTCGACGTGGCCGATGTCAGCAGTGTCGGTCGACGGAACACCGAACTGGATGGTTGTGTAACGGAGCATGGATTCGGCGTCCTCAGCGTGCGGCATAGCACTTCGCGACCGGGTGATATCAGATCTGGACCAGATCCTAAGCCAGCCGAACCGCAAGACGTTTTGAGGGCCGCTTGGCGTGCGTAGTGGGTCGCGACAACCGAACTGCTCGCACAACCGCCGCCGCGCATTCATCCCCCACAACTGGCCGACGATGCCGAATTGGTTCGGCGCGATGTCACTCGCCGCATTCGCCCGTCGGACGTCATCTCCCTCCAGGCTACAAGCGGAGGAACACTTCGTGCCGGACGCGCGGATGTAAGCGGACGAGGCGATCGCTGCTTGAGGCTGGAACAAGCGCGCCGGATCGGGCATCGGGGAGTAGAACCAGGTGAGCACTAACTCAAAAGAATGCGGCGCATCACGGGCTCGTTGACGTTCAAACAGCCGGCAGGGTGCTCGACAAGGCGAGCAATCGAACGATTGCCTGCGGAGGTCGGCTGTCGCATCGAGCCGCCAAGAACACAAACCAGGGGTTCATGGCGCGCAAACATGCCGAACTTCGCGGCGGGATCAAATTGGCGGCGAAACACCTTCGTAAATCGCCTCCCAAGACAACATTGGCAGCTCTTTCGGCGAGACCTGTCCATGAGGAAAGAGGCCGTCGACGCCTGCGTCCTCAGCAGGAGGCGGCCGAAATGCGAGCCACTGCCTATGGCGAATTGACTGGATTCCCCGGACCATGGGCGCTGAACGGGCTGCGACCAGCGTGTCGTGTCGACGCCCTACCGGACGCGGCGGGCTCGCGGCACAAACCGGTGGAGTTCGTCGCTGGCTCAGATATTGAGGGCGTTCGTGCCCGGCGAGGCGGTCTTGGCTCGCTCGGAAAACCCCTCGTAGAAGAAAACGATGTTGTCTGCCGGGTCACCCGAAAGTCGCCCCCGAACCTTGTCGAACGTCATCATCGCCACGCTGAACTTCGGTGGCCCGACGACCAAGACGGGTTGCGACCGAGCTTCATGCCACTGGTAGGTGCCACCGTGCTGTCGACGCCCGACTTCGAGGATGTAAGACCCCAGCAGTTCGACCAAGGCCTTCACATCCGCAGCCGGCATCTCCTTGGCATATTGAGATGCCTCCGCCAGCATCTCCTCCACGGTGGCCAGACTCTGCTCGGAGTAATCGAGCCGTCCTCCGGCGCGCGCCTGGAACTGGGACACGGCCAGTGCCGCCTTCTCGCGGACCTGCGCCGCGAGGTCGAAGCCTTGGGCCGACGCTGGCGAAGGCTCGACCATAGTCAGAGCGAACAACGCTGCGAGGGCCGGGACAAATCCAAAAATGGTCATGCTGCGCGTCGGATGGGCGGGCAGGGGGAAGGCCTGCGATCGCGCGGAACACCAACCCTGCCCGGAGTGCCTCTTTGGGCTGCTGGGCGCAGCCGCTCAGAATCGTAGCGGCCTCGTGTCGATCCAGCGTGACTTGGCCCAAGGCACATCTCCGGGCCAGTACCAGCACGCAATGCGAGGGTTACGGCCGGTAAGCACTCACTCCCAGCGTTACGCTGGCAAAACCTGCCAGCCTGGACGATCAAGCCGCCGCGGATCGCGGACGTCGATTCGGCATGGCTTCGCGCGAAGCGTATTCCGCCTTGGCCCGGGTTGACTGCCTCTTCCGGGAGCAGCTGCAGCTTTCGGCAGCTCGAGCACTGATACAAGCGACGCTGAGAGAACAAGCGCATCCACCCTCGTCGCTCCACGCGTCCCAGGTGATTGGCAGTGCAGTCGCAGGCGGAAAAGAACGACATGTTTGCAGAGAAAAGAGTTGCGTCCATCGCTGCCGGCAAGCGTGACGAGTCCCTCGCTTGTCGTGGCCATGGTGAGGCGCATCACACATGGCGCGCTTTTCTTCCCTTGATGCCGGTCGCGAGGCGCAGCACCTGTGATTTGATTGCATTTTGTTTCACTGGGCTTAGCATTGCAACCAAATGATTACATTGTCTCGATGCGCGGGCTGGGCCCGGCGGAAGAAGTGCGCCTCGCGTGCATGACCGTTTGGACCAGCCGGAAACGCCCTCCGGTGAGGTTGCCCATGACAGACACCATCTCGCAAGTTTTCGATTTGCCAAGGCAGTTGGACGACCGCGTGCGCGTGTCGCGTCCAGTCCGTGCCGTGTTCCACGTGGCTTCTCGGGAGGAGGTGAACCGGTGGCTTCTTGGGAAAAGCGGAGAGGCCATGACCGACCAAGACCTGGTGCTGAAGTACGTCGTTGAAGTTCGCGATCTCTCGCACGACGATGAACCCTGCCTGTCCGTTGAGGACCTCGCGAGCGACGAGCGGGCTGCGGCGATGCTCGCTGCTATTTTCCTTCGGAACATCGAAGGGTGAAGGCTAACTTCCACGAGCCTGAGGGCGTCGGCAGGTCAGCGTGGATGCGGCGCAATGCCGCCAAGAGATTCAACTCTCAGAATGCACGCCGTTCGCGCGTCGACGTTGCGCCGAGGAGGCCCGAACGGCAGTACTGAATCGCCACCAACACTGAGTAGTCGTCTCGTCAGGCTGCGAACTCCGCAAGGAAGCGTTCCCCCCACTTCCCACCAGTAGAGATCGCAAAGGGCCGCGCTCGCGCAGCGCAACATCGACCGCGGTCTGAGTGAGCGCAGTCCGATCGTCGGAAGGGTAGCGGGCGCCTCGATCACGCTTGGCCGCTCGAGCACCCTCGCCAATCTATCGACGCCGGATCGCGTGTGCGTCCGGCCTGGCGCAAGCCGCAGCCCCGTCCTCCGACAAGCCCAAGCTCGAGCGCGAAGCCGCTGTCGCCTGATGACAAGCCGGTAGAAATCCTCCATGGGCTGAATGCCGCCTGGCCAGCGCAGTGCTGGTGCCTACCCTGGCTGGCGGCCACGTCCCGGAACGTAGCTTGCGGCTCAAGACGAGGTCGTCCACGCTGCAAGCGGTGCCGCTTCCCCGTCGCGACGATGAGAGGATGGATGTATCGAAGCAGGCGCTGCCCTCACCTGGTCCTCTTGCGCAACAAGCTTTTCAATCCCGAAGAGACACGTCGACTCGAAGGATCACGCGCCGTTGGCGCGTCGAATCACCACAGGACCGATACCCTCGTAAACCGTCGCACCGTCCTTGAGCGACGTGACTGACCAGCGCGCACCAGGCGTCACCTTGTAGTCGCCCGGCGCCATCGGCAGCTCGCGCATGTCTTGCACCTCGTCGCTGTACCAGACGGGTGTGACCAGCACGGAGGTCTCGGACAGGAAAAAATCAGCTTGGCTCATCCGGCGATTGTCGAGGTGGGGGGAGAAGACCGGGCACGTCGTACATGACCGCCCGGATGTGATCGCCAGCGTTGCGGTCCCAGTCACCATAGTGTTGGCCGATTTCGGCACACATGCTGACCACAAGTTCGGCAAATTCAAGCAGGGTAGGGCGCAGCGGCTCGTCCGGCGCCAGTTCGCCGGCCCGTCTGGCCATGGCCGCGTACTCGGCCTGGATGTCCACTTCAAACCGGCCGGACTTCGAAGAACGCCTCGTCGGTGTCCCCGAGATCTCGGAAGCCCGCGGTTCGTGCGGCGTCATAGGCCTTGGCCCAGCGCTGCGCCAGCGCCAACTCGTCCTTCGTGAGGTCCGCGCCGCTGGACTCGTAGGCGTTTTGGTAGGCACGCAGCGCCGGCACCACATCCTCGCCGAGTTGGCGCTCGAGTTCACGCGTGAAGCGCTGCTCGGACACACGCACGACATCGGCCGTGGCGTGCGGGTAGTCCAGGAGCTTGGCAATGAAGGCAACGCGGTGCGGCTGCAGCAGGATGTCGAAATTCAGCGGCGCGTCGACTGCCGCCTCGACCTCAAAAAGTTCAGTGTTGTTCATGGCGCATCCAGTCAAGGCTTTGTGCCTTCTGTGTGGTCCGGTTGTCGATGCAGGAGGTTGAGGTCATCACGGAGGGCCGCGGGGCAATGAGGCCCTCACTGCGATCGCGAAGCAGCGACGCCCGCCCGCTCGCGCCGCGCCAGCGGCAAACGACGGATCGCTCGCGTCGAAAGGAACACCCGCCAAGCGGTGGCGAGTGTGGACTGCTTGGAACGACGCAGCCCTTCAGGCCGGCCGTCGGGTTCGCAGACACGGAGAAGGCGCCAACTTGTCCATCAAAAGGGCAGCGCACAGAAGGTCGCCCGGATGTGATCGCCAGCGCTGCCGTCTCGCGGATGGCGGTACTGCTCCGCGGAGGCTGCGCACAACTCCGCGACGCCGTGCGCAAATTCCTTGAGATCCTCCGGAAGCGGCTGCCCGTGGTCGATCAGGCCGATGTTGCCGGCCAGGGTGCGGAATTTCTGCTCCGCTTGGACTTCGAAGCGGTCCGCGCCCGTGTCGAAGCCGAAGCGCTGACGCGCACACTCCTCGGGAGGCCGATGGCTCAGGAAGGGGTACACCGCATGGGCTTCGAACGTCAGGTATTCGATGTCGACGCGGCCCTGATGCAGGCGCTGGTACTCGTCGCTGAAGCGCCGGGTCCAATCGCGCTTGGCGTCCCGTCGCGTCGCAAGGCGGATGAACTCCCCATTAGAAACGGGGTTGTCGGGCGCCGACTCGGCGCCGGGCAGGGGCGGGGTGATGTCCATGGATAATCTCCAATAACTGTATGAAAATACAGTATCGACCCGTCCCAACCCGACCGTCAATGGGTTCCCGAGCGCAGAATTCAGCCAAGCCATGTGCACCCGCTACATCACCCCCGGAGACCGCGAAATCGAGGCTGCCTGGTACATCGGCGCGCGCAGCGCGGAGCGCTGGATGCGCAGCATGCGGCCGCTCTCCACCGGCGTCTTCATCCGCCGTGATCGCGAGCGGACCGAGTACGCGCGTGAGTTGGTAGCAGGGCAATGGGGGCTGATCCCAGCGCACTCGCCGAGCCATATCCCCCAAAACAAGCCGCGAAGAGGCGAGACGAAGTCCAAGCGGCTGTCGACCTACAACGCCCGGTTCGATGGGATCGAGAAGAAGCCGACCTTCAAGGATGCATGGGCCCACAGCCGGCGGTGCGTAATCCTCGCCGACAGCTTCGATGAGCCCTGCTGGGAAACTGGCGCCAACGTGTGGTGGCGCTTCAAACGCACGGACGGCCGTCCTTGGGCGCTCGCGGGCCTGTGGAGCCCCTGGCTGGACCGCGAGACCGGTGAGATGTGGGAGAGCTTCACCATGATCACGATCAACGCCAACCTCCACCCGATCATGGCCAGGATGCACAAGCCAGAGGTCGACAAGGCGACAAAGAGGCCACTCGAGGTGCAAGACAAGCGCTCGGTCGTCGCCATCGAGGAGCACGACATTGACCGCTGGCTCACCTGCTCACCGCAGGAGGCCCGAGAGATGGTCGAACTCATCCCCGTTCACCTGATCGACGCCGCACCGGCGCCGACCGTGCCCGAGGCGGCCGAGGCAGGTCAACAGCGAGAAGTCGAATCCTCGGAAGAAGGCTGAGCTTCCACCGCGGCCCATGGCGGAAACCGACGAGCCGAGGGCCGGGCTACTGCCCAGTTGATGGCATTCGAGATACGGAGTCCAGCGGGTACTCGGTGCGACCGCAGCGTGCCAGGCAAAGCAACACATCGGTGCTGAGCTTCGGAGCTATGCGGCCGCGGTAGCAGCGACAGCCTCAACGACTGTGATCGCTCTGCCTGACTGGTTCGCCACCCCCATGCTCGGTATCACCCATCGCGTCGGGCTGGTAGGAGCAGACTTCCTCACATCGAGGATGTGAGCAGGGAGCGGTGGCGTGCGTACTTGTGCGGACCGTGCGAGTCGCGTAAGTATTTCCGAGCCTTTGGATGTCATGCACCAACGTCCGTGCCCAGCATGGTGAAAGGCGCTGGGCAAGTTGGCGAAGATTCGCCAACTCCAGGCGTGGCGCGGAGCACGAAGCGATGGTTCATGAGCACGCACGGCGTTAGCGCATTTCCGTGTCGCGTGTTCCTCCGATGCGAACTGGTTCAGCGATTGTTTGAGCGTCCCGGCTGATCCAGCGCATTTGTTGCTGGGACTCGTGCAGTGCCGATGGGCCAGAGCCCTAAAAAAAGCATGGCGTGATGCGCTTGCTTCGCCCGGTTCGCTGCGACGAGGGCCTTTCTGTCACGTGGATATCAGCTTTCCCGCCTACCTCCTCCTCGTCCGTCGTACAAAGGAATTCATCTTGCGCAGGGCAACTGTTCGACGAGTGGCACGCGCTTAAGCATTGGCGGAAAGGGTGGAAGTTTTGTCGCTTTGTTGCGAGAACGTCCTTTCTAGACTGCGCTCGAGTGAACCGAGAAAGCAACGGGCCCACTGCAGCACGTCATAAAAAAGCCCGGCATCACATTCGATAAGGAAACCATTCATGCGCAAGAAAAGAAATCCGCCATTCCTTGAGCGACGCCCAGGCGGCAGCCTTCGGCTCTGCAAGCCCCGAGTGAATGAGGACTTTGCCTCACCTTTCGAATTCTTCCTGAACATGGAGAGGGCGCTGGTCCGTGCCAACAACCTACAGGCCAAGTTCGACGTGATCGCGCGATATGCGCGACGGCTTGGCTTCGAACGTTGCGCCTACGGCGCCAGAATTTTTGACTCGTTCACGCGCCCTAAGACGCGCATGATCAACAACTACAGCGCGGCTTGGCAGCAGCGCTACCAGGAGGCGGGTTATCTGGGCATCGACCCAAGCGTAGCGCACGGCTTGCGATCCCATGCACCGCTAATCTGGAGCACCGAACTCTTCAGGAGCGCCCCACAGTTCTGGGACGAGGCGCGAGAGAGCGGTTTGCGCTATGGATGGGCTCAATCGTTCTTCGATGCTGATGGTTGCGTAGGCATGCTGACAGTCGCTCGCTCCCACGAAAAGCTCACATCCTCCGAACTTTCAATCCTCGGCTACCGGCTCCACTTGCTCGCCGATGCCGCCCACCGGCACTTGTCGGCTCAGGTTCGAAGGGACGAGCCTGACAACTTTCCGCTCCTGTCAGACCGAGAGCTCGAGGTGCTGCGTTGGACTGCGGATGGCAAAACTTCCGAAGAAGCCGGCATCCTCCTGGAGGTCTCCCCCAACACGATCAAGTTCCACATGAAGAAGGTGATCGAGAAGCTGTCCGTGGCAAACAAGGTAGCCGCTATCGCCCGCGTCGTGAGCAAAGGTCTTCTCGTTTGATGGCAGGGCAAGCTAGAACAGATCCGCTGCGCGATTTCCCGATTGCATGAAGCTCTCAGCGTGCTTTGGAAACTCCTGTCGCAAAGCCTCGTTCAGGGCATTCCCTCGTCGGTAACGAGAGCCGTTTCCGATGAACTCCGCCAGAGGTTTGGGTCTCAGTGTGTGAGTAAGGCTGCACAGAGGTCGAGTTCGCCGGCCCGGCGCTGCGGATTGAAAATCCGCGTGTCGGTGGTTCGAATCAGCCCCAGCCACCATCTTCCTTTCTCAGACGATCCCAAGTCAGCTCGAAAGTCCTTGTAAATCAAGGCCTTAGCCTGAAAAGGCGGCTCAAGCGGTATCGCTGAATCCCACAAAGTCCTGTTCTTGCGCGTACCCAACTGTGTACCCCAGACTGCATTTCAATCGCAGTCGAACTTGGGTACATCGTGGGGCGACTCAACGAGCTTCAGATGCCAAGCTCAGCATCGGGCACTACCCGGTGGTGACGCTTGCGGCGGCGCGTAGGAAGGCGCGCGCCGAGGCCGAGAAACGCGCCGATGGCGTCGATCCCCGTGAGGCGCGGCGCGTGGAGGAGGAGCGCGATCGCGTTGCCCGCCTCAACACCTTTGAACGGACCGCCCGCGCCTGGCATGCCCAGGCAAAGAAGGACCGCGAGTGGTCCGCCAGCTACGCCGAGAAGGTGATGCGCCACCTGGAACTGCATATCTTCCCGTGGATCGGTGCGCTGGCCATGGAAACGATCGTGCCGACCGAGGTGGTCCGGTGCCTGCACCGCATCAAGGAGCGCGGCAATCTGGAGACGGCGCAGCGCGTGCGCGAAGCGGTGCAGCATGTGTTCCAGTACGCTGTCGACGTGGGCACGCTGGATCCAGCCAGGAACTTCGTGAACAAGCGCACCGGCGGTCTGCCGCCACCCCGAGCCCGCCACTACGCTGCCATCACGTATTCGCAGAAGCTCGGCCAGTTGCTTCGCGACATACTTGCCTATAACGGCAACGTAATCACGCGCGCGGCCCTGCAGCTTTCGCCCCTGCTGTTCCAGCGGCCTGGCCAGTTGCGGCTGGCGCATTGGGAAGATGTGGATCTGGATCAAGCGCTGTGGCGCTGTCCGCCCGAGAAGCTGAGGGAGTGGAAGAAGCGCGACGTGCGCACCCCGGCTCACCTGGTGCCTCTGACCGGCCCCAGTGGACCGATCTTCCGCAGCATGGCGAAGCGTTCCGAAAAGACGCGCTACATGAGCGACAACACCGTCAACAGTGCTCTGCGAAAGTTGGGCTATGACACGAAGGAGCAGATCACCGGCCACGGGTTCCGTGCCACGGCCCGAACCCTGATTCGCGAACTGTTGGGGTGGGATCGCGAGGTGATCGAGCGGCATTTGGCGCATGGCTCCGATGAGGAACTGGGCGGCAGCTACGACCGCACGACGCATTTCACGCAGCGACGCAAGATGATCCAGGTTTAGGCCGACCTGCTGGACGATCTCGCTGACGGGAAGCGTGTCGAACCGGTGCGCGATATGCGCGGCTTTGATGCTGCGCGGACGACATCACGGACGGGGGCGGGCTCTTCCCTCGATGTCGGCAACGAGCGAGGCGTCAAGACAGCGGTGTAGCAATTCTCCGGTAGCCTTCCGGATCGTCGATCCATGCCTGAAGCTCGGCACTGGGCCATGCTGAGGCTCGGCCGGCCAGATGGACGGGGCTTGGGAAGCGGCCTTCGGCAATGCGCCGGTAAACGGTCGAGCGACTGAGAGTTGTGATGCGCATCACGTCGTGCAGGCGATAGAAAGCCGGCGAAGCCTTGGAAAAATTTGGCTTCGGCAGGGCTTGATGGAAACGCATGATGATTCCTTGTCGAGCAATGTCGAAAGGATGCTTCCTACGAGGGGCCGAATGAACTCAGAAGAGCGTGGTCTAGCGCATTCGGGGATACGGCCTCGACCCAAGTTTCTTTGCCATGCCGGTTCTGAGTTCGAACGTCGACAGGCTCGCATGGCTGCGTAGCGTGCTCGCGCAACGATGCCAACCTCCTAGCACCAGATAACGCGACCATCTCGGACCAAGAAGTGGGCGCCGCACGTTGTCGAGTCCACCGATGGAAAGATCGACGGCCCTTGCTCTTCAGAAACCACTCGCCATGACGGCTGGTGGCCCTTCATCAAGTTGAGAGCAACCTGCTGCCCGCAGCCGCAAGGGCATACAAAAAAGCACCACTTGTTCGCTCCACCACTCCGAAAGAGCGCGACTACTTTGTTGCTTCGACCTGAAGCAACGGCACGGGCGCGTTCTTCAAAGACTTGCAGGCGGAAGCGCTGCTCCCTTGGTGCTCGGCCTAGCGAACGAAGCCAACGACTGATGGCCGTAAACGCATGAGTGATCCACTTCATGTCAGTCGCCTCGCTCGACGTCTGTGCGAGCGCGTAAGACGCTCAGACGGCGGTTGTAGGCAGCGATCCAGGAGAGGTGTTCGATGCGCAGCGCGGTCACGAGCCGTTCGACCAGCGAGTCGTCGATGGCGACAGGGTCCCCATGGGCGAAGGCATTTCTTCTGGTTTGAATTTCCTGCAGGAGAGACGCGATGGGAGCGTAGCCCGCATCAGCCAAATCGGCGTTGTAAGTTGTGGCGAACAAGATCTTGTACAGCCGGTCCATCCTTGCGCCCACGGAGCGGTAGCGAATGCGGAGGTTCTCGGCTTCCTCCGCCGGACGATAAGAAAGGCCCAAGTCAATGAGACGATCGATGCGAGATTCGAAGTAGGTCCAGAAGAGCAGAACGATGCCAACTTTGTCGGCCATATGCCTGCCGGCGACGCGCGGTCGAGGAAGGGTCTCCACGTCCAGCGTCGGGCGCTTCCACTCCCGCTCGATCAACTCCAGATAGACGTAGTCCTCATAGCGACCCTCTGCGCCGGGGGTGACGTATGTTGGAGGCTCTCCGAGCCGGCTTGGGTCGATAGGTTCGCACGGGCTCGTGCGGCCGCACACCGGACACGCTGGCTCATTGGAGCGAAGGGCAGCGCACTCACACCTGTAGAAGCCATACCATAGACTGCTCCAGGGATAGCGGGTGGGGAGGTGGTCGAACCACACGTATTCTTGATCGGGTTCCATTTCTCATCCCCAGGAGAGGCCGAGATGCGGCGATATGTCGCCCGCGGCGAACGACTCGTCGTTGGCGCAGATGCAGTTCGCCCGCATCGTGCCTGAGTTAGACCGCACGGTGCCAAGGTCGAGGCGCATGAGCGACTCGTCCCCCAAAGACTTTCGCGCCCCGGGCAGGAACAGACGTGCGAGAAATTCGGCTGCCGCCATCGACGCAACTGCCGATGTGTAGGCGACAACAGCTGGCGCAGGTTCGTCAAGTTCAGGTGCATAGCCTTGTCGAATCTGAGCCGAACGTTCGTCGAGTCGCATCGCTTCCAGGCGTAGGCCTTCAGCACTGATTCGCCCTCGGCAGAACAAGCATGGGCTTCCGGGAGTCATAGTGGTAATCCGGCCCCACACCTCCTTGATGGACTGCTGCGACGCTTCGATCTTGACACCCAGGTCAATCACCGGTGTCAGATAGTGCCGATGGTGTGCCATTAGGATGCTGCGCGGCATCTCTTTGTCGACGCAGCTGAAGATCACATCGCAATCGCGCAGCATGGCGGCCACGTCTTGTCGACAGATGCTGCCCTCAACCGCTTCGACGATGGTCCCCAGGCCGATTGATCGCAGATGCTCTTCAAGCACACGTACTTTTGCTTGCCCGACTTGGCTCATCGCTGCGCCCAATACCCGGGGAACGTTCGAGTCCTCCAACTTGTCCTCATCGAAGAGGCGAAGTGTTCCGACACCGAGCCTGGCCAACATCTGCGCGATAGCTGAACCGGTGCCGCCGGCGCCGACGACGCCGATCACAAGCTGTCGAAGTAACGCCTGACCGTCGCGCCCGATGGCACGGATCGACCTGTCGAAGACGTCTTGCTTGCCGACGCTCGCGCCTGCATGGACCTTCCAGTGTGCTCCCCACTCGGCGATGACGTCCAAATCCGCTGCCTCAGGTGTGTAGATCCGGCCCACTACGCACCCATCGCACACCACAAGTGCGCCGTGGGTCCGCCCAGGTACTCGGGCCTTGAAGAATTCAATCAGCTTCGGCTCCTCGCGGTCGTCCTGGTCTGAGAAGTAGAGAGCCCCGGACGGATGTGAGTGCACAAAGATGATCGAACTGCCTGTGTCTCGGGCAATCTTGGCCACCGACGTGTACGCCGCACTGGCCAGGGACATGCCCGCTGCGTGCTGGCGCAGGTAGTCCCCCGGGCGCACCGGCACGACCTGCTTGACTATGAGCTTGCAGGATCTGTCGGTGCGCACCTCCGTGCATAGCAAGAATGCCGCCCGCTCGACGAACGGGGACGCTTGCAAAACCTCGTGCAGGCTTCGCGAGGTGGCATCGCTGAACACTAGGCTGGATCGCATGCGGTCACCTTTCCGGCCCCTTGGAGCTCTCGTTGGATGTGGACGAAGAACGAACGCAGGCTGTCGACACCTGGCTGCCAGGGCGTTTGGTTCAGGTGCCGAGAGAAGCGCTGCCAGTTGCGCCCGCAGTGGCTTTCAATGTAGTCCGACGCAGGGGCGTACTGCCCCGTGGCTTGCAGGCGGATAGGAGGGTCGCAGTACCACATGTCCAACGGCGTCATGGGGTAGCCGTTCGGGATCCGGACCATCAGGTCTGTGCGGTCCGGCGTGAAGCCGCCTCCTGTTACGCAGAAGCCCTTCACGACGAGGCAAGACTGACCCTGAGCCGGGACCAATTCCCAGTCCAGCCCTCGCTCGCGCAGGAACGCTTGATCTTGCGCGCGCAGCATCACTCGGCTCCCGGGTTGATGGTGGAGGGCGCCGTGTAGAAGCGACTACCTCGGTGCACGCGGTAGGTCTTGCCGGGCTCGATCAGGACGTCATCGCGAGGGCCGGGCGTCTCGAGGAACAAGTCGCGGTTGGCCGGCACATCCGGCGTAGGGACGGTCCGCAGTTCTGCGCCGGTCAGTTCGCGGTCTTCAACGACGTAGGTCACCTCGTCGATGACGATTTCGATGCGGTGGACGGGTTTGTGGTCGATCGCTGTCATGGCTACTCCGTGGCTGTAAAGTAGCTATAACATAGCTAATAAATGAAGTTAACGCAAGTGGCTTGCCAACAATTTTTAGCTAAAAAGCGTATACTTCGCGTGTCGAGCCAAAGGAACTGAGATGACGCCAGCCAAGAAGACCATGACGCTGAACCTGACGGACGCCGAGATGACCGTGCTTGAACAGTTGGCAGCGGAGAAGGACATCACCAAGACTGCGCTCCTCCGCCAGGCGTTGCGCCTTTACCAGTTGCTGGATTCGCGTACCAAGGCGGGAGAGAGGCTCTTCTTCGAAGACGAGAAGAGCAAAGAAAAGAAGGAAGTGGTGGTGCTGTGACCGCAAGCGAAGACATCGAACTCTGGGACAACGCCCGCAAAGTCTGGGAGCCGGGGACGTTGTGGCGGCAACCAGACCCGCATCTCGTGCTGCGCGCGGAAGAGCAGTGGCGTGGATGGATGGAGGGCGTGGCCGCCATCAATGTCGACCGCGGACTCGGGGTGACACTGCCATTCACGTATGCGCACTGGCCGTGGGGCCGCATCGCAGTGCAGGCCAATCGGTCCCTCCGTGAAGAGGTCTACGCGGTAACGCGGACGACCAACCCTGGCACCCAATCGCAACGTGTCTGGGTTGAGGGCCTGATGCACCTGAGTACCTACGAGCATTCCTGCCGCGCGGAGAGTCACAAGGGGAAACCGGGGATCTACCTCGATCTCATAGCCACTGCGCCGTGGAACCTGCCTGGGGTTCTGACCCCGCCGCGGTATCAGTTGGTTGGAAAGATCTTGATGCGACAGGCGATCGATATCAGCCGAGACTTCGGTTTTAAGGGACGGCTCGGGCTGCACGCGCTGGACGAGGCGGCACGTTGGTATGAGAAGAAGATCGGGATGGTCAGCCTCGGCCGCGACCCGAAGAAGGAAAACCTCGAGTACTTCGAACTCGAGGAGGCTGCGGCCGAGGCGTTCTACCCGTTTGAAGGAGATGATGATGAAGAAAATCCCACGTAGCTGGCTAGAGCGAAATCTAGAGCCCGTTGGGAGCGAAGTACCTCTTGCCGGGACTGGGGACCTGACTGCGTTCGAAACCCGGGTGGCTCGAGCTGAAAACACTGCCGCTCAGCCCACGCCGGCCCACGCGATGGCTGTCGTGGTGAAGGCTGCCTGTGCGCAAGAGAAGCTGGACAAGAAGATGTTGGTAGACCGATCGGGACTGTCTGACGACGACGTAACAAAGCTGTTTGAAGCAGCCGTTCCGCCTTCACTGCGCGTTGTCGCTGGTGTATCCAGGGCCTTGCACCTATCACGAGGGAAGCTCGCAACCATTGCTGGCTTTGGCAGCGTCAGAGACGCGCAGAACGATGCCGTCATGGTGAGGTACGCGACTCTTTCCAAGGGGATGACTACGTTGGACGAAAACAGCCAAGAACTTGTCGAGGATTTCATAAAGTTCATGTCCGAAGACTGACCTGGGACGGACACGCAATAACGAAATGAGGGCTGAGGATGAAGGGACCACTTGTACCAGTCGAAGAGTCGAAGGCAATTGCAATCCGGGTCGACCGATTGCTAGCGGACCTGGGTCGCCCCAAGCCGCCAATCAGCCTTGCGCAAGTCCGGGCAGTCCAGAAGCTAGACGTTCACTACTACTCCGTCAGCAACCCCGACTTCATGGACCGCCTAGCGCACAAGATGCGCATTGCTGGGAAGGTCATCACGGAACCCTGGCGTCTGGTCGAGGCCGTTAAGCAGATGGATCTCAAGGCGCTCCTGCTCCCCGATGCTAAGAGAATCCTCATTGATGAGGACTTGCACGACATCAAGAAGCGGTGGGCCGAGGCACACGAGATCACTCACGACCTGCTCGACTGGCACAAAGACTTCATGTACGGCGATGCCGAAGTAACGCTGTTGCCCTCCTGCGAAGCGATGATCGAGGCGGAGGCCAATCTGGGCGCAGGCTTGATTCTGTTCCCTGGGTACTACATCAACGACTACCTCAGTGGCAAGGACCCGCACATGTCCTTGGCGATGAAACTGGCGGACGACTCAGGTAACAGCATTACATCTGCGGGATGGCGGATCGCCGAACAATCGAGCCGGCCGACCTTCTTCATGGTTTGCGAGCCGGGTTCCTTGCGGGAAGCGTCAGTAAAACACTTGGCGGTCTCGGCGCCGTTCGAGCAAAAGTTCGGTCACATCCAGGCTCCCCAACTGTTCACGATCGTGAAGGCGAATGCTCGCCACGCGCGCGGCGGACCATTGGGCGCATTTACATACGCACTGAGGGATGTGGAAGGCCGTCAATATGAGTTTGTGTTCGATGTCTTCAGCAACGGGCACTCTATCCTGACAATGGGGTACACAAAGGTCTAGAGATCGCCAAGCCGTTTTACCGCGCAATAAGCATGACAAATCAGACGCCAAACACCCCTTCAGCGACGGGTCGCTGCGATGGCAAACGTGAGGACTTCCTGCTGGAGACATACCGGCAGACGTCGACCCATCTGGGGCGGCACATTACTGGCCTGTGGCAGTGCGTGGGAGTCGTAGGAGCCGCGCTGATAGTGTTTGCCCAGGATAAGGACAAGCCGTTGAACGACTACTCGTGCACTTTGGTCGTGATGCTGTGCGGGTGGCTCGCGGCGACGACGTTAGACGCGAGCAATTGGTTCAACAGGAATCTTGCGATCATTACTAACGTCGAGCGCCTGTTCCTGAACTCAGATGACCTAAAGCTTGTCCACCCCTTCTTTGGGTCTCATCGACCGCCAGGCAAATATGCGCAGCATTTCGAGATCCAGTTCTGGCTCTCCGGCGCGGTGGGTGCCCTTGTCTTGTGCTATCACTTTATCGAACGCGTCGTCCCGGGCTTTTCCCTGCCGTTGGCCAACTTTCAGCTCGCACGAGCACTTCCGTACTTACTTGCGCCGGTCGTTCTATTTGCGCTGGTGAGGCTGCATCGACACTACGTGAAGAAGGACGAGGAGTTCCAGCAGAAGTCCCCGGGCATCGTGCTCTGAGGGGGCCACGCGAGACCGCGACGCATCGTAGCGTTGCCTCCCGACTAGACGGCGGAATCGACCAAGGGGACTTTCAAATTCCAAGGCAGCCCCTTTAGCTTGTTGCGCTGGATTGACTTCAGGGTCTCAACGATCTTGCCACGACCGGACGACGTATCCAAGCTCGCTGCGTTCCATTCGGAGGTCCAGAGTCCAGGCTCAAGTTGATCCAGGGCAGCCGAGGTGAGATCGCGTACCTGGTTGAGATCAGTCAAGTCGATGGCTTGCCCCGGGGTCGTCGACCAACTCACCATCGCCTCTACGAGAAACTCGGTCATGCAGATGACCCCCACCTTGGTGGTTAGCTTCCCTGCTGGGTCTGCCCAGGCATCCGCCCACTTTTCGGCGACTACCTTCCAGACTTCGATGAAGAAGCGGACAACAAAGTCCGGGTTAGGGTCCGAGGATGCAGTTTGGTCGATGCGCTGGCGCGAGATGTATGCCATCGCCATTTCGAACGCGTTTACAGGGATGGCGCGTGCCGGGTCTTCCTCGTTTCTCGGCCACTTCAGCCGCCCCCTGAACGGACTGTCTTCTTGAGTATCAATTTGATCCAGGTAGGCGGGCTCGCCGCTCGACTTCATGCGCGCAGACTTGCGCAAGCGTGCATCAAGATTCGCCGAGGAGTAGCCGATCTTCAGCGCCTTGATATGCTCAGCAGCGACCTTGCTTACCTTGTTGTTGATGACGACAAACTGGAACGCAATCTCGTCGTCGGATGGACCGATGATGGTGACGAGATTGACAGGCATGTTCGCATCAAACTGCGCGATGCCGTCAGTGCGATGCTGGCCGTCGATGATGAGCCCGGGTTGGGGCTGCGCTTCATTCGTCGTAATCGTGAGGGTCACCGCTTGAGGTGCCGTTCCGACAGTTTGCAAGTCCAAGGCACCGAAGGTGGCTGCAGCCACCGGAAGTGCGACGATGATCGACGTGGGAATGGTGTTGCGCTCGTCGACTTTCAGAAAGTCTTCAATGGCATCGACTCTGGCATCTTTGCGTGCCCGCTGTACCCCCTGCTGATTCTCCGGCGTCAGGCGGTCCACGCGGGCCCATAGTCGGAGTTCTCCGACGAGGACCGTGCAAATGCAGAACAAAGCTTCCGCGGTGGCTCGCTGCTTGTAGATGATGGCAGGGTAGTTGTATTGCGGCATGTCGTCACTCGGTGAAAGAGAATTTCTCGGCGTCATGAGCACGGAAGTTGAAGAAGTGCCGATCAACGGCCTCGTCAATCAACTCGACGTCGGTGCGTGGTCCGAGCTTGACAAACGCCTCCTTCAGCGTCAGATACTCGGATGTTGCGAGGGCGCCTGCGGCGCGTCTGTGGAGCGCCAGTCCGAGCAATCGCTCTTCATCATGACCGCCTCGCTCAGAAAGCGCGTGGTCAAAGACTACGCCGAATACGCTCCAAGATGCGCGGTCTTCCTTGGCGCCATTGCAGGGGGCGCAGATTGGCAAAAGGTTGTCGGGCGTGCTGACACCGCCCAACGTCCGAGGCCAAATGTGATCGAGCGAAATTTCACGTAGAGGCGTTTCGAAGTCTGGCGACCAGAGCGTGTCGCCGCAGCAGTAGCAGCGAACTTGGCTGTCGATCGGTTCCTGCGCTTCATGGAGAGTGACCGCGCGTGCCTGAGTTCCAATGTCCGCGTTACCAGCGAGAAGCGACCGGTAGACAAGGTAGGGCAAGACTCTGCGTGGTCTGGGATCCAAGGCGGCAAACTCCATGTGTTCAACCATGTGTCTCCAGACGTGATCCTCGACCAGACTCTGCCCTGCAGGACTCCGTGTCGCCTCACCGTCTAGTGCCGCTTCCTTCTGGACCCGTTTGGCGGTCTTCAGTAGACGGTAGGCTGTCGTGGTCACAGCCACATCGATATGGCGTTCCGCGAACGGTCCGGGCGGTTCTAGCCACCTGGGAAGGTCAACGAGTTCAAGCGTCGGATAGGCGGACTCACTGTCGGACACGTACATATCCCGCAGAGCCAGCCAGAGATCCTCGCCGGGCGATGTCGGGCGAAATCGCGGCAGGTCACCCCGGATCGAATATGGCTGCTTTCCTGGCATTTCTTGTCTTCGGCTTTGGGCGAGCTACGCGATGAGGGCGCAGGAGTCCCCGCTTGTCGGGCGACTGACTTCAACGCGTTCGACGGTCCAAGATCCATGCGCCATGGCGTGGAATATGAACGAGCAGAGGTTTTCAATCGTCGCAGATCCCAGTTCAGCGACGTCATCCAGCAGACGATGGTCCAGCTTCTGTCGCGCGTCTTCAATCGCGCGGCGGAGCAGCGCTAGGTCAACGATCATGCCGGTTTCTTGATTGCGCGGGCCCGACACTGTGACCGCCGCGTGGTACGTATGGCCGTGGATGCGCCTGCTCGGCTCGGCATCGTATTGCCGCTCCAATGTGTGAGCAGCATCGAAGTAGAAGCGCTGGGTGAGTTCAAACTTCATCGGATCCCCAGGGTTTTGTGAGTCTGCGTGCTGAGCCGCCAGCGCGGGTCGCGAAGACAGACCTCGATGGCCCGCTGCGTGTTCTCCCGTTGCAATGGGCCATCCATAGGCTGAAGAAGGTGCAATTCAAAGGCAAGCTCAACGAGTGCATCTAGATTCTGACCATCCTGAGGGACGACTACCTTTAGTTCGTTACCCGACAGTTGGCGAAGCGGAGCACCGGCCTTCGGGCTCACGCAAATCCAGTCAACTGCATCGGGAACGTCCAGCGTTCCATTCGTCTCGACAGCGATTTCGAAGTCGCGCGCGTGAAGCTCTGCCAACAACTCCGCATCGACCTGGAGCAGCGGCTCACCACCCGTCAAAACCACAAAGCGCTTCCCCGTTTGCGCGGACCAAAGAGACGCCACACGATCCGCGAGTTGGCCAGCTGATTTGTATTTACCGCCGAACGTGCCGTCGGTTCCCACGAAGTCCGTGTCGCAGAACTTGCAGACAGCGGTAGCGCGGTCCTCTTCGCGTCCCGACCAGAGATTGCACCCCGCAAAGCGGCAGAAGACTGCTGGTCGCCCAGCATTCGCTCCCTCGCCTTGCAGGGTGTAGAAGACTTCCTTGATGCTGTAGGTCACTTCGCTGCCTCCAACTCCGCGTAACGCTCCCAGCCATTGCGTCGCAACTGGCAAGCGGGGCAACTGCCACAGCCATAGCCCCATGCGTGACGGGTGCCTCTCTCTCCGAGGTAGCAAGTGTGGGTGTGCTCGACGACGAGATGCACTAAGTCCTTGCCGCCCAACTCGGCGGCAAGACCCCACGTTGCTGCCTTGTCCAGCCACATGAGCGGGGTCTCGATGGTGATCGGCATGTCCAGTCCGAGCGTCAACGTGGCCTGCTGCGACTTGATAGTGCTGTCTCTGCAGTCCGGATAGCCGGAGAAGTCTGTTTCGCACATGCCGCCCACGAGGACGCCGAGACCTCGCCGGTAGGCGAGGGCAGCAGCCAAGGTTAGGAAGAGCAAGTTCCGGCCAGGAACGAACGTGTTGGGCAGGCCGTTGGCCTGCATTTCAATGGCACGGTCGTCCGTCAACGCAGTACTGCTGATCTCGCCAAGAACTGCCAAGTCGAGAAGATGGTCATCGCCAAGCTTAGGAGCCCAGTCGACGCGCAGCGTCTTGAGTGCGGTCCGCACGGCAAGCCGTTGCTGGAGTTCAATGGAGTGCCTCTGCCGATAGTCGAAGGCAACCGTCTCAACGTGTGCGTACCGCTCTAGAGCCCACGCCAAACATGTTGTCGAATCTTGCCCGCCTGAAAGGAGAACCAGGGCTTTGCGTTCACTCATCGTGTTGACCTCGTGGCTCGCTTGGGTTGCTTCGTATGCCGCACCAGCGAAACGAGATGCTCAGCCAGTTGCTGGACCTGCCGTGGCGTGAATTCGATGTGGTTCCAAGGAACTTCCTCTCCATCACCGAAATGCCAGTGCCCTTCAGTCCATGCCGTCTTGCCGACAAGCGGCTGCAGGCCGGCCACGAAGGAGTCGACCGAGGCGGAGTGGGACCGTGCGTAGATCTCGTCCATCACAAAACCCATGGCGACAACGCCCGCTCCGTGAACGAGGCGAGAGGTGGTCGGCTTATGCTGAGCCCATGCCTGCGGGAAGACCTTCTGTACGGCTGCGAAGTAGTTGTTGAGCAGCCCTTGAGACTCGCTCAGCCCATCTTCGCCAGACATCAGAACCTGGATGGCTCCAGCAGCTTCGGAGTTCAGGATCGCCTTCTGAAGCGCCGTGTCCTTGACGACCCCGGCGGGGTTCGTTTGCATCTTCACCTGGTGGCGAAGGGAGCTCCCCTCGGCAAAGTTCAGCCTCTCAGTCAACGCCGCGGCCAACGCTCGCGACGTCAGGCGCTCAGGCAACTCATCAACCCCCGGGAGCAGTTCGTAGATGAGCGACTTCGGAAGAGGGCGAGTGTTGTTTATGAGGATGAACTGGCGCCGAAGTTCTTCCATGTCCTTGCACAGAAGGCACGAGGCAAACACCTGGAAGTCGTCGCGGCCGGTTTGACTGAGGGCCGTCAGGCGCTGCTGCCCGTCGACGACAAAGCCAGGTGGGCCGTCTGACACCGTCACTTCGAGGACACACTGGGCGCCCTTGCCGGGGATGACGCGCGCGTTCTCTACGAAGGCCAAGACGAGGGCGTTCGGAAGTACAGCGTCGTCTTGCTCAAGATAGGTCCTGATTTCGCTGATATGCCCTGCGACCTGGGGTCGCTGGAATCCCACCGCCCGTCCGTCACTGTCGCGTGCCAATCGTTCGATGGCAGCGATGTCCGCGATCTCAGACGCGGTGGCCCGGATCATCACCACGTTCCGCTCGCCGCCCTGTGTGGCCAAAAACCCCTCAAACCTAAGCTTCTTCTTTGACATATTCTGTTTTCCGTTCTTTGACCTCTCCCGAGATGCGCGCAACGTGCTCCGAGTAGACGTACAGATTGTGAAAGCCTCGCCGCTTGTTGCGATTGGACGAGCGGAAGATGATCACCTCGACACCAGACTCTCTGCACACCTTGCAAGGACAGGCTTTCCAAGGGGATGCACTCAAAGTTCTGCGAACTCGTTCCTCGGTGTCAGCGAGGGCCTTCAGCAGCGTCTTCTCGGTCTTGGCTTTTGCGGTCTGGTACATGCGCTGATAGACCATGACCGCTTCAACAGTCGCCTCTAGCTTGAGCTTCCCCGAGTCGAAGGCTCGCAAGGCAGCGAGGGCGCCTTGCTCTGCTTTGGTGGCCTCCTCTTGCCGAAGTTCACCCCTCAGGCTTGCTCTAGTCAGGGCTGGGTCCTCCACCGCTAGTGGAACGCGAATGGCTGTGTAGTAGTCCAGTCCGCTGCCGGCAGTCGGAACGTAATAGTTGGCCTTGGCGTCCATGAACGCCCTGTACAACGGTGACGTTGTGTCGAAGCTCTCGATACCGTAGTCGTAGAACTCGCTGATTTGCTCCGCCTTCGCAAAGCCAAGTATGTGCAGGCGAGTTGAAGGCTTCAGTTTGCTGCGGATCGCGCGCAGTGCGATGTGGACCTCGCCTGCAGACAGCGGGACCATGCCTCCGACCGCAAGGTAGTCGTAGCCCATCTTTTCAAGCTGGCGCGCAGCCTCGGCCATGCTGTCGGGCGACCAACCCTGTATGGCGCCCAGGGGTGTGAACCCGGGAATGCTTCGAGTCGCCTTCCGAAATACGCGAGCGTTCTCTAGAGTGATGTCGAAGCGATCGCGATCATCACCTTCTGCGCCCTCCATGCCTTGGCTCTGCGGCCTGAACGCAAAGATGATGTGGTCAACGGAGCAGCCATGGGTGAACTGGCCGTCGGCGTAGAACCGTGCCATCTCGTCAGCGGAGTAGGGCGGCGCCTTCTCCTTCACATACGTGAATGCCCCGCAGTCTCCGAAGATCGGGAGGTTCTTCAGGTGGGGCGTGTCCATGCGCAGGAACGCACGGGCGCCCTCGCGACGGAAGCGCATCGCATGCGCGTCGCTGTACTTTCCCTTGACGCGGCTGTCGCCGACGATGCCTCGGGACACGAGTACCCCATCGTAGGGGGGCTGCGCAAAGTACTCGTGAGGGTAGGCGTCGGACCAATACGGGCGGCGACCAGCCGAGTGGTTGTCCCGGAGGAAGTCGTACTCGGGATCAATCTGATCGATGGAATCTGCGTAGATGAACTTCATAGCGCGCTCGTTCGGACGTAGGCTGCGCTAAGCAGTTGAATGACCCGCGTTGAACTCTTGCTGGTCATCTCCAGCGTGTTCCAGGGCATGCCAAGACCCTGCCATGAGCCAGAGTGCCAAGCGCATTCGCTCGCGATCTTCTTGAGTTCGGCCGTGTAGATTGCCTGCGGGTTCTTGTGCGAAAAGCCGACCCGCGCGCAGATGCGGTCCATCATGACGCCCATGACGGTGACGCCAACGGCCGAGGTCAGCCGACTCTTCTCTGGCGGCAGGTTCCAGGCTTGGGGGAACGTCTCTGCGACTGCGCCCCAATAGGCGCTGAGCAGGCGATACATCTCGGCCAGGTCGGGCCCGCGCTCGCCACTCGCCTTCAGATGAAGCAGCGCGCCGCTGGTGCCGTTCACGCGGTCGCGGATCATGCGAACAATGGCCGAGTCGACGAAGACGTCGGGCCGGTCTGGCTTGAGGGACGTGCGGGCGATGCGCTTGTAAAACGGCGACTGCGGCTTTGAGTTGAGCAGGTTGCAAAGTTCACTAGGAACTCGGTTGGCTGCCAAGTCGCGAGGCAGGAGCGTGTCGTCGGTCGCAGGCAGGAGTTCGTCGATGAGACGTTGCTTGAGAGGGCGCGCGCGGTTCACAAGGATGAACTGTTCACGATGCGTCTCGATGGATTGGGATTCAAACGCTACGACGGGCACAAGAAGACCGCCGTTCTTCGACTTTGAGAGCGCAAGAGAGCGCTGCTGACCATCGACGATCCACGCGACCTTCTCGCCGTCAGGGCGGCCGGGGATCGTGAGCCTTCCAGCTTCGACACCTTCGACGCTTACACGATCGACTTTGGGGCCGCGCTTGGCCTGAAAGGTCACACTCGGAGTGATAGCCAAAATGACGGCGTTCGGAAACAGACCGGGGCCCTTATCGAGGTACTCCCCAATCTGTCGCACATGGGTTTGGATCTCCGATCGCTGGAATCCGACAAGCGTGTTGCTGCGACCTTCCCGCTTTACGCGGCTCATGTCTGCAATCTGCGAGATCTTGTCGCCAGGCAGAACAAAGCTGTAGACGGTGGCCTCGCCCTGTCGGAAACGCAATGCGTTCAACGTCATCGATGCGGTGCGCGCCCTGGCAACCGCAGCCTTCGGTTCGCGCTTGGTTTTCGGCTCCATCAGACGAATCTCCTGCTATGTTCGACTAGCCGACGGAACCTGTTTTGCTCGCATGCCTGGCCGGCCTCTCGGAATGCGCGCAGCAACGCTGTGACGGACCGCGCCGACCCGGGGTCGGTGTTCTTGATCCAGCGGAGGACCTCGATGTCAGTCTGGACACTTCGCTTTGGCACTTCGATAGGCGTCGCCTTGGCAAGATCGGCCTGAACCCAGCGCCTGTGGGTCGAGGCATCCACATCGTCATGTGGATGTCTGGACAAAAGTTCGGCGAAGTGACCTAGAGCCCGCTGTGGGAAGTACGAATTCGCGCCACTGGGTGCCGTGGCCAGCCCCGCTAAGCGCTCGTCATAGCGCAGAACGCATGGCTCCAGTTCGCTCGGAACCCGGGTGTTGGCTGCGACGATGAGCCTCAATTTGGTTTGCTGATGGGCGCTTAGCGAGATCAAGTCGCGCGACACCATGCGCACGTAGGGTTCGGGCAAGGCGATCAGGACAGGGCCTTTTGAGCGTCTTACCAGGGATGCGATCGGCTGGCTGCGACCAAACTCATCGTTGAGGGTATCCCACCAGTCAGCCGCGGACGCTTCGCCTCGGGCCACGGCAGGCGGGCATGAGGCCTCCTGCGACACGCTCAGGTCGTAAGACGGTACCCAACGTTGCGCCGAGACGAGCGACAGCCCTGCGGATACGAAGTAGGACGGGCACGCTAGCCGGCGTGCAGCCGCCAGCGCGAAAGAGACGCCTGGTCCTCCATAAAGATCGGCCGCGCGCGCGACTGATGTGGCGACGGCAACGCGGCTCGCCCACTCCCGGGCAAAGGAGGCGAGACGCTGTGCTCGAATCGTTGAAACCGTCAACTGCGGGTCGACGGGAGCACGCTTCGTAAAACTGCAAGACGAGAGAATGACCATAGTTGAGAAACTGTACAGGCGACAGTATCCCAGATGTGCAGTTTCCTATCTAGTAGCGGGGGCACGCGACGTTGCGGCGCAGTTACGCAGCGACGCGGGAAGGGCCATGGCGGAACGATCCGGGAAGTGCGCAAGGGCTTATTTACTGGCTGGCATGCCCAGGCGTCAGGTGCGACAATCCTTGTAACTAAAAGCACGAGAGGATGGTCGGTGATATCGCTGAGTCAACTCATTGCCGCACTGTTCCCCCGGACCTCGTCAAAGACGCCGACGCCGGAGCAGATTGCGATCCTTCAGCATCCCAGCGGCCCAGCGTGGGTGCTGGCAGGTCCGGGGTCGGGAAAGACCGAGGTCCTGGCTCTCTTTGCCCTACGGCTGATGTACGTCGGCGGCGAGCCCTTTCAAAAGGAGCCTGTCGCCCCGCACTCCGTCCTGATCACCACCTTTACCGAAAAGGCAGCCAAGAACTTGGAAGACCGGATCGGACGGTATCGAGCCATGCTCGTGGCCGCGTATCCGACGTTAGGGGGCATCGATACGTCCGAGTTGAAGGTTGGCACGTTGCATGCGCTGTGCAACGACCTCCTTCAAGAGCATCGTGCGGCCTCGTACCAGAACGTTAGGCTCATGGACGCGTTTGAGCAGGCAATGTTCGTCTACGAGCACATGAGCGCCATCAAGAACGACGATTTGGCGGACTACACACTCTGGGAAGCGTTTGCCTACCTATTCATTCCCAGAGACTGGCAGCCTAGTTATCAGAACCTACCAAACAAGTGGCTGCGCACGGGCGCGTTGGTCAAGCTGTTCAATCGGATTGCCGAGGATCGAGTCAGCGTTGCAACCATGTACGCGTCCGGCGGACACTGGAGGCGCATCGCGGACTTGTATGACGAGTACTGCCAACATCTCAAGAGCAACCACCGCTGCGATTTCTCCCAGCTCCAGTCGCACTTCCTTGAATTTCTAAGGACCCCTGTTGGGGAGTCATTTTTGGAGGGAACGCCCGGGGCTCGCGGGGGCGTCGAATGGGTTTTGGTCGACGAGTATCAGGACACGAACCTTGTTCAAGAGGCCATCTACTTCGAGATGGCGCGCCACCACAAGCACAACTTGGTCGTTGTTGGCGACGACGATCAGGCCATGTACCGGTTCCGTGGCGGCTCGGTCGAGTGCATGGTGACCTTCGATCAAGCGTGCCACGTCTACCTCAACATTCCAACTGCTAACGTCGGAAAGTACCCTCTCGCTGGCAACTTTCGCTCGCATCCTCTCGTCGTTGATTTCTTCAACGAATACATCACGGCCTTCCCGTCGATGAACCAACTCGGTGCCCGTGTGCCGGGAAAGAAGGCGATGACAGCGAAGTCAGGTATTACCGGGGACTATCCCGCTGTTGGGATCCTGGAGGGCAAGACCATCGCTGATGTAGCGGGCAGGTTCGCGGGTGCGGTTGCGGAACTGGTGCAGAACGGAATCGTCAAGGACCCATCGCAGTGCTGCCTTCTGCTCAACAGTACCAAGGAAAGCCCTCGAAACGCAGGACCCTACGTTGACGCACTCCGCCAGGTGGGGCTTCGGGCCTACAACCCGAGAAACAAGGCGTTCTTGCAGCAGGAGGAGGTTCAGGGGCTGCTTGGCGCACTCTTGGCAATGTTGGACCCCACTGGGCTGCATGTTCCGACATCCAAGGATCTGAACCAGTTCATTGTTGACTGCCGCGATACCTACGCGTCGCTCGCCAACGCGAACCCCAAGCTGGGGGACTACATCCAGAAATGCGTGAAAAACATTGCGGCGCACAAGGGTCAATTTGTGGACACGAGCCTGCAAGAGATCGCGTACCTGCTGTTGAGTT
This sequence comes from Variovorax sp. DAIF25, assembly GCF_050711835.1. Lineage (NCBI taxonomy): Bacteria > Pseudomonadati > Pseudomonadota > Betaproteobacteria > Burkholderiales > Comamonadaceae > Variovorax > Variovorax sp. DAIF25. The sequence continues at coordinate 1,746,104 of NZ_CP136637.1, forward strand.
GCCCCCCGTTTGATCAGTGGCACAGCGATCCGGTACGTCGCGTTCGCTTGGCTCGCCTGACGGCGCTGTTGGAGTCGTATGCGTCCATGCCTGTGCTGGGGAACGTGAACGTGCAGCGAGGACGCATGAAGGTCGATGATCAGGCGCCGTTCGCAATCGTGCCTGGCTGGGCCAGGACCTTCTATCACCTCTTCTTCGGATATCTAGCCAGGTCAGGCATGGATGAGGTCGGCGACGATGATGTGATCTGCCCGCCTGGCTATGTGCCGGTGATGACGATCCACCAAGCAAAAGGGCTGGAGTTCCCGTTCGTGTTTGTTGGTCATCTTAGCGAGACGCCGAGCGTCGGAGACGCCCACAACCTCGAGTCGCAAATGGCTGCCTTCCCAGGCAACCCGCAACGCACCTTCAAGCTGGCGCAGCCGGAAGTGAGGGCAGAACTCGATCGCATCCGCCAGTTCTACGTGGCGTATTCGCGCGCGCAGTACGCACTCATTCTGGTGGGTACAAAGGCGCATGTCGCCAACGCCAAGGGCAACGCTGTTCCTTGTGGTCCAAAGAAGGGCTGGCTCTCGCAGCGCTTGATCAATCTCTAGGAGCTTCTGTGTTTGCGAAGATCTATCAGAACGTCAACGTCCCAGTGCTGTCGCACTCGGGTGCTCGACCTCGCCTAAGCCTGACTAGCGACATTCTCTCGTTTCGTCACTGCAGCTATCAGTATGGGCACTTCGCACATGACGGATTTGTGCCAGCTCAATCAGCACAAGCGTTCTTTGGCACGATGGTGCACCAAGTGCTTGACCGATGCCATCGTCATTTCGCCGGCCTGAGCCCTCGCGTGAAGAAGGGCACACTACCGACGGACGCCGACATCGAGGGGTTCTTCAACGAAGTCAGGACGGCTTTGAAATCTCACGGTATCCGTGCAGTGAGCGAGAACATTGCCGTACGCGCGCTGGAGATCATCAGGTTCTTCAACGCGGTGGAAGGCCCGACACTCTATCCCCTCATCCATGACACTGAGTTCAGATTGGAGCAGGATCGCGCCGACTATGTTCTGCGTGGCGTGGTTGACGTCCTTGTTGACCGGCCTGGTGTTACCGGCACCGCGTCGACGCGTGAAATTTGGGACTACAAGGGCTCCCGGCGGCCGGCGGCTACTGACAAGGAAATGCAGGAGTACGAATGGCAAATGTGTGTGTATGCTGAGCTTTACAAGGCTCGCTCCGGTGCGTATCCCTCCAAGGCGGTCTTGTATTTCCTGAATGAACTCTCTGAAGACAATGTCAAGACTGGTAAGCGGCCAGCGCGTGCCGTGCACGAGGTCGTTTTCACGCCACAACGGGTGCAGGACGCGCTGAATCGCTTCCATCAGACCGCGATGGAGATCATCCAGTGCGCGTCGACGTCGACTTGGCCATTGCCGGGTACCAAACCGAAGGAGGAGACTTGCAATATCTGCGACTTACGCTGGAGATGTCCGAAGGCAAGCGTCCCCCGTCGTCTGCCGTTCGCCTGATTTTCCCCCCGGGAGTGCAACCTGAGCGATGCCTTAGCCGCAGCGCTGGGTCTTAGAACCTGCGCGGCACTACGGTCAGAGCTTGCGGGTCATGCGACGGTGGAGGGCCGATCGAGTGGGGCTGGCTTGCCGTTCCCTTCATCCTTGCACACCGTTCTCGCCGTCAAGGTCTGCACGCACTGTGTGCGCTGGCGTCTTTCGAACTCTGACTGCTGCGCTGCGGCGTGCCGGTTCCGGTCTCGGGCAATCCCGCCCGATCACTGGAGTTCGCCATGTCGCACGATCTGTTCTCTTCCCTCGATTCCTTCGTTTGTAAGCACGCAGTGAAGTCATCTTGATAGCCTGAGAGTCGGCAGGCATCGTGTCCGCGATGAATGATGTGGACGCAATAGATGGGGTGGTTAAGCGGGCCACCCGTCGCAAGCACAGCGCGAGATTCAAGGCGGAGGTTCTGGAGGCATGCCGCCAACCGGATGCGTCTGCTGCGGCGATCGCGAGGCTGTACAACCTGAACGCGAACGTGGTGCACAGGTGGCGCGCCGACGATCGCAAGGCAGCGGCGCCGAAGGCGCTTGAGGTTCCCAAGTTGCCGGCGCCAGCCTTTGTCGCGCTCGATGTGCAGCCCGAAGCCGAGAGGCCGATTCGCGACATCCGCATCGAGCTTAAGAGAGGCAGCGCCACTGCGGTGGTGCACTGGCCAGTGGAGTCGGCCTCGTCGTGCGCAGCCTGGCTGCGCGAGTGGCTGCGTTGATCCGCATCGATGCGGTGTGGCTGGCCACCGAGCCGATCGACATGCGTGCTGGCACCGAGACGGCGCTGGCGCGTGTCGTGAAGGTGTTCGGTGCCGCACATCCGAACCATGCGTACCTGTTCGCCAATCGGCGGGCCAACCGCATGAAGGTCCTCGTCCACGACGGCATCGGCATCTGGCTGTGTGCCCGTCGGCTGCACCACGGCCGCTTCCTCTGGGCTAACGCAAGTCTGGGCACGCAGATGGCTATGACGCGTGAGCAGCTTGACGCACTCGTGCTTGGACTGCCCTGGCAGCGTGTCGGTGCAGCGGGCGTCATCACCGTGGTGTGATCGCAGGCGGCGGTGCAATTGCTGCAAACGCCGATGACATTCGTGCGCTCGGTCAGCACCATACGTGCTCATGGTGGATGCCGAACAACTGAAGGGCCTCAACGCAGAGCAACTGCGCGAGGTGACCCTCCGGCTCATCAAGGACCGCACAAAGCAGCAAAGCCAGCTTGAGGCCAAGGACCGCTCGATCGAGACGCTCACGCGCGAGGTCACGTTCAAGACCGCCAAGGTCGATCAGCTGACCCACGAACTCGCGCAGTACAAGCGCCTGCGCTTCGGCAAGAGCAGCGAGAAGCTCGACGCGGCGCAGGCCAGCCTTCTGGATGAGACGCTCGATGCCGACCTGGCCGCCATTGAAGAGGAGCTGAAGCAGCTCCGCCCGCCACCCAAGACTGAGGACAAGCAGCAGCCGCGTCGCACGGCGCTGCCGGCAGACCTGCCGCGCGTCGACATTCACCACGAACCCGAGTCGACTACTTGTGCATGCGGCTGCGCCCTCAAGCGCTTCGGTGAGGACGTGGCCGAGAAGCTCGACTACGTTCCCGGCGTGTTCACCGTCGAGCGGCATGTTCGAGGTAAGTGGGCCTGCGCGAAGTGCCAGACGCTGATCCAGGCGCCGGTGCCCGCACAGGTGATCGACAAGGGCATCCCGACAGCCGGCCTCCTGGCACAGGTGATGGTCGCCAAGTACGCTGACCATCTGCCGCTGTACAGGCAGGAAGCGATCTTCGGGCGCGCTGGCCTGGCCATCCCTCGCTCAACGCTCGGAGCCTGGGTCGGCGCCTGTGGTGTGCGCCTGCAACCGCTGGTGGACGCACTCAAGGAAGCGATCCTCGCTCACCGCGTTCTGCATTCCGACGAGACACCGGTAGCGATGCTCAAGCCCGGCACCGGCAAGACTCACCGTGCGTATCTGTGGGCCTACACGCCCGGCGCCTTCGAAGACATGAAGGCGGTGGTTTACGACTTCGCCGACAGCCGGGCTGGCCAGCATGCGCAGAACTTCCTGGGCGGCTGGCGCGGCGCGCTGGTCTGTGATGACTACTCCGGCTACAAGGCCCTGCTGGCCAAGGGCGTTGTCGAAGCTGGCTGCCTGGCCCATGCGCGGCGCAAGTTCGTCGAGCTGCACACAGCCAACAAGAGCCAGATCGCCGAGGCCGGAATCCAGTACTTCACTCGGCTCTACGAGATCGAGCGTGAGGTGAAACACTTGGACCCCGATGAGCGGCGTCGGATACGCCAAGCGCGGGGTCGACCGATCGCCGAGGCGCTGCATGCCTGGATGATCGCGCAGCGGCTCAAGGTTCCAGAAGGTTCAGGGACAGCCAAAGCACTGAACTACAGCCTGAAGCGCTGGGCCGCGCTGACGCGCTACCTGGACGACGGCAACTTGCCTGCAGACAACAACTGGGTGGAGAACCAGATCCGGCCGATCGCCGTAGGCCGCAACAACTGGCTGTTCGCCGGAAGCCTTCGTGCCGGGCAGCGGTCCGCCGCCATCATGAGCCTCATCCAGACCGCCAAACTCAACGGCCACGACCCCTACGCCTACCTCAAGGACGTCATGACGCGATTGCCAACGCATCGGGCGCGCGACATAGCGGAACTCCTGCCACATCGCTGGGACGCGGCTTAGTCACGGCAAGGCGTAGTTGTGGTGACGGAGGCAACTCTCCGTCATGTTTGGGTTCGGAAGATCGTCCAGTCGTGAACGCAGTAACCGACGACCGGTGTAGAGGCGTGCTGTGACACGTCGGCCTCCACAGCGACTATCGCGATTCCTGGGATGTACTCGCCCTCGCCATCGAGGCGGTAATACATCTCGTCTCCGCCGTCGAAGTCGAGCTCCATAGTCGGTGACAGCAGCGACAGCATGTCACCGACCCGCACTCCTTCGTAGGCGCCAAGATAGCCCTCGAAGACGTAAATGCACCTGAGCACCCCACCGGGAGAGAACACTAGCCGGACGACGTCTGAACCAAAGAATATGGCGGTTTCCCCAGGGTCGCCAAAGTTCCGAAGAACAAGAGCTCCCTTGTTCTCTGCCAGCGCGGCCACGAGGTGAAAGCCCGGTACATGGTCCTTCCTGCTTGCACCATGCAGCAAGGATTCAACACTTGACAGCGATTGCCCAATCTCGAATCCCGCGGCAGATGTTCCGGGTACAAGTGGGGCGTGGAGATCAAGCATTTGCACGTATCAGACCGTTTGAGAGCGACCATTGTGCGACCGCTACCCACCCACGGCAGAAGACGTCAACATGACTTCTCGGGACGCTTACCTTCGTTTCGGCTTCTTCGTCTTCGCTGCTGATTCGCGATGTTGCGGGCGAGTACAGGCCCGCCGGTGCCGATGAGGTGTTGGCGGTTGCGCAGCGGTTCCTGGCGAGCCGGGTGCGCGGCGTCAACGTGCTGACGTCGCCGGCGATGGTCAAGGACTTTCTGCGGACAAGGCTCGGAGCCTTGCCCCATGAGGTCTTCGTGGTCCATCTGGATGCACACCATGCGGTCCTGGACTACGTCGAGATGTTCCGGGGCACGGTGACGCAGACTTCGGTCTATCCGCGCGAGGTGGTCAAGGATGCGCTGGCGCTCAACAGTTCCGCGCTGTTGCTGGTGCATTGCCATCCCAGCGGCTGTGCCGAACCCTCGCGGGCCGACGAGCAACTGACGCAGACGCTCAAGCAGGCGGCGGCGCTGTTGGACGTGCGGGGGCTGGATCACCGATCGTCGCGGGCGGCACGATCCTGTCGATGGCTGAGCGAGGCCTTCTGTGATGCGGGGCCTTCGGGCCTTCTCTCCATTTGCCGATGCGAGCCCTATGCGCGCGGCGCGTCGGCTTCTGCCGCGCCCTCGGGCTTGGGCAGCAGGCTCACCGACCAGTGGCCGCCTTGCTCCTGCAGGGGCGCCAGCAGGTCGTAGGTCTTGACCATGTTCAGCAGCCCTGAGTGGCCGTACGTCTGGGGCGAGAAGGCGGGGTCGGTGCGCTTGAGGTATTGGCCGAGGACGCCCAGGCCGACCTTGCCTTCGGACGTGTCGCTGGCCAGCAGCGCCACGGCCTCTACGAGGAAGCGTGGCCGGCGCTTCGGGGCTGGCTTGGGAGGCTCCTGCTTCGGCGGCTCGGCCTTGGCCGGGTCCGCTTTCGCGGAGATCTTCGGTGCGGCCTCGACGGTCGCTTCGGCTGGAGGCTCGGGACGCACCCATTCGAAGAACTGGTCGCTGGCGTTGCGCAGCGCGTCGGGCGTCTTGGGCTCGCCGACGATGCACACGGTGGCGCCGCGCTCGCGCAGTTTGCGGCACAGATAGGCGAAGTCGGAATCGCTGGTGACCAGGCAGAAGGTGTCGGCGCGCTTGTCAAAGAGCGCTTCCAGCGCATCCAGCGCCAGGGCGATGTCGGCGGTGTTCTTGCCGGCGGCGTACTGGTACTGCAGACAGGCCGTGAAGGCCAGGCGAACCAGGGCCTCCTGCCATTTGTTCGCCAGCGTGCCCTGGTTGCCGTAGCCGCGCCGCAGCACGACGCGGCCGAACTGCGCCACCATGCGCAGCGCGTGCTCGAGGATGTCGGGCGGCACGTTGTCGCAGTCGACCAGGACGGCCACGCGTGTCTCTGTTGTCGTTGGGATGGTGCTCATCCGGGGTTCCGTGCTGCTGGGTTGGACTGGTAACGGTAACCGATTCAGGGCGTCTCCGGCCAAGGGGGTGATAACCGGCCGCGCTGTCGTGCTTGCGCATCGAGCCACCCTTGGCGCCTCGCCCCATCCGGGCTTCCATCGGTCCCTCGCGCCGCTCGGCTGACGCCTTCGGCCCGGCTCGTTGCGCAAGGCCTGCGCGCTGCACTTGCCTCCAGGGGGGCGGCTGTGCAGCCCATCCCCGCCGCACTGCGCTTGGCGCCCCTTCATTCCGCCGAACCGGCTGCGCCGGATCGGCCTTCGCGCCTGCGGCGCTGCGCGCTTCGCTTGCGTGGTGTCGGCGCAGAAGGTGGGCGTTGCCTGTCCAGCCATCTTTCCTTACCTCATCACCTTGTCCGCGACCGTAGCCCGCGCCGGGGCGCCGTCAAGGCGCGCCAGGCCGTGTCCTCGCCTCCAATTGCGGGCTGCACCTACCTGGCGCTTGCTTCCTTGACGGTGCCCCGACGCGCGTCCTGTTAGCCGCGGGCGATGAAGTCAGTAAAGACGGTGGCAACGAGGCCAACCGGGTTCTTCGTGCCGACCCCGCCGGAAGCCCGAAGAGGGCTCTGAATCTAGGAATTTGGTGAGGCTTTTTCAACAGCCAACTTCATCAGGAGAAAGACCATGCAACTTGCATCTCGCTTCGCCAACCATTCGCCGGTGCGGCGCTCGGAGCATCCCTTGTCGGATGATCAGATCAGGAGCGTGCTCCGTCCATCTTCGTGCAGGCCCCGCACGGCAGTCGCTCGGAGCGCTACAGCTACATGTTGGCGCCGACCGGAAACTGAGCCAGTTTGTCGGTGGCTCAACTCTCTTCGGCGCCGACACTTTGCTCCACCTAATACCGGGTGAGCCTTGGACTTGCGGCATACGCCAGTCCAAGTCCTTGATCGCAGCCCAACTTAACAACCTGTCCGGTGTAGAAATCGTCAACGCAGCTGCGAACGCCTATTGCCAGTGGCAGGTTTGGGCTCGTGCGACGCCTGATTAACTCGACGCTTTCTGCTGTGCTCACCCATGGATGGCTGAACGACGTGCGTGTTGCCTAAAAGCAAATCCGAAACTGTTGTTTTCAACGCAAATGCCACTGTGCCAAGAGTCCACAGCGATGGATTGGCTAATCCTCGCTCGATTAGAGATATGTAAGTGCGATCGAGTTCACAGTCGAAAGCGAGCTCGGCTTGGGATCTATCAGCCTCTATTCGAAGCTCTTTGAGCCGCTTCCCCAGTGCAATTGAGATGGGCTCTCTGTGCGCGAGCGCCTGCACGTTCGATCTCTTGACGGGTATTGGCATACCCGATGACCTTCCCTCTTTGAAGCATTAGAATCGACGGCATATACACTGCATGGAAGAGTTGCCGTGAGCCCGACTCGAGCGTCACCTTTGCCAACTGCGGAGCCAGTACGAGTTCCCGACACTGCTTTGCCGGCGCAAGGATGCCGACCAGCACATGAAGCACGTAGCCTGTCAGCAACGCGCATAGGAGCGCAAGTAAGAGCGCTTCGCGTGGCGACTGACGTATCCGGCGGAGCGTTGGCGCAGGCCTCAGGAATTTCTGCCTCGCTGCTCTCGCGCATTGAACGGGGCTTGGTGTCCCCGTCAGTAGACACCTTAGATCGTCTTGCCGAAAGCCTGCGGGTGCCGGTGTCTCGTCTTTTCGCAGAGAGAGAGATTCGGGCTGATTTTTGCCATGTGCCCGCTGGGTGTGGGCTAGTGGTCGACCCAAGCGGCGCGGCGTTGGACTATCGCCATGAACTGCTGGGTCACCTACTTTCGGGCCACATCCTAGTGGAACCGCATCTGGTCACACTTTTGCCTAGTGCCGAGCCCTTCGTGACTTCCCTGTACCCCGGTGTGAAATTTCTGTACTTCCTCTCTGGCGAGGTCACATATCGCTATGGCAGCAAGGCGGTTTCGGTAAGGGCTGGAGACTCGCTCCTGTTCGATGCCAACGTGCAGCACGGGATCGAGGCGTTCCAGCATCAACCGGTCTCGTACCTGTCTGTGGTGCTGGCGCAGCGCGACTGAATTCAAGCTCACTTGCCGCCTTGCGCCAAAACCTCTGAGGAGAAGAGGCGGGTCGACACTGTTGAGACGCGTCAAGGCAGCAGATCGTTAATTTAACTGGCGAATGTGCGGGGAGATAAGCCACGGCGCTCGCCTGGATCAAGGCCGACTGCGAATGAAACTAAGCGCAGTCGCCCCGGATCGGCGCAGTTCACCTGTAGGAGGAGGTAACCGGGGCTCGGCATGCTGCCAATGAAACAGTCACGTCACAGCTCTGTTCGCCGCCACATGTCACCGTGTTTGTTCGCCAGTCTTGACGTCGTCTGACTGCCGAGCATCATCCGAAAAATCCGAAATCCCGCAGGGGCCGCGGGTGTTTTAATGTCGTAGCAGTTCGGCATGCCGAACGGCCGGGGTTTGGAGTGTTAGTGAGCACGCGGCGTTCAGCTGCGCTTAATAGGCGGTGAGGGATGTGGCGTTTTCGGTTCGCCTGGAAGTCCTGCTCAAGCTTGGGATCTAAATGATCGAGGGACCTGGCGTCGTGGAGAACGCCCTTCTAGCGATCGACCCGCTTGTCCTCTCACATGTGACGCTCAGGTGCTCCTGCGCGCGCTCAGCGCCCTCTCGATCTTCCGATCCGTTTTGTATTGACTCAGCGCATACACAGCCCAAATCGCGGCCGGGAGCCAGCCAATCAAGGTGACCTGCAAGATCAAACAGATGATGCCTGCGATCGGGCGGCCGATCGTGAAGAAGGCGACGAAGGGAAGAAGTATGGCCAGGATGAGACGCAAGATGTTTTCTCCGTGGTTGGTCTAGCCACGATCCTGCCAAAGGACGGGCCGGCGGACCATAGCTTTTCCGCACGATCCATCCGCCCACTAAGTTGCCAGCGGTCGGCATCTTTGGCGTGGATGGTGAGAGGGCCTTAGCACGGCTGGGACGCGGGCCCGTAGGTTCCAGGCATTCGCAAGCCGAAAGCTGCATGAGGCAGGCCATAGCATCACACCAAGTCCGACGCCAGCGTGGCTTGACTGCTCAGCGCTCACGTTCCCCGATGACCGCCTAGATCGTCGATCCGACGATCCCACCTGCTTAAGCCTCTCGGACGAACGAGCCTCGTGCCGATTTCCGTCGCCGTTCACTTCAGCTCTGCGCGCTCCTGTGATCAGCCCGCAGACAGCCAAGCCTGCTCCAAAAGCTTGAACCGGCCGGTACTGGAAAGGTTCCGGTGGTTTGACTCACCCGAGCCGCGCATCGCGTCTTTCTCGCCCTCACCTGATGATCAGACCCGCGAGGGTGCCGCGGGCATCCCTCATCGATGTCCGTGAACCCGTACTCTTGCGCCAGTTCTGCAACCAGATGCAGTCGACCGCTCTTTTCCATGATCGCCGGATCGGCCGCCAAGCCGACCACAGCCCGCCCCGCGAACTCGGACGACTCGCCGCTTTCCATGATCCGCTTGGCCAGTGGTGCAGGACCCGGTCCGGCTGAGCGAGGAACTTCTCGCTCTTGATAAAGCTTGGCCAGATCACGACCGCGGCTACGCTGAAGGGCTTGAGGTCGTGAGCCATGTCCTTGGCTATCTTGTCGACGCCGGCCTTCTGGACACCAAATGGCACGTTGAAGGTGTAGCGCACAGCGCCGCCCGAGGAGGTATTGACGATCAGTCCCTTGCGGCGGGCAACCATCTTCGGCGCCGTGCAGCGGCTGGCGGTGTAGTCCGAGCGCAGCCCCACGCGCAGCAGGTCTTCCCAAAGGCCGTCTTCGAGCTCCCAGAAGGGCACGTTGACCGGCATGTGAGACGGGGCCGCAAACACGTTGTTCACCAGGATGTCGATCGCTGCGTTCCGTTCATCGTGCACACGCTCGAAGACGCGCTTCACGCTGGCGTCGTCGCCATGGTCGCAGACGATCGGGATGCATTGGCCGCCGCGCTGGGCGAATTCATCGGCGGTTTCCTGAAGGGACCCCGGCCAGCTCGACGCGCCGGCCTCGAGCGTGCGCCCGGTCGCATAGACCAACGCCCCGGCTTCACCGAGCGCCAGCGCGACGCCCTTGCCAACGCCTCGCGTTGCGCCCGTCACCACGGCCACCTGACCCTCAAGCGGCCTGTTGCGCCCAGCGAGATTTGGCTGGGTAAGAGAACTCCGGGAGTTTGGAGACGAGTCCTGTTCCGCAACTCATATCCGACTCCATCCAGTTCGCGCGGTATGGTGGATCGCCGCAAGGTGAGCCAGACCCGATATCCAACTTGTCTATCATCGCGCCCGGTGGCGTAAGTCCTACGTCGCCACCGCCGCGGATTGCTATCTTGCGCCACTTCGCTCATGGCACGGCTCGCGGCTCGCGGCCCTCGACGCGCCGCGGCCGAACTGGTGCCGCTAGCCCGAAGAACCGCATGCGCCCGAGAAGATGCGCAAGAGCCATCTGAGCCACGTCCGGTTGCGGCCGCAACCCGTCGTCGCTTCGGGCTCCGCGTACGAGCGAATCTAGCGCTGTCCCCCGACGTTCGAAGCCGCGAGCGCTCCGTTCGAGGCAGGCATCCGGCTCAGCAGTCGAGACTCGCCACGACGCCGCCGACTTTTTCCAAAGCCCGCTTCAGGTCGGCATGCGACACCGAGCCCAGCGCCAGCCGGATGGCGTGCGGCGGCTGAGAGCCCACGGCATACGGCGCGGCGGTGGAGACCAGCACGTTGTCCTCTTTCAGCCGCATGGCGACCGCGTCCGACCGCACCCCGGCAGGCAAGGGCAGCCAGACGAAGTACGACGCCGGGTGGCGAACCATCTCGAACCGCGCCAGCACCGTGGACACGATGCGCTGGCGCGCGAGGGCATCGCGCCGCTTCTCCTGCTCCAGCCGCGCGACCGTGCCGTCCTGCAGCCAGCCGCAGCACAGGGAGGTCACCAGGGTCGGCGTGTTCCAGACCGTGGCGCGGATCGCACGATGGATCTTGGGAATGAGAGCGGCAGGCGCGCATGCAAAGCCGAAGCGCAGGCCTGCCGCCACGCTTTTCGAGAGGCTGGAGACATAGACGGTGATGTCGGGCGCGAGCGCCGCCAGCGGCGCGGGCGCCTTTTTCTCGAGAAAGGCGTAGGTGCCATCCTCCAGCAGCAGCAGGCCGCGGCGGCGCGCCACCGCGATCAGGGCCTCGCGCTGGGCCAGCGGCATCACCCAGCCGAGCGGGTTGTGCAGCGTGGGCATGCAATAGACGGCGCGGATCTTTCGCCGGCGGCACAGGGCGTCGAGCGCGTCCGGATCGAGCCCCGGGCCGGCCGCGGGCAGCGCCACCAGCTCCAGGCCGCACAGCTCGGCCACCACCTGGATGCCCGGATAGCTCAGGGCATCCACCGCCACCGCGTCGCCCGGCCGCAGCGAGGACATGGCGGCACAAGCGAGCCCATGGATCGCGCCGCTGGTGATCAGCACCTCGTCGGTGGCGACCGACAGGCCCCGGCTCTTCAGGTGCGCCGCCACGATGGCTTTCTCGTGCGGACGGCCGCCATGCGGCTGGTAGCGCAGCACGGATTCGAGCTCGCCCGCCGAGGCCAGTTGCCGGAGCGCAGTGCGCAGCAGGTCCGTCTGCATCGGCAGCGCCGGATAGTTGAAGCTCAGGTCCAGCAGATCGCCGCTGGCCACGTGCATCTCCACGCCATCGCCGAAGGGGATGGGCTCGCGCACGAAGGTGCCGCGGCCGACCTCGCCGGAGACCAGCCCCATGGCCTGCAGCTCCGCGTAGGTGCGCGTGGCCGTGGCCAGCGAGATGCCCTCGCGCGTGGCCAGCCGGCGATGCGTGGGCAGCGCCGTTCCGGGTTTCAGGCGGCCCTGGCGGATGTCCTCCGAGAGCCGGTCGACCAACTGTTTGTAGCGAGCCTGGGGCATTGCGCGATTGTATTCATGACAATGATTTGATTGTCTTGCATCGGGGAACTACGATCCGGGCCTTCCACCGATCCACCCGCTTCCGCCGCATGGACCTGACGCTCACGACCATCCTCGTCACCTTCGCCGGTGTGTTCCTGATCTGCTTCATGAAGGGCGCCTTCGGCGGCGGCTTCGCGATCATCGGCATTCCGCTGCTGTCGCTGGTGATGGATCCGGTGACGGCCGGCGGCCTGCTCGCGCCGCTGTTCATCGCGATGGACCTGTTCAGCCTGCGCTACTGGAAGCCCTCCACATGGTCCAGGCCCGACCTGCTGCTGCTGGTGCCCGGGCTCGTGGTCGGCATCGGAGCGGGCTATGTGCTGTTCCGCGTGCTCGACCACCGTGCGATCGCCATCGTGATGGCGGCGATCACGCTGGTCTTCGTCGGGCTGTGGTTCGTGCGCGGTGGCGAGGTGGTGGTGCGGCCACGCTCGTCGCCCAAGGCGATCGCCGCCGGCCTGACATCGGGCATCACCACGATGGTGGCGCACTCGGGCGGGCCGCCGCTGGCCATGTACCTGCTGCCGCTCGGCCTCAGCAAGCAGGTCTATGCCGGAACCACGAGCATGTTCTTCACGGTCGGCAACATCCTCAAGGCCGTACCGTGGCTGGCCCTGGCTAGGCCTGCGGGCAGCGTGTGGACGCTGATGGCCATCTGTCTTTTCGCCATTCCCTCGGGCGTCTGGCTGGGCTGGCGCCTGCATGCCCGGCTCGACCAGCGGCAGATGTACCGGGTCTGCTATGGCCTGCTCGTGATCACGGCCATCAAGCTGCTATGGGACGGCGTGTCGGGCTACATGCACTGAATCACCGAAGCGCCGGCGCACGAAAGCCCGCGGCGGCGAACTGCACCAACTGCTCGATCAGCTTGTTGGAGTCCTGCGGCGTGGCGTTGCCATGGAATATTCACTTGAAGCTGCGTCCGTGCGGCCGCGTGGCGGTCAGGATCGCCCCCATTGGGAAGAAGAGCCGCCAAACCAGCTGCGGGATGCCAGTGAACCTTAGTGCCAAATACGCGGTGGCCATTCTCACCCCGGATGACAGGTTATGGCCGACGTATCCGGGCGCACAGCGGTCGCCAAAGCGTCCCAAGCAGTCACTCGTCGGCCGAGTACCCCACGACACGACCGTCCCGCAAGAGCGCCCAACCGTAAAAGCCGGAGGCCTCCACCTTGGCCTCTTCTCTGTAGTCAAATTCCCAGAGTTCATCTCCTGGCAGCATACGGGTTCGCATGCCGTGAAGCAGATTTCGCGTACGCTTTCCAGAGCCAAGGAACGTCTTAGCCCCACTTTTCCATCGAACGCTGACCCGCTTCTGCGCACCGATGCGCAGAACCACAGGCGTGCGCGTTGGAATACAGGCGGTTCAAGCGTCAGCGAAAATGTGGGTCCACGCGTCGATGGCCGCACCGATGCCGCTAGATGCGCCGGTCACCAGTGCGCGCTTGCCGATGCGGGCGGTTGTGTATGAACTCAAGGTCGATCTCCTGGTCATGCAGAGCGGGGACAGAGCGCCAAGGCCACCGGAGGCGTGCGCGTCGGCCGTGCGATGGCCTGAGTCGGCGGGGCAAGGGCCTGATCAAAGACGCTAGCGCAGGCAGGCGGCAGCTACACCACTTGCACCACGACCTTGCCCTTGGCGCGCCCACTGTCGACGTATGCCAGTGCTTTGTGTGTGTCCTGAAATGGGAACACTTTGTCGACGACCGGGCGGATGGCGCCTGACTCGATGAGGGCGGTGATCTCTCGCAACTGCGCCCCATCGGCCCGCATGAAGACGAAGGTGTAGTGGCCCCCGTTCTTCTTTGCCTTGTTCCTGATGCCGAAACTCAACAGGCGCAGCACTTGCCTGAGCGGCCAGGCCAGTCCTCGCGCGATGGCGAACGCCGGGGTGGGCGGCCCCGAGATGGAGATGAGATGCCCGCCCGGCTTGAGAACCTGGAGGGATTTGTTCAGCTCGCCGTTGCCGAGGCTGTTCAACACCACGTCGTAGTCGCGGAGCACCGTGGCGAAATCCTGCTGCTTGTAATCGATGACGACGTCCGCGCCCAAGGCCTTCACCCAGGCGATGTTGGCCGTGCTAGTGGTCGTGGCCACGAATGCCCCGAGATGCTTGGCAAGCTGGATGGCAATGGTGCCGACGCCGCCGGAGCCGGCATGGATCAGAACCTTCTGTCCTTTTTTCAGCTTGGCGGTTTCGACCAGCACCTGCCAGGCGGTCAGGGCCACCAGAGGAACGGATGCGGCCTCGACCATGCTGAGATGGTTGGGCTTCAGCGCCAACGACGATTCCTTGACGGCGATGAACTCGGCGAAGGTGCCGATGCGATTGTCGTCGGGGCGCGCATAGACCTCGTCGCCAGGTTTGAAGCTGCGAACGCGAGCGCCGACCCGCTTAACCGTTCCGGCCAGGTCGTTGCCCAGGATCAGGGGAAAGTGGTACGGAAGAATCAATTTGAATTCGCCGTTCTTGATCTTCGAGTCCAGGGCATTGATGCTCGCCGCGTGGATCTGGATCAGGACGTCATCGTCCCGCACCTCGGGTTCGGGCGTTTCGCCGATGCGGCCAACCTCATTCTTTCCGTAACGATCGATGATGAACGCTTTCATGGGCGACTTTTTTCCAGAGTGTTTGGTTGAATTCGCTTCGGGCAGCCCCGCCCCACAGGGGGCGGTCGGGAAAGTCGGCCTGAAGCCGGTTGCAAAAGATGCCGTCGTTCAGTCATTGAGAAAGGCCAGCGCCTTGGGCACGAATTCGCCGTGGTACTGGAAAATCCCGCCATGCCCAGCGTCTTTGTAGATGACCAGTTGCGAGCCTGGGATGCGACGCGCCATGTCATGGCTGTTCACAGTGGGCACCATGATGTCGTTGTCGCCATTCGCAATCAGCACAGGGATGCGGATGCCGCCCAGATCCTGGGGCACCTGCCGGCCCCAGGCCTTGATGGCCTTCAGCTGTCGCAGGAAGGTAGGGGGCGTCGGCCCCTTGTCCCGATCCGCCTTGCGCTCCTTCAGTCGCTCCAGGAAGGCTTTCGCGGCTCGACGACCGTTGCCCGTGGAGGTGAAGAACAGAAAGGTCTTCGGATCCCGCAGCGTCAGCAGGCCTTTGACTATCAGCGGCCAGGAGACCGCTCCGACCCGTTCGATGCCTGTGCCGCCTGCCGGCCCTGTGCCGGTCAGGATGAGTCGGCGCACCAGGCCGGGGGCTTTCAGCACGATGTCCTGCGCCACGAATCCTCCGAGGGAGAAGCCAAGCAGATCAATCTTCTCGAAGCCCAGTGCGTGGACCAGCGCGATCGCATCCCGCGCCATCGCATCGATGGTCACAGGCGCTGTTCCGCCTGAAGCGCCGATCCCTCGGTAGTCGAGGGCGATGATGCGATGCCTGCGGGCAAGTCCATCGACGATCCGCGGGTCGAAATTGTCGAGGACCGCGCCCCAGTGGTTGAGCAGGACCAGAGGCACGCCATCGCGCGGCCCCAGGTCGCGGTACGCGAATGCAGTCCCGTCGACATCGATCGAGAGGTTGGGAGCATCGATGTAGGGCATGCGCGATCCGGTCAGGCGTTCACATCCACGATGGTGCGCCCCTGGACCTTCCCTGCGAGTACCTGGCTGGCAACGTCAGGAACCTCTGCCAATCCGATCACCTTGGTGGTCCGTGCCAGCTTGTCCAGGTCCAGGTCGCTGGCCAGACGCGACCACGCCTGCAGCCGCGCAGGCTGCGGCGCATTGACCGAGTCGATACCGGCGAGGGTGATGTTGCGCAGGATGAAGGGCAGGACGGATGCCGGCAGGTCCGCGCCCTGTGCGAGCCCGAAGGCCGCGACCACGCCGCGATACCGGGTCTGCGCCAGGACGTTTGCCAAGGTATGGCTGCCGACCGAATCGATGGCCCCGGCCCATCGCTCCTTGGCGATCGGTGCGCCCGCTTCGGACAGGGTGTGACGGTCGATGATGTCCGCCGCGCCCAGCGCACGCAGGTATTCGGATTCCTCGAGACGCCCGGTCGACGCGATCACGCGATAGCCTAGGCTCGACAGCAGCGCGATCGCCACGGAGCCGGCGCCGCCATTGGCGCCCGTCACCAGGATGTCGCCGTGCTCGGGCGTCAGGCCACCATGCTCGAGCGCGAGCACCGACAGCATGGCGGTGTACCCGGCGGTGCCGATGGCCATGGCATCCCGGGTCGAAAACACCTCGGGAACCTTGACCAGCCAATCACCACTCACCCGCGCCTTCTGCGCAAAGCCGCCGTGGTGCGTCTGGCTCAGTCCCCAGCCGTTGGCCAGCACACGGTCGCCGGCTGCGATGCCGGGATAAGTCGATGCCTCGACGACGCCGGCAAAGTCGATGCCCGGAATCAGCGGAAACTGGCGAATGACCGGTGACCGGCCACTGAGCGCCATCGCGTCCTTGTAGTTCACCGTCGAGTACTCGACCGCGACGGTGACGTCGCCCGGCATCAGGTCCTCTTCCTTGAAGTCGACCAGGCTGCTTGATATGGTGTCGCCGGTCTTGCTGGCGAGCAGTGCCTTGAATGTCATGTGATGTTCCTTCCGTTCTGGCGCTTCTTTCCGTATCAGGCGGCGTTTCGATAGCGCTCTGCCACATGCGCCTGCCGGATGTCCGCGACCAGGGCCTGACGTGCCGTGTTCAGCGTTTCCCAGCGCGCGGCATCGTGCAACGGCGGGATGGTCACGAGTTCACGGCGGTCGAATCCGGCCAGCGCGGCATCCACCAGCTCTTCTACTCCCATCAGGTCAGGCATCGCACGGCTATCGATGCCCGCGCGCTCCCAGATCTCGGTACGGGTTCCGGCCGGCAACACCGCCTGCACGTAGATACCCTGGGGCGCGAGCTCCAGGTTCAGCCCCTGGGACAGGAACAGAACGAAGGCCTTGGTCGCGCCGTAGACCGACATGCCGAACTCGGGCGCTAGGCCGACCACCGAGCCGATGTTGACGATCGCACCTTTGCCGGCCTGCACCAGGCGCGGGGCGATGGCACTGGCCAGCCTGACCAGCGCGGTGGTGTTGAGGCTGACCAGGCGAGCGATGTCGTCTGTCGGTTGATCGATGAATTGGCCGGACAGCGCGGCCCCGGCGTTGTTGATCAGGGTTTCGATCCTGGCGTCCTCGCGCAGGCGCGCCTCGATTGCGGCCAGATCGCCGGGTTGGGTCAGGTCGGCCGCAAGGATATCGACGGCAGCGCCGGTTTCCTCACGCAAGCGCGCCGCGAGCTCTTCCAGCCGCGCCTTGTCGCGCGCCACCAGCACGAGGTCGTGGCCGCGGCGTGCGAAGCGGTCGGCATAGATGGCGCCAATGCCGGTCGAGGCGCCCGTGATGAGAACAGTGGAATGAGAGGTCATGTGTTTTGCTGGTGATCGAAAGGGTGAGTCCATGCCGCGATATGCAGCGTGGAAAAACGACTACCGGACGCTGGAATCAGCGAGGGTCGGATAGTCGATGTAGCCTTTGGCGCCACCGCCATACAGCGTGGTGGGGTCCAGCGCGGCGAGGGGTGCGCCGATCTCCAGCCTTTCGACCAGATCGGGGTTGCTGATGAAGGGGCGGCCGAAGACGAACAGGTCGGCCTTGTCCTCGATCAGGCGGGCGTTGGCCAGTTCGAGGTCATACCCGTTGTTGGCCAGGTAGGTGTTCTTGAAGCGAGTGCGCAAGGCGTCGAAATCGAACGGTGCGGCATCGCGCGGCCCCCCGGTGGCGCCTTCGACCACATGCAGGTAGACGATGCCCATCGCATTGAGTTGCTCGGCGATGTAGTCGTACTGCGGCTGCGGATCGCTGGACGAAATGGCGCCGGCCGACGACACCGGCGAGAGGCGCACACCGGTGCGTTCGGCACCGATTTCCTTCGCCACGGCGGCCGTGACTTCGAGCAACAGCCGCGCGCGGTTCTCGATGGAGCCGCCGTACGCGTCCGTCCGGGTGTTGGCACCGTCCTTGATGAACTGCTCCAGCAGGTAGCCGTTGGCACCGTGGACCTCGACGCCGTCGAACCCCGCAGTGATCGCATGGGCCGCAGCCTGGCGGAAATCCTCGACGATGCCTGGAATCTCATCCAGGGTCAGGGCACGTGGCTCGGAGACGTCATGAAAACCGTTGTTGACGAAGGTCTTGGTCGCGGCGCGAATAGGGGAGGGGGCCACCGGCGCGGTGCCACCAGGGCGCAGGTCCACGTGGGAGATACGGCCCACGTGCCACAACTGCACGAAGATCCGCCCGCCCTTGGCGTGAACGGCGTCGGTCACCTTGCGCCAGCCGTCGATCTGCTGCGGCGTGTACAGGCCCGGGGTGTCCTGGTAGCCCTGGGCATCGGCCGAGATCTGGGTGGCCTCGGTGATGATCAGGCCCGCCGAGGCGCGCTGACCGTAGTAAGTGGCGGCGTACTCGCTGGGCACCAGACCAGCGCCTGCCCGATTGCGCGTCAGCGGCGCCATCACGATGCGGTTGGACAGTTGGAGTGAGCCAAGTGTGTAGGGCTCGAAGAGCGTCTTGTCAGTCATGCTTGTTTGCTGTGTCGTCGTTGATCGGGCGGGGACGGGATGCGCTACGGCATCACTCCTCGAGGAACTGGATCGCGTGTTGCAGGAAGCGCTCGGGATACTGGAACTGCGCGCCGTGTCCGGCGTCGGGATAGATCAACAGCTGCGCGTTGGGAATGTTCTGCGACAGATGCCAGGAGTTGATCGTGGGAATCATGATGTCGTCGACGCCGTTGAGCACCAGGGTCGGCTGCGTGACGGCGTTCAGGAAGGCATAGGGGTTCGCACCCGGCAACGGCTGCAGGTAGGCGGCGTGCGCCTCGGCTTGGGCTTGAGCGACGGCCATCGAGCTGGGCGGGTCCTGGTCGACGCGCTGGTGGCGGCGCTCCCAGAAGGCCAGACCCGCCTGCTTGGCAGCTTCCGAGCGGCCGAAGAACAGGTAGAGAAAGTCATCCGCGGTCGGCACGGGGTTCGGCGCGACCTCCAGCACCCTGGGCTCCATCTTCGGATCGCCGCCGCGCAGTCCGGTGCCGAGCAGGAAGAGCTTTCGAACCAGTTGCGGGTGACGCAGCACGACCTCCTGCACCTGGAAGCCCCCGATCGAGAAACCAAGTAGATCGACCTGGGACAGACCCAGCGCCCGGATCACCAGGGCGATGTCGTCCGCCATGTCTTCGATCCGGTTGCGGGGCGTGCCGGTCGAGGAGGCAATGCCGCGACCGTTGTAAAGGATGACCTCGCGGCCTGCGGCCAGACCATCGGTCAACAGGGGATCCCAGTGGTCCAGGCCGCCGCGGAAATGTTGGACGAAGAACAGAGTGGGCTGTCCGCTGGAGGTGTTGCCCCAGCGGCGATAGGCGAATTTGTCGCCATCCACTTCGACGAAGCGGGTGGGTGCGGTCAGGTGGGTATCGCTCATTTTCGGGAGCCTTCCAAGGTAAGTTGGCTTAATGATGTCGATCATCATCTTTGATGTCAATGACTTTGATGATGATCGACATCAATGTATATTCATGGCTTCACCGATGGCACATCTAGAGAGGTCCTGGACATGAAGGTCACCAAGGCGCAGGCACAGGCGAACCGGGCGCACATCGTCGAGACGGCCTCCACGCTGTTTCGCGAGCGTGGTTACGACGGGGTGGGGATTGCGGACTTGATGGCGTTCGCAGGCTTTACCCACGGCGGGTTCTATAAGCACTTCGAATCCAAAGCCGACCTGATGGCGCAAGCCGCGACTTGTGGTTTTGCGCAGACGGCCGCCAAGGCCGAAGGCGTCGATGCGATGGCATTTGTCCATCACTATCTGTCCCGTGAACACCGAGATGCACCGGGTGACGGTTGCACGATGGCCGCCCTGTGCGCAGATGCTGCGCGCCAACCGGAGTCGATCAAGACGGCGTTTGCGACCGGCATTGAAAACCTGCTGGTGACCCTGGGAAACCAGTTCGACGCGCCAGAGGAGGACGATCAGGGCGGCGACGCACGCGCCAGGCGGATCGACCTCATTGCGCAGGCAGTCGGTGCCATCGTGCTGTCGCGGGCGTGTCCTGACGACTCGCCACTGGCCGATGAAATTCTGGATGTCTGCCGCAGCGCCGTCCTGTCGAGGCTTTCGTCGACGGCACCTGGCGCTTCCGATTCCCAGATCAGCTAGTCGCACAACTTCCGCGACAGCCCACGACAGAGGTCGGCGGCATCTCATTGATGCAGACGCTGCGGGTCCCCTGAGGTCGCATCCTGCACAGCGCGAAACGCGCTTATAAAGAGCTCGCCCCACCACTGATTCTTGAGCGAGTGCGTATGAAGTCTGCAGGCTTGAAGGGAACCGTGTCCATTGAACTGGTGCACGAGGCGATCCACGCCGCGGCGCTGAGGAACATGGACATCAGCAGCGTCCTCGAAAGCGCCAAGATTGATCGCGAGTTGTTGAACGCGCCGCGTGCGCGCATCTCGGCGGCGGCGTATTCGCAGATGTGGGTGGCGCTGGCCGACCTGATGGACGACGAGTTCTTCGGCCTCGACAGCCACGGGCTTCGCCGCGGCAGCTATGCGCTGATGACGCGCGCCGCCGTCAACGCCGACAACCTGGCGCATGCGCTGCGCCGCATCTTGCGGTTCCTCCACGCCACGTTGGACGACTTCCGCGGCGAGCTGGTCTGCGACGGCGACGAGGCGCGCGTGATCCTGCATGACGGCGGCGTGCTGCGCCGGTTGTTTGGCTACGGCACCTGGTTCATCTTGGTCCATGGCCTGGCCTGCTGGCTCGTGCACCGGCGCATTCCCCTGCGCGAGATGCAGTTCCGGTGCCCGCCGCCCGGTGACGACAGCCACTACCGCACGCGCTTTTGCGAGAGCGTGAAATTCAATGGCGAGACCACGCACATCAGTTTCGCCAGCGATCTGCTGGACCTGAAGATTGCGGAGTCGCCCGCAACGGTCGACAACTTCCTGAGGGAAGCGCCGGCCAACCTGCTGGTCAAGTACCGCAACGACGCCAGCACCAGCGCCCAGGTGCGCAACAGGTTGCGAAGCCAGATGCCCGAGGCGTGGCCCGAACTCGAAAAGCTCGCACAGGAACTCTGCGTTTCTGGCACCACGCTGCAACGCCGCTTGCAGCAGGAGGGCGTGAGCTACCAGCGCGTGAAGGACGACCTGCGGCGGGACATCGCCATCGACCTCTTGTCGAGCGCGTCGCTGACGGTGGCCGAAGTCGCCGCGCGCACCGGCTTCCAGGAAACCAGCGCCTTCCATCGCGCCTTCAAGAAATGGACAGGCGTCAGCCCGGGCGCCTATCGCTCGTCCGCGCCCGCGCCGGAATAAGCCGAACCTTCGGCGCTCGCCGGGGACGCCGACATGTCCGAACGCCCCATCCAGATCGAGACGCGCGGGCATGGAAGCGCGCCGCCTGCAGAACTAACCTCCCGTCGACATCGCATCCCGCGACAGATCAAACGACAGGAGACAAAAACATGCAGCAGGCCGGCAAGCAGGTCGATATTCACGCGTTGGCGGGGCACTCCCGGTTCAACGGCTTTCACGGGCTCGTGCTCTGGTGGTGCGTGTTGATCCTGGTCATCGATGGCTATGACCTGGCGGTCGTGGGCGCCGCGCTGCCATCGATCATGAAAGACATGGGCGTCGACGCCACGAGCGCCGGCGTCATGGCCGGGTCGGCGTTGTTCGGAACCATGCTGGGCGCGATCTTTCTGGGCACCCTGGCCGACCGCATCGGCCGCCCTCGCATGATCGCGGTGTGCGTGGCGCTCTTCAGTGTCTTCACGGCGCTGACTGGGCTGGCCACCGAACCCATCGGCTTTAGCGTCGCCCGCTTCATCGCGGGCCTCGGCATCGGCGGGGTGTTGCCCATCGTGACCGCGCAGATGGGCGAGTTCGCACCGGCGAAGCTGCGTACGCGCCTGGTGACGATGGTTTTCGCGGGCTACTCCGTTGGCGGCATTCTGGTCGCGCTCACCGCCAAGCAGCTCATCGAGAGCCATGGATGGCAATGGGTGTTCTATGTGGCCGGCTTGCCCGTGCTGCTGATTCCACTCATTCTGAAAACGATGCCCGAATCGCTGTCGTTTCTCCTCAAGAAGGGTGACCAGCGGCAGCTCGGCGAGATCGCGGCCAAGCTCGCGCCGGAGCAGCCGAACGCAGCCGGCACCGTGTATGTCGGCGCGTCCAGCGACCGCCTGCACGACGCGCCGGTGCGCACCCTGTTCGACGCCGGGCGCGCGTTCAGCACCGTGATGATCTGGGTGGCCTTCATGACGGGGCTGTTCATGGTCTACGCGCTGAACTCCTGGCTGACCAAGCTCATGGCCATGGCGGGATACAGCCTGGGCTCGGCCCTGAACTTCGTGATCGTCTTCAACGTCGGTGCGATCGTGGGCGCAATCGGCGGCGGCCTGCTGAGCGACAAGTTCAACATCAAACATGTACTGGTGGCGTTCTACGTGGTCGGGGCTGCGTCGCTGGCCGCGCTCGCATACACGAAATCGACCGAGCTGCTGTTCGTTGCCGTGTTCGTGGTGGGTGCGTCCACGCTCGGAACGCAACTGCTGGCCTATGCCTACGCCGGCGATTTCTATCCACCGGCCGTGCGTTCGACGGGTGTCGGCTTTGCCTCAGGTGTCGGCCGCATCGGCGCCATTGCCGCGCCGATCCTGATCGGCTGGCTCGTGTCGCTGAGCCTGCCCATCGAGCAGAACTTCATGGCGATCGCCCTGGCCGGCGTCATCGGCGCGGCAGCGGTGTCGTTCGTGAACCAGTCGCGCGCCGCGTCGACCCAGGCCAAGGCCGCGCGCGCGGCCCCCGGCGAAGTGGGCCGTGTGGGCGGGGCGATTCGCCCGGCTTCGAAATAGCAAGGAAACCTTAATGAACCGAATGATGGCGCCACCGCTGGAGGCACACGCGCTGCAAGGAGCGGTCGACTGGGCCATTGCCACCCGGCGCAGCGTCAGGGCGTTCTTGCCCCGGCCGGTGCCCCGGGAAGAGGTTGAGGCGATCCTCTCGACGGCGCGCTACAGCGCCTCCGGCATGAACATGCAGCCCTGGCATGTGCATGTGCTGACGGGGCCTGCCAAGGCCCGTCTGTCGGCGGCGATTGCCGCGCTCGACGACGATCCCGGCCGGTCGGGCGAGCTGCTCGAGCCCTACGACTACTACCCGCGCGAATGGTGTTCTCCCTACCTGGAACGGCGCCGCAAGGTCGGCTGGGACCTCTACGGATTGCTCGGCATCGCCAAGGGCGACAAGCAGCGCATGCACCTGCAGCACGGTCGCAACTACCGCTTCTTCGATGCGCCCGTGGGCCTGTTCTTCACGGTGGACCGCGAACTCGAGGAGGGCAGCCTGCTGGACTACGGCATGTTCCTGCAGAGCGTGATGGTGGCCGCGCGCGGCCGCAACCTCCACACCTGCCCGCAGGCCGCGTTCCTGAAATTCCATCGCCAGATCGCGGACCTGCTGGACATTCCCTCCGGCCAGATGCTGGTCTGCGGCATGAGCCTGGGCTACGCCGACACCTCGTCGGTCGAGAACTCGCTCGTTACCGAGCGCGAGCCAGTCTCCGCGTTTACGACCTTCCACGACACCTCCAAGGAGACCTCCGCATGAGCGCGCCATCCTATGCACGGGGCCTCGAACGCTGCGCGGCAAATCATGTGCCGCTCACGCCGCTGGGCTTTCTCGACCGCGCGGCGCTCGCGCATCCGAACCGCGTGGCGGTGGTGCACGGCGAGTTGAGGCGGACCTGGGCGCAGACGCGCGAGCGCTGCCATCGCCTGGCGTCCGCGCTGGCGATGCGAGGCATCGAACCGGGCGACACCGTCTCGGTGCTCGCGCCCAACACGCCGGCCATGCTGGAGGCCCACTTCGGCATTCCGCTGGCCGGCGCGGTGCTCAACGCAATCAACCATCGCCTGGATGCCGAAGGCATCGCGTTCATCCTGCGCCACGGCGAGTGCAAATTGCTGATGGTCGATCGCGAGTTCGCCGCCACGGTGGCCGCAGCGCTAGAGCTGCTCGACCGTGCGCCTGCGGTCATCGACATCAACGACCACCTCGCACCACCCGGCGAACCCATCGGCGAGACCGACTACGAATCGCTGCTGGCGAACGGAGACCCGGACTTTGCCGGTCGTTGGCCCAGCGACGAGTGGCAACCCATCGCCCTGAACTACACCTCCGGCACGACCGGAGACCCCAAGGGCGTGGTCGCCAGCCATCGCGGCACCTACCTCATGAGCCTGCTGCAGATCACGAACTGGGCAATGCCACGGGCGCCGAAGTACCTGTGGACCTTGCCCATGTTCCACGCGAACGGATGGTGCTTCACTTGGGCCGTGACTGCGGCGGCGGGCACCCATGTCTGCCTGCGCCGGGTGTCTGCCGACGTCGTGCTGGAGGCCATCGAGCGCCATCAGATCGATCACCTCTGCGCAGCGCCAGTCGTGATGGCGATGCTCGCGGACGCGGCGAAAGACACCCGGCTGCCGCGCCCCGTGCGCGTGCTCACGGCCGGCTCGCCACCGCCGCTCGCCGTGCTGAATGCGGTGCTGGCGATGGGCTTCGACGTGGAGCACGTCTTCGGCATCACGGAGGTTTCGGGTACGCCGGTGAGTTGCGTGTGGCAGGACGGCTGGGACGATCTGGCGCCCGCCGAGCAGGGTGCGCTGCGCGTGCGCCAGGGCGTGCGCGCCGCCATGTTCGAAGGCCTCATGGTCGGCGACGCCGACACCCTCGAGCCCGTCGTGCCCGACGGCATGTCGGCTGGGGAACTCATGCTGCGCGGCAACACCGTGATGATGGGCTACTTCAAGAACGAGGCGGCAACGCGCAAGGCGCTCGCCGATGGCTGGTTCCGCACCGGCGACGTCGCGGTCCTGCATGCCAACGGGTATGCGCAGATCACCGATCGGTCGAAGGACGTGATCATCTCGGGCGGCGAGAACATCTCGTCGGTCGAAATCGAAGACGTCATCCATGGACACCCGGCGGTGCTGCATGCCGCCGTGGTGGCGCAGCCCGACCCCAAGTGGGGCGAGGTGCCGTGCGTGTTCATGGAGCTGAAGGCCGGTGTCGCCGCGCCCACCGAGCAGGAGATCATTGCGTTCTGCCGCGAGCGGCTGGCGCACTTCAAGTGTCCGCGCCGCGTGATCTTCATCCCCTTGCCGAAGACGGCCACGGGAAAGATCCAGAAGTTCCGCTTGCGCCAGCAGGCCGGAAGCCAGGACGCCATCACCCGGCTCGCGAGCCATGGTTGAGTGCGAAGCGGCCGCGGCCCTGGGGCCTGTCGGGCCCGGCTATCGCTTCTCGCGACCCCACACCTTCGACGAAGCGCAAGTGCGTGCCTTCGCGCTGGCCGCGGGAGACGAGAACCCGCTGCACCACGATGCCGCGTTTGCACAGGGCACGCGCTTCGGCGGCTTGATCGCTAGTGCGACCCACACCACCTCGCTGCTGATGGGGCTGACCGCCAGTCACTTCGCCACGAGGGGCAAGGTGCTGGGCATGAACTTCTCGGTCGACCTGCTGCGTCCCGTACGGGCGAACGAGACGGTACTCATCGAGTGGCGCGTGACGTCGATGGCCGCGCATTCGAAGGGCGGCTGCGTTCTCGAATTGCAAGGTGCGATCAAGAGCGCAGACGACAGGACCAGCGTGCTCGCGCAGGGCACGGTGCTTTTCACGCCCGCCGCATGAGTGCCTTCCGCGCCAGCGTGCGCGTTCACGGGGGCATTGCCCCAACAAGGAGACAAAGAATGAAGATGGCCCCTCTCACATGCCGACGCGACACCCACCGGCGCATCACCTCGTGGTCCGTGGTGGCTGCTGCGGCGCTGCTTGCTTCCTGCGGCGGCAGCGGCAGCGGTGGTGGCAACTCGCCACCCGCGCTGTTCCCGTCCGGTGCCGGAAGCGCGCAGGCTGTGTGCAACAGCTTCCTGAGCCGGGCCTTCGAAGGCGCCACGATCACGCAGGCGACGCTGACGCCCCAGACAGACACCACGCCGGAGACCTGCACCGTGCGCGGCGAGATGCCGCCGGAACTCGCTTTCGAAGTCAAGCTGCCCAGCAGCTGGAACCAGCGTGTCCTGTTTATCGGCGGCGGCGGCTTCGACGGCGCCATCTACCCCAGCGCCTACAGCCCTGGCGTCGCGGAAAGCGGCTACGCGACCATCGCGACGAACCATGGACACGATGCGGCCAAGCATCCCAATGGCTCCTTCGCTATGGACCCCCAGTTGCTTCAGGACTACGCAGACGGTGCCGTGCCCAAGGTGCTTGCATCGGCGAAGGCCGTGCTCCGCTCGCGCTATGGCGAATCGGTCGGCCGCTCGAAGTTTGTCTACGAGGGCTGTTCGGGCGGTGGGCGTCAGGCGTTGATCCAGGCGCAACGGCATCCCGATCTGTTCGACGGCGTGATCGCGCGCGCCCCGGCCAATGCCTACACGGGCCAGTTCCTCTGGTATCAAAAAATACTCAAGCAGCTGGCCCAGCCCGAGGCGGGCCTGAGCATCCCGAAGGTCAAGACCCTCGCGAACTTCATGCAGTCCCAATGCGATGCACTCGACGGCCTGAAGGACGGCATCATCAGCCACCCCGAGGCCTGCAAGCCCGATCTGGCCAAGCTCCGATGCACGGGCGCCGACGCAGACTCTTGCCTGACCGATGCGCAGCTGGCGTCCGCCAAGGTCCTGTACGAGCCCACCGACGTGGCGGGTGGTCGCTACACATGGCCGGCCTTTCCCTATGTCGGCGGCGAGACCGCCGACGACGCATCGTGGCAGGCCATCGGAGGCACCACGCTTCAGATTCTCGGCGGCGACTACATGAAGTACTTCGTGGCGCAAGACCCGTCCGCAGACCCGCTGAACGTCGACCCGCTGCAGTACACGAACCGACTCGACCACCTCGCCCGATTGATCGATGCAGTCAACCCCGACCTGAGCGGGTTCCGGGCCCGCAACGGCAAGATGCTGCTCATGCACGGCACCACCGACTGGCTGATCACGCACAACAACACCACGGACTACTACCGCAAGGTCGTCGCCGCAGCGGGCGGGCAGGCCGCGGCCGACCGGTTCGTCGAGTACTACGTGCTGGCAGGCAACGACCACTGCGCCGCCACGCCGGCAGGCGGCAAGGGCCCGGACAGCGTCGACCTCATCACCCCGATGTTCGACTGGATCGAAACTGGCACCCATCCCAGCGCCCACGAGATCGTGGCCACGCGCAGCGTCGAGCCGGGCAAGGGCATGCAGCGGCCGATGTGCAGGCACCCGCAGTTTCCAAAATACAACGGCACCGGCGATCCCGACGCGGCGTCCAGCTTCACCTGCACGTCACCTAGCTAGGCTTAGTGGCGCTGTGTACGCAGCAGTGTTGGCATAGGCTGATCTGTGAAGGCATTCGCGAAGAGAACGCGCGTCGCCCGTTCTGGGTGGCGCGGGAAGGATTCGACACGCGCTGTGCATTCAATGGATACGGTGTCCTCCTGCTGATTTCTCGCACCCTCTGGCCGCCGAAGTGCGCAACTTCGGCGGAAGGCATCACCTGCAGCATGAGCCGCGCGGGGCGAGGTCTGGGACAACTCGGCCATGGAGAGCTTCTTCAGTTCATTGAAGACCGAGCGCACAGCCAGAAAGGTGTCTCGGTCCAGGGAACAGGCCTGCGCCGATGTGTTCGACTACATCGAGCGGCTCTACAACCCGACGCGTCGTCATTCGACGCTCGGCTACGTCAGCCCGATACAGTTCGAGAAAGCTCAAAAAGCTTAGGTCGGTGTCTATGAGACCGGCAGCAGCCCATTCCATGTTCTATCGAGAAGCCATCCTGCGCCGCATCGTCCGGGCCCTTTGCATGGACTGCCACAGGTGACTCGATCCTTAAGGAACCGCATCGACTTTGCTGGCCTACCAGAGGGAGAGCACACTAGCCGTGGTTGGACGTTCGCAAGGTGGCTACATCCTCAGCATCTTCCCCGGGTTCATGATGCCGAGCGGATCGAGTGCGCGCTTGATGTCGCGCATGAGATCGATGGCTTCGCCATGCTCGATCTCGATTTGCCCGATGCGGTGCAGGCCGACGCCGTGCTCGCCGGTGCAGGTGCCGCCGAGGCGGATCGCGCGCAGCGCCACGTCCTCGGCCAGGGCCTCCGCCTTGCCCCGTGCCGCAGGATCGTTGTCGTCGTAGATGATGCCCAGATGGAAGTTGCCATCGCCCACGTGGCCGACGATGGGCGCGTACAGGCCGCTTTCACGGATGGCGGCCTCGGTTTCGGTGATGCATTCCACCAGCGCAGAGATGGGTACGCATGCGTCCGTACCCATGGAGCTCCAGCCGGGGTGCATCGCGAGGTTGGCATGGTAACAGGAGTGCCGCGCCTTCCACAGCCTGGAGCGGTCTTCGGGTCGGTGGGCGTAACGAAACCCGCTGCCGCCATTGTCGAGCGCAAGTGATTCCACTGTCGCGACCTGTTCCGCCACGGCGCTTTCGCTGCCGTGGAACTCGATAAACAGGGTGGGGCGGGGCTCGAATTCGTCGAGCTTCGAGTAGCGGATGCAGGCGTCCATCTGTACTTCGTTGAGAAGCTCGATGCGCGCGACCGGCACGCCCAGCTGCAGCGTGGCGATCACGGTGTCCATGGCGGCGCGCAGGCTGTCGAACTGGCACACGGCCGCTGTGACGTGCTCCGGCAGGCCGAAAAGGCGCAGCTGCACCTCGGTGATGATTCCCAGCAAGCCTTCGCTTCCGACGTACAGCCGTGTCAGGTCGAGGCCCGATGCCGACTTGCGCGCGCGCGTGCCGGTACGCACGATGCGTCCGTCGGGTGTGACTACCGTCAGGCCCATGACGGTTTCACGCATGGTGCCGTAGCGCACCGCGGCAGTGCCGGAGGCCCGCGTCGAGGCCATGCCGCCCAGCGATGCGTTGGCGCCGGGGTCCACCGCGAAGAAAAGTCCGCTGGCGCGCAGGTGCTCGTTGAGCTGCTCGCGCGTTACGCCCGCCTGCACGCGGCAGTCCATCGATTCGGTGGAGACTTCGAGCACGCGGTCCATGCGCGAGACGTCGATGCAGACGCCGCCGTGGATCGCCGCGACATGGCCTTCCATCGATGTGCCGCTGCCGAAGGCGATGACCGGGACCGCCTCACGGTGGCACAGCTTCAGGGCGGCCGCCACTTCCTCGTTGTTCAGGGGGAACAGGACCACGTCGGGCTGGCCGGGGTCCGGTAGGCCCTCACCATGGCTGTGGTGTGCGCGTACCGCCGCGGACGTGACGGCGCGATTTTCAAAGATCGCCCGGAACTCGGGCATGAGGGATTCGACCGCGGCAGCGGTCTGGGCAAGTGTCTGGTGGAAGGACATGGTCTGTTGTGGGGGGCGCATCAGGCCCCGAGGTAAGCGTCCCGCACATGGTCGTCGTGCAGCAGCTGCGCGGCGGAGCCTTCGAGTGCGATTCGCCCGCCTTCGAGCACATAGCCGTGGTCGGCAACGCTCAGCGCAGCGAATGCGTTCTGCTCGACGATCACGACAGTGCGCCCGGCGCGCGCGATGCGGCGGATGTCGAGGAACATCTCGGTCGTGAGCTTGGGCGACAGGCCCATCGACGGTTCGTCCAGCAGCAGGATGCGGGGACCGGCCATCAGGCCGCGTGCGATCGCCAGCATCTGCTGTTCGCCGCCGGACAGCACGCCGCCCATTTCCCCAGCCTTGTGCTTGAGCACCGGGAAAAGCTCGTAGATCTCGTCCAGCGTGGCGCTGACCGCGCCCTTGTCGCGCCGACGCACATAAGCGCCGACCTCCAAGTTCTCCTTGACGCTCAGTGTCGAGAAGATCCGCCGCCGCTGGGGCACGCAGGCAATGCCCGATGCGACGATCTGCTCCACGGAAAGCGCGCCGATGTCACGGCCTCCAAACTCCACGCGCCCCGCGCCGGCCTTCAGCCGGCCCACGATCAGGTTCAGGGTGGTCGACTTGCCCGCGCCGTTCGCGCCGATGACCGCGACGATCTGGCCCGCATAGGCGCTGATCGACAGGTCGAACAGGATCTGCACCTTGCCGTAGAACACGTCGACGTGCGAGAGCTCGAGTTCGGGCCGCTCGGTGACCATGGCACGCGGCAGGTCTGCTTGCATCATGGGGTTCCTCGCTGCGCCGGGGCTCAGAACTTCACCGCCGAGCGAACGACCGGCTGACCGCCTTTGATCTCCACGATGTTGACCTGTCGGTTGCAGTCGCCGGCCTTGTCGCACTTGTAGTCCGCGAGCAGGCCGCTGTAGCTCACCCTGGAGAACGCCTCGCGGATCTTCTCCACGTCGGGGGACCGTGCTTCGTTGATGGCCCTGGCGGCGAGGATGGTCGCGTCGAAGTAGGTGGCGGACCACACGTCGGGCGCCATCCTGTACTTCGCCTCGTACTTCTTCACGAAGGCCTGTACGGCGGGGTTGGGATCCGTCGGCACGAAGTAGGAGGCGCTCATCGAGCCTTCCGCGGCACTGCCGGCCAGTTTGAGGAACGCTTCCTCGGACAGCACGGCGCCCGCGAACTTGAAGGGCAGGCCGAACTGCTTGGCCTGGCGCAGGATCAGCGCCGCATCCGTGTCGTGCGCCCACAGGATGACCAGCTCCGCACCGGCCTTCTGCAGCTTGGCGAGCTGCGCCGAGTAGTCCTTGTCGCTGGGGTTGTGGCTTTCCACGGCGACGGGCTTCAGCCCCAGCGAAGCCATCTGGGCGACCACGCGCGCCTGCCCCGACTTTCCGAAGTCGTCGTTGGCATAGAAGATGGCCGTCTTCTCCCCGGCCTTGAGTTCCTTCTGGGCATAGGCGATCAGCGCCTTGGCCTGCACGTCGTCGTCGGAGCGCGTGCGGATCACGTAGTTGCAGCCGCTGTGCGTGATGGCCACCGAGGTACCGCCGGTGAGCGACACCACCTTGCCGTTGCAGTAGGTCTTCTGCGTGGCCATCTGGGTGACCGAGTAGTGCGGGCCGATCATCACCGGCACCTTGCTGACCTGCATCAGCTTGTTCACCGCGTTGATCGCGCCGTTCGGGTTGTCGCCCTGGTCATCCTCGAACACGACCTCCAGCGGCTTGCCCAGCACGCCGCCCGCGGCGTTGATCTCCGTGACCGCGAGCTCCACGCCCTGCTTGAAGTTGCGTCCGACGAGCGCTTTGGGGCCCGTCTGCGGCAGCGAGACGCCGATGAGCGCATCGGCCATCGCGGGCAGTGAGAGCGCGAGCGACGCTGCGGCGATCCATGCGCGGCGTGACGAGGGAACGGTAGTCTTCTTCATGCTTTTATCTCCAGTGGATGGCGCGGTGCGCATTGATCTAAGAGGGAACGAAAACGGGGAGGGCGCATAGCCGGCGGCTCAGCCCGCCACCGGCTGGGCGGTGAGGGGGGGCGCGGCCTCTTCGGGCACGCGTTCGCCCAGGTAGGCCTCGATCACCGCCGGCGTGTTCATGACCTCGGCCGGCGCGCCATCCGCGATCTTGTGGCCCAGGTTGAGCACCACGACGCGATCGCACATGTTCATGACCAGCTTGATGCGGTGCTCCACCACGAGGATCGACATGCCCTGCGCGCGCAGGTGCTGCAGGATCTGCGCGAGTTCCAGGATCAGCCCGCCGCGCAGTCCCGCCGCAGGCTCGTCGAGCAGCAGCAGGCGGGGCCTGTTGACGATCGCGCGCGCCATCTCCACCAGCCGGCTCTGGCCGAAGGACAGGTCGCCGCCGCGCCGGTATGCGAGGTGCGCGACGCCCATGCTGTTCAGGGCCTCGAGCGCCGCCGTGCGGCAGAGCGCTTCGCGTTGGCCGGACGCGCCCTCGGGCGGCCGCCACGCGACCATGACGTTCTCCAGCACCGTCATCGATTCCCAGAGCCGCACGTTCTGAAAGATGCGGGCCACGCCCTTCGCGTGGATCGACCATGGCGCATGGTTGTCGATGCGCTCGCCTGCCAGTTCGATGCCACCTTCCACGCTCACGGTGCCCGAGCAGGCGTTGATCATGGTCGACTTGCCCGACCCGTTCGGGCCGATCAGCCCGAGGATCTCTCCGCGGCGCACGTCGAACGCGACGTCGTCGAGGGCTTTGACGCCGCCGAAGCTGCGCGACACGCGGCGCACTTGGAGCAGGGGCTCGCCGCTCACGGGAACCGGCGTGCGGCCGGCCAAGGCTGCGCTCGCGGCGCAGGCGGCCGCACCGAGGTTCAGCGGCGCGGCGGGTGCTTCGCCCACCGGATCGCGCCGGCCCGTCAGGAACGCGCCGAGCAACCAGTCGCCGACCACGCCGAGGCCGCGCGGCGCAAGCAGCAGGATCGCCACCACGCCGATGCCGAACGCGGCCAGGTAATAGGTCTGGAGGCCGCGCAGTGCCTCGGGCAGCACGGTGATCACCACCGCGCCAAGGAAGGTGCCGGCGATCGAGCCCAGGCCGCCGAGCACCACCATCAACATCATCTTGATGCTCTCGAAGACCGTGAAGTTGTTTGGTGCCGCGAACCCGACCAGCAGGACGTAGAGGCCGCCAGCCAGCGAGGCCCAGACGCTGCACACCGCGAAGGCGATGGTCTTCACGCGGCGCGAATCGACGCCCATGGCCTCGGCGGCGATCTCGTCGTCGCGCACCGCACGCATGTCGCGTCCGATGCGCGAGCGCTGGAGCCAGACCATCGCGGCGTAGGCCGCCAGGCTCAGCAAGAGCAGCGGAAAGTAGAGCTGCTTGTCGATGTGATCGCCCAGCGCGGGGATGTTCAACGTCGGGATGTCGCGCATGCCCATCGGCCCGCCGGTGAGGGCTTCTTCGTTGAGCGCGACCATGCGGAAGATCTCGTTGAGCGCGAGCGTCACGATGGCGAGGTAATGGCCCTTGATGCGCGTGCTCACCGCGCCCAGCAACACGCCCACGGCGGCGCTCAGCAGCATGGCGGCGGGAAGCGCCACGAACCAGGGCAGCGACACGCTCATCATGAGCAGCGCCGTGGCATACGCGCCGAAGCCCACGAGCGCGGCCTGCCCGAGCACGATCTGCCCGGTGATGCCGGTTGCCACTTGCAGGCCCAGCGCGGCGATCGCGAAGATCCACGCCAGGTTGAGCACGTGCAGGTAGTAGATGTTGAGATCGAGTGCGATCGGCAGCGCCAGCGCGGCGAGCACGGCGACCCACGCCAGGGAGCGCATCCAGGTGTTGTTGTGCATGATGGACTCCTCAGGCGCGGTCGGCGTTGCGTTCCGGAAGGATCCCCTGCGGGCGCAGCAGCAGGAAGATCAGCAGCACGCCGAACGCGATCGCGTCCTTGTAGGTGGAGGAGATGGTGAACGCGCCGACGTTCTCGATCACCCCGAGCAGGACGCCGCCGAGGATGGCACCCGGCACGCTGCCGAAGCCGCCGATGATCATCGCGACGAATCCCTTCAGCCCCACGAGCGTGCCCATCTCGGTCGTCACGTAGAACAGCGGCGCAAGCAGGATGCCCGCGAGCGCGGCCAGCACCGAGGAGAACGCGAACGTGCCGGCCAGCACGCGGTTGACTGGAATGCCCATGAGCTGGGCGGTCTCGCGATCCAGCGCGGTGGCGCGCATGACCTTGCCGATGGTGGTGTAGCGCAGGGCCAGGTATTGCAGCACCATCACCAGCACCACGACGACCATGATCACGAGCTGCTGCACCGGAATGCGCAGGCCGCCCACGTCGATCACGCCGTCGCCGAACGGGCTGGCGTACAGCAGCGGCTCGGGCCCGTAGATGATGCGGGCCATCTCCTTGAGAAAGATGCCGAAGCCCACGGTCGCGATGATGGCCACCAGCGCCTTTTGGCGCTGCAGCCGGGCGAACACGAGCCGCGAGAACAGTGCCCCCAGCAACGCCATCACCGCGGCAGTCAGCAGTGCGGCGAGCCAGAAGGGCAGGTGCATGCTCGTCGTGAAGGTGGCGACGAAGACGAACGCGGAAAAGGTCAGGAACTCGCCGGCCGCGAAGTTCACGATCGCCATCGTGTTCCAGACGTAGGCGTAGCCGAGCGCGATCAGCGCGTAGATGCAACCCATGGCGAGGCCGCTGACGATCACTTGTCCGAGCATTTCGTTCTGTCTCCGTGTTCGTTTTTCTTTGGTGAGGGGCGCGGGTGGGTGCCGTCAGAGCGTGTCGACCATGCGCTGCAGCGCGACCATGCCGGGGTCGTCCAGGCCGATGGTCTTGTCCGCGAACATGCGGGCACGGCCCATGCGGTTGGGCTTGTCGCGGAATGCATCGAGCGATTCGCGCACCGCCGCGCCGGCGAGCGCGAGGGCGGGAGCGTCGGCCGCGGCACCGGACAGGGCGCGCTGGATCGCATCCAGCCCGTCGAGCACGGTCTTGTCGCCGAGGGCGGCGCCGCCGCGCGCGGACAGCATCGCGATCACTTCGGACAGCAGCGCCGCGACGTCCTGCGTCGAGAGCGACTCTCTGCCGGCACAGTGCTTGCCGGCCGTCATGAGCGCGACGGTCAGCAGCGTGCCGAAGCTCGAGCCGGAGGCCTTCGCCGAGGCCTGCGCGCAGCGCTTGAAGATGCCTTCGAGCGAGTCGGGCAGCCCGGGCAGCGCCTGCTCCATCAGCGTGGCGCACTTGTCGAGCGTGGCGCCCAGGTCGGCGTCGCCGAGGCGGCCGTCGAGGGCGTTGAGTTCCGGGGCGGCGGCATGCATGGCGGCGCACCAGCGCGGCACCGCGCGGGCCAGGACGATGGCATCGAGCATCAGCGCACGCTCCAGAACGGGCAGGTTGCGGGCGCCGCCAGCAGCGCCTCGAGGTCGGCGTCCAGCTTCATCACGCTGAGGGAGGCACCGGCCATTTCCATCGACGTGGCGTAGCGGCCGACAAGCGAGAAGGCGATGTCGACGCCGCGCCCGGCGAGCACGGTCGCGATGCGGCGATAGAGGATGTAGAGCTCCTCGGACGGCGTGGCGCCCAGGCTGTTGACCAGCAGTGCCAGATGGTCGCCGCGCGAGACCGCCAGTTCGGGCAGCACCCGCGCGAGCATCTCGTCGGCCAGGGCGTCGGCGGTCTTGAGCGGACCGCGCCAGATGCCCGGCTCGCCGTGGATGCCCATGCCGAACTCCACTTCGTCGTCGGCGATCTCGAACGAGGGCTTGCCGGACTCCGGCACCACGCAAGGCGTGAGCGCGACGCCGATCGTGCGGCAGGCGGCGTCGGCCTTGCGCGCCGTGGCGGCCACCTCATCGAGCGTCGCGCCCGCGGCCGCCCTGGCGCCGGCGGCTTTGTAGACCAGCACGAGGCCTGCCACCCCGCGGCGCTTCTCGCGCAGCTCGGGCGGTGCGCTCGCGACGTCGTCTGACACGCGTACCGATGCCGTCTTCATGCCCTCAAGTTCGAGCATCTCGGCGGCCATCTCGAAGTTCATGCGGTCGCCGCCATAGTTCCCGTACAGCTGCAGCACGCCGGCACCGCCGTCGGCCGCGCGCATCGCCTCGATGCAGTCGTCCATGCGTGGTCCGGCGAACACATTGCCGACGGCGCAGCTGTCCAGCAGGCCTTCGCCCACGTAGCCGAGGAAGACGGGCAGGTGGCCCGAACCGCCGCCGGTGACAATGCCGACCTTGCCAGCGACGGCGCCGCCGCGCCTGACCACCACGCGGCCGCCTTCGCCGCGTCGCGCCAGCTCCGGATGCGCCAGACAAAGTCCGTCGAGCATTTCGTCGACGTAGGCCTGAGGGTCGTTGAGGATCTTCTTCACGTTGCTGTCTGCCTTGCTCTGTGGAGCGCCCCTGCGTGCGGGCGCGTCCGTGCGCCGGTGGCGGCCAGGCCGCACCGTGCGAATGGATGAATCTGCGAGGGCTTCCGGCGCATTGGCGGGCACCCGGCCCGCGATGCGCAGGAAGCGCGGTCTTCAGTCGACCTTGAGGCGGCCGTCCCGCGTGGCCTGCGTGGCCAGCGCGTATTCGGCATCGAGGATCCGCGCGAACTCCTGCGGCGTGCTCGAGAGCGCGACGCTGCCGAGTTCGCGTGCGCTCGCCACGGTCTGCGGGTCCTTCACGGCCTGCGCGAGCGCCGCGGCCAGCTTGTCCTGGATGTCCTTCGGTGTTCCCGCCGGTGCGAGCACGGCCACGTAGGTGGTGCCGTCGATGTCGCCGAACCCGAGCTCCGCGACCGTCTGAACCCCGGGCAGGGAAGGGTCCTGCACCGGTCCCAGCACCGCCAGCGCCTGCAGCGCGCCGCCCTTGATGTGCTGCAGCGAGCTGGTGACCTGGTCGAAATGCACGTCGACCTGGCCACCGATGACGTCCACCAGCGCGGGTCCGGAGCCCTTGTAGCTGACCGTCGTGAACTTCGCCTTCAGCAGGCTCTCGAGTTGGAGCAGCGCCAGGTGGTTGGGCGTGCCGGGCCCGGAGTGCGCCGCCGTGACCTTGCCGTCGCCGGAGCGCGCATAGGCGGCGAACTCCTTGAAGTTCTTGAAGCGGGTCTCGTTTTTGCGCGCGAGCAGCACCATGGAACTCTTGTTGACCAGCCCCAGCGGCGCGAAGCTTGCACGGCTGTAGCTGGTCTTGACCATCTCCGGCACCGTGACGATGACGCCGGCCCCGCACAGCAGCAGCGTGTAGCCGTCGGCCGGCGAGCGCGAGACCTGCATCGCGCCGATCGAGCCGCCTGCGCCTGCGCGGTTGTCCACGATCACCGATTGGCCCAGCACCTTGCCAAGGGCGACGGCGACCGTGCGCGCCACGATGTCCGTGTTGCCGCCCGGCGCGAAGGGCACCACGAGCGTGATCGGCTTGGCCGGAAAGCCCTGTGCCCACGCGGCCGGCAGCAGCGTGGTTCCCAAGGCTGCAGCGGCGCCCATGCCGAGGATCTGCCGACGCTGGATTCTCATGTTCATGTCTCCTGTCTTTCTTGTTTGCGGGGCCCGCTTCAGGCGTCGAAGCGCAGGACGTCTTCCATCGCGGCCTCGATCTTCCTGCGCTGCTCCTCGCCGGTGGCCGGCATCGGCGCGCGCGGCAGGCCGGCTTCGCAGCCCTGCAGCGTGATCGAGGTCTTGATGTTGGCAGGCAGGTTGTCGCCGACCAGCGCGTTCCAGAATGCCAGCATCGACTTGTGCATTTCCAGCGCCTTGACGTGGTCGCCGGCCTGGACCGTGTTCCACAGGTTCACGCAGACGCCGGGCAGGGCCGCGGGTGTGGCGGCGATGGTGCCGTGGGCGCCGAGCGCGAACGACGAGTACAGCAGGGCATCGACGGCGGAGAACACCTTGCAGCCTTCGGGAACGCCGAGCAGCAGGTCGGCCATGAGCTTGAGGTCGCCCTGGCTTTGCTTGATGCCCTGCACGCCGGGCAGCTCCTTCATCAGGCGGATCATCTGGGCCGGGTTCAGGTAGTTCCAAGGCACCACGTTGTAGATCACCACCGGCGTGTCGACCGCCTCAGTCAGGGCCTTGAAGTGGTTGTGGGTGGCCTGCTCGTCCGGCTTGAAGAGATAGTGCACGGGCGTGACCTGCAGGGCGGCGACCGGCAGATGCGCGATCGCCTTGGCGCGGTTGATCGCGTCGCGGGTGCTGTTGGAGATGATGCCGGCCACGATCGGCACCTGGCCTGCCACTTCGGCGGCGGTGATTTCCATGACGCGCTTGAACTCGTCGACGGTGAAGGTGTGGCCTTCGCCGGTGCTGCCGCCGGGGCATACGCCGTGGACCTTCTTGTCGAGATTGAAGCGGATGACCTTGCGGTAGGCCGCCTCGTCGATGCTGCCGTCGGCGGTGAAAGGAGTGACGAGAGGAGGGATGACGCCGGTGAGATCGAGACCCATGGAACTGCTCCGTTCGGAATGCTGTGATTGAAGACGCGACTGCTGTCGCGCTGGTATCTAACTATACGCTGACTAACATGTTAGAAGAATGTTAGTGTTAACCCTAGATCGTTGACAATGTGCTCGACGGCATGCAAGCCGCTTACGATGACCCCATGAACATTCCCGCCGCAGCCTCGTCCGAGCCCACCACGAAGCCCTCGCCCCCAGGTGGCGAGGGCGAGCCGGTGAATCAGCGCAGCCGCGCCTACGAGGGGTTCCGCCAGCAGATCATTGATGCGCGGATCCGGCCCGGGCAGTTCGTTTCCCAGCGCGAGCTGATGGAGCTGTTGGAGATGCCGCTGGCGGCCGTTCGCGAGCTGGTACCGCGGCTGGAGGCTGCCGGTCTGATCAAGACGGTGCCCAAGCGCGGATTGCAGATCGCCTCAGTCGACATGAAGCTGATCCGCAACGCATGGCAGGTGCGCGCCATGGTCGAGCGCGAGGCGGTGATCAACTTCGCCCGCGTGGCCAGCCCCGAAACGCTGGCCAAGCTGATCGAGAGCCATGAAGCCATCCTCGAGCGCGCCTTGCAGCCCCAGCCCGACGCGACGCTGGAGCGCGACGCGCAGGCCGTCGACTGGGGCCTGCACGATCTCATGGTCGACACGATCGGCAACGAGATCCTCTCGGAGATCTACCGCGTCAACAGCCTGCACGTCCGGCTGATCCGTTACGACGCTGATTCGATGAGGCCCGTTCAGGTCGTGCCCGCGATGCGCGAGCACCTGGAGTTCCTGCATGCGCTTGCGTCGCGGGACCTCGACGCAGCGCTCGCCCAAATGATTTCGCACATCGAACAGTCCAAGCACAGGGTGCTTGCGGGCATGCTGCTCGCAGGGCAGGAGCCGTCGTACCGTTTCCAGACCTTGGGGGCAAACGGCCTGCGTCCTTAAGTCGCCGGTACCCATGCATCGGCACGCAAGGCAGTTTGGACAAATACCGACGGCGCCAGGGGGCGGATGAAAACTTGGACTGGTTTATGCCGCAAATCCAAGACTCACCCGGAATTCGATGGGGCTGAGAGAGCCAAGAGAGATCTTGATCCGCTTCTCGTTGTACCAGCGGACGTACAAGTCGCGCGCCTCAATGAATTGCTCAATGGTGGCGTTCTTCCGGTCTTGAGGATAGAACAACTCGTTCTTGAGCCTACCGTAGAAGCCCTCGCAACCTGCGTTGTCAGGTGAGCATGCTTTGCGAGACATCGAGCGGGAGAACTTCGCGTCGCTCATTCTTGATAGCCAGCCCGGCTAGCGGTAGTGGCCTCCTCGGCTGGAATGGATTACGGGCCGATCGGCTGTGTCCGCCATTGTCTCGATGGCTGCATCCAGCATTGTGTCGACCAACTCGGCGTCCGGACTGGTCCCAATGGTCCAGCTGACGACCATTCCATCGAAGCAGTCGATGATGGGCGCGAGGTACACCTTCCCATCCGGGATCTGGAACTCCGTGATGTCCGTCAGCCGTTTCTCATTGGGGCCCCCGGCCTGGAAGTCGCGGTCGATGAGGTTCTCAGGCACTAGACCGATCTCGCCAAGCTAAGACGCATGCCTTCGCTTCCTCGGGTTTGCAACAATCAGGCTTTCCTGCTTCATCAACCGCTGCACGGACCTTCTCGGAGATCGCGACGGCCTGCCTGGTCAGCGATGCCTTCAGCCTGCGGTAGCCATAGCAGCGGAGGTTCGACATCAAAGATGTCGGTGATTGATTGCCGCACCTCCAGTACTTGTCCCCACCGCTGCACGGGCCCGATGGTAGAAGGACAAGCTGCGCGCAAGACCCAACTGCACAAGGAGCTCTGGCAAGCCGCAGCCCCCAGAGCAACCGCATTGCCGAGAGCTTCGTGAACACGCTCAAGCGCGGCTACATCAGCCGCATGGACCTTGCCGATTCGAGAACGGTGATGGCGCAGATGGCCACCGCCTTCGAGCACTACAACGAGGTGCACCCGCACTCGGCATTGAAGATGAAATCACACAGGGAGTTCAGGCAGCATCGCGCTGCCGCTCAGCGCCTTGCTCAGATCGAGCAGGCGCCACATTGCGAATAGCCCGGGTCCTGAAATACGGGGGCAAGATCATGGCGTCGGCGACATCCACCTCTGGTGGAACGCTTCTTGACCGACGCGCTGGGCTGGGACTACCAACCTGTGGAGCAAGAGGCCACCCCGAGTGCCATGGCCGCGATACTGTTTGAGTACCCGCGCTCCCGTGCGCAGCCGTCCGGGTAGTTCTGTTGCAAGTCGATCGAGCGAATCCACGCGCACCACGTCGCTGCCAAGGGGCAAGTCGCGCACGTCCAGCAGCACGTCCTTGGTGCCCAGTCGCAGGATGGCATCCTGGTACGTGCTCACCAAGACGCCTTGCTGTGCGACCTCCCTGAGCATCGCATCGAGTTGGTCACGTCTGCGCCCATTCTCGACGGGGTTGTGCCAGACAAGCAGCCCGTCGACGCGGTGTCGGTACAAGCTCAGTGCGGCAGCAGCGTGACCGCCAGCCCCACCACCGCGCAGGCGGCCAGCAGCGGCATGACGCCGACCTTGAACCGGAACAGGGCGACGGCTGCTGCTACGGCGATGGCGGCGGCCACCGCGTCTAAGCGCTCCGTGAAGCCCTGCGGCCACACGACGTGGTAGACGAAGAAAAGCGCTAGGTTCAGGATCACGCCCACCACTGCGGCCGTGATCGCCGCCAGCG
This sequence comes from Variovorax sp. DAIF25, assembly GCF_050711835.1. Lineage (NCBI taxonomy): Bacteria > Pseudomonadati > Pseudomonadota > Betaproteobacteria > Burkholderiales > Comamonadaceae > Variovorax > Variovorax sp. DAIF25. The sequence goes on from NZ_CP136637.1 coordinate 1,786,848, forward strand.
GCGCGGTGAAGCCCAGCCGGCCGTGCGTGGCCTCGATCAGAGGGCCGCCGGCAAGGATGAACACGAAGGACGGCAGAAACGTGAAGAAGGTTACGACCGTGGCCGCGGCCACCCCGCCCGCGAACGGTCCCCAAGTCCCCAGCGCCTGCTGCAGCCAGCCGCCTACGAAGCCGACGAAGGCCACCACCATGATGAGCGGTCCGGGCGTCGTCTCGCCCAGAGCAAGGCCGTCTATCATCTGCGGCCCGGTAAGCCAGTGGTACTGCTCCACGGCGCCCTGGTACACGTAAGGCAGCACGGCATAGGCGCCGCCGAAGGTCAGCAGCGCGGCCTTGGTGAAGAACAGACCCATCTGCGTCAAGGTCTGATCCCATCCCAGGAACATTACCAGCCCGGCAACAGCGGCCCCCCAAAGGCCCACACCGCCCGCGAGCACCTTTGCCATGAAAGCTGAAGACCAGCGCGCATGGGCTGGCGTGGGCGTGTCGTCATCTATCAGCGCCGCGCCATAGCGCTTCTCGGCGGCCCCATGTCCTCCTCCCAGGGTAAATACACCCGGTACCCAGCGAGAACCGAGCCAGCCGATCAGCGCCGCCACTGCCACGATGGCGGGGAATGGGGTATCGAAAGCGAAGATGGCGATGAATGCAGCAGCGGCGATGCCCCACATCCAACGGTTCTTCAGCGCTCGGCTGCCGATGCGATGGGCCGCGTGCAGCACCAGTGCCGCCACCGCGGGCTTGATGCCATAGAAGATGCCCGCCACCGCCGGCACATGGCCAAAGCGCATGTACACCCACGACAGCGCGATGAGGATGAAAAGCGATGGCAGCACGAACAAGACGCCGGCAATGATGCCGCCCGCAGTTCGGTGCATGAGCCAGCCTATATAAGTCGCTAGTTGCTGCGCCTCAGGGCCTGGAAGCAGCATGCAGTAGTTGAGGGCGTGGAGGAAGCGCTTCTCGCTGATCCAGCGACGCTGCTCGACGAGCTCGGTGTGCATGATGGCGATCTGCCCGGCTGGGCCGCCGAAGCTGATGAAGCCCAGCTTGAGCCAGAAGCGAAAGGCTTCGGCGAAGGTAACAGGCGCAGGGGCCTGGGAAGACGGTTCGGGCAAGGCGGTGTCCACGGACGAAGCTCCGGCAAGGTCGCCAGCGCTTGGACGGACACCGTCTACCCCGAGAGGCCGGGAGGCTGTGTTCCCGATGCGGCGATCGTAACAGCCTCGACGACTCTGGCAGCTTTAGCCATGCGCCCCCTTGCAATCAAGCGGACAAATCCTGCCGAGTGTCAAGGTGAGTTCGCCAGACGCTACGAAGCACGTTCCATAGCTGCGAAGTTCCCTCATCCAAAGCGAATGCTGGTTGCCAGAGCAACCGGCGCTTGTAAGCGATGTCGTTTACTTTGGGTTGCGCTGTAAACGAGTTCGTTTACTTTTTCAGCGGAGTCTGCTATAACGACCGCATGAAAAATTCAGCGAGCGATGTGAAAGACCAAGACATCGAGGTCTCGGGCAAAAAGCTTGAGATCGTGAAGTTTGCTTTCCAGCGTTTCTACGAAGACGGCTTCCACGCGACGGGAATGGAAGCTGCGCTGGCCGGGAGCGGCATATCCAAGCGCACCCTCTACAAGTACTTTCCTTGCAAGGAAGTCCTGATCGAAGCCGTGCTTCACCTCTACAGCGAAGTGGTGATCCAAGAGCTGTTCGATCCCGTCGCGGACATCAGCGATCCGCGCGAGCAGATCGTCGAGTTCTTCGACGTGCGCAAGGTCACAGGTCGAATGCTCACTCGCGGTTGCCTCGGGATGAAGGCAGCACAGGAATTTGCCGGCAAGCATGACGGCATCGTGAAGCTCGGCATACTCGCCAGCTCGCGTGGCGAGACTCGCTTCCTTGAGCTATGCAAGCGCGCGGGCTTCGCTAAGCCGCAGATCCTTGCGAAGCAGCTCAACCTGATTCTCCAGGGTGCACTGGCGCTTTCACATGCCGTGGACGACCCCTCCCCTTTCATGCTGGCAAAGGAAACCGCAGCAGCGGTGCTCAAGAGTGCCGCACTGGCTCCACGTACGGACAGCAAAGGGAAGCACTAGAACCGGGCAACGCTCGCTCACGAGAGAAGCCTCGCCTGTCCAAACTTGACGGCTGACTTTTTAAGACCAGCTCACTTGAAAAATGCGTCAGGGTTGATCAGCTGCCCCCTTTCGCTGTGAAAAGGGGATGCAGCAATCGCGTCTCGCGTTAGAGGACGCGCCCCAAGAAGGTATGCGCCTTGCTGGCAATCTCTTCGCTCTTGTCAGCCAGCGCGCAGTGGCCGCTGTCGAGCAAATGGAGTTCGGCCTTGGGCAGCAAGGTCAGATACTTCTGCTGGTTTTCTCCGCTGAACAGAATGTCGTTTTTCCCGGTCACGATGAGGGTCGGCGGCTGCTGTGCCTTCAGATAGCTTTGAGCATTCTGGAGGACAGGTCCGTTTGTGCGGACATCGTAGAGCAGGTCCAGCGAGGCGTCTGCGGCACCGGGGCGGAGCAGCATCGCGTATTCCGATTGGTATTGCTCGGGGTCGATGGCGGACGGATCGCTGACGCCATTGACGTAGAGCCCGCGAACCACGTCGAGGGTGTGGTAGTGCTCGGCGGCCTTCTGGCGGCTGTCGGCAGAACCAGTCTGCCAGTACGGAACTATTGGGCCAAACCAGGGGCTTTCGGCGAAGAACAGCGGATTGTTCTGGGCAATCAGTGCCTTCATGCGATTCGGCGACTTCATCGCCACGCGGTATCCGACCAGCCCTCCGAAGTCAGTCGCATAAAGGGCGTACTCTTTGATGCCGACCTTGTCGATGAACTTTCCAATCACGTCGCCAAGGCTGTCGAATGTGTACTTGAAATTCGCGTGATCGGGAATGGCGCTGTTTCCAAAACCAGGATAGTCAGGCGCAAAGACGTGATACTTGGCGGAGAGTTCGTCAATGAGACCACGGAACATCGCCGATGACGATGGCCAGCCATGCAGCATGAGAACAACAGGAGCACCCGGCTTTCCGGCTTCGCGATAGAAGACAGAAACACCGTCAATATCTACCGTCCGATAGCGCGTCGAGAACGCCGAGGTTTTGTTCGCGGTGACGGCCCTGGCCTTGGCCGACGTTGTGTTGTTGACAAGCATGGCCGCGGAACCAGCGAGGAGGGTCGCTGCGAAGGAACGACGCGTTGGCATAAATTTTTTCCTATGAAAAGTTGATGGAGTTCGCGTTCTGGTGCATCGAAGTGCGCGTCGTGTCGCTGAGTTCGCAAATCCTCGACGCGAAACAGGGATGGCACCGCAAGCCCTCCGTAAAAGGCCTGCGAGCAAGGTAAACGTATTCGTTTACCCATGACGTTGTAAACGATGTCGTTTACACGGTCAACGGAAACGTGCGAATCTGCCCGTTTTGGAGGGCAGTGCATTGCAGATGTTGCGCCTCTTGCTCCAAAACCTTCGCCAAGGGCGCGCCCTCCTTCGGTCTCGCCTGTCCAATACCATGCCCGTGCGTCCGACCGATCGTCCACGTCGCGCCGCCACCCCAGAACGTTACAGAAAGGCGCTGACCCAAGCGCTGTTCGAACACCGGTTTCCACGGCACCAGCGAGAATCCAGCTCCATCATCAAGCATCGCGTAGCGCCCACTGGCGAGCATGACGCTGCGCCGGAAGATGCCGGCCACACGCTGCCCCTCCGCCACGGGCCGATGCTCCAGGCCGGTTTCTGCGGCAATGTCCTTCGCGGCCTGCGCCAGCTCGCGCCCGCGCAGCGTCGCCAGCAGATTGCGCGCGAGGACAACGCGCTGCCTGCAATGCTCGCCCAGTCTTTGCTCGGCCAGGAAGTCGGCGCGCTGTCGCAGCCCGTCCTTGATCTCAGCCCCAATGCCCAGTCGCCTAACCCCTTACCGCGTCCGACCAACTGCTGGTCGAGCCAAGTAGCACCGATCACGCGGGTCTGTCGTTCGATCGGAAATTGCGATTTCAGCTTTACCGCCACATCGCCACCAAACCGCTGCGCGTCGTACTGGCGGCCTCGCTCGGCCAGGTCAGCAGGCACGCGCCAGACGCCTTCGACCTCACGCCCCACGATGCGCGAACGGCGCCGCGTGAGCGACCGACTGCTCTATCTTCGGCCGGTGCCTCGCTTCCGAGCGCGGAGGTCATTTGCTCGTTTCGTAAACACCTTGTCGTTCACGATGGTCTTGATTGGAACGATGTCCTTGATCTGCTCATCCGCCACGCTGAGGTAGTCGGCAGACTTCACCACCATGTCCGCAAAGCGTCCGACCTCGTTCGAGCCCTTCTTGCTCTCAGCGAAGGTGTAGTAGGGCCCCGAGTTGGTGTACAGGCGCAGGGCCTGCTCACGCGTGATGGCCTGGTCCGCACCATAGACACGCCCGCGCTGTCCTTGCGGGTGACCGGCATGTACATCCCCACGAAGGGATTGAGCATGTTGACCGGGTTGTCTGTGCCCGCGGCCGTGGCTTCGAAGCCGAGCGTGTCCAGCAGCACCTTGGTGGGCACAGCGCGATTGGTCAGCGCGGGCCCCATAAAGCGCTCGACCGTGGCCGCCTTGTCCCACATGAAGATGTTCTGCGCGTCGATGCGCGTGCCCAGCTTCTTGGCGCGCCGCACCTGTTCCGATGTGATCAGGCTCGCATGGATCAGTATGAAGCGCTTGTCCTTGAGGCTCTTGTCCTTGTCCGCCGCTTCGTAGGCGTCGAGCGCCAGGTCGACGGCCGCGTCGCCCACCACGTGCGTTCCCACACGCCAGCCATAGCGGTTGGCCAAGCGGACGTTCTCCTTGTAGACCGCAGGATCGGTGGCGAGCATGCCGTAGTTGTGCGGATCGTCGGCGTAGACCTCCCTGATGCAGGCCGACTTGAGCGTCATTTCACCGTCAGCAAACATCTTGATGCCGGCAGTGCTGCTGGTGGTCTCCGGCGCGCTTGCCGCCGGCGGGAGTATCTTCGAAGCCTCGACCTGGGGGCGGCTACCGGCAGGAGCGGTGCTGCGAGGGATGGTGAGCGCGCAGGGTTTGCGGCTCTGGTAGAGAGAGGGTGTTCCATGCCTCGCCCACGAGACAGCGGACCGACATCTCTGAAGGCCCGAAACCTCTTCGAGCAGCCAGTCACGAAATGCGGCGATCTGCGGCATCGCCTCGGCTTCCGGCCGGTAGACCGCGTAGTAGGCCAGCGCGGGTACGCTGCCTTTCTCGCCGAAGAGGCGTAGTAGGCGCCCGGCCGCGAGCTCGTCCCGCACCATCACGCTTCGGCCCAGCGCCACGCCCATTCCATCAATCGCCGCTTGCAGCACCGCGGCCGAGTTGTTGATGCGCAGGCCATGCGTTGTCTTTACCCCATCGAGCGACATGCCGTCGAGCCAGCTTCGCCAAGTGGGAAAGCCGGATCGCGCGGACATCGATATCGTGAATCAGGGTGCATTTCGCCCGGTCCGCGGCCCAAGACGGGCACTTCCGGCATATCGGCCATGCGAATGAAAAAGCCCTCCGTAGAGGGTCAACTCTTTGACGGACAGGGGGAAGTAAGGAGCGCATCGGTCGATCAGGCGCGCTGTTTCGCCGTATTGGCGGCCTGGAGAGCCCTGTGAATCGCCTCGCGGCCAGGACCAAAGAGCCAACCAATCGGCTCCACCTCTTCAATGTGGCCAGCTTGGAAGCCAATGATGGTGGTGTACGGAAAAATGAAAATCTGGTGGAGGGCAAAGGTGCCCACCGAGCCCGTGTAAACGAAGTTCGAAAGTCCGTGGCCTACGGTGATTTTGCCCAGGCGAAACACTTCCGTGTCGGTCCTGAAGCGCACCCATTCGTAGACGATCGTACCGTCGCTCAGTGCGCGCATGGCGCCAAGCGAATCAATGCTCCCGCGAACGACGTACATACTGTCTCCTTGTCTTTCACCTGGCCGTCAGGTCGTAGGCTTGGACTTCTTCGTCCTGCCAAGCTTGATTTGGCTTCTTGCCCATGAGCTGCTGTTGAACCCCGCCAGTCCCATCCTTCTTCACCACGAGTCGAATGCGCTCACAGTTGCCGAAGAGGGGTTCGGGGGTGATCGTGAGGGCAGAATCCGTCTCCTCCACTTGGGCCGTCTTGAAGCTCTTGTAGCAGGCAGGCGCCGTGTTGCCGCGAATACGGAACTCGTAGCTGCCATCCTTCTGCTGCGCCAGCTCTGCCACATTCTTGCCGCTGGTGGGGCGCTGGGTGCCACTCGCAGGACTGGTGCCGCCGCGGCCCATCTCGTAATTCCATTCCCAATCTTTTGCAAACGAATTGTTTGCAGCAGCGACGAGGATCAGGGAGAGCGCAAGGATTCGAAGTTTCATTTTCCTTCTTTCTAGTGGATCGGACTTCTTGGTTCGGGGTTTCGATCAATTCATTCAAATGACGGCAGCTTCTAACGCCGACAATACGTGCTCAACACACCTGTCCTGTGAAGTATGAATAAGAAACGAAAGATCGGACTTATTTCGTATCTCCAGCTTCTTGTAGACGGCTTCTATGTGGCGTCGTACCGTAGAGCCAGAGATCCTTAACTCGTCTGCTATTTCTGCATGTGTAAGTCCGGTTCCGAAGAATTTTGCTATCTCTTTCTCTCGAATAGAGAGCTTGTGGAGGCTAGACGTCAAGGTTGCAGTGATGAATCGGAGATTTGCGACGCTCTTGCAGGTAAAGAGCATTCGGCCATCTTCTAGGATTTGCTTTTTTTCGTGCAAGAGAGATTTCGCAAGAATCTCGGGTAGTCGATAGGTGCTTGAGTCTCGAAACATGATTTGTCTCAAGCGCTCAAAGGAGTTGTCCTGAAAAACTATCGTCCCCTTGTCGTCAGATACGCAAAGTCCTCGAACGGGCTCCGAACCAAGGCCTTGAACCTTGCCGGCCATGATCGTTCGATTGATCCTGATGGCTTCCCAAATGTGGGGGGAGAGCAACTGCACGAGCGAGTTTTCCCCGTCGGAGAACTTCCAGGTGGTATCGGCGCGACGGATGGAAAACGCTCCGCAAAGCCCGTTAGCGCCATAGCTGTTCGCCACGGCGGCAAGATTGATGTGACGGGTTCTGAGGGCGAAATCCAGAATCTTGGCATCTTCCCTTTTGCTGAAAACTGTGGGAACGTGATAAGAGCGAACACGGCCGAGTTCCTTCTTCATGTTCTGAAGAACGTGGTCTTCGGAGCAGAGGGTCAGCCACTCTTCCACCATGTTGGTTGGCTCGCGGTGGATGTGCGTCCATGAGCAATGCACGCCGGCAGGGATTGCGGGCGCTGGGCGAATGAGGCCGAAGAGCGCCATGTCAAAATCTACAAAGCGCTTGAGCTCCTCGATGGCGAACTCGGGGAAGAGGGCAACGCTTTTCCCTTGCGCTGAGCTATAAAGCTTCAGAAGGAATTCCGCGATTGAGGCAGCGTTGTCTTGACTCATGGCTCTCCCGATTTTTTAATGCGTGCCCTGCGCCGCTGTTTGTCTGTTACGCCAGGTCTTCGCAACTATGCGTCATGGCGTTGCTGATCGATATAGGGCAGATGCCCTATGCCCGAAAAACTTGTTAATTGAGTTGAAGATATTTAATTTCTCTTTCGCTCTCTTTGATTGTTGAGCAGTTTTGTTTTGAATTTCCTAGGTTGAATGTTCTGGAGATTCAGAGCGCAAGCAGCCAGGATCTCCACCCAGACTCGGAAGCGAACTCACAAGCCGATCGCGGTACTGGGTGCCATCGACCATCGACCATCGACCATCGACCATCGACCATCGACCATCGACCATCGACCATCGACCATCGACCATCGGTGCCGAGAAGCGGGCATGCCGATGGTCGAGCTGGCCTTCATGTCGGACATCTAGGCTGGTCAATCAGCTCTCGCCGGGATTGTTCTGAGAGAGGTTTATCGGCACAAGCGAGTTGGCGGATTTGCAGTATTGAAAAACGAGATAGTGGAGGGTGGTCTGCTCTGAGCGAGGAGCTTCGTGGTGGCGTGATTGGCCGTCGTCGCCCGCCATTAGGAGGTTGCGTGCCGCGAGCCAATGTGGCAGATCACCTTGAAAGCACTTGCGCGCTGAATCTGAAACGCGATGGACTGCCCAACACAGGAACTGGCTGGGCACTCGTTCGTATGGCCGAGCTAACGACGTTCGCGCACAAGAGCGACGTGCCTCTCCAGGTATCGCAGATGCTGATCACCCAGAGCGGGTTGTAGAGATGACTCTCGGGTCTAGGGGGCGCCTAGCCGTCCCTCGGAGACCGAAACCGTCATCTCCGCGGTCTCAGGGAAGCTTGAATTGAAGCGGCGTCAAGCGCAACGATCGAGGACAGATAGCCAATGAGATAGTTGGGTCGCAGGTTCGGGCTGAACATGGAAAGCTCGAAGTCCCCACGAGGCGTTTTTTTGGACTGAATGACGGAGCCCAGGACGAAGTCGCGCGCGCCACTGGAGCCGTTTAGCGGCGCCTTCAGAATGTAGAGTTCAACCTCGGCGGCGGAAATGCTGCCACTCACCCTCAAAAGCTGTGGCGTGTAGTCGAAGACGAGGCTGACAAGGAACGGCTTCCAGCCTTCTTGTTGCCAACCGTACGTACGATCAATCCTGCTTGCATCGGGGTGGCAGTAGTCGCAAAAAAAGTGTTGCGCACGCCATGCGTTGTCTGTGCCCCATCGAGCGACGTGCCGTCAAGCCAGCTGCGCCAGGTGGGAAATCTCGAGCGTGCGGGCATCAAGAGATCGTGGATCAACGGCATTTCGCCAGATCCGCGGGCTTGCGCGAGCCCTTCAATGCCGGCGAGCAGACGGGGTAGACGCGCTCGTCCATGAGCTTGATGGCCGCAAGTCCCCCCCAGCGTCCCCCTCCCTAGCGCACGCCGATGTCGATGCGCTCGGCGAGGAAATCGATGGTCCGCGTGTTGGCGTCCAGCAGTCGATCCGTCTCCGGATACCGGCCCTGGAACCGATCGACGCGGCAGCAGCCACTTCGCTGCGAATGCCGGACTGACCGTCACGGTGAGCGTGGGATTCGGCGACGCGTCTTTCAGCTGCGCACTGCCCAGGCCCAGGCCCAGGCGGTCGAAGCCCTTGCGAATGTCGGGCAGCGCGCGGCGGACTGCATCGGTGAGCACCAGGCGGGCGGTGCCGCTGGTCGCCCGGATGAAGAGCGGCCTCCCAGCCACGACTCGAGGCTGCGCACCAGCTGGCCGACCGCCGCCGGCGTGATGCTGAGTTCTTCGGCTGCCGCCGAAAAGCTCTGGTGGCGCGCCGCGGCCTCGAAGGCCTTGAGTGCGTTCAGATAGCCAGCCGTGAACCTAGGGCGCGGGCTGCCGCCCCTTCGCACGGGAGCACCATCCATCCTTCGGCGCCGGCGCGAGCGTGTGGCAGCAATCGATCTTCAGGGAGAAAGCCGGGTGGCAGCGGCCAACTTCTTCCACGGAAGATCGGCCGGATCGATGGGGAACATGCCCGGTGCGATCGCGAAAAGAATGTCTTCTTCGGGACTCTCCACGACACACTCGAAATCCGCGCGGAAGTGATGCGAGCTCTTGACGACGATGATCTTCATGGTCTCCGGGTCGATACCAACCATTCGGAACAGCTCGCGATCCTGAGCGCCGATCCTGGCACTGGAGACGACGACCAGGACGCCATCGACCTCGAGGCATGCGGTGGGACCGAGACGGGTCCGGAAGCCCGTCATCTTCGGGCCCTTGAAGGTGGTGATGCCGTCGGACAGGGCAACAACCTTGAAGTCGCCAACCACGGGTGGCTCGCTGGGACCCGTGGGCGTGTGCACCGACTCGCCGAGGGTGGATCGGATGGTTGCCCCGATGCCGGCGCGGTGCGCGGATGCCGCGGCCTCCGGGTCATAGAGCACGCCCAACGCCACCCGTCCGGGAAACGCGCGCCCCGCGCCGGCCTTGAGCAAGGCGTGCAGCACGCCGGTCGTGGAACTCGTTCCACCGACGCCGGGGTTGTCTTGCGTGTCCGCGATGACGATGGCCCGTTGGCTCGACGTCGCCCGGGTCAATGCCGTGTCCACCGTCTCGCGCGCCGATCTGGCGGACAGCCGCCACTGCGAAGGTTCGGCGATCGAATCGACGAGGAGCGAGACGGCCTCCCGCGCGCGCGCTCCATGAGACCACACGACCGGTCCGCATTCCTCGAAGTCCGAGGCCGGAAATCCCATGCAGAAGCTGGAGACCGTGCCAAGACGCGCATCGATTTCTTCGATCAGCCGGTAGCAGCCCCTGGCCGGCTCGCTTGCCGTGCCCTGAACATTGATCGAGATGAGGAACGGCAGGCGGTTCGAAGCCTGTGACTCCCTTCCTCCACCCAGCAGCAATCGCTCGAGCAGGACCGCGGCGCGTTCGCCGGTCTTGACGTAGTCGATGTGCGGATAGGTCCTAAAGGCGACCAATGCATCCGCATGGGCCAGCATGGCGCGCGTGACGTTGGCATGGAGATCGAGGCTCGCGACGATCGGCATCGACGGTCCGACGATCGTGCGCAGCCGCGCGAGCAGTTCGCCTTCCGCGTCGTCGCAGCTCTCGGACATGGCCGCCCCGTGCAGTTCGAGATAGATCGCGTCGAAATCGAGCTTGCGCGCATCGGCGGTGATGGCTTCGCAGATCTTCTCGAAGGCGTCGTCCGTCACGTACGACGACGGAACCGCCCCGCACCACAGGCTTGGAACGAGTTCCCACCCCTTCTTTCTGGCGTAGCTCGCGAAACCGGTGGCGGACACGTCCACCGAGGAAATCATGTCCAGCATCGCCTTGCCACGAACGGCCTTCGGGAACGCGTCACCGCGCTCGAACGCCGGCCAGTCGGCGCGGTGAGAGGCGAAGCTGTTGGTTTCGTGCTTGAACCCTGCTGACAGTACGCGCATGGCTTTCTTTCAAGTTCCCGATGAGGACGGATGGACCGGGTGGTCCGAAGAGAGGATGAATCCGAGGCCCATGAGGGTCCTTATCGCTGGCCCAGATGGCGATAGAGCTCGGTGTGGTCCGCGGTCGGCCCCAGGCTCCGGGCCGCGGCCCGGGTGATCTCGTCGACCTGTTCCGCCAGGCGCATTGGCATCTCCAGCCGGCGCCCGAGCGATGCCGCGATGGCCACGTCCTTGGCCTGCAAGGCCAGCGAGAACCCCGAGTCGAAGGCACCGTTCAGCATGAACTGGCGCGCCTTGTTCTGCGTGGTGTTGTTCCTGCCTGTCGATGCGTCGAGGACTTCGACCAGGACTTCGCGATCGATGCCGAATGCGGCGGCGACATGGATGGCCTCCGCGGTGGCAATGAGCGCGGCGGCCGACACGTAGTTGTTCAGCGCCTTGGCGGCATGTCCGGCGCCGATCGGGCCCACGTGCGTGATGGCTTCGCCCATCGCCTTCAGCAAGGGCTTCACGCGCGCCAGCACATCGGCTGCTCCTCCGACCATGATCGCGAGCTTGCCGACCGCGGCCTTCTTCACGCCTCCGGAGACCGGTGCGTCGAGCAGATCGATGTGCGCGTTTTTCAGCCTTTCGCCGAGAAGCCGTGTTCGGGCTGGATCGGCGGAACTCATGTCGACCACCGTCGACCCCGGTGCGAGGTGCGGCAGCAACGCCAGGACGACCCGATCGACGATCTCCGAATCGGGGAGCATCGTGAAGATGCAGGAGCATCCGGAGAAATCGCCAGGACCGGCCGCGCGTCGAACGGCGGGCTGCAGCGCGAGCAAGGCCTCTTCTCGTGCCGGGTTCGCATCCTGGATCGTCAACGAGCAGCCGGCGGCGAGCAGGCGCTGGGCCATCGGTGTGCCCATCATGCCGAGGCCGATGAATCCGACGCGCGTCATGGCTGCTGCCCCGAGCTTTCCATCTCCTTGAAGACATCGGCGGCGACGCGGAAGGAATCGATCGCAGCCGGAACGCCGCAATAGATGGCCGCTTGCAGGAAGACCTCCTTGATCTCGCTCCTGCTCAAGCCGTTGTGGATCGCGCCTCGCACATGGAGCCGCAACTCGTGCGGCCTGTTGAGCGCCGTGATCATCGCGAGGTTGAGAAGCGAACGCGTACGGCGGTCCAGCCCGGGCCGGTTCCAGACATCGCCCCAGCAGTACTGGGTGACCAGCTCCTGCATGTCGATGTTGAAGTCGGTGGCGTTCTGCAGGGCCGTGTCGACATAGTCGGCCCCGAGGACGGCGCGGCGCGTGGCGAGCCCTTGGTCGAAGAGTTCGGGATTTCTGGGTGCGTAGGGACGGGTCATGGTTGGGTTCGAGTCGAGGTGGAGATGTGGGGCGACAGCGTCGGCCTGTCAGCGCATGCCGATTCGAGCGCCCCGAAAGAGGGCCTTGTAGCGCGATGGCTGGGAGCGCCAGTACTGGGGCGGCGCGTCGACCTGGGCACCGAGGACGGCGGCCGCATGCCACGGCCAGTGGGGGTTGTAGAGCACGCCGCGGCCCAGTGCCACCGCATCGGCCTGTCCCTGGGCCACGATGGTCTCGGCCTGTTCCGGTTCGGTGATCAGGCCGACGGCAATGGTCGGCAAGCCAGACTCGGCCCGGATCCTCTCGGCGAACCCGACCTGGTAGCCCGGGGCGGGCGCGATCTTCTGCAAGGGCGACACGCCTCCCGTGGAAACATGAATGGCGGCGCAACCGCGTGCCTTCAGGGCCTGGGCAAATCGAATCGTGGATTCGATGTTCCAGCCGCCATCGACCCAGTCCGTTGCAGAAACGCGGACCCAGACCGGCCGCTCCTCGGGGAACGCGGCACGCACGGCATCGAAGACTTCGAGCGGAAAGCGCATTCGATTCTCCAGGCTGGCCCCGTACGCATCGGTGCGGTGGTTCGAGAGCGGGGACAGGTACTCATGCAGCAGGTAGCCATGCGCCGCGTGAATCTCGATGCCATCGATGCCGAGGCGAGCCGCGCGCCGGGCCGCCGCGATGAAGCCGTCGATCACACGGGCCATGCCCTGGCTGTCCAGCTCGATCGGGGCTTCTTCTTCAGGCCCGTGCGGCAAGGGCGATGGCGCCACGCCGCGCCAGCCCTCGGGCTCGTTCGACCGAATCTGTTGGCCGCCCTGCCAGGGCACCTGGCTCGATGCCTTGCGCCCGCCATGTCCCAGCTGGATCGCAACCTTGACCGGCGAATAGGCGCGCGCCATCTTGAGCACGCGGCCCAGCGACTCTTCGTTGTCGTCGCAGTAGAGGCCAAGGTCCGCCGGGGTGACGCGGCCCTCCGGCAGCACCGCGGTGGCTTCCAGTATCAGCAGGCCCGCGCCCGCCAGCGCGAGCTGGCCCAGATGAAGGGCATGCCAGTCGCCGGCGCTGCCATCCTTGGCCGCGTACTGGGCCATGGGCGCGATGACGACCCGGTTGTCCAGATCGAGCTGTCCGATCTGCCAAGGAGAAAAAAGATGACTCACGAGAGGGTTCCGTAGGGAAGGGGGAAAAGGGAAAGAAGGCGAAGCACCCGCCCGTCGCCGCGAGAGGACGCTAGAGAGCGGCGATCCAGTCGGTGATTGCGGCGTTCAAGGCGTCCGGGCGGTCCTGCATGACCCAGTGCCCGACTTCCGGCCAGGTCTCGACCCTGGACTTGGTGTTCGAGAACCACGAGCTCATGCGCGATCCTTGCTCGGGGTCCCGGCAGATGTGAAAGAAAGGCTGTCGGATACCGCGCAGAAAGATCTCGCTCGCATCGCCCGCGCCGACCTGGCCCGCGCCGAAGAAGAGCAGCGCGAACGACTCGCGGATGACGTGCGCGGCCATGCCTTGCACCCGCCTGGCGTGCCATCGCCTGAACGCGGGCGCGGTCGACGGTTGGTAGGCTGCTTCGAAGAGAGCAGGCACGACAGTCGCGGGATCTCCAGACTCCAGTGCTTCGGCGGTCTTCAGGAAGAAAGCAGCCGCTTCCGGGGAGAAGCCGAGCGCGCCATCGACCGACACCACGGCGGTGACCAGGTCGGGCCTCTTCGCGGCAAGCCGCGCCGCGATCTGCGCGCCCATCGAGTGGCCGATCACCACGAAGGTCTCGCCGGCATGGCGCGTGGCGAGCAAGGATTCCAGGTCGCTCAGGTAGTGGTCGGGGCTGTAGCCGCCGGAGGCCGGTACCTCGGACCGTCCATGTCCCCGCAGGTCCACGGCGATGACCCGATGCCGGGCTTCGAGCGCGGGCAACTGCCAGCTCCAGTCGTGGGAGTCGCAAGTCCATCCATGCAGGAGCAGGACATTCGAGCCTTTGCCGGACTCGGTGCAGAAGAGTCGGGCCACGCCGCGCCGTTCAGGATCGGATTCAGTCGTTGTCATTCGACCTCCGTGCTGGTGTGTTCCAAAGCGAAGCGCGCGATCTCGTCATGCCGGGCGAACCACACGCCGCCGGGAAGCGTCCTGGCATGCTTGATGATCTCTTCCACGATCCATAGCCGGGAACGATTGGTGATCACGTGCGGGTGCATGGTGAGTTCGAAGAGGCCGCCTTCGGCGTGCGCTCCCTCGAGTTCACGCCTGAAGATGTCGAAGACATCCGAGGGCGGGGTGTACGGGCGCAGGCCCTGGAAGCGATGCATCAGAAAGTAGACGGCGTCGTCGCGCACCCAATCGAACGGCAGCTCGACCAGGCCGGTCGGTTCGCCGTCCATCATGAGTTCGTAGCAATCGTCGTCCGCGGCCATCGACGAGTCGTAGGCGAACCCGAGCTCGCGCAGCAACTGCAGCGTGTTCGGGGAGAAGTCTCCCGACGGCGAGCGGTAGCCCGTGGGCCGAACGCCCGTGATGCGCTCGAGGGCATCGAGCGAGCGCTGAATCAGATCGCGCTCGTCCGGCAAGGCAAGGCCGGAATTGAGCTCGTGGATCCAGCCGTGCACGCCGATCTCGTGTCCCGCTTTCACGATGGTTCGCTGCTCGTCCGGATAGAGGAGCGCGCTGACGGCCGGCACATAGAAGCTCGCGGGGACGCCATGCCGCTCGAGCATCGAGAGTATGCGCGGCACGCCGATACGATTGCCATACTGGCCCCACGCCAAGCGGTTGACCGACTTGGCGCCGTCGCGCAGTTCGTTGGTCTCGTGATCGGAATCGAATGCCAGCGCCACGGCGAACCTGGCACCGTCCTTCCATGAGCGGGGGCGAAGGCGCCGACCGGCGCGCACGCGATAAACGCGGCGGCGCCATTCCTCTTCCGGCCATTGCCATGGCTGCATCTTTTCTTGATCGATCGGCATGTCTGCTTCCTTTGTGTGTGACGCTGCTGGGGGTACACGGAAGGTAGCCAGTCGCACCGGCGATGCTTGGCCATTTGAGGCGGCGAATGTGCGCTTTGGGGCATGGCGCTCCTTCTTCGCCAACAACGAGCCGATCTCGCTGGGGATGGCGGTGGATGCGGCATCCGATCGCACGGCGCCGCGGATCGAAGGTTCCCCGAACATGCCCCATTCAGCAAAATCGACGCCCCAAAAGGTCAATCGAAAGCTGGCAAAGCGAGCAATCTCGCTGCTGTCGATCGGCCGATCGGCCGCTTCGATGTCGAGACAAGAGACGGCGACCGCCTTGCAAGAGGCGCTCGTCCCGACCCACCACAAGCATGACCAGATTCAATCTGGCGGAAAGACAAAATGTCCACGCCCCCCTTCATTGCAGTTGCCGCGCCAGGGCATTCGCTTCCCGCAAAAGGGCCCCGCTCCAGGCTGGCGAGGTTCAGAGCAGTGGCCGCGCCGCTGATGGGAAACGTTCTGGAGTGGTATGACTTCGCCGTCTACGCTTTCATCGCGGCATACATCGCCAAGAACTTCTTTCCGACCTCGGCGCCCGCAACGGCGCTGTTGAGTTCGTTCGCGGTGTTTGGCGTCGGCTTTCTGGCACGTCCCCTCGGCAGCCTCGTGATCGGCCGCATCGGCGATGTGCGTGGCCGAAGGAGCGCATTGCTGCTCACGATGTACCTGATGACGGCAGGCACGCTGCTGCTCGCGATCCTGCCGACCTACGCGACGGCGGGGGTCATTGCCCCGGCCCTGCTCGTGGTCGCGCGCCTGCTGCAAGGCTTCTCGGCCGGCGGAGAGTGGGGTGGATCGGTCAGCTACATCGTCGAATGGTCGCCGGAGCGCCGGCGGGGGCTGTTCGGCAGCCTGCATGTGTTCGGCGTGATCGGCGGGTTCCTGCTGGGGTCGGGCGTGG
Source organism: Variovorax sp. DAIF25 (assembly GCF_050711835.1). Taxonomy (NCBI): domain Bacteria; kingdom Pseudomonadati; phylum Pseudomonadota; class Betaproteobacteria; order Burkholderiales; family Comamonadaceae; genus Variovorax; species Variovorax sp. DAIF25. The sequence goes on from NZ_CP136637.1 coordinate 1,803,010, forward strand.
CTGCGCTCGTCAACTCGGTACTGAGCGCGCAGGAGATGGCGGATTGGGGCTGGAGAGTGCCCTTCGTCATCGGTTGCCTGATCGGGCCCGTCGCTCTGTGGATGCGGCGCGCGGTGGCCGAAACACCGGCGTTCGAGAAGGCCGTGGCTGAACGCGTGGCGCCCATTCCCATGCTCGAGGACAAGGAAGGTTGCAAGCTGGCGATCAAGGCCGGTGGTGTCTCCGTGCTCTCCAACATCAGCTTCTATGTGATGTTGCTGTACATGCCGACATGGGTCACGACGAACCTGAAGCTGTCCATGGCCGATGCGCTGTGGGCCAACACCGTCGGCCTTGTCTGCGTTTTCGTGCTCACCCCCTGCTTCGGTCTTCTCTCCGACCTGATTGGCAGGAAGAAGGTGCTGCTGTTCTCGTGCGCGGCCGTTCTTCTGGTGGCCTACCCGGCCTTTGGTCATCTTCTCGCACTCGAATCGGCGACCTTGAAAGACGTCGTCCTGGTCCAGTGCATCTTTGCGATCATCCTCGCTTCGATCTACGGGGTGCAGCCCACGACCATCGTGGAGATGTTTCCCACGCGCAACCGGACGACCTGGATGAGCATAGGCTACGGGTTGACCGCTTCGGTGTTCGGCGGCTTCGCGCCATTCATCGCGGTGTGGTTGATCCAGACGTTCCAGAACCCGATCGCACCGGTCTACTACCTCATCTTCGGCGCGATCCTTTCGGCCTTCTTCACGTTTGCGATCAAGGAAACCGCATTCGAGACGCTGAAGTAGGCACACACCAGCCTTCAGGCCATGTCCATTGGAGATCGCAGCCCATGAGAGGGAAGCCAGCACCCAGATCGATCCGGAGCGCGACACTCATCGGGTACTTCGAGGCGGCTCGCGCGGCGGGGCTCGATCCCGAACGGATGCTGTGCCGTGTGGGATTGGACCCTTCCTGCATGGACGATCTCGAGACGCAGATCTCGCTGGACGCCTTCTGGCGCCTGCTGTCCGAGTCGGCTCGACTGGGGAATTGTCCCGACTTCGGCATGCGGGCCGCCATCGAGCGTGGCGTGCCCAACCTGGGGGCGGTCAGCCTGCTGATGCGCGAGGCGGAAACGGTGGAGGAGGCCATCAACTTCTACACCACGCATCTTGCCTTGCATGCCGATGGAACTCTGATCCAGTTGGACCAGCGATTCCAGTCGCCGCTGATCGTCACGGAGCTCCAGGCCCGGACCAGGGAGGAGTCCTTTCAGGCGACCCAGTTCTGCCTGGTGGGAATCACCATGCAGGTTCGATGGCTGATCGGGGAGGCCTTTCAGCCGGACGTGGTCTCCTTTTCGTTCGCCAAGCCTCCAAGGATGCCGACGGTCGAGCGCTTCTTCAAATGCCCGGTCCAGTTCAAGCAGCTGATATCCGGATTGGTACTCAACCGAAGCGTGTTGCAACGGCGGCCCGTCACATCGGCGCCTTTCCTGCGAAAGCTCGCGCGGCAGCAGCTCGAGCCTCTGATCAAGCGCTCGCCGGGCGGATTCTCGACGAGGGTCGAGCGCCTGCTGCGAACCCTGCTCGACGATGGGAACTGCGATTCGCAGTCCGTGGCCGACTACTTCCAGATCGATCGCCGGACCTTGAGCCGCAGGCTGGCGAACGATGGGGAGACGTTCTCCGGCATCCTGCAACGCATCCGGGTGGAGGTCGCCTGCCGCGCCCTGGCCGGCTCCGACTCACCGATGTCGATGATCGCGGACGAGACCGGCTTCGAGAGCCTCAGCACTTTCAGCCGCTGGTTCCAGCAGTCCTTCGGCTGTACCGCATCCCGGTGGCGGGCGTGCAACGCCGCGGGCGATGCCTAGGAGTCTGCGGGGCAGGAGCCGCATCGGCTGCAACGCGCGAGAAAACGGTCCATCGCGGCGCTCGGCCGTCGGCAGCAGGGCGCGGTCGGCGCTGCCCATGAATTCGAAGAGCGAGAAACTGCGCAGGTTCACCAGCAGCACGCCGAACAGCGCAAAGCCACGCAGGGCATCGATGAGTTCGAGCCGATGAGTGGCGGCGGGGATCAACATTGCCCTCGGCGCGATCGACCATGTTTGCGACGGTGAGAGAGGTGGCATGACAAGTCCAGGGGGTATCGATGGGTGGCGGAGTCTGCGAAGCGACGGAGAGGACACGGCGTGGCGCGACAACCCGTGAGGTGCAGAACTCCAAGGCCTGCAGAGATACGCGTCGGCCTCATGCTAGGCAGGCGCATTGACTCAACATTACGCAGGCTGCCGGAGCCCGTTGCGTCGGCAGCCGCTGCAGAACATCGCACAGGTAGACCCAAGGCTCGCGGCTGTACATGCTTGCTGACTGCACCAAGCTGATTTTCACAACCGTGCGTTGCTCGGCCAATTCGCCAACCACGAACATCCCGGCTCTGCGTACTAGTGCCAAGCCTCGATCATCGTGCTCATCGATGGTGAGCCAATCGGATGTTGCTGTCTTAGGCAACCGACCGGCAGTGGAGGTCAGCTGTTGATTTGCCATTCATCAGGCACACACTGAGCGGGGACTGAGATCGCCCGTCATGGACTGGCTGATCAAGCGCACCATGAAGGGCATCCGGCGCACCTTCGATGTGGTACCGCGTCGCGTGAAGGCGCTAGTGAAGGCAGACCTTCTGGAGATGTTGGTTCTGGTCAACCGACAGAAGCCCCTTGAACGCGGCGCGCGACCGGGCGTTGTTGTTGATCGGTGTTGCAGGGGCCTTGCGATGACATCCAGCCGCCGCATCTTCATCCTGACCCTCGCCGCGACGGGCGCTGCCGCCTGCGCCTCCGATGCGTTCGCGCAAGCCCAGCTCGACGAGAGAGAGCTGCAAGCCGTGGCGCTCGGCTATGTCGCAGATTCGGCCAGGGCCGATACGAAGAAATCCCCGAAGCAAGACAACGCCCAGCTGTGCAACGGCTGCGCACTGTGGCAATCGAAGCCGACCGACCCGCAGGGCAACTGCGCGCTGTTCTTCGGCAAGCAGGTTAACGCCAGGGGGTGGTGCAGCGCCTGGGCGAAGAAGGCCTGAGTGCCGGGCTGCCGGCAGCCCGGCACTCAAAGACCCAGTGCGACCCCATCACCGCGAGGGTCGTGCGCGCCCGCCAGGCTGCCGTCGGCTTCGAAGCGGATCACGCCGGGCAGCCCTGCCAGTGGGCTGTGCGCGGCGATGGGCGCGACCTCGTGGCCGCGCGCGGTCAACGATGCAATCACCTCGGGCCCCACGTCCTGCTCCAGCTTCAGGCTGTCGCGGCTGTCGGAGAAGGTCCGTCCGAGCAGGAAGCGCGGCCTTGCCAGTGCCTGCGCGGGGTCCAGGCCGAAGTCGATCAGGCGGGTGAGCAGCGCCACCAGGGTCTGCGGCTGCCCGTCCGCGCCCTGCGTGCCCAGCAGCAGCTCGGGCCGACCGTCGCGCATGAAGGCGACGGGGTTCAGCGTATGGAAGGGCCGCTTGCCGCCGCGCAGCCCGTTGGGATGGCTCGCATCGTGGTGGAAGGCCGCGCCGCGGTTGTGCCACAGCACACCGGTGTCGCCAGCCACGACACCGCTGCCCCAGTCGTAGTAGATGCTCTGGAGCACGCCCGCACCACGGCCCGAGGCGTCCGCGGCCGCGAAGAACACGGTGTCGCCGTGGCGGAATCGTTGGGGCCAGGGCATCGCCCGTGCGCCGGCTTGCGCCCGCGCCGCCTGCTGGTGGATGTAGGCGGCGTCGAGCAGCCGCTGCACGGGCACCTCGGTGAAATCGGGGTCGGCCAGGAAGCGGTCGCGGTCGACGAAGGCCAGCTTGATCGCCTCGACCATCCGGTGGAAGTGCTCGGCGCTGCCTTCGGCGATACCGGAGAAATCCTGCTCGCCGAGGATGCCCATGGCTTCCAGCGTGGCGAAGCCCTGCGTCGGCGGCGGCAGGCTCAGCAGCGTGCCGCCGCGGTAGGGCACGGCCAGCGGCGTCACTTCCCGAGCGCGGGTGCTGCGCATGTCGTCCAGCGTGAGCGGCGAACCCGCGGCCTGCAGGCCGGCCGCGAGGCGGTGCGCGACTTCGCCTTCGTAGAACTCGCGCGGGCCCTGCGCCGCGAGCCGCGACAGCGTGTGCGCCAGCCCGGGCTGGTGCTGGTGCGAAGGCCCGACGGGAAACGCCGCGTCGAAGCCGTGCCAGTGCTGCGCCTCCGCGGCCCGCATCTCGTGCCAGAAGCGCTGCGAGGCCGACACAGCGAAGCCCTCCTGCGCATGCTCGATCGCGCGAGACAGCAGCGACGCCCAGCGCTGGCGGCCCTGCCAGTCGCGCGCCGAGATGTCGAAGGCCCGGGCCCAACTGTCCACCGCCGCGGCCGTGGTCAATGCCGACGCGCCGCCGCGCAGCGGGACTGGCCCCGACAGCGGCGGGAGCGCTGCGGCGGCCTGCCCGACGCCGGAGATGCCGCGCACCGGCGCACCGGGCTGCGCGATGAGCCAGAAACCGTCGCCTCCGAGCCCGGTGAAGTGCGGGCACACGACGCACAGCACGGCCGCCATGGCGATGGCGGCCTCGATGGCATTGCCGCCATCGGCCAGCACCTCCAGGCCCGCCGCACTGGCCAGCGGATGGGGGCTCGTCACCATGCCTCGCCGGGAGGTGGCCGAAGCAGGTGCGGCGGGCTGGTGTGTGGGCTCAGCGGACATGGAAGCAGTCATGCGGACGTTCGTTCATGGCGCCTGCGTCAGGAAGGCCGCCACCATCTGGCGGGTCATCTTCTGGTGCGCCTTCTGCCAGGCCGCGGCCTGCAGGTCCTTGTTGAAGATGCGTGACAGCGTGAACGCATGGGCGCGGCCGTAGTACGACAGGCTCACCATCGCCACGTACAGGTGCAGCGCATCGATGCCACTGCGCACGACGCCTGCCGCCACCCCGCGCACCAGCAGGCGGCGGATCAGCGCGATCACCGGCGATGACATCTCTGGGATCCGGTTCGAGCGCGCGAGATGCCGCGCCTCGTTGAGGTTCTCGAAGGCCAGCAGCTTGCGCAGCCGCGGGTGCGTCGCGAAGTGGTGGTCCACGAAATCGGCGATGTGCAGCAGGCCGGTCAGCGGCTCCTCGGCCTCCGGGTCCAGCCGGAGTTCTTCGTGCCGCAGGTCGGCCATCACCGCCTCGAGCACGGCGACGTACAGGTCGTCCTTGCTCCCGAAGTAGTGGTACAGCATGCGGATGTTCGTGCCGGCGAGCCGTGCGATGCGTTCGGTGCGCGCGCCGCTGTAGCCCTCGTTCGAGAACTCGTCGATCGCCGCTTCCAGGAGCTTCGCGCGCGTGAGTGCGGCGTCGCGCCGCGCGATCGTCTCCTGGGCCGGCGCCTGCCGTGGGGAAAGTTTGCTCATCGTGTGGATGGGAATGCAGGCGCTAGTGTCGCGGCAAGTTCGAGCAGCCGTTCGTCATTGCCCCTGGCCGAGATGAAGGATGCGTAAGGCGGCAGGCCCTCGGCAGCCGGCAGCGGAAACACCACCTGCGGCAGCCCCGCATGGCCGGCCACCGCGCCGAGCGCCAGTGCGCGCTCGTAGAAGGCGCCGCGCTGAGCCGCATCGGCGCGGCGCGACAGCGCGAAGCAGGGTGCGACGGGAATCAGCCACGCCTCGTCGGGGCCCATCCTCTGCGTCAGCCGCGCGGCGGCCTGCGCGCGCCATTCGCTCCAGCGCGTTCCCTGTGCGGCATCGAGCGCCAGCGCCGCCTCGAAGCGCGGCGCGATGGCGGCACCGAAGCGCGGCCGCTGTCGCCGGATCCACGGGCCGACGTGAGCCTGGATCTCCAGGCCCTGGAGCACGGCATAGGCTTCGAACCAGTCGCGCCAGTCGCTGCCGCCATAGGCGCTGCGCTCGCTGTCGATGCGCATCAGGCGGGCCCACGCGGCCAGCGGCTCGCGCACCGCGGGCTCCGCCAGCGCCAGCGCGTCCGTGGCCACGCACAGGCGCAGGGGCGGCGCGGGCCGGTCGCTGCCGATGCGGGCTTCGGTGCCGAGCAGCGCATGCCCGGCGCGGCGCAGCAGGTCGGCATCGCGCGCGAACCACCCCACCGTGTCGTAGCTCGGTGCGAAGGGCAGGACCCCGTCGAGCGGGATCCGGCCGTGCGTGGGCCGCATCGCGGCTACCCCGCAGAACGCCGCCGGTACGCGCACCGAGCCGCCCGTGTCGGTGCCCAGCGCCAGGTCGACCTCCGCCCATGCGACCGCGGCGGCGCTGCCGCTGGACGACCCACCGGGCAGCCGATCGGGGTCGCGCGGATGGCGCGGCGCGCCGTAGTGGGCGTTCTCGCCCTCCAGGCTGAAGGCGAGTTCGTCGCTGATCGTCTTGCCGACGACCCGCGCGCCTGCGTCACGCAGCGCGGCCACGCAGGGCGCGTCGTGCACGGCCGGCGCGTGGCTGGCGGCCCAGTCCGGGTTACCGCCGCCGGTAACGGCGCCTGCGATGTCGATGAGGTCCTTCACGCCCAGGCGCACCCCGTTCAGCGCGCCGACGCCGGTGGCGGGCCGCTCGCAGCGGGGGCCGGGCATCCAGCCGCCCGATCCGTGCGCTGTCTCCGTGTGCATCAGGCGGGCAGCGCCGCGAGCACGGCGGCCGAGTCGGTCACGAAGCCGAAGCACTTCTTGACGTTCCAGATCGTCGCCTCGGTGCAGAAGTCCGGCGAGCTCGTGGCGCAGCAGTCGCTTAGCATCACGCAGCCGTAGCCCAGGAAGTTGGCGTCGGTGAGCGTGTGCAGCACGCACTGGTCGGTGTTGCAGCCCGCGAAGAGGATGCTGCGCACCCCGAGGTTGCGCAGGATGCTGTCCAGCGGCGTGTCCCAGAAGCCGCTGATGCGGTGCTTGTCGACCAGAAAGTCGCCTTCGTGCGGTGCGAGCTCGTCCACGATGGCCGCGGCCCACGAGTCCTTCTGCAGCACGTGGCCCTTGCCGCCGGGCAGCGGGTCGCCCAGGCCGACGCCCGTGCCGCTGTTCTTGTACAGATGGATCTGGTTGGGTGGCATGTTGGCCAGGTCCGGGCGGTTGCCCCAGTTGACCCAGACGACCGGCACGCCGGCGCGGCGCAGCCCGGGCAGCAGCTTCTGCAGCGGGGCGATCGGCGTGCGGTCCGCCGCATAGTTGCCGCCGATGTGGTCGACCCATCCGCCCTCGGTGCAGAAGTCGTTCTGCAGGTCGATGATGACGATGGCCGTGCGGCGCAGGTCGAGCACCACGTTCTGCGGCTGCGCCTGCACCCGAGCGCGCAGCGGCGCGGGCGGCTCCACGGACATATCGACCTCGCGCTCGCTGGCGACCCAGTAGTACTGCTGGCCCAGGCCCAGGGCGCCGTCGGGCCGGGCATCGGGAAGATAGGGGTGGCGTTTCATCAAAGGCTCCGGTGGTGTGCGGGCGAAGGGCGCATCGCCGCAGGCTGGTGCATTCGTTGCGGTAGCCGCACCGATATGCGGCAAAAAGTCGGCGAATTCACTGGCACTGTTATTGCGATGCGTTGTCGGTAAGTAATTGATTAGTTACTTAACCCTCCAACTAGCGAAAGGCATGCCATGCAGATTCCGTCTCCCTCCCGCCGCGCCGCCGTCCTCGCAGGCGTCAGCGCCTTCACCGCCCTCGTGCTGAGCCTGCCGGCCTCGGCCGCGGATCCGCTCGCGGTCGGCATCCTCATTCCCGGGTCCAAGTCGGACAAGGGATGGATGGAGTCCGGCTACGACGGACTCGTGGCCGCACAGAAGGAGTACGGCGCCAGGATCAAGGTGCAGATGATCGAGAACATCAACTACGCCGACATGGAGCAGGCGCTGACCAACCTGGCCAGCAAGAACGCGCTCGTGATCGGCGTCGGCGGCCAGACCCAGGCCGCCGTGCTCAAGGTGGCCAAGCGCTTCCCCAAGACGCACTTCTCGATCGTCGGCGGCAACAAGGCCGAGGAGACGGCCAACGTGGCCGGCTACGACGTGAAGCAGGCCGAGATCGCCTTCGTCGCGGGCGCCGCCGCCGCGATGCTCTCGAAGAACGGGGCCGTGAGCTACGTGGGCGGCATGGAGATCCCTTCCATCGTCAACGCCGGCAAGGAGTTCGGCAACGGCGCCAAGTACATCAAGCCCGGCATCAAGTACTTCGAGAACTACACCGGCGACTTCGACAACGTGGCCAAGGCCAAGGAAGCCACGCTGGCGGCCATCGCGCAGGGCGCCGACGTGCACTATCACATCCTGAACCTCGGCCTGCGCGGCATGGAGCAGGCGGCCAAGGAGAAGGGCACGAAGATCATCGGCAGCTACACCAACCGCTGCGGCACCGATCCGCTCTATCCCGCCTACAGCATCACCGGCGTCGGCTATCAGGTGCAGTACGCCATCAAGGAGGCCGTCGGCGGTACCTGGAAGGCCGGCTACAAGCCCTTCGGACTGGCCATGGGGCCGAACGCATCGGACATGGTCATCTGCGGGGCGACCGACGAACAGAAGGCCAAGCTCGAGCAGATCAAGAAGGACATCCTGTCCGGCAAGATCAAGGTGCTGGAGGGCTGATGCGCGAGCGCCACGCCATCGGCCTCGGTGAGGGCATCGGCGACGGCGGCCCGGGGTTCGCCGCAACGCCGGCCGCCGCGCCGCTGCTGAAGCTGGAGGGGCTGTCCAAGCGCTTCGGCGCGCTGCAGGCGCTGCAGGACGTCTCGCTGGCGCTCCATCCCGGCGAGGTCCACTGCCTGCTGGGCGAGAACGGCGCCGGCAAGTCCACGCTGTGCAATCTCGTCTTCGGCGTGCACGTCGCGGACGCGGGCCAGATGACGCTGGCCGGCGAGGCGTTTCGCCCGCGCTCGCCGGCGGATGCCCTTTCTCACGGCATCGCGATGGTCCACCAGCATTTCAGCCTCGTGCCCGACATGACGGTGCTCGACAACCTGCTGCTCGGCCAGATGCGCGGCGTGCTAGACCGCAAGGCCGGCGCGGCGCGTATCGCCGCGATGCGGGAGCGCTACGGGCTCGCGCTCGATCCGCATGCGAAGGTGCAGGACCTGTCGGTGGGCGAGCGCCAGCGCGTGGAAATCGTGAAGTGCCTGGTGCGCGAGCCGCGCCTGCTGGTGCTCGACGAACCCACCGCCGTGTTGCTGCCGCAGGAGATCGAGGCATTGCTCTCGGTGTGTACGCGCGTGGCGCAGCAGGGCTGCGGCGTGGTGCTGGTCACCCACAAGCTGGCCGAGATCCAGCGCGTTGCGCGGCGTGCGACCGTCCTGCGCGGCGGCCGAGTGGTGGCGCGCTCGGACGCGCCCGCACAGGATATCGACGCGCTGGTGCGCGCGATGATCCAGCGCGACCTGCAGGCGCCTGCCGCTGCGCCGGTACGGGCGTCTCGTGCGTCCCGGCCGGCACCGGGCAGCCCGACGCGCGAGGCAGCGCTGCTGGCCGACGGCCTCACCGTGCGCGACGTCGATGGCGTGGTGCGCCTGGACAACTTCACCCTGGTGGTGGAGCCGGGCGAGATCGTGGCCATCGCCGGCGTCGAGGGCAATGGCCAGAGCGAGCTGGGCGCGGTGCTTTCGGGAATGCTGCGTCCCACCGAGGGGCGCTATTTCGTCTGCGGCGAGGACATGACGCGCGCCACGCCGCGCCAGCTCAGCGCCGCGGGCTGCGGCGTGGTGCCCGAAGACCGGCATGCGCTGGCCTGCGTGACAGGCATGAACGTCGCAGAGAACATCATGCTCGACCGCCTGGACCGGTTCCGGCGCTTCGGCCTCCTCGACCGCGCGGCCATGCGCCGCGAGGCACTCGACCTCATGCAGCGCTATGACGTGCGCGCCGCCAGCCCCGACGTGCCGTTCGGAGGCCTTTCGGGCGGCAACCAGCAGAAGGCGGTGCTCGCGCGCGAGCTCACGCTCGAGGGTCTGCGCTTCCTGCTGGCGGCGCAGCCCACGCGCGGCCTGGATGTCGGCGCGGTCGAGGCCGTCTACGGCCACATCCGGGCCGCCGCGGACCGCGGGGTCGGCGTGCTGCTCATCTCGTCGGAGCTCGACGAACTGCTGAGCGTCGCCGACCGCGTGCTGGTGCTCTACCGGGGCCGGGTGATGGGCACATGCCCCACGGCGGGCGCGGACCGCGCGCGCATCGGTGCCTGGATGGCCGGGCACCGTGACAAGGAAGATGTTGCAAAGGAGGTCGCCCCATGAGCGGTCCTGTACTTGCCTGGTCGCGGCTTAGGCCGACCCCTGCGCTGCAGGTCTCGGCAGCCGCGGTGCTGCTGGCCTTTGGCGTCGGTGCCTTGCTGATCGCCGCGCTCGGCGTGCCCGTGGGCGATGCGGTCGCCGCGTTCGCGGACGGCGCCTGGGGCTCGTCCTATGCGCTGGCTGCCTCGATCAACCGTGCGCTGGTGCTCATGCTGGTCGGCCTGGGTTTCATCCTGGCCGAGCGCGCGAACCTCACGAACGTGGGCGGAGAAGGGCAGATTGCCGTCGGCGGCATCACGGCTACGGCGCTCGCGCTGTGGCCACCAGTGGCGCAACTGCCTTGGGGGCTGGCCTTCATCGTTCCGATGCTGGGCGCCTGCGCGGCGGGCGCTTTCTGGGGCGGCATCGCCGGCGTCCTTCGCGTCAAAATGGGCACCAACGAGGTCATCGCGACATTGCTGCTTTCCTTCATCGCCATTTGGATGGTGTATGGCAGCGTGCAGTCCGAGCACCTGCTGCGCCGGCCGATGACGAGCAGCGCGACGCTGCCCGAGTCGCTGGAGATTCCGGTGGCGACCCAGCTGCCGCTACTCACCGGCGATGCGGGTACGCCGCTGCACGTCGGTCTCCTGATCGGGGTGGTGCTGGCCGTGGCGGTGGCGCTGCTGCTCAACCGCACGGTGACGGGACTGCAGCTGCGCGCAACCGGCCTGAACCCGCGCGCGGCTCGCCGCGCCGGCATGCCCATCGACCGCCTCGCCATCGGCGCGCTCTGCGCAGCCGGCGCCTTCGGCGGACTTGCAGGCGCCTTCATGCTGCAGGGCGAGCAGTACACGCTCAAGGCCGGTTTCTCGTCGGGCTACGGCTTCGACGGCCTGGTGGTGGGCCTGCTCGCACGCGGCAGCGCGACCGGCGTGGTTGCGGGCTCGCTGCTCTTCGGCTTCCTGCGTTCGGGCGGGATCAACATGGAAATGGTGGCGCAAGTGCCTACCGCCCTGGTCGTGGTGATCCAGGGGCTCATCATCGTGACGCTCGCCGGGGCAGCCATCGGCATCCAGCGCATGGAGGCGCGACGCAAATGATCGATCCCGAACTGGCCGCCGTCTTCGTCGGCTCGAGCATCCGGCTCGCTGCACCGTTGCTGCTCGCCGCCACCGGCGAGCTCGTGAGCGAACGGGCCGGCGTGCTCAACATGAGCGTGGAGGGCCTCATGCTGGCCGGCGCCTTTGCAGGCGCCACCGCATCATGGGCCACCGGCTCGCCGTTGCTCGGCCTGCTCTGCGGCGTGCTGTGCGTGCTGCCCATCGCGTGGCTGCAAGCCTTTCTAAGCATCACGCTGCGCGCCAACCAGATCGTCACCGGCATCGGCATCAACATCCTGGTGCTCGGCGCGACCACCCTGGGTTACCGGGCGATCTTCGGCAGCCGCTCGCGCGCCGAGATCCCGGGCCTGGACAAGTGGGCGCCACCCGGCCTGTCGGAGATTCCGCACCTGGGCGAGCAGGTCTTCCGGCAGGCATGGCTGCTCTATGCCGCCATCGTGCTGATCGTGTTGGTGGGCTGGGTGATGCGCGCCACTGCGCTCGGCCTGGCGATCCATGCCGCGGGCACGTCGCCGCAGGCGGCGAGCCATTCGGGGTTGAAGGTGAGCCGCATCCGGTACGGCGCTGTGCTGTTCACCGGCTTCATGTCCGCGCTGGCGGGCTGCTTCCTGTCGATCGGTGACATCCACACCTTCACGGAAGGCATGACCGGCGGCGCCGGCTACCTGGCGATCGCGGCGGTGATCTTCGGCAACTGGCGCCTCGGCCGGACCGTGATGGCCTGCTGTCTCTTCGGAGCCGCCACTGCGCTGCAGTTCCAGCTTCCTGCGATGGGCATCGAGGTGCCCAGCGCCCTGCTGATCGCCTTGCCCTACGTGCTCGCGCTGCTGGCGGTGGGCGGGCTGGTCGGTCGACAGGTCGCGCCCGCAGCGCTCACGAAGCCATTGCCCGCGCAGGGCTGAAGCGCAGGTGCGGAGGAGGCGGCCCTGCACGCGAGGCCGCCGACCTCAGTCGCGATTCTCGTAGTAGCGGTGGTACTGCTCGCGCTCCCACTGGCGGCGGCGCCATTCGCGACGCTCGGCACGGCGCTCTTCCCAGCGTTCGGCGCGACGTTCCTCCCAGCGCGCGGCCGGCTCGTAGTAGACGGGCGGCGGAACGGAGTAGACCGGGCGCGGAGCCTGGTAGTAGGTCGGCGCCGGATAGGTGTAGACGGGGGCCGGCTCGTTCACGACCACGCCGGGGACGTTGATGCCGACGGACCAGCTGGTGTCGGCGTTGGCCGTTGCGGCGACGGTCAGGGCGCCAGCGGCAACGAGGCCTGCGGCGGCAAGCTTGAAGACGGTTCGCGAGAGAATCATTTGTTTCAACTCCAGAGGGCGGGAATCGCCGTGATGCGCTTCCAACGGACGGCGATCCGATACTGCGCACATCGCGACGGTGAAGAACGTTCCCAAATGTCACTGCGCCGCGAGGCCCTGCTGCGGTGTTTGCGATCCTTCGCGCATTTCTGGGCAACCATTGCCGTTCACCTCCCACTCACTTGTGAGCAAACGAAAAGGACTTACGGATGAAAGAACATGCAGTTCAAAGGTGCTGTAGGGCAGCGCGCAGCCCTGCACCTCGCCGGCCTTCAGCGCGGTGAGGGCTTGTGCCGCGCCGTTGGTAGGGAAAGTGAATCACGTTGAGCGCGGTCCCGGTCTTCATCTTGACCACCAGGCTCTTGAACATCTCGAGCTGGAGGTGGTTCAGCCCGCTGACGCCCGTCGTGCAGAAGCTCAGGCTGTAGGGCCTTTCGTGCGACAGCTTCGCCAGTTCGGGCAGGTCTTGGCCTGAGCGACGTAGCGCGCTCCCACGGCGCTGCTGGCGCCGGGGCGGTTCACCACGACCGCTTTTGGCGTATGCGCGAGTCCTGAGGGAATCTAAGGCTCGCGCTTCGGTTTACGTGTGCCTCCGAGTACAGCACAAGGGGTCTCCTGTTCAAGATCCGGGCTGCGCCTGTCGGCATCCTTTCCGACATCCGTGGCGAAGGCCGCCGACTAAGCTTGTCCATCGGGTTGGAAAGCTTGACTTGGAATTTTGATCCTGTGAAGTATCAAGAGGTTCTTTCAAGACATCGAGAGACGTGAGACGGGCACGGCGAGGTTGATGCCGTGGTGCGGCCGGTGCCAGTTATAGAAGTGGTTCCACACAGGCAGAGCCTCACAGCGCTGGTCTGAGTTCGCGTAGGCGTGCCCGTAGGCCCACTCGCGCAGGGCCGACTGGATGAAGCGCTCGGCCTTGCCGTTGGTCTGCGGGCGATACGCCCCGGTGAACTTCTGCCCGATGCCCAACTCGAGGCACGCTTCGGCGAACAGCCCAGAGCGAAACGACATGCCGTTGTCGTCAACACCCGCTGGATCTGCACACCCATGCTTGCGAAGTAGCCTACCGCGGCCCGCAGGAACGCTTCGGCGCTGAACTTGGTCTCGTCGGGATGCACCTGCGTAAAGGCCAAGCGGCTGTGGTCGTCCACGGCAACGAAGACGAAGTCCCAGCCAACGCTGCGCGCACGCTGAGTGCGGTTACCGGTGATGCGGTGGCCGACCTTGTCGAAGCGCCCCAGCTTCTTGATGTCGATGTGCAGCAGCTCACAAGGGTTGTCTCGCTCGTAGCGTTGCACAGGCTCGTCCGGGCGCAGGTCACTCAATCTCGACAGTCCGGCACGACGCAGCACGCGACTGACGGTGGCTCGGGATACGCCCATTTAGGAAGCGATGCGTGCCTGCAAGAAGAACTTGCGCCGCAACTCGACAATGGCCAGAGCGACATGAGGTTCGATGGAGCGGGGCGAATTCTCGGGGCGCGAAGACTTGTCCAGCAGGCCTGCCGCACCATCGACCAGGTAGCGCGCCAGCCATTTACGGGCCGTGACGGCGCTGACGCCGTGCGAGGCGGCAGCATCTGATGCGCTGACGCCACGTTCAGTGATGTCTTGAACCATCTCCAGGCGCCGCAGGTACGTCAATCGGGCATTCTTATGGGTGTTCATCCGGGTCGGGGTCTTGAGTGGATTGGGGGTTTGGCGATTTCCAGTCTCTCAAAACTTCTCCGGGTGAACACCCGAAACACCTATGGGGCCTTCGCAACTAGAGCACGAGAGATCTCTTCTCGCTCCGCCAGGGTCAGCGCCTTCGCGCTGCGCCGCCGGTCCAGTGGTCGAATGCCACCGGTCTTCGACAGGATGGTGTGGATCGAGGTGTGAGGTCGGTCGAACAGATGGCCGATCTGATGCAGAGTCCAGCCTTCCTTCCAGCGCTCCCACATCAATGCCTTCTGGGCGTCCGTGTAGTGGGTTCGCGTCCAATACTTCATCTGCAACACTCCTTCTGCCTCAGCCGTGGTTATTGTGTTGCGTTGACCGGTTGAATCCGCCGCCGCCTGCAGACGGTCAAGGCGTCTTGGGCAAGTTTCCCCGCATGGTCGCGTTGAAGACGGCGCTTGCTGCTTGTCGGTCGGGTTTGGTCACCATCAAGGCGCTCTGAATCTTTCGCGGCGTGACGTGGCCGACGTACAGGAACATGGCTCACCTTGGACCTCGACGAAGTAAGAAGTCACCAGTGAGTTACCTGCCGAGTGTATTTTGGACCGTCCAACGCAGCGTCTCGACGCGACTAAGGTGGTCGTTAGTGCATGCGCAGGGTGTCAGGACGGTCATGCTGTGTGGCTCGGAAGCTAGTGGTTAACCCCACTGATGCTGGTGGGTTTTTGACTTTCGTCTCCACACTGTTAAATCCTGGTCGTACAGTCTGTTTCGAAACTTTGAAGTCACATTCTGGACTTCGAGACTTCGCGCTGTGCAACTCGGGAGTAACAAAGAATGCCGATAGATTTGCTTCGTCGTATCGAGCGTGCCTCCCTCCCGCTTGTCATCCAAGACGAGAAAGACGTTCGGAATGCGATCGTGTTGGAGGCAGCAGCCATGATCAAGGCGCACCTGCCGACGGTAGATGCTATGGGTACGCGACCCGTAGTGATCTTCCGAATCACCGACGCAGGAAGACGAGCGTTAAGTGAATCTGGCTCGTCGGAGAACCAACGAGAGACGGTGTGAAAAATCTTTCGTCGCCCTTCGGGCGGCCGCAGCTCTTGGGGAACATATCCCGTCAGTTCGACCTGGCGGTTCAAACCGGAGATACCGGCCGCGTGAAGCGCCCCGTCCAAGCGGCATTTCGCCCAGCGTATCGCCGCGAGGTGGAGAACTGGCTGCTTGCCCCAGGTGAGAGCGTCAAGACAGACAAAGAATTGGTCCTGCACTACTTGGTCGAACTCCGCGACCTCTCATATGACGACCAGCCGCAAATGTGCGTCGCCGATGTGCTGAAAGACAGGCGAGCGGCCGCGATGATCGCCGCAGTTTTTTTGCAAAATTTGGTGGAATAGTTCTCAGTCACCTCCCGTCGGCGTTGCGGAAGGTTCAGCCTAAATGCTTGCGTGTCGGCCAAGGTGTCGAGGTGGCTGCGTAGATAATGGTTCCAGCCACAACGTGTTTGCTATGGCTGGCACATGTTGAGGTTTGGCCGATGCGCGTGCCACCACACCGCCGGCCGCCTAGATTTCTGGGGCCTGCCATGCGGTCCCAGCGCTCCCCGGGCCACGGCCGCGAGAGGGGCTTCCTCGTGCCAGCGCCGGGATTCTGTTAGTCGTCCTCCGCGTTTCTCTTCGTTATGTTTCCAGGGGCTCCCCCAAAAGGGCGGGAGGGTATGCCCGCTCGCACAAGTCTTTCGCTCCATGCAGGATATGTCGGCGCATTCCAGCGCGGAGGGCATCACGTGGACGCAGAAGAATTTGAGCGACGCTACGAAGCGTGGGCAGTTGCAGAAGCCGCCGTTCACGCCGCGATGACGCGCACTGGACTCCCTCAAGTCCGAGACATCGAGGCACTGCGCAAACGAGCGGACGGACTGCTGTTCGAATTGTGGGGCGACGGCGACCCAGTGCGAGGGTTTATCAAGCTCGACCAGCCGCCCGCACGTTAGTCGAGCGGTGACTTCATCGCTACGTCGGGGGGAAGCGCTAACTC
This sequence comes from Variovorax sp. DAIF25, assembly GCF_050711835.1. NCBI lineage: Bacteria > Pseudomonadati > Pseudomonadota > Betaproteobacteria > Burkholderiales > Comamonadaceae > Variovorax > Variovorax sp. DAIF25. Next base: position 1,819,266 of record NZ_CP136637.1, read on the forward strand.
GGCAACGGCGTGATGCGAAGGACATTACCGGGCCGTTCCACACCTCCATCCTCTGGCGGCGTCAGGTCGGCCCCAATCAACTCTGCCGCTACCGGCACTGCAGCACTCCGAAGATCAGCAGGTCGCGAACCTCCATCGGGAATGGACTGCTTCGATGCGCCTGAGGGAATCCACCGGCTTACAGGAGCCCATTGAGGACGTCGGCGCTGAGCCATGCGCAGAGCCAACATCGCGCTTTGTCAAATTTTGACTACAAAAGCTGTCGTCTCAGGGCGGTAAAACAATGTGCATGCCCACCCCGCAAGCGAAGATCGCAAGGGTCCAGCGTTTATCCGCTGAGGAGCGGTTGCGTCAGCCAACGCCCGAGGAGTGGCTCAGGCGTGTCGATGAGACACAGATGGGACAGATCGAGATGGTTCGGCCGAGTGATTTCGACCTTCCGTCAGGAGGAGGGGATTGCCGAACCGGGTTGGGCGATGTCGAGCTCTGTCCTGCAGGGCCCCCTCCCGCTCAGGATCCGCGCGCGAGTTCGGCGGGGTTGCTCTACCGTGAAGGTCTATCCCGGCGGTTGGGGCACGGCGGCGAGCCTCCATCAAGCGCCGGCGTCTGACGGACCCAGCCACAGCCGCCTTCGATTTGCTCGTCGACCTGTTCAGTGGGAGTGAAGCGGCTCTTGTCGAGTTGGGCGCTTCGCTGACGCCGCATACACGGCGGGCATCGCCGCGAGCGAGCCGGCTGCGCCGTAGACAGGGATTAGGTGGGCCGTGGGCGCGCGCGTCGGCACAGCACGGATCTGCGTGCGGCATATTCTGCCTTCGCCTTGTTGACTGCCTCCTCAGGCAGAAGTTGGAGCTTCTGGCAGTTCACGCATTGGTACAGCCGACGATCAGGAAACAAGCGCATCCACCCACGCCCCTCGACACGACCGAGATAGTCTATGGTGTAATTTAAGTCTGAAGAATGGTCATTTCCGCGGCAGTAGCGCGAACGTTACATCAATTGTTTCGCGACAAACATGACGAAGATCAATTTTATCAAGTTGTGACCTATCTGCCATAACAGGCCTCGTCCGTCCGCGAGGCCCCTCTACGTCTAGCCCCGGCTGCGCGTAGAAGCTCTATCGCCTGTTCTCACGGTTCAGGGCGTTCAAGCGCGCTAGGGCCGCATGCGCTTCGTCAAGGTCGCGTCTCAGCGTCTGCACTTCGGACCAACCGTTTAGGCTGTCTAACAGGCGAACGTAGCCCTCGTCTTCAAGGGAGCGGCCGGTCTCCCGGGCTGCGGCTTTAAGCATCTCGAGGATCTCGGGGGGGAGGGGAAGACCGTAAGTGCCGTCAAGCGTAGCCTGAAGGCGATGTATCAGTTCGGCGTTGAGGGTTCGCCCAGACAGGGTCGCGGAACGCTTGAACCGCTCACGCATGCCGTCCGGCAACTTGAGGTCATGCCTGTCGCCCGTCCGGACGGGGCGTCTTTCGCTCATTGGCCGAAATCTTCTGTGAGCGCGCCGCGCGGGCTACTTGTCGGCCGGCTTCGGTCGCACCCAGGCCGGGATCTCGAACAAGTCCAGCCCGCTCCCTGGGTCGTTAGCAACCCTCTCGATGAAGGCCTTGCGGAGGGCGGTGTTCGCGAGCGCCTGCCAGCCCGGACCGGTGGCCTCCAGCGCGGCCAGCACGTCGGGATCGAGGCGCAGGGTAGGGCTCTGATCGTCTTCCGTCATATCGTCTTTCTGTTGCGTGTCAGTCTTTAAGGTCGTACTGCCCCTGCAGCCTGCGGATGATTTGCGCGATATCGCCGCGATGGTTGCCGCGGTCGGTGATAACTCGAACCGTCCAGTTTGGGCCGCCATCCTCCGACGGGACGCTGATCACTCCGTCGCGGTAGACGTCGGTTTGCCGGCCGCGAAGGCCAGGCTGAGCCTCGATTCGTTGAATCAGCATCTGTTGCAGTTGCTTGGCGGTGCGCGTGGCCTTGGGCATGTACAAGGCATGTTACTGCCGCCGCGGCTGACAACAGTAAAGGAGGCCAAGGGCGAGATCGCCAGGCGCTCAAGTCCGCGGGCGGTATCCGGGACGCGCGCGACGAGCGCTGATGTTCGGCAGTTGACCCACTCTCGAGGCGGGGCTGCCCCCGATCGTAGAGCGCCAGGAGCAGGCGGCTCGTTCTAGGGTTGGCGCGGACGAAGCGCGGCGCGCACGTCAATCGGGCACTTCCGCTCCGTAGCGAGCGGCCACGACGGCGCGGCCAACGGCAGCCCGCGGCGTCACGCCCTCAAGCCAGGGGCCTCGGCCCTCGGGCAGCCGCCCACCAGGCTTTCCGACCACGATCGCGCACCACTGCCAGTTCCTTCCAGGCATGGGTGCGACGTGGATGGCCTCGCGTTCGAGCAAGCGCTCGAAGGCCGGCCACTCGTTGACGTAGTCGGTGCCGGCTATCTCGCCCAGGGCTTCGGCGATCCAAGCATTGAGGGCTACGCCGGCGAGCTCATCAGTCTTCATGTGTCGGAGGTGCCGAGTAGCGAAACCTCGTCGCCGTCGGCTGCCACCATTACGCCGGGCGTGCCCTCGGCAAGCTCGATTGGCACACCCATGTGCACCATGCTGTCGGTCGGCGGAAAGCTGCCGATGACGCGCAGCCGCTCGTACTCCTTGTGCTGTGCCGGCGTGAGGATGAATTTCTTCGGGTAGGTGTTGCTCTTAGCCCTCCAGTGCGCCACGAGTTTCTCGGTCATCGAGAGGTACAGGGACGCCATGCCGCTCACCTCGCGCTGCGGCGGATCTCCACCGGGCCGATGCCTTCGTAGACGATGGCGGCGTCCTTGAGCGAAGTCACAGTCCAGCGCGGGCCGGGCGTCACCTTGTAGTCGCCGGGCGCCAGCGGCAGCTCGGTTTCGTCGTGGGCTTCGGTGCTGTACCAGATCGGCGTGCGGAGGATGGTGGTCTCGGAGGAAAAGAATTCAGCTTGCATGGTTCGATTCTCGAGGGTCGCACTATCCGAGCTTTTCGCTCTTCATGCCGATGCGGGAGACGAGCCATGCTTGCAACTTCCCTTCTTCAGGTGTCTTTGTCCTGCCCTTGTGCCTTAGCTGGTTGCGCTCCATCTCTTCCGCAGTCTCGGGTAGGCGGCGCACCTCGCGGGTTTCGAGCATGGGCGTAGCGCCAGGGTAGTACCGCGGGCCTTCTTCCAAGGTCATCTTTCGATCCGACGGCCGCGACTTTCTCCGCCAGATGTCCGGCGGCAGCATGAAGGTGAAGTATTCGACGTCTTTCATGGTTAGAACGGCACATCTTCTTCGAAGGCTAGCCAAGTCTGCGGTGCCGGCGTGTGAGGCAGCTCAGGCTTCGGGCTGCTCGTAGTGCTCCCGCGCGACTTCTTGGGGAGATCGTGCCTTGAGGACCGGGTAGAGGGCTTCTGGCCAGGTGGGCGTTGACCTGCTTGAAGATGTCTTCGGCCAGATCGCTGGCTTCCAGCCGGTGGCAGAAGCTCAGGATGGTCGTCTCATCGGGGATCGCCTCCAGGCCGAGTCCGGCGAGCGTGCGCAGCGAGGCGATCTCATATAGCGCTTCTTCCATCGCCGGGTCGCTCAGGGGCGAACCAGTTCTGCATCAGGTGCACGCGCAGCATGGCTTGCAACGGGTAGGGCCGACGGCCTCGGCCTGCCACTGGAAAGTGGGCACGATGACTTTGAGCAGCGCTTTCCATGGCACCACCAGTTCCATTTCGGCAAGGAAGACTTCGCGCCTTGTCTTCTTCCTCTTGCCCGCATGCTCCGCATCCGCAAAACTGATCTGGCTCATCGCTCGTGCTCCTTTGCAGGGTTCAGTCCCTCATGCAAGAAACGTGCTCTTGTTCAGACCTTCCCTAGGTGAATCTGCAGCTCAGCTGGCGAGAAATCTGTCCAAAGTATCCCCGGGCTTAACTCCGCAGACGGAGCACCAGCGCGAAAACAACAATACATCCACAAAATTTTCGCCACGCTCAATCTTCGAAATATATGACTGTCCAGTGCGCAAAGAAGCTGCCAATTGCTCTTGCGTAAGGCCAGCATCTACGCGCAAGGCGCGCATGAGAACTCGAAGCTTTTCATATTTGGCATCGTAGAGAGAAACCGACATTCATCAATCGTTAAGTCCTTTTCGGAATAGTCGTAAACAGACTAGACTGACGGCTTGATGCAATGAAGTTTTCCAAGACGAATACGTAACATGAAAAGCCGGGCGATGAACTCTCCTTTTCCTAGCGAACGAGCCGTGCGGCTTCCTGCTTCGGTGACGAGCGTCACCAAGCGAGAGTCCGTACCCGCTGAGCGCAGCCTGTCCGCATCGCGTATAGGGGCCCACGTGAAGACGCTGCGCATGGCATCAGGCACGCCCGCGAGCAGTCTGGCGAAGCTGGCGGGAATCTCAGCTTCGTTGCTCTCGCGCGTGGAACGTGGTTTGGTTTCGCCTTCGGTAGAGACCTTAGATCGGATTGCCGAGGGCTTGCGCGTGCCGGTGTCACGCTTGCTGAGTGACCAAGGTCGCCGCATGGACTTCTGCCACGTGCCAGCTGGGCGCGGCCTTGCGGTTGAACGGATTGGTGCCGATTCAAACTATAGGTATGAGCTGCTTGGTCACCTCTTGTCGGGTAATCTGTTCGCCGAGCCCTACCTTGTCACTCTCTTACCCGATGCCGAGCCCTGCATTACGCTTCAGCATCCAGGTGTGAAGTTCCTGTTTTTCCTCTCTGGTCGGATTGCGTATCGTTGTGGCAATAAAACGGTGTCGGTGGGAGCTGGAGACTCCCTGCTGTTCGACGCAACTTCGCCGCATGGTATCGAAGCAGTCGACAGCGGCCCGGTGTCATACCTGTCTGTGCTGCTAGCTCTGCGCGACTGAAATTAAGTCATTGATCGCGCAGTCCGACGCTCAAGGTACGTCTCGTCAGAAAATCGCTGCGGCTTCTGAGGCGTCCGTGGTCAAGAGCTCCTGCACTCCGCTCGACAACCGCCTGCCCGCGGCTCTTTGCTCGCTGACGATCGCTAGTGCAGGCGCAGCGGAACTCTTTCAAGCCTGTGGGCGTGGTCCTTATCCAGTCTTCGCATCGCTTGTGACAGTTCGGCATGCCGAACTGTAGGTCCCGTGCCGGCGACAGCGTTACTGAAGTCATGCGAAGCGCAAAACAAAAAGTCCGCCGCCTGTAGACCAGCGCGCGAAGTCGGGTTGTTGTAGCTCAGGCGTCTGGTGGGCAAGAGCGGCCTCGCTTTGAGGCGCGCCTAGCAGTCGCTTCTCAGAAGTTCCGGCGCGTGCTCAGAGCCTTCTCAATCTTGCGATCCGTTTTGTACTGACTCAGCGCATACACCGCCCAGATCGCAGCCGGAAGCCAGCCGATCAGGGTGATCTGCAAGATCAAACAGATGATGCCGGCGATCGGACGGCCGATCGTGAAGAAGGCGACGAAGGGAAGAAGGATGGCCAGGATGAGACGCAAGATGTTTCTCCGTGGTTGGTCTAGACATGATCCTGCCAAAGGACTGGCCGGCCGACCATAGCTTCTCCTCACGATCTATCCACCCACCGGGGTGCCAGTGGTCGGCATCTCCGGCGTAGATCGCGAGAGGGCCTTAGCACGGCTTGAATGCGGCCCACAGGTTCCAGGCAGTCGCGCGCTGAAAGCCGCATGAGGCGGGCCATAGCATCACACCAAAATCGCGACGCCAGCGTGGCTTGACTGCGCATCGCTCACGCTCCCATGACCGGCTGATCGTCGATCCGATGGAACCCACCCGCTTGAGCCTCTCGGACGAGCGAGCCTCGTGCCGATTTCCGCCGCCGTCCACCTCAGCTCTGCGCGATCCAGCGATCAGCTGATAGACAGCCAAGCCTGCCCTAAAATCTGGCCTGACTGGCTCTCGAAGGCGTTCTGCGGTTTGGCCCAGCCCGAGCCGTCCATCACGCCTCCCCCGATGATCAGACCCGCGAGGGCGCGGAGGGCATCCTGCCGTCGGTGTCCGTGAACCCGTACTCCTGCGCCAGTTCTGCAACCAATTGCAGTCGACCGCTCTTTTCCATGATCGCTGGATCGGCCGCCAGGCCGACCACTGCCCGCCTCGCGAACTCGGACGACTTGACGCTTTCCATGATCCGCTTGGCCAGTGGTGCTGGGACCCGATCCGGCTGAGCGAGGAACTTCTCGCTATTGACAAAGCCGGGCCAGATCACGACCGCGGCGACGTTGAAGGGCTTGAGGTCGTGAGCCATGTCCTTGGCCATCTTGTCGACGCCGGCCTTCTGGACACCAAAGGGCACGCCGAACGTGTAGCGCACAGCGCCGCCCGAAGAGGTATTGACGATCAGTCCCTTGCGGCTGGCAATGTAGTGCGAGCGCTGTCCCACGCGCAGCAGGTCTTCCCAAAGGCCGTCTTCGAGTTCGCAGAAGGGGACGTTGGCATATGAGACGGGGCCGCAAACACGTTGTTCACCAGGATGCCGATCGCTGCGTTTTGCTCATCGTGCACACGCTCGAAGACGCGCTTCACACTGCCGTCGTCGCCATGGTCGCAGACGATCGGGGCTGTCACGGCTTTGAAGCAGCCACTGGCACTGTCGGCGGCGCAGGTGTTGCCGTCGCACCGGCCATGGGAGCCGGATGCGTTGATACCTCGTGGCGCACCAAGCGATGCTGGGCGATCTCGCGCGCCGATTCGGCGATCGCGTCCGCATTGTTCCGCTATCCGGCGATGCAATCTCGGGACTTATGAGTTGCCCGTGGCGTTCTCTTGCGTCAAGAGCTTCTCGGCCCTTGATAGGCAGAAAGTGGCCGTCGGATCGGCGCTGCGCAGCCGCACGCGCCTGCGACGCTGGCGAGCCTGCGCGAAAGAACATGCTCTTGTTGGTTACCAATCGTCGCGCTTCTTCCCAGACGTCGGCGGCACACGGCGCATCGAATTCGCTGCGCCGTGGCTTACCCTGAACGGACTTAGAGGTCCATGCCACCGGGAGGCGCAGCGGACGCCTTTTGCGGCTTGGGCATTTCCGCGACCGTTGCGTCGGTCGTGAGAATCAACCCAGCGATCGACGCCGCGTTCTGCAGCGCTGTTCGCGTGACTTTGGTCGGATCGACCACGCCGAGTTCAACCAAGTCGCCGTATTCGCCGGTCGCGGCGTCGTACCCGTGATTTCCCTTGCCTTCGAGCACCTTGGCCACCACCACCGAGGGTTCCACACCTGCATTCGCGACGATGGCACGCAGCGGTGCTTCAAGCGCGCGCAGCGCGATGCGGATACCGGCGTCCTGGTCGCTGTTGGCGCCCTTGAGCCCGGAGATCGCGGCGCGCGCGCGCAGCAGCGCGACGCCGCCCCCAGGCACGATCCCCTCGGCCACCGCCGCTCGCGTGGCGTGCAGCGCGTCGTCGACGCGGTCTTTCTTCTCCTTCATCTCGACCTCGGTGGCCGCGCCCACGCGAATTACCGCCACGCCGCCCGCGAGCTTGGCAACACGCTCCTGCAGTTTCTCGCGGTCGTAGTCGCTCGTGGCCTGCTCGATCTGGGCCTGAATCGACTTCACGCGCGCATCGATGCGCTGCTGATCGCCGCCGCCGTCGATGATGATGGTGTTCTCCTTTTGCACCTCGATGCGCTTGGCACGACCGAGGTCTTCTAGCGTAGCTTTGTCGAGTTGCTTGCCGGTTTCCTCGGATATCACCGTGGCACCGGTGAGCACCGCGATATCCTCGAGCATTGCCTTGCGGCGATCGCCAAAACCTGGCGCCTTCACGGCCGCCACCTTCAGCACGCCGCGCATCGAGTTGACCACCAGCGTCGCGAGCGCCTCTCCCTCAACCTCCTCGGCGATGATCATCAGCGGCTTGCTAGCCTTGGCGGCGGCTTCGAGCACCGGCAACAGCTCGCGGATGTTGGAGATTTTCTTGTCGTGCAGCAGCACGAACGGATCTTCGAGGTGCGCGACCTGCTTCTCGGGATCGTTGATGAAGTAAGGGCTCAGGTATCCGCGGTCGAACTGCATGCCCTCGACCACGTCGAGTTCGTTGTCGAGCGACTTGCCGTCTTCCACGGTGATCACGCCTTCCTTGCCGACCTTCTCCATCGCGTCGGCAATGATCTTGCCGATGGCTTCGTCCGAATTGGCGGACAGTGCTGCCACTTGCGCGATTTCCTTGCCGGTAGAGATGGGCTTGGAGAGGTTGTGCAGCTCGTCGAGCACTGCGGCCGTGGCCTTGTCGATGCCGCGCTTCAGGTCCATCGGGTTCATGCCCGAGGCCACGTGCTTCATGCCCTCCTGGACGATGGCTTGCGCTAGCACCGTAGCAGTAGTGGTGCCGTCGCCCGCCACGTCGGCGGTCTTGGAGGCGACCTGCTTGACGATCTGCGCGCCCATGTTCTCGAACTTGTCGGCAAGCTCGATTTCCTTGGCGACCGACACCCCGTCTTTCGTGATGACCGGCGCGCCGTAGCTGCGCTCGAGCAGCACGTTGCGGCCCTTCGGCCCCAACGTGACTTTCACGGCGTCGGCAAGGATGTTCACGCCCGCGACGATGCGCTGGCGGGCATTGTCGTGAAACTGAACGTCTTTGGCAGTCATTTTTCGATTGCTCCTTCTTGACTCAACTGTTCATGAAATAGACTCGCACTCGCGGCTTTTTCAGGCCACGCGTTTGAGGCTGCTGCGTTCCGGCGCCTCAACGACGGCAAGGACATCGTCCTCCCGCAGCACCAGCAGTTCCTCGTCGTCGATCTTGACGGTCTGGCCTGAGTACTTGCCAAAAAGCACTCGATCGCCGGCCTTCAGATGCAACGGACGAAGCGTGCCGTCAGCAAGCAGCCTCCCCTGGCCCACGCCGACCACTTCGCCTTGCTCGGGCTTCTCGGCGGCCGAATCCGGGATCACGATGCCGGAGGCTGTCTGCCGCTGCTGCTCGATTCGTTTGACGATCACTCGGTCGTAAAGAGGATGAAGTTTCATGTTCGATCTCCTAAGCGATAAAGGTCATCAATGGAACACACGCCACCCGGGGGCGGCGCGATGATTCCGCTTCTCTCGCCGGCGTGCAGGCGCCGGCGTGCGAGAGCTATGGGCTTCGGCGCGCGTGTTCAAGAGGTCGCGGCCGCGGTTTTTTTGTGACTATTGTTTTCAGCCGGACCCCAGGACCGGTCCGTTCGCGTGCCCGAGGCGGTACACGATTCGCTGCGGCCCCGGGCCGCTTGCGAGGCCGGGGACCACAGGGCACGGCAGCGTGCGCCCGCCCGAGCTGTCGAGCGTGTCGTCGGCGTCTTCCGGAATGGCGGACCAGATGCCGCCCTTACGCGGTCTGAACAGCCAGCGCACATAGCCGCGGCGGCTGGCCTCGCGCAGCATCTGGTCGCGGTCGGACGCCTGCGCCACCGCGTGCTCGCCCGCGCCACCGTTGCCCGCTGCGGCATCCTCCTCGTCGGCATAGCCGAAGGCACGCAGGGCCTCGCTGACTTCGGTTGCCGGCGCGCCCAGCCGCCACCAGGGCGGCCGTACTATGCGCTCCAGGTCCCATGCGCCGAGTTGCCAGGCGGCTTCGAGCAGCGCCTGCTCAAGCGTGTCGGGGCGCTCGCCGGATATATCGAGCCTGGCGATCGACAGGGGCACCGGCCGCCGCGGCAGTTCCACACCTGGCATCTTCAGCGGCGTTTGCCGCAGGAAGCCATGCCAGTGCAGCGACAGCAAGGCTGCGTCAGGGTGCCGCGCGACGCTCGTGACCGTCACCGCATAAAGCGGCAGGCGCATTGCAGCCGAATGCGCTGTGACGGTTTCGAAAAGGTTCATCCGTACCTCCACAAAAACAACAACGAATCCAACAACCGGACCGCTTTTGAATGTCCGGCAGCGCCGAGGTTTCCACAACACGGGGCTCTTGAAAAGTGCGGCTCCTGCGGCCATATTCCGCTCCGGAAGCGTGCCTTCCATCTTCGCCCTCATCCTTGTTTATTCATTCCCTTTCGAGGAGATTGTCTTGACGATGAAGATCGCGCAGATCGCGCCTCTCTACGAAGCCGTGCCTCCGCGGCTCTATGGCGGGACCGAACGTGTCGTCTGCCACCTGGTCAACGCCTTGGTGGACCTCGGCCACGAGGTCACCCTCTTTGCTTCCGCCGACACTTGCACACGCGCCGAACTCGCGCCGATGCGTGCGCAGGCACTGCGCCTCGATCCGGCCCCGCTGAAGTCGGATCTCGCAAGCCATCTGCACATGCTGGGCGAACTGCGGCAGCGCGCACGCGAGTTCGATGTGTTGCACTTCCATGTCGACCTGCTGCACTTTCCCTTCTTCGAGGACATGGCACAGCGCACGATCACTACGTTGCACGGGCGCCTCGACATCGTCGACCTGCCGGTGGTCTATCGTCGCTGGAACCGCTATCCGCTGGTATCAATCTCGCGACACCAGCGCAAGCCGCTGCCGTTCGCCAACTGGCTGGCCACCGTGCCCCACGGACTTGATGCGTCGACCTACCGCTTCGAGCCCCGAAGCGGTGACTACCTGGCGTTCCTTGGCCGCATCTCGCCGGAAAAGCGGCCCGACCGCGCCATCGAGATTGCCCGCAGGGCAGGGCTGCCGTTGAAGATTGCGGCCAAGGTGGATGCGGCCGATGCGACCTATTTCGAGCAAGTCATCCTGCCGCTGCTGCGCGACAACCCCTGGGTCGAGTTCGTGGGCGAGATTGGCGATGCCGAGAAGTCGGCGTTTCTCGGCGGCGCCCGCGCGCTGCTGTTCCCCATCGACTGGCCTGAACCCTTCGGGCTGGTGATGATCGAGGCCATGGCCTGCGGCACCCCGGTGATCGGCTGGCGCTGCGGGTCGGTGCCCGAGGTCATCGATGACGGCACCAGCGGCCTCATTGTGGAGGACCTGGACCAGGCCGTGGCCGCGGTGCATGCGGTCGACCGGCTCGACCGGCGCCTCGTGCGCGAAGCCTTCGACGTTCGCTTCTCGGCCCGCGCGATGGCCAGCGCCTATGTGGCGCAGTACCGCCGCCTCACGGACCAGAAACACAGCAGCGGCGGCGCCATCGCGCAAGAGACCGCGCTTTGCAGCGAGTTCGCATGATCCATGAGCAGTGAGACATTCGCCAACGATCAGGTCGAGGCCGCGCCCGAGCGCGCGGTGCAGCATGCCTTTGTCCTGAAGGAAGCTGACACCTACCTCGTGATGGACGCCCATGGCGATATAGGTGGCGGCGTCGACGGCCTGTTCCATCACGACACCCGGATGCTATCGGCTTTCGCGCTAAGGCTGGACGGAACTCGCCCGTCGCTGCTGTCCAGTGGCGTGAGCAGCGACAACGTTTACTTCACCGCCAACCTCACCAATCGGCCGCTGCCCGTGCTCGGGTCCACCTCGACGCCGCAAGGTGTGATCCACTTGGAGCGCAAGCGCTTTCTGTGGGGAGCGAGGATGTTCGAGCGCCTGCGCCTCGTCAACTACAGCGACCAGCCCGCGCGCGTGCCGCTGGCCTTGCGCATTGCGGCAGATTTCCGGGACATGTTCGAGGTGCGCGGGCAGGTGCGTGCACAGCGCGGCGAATTCGGCCCGCCTGAGATCGGCGCCCGGGGCATCATGCTTGAGTACCGCGGCCTGGACGCGGTGCTGCGCCGCGCGTGCATCGATTTCTCAGAACCGGCGCAGCATCTGGACGCACAGTCTGCGATGTTCGAGGCCAACCTGTCTGCGCGCGGCGCGTGGACGCTGTATATCGAAGTGGGTACCGAACCGGCGCTGGTGAGCGCCGACCGTTTCCGGAAGGCCGGGGTGCAGGCTCGCTGGCGGATGCGTGCGCGCCAGCGCCGTGGATCACGCCTGCACGCGTCCGGGCGTCTTTTCCAGAGTTGGCTCGACAGGTCGCGTGCAGACCTCGCTCTGCTCACGACCGACATGGCGACGGGGCCCTATCCCTATGCAGGCATCCCATGGTTCTCCACGCCGTTTGGGCGCGACGCCATCGTCACAGCCTTTCAGACACTATGGATCGATCCTGCACTGGCGCTAGGAGTACTAAGGTTTCTTGCCGCGCGTCAGGCACAACAGACCTCCAGTTTTCGCGACGCTGAGCCAGGAAAAATAATGCACGAGACGCGCAGGGGCGAAATGGCGGCGGTCGAAGAGCTGCCTTTCGGCCAATACTACGGCGGCGTCGATACCACCCCGCTCTTTGTTGCATTGGCGGGTGCTTACATGCAGCGCACCGGCGACGCACAAGCCATTGATGGGATATGGCCTGCGTTGATAGCGGCCAGCGAATGGATGGAGCGCAGCATGGCGCGGCACCCCGCAGGATTGCTCGCCTACCAGCGCGGCGAAAGCAGCGGCTTGTCGAATCAAGGCTGGAAGGACAGCCATGATTCGATCTTCCATGCGGATGGCAGCTCGCCAGAAGGCCCCATCGCTCTGGTGGAGGTGCAGGGCTACGCCTATGCCGCTTTCCTCGCGATGGCTACCCTGGCGGAACTGCGCGCAGATCCGCGCGCCAGCCATTGGCGTCAACGATCGGTCCAGATCGCGTCGGCCATCGAGCGCGAATTCTGGCTGCCGACTCAGCAGTTCTACGCGCTGGCGATCGACAGTGGCAATCGGCCATGCGCAGTGCGATCGTCGAACGTTGGGCACCTGCTGTTTGCCGGCGTGCCGACGCCCGATCGGGCTGCTGCAATCACGCGAGGCTTGCTGTCGCCGGCGTTCGAGTGCGGTTGGGGCATTCGAACCCTGCCGCTGGAAGCCGTGCGCTTCAATCCGATGTCGTATCACAACGGCTCGGTGTGGCCACACGACCTGGCTCTATGCGCGGCGGGCATGGCGCGCTACGGCGAGCGCGTGGGTGTGGCTCGCATTGTGGACAACCTGTTCGAAGCGGCCTCGCATTTCGGAATGCGGCTGCCTGAGTTGTTCTGCGGGTTCGAGAGGCAACCGGGGCAAGCGCCCGTGGCTTATCCGGTTGCCTGTTTGCCGCAGGCCTGGGCTGCGGGCGCGGTCTTCATGTTGCTGCAAGCTTGCCTCGGTTTGAGAGTGGACGCAATCCGCAACACGTTGGAAATCGTTCATCCACGCCTTCCGACCGACATCGATCAGTTGCACCTGCTGGAGCTGAAAGTCGGCGAGAGCTGCATAGACCTGCACTTCGAGCGCATTGGAAAAGAGGGTGTCGTTGTCAATGCGGAGAACCGCTCAGAGGCTTCGAAACTTGAAATAAACCTGCGAATCTAAGACAAGTACCGGCGCTCACGAGCGCAGCTCAAGGGCGCCCGTGATGCGCTGGGATCTGAACGTACCGCAGCGCTGGACGATCGAGACGAGTGGTCGACGGGTGGGCCCGCTATGATCGGCGCAAGGAAGCCATGGATACCTTAAATCGGGGTGCCAGCGATGCGCAAACTCTTGACGATTAAAGATTCTTTTCAGATTTCTGGCGCGGGTTGGTTGTCGTTCCTTGTCCGAGAATCGACGAGTACGCAGGGCCGGAGGCGCCTCAGGTCGAGCTGCGTTTGCCCAACGGGGAAGTCTCGATCGCAACGCTCAGAATCGAACGTGCCTTTTTCTCTCCAGCGCCTTTGGAGCCTCGGTGGACCTGCGTCCTTCCAAGCGCATCAAGTGCGGAGGTTCCGATCGGAACCGAGATCTGGGTTCCGAAGAGATGTCTCCCGGACACCGACCGCTTCTAGGTACACATTGATCTATGAGCCGCATCGTGCACGCTGAGAACGGCCTGCAACGCTGCGGCGACTTCGACGCGCTCCAAAGCACCGCAAGGGCCCTTGTCGCAACGTCTGGAGCCTCTTTCGAGGCTGTTGTCGCTTTCAAGACACACCTCGGGTATGCAAGGCCAGCAATCGTCTCTTTGCGATGACCGGGTTGGTCAGCCCGAACAGGCTGATGAGATGCGCCTCGTTCTTTGCCAGACCCTTGTATCGCACCTTCTGTGCCGGAACAAGTTCTTCACGACATGGAACGGAGGCTCGGCCTTCGCACGCCCGCTGGCCTTCAACTGCTCGGCCTGCTCCGGCATCCGTGCCACTTGCGCGTGAGGTCCAACCTTCGCCGCTTGCCCGGCTGCATCGCCACATGCCAGCGCGGGCCTCGGGCTTCTTCGCGCCCGTCCTCGCCGCGGTAGCCCGCATCGCCGAGAGCATGCTGCTCGTCGTCGCGCAGCAGCGCGCCGGCCTGGCTAGCGTCGGCCGCGTTGGCAGCCGTGCCGATCACCGAACGCACCAGCCCCGAGTCGGCGTCCACGCCGATATCGCTCTTCATGCCAAACTGCCAGGCGTTTGGCCTTCTTGGCCTGCTGCATCTCCGGGTCGCGCGTCTTGCCCTCATTCTTCGTCGAGCTGGGCGCAGTGAAGATGGTCGCGGCCACGATCGTGCGGGCGCGCATCAGCACCCTTGCTCGGCGAGGTGCGCATTGATTTCCTCGAACTAGGCTGCTGCCGTTTCAAAGACACCTTGTTAAGGTGGAAGATGAAACCGGAGGTGGCTCATGGGAATGAGAAGGCAATCAGCCGAGAGTTCAAGCTTGAGGCAGTCAAGCTGGTGAAGGAGCGAGGCGAGTCGGTGGCGCAGGCTGCACCCGACCTCGATGTGCATGAGAACGTGCTGCGCAAATGGGTACGTGAGGCGACAGCGGACCCGCAGCAGGCGTTTCCTGGTCAGGGCGCGATGAAACCCGAACAGGCTGAGCTGGAGCATTTGAGGAAGGAGAACGTCAAGCTGCGCATGGAGCGTGACCTGTCGAAAAAAGCGGTGGCCTACTTCGCCAAGGAGTCGATGTGAAGTTCGGCTTCGTTGCGAAACACCGAGGGACGTGGCCGTTGGCAATGATGTGTGAGGCGCTCGGTGTCTCGCGAAGCGGCTTCTATGCGTGGCTCAGCAGGCCCCGAGGCCAACGCAGTCTGGAAGACGAGGTGCTCGGCAGCCTGGTGCGTCAGAGCTTCCTGAGCAGCGACCGCACCTATGGTCTCGGCGCGTGTGGCATGACGTGCTGGCACTGGGTCAGCGATGCGGATTGCACCGCATTGAGCGGCTCATGCGTGAGCAGGCCCTGCGCGCGAGGCCGCGACGTCGAGGCTTGCCGCAGGACCGAGGCCAGCGCAGCGCTATCGCCGACAACGTGTTGGACCGCCAGTCCAGGCTGGTGCGCCCAACCAGAAGTGGGTGGCCGACTTCACGTACATCCGGACGGCCGAGGGCTGGCTATATGCCGCTGCGGTACTCGACCTGTACTCGCGTCGCATCGTCGACTGGTCGATGCAGGACAGCATGACCACGCAGCTCGTTGCCGATGCGCTGATGATGGCAGTGTGGCGCCGGGGCAAGCCGGTCGCGTTGCTGCATCACTCTGACCAGGGAAGCCAATGCACCAGCGAGCACTTCCATGAGCTGCTCAAGGAACAAGGTATCACTTGCAGCATGAGCCGAGCGGGTGAGGGCTAGGACAACTCGGCCATGGAGAGCTTCTTCAGTTCATTGAAGACCGAGCGCACAGCCAGAAAGGTGTACCGGTCCAGGGAACAGGCCCGCGCCGATGTGTTCGACTACATCGAGCGGTTCTACAACCCGACGCGCCGTCACTCGACGCTCGGCTATGTCAGCCCTATACAGTTCGAGAAAGCTCAAAATGGACTGCCCCTGGTCCGGTAGACAAACCCCGCCTATCCTTTGAGCATAGGAGGGAGTGCCATGAGCACCCAGAGGTTTACGCCGGAATTCAAGGAAGAGGCGGTCAAGCAGGTCATCGAGCGCGGGTACTCAGTGCCAGATGTCGCAGCGCGCTTGGGTGTGTCGGCCCATAGCCTGTACAAGTGGGTCAAGGCGGTTGCGCCGGATAAATCCGAACAACAGTCCAAGGAACTGCTGGAAGCCAAGAGCGAGATCCTTCGGCTACGCGCGCAAATGCGTCGAGTCGAAGAGGAGCGTGACCTGTTAAAAAAAGCCGCGCGGTACTTTGCCAGGGAGCCCGAGTGAAGTGCCGCTTCATGAACGAGCACCGTCATGAATACCCGCTGGCCATGATGTGCCGGGTTCTGCAGGTGGCACGGGCTGGTTTTTATGCGTGGTTGCAATGCCCCGTGTCTGACCGGGCCAAGGACGATACGCGGCTGCTGGAACTCATCCGCCACTCATACGCCGCCAGCCATGGTGTCTATGGTGCTCGTCGCGTCTTTGGCGACCTCCGCGAAGCCGGCGAGAGCTGTGGCCTGCATCGTGTGGAGCGGCTCATGCAGAGCCACAAAATCAAAGCCATACGAGGCTACAAAAAGCCCCGTGCCATTGCCGGTCGCCCGTCCATCATCGCGCCCAACCATCTGCAGCGCGAGTTCACGGTCGATGTGCCCAACAAGGTGTGGGTCACCGACATCACCTACATCCGGACCTGGCAAGGCTGGCTGTATCTGGCGGTGGTGCTGGACCTCTACGCCCGAAAGGTCGTGGGATGGTCCATGAAGCCGACGCTGGGCAGGGAGCTGGCACTGGACGCATTGCTGATGGCTGTGTGGCGCCGCAAACCGCAGCAACGGGTCCTGGTGCATAGCGACCAGGGCAGCCAATATGGAAGCGACGACTTCAAGCGCTTCTGCGCAGCCCACAACCTCGAGCCGAGCATGAGCCGACGGGGCAACTGCTGGGACAATGCCGTCGCCGAGTCCTTCTTCAGCAGCCTGAAAAAGGAGCACATCCAGAAGCGCATCTACAAGACCCGGGATCAAGCGCGCGCCGATGTCTTCGATTACATCGAGGCGTTCTACAACCGAACCCGCCGCCACAGCCATCTGGGCGGCATCAGCCCCGGGGCGTTCGAACGCGCCTCGGCTTGAGGCAGGGGTTTGTCTACCGGATCGGGAGCAGTCGAAACCTCAGCGCGGCCGCGCGCCGGGCTCTTTTTTAGGTCAGCGCTCGATTGAGACGCGCTGTGCAGGTGGGTCTTGAAAGTTTCCGCAGCCGCTCCTGGATTGATCACCGTCAAAGTTCTGGACAGCCGAAAAGGAGGCTTCTATGACCATGAACTTGCTGCGGCAGAGCGCGAGTTCCCGTCTGCCGGTCCCGTCCTATCGAACCGTAGACATCGATCAAGTACGGATCCTCAGGGCGGCCGGACTCGTCGTGGCGCTGATCCCTTCGCCCTCCAATCTGCTCACGCTTTCGGGTGACGGTCTGGCTGCCCAGGTACTGGCGGTCACGCAAAAGGGGCGGGAAGAACTGGCTAGGTTCGACTACCCGGAAGCTTGGCCACCCCTGTGGCAGAAACGCATGCCGCGGATTTTCACGAAGCATCGTTGGCCCCCGCGGCTACCCAGTAAGCCGGCCGTGCCACCTGGATGCACTAGGCCAGCGGTCGTCAACAAGCCGCGGCGCGCGCGGTTAGACACGCTGGTGTTCAAAAGCTTGTCAGGGATCGCACTGGTCGCCAGAACCTAAGCGCCAAGGGCGCGCTGGCGGGCGTCGCTTGCCCGCCAGTGTCTGTCGATCGGCAGTCGAGCGCATGGAGGAGCCGCCACTACGTGGCCGGCCTCCTCCGCCTGCGAGCCCATGACTCGCCCATGTGGGGTCGCCACCACCTCTCACCCGGGTTTCGCTTGACGAGAGGAGTTATTCTGGAGCGACCGTGACGCGAACTCAACCTGGGCACGAGTGACCTCATCCTCGGATCGGAGCTGCAGCTTTTTGCAGTTTGCGCATTGGTACAGTCGCCGCCAAGGGAGCAGACGCATCCAGGGACGACGTTCGACACGGTAGAGGTGGTTGGGAGTACAGCTGCACGATTGAAAAACGGACATGTCTACCACTAGTTCGAAAGTTGCACTCATTATTCCGAGGCAACCGTGACAAAGGTCACCGTTTTCCGTGGGAAGTTGTGATCGAGCTAACAGGTTGGACCGCAAGTTGACGAAGAGCCGCTCTTACAGGCCCTAGCGAGCTGGTCGGGCGAAGTTGACCGGGTGGTCCGACGTCTGCGAAGGTGCGGATGAACGCTGCCCGCTCCGCTGCCCTCACGGGGCAGTAGTCGACCGAGGCTGGTGGAGAAACATGATCTTCGTCTCCACATTGTTAGTACCTAGTCCTACAGTCTGTTTCGAGACTTCCAAGTCACATCGCAGCTTGTGTGTGCAACTTGGTGGAACAGCATGCCGACGGATTTGGGTAGTCGAATTGAGCGCGCCGCGCTGCCGCTCGTCGGGATGAGAGAGACGTGCGGAGCGCGGTCGTGCTCCAGGCAGCGGCGATGATCAAAGCCCACCTCCCGGCGAATGAGCGCATGAGCACGCGCCCGGTAGTGGGGTTTCGGATCACCGATACAGGGCGGCAGGCTTTGAGTGAACTTCGCCCCTCGGACGCTGGTGAGCCAAAGCGTGGGCGGTCTCAAACTCCAAGTGCAACACCCTCCGGAAACTGCGCATTGTGGTCGAGGCAGTCCTGGAAGAAGGCCTCCGCAGGCGTCTTCCAATCGAGCGTGTTGCGCGGGCGGGTGTTGAGCTCCCAGGCGATCGCATCGAGCTGGCGTTGGCTGTAGACGCTCAGATCGGTGCCTTTAGGCAGGTACTGCCTGATCAGCCCATTGATGTTCTCGTTTCGCCCTCGTTGCCAGGGACTGTGAGGATCAGCGAAGTAGATCGTCAACCCCGTGCTCTCGGCCAGCCGCTTGTGCAGCGCCATCTCCTTGCCTTGGTCATACGTCAGGCTCTTGCGAAGCGCTTCGTCCAGCGGGCCAAATGCGGCCTCGAAGCCTCTGAAGACATCCAGCGCCGTCGCACCATCGACCTTCACGATCATCACGAAACAGGTTCTGCGACACACCAAGGTGCCCACGCACGACTGATTGCGTGCCCCTTTGATCAGGTCGCCTTCCCAATGTCCTGGTACCAGTCGGTCGTTCACTTCGGGCGGACGTACGTGGATGCTGAGCATGTCCGCCAACTTGCCGCGTTGCTCCGCATTGCGGCCGTGAGGCCGGCGCGCACCACGGGCTTGGCGCAGCAATGACGTCAACTCTTTGCGCAGCTCCCCCTTGGGGCGAGCGTAAATGGCGGTGTAGATCGTTTCGTGCGAGGCTTGCATATCGGCGCGTGCGGGCTGTTCGCGCTTGAGGATAGTGGCGATCTGTTGGGGCGACCAGCGCCTTCCCAGCAGTTCCATCGTGCGTGACCACAACGCCGTGTGCGGGCGAAGCTTGCGCACTCGGCGGGCACGCCGCCTCATCCGCAGCGCACGCTTGCCAGCAGACACCGCGTCGTAACCAGGCGCAAGACGCGGACGTCCCCACACCACTTCACCCTCTGCATGGTGGCCGTTGCGTCGCAACTCTCGGGTGATAGTGCTTGGTGCTCGGTTCAGCATCCGCCCAATCGATCTGGCACTACTGCCTTGCAGGCTCCTAGCCATGATCACCCCTCGCTCTTCTGCTCTCAACTGCTTGTAACCGCTCGACATACATCACTCTCCTGAGGGCTGAAGAGTGTTGCACTTGATATTTGAGACCGCCGTGGATAACTTCCCTCTCCCGTCAGCCAATGAACCCTCCAGCAGACCCGAGCTCCTGGGAAACTTATCCTGCAGGTTTGAACTTGCCATCCAAGCCGGAGATACCGGCCGCGTGAAGCGGCCCGTGCGGGCGGTCTTCCGGGCGGCGTATCGCAGTGAGGTGGAGGATTGGTTGCTTACTCCAGGTGAGCGGTCCAGAACAGACAAGGATCTGGCGCGGCAGTATTTGCTCGAGCTGCGCGACCTGTCTTATGAGGACGAGCCGCTGATGTGCATCGCCGATATGGTGGAGGACAGACGAGCGGCCGCGATGATCGCCGCAGTTTTCCTGAAGGACTTGGTTGAGTAGCGGGAGGGTGCGATGGGGCCGTAGGCACGACGTCCGAGCGCTACGTGGACTTGCTAACGTCCACAGGGCTCGAATCGCAGCGATGCGCTTCCGCCGCGCTCGGCGATGTAGGCGAGGACCTCTGCCTCCAACCGCGTGCGCACTTCCGCCTCGCTTTCATACATGAACGAAGCAAACACGCTGACCAATCGACGCCCACACCACACTTCTGCGCGCCCGCCCCAAGCGCTCCCGGAAAGCGGGTGAGCGTGAAGTGCCACAGTGGTGGAGTATCGAGAGGCATGGGTCGTGAGTAAATTTCCTCTCGCGGTGCCATGCGTTGCGACGTGTCTGATCCAAACGTCGGACGAAAACTCAGGACGGGTGCTGCTCACCCCTGCGCGACAGCAACGCCGGCCGAAAGATGAGTGCGATCGGGCGCTGCCGCTCGGCAGTTGCCTACGTAAAGTGACTTTGGTGAGGCTCACCGAGCATTAATAGATTTCCTGCCCTTCGGAGGGGCCGGCATGCCAATGGATTTTGCGTCGTATCAAGGACGCTGGGTTTCCGCTTGCGCTTCACGACGAAGCCGATATTCGAAATGCGGGCGTTCTCGAGGCTGCCGAAGAATCTCTGCTCGTCCGGAAAGGTTGCCGTTAGGAGCGGCGCGAGTCACAGCGCAACGCACTTCCCAGCCGTCGCGAAAAAACTGGGCGAGAAAGTCTGGTGTGCTGATGATCATCTCGTGGCTGTGGTGAGGGGGAACAGGCTAGGGCTCGAAAAGCGTCGTCGGCGTCTGCGTGCGGAGGGAGGATGCGTAATCCAACCTTCACGCATCGCTGTGCCAGTCCGCACCGGGGGCTGTTGTCGCGATACCGGAGAGCTTCGGTATCAGAGCGCCGTCGATGAGGGTCCACAGCGTCAAATCGCTGCTCCGTTGGACAGCTATGCGCGCAAGGCGCACCAGACGGTGTCAACACACACAGGCACTCTGGCCTGTCCTACGTGAAACTCACCGCAAGCCTGACGTGCTCTGTGGCGAGGTGGCTTGACCTTCCCTTCCATCACAAGCGCGAGGCCGTCATGCCAAATTCCCCGCATCCTTCGTTCGACTTTGCACCGTCCGCTGATATGAGCCTGGGCGTCGAACTTGAACTGCAGCTCATCGATGCAGATTCGGGCGATCTCGCTCAGCGGAGTCCGCAGATCCTTGAGGCTGCGCGTCTTCTCGGGCCTTTGGCACGAGGGGCAATCGTTCCCGAGGTGAGCGCCGGCATGATCGAGATCTCCACCGGTGTCTGTGCGAATGCCTGCGAGGCGGCTGCTGACCTCGAAACCCTACGCAGCAGGGTCTCGTGCGCGGCCGCCGAACACGGCGCCCGCATATCCGGCGGCGGGCTGCATCCTTCCAAGCACTGGTGGGAACAGCAGATCTTCGACAGCCCACGCTATCGCGCCTTGACTTCGCTGTATGGGGAGGTACTCAAGCAGACAACTGTATTCGGGCAGCATATTCATCTTGGGTGCGCTGACGTTGAGCGCGTCCCGCTATTGATGCACCAGCTCGCCAGATACGTGCCGCACTTTATTGCACTCTCTGCGTCCAGTCCCTTCATGGAAGGGAGAGACACCGGATTCGACTCCACCCGGACGTACTGCCCGAACCCGTTTCCCACAGGACCCCGTGCGCCATTTACGAACTCCTGGCATGAACTCACCGAATGTCTGTCCAAATGGCTTGCGTGCGGGGTCATCAAGTCAATCAAGGACTTGCATTGGGACATCCGACCGAAGCCTGAGTATGGAACGGTCGAGATTCGCGTCCTCGATAGCCCGTTGTCTATCGAGCGAGCCGCCGAACTCGCCAGCTTCGCGCAACTTCTCGGAACGTGGCTGCTGGAGTCACAACCGTTTATCCCCCGGGACGAAGACTACCTCGTGTACGAGTACAACAAGTATCAAGCCGCGAAGTTCGGCCTGAAAGCAATCTACGTCGATCCGATGACACGGAAACAATTGCTTCTGAGAGACCACCTCGGGAACCTGCTGTCGACTTTGGCGCGCCACGCGTCGGCGCCGAGAGATGAAGAACGACTCGCAACCCTGCGCAAGGTGGTGAGCACCATCCAGAACGACGCAACCGTGCTGCGCAGCTTGAGAGGCCGCTGCCGCAGCGTCAAAGAAATGGCGCTCCTTGCAGCGGGGATGATGGAAACATCTCAAAATCCGGACGATACTGTGCGCGCCTCGATGCCTCTCTTGCCTGCCAAACCCCGCGAGCCTCTTAGCGTATCTCGTAGTCAATGGGCTTGAAAGAGCCATTGTTCGAATTTTCGGCCGAACACGCTGTCAATCCGCAGATGAGGTCCATCTCAGCGCGTAGTTCAATAAAGTCGCCGGCGCGAGACGTGGGTGGCTTGACTTGAACCTCGCCGGTCTCGGTGACGCCGACATTCATGAAAACATTGAACGTTGTTCCAATCTGGTCCGGACGAATTCCGTACGGTTCAAAAGCTCGGTACAGATTCTCAAAGCAGCTGGGGTGATGCCCGTGGTGCTGATAGAGAATTTCGAACATCTCCTGGCTGCACGGGGTTAACAGGAAGTCGTGTCGACCGACCGTGTCATCGACAATGCGAAACATTGGACGGCTGTTGTTTGCGTAGAGTAGATCGCCCTTGGTCAGGTAGATCTTTGAAGCATAGTCGATGGACCGCCCGGAGGACAGGCTACAACTGTGGTCGTCCTGTGCGAAGGCGTACAGGTCGGCAACTTGTTCGCCGAATGGATCGTTGATGCGCAGGATCTGGCCGCTTCGCAAAGTGAAGGCGACGCCCGACTGCGGCGGGATACGGCAGCAGCCGGCCGCGTGGGTCAGCGTTTTCTCCTCAATCATTCGATTCCTTTCAAGAGTGATGATGAAACGGACACTTCCAGTTAGATTCCACGGCCCGTCCGGAGTACTGGCGCGCTTCAGAAGCTTCACCAAAGCGGGCGAGCACAGGATTGATTGATCCCTGCAGGTCAATGTCGCGCTGCCGGATAGCCTCCTGCATCGACTGGTACTTCCCAGACGCTTTCATTGCTTCGAACTGATCGTGGAAGTTGAAGACCAAGCAAGGCACGGCCGACCGGCGCGCATGGCGTGAAGCCTGTGGATGCATGCCCACGACGAAGAAGGCGCGACCTCCCACGCTAAATGAGAAGTCGCAGCGCTCTGAATCGTGGCTGACTTCACAGTTCCACTGATAGCCGCGTTCTCGATCGAGGTCATGCAACGATTGAAGTTGGGTCCATAGGGCTTTTTCGAACTCGATCTCGTTGGTGGGAGATCCGTCGAACAGGGCCACAAAGCTCACCGGCACGACGCCAGGGTCAGGAAAGGCCGCAGAGTAGGCTATAAGGGCGTCGAAAAGCTCTGGAGTCTGAGATGGATCTCCAAGCGTCCGCAGCTCGATGAACTGTATGCGTTTCTTGTTGAGCGCGGATTTCGCGCCTACGCACGGAAATCCCTCGGACGAGATAAACGCGCGCATTCCCTCGATGCGAGATCTGTTGGACGAAGGCTCCGTTTCGGCGGGGGAGAGGAGTTGATCTGTCATGCATCAACGGTCGGCAAGCGTCCCGGCCCTCGTCGAAGGCAAATCCGCCATTCGTGTGTGCGAAAAAAAATCTTGCGTGTAGGCCGCGCGGAGCGAGAGGCAGGACAGCTCCGACGAGCTTCTGCCGCGGTCGCGCTTTCTGCGGCTCTCGCCGCCACGGCTGTTGCAATCAGAAGGGTCTCTGTGAGAACCTACAGCTGCGAGAACCCCACGTGTGCAAACAGCGCCAATGACGAGGAAGATCGCATCACGAGCCAGAGGCCCAACGCCATCGTGCTGACTAGCACTCCCACTGCCGTTGGCCTTCTAGCCGCTCGTGTCAGGAACGCAGGCGGGTCCAGAGAAAGGCCAGGGTCGCCAGCGCCATGACCGCGGTCGCGGCCCAGCCCAGCACCCGCCAGTGCAGCGGCAGCACCAGCTCGCCCATGAGGCGGCGGCTGCCGGCGGCCCACATGACGCCGACCATGATCGGCACCGACATCAGCGAATTGAGCACCGCCGCCCACACCAGCGCTTTCATCGGATCGACGCCGCACAGGCTGATGCCGATGCCGCAGGCCATGGCGGCCGCGAGGATGCCGTAGAAGGCCGGCGCCGCGCCCACCGGCTGCTCGAGCCCGCGGCGCACGCGCAGGAACTCGGCGCAGGCATAGGCGGCGGAACCGCCGAGCACCGGCAGCGCCAGCAGGCCCGTGCCGATGATCCCCAACGCGAACAGCGCGAACGCCGCGCTGCCGGCCACCGGGCGCAGGGCCTCGGCCGCCTGCGCGGTCGAGCCCACGTCGGTCTGGCCATGGGCATGCAGGGTGGCGGCCGAGGCCACGATCATCGAGAAGGCGATCGCGTTGGAGAAGCCCATGCCGACCCAGGTGTCGAAGCGCAGCCGGCGCAGTTGCGTGCGCGCCTGCGCGGGATGCGTCCTGAGCGCATGGTCCTGCGGAACGCGCTCGATCTCCTCCACCTCCTGCGCCGCCTGCCAGAAGAACAGGTAGGGGCTGATCGTGGTGCCGAGGATCGCCACCACCATCTGGATGCTCTCCGCATCCCAGTGCAGGCGCGGCAGCAGCGCGCCCGCGAGCGCGGCCTTCCAGTCGACATGCGCCACCAGCGCCACGCCCACGTAGGCCAGCAGCGAGAGCGTGAGCCACTTGAGCACGCGCACGTAGCGGTGGTACGGCAGCCAGGCCTGCAGCGCCAGCGACAGCAGGCCGAAGCCCAGCGCGTAGAGCGCCTCGGGTCCGCCCAGGCCCAGCCGCGCGACCTCGGCCATGGCGCCGATGTCGGCCGCGAGGTTCACGACATTGGCGACCAGCAGCAGCACGACCGCGAGCAGCACGACCGGGCGCGGCCACAAGGTGGCGAAGGCCGAGGTCAGCCCGCGGCCCGTGGTGCGGCCGATGCGCGCGCTCGCGAGCTGGATGCCCACCATCAGCGGATAGGTCAGCAGCAGGGTCCAGCCCATGCCGTAGCCGAACTGCGCGCCGGCCTGGGTGTAGGTGGCGATGCCGCTGGGGTCGTCGTCGGCAGCGCCGGTGATGAGGCCGGGGCCGAGGCGGTTCAGGAAGCCGCGCTTCGCGGGAGGCTCGGCGCCTGCGCCAGCACTGGCGTTGTTCTCGTCCTGCTCGCTCGGCCTCGGCATGCTCGCCTCGTCGGTGACCACGGGAACCCGAAAGTAGTGCGCGATCACAGTTCCATCTGTAGGACGCTGCTGCAACCTGGATGCACTTTGAAGGCAAGACCACGCCCCCATGCCGATCAGACGCATTTTTCGAACAGAACTATACATTGGTTCGCCTCTCGCCTACATATGCGCATGGCATGCCGGAAAACGCTGGAGGCTACAGATTCCACCACACGTCATCAGCCATCATTTGCGCGAGGCACTTCATGTCCAGTACTTCTTACCAACTTCCCCGCGGGTGCTTCGCCGTGGTCACCGGAGCGTCTTCCGGTATCGGCCTGGAACTTGCACGCTGTTGTGCGCCGCCGGCCTCGATCTCTTGATCGCGCTCGACGAGCCGGAAATCGAGGCGGCCGCGATCGCATTGCGCCATGCGTGTGTCTCAGTGATTGCTTCGCAGGTAGATTTTTCTACGCTCGATGGCGTTGATCGATTAGTGGCCGCCGTCGGTAATCGTCCTGTGGATTGCTTGCTCGCCATCGCGGGCCGTGGCCTTGGTCATGCGTTTGTCGACGAAGCCTTCTCGCAGGCAAAGCTTGTCCTCGACACCAACGTTACCGGCACCATCTACCTGATTCACCGGTTGGCCGGCCCGATGCGCGCACGGGAGTCGGGGCGTATCCTAGTTACGGGGTCCATCGCGGGCTTCATGCCTGGGCTCCTACCAGGCGGTCTACACCGGCACAAAGGCTTTCCTCGATTCGTTCTCGCTCGCCTTGCGCAACGAGTTGAAGGATTTCGGCGTAACCGTGAGTTGCCTCATGCCCGGACCGACGGACACCCGGTTCTTCGAGCGTGCGGACATGCTCGATACGAAAGTGGGACAGGACGGCAAGATAGCCGACCCAGCAGAAGTGCCGCGCGTCGGCTTCGAGGCGATGCTGAATGGAGAGGCGGACGTGGCGGCGGGCTGTAAGAACAAGTTGCAGGTCGCGATGGCCAGGGTCATGCCGGCGCAAGTACTGGCTGAGCAGCACCGCAAGATGCCGAACCCGGAAGCGGCGACCGCTGAGCGGGGCACTATGGAGTTTATGAGAAGCATCGAATGATCCCGATGAGCTTGCCCGACTGCACGAGACTCATCACCACTGCTGCGCGCTGGCCGGCCAACTCGCTGCCCGCGAACAGCCACTTCTTCGCGCCCTACTGGCGCAGTTCGGCAGTGAACCGTCGACAGCCATGCCGACCCTTGTGACCTTGAAGATCTCGCGGATCTTCACTCAGCTCGCTGTGCTTGTCAGCTGCGCCGAGCGCCTTCAGCTCGTAGCAGAAGCTGCTGCGCGCCAGCTCTGCCGCGCAGCAAATCGGCAAGAAGGATGTTTAATCGATCACGATCAACGTCCTTTCACGGGCGCAGAGCGCGACTTGGTTCGACCCAAGGCCTGCACTTTTTCAGGTAAGCATTCTCCGCCTGCAGCTGCTGAAGATCGCGTAGCAGCTCGCCGCGACTGCGTTAGTCACTTGCCGCCGCCTCACGGTCATCGCGCCTCCTCGGCGGCTTGCTTATCCTCGTCTGTTCCTATTTCCATCCAGGCTGCAAGGCGGGCGCGCCGTGAGCGGCATACGCCCGATTCCACTCCGCTGTCAGGCTGAGGGGCCGGATGTTGAAGAGGGCCGCAGCCAGCCAGCCCGACAGGCCCTCATCCTGCATCCGGTGCAGGACCTCGAGCTTGGAGTCGACATCGGAGTTGGCGCGCTCCCGCGCCAGCAGACCCAGCTTTCCCACTGGCCTTGTAAGCGTGCTGGCGGTAGCGCGCAATTCGCCAGCGCCCTTTCTGTAGGCCATGACAGCAGCAAGCTTCTGTTTCTCTCTGTACTCGGCCATTTCGATTCCTCGAGTTCGTCCAGGTTTCGGGGGCCAGATAGATTTGGTTGGACGCCATCCTCGGGAGCCGCAGCGACTGGCGCAAGGTGGGACCGCTGGGCGCCCACATGGCAACCGCCGATTCGGTGAAGCTTCTGTGATAACCGGGTGGCGCAAGAAGACCTCGGGCCCCCGGGCGTCAACGTAGCACCACGGGGGCGAAAATGACATAGAGTAGGGCCGCCTGCTCAGCGGTGCGGTTCGACCGCCCCGAGCTAGTGGCGCTCTCGACGATGCGCCGCAATGTGGCCTGCGTATAAGGTGACACGGGGTATCTCCAGGTCGACGCTCATGCCCTCAACTATCTGCGTGACGAGCGGGCCCGAACGCGCAACAGCTTCGAGCAACGTTTCGCTGCCCAGCTTCAGGTACTCACACGCACAACCGGTCAACTGGACCAGCACTCTGCCATGCGAGGAGCGCACTGAAATCTCGTAGCCATTGCTCTCAGTCGGCGAGGGTGCCTGGACCGCGAGCGGGGGGCGCGGCGATCCAGGCCGCCCAATCACGGCTTGGCCTTTTCTAGCTGAGCGGACAGTTCATCCAGCACCGCGTCTTCCCCCATACCGAGTTCAGCGCCGGTCTGCGGATCGCTGGTCGGATCGGAAGCAGTGCGCACCGCCAGCGCGTCCACGGCAGCTTCTTCTTCCGCAGTCAGATTGACCGAAGCGTCACCACTGCCTCCGTCGACGGGGCACTGCGGCAGTGGGTCCTCGACGAAATCCCATTGCTCTCCCTGATTCCACGGCCCGCGCACATCGCTTCCCTTCGACATGTTGAAGTACACCTTCGTGAACTCCGGCATGCCGGGAAGCTTGCCGGGTGGGAAGTTCGGCGTGATCGCATAGAGCGCCTTCTCGAACGACTTCTGGTGCGCGATCTCGCGTGTCATCAGGAAGCCCAAGGCTTCTTTCACCCCCGGATCGTCGGTCAGGTTGATCAGTCGCTCATAAACGATCTTGGCCCGTGCTTCGGCCGCGATGTTCGAGCGCAGGTCGGCCGTGGGTTCGCCGATGCTGTCGACGTAAGCCGCGGTCCAGGGAACGCCCGCTGAGTTGACCAGCGCAGGTCCACCGCCATACAACACCTGCGTGAGGTGGCTGTCGTTGCCAGCGCCCGTGATGGTTCGATAGGCCTCTGCTTCCGAGTCGACGCCTTCGGCCAGCCTTCCTTTCGCGCCGCGGTTGAGCATGGCAACCATCGTACCGATCACTTCGAGGTGACTGAGCTCTTCGGTGGCGATGTCGAAGAGCATGTCCTTGCGGCCCGAGTCCTCCTCTGCGATGGCCTGTGTGAAGTAGCGGCAAGCGGCGGCGAGCTCACCCTGGGCGCCGCCGAACTGCTCTAGCATCAAGTTGGCCAAGCCTGGATTTGTTTCACTGACGCGCAAGGTGTACTGAAGACGTTTGTTGTGAGAGAACATGATGAAGCTCCATGGTGGGGGTGGATGGGTCCAGCTCAACTGAACTGGAAAATTAATCCTGGGCTTCATCCACGAGTCGATGCACGGCGGATGCGGACGGCATGCGTAGGAATCCACCCCGCAGGCCCCTGGGTTCTCCAACCAACGCCCGCCGTCGCTAAAACCGCAGGCGCGGGGATGCGGTAGTAGGAATGTTGTGGATCTGTTCCAACTGCCGCAGAACGAGGCGATTGCGCTGCGCCGTCTGAGAAGCCACGCAGTCCTTCGGCACGACCACTTCGAGGTCGCGCATCACCGCTTCGGAGGCAGTCACCAGAATGCACTGGTCGCTCGCCACGCCGGTGAGGATCAGCTGGGAAGCTTTGAGATGTTGAAGCAACAGCTCAAGAGGTGTGCCAAAGAAGGCGGACTGCTTGGGCTTGAGGACAAAGTAGTCCTCTTTGCTCGGCATGAGGAGTTCTGTAATCTTGGCGCCTCGGCCGCCGCCGCGATACGCATCGTCGATCAGCGTGCGGAGGTCGGACCGCCAGCGACCAGCGTTGTCATTCGCGTAGATGACCGGCACGCCGGCGTGGACCGCCCTCGCTTTGAGGCGAGCGATGTGAGGAGCGATTTGCGCGGCATAGCGCACCAGCTTTTCTCCATCTTCGAAATCCCAGCAACTGATCATGTCGATCACGAGCATGGCGAGGCCCCCGCTGGCTCTCTCCGTCGCCAGCCTTCCCGGCACCTTTGAACGAGCCCCTTCGGCGCGTTTATTGTCCGGGCGGGCCATCATGCCCCGAGGGAGGCTTGACATCGCCTCCATCCCTTCTGAAGACGCTCAACTGGCCGTCTGCTTCGAGGCGCGCGATGCGGACCTGCCGCAGCGACTCCACCCCCTGCTGCCGCAGCTTGCCCATCAGCTCGTCCGTCGAAATCATCTCCCGGCGCAGCGCGCGCTGATTCAGCTGCCCATGTCGCACCAGCACCGCAGGCAAAGGCTCGAGCAAGCGGGAGATTGGTTCGAATCTGTAGCTGAGCCAGTCGAGGACGAAGTTCCAGGCGATCAGCGTCCCCAGCAGCACCAAGCCGTCATTGATGGACTTGTATTCGCCTTGCATCGCATTGCTGGATGCGTCGGCAACCAACACCACGAAGAGCAGATCCGCCACGCCCATGGACCCGATGTCGCGACGCAGGACAAAGCGAAACACCAGAAGCAGGAACCAGTAGACCACGGTTCCCCGCACCACCATGTGCCAGACAGGAAAGTCTCGACCGAAAAGCGAAAGAAGCTCGTCCATTTCTTTACCCTAGTGCCGTGTCAAGAACCATCATCACGACGAAGCCGAGCATGAGCCCGCCTGTGGCGAAGGTCTCGTGGCCCTGCCTGTGCGATTCCGGAATGATCTCGTGACTGATCACGAACAGCATCGCTCCCGCGGCGAGGGCAAGGCCCCAGGGCAGCAGCGAGGGCGAAATGCTGGTCAGCGCGGCGCCGGCCACCGCTGCGACCGGCTCGACCAGCCCGGAGAGCACCCCCACGCCCGCCGCCTGCCATCGGCTGTAGCCCACGCTGCGAAGGGCGAGCGCCACGACCAGGCCCTCCGGCGCATCCTGGATCGAAATGCCGGTCGTCAGCGCACTGGCTCCCACGGGGTCGGTTCCTGCGAAGGCCACGCCGATCGCAAGGCCCTCCGGGAGGTTGTGCAGGATGATGGCGAACACGAAGAGCCAGATCCGCTTCATCGTTCGAGACCCTGGGCCCTCGGCCCCCTTGACGAAGTGTTCATGGGGAATGGTGCGATCGAGCGTCAACACCGCAAGGGCGCCCAGCAGGATGCCCGCTCCCACCATGGCGCCAGCCCCCCAATGCGAAGCTCCTTGTCCCTTGGCGGCTTGCAGCGCGGGGATGATCAGCGAGAACGAGCTTGCGGCGAGCATCACTCCGGCACCGAAGCCGAGCATGGTGTCGTAGACGCGCTGCGAAAACTGCTGCGAAAGCAGGACTGGGATGGTGCCCAAGGCCGTCGCGAGCGCCGCGATCCCTCCCCCGGCAAGCGCCAAGCGGATGGCAGGTGCATCGTCCATCGCCACCACGGCTTCGTAGCCCATCACGAGCATGCCGAACCCGACGATGCCGATGCCACTCCAGCGCCTCAGGCGCTTGCCCTTCGAGCCACGGTGTGAGATGGATAGAGGATTCAAGTGAAGAGGCCCGGCATCGCGAACAAGAAAAAAAATGAGCCCGGCCGAAGCCGGACTCCAATCTTCGGCACCCGCCGAAGACCCCAATTCATGCGGCTGCTTCCAGCGCAGGCATCCGGATCGATCACCTCCCAGGAAAAGGAAAGACGGGGACACCGGTCAAACATGAAATTCACGTAAACCGTGTCGAGACCGTGTAGGTCGAACGCTACCTATGAATAGCGAATGCTGGCAATCGCCGCGCTGCTCGCTAACGCACAGCGTCGTAGCCTCTGCGACTACACGCCGAGCTCTGCGTCGGCCCCTCACTGCTTGCTGCTGTTTCGTGCTCCTACGGATAGCAGCCTTGCATACCAAAGGATCAATATGCCAATCAAGACCCCTTCCGAACTATTCATCCACGATCTTTCGGATACCTATAGCGCAGAGAAGCAGATGACCCGCTCGCTTCCCAGGCTCGCCCGTGCGGCCACGGACCCTCAGCTGGCTCAGGCCTTCGAGGATCACCTCGAGGAAACGCGCGCGCAAGTCGAGCGGATTGAAGAAATCGCCGAGGCCCTTGGCCTGAAACTCAAGCGCATCAAGTGCGAGGGCATGGCCGGCCTGGTGGAGGAGACCCTGTCCATGGTCGATCAAGTTCAAGAAGGACCGGTGCTGGATGCAGCGTTGATCGGATCGGCCCAAAAGGCCGAGCACTACGAGATCGCGAGCTACACCTCGTTGATCCTCATGGCGATGAAGCTGGGCTATGCCCCGGCGGTGCCGCTGCTGCAAGCCACGCTAGCCGAGGAGCAAGCGACCGACAAGCGCCTCGGCGCCATGGCGGAGGCCAGCGCCATCGAACAAGCTGAAGCGACGAGCTGACCCGTTTCAAAGGATCAAGATGAAAACCCTATTTCGTACCGCCACGGTCGCAGCCGTCTTCGCCGTCACCTACGGTCTGAGCTCTGCGGTGTTGGCTCAGGCTAAGCTCGAGGCCGCTGACGCATCCATGCTCAAGGACATCGCGCAAGCGAGCATCGCGGAGGTAGAGACCGGGAAGGTCGCCGTCGAGAAAACGAACAGTGCGGACATCAAGAAGTTCGCCCAGATGATGGTCGAAGACCACACCAAAGGCCTGAGCGACGTGGGGTCCCTGGCCAAGAACAAGGGTGTAGAACTGCCCGACGGACCTGACGCGAAACACAGAGCAGCGATGCTGAAGTTCAAGGCGCTTCAGGGCGATGCTTTCGACCGTCAGTACGTGAAACAGGCTGGCGTCGATGACCACGAAGCGACCGAGAAGCTGCTCAAGAAAACCCAGGCCGAGGCAAAGGACCCTGAAGTAAAGGCGCTCGCAACAAAGATGCTGCCTGTGGTCCAGGGCCACTTGGCACATTCGCAGCGGCTTGCAGGTTCAGTGAAATGATAGTCGTCGCTGTCGAACGGTGGTGATGTTCGACGCCGGAGGGAGCGCTGACCAGAGCGATCTCGGCCCTCCGCGCGTTCGCTGGTCATTTTCCGAGGAGGGGGGCCGGATAAACCTCGGGTGGGGAGCCCTCATTCGAACGAGCTCTCTTTCGTAGGGATTCGATGTCCAGCGAGCATGCATTTGTTTACCGGGGCCACGCATTTCGGATTGAGCTTCGACCGAACGACGTGGCCAGTACCGGGCGAGTGTGGAGGTGGTTTCTCCTGCGCCATCCCTTGCGCCTCCCGCAAGGCATTGATCTTCATGCAACAGCAGCTCAGGCACTGCGGCATGGACGACAGCAGGCCATGCGTTGGGTGGAGGAGCGTCCTGTGGACTCACGCGCGCAGTCCTAGTGCACGGCTGGTCCAGAAGCGCTGAATGCGCCTAAGGGAGTACTGACGCCCAGTAATCGGGCTGGTCGCTAGCTCAAAAAATCGCAGAGCTGCGCGCTGACGCGCACAGGCTGTTCGTGGTGAAGCCAGTGGGTGCCGTCCTCCAGGCGCGAAAGAATGCCTTTCGCGCAATACTTCAGCGCTTCATCACCCAGGCCAGGCTCCAGCGCCGTATCCTGGTCTCCCCAGAGGATCAAGGTGGGAGCTTCAATTGGGGTTGAAATAGGGCGCCCGATGGCCATGGCGCGCTACCAATTCAGCATACTCGCAACCGCGTGCGGCTGGCTCCAAGCCTCGCAGTACGCCTCCAGCAACTCAGGGTCGAACGCATCGGGCTTGCTTGTGCGAGTCAGTGAAGCACGCAAGAGCGCGCACCGATTCGCGCCGAGCATTGTTTCGGGTAAAAAGGGGAGGTGGAAGAAGCCGACGTATGCGCTGCGAGCGAGTTGAAATGGATGCGACAGGGCGTAGCCGAGAAGACTCGCCGGGTGCGGTGCGTTCAGAATCGCTAGGCGCTGTACCCGTTGGGGGTCTCGCGCGGCAACGTGCCATGCAACGATCCCTCCCCAGTCATGGCCCACGAGCGCAAACTCCTGCGCATCCAATGCGTCTGCAAGCGCGCATATGTCGTCAGCCAAGACATCCAGTGCATAGGAACTGACACCGCTGGGCTTGTCGGACTGCCCATAGCCTCTTTGATCCGGAATTGCCACCCGCCAACCAATCGCGAGGAAAGGTTCTACGTATCGCTGCCAAGCCTGCCAAGTTTCTGGGAATCCATGCAGCAGGATCACGAGAGGGGGCGGTTTGGGGGCCGGCGGTGACGACATGCAGCGTGATGCCGTTTACCGATATCTGGGAGTGTTCCATGCCTGGTTCCAATCTAGAGCATAAAAGGAAGCGCCTGCATGCCTAAAGGGCCCGAGCGTCGAATGCCAACTTCCATTTCCGAATGCAGGCTCATGGGCCGATCTTAGGAGGGCCGCCATGGATGACATGCGCCGAGCGGATTCGAGAAGCTATGCCGGTGGCGGGATGCAGATTCCAATTTGGCCGTTTTTCACCACGCCAGCGTAGGATGTGGAAGCGTTCATGCGTGGGCTTGCGGCAAGGGTACGCACGCGCTTCCCGTCGATCTCAGCGAGGCGACAACCAAAGTTTGTCCTTCAGCAGATCGTTCAATTTGCTTACGCGAGCGCGCTCGCGCCACGGCGACAACCGGCTTCTTGAATCAGAAGGAGCCTTTCATGACCGACGACACCAAGAAGACTGCGTTGGACCGCAAGCTGATCTCGCTGGAAGAAAAGCACGAGGTGAGGTCCTGGACCGAAAGCCTTGGCTGCAGCGAGATGCAGCTGCGCGATGCGGTCAAGGCTGTTGGCAATTCCGCGCAGGAGGTGCGCGGGTACCTTGCTGAACGTAAGTAGGTAGTCGCCAAGAGCAGGGCCGGATAACCTGATTTTGTTGGAGCCGGCTCATGGCCGCAACCAAGAAGCTCGCGTCCTATCGGCAGAAGCGCGACTTCAAGATCACCGCGGAGCCCGCCGAAGGCGGGACGCCCTCGGCGGGCGCGCTCGGCTTCGTCATTCAGAAGCATGCCGCCAGCCGCCTTCATTACGACTTTAGGCTCGAGTTGGATGGCGTGCTTGTGTCGTGGGCGGTCCCCAAGGGCCCAAGCTTCGACCCCAAAGAAAAGCGCCTCGCCGTCCATGTGGAAGACCACCCTCTGTCCTACGCATCGTTCGAGGGCACCATTCCTCCAAAGCAATATGGCGCTGGAACCGTCATCGTCTGGGACAACGGGACCTGGGAGCCGATCGGGGATCCCCGCAAAGGCCTCAAGGCGGGCAAGCTCGTTTTTCGGCTTGATGGCCACAAGCTCAGGGGCCTCTGGGAGCTGGTGAACATCGCCAAAGGCGGCGAGCGCCAGGAACCGTGGATCCTGTTTAAGAAGAAGGACGAATTCGCGCGGTCGCACGCGGAGTTCGACGTCGTCAGCGCGCTGCCCGACAGCGTGTTTGCCAAGCCGCTACGCAAGCCAGCAGCACCCGAGACAACAAAGATCGCAGTGGAAAAAGCCGCGCTAACGAAGCCTGGCCGTGCCAAACAAGGGGCGACGGCGAAAGCGCCTCTCAGCGCTGGCAAGGCGCAGGTGCAGAAGACAGGTTCGCGCCTGAAGAGCAGCCGGAAGGCACTGCTGCCGGAAAAAATCGGCCCCCAACTTGCCACACTCGCCAGCGGCGTGCCGAGTGCCGGGGAATGGATCTACGAGATCAAGTTCGATGGCTACCGGCTGATGGCGCGGCTGGACAAGGGCAAAGTGCAGCTGATCACTCGCGGTGGTCACGACTGGGCCGCCAAGATGCCGCAACTGGTGTCCGAGCTGAGCGGGCTCGGTCTGCGCGGCTCATTTCTCGATGGAGAGATTGTGGTGCTCGGCGAGAACGGTGCGCCGGACTTCAACGCTTTGCAGAACGCCTTCGACCGGCGTCGTGGGGAAGATCGAATCGTTTTCTTCGTGTTTGATACGCCGTTCTTCGAAGGCGAGGACCTGAGGGAGCTGCCGCTCAAAAAACGCCGAGATCTGCTGGAAGCATTCCTCGCACACAAGGCTTCCGAGCACGTGCGGTTCAGCCAGGACTTTCCGGCCGAGCCGCATGCGATCCTCAGGTCCGCATGCAGCATGCAGCTCGAGGGAGTGATCGCTAAAAGAGCGGATGCACCCTATGTCTCCCGTCGTACGGAAACCTGGCTCAAGCTCAAGTGCAAGCTGCGGCAGGAGTTTGTAGTGTGCGGTTTTGTCGATCGCTCGGACAACGCTGCCCAAGTGGGCAGCCTGCTGCTGGGCGTGCACGACGAGAGCGGCCAGCTCGTATCCGCGGGAAGTGTCGGAACCGGTTGGAGCGTGGAAGAGTCGGCCGACATTCGTCGGCGCCTGGCTCGTCTTCAGGTTGAGGCACCGCCTTTCGATGTCGCACGAGCAGCTCCTGGACGCTGGTCCAAGCGCAAGGCAGGTTCCGAGCGATGGGTCCGGCCGACGCAAATCGCGGAGGTCAGCTTTGCCGAGTGGACGCCCGATGGGCAGGTGCGGCATGCTTCTTTCGTCGGCATGCGCTCTGACAAATCGGCCACCTCGATCACGCGCGAGACGGCCAAGGCGGTAGATGCGGCGCCAGCAAAAGCCAGCGGTAAGGCGCCAGGGGCCTCTGCCGGCGGCGTCACGGTCAGCCACGCGGAACGGATCATCGACGAATCCACAGGCGTCACCAAGCTGGACCTGGTCCGTTACTATGAGTCAGTGGCCGAGTTCATCCTGCCGCACCTCAAGGGCCGGCCCTGTTCTTTGGTGCGAGGCCCTGCCGGTGTAAAGGGACAGCTCTTTTTTCAAAAGCATGGAGAAAAGATCGGAGTCCCTGGCATCACGGAACTGCCCGAGTCGTTGTGGCCCGGGCACGCTGCCTTGCTGGAGATCTCAAACGAGAAAGCGTTGCTCGGTGCCGCTCAGATGAATGTCATCGAGTTTCATACCTGGAACTCGGTCGCCCGAACGATCAACAAGCCTGATCGCATGATCCTCGATCTGGATCCCGGCGAAGGAACGGCTTGGCAGCACGTGCAAGAGGCCGCGATCCTCGTGCGCGCGCTGCTAGGCGAGCTCGGCCTTCAGGCATGGTTGAAGACATCCGGGGGCAAAGGATTGCACGTTGTGGTGCCCCTAGCGCCTCGCTACGAGTACGAAGTGGTGAAGAGCTTCTCGCAGGCGGCAGTTCAGCACCTGGCCAAGACGATCCCATCGCGATTCGTCGCAAAAAGCGGACCCTCCAACCGTGTCGGGAAGCTGTTCGTCGACTACCTCCGCAACGGGCATGGCGCAACGACGGCTTCGGCTTTTTCTGTGCGCGCGCGTCCGGGGCTGGGCGTCTCTATGCCGATTGCCTGGGAGGACCTGGAAGGCCTGAAAAGCGGTGCGCAATGGGACGTCCGCACCGCGCGCGAGCATCTGTCGTTTCAACGGACTGACCCCTGGGCCGGCTACTGGAAGGCTAGACAAGCGCTCAGTCCCGCCATGAAGGCCTTGGGCTTTCGCTGACGTGTACTTTCACGGTGCTTTCTGCGGGTGCTCCGTTCGCAGAATGGCCTCACCTTTCAGCTAAGCTTGCCGCATGGCGGAGATGTCGCATTTCGAGATGGAGCAGGCCTTACGGCAGGCGGGTTTTGCGGTGCGCCCGTACCCGACCCCAGAGCGAGGTGTTCGATCCGCAGGATTTGCTCGCGGCGGACCAACTGCTCATCGCGGCCGGAACTGCTTGGGAGCACGAGATCGAGAGGCTCTATGCGCTGCTGCTACAGCAGAAGCATGCTCACGCCTACGAGGAATTCGCACGCGACTTTGATGAGCGGTGCACGATAGAGGGACTAAGCGCGGCGCTCGCTTTGCTCAACAGCGGTGTGTCTCACCGCTATACGGCTGTGTATCGAGCGGTCAACGATGCGATGGTCAATGTCGAGCTTGCTGACAAGCTCGGCGAGCCGCGTCCCGATTTTCTTGCGCAGGTTCCCGTCGCTTCGAGCTTCTGTCAATATGTCCTGCGAGACGCGAGTTTCCTGACCGCAAATTCGGATTCGGACTTGCGACTGAATGGACATCCTTACCAGGGGGTGATGCTCGCCTACTTCGGCGTGCCGACTTCAACGCTCAAGGCGAGGCAACTGGTACTGTGTGCCATTTCGATGTCATTAGCGAGGAGCTCCCCGTCAACCAAGTTGAGCGACTTCACGCCGCGGCCCGAGTGCTTTCCAAGTTCATACCGGACTAAGCCGGCGCTGCTCACGCAGTTGATCGGTCAAGGTCGAGCCGTTCCCCCTCATCGCCCCTCCCGAGCCAGCATTGGCCGAGCGTCCTACGTCCGCTCAGGCGAACCTCGCGCGTCGCCGGCCCCACCCGCCTCCTCGCTTGCCGAGGCGATCACTCACGGGGCCTCCTCATGCACGCAGCTTCTCTCTTTCGCACAGTCCTCGCTCTGGGCACCTTCATGCTGCGGACGCATCGGCGCAGCTGCCACCGGGCGACGGCCCCAACACGGTGTCCACCGTGATGCTCGAACCTTCGCCGGTCAAGTTTGATGAATTGCTGCTCTTGCAGCTGAAGCTGCCTCCTGGCTTCAAGGTCAATGTGTACGCCAAGGACATGCAGCATGTGCGCTGGCTGCAGGTGGCGCCCAACGGCGACGTCTATGCGAGCCGCCCCAGGCAGGCCGATGTGCTGCTGCTGCGCGACACCGATCGCGACGGAAAGATCGACGCGCAGCAGATCGTGGCGCAGAACATCAAGAACGTGCATGGGCTGCTGCTCAAGGACGGCAAGCTGTTCATGGCCAGCGACAAGAAGGTGCTGGTCGCCGATGTGCAGCCTGACGGCTCGCTGGCCCTGCCGCGGGTTCTTCTCGATGACCTGCCCCGACGGATCGCAGCATCCCTACCGCACGCTGGCTTCCGGTCCCGACGGCTTCCTGTACGTGACCGTGGGCTCGCAGTGCAACAACTGCGTGGAGACCAATCCCGAGGCCGCGACCGTGCTGCGCGTGCGGCCCGACGGCAGCGCGCGCAGCGTATACGCGCGCGGGCTTCGCAACACGCTGGGCTTCGCCTTCAGTCCGGTCGATGGCACGCTCTACGGCTTCGACCACGGCTCGGACGACCGTGGCGACGACGTGCCGCCCGAGGAACTCAACGCGATCCGGCCGAACCGGCACTACGGGTGGCCGTTCTGCTGGGGTGACAGGCAGGTCGACATGAAGCAGCAGAACGACCCGGAAGGATCTACGCGCGCCGACTTCTGCCCGACCACCGAGGCGCCGGCGCTCATGACCACGGCGCACTCCGCGCCCGTCGGGATGGTCTTCTACGGCGGCAGCCAGTTTCCCGCAGAGTACCGCCACAGCGCCTTCGTCGCGATGCGCGGATCGTGGAACCGGGGACAGCCCAGCGGCTACAAGGTGGTGCGGGTGTGCTTCGACGCGGCGGGCAAGCCGCAGTCGATCGAGGACTTCGTTACCGGATGGCTGATGCCCGCCGCGCCGGCCCACCTGCGCCAACCGGGCGCCGGACCGGCCGCCGAACAGGCGAAGGCGGCCCGGCCGGCACAGTTCGGACGGCTCTCCGGCCTGGCCGTGGCGGCCGACGGTTCCCTGCTGATCGCCGAGGACTAGAACGGCGTGATCTATCGCGCGAGCTACGCCCGCTGAGGAGCCGACCATGAACACCCGACACCTTCTCTGCCCGATCGCCGTGTGCGCTGTGGCCCTGCACGGCGCGTGCGGCGGTCCTCCCAACCCTTCGCACGACCATGCCATGCCGCGATGCCCGGCGCCAGCACACCGGGTTCGCTGCAGGGCGGTGCCGGCGCATCACAGCCCGATGCGGCGCCGCTGGCATCGGCGCGGCTTCTCACGCCATCGGGCAAACAGGCCGGCATCGTGCGCTTGCGCCGGCTGGCGGAGGCACCGCGGTGGTCCTCAACGCCAGCGTCGAAGGGCTCGCGCACGGCGTGCACGGCTTCCATGTGCACGCGCATGGCGAGTGCGCACCCGGGCCCGACGCAGCGACCGGCCTGGGTCGTCGATTTCGGCGCCGCCGGCGGCCACTTCGATCCCGGCAACTCGCGCAACCATGGGCGACCGGGCGACGACAAGGCCCATGCGCATGCCGGCGAGCTGCCGGCCCTCCAAGCGGACGCCGGCGGTCGCGCGGTGCTGCGCTACCTCAACACGAACCTCTCGCTGGACCGAGCGCCGACGTCGGTGATCGGCCGCAGTGTCGTCGTCCATGCGGATCCCGACGACTACACCAGCGACCCCGCGGGCAACTCCGGCGCGCGGGTGCTGTGCGGCGTGATCGAGGCCACGGCGCCGACCGCCGTTCACGCGCGTGCCACCCTCGAAGGCGCGTAGGTCTTCCCGGAAGGCATCGCGATCGATCCGCGCACCGGCGACGCCTTCGTTGGATCGAGTACCAATGGCGACCTGTTCCGCATCAGGCAAAGCGGCGCGAAGGCCGAGCTGGTGCAGGCCGGTGGTGCCGTGGGGCGGCAGGGCGCATTCGGCATGAAGTTCGATGGCAGCGGACGCCTGTGGATCGCGGGCGGACCCGGCGGCACGCTGGCCGCGGTCAACGTGACCGACGGGAGCACGCTGGCCGTGGCCAAGGCACCGCAGGACATGCCGAGCTTCCTCAACGACCTCGTCATCGCACGCGATGGCTCGGCCTACATCACCGACTCGTTCCGCCCGGTGATCTACCGGGTGCGCACCGGCGCCGGTGCGCGCGCGACGCTGGAGCCGTGGCTCGATCTGTCGTCCACGCCGCTGCGCTACCTGCCGAACAAGATCAACATCAACGGCATCGTCGCGTCGCCCGATGGTCGCTACCTGCTGTCGATCCAGCTCGCGACCGGCCAGCTCTGGCGCATCGATACCCGCTCGCGCGCGGTCTCGCAGCTGCGCGTGGACGGCGGCGAACTCACGGACGGCGATGGGCTCGTGCTCGCCGGTGGCAACGATCTCTACGTGGTCCGCAATGCGCACCATGAGCTCGTGCGCGTGGAACTTGCGCCCGACTGGAGTGCGGGTCGCGTCACGCAACGCATCACCGACACGCGCCTGCGCTATCCGACCACGGCGGCCGTGGTCCCGTCCGGCCTGATGGTGGTCAACGGGCAGCTCGATCGCCAGAAAAGCCCGCCGGCCGTGCTTCCCTTCGACGTGGTGACCGTCGCGATGCCGCGGTAGCACGGCTGCAAGTCCCGACTTCCTGGAGATCCGAATGACCAACGAACATGCTTTTGTCTACAGCGGCCACGCGTTCCGGCTGGTGCTCGAGCCGGACCCGCGCGGGCAATACCAGGTCGCGGTGGACTGGATGGCGCAGCCCGACCAGGCAACGCGGCTGCCCCAGGACGCCGATCCCTACGCGACCCCCGAAGAAGCGCTACGGCACGGCCAGCAGTAAGCCATGCGGTGGGTTCATGACCGCACGGGCGACGGTCAGGGACAGGCCTAGAAGGCTGCTCGGCAGGACTTTTCATCCATCTTTACCCACAGGAGACACCATGCCATCAACGAATCCGCAATCCCAGACCACCAACCCGAAGAGCGCCTCGGACATCGATCAACTGGCCCGCAAGCTCGACGCCACGCACGGGCAGGTCGAGGAAGCCATCCGCGCCGTCGGCTCGAACGCCTCGGACATCGAACTCCATCTCAAGGGATCGCGCGGCACCACCAATGCCGAGCGGACGGACGAGGCCGGCAAGGGCTGAACTCGTGAAGCTGGCGATGCGAGACTGAATATATTGCCGTGCATCGAGGTCCCCTCGGCTTTCTTGGCTTTCTTATTCGCGAGCAGGAACGCGCTTGTCCTACGTCCATGCCATCGCAAGCTTCAAGAATCGATCTCTTTCTGGAGGCCCGCCATGTACATTCGAAAGCCGCTTGCGCTTCTTTCACTCTCGCTGGTTCTTGTGACTCCTTTCGCAGGAGCACAGCAATCGTCCACCGGAAATCCCAAGGGATCGGTCGCTCCTGCCGCGGGAAATTCCACGCCCAAGGCCCAGGGCGCCTCGGGCCCGCGCGTCGACACGGGACGCGGCACCGAGCCATTGAGCAGCGAGCACGGTCCCGCCGAGGCGCGCACCGGCCAGAACCGTCCACCCGGCGGCGGTCCGAACGGCGGGTTGACGCGCACCAATCCTCAGGACACCGCTCTTTCGGACAATGGGCGCAGCGCCCAGGGATCGTCGGCGCGGCCGGTGCCGTCCTCGGAATCGAAGGAACGCGAGCGCAATCGGTAAGGGGACCGGGCGGGCCACGCAACTGCATGCGGTGCGGCCGCATCGTGCAGGCCCGGCTTGATCGTTGTGCCCACGGAGCGCCGCTTGACCCATGCCTTGCTGCTCTTGCAGCAGCTAAGCTATGCGCACACCCTTTGCGAATTCCAGCGCCTGCGCGAGCGCTGCGGTCGCGCGTCGCCATCGAGCAGCGAACTCGCGGGAATCTGTCGGCGAGTGAAGGAGTGCGAGCGGCGCTGGGCTCGATGCCGCGAGGGCCTGGCCGCCGCCGACATGGCGGCATTGCGTGTTTCAAGAGCGCTCGATCTGCAAATGCTCCTGGAGAGCGCTGATGCGAGGCTGAGTTCGTGGAGCGATGCGTCGAGCATGGACCGAATGCCGGCGTCGCATCTTTTCGAATGGGTCTCGCACGATTGCGAAAAACTCGAACTCGCCCAGCTCGAGGATGCGATGAGTCCCGCGGAGGCGGCGATCTACGTGCAGTCGCTCGATCGGCTTCAGGGGTGAACGGGCGAATCGTTCGGCGTCGTCGAAAGGATGCGCAGCGTGTGCAACAGCTCGGCCGCGTTCGTGCTATCGCTTGAGGATCGAGAAAGCTCGCTCGAACCGTTGCGCGGACGGATCTCAGCAGCTCAGGCGGTCACGCGCAGGCGATTGACCGCTGCTTGCCCAGTCATCGTG
Source organism: Variovorax sp. DAIF25 (assembly GCF_050711835.1). Taxonomy (NCBI): domain Bacteria; kingdom Pseudomonadati; phylum Pseudomonadota; class Betaproteobacteria; order Burkholderiales; family Comamonadaceae; genus Variovorax; species Variovorax sp. DAIF25. The sequence goes on from NZ_CP136637.1 coordinate 1,861,208, forward strand.
ATGGGGGGAAAGGTGGCAGTGCGCCCTGCGCAGTCGCTGCCGCGCGAAGGCAGGGAAACTCATCGTGGCTTTCCGCTTGGCGCCTGCGAATTTCCTGGATCGGGATTGGGTTGCTGCTCCAGGTGCTCATGCAGTCCGAAGGGCGCCGAGTCATCGTGCTTTGTACTCTCGACATCCTTGCGCTTACTTCGCATGCGCGCCTGGGGCAGCGGCGACGAACCCTCGCCGCCGGCGGCGGTGCGTTTGCTCGAGAGGCGCTCGAGCTTGCGGCCTACTGGCGTGGAAGCCGGATGTCGTGCATGAAGTACCCGGCGCTTAGCGTGTTGACGGCATCGCCAGCAAAGTCCATGAGGATCCGGCTGCGCTCGGGCGTCATGCTGACGGTGATGAACTGAATCGGCCGGCCCTTAGGGTCGTGGATCACGCGCACTACCTTTAGCAGCGGCACGCCCACTTCGGTCTGCAGCAGCCTGCTTCGCGTGGGGTCGCTGATGTCGGCCGAGATTTCTTGGATCACCCGGCCGAACTTCACACCTTGCGCCAGCAGGATCTCGTAGAGCGCATGTTTGCGCAGTGACGCCATCGTGACCTGTTTGCCCAGTTGCGCGGGCACCCAGGCGTCGCTCAGCATGACGGGCATGCCGCTGACGCTGCGCAACCGCAGGGCATGCACGGCCTTCTCGCCCGCGGCCAGCTGCAGCATGGCGGCGACATCGGCCGGCGCCTCAGCGCGTTCCACCAGCAGAACCTGGACGTCGGTACCGCTGGCCGTCTGGCGCAGGCTGTCGATCAGCCCCAGGCTGGGGTTGGGGCGTGCCACCGGCACGCGGTCCTGACGCACGAAAGTGCCGCGCCCATGGCGGCGCTCCACCAGCCCGAGCGCGGCCAGGTCGGCGAGCGCACGCCGCACAGTGATGCGCGACACGCCGAAGCGTTCGCACAGTGCCTCTTCCTTGGGCAGGGCGCCGGTGTCACCGAAAACGCCCCGCGAAATTTCCTCCCTCAGTACGAGGAAGAGTTGCCTGTGCAGCGAAGTCCCCTTGGAGAACGGGGCGGGCGTGGCGTTGTGCTCGAGTGGGGAAGGGGTCATGGCCGGTGCTGTTGAAAGAAACAGCATAAGGCATGTGCTTCGCCCCTTGACTCAAGTTTATGTTGTAATAACAATATGACAACAACAGATTCGGGCGGGCGAATTCACCGCCCGTCGTCGGAGACAAGGAGCAGTAGATGGAAAGGTCGTTCACAAGCGTCATGCTGCTGGCAGCGGCGGCCCTCGTTGGCGGCTGCGCCACGACGGGCGGCTTTCAGGTCAGCGAAGTCGGCAGCTTCCATGCCGGCGGGACGCAGGTCGCGCTGTCGGGCCTCGCCGAGCGCGAGCTCCGCCTGACGCCCAGCGCGCCGGTGATGAAGGTCAACCCCAACGGCGAGTTCGAAACCGGCCAGCTCTACGTGCAGTACGTGAGGCTGGCCGCGCCGCGCGCCCGCTATCCGCTGCTGATGTGGCATGGCGGCGGCCTCACGGGCGTGACCTGGGAGACCAAGCCGGACGGCGCACCCGGCTGGCAGCAGTACTTCCTCCAGGCGGGGCACGACGTCTACGTGTCCGACGCGGTCGAGCGCGGGCGCGCATCCTGGTCACGCTACCCCGAGATCTACACCAGCGAACCGTTTTTCCGGCCCAAGCAGGAAGCCTGGGAAGGCTTCCGCATCGGCGCCGGCTACAGCAAGGATCCGGCGCAGCGGGTGGCGTACCCAGGTGGGCAGTTCCCGGTGGAGGCCTTCGACCAGTTTGCCAAGCAGGCCGTGCCGCGCTGGGCCACCAACAACGCCGCGACCCAAGCCGCCTACGACGCGCTGGTGGCCAAGGTCTGCCCATGCGTGATCGTTGTGCACAGCCAGGGCTCGGCCTTTGCCATGCAGGCTTCGCTGAACGCGCCGGGCAAGGTCAAGGGCATCGTCGCGGTGGAGCCGGGTGGCGCGCCCGACCCGGCCGCCGTGAACCTCACCACCGTCAAGGGTGTACCGCACCTGTTCGTGTGGGGAGACAACCTGGCCGGCAACGAGGGCTGGGCCAGGCTGCGCGCCGCGCCCGATCGCTACCGCGCCGCATTGCTGGCCCAGGGCGGCGTGGCCGACCTGCTGGACCTGCCGGCCAACGGCATCAAGGGCAACTCGCACATGGTGATGATGGACCGCAACTCCGACCAGGTCGCCGCCCGCATCCAGGCGTGGATGAGCGCCAACCGCCTGATGAAGTAACCGACCGCACAAGGAGCATGACATGTCGAAGAACCTGACCCAACGCCCCGCATCGGCGGGCCGCCGTGACTTCCTGGCCCAGGCGGCGCTGTCAGCGCTGGCCCTGCCGGCCTTCGCACAACCGGCCGCCTGGCCCAGCAGGCCCATCAAGCTGTTGATCGGCTACGGCCCCGGCGGCGCCGGCGACACCACGGCGCGGCTGCTGGCCGAGGGCATGCAGAAACTGCTCAAGCAGCCGGTGATCATGGACTACAGGCCCGGCGCCAGCGGCATGCTCGCGGCCGACTTGGTGGCGAAGTCGCCTGCCGACGGGTACACCCTCCACCTGACCGACGACGGTGCGTTGTCCATCGGGCCGGCCACCCGCAAGATCAACTACGACCCGCAGGCATTCACTTTCATCGGAAGCCCGGGCGGCCTGCCGCTGGTGCTGTGCACGCCGCCCAGCCTTCCAATCAACACGGTCGCCGAACTGGTCAGCCACATCAAGGCCCATCCGGGCACGGTGAGCTATGCCACCAGCGGCGTGGGCAGCCTGCCCCACCTGCTCGGCGAGCAGTTCAAGAGCCTCATCGCCGCGGACCTGACCGACGTTCCGTACAAGGGCACCGGCGCGCTGCTGCCCGACCTCATGTCGGGCCGCGTGGCCTTCGCTTTCCCCGCGACCACGGGCGTGCTGAGCCACGTCAAGGCCGGCAGTGTCCGCGCGCTGGCGATCACGTCGCCCAAGCGGATCGCGCTGATGCCCAACGTGCCCACCATGGCGGAAGCGGGCTACCCGCAGATCAACTCGATCTACCGCTCGGCCATTGTCGCGCCGCCCGGCCTGCCGGCTGCCATCGAGGCGCAGCTGACCGCCGCCCTGCAGCAGGTCACGCAGGACCCCGCAACCATCACGCTGCTGGAGACCGGCGGCTTCAACGTGGCGTACCAGCCGCCCGCCGCGACGAAGTTGGTCTTCAAAAACGAGCTGCAGAAGTGGAAGGCGCTGATCGTGGCCAATGGCCTGCACCTGAGCGAATAACCGGCGTACCGCCAAACGGAGAAAACCTTTGAAGACCAACCCAACATTGCGCCAGCAGCTTGCCGCGCCCGGCCTCGTCATCGCCCCCGGCGCCTACGACGGCATCGGCGCGCGGCAGATCGAACAGGCCGGCTTCGGCGCCGTCTACATGACCGGCGCCGGCACGTCTGCGGCCCGCGGTTACCCTGATTTCGGCCTGCTCACGATGAGCGAGATGGTGGAGAACGCGGCCGTGATGGCTCGCTCGATCAACATCCCGCTGATCGCCGATGCCGACACCGGCTACGGCAACGAGCTGAACGTGACCCGCACGGTGCGCGAGTACGAGTCGCGCGGCGTGGCGGCGATCCACATCGAGGACCAGGTCAGCCCCAAGCGCTGCGGCCACCTGGACGGCAAGCAGGTCATTTCGCGCGAGGAATTCGTCTCCAAGATTCGCGCCGCGGTCGAGGCGCGGCACACGCCCGACTTCGTGATCATTGCCCGCACCGACGCACGCGCCATGATGGATCTGGACGAGGCGATCTGGCGGGCCAATGCCGCGCTGCAGGCCGGCGCCGACATCGCCTTCGTCGAAGCCACGCAGTCGCTGGAGGAAATGGCCGAGGTGCCCAGGCGGGTGCAGGGGCCCTGTCTGCTGAATGTGGTGCCGGGCGGCCGCACGCCCAACATCGACCTGCGCGAGGCCGGGGCCATGGGCTACAAGCTGGCCATCCTGCCGGGGCTGGTGCTCGTCGCGGCCATGGAAGCGGCCGACGCCGCGCTCGCCCAGCTCAAGGCGACCCAGATGCCGCCCACCATCACCCGCGGCGTCGCCGAGACGTTCCGGCGGTTCGGTGCCGACGAGTGGGACGCGCTGCGCACCCGCTTCAACGCCGGCGAAACGATGGGGCGCTGAGATGACACGCAGAACCCTCCGGACTTCGGCAGCACTGGCGCTCCTGTGCATGTCCCTGGCCGCAGTGGCGGCGACGCCCACGCCCTGGAAGCCAACTCGCCCCGTCACCCTGGTCGTGCCCTACACGCCGGGCGGCGGCACCGACAGCGTGGCGCGTGCCGTCTCCAAACAGCTTTCGGTGATCTGGGGCCAGCCGGTGGTCATCGAGAACTTGCCGGGCGCGGACGGCCTCATCGGCACCCGCAAGGTCATCGACGCGAAGCCCGATGGCACCACGCTGCTGATGCAGGTGCCGGCCATCGTGCTGACCCGGTACACGCCGGGCCTGAAGGGCGTCGACCCTGTCAGCCAGCTGCAGCCCATCACGGCGGTGGCGCAGGCTTCCAATGCGGTGGTGATCAGCGGCAAGCTGCCGGCGAAATCGCTCGCTGAATTCGTCGAGTACTGCCGCCGACCCGGCCAGCGCTGCTCGGTCGCCACGACCGACAACCAGTCGCGCATCATGTCGCGCCAGTTCGTCTCGGAAGAGAAGCTGGACAGCACGGTCATCGTCAACTACCGGGGCACGGCCGCCATCGTGACCGACATGATCGCCAACAACGTCGACATGGCGTTCACCGGCATTACCGCGGCGCTGCCCCACCACAAGACGGGTGCCTTGCGCTTCATCGCCACGACAGGGGACAGGCGCGCGAGTGCTTTGCCCGACGTCGCCACCACGGCTGAGGCGGGCTTTGCCCAGTACCGGTCCGTCAACTGGTTCGGCCTGTTCGCGCCGCGGGGCCTGCCGCCCGACGCGGCGCAGGGCCTGGTGGCGGCCCTTCGCGAGGCGGTAAAGGCGCCGGACGTGCGCACCGCCATCGTTGCCGCGGGCGCCGAGCCGCTGGTCAGCACGTCCGACGAATTCGCCGCCCAAGTCAAGGCCGAGGGCGACCGCCTCGGCGCGCTCGTCAAACGCCACCCCCTCGAATAACCCAAGGAATCACCATGACCAGACTTGACATCAAGGGCGATGCCCGTCGCATCTTCGACACCCTCAGGAGTGGCGGCATCGCCATCATCCCCAACGACGCGGGCTATGCGCTGATGGGCGGAACGTATGACGCCGTGCACCGCATCTTCCTTGCTAAGAAGCGCGGCGGGCATAAGCGCAACGCGATGCTGGCTTCCATGGCAACGCAGCGCGAACTGCACGTGCTCGACCAGCGCTCGCAGGACATGGTCGAGATGCTGACGCAGGACTACAACCTGACCGTCGGCGTGGCCGCGCCTTACCGCAAGGACCATCCGCTCATGGCCAAGGTCGATCCGCGCCTCATCGAGGCCAGCACCGGCCACGGCACGGTGGGCCTGCTGCTCAATGCCGGGCCGCTGTTCGAGGAAGTCTGCCGGCTCTGCCGCGAAGCCGAGCTGCCCGTGTTCGGCTCGTCGGCCAATCTGACCGGCACCGGCCCGAAGTTCCGGGTGGAAGACATCCAGCCCGAGTTGCGCGCGATTGCCGACGTCATCATCGACTACGGCCTGCGCAAGTACCACCACTACCAGCGCTCGGCCACCACGCTCAGCTTTGCGACCGGCGAGGTCGAGTGCCTGCGCATCGGCTCCTGCTACGAGCTGATCTGCGACGTGCTGCAGCGGCATTTCAACGTCACCCTGGCAAAGGACCCGGGGCGCGAGGTCAATGCGTCGGGCCACCTGCAGGAGTTCGCATTCAAGGAAGTCAGCTACAGCTGAAAGGGCAGGCGACATGAACAGCATCGATATCGCCGGAGACGCCCGGCGCACCATGGACATCATCAAGGCCGGCGGCATCGCCATTGTGCCGAACGACACCGGCTATGCCTGCTGCGGCTCGTCGATGGACCCGCTGCAGAGGATCTACGACACCAAGCAGCGCGGCAGCCACAAGCGCAATGCCATGGGCGCGGACCTCGAGACCCAGCGTGAGCTGCAGCGGCTGAGCCCGCGCGCGCAGCAGATGGTCGAGGCGCTGGTGGCCGACCACGACCTGCCCGTGGGCGTGATCGGCAGCTTCCGCGCCGGCCATCCGCTGCTGCAGAAGCTCGGCGACGAAGGCATGCGCGCCAGCTCGGCCGTCGGCACCATCGGCATCCTGCTGAATGCGGGCCCGTTCCACAAGGAACTGTCGCGCCTGAGCCGCGAGGAGGTGGTGCCGTTGTTCGGCTCGTCCGCCAACCTGACCGGCACCGGGCCGCGCTTTTCGGTCGACGAAATTCCGCCGGAGATCAAGGCCATTGCCGACATCACGATCGACTACGGCCTGCGCCGCTACCACACCTACCGGCGCGCCGGGACGCTGATCAACTTCGACACCCTGCAGGTCGTGCGCATCGGCGCCTGCTACGAGCTGATCTCCGGCGTGCTCAGGCGCTGGTTCGGCCTCGAGCTGCCACCTGATCCTGGCTTCGAGCAGCTGCCCTCGGGGCACCTGAACGAGTTTGGCCTGAAAGGCGTGGAATGAGCGGGCCGGCGCTTCTTGGGCTGATGCAGGAACAGCCCCTGCTGATATCAAGCCTGATCGTGTTTGCCGAGCGGCATCACGGAGACGGCGAGATCGTCTCGCGACGGGTGGAGGGCGACATCCACAGGACCAGCTGGGCCGAAATCGCCCGCCGCTCGCGGCAGGTCGCCAACGCGCTGGACGCGGCCGGTGTCGCGCCCTCCGGCCGCGTCGGCACCATCGCCTGGAACGGCTACCGCCACCTGGAGCTGTATTACGGCGTCAGCGGCGCGGGCCGGGTGCTGCACACGCTCAACCCAAGGCTGCATCCCGACCAGGTGGCCTGGATCATCAACCATGCCGAAGACGACGTGCTGTGCTTCGATCTGAGCTTCCTGCCGCTGGTACAGGCGGTGCATGCGCGTTGCCCCTCGGTGCGGCAGTGGATCGCTCTGTGCGATGCGGACAGGCTGCCCCAGGACAGCGGCATACCCGGCCTCCTCAGCTATGAAGCCTGGATCGACGCATGCAGCGACCGCTATGACTGGCCCGTGTTCGACGAGAACACGGCGTCGAGCATGTGTTACACCAGCGGCACCACCGGCAACCCGAAGGCGGCGCTGTACAGCCACCGCTCCACCGTGCTGCACGCGTACGCCGCGGCGCTGCCTGACGCCATGGGCATCTCGTCGTGCGACTCGGTCCTGCCGGTCGTTCCGATGTTCCATGTCAACGCCTGGGGCATTCCCTATGCGGGCGCGCTGACCGGCTGCAAGCTCGTGTTTCCGGGCCCGGCGCTGGACGGCAAGTCCGTCCATGACCTGATCGAGGGCGAAGGCGTTACCTTTGCCGCCGGCGTGCCGACCGTGTGGCAGATGCTGCTGGCCCACATGGAGGCCGGCGGACTGCGCTTCACCGCGCTGAACCGCACCGTGATCGGCGGCGCGGCCTGCCCGCCGAGCATGCTGCGCGCCTTCAGGGAGCGCTACGGCGTCGAGGTGTTGCACGGCTGGGGGATGACCGAGATGAGCCCGCTGGGCACGGTGTGCACGCTGAAGAAGAAGCACCTCGCGTGGCCGGCCGAGCAACAACTGGCGGTCCTGCAAAAGCAGGGGCGTGCGCTGTTCGGCGTGCAGATGAAGATCGTCGGCGAACAGGGCGAGGACTTGCCCTGGGACGGCAAGGCCTGCGGCGACCTGCTGGTGCGCGGCCCGTGGATCGTGCGCGAATACTTCAAGGGTGAGGGCGGTAACCCGCTGGTCAGGGACGCGGACGGCGCCGGCTGGTTTCCCACGGGTGACGTGGCCGCCATCGACGCCGACGGCTACCTTCAGATCACCGATCGCAGCAAGGACGTGATCAAGTCCGGCGGCGAATGGATCAGCTCCATCGACATCGAGAACATCGCCGTGGCGCACCCTGCCGTGGCCATGGCCGCCTGCATCGGCGTGTCCCACCCCAAGTGGGACGAGCGGCCGATCATCGCGGTCGTGGTGCGCCCCGGCGCGCAGCTCGCAAAGGAGGAACTGCTGGACTTCTACCGCGGCAAGACGGTGGCGAAGTGGCAGGTGCCCGACGACGTGGTGTTCGTCGAGTCGATCCCGCTCGGCGCGACCGGGAAGATGCTCAAGACGAGGCTGCGCGAGCAGCTCAGGGACTACCGGTTGCCGGATGTGACGGCGGCCACCACAACCAATGGATAGCCACATGCCATCCACCACACTGGACAAGATTTGGAACGCGCACAGAATCAAGTCCTCGGCCGATGGCCTGGACCTGCTCTTCGTGGACCGCCACTATCTGACAGACCTGAGCGGCACGCTCGGCCTGGAGGACCTGCAGGCGGCGCGCCGCCCCATCCGGCGACCCGACCTGAGCGTGGCCATTCCCGATCACATGATTGAGACCGAGCCCAACGGCGAGGCGGCAACGCTGCCGGCCAACCGCCGGTTCGTGGAACCGCTGAAGCAGCTGTCCGCGCAGGCCTCGATCCAGCATCTCGGCCGCGAGTCGGGACGGCAGGGCATCGTCCATGTCACCGCGCTGGAAGACGGCCTGACCTTGCCCGGGCTGCTGGTGGTCTGCGGTGACAGCCACACGACGACCCACGGCGCGGTCGGCGCGCTGGCGTTGGGCATCGGCTCCACCGAGGTGGCGCACGTGCTGGCCACGCAGGCGATCTGGGTGAAAAAGCCGCACCAGGCCAGGGTCCGCCTGATCGGGCGAACCGGCGCGGGCGTATTTGCAAAGGACATCGCGCTGGCTCTGATCGCCAGCCTACAGGCAGACTTCGGCCGCGAGCATGCGCTGGCCTTCGAGGGCGAGGCTGTGGACCGCATGTCCATCGAGGAGCGCGCGACGCTTTGCAACATGGCGGTTGAACTTGGCGCCCGCATCGGCTACGTCGTGCCCGACGAGACCACCTTCAGCTACCTCGCGGGGGCGAGGTCGGCGCCAGTGGGCGACATGTGGGACGCCGCCGTCGAGGCATGGCGCGCGCTGCGGCCCGACGAGGGCGCGGTCTACAACAAGGAAGTCGAGTTCGACGTGTCCGGCCTGCTGCCGCAGATCACGTGGGGAACCAGCGTCCAGCATGGGATGGCGATCGACGCAGCCGTCCCCGGCGGCAGCGAACTGGAGGCGTCGCGCGCTTACATGGACGTCAAGCCGGGCCAGAAGCTGGAGGCCACGCCGATCCAGCACGTCTTCATCGGCTCATGCACGAACAGCCGCATCGAGGACCTGCGCATCGCCGCCGGCATTGCCCGCAAGGGCAAGGTGGCCAGCGGTGTGAGGGCCTGGGTGGTGCCGGGATCGCAGGCGGTGCAGCGGCAGGCCGAGGCGGAGGGGCTCGACGCGATCTTTCGCGAGGCCGGGTTCCAGTGGCGCAAGCCCGGCTGTTCCATGTGCGTGGGCACCAACGGCGACACCGTGCCTGCGGGCGAGCGCTGCGTGTCCACCTCCAACCGCAACTTCGTGGGCCGACAGGGCCCCGGCGCGCGGACCCACTTGGCCAGCCCGGCGACGGCCGCCGCCTCGGCGCTGGCCGGGAAGATCGCCGATCCCCGACCCCTGATGGATGCACTGCCATGACCGTCCCATTCCTTCGCCATTTCGGCCGCGCGGCCAGCCTGCCGCTGGACAACATCGACACCGACGTGATCATCCCGATGCAGCAGTTGCTCAGCGTGCCGCGCAGCGAGCTCGGGCGCTGCGCCTTCAATGCGCTGCGCTACGACGAACAAGGCAATCAGCGCGGGGATTTCCCGCTGAACACCACCAAAGGGCGCGGCGCCAGCGTGATCGTGGCCGGCCGCAACTTCGGCTGCGGCAGCTCGCGCGAAGGTGCGGTCTATGCGCTGGCCGGCCTCGGTGTGCGCGTCATGGTCGCAAGTTCATATGGCGACATCTTCTACAGCAACTGTTTGAAGAACGGCATCCTGCCCATCATGCTTTCCCAAGCCGACCTGGACAGTGTCCACGAGGCCATCGCAGGCTCTCAGGAGCCGGTTGACGCCGCCATCGACCTGCAGGCGCAGCGGATTGCCCTCAGCACGGGCCTGTGGTTTCCCTTCGAGATCGACCCGGCGCACAGGCAGCGGCTGATCGACGGGACGGACGAGGTGGCGCTCACACTACAGGCCGAAGATGACATCCGCCGCTTCGAGCAGGGTGACCGGATGGCCCGCCCTTGGGCGCAACGGGCGGACGCATGACGGACGGCCCGCAGCAGACCCCGGGGCTGGTTTGCCTCGTTGCCGTCGGCGATGTCTTCCTGAACCGCGACAACCCGGCGGAGTCGTTCGTCCACGTCGGCGAGCTCCTGAAGGCAGGAGACATCACCTTCGGCAATTCGGAAGGCACCTACGCGGTCAACGAGACACCTGACGCGCACATGATGGCCGCGATCATCGCGTCGCCCGACAACATCAACGCGCTGGCGCAGACCGGGTTCGACGTCATGTCGGTAGCTAACAACCACATCAACGACTGGGGCCGCGCGGGCATGCAGTCCAGCGTCGAAAGGCTGCGCCGCGAGGGCATCCAGCCCGTCGGTTATGGACGCAACCTGGACAAAGCCTTTGCCCCGGTCCATGTGACATCCGACGGCAAGCGGGTGGCGTTCGTCGCCGCATCAATGATCGGTTCGTGGAACGCCGCGGCCACGGCCGATGGCGACGGCGTTGCCATGCTGGAGATCGCGACGGAGTACCACGACCTGCACCGGCAACCCGGCAGCCCGCCGCATGTGCGGTCACGGCCGACCGAAGCGGCCGCTGCGCGTGTAGCCCGCAGCTTCGAGGCCGCGAAGATGGACGCGGACTTCGTTGTGGCAAGTTTTCACTGGGGCGTGCACTGCTTTCCCGCCAGCTTGGCGGAGTACGAAGGGATTCTGGCGCGGCTCGCCATCGACCATGGGGCGGACGTCGTGTTGGGGCACCACCAGCACATTCTCAAGGGCGTGGACTTCCACAAGGGCAAGCCCATCCTGCACGGGCTCGGCAACTTCGCATTCGACCTCGTAGACATCGAGAAGATCGCGTCGCCCGCCGCGGTGCGCGAGACCATCGAGATTTACGGCGAGTACGGCATTTTCTCGCGCGAGGGTTACCCGACCGTGCCCTTCCATGAGGAGTCGCGGATGACGGTGGTGGCCCATGTCGGGCTTCGGGCGGGTCACGACCCGGTCGTCGAACTGACGCCGTGCATGATCAACACGAAGGGCCAGCCGGTGCCGATTCCCGCGTCAGATGAAGCTGCGTTTGCCCGCTTCCTGGCCTATGTGAAGCGGATTCACTGGCTGGCGGATCTGGACAGCGACATCCGGCAGAACGGTGACCTCATTTCGATTCGACCCGGCCCCGGCCATGCAGGACGGTGACGCAGGGCCAGCGGCCGTCATCCGGTGCGCATCTTGCGGCGCCGGCAGTGATGTCGACGGGCGCGACGACGCTGGGGGGCGGTGCGACGTTGCGCACGTGCAGCAGTGACCAGGTGACCGTCAGGTCCTGCACCTTGCGCACGTCGATCGTTCCGGCGTCAATCATTTTCGACGGCGCCGAACACGGCAGTACGCTGTGGCCCACGCCATCCGCGGCGGCCTGAGTGCGGATGCGCACGGCATCGGCCTTCAGTACGATCTGAGTCGCGTGCCGGCATCGATCATGGCGGTGTCGAGCAGCCCCCGCCGTCTATGCGCAGAACTGTCCCGGAAAGTTCAGGAATGTGTTCCCGACTTCACGTGAGCTCAAGCTGATGGGCGAAAAGCTGTTCTAAATTGTTGATTTGCTGAAGGATTTCCAGTGGAAACCATTTTCAGCCGCCGACTTCGCGGCTCGTCTCCAGATTGAAAGATCGAGCGCGTCCAAGCTGCTGTTGCGATAAGACGACTTATCGAAACAGCTGCGCTCCTTAAAGGGTCATGTCCGGCTGCCTGTGCGGAACGCCATGGAACATTCGAGAACGCGGCCACGCAGAATGCGCAGCTTGCGATCGATCGTCGAACTAAACGCAAGGATCCCCGCCGACGCGGCCGTGGCCTCTCTCGCCTGCTTCGCCGCTAGAGCGGCAAAATACAGCCACAAGCCACTTTCGGCCACAAGAGGACATCGAAGGAATTCGGCGAATGCCTTCAGAAGTTCTTCACCACACCAATCACCCACATGCCGTGCTATTCCCCTTGGAACGAGTACCTAGAGCTAGGTACCCCACAGTTTGAACAGGCGAAGGCTGTCGTCGTGGCCAAGCTCAGGGCGGTGACGCACATCATCGACTACTACTACCAATCACACGGCTTGCAACTGCCGGCACTTGCCGAAGGCACGGTGATCGATTCGCACCGCCAGCCTCGATCGCTGCGTGAGTTCGCCTTGCGCGAGATGATCTGCCACCACTTCTCCTGCGATGGGGTCGACTTCTGCTCCCTCTACGATGTTGCATCGTTGCTGAGTCCGCAGGTTGAAAAGGAGAGAGCCTATCTGGCGGTAGTGCTACCCTGTGCGACGCTTATGCGAACGCACAAGGAGCGCTTTGCGCCCTCAAGGAGGGCCGAGGATCGCCTTGACTTCTGAATCAATTTTCGCGGATCGGATTTGGGCCTGCCGGGGCCTGCCGGGGCCTGCCGGGGCCTGTCGGGGCCTGTCGGCGTGAGTCTGAATCCGGCCAGAACCGGACATTCACACTCACGGCTTGAAGGAAATCGATGGCTTGGATTCGAGACATCAACGGTCTCTACAACTTCATCGGCTATGTCGTGCTTTGCGCACCGGACAATTTTCCGGTCAGGGACTACCTTACGGCCGATCAGCAAATGACGCTGGATCGGGCGTTTGCTGAACTGCGCCACGGAGTCAAGTTGGTCATGGCTGACGCTCCCGACTTGCCGCGCATCAACGATTTGGAGAGCGTGCTCGACGAGGCGCTCGGCCTGTATCGAAACGGAGAGATAGTTCGGGCGGCCCAAAGACTTCACGACTTTGAAGCGATGATCTTCAAGTCTTGAATCGGCCAAGAGCAGAAGTTTGGAGGGGCAATTTGTCATCCTTGATGTATCTCGAAGATGGGCGGGCACTGAACCGTTCCAATCTAGGCTACTGCGGCATGCTGGTCCTAATCGCTCGCGAAATTCCCGAACAGCACAAGAGGCTACGCACATGGTTGGAGGACCTCTCCGACCGAACTGCACCCTTCTGTGAGTTCGACATACGCGGGCTGTCGGACGAACATCGACAGATGTTTTGGACTGCCGCCGCTCGTGCTGGCGTGATCATCCGAGCGAAATACGGTGGCGACGCGATGCCGAATAACGCGTGGGCGGCGGAAAACCTCCTGCATTTGTTGCGAATGCATAGCAGCATCGTGGCTGGCGAGCCGCCGTCGGCTCTTAACGATCTGGATATGACAACGCCGTATTCAGGTATGCCTGAAGATCTTCAACTGCTCTGGCGTGATGCGACAGCCTGACAGGTCTCGGCCCAATCGCCGCTTCGGGCCCCACTGCGGCGGCCGCGCGACCGGCTACAGTCGGCCAAGACCAGTCATTCGGGCCCTCAAATTTGCTCCAAGGCGGTCGTTCCTCCCATGCATCTACCTCATGCCAATTGACGTTCTGCTCTCGGTTCCCGCCGGCGGAAAGACCGCGCAGTATCTCTTGCTTTGCGCATCGCTTCGCGACGCCTTGAGCGTTGCGAAGGTGAGTGAGCAACTTCTGCTCATCGACGCGAAGTCCGCCTTGTTGCTCGAAGACGTCTACGGGCATACACATAAACCACCGGATTCTGATGAACTACTTTGGCGTACGGAGAACGCTCGTCCTGTATTGCACGAAGCCGACCTCCGCGATGACGAAAAGGAGGGCTACCTCGGAAAGTGGAATCTGGATTTCCTTACATGGCTTCGACAAATTGCCGTCGCAGTTTCCGAACCGGTCGCGATCGAATACGAGCACGAACGTGGCGACACGCCCTATGAGTCGGCTTGGTGGACCTGCGACCCACTTTCGGAAACTGGCGAAGTCGAGACCTTTGGTATCCAGAGCAACGATGGAATAGACAAGCCCGAATGGCGTGCTGAGGTAGTACGTTGTGCAGATGGCCGCATCGAAATTCGCTGAACGAGGCGGCATACGGCCAGGACCGGTCACTTGGCGTCGGAGCCAGACACCCTCGGAAGCGGTCTAGTCATCTAAATCCGCGTTACGCAGCTCAGTGGCAGCATAGAAACATAGGAGGAATGCAATGGGATTACTTTCCGACTTCTTCGTCGCGAATGAAGGAGAAGCCGCGCGCTACGCGGACCGGATGAGCGAAGATGACCAGGGCAAGGCCATTGCATTGCAATTGCGCCCGGCTGAGTACAAAGGCTTCACCGACCTTGAAGTAGGCACTTTGTGGGCAATCCTAGAAGGGAAGGAATGGGATGCTGACCTGCACGCGTTGGAAAGTGACGAGGGCGGCGATGAAGGGGACTCCTGGCTCTTCCGGTTCCCAGATCGGCTAGTCCAACTTCTTGCTCACGTCGAACACTCGGCGCTTGATGCTGCACTCCCCCGATGGGCCGACACCGAGGAGCTTCAAGTGGATGTGGCGGAACTGCGACCTGTGGTGCTGGATCTTCAAAGACTCGCTAAACAGGCGATTGCTGAACAGAAGTCGCTGTATCTATGGGGTAGCTTATGAACGCCTCTCGGATCATCTGACCGACGACGACTTTGCGGGGTATTGAACTTCGGCTTTGTACCGATGGAGCCTCAGATACGTTGACGGCATTCGGCCAGGAGCAGACTCCCGGCAACGGCCGCTTCAGGGCAGTGAAATTTGGCGCCTCGATCCAAAATCAATGGTTCTAGAGCTCGGAGGCCACATGTGTGAGTGCTTGATCGCCGCGCACGCGACCACGGCCGGGCGCTAGCGTCCGAGATCCGCCGGCGTCTGGCGCACTTCCAAGATGCCCTGATCTTGCAGGACGGCGACGGCGCCGTCCATCTCGTGCTGCGCCTACGGGACGCCGTGCGGTGGCACGCGTTCCAAGCGGCGCCGGCCAGCCACGGCGTGACGTTCGAGACAATCGATTGCGCCGCTGTCGGCCACCGGCCACGTTGAACATCCTCTGGCCCCCGGGCATACGGACGCGGTGAGCCGGGCGATCGCGCTCGACGCGTTAGAGGCCACCCCGCGCGCGCTGCGTGACTGACGTCGAACAGCGATCGAGTCGCCAAGCTTCCGGCCGCGCCGTGGGTTGACCCAGTCATTGGGCTGTAGCGCTTACGACCGGAAGTCGACTGTCGAGCGCTTTTCAGACGCGTTCCGCTAGGCCGGCCGCGAAGTAGTCGGTCACCTGGCGCACGCGTGCCGGAATGAACTTTCGGTTGGGCCAGATGAGGCTGACATCTCGGGTTTCGCCGATGAACTGATCTAGCACTGTCACGACGCCCGCCGCGCGCAGCTCGTCGGTCAACGAAGCCCGGTAGAACATCCCGATGCCCACGCCGGCCTGCACCGCCGACAGGATCGTGTCGACGGTGTTGGAGGCGAGGTTTCCGCCTACGCGCACGCTGAACGGCCCCTCGGGCCGGCTGAACGTCCACTGGTCGATGCCGTTATAGACGATGCAGTTGTGGTGCACGAGGTCCTCGGGCGTCCTCGGCACCCCGTGCCGCTCGAAGTAGTGGCGCGACCCCACACAGACCAGCGACGTGGTGGCCACGCGCTTGACCACGGCGTCAGGGCTGCGCAGCGGGCTGATGCGGATGGCTAGGTCGATGCCCTCGGTCAGCAGGTCCTGCACGCCATCCGTGAGCTTGAGCTCCAAGCGGAGCTTCGGATGCAGCGCCAGCAGT
Organism: Variovorax sp. DAIF25; assembly: GCF_050711835.1. Classification (NCBI taxonomy): domain Bacteria; kingdom Pseudomonadati; phylum Pseudomonadota; class Betaproteobacteria; order Burkholderiales; family Comamonadaceae; genus Variovorax; species Variovorax sp. DAIF25. Next base: position 1,877,187 of record NZ_CP136637.1, read on the forward strand.
CGCGGCACGATGGGCAGCACGTGGAGGCGGCCGAAGGTGGTCGACGCCGCGATCCGCACCAGTCCCGAAAGCTCCCCCATGCTGCTCATGAGCTCGCCGTCCACCTGCGACATCTCGTCCAGCAGCGGCTTGATGCGCTCGTGGTACCGCCTCCCGGCCTCCGTCGGGGTCACGCTGCGCGTGGTGCGGTTGAGCAGCTGCGCGCCCAGCCGCCGCTCCAGCGCGCCGACGGACTTGCTGACCGCCGACTGGGATTCGCCGATGCGGCGGGCGGCGGCCGAGAAACCGCCGGCCTCGACAACCGCCGCGAAGGCGGTCAGCTCCTGGAATCGATCCATGGGGTGTGCTCTGTTGCGTGCGGCCGGGAGGTGGCAGCCGTGACCGACGCTGCGCGACGGATTTATTCCGAACCGGACTAAGTGTAATCACGACGAGCCAGATTATCACCGACTTGGAAGCTAATTAGCATGACTGCAATGCCTCTGGATGGCATTGCAACCGTAAAGGCCGACGCCGCAGCGCCGGCTTACCCCGTGATCAGCGAACCAAGGAATCCAACATGACTTCAACAACCCACCCGCAAGCCGCGGCACCCGCCGCATCCACCTCCCTGGCAGGTAAGACGGTCGTCGTCGTCGGCGGCAAGTCCGGCATCGGCTTCGGCGTGGCGCAGGCCGCGCGGGCAGCGGGCGCGACGGCAGTCGTCGCCAGCCGCCGCCTCTCGTCGCCGCAGGAGCGTCCGGATCTCGCCGGCTTCCAGCAGGTGATCCTGGATATCCGCGACGAGTCGAGCGTGCGAGCGGCGTTCGACGCCATCGGCGTGTTCGACCACCTGGTCGTCACCGCCGCGCCCGATCTCGGCACCTGGGGCGCGTTCATGGACGCGGAAATGAGCGGCGCGCGCAGCTACATGGAGGGCAAGTACCTGGGCAGCTGGGCCTGCGCCCGCCATGGCTCGCCGCACCTGAATGCCGGCGGCACGATCACATTCCTGACCGGCGGCATGGCCGTGCGGCCGAAGGTCGGCTTCACCGCCGTCACATCGGCGTTCGCCGCGGTGGAGGCGCTGTCGGGCTCGCTCGCGATCGAGCTCGCACCCACCCGCGTGAACACGATTCGCCCCGGCTTCATCGACACCGACATGTGGGCCTTCCTGCCGGCCGAACATCGCGACGGCCTGCGCAAGAAGGTGGAAGAGACCTTCCCCGCGCGGCGCGCGGGAAAGCCTGAGGACGTGGGCCATGCCGCAGTCTTCCTCATGACCAATCCGTATGTGACCGGCACCGTGCTCGAGGTGGCCGGCGGGGAGAACTTGGTCGCCAGCGTTTCCTGAATCTCACCGACGAGAGGCACGACATGACTGAATTCGATCTTTCCTTACGCGGCGCCGACGGGTGGCGAACGGGCCGCCGCTCCTTCCTGGCCCAGGCCGGCGGCGCCGTGGCCGGCGCGATCGCCACGGGCGCGCTGTTGGGCGATGCGCACGCGCAGTCCGCCGGCACGCCCACGGGCCGCGCGCCCGACGGCGCGACACCGGCCGCCTCCCGCGGCGGTAAGGGCCTCTGGCCGAACGGTGCTCGCCTGGCGGTGAGCGTCTCGATGATGTTCGAGGGCGGCGGCCAGCCCATCTCGGGTGCCGCGGGGCCGATCCCGATTCCGATCGACAAAGGCGTGCCCGACCTGCCAACCAACGCCTTCTTCGCCTATGGCCGCTATGAAGGCATCCCGCGCGCGCTGGACCTGTTCGACAAGCACCGCATCAAGGTGTCGTCGTTCATGATCGGCGAGGCCATAAAGAACGCCCCCGACTTGGCCCAGGAGATCGTGCGCCGCGGCCACGAGGCGGCCGCTCACGGGCCCACCTGGAGCAATTCGTACAACCTTTCGCGCAGCGACGAGAGGCGCTTCATCGCGGAATCGGCCGAGATCATCCACAAGGTCACGGGCCAGCAGCCGGTAGGCTGGAACGCGTTCTTCTTGCGCAACTCGGTGCACATCCTCGAGACGCTGCAGGAACTCGGCTTCGTGTATCACATCGACGAGCCGAGCCGTGATGAGCCGTTCATCATTCCGGTCAACGGCAAGGACTTCGTGACGGTGCCGTATACGTTCCACCTGAACGACATCTCGGCCTACCCGTTCGAGGGCTACAACCCGATCGCTTACGAGCAGGCGTTAAAGGACGAATTCGACCAGCTCTACGAAGAAGGCGCGAATGGGCGGCGCATGATGCTTGTGGGATTCCACGACCGCATTAACGGACACGCCAACCGCATCCGAGTGCTGGATCGGTTCTTCACCTACGCGCGTTCCAAGCCGGACGTGTGGTTCGCGCGCAAGGACGAGATCGCCCGCTGGGTGCTGGCGCATCGCGAGAACACGCCTATCGTGCAGCGCGGCCCGGCCGCCATCTCGGGCCTGCCCGGGCCAGATTGATGCACGCGCCAATTCCAAACGCAACACTGCGGAGTTCTTGAGCGGTATCCTCAGTCGGCAGCAGCTGACTGTCACGAGTGTCCGGCTTCGGGCATTACGATCGGTGGCTCGAGTGTCGCATACGGGCCCAAAGCCGTCGTATGCGAAACTCGAAAGCAGTCGCTCAGGAGTCGAGCTTCGACGCGTCCTGTGGGGCCTTCGGGGCGACTTGCTTTTGACTTGTCCCGATGCGATACAGCCCGAGTACGACCTCAGAGAACGAATTTCGCCCCCGGCTCATCTAAGCGGGGAAGCGGCATTCACTGTAGTGGAAGCGAGTTCGGGGCGTAGCCGCACCAAGATCTTTCTGTCCTGTTCAATCTCGTTGAGGATGCGAACGCGCGCTGCAACAGGCACTGAATCACTCAGCGCCGCGATCCCTAGAGCTGATGCAGCATTTGGCCGAGTGGTCACGCTCGCCTCAAATGTTCCGAGGTAGAGGACCTCGCCGGCCACCACGTCGAAGCGATAGACGAAAGGCAAACGCACACCACCGTGATAGATACCAAACTTTCCCCGAAACAGAACGCCGATCTGCGACACCTCGTAGGTGCCTGGCTTTAATGCATAGCCCACCAGCACCCGCTGGCCGGTTTCGGAGGACCTTACTGCCTTTTCGACCTGCCAAGCGCCGAAGTCCTGCATATGGGCAAGGGTTGTGAATCGGCGTTGCTGTCGTGTCCCGCCATTGATTGGCAATGCTTCAAAGTCCATGGCCGGCACCCCTTGTACCGAAGAGTCGGAACCAAAAGAGGCAATTACTAGGCCGGTGCTCTCATTTACCAGCGGGCCATCCTTAGCCACCAAGTCTGAGTGCGAAGTTGCGCAACCAGCTAGAAGCAATACTGAGGCTAGAAGGGCAAATCGAGTGAAGAATCGTCGAGTAGTACTTGATGTCATTCTTGGCGGATGTTGTTTGTCTTCCACTCCGCCGATTGTTCATGATTCTGCGTTTGTGTGCACCCGCTTCAGGACGATCGCATCGCCGTTCTCGCAGAAGTGGAGTCGGCCCACTGGGTGCACGGTGTGCTCTCGCTGCACCTCAGACGCGGCCGTGTCCGGCTCCGAAGGCGTCAGCAGGTGCAGGTACTCAGGCAACAGGCCCATGGCGATCGTGAGGTCCACGGCATCGTGGTTGTCGAGGCGGAGGACGGGGCGCCTCGGCAGCTTCTGCGCGAGCTCCACGAGTGTCTCGAAGAAGGAGATCGTGCCGTCAACAAGCCAGTGATGGAGCTCGATCACTACGCCGCCTACGTGCAGATGAACGACCGCTTCCACTCCGTCATCATGCGAGGCTGCTCGAACATCGCGTTGCAGCGCGTGATGGAGATGCTGGACCGTCAACCCTTTGCATCTCCTAGTGCGATGCTCCCCATGCAATCTTCGATGGAGGAGGGCCATCAATGGATGAGGATCGCCCATCTGTCGCACCATGCGATGGTGCAAGCCATCGAGCGAGGACAGGGTTCTCGAGCGCAGGCCTTGGGAGAGGAACACGTGGAAATCGCGCGAATGAACCTGGACTACGCCCTGGCTAGACCCGAACTGGCGGCGGAGCTCATGCCCGGAATGCGTCTGGTGGCTGGCAAGCGGGGTGTGTAGATAGAGGTCCCAGTACCGGACGCTTAGTGTCGAAATCGACCTTTTCTGCTACGCAACAGGTCTTCAAGCCGGTGTTTGTTTCTTGTTACGTATGAGCCTCTAAGCTGCCGCGCGCGGCGAGCCTGGGCACGTTGATTTCAGGCAACGCACCTCTGGCGAGCATGGGCGTGCATTCCCGGGATATGACTAGCTGTCGAAATGAAAGCTTTCGACGCCTTCCGCTCATTGGTACGTCACTTCAGACTAGATGTTCGAGCTGACGGTCGCCGTGCGTCTCTTTTTTGCCAATCTCGCAGCAATTTCCTCCGATCGCTGACGAACGAGACCGGTGAAAAGCTTCGCTGCTGGTGAAAGCGGGACGCCAGCCAGTGTGATCACGCCGAACTGAAGAGGTCGTATAGGGTCCTCAATCGGCAGAGCGACCACGCCGTCGCCCAAGGGTGCAAACAGCGGGGCAGGTAGCAAGCCCAGAAGGTCGGTCTGGAGCAAGCAAGCTTGGACCACCGTTATCGCGTCGCTGTGCAGCTCGATCGTCGGACGCGGCAATCCATGCGACGCGTACACCTCTTCGATCGTGGAGCGGCGCGCGCTCGTCGCGGCGCCAACCACCCACGCGGCATCAAAGAGATCGGCCAGCCGGCGGCAATCCGCCAACGGGTGACCAGCACGCGCAACTACATGCATGGGATAGGTCACAAGCTGCTCGAAACGGAACGCCTTGGAGTCCTTCGCGCCCGGAGGGATCGGCGCCAGGATCATTTCCAGGCCACCTTCACGCAGCTCGGTGGCCAGATCGTGGAACTGTCCTTCCTTGATCCTCAAAAGGGCACCGGCGGCCTTCGATTGAAATGCGTGGAATAGCGGGGCGATCAGCTCTCGTGCGGCCACGGGAGAGGCACCCAATGCAACCGTCGGTGCGCCACTGTTCGTGATTTGAGCGATATCGGCCTGCGCCTTGTCCATCTGATTGAAGATGATTCGTGCATGACCCAGCAAGGCGTGCCCGACGTTCGTCAATGTGGTGCCGCGCGCGTTGCGTTGCACAAGCGAAGCACCGACCACCCGCTCGAGTTCGGCGATGCGAGCGCCGAGTGCTGGTTGAGTGACGCCCAGCTCCCGCGCTGCGCCGCGAAGGCTGCCCGCGTCGACGAGCGCAATGAGAGCAGAAAGCTGCTGCAGTTTCATTCTTAAGCGGCAGGTGAGTGAAAGGAAAAACTAATCGATCAAGAAAAGTATTGTCTACCAGAAAACTAGGGCTAGCCGTACGCTTCACTGCCATTTAAGACAGAGACACGGAAACAACATGCAAGCTGTACGTGAGCAATCAAGGCCGACGATCGTCAATCCGGTCGGTGCCTCCTGGTTCGAGGACCTTTCTGCCGATTTCCTCGATGAAGCCGTTGCCATGGGCGCGGGCCTAGTGGGTTGCACCAGCAACGACACTTGGGACGACACGCTCGAGTCGATGGAGCACTTGCAGACGGTGAAGCGGGTGGTCGAGTCGCACGGCAAGGCTTTCATCGTCACGTGCCGCGGGGACTTACAGCGCTGTGGGAACGGCGAGGTTGGCGTGTTCCTAGGCTTACAAAACCCCAAGCCCTTGAGCGACAGCCTGAACTTCCTGGAAGCATTCATCGACATGGGGCTGCGCTGCTGTTCGCTCGCGTTCCGCGACAACAGCTATTACGGATGCGGCTTCTCATCGCCGAACGATTCAGGATTGAGTGCAATTGGCGCATTGGCGGTGCGGACCCTCGATCGTCGCGGCGTGGTGATCGACCTCTCCCACGCCGGCGACCGGACGGCGGCGGACGCCATTGCGGCGTCGGATCACCCGGTCATCTTTTCGCACTCCATGTCGCGGGAGCTCATGAAGCGCGGACCCAAAGTCGAATGGGCGGGCATCAAGAACAATGCCGTGCTGCGCGCAGCGCCGAACGAACTGATTGAGGCGGCGGCCAGAAAGGGCGGCGTGATCTGCCCCGATGCACGTATCGCCGGCAGCGTCGAGAACCTGCTCGCGCATATCGAGTACATGGTGGAACTCGTTGGCATCGATCACGTGGCGGTCTGTGCACAGGACGACTGGCACCGTTCCAGCAAAGATGTGCACCGCATCCAACCTTACCTGCCGGGCTACGATTCGGTCGCCGGAAAGAACAAGCGCGAGCTGGGCAACGATTACCGGATCTATCGCATGGAGGACCAGCTGGGTCCCAAGGTGCTAGCTCCCGGCAACCTCGACGTCGCTTTGCGCGCGCGCTTTGACGAAGTCGCAACGGCGAAGCTGCTTGGCGGCAACCTGCAGCGCGTGTTCGACGCTGTACTGCCATGACCGGCGTTGACTTCCAATCTGCGCAGTTGAGTGACACCACGGTGCGCTACCGCCAGGCGGGGCATGGCGAGCCGTTAGTCCTTCTTCACCCGTCGAGCGGTGTGCGGGTGACCCGCGCCGTGAGGGCACTCGAGGCGAGCTTCGAAGTGTTCCAGCCAACGTTTCCCGGCTTCGATGACACCCCACTTCCACCGAACGAGATTGGCGTCGTGGATCTTGCGCGGTGGATGGCGGAGTTCATCGATACGGTGGTGGGCGCACCAGCGATGGTGGCTGGCCACTCTTTCGGAGGATGGGTGGCTTGTTGGCTGGCGGTGGAACACCCGGAGTTGGTGCGGCACCTTGTCCTCCAATGTCCCCTGGGCTTCGGGCCGCTGCTCGCGCCCGCGCCGAACGCTACGCCCGCCGAGCTTCTGGCCCGCACGTACACCCATCCGGAGAAATGCGTGAAGGAAACGAAATCGGAAGCGCTGTTGTCGCGCAACCGCGCGCTGGCCGCGCGCGTTGGGCGTGCTGTCACCGAGGATGCGGAACTGATGCAAAGAATGACTGCGGTCGAGTTGCCGGTTCTCGTGGTGTATGGCGGCAATGATGGTTTGGTCCGACGTTCCGGCATGGAGTGGATTGAAGGCTCGGTGCAATCAGCGCGGCTTGAGACGGTCGACGATGCAGCGCATCACGTCGAATCGGACCAGCCAGAGCGCTATGTCGAATTGGTCGCGGGCTTCGCTCGTGCACATGTGAGCGGTACGCACGCATGACGCAAGAACTCGATGCAGTCACGGCGACGCTGGCTCCTGGCGGAGCGATCACTGCGGCGCTGAATCTCAGCAACAGCCTCTTGAATAGAGGCCAGGACAACGCGGGGGAGTGGCAAGGAGTGGCGCCTGATCTCGCACGTGCGATCGCCAATGCGTTGGGCGTTCGCGTGAACTTCGCTCCCTACCCAACGCCTTCAATGGTGGTGGACGCATTCGGGCGAGGTGAATGGACTATTGCCTTGATCGCGTCAGACCCGGCACGCAGCGGCCGCATCGCGTTCAGCCCGCCTTATGCACAGATCGAGGCGGCGTACATGGTCGCACCCGGCTCGCCCATACAGCGAATGGAGGATGTCGACCAACCGGGGCATCGCGTCGCGGCCTTTCAGGGCAGCGCCTATGGCATCTGGCTGGAGCGCAACCTGCTTCACGCCGACTTTATCGGCTGCGCGAGCTTCGATGAAGCCTTCATGCGGTTGAGATCTGCGGAGGTTGATGTGCTTGCCAGTCTGGTGCCGAAGCTGCAGGAAGATCTCCTGGCCTGGCCCGGGTGCCATGTGCTGGATGGCCCGTTCATGACGGTACAGCAAGCCGTCGCATGCACGGCCGCCAGCCTCGAGTCGGTCGCGTTCCTTTCCGGGTTCATCGACGACGCAAGGAGCAAAGGCATGGTGGCGGAATGGGTCCGAAGGCACCGGGCCAAGGGACTGCGTGCATTGGACGGGTCCACGAAGACTCGCGACGGTGAGCCGATCGGTCAAGTCTAATAAATCAATGGAGACATTCATGAAACGGCCAATCCTTAGAGCATTGATATGCGCGCTGTTGGGCAGCGTGCAGCTCGCCAGCGCCAGCGCGCAGACGTTCCCTACCCAGACCATCAAGCTGGTGGTTCCGTATCCGCCGGGCGTCACTCCGGACATCACTGCTCGTGTGCTTGCGGCAAAGCTGGGCGACGTGCTGGGTCAGGCAGTGATCGTTGACAACCGCCTGGGCGCTGGCGGAACGATCGGCGCGGCCGTCGTGGCGAAGGCCCCGGCGGATGGCTACACGATGCTCTATGCGCCCAGTGCGTTGTTGACGATGACGCCGCTCATGTACAAGAAGCTGCCGTACAGCAATGCTGATCTGCAGCCGGTCTCATTCATCGGCTACCTGGGCTACTTGCTCGTGGTGAACAACGATTTTCCGGCCGCCAACCTCAAGGAGTTCGTCGACTACGTGCGTGCCCATCCCAAGGGTGTGCGCTACGCATCCTATGGGATCGGATCCGGCACGCATCTTTCGATGGAGCTGTTCGCCAAACAGGCAGGCTTGCAGATGGAGCACATCCCCTACAAGTCCACGCCCACGACAGATGTGATGTCCGCACAGGTCCAACTGATGCTCGAGCCGTACGGAGGGCAGGCGCTAGAGGTCGTCAAGGCTGGCAAGCTCAAGGCGCTGGGCGTCACCCCCCGGCAACGCTCCCCCGAATGGCCGAACGTACCTTCGATGTCCGAGGTGGCGCCTGGCTACGACGTGCTCGGCGCCTTAGGGATCTGGCTTCCCGCCAAGACACCGACAGCGATCCGGCAAAGATACCTGGAAGCGCTCGGCAAGGTCATGGCAATGCCCGAAGTCAAGGACAGGTTTCGCAGCCTCAGCATAGAGCCAGTCAACACAGGGCCGGCCCCGATGCTCAAGACCATCGAAAAGGAGACTGCGCTTTGGTCTTCGCTGGTCAAGGAACTCGACATCTCGCTCGATTGACGCTGGCACGTCGACGTTAGAGACGTCGATCCTTCGCGGTGGTCCGATACGCGCCGCCGCACGCCAGAACCAACGTTGGCAGCCAAGACCCGAAAGCCCTGAATGCCCTTGCTGAAGAACGATCTCTGCGACATCAATTACGTACGCATCGGCGGTGGCGGCTCCCCGGTTTTGCTGCTCCACGGCGTGTCCCTGGATCTGACGTGGTGGAGTGATCAATTCGCCGCCCTTGGTGCCGACTACGACCTTATCGCCATGGACCTGCCTGGTCATGGTCTGTCCGCCAATCTCGACCGTCCGTTGTCGTTTGAGGTCCTCGCCGATGTGGTCGAGCGTCTGGTTGTCCATCTCGGCGTCGGTCCGGTCCATCTGGTCGGGATTTCGTTCGGGGGGCATGATCGCCCAGACCTTCGCGGTGCGACGTCCCGACCTCCTGCGCTGGCTGACCCTCGTCGCGACCCTGTGTACCTTCGCGGGCCCGGTTCGCCAATTGCTGCTGGAGCGGGCACGCGTCGCACGCGAGGACGGCATGAGCACCATCGCGCGTCTTTCGAACGAACGATGGTTTCCAACGGCTTTTCGCCAGGCACGACCCGACGTGATGGACCGCACAACCCAGACCTTGCAGCGGCAGGACCCTGAGTTCTACGCCTCCATCTGGGAAATCATCGCTGGTCTGGATTTGGAGAACGCGATCACTGTCATCGACCGGCCGACCCACGTCATCGTGGGGGCCGAAGACGCGAATGCACCGCTGGCAGCGGGCCAGCTGATCTCGTCGCGCATTTCAGGCTCGGCCCTGACCGTGATCCCAGGCGCGGGTCACTTCCCGCCGCTGGAGACCCCTGCATTGTTCAACGATGCATTGCTCCGGTTCATCGAAAAGGCCGACTTTGCTGTTGGCCGTGATGTGCAAGCATCGCCCCGACCCCCCTTCGGCAGCCTGACCGAGCGCGAGCACACCTGCCCATGAAACTCGAAGAGTACGACTACATTGTCGTCGGCTCCGGCTCGGCCGGCTGCACGGTGGCTGCCCGCCTGGCCGAAGATGGGCACGCGTCGGTGCTGGTCGTCGAAGCCGGAGGATCGGACAGAAACCCACTGATTTCCATCCCGCTCGCATGGGGCCTGGTGTTTCGACACCGTCTATTCGATTGGGACTACTGGACCGAGCCCGAACAGGCTTTGAACGGACGACGCATCGAGTGTGCGCGAGGCCGAGTGATCGGCGGCAGCTCATCGGTCAACGGCATGGTCTATGCGCGTGGCATCGCGCAGGACTACGACGGGTGGCGGGAGCGATGGGGGCTGGAAGGCTGGGACTTCAATGGCGTGCTGCCGTACTTCCAGAAATCCGAAAGCTGGCCGAAGGCCGGACATGGCGGGCGGGGCAACCACGGTCCCTTGCACCTTACGGAGCTACAGCCTACCGATCCGCTCGTTCCATCCTTCCTCGAGGCCGTGCGTGAAGCCGGGTTCGGTCGTACGGATGACTACAACGGCAGCGACGCCGTGGGATTTGGGGCCATCCAAGCCACCATCTATCAAGGGCGGCGCTGGAGCACTGCAGCGGCCTATTTGAGACCGGCGCTGGGCCGACCCAATTTGCGTCTGAGGACCCGCGCGCTTGCGATGCGAGTCGTCATCGAAAGAGGACGTGCGGTGGGCGTCGAGTGCATTGTTCGGGGAAAGCGTCAATTGCTGCGGGCGCGCAAGGAAGTGATCCTCAGTGCGGGTGTTTTCAATTCGCCTCAACTGCTCATGCTGTCCGGCGTCGGCCCGGCCGACGAGTTGGCACGGCATAGCATCCCCGTCCACGCCGCTCTCTCGGGTGTGGGCCAGAACCTTCACGATCATCTGGCGCTCGAGGTGCGATGGGAGCGACGCGATGAGAGCCCGTTGCGGCGCGCGCTGCGTATCGACCGCGCCGCCCGCGCCGTGTTGCAGGCCTACTTCTTTGGCAACGGCATCGCAAGCACCATGCCTCTTGGGGCGATCGGGCTGGTGCGCAGCCGCCCCGAACTGGAGCACCCCGATGCACAACTGCTACTGGGGACGGCACCGTTGACTGCGAAGCCCTACCTAAACCCGTTCGTGCGACCTTACGTAAATGCCTTCACTGTGAAAGGCATGCTCGTGAAGCCCGAAAGCCGCGGCCGCGTACGGCTGCGCAGCGCCGATCCAACGCAGGCGCCCATGATCGAGCAGCGTCTGCTCAGCGCCGCGCCGGATCTGCGGAGCTCCCGGGTTTTGCTCGAAATGATTCGCGCACTGGGATCGCAACCTGCACTGCAGCGTCACATCGCGAGAGAACTCGCACCAGGTCCGAGCGTGATCTCAGCCGACTCAATGGAGGCCTATCTCCGATCGACCGTCTCGACTTTGCACCACCCCGTGGGCACCTGTCGCATGGGAAGCGAGGGCGATGAAGGCGCAGTGCTGGACGCACGAATGCGCGTGCGCGGCATCGACGGACTGCGCGTGATCGACGCATCGGGCATGCCAGAGATTACGCGTGGGCCTATCAACGGACCCGTGATCATGATGGCTGAGAAGGCCGCAGCTGACATCCTGTCCGGCTGAAGCGCACCGCGCGAGCGGCTGCGTACCAAGAAACACATATCCCCTGTTTGAAAGAAATGCAATGGAACACTGCCTCAAGTTCTATATTGATGGTGAATGGGTCGCGCCGGCGGTCCCGCGCGTGATGGACCTTTTGGATCCGGCGACGGAAAAGCTTAAGGGCCGAGTAGCTCTCGGGTCGGCCCAGGATGTGGATCGTGCGGTCGATGCTGCCACGGCAGCGTTTGAGTCCTTTCAGAACACTTCGCGCGAAGAGCGCTTGGCCCTGTTCGATCGCATCATCACGGCGTTTCGCGCCAGACAGGAAGATGTAGGCCGGGCGGTAACGCGCGACCTTGGAACGCCCACCTGGTTTGCCAGTGGCTACCAGACAAGCATGTCGCTGGACCATTTCATCGAAGCACGTCGACTGCTTGAGACCTACCCCTTTGAGTTCCATCTCGACGGTAACGTCATCCGTCGCGAAGCCTTCGGCGTGTGCGGGCTTATCACGGCCTGGAACTGGCCTGGCCAGCTCATCACGTCCAAGGTCGCGCCAGCCCTTGCCGCTGGCTGCTGCATCGTGCTCAAACCGAGCGAGTTCGCTCCGAACACAGCCGTGTTGCTGGCCGAAATTCTGCATGCGGCAGGTGTGCCGAGGGGCGTGTTCAATCTGGTGCTTGGCGACGGGCCCGGCGTCGGCGCGGCAATTTCCGCGCATCCGCGCATTGACCTGATCTCTTTCACGGGTTCAAAACCGGCAGGAGTGGCGATTACGCGTGCGGCCGCTGAGACCGTCAAAGCCGTGCATCTGGAGCTTGGTGGCAAGTCGGCCAACATCATCTTGCCAGATGCGGATCTTGCGGCGGCCGTTGCAGATGGCGTCCACCGATCCTTCATCAATTCAGGTCAAAGCTGTATCGCTCCGACGCGTATGCTCGTGCATGAGAGCAGAATGGCCGACGCGGTTGGGATCGCGCGTGAAACGGCCATGAACGTGACGGTGGGTGACCCATTCGACCCCAAGACGCGCTTGGGACCGGTAGCGAACGCAGCTCAGTACGAACGCGTCCAGACAATGATCCAAGCCGGTATCGATGACGGCGCGACGCTCGTGTGCGGTGGACTTGGTCGGCCGCAGGGTATTGAACGCGGTTACTTCGTGCGGCCTACTGTCTTCAGCGATGTCACGCCTCGCATGCGCATCGCACAGCAGGAAATTTTCGGACCGGTTCTCTCCATAATGAGCTATCGCGACGAAGATGACGCGATCTGCATTGCCAATGGAACGACCTACGGTTTGGCGGGCTATGTTTTCTCGGCGGATCTACGCTCTGCCGCGCGGGTAGCAACGCGGCTTAAAGCCGGGCGCATTTTCTTGAACGGGTCGCCGACGAACCCCAGGGCGCCCTTCGGCGGATACAAGCAGTCCGGAAACGGGCGTGAATGGGGAGTGTTCGGCTTAGAGACCTTTTTGGAGGTGAAGGCGGTACTTGGTCAGTTGACCGTGTGACGAGGAGGCTGGCGAGTGACATAGCGCGTGATGTCAATGCGAAAGCCCGCTGATCATGACGTCGAGTTGCCTGCCAATGAGATTGCGGCCTTGCCGGGGGAGATCTAGCCTGATGCACTGCTGTTTCTCGTGTCTTCCCCTTGTGTCTCCCGAACTTGTATGACGGGACGATCATGGTCGCCGGAGGCGAAGACCAAAGGACTGCTCCCAAACATTCAACCACCTGCTGCGCACAATGTCCATGCTGGCAGCGGGCAGTCAAAACTCGCACCCGAAAGCGTTGTTGGATGCATAGGTGAACGCCGAAATCGCCGCGTTTGAGGCCGGAGGCAAAACGCTTAAGAAACCGCTCCTACCGACAACAAGTCCGTCGTCCCAAGCCTCCTACGCTACCCGACAACTTGGGTGGATTTCAATCGGGGTATCGCGCTGACGCAGCGAAGATACGCTGATGGGTGTGCATGACATTTCAGTCCAGCGCGTCCTTAATCCGGGCGGACGTTCTGCCACCGGATCGCTCTACGAAGAGTGGTTTCGCGATGCAAGCATCAGCTCCACCAACCGCATCGTGAGCAACAGCCTGACACCCGTTGTTGGAAGTACGGTCTCTGGCCTCGGCGTCGCGTATCTTCCGCAAGCCTGCCTGCAGTCAATGCTCGATCTACGGATGCTGGAGGGTCTGCAGGTCTTGCCACCTGTGCCTGATGCAGGGTTCGCGGCGGCTCGCAAGGCTGATTGCCACGCTACCGTCATCCACATGCTCGTTGAAACAGCCCGCGAATCTTGCGACTTTGGACAAGCTTTTCAGGCTAGCGAGCAGCCTTCTTAAGCAAGCTCCTGGTCACCAGCCTCCCTCGACGAAGCATCAGGGGCCCTCCGCCTACCCAACTCAGAACGGCACTGCTGGTGGACACCTTCAAACAACACGCTGGCTTGCCAGCACTCCTTGTGCCGCGGGATCCTGCGCGTAGTTCGTACTTTTGCCATCCGGCCGCGACGCCGCTTGCGTGCGGCAATGCAGTTCGCGGAACAGCAGCGGTGTCATGCCGAAGCGCCGCTCGAAGGCTTTGGACAGCTGTGCGCCCGTGAGGTAGCCTGTGCGCGCCGCGATCTCTTTCAGTGACATGCCGGCCGCGAGCAGGTTGCGTGTCTGGTCCAGCCGCAGCGTCTCGACGAAATGCGCGGGCGTCTCGCCCGTACTTTTGGTGAAGCGGCGTAAAAAGGTCCGCTCGGACATCGCCACTCTCTCGGCCAGGCGCGGCACGTCGAGCTGCTGCGTGAGGTTCTCGCGCATCCAGTCGATCAGAGCTGCGAAGGGTGCATCGGCATGCGACTGCGCTGTCAGCACCGGACTGAACTGCGATTGGTAGCCGGGCCGGCGCGCATAAAGCACCAAGCGCTTGGCGATCACGTGGGCGACGGCATTGCCCAGGTCTGCGGCCACCATTTCCAGGCTCATGTCGATGCCCGTGGTAACGCCAGCGGAGGTCCACAGGCGCCCATCGTTGACGAACAGCGCGTTGGTGTCAACGGATACCCCAGGGCAGCGCTCGGCAAGGTTGCCACAGGCCGACCAATGGGTGGCCACGCGCTTTCCCTCTAGCAGGCCGAAATGTGCCAGCGCGAAAGTGCCGGTGCAGATGGAACCGTAGCGGCGCGCGCTCCTGCTTGCCTTGACGGCCCATCTGCGCACGGCATCGATGGCCACTAACTGCTGCAGGCCCGAATCATCGCCGCCGGCGATCAGCAAGGTGTCGACCTCACTGGCGGGCAGCTCCTGGACCGGCCGGGTCACCATGGCCACGGCGCTGCTGGTCTGCACGGTTCCGCCGTCGGCCGAAAGGATGTGCACCTTGTAGTGGGCCTTGCCCAGCGCGTCGTTGCCCGCCTCGAACACCATCGCCGGACCCGTCACGTCCAGCACTTGGCAGCCCGGAAAGGTCAGGATCGCAACGTTCAGCGGGTCAGACATTTGGCGGATATTAGCCTGCGTTTGTCATTTACGCCAAAGCTGACGGCTCCAACAATTCGCCATCAACACGACGCCTACAACAGATTCATGACAAACCCTCTGCAAATTGGATTTCTGGTCTTCCCCGATGTCACGCAGCTCGACCTCACCGGCCCTGCGCAGGTGCTCAGCCGCGTGCCGGGTGCCCGGGTCCACCTGGCGTGGAAGACGCTCGAACCCCTGAAGACAGACGTGGGCTTCAGCCTCAACCCGACCACCAGCTTTGCGGATTGCCCGCCCCTGGACGTGCTGTGCGTGCCTGGTGGTATGGGCGTTGTCGGGCAGATCAATGATGCAGAGACGCTGGCCTTCCTGCGCCAGCAGGGCGCCAGCGCGCGCTACGTCACATCTGTCTGCAACGGCTCACTGCTGCTGGGCGCGGCGGGGCTGCTGCAGGGTTACCGGTCAACCTGCCACTGGATGTGGCGGCATTACCTGACGCAGTTCGGCGCCGAGCCTGTGGCTGCGCGCGTGGTGCGTGACCGTAACCGCCTTTCAGGCGCCGGGGTGACCTCTGGCATCGATTTCGCTTTTACCTTGGCCACCGAACTGGCCGGGGAAGAAGCAGCGCGAATGATTCAGTTGGGCCTCGAGTACGACCCTCAGCCACCGCTGGACAGCGGCTCACCGGAAAAGGCCGGGGCCGATCGCGTCGCACGGGCGCGTGCGGTGCCGGCGGCATGGCTGCGGGACGTGGCTGAACCGCAGATTGCACAGGCCGCGCGCCGGCTCGCCACTATTCCCTGATCTCGAACCCACATCTCGAAGGAAGCCCCATGACACTCCGTACCTGCACCCTCGCGGCCGCATTGCTCACAGCGCTGCCATCCTTTGCACAGATCTCGGACGGCGTCGTCCGCTTGGGGGTCATCAACGACCAGTCCGGTCCCTACGCCGCGCTGACTGGCCCGGGTTCCGCGCTTGCGGTGCGCATGGCCGTGGAGGACATGAAGGCACAGCTTGGCGACACGAAGGTCGAAGTGCTGGTCGCCGACCACCAAAACAAGCCCGACGTAGGGCTGACCATCGTCAAGCGCTGGTTTGACGTGGACAAGGTGGATGCCGTGCTCGACATCGCCAATTCTGCAGTGGCGCTGGGCGTACAGTCCGTCATCAAGGAAAAGAACAAGATTGCGCTGTACGGCATCGTTGGCACGACCGAACTGACCGGCAAGCAGTGTGCCAAGACAGGCTTCTCATGGGTGCACGACTCCTACGCGCTGGTTTCCGGTCCCGCCCGCACCCTGACCAAGGCCGGGCACGACAGCTGGTACTTCGTGGCGGCCGATTTCGCATTCGGCAAGAACATGGTGCAGGAAGCCAAGAATTTCGTTAACGCCAGCGGCGGTAAGGTCGTGGGCGAGGTCTTCCATCCCATGGGCACCTCGGACTACAGCTCCTTTCTACTGCAGGCCCAGGCATCCAGTGCGAAGGTCGTCGCCTTTGCCAATGCCGGCGCGCAGTTGGTGAACTCGATGAAGCAATGGAAGGAGTTCGGCATGCAGGACGGCAAGCAGCGCCCCGTCTCGCTGTTGCTGTCGATCACCGATGTTCACGCGGCCGGTATCGATGTGATGCAGGGCCTGTCCGGCACCTCCGCTTGGTACTGGGATCGCAACGACGACACGCGCGCGTTCGCGCGCCGATTCTTCGAGCGGCACAAGGCCATGCCCACCGAGTCGCAAGCTGGCATGTACTCCGCCACTACGCACTACCTCAAGTCCGTGCTCGCCATCAAGACCGATGCGACCGATGCGGTGGCCGCGCAGATGCGCAAGACGCCGGTGAACGACATGTACGCGAAAAACGCCACATTGCGTGACGATGGCAAATTGGCGCACGACTTCCTCCTGGTCACGGTGAAGTCCAAGACTGAATCCAAAGCCGCATGGGACTACTACAAGATCTCCGCCGTCATTCCTGCGAGCGAGGCCTACATCCCTCTGGCCCAGAGCGACTGCCCGCTGGTCGTGGCCGCCAAGGCGAAGTGATGCAGTCCGCCATCGGTGGATCGACCGTTCTCGTTGCGCGCGGCCTCACGCGTAGCTTTTCGGGCTTCACGGCTGTCAAGAACGTGGACCTTACCGTGAAGCACAACACTGTGCATTCCGTGATCGGCCCCAACGGCGCTGGCAAGAGTACGCTGTTCAATCTGCTCACACGCTTCCTGGAGCCAGATGCGGGCAGCATCGTCTACCGCGGCGCGGACGTCACGCGAATGCCGCCCGCGATGTTGGCGCGCCTCGGCGTGGTGCGCTCGTTCCAGATTTCCGCGGTGTTTCCGCATCTCACGGTGGCGCAGAACGTCTGCGTGCCGCTGCAGCGGCTATCGGGCTTGCAAAAGGTGTTCTGGCGCTCTACCTCATGCCTGAGCGCCTTGGACGACAAAGTCCATGGGCTGCTGCACCAGTTCGGCCTCAGCGATTGGGCCGATACCCTCGCGGGCGAACTGCCGTACGGCCGCAAGCGCGCGCTTGAGCTGGCGACGACCTTCGCGCTGGAGCCGGAGCTCGCGCTGTTGGACGAACCGATGGCCGGCCTGGGCACGGAAGACGTGGCGCGCGTCACTGACCTCATCGCCGCGCAAGCCGGCGCGCGGACCATCGTGATGGTGGAGCACAACCTCAAGGTGGTCGAGCGGCTGTCCGATACCGTCACCGTGTTATGTCGCGGAGAGGTGCTGGCAGAGGGAAGCTATGCGGAGGTGGCTGCCGACCCGCGCGTGCTCGAGGCCTACATCGGACACTGAATATGCACGACATCCACGACACACAGGCCCTCCTCGACGTGCGCAAGCTCAGCGCAGGCTACGCGGGCAACCAAGTGCTCGACGACGTGCAGTTCCATTTACTGCGCGGCGAGGTCGTGACGCTGTTGGGCCGCAACGGCGCAGGCAAATCGACCACGCTCAAGTGCCTGATGGGTTTCATCGCCGAGAAGACAGGCAGCATCACTTTCGAAGGCCAGCCCATCGTGCGTTGCCCTCCCGAGCAGATCGCCAAACTCGGCATGGCTTACTGCCCCGAGGAGCGCGGCATCTTTTCGCAGCTGAGCGTGCGCGAAAACCTCCTGCTGCCGCCCGTGCTGCGCGATGGCGGGCTCTCGCTGGACGAGGTGTACGCGCTTTTCCCCAACCTTCGCGAGCGCAGCGCCAGTCAGGGCACCAAGCTCTCGGGCGGCGAGCAGCAAATGCTGGCTATAGGCCGCATTCTGCGGACCGGGGCGAAGACCCTTCTTTTGGATGAACCTAGCGAGGGCTTGGCACCCGTAATCGTCAAACTCATAGCGCGCACCGTGCTGGAACTCAAGCGCCGCGGCTTCACCATCTTGCTGGTGGAGCAGAACCTGCGCTTCGCCGCAGAACTGGCCGACCGGCACTACGTCATGGAAACCGGCCGCGTGGTCGACATGCTGACGCGTGAAGACATGCAGCGCGACACTGGCCGCGTCGAGGCTTATTTGGGGATGGGACATGCTTGAATCGTTGGGACTGCTTTCTCCCGCGCTGTTCGGTCAGCTGTTGCTGGGCCTGATCAACGGCTCCTTCTATGCCATGATGAGCCTGGGCCTTGCCATCATCTTCGGCTTGCTCAACGTGGTGAACTTTGCGCATGGCGCGCAGTACATGATGGGCGCGTTCACGGCCTGGATGCTGCTGCAGTGGGCAGGTATTCCGTACGGGTGGGCGCTATTGCTTGCGCCTTTGATCGTGGGCCTTTCGGGTGTCGTGTTGGAGCGCTTGTTCGTGCGCCGGCTCTACCACCTGGACCATGTCTATGGGCTGCTGCTGACCTTTGGCATCACGCTCATCGTGGAGGGTCTGTATCGCAAGGCTTTCGGGTCCGCCGGGCTGCCTTACGCCAACCCCATGCCGGGTGGCTTGCGCACAGGTCTGGGCTACCTGCCCTACTACCGGCTCTGGGCGCTGTTTGCTTCGCTGTTGATCTGTCTGGCCACCTGGTATCTCATCGAGAAGACCCGGCTCGGGGCTTACCTGCGCGCCGCCATTGAGCGGCCCGATCTTGTGCGCAGCTTCGGCATCAACGTGCCGCGCATGGTCACGCTGGTTTACGGGTTCGGCGTGGGCTTGGCGGGGCTGGCCGGCGTGTTTGCCGCGCCTATCTACAACGTCAGCCCGACCATGGGCTCCAACCTCATCGTAGTTATCTTTGCAGTGGTAGTAATCGGCGGCATGGGCTCGATCAAGGGTGCCATTGTCACTGGTTACTTGCTGGGCCTGACAGAGGGCTTGGTGCGCTACTACTACCCACCGCTTTCGGACACCGTGGTTTTCATCATCATGGCGGCGGTGCTGCTCATCAAGCCGGCGGGTCTGTTCGGCAAGGGCGCTATCGCGCAGCACGCCAGCACCGCGCTCGACAGCAAGCCGCGCCGGATGCCTCAATGGAGAGCCCCGTTCCGCTGGGCGTTCCTGGCATTGGCGCTGGCGGCGCTGGCCACGGTGCCGTTCGTGCTGTACCCAGTGTTTCTGGTCAAGGTGCTGTGCTTCGCGGTGGCCGCCAGTGCAGTCAACCTGCTGCTGGGTTACATGGGCGTGCTGTCGTTCGGCCACGCCATGTTCTTCGGCTTCGCGGCTTACGTGGCCGGATACCTGGCCAAGGTCTGGGGCGTTACGCCAGAACTGGCCATCCTAGGGGCCACACTGGTGGCCACGGCTCTGGGGGCCGTGGTGGGGCTGCTTGCCATTCGTCTGCAGGGCATTTACTTCGCGATGTCGACGCTGGCCCTGGCGCAAATGGTCTACTTTTTTTGCTTGCAGGCGCCTTTCACGCATGGCGAAGATGGCATCCAAGATATCCCGCGCGGCATGGCTTTCGGCGTCTGGGACTTGAAGAGCGATCTGTCGGTCTATTTCTTCGTGCTGCTGGTATGCGGTGCGGCCTTGCTCATGGTCGCGCGACTGGTGCATTCACCTTACGGCCGCATCGTGGCCGCCGTGCGCGACAGCGAACCGCGCGCTGTCTCGCTGGGCTACAACGCCAACCGCATCAAGCTCTCGGTATTTGTGTTCTCCGCTGCCATCACCGGTTTGGCCGGCGCCACTAAGGCCATTGCGGTACAGATCGCCACGTTGACCGACGTGGGCTGGCATATGTCGGGCGAATTGCTGTTGATGACTCTCGTAGGTGGCCTCGGGACCATCGTTGGCCCCATCGTTGGCGCGCTTGCGCTCATCAGTATGCAGACCTATATGTCTGAGCTACAGGATTGGGTGACCGTTGCGCAGGGCCTGGTGTTCTGCGTGGTGGTGCTGGCTTTCCGCGGCGGTATCGTGGGCAGCCTGGCGGGATCGTGGCGTCGGCCTTCGCAGCCGTCTGCACGTCAGGTGCTGACGCCTGCGGCGGAACCGACGATCCGATAAACACCAACAACAACGGCCACCATGTCTGGCCATGTAGAGCGCGGTAGGGGTTTCACGTGCACAGTGGGCATACCGCAACGACTTCTCACCAACGCCTGAGTGCAGGCTCCATGCTATGAACTCCAAAACTTCCCTACAGATCGGCGTGCTCGTGTTCGAGGGCATGACCTCGCTGGATGCGCTCGGACCCTTTGAGGTGCTGGCGCGTACGCCCGACAGCGTCTGCCACTTGGTCTGGAAAAGCCGCCAGCCAGTGAAATGCGACACCGGCCTGCTCGTCACGCCAACCATGTCGTTCTCCGAGGCGCCGCAGTTGGACGTGATCGTTGTGCCTGGGGGGCCAGGTCAAAACGATCTGATGGGCGACGACGAACTTCTGGACTTCTTGCGCCGGCAGGCACCTGGCGCGCAATGGGTCACCTCGGTCTGCACTGGCTCGTTGCTCCTGGCGGCGGCCGGGTTGCTCGATGGCTACAAGGCCACCTGCCATTGGCTGTCGCTCGACTTCCTGCGGATGTTTCCTGTGCTTGTCACGCCGCAACGCGTGGTGATTGATCGCAATCGCGTCACCGGCGCCGGCGTGACCTCGGGGCTTGACTTTGCTTTCGTATTGCTGGATCTGCTGCGCGGTGAGGATGTGGCCAAGAGGCTGCAACTGATGTTGGAATACGACCCGGCGCCGCCCTTCAACAGTGGGCACCCGAGCGTAGCGGATGCGGACACGCAGGCCGCGGTGAAGGTGATGGCAGGGGCGATGCTGGCACGACGGGAAGCCGCGTGTGTAGAGGCCGTGCAGCGCAAAGCCGACTAGCAGATTCGACAGGTCTGCAAATTACGAACTTGTCTCGCGAGAGGTCGGTATGACACTGGCCGAATCTGAAGACAACGGCAGCAAACTGGCATACGTCGAAACCCTGAGGTTTTTCCGCGGCCGCTGAGCACTGTATCCAGTGCCCGCGTTGCCGCAGGCACACGCGCCTGGCCCTGGCAGTCCGCGACCCCGCGCGCGATTCGGCTACGGGCCTTCGACCGTTGCCGATGCTCGGCACAGCACTGCGCCGCGTCGTGCGCCGGTGTGAGCTCCCGCGCTCCAGGTCAGCGACCCATTGACGACGACGTGCGCGATGCCCTCCGCCGCCAGAGTCGGGTTTTCATAAGTCGCGCGGTCCTTGACCGTGTCGGCGTCGAAAACGACCAAGTCGGCATGGTGACCCTGCTTGATCTCGCCCCGATCGAGGAGCCCGAAGTTGCGAGCTGTCAGACCGGTCATCTTCCAGACTGCCGTCTCCAGGGGGAAGAGGGACAGATCGCGCGAGTAACGTCCCAGCACCCTTGGAAAGGTACCCCACAACCGAGGATGGGGTTTGTTGCCGACGGGGATGCCGTCCGAGCCGATCATGGTTTCATCAAAAGCCATGATCTTCTGCATTTCGGTCTCGTCGATGAAGTGGTAGATCGCTGTACCGGGTCGCAGGCGTTCTGCAGCCTGGACGACGGACACACCCCATTCCTGCGCGATGTTGTCGAGGTCACGCCCGGCACACTCTGGATGCGGCTCGCTAGAAGCGATGGTGACCCGGTTCTTCAGCATGTCCGGGTCAGTCAGGATCATGGTGGAACCGGCGGTGTAGGGATAGCAATCCAGGCAGACCGGCTGCTTCTTCATGGTCTCGAGGATGAAGGGCAGCGTTTCGCGCGTCAGGCCGAAGTTGGCGCTGTGCATGACCTTGTGGTGCGAGACAAGGACTGTCACGCCCAGCGTGCGGCCGATGTGGAACGTCTCCTCCAGCGCGTCCATGACGCGATGGTCCTCATGTCGCATGTGGGTCACATACATGGCGCCGTGGCTGGCAAGCGGAGCGCAAACGCCGAGCACCTCCTCGGTGGTTGCATGCCGGGCTGGTGGATACCAGGTTCCGGTTGAAATTCCCAACGCGCCGGCTGCAAGTGCCTCCTCCAGCAGCAGCCGCATCTGGGCCACCTCGTCCGGCGTGGCGGCACGGTCCAGCGAATCCATCACGACGGCGCGCAAGGTGGTATGGCCGACCAACGGGACCACGTTCACGGACGATGGCGTGGCGCGCAATGCTGCCAGATAGGCTGCGAAGGTGCTGTAACGCTGGCTCGGCGGAGTCTGCAGGATGTCGATGGGCGAGGGCAAATGCATGTCGGTCTTCAGCGGCGCCGCGCTGAGTCCGCAATTCCCGGTGACGACCGTGGTAACGCCTTGCGAAACCTTAAAAATCATCTCCGCCTGGGACAGCACCGCTTGGTCATCGTGCGTGTGCGAGTCGATGAAGCCGGGAGCCACGATCATGCCCGTCGCGTCCAGGACCTCGTCGGCCGTGTGTGATCGCAGATCGCCCACCGCAGCGATACGGCCCTGTCGCACCCCCACGTCGCTGACGAAGCGAGGCGCTTTTGATCCGTCAATGACGGTGCCTCCGCGCACCAAAAGGTCGTAGTGTGGATATTTCGGCATAGATTCTCTCGAGGACTGGTGAACCGACCGTCAGCGCGCGAAGCGCTGCGGGACGAAGGGCTGGTGGTCGATATAGGTCGCGCCGCCTTCTATCTGCTCAGCCAGAAGTCGCGCAGTGGCGGGCCCTAGCGTCAGTCCCTGGTGCGCATGACCAAAATTGAACCACAGGCCCTGGTGTAGATGGCCTTTGCCAATGACAGGCAACATGTCTGGCGTACATGGGCGGGCGCCCATCCACGGTTGCGACTCCACCGTCTCCCCAAGGTCCAAAAGCTCGCGCACGATGCTGTTCGAACGATGCATCTGCACTGGTGTGGGGGACGCCCCGAGCCGCGCGAACTCGGCGCCTGTGGCCACGCGTAAGCCCTGTGACATGGGCGACAGCATGATGCCGTTCTCGGTGTCGAGCATTGGCTTCGCTAAAGTGGTCTTGATCCGGTAATGAAGGTGATAGCCGCGCTTGACGAACATTGGGAAGCGGTACCCCAAGCGCCGTACCAGCGCGTCCGACCAAGCGCCCATGGCCACGACCACCTGAGCAGAGGTCAACGACGATCCCACGTCCGTCGCACCCACGGCCCATCCGGCGCCATCGCTGCGCAGCGAATTCGCGTCCTCGCGGAGGATGGTCCCGCCGCGACGCTCGAACAGACGGGCGTAGCGCCGCACCAATTCACCGGGGTTGGACACGCTCCATGCGTCCTCCCAGAGGACGGCGCCGGCCATCCTTTGTTTGAGCGCAGGCGCTGCGGCCGCCAATTCTTCGCCGTCCATTACCTGGCAGTTCAATCCGTAGTTCGCGCGTATTCGCTGGACATCGGCAACCGCCTTGGCAAGGCGGTTGACACTGCGAAAGGCTTGGTGCCAGCCTTGCTTGCCGATCAGCGCGTCGGCGCCGGCCGCTGCGATCAGGGGTGCATGTGCCTCAGTGGAGTGGGCAATGAGGCTGCTGTGAGCCGCCACTGCGCGTGCATAGGGACCAGGTCGCGAATGGCGCCAGTAGCGCAGCAGTGGTGCCACCAGGCTTGGCAAGGCTTTGAAGTGATAGTAGATGGCGTTGGAGCGGCCAACCGCCGCGAGCAGCAGCGTGGCGAGGTCTTGCGGAAAACCATAGGGCTCTACCGCCTCTCGCTGGATCAGTCCCGCATTGCCGTACGAAGCTCGGGTGCCGGGCCCATGGGGATCCACCAGCACGACCGCATGGCCGCGTTCCTGCAGGGCAAGGGCGGTGCTGACACCAACGATACCCGCGCCAAGCACCATGAACTCCGATTTGTGCATTGGATATGAACACGTCCCAGCGTGCTTCGATACAGAGAGGGTCGCCCGGCGGCTGCTGGGCGGTGCGCGAATGCTAAGGCTCTTTTTTCATATATGCAAATTTTTATAGCCAGCGATCCGATTTAAACTTGACGCTGCCCAGCCCCCTCGAGCACTACTTGAAACCGCATCTCGAAACGCGTCCATCGGCGGCGCCCACGACGGTCACGCTGGACCGCGTGACATTCGGCAAGCGTCTGCGCTTGGCGCGCCAGCAGTTCGGGTGGACCCTGCAAAAGGTGTCTGATCTGTCTGGCGTCTCCATCCCCACTATCTCGCGCGCTGAACGCGGTCAACTGGCCTTGGGTTACGACAACATCTCGGCGTTGGCGCAGGCGCTGAACATAGACATGGGCACGCTCTTCGCGGAGGACGGCAAACAGCAGGGCCCGCTGGCCGAACCGGTGCTCACGCGTGCAAGCGAAGGCGTGAGCTACAAAGGTCTAAACGTGTCCTACGAGTTTCTGGGTGCCACAGCACTAGGGAAGACTATGCGACCAGTTTTGGCCACCATCCATGCCCGCAGCATCGACGGGCCGGACGATTTCGCTCGACACGATGGCGAAGAATTCGTCTATGCACTGCGCGGAGAGGTCGACGTTCATTTCGAAAACGGTCGTTGCATCCAACTCGCCCGAGGTGATTCGCTCTACTTTGACAGTCGAATCGGGCATACCTATGTCAGTACGGGCCGTCACTTGGCTCGGTTGATCGTGGTCATGACCGAAAACTACCCAGCCATTGAGCGCTGAGCCCGTCTCGCGCCGGCGAACAGCGGCGCCGGCGGCGCAGTGCCATAGCAAAGCGGATGGTGGGGTGGGTGACATGCCACCACAAGCCTCGATACAGCCCCATACAGCGCCGTCTTCATAGACGCTGCCTCGAACGAAGCTGTCTGCAAGTCATCAGTAGGCCTCGAGCGCCAGCGCGTTCACGCTCTCGGCCCCGTCGACGATGCTGTCGCGCAGGCCCGGCGCCTTCGCGAGGATGTGCTCGGCATAGAACCGCGCCGTGGTGATCTTGGCCTGCATGAAGTCGACGTCGACGTTGTGCGAGGCCTGGTCCTGCGCCACGATCAGCGAACGCGCGAGCTGCCAGCCGGCCACCAGGTTGCCCGCGAGCATCAGGTAGGGCACGCTGCCCGCGAACACCGCATTGGGCGAGGCCTTGGTCTGGCCCGCGACGAAATCCACCACCTCGACGAAAGCCTCGCGCGCGGCCTTCAGGCGCTTGAGCACGGCCTTGGCGGCGGCGCTGTCGCTCTTCGCGAGCTCGGCCTCGGTCTTCTCGATCTGCGCGGCGATGGCCTTGGCGGTCTGGCCGCCGTCGCGCGCGGTCTTGCGGCCCACGAGGTCGTTGGCCTGGATCGCGGTCGTGCCTTCGTAGATCGTGAGGATCTTCGCGTCGCGGTAGTACTGCGCCGCGCCGGTCTCTTCGATGAAGCCCATGCCGCCATGAACCTGCACGCCCAGCGAGGTCACCTCGAGGCTCATCTCGGTGCTGTAGCCCTTGACCAGCGGCACCATGAATTCGTAGAAGGCCTGGTTCTGCTTGCGCGCGTCGGCATCGGGATGGTGGTGCGCGGCGTCGTAGGCCGCGGCGGCCACGCTGGCCATCGCGCGGCAGCCTTCGGTGTAGGCACGCATGGTCATCAGCATGCGCTTCACGTCGGGGTGATGGATGATCGCCGCGCTCGCATTGATCGAGCCGTCGACCGGGCGGCTCTGCACGCGCTCCCGGGCATAGGCCACGGCATGCTGGTAGGCGCGCTCGGCGATCGCGATGCCCTGCATGCCCACCGCGTAGCGGGCCGAATTCATCATGATGAACATGTACTCGAGGCCGCGGTTCTCCTGGCCCACGAGATAGCCGACGGCACCGCCGTGGTCGCCGTACTGCAGCACCGCGGTCGGCGAGGCCTTGATGCCCATCTTGTGCTCGATGCTCACGCAGTGCACGTCGTTGCGCGCGCCCGGCGAACCGTCGGCGTTCAGCAGGAACTTCGGCACCACGAACAGGCTGATGCCCTTCACGCCCTCGGGCGCGCCGCTCACGCGCGCGAGCACGAGGTGCACGATGTTCTCGGCCATGTCGTGCTCACCGTAGGTGATGAAGATCTTGGTGCCGAAGACCTTGTAGGTACCGTCGGGCTGCGGCTCGGCGCGGCTGCGCACCAGCGCGAGGTCGCTGCCGGCCTGCGGCTCGGTGAGGTTCATCGTGCCGGTCCACTGGCCGCTCACGAGCTTCTCGAGGTAGGTGGCCTTGAGCTCGTCGGAGCCCGCGGTCAGCAGCGCCTCGATGGCGCCGTCGCTGAGCAGCGGGCACAGCGCGAAGCTCATGTTGGCCGAATTGAGCATCTCGCCGCAGGCCGCGCCGATGGTCTTGGGCAGGCCCTGGCCGCCGAAGTCGGCCGGATGCTGCAGGCCCTGCCAGCCGCCCGACACGTACTGCGCGAAGGCGTCCTTGAAGCCGGCCGTGGTCGTGACCTCGCCGTCCTTGAACGACGAGGGATTGCGGTCGCCCGCGACGTTGAGCGGCGCGATCACGTCCTGGTTGAAGCGCGCGCATTCCTCGAGCACGGCCTGCGCGGTCTCGAGGCCGGCGTCCTCGAAGCCGGGCAGCCTGGCAATCTCGCCGATGTTGGCCAGGTGCTCGATGTCGAACAGCATGTCCTTGAAGGGGGCGGTGTAGCTCATCTCGATCTTGCTTCTTGCAGCAATTCCAAAGTAGTCGGGAAATACGGCTGGGCCCAACAGAAGGCACCGGCCGGGCGGCAGGAGGCCACTCGGTATGAACCTGAAGGACTAGCCTTGCTTGTCCATCTTTTCGTGTGCATCCACGAGTTGGACCAGCAGTTTCATGAAGACAGCGCGATCTTCTGGGGACAGCGGCTGGATCAACAGCTCCTGAGATCGGTGGATGCTTTCCTGTAGGTCGTTGATCAGTTTCAGGCCGTCCTTGGTGATCACCGAAAGCCTCGAGCGCCGGTCGTCGGGGTTGACGCGCGTTTCGACGAGTCCCTTGTCGCCCAGGCGTTTGAGCACTTCCGCCGTCGTCGTCCGGTCCAGGGAAAGCTCCCTGCCGATGGCCTTCTGATCAAGCCAGGGATTCATCGACAGCGCCGTCAACATGCCGACCTGCAGCGGCGTGATGCTTTCTGACTTGCACAGGTCGAAGAAGAGTGCTTGGCCGATCTGGGTCAAGCGACGAATCAGGAAGCCCGGACGCCGCCACATCACTTCGCGCAGCGGATTGAAAGGCTCGGGGCCAGGGGGCTTGGCCGCTTGCACCTCCGTCACGCTGCCTGTGTTCTTCTTTCGGGCCGGAGAACGCTTCGTCATCATCTCGAGATCGCCAATAGTGTCAGCCGACGAGTGTATCGGCTCCTCCCTGTGCGAATAGAATGCCAATCTGCCTCCGGGCCCGCTACAGCAGGTCGACCTTCAGAAACTCGCCCAGCTGGCGATGAAAGTCTGCCTCGTCTTCCCAGGGGATCATGTGGCCGGCGCCAGGCACCGTGCAATGGGACAAGCCAGGCGCGAGTGCTTCAAGCTCTGCCAAGTCTTCCGCAAGTACCACACCACCTCGACCTGCCGTCATGAGAAGTCCGGGCGTCCGCAACTTGGCAAGGTCGGTGTGGATGTCGTCGCTATGAAAACCGGCATGCGCCTGCACGATGGCTTCCTCGCTGCAGGTATGCAGCCACTCAGCTCGCAGTTGCAGCTGTTCGTCCGTCCAGGTCGGCGCATAGGGCCGAAGTTCTTCTGCCGTGACGCCCTTGATGGCCATCCGAATCGATTCCAGATACCAAGGCAGTGGCACGGGATACGGGCGGCGGCCGGGACCGGAGACTGGGGGGTCCACCAGCAGCAGCCTGTCGATACGTCGGGCGTCGCGCGCAGCCGCCCGAATCGCAACGCGCGCGCCCATCGAATGGCCCAGCAGCGTCACGGAAGACCATGCTTGAACCCCCAACAGCTCGAGCACGTCGGTCACCATGGCATCGAGACTCGCGTCCATGCCGGGCGCGCTCGAGGACAAGCCGCGTCCCCGAAAGTCCAGGACATGGACGTCGAAGTGGCGAGCCAGTCGCTCGGCGACGAAGCCCCAGGTGATCGCGGGGCTCGTGATGCCCGGCAGCAGGAGCATGCGCGGGCCCTGCCCACCATAGCGCAGCAGGTGCAGCCGCACCCCGTTCGCACGTACGTGATAGCCATGAAGAAGGGAACTCATTGCGACTCCGAGCTGTTCCATACACAGTCGCTCTCGCTCCCGGCTGGTGTTGAAGATTGCATCGATGAAAAAAACCTGTCCGTTGCGCCGGGCTTGTGAAACCCGGCGTGGCGCGTATCAAGGCCGCGGCGGTTTTCCCAACCAGCCGCGGATGCGGTTCCAGAGCACGCTCCACATCATTGCCGCCATGGACACGGTGGGCTGCGGCTCGTTGGTCGACACCGCCTGCCCGCCCAGTCTGCGGGTGATCTGTTTTCCAAAGTCCGCCACCATGCGGCGCACGAAATCCTTCACAAGGCCAGAGCGGGAAAATTGCGCGAGCGGCCCCTGCAGCGCGTAGATCATGTCCACGTGCACCCGGGTGTTGTCGACCGACAGCGCCTCGAGCCGATAGCTGATGTCGCCCTGGGTACGCGATTTGCTCAAGCTGTCCTGGCCCGCGCCCCGGAGGACGGCACGCTTGGCTGCGTCGTCACGCTCCAGCCGAGCAGCACCCGCGAAAGCCGCCGACATCGGGCCGAACTTGATGGCGATGGTGCCCTTGACTCTTTCGCCCTCATGCGAGTCGATGGTTGCGCCCGGCAGGCATGAAGCCACGGCGGGCAAGTCGCCCATGAATTCCCACACCCGATCGACCGGATACGGCACGTCGAAATGGACGTCAATCGCGTTGCCCTTCGCCTTGGCCTTGGCCATCGCCACCGGATCGACTTCCGCCATATCCGCAGCAGCGCTCGATGCGGACGCGGCCGACTTGCTGCTCGATGGAGCGGAGTTCGAAGTGGACGGGGAGGCCGATCCGACTGGCGCCACCGCGGCGACACGCGTCATCGCGACCGATCGCGGGGCGGTCAATCGTTGCCGCAGTTGCTCGAACTGTGCGTCGGGGCTGGCCCGCTGCTGCTGCAAGACGTCCAGGATGGCGTCCACAATGCCTTGGTAGCCCGTGCAACGGCACAGGTTCCCGGAGAGCTCAAGACGCACGCACGCCTCATCGGCCTCGGGCAGGCGAAGCACGATGTCGCGCGCCGTGGTAAGCATTCCCGGCGTGCAAAAGCCGCACTGCAGTGCGTGGTGGTGCGTGAACGCCTGCCGCAGCCGTCGCATGACCGCGTCATCTTCATAGCCTTCGATGGTGGTGATTTCACGGCCTTCGCAGGCCACGGCGAAGGTGATGCACGAGCGCGTGGGCTGGCCGTCAACGAGCACCGTGCAGGCGCCGCAGACGCCGTGTTCGCAGCCGAGGTGCGTTCCTGTCAGGTGTAGTTCGTCACGCAGGAAGTCGCCAAGGTGCATTCTCGGCTCGGCCTGCCGGCTGAAGCTGCGGCCGTTCACTTGAATGGAAATGGGGTCCAAGTCTCTTACTCCGCTTGTTTTGGGCCGGCAAAGATGCCGGACTGATCGAGTGCGCGCTCCAGGCAGGCCGTGAAGAGTTTCCGGTCGATGGCGTCGCGTTCGGGGAGTGCCGCATGCACGGCCGCGCGCAATGCCTCGCGTCCCGCCACGACCGTGCCCTTGAGCGCGATCTCCGCGGCCAACGTGTGCAGCAGCAGGGGAGGGCCATCGACGGCTCCCAGCACGATCCGGGCACGCTTTCGCGAGGCATCGAAATAGACCGCCGCACTGGCCTCTGCGAACTCGCCCGGCTTGCGGCAGACCTTGTGGTATCCCCAATGCGTGGTTGGGGTCTGCGAGGGCACCGCGACGGAGACGATGAGTTCATCGGGCTCGAGCACGGTCGTGTAGGCGCCGAGCATGAACGCGTCGGCCTCGGCTGTGCGCCCGCCTCGCGGCGATCTGATTGCTACGCGCGCGCCGAGTGCCGCGAGGGTCACGACCCAGTCGGCCGCAGGATCGGCATGCGCCAGACTGCCGCCGACGGTACCTCGAGTGCGGATCGCGCGATAGGCGATTCCGCGCGCGACCTGGCGCATGGGATGTTCAGCCAGCGGCGCGTGCACGCCGTCCTCGATCTCGGCATGGGTGACGGCAGCACCGATCTCGACCCAGTCGGCTTTGCGGGTTACCGCGCGCAAGCCGGGAATGTGTGCGACGTCGACCACCTGTGCGGGCCGCGCCAGCCTCAGGTTGAGCATCGGTCCGAGCGACTGGCTTCCGCTCATTGCCTTTGCGGCGCCGGCGCCGGCGGCCAGCGTCGCGATTGCCTCATCCACCTCGAGGACGCGCGCGTACGCGAATTTCGGCGCCTTCATCGTGCGTGCTCCTGCTCGCGCCTCGCACCTTCGAGTGCCGTGAGCAGGCGGCGTGGTGTCAACGGCGTCATCAGCACCTCGGCGGCACCTGTGCCCCGCAGGGCATCGTTCACGGCATTGAAGATCACGGCCGGCGGTGCGATCGCGCCGCCTTCGCCCACGCCCTTGGCACCGAATTCGGTGTGCGGTGAAGGTGTCTCGAAGTGTTCTATCCGGATGCGCGGCACTTCCGTGGCGCCCGGCAGGATGTAGTCAGCCAAGGTGGAAGCAAGCGGCTGGCCTTGGTCGTCGTACGGGCTCTCCTCGTACATGGCGGTGCCGATGCCCTGCGCGATGCCGCCGATGGTCTGCCCTTCCACGATCATCGGATTGACCATGGTTCCGCAGTCTTCGACGACGACGTAGTCGAGGATCTCGACTTCGCCGGTTTCGGTGTCGACGGCCACCACCACTGCGTGCGTCGCATAGGTGAAGGTGCCGGTATCAACGTTGGGTTTGTACGCCCGCGACACCTCCAGACCACCGAGATGAACGTTGGCAGGCAGATCCTGCGGCGTGAGGTACCACGCGCCACCGACGTCCGACAGCGGGATCGACTTGTCGCCGGCCACGGCGCGACCTTCGATCAATGCGACGGTCGGCGCATCCACCCCCATGAGGTAGCCCGCGATCGACTGGATGCGGGGCAGGAGTTCCTTGCACGCGACCGAGATGGCCCCTCCTGACATGACCGTGGCGCGCGAGGCGTAGGTGCCCGAGGAGAACGGGGTCAGCGCGGTGTCTCCATGCACCACCCGGATTCTGGCCACCGGGATGCCGAGCACGTCGTTGGCGATCTGCGCGAAGCTGGTCTCCATGCCCTGGCCATGCGAGTGCACGCCGACACGCACTTCGAGTCCGCCGTCAGCGGTCATTCTGACGACTGCCTGGTCGAAGCCGGGTACCACTGGCAGCCCCCAGTTGGCGAACACCGTCGTGCCGTGGGCAGACTGCTCGGTATAGGTGGCCGTGCCGAAGCCGATGAGACGGCCGTCCGGCTCACCGCGCGCCTGGCGCTCGCGTACCGCGTCCAGTCCGATCATCTCCACGGCGCGGCGCAGGCTTGCAGGGAAGTCGCCGCTGTCGAAGTGCTTGTTGGCGACGTTGACATAGGGCATGGCAGCGGCCGGCACGAGATTCTCCATCCGCACTTCCCATGGCTCGCGCCCCACTTCACGCGCCACCGCATCCATGAGGAGTTCGATGGCAAAGCAGACACCCGTGCGCGCGACGCCGCGATAGGCCATGAACCCGGGCTTGTTGGTCGCGACGCAGAGGGTCTCGCATCGATAGCCTCGAAAGGTGTAGGGGCCGGGCAGGTTGCCGATCGCCTGCCCTGGTTCCAGGCCGACGAAGAAGGGATAGTAGGAATATGCGCCGCCGTCGATGGTGATGACTGCGTCCAGCGCCAGGAGCTTGCCGGTGCGGTCCGCATAGGCGGTGAGCTGATAGTGATGCTGCCGCGTGTTGGCGCCGACGATCAGGTGCTCGCGTCGATCTTCGAGGTAGCGAAACGGTGTGCGGTACGTCTTGGCGAGCCAGGCAACGCACAGGTCTTCGGGGTAGAGCTGACCCTTGTAGCCGAAGGCGCCCCCGACGTCCGGTGACACGACGCGTACGGCCTCTTCGTTCATCGAGAGGTGCTGGGCGATCCCCACACGCAGCAGATGCGGAACCTGGGTCGCACTGACGACCACGAGTTGATCAGTCTGGAAGTCCCAGTAGGCGAGCACCGACTTGCCCTCCAGCGGGACGATGCACTGACGCGACAACTCGACCGTGCGGCTGACCTTCACCTCGGCCTTCGCGGCAAGCTCCTCGAAGTCGCGATTGGCCCGCAGCGTGAGAAACACGTTGTCCTTCCATTCGGGATGCATGAACTCTTTCGTGGCGGCGAGGGCGGACTCAGCGCTGTGGTAGACGGGCAGTTCGTCATACGAGACCTCCACCTCCTCCAGCAGGTCTTCCGCCATGGCGCGCGTCGGGGCAACCGCCATCGCGATGGCCTCGCCGACATGGCGAACCTTGCCGGAGGCCAGTGGCGGCAATGCCGAGTACTGGTAGGTGGGCAGCGAAGACGGCGAGCCTATGTCTGCCGCGTCGGACATCATTTCCCGCAGGAACACCTTCCCGGCCAGCGTCTCGGGAATCTCGACGCCGGTGACGACGGCATGGGCCAGTGAGCTCCGCAGGAAGGCAACCTCCTGTAGGCCCGGCAGCACGAAGTCGCCGACGAAGTTGCCCTTGCCCACCAGATGACGCGCGTCTTCCTTGCGCGGCACTCTGGCACCGATGCCTTCGCGCTTTAACAGACGCGCGGGAATGTCTGCGTGGTCCATCAGTTTTCTTCTCCTTCCGATTTCCATGTGCCGAGCTGCACCGGATGTGCAGCGTCTGACACGCGAGATACGAACCAGCCAAATCGATCGCGCCCATGCCTCCCAGCCACGTTCCCCGTAAAGGGACGGCATCGAAGCTTCTTCGCACCCGGTTCAGCGCTTGGACCGAGACGCCGGCTCGCACGCGTAGCACCTCGATCCAAAGTGTTGGTCAGCCCGCTGGCGTTCCGATTAAGTCAGTTAACTGTCATAAGTGTATGCGGCATTGGATCGCGTGGAAAGATGTTTCGTTGAAGCGCGGAAGACAGTGAGGAGATCTTCCATAAATGGTGCATCTTTCCTATGAAAACGCGCCATATCGATGCGAAAGCCTAGGTTGTGCAAGTCCATCTTGGGGCGTCGGAATTCCGTAGAAACCCGAACAAAAAACTTGGGACAAATCGCCATTTATGTCAGTACACTGACTACTTTTGATGCTCAAGATCGACAGGATCGAACGATGGAATGGATCAAGGTTGCTTCAGCGCAGGAGCTGAGTAACGACGAAGCGAAGACCGTCAACGTCGCGGGCCAAGGCGTCGCGCTTTTTCGTATCGATGACGAGTTCTTTGCCACGGACGGCATGTGCACGCATGCCACGGCGCTGCTCTCGGAAGGCTATGTGGAGGATGGTTGCGTCGAATGTCCGCTGCACCAGGGCCGCTTCGACATTCGCACAGGCAAGGCGATGTGTGCGCCGGTCACCGTGGATCTGCGCACCCATCCCGTCAAGCGGGTAGGCGACGACATCTATGTGTTGTCGCCCCAGGCCCAATGACGTCGCCAGGTGTTCTCATCGTCGGCGCGGGCCAGGCGGCGGCAGTTGCGGCCCGTGCGTTGCGCGAGGCGGGCTTTCGCGGCGGCATCACGATGGTGGGGCGGGAACGCCACAAGCCGTATGAGCGTCCGCCGTTGTCGAAGGCTGTTCTGGTGGCGGCGGAAGAGCCGCGTCTCGACGTTCTATCGCAGGAGGTCTGGGCACTCGGCGACATCAACTTGCTGAGCGGCAGCGATGCAGTTGACCTGGATGTCTCAAAGCGACAGGTCCGCCTTGCCACAGGCCAGGTGCTCGCATACGAGATGTGCCTTCTTGCTACGGGCGGGGAGCCGAACGCGCTGGCATGGGCTCCAGCTGGTCATCCGCATGTGCACTACATGCGCACCCTCGACGATGCACGCAGGCTGCGCGTTGCCCTTCATGGCAAACCGCAGGTCGCTATTCTGGGAGGCGGTTTCCTCGGCCTCGAAATCGCTCACGCCGCGATGTCCACGGGCGCATCGGTGACCGTGTTTGAGCGAGCGAGGTCCCTGCTTGATCGCTTCCTGCCTCCGGAGGCGTCGATGTGGCTCGAATCCGGGATGCGCGAGGCCGGCACACGGTTGCTGCTCGGAGCCTCCGTTGGCGGCATCCACTCACTGCCCGATGGTCGAATCCGCCTCGCCACGGATACGGGCGAGCTGGAAGTCGATGAGGTCGTCGTCGCCATCGGCCTCTCGCCCAACGATTCGCTAGCCCGCGACGCAGGGCTGGCGACTGCGGCTGGAGGTGGCGTCTTGGTCGACGCGCTGTGCCGCACCAGCGACGAGCGAGTCTTCGCATGCGGCGATTGCACAAGCCAGCAACGGCCCGGACAGGGGGCGCCCATGCGACTGGAATCTTGGCAGAACGCCAACGACCAGGCACGCACCGCCGCAGCCGCCATGCTTGGCCTGTCCATTCCCGTGCCGGCAGTGCCCTGGTTCTGGACCGACCAGGGAAAACACAACATCCAGATGCTTGGATTGCCGGCTCTGGGTCTCGACTACCTGCGCCGAGGCGATCCGGCCTCCGGCAAGGCGCTATGGATCGGCCATCGGGGCGGCGTTCCGCTCCATGGCGTCGCCCTGAATGCGGGCGCCGATCTGCGCGCCATTCGTCCCCTCTTCGAAAAAGGGCTGTCCGTGCAGTTCGACGACTTCCTGCTGGACGCCACCAACCTGCGCGCCTGGGCCAGGCAGATCCAGGCCGGCGCCGCTGCCATCGTTTAACCACCTCTCAGAGTCAAGGAGCTTTCATGTATCAATCGCAGGCGGTCATCGGCATCACCAATGCCAGAAAGAACCCGCCCCTGGAGCAGTGCGTCTGGCCCGCCGACGCGCTCAACAACATCCCCGACTGGGTGTACACCAGCCAGGCCATCTATGACCAGGAGATCGAGCGCATCTTCCGTGGGGACACCTGGAACTTCGTGGCCCTGGAAGCGGAAATTCCAAACCCTGGCGATTACAAGCGCGGTTATGTAGGCGCCACGGCCGTAGTGATCGTTCGCGCGGAAGACAACACGATCTCCGTCTTTGAGAACCGCTGCGCTCACCGCGGCGCCGAATTCTGCCGCTCCAGCCACGGCAACGCCAAGGAGTTCGTCTGCCCCTACCACCAGTGGTCCTACGACCTCAAGGGCAATCTGCAAGGCGTTCCGTTCAAGCGCGGAATCAACAAGATCGGCGGCATGCCACCGGACTTCAAGAACGCGGAGCACGGTACTCGCCAGCTGCGCGTGGCGACGCGCAACGGCGTGGTGTTCGCCACCTACTCCGACAAGACTCCGCCGCTGGAGGAGTACATGACCAAGGAGATCGTCGATGAATTCGACGTTCCGTTTTCGGGCAAGAAGCTCAGGATCCTGGGTTACTGCCGCAACGAGCTTCCGTGCAACTGGAAGATGTATCACGAGAACCTCAAGGATCCCTATCACGCGACGTTGCTGCACTCGTTCCTCGTCGTGTTCGGCCTTCTCGTGCCGGGTATCAAGTCGATCGTCTTCGCAGACAAGGAACATGGCCGTCACGGCTACATGGCATCGTCCAAGCCCGACCAGGTCTATGCCACCGTCGCCGCCGACGACAAGGCGGAGATGCGTTCGTTCAGCGACAACCTTCGGCTGCGCGACGAGCGGTTTTTGGACTATGTGCGCGAGTTCGACTCGCCCTGGTCCGCCAACATGATGACCATGTGGCCGAACCTGATCGTGCAGCGCCAGATGAACACGATGGGTGTGCGCCAGATCATCCCGAACGGCCCCAACAGCATGGTGATGCAGTGGACGATGTTCGGCTACGAAGACGACACGCCGGAGATGACGCGGCACCGCCTCCGCCAAGGCAACCTGATGGGGCCGTCGGGCTTTCTCGGCCTTGAGGACAACGAGGCGTTGAAGTTCGTGCAGGAGGGCATCCGCAATTCGTCCACAGACAACAACGTCGTCAAGCTCGATGCTGGCCACCAGGGCACGGCACGCAACCTGATCTCGGAGTCGTGCATCCGCTCGCTCTACGAGTACTACCGAGGCGTCATGGGCATCCGTGTCGCGGAGATGGCAGCATGAAGGAGCAACTCGCCTACGCCCGCTCTGTAATGTCGCCCCGTCGCGCCGCCGAACTGCGCGCGGAGATCGACTCCTTCCATGTCGAGTACTGCGCCGTCCTCGATGCTAACGATGTCGAGCGCTGGCCCGAGTTCTTCAGCAAGGAAGCGAAGTACCGGATCACCTCGCGTCAGAACGCGCTGCTGAACATGCCCGTTGGCCTCGTCTATTGCGAGGGCCTGGACATGATCACTGATCGCGCGCTCGCCGTGGCGCACTCGCAGATGTTTGCGCCCCGCCACATGCTGCATGTCCTGGGCATCACACGGGTGCTGCAAGAGACGAGCGACACGATCAGCTCGCAGACACCCTTCATCCTGATGCAGACCCTCGTCGAGGGACCTTCCACCGTGCATCTCGCCGGCATCTATCACGACCGTTTTGTGCGCGAAGGCGAACGGCTGCTTATCGCCAGCCGCGAAGTGGTGCACGACACCGAGATTCTTGACACAGCCCTGGCCTACCCGGTCTGAACCCGATGAAGACAATGATGAATCGAACTCCCAAGATCGCGCTCGAGGAGCACTTCTCCGCCCCCGGCTTCGATGCGTACTCCGCCAAGTACACACGCGCATTGCCAGCCGACTTCGTGGCCCGGCTCGACGCCAGGCTGAGCGACTTCGACGACCAGCGCCTGGCCGAGATGGACGCCGGAAACATCGAGTTCGCCGTGCTGTCGCAGACGATGCCCGGCGTGCAGGCCGAGACGGATGTTGCTTCCGCCGTCCGGCGCGCACGCGAGAACAACGAGTTCCTCGCCGAGCGCGTAGCGCGCCATCCGAAACGATTCGGCGCCTTTGCCCACGTGGCATTGCAGGACCCGAACGAGGCTGCGCGAGAGCTGGAGCGCACGGTCGTAGAGCACGGTTTCAAGGGTGCGCTGATCAATGGCCACACCCTGGGCCGCTACTACGAGGGCAGCGAATTCGATGTGTTCTGGGAGCGCGCGCAGGCGCTCGGCGTGCCCATCTACCTGCACCCCAACGCGTTCAGCCAGCCACCGGCGCTGCTGGAAGGCATGCCGGTGCTCCAGGGAGCCGCCTGGGGATGGGGCGTGGAAACGGCGGGGCATGCCTTGCGCCTGCTGTTCGGCGGGGTGTTCGACCGCTTCCCGCGATTGAATCTGCTGCTGGGTCACATGGGCGAGGCCCTGCCGTATCAACGCTGGCGCATCGACAGCCGCTTCGCTGCTTATCCCTCGGGCATCAAG
Source organism: Variovorax sp. DAIF25 (assembly GCF_050711835.1). Taxonomy (NCBI): domain Bacteria; kingdom Pseudomonadati; phylum Pseudomonadota; class Betaproteobacteria; order Burkholderiales; family Comamonadaceae; genus Variovorax; species Variovorax sp. DAIF25. The sequence continues at coordinate 1,914,860 of NZ_CP136637.1, forward strand.
TTGGCACGTAAGCCCAGCGAGTACATCGGCAGCAACATCCTGATCACGACGTCCGGCGTGTGCTCCGCGCCAGCACTGCTTGGCGCTATCGGCGAGCTCGGTGCGCAAGCCGTGCTCTTCTCCGTGGACTATCCCTACGAGTCCACCGCCGAGGCCTGCACCTTCATCGAAGGGGCGCCGCTCGATGAGCGAACTCGTGCGCTGGTCTGCTACGGCAATGCCCGCCGGCTCTTCAAGCTGGGCAGCCCGCAGGATCTGGCGCTCCTACAGATCTGACACTTTCAAACAAAGGAAAAAAAATGCCAGTCAGCGACTATCAAATGGTCAAGGCCTGGGACCAGGTTCTGAAGCTCAGCAAGGTGGAGCGCGGACAGAAGGTCTCGATCCTGTGCGGTCCCCACACCCATCCGCAAACGCTTCAAACCGCCACCATTGCAGCTCAAGCCGCGGGCGCAGTCGTGACCAGGATCGAGCTGCAGCCTATCAACGCGGAGAAGGCCCCGAGCCGCGACCTCATGAACTACCTGGGGGAAACGCCGCTCACCAACAACCCCGTCGCTCTCGCGGCCATGAAGAACAGCGACATCGTCCTGGACTTGATGCTGCTGCTGTTCTCGCCAGAGCAGATGGAGATCCTCGAATCGGGAACGAAGATCCTTCTTGCCGTCGAGCCGCCCGAGGTGCTGGTTCGGGCGGTGCCAACCGAGGCCGACCGCGAACGCGTGCTCGCCGCGTCGAAGCTGCTCAAGGCCGCTAAAAAGATGCACGTGACCTCGCCGGCCGGCACGGACGTGACTTTCAAGCTCGGCGACTTCCCGACCATCTCCGAATACGGTTTCTGCGAAGAGCCCGGGCGCTGGGACCACTGGCCGAGCGGTTTCCTCTTCACCTTCGCCAACGAAGGCGGCAGCGACGGCACCATCGTGATCGACCGCGGTGACATCTTGCTACCGCAGAAAAACTACGTCTCCGACAAGATCACGATGCGTCTGCGCGAAGGCTTCGTGCGCAGCATCGAAGGTGACATCGATGCAGCCTTGCTGCGCGAGTTCATGGAGGCCTACAAGGACCCCGAGGCCTACGCCATCGCGCACATCGGATGGGGGATGCAGCCGCGCTGCTTCTGGCACACGCTGTCCCTGGTGGACCGCGAGGCAACTTCCGGGCAGGACGCGCGTGCGTTCGAAGGCAATTTCCTGTTCTCGCTGGGCCCGAACAACGAGGCCGGGGGAACTCGCACCACGCCTTGCCACCTTGACATCCCATTGCGCAACTGCACGGTGGAGCTCGACGACGTCGTCGTGGTTCGCAACGGCAAGGTCATCGACGAGGCTTTCCAATGAGCACCGCTCCGGACATCTACAAGCAGCAGGGCTTCGGCCATGTCGTCACGCCGAAGGCGCCGTATGGCGTGCTGATCATCGACTTCGTCAACGGATTCGCCGACCCGCTCACGTTCGGCGGCGGCAACATCGAGCCAGCCATCGAATGCACGCGGGGCCTGCTGGATGTGGCACGCGCGCGTCGATGGCCGATCGCCCACACGCGCGTCGTGTACCAGGACGATGGAGCCGACGCCAACATCTTCGCGCTCAAGGTGCCGCCCATCCTCGCCCTGCGGGAGGACGCGCCGCAAAGCCAGATCGTTCCGCAACTGCAGCCCTGCAACGGTGAACTCGTGCTGCGCAAGATCCACCCGTCGGCGTTCTTCGGGACTTCACTGGCTTCCTGGTTTTCCCAGCGCGGGGTGCAGACTTTGCTGATCGCGGGATGCACAACCAGCGGGTGTGTCCGTGCCAGCGTGGTCGATGCCATGTGCCACGGCTTTCGTCCTCTCGTCGTCACAGACTGCGTGGGCGACCGGTCACTGCGGGCGCACGAAGCCAATCTGTTCGACATGCAACAGAAGTACGCAACGTTGATGTCCCGCGACGACGCCCTGCAGGCGACTGAAGCAGCGCAGCCGCACGGCGTGCCGCGCTGAAGCCGGCCCGCGCCCCACGATTCCCGTCCCCACCTCTTGTCAATACCCGGGCGCATGGCTCGCCAGCGACCCGCACCACCCTGGAGAAGAACATGACCCTCAAACTCATGGCCGCGATGGCGGTCTCACTCGCGACGTTCGCCTTCCAAAGCCGCGCCGATGTCATCAAGGTGGGTGTGATCGCCCCCATGTCCGGACCGTTCTCAGCGGTCGGGCAGACCTGGGAGGGAGCCACCAAGGCCTACCAAAAGCTCAACGGCACCACTGCGGGCGGACACACGATCGAGGTGATCTACCGCGACCTGCCGGAGATCAATCCCGCGCAGGCCAAGGCACTGGCGCAGGAGCTCATCATCAAGGAAGGCGCGCAGTACATCGCGGGCTTGTATTTCACGCCCGATACGCTGGCTGTCGCCGCGCTTGCGCAGGAGGCGAAGGTGCCCGTCGTGATCTTCAATGCGTCGACCTCGTCGCTTCTCGAAAAGTCCGACTACCTCTTGCGCACCTCGTACACGCTGCCGCAGATGGCCGTGCCGGTGGCCAAGTACGCGCTCGAGAAGAACGTCAAGAACGTCGTATCCCTGGTCAGCGACTTCGGTCCGGGCCTCGACGCCGAGAAAGCCTTTAACACCGCTTTCGTCGCCGGCGGGGGCAAGATGCTTGAAGCAATCCGTGCGCCGCTGAAGACGACGGACTTCGGCCCCCTGATGCAGCGCGTGAAAGCGCTCAAGCCTGATGCGCTCTATGTCTTCGGTCCGGGTGGGCCGGCCACCTACGCGATGGTCAAGGCCTACAACGAAGCGGGGTTGAGAGCTGCGGGCGTGCGCTTCCTGGGCACGGGCGAGACGGATGAGGACCAGCTGCGCGCGATCGGCCCCGAGCTGCTGGGAATCGAGACCGGTATGTTCTATTCGGCGACGCACAACTCGCCGCTGAACAAGGCCGCCGTCAATGCCATGGCCGAGGTTACGCCCAAGGCCATTCCGACCGTCCAGCTCGCGAACGCGTTCGACGGCCTGCATGTGATCTATCACATGGTCAAAGCGACGGACGGCAAGCGCGACGGGCCCAAGGCCATGGCCGCCGCCAAGGGATTTTCGTGGGAGAGCCCACGTGGCCCGGTGAAGATCGATCCGGCCTCCCGCGAGTTTGTGCAGAACGTCTACATGCGAGTGGTGGAAAAGGATGCGGCCGGACGCTTCGTCAATCGCGAGTTCCGCACGTTCGAGATGCAGCCCGACTACGGCCGCATCCAGAATGCGACCAAGTAGTGCGGAGGCTGCAGCATGTCTGTTGCGCTTCTTAGCAGCATCCTGGTCGACGGGATCACGTACGCCATGATCCTGTTCATGATCACGGTGGGCCTGTCGATGACCATGGGTCTGATGCGGGTGGTGAATCTGGCTCATGGCGCCTTCGCGATGCTCGGCGGGTTTCTGGCGGCCAGCATTCCCCAACGCCTGGGTGTGCCAATCGGGCTGGGTTTCGTACTGGCGATCGCGATCGTGGCGCTTGTGGCGGTGCTTTTCGAGCGCATCCTGCTGCGCCGCTTCTACCGGCGCGACGATCTCGACCAGATGCTGGTAACCATCGGCCTGATGTTCGTCGCGACGGCTGCGGTCAACCTGATGTTCGGATCGTCGGTGACATCCGTCGCGCTTCCTGAGGCATTCGGCGGGTCGGTGGACCTGGGGTTCCGCTCCATTCCCCGCCATCGGCTCATCGTCGTTGCCTGTGGGCTCGCGGTCGTCGGTGTCCTGTGGTTGAGCGTGGACCGGTCATCCTTTGGCATCCGGGTGCGCGCTGCGGTCGACAACGCGCCGATTGCCCGGGCCATCGGCATCGACACGACCAGGATCTATGCGGCGACTTTCGCGATCGGTGCCGCGCTCGCGGCTCTGGGCGGCATCGCCGGGGCAGAGATGCTGCCAATGGAGCCGACTTACGCCTCCAAATATCTCGTGATCCTTCTGGCGGTTGTCGCCGTGGGAGGCAACGGAAATCTGTTTGGCTCTTTCTTCGCAGCGTTGCTGCTCGGCATCGTGGAGACCTCGATGAAATACATGGTTCCGCAGCTCGCATCGGCTGCCTTTTTCCTGACGATGATTATCGTCTTGCTGGTTCGCCCACAGGGGCTGTTCGGGAGGCAGGCATGAGCGCAGTGATTCCGCCCATGGCAATGGCGACGCCAGCGCGCGTGCGCCCGTGGAGGCAATTGCGCGCCGAGATCGTCCTGACGCTCGCGGGGTTGCTGGCTTTCGTGGTGTTCCCGCAGGACCTTGGACTGCTGACTAACATGGCGACGATGTCGATCTTTGCGCTGTCGCTGAGCCTCGTGCTCGGACAGGCGGGCATCGCGACCCTGGGCCAGGCCGCGTTGTACGGCGTAGGTGCCTACGTCGCGGGCTGGACCGCGTTGTATCTGACGTCCGATCCCATCATCGGGCTGCTGCTCGGCGGGCTGGGCGGAGGACTGATAGCGCTGCTGAGCGGTGCAGTCATGCTGCGCTCGACCAAGCTCACGCTCGTCATGCTCACCATCGCGGTGGCGCAGTTGCTGCTCGAGCTCGCCAATTGGGCCAGATGGCTCACAGGTGGCGACGACGGACTTGCCGGCTTCGAGGTCGCTCCGCTGTTCGGTATCTGGGAGTTCAACTTCATGGGTCACACCGGCTATTTCTACGCGCTGGGCGCGCTGGTGTTGATGTTTTTCCTCGTGCGCAACCTGGTTGAATCACCTTTTGGCTTGACGGCCAAAGCCATACGACAGGATCCGGGACGCGTCCAGGCGCTGGGCGGGCGCGTGTATCTGCACCTGCTGGCCGTCTACACCGTCGGCGGCGTCGTGGCAGGGCTGGCAGGAGCCCTGACGGCACAGACCAGCAAGGTGGCTAATCTCTTCATGCTTGACTTCACGACGTCCGCAGGTGTGGTGGTCATGATCGTCCTCGGCGGCACGCGCCGCCTGGCGGGTGCGGTGCTCGGCACCGTCGCGTACATGACGATCCATCACATCGCGTCGACCTTGAATCCGTATCACTGGCTGTTCGTCATCGGGTCGATGCTGATTGTCGTGCTCATTGTCCTGCCGGAAGGCCTGATCGGACTTCTGGACCGGGCCGTAGCGTACGCCAAGCGGTTGGGCGGCAGCGGAGGAACGCGATGACCCATCGGCTGCAAACCCAGAACCTTTGCCATTCCTTCGGGGGCCTGGCCGTCACGCAGAACGTCACGCTCTCGCTGCCGCAGGGTGCGCGCACGGCGCTGATCGGTCCCAATGGGGCAGGCAAGACGACGCTGGTCAACCTGCTGAGTGGGGCGATGCGCCCGCAGTCTGGGGACATCCAACTGGACGGCCGCTCGATCGTCCAGCTACCGCAGTACGCACGCGTGCGCAGCGGCATCGTTCGCACGTTCCAGATCAGCCGACTGTTCAAGGACCTGACCGTGGCGGAGAACGTGCGGGTCGCAGTGCTGCAGCGGCTGCGCGCCTCGATGCAGTGGTGGCCCTCGTCGGCGCGTTCCGCGCGCGTTCGCGACGAGGTCCACGAGACGCTCGGCATGCTCGGCCTACATCCCTACGCTAACCGGGTCGTAGGACACCTCGCGCTCGGCGAACAGCGGCTTGCTGAAATCGCTCTGGCGCTCGCAATGAAGCCGCAGGTTCTGCTGCTGGACGAGCCCGGCGCGGGTGTGCCGCAAGGCGAAGGCGGTCGCATCATGGACGCCATCGAGGGCCTGCCGAAGGAACTGTCGGTGCTGCTCATCGAACACGACATGGACCTGGTGTTCCGGTTCGCCTCGCACATCATCGTGCTCGTTGCCGGTGCGGTGATGGTCGAAGGCACGCCGCAAGAAGTCGCCGCCAACGAACAAGTCAAGCAAATCTATTTCGGACGAGACGGCCATGCCCAAGCAACCCATTGAACTCCGGTTCGACGATGTCACGACCGGCTATGGCGGTGTGCCGGTCGTCGAGCATCTCAGCTTCAGCGTGCGCGAAGGCGAACGTCTGGGCCTCATCGGGCGAAACGGCGCCGGCAAGACCACTACGCTGGCAACCGCGATCGGCTTGGCCGACCTGATGCAGGGCCGGATCCACTTCGGCGGCAACGACATCGGCAGCGCCACGACGCATGCGCGCGCACGGGCTGGGCTCGGCTACGTGCCGCAGAGCCGCGACATCTTTCCTTCGCTGACGGTGGAGGAGAACCTGCTGTCGGGCCTGCAGGGGCGGTCGGCCGGCGTGGCTCTGCCACCGATCTACGCCCTGTTTCCGCGACTCAAGGAGCGCCGGCGCAACGGTGGCACGCAACTGTCAGGCGGTGAACAGCAGATGCTGTCCGTGGCACGGGCACTTGTCGGCCAGCCGCGCATCCTTCTGCTCGACGAGCCGCTGGAGGGCCTTGCTCCCATGGTGCGCGAGGAACTGATGGATGCCATCGTCCGGATGAGCGACCGGCTCGGAGTTGGCTGCGTGCTCGTGGAGCAGCACGTCGACGTCGTTCTCGACTTCTCCACGAACGTCATCGTGCTGGAGCGGGGCGTTGCCGCTTATTCCGGCTCCGCAGCGGCCCTGCGCGAAGAAGAGGATCTTTTGAACCGCACCATCGGTATCCAGAAGTGCTGAAGCCAATCCCTGCGAGTGCGGTGGCAGGCAGCTGCCACCTCGGCGCACATTGAGTGCGCCGGCAGTCTCATCCTGTCATGCAGAACCTTCGCGCACTCCTGAGCCCCCTGCGGGCGTTCGATGCGGTGTATCGGGCCAAAGGCGTGTCGCGAGCCGCGCAGTTGCTCCACGTCACGCCAGGAGCCGTTAGCCAGCAGATCAAGCAGCTTGAAACGGGGCTGGGCGTGCAACTTTTCCAGAAGGCCGGCCGCGAGATCGAACTCACCGCGGTGGGCGAGCGACTCGCCACCCGCGTCTGCGACGCGTTCGATCGACTGCACGAAGCATTGGGCGACCTGGCGGACAGCCAGCGGGAGCAACGGCTGCGCCTCAAGGTGCCTCCGAGCATCGCCATTCGCTGGCTGGTTCCCCGCCTGCACGGCTTCCATGCGCTTCACCCCGACATCGCGCTGGAGATCGCAACGATTGCACTGGCGGAAGATGTCCGGCTTGAAGGCGCGGACTGCGCGATTCGCCACGGGATGGGCGAGTGGGCCGATGTCGAGCTGGACCACCTTTTCGACGATGAGTTCGTCCCGGTCTGTACACCCGGCCTGGCGGAACAGTTCCAGGAGCCTAGCGATCTGCTGCGAGCCGACCTGCTGCACTCCATGCTGCGCCCTCAAGCCTGGCCGCTGTGGCTCGGTTCGGCCGGCCTTGTCGACACTCCAAGTCTGCCGGGCATCGCGTTGGCGAATGCCGCGTTGTGCTATCAGGCTGCAGCGGACGGCCTGGGCGTGGCGATGGCGCAGCGGGCCTACGTGCAAGACGACCTGCGCACCGGGCGCCTCGTGGTTGCGGTGGACCATGTCGCGAAGACAGAGCTCGGCTACTACCTGGTCTGCGACCCGTTGAAAGCGGCCACGGCGCCGGTTCGGCTCTTTCGGGACTGGATCCGCTCGGTGCGCTAGGCGCGCCGCGAGCAGCGCGCCATCGCCTAGTCGGCTTTGAATCCCGAGGCCTTGACGATCGGTTCCCAGAACCCGCGCATTTCGGCGAACCGGGCGCGCGCTTCGTCGGGCGAGCTTCCCGTGTTCATGAAGCCGAGCTTGCGAACCTTGCTCGAGAACTGTCCGGTGGCAGCCGCCGTACGCACGGCGGCGCTCCACTCGGAGACCACCCCGGCGGGCGTGCCAGGTGCCAAGCATATGGCAAGCACCCCGACCGCGGTGAGTTCCTTGCGGCCGAGTTCGCCGAAGGTCGGCACGTTTGGCAGCAGCGGCGAGCGCTCTGCGGAGGTGACGGCCAGCACGCGAAGCTTGCCAGCGTCGTGGTGCTGCGCAAAGTCTCCGACCGTGGACGTGCCCGCCGCGAGATTGGCGCCAGTCAGGTTCACGATCATGGGCGCCGCGCCAGGGAAAGGGATGTCCTGCAGCGGTGTCTCGATGATCCTGGCGATCTGAAGTCCCAGGAAATGCGTCGGGCCGCCCGATGCGGCGTGGCCGAAGTTGGCTTCGTCCGGGTGCGCACGTACCCATGGGGCATATTCGCCGAAGGTCTTGACGGGCGAAGAGGAGGGCACGGCCAGCGCCATTGGGAACTCGACCACCGTCGATACCGGCAGGATGTCCCTCTGCGGGTTGTAGTTGAGCTTGTTGAAGACGAAGGGGTAGATCGATGTGAAGAAGTCGGGGCACAGCATCGCCACGCTCCCGTCGGTGGCTGCGGCCCGCATCGCATCGATCGCGATCTTACCGCCCGCGCCCGGCTTGTTTTCCACCACCACGGTGCGACCAAGCGGGCCATGCAATTGATCTGCAAGCGCGCGCGTCACCACGTCGAGCGTGCCGCCGGGCGAGAAGCCAACCAGGATCCTGGCGGGTGGACGGTCGGCTTGCTGCCCGAGGGCCGGTGATGCGCCGACGAACGCGGCAACGATAAGTGCGAGGTTGTTGAGCCAAGCGGTGCGCGGTGTCTTCAAGAGCTGCTCCAGGAGAACGCTCACATCGGTTGTTCGAGTGTCGAATCGTGCGTGCGAGCAAATCGAAGGCTTGCCCAGAGGCGCATTCGTCTTCCGGGCAAGGAGTTTCAACGGCCGCGAAACACGGGGTGGCGCTTCTCGGCAAAGGCGCGACGCCCTTCCAGCCGGTCCTCGCTATCCCTGAGCAGCCCGAAGGCCTGGCGCTCCAGGGTCAGCCCGCCTGCCAACGGTAGCTCGCGTCCATTCATCGCGAGGCGCTTCGCAGCGGTCATCGCGAGCGGGGCATTGGCTGCCATCGCGCCTGCGAGTTGCATGGCTGCGTGCTGCAATTCAGACAAGGGCACCACCTTGCTGACCAACCCGATGCGCAGCGCTTCCGCTGCATCGATGCGTTCGCCGGTGAGCAGCATCCACATCGCGTCTGACTGGCCAATTGCGCGGATAAGACGCTGCGTGCCGCCGGCGCCCGGGATGCTGCCGACCCGCACTTCCGGCAAGCCGAACTGGGCGTTGTCAGAGCAGATGCGTATGTCCGCCAGCAAGGCCAACTCCAGCCCGCCGCCCAAGGCGTAGCCATTGATGGCGGCGATGACGGGCTTGTCTGTCTGCAGCGTGCCGAAGTTGAAATGCCCGGTGCCGCAGCGAAAGACCTGCCGGGCTGCGCTGTCGGCGGGCGGCATGGTCTTCTTGAGGTCCGCGCCTGTGCAGAAGGCGCGCTCGCCCGCACCCGTGAGGACCAGCACGCGGATGTCCTCGTTGTTCGACACCTCGTCCCAGATCTCGAGCAATTGCTCGTTCGATTCCGGGTCGATGGAGTTCATGGCTTCGGGCCGATTCAGGGTGACGACGGCGACGCCGTTCTGGACGGTCTTCACGATGGGCATAGCTGTGCTCAATTCTGGGAAGGGCTGAGGGGGATCACCGCATCGACGGTTGCGGCTTGCATGCCGAGTTCGGCCAGCACCTCACGGGTGTGCTGGCCCAGGGTGGGGGCTGGACGTCTCGCCCGGGGCCGCTCGCCGACGGCGCTGATGACGCTGCGAGGCAGCGTCATCGGCCCGGCGGTCGGGTGCTGCAGCTGCTCGGCGAGGGCCGCTTCGAGGAAAGGCGCTGACTGCGCCACCTCCGCGTAGTTGTTGATGGGGCCGCAGATGATGTCGACGGCTGCGAACCTCTCCAGCCAGAAGGCGCGGGGCTGCGCGAGCATGCGCCCTTCGAGCAGGCGCAGCAGTGTTTCGCGATGCTGGAGTCGGCTCTTGTTGTCGGCGAACCGTGGATCGCAGGCCAGTTCCGGTGCCCCGATGGCTGAACACAAAGCCTGCCACCGTGCGGGGTGATAGGCGGCCACCATGATCCATCCGTCAGCGCAGCGCAGGGCCTCATTCGGAGTCGAATATGGCGCTGCATGCCCTTGCGGTCCGGGCACAAGGCCGTCCGCGAAGTAGGACGCGAAACTCACGTGCTGAAGCGCGATGGCGCTGGCGAACATGCTGGCTTCGACGTGCTGCCCGTGTCCTGTGCGTTGCCGGTCCGCGAGGGCGGCCAGGACTGCGATGGCCGCCAGTGACCCTGTGACCAAGTCGACCACCGGCACCGGCACCTTGCACGGCTCCCCATCGCGTGCGCCGGTGACGCTCATCAGGCCGCTCACGGCCTGAAGCACACCGTCGACCCCGGGAAGATCCTTGCTGGCGCCGTGCTGGCCATACGCTGAGACCGAGCAGTAGATGAGGCGCGGGTTGTCCGCCGACACCGCAGCATAGTCCAGCCCCAAGCGCGCCATGACGCCCGGGCGAAAGCTCTCCACCAGCACATCCGCCTGCGCGACCAGCGCCTGCGCCGCCTGCAAGTGCGTTGGGTGCTTGAGATCGAGGACCACACTGCGCTTGTTGCGATTGAGTGCCATGAAGGCAACTCCCTCGCCATGGACCCAGGGCGAAAGGGCTCGCGAAAGATCGCCGCCAGGCGCTTCGATCTTTACGACGTCGGCGCCCAGGTCGGCCATGCACAGCGTGCAGGTCGGGCCAGCCATCACCTGCGTGAAGTCGATCACTTTCAAACCGCTCAATGCATTGGCAAGCATGCGACCTTCCGTTTTGTCGGATTGCTCATGTCGTGATGTCGACGCGCTATACGGAGGGACTGCCGAGGCTGCGCCCGCCGCAGACGTACAGGAGCTGGCCGGTGACGTAGCTCGAGCCGGGTTCCGCGAAGAACCGGACGGCGCGGCCGATGTCCTCGGGCTGGCCAATGCGTTCCATCGGTACGGTCTTGTGAAGGCTCTGTCGGACTTCCTCGGCCAGCGTTTCGAACAGCGGCGTCTCCACGATGCCGGGAGCGATGGCGTTCACGGTGATGCCCTTGCGCGCATATTCGAGCGCTAGCGAGCGTGTCAGGCTTACCACCGCTCCCTTGGAGGCGGAGTAGGCCGCCTGGCCGCGGTTGCCCAGCCATGCGCGCGAGCCGATGTTGATGATGCGGCCGAACCGGTTCTCCGCCATTTGCGCCAGTACCGCCTTGGAGCAGATGAACTGCGAATGAAGGTTGACCTCGATCACGCGGGTCCAGAATGCGAGATCCATCTTGGAGACGAGCTTGTCGCCACCGATGCCTGCGTTGTTGACCAAGATGTCGATGCGGCCATGAGACGCGAGAAGCCGGGCCACGGCCGCCTCTACCTGCTCCACCGAGCTGACGTCGACCTTGAAGGTCCGCACATTGAAGCCTTCGCCCGAAAGGGCTTGTTCTGCTCCCTCCAGCGCCTTCTCATCAAAGTCCCAGAGCGCGATGCGGCATCCGGCCTGTGCGAGCTCGCGGGCGATGCCGAGGCCGATGCCCTTGGCGCCACCGGTCACGACGGCAACGAGGCCGTGCAGCGATGCAGGCGCGCTTGTGCTTGTAAGGTTCATGGTACTTGCGATCAAAGCGAAAGAATGTTGATGGAGCAGGCGGCGTGGTCCACGCCCCAGATGCCTCCGCCTGTCACCTGCGTGAGGCCGATGCGTGCTGCGTGGACCTGCCTTGCGCCGGCACGGCCTTGCAGTTGCTCGCAGACTTCGACGACCTGTGCGACACCTGTCGCCCCGGGCGGATGCCCCTTGGCGATCAGTCCGCCGCTGGGGTTGACCGGCACGCGTCCGCCAAGCGTGGTCGCACCGCTTTGCAGGAGGCTCGCCGCATCGCCTCGGCTGCAAAGTCCGAGGGCCTCGTAGTAGAGCAGTTCGGAGATGGTGAACGCGTCGTGCACCTCCAGCAGGCTGAGATCCTGCGGTCCGATGCCGGCTTGTTCATAGGCTAGCCTGGCGGCGCGCGCGGTGATCTCGGCCTCAGTCATGTCGACCGGTGAGGTTTCGAACAAGCCAGACTGCACCACCGACGCCAGCACTCGGACCGGCGTTGCGACGCCCTTGGAAGGCTTGGTGCTGAGCACCAGCGCCGCCGCCCCATCGACCACTGCGGGGCAGCACTGGAGCAGAGTGAGCGGCTCGGCCACAGGGCGGGACGCCAAGATTTCCTCGCGGCTCGCCAGCTTGGCGAACGTGGCGATGGGATTCAGGACGCCGTGCTTTCGATTCTTGACGGAGATGTCCGCCAGTGTCTCCAATGTGAGGCCGTGGTCGTGCATGTATCGCCTGGCGCGCATGGCGTACAGGGCCGGCATGATCATTCCGCGCCGGTTGTTCCAGTCCTTCTGGCTGAGCTGCAGCGGCCCGCCGCCGAGGCTGCTCAGATGGTCCATGCCGAACACCACCACGGTGTCGTACTGGCCGACCTTGAGCGCCTGCAGCGCGAGATTCAATGCAGTGGCGCCGCTGGAGCAAGCGTTGTCTACGTTGTAGACAGCGCCGCCGTCGACGTGCAGCTCGCGCAATGTACGCTGGCCGGGCAGCATGGCTCCAAGCGCGTTACCGCAATAGAACGCCTGCACCTCCGAAAGCTGCGTGCCGGCATCGGCCAGGGCATCGAGAATTGCTGCCTGGGCCATGGCCTCTTCGGTCAATTCAGGAAAGCGCCCGAAGTCCGTGATACCGACCCCGGTGATCAGTGGTTGCTTCATCTCGCATTACTCCTGGAAGGCATAGTCGGGGGTGCCGTCCGGCAACGTGAAGGGCACCACCCGCAGGCGGCTGGCGATGGCGGGTGGCTGGTTGCCGAACAGCAGTCGCCCGAACGCACGAACGCCGGGCGCGAAGTCGACCATGGCCAGGCCATAGGGCTGCTTCTCCTTGCCGGGGTGGACGATCGTGAAGCTGTAGAGGGAGCCTGTGGGGCCGAGTTCGATCTCTTCGACCTTCTGGTCGTCGTGAACGAATTCGATCGGCGGGAACTGGGGTGGCTGGCTCGCCACGCGTGTGGCGACAAGCACCATGCCGCCGGGGGTGTCTCGGAAAGGGGATTCCGTTCGCTTGATGATCTTCAAAAGGTGTCTCCTGTTCGTGTGGAACTGGCCACAGCGACAGTAAGTATCGAGACGAAAACCGTCGTGGTCATTGGATTTCTGCTCGGCATTCTTTAGCGGCGCTAAAGCATTTGAAGTAATCAGCCCGGCTAAACAATGGCCAGCCAAACTGAAAGGACGGCGGGCCGAATGCAACTGCATACTGGGCCGATGAAAGAACAAATCAACGTACCGGTCACCTTGATGCGCGGTGGCACGAGCAAGGCTGTTTTTCTCTCGCAGCAAGATGTGCCCGCCGATGCGGATGCGCGCCTTCGATTCCTGCTGGCTTTGTTCGGTAGCCCGGATGTGCGTCAGATCGATGGGCTCGGCGGCGCCGACATCCTGACGAGCAAGTGCGCCATCATCGGGCCGCCGTCGCGCCCCGATGCAGACATCGACTACACCTTCGTGCAGATCGGCATCGACCAGCCAACCGTCAGTTTCGAGATCGTCTGCGGCAACATTTCATCGGCCACAGGAGTCTATGCGCTGCAGGAGCAGCTGGTTCCTGTGCAAGAACCCGTCACCACTGTTCGGGTGCACAACACGAACACCGGAAAGATCCTTCGGATGTCCGTGCAATGCGCCGACGGCGAGCCGCGTGTGGAGGGCGATAGCGAAGTGGATGGTGTGCCGGGAACAGGCGCAGAGGTGGCACTGGATTACTCCGACACAAGCGGCTCTACGACCGGAAAGCTCCTGCCCACGGGGCAGGCGCGCGATTGGGTACATGTATCGAAGCTCGGCCGCGAAATTCCTGTGTCGGTGGTCGATGTAGGCACGGCATGCGTGTTCATTCGCGCGGCGGACCTGGGAATCAGTGGCACGGAACTGCCGGGGCAGCTCGGTTCCGAGATCTACGAGATGGCCGAGGAGGTGAGGCGCTGGGTCGTCGAACGTTGCAATCTTCCGTCGTCGGGGATCCTCACGCCATACCAGATCTTGATTAGCGAAGCGCAGGATTACCGGACCATTGCCGGAAACCGCGTCGTGCAGGCTGCAGAGATCGACTTCGTCGCGCGCATGGTGCTCAACGGTGGTGCCATGCACAAGGCGTTCCCTGGCGGCGGCTCTGTTTGCCTCTCTGTTGCGGCGCAGATCGCTGGAACAATACCAGCCGACGCGCGAGGCACGCATGCCGGACCGACGCGCATTCGCATTGGCCATCCGAGTGGGGTGCTCAAAATCTTCGCAAATGTCGAGCATGCGGGCGAGGACGAATGGTCGGTGCGCGAAGTGCATTTCACGCGCACGGCGCGGCGCCTGTTCGACGGAATCGCCTATGTGCGGCGATCGCGCCTTGAGGCCTCCGCAGAAAAAAGCACGTCTACGGGTGTCGGTGCGGTAGCGACATCGCCATGAGCGTCCAGAATCTTTTCTCGCTGCAGGGCCGCACGGCGCTCATTACCGGTGGCTCACGAGGCATAGGCCGCATGATCGCTGAGGGGTTCCTTGCGCATGGCGCACGCGTCTACATCAGTGCGCGAAAGGCCGAAGCCTGCGACCTGGCCGCGCGAGAGCTCTCGAGCACGGGCCACTGCATTTCGCTACCGCATGACGTGTCCACGGTGGGGGGCTGCCAGGCCATGGCCGATGCCTATGCCCGTCATGAATCGACGTTGGACATCCTGGTCAACAACGCCGGCGCAGCATGGGGTGAAGATTTCGATGCTTTTCCAGAGAGCGGCTGGGACAAGGTGGTCGACCTGAACCTTAAATCGCCTTTCTTCCTGACGAAGGCGCTCATCGCACCGCTGCGCGCCGCGGCAAAGGCGCGGGTCGGGAAGATCATTCACATCGCTTCTACCGACGGCATCGGGCTCAACCCGCAGGAGAACTACTCCTACGTTGCAAGCAAGGCGGGATTGATTCACCTGACGCGGCGCATGGCCATGCGCCTGGCGCAGGACAACATCGCAGTCAGCGCCATTGCGCCCGGGGCATTTCCCTCCGAGATGAACCGCAATGCCCGTGACCATGGGGAGGCGCTGTCGGGGCACATTCCTGCCCGGCGCATCGGCACGCCGGACGACATTGCCGGCGCAGCCATATTCCTGGCCTCGCGTGCAGGAGACTACGTGATGGGTGCCACCCTGGTGGTGGACGGCGGCGTGACCCACGCGCGCCCCTACCGGTGAAGACGGTGGATTCAACCGTTCAATGCTCTACGCTATGAACTGCGTAGGCAGACGGAATGTTGTAGATGGAGTTCCGGGTACGAACCTGCTGCTCGGACAGCTAGATGGCATTGATGCGGGAGTGCCGGAGAACTGGCTGAACCCTTCATCAGATCGCTCACCTGTTTGATCGCTCGCACGGGGTCCATGCGAAACATCCTCCCTCAGCCCAGTGGAGCTCGCCTGCTCGAGCGACATTGCTCCAGGCCGGCTCCGACGCTTTGCTGAGAGAGAATTTGGCTGATAACCGAGCCTTGGCGTGTGTCGTTCACGTTGGCGCCGGCATGTGTCTCGCTAGCGAATGAAGAACAGCCCGGTCATCGTGAGGCCTGTGGCCACGATGCCGCGCCGCAGCCATACGACCGGCAAGCGCCGTGCCAGCCCCGCCCCTGCATAACCACCAAGCATCGCCGCACCCATCATGACCAAGGCCTCCCGCCATGCGATGAGGCCGCCCCAGGCATAAAGCGATACCGCGATCAGCGTGAGCAGCGCCGACACCTGGTTCTTCAGACCATTCATCGCATGCAGGTTCTTCTGGCCAAGCAAACCGAACAGGGCTAGCAGCAAGATGCCCAGTCCTCCATTGATATAGCCCCCATAGGCCGTGACAGCGAACACACCGAGCATCGCAGGAGCGGGCCGCGCAGCTTGTGGCTTTTCCGCCGCCGGAACGCGCGGACTTGCCATGAACAAAAAGGTCGCCAGCAGCAGCAGCCATGGCGCCACGCGGCGGAAGGTGGCGTCGGGGGTCAGCAATAGCAGCACGGCACCCGTGCTGCCGCCCAACAGGCAGAGCAGCCCGAGCCGCACTGCCGAGAGCCCGGGCGGAGGCTGGGTGTCGGCACGAAAACCCCATGCGCCCGCGATGTAGCCGGGCAGCAGCGCCAGCGTGCCCGTCGCGTTGGCGCTGACCGCCGGTATGCCGGTGAACACCAGCGCCGGCAAGGTCAGGAAGCTGCCGCCACCAGCCACCGCGTTCAGCGCACCGGCGACGAAGGCTGCAACGATCAGCAGCGTCGTGTCGAAGAGCATGAAGCGGCCTTCAGGCGAAACCGCAGGCTTCGTTGAACGACAGGCGCGGGTGACGCTCGAACAGCTTTGCAGGGTCGCCGTGGCCCAGGTTGCACAGAAAGTTGGTCTTCACCGTCGTTCCGGCCCAGAAGGCCTGGTCGAGTGCCTCGGCATCGAAGCCCGACATCGGCCCACAGTCGAGCCCGATCGCCCGCGCGGCCAGGATGAAGTAACTGGCCTGCAGGCTCGCATTGCGAAACGCGGTGACCGCCGCATGGGCTTCCTTGCCGGGCCCGCGGAAATTGTCCTGCATGGAACGGTTGTGCGGAAACAGGCGGGGCAGTTCGCGATGGAATGCCGTGTCGAAGCCGATGATGGCCGTGACAGGCGCCGTCATCGTCTTGTCGACATTGCCGGGCGACAACAGCGGCCGCAGTCGCTCGCGCCCTTCGTCGGTTTGCACGAACAGCACACGCATCGGGGAGCAGTTGGCCGAGGTCGGGCCCCACTTCACGAGCTCGTAGATCTGGCGCAGCTGGTCTTTGTTCACGGCGTGCGGCAGCCAGCCGTTGTGGGACCGGGCTTGCCGGAAGAGGCAGTCGAGAGCGCTTTCGGAAATCATGAGGCAGCAGGCGGAATGGGAGTGGGGATGGAAGTGGCCATGGCGTTCATCGCTCGAACGACTGCATCAGGCGCAGCGCGGCCACGGCGATGGCACCGTCGGGCTGCGTCAGCGCCTCGAGGATGGTGAAGTGGTCGAGGCCAGGACAGGCGACGTGGCCCGCATGCACATGACGCCAGCTGGCGCGGATGGCGTCGAACTGCGCATGAAAGCCTGGGTTTTCGTCGCTGCCAAGCGCGGTGAGCAGCGGCGCTGCAGTGAGCGGTTGGCGCAGGGCGGGGGCTCAGCGCCGGCACGTTGAGCGACGTAAAGCGCGTGGCCTCCATCACCGACGGCACCTGCAGCAAAGGGCGCAGGTCGTACAGCGCGCTCACGCACACCGCGGCGGCAACGCAGCGCTCGGTGGCCAGCAGCATCGCCGCCAGATGGCCGCCGGCCGAATGCCCGCAGGCGAAGAGTCGCCCGGCCGGCGCCTCCCACTCGGCGTGGCGCGCTGCCAGCCACCTCGCTGCGCGCCGCACCTGCGCGACGATGGTTTCCACGTCCACCGCGGGGCACAGCGCGTAGTCGACCACCGCCACCGCGTAGCCGGCCGCGGTGAAGGCCGGCGCGACATGCGATGCATCGGACTTGCCGAGCGAGCGCCTGTAGCCGCCATGGATGTACATCAGCGTGCCGCGCGGACGCCCCGCAGGCAGGAACAGGTCGAGCCGTTCTATCGGGTGCGGGCCGTAGGCCATGTCCAGCCGGCAGGGCGCGCTGTCGCGCACCGCGGCCGATGCGCGCGCCCAGCCCTCGAAGATGCGCGGGTAGTGCGGAACAGCCAGGCGCGCGTTGTACAGCCGCTCGCTTTCCGGCAGCGGCGTGGCGTGGGTGGTCATCGAGTAACGGCTAGGCGGCCGCCGCGATGCGCGTCACCACGGCCGCGAGGTCGGCGCGCACCTTGTCGGACAACGCCGCAATGGGCGGACGCGTCGGTCCGGCGGGCGCGAACAGCGCGACCCAGGTCTCGAGCTCGTAGCCCTTCAGGCCCGCTTCCGCGGTGGTCGGCACGTCGGGCAGCTCGGGACGGCGCTGCTTCGCGGTCACGGCCAGCGCGCGCAGCTTGCCGGTCTTGATGTGGCCGATCACCGAGGGCGGCGTCGTGATGAAGATCTGCACCTGGTTCGCGAGCACGTCCTGCAACGCGGGTCCCGAGCCCCGGTAGGGAACGTGCAGGATCTGCGTGCCCGTCTGCTGCTTGAAGATCTCGGTGCCGATGTGCGAGACCGATCCGTTGCCCTGCGACGCGTAGCTCAGCGCGCCCGGATGGGCCTTCAGGTAGGCGATCAGTTCGGCCAGCGTGCGCGCCGGCACGGACGAATGGACCGTGATGACGTTGGCCGCGGTCGCGATCAGCGCAACGGGTTCTAGCTCCTTCTGCGACCAGGGCAGCCGGGGCGTGAGCAAGGGGTTGCCGATGTGATAGCCCGAGTACGAGGCCAGCAGCAGGTAGCCATCGGCCGGCGATCGCGCCACCTGGGCGTAGGCGACGTTGCCGCTGCCCTTGTTCTCGATGACGAAGGGCTGTGCCAGCGCGCGTGCGAGTTGCGTGCCGATCAACCGCGCCGACGCATCGATGATGCCGCCGGGCGGCGCAGGCACGACGACCGTGACCGCCTTCGCGGGATAGTCGGCGGCCGATGCCGCGCCGGGGTGCCATGCCATCGGCCACACCAACAGCGCGAGGCACGCGCGCAGGATGGCGGGCCGCAGCGCCGCCGGTTGCCGCTCGTGGTCGCGGCTCCATTCGAAAACCATGCTGTCTCCTTGTTGCTGGAGGGCGCATGCTGATCACAGGGGGACGCGGCGGCAATCGAGTTTTGCGGCGGGTGCCGTTGAGATCCGGTCAAGCGTGGGCCGCGAGCGCGCCCAGGCGCCCGTCGGTGTAGATCAGCGGCGCGATCTCCTCGGCCGCGCGCGCTTCGACCACGCGCGCGAGGATGACCGAGTGCGTGCCCACGGCGGTCACCGATTCGATGTCGCAGAACAGGTTGCTCTGCGCGTCCTCCAGGAACGGCGTGCCGCCCGCATCGCTGCGATGCCAGGCACCGACCGTGAATCGGTCCTCGCCGGCCTTGTGCCCGCTGAACGCAGCGACCAGGTCGCCATGGCCGGTCGTCAGCACGTTGACGCAGAAGCGCCGCGCCTCCAGCAGCGGTGCGTGGATGCTCGCGCCGTGGTTGACGCAGATCAGCAGCGTCGGCGGGTCCATCGTCACCGGGTTGACCGCCGTGGCGGTCATCCCGTGGCGGCGCCCGCTCGCATCCGCGGTGGTGACGATGGTGACCGTCGCCGCCAGCCGTCTCAGCGCATGGCGAAAGTCCCGCGCCACATCGGATGCCGTTGCCATCGTTGCCGTCGTCATGTCGTCTCCTTGTCGTTCGGGGCGACTGTACGAACGATCCGGCCCGCCTGAAAGACGCGTTTGGCGAACGCGCCATCGCGCCAGGCGAGGGCCAGGAGCGTCAGCGCTTGCGCACGATGACCATGTAGTAGGCGCAGGCCGCGCGGCCATCGTCGTTGGCGAAGCGGTACGGCGACTTGACCTCGAAGTACATCGAGTCGCCGGCCTTGAGCACGTAGGGCTTGCCGTCGACGTAGACCGTCAGCTGCCCTTCGGTCACGACCACGTACTTCTCGGTCGGCACCGCGTACGCGGGCAGCATGCCGGTCGTGCGGCCCGGAGGCAGGCGGTGCAGCACGAACTCGAGCCCGTTGTCCAGGTGGGCGGGCGAGAGCACCCAGCGTTCGAAGCCCGTCGCGGGATCGCGATAGGCCAAGCGCTCCGAGGAGCGGATCACCGAGACGCTGGCGAGGTCGGGCGCCGCGCCCAGCAGGCCTGACAGCGAGAGGCCGAAGCCGCCGGCGATGCGCACGATGATCGGCAGCGTCGGGCTCTTCTCGCCCCGCTCGATGCTCGAGAGCATCGCGCGGCTCACGCCGGCGCGCTGCGACAGCTGCTCGAGGCTCAGTGCCGATTCCGCGCGCAGCGCCTTGATGCGCAGCCCGAGTTCCACGCTGATCGCTTCGTCGGAGCTTCGTGGCGCCGGCGCCTTGGCGGTGCGGCCGGCGGACTTGGCGGCCGGCTTCCGGGGCACCGCCTGGGTGGCGGGCCGTTGGAGTTTGCTCATTCGCAGATTTCTTCTTTAGAAGATGGCCAGTTTAGCGGCCTGCCCCGATGTTGCACAAATGCCCAGGGGCAACCCTAGGGAAAACACCCTCCGTGCAGCCCGTCGAGCCGGCTTGACATCGATTGCGACAGCAGCGAGGCTTGTACACCATCGTGGAAATTAATCTTCTTTAGAGGATTGAACGAGCCCTGCAACTGTTCCGGACGACGAAGAATGGCCGCGAGAATCGACCCAGTAACCCTGCGCCTCGTCGTGGCCGTGATGGACACGGGCACGATCGCGGAGGCGGCCGAGCGCGAGCACATCGCGCCTTCTGCGGTGAGCAAGCGGCTCAGTGATCTCGAGGACAGCCTCAACACGGTCCTGGTGCAGCGGACCAACCGTGGCATCGAACCGACCGCGGCCGGGCTCGAGCTACTGGGACTGGCGCGCAACGTCCTCAACGACCTCGACAACATCCATCTGCGCCTGCGCGACTACGCCTCGGGCGCGCGGGGCCTCGTCAGGGTGCTGAGCAACCTCTCGGCGATCACCGAATTCCTGCCGCAGTGTCTGCACTCGTTCAGCACGCACTATCCCAACGTCCAGGTGCAGTTGCAGGAGCGCATCAGCAGCGCGGTGCAGCAGGGCGTGGCATCGAATGCCGCGGACGTGGGGATCTATGCGCACGGCATCGGCGGCGTGGAGGGCCTGGTGACGATGCCGTTCCGCTGCGACGAGCTCGTCGTCGTGGTGCCCGTCGATCATGCGCTGGCGGCGCGCGATGCGGTGCGGATCGTCGACACGATCGCGTACGACTACGTCGGTCTCCACACCGGCAGCTATATCAACCAGCAGATCCTGAAGGCGGCGAGCGAATGCGAGAAGCCCTTCCGCTGCCGGGTGCAAGTGACGAGCTTCGACGCGCTGAGCCTGATGGTCGAGGCCGGCATGGGCATCGCGGTCATGCCGAAGGCGATCGGCCTGCGCTACAGCGCATTGGCGCGGATCAAGGTGCTCGCGCTCGACGAGGCATGGGCGCGCCGCGAGCTGCGCATCTGCGTGCGTTCGTTCGACAGCCTCTCGGTGGCCGCGAAGCTTTTCGTGAGCCACCTGAGCGCCAGGCAGCCGCAATGAGAACGCGCGCGCATCGTTGCGAGCCTGCCATCGCCGACGGTGATGGCGTCGTCTCGAACGAGCGCTTTACGCCCCGTGGCCGCATCGCAATCATTCGCGCCGGGGAGTGGCAACGACTCCCGTCGAAGTCCTGGACCGCAGATGCATCGACACGATGCGCCGCATCGGGCGGGTCCTTTCAAACCAACCTTTCGGAGACAACATGAACGCCGCAATCAAGCCCGAGAACCTGAGCATCGCCGCCAATCCGATGCGCTCTTCGCCCAACAAGATGAAGCTCGGCGTCTTCGCCATCAATGCGCATGGAGGATGCGCGATCTCGACGGCCCCGGAGGTCCATCGCGCCGACGACTGGAAGACGAACCTGGAGACGATCCAGCTCGCCGACCGCGCCGGGTTCGAGGCCGCCATCCCGATCGGACGCTGGCGCGGTTTCGGCGGCGACAGCAATTTCGGCGGCACCAGCCTGGAGACCTACACCTGGGCCGCGGCCATCGCCGCGTCCACCAGCCAGATCGCCTGCATCACGACCTCGCACGTGCCCACGGTGCATCCGCTGTTCGCGGCGAAGCAGGCGACGACGATCGACCATGTGAGCGGCGGCCGCTTCGGCCTCAACATCATCTGCGGCTGGTTCGGGCCCGAGATGCGCATGTTCGGCGGCTCGATGATGGAGCACGATAAGCGCTACGAGTTCGCCGACGAATGGATCGAGATCGCGCAGAAGGCCTGGACCCAGAACGGCTACTTCGATCACCAGTCGAGCCACTTCAACCTGGTGAATGCCTTCGCGGAACCTAAGCCCCTGAACCGGCCCTTCCTGATCAACGCGGGCGGATCGCCGCGCGGCATGCGCTACTGCGCGCAGCATTGCGACGCGGCGTTCGTGATCCTCGGTTCGCACGATCTCGAGGGCGTGCGCAAGCAGGTGCAGAGCTACAAGAAGCTTGCCCGCGAGGAGTTCGGGCGCGACCTCAAGGTCTGGTGCTATTCCTACGTGTCGGTGGCCGAGACGCTCGCCGAGGCGCAGCGCTACGTGGACCGCTATGCGGTGCAGTACGGCGACGACGTCGCGTGCGAGAACATCGTCAAGGAACTCGGCATCCAGACGGGCATCTTCACGCCCGAGCAGGCCGACCGCTTCCGCTATCACTTCAAGGCCGGATGGGCCGGGTTCCCGCTGGTCGGAACGCCCGAGATGATGGTCGAGCACATGGACCTGCTCGCGGAAGCAGGCGTCGACGGCGTGTGCCTGAGCTGGCTCGACTACAACGCGGGCATCAAGCAGTGGAACGCCGAGGTGATGCCGCTGCTCGAGCGCGCGGGCCTGCGCGAGCAGGCGCATCGGCCGCAGATCGTCACCGCCTGAACGCCGTGCCCACGCAGACGACCATGCCCGACGTGCGAGCGAACGACGGCGAAGCCACCGGCATCGTCGGCATCAGCGGCCATGTCTCCATGCCCTCGCGCACGCTCTGGCTCGCGGAGCACCTGGTGGCACGGCTGGCCGCCGCGACGGGCGTGCGCGGTCGGGTGCACGCGGTGATCGACGATCCGGCGGGCCTGGGCGCCACCCTGGCGCGCGAGCACGCATCGGCGCGGCTGGAGGGCGTGCTGCACGACATCGAGGCCAGCACGGCCCTGGTGGTCGTGACGCCCGTCTACAAGGGCAGCTACGCGGGGCTCTTCAAGCACCTGATCGACCTCGTCGACATGAAGGCGCTGGCCGGCCGCCCGGTGATCGTGGCGGCCACGGGCTACAGCGAGCGGCATGCGGGCGTGATCGACCACGCCCTGCGCCCGCTGTTCGCCTTCTTCGGCGCCGTTGTCATGCCGACGGGCGTCTACGCCGGCAAGGCCGACATCGACGAGCAACACCGGCCCGGGCCCGCGCTCGAGGCCGCCATCGGCGGCGCGATCGCGCAGGCCGCCCATGCCGTGGCCGCCGCGCGGCCGAACCTGAATTGAACTGAAAGGAAGAATCTTGGAACGCTTTCGCATGTACATCGGTGGCGAATGGTGCGCTGCCGTCGGTGGCGAGACCTTCGCCAGCATGAACCCGGCCACCGGGGAGAACTGGGCCGACATCCCGAAGGGCGACAGCCGCGATGTCGACATCGCGGTGCGCGCGGCGCACCGTGCCTTCACCGAGGGGCCATGGCCCGCGATGACGGCCAGCGCGCGCGGCATGCTGCTGCACCGCCTCGGCGACCTGATCGCGCAGAACGCCGAGCGCCTCGCCGATCTCGAGGTGCGCGACAACGGCAAGCTGCGCGCCGAGATGCTCGGGCAGATGAAGTACCTGCCGCAGTGGTTCTACTACTTCGGCGGCATGGCCGACAAGATCGAGGGAGCCGTCACGCCGATCGACAAGCCCGGCATGTTCCATTACGTCTCGTACGAGCCGCTGGGCGTGGTCGCCGCGATCGCGCCATGGAACTCGCCGCTGCTGCTCGCCACCTGGAAGATCGCGCCCGCGCTGGCCGCGGGCAACACGATCGTGGTGAAGCCGTCGGAGTTCTCCTCGGCATCGACGCTGCTGCTGGCGGAACTGGTCGAGCAGGCCGGCGTGCCGGCTGGCGTCTTCAACGTGGTGACCGGCTTCGGCCTCGACGTGGGCGAACCCCTGGTCAAGCATCCGCTGGTGGCGCGGGTCGCGTTCACCGGCAGCGATGCCGGCGGGCGGCGGGTCTACCAAAATGCGGCTGCCGATTTCAAGCGCGTGTCGCTGGAACTCGGTGGCAAGTCGGCCAATGTCGTGTTCGAGGATGCGGATCTCGAGGAGGCCGCGAAGGGCGTGCTCTCCGGCGTCTTCGCGGCGACCGGGCAGACCTGCATGGCGGGCTCCCGGCTGCTGGTGCAGCGCTCGGTGCACGACCGCCTGGTCCAGCGGCTCCTCGAACTCATGGGCGATGCGCGGCTCGGCGATCCGCTGGACCCGTCGACCCATGTGGGCCCGGTCTCGACGCCGCCTCAGCTGGAGAAGGTGCTGCAGTACATCGACATCGCCCGGCGCGAGGGCGCGCGCTGCGTGCTGGGCGGAGGCCGCTCCACGCGGCCCGGTTGCGAGAAGGGGTTGTTCGTGGAGCCGACCATCTTCACCGGCGTGAACAACCGCATGCGGATCGCGCAGGAAGAGGTGTTCGGACCGCTGCTCGTGGTGATTCCGTTCGACACCGAGGACGAAGCCGTGGCGCTGGCGAACGACACGCAGTACGGCCTCGCCGCGGGCGTGTGGACCGGCGACATGGAACGCGCGCTGACGCTTCCGAAGCGCATCCAGGCCGGGACCGTCTGGGTCAATGCCTACCGCGTCGTCAGCTACATGGCGCCGTTCGGCGGCTTCAAGTCCTCGGGCATCGGGCGCGAGAACGGGCAGCGCGCGATCTACGAGTACCTCGAGGCCAAGAGCGTCTACATCAATCCGAAGCCGCGGATCGCGAATCCGTTCGTGCTCGGCTGATGGCCTCGAACGCAAGGAACACCGCGATGAAACCGCATCCGATCGAAGACGCGCTCGAGGCGCTCGCGCGCGGCGCGATGGTGGTCGTCGTGGACGACGAGGACCGCGAGAACGAGGGCGACCTCATCATGGCGGCGGAGTTCGCGACGCCCGAAGCCATTGCCTTCGTGGTGCGCCACACCAGCGGGGTGCTGTGCGTCGGGCTGCCGGCGCAGCGTCTCGCCGAGCTCTCGCTGCCGCTGATGGTGGCCGAGAACACCGATTCGATGCGCACCGCCTTCACCGTGTCCACCGATCTTCGGCAGGGCATCTCCACGGGCATCTCGGCCGCGGACCGGGCTGCCACGATCCGCGCGCTGGTCGACCCGGCGCTCGGGGCGGACGCGTTCACCCGGCCCGGCCATGTCTTTCCCCTGCGCGCAGTGGAGGGCGGGGTGCTGCGGCGCGCAGGCCACACCGAGGCCGCGGTCGACCTGACGCGCCTCGCGGGATTGCGCCCCGGTGGCGTGCTCGCCGAGGTCGTCGACGACGACGGCTCGATGGCGCGCCGGCCGCGGCTGCAGGAATTCGCGAACGAGCACGGCCTGTGCCTGATCACGATCAAGGACCTGATCGCGTACCGGCGCCGCAAGGAACGCATCGTCCAGCGCCAATCGACCGCGCGCCTTCCGACCAAGTACGGCCTGTTCACGGTGCACGGCTACCTCGACACGGTGTCGAAGCAGGAGCATGTGGCGCTGACCATGGGCGATGTCGATGGTGCGCCAGGCGTGCTGGTGCGGGTGCACTCGGAGTGCCTGACCGGCGAGGTGCTGGGGTCGCTGCGCTGCGACTGCCGGCCGCAACTTGACATCGCGCTAGAGCGGATCGCGGCCGAGGGGCGCGGTGTGGTGGTCTACATGCGTGGCCATGAGGGACGCGGCATCGGCCTGCTGCACAAGATTCGGGCCTATGCGCTGCAGGATGTGGGCGCGGACACCGCGCAGGCCAACACGCAGCTCGGGTTGCCGGTAGACGCGCGCGACTATTCGACGGGCGCTCAGATCCTCGCGGACCTCGGCGTCACGAGCATGCGGCTCATGACCAACAATCCACGCAAGTACGACGGTCTCAGCGACTTCGGTCTGGAGATCGTGGAGCGGGTGGCGATCGTCACGCAGCCCCAGCCCGAGAACCTCGAGTACCTTCGAACCAAGCAACGGTTGTTCGGGCATCTGCTCACGCACGACGAAGCGCGCTGATGGGTAAGGAGAGGCAGGGTGCTTCCACGACGTTCGGTCCGCCCCTGGCCGATAGGATGCGATGGTTCGCTTTCGAGCAACTCCGGGAGCAGCATCCGATCGTGACGCCCACTTGTACGCCTTGGGCCGTATCGGCGGCGGAAAGAGGATTGCCTCGTTCATCGCCACGGCCACGCGCTCTTGAATGCCTGATTCCGCGCCCCGGTTGCGTCTGCCCTATCCGGGCGTCCTGTGGCGAGCGGGCGGCGCGCTGAAGTGCCCGCGGAACATCGCGGCGAAATTGCCGCAGCGCACGACCTGATCATCGCTGGCCGGCCAGCACCTGCTGAAACTGACCACGAACCACTTGATTCAGAACCTGGCCAATGCGCAGTTGCGCAACATCAAACACTCTCCGAGTCGTAGCGGGGCATTCCAGAATAGCCGGGCAATCATCGGGATGGAGGAGGCCGGCCATAGCGTGGCCATCGTGCCTGCATTTGTCGCTCCCGATTGTGAGAGTTTCGATGTCGCGCCACAGACGTTGGCCGATCCGTCGTGCCGATCGAATTCTTCGTTGTCAGCAAGAAGGCGCGCCAGAAGACATTTTTCTGCCATATCGGCTGTCTGAGAGGCCGATGTGCACCTCGGTCTTACCCGGTCGCTGGCTATCCATGCTGGCGGCGATGGCCATGGCAGGCTTGCCGAACAACTTCGATCGGCGGGCGGGGTGGGTCTGTAGCGACGCAGGGATCGCCGCACGCTGAAAGCCGCGTGCCGCGCCGGAGCATCACATCCAATCCCAGAGCCTGCGCGGCTTGACTGCTCACCGCTCACGTCCACTGATGACAGGCTGCTCGCCGATCCGGGGGAACTCGCCTCATTGCGCTTCTCGGATAAGCGAGGCGCGTGTCAATCTGCGCCGGCCTTCGCCTCAACCCTGCACGGACTCGCCCCTAACCAACAGGCAGCCATACTCGGGCCTGCGTCAAAAGCCCGGGCGTCGCCCTCATGCTTCGGCCCAGCGCATGTACAACTGCCGCAGCAGTCCATGCATGGCATCGGTTTGCGACTGCAGGTCAAGCCCAACCTCTTCTAACGGACTGCACGCCGGGTTGTCCAACGAGTTCTGACGCACAAGTTGATGGCCGTCGCGCTGCACCGAAAGATCCACCAGCTCTGGCGTCATCTCATGCGACTGCACCGGCAGGTGGCGATCGTGGACGATGACCAGCTGGTTCGTGCAGTGCTCGCCACTCGCGATCTGAACAGAGTTCGACGGCTGCGTGAGTGCGTCGCCATGCCACTGCAAGGTGGCCAGGCGGCGACCCGCATGGGGCCCCCACCAGGCTGCGCCTCTGCGAGCTCGCCGAATCGATCTCACACCAGCCGATCTCGGGACGGTGGTTCGGCCTCACTTCACCGCCAAGGGCCAGGGCCAGCAGCTGGCTTCCCAGGCAGTGGCCTGCCATCGGAATGCCCACCGCGTCAGCCATGCGCATCAGCGCCAGTTCTTCCGCGATCCAAGGCAAAGGAACTTGGGCGGACATTTAGCCCCGCATGAACACCGGCGCCCCGTAGGCGATGGGGTCAGTCGGGACGGGGTCGCCGTCCACGACCCGTATCACGACCATCTTGCGACCGAGCGCGCGCAAGATCGCACGACCGCTCCCGGCGTCCCCACCCCCGTATGCTGAAAAATGGCAATGGAGCGCTGGCCGTGGCTTCCGGGCGCGAAGTTCATTCGCGCGTTTCGCAGACCACCTTGTCGTTCACGATGGTTTCGAGTGGAACGATGTCCTTGATTTGTTCATCCGTCACGGTGAGGTAGTCTGCAGACAACACCACCATGTCCGCAAAGCGTCCGACCTCGATCGAGCTCTTCTTGTTCTCCTCGAAGGTGTAGTAGGGCCCCGAGTTGGTGTAGAGGCTCAGGGCCCGCTCACGCGTGATGGCCTGGTCCGCACCACAGACAAGTCTGCGCGGGTCCTTGCGGGTGACCATCACCGGTAGCCTGTAGCCCCCAGCTCTCGTGTTCCAAAGCGCCGGTGGTCGAAAACTGACCATGCTTGGGGCAGTGCGGCGAAAGCTCCTGAGGCGCCAGGGCAGGCCGGCGGGCAAGCATCACGCGCCAGTGTCTGACGATCGTCGGCTGATGACCGACTGAAGATGCGTACATGCAGCCCCTCCGCCCCCTCGCCATTACCGTCTTTCAGTCAGCCGAAAACGCCTATCGCTGGCGCTTGGTGGAGCTCGCCCCTGATGGCCAGTGGGCTGCGATCGACGAGCAGCTTCAACCGGAGAAGACCTACAGCGCCGCTATGGCCTCCGGCCTAGTGCAACTGCAACGGCTGATTGAAGCCCTTGCAATCGGACCACGCGAGGAAGATCCGGAGGCGCCGCCGGCCAAGCGGAAGGGCGGGCTGTTCGGCTTTGGGTTCGGCGTGCCGAGGACGTAAAAACGCCCGCACAGCGCGGCCTAAGGTAGTCCTGACAGTTTGGTGGCTCAGCAGTTGTCTCGTCGGGCGTCGGCCTCAAGGTGGCCGCGCAGGACGGCGTGGGTCGCAGCGGCAAGCCAGGGTCGTCAATTGCCATGTCGATGCAATCACGCAGTGCGCCAGCGGTTCGTTGACAAGGGAGGCGGCGATGGTGCTGCAGGTTTGCGTAGCAATCGGATCGGAGTCCCTGATAGTTTTTTTGTCTCTTGAATCTCTCCGCTGAATCGCTATGTCACTCACCGGAAGCGCTGGAGACGCCTCCGGCGCTCTGTTCAACGCTTGAATGGAGGTTTTCGCCATGTACCGATCCCTGTTTCCTCGCGACGTTTTCGCGGAGATGGATCGCCTGCAGCGCGACGTGCAGCAGGCCTTCGATCTGTCACCCACTATCCGCGGCTTCGCCCGCAACGGATTTCCCGCCCTCAACGTCGGCGGTACGCCCAAGACCATCGAGATCTATGCCTTCGCGCCAGGCGTCGATCCTGCCACGCTCGAGGTCAACCTGGAGCGTGGTCTGTTGACCGTCGCTGGCGAGCGCAAGAGCCCGCTGCCCGATGCGCAGGCCAAGGCGGCCGTGCACATCAACGAGCGCTTCGACGGACGCTTCCGCCGGGTGCTGACGTTGCCCGATGATGCTGATCCAGAGGCAGTCGACGCGAAATTGCGTGACGGCGTGCTGCACATCACTGTCCAGCGCCGGGCGTCTGCGCAGCCGCGTCGTATCACCATCCAGTGACCCCAGACATTGCCAACTTAGAAAGGAGTAAACGCCATGCGTAACGATGTTCGCACTACCACCAGCAACTCTCCTCATAGCGGCACTGCCTCGCAGGATCGTTCGCGTTACAGCGACGCGGCGTTGACGCCGCCTGTGGACGTGATCGAGGATGCCAATGGCATCACGCTCTACGCCGACCTGCCGGGCGTGAGTCGGGACAAGTTGACTCTGCAAGTCGAATCAGACACCTTGACCATCGAGGCCGAGAGCGATCTCACTGTCCCTGATGGGTTGACTTCCCATCACACCGAAGTGGGCTTGGCACGGTTCCGGCGCGTCTTCACGCTGAGCAAGGAGTTGGACACCGAAAAGGTGTCGGCGGAACTAGCGCAGGGCGTGCTGAAGCTTCGCATTCCGAAGGCCGAGCACGCGCAGCCGCGGCGCATCGAGGTGCAGGTCGCATAACTGGCGCTCGCTGAGCATCCGGCCGGAGGCAGTCATCGTGCCGCGTCCGGCCGATCCAGCCTGCATCATCCGATTCGAATCCGCTGAGTGGCGTTGTCCGTGGGCGTTAAGGGTAAACCCTTAATGAAATGGCGAAGTCTTCTGACGGCCGACCACTGAGAACAGTAGCGACACTTTGGTGGTCAAGGAGCCACATGAATGTCCCGCTTGTCCGACCATGGCAGCGGGGCCACTGGTTCGACTATCTGTGAGGTCCCTATGAAGTACATGAAGCTCATTTCCGCAACGGCCTGGTGCGCGTTCACGATGTCTGCGGCACTTGCGCAAAACCCGGCACCTCCAACTACCCCTGGCCCGTCTGGAGGTAACGCCGCAACTGCCAATGCGCAAGGCGGGTTGACGTCAGAGCAATGGCTTGCAGCAGGAGCGGGTGTCGCCATGTTCGCTGCGGCGATTAGTGGGAGCAATGGCAACTCTGGTGGCGGTTTTGGTCTGCTTCCAGGCACAGGCACCACCGGCACGACCGGAACACGTTAACTGCGATGTGAGCCGGCTCCGGCTCCCTTCCCATAAGGACAGGTGATTTAGACGCGGGAGCCACTACCGCACATTTTGCCTATCTCTGAAATGACGCCTCTCGACTACCTTCGTCTTCTGAGTACCGTCTCCTTCCCGACAACGATCGCAGATCAGGCCCAGTTGCAGCTTGTGTCCAAGTTGGCGTATCTTGGGCTCATTAATGCCGAGGTATCGGACGCCAAGTATGTTCGGCGCACATACCAAGAAGCTGGCTTTGCGAGGATCTTTGGGCTTACGACTGAGGGGATCTTGATGCTCCAAGAGGAAGCCTCAGAATCGGACCTTGCAAAAGCCAGAGAACCCCCTCAAGCGCAGAGCGGCCTGCATGCCTGAGCCCCAAAACTCATAGGGAACATGCTGCCCGGCAATATTTTTTAACAGACACGAAGACGTGAATGTTAGGGAGATTGAGCATGCAGCTTCCCTTGGCGCTTCGGCCTCTAGCTACCGGGCTCCTAGCGGCTATCAACGTTGTCGCCTACGCTACGTGATCAAGACGATCGCAAGTACACACACTCCGACAGTGAACATCGTCACCGTGACCGCGCAGGCAAAGAGTTCGTCCGCGCAGCGGTCGACAAGCCTGTTCTTAGACGGCTTGTTCTTTCTGCTCTCGTTCGGTCGCATCCTGGGTCCTTCAAGCCCAATGGTCGTTACCCGGCTTACTGCCCTCAACAAGCCGGGCGCTTGCTGAGAGCCATATTGTTCCGCAAGGGCGCCATCTTGGTCGAGCGATTCAGGCGAACATCGGCCCATGGAAGACAGCTACAACGATTGGAGCCGGATTAAGGAGGGTGCGACCCTCTCAAGGTCAGCGACGTCACGGTGTAAGCACGCAGTGAAGTCATCTTGATAGCCTGAGAGTCGGCAGGCATCGTGTCCGCGATGAATGATGTGGACGCAATAGATGGGGTGGTTAAGCGGGCCACCCGTCGCAAGCACAGCGCGAGATTCAAGGCGGAGGTTCTGGAGGCATGCCGCCAACCGGATGCGTCTGCTGCGGCGATCGCGAGGCTGTACAACCTGAACGCGAACGTGGTGCACAGGTGGCGCGCCGACGATCGCAAGGCAGCGGCGCCGAAGGCGCTTGAGGTTCCCAAGTTGCCGGCGCCAGCCTTTGTCGCGCTCGATGTGCAGCCCGAAGCCGAGAGGCCGATTCGCGACATCCGCATCGAGCTTAAGAGAGGCAGCGCCACTGCGGTGGTGCACTGGCCAGTGGAGTCGGCCTCGTCGTGCGCAGCCTGGCTGCGCGAGTGGCTGCGTTGATCCGCATCGATGCGGTGTGGCTGGCCACCGAGCCGATCGACATGCGTGCTGGCACCGAGACGGCGCTGGCGCGTGTCGTGAAGGTGTTCGGTGCCGCACATCCGAACCATGCGTACCTGTTCGCCAATCGGCGGGCCAACCGCATGAAGGTCCTCGTCCACGACGGCATCGGCATCTGGCTGTGTGCCCGTCGGCTGCACCACGGCCGCTTCCTCTGGGCTAACGCAAGTCTGGGCACGCAGATGGCTATGACGCGTGAGCAGCTTGACGCACTCGTGCTTGGACTGCCCTGGCAGCGTGTCGGTGCAGCGGGCGTCATCACCGTGGTGTGATCGCAGGCGGCGGTGCAATTGCTGCAAACGCCGATGACATTCGTGCGCTCGGTCAGCACCATACGTGCTCATGGTGGATGCCGAACAACTGAAGGGCCTCAACGCAGAGCAACTGCGCGAGGTGACCCTCCGGCTCATCAAGGACCGCACAAAGCAGCAAAGCCAGCTTGAGGCCAAGGACCGCTCGATCGAGACGCTCACGCGCGAGGTCACGTTCAAGACCGCCAAGGTCGATCAGCTGACCCACGAACTCGCGCAGTACAAGCGCCTGCGCTTCGGCAAGAGCAGCGAGAAGCTCGACGCGGCGCAGGCCAGCCTTCTGGATGAGACGCTCGATGCCGACCTGGCCGCCATTGAAGAGGAGCTGAAGCAGCTCCGCCCGCCACCCAAGACTGAGGACAAGCAGCAGCCGCGTCGCACGGCGCTGCCGGCAGACCTGCCGCGCGTCGACATTCACCACGAACCCGAGTCGACTACTTGTGCATGCGGCTGCGCCCTCAAGCGCTTCGGTGAGGACGTGGCCGAGAAGCTCGACTACGTTCCCGGCGTGTTCACCGTCGAGCGGCATGTTCGAGGTAAGTGGGCCTGCGCGAAGTGCCAGACGCTGATCCAGGCGCCGGTGCCCGCACAGGTGATCGACAAGGGCATCCCGACAGCCGGCCTCCTGGCACAGGTGATGGTCGCCAAGTACGCTGACCATCTGCCGCTGTACAGGCAGGAAGCGATCTTCGGGCGCGCTGGCCTGGCCATCCCTCGCTCAACGCTCGGAGCCTGGGTCGGCGCCTGTGGTGTGCGCCTGCAACCGCTGGTGGACGCACTCAAGGAAGCGATCCTCGCTCACCGCGTTCTGCATTCCGACGAGACACCGGTAGCGATGCTCAAGCCCGGCACCGGCAAGACTCACCGTGCGTATCTGTGGGCCTACACGCCCGGCGCCTTCGAAGACATGAAGGCGGTGGTTTACGACTTCGCCGACAGCCGGGCTGGCCAGCATGCGCAGAACTTCCTGGGCGGCTGGCGCGGCGCGCTGGTCTGTGATGACTACTCCGGCTACAAGGCCCTGCTGGCCAAGGGCGTTGTCGAAGCTGGCTGCCTGGCCCATGCGCGGCGCAAGTTCGTCGAGCTGCACACAGCCAACAAGAGCCAGATCGCCGAGGCCGGAATCCAGTACTTCACTCGGCTCTACGAGATCGAGCGTGAGGTGAAACACTTGGACCCCGATGAGCGGCGTCGGATACGCCAAGCGCGGGGTCGACCGATCGCCGAGGCGCTGCATGCCTGGATGATCGCGCAGCGGCTCAAGGTTCCAGAAGGTTCAGGGACAGCCAAAGCACTGAACTACAGCCTGAAGCGCTGGGCCGCGCTGACGCGCTACCTGGACGACGGCAACTTGCCTGCAGACAACAACTGGGTGGAGAACCAGATCCGGCCGATCGCCGTAGGCCGCAACAACTGGCTGTTCGCCGGAAGCCTTCGTGCCGGGCAGCGGTCCGCCGCCATCATGAGCCTCATCCAGACCGCCAAACTCAACGGCCACGACCCCTACGCCTACCTCAAGGACGTCATGACGCGATTGCCAACGCATCGGGCGCGCGACATAGCGGAACTCCTGCCACATCGCTGGGACGCGGCTTAGTCACGGCAAGGCGTAGTTGTGGTGACGGAGGCAACTCTCCGTCATGTTTGGGTTCGGAAGATCGTCCAGTCGTGAACGCAGTAACCGACGACCGGTGTAGAGGCGTGCTGTGACACGTCGGCCTCCACAGCGACTATCGCGATTCCTGGGATGTACTCGCCCTCGCCATCGAGGCGGTAATACATCTCGTCTCCGCCGTCGAAGTCGAGCTCCATAGTCGGTGACAGCAGCGACAGCATGTCACCGACCCGCACTCCTTCGTAGGCGCCAAGATAGCCCTCGAAGACGTAAATGCACCTGAGCACCCCACCGGGAGAGAACACTAGCCGGACGACGTCTGAACCAAAGAATATGGCGGTTTCCCCAGGGTCGCCAAAGTTCCGAAGAACAAGAGCTCCCTTGTTCTCTGCCAGCGCGGCCACGAGGTGAAAGCCCGGTACATGGTCCTTCCTGCTTGCACCATGCAGCAAGGATTCAACACTTGACAGCGATTGCCCAATCTCGAATCCCGCGGCAGATGTTCCGGGTACAAGTGGGGCGTGGAGATCAAGCATTTGCACGTATCAGACCGTTTGAGAGCGACCATTGT
Organism: Variovorax sp. DAIF25; assembly: GCF_050711835.1. Classification (NCBI taxonomy): domain Bacteria; kingdom Pseudomonadati; phylum Pseudomonadota; class Betaproteobacteria; order Burkholderiales; family Comamonadaceae; genus Variovorax; species Variovorax sp. DAIF25. Next base: position 1,948,743 of record NZ_CP136637.1, read on the forward strand.
GCGACCGCTACCCACCCACGGCAGAAGACGTCAACATGACTTCTCGGGACGCTTACGTCACGGTGTCAGCCATGGAAGCGGACCGCTCGGGTGCTGGCAGGATCGACGGTCCATGGACTGGAGCGTGATCGGCGAGCACCGCATCCAACTGCGCCTGCAGATCCTCGGATACCTCTGGTGTGAGTTCGGCCGGCGGGTGCGGGTCGAAGCTGGAATGAGTCGCTTGGAGGAGGCCCCTCATCTGCGAGGTATCGGCTCTCGCTCACAGGTCCGGTAGAGCTTGAGGGGCCCTTCGACTCAATGCGAACGCTGCTTCTTTCCGTGGAAGCTGCGATGCGCGGTTCGCGCCGCATAGGCTGCCTTCGCTTGATCTACCGCAACTTGCGAAAGCAACTGGACCTTGCCGCAGTTATCGCACAGGTAGGCGCGCATCCACCAGAACACCTTCATCCATCTGCGCCGCTCGATGCGGCCGAGGTGGTCGACGCTGCACGTGCAAGGGGTGAAAACGGTCATGGGAGGACTGCGTGTAGTGGTTAACCCCACTGATTCTGGTGGGTTTCCGTGACGTTTGTCTCCACTTCGTTAAAACCTAGTCCTACAGTCTGTTTCGAAACCCCGAAGTCACATTGTGAGCTTCGGGTCTTATGGGCTGTGCGACTCGGAGGAAATCGTTCCGATGGATCTGCTTCGTCGGATCGAACGCGCCACTCGACGAGAGGCTGTTCTGCCTCAGTGCCCGGTCGGATATACGAAATCAAGTTCGATGGGTACCGGCTGCTGGGAAAGGTTGATGGCCACGCGCCTTCGCACGGATGCGACGAAGCGGTTTCGGTAGGTCGTAGCCAAGTTGGCAAGCTGCTCGGCAAGCATGAATCTTGAAAGGGACGTCTGTGCGCTGGACAAGCGAAGCAGGAACGACTTCGACTGCCCAAAGGATTGGGCGACGCGCGGGCGTTGAGACGCCCGCTTTGAACTGATCGTATTCGGTGCATTCGACCTTCTGGTCGAACGTCGGATCGGCAGCGCCGGCAGCCACTGGTTGAGCGCAAGATGGCGCTCGCAGCACTTCTCAAGAAGGCCCCCGAGTACTCTACGTTGGGCATTTTCCAGCCCACCCAGGCCAGCTGGTCCTCCCAAAGGCGGTAATTCTCTGGACGTTAGAGGGCCTCATGGCGAGCTCGAGTCCAGCATCCACCAGCCTAGCATGTGGTTGCAAGCTTGGGGAAGTTGAAACGCCAGGGCGCTTTGCGCGTGGAACGGTTTAATCGCTGAAATTGCGCTCTTGACCGGAGATCCACCTAAAGGCATCTTTCTTCAGGGCTTCGGCGAGCTGAAGCCGGGTCCTGTAGACGCCAGAGGAATTGATGGTGGACTTGACGTGATCGCCTCGCAGAATCTCTGCTCGAATCTCGCCATCAGCTTGCGGTCGCCCTTCATGTCCTCGGTCATCGGCGTGAAGGTCAGGCTCGGGCAGACGGCGTTGAAGCGCACGCCGTCCTTGCCGTGGTCCAGCGCGAGGGCCTTGGTGAAGTTGACGATCGCGCCCTTCGAGGCGTTGTAGAACCCGAGCGCTCAATCGCCGCCGAGCCCCGAGATCGAGCCGGTGTTGACGATGCAGCCGCGGCTCGCGATCAGGTGCGGCATCGCCGCGCGGCAGCCATGGAACACGCCGCCGATGTTCGTCGCCATGGTCCTGCCCCAGCCACCCAGTGGCGCCTCGGTCACGCTGCCCTCGACCGCAATGCCTGCGTTGTTGAACAGCACGTGCAGCGCGCCGAAGCGCTTGATTGTGGCGGCCACCAGAGCTTGCACCTGCTTGTACTTCGAGACGTCGGCGACCTTGACCAGCGTGCGCTCGGGCGGCAGGTCGGCAGCGACGCGCTCGAGCTTGGCCTTGGTGCCGCCGGCGAGCACGACGCTGGCGCCCTCCTGCGAGAAACGGCGGGCAGTGGCTTCGCCGATACCGGAACCGGCGCCCGTGACGATGACAACGCGATCGGTGAAACGTTGCATGCTGCTGCTCCTAGATGTTGAGGTGCAGGAGCTTGTGGCGGGCATAAGGCCAGGATGTCGGCCTACGGCGATTGCGCTGTCGGACGCTTGCCTGTCGGTTCTCAGTCCCGATATCTGCGTACGCTGAGTTCGCCGTCACTTTCTAACCGCGCAATGCGTACCTCAGACAGATCCGAGATCCCTTTTTCGCGCAGCTTGGACAGCAACTCCTCCACGGTGATCAATTCGCGGCGCAGCGTGCGCTGAAGGATCCTGCCGTGTTTGACCAGTGGCTCGGCCGGGGGTTCTAGAAGCCGAGAAACCGTCGGGGAATGGTAGCTGGCCCAGTCCAATGCGTAGTTCCATGCGATCAGCGTCGAGATGAGTACGAGCCCATCCCCAATCGTCTTGTAATCACCCTGCATGGCGTTGCTAGACGCGTCGGCGATCAAGACGACAAATAGTAGGTCCGCCACGCCCAGTGATCCAACTCCCCGTCGCAGCAAGAAGCGGAAAACGATCAAAAGAAACCAGTAAACAGCCGTTCCTCGCAACACCATTTCCGAGAGAGGTGTCTCGATTCGCAGCAGATCCAGAAGTGATTGCATGAGTTCAGCCAAGCGGACACAGCACTCTGATGGTCCGAACGACGGTGCGTTGTCCCGCCGCCGTCTTGTGTAGGCCGGCGTGACGGCAGTGAGCCGGAAGATGGAACTTCCATCGTGCCGGGGCACCGGTGTCAGACGAGGCCGCAAATGACGCCACGTCGCATTCTCGGGAGTTCCTTCACGATGAAGAATAGCGAGGCGTCCATCAAGCAATGAGTTCGCTCCATGCCTTCACGAACCTCGGGCCTTCTCGCATCCGAAAGCGCGGCAGGCCATACCGCGTTGTTGATCATCGACATGATCAACTGCTGGGACTTTCCCGACGCTGACAAGCTGCTTCCTGGCGCTGCATCGATCGCGCCACGCATCGCGGCACTGAAGGCTCGCTGTCGTCGCGACGGTGTGCCGGTGATCTATGCGAACGACAACCGCGGCCGCTGGCGATCTGATTTTCCGGCACTGGTGGAGGAGGCGCTGCGCCAGGGCGGCCTTGGCTCAAAGATCGCTGCCGCTCTGAAGCCCGAGGCGGACGACTACTTTGTGCTGAAGCCCAAGCAGTCAGCATTCTTTGGCACTCCGCTGGAATTGCTGCTGCAGCATTTGAAGGCGCACCGTCTGATCCTGACGGGCGTCGCGAGCGATCAGTGCGTGCTCGTCACTGCGACCGAGGCTGGCATGCGCGATCTCGCAGTGGTGGTCCCCCGCGACTGCGTGGCGTCCCAATCGAGGATGCGAAACATGCTGGTGCTCCGCCAACTTGAAGAGTTTCAGAAGTTACCAACCACACCCAGCACGCGGCTGCGCTTGATCTCTGGTCCGCGCCGCGCTTGACGACACAGGCGCGACTGAGGCGGCCTGCACTACGGTCGCATGAAATGGCGATTTTCAGGAGGCAGCGAGGCTGCCCGTCACATTGCAGCGCTGCCATCCGGCGATCGTTGTTCGCTGCGCGTGCCAGGATTAGTCCATGCTGCGGCGTCGCCACCTTGCCGTCACCGTCGTTCAACCTGCTGCGGGCGCTTTCGGCCGGAGACTGGTGGAGTTCCTGTCAGGGGCCAGTGGAGCCCAATGAACGGACAACTCCATCCGGAAAAGGACTGCAGTGCTGCCATGGCGGCCGGCTTGCTCCGTTTGTAAGGAATGGTCGAAGAATCGAACGTCGGGCCGCGCGAGGACGAGATGGTTGTGCCTGCCGCAAAGAGGACATCGGCATGTTCGGATTCGGCTTCGGTTTAGCGAAGTAGCAGGGGGGCCAAGGCGCCGCGGCCCTCTAGAGTGCCTGCATCGGTACGCGCCGCCGTCCGACAGGCCGGTCCTGCGCGAGATCGCAACTTTGGCGCGTTCCCGTTATCGTTAAAAAGGAAGTGGCCATGAGACTCGAACAAGCCAGAAACGATGAGCGCGACAACCGGCGGATCTTTCGCTGGGGCGTTGGCGCGGTGATCGTGGTGGTACTGCTGGTGGTGGCCTACAACGTCATGTCGCACCGCCGCAATGACGCCCCACCAACGGGCGCACAGGGCATGACCCAGCCTGCGCCGCAATCGGCGCCGACGAGTCCGAGTGGCGGCGGTGCGGCGGGTGTCGGTGGCGTGACCGGCAATGGCGGTGGCGGCGGGCAGGGACAGACCAGTACGCAATGAATCCCGCCCTATCCCGGCCGACGCCTGCCTCCGGACCCTGTGTGAGACCATCACTCCAGACGATTGGGTAGAGCCGCATCGTGCTGGGATCACGCCGCGAGCAGCGGCATCCACTGCATCGCCGCCGCGCCGATCGCGGCCTGCGCGCTCACGCAATGCCACAGCGGCTGCGTGTTGTCGATCGTCGCGCGCGCATCGGTGCGCAGCCGTCCGCGCCACGAGCGCGCGAGCACATAGCCCCCCATCAGCAGCAGCACCGCGAGGTGGAAGCCCTGGTAGCCCAGCAGCATCGCCACGCTCGCGCTCCAGGCCTGCGCGCGCGGATCGAGGCCGGCGCCCGCATGGCTCCAGAGGTCGACCCCGTAGCCCGCGGCCGCGCAGGCCATCGCGAGCGCGACCAGCCAGCGCAGGCCGCGCTGCCGCGCCGCGTCGTCGTGGCGCAGGCCGCGCGCCGCGAAGGCCAGTGCAAGCGAGCCCGCGAGCATCAGCAGCACGGCCGCGGCGGGCCAGCGCAGTGCCGGCAGCGCGGCACCGGGTGGCGGGCAGACCTCGGCCGCCATCGACACATGCACGTGCGCCCACAACAGCGAGGCGAAGATGCTCATGTCGACCGCGACCAGCACCACCATGCCCCACCATGAATGCGAGGCCCGGCCGATCGCGCCGACCGGCAGCCGTCGGCCATGCCCCACGTCGGCCGTGGACACGGGCGGCGGGCTGTCCGATCCCCAGAGCCAGAACACGATGGCGGCCACCGCGAGCACGCCGCACAGCCCGGCGAGCAGCACCTGCTCGACCGTCAGCAGCAGGAAGAAGCCGGCCGTGCCCGCGGCCGCCACCAGCGGCGACCAGCCGTCGGTGGGCAGGCGCAGCAGGTGCAGCGGCCGTGCGTCGCGCGGGCTCGTGACCAGCGTCTCGCGGCCGCCGAAGACCGTGCCCGGCAGCCAGTGGCGGCCTTCCTCGACCTCGCGCGCCAGCGTGGGACGGCGCCACAGCGGATAGCGCGAGGCGATCTCGGGAATGCTGCGCACCGCGTACTCGCGCGCGGGCAGCCATTCGAGCGTGCCGGCGTTCCAGGGGTTGCCGTGTTCGCGCTCGGGCTTGCGCAGCGTGCGCGCCACGTCGACGACGAACAGCAGCACGCCCGCGGCGAACACGAAGGCGCCGATGGTCGACAGCAGGTTGAGCCCGTTCCAGCCGAGGTCGCCCGGGTAGGTGTAGACGCGCCGCGGCATGCCCATCAGCCCCGCGATGTGCATCGGGAAGAAGGCGAGGTTGAAGCCGCCGAACATCAGGCCGAAGACCCAGCGCCCGCAGCGTTCCGAGAGCCGGTGGCCGTTGAACAGCGGTGCCCAGTGATAGAGGCCCGCGAACACCGGGAACACCATGCCGCCGATCAGCACGTAGTGCAGGTGCGCGACGATGAAGTAGCTGTCGTGTGCCTGCCAGTCGAAGGGCAGCACCGCCACCATCACGCCGGTGAGCCCGCCCAGCACGAAGATGAAGTGGAAGCCCAGCAGGAACAGGGTGGGCGTGTCGAGCCGGATGCGGCCGCTCCAGAAGGTGGCGATCCACGAGAACACCTGCAGCCCGCTGGGCAGCGCCACCGCGAAGCTCGCGGCCGACACCAGCCGCAGCGACCAGGTGCCCAGGCCGGCCGTGAACATGTGGTGCACCCACAGCAGGAAGCTCAGGGCGCCCACGGCCATCAGCGCGATCACCACCGCGCGGTGGCCCACCAGCGGCGTGCCCGCGAGCGTGGCGGCCATCATCGAGACCAGGCCGGCGGCCGGCAGGAAGATGATGTAGACCTCGGGGTGGCCGAAGAACCAGAACAGGTGCTGCCACAGCACGGGATCGCCGCCGCGCGCGGCGATGAAGAAGGGCCAGTCGAAGGCGCGCTCCATCTCGAGCAGCAGCGTGGCCGCGATGACGGCCGGGAACGCGAACACGATCATCAGCGCGCTGACCAGCATCGCCCACGCGAAGATCGGCATGCGCGCGAGCGTCATGCCCGGCGCGCGCGTGAACAGGATGCCGATGATCAGCTCGATCGCGCCCGCGATCGCCGAGATCTCGATGAAGCCGATGCCTAGCAGCCACCAGTCCGCGCCGCGCCCCGGCGAGAACTCCTTGCCCGTGAGCGGCGGGTACATGAACCAGCCGCCGTCGGGCGCCTCGCCGAAGAAAAGCGTGCCGAAGAACACCAGGCCGCCGATCGCATAGGCCCAGAAGGCATAGGCCGACAGGCGCGGAAAGGGCAGGTCGCGCGCGCCCAGCATGCCCGGCAGCAGGTAGACCGCGATCGCCTCGACGATCGGCACCGCGAACAGGAACATCATCACCGTGCCGTGCATGGTGAAGAGCTGGTTGTAGGTCCTGGGGTCGACCAGGTCGTTGTCGGGCACGGCGAGCTGCGCGCGCATCACCAGCGCGAGCACGCCGGCGAGCACGAAGAACAGCATCGCGGTCGCGATGTAGAACACGCCGATCTGCGTGTTGTTGACGGCCGAGAGCCGGCGCCAGCCCGAGGGCGGGCGCCAGGCGCGCTCGAGGGCGTCGCGCCCGGCATCGGGTTGCGGCGCGTTGGCCGCCGGGTCCAGGGGGGTGTTCATGGCGGTGCTCATCGCAGCTGCGCGAGCCAGCGCGCGATCGATTGCAGCGTGGGCTCGTCGAGCCGTTCGTGCGAGGAGGGCATGCGCGCGCCGGGTTTGGCCTGCTGCGTGTGCGCGACCCAGGCCGCGAGCTGGTGGGGCGTGTTGGGCATGGTGCCGGCGCCGAGGTAGAGCCGGCTGCCGACGTGCGTGAGGTCGGGGCCGAGCCGGCTCTCCTCGCTCACGCCGCGCACCGTGTGGCAGGCGTTGCAGCGGTTCGCGAGGAAGGCGTCGCGCCCGCGCGCCAGATCGGGCGCGAGGGTGGCGCTCGCGGGCCGCGCCTGCGCCGCGAGCCAGGCATCGAAGGCCGCGGGTTCCTCGGCCACCACGTGCAGCGCCATGCGCGCATGCTGATCGCCGCAGTACTCGGCGCACTGGCCGCGCCAGGCGCCGGGCCGGTCGGCCTGCAGCAGCAGGTGCTGCACGCGGCCCGGCAGCATGTCCATCTTGCCGCCGAGCGCGGGCACCCAGAAGCTGTGGATCACGTCGGCGCTCGTGAGGCCGAAGTACACCGGCCGGCCCGCGGGAATGCGCACCTCGTTCGCGGTGCGGATCTCGGCGCCGCTGGCCGGGTCGCGGTAGCGCACCTCCCACCACCACATGTGGCCTGTGATGCCGATCACCAGCGCATCGGCCGGCGGCACCGGGCGCCACGCGGGGCGATGGCGCTCGCCATAGAAGAACAATGCGACCAGCACCACGGCCGGAAACGCGAGGCCGCCGCCATAGAGCCACCAGCGGGCCTGCGCGCGCGGCATCGCGCGCGGCGTGTTCCGGTGCGCGCGCCGCACCGCGAGCGCGAGCAGCGCCATCACGAGCACGAAGATCGCGGCGGCGCCGCCGATCAGCACCCAGCTGACCTCGAGCAGCATGTCGGCCATCGGTCCCGCGGCATCGAAGGCCGAAGGCGAGGGTGGCGTGGCGGCGGGCCGGCTCATTCGAGCGCCAGCAGGTAGGCCGCCATGTCGCGCGCGTCGCGCGGCGACACGCCCATCGACGGCATCGCGGTGCCGGGCACCAGCGCGGCCGGTGCCTCGATCCAGCGCGCGAGCGTCTCGGGCCGGTTCGGCAGGTGGCCCGCGATATAGCTGCGGCGGCCGAAGGCATCGAGCGGCGGCGCGAGGCTGGCGCGCGCCGCCGGCACCTTCGGGATCGCATGGCAGCTGCCGCACTGGTATTGCGCGAGCAGTTCGCGCCCACGCGCCAGTTGCGCCGCGGGCGCATCGCCGTACGGAAGCGGCGCGGGCCCGAACGCGGGCAGGCCGCGAGCCGAGAGTTCGCAGCCGCCCGCGAGCCCGATGGCCGCCACCGAAAGCGCGGCCAACGCGGCGCGGCCGTGGCGTGCGCGAAGCGGCGGGCGAGCGTGCGGCGCGAGGGGCATGGCCGATTCTTGCGGTGTCGGACGCGGTTTGCGCCGACAGGGCGGCCCGCACCCGCGTCGGACAATGCCGCCACATGAATGCGCCCAAGACCGTCGCGCTGACCCTGGCCGCGCTGGCCGGCGGCGCCGCCATCGGCGCGGCGGTGATGGTGTGGGGCGGCGTCTACGACGTGGCCTCGAACGTGCAGCACACCCAGCCCGTGTATTCGCTGCTCGAGACCGCGATGCGCCAGTCGGTGCGCTGGCGCGCGCGCGGCATCGAGGCGCCGCCGCTGGGCGACGCGCGGCAGCTCGCGCAGGGCGCCGCCTGCTATCGCGCGCGCTGCGTGCAGTGCCACGGCGCGCCGGGCGTGGCGCAGGACGACATCGGCAAGAGCATGCAGCCGCTGCCCGGCCCGCTGGTCGATGCGCGCCAGCGCTGGAGTGCGCGCGAGCTCTACTGGCTCACGCGCAACGGCATCAAGATGAGCGGCATGCCGGCGTGGGAATACCGGCTCTCGGACCAGGAGTTGTGGGCCGTGGTGGCCTTCGTCGAGCGGCTGCCCGACATGACGCCGCAGGCCTATGCGCAGGCCACGGCCTTCGAGCCCGTGCCCGGCACGCCGCGCACCGGGGCGACTGGCGCCGCGATCGGCTGCAACGCGCTGGCCGCGCAGCCCGCCACGCGGCCCGGCGATGCATTGCGCGGCCGCACCGCGCTGACGCAGTACGCCTGCAACGCCTGCCATGCGATCCCCGGCGTGACCAGCTCGCATCCCAACGTCGGCACGCCGCTGGCCGGCATCGGCGGGCGCGGCCTGATCGCGGGCCGGCTCGCCAACACGCCCGAGAACATGGTGCGATGGCTGCGTCACACGCGCGAAGTCGATCCGCTCACGGCCATGCCCGAGATGGGCGTGACCGAGCAGGACGCGCGCGACATCGCGGCCTACCTGGGTACATTGAAGTGAGTCTGCTACGCCAACGAATTCTGACGTCGGGGAATGTGTCGGAATCCGGGCCTGAGTAGCGCGCTCCGCAAGGTGTCTTAGCGGCTAAGGCAGGAATTCCCTCTCGCCTCGGTTGTCGCGAGGTCGCTTGGCAGGCTGACTATGCTCGGACTTGCGAGCCTTTGGTCCGGCCGCTTCCAACCCCATATGGTTCGGATCGGCCCTCCGATCCCTGCCGAGTCTTTGCCACGGCTCTTCCAATCCATGGTTCTTGGCAACCTTAGTGGCGCCGCGCGCAGTGTCGGCCCCGGTCTCTACATCGTGAGCAAAATTGCAGAGGCTCACGGCGGACGTGTCACCGTAACGTCGGACAGCGAAGCAAGGAAGGCGTTCACTTTAATCTTTCCCATAGAGGGACTTGGTCATTGCACCTGAACGGCACAGGATACCCTGCCAGGGTGACGCCTGATGGACGGAGAAGAACGTCGCGCATGCACTCTTTACTCCAAAAGACCCGGCTTGGCATTAATGTCACTCGACCCAGTTCGAGCAGGACTGGCTTGCCAATCAGCCAAGGCAAGCCAACTCATGAACTCGGCGATGGGGTACGGATTCCAAGGGCAAGGTCACTCGAGTGAAGTCTCTGCTCCTCAACACGGGTCCCGAAAGGGATGGGCATCATGACCAAACCGGAAGAGGCATCGGCTTCAGCAGACAATTTTCTTAGAACGGAAATGGCGCTGACTGTAGCTTTAAAGGCAATTATTAAGACCCAACCCCAGCCCGCTCTGTTGGCGCAAGAGTTGGAGCAGCAGCGGCAGTTTTCACAGGCACATTTGAGGCAACCCCCGTTTCAGATAAGGCCTTGGTGGGCTTTGAGCTCACCTGGGCCCTGATCCTTCATCAGGACCCGGCTCAGGAGGTAAGGCTCGTCACGACGGCCTGAACTTAGGGATGTTCTGAGAGCGCGCTAACCACGAGGCCGGCGGCATGTCTCTGTTGGGTGCCCGGCACAGGAGTCGGACTCCCCTGCGCATGTAGTCGTTGTGTTTAGAACAAGAAGTTGTAGATGTCCTACGAAGCGGCCCGAGAGCACGAGCTTCAGTTTCAGTTTGAATAATCATCGACCTTTTAATGCGATAAGGTGATATAATATTCCCCATGGCCACGGCAGCTTGCGCTGACTCGTCATTTCAAAGGTTGTATCGGGGCGGCGACATCCCGTAACTGCCAAGGTTGCGACCTTCGTCGCCCGGTTGGTCTGTTGAGCTGCAGCCAGCATCCCCCGACGCTCAGCGCAGGTGTCTTCTTACCTGCGATCACGATTGAAATAGATTCCTTCTCTCGCCATTTCCATTGGTAGGCTCGTCGTCTCGCCCGCGACACACACCAACGACTGCGGCCGCTTTCGCGCTTCTTTCTCGATCCATCGTTTCAAAGGAAACGGTAACTCGCACCGGGTGTTCCACTTTGATAAGGCTTTCGCTTCGCGCGAAGCTGCCCAAATTTTTGCGGTCACACAAGGCTGGCTGCGCGCGTGCATACAACCTGTTCTTGCGTGTTGATGGTCTGCTGTCGCAGATTGCCTTCGCGTTTGCCAGTTAGGCGTCTACTCGGCAGAAGCCGTGTCGGCTGCAGCGCGCGAGACAACGGTCCGTCGCGGCAGCCTCGCCTGCGCCGAGAACGAAGCGACGTGCTTGTCGGTGTCGCCACGCTTTTCTCGTCTTTCGCGCGTTTCGCGTCGATGACTTTTGCCGGGCAGGCTCGTAGCGCGATCGCGCCATCCACACGCTTTTGTTCCACCGGTGCGCCATTCGGTGCGTACCTTTATCCAGAAAGGCTTATTCAATGAGCAAAAAAATCTTCGTAGGCAACCTGCCTTTTTCCGTCACCAATTCCAGCCTTGAAAGCAACTTTGCTGAATTTGGCAGCGTCTTGTCGGCCAAGGTAATGATGGACCGTGAGACCGGCCGTTCCAAGGGCTTTGGCTTTGTGGAAATGACGTCGGCGGAATTCGCCCAGGCCGCCATCACTGGCTTGAACGGTATGTCCGTTGATGGACGCTCCATTGTCGTGAGCCTGGCGCGCCCGCGCGAAGCGGGTAATGGCGCGGGTAGTTACAGTGCGGCAGGCAACAGCGCGAGCAACCGGGCCGACATTGGGTACGGCAATGGCGGCTTCGGTGGCGGTCGTTACTGAGCACAGGACATCTCCCTGAAAAAGACCGGCTCTGATAGCCGGTTTTTTTGTGCCTAGATACCTTATGAAGACCATCGAGCGGAACGCGATTCTCTGAGTCGATCTTCGTTTTCGATGCTTCGCTTGATAGGGCCCCGCCGTGAACGTGCGCGACGATTTCTGGATGAGCGTCGACAGTGAAGCGCCATTGGAAACCGGGACTGGCTGTTTCTCCGTGGAGGTAGCGGCGAACGGGTTGGTTTGACTGACAGGGACAGGGTGGGGTGCATGGCGGCACCCTAGTAGCCTTCTTCATGACGATCGAGATGAGCGTGGCGCTGCGGAATGCCGGCAGTACCCAAATCGAGACGAGTATGGGTACGACGCCGAAAATGCAAATCCGCACCGGCGCACTGCCGGCCAACTATGCGCGACTGACACCGTTACGCTCCTCGCAGAATTTACCCCGGCGTCCGGTCGGGCGAGCCAGGCCGCCGGTGTCCCAATGTTCAGCGACGGGCGAGAGCGTGGGCGGGGTAGCGCGCAAATTTTGCTACTTCGACGACCCTTGACGGTGGGTTGTATGGTCACGCTCGGCGAGCCGCGGCACGGGAGTACGGCAACTCGGAGCTCGGCCGTGCCCACGACGTCGATCTTTAGCCGCACCGATCGCATCAGTGGCTTGATGATCGCGCATGAAGGCGAGCGATGCCTCGATTTGCGAAAGTACTGAGGTCCATGGAGTTCCTCAGCCATGCGCAGAAAACCGCCTCGTCCGAGTTTTCTGAGAGCCCTTACCGCGTTGCACAACTGGTCTCAGTGCAACCTAGGCTCTCGGTCCAGGACTGCAGTGCATGGGGATTGTGCAAGGCAATGAGCCTGCGATCGAACGCCGTCTTCTTTGAATCGTCTGCCATAAGGATCGCTTGGAGGTTGTTCGGTCACCGCCTCAGCCATCGGCGAAGGGGGCAACGAGAACGCGGATTGGTGCGCTGCCGTACAGACACCGGCCATCCTGGCGCAGAATGATGCGAACTTTGGAAGCGCTCCGCCATGGCATCGTCGCCGCGTTCGTCTTCACTGGAGGCGGCTGTCCCCCGCAACGGCCTGCTCGAGGCCATTCCCGCCGAGGTCATGGCCCGGATGGAACCCTTTCTCGAACGCGTGCCGTTGCGGCTTGGAGAGGTGCTCTACGAATCCGGTGTCGTGCAGCAGCATGTCTTCTTCCCGATCGACTGCATCATCTCGCTGCTCTACGTGCTGGAGAACGGGCAGTCGGCCGAGATCGCCGTCGTCGGCCTCGAAGGCATGGTGGGCGTGTCGCTGCTGATGGGCGGCGGCAGCACGCCCAACCGCGCGGTGGTGCAGAGCGCGGGCCACGCCCTGCGGCTGGGCGCGAGCCACGTCCGGGCGCTGACGGAGCAGGGCGGTCCGCTGCTTCACCTGCTGCTGCGCTACACGCAGTCGCTGATCACGCAGATGTCGCAAACGGCGGTGTGCAACCGTCACCATTCGCTCGAGCAGCAACTGTGCCGCTGGCTGCTGCTGAGCCTCGACCGCCTGCCCGGCAACGAGCTGGTGATGACCCAGGAGCTGATCGCCAACATGCTCGGCGTGCGGCGCGAGGGCGTCACCGAAGCGGCCGGCAAGCTGCAGCGCCGTATGCGTCCGGCCAAGTCATCTTGAACTGAAGAGAAACGGCGGCAACGATCGCGTCCACGTAACTTAGGTGGACGCGATGACAAGCGAGAAGACACAGTCCCGGCGACACTACAGCGCTGCGGCAAAGGCCCAGGTGGTAGCCGAATGCAATGAACCCGGCGCGTCGGTGGCCAAGGTAGCGATGGCGCACGGCATCAACGCCAACGTCGTGCACCGCTGGCGGCAATTGGCCCGCGAAGGCCAAGTGAGACCCGTCAAGGCTGGCGAGTTCATCGCACTGCCGCTGATGGCGTCACCCGAGGCTGCTGCCTCGTCGGCAGACATCCGCGTCGAACTGCGCCGCGGCCCGATCACGATGATCATCACATGGCCGGCCAGTGCCGCAACGAACTTCGCGATCTGGACACGCGAGTTGCTGCGGTGATCCGTGTGGAGGCGGTGTGGCTGGCCTGCGAGCCGCTGGATATGCGCTCTGGCACCGAGTCGGCGTTGGCCCGCGTGGTCAAGGTCTTCGGCGAGGCCAGGCCCCACCACGCCTACCTGTTTGCCAACCGACGGGCCAACCGCATGAAGCTGCTGGTACACGACGGCATCGGTGTGTGGCTGGCAGCGCGGCGGCTGAACAGCGGCCGCTTTGTCTGGCCCAGGGATGGCAGCACGCTGTCGCTGACCCACTCGCAGCTGAACGCCTTGGTGCTCGGACTGCCCTGGCAGCGTGTTGGCGAGGCCGGCGTGATCAAGGTGGTGTGAGCCCGTCCATTGCGGAATGTGCCGATGGCGGCCGGCTAAGCCTGCTGGCACCATCACCGCCCTGATGGACAGCAGCAGCGCCAACGCCCTTGATGCAATCCCTGATCCGGCGTTCTCGGGCATGAGCTTCGCACAGGTGTGCGCCTTGGCCAGCCGGCTGCAGAGCGAGGTACGGCACGCTCAGGCGCTGAACGCCAAGATGGCCCATGAGATGGCCGTGCTCAAGCGGCTGAAGTTCGCCGCCAGCGCCGAACGCTTCAGTCCCGAGCAGAGGAGCCTGCTGCAAGAGGTCATCGACGAGGACCTGCAAGCCCTGGAACGCGAGGTAGGGAAGCTGCAGTCGCCAGCCAAGGCCGCAGGGGAGAAGCAGACCCCGAAGCGCCAGGCGCTGCCGGCCCACCTGCCGCGCCACGACATCCACCACGAACCCGACGACACCATCTGCACCACACCGGGCTGCGGCTGCCAGATGAAGCGCATCGGCCAGGACGTGGCCGAGAAGCTCGACTATGAGCCTGGACGCTTCAGCGTGCAGCGCCATGTGCGTGGCAAGTGGGCCTGCACCCAATGCCAGACGCTGATCCAGGCACCGGTGCCTGCCTGCGTGATCGACAAGGGCATCGCCACCGCCGGCCTGATGGCGCATGTGGCGGTGGCCAAGTACATCGACCACCAACCGCTGTACCGCCAGGAGGCTAGCCTGGGCCGCGCAGGCTTCGCAGTGCCGCGCTCCACCCAGGCCGAATGGATCGGCGCCATCGGCGTGGAACTGGCGCCGTTGGTGCAGGCCATGCGCGAGGACCTGCTTGGGCGCCACGTGCTGCACGCCAACGAGACCCCGGTGGCGATGCTCAAGCCAGGTCATGGCAAGACGCACAGAGCCTACTTGTGGAGCTACTGCACCACGGTCTGGGACGAGGTCAACGCCGTGGTCTTCGACTTCGCCGAAAGCCGTGCCGGGCACAACGCACGGCGCTTCCTGGGCATCGCCGAAGACGGCAGCGGCGGCTGGCGAGGTACGCTGATCTGCGACGACTACGCGGGCTACAAGCAGGTGATGAGCGCCGGCGTGACCGAGGCCGGCTGCCTGGCGCACGCACGGCGCAAGTTCCATGAGCTGTGGGCCAACCACAGCAGCATGCTTGCCGAGGGCGCGCTCAAGCTGTTCGCCAACCTCTACGACATCGAACGCGAGGCCAAGGACCTCGGGCCGAGCGAGCGATTGCACTTGCGGCAAGCCAAGTCCAGGCCGGCGGCCGACTTGCTGCACGCCTGGTTGATGGCCAACCGTCAGAAAGTGCCAGACGGCAGTGCGACGGCCAAGGCCATCGACTACAGCCTCAAGCGCTGGGCTGCGCTGACGCGCTTCATCGACGACGCCGACCTTACCGCGGACAACAACCGCATCGAGAACCTGATCCGTCCCATCGCGTTGGGCAGGAAGAACTGGCTGTTCGCCGGTAGCCTGCGCGCGGGCCAGCGCGCCGCCGCCATCATGAGCCTGCTGCACACCGCCAGGCTCAATGGCCATGAGCCCTACGCTTACCTCAAGGACGTACTGCAGCGGCTGCCGACCCAGCCAGCATCTGCACTGCGCGATCTCCTGCCGTACCGCTGGACGCCGCTGACCTGAGCTGCGGCATCTCCGGCGTCAAGATGACTTCGCCTGGCGCATACGTCGCAGTAGCCGGCCAGCAAGATCGGGAAGTTGATGCCGCACTACTGAATTGAACCCACGAGCTCAGCCAATAGAGCGGCGCGCCGCAGCCGTTAAGCTTTCGCCCGCGGCTTCATGCGGAAGCTGATGCCCATGCGGTTAATGGCGTTCATCGCGGCGATGGTGAGGGTCAGGTTGACCAAGTCCTTCTCGCCGAACACTGCCAACGCCGCCTCGTAGGCTTCATCGGAAGCGTGTGTTTCGCTGACGCGGGTGACTTCCTCGGACCAGGCGAGGGCCGCACGCTCTTGCTCCGAGAACAGGTACTCCGCTTCGTGCCACACCGGCACGAGGACTACTTTCTCAACCGACATTCCGCCAGTCATCAGGTCACGGGTATGGATGTCGATGCAGTGGGCACAGCCATTGATCTGCGAGACTCGCAGGAACACCAGATGGATAAGCTGGCTGGGCAAGGACGTGCCAGAGGTGACGAAGTGATGCAGGCCACCGATGGCCTTGGCGCCCTCCGGGGATACTTGGAACCAAACTGCGCGGGTCATGAAACGCTTTCTTCAAGTTGAGACTGGATGCGGCTGCAGGAGCAACCTGGTCTCAAGACGTTTGACGTGATCGCGTTGTGACAGTCGCAGGGGAAAGAAATGTCGCCCCAGGCCTCAGGTTCCTGGTGGCAGCGGGTTTGGCCGGGAGCTCAGGAGACGAGTGGCTTATCCTTCAACGTTGCCAACTTCACCGGATTCCGCTGGATGCGAACCCGAGAGACCTGGACATTGGTGAACTCAAATGTCTGTACGGAGTCAAGCGCACCATCGATGTAGCGCAGGAGGGACCATTCGCCATTCAGTATGGCCAGCTCAAGTCGCATAGCGTCACCGTGGCGAAGGTGCATCGCGTAGTAAAGCTGAGCGATGCGTTGAGCGCCAAACAAAGGCCTCGCCAAGCTTGGCCTGACGTCGCCAAAGTCGCCCAGCATCTCCGCTTCCTCTGCGAGCAGCCTCTTAATGCCCTCAAGGTGACCGCTCGAAATTGCTTGAACGAGTCGTCGCAACAGTTCCAGCTGAGCCACTGCTGGCATTGGCGGCGCCTTCATGCCCGCTGATTCGCGTGCGTTCTCCAGCCTTCGCTTGGCTCTATGGACAATCTGCCGGGCGGAGGCTTTGCTTCGGCCAATGGCCTCGGCTACTTGCTCGTACTCAGCGTCAAACACCTCACGCAGCAAAAACGCGGCCCGCGCTTCCGGCGACAGGCAGTCCAGAAGTAGCAAGAAGGCGATGGACACATTGTCGGCGGTCTCACACGCTTGCTCAGGCGTGGTCGGCGCCTGTTCCAGTAGCGGCTCGGGGAACCACGCGCCCGCGTACGTCGCTCTCCGCAGTTTGGCCGCCCGAAGACGGTCAATCGCCATCCGCGTGGTCACGGTCACGAGCCAAGCTTCAGCATTCAAGACTTGGGCCTGGGACGACTTCGTCTCCTCATGCCAGCGCAACCATGCGTCCTGCACCAAGTCCTCCGCCTCCTGTACGGAGGAAAGCATGCGATAGCCAATAGCCATCAACCTGGGACGCACGTTCGAGAACAGTTCGGTAGACGCGGACGACATGGCGAGCAAGTCTAGTACGAAGGTCAAGCTCCTTGGTGGGCGTGGCCATCTCTTCGGCGCGGGCTAGTTTCGGCCATCGGTCTACGACGTAGGGGGTGATGCCATACTTCATCGCTACCCTGCTCCTGTAATCAAGTCCACCTAAGTTGGGTGGACGCGATCCTTTCTGCCGTCAGCCCCGATTTCAAGATGACTTGGCCGGACGGATACGCAGCGCCTGAAGCTGATCCGATACGCGCGGGGTCGCATCACGGTGCTCGACCGCCCGGGCCTCGAGCAGCAGGTGTGCGAGTGCTACGAGGTCGTGAAGCGCGAGACCGATCGCCTGTTGCCGCGCCACCTGGCGACCTGAGCGCGCGGACGCGCACCGTTCCCATGTACGCCTTCGCACAGACGCGGTGGCCCCCCTCGGACAGAATGCGCTCGCTCGCGCATTCCCGCGCGGCGCTTCGCTACAGGCGGCTCAGTGACATCAGACCCGACCCGCCCCGTGCTCAATCGCCTGCTCGAGGCGCTCCCGCCGAGCGACAGGGCGCACCTGCTCGAGCGCTGCGACAGCGTGCCGCTCGCGCCGGCCCAGGTCCTCTACGAGCCGGGCGACGTCATCGATCACATCCATTTCCCCACCAGTGCCTTCGTCTCGCTGGTGTCCACCGCCGACGGCCACGATGGCCTGCAGGCGGGCATGGTGGGCAACGAGGGCGCGCTGGGCTGGGAGCTGTCGCTGGGCGTGCAGCGCGCGCCGCTGCGTGCGCTGGTGCAGGGCCCGGGCATGGCGTGGCGCCTGACGGCGCATGCCTTCGCGAGGGAGCTGTCGCGCAGCCCGCCGCTCGCGCGCGTGCTGCATCGCTACGTGTGCGTGCTGCTGACCGAGTTCGGCCGCTCGGGCCTGTGCCACCGCTTCCATGCGATCGAGGAGCGGCTCGCGCGCTGGCTGCTGACCACGCAGGATTGCGCGCATTCCACGCAACTCGCGCTGACCCATGAAGTGCTGGGCCACATGCTGGGCGTGCGCAGGGTCGGCATCACCAATGCCGCCACCGCGCTGCATGCGCGGCACCTGATCGACTACCGGCGCGGCGTCATCACGATCACGAACCGCGCGGGCCTGGAGCAGGCCGCGTGCGATTGCTACCGGGCCAACCGGCGCAGCTATGCGGAACTGATCCCCTGAAGGCTCGCGCCGCTAGCCCGTGCTGCGCAGATCGTGCTCCCGCAGCATCACGGGCGGCGTCGATCCCTGCGCCAGCCGGCGCCGCACGGCGGCATCGATCTCCTCGGCATGCGATGCATAGGTCTCGAGCGGATCGGCGTTGTCCCCGGTGCGGAAGTGGTAGTGCAGGGTCGTCTTGCCGATGCTGGCGCCCACGGAGTGGCCGTCGACCGTCACGAAGAAGCGGACCGCGTTCGAGGCATCGTGGAAGAAAGGGGCGTCAGGCATCGCGCCGGCTCCCATGGGAAGCGGGCGCGACCCGCGCAATGTGAGAAGAGGACGGGACAGCTGTGTCATGGCGAGCCTTCGAGGTGACGGGGAACGAGCGCATCCGGGCCGCGCGCCGTGCCGTCACCGGACGAACCCCGAGGGGCCACAGGCCCGCTCTTTTTCGGCCGCGATCGCCGACAGCCCCGCCGCCGTGATCTGGTGCACGCGCACGGCATACATGTCCGGTATCCGCTTCTCGGACCGGAGCTGGCCCGTGATCTCGATCATTCCGGCCCCGACCAGTCGCTTGGCCGCGGCGATATCGGCCGACAGGGCCAGTGTTCGGGGCGGCATCATGCGGCCGAGGCGAACCAGCAGCTGGATGTCCATCTCGTCGCCTTTGGACAGCTTCTCTCGCGCCGGCGGCCGCGGCTGCGGCCACCCGTGGGTCTGGGTCGTCGACATGCTCATTCCTTGTGGTCGCCGGTCTGCAGCAGCTTGCGTTCGAGTTGCAGTTCCAGCGCCTCGACCATGCCGTAGGCCTCCATGTACTTCTCGCTGGCGCCCACGGCGCGCCAGGCGTCGCGCTTTTCTTCCTCCTGCGCGATGCGCAGTTCGAGTGCGGCGATGTCGTGGGCCAATGTCATGGAGGTTTCCGGGCAGGTGGGACTCCAGCGTGCGCCGGCGATGCGCGCCTGTCCGTTCGCTGGCGCACCGAACTGCCGGTGGGCGCATGTTTTTTCCTGCAGCCCCCGACGCAGGCCTTCCGTGCGCAGGTAGCGGTGCAGCGCTTCAAGATCGACAGAGCACTCCAGCACCACCTGTTGAAGGCGATAGACGCTGGCCGCCGACGCCTCAACCGATCCTGTGCGAACGGCAGAACGCAACCGGACACTTAGTGCTTGCAGCAGGTCCATGCTGTTCTGGAATGCTTCGCCGCCTGAGGATGCGGGAGCCCTTGAGGAGGCTCGCGAGAATGCGCCGAACGAGGGAATGGGGGCGGTATGGATCATGGGATGCCGGGCCGAAGTGCTACGCGCGCGATATCCGCTTTTAGGCCGATGGGCATGCAGTGTCAGTGCGCTGGAGCGCATAACGTATCCGGGCCCTTATAAATGTGCCTCGATCACCCAGAGCGCGACCAGCACGGCGGTGTAAAGGACAACCGCAAGGACTAGCGCCGCGGAAAGCGAACTCATCTCGGCTTCGATCGGCGTGAGAACTGACGGGGATGGGGGATGGCGGGGAGGGGAGGGAGGGGAGGGAGGGGAGGGAGGGGATTCTCATGGAATTGCTTCTGTGTGAAGCCATCGCACCGGACGACGTGCATAGATCAAGTCGGCGATTTCGCATGGAGCGGAAGCCGGACCGAGAACTCGCTGCCACGTCCCTTGCCGTCGCAGCGAACCTCGACGAATCCGCCATGGGCGTGGACCAAGTCGCGACCCAAGGACAATCCCACGCCGAAGCCGCCTCCCGACCGGCTGTGATTCTCCTGCGTGAAGAGTTCGAAGATCACTGGCAGCAGCGCGGGATCAATGCCGATTCCCGTGTCCTGCACCTTCACCACGGCATGGTCGATCTCGACCGTGCACTGAATCCAGATCTGACCCGCTTCGGGCGTGCACTTGATGGCGTCGTGGAGCAGGTTGAAGAGGATTTGGTGAATCCGTTGCCGATCCGCGACGATCGCGACCGACGCGGGTATCAACCTTGTCTGACTAGCCAAATTTGACTACCCGGAAGCCCAGCCGCCTCTATGGCGAAAGCGCATGCCGCGAGTTTTCACCAAGCATCGTTGGCCCCCTCGGCCGCCGGGCGAGCAGGCAGCCCCGACGAGGATGCAGTAGGTATGGAAAAAGCCCGCGCAAGGCGGGCTTTTGAATGTGGTCGTGAACTCTTACGCGGTCCACGCTACGGCAAATTCTTTTGCATGAAGTCATTTTTGTTTTTCTCGTCGTGATGACTTCGACGCGCTGGTATGAGATTCAGCTTGCCTGGCTAGGCGAGCGCTCAGGAGATCTGAGTGCTATGTCGATTCTAACATTGGCCTGCTGTCCGCAGTCGTCGTCGGCCAGGAAGAGATGTGCGGAAGCGTCAAAATTCGGATTCGTGGCACGGGGGGTATGAAGCGTCTTCGAGCGCTGTCGCCGGTCACCGGCACGAGAAAATGCCAGGCAAGCAATACCGCCGTCGATGAACGAGCTGATTGAGTATTAGCGAGGGTTTCCCCAGGCCAAGTGCGTTCCTTCAGACCAATTGAACCGACACGAGGAATTGCAGTTTCGGGCGCCACAATCTTGTTTGTACCTTACTTTTCTTGCAGTTTTCCATCGATAAATATGACTTCAAGTCGTTGCGAGATGCGTAAATGAAAAGAGCCCTGGCTCCCAGTCGATTCACGTTTCGCCAAGAAAAGAGCGCGGACTGCGTCGGGAGAAATGCGCTGCCGGCAAAAAAACAAGTCACATTGGAAGTTGTTTTGAAAATTCGGATTGCTGGCACATTTTCCGTCATACCGGCTGCAAGGACAAAAATGGCTTGGCGCGGGCTCTAAGGGCCGCACTGTGTTCGATGACTGGGGGCTGATGATGTGGAACGTAATGTCGCGCGACAGCGATGCCGTGAAGCATGGTTCGTGAATGCGATCGAAGTCCATCGACCACGCTGACCGCAGCTGATCTCCAGCGGGTGGTGGCCCGGTAGCGGTCTTTCCACCACAGCGCAGCAAGCCCACCGCCTACGGTGTGTGGCAGGCCCCGGCCGCCCACTGCGTGGCCTTAGCCCCTTTTCCCCGTCAGGCCCCATGCTTCATACTGCCCCAAGCGCACCTCCCTCCTTTCTGCTGCTGCTTGAGGGCCGCGCGATGGCCGAAGTCGCAGCCACCTTCGCTTGCTGGCCGCTACTGCAGATGGCGCCGCGCGGCGACGGCCATCCCGTACTCGTGCTCCCCGGCCTGGGCTCCGATGACAACGCCACCCATCTTCTGCGCCATTACCTCGGTTCGCGCGGCTATGACGCCCACGGCTGGAAGCAGGGGACGAATTGGGGCATCCGGCCCGGTCTGGAAGCCCGGCTCGAAGAACGCCTTGACTATCTCGCGGCCACATCGAAGGGGAGTGTCAGCGTGATTGGCTGGAGCCTGGGCGGCGTGTACGCGCGGACGCTGGCAGTCCGCCGGCCCTCGGCGGTGCGATGCGTGATTACTCTGGGCGCGCCACTAAACGGGAGCGCAGCGAAGCGATCGTTGTCCGTACCCACGACTTCGATTTTCAGTCGAACCGATGGCATCGTATCCTGGCGATCGAGCATGCAGTCGCGCGAGGCTGCGACCAGCGAAAACATCGAGGTCCATGCGAGCCACTTGGGCCTCGGCAGTCATCCGTCGGTGCTCTATGCGATCGCAAACCGCCTTGCCCAGGGGCCCGGTGAATGGCGGCGATTCGTCGCACCGCGCCAACTGGCCGAACACTTTCCCGATCCGCACCGGCCCTGAAGCGAAAGCGTGGGCGCGGGTGCCGGAAGGCGCGTCCGCGAACCTGGCCAGATGGACGTTGCATGCCGTCGACAAACGTCGCAACACAGGACGTCGGCGCAGGCTGCTGACCGCTCCATGATGGATGCCCCACGTAGTGCCGGGCTCATGTCCGACGAACTGCCGCCGTCGCTTCCATAATTTAGCGGCCTCTCACTGCGGTTGTGCGTGCGAGCTAGAGCACTCTCAGCCAAGGATCACGATGACCGATCCCACGAACGAGCCCGCGTCCGCGCGGCGGGCGCCTTCGCGCCAGCTCCTGAGCTTGCGGATCAATGGCGCGCCGCAGGCGCTCGAGGTCGAGGCCTGGGTCAGCCTGCTCGATCTGCTGCGCGACCGGCGCGGAGTGACTGGCAAGGCCCTCGGCCGCACGTGTCAGAGGAACATTTTTCGTTACGCTCCCCTTTGAGGTGATGGTCAATATATTTGCGCAGCACCTTGAACTTGGCATCGAACTTCGCGTTGATCTCCTCGGCGTTCTGGATCTGGGCGATCAAGTCCTTGGCGCTGGCGCGCTCGACCTCGGCCCCTTCGAGCCGACGATTTGATCATAGGCCGCGAAGAGCGTCTTCACGTTCTTGTGATCCGCGCCGAGCAGGGTGCAA
Source organism: Variovorax sp. DAIF25 (assembly GCF_050711835.1). Taxonomy (NCBI): domain Bacteria; kingdom Pseudomonadati; phylum Pseudomonadota; class Betaproteobacteria; order Burkholderiales; family Comamonadaceae; genus Variovorax; species Variovorax sp. DAIF25. The sequence continues at coordinate 1,971,384 of NZ_CP136637.1, forward strand.
GCATCCGACTCGGCGCGCTGGGTGGTCATGAGAATTTTCTTTGCAGTTTGTGGGAGCCGTGACATTCAGCTCGAGCCTGCTGATCCGGCATGGGTCAGTCGACGCCGTTTTCCGGCTCCGTAGACGCGATCAGGAGCTTACGCGCCGCCGAGAGAGTCGCCGGATTTGGAGTGCGAATACTCTACGGCGGGTTTCCCTCTCGCACAGCCGACGTGCTGAGGCTCGCATACAAAGCCCGGAATTGCGCCATCTTCAGCAGCTGCAATGAAGCCCACGCTCGGGTCTGAGGCCACAACAACCGCCTAGTACGACAGAACGGCCCGTTTCACGACAGCTGACACGCAGCCCCAACGGGCGTGAACGTCACGCGAGGACACTTGCGAGACCGAGGCGACCGCAGGGCGGGCCCGCACGTTACTCGGCGCGCTACGCCCTGATCGGACTCCGGCACTTCATGCCCACGTACCTATAGCGACCGCTCCGGGCTTCGATGCAGTTCGGCTGCGCGCTGTGCACCAAATCTAGCAGCTCCTTCCTTTGTGCGGCCGCGAGCAGGCGGCCACGGCTGCATTCTTTCGGATGCATGCACGGACTTTTGAACTACCCCTTGCACCTGCGAACGAAAAACCGCACAATCCAAAAAAAACGAAGCCTCATTCATTTTGATAGGAGACAAATGCTAGTTCTTCGAGATCAACTTCGCGCGCACCGGCGCCCTGCTTGGCTGCGAGCCACGATCGCCATTGCCTGTGGCAGCGTGCATCTTTACGCCAGTGCGCAGTCAGAAGCATCACCGGCTGTGCCCGCCGCCGAGTCCGTTACCCCCAAATCAATTGAATCGATCAGCGTCACCGCGCAGCGGCGAAGGGAGCCTGCAAGAGAGGTCCCGTTGACGGCGGACGTGCTCAAAGGAGAGGACATGGAGCGCGGCGGTTACCAGTCGCTGAGTGACCTGGCCGCGTTGCTGCCGGGCATGAACCACAACCAGTCGGGGGGTGGCACAGGCGGAAGCCAGATCACGATGCGCGGTATCTCGACGGGCTCGCAAGTCGGCGCGACGGTGGGCATGTACGTGGATGACGTTCCATTCGGCTCGAGCTCCGCCTATGCGGGTGGAGGCTCGTCCTCGCTGGACCTGGGCCTGTTCGATCTCGCGAGCGTCGAGTCGCTTCGTGGACCCCAGGGAACGCTGTATGGCGCCGGCGCCATGGGGGGGCTGATCAAGTATGTGGCAGTAGAGCCGGATCCGAGCGCGTTCAGCGGCCAGGTCACCGCTGAAGCCTCCGGCGTGCACGGCGGCAAGGCCGGGCACGTCATGCGCGGCATGCTGAACGCGCCGCTGAGCGACGGCGTCGCCGGCTTGCGGGCGACCGTTTATCAGCGTTCGGATGGCGGATTCATCCGTGACGTCAATCGCTCCGGACGCCTGGTGGACGGTTCGAAGACGGACGGTGCTCGCGTCGCCTTGCTGCTGACGCCTTCGAAGGACGTGACTGTCCGGCTGACCGCGTTGACCCAGAACCAGGAGCGTGACGGCGCCTCAACGCAAGACATGGACATCGCGACAGGTCGACCTCTCTACGGCGCACTGACGAAGCGGCTCATGTTGAGCGAGCCATCCGAGGTCCGCAACGACCTGGTATCCGCAGCACTCAAGGTGGACCTGAAGTGGGCCACGCTCGATGCGATCACCGGATGGCAGCGCACCTCGAGCGCGGGGCGCGTGGACACCTCCGCACTCTACGTGCCGTTGCTCGCTCCGCAAGGGATCGTCAACAGTGCCTACGGCATGGACTATGGCTTCAGCAACCGGAAGTTCACCCAGGAGGTGCGTCTGACCTCGCCGCGCAGTCGGCAGTTTGAATGGCTGGGGGGCTTCTTCTATACCGACGAAACCGGCTCCAAGACGCAGCATCTCAGCCCGTTCAACGCGTTCGCGCAGCCGACGAATCCGATTCTGGCGGATGCCAAATTTCCATCGACCTTCCGTGAAACCGCCATCTTCGGCACCGGCACTTACTACATCACGCCGGATGCCGACGTCACCATGGGGGTGCGCCACAGCCGTAACAGCCAACGCCTGGATCAGCAGTTCAGCGGCATCTTCGCGCCAAAGCCCCAGCCTGCGTCTCAGTCATCGGAGGGTGTGACGACCTGGTTGCTCACAGGAAGATGGCGTCCTGCCGAACATCAAGCGATCTATGTGCGCGCTGCGAGCGGATACCGCCCGGGGGGGCCGCTGCCGCTCATCGTGAATCCATTGACCGGCGCACCGCTCACGAACTCCTCCTTCAAATCCGACAGCTTGTGGAGCTATGAGCTGGGCTGGAAAGGCGACGTGATACCGGGCCGCTTGTCGACTGAGGTGGCGCTGTACCAGATCGACTGGAAGGACATGCAGGTGTTCACGTCGAGCGCGGGCTTCTCCGGCATCGGAAATGCGGGGCGCGCGCGTTCTCGCGGCCTTGAATGGACGATGCGGGCTGCCCCGATCGACTCGCTGCGATTGGCTACCTCGCTCAGCGTCATCGACGCGAAGCTGGTGGACGACAGCCCTGATCTGGGCGGAAGGGCTGGCGATCGACTGCCCAATACGGCGCGCGTATCGGCCGCGGTGCAGGCTGACTACAACTTCAGCGTCAGCGGCTATCCGGCGTACTTCGGCGCGACGCTGCGCTATACGGGCGACCGCTTGAACAGCTTCAAGTCCTCCCCCGGCATTCCGCAATACAGGTTGCCAGCCTACACCGCGATCGACCTGCGCGGCGGCGTACAGGTGGGTAAGGTCAATGTGGGTCTGTTCGTGCGCAACTTGACCAATCGCCGTGGACAGACGGCAGCGGACACCACGCTGAGCACTGCGGGCGGACCGGCACGGGTGAACCTGATCACGCCGCGCACCATCGGGTTGCAGTTTTCGATGGACTTCTCCTGAGGGTGAAGACGCGATGGAAATTCTCGCGTCCGCGCAGGACATCCTTTTCAAGCAGCCGTTGGCCATCGCCGGGCGTGTGCTGTCGGGTCAGTGCGTCCTGAACGTCGACGCGCGCCACGGGCCTCATGTCGTGCACGCGGAGGCTGCCGGTGTGTTCTACCGCGGCGAGGATGGCCTCCGAATGAAGCAAGACATCGAGGCCATGCGCGAATGGGTGCCGCAAGACCTTCTCGGCGCGTGGCGCGAAGTTCAGAAAATGCCCACAGGTGGCGCGCGCAATGCGCTCGATTGGGTGCTCTGGCAGCTCATGGCAGCGCACCGGGGAGAACCCGTCTACCGCATGGCATTTCTGCCCTCGCTGCGTCCACTCCTCACCATGGTGACGCTTGGCGTCGACGATCCGGAACAGATGACGCAGGTGGCGCGCTTGCATCCGAGTGCCAAAGCTCTCAAGCTCAAGCTCGAAGGCAACGACATCGATGTCGATCGGGTCAATGCGGTGCGTGCGGCACGGCCGGACGTCACGCTCTCCATCGACGCGAACGAGGGTTGGTCGATGGCCCATCTCGAGCGAATGATGGGTACGTTGCTCGCCTGCAGGGTGGCGCTCATCGAACAGCCACTGCCCGCAGCCAACGACCGCGATCTACAGGGCTACTTCTCGCCGATCCCGATCGCCGCGGACGAGTCGTTGCAGACCATCGAGGACCTGGACCAAGTCGCACAGAGATATCAGGTTGCCAATATCAAACTCGACAAGTGCGGCGGCCTGAGCGCTGCCATGCTGTTGATCCGCGCTGCACGCGAGCGCGGCATGAAAGTAATGGTCGGCTGCATGGGGGGACGATCTCGTGCCATCCAGCCGGCGTTCATCGCGGCCCAATGGGCCGATCTGGTCGATCTCGATGCGCCCCTGCTGATGGCTTCGGACACCGCGCCAGCGGCAACCTATGCGGATGGCTACATCGGCTTTGACGATACAGCCTTCGCCATCGAAACAAGTGAACGGCCGCCATGGGCTAACGCTTCACCTTCACGGGGGCGCCATGCAGCAACTTGATCAGCAGCCGTGCGGCCTTGAGTTTGGCTTCCGCATGGGTAGGAACCCCGATCAACATCTGAGCTTGAGCCGCTACAAGCAGCGCCAGCATCGATTCGCCGATGGCGAGCACTTCAGTGTCATCTCCATGACCAGATGCCTGGCCGATGCGCACCACGGCCTCGAGCAGGGCGCGGCGCAAGCTCTTGAAGTTTCTGGTGACAACGGCTTGGACCTCGGGGTTGCGTCGCGTGATGGCGGCTACTTCGAGTGCCGTGCGCGCCGTCTGGTTGCTGGCATCCGGCCGCTCCTGAGCCTTCAGCAGGCCCTCGACAAGACCGAGCAACTCGCCCGCACTGGTGCACTGCTCGAAAGGCGATGCATTGACGTCTGCCGCTTCGATCAACTGAAGCAGGACGTCCTCCTTTGCACGGAAGTGCACGTAGATGGTGCCGATCGAAAGGCCCGCTTGGGTGCTGATCTCGGCCATCGATGCGTCGGCGACTCCCTTGCGCTCAAAAACGACGCGGGCGGCGTCCAGGATTTGCTTGCGCACCGACGCCATGTGGCTCTCATCTCGTTTGGGCATGCCGCTTCAAAAAATAATGATTGATTGTTCATTTTAGGACTGAATAAATACCATGACCCTTGACCGCACAGAAAAGCTGGAAGCCGTGCTTTCCTCGCTCCACCGCAACGACGCTCCCGGCCTGGTGGCGAGCGTGCAGCACCATGGGAAAACGTTGCTGCGCCGGGGCTACGGCATGGCGAGCCTGGATTCGGGCGTCATCAATACGCCCTCCACAAAGATGCGTATCGGCTCGACGAGCAAGCATTTCGCCTGCGCGCTGGCGCTGCTGCTTCGCGATGAAGGCGTGCTTTCGATCGACGAGCCGGCGAGCCGTTGGCTGCCCGAGCTCCCAGCAAGCCAGGGCGTGCGCACGCTTCGGCAGTTCATGAACCACACGGGGGGCACGCGCGACTATTTGGACCTCTCGTTGTTGTCCAACGGAATGACCGTGGTGCCGAGCGAAGGGGCCTTCGAGTATCAATGCCGACAGCAAGAGCAAAACTTCGAGCCTGGCGAGCAGTTCATGTACAACAACGGTGGATACCGCATGTTGTCGAAGGTGCTCGAGCGTGTGCTTGGCGTATCGTTGGCGCAGGGGCTGCGAGAGCGGTTGTTCGAGCCGCTGTCGATGAACGACACCTTCCTATGGTGTACGGACCTCGATCCGCTGCTGGGCAGCGCAACATCGCACATTGCCAAGGCCGAAGGCGGGTTTTCAAAGGGGATTTTCCCTTCCGTCATTCTGGGCGAAGGTGGCATCGCTTCCACATTGGATGACATGCAGCGCTGGCTGAGCCATCTCATCACGCCCAGGATCTGGCCCCAGGCGCTGTCGCAGGAAATGATGGCGCCGACCGAGCTGAACAATGGATACCTCAATCCGTACGGCTTCGGTCTCATTCGTGAGACTTGGCGCGGCGTGCGGATCTTTCATCATGCCGGGGGCGTGGTGGGCGGGACATGTCAGATGCTCGCGGCGCCCGAGCATGGCGTACAGATCGTGGTCATGAGCAACCGCAGCGACGTGACCGCGGCGGAGATCGCACAACAGCTGCTGATCGTGATGCTCGAGGATGAGCTCGAACCGCCGGAGGCTCCGGTGAGCCCGCAGCATTCGGATGCGCTGTGCGGTGACTACCACTGCGCCTTGAACGGTCGCCACTTTGCCATCGCGAAGCACGAAGAGACCCTGGTCCTTCGCAGCTTCGGGCTTCCGCTGCCGTTGACTCAGGCGACATCGGATGTGCTGCGCGTGAACCTGCTGTCGGTGATTGCCTTGACGGTCGAACTCGTGCGCGGCGATACCGAAAGGGTTATCGCCATCGACGTTATCGAGCAAGGACGCCGCTATCGGTGTGATCGGGTTGGGGACGCCGAAAAGGGGCCGCAGGTCGTCGAGCGCTTCGCGGGTAAATGGCACAGCAATGAACTCGGTGGCGATGTCGTGATTGGCGAAGGGCGCCCCGAATCGATGCGCGTCGCGGGACTGTATGGCCGTAGCACGTACAAGTTGGAACCCTTGCTCGAAGACACATGTCTGATGGTCAGCGAAGACCCCGCAGTACCCCTGCACGGCACGCTGCGACTTGTGACTGGCAAGGATGGCCAACGCGAGATGCTGTTGGATACCGCACGCACACGACAGCTACGGTTCACAAGGGATCGCGCCCATGGCTGAGATGCGCGCGCCCTCGCGCATAGCCCTGGCTGGATTCGGTGCCGGGGCGTTCGGCTCGACTTTGAGTTCTGGCGTGGTGCCTCTGCTCTTTCTGTTCTACCTGACAGAGTTTGCAAAGATACCACCCGCACTTGCAGGCGTGCTGTTGGCCATTCCCAAGCTCGCTGATCTGCTGCTCGACCCATGGATCGGGCGCCGGAGCGACAACGCCGCGCGCGCGGCGGGCAGTCGAAGTCATCTGATTGCCTTCAGTGCCTTCTCGCTCCCCTTGATTCTGGTGCTGCTCTTTGTGCCAACAGTGGCCTTTCCGATGCCGGTCAGGATCTTTGTGCTGGGGTCCTTCTTGGTCCTGCAATCGCTGTTGCTCACCGTGTTCACTGTAGCCCACACTGCAATCGCGAGTGATATGTGCGATGGCATGGAACATCGCAGCACCTTGATGTCCTCACGCGCACTTGGACAAACCATCGCAGGACTTTTGGTGACCGTGTTGGCGCCGCAGATCGTCGCACGCTTCAGCGCATTTCATGGCGGTTACCTCGGCGCAGCACTGGTCCTCGCCGCCGGCGCTTTTGTCGCTTTGGGTGTCTGTTGGTGGGTTGTGCGGCGGGTTCCATTGCGCACCGGAGTCGAGCGAGAGCGGCCGCCGTCGCTGCCGAAGGCTCTGCGGGCAACGCTACGCAACAAGGCCTTCTACGGCGTCGCTCTGATCCTTGTGCTGCTCGGCACCAGTTCGACTGCGCTCTTCAGCGCCTTGCCCTACGCCAACAAGCATTTGCTCAAGGCAGGTCCAGAAAACCTCTCGGTACTGCTCACGCCGATCTTTGTCGCCCTGCTGGCGGGAGTCGCCGCGGCGCCATGGGTCGCGCGTCGCGTTGCACCCGCGCGCATCCTCGGCGGCGCGCTATTTTTGGCGCTCGTCGGCGTCGTCTGGTTCACGGCCGGGCCGCGCACGCTGACGTCGATGGTCGCCGGGGGCGCGATGTTCGGTGTCGCGTGCGGAGGACTTACGGTACTGATCACCACACTGGCAATGGAGACTGCCACGCGGTCGTCCGCGAAAGGCGAAAGCCTCGGGCTCTACCTCGGCGTTCTCTTTTCCGCCGAAAAGCTTGGCCAATCGCTCGGCGGCATCGTCGTCGGGATCGGGCTCGACTGGGTCGGGACCCTGGGCGCGACGCCCGATGCGCCTTCGCTACAGCGCCTGGCTTCGCTGTGGATGGCGGCGCCGGCTTCGGTACTCGTGCTCGCGCTGGTGATGGTCGCTTCGCTCGCGCCACGTTTGCGTGCGCTTTAAGACAGGCTTTTTCATGAAGATTTTTACTTCTGCGCTGGTCACGGAGACCAACACGTTCTCGGAGCATCCAACCACGCTCGCATCGTTCGAGGAGCTTGGCATCATTCGTGGGCCCACGCCGGCGCGAGCGCTGGGCGATGTTGGCCCGATTGTGGAGCAGTGGCGTCTTCGCGCGCGCCGCTATGGCGATGATGTGATCGAAGGCGTGTATGCCATCGCGCAGCCGGCGGGGCGCGTGAGGGCCGAGGCATACGCACAGTTGCGTGGGGAGATCCTCAACGCAGCGCGCGCAGCGATGCCGTTGGACATGGTGCTGTTGTTCCTTCACGGGGCCATGGTGGCCGAAGGCGAAGACGACTGCGAAGGAGATCTGATCCGGGCCATGCGCGAACTCGTGGGCCCGCAGTGCGTGATCGGCGTTGAACTCGATCCGCACTGTCACATGACGTCCACCATGACCCAGCATGCCGATGTCATCATCCTCATGCGCGAGTACCCGCATACCGACTACGAAGCCCGGGCCACGGAGCTGTTCGATGCGTGTCGGGCCGCGGCAAGCGGCGTCACGCGTCCGGTCATGGCTGTGGCGGATTGCCGCATGGTTGGCTTCTATCCCACGACCATCGAGCCGATGCGCGGGCTTGTGAACTGGATGAGCGAGGTGGAAGCGCGCCCTGGCATCCTGTCGGTGAGTCTCGTGCATGGATTTCCATGGGGCGATGTGCCGGATGCAGGGACCAAAGTGCTCGTGGTGGCGGACGGCGACGCCGCCTTTGCCATGGCCCAGGCAACGGAGCTCGCACAGGCGCTCTATCGGATTCGTCATGCGATGCTGCCCCGCCTGGAAACCGTCAGGCAGGCGCTCGATGGCTTCGATGCACAGGGCGGAAAGCCACGACTGTTGGCAGACGCAGGCGATAACCCGGGCGGCGGGGCGCCAGGCGACCACACCGTCCTGCTCGCCGAACTGGTGCAGCGCACGAAGTTGCGTAGCGCTGTGGGGATGTTGGTAGACCCGGAGAGTGTCCAGGCGTGCTTCGAGTCAGGTATCGGAGCCCGCTTGCAACTGAGCCTGGGCGGCAAGGGGGGCGCGGTATCAGGACAACCGCTCGAGGTCGAAGCAAGTGTTCGGGGACTCGCACTCGACCATGTTCAGTGGGTTGGGAATATTCGCGACCCACTCGGTCGCGCTGCATGGATCCGAGTCAACGCCACGGACATCGTCCTGAGCAGCCGACGGCAACAGACGCTGTCGCCCACCGCTTTTACCGGCCTGGGCGTTCCACTTCACGAAGCGCAGGTCATCGCGGTGAAGTCCAGCCATCACTACTACGCGGAGTTCTCCAAGCTATCGACCGACCGGCACGTGATCGAAACCGGTGCTGCACTGTCGATGGACTTTGCGCATCTTCCGTACCGCAATCGACATATGCACTTCTTTCCCGCGACGGACAACCCGTCTCCGCATTTGGCATGAATACCACTACCTCCCTCGCTGCCGGCGAACGACAACCCCGTCTTGTCGGGTCGCCCAGTGGCGCGTCGATGATGGTTGACGGGCGGGAACTGCTTTGCTTTGGCGGTTCGGCCTATCTCGGTCTGGGCGGCATGCCCGAGCTCGTCGAGGCAGGTTGCTCCGCATTGCGGCAGTTCGGCGCGAGCACCCATCTTCCGCGCCACTATGGTTTCAGCTCGGGCGCGAACCAGCAGGCCGAGGCTGAAGCCCGTCGATTCTTCGGCGCGGAAGCTGCGATGTACTTCGGAACCGGCTATTTGTTCGGCCTCGTTGCTCTCACCGGTCTAGCACTCGACTGCGATGTCATATACATCGACGAATCGGCTCACTACAGCCTGCGGGACGGTGCGCATGCGACGGGAAAGCCAATTCATTCGTTTGCCCACTGCGATGCGGAAGACCTGGCGCGCGTTCTCGTGCATACCCTCAAACGCGGTCAACGGCCACTTGTTGCAACAGACGGCATGTTCGCGACGACGGGTGCGATCGCGCCGCTTTCGGCTTACGCACAGGTCATCGCATCTTCAGATGGGTGGCTGGTCGTTGATGAGTCGCATGCCTTCGGAACGATCGGTCCGCAGGGGCGGGGCAGCGCGGAACTTGCGCAGCTGCCTTTCCATCGCCTGGTGGTCGGTGGCTCCGCGGCCAAGGCTTTCGGAGCGCACGGAGGACTGGCACTCGGTGATGCGCGGGCCATCGCACAACTCTGGCGGACACCGGTGGCGCGTGGCGCGGTGCTGGGTTGCTCCGCTGGCGCCGCAATGACCGCGGAGAGCCTGCGCCTGATTCGCAAGCGCCCCGAAATCCTTCAGCGCTTGCGAGAGAACGCGCGTTCGCTCAAGGCGGGGCTGCGCGCACTGGGTCTGACGGTAGAGGACAACGCCGGACCGATCGCTGCCTTCGTGCATGGGGACAGTCTTCGCATGCAGCGCATCCAGCGCGCACTCTGGGACCAGGGCATCTTCGTTGCGTATTCCACCTATGTGGGTGCCGGACCCATGGGCGTGCTGCGTTGCGCTGCCTTCGCGGACCACACGCCTGAGCAGATCGCCCGGCTGCTCGGGGCATTGCGCAAGCTGCTGTAAACCGCGCGCAGCCCGATCGCTCGTAACGCTGAGTCGAGCTTTTCATCTTTCAACCCAAAGAAGTTCTCTGTGCCCCAAGGGCGAGACAGAACACATCATGACTCTTACTGCCAACCAACTTCCGTTTTCCAAGCTTCGCAGTACGAATGGGCTGCTTTTCCTTTCCGGTGAGCTCCCGATTCCAGATGCCGGACCCATACCTGAGGACATTGCGCTTCAAACTGATCTGACACTCCATCGCATCGATGCCTCGCTCCGTGGTGTCGGCCTGAGCTTGGCGAGTGTTGTGCAGGTTACCGTTCACCTCGCGCGGGCGGAAGACTTTGCGGCGTTCAATGCAGCGTACCGCAAGCACTTTCAATCGCCGTATCCGACGCGCACGACCGTGGTCGCGCAGCTATTGCTGCCCGGAGCGCGCATCGAGATCACGGTGATCGCAGCCATGGAACCAGCAACTGAAGCCACATCCGATGCCAGATGAAATCGTGGTGTTGGGAGCGGGCATGGTCGGCACCTGCACGGCCCTCGAACTGACGCTGCGCGGGCATTCGGTCACGCTGGTCGATCGCTCGCCGATTGGTCGGGAGACGAGTTATGGCAATGCGGGTGTCATTCAGCGCGAGGCCGTCGAGCCCTACACGTTTCCGCGCGACTTGAAGGCACTGATGCGGGCTGCCCTGGGACATGGGCTGGACATCAACTATCACTTCACCGGCCTTTTGGCCGCTCTACCTCAATTGGTGCGCTACTGGAGGAACTCGGCCCCCTCCCAGCATCGGCGCATCAGTCGTGAGTATGCCGGTCTCATCGAACATGTCACCGATGAACACGGGCGCTACATCGCCCTTGCTCGAGCAGAAGATCTCGTGCGGCGCAAGGGCCTTCGCTTGATGTACCGAACTCAGGGCGCGTTCGAGGATGCGGTCGTTCAGGCCGAGCGTCTGAACCAAGAGTACGGCATCTCCTTTGACGCACTTGACAGCCATGACATGGCGTTGGCCGAGCCGTCGTTCCGAAGGCCCGTCGCCGGTGCTGTGCATTGGGTGCAGTCATGGAGCGTGAGCGACCCAGGGGCGCTGGTCGAACGCTACGCCAAAGCCTTCGCGCGACGGGGCGGCCATTTTTTGCGTGCCGATGCGATCGCGCTGCAGGAGCGTTCCGTTGGATGGGAGGCGCGCCTCGACGGGGGCATCCTGCACGCACGGCATGTGGTGGTCGCGCTTGGGCCTTGGTCCGATGCATTGATCAAGCCCTTGGGTTACCGGTTGCCGCTGTTCGTCAAACGCGGTTATCACAGGCACTACGTCGGGGGTGACGGGGTGCTGGTTCCGACGTTGGACGCCGAGCGCGGCTACGTGATGTCCTCGCAGCGCCGAGGCTTGCGCATTACGACAGGCGCAGAGATTGCACGCATCGATGCGCATCCGACCCCACGCCAACTCGCCGGTGCAGAAGCCGAGGCGCGCGAACTGTTGAGTTTGGGAATTCCCGTCGAAGACGAGCCTTGGATCGGCGCGCGGCCATGTTGCGCCGATATGAAGCCGGTCATCGGGCGAGCGCATCGACACCGGGGACTGTGGTTCAACTTCGGGCACGGGCACCACGGATTCACGTTGGGGCCGGCGGGGGCACGGCTTCTGGCTGACCTCATCGAGTGCAAGCAGCCATACACGGAGGCGAGGGCGTTCTCACCCTCGAGGTTCGCATGAACGGATCGCTCAACGCTTTTGTTGCCATCGATGCATCTGCATCGACTTGTTTCTTGCCGGCATCTGGTCGGCAGATCGACGGCTAGGGGATTGATCAATGGATTTCAGTGAAAGCCGAAGACCCGGAAGCAAGGTGGTCGGGTTCTGTATCGTGGTGGGGCTGCATCTGCTTTTGGGCTGGGCGCTGGTAAGCGGATTGGCGCGTCGGGTCGTGGAGGTCGTGAAACCACCCGTTGAAGTCAGCATCCTGGAGGAGCCCAAGGCACCGCCTCCCCCGCCGCCACCTCCCCCGCCGCCACCTCCCCCGCCGCCGCAAGAGCCACCCCGACGGCCCCCGCCTCCGCGCAAAGTGGCGCCGCCGCCGCCAAGCTACATGCCTCCGCCGGAGGTCAATGTTGCTCAGCCTGCAGACCCACAGCCGTCCATCACGGCCAGCTCTGTGCCGCCCCCTCCCGCGCCGGTGGTGATTGCGCCGCCAGCCCCGCCCGCTGCGCCTCGAGCCTTGGGTACACCTGCACGGATCGACGTGTCGTCTTGCGAGAAGCCCGAATATCCGAGGTCGGCACTGCGTGCGGAAGTCACCGGGACCACACGCATACGCTTCACGATCGATGCCTCGGGACGCGTGGCGAAAGCGGAGATAGATCGACCCTCAGGACCCACCCGAGAGCACCGCTCGTTGGACGCGGCGGCGGTGGAGGTCCTGAGCAGGTGTCCGTTCAAGCCCGGTACCGATACCGAGGGGCAGCCAGTAGGCGGTGCGGTGGCCACCGTCGAGTACGTGTGGAAGCTCGAATAGTGCCTTGTCCGCCGCCGTGCTCCCCCCGCCCCACATCCGCGTCCCAGGTCGCCCGAGAAGCGGCCAGGCTCGATCCACGTGCCAGTGATGCACGTCCTATCAAATTTTCTAATGGAGAAGCTCTCATGACCCTCGTCAAATTCCTTCGCAGCACCATGCTTGCTGTCATATCTGTCGCCCTGCTTCTTGGCGCACTGGCTGCATCGGCCCAAAGTGCGCTGAGCCCGGCGGCGCCGGCAGCCAGTGCGACGCCAGCAGCGAACACCAACGCGAGCGTATCCTCATCGGCGACGGGCGAAGGCCAGGGGAATGCCGCCGGTGGATCGTCTTCCACCCATGCCATCGAGAATCCCTACGGCTTGAGCGCCCTGTGGGCTCAGGGTGACTTTGTCGCCAGAGGCACGCTGATCATCATGGTGATCATGAGCATCGGCAGTTGGTGCATCATCTTCGTCAAGCTGTACGAGCAGCAGAAACTGCTCAACGCCGCCAATGCGGCCAGCAAGTCGTTCTGGAAGGCCGGCAGTGTGCAGGCTGGCGCGCAAACATTGCGCAACGGAAGCGCTTTTCGCTATATCGCCGAGCAGGGCTTGACTGCCAGCCAGCATCACGAGGGGACACTGGTCGAGCAGATCGATCTGCACACCTGGGTGACGATGAGCATCCAGCGCGCTGTGGAGAAGGTGCAGAGCAGGCTGCAGGATGGGCTCGCCTTTCTTGCGACTGTCGGTTCTACCGCGCCTTTTGTGGGACTTTTTGGCACGGTCTGGGGCATCTACAACGCACTGACGGCGATCGGTGTATCTGGCCAAGCTTCAATCGACAAGGTGGCTGGCCCCGTCGGTGAGGCGTTGATCATGACCGCCATTGGCCTGGCTGTCGCGGTGCCTGCGGTGATGGGGTACAACTGGCTGATCCGGCGCAACAAGAGTGCCATGGAGCGGGTGCGCAATTTCAGTGGCGATCTTCACAATGTGTTGATCGGAGCCAAGCGATGAGCCTCGTCGTTCTCATACCGGCTTATCTGCTCCAGGCCTATGGAACGGTGGGCTTGTCGTCGCCGCCCGTCAAGACGGAGCCATGAAATGGGAATGAACGTCAGCGCCGACGGAGATGATGAGGCTTTGAACTCCAGCATCAACACGACCCCTTTGGTCGATGTGATGTTGGTACTGCTGATCATCTTCTTGATCACCATCCCGGTTGTGACTCAGTCCATCAAGCTCGAACTCCCGAAAGAGAGAAACGTCCCCACACAAACCAAGCCGGAAAACATCGTGCTTGCGGTCAGTCGCAATGGCGAAATGTACTGGGGAATCGAGCGTATGCCCGACGTGGAGACAGTGGTCGCGCGACTGAAGACCATCGCAGTCAAGGAGCCGCAGCCCGAGGTCCACATCCGCGGCGACGCGGAGGTTCCGTACGAGGCGGTCGGGCGACTGGTGGCGGCCTGTCGACGGGCAGGCATCCAGAAGGTTGGATTCATCACCGAGCCGCCTGCGGGTAGCGCGAGTCGATAGGAGAGCAAAAATGGCAATGAGTGCAAGCAGCGGCCACGGCGATGAAGAGATCATCGTCGACATCAACACGACACCGCTGATCGATGTCATGTTGGTCTTGTTGATCATGTTCATCATCACGATCCCCATCCAGACGCATGCTGTAAAGATGAACATGCCGATCCCGAGCAGTGATCCGCAACCGCCGATCGCTACGAAAGAGATCCGCATCGAGGTCGAAACCGATGGAACGATCGGATGGAACGGAGAAGTCGTTTCAGGGCGACCTGATCTCGAGCGACGGCTGGCGACTGTCGCCGCACAGCCCGATCAGCCCGAAGTGCATCTGCGCCCGAGCAACAGTGTTCCCTATAAGCATGTGGCAGGCATCATGGCCAGCGCGCAGCGCCTCGGTGTGGTCAAGATTGGGATCGTCGGCAGCGAGCAGTTTACCAACTGACACACTGTCGGAAAGAGGCGGGGCCGTCGCCTTCGCATCTGACCGGGCCTCGACGCCCGCAGGAGGCCGAAAGAGCGATCGGAAGACTTTTGGTCAGTTGTGGCCGCTCCTGAGAGTCCCGGCCCAGTACTGCCGGCGGTATTCACTCGGCGACATCTTGAGTACCCGCAAGAATGCCCGTCGCATGACTTCTTCTGCGGAAAAACCGCAGCGCAAGGCAATGGCTTTGAAGGACATCGGCGTTGTCTCGATCTCATCGCAAGCCCGGCTGAGACGGAGCAACTCCAGCGCGCGTGCCGGCGTGATGCCAGTGGTCCGAAGATAGAAGCGACCGAAGGTTCTTGGCGTCATCGACAATCTTTCGGCGAGCGTGTTCACTGACAGGCGCTTGTGCAGGTTTTCGACCATCCAAGCATGCAGGGCAATGACACGCGTGTCCCCAGTTGCGCGTTCGGGAAGGTCGCTGCGAAACCGAAACGGTGTAGCGATCGGCTCCCAGGAGGCGCCGATCTGCGCGGTCACCCTGATGGCGATAGGCTGCCCGAGGTCGTCTGCCACCAGCTTGAGCGCGAGCTTCATTCCCGAGGAGGCCGACACAGCATCCCACAGGCGGCGTGTATCCGATGGGGCTGCTCTTTGATGCGCGGCATCGGCGACTGTGAAGCCGATGGTCCCGACCGACGCGATGCGACCGATTTGCGATCGATGCTCGAGGATCCATTCTCTCGCTCGCCTCATGTGTATGGAGGAGTTGCCCAGCATGTTCCATGCTGCACCACCGATCACCATCGCCGTGTGAACTGCTTCGCTCATATTCGATGGCAATTCGCGTGCGTTCAGGAAGGCGCTGCCTGCGCCTTGGACCGGCGTTGGCGCAGGAACGAACGTGTGGATCTCATAGAACGATCTTCCATGGCTCTCAGAATGAGCAACATTGGCGGCCTCGAAGACCTGCATCGCCGCGGCAACATCGAACAGTTCGAATCCGTCGACAACGATCAGCCAGATTTGCGCCATTAAAAGAGACTTGCGGTAGTGGGCGCGCCGAGAAATTCGGGCTCAACGCTCGTGGTTGATCCTAGATGCCGTTGCTTCGAAATGACTGCGAACGTGCTGCCGTGGCGAGAAGGGTGGAATATTTGTCGGTGTGTCGAATAAAAACTGTTCTTAGACTGTCTTGCGTCCAATTGGTTTTTCCGTCTCCATGCCCTTTAGAGCTGCACGGTGATTGATGTAGAAATTCGTTCAATGAAAGTTCGACAGTGAAGAAAATTCGCTACCTACCATTTTTGGAACAACGCCTCGGCCGCACGCTGCGGCTCGCCAAGCCTCGACTGAGCGAAAGCTTCATTCGAACGAACAACTTCTTTCTGGAGATCCACGATGCGTTGAGACGAGCTTTGGGAGCGGCTTCCAAGTTCGAAGTGATTGCGCGGGGGGCGCGACGTTTGGGGTTTGAGCACTGTGCCTATGGCGTAAGGTTCTTCGACTCTTTCGCCCGCCCGAAGACGCTGATGATCAATAACTATCCGTCGATCTGGCAGCACCGTTATCGTGAACAGGACTATCTCGCGATCGATCCGACGGTGGCGCACGGAGTTCGCTCGCGCGCGTCGTTGGTCTGGCGTCAGGAAGTCTTCGAAGCCACGCCGCAGCTTTGGTCGGAAGCGCGTGAGGCGGGATTGCGTGTGGGTTGGGCCCAATCTTCCTTTGATCCGAACGGCAGCGTTGGGATGCTCACGCTGGCGCGATCGCGAGAGATGCTCTCGCCGGCAGAACTCCTGGGGCGAGGAGCGCAGATGCAGTGGTTGGCGGATGCTGCACACTTTCACCTTTCGGACGCGCTCTGGCCGGATCAACATCGGGTGTATCCGGCGCTCACGACTCGGGAGTTGGATGTCTTGCGATGGACGGCAGACGGGAAGACGTCGGAAGAGGTTGCCATCTTGTTAGGTGTTTCGCCTAACACAGTCAACTACCACGTGAAGAACGCAATCCGAAAACTGCATGTGACAAACAAGGCTGCGGCGGTCGCGCGTATGTTGCGTCTTCGGCTGCTGATGTGAGAATGCGCAAGGTGGTGACGACGTCGCTCGAGGGTCCGATCGCTACTCTGAGAGGGCTAGGCGTAGTAGACATACCACGAGCATCGAGCCAACATTCAGAGAACTGGTTGAAGGCATGAGCGGCTGCGCATCGAGGGCTCGATTTCGATCCGACATGCGT
Organism: Variovorax sp. DAIF25; assembly: GCF_050711835.1. Classification (NCBI taxonomy): domain Bacteria; kingdom Pseudomonadati; phylum Pseudomonadota; class Betaproteobacteria; order Burkholderiales; family Comamonadaceae; genus Variovorax; species Variovorax sp. DAIF25. The sequence goes on from NZ_CP136637.1 coordinate 1,988,198, forward strand.
ACACGAGAAGCTGGTTCAGGCAAACTGGTCTGCCCATGCGATGTGCAACGATACCGGCGCGTCGAAGAATGCGCTCAACCCCGAGCGGCGAAACCGTGATCAGTTCGTCCGCACCACCGAAGGCCGCGAGCCGCATGACGACGTCCAGCAGTGCCAACGCGCGACCAGGTGCCTCGCCTGGCTCCTGGGTTGCTGTATCGGAAGCGTCGAGGTCGATGACAGCGAATCTGGAAAGCTCCCACACCTTCGCGCTGCGCGGAGGTGGATGGCCATCAAGCAGATCCGCAAAAACGTCGCTCAGCAGGTAGGGCCGATCGGTCGGAAGAAGTCTGGCAACGCCTCGCAACCGGGCGTCTCGTTCGCGAGCCATGACATACAGGGTGTCGGCACGGTCGAACTGATCGAGTTCGGTGATGCCATCGTTTGCGAGCTTCCAGCCAAGTTTCTCGACGAATACGCGATAGCGGTAGTGCGCCATTGCCGAAAATGCGCTGGTCGACAAATTGTTGGCTGTGCCTGCGACGATGTGCATGTTTCGCTTTCGCTGGGTTGACGAGCTTGATTAGATGAAAGCGAAAGCAGTTTAGGAACTACCAGATTTGACGAAAGCCATCGGCTGGGGCCGCCGCTCGGCCACCGCCTGCCGAGTCCGAACACGTTGTGGGGATCTGGGTAGGAGAAAAGTTCAGGACATCTCGTTGCGCGGTGGCACTGGATGGCCCGCCGCCGGGATTTTCGCGATGCCGGGGCCTTTGAGGGAAATTGCGTCGCACGAAACCCGTGCCGGTGCACAGCGGGATAGTCCTTGTACGGCGCGGCTTGGCGCTCGCTGCACGGTGAGATCCGAGCGCCTTGATTTGCTTGCCATGCAAGCCTTGCTGTCGATGGCGGAAGCGATAAGGATTGCGTCCAGGAACACTTTTCACCGGACGCATGCAATCACCATCCTCGTTCTACGCGCTTGACATTCAGGCACCAGGCGCCAGCTCCGATCAAGCGCTCGTTACTCTGAAAGCACTTCACGATCAGCTCGATGGTGTAGACGAGCGTCTGCTCCAGGCACTTCGCCAACGGCTGGACTGTTGCTGGCGCATCGGTCTTCACAAGCGCAAGCACGGTATGTCGCTTCTGGAGCCTCGGCGCATGGATCTGGTCCAGCGAAGGGCTGCGATATTTGGTGCCGACCACGGCATTCGCGGCGGCTTTATGCAAGCGCTTTATTCGCTGATCATCGATGAGGCATGTCACCTCGAGCTTGAAGCCATGAAGATGCCATGCGACAGCGGATTGAGCTGACGTCGCTTGGACGGCCGCGAGCGGCTGGATCGGATGCCTTGGTAACACCTTTATCTACACACGGGGACGACACAGCAAGCCGCCCCGCGATCGGGGGTCCATCGAGACGGCCGAGTGCCCGATGGGATACGCAGAGCGGTAGGAACTTGTTCGATCTCCGTACGGCAGCTTGCCTGTCCCAAAAGCAGCTGGCCAGAATTGCCGGTGTGCCGTGCTCGATGATCTCTCGCATAGAACTTGGCCAAGTTCAACCGCCGCCGGACGTTCTTGAGCGAATCGCATGCGCGATCGATCTGGTGGTGGCGGGTCGTTTTTGCTCCCTGTAGGAAGTCGTTGGTGGGCGTGGGCAGACGCCAAGGGACGGGGGAAGGCCGCACTGTGCGGTGTCTTCCAGCCCAGATCTCTTGATGGGACGATAGTTAGAATGGGTGAGGGTAGAGCGTCCGGCATCGCAGGCTTGCATGTGTCGTCCGACAAGGCATGCTGCGACGCCGCTATCGTCCTGTCTCCGAGATTCCACATGAAAACTCACCGCCAACGCTTGCAGCGCGCGCACTTCGCGTTCATGCGGGCGTTGATTCAGGGGCTCGACGCCCGAGCGAGCTGGGATCGGTATCTGCGTCTTGAGGGTGAGTCGGCAGACATGCGCAACGTAAGGCGCACGATCGGCTGGATGCGCGATGCCTTCGCGGCTGCTGCGCGGCGTGAGCGCCGCCCCGGTACTGCACGGCTGATCCTGCTGGATCCTGAACGCTTTGCAAGCTCGCCCAAGCTGCCGACGCTGGAGGATTTCGCCCGCGAGCAGGGATTGGAAGACTTTTCCCATGCCGAGCAGATCGAGGCTTACGAGGCGGCGCATCCAGGCGCCGGTCCCAGCGATGGTGTCGGGCAGGGCGTCGCGAGTTCGCGTCGCGCGCGGGTTGTGCAACGCCAGCTTGAAGCGCTGCGCTGGCTCGAAGACCTGACTGCTGAAGATCCTCGACCTGACGATCCGGTAAGCGCTTGGTTGAATCCCTTACTGGCTGGCCGGTTGGAGCGAAGTGGGTTACGTACGCTGCGGGAGTTGGTGGAGCACGTCAATCAGAGCGGCGCGCGCTGGTGGGTCAGGGTACCCGGGATCGGTGCGCACAAGGCGGCGCGAGTGGCTGAGTGGCTTCAAGCGAATGAGCAAGCACTCGGCCTGCGCGTGGGGCGACACGCGCTGCGAAAGCGTTCGCAACTTGCCTTCGACGAGCTCCATGCGGCGGTGCAGCCTGCGATGGAGCTTCGGCCTCTCGAGAAGTTGATGCTGCCCCCTTCTCTGGACGGCAGCCGAGGGGCATTTCGGTGTGCTCCTTCGATTGAAGGCAAGTCGCCTGAGAGCAACGATGTCGAGGCTGTTCTTGAATGGCTTCACAGCCGGGGTGCGTCATCGGGTTTGGAGATCTCGTCGATGCCGCCGGTGCTCAGCGCCACTCGGCGGTCCTATCGCAAGGAAGCCGAACGTCTGCTTCTGTGGGCCACGCTCGAGCGTGGCAAGCCACTGTCGTCGCTCACGGCAGATGACGTTGGTGCTTACGCAGATTTCCTCGTCTCACCGCCCGCCGCATGGTGCGGTCCGCGTCACCATCAACGCTGGTCGCCGATGTGGCGACCTTTCGAAGGCGCGCTCTCTCCTTCGGCACGGCGCCAGGCGCTGGTGATCCTGCGTAGCCTTTTTTCACATCTCGTGCATCGCGGGTATCTCACATGCAGCCCCTTTGCGACCCACGCTTTGCCTGTGATTCCCCCGGTGGCAGTGCAGTCTGATCAAGCAGATCCAATGCAGTGGGATCACCTAGACCGGCAGTTGGGACTACAGAGCGACGAGGAGGCGGTGCGCCGGCTGCGTCGGGCGCTGCGATGGATCCGTGCCACCGGTTTGCGGATCGGTGAAGTGGTTTCGCTACGTTGCGAAGACCTTATTCCGCCCAGAGTCGAGGAAACTGCCGACGCCGAAACGGCGTGGCTGCTCGAGGTCAAGGATGCCGCAGGCATGACCAGGCGACTGCCGATTGCGGCCGCGCATGTGCGCGAACTGGAGGAGGAGCTGGCGCGCCATGGACTCGAGCCACATGTGGACGCGCAAAGCAATCGCGGCATTGCGGTACTTGCGCGCTTCGCTGCTGGGGTGCCTCGGCCTCCCCCCTGGTCCGCCTCAGGCTTGCACAAGGCGATGAAGCGTTTCCTGCTCCAAGCGGCACAGGGACTGGACGAGGCACAGGCAGCACAGGTTCGACGTCTCAACACGCACGATCTGCGCCGCGTTGCGCGACGCGCGACGCCCGGATCAGCCGCGGCATGAGTCGCGGTGGGGGCACGTCTGACTACGTCCAAGGTCATCGACAACCCAGGCGTCGCGTCGCATGATGGCCGACGTCGGCCGGCCCGTTGGGCCCCGGCGCCCCTCCCGGATTCGAAAGCCTTTCCCATGCCCACAGCAGAGACCCTCGAGAAATTCATCGCGCGCGTGGAGTCCAACTTCCACGCCGAAGCCCTCGCCGAGTTCTACACCGAGGACTCGTCCATGCAGGAGAACCAGTCGCCCCCGCGCGTGGGCCTGGCCGCCAACATCGCGCGCGAGCGCGCCACGCTGGCCCGCGCCTCCGCGGTCCGTTCGCAGTGCGTGCGGCCGGCCTTCGTGCAGGGCGACCATGTCGCGATCCGCTGGATCTTCGAGTTCGACTGGCTCGACGGCAGCAGCAGCCGCATCGAGGAGATCGCCTGGCAGCGCTGGTCGGGCGAGCGCATTGCGGCGGAGCAGTTCTTCTACGACCCCGCGCAGATGGCGCCGAAGAAGCCCGCGCCATGAGCGAGCCCAAGCAACTGGCCTACGCACGCTCGGTGCTGCAGGCCCAGCCCTTCAGCGTGCTGCTGGGTACCGAGATCCTGGCCTTCGGCCCCGCACTCACCGAACTGCGCCTCGCGCTGCGACCCGAGCTCAAGCAGCAGCACGGCTTCGCCCATGGCGGCGTGCTCAGCTACCTGGCCGACAACGCGCTGACCTTCGCGGGTGGCAGCGCGCTGTCCGATGCCGTCGTCACCGCCGAGTACAAGATCAACTATGTGCGCCCCGCGCAGGGCGACACGCTGCTCGCGCGCGCTCGCGTGCTGCACGGCGGCAAGCGCCAGGCCGTCTGTGCCTGCGAGATCTTCGCGATCGACGCCGAAGGCGGCGAGAAGCTGGTGGCCGTCGCCCAGGGCACGATCTCCGCGATGGGCGAGCGGCCGGCCGTGTGAGCATCGCGCTGATCCTGCGCCGCACGCGGCTCGAGCACGGCATCAGCCAGCTCGAGCTGGCGGGGCGTCTCGACGTCTCGCAGCGGCACATCAGCTTCCTCGAATCGGGTCGCGCGCTGCCGAGCCGCAGCCTGATCCTCGCGTGGATGGCCGAGCTGGGCGTGCCGGTGTCGGTGCGCAACGCAGCGTTGTTGCAATGCGGCTTCGCACTGCCGCAGCCCGACGAGGACACGCAAGGCGCCGAAGCCACCCTCGTGCGCGAGGCCGTGCGTCGCACGCTCGAGGCGCACCTGCCGCATCCGGGCCTGGCCTTCGATGCCGACTGGAAGACGGTGGAGCAGAACCGTGGCGCGCGCTGGCTGTCGTCGGTCGTGATGCCCGGGCTCTGGCGCACGGCCGGCGGTGGCGGCATGGGCCTGGACATCATCACGGCCATCGGCCATCCGCAGGGCCTGTTGTCGCGCGCCCGCGAACCCGAGGCCACGGCCGCCGCGCTGCTCACGCAACTGCGCGCCGAAACCTGGAGCCGGCCTGCGCTCGCCTCGCGCGTCGAATGGCTTGCGCGCGCGCTCGAGCGCCGCTATCCGGGCCGCATGCCCGAACGCGGCCGCGCGGTCGGCGTGCCGTATTTCAGCTTCGTCTTCGACACCGAGTTCGGTGCGCTGTCCTTCGAGGTCATGCAGAGCGTGTTCGCGCTGCCGCAGGACGTGACGCCGGCCTCGCTGCGCGTGGAGATGTGGTTCCCGCGCGATCGTGCCACCTCCGAGGCGATGGCGCGCCACGTTCCCTTGGCGCCCGCGCTTCAGGTGCCGTAGAGCACGAACGGCGCCCAGTAGGCGGGCTTGCGCAGGCGTTCGCCGTATTCGCCCTCGGCGAAGGCACGCTTGGTCTCCGCCAGCGCGCGTTCCACCGGCAGCCTGCGCTCGATGCGCGCGAAGAAGGCCTCCATGAAGCGGGCCGTGCTCTCGTCGCTGACCGGCCACAGCGTCATCACCGTGTTGACGTTGCCCGCCACGTACAGCGCATAGGGCAGTCCCATCACGCCGTCGCCCGCCACCACCTTGCCGATGCCGGTCTCGCAGGCCGACATCACAACCAGGTCGCTGCGCAAGGTATAGCCCGGCCATTCCGCGGCCGTGACATAGCCGTCCACCGACGGCGGGTTGTCGACCTGGCCCAGCACCAGCGCGCTCAGCGCCGGCACGCTCGGGCTCAGGTAGCCATGCACCGAGAACAGCAGGTGCCGGTACTTCGCGAGCTCGCCGCCGCGGTCGAGCCGCTGCAGGTTCTGCTCGGTCGCGTCGGCGCCGCTGATCACCTCGACCTGGCGATGCCGGAACACGCGCGCGATGCTCTCGAGTTCGCGCTGCGTGCCAGGCAGGTTCTCCCAGCTGTTCTCGCGCAATTCCTCGACCGCCGCGCCGATGCCTTCCTCGCTCTCGGCCGAGGCCCGGGCCGACAGCAGCGCGTCGTCGCCGGCGGCCGCGCCGCGTTTGGCCGAAGGCTGTGCCGCCCGTGCATTGCCTTCGTACACCGGATTGCCGATCGCCAGCATCGCCTTGCGCGGCGGCAGGCGGCCGTAACTGGCCGCGCGGCGCTGCAGCAGTTCCATCATCGAGAGCGACTGCACATAGCCCACGCTGTGGCGCTGCGCGAGCAGCTCGCCGTCGACGGGCAGCGCCTCGAAGGGCAGCATCGCGAGCGCGCCATCGGGAGAGACGATCAGCCGCCGCCGTGTGCCGATGCTCGCCTGCAGCGGCGCGATGAGCCGCCGCGACAGCCATTGCCCGATCGGCGCCGTATCGCTCACGCGTTGCGCGCCCTCCTGCGGCGGCTGCGCGGCCGGTGCCACGCGATAGCGCTCGGGCCCGAGCTGCCACACCGCCTGCCCCTCGCCGAGCGCATCGCCCACCAGCCGGCGGTAGGCATCGATGCTGTCGGCCAGGCCGGGTAGCGGTGCGAGCTCGGTGGCCTGCAGCAGCCCGCTGCCGTCGACCACGAAGGCCATCACGCGGTCGCCATCGAGCAGGTAGCTCACGAACACGCTGTCGGCCGGCAGCAGCCGCTTCGCATCGGCCAGCGAGGCGAGGTGCGGCTGCGACTGCTGCGCGTACTTCGGATGCTGCGAACGCAGCCGCCGCTGCAGGTCGGCATAGGACAGCACCACGCGGTTGCGCTCGGCCTCCAGCGTCTGGCGCCGGTCGACCTGCGCGCCGGTCTCGTCGAGGCTGCGGTCGATGCGCGCCAGCTCGGCCTCGTGCCGGTCGACCGCTTCCTGCTCCTTCGCGGGCAGCAGCCGGCCGCGGTTGGCCTGCTGCAGCGCCGTGCTCTCGATCAGCGTGCGCGCCTTCGACAGCTCCGCGATCTCGAAGGCCCGCGCGTTCTCGCCGTCGCGCACGCTGGCCAGCGCATGGTGGCGATAGCCTTCCACGTAGCGTTCGAACAGCGCGCGCCGGCTCTTCACGCTCAGGCCGTGCTGCGCCCGCAGCGCTTCCACGTCGCGCTGGAACTGCGGCATCAGCGGCTTCACCGTGTCGAGCCGGTCGGCTGCCAGCGCGGCGCCCATGCGCTCGATCAGCGACAGCAGCGTTTCGGGATGCGCGTCGCCCAGCAGCGCGCGCCGGCCCTCGTGCGCGCGCTCGAACAGCGCGAGCGCCTCGTTCGCATCGCCGGCCGACAGCACCGAGCGGCCCAGGCTGTGCACCGCGGCCAGCGTCAGCGGATGTTGCTCGCCCATCAGCGCGACGCGGATGTCGAGCGCCTCGCGCGAGCGCTGCGCCGCTTCTTCGTGCCGGCCCTGCGCCTCGAGCACGCTCGCGTAGACGTTGAGCGCGTAGAGCGTGTCGGGATGGCCCGCGCCGCGCGCGGCCGCGAGCTGCGTCCAGGCCATGCGCGCCTTGTCGTGCGCCGCGCCGAGCCGGCCCATGCGCCGCAGCTCTATGGCCTCGGCGCTCGCGGCCCGCGCGCTGCGCGGATCGGCGTCGCCGTGGGCCGCGGCCGTGAGCTCGTGCACGCGCTGCGCATAGGCCAGGGCCTCGCGGTGGCGGTACAGCGCCGAGTAGGTGGCCGACAGGCTGGCCAGCGAACTCAGCGTGTCGGGTGCCTGCGCGCCCAGAACGCGGCGGCGCGCTTCGTAGACCTGCTCGTGCAGCTTCAGCGCCTCGGCGAAACGGCCGAGGTCGGTGAGGTTCACCGCCACCGCATTGCGCATGCGCAGCGTCGTCGGATCGTCGGCGCCCCATTGCGCCTGCGCGGCTGCCGCAAGCTCGTCACCGATCGCCAGCGCCTCGCCGTAGCGGCCCGATTCGCCGAGCGTGCCCGCGAGGTTGTGGCGCGCGACCAGCGTGTTGCGCGCGGCCGGGCCGGCCGATTTCAGCGTAAGGCGATGGATCTCCTCCTGCAGTGCGAGCGCCTCGCGGCAGCGGCCGACCTTGCACAACTGCAGCGCGAGTGCGTTGCGGCCCGACAGCGCCGCATTGGCCTCGCGGCCCCAGAAGGCATCGCGCCAGGCTGCGCGCTGTTCGAGCCATGCCAGCAGCGCGGCATCGTCGGCGCGCGCATCGCTGTTGTCGGCGAGCCGGCCGAGGATCAGGTCCTTCGCGAGAAAGGCCTCCATCGACAGCGAAGTCGCCTGCTCACGCGGCAACTGCCGCAGCGCGCGGCGGAGCAGTTCGTCGCTGTCGCGAAAGCGGCCGGCTTTCTCGAACTCGTCGGATTCGCGCACGAGGCCGCCGACTTCCGAATAGGCCGCGCCCAGCGGCGGAAACGGCGGTGCGGCCGCGGCAGCCAGCGGCAGCAGGAGCACTGAAAGAAGGAGGCGGTGGAGCAGCGTGGGCAATGGCATCTTTCGCGCGGTGGATGCCCCGAAGCTAAGGGCGCCGGCGCAGCTTCACGACTACGAGCTTTCGTAGCGCGAGGCCCGCTGCGATGGCGCGAGACTTTGGTCTTCGGCAATGGCGAATGGCGAGGCAATCGATGTTCAAAGGAAAGTTCTCAACCCTGGTCTTCCTGCTCTGCGGCGCGGCGTACTGCCATGCCGCCTCCAGCCTCGAGCTGATCACCGATGCCGAAGCGAAGCTGCCTTCGGCCTATCTGGAGAACAAGCGCGCCGGCCTCACGCGCGGGCCCGGCATCGAGGTCGCGAGCCCGAGCACCGAGGCCGGCCGCGAGGCGGTCGCGCTGAAGATCGGCTTCAAGCCGCGCGGCGGCGTCGTGATCGATCCGAAGACGGTGAAGGTGCAGTACATGAAGGAACCGGTGGTCGATCTCACCGAGCGCGTGCGGCCCTACATCAGCGACACCGGCATCGCGATCGATGCCGCACGCGTGCCCGCGGGCGAGCACCAGCTGCGCGTGCAGGTCGGCGATGCCGAGGGTCGCGTCAGCAGCAAGTTGATCCAGTTCAAGGCGCAGTAGGCCGCATGGGCGTTGCCGCAACCTCGCCGGACGCGCCGCGCACGGTCGCCTGCCCCTACTGTGCCGAACCCATCGCCGAGCAGGCGCTGGCGTGCCGGCACTGCGGGCGCGACCTGTTCTTCTTCGCGCCGTTGCGGCGCGAGCTCGAGGCGCTGTCGCGGCGGGTCGCGGAACTCGAGGGGGCGCTGAGTGCATCGCGCAGCGCGGCGGCGATGCCCGTTGCCGCTCCCGTGGACGCGCCGGTCGCGGCACCGGAAGCAGCCGAGCCCGCGATCCCGCCAACCCCGGCACAACCCCAGCGCCCCGGCATCGGCTCGGTGCTGCTGTTCCTCGTGCTGCCCGTGCTGTGCCTGGTCGCGATGCATGCCGTCACCATCGTGCTGCTCGACCTCAACGAGCTGTACCTGCGCGTGGCCTCGGTGATGCTGCCGCTGGGCCTGGGCATGCTGTTCGTCGCGCTGTTCAGGGTGCGGCTGCCCTACCAGCTGCTGATGGCCGTGGCCATCGCCGTGCTGTCGGTGCTCGGCATGGCGGCTGTCATCGCCTACACCGACGACGTGCCGCTGATGCCGCAAGGCGCGCGCGAATGGCGCGAGATCCTCTACTACGTGACGAGCATCGCGTTCAGCCACATCACGGGCATCTTCACCGGCCTGCTGGTGTTCCATCGCCGCAACCGCGGCATCGACCGGCTCTCGCACCGCCTCGCGAGCGCGCTCACCGACGGTTCGCCCGCACCGGGCAAGGCGCAGCGGCTGCGCCAGTACACCGAGCGCATCCGCGACTTCATCACGCTGGTCACGCCGATCGTGACCGCCATCGTCTCGGTGGTCACGGGCATCGTGACCTTGCTCAAGAAGTAGGGAAGCACCGGCCGACCATCGCCAATGTCCTGCATGCGCTGTCGCCGAAGGATGGCGTGCCGCGCCGTGCTCGCTGGCGAGGCTGTGCGTTTCACCCGCACAAGCCCGCCAAAGGAGGTCCCATGGCAGCCAATACTCGCAGCGCCGAGCACGCAGAGAACACCGAGCCGCTTCCGCGCGAGGAGCCCGAGGTCACCCGCGAGGAGTCGGTGCCGACCGACGGCCGCGACACCGAAGGCGAGAAGCTGATGAAGGAAGTGAAGAACCCGAAGCTCCACGAGCCGGGTCTGGCCGAACACAAGACGCCCGAGAAGGCCGAGGGCGGCAAGAAAGCCGCCTGATCCTCGGTCAGTCGAGCACGAGCTGCGTCTGCGTCACCAGTGCACAGAGCCGCCCGTCGGCATTGGTGACCGAGGTCTGCCACACCATCGTCGTGCGGCCCCGGTGCAGCGCCACGCAGGTGCCGGTCACGGTCGTGCCCAGCTTCGCGCCCGCGATGAACTTGGTGCTCGAATCGGTGGTGGTCGTGCGCTTGCCCTCGGGCAGGTTCGCGATCGTGCCGACCGCGCCCAACGTGTCGGCAAAGGCCATGTAGGCGCCGCCGTGCAGGATGCCGCCGGCGGTGCAGAGGTCGGCACGCACCTCCATCTGCGCCACCACGCGATCGGGTTCCAGCACGGTGAGGCGCACGCCCATCAGGCCGGGGAAGATCGGTTCCAGCAGTTGCTGGAGCGAGGCGATGTCGAGCATGCGGGTCTCCTTGCGTGTGCGTCGATCCTAGCCAGCAGCGGGCGCATCGCCAGGCGGGTTTTCCGCGTCGCTGCCCGCGCGCGGAAAGTGCTTGACCTCCAGTGCACTCGAGCCCTTGCAATGGCGGCGGCCCCGATGGGCCGATGCTTCCACCGCCATTGAAAGGACCTCTCCCGATGACCCATGCACCGAGCTCCACGCTGTTCCACAACCCCGCGACCCTGCCGCCACCGGTGGGCTACTCGCACGTGGTGCAGTCCCGGGGCGGCCGCCTCATCCACGTGTCGGGTCAGGCCGCGCGCGACGCCGATGGCGCGCTGGTCGGCGAAGGCGACTTCACCGCGCAGCTGCATCAGTGCTTCCTCAATATCCAGCACGCGCTCGAAGCCGTGGGCGCGTCGATGGCCGACCTCGTCAAGCTCAACTACTTCTGCGACGAGCGCGTGCCCCAGGTGGACCTGCGCTCGGTGGTCGTCGTGCGCGACCGCTTCGTGAACACGCAGCGGCCGCCGGCCAGCAGCTTCGTCGTGGTCAAGCGCCTGGTGCGGCCCGAGTGGCTGATCGAGATCGAGGCCGTGGCGCATGTCGCCGCAATCGAAGGGAGCGACGCATGATCGCGGTGCTCGGGCATATCGAGGTCGACCCTCGGGCCGCCGAACGCCTGCGGCAACTGGGCATGGTGCTCGAGTGCGCTACGCGCGCGGAGCCGGGCTGTCGCCACTACGCCATCGGATTCGACGCGCAGGTGGCGGGGCGTGCATGGCTCAGCGAGCTGTGGGACGACGACGGCGCCCTGCAGGCCCATTTCGAGACGCCCCACATGAAGGAATTCCGCGCCTGCCTCGCGGCGCTGCCGGGACTGGCGGTCGATGCGACGCGCTACCGCGTCGAGGCCGGCGAGGTGCTTGTGCGGCGCGGGCATCGGACATGAGAGCGCCGCGGGCGACGCCTTCAGAGCGTGAGCCCGCCGTCGATCGTGAAGCTCGCGCCGGTCACGTAGCGGGCTTCGTCGCTCGCCAAGTAGGCGATCAGGCCCGCGATCTCGCGCGGCTGCGCGACCCGCTTGAGCGGGCTCATGCCGGCCAGCGCGTCGATCGCGCCGGCATTCATGTCGGTGTCGGTCGGGCCGGGCTGGACGTTGTTGACCGTGATGCCGCGCGGCGCGAGGTCCAGCGCCACGCCCTTGACCAGGCCCGCGACTGCGGTCTTCGTCAGCTGGTAGACGCTCGCGCCGGCCAGGCCGGTGCGGATCGCCACGTTGCTGCCGATCGTGACGACGCGTGCGCCGTCGCGCAGGTGCGGCAGCGCGGCCTGGATCGCGAGGTAGACGCCGCGCACGTTCACGTCGAGCATGCGGTCGAGGTCCTCGAGGCTCACCGTGTCGATGGTGCCCATGCGCAGCAGGCCGGCGTTGACCACCAGCACGTCGATGCTGTCGAAGCGCTCGACCGCGCGCGCCACGGCGTGGCGGATTGCCGCGGGATCTGCGCTGTCCGCCTCGATCGCCAGCGCCTGTGCGCCGCCGGATTCCACGGTGGCCACCACTTCGCTGGCCTTGTCGGGGCGCGACACGTAGGTGAAGGCCACGGCATGGCCGTCGGCCGCGAGGCGCTGCACGGCGGCGGCACCGATGCCGCGTGCCCCGCCGAAGACCAGTGCCGTCTTCACGCCGTTAGTGCCCTTTGTGATGTTCATGTCGTTCATGGCGTGCTCCTTCTCAACGGCTCGCAGCCTCGACGATCACGCGCGTGACCGCCTCGGGCTGCGAGGTCATCACCACATGCGAGGCGCCCTTGACCACCACCGTCTTCTTCGCATGCGCGCGCTCGGCCATAAAAGCCATCGCGGCCGGCGGAATGTTCTTGTCGCGATCGCCATAGACGAACCACGAGGGCACCGACTTCCAGGCCGGCGCCTGCGCCGCTTCGTTGAGCGCGGCCTCGGCGATCGGGCGCTGGCCCACGGCCATCAGGCGCGCCTGGGCCAGCGGCACGTCGGCGGCGAACTGCGCGGGAAACTTGCCCTGGTCGATGTAGAGGTCCTTGCCGCCGTCGGCCAACGGCACCGGCGGTGCCAGCGTCGGGCCGAGCGTGCTGCCCGGAAACTGGCCGGTGAGACCGAGCGCGGTTTCGCCGGCCTCGGGCGCGAAGGCCGCCACGTAGACCAGCGCCTTCACGTTGGGCTTGCCGTTGGCGGCCGCCGTGATGACCGAGCCGCCATACGAGTGGCCCACGAGCACCACGGGCCCCTTCACCGAATCGACCACGGCGGCGACCGAGGCCGCGTCGGAGGCCGGACCGCGCAGCGGATTCGCGGCCGCGATCACGGGGTAGTGGCGTTTCTGCAGGTCGCGCACCACGCCGTTCCAGCTCGACGAGTCGGCGAAGGCGCCGTGCACCAGCACGATGGTGGGTTTGGGCGCCGGTGCGCCGGGCGCGGGCTGCGCGAAGGTGGCCAACGGCGCGAGGGCGGCGAGGCCGAAGGCGCCGGCGAGGAGGGTGGCGCCGAGGCGGCGGGAGATCGGGGTCATGGTGTCTTTCCTTGCTTGAACAGGGGGAGGAGGGTGGTCGGCATCGGCCGATGGCGCTGAATCTAGGGGTGCTGCCGCACGTGCCCGCCGCGCTCTGTATGCCTGTGTGTCCAGGCGACCCATGAGCACATTACTTTTCATGCCGGGGTGTCAAAACCCCGCTTCGGCGCCGTCGCCTAACAACGCCTAACACCCGCCAACGCCAGCCGCCGTCGCTGCGCGACCAGCGCGGTTCCAATCGAAGCCGACAGTCAGAAGCAGCCGAGGGACCGGGAAACATGGACGGCGCATCTGCATCGCACGGCCGCCGCGGCGGCCCGCTCAACGCAGGAGGCTCACACCATGCAGGATCAGGAACTCGGTGAACGCAACCCGGCGGCGGCGCCCGATCCGCTCGAACGGCAGGCCATGCCGTTCCAGGACTTTCGCGAGCTCAGCGGCGGCATGCCGCGGCTCGAACGCGCGCGGGCCGGCGCCGGGCCCACGTCGCTGGTCGCGGGTCGGGGCCAGGCCACGCCGGCCGCGGCCGCGCTGCTGCAGCGCGAGTACGGCATGCGCCATGTGCTGCGCGACGACTGGGCCGCGCTTCCCGTCGCGCTGATGCCGCACGGCGAAGGCGCGCTGCTGGTGCTGCGCGATCCGGGTGGCGAGACCGTGCGCGGCAGCGGCGCGCGCGCCAGCGACACGGCGGCCTTCCTCGATCTCGCGCTGCGGCTCGTCGCCGCCGTCGGCGCGATGCATGCGGCCGGCGTGCTGCATCGCGCGATCACGCCCGACCGCCTGCTGCTCGCGCCCGACGGCCGCGCCTGCCTCACCGGCTTCGGCCATGCCGCCACCCTGTCGGACGCCGAGGCCGCGCCCGATCACGGCGAGGCCGCCTGGGACGAGGACTGCTTCCATTACATGGCGCCCGAGCTGGGCGCGCGCATGAACCTGCGCGTGGACGCGCGCGCCGATCTCTATTCGCTGGGCTGCGTGCTCTACGAGTTGCTGACGGGCCGCCCGCCGTTCCAGGGCGAGGATGCCGCGGCACGCGTCCATGCGCATGCGACCCGCACCGCGCGCGCGCCCGGCGAGCTGGTGGCGGGCGTGCCCGAGCAGCTCTCGCTGCTGATCATGAAGCTGCTCGAGAAGGCGCCCGAGCAGCGCTACGCGGACGCCGCCGGCGTGCTGGCCGACCTGCGCCGCTGCGACACCCTGCTGCGCGAGCGCGGCGGCATCCCGCGCTTCGCGCTCGATGCCCATTCGGCGCTGCGCCGGCTGCCGCGCCTCACGCGCGTGCTGGGCCGCGATGCCGAACTCGAGGCGCTGCTCGCGCTGTACCGTGGCGTTGCGCTCGATGCGCGCTCGCGCGTGGCCTGGGTCTCGGGCCACTCGGGCATCGGCAAGTCGACGCTGCTGCGCGAGGCCATGCTGCGCATGCAGCAGTCGTGCGCGCCGCTGCTGGCCACGGCCAAGAGCGAGGAGGGGCGCCGCGGCCGGCCCTATGCGCTGGTGGTCGATGTGCTCGAGCAGCTGCTGCAGTTCGTGCTCGGTTGCGCCGAGGACGAGTTCGCGCTCTGGCGCCGCCGCATCGCCGCCGCGGCCAAGCCGGTCGACCGCACCCTCGCGGGGCTGCTGCCCGCGCTCGCCGTCGTGCTCGGCGCACAGCCCGAGCCACCCGATGCGCCCGACGCCGCTCCCGGCCTCGAGCGCGAACGGGTGCTCCAGGGCATGGCGCGGCTGCTGGCCTGCTTCGCGAGTTCGGCGCGGCCGCTCGTGATCCTGCTCGACGACCTGCAATGGGCCGATGCCGGCACCCTGCAGGTGCTCGAGCGCCTGCTGCACCAGCACGAGGACGCGGCCCTGCTGCTGGTGGGCGCCTACCGCGCGGGCGAGGTGGCCGAGGACCATCCGCTGCGCGCCGGCCCGCTCGCGCAGGTGCCCGGCGCCGCGCGCATCGAACTCGGCCCGCTCGACGAAGCCGCGCTGCGCGAGATGATCGCGCAGGCGCTGCAGCAGGCTCCCGACGAGGTCGACGAACTCGCGCGCGCCATCGGCCACAAGACCGGGCGCAATCCGCTCTTCGCGCACCACCTGCTGCATCTGCTGGCCGACGACGGCGTGCTCGTCTACGACGCGGACAGCGCCTCATGGCGCTGGAGCCTCGAACGACTCGCCTCGCACCCGGGTGTGGACAACGTGGCCGAGCTGATGGCGCGCCGCTTCGAGTTGCTGCCTGCGTCCGCGCAGGCGGCGCTGCGCGTCATGGCCTGCCTCGGCCACCGTGCCTCGGCCGAGTCGCTCGCGGTGGCCATGGGCCTGGCGCCCGGCGCCGAGGCGACGCGCGCGCTCGATGCGGTGCTCGAACCCGCGCTCGAGGCCGGCAGCGTGCACCGCGAGGGCGAGGACTGGGTGTTCTGGCACGACCGCATCCGCGAAGCCGCCTACCTCTCGCTCGCGGCCGGCGAGCGTCCGGGCCTGCACCTGCAGATCGTGCGCCGCCAGCTCGCGAATCAGGGCATGCACCAGGGCACGTATCAGGGCGCGCCGTCGCAGCGCTTCACGCTCGCCGTGCAGGCCAGTCTCGCGCGACCGGCCGTCGACGCGCCCGAGGAGCGGCGCGCCTTCGCGCGGCTCAACCTCGAGGCCGGCCGGCAGGCCAAGGCCGCCACCGCCCATCACTCGGCGCTCGGCTTCTTCCGTGCCGCGCTGGCCTTCCTGGGCGAAGACGACGCGAGCGAGGACGGCCTGCATGCACGCGCCCTGTGCGGCGAGGCCGAGTTCATGACCGGTGCGCTCGAGGTGGCCGAGGCACGGCTGGCGGCGCTCGAGCAGGTCGCGGGCGAGGGCATCTTCGGCGCCGATCTCACGCGTCTGCGCGCGGCGCTTTACACCACGCTGGGCCGTTTCGACCGCGCGCTCGACGTCGGCCTGGCCTTCCTGCGCAAGGCCGGCATCGAGCTGCCGCGCCAGCCCGATGCCGCCGCGGTGGACCGCGAGCATGCGGCCCTGCAGGCCTGGATCGAGCGCCACGGCATGGCCGCCTTCCGGCAGTTGCCGATCGTGGCCGACCCGCTGCGCCGCGCCATCACCGACATCTTTGCCGACCTGATCCCGCCCGCGCTCTACACCGACCAGAACCTGGTCGACCTGATCCTGCTGCACATGGCGCGGCTGGGCATCGCGCACGGCCATGCCGATGCCTCGGCCGACGGCTACGTCTGCATGACGCAGGTGTTCGGCGTGCGCTACGGCGACTACGCCACGGCGCGCGAGTTCGGCGCGCTCGCGCTGCACCTGGTCGACGAGCGCGGCCTCGCGCGCTACCGCGGCCGGGTCTACATGACCTTCGGCACCATGGTCGTTCCGTGGTCGCAGCCCGCGCGCGCGGCACGTGACTACATCCGGCGCGCCTACGAGCTCGCCGTGGCGAGCGGCGACCACACCTTCGCGATCTACTGCGGGCGCAACCAGGCCACGG
Source organism: Variovorax sp. DAIF25 (assembly GCF_050711835.1). Lineage (NCBI taxonomy): Bacteria > Pseudomonadati > Pseudomonadota > Betaproteobacteria > Burkholderiales > Comamonadaceae > Variovorax > Variovorax sp. DAIF25. The sequence goes on from NZ_CP136637.1 coordinate 2,004,774, forward strand.
GCATGCTGTTCGCGGGCGAGCTGCTGGGCGACGTGCGCGACACGGTCGAGCGCGGCCTGGCGATTGCGCGCGACGCCAACTTCCAGCTCGTGATCGACGCGTTGCTCGCGCAGAAGCAGCTGTTGTCGCAACTGCAGGACGGCAGCGACGGCGACCCGCAGGCGCAGCCGCGCGTGCCACGCGAGGGCGATCCCGCCACGCTCGTGGACTTCGCGTTCTGGGTCTATCGCCTGCAGGCCGCGCTGCTGTTCGGCCGGCTCGACGAGGCACTCGAGGCGCGCCGCCGCGCCGAGGCCTGCGCCGATTCGGCGCGCACCTTCGCCGAGAGCGGCGACCTGCCGTTCTACGGCGCGCTGGCGCTGCTCGCGCTGCCCGAACGCGACGCCACGCAGCAGGCCGCGCTGCGGCGCGACCTGGCCCAGCTCGAGACCTGGGCCCTGGCCTGCCCCGGCAACTTTCTCGCGCGGCACGAACTGGTGCGCGCAGAGCGCCTGCGCATCGATGGCGATCCCGCGGCCGCGGTCGAGGCCTATGCGCGCGCCGTGACGCATGCGCGCCGCCACGGCTTCACGCAGGTGGAGGCGCTGGCGGCCGAACGTGCCGGTGCCTTCCATGCGGCGCGCGGCGACGAGCTGTCGGCCTACGGCAATCTGCGGCATGCGCGCGGCGCCTGGCAGCGCTGGGGCGCCATGGCCAAGGTGCGGCTGCTGCAGGCCGAGTACCCCGGCCTGTTCGAGAGCGACGAGCAGGTGGGCGCCGGCAGCCGGCTGCAGGCGCTCGATGCGCAGGCCGTGCTGCGCATCTCGAACGCGCTGGCCAGCGAGATCGTGCCCGAGCGCCTGGTCGACACCCTGCTGCGCACCGCGCTCGAGAACGCCGGTGCCGAGCACGGCACGCTGGCGCTGCTGCGCGAGGACGCCTGGCAACTGCGCGCGCGGGCCTCGGTGGTCGACGGCACGATCGCCGTCACGCAGGAGGCCGCGGCTTTCGGGCCCGACGTTCTGCCGCTCGGCATCGTGCAGGCCGTTGCACGCACCCAGCAGCACATGGTGATCGACGATGCGCGCGAGAACGCCGCGCTTGCGCAGGACGACTACATCCGCCGGCGCCGGCCGCGCTCGGTGCTGTGCGTGCCGCTGATGCGCCATGCGCGCCTGGTCGGCGTGCTCTACCTCGAGAACAACCTCGCCTCGCACGTCTTCACCCCGGCCAAGGCCGAGGTGCTCGAGGTGATCGCCTCGCAGGCCGCCTTCGCGCTCGAGAACGCTCGCCTGTACGAGGAACTGGTCGACCAGAACCGGCAGCGTGCCCGTGCCGAGGAGCAGTTGCGCGGCGCGCTCACCGACCTCGAGCGCGCGACCCGGCTCAAGGCCATGGGCGAGCTGGTCGCGTCGATCGTGCACGAGGTCGGCCAGCCGATCGCCGCCGTCGACACCTCTGCGAGCGCCGCGCTGCGCTGGCTCGACCGCAGCCCGCCCGACATCGCCGAGGCGCGCGAGATGCTCGCCCACATCGGCAAGAGCGCGCTGCGCGCGCGCAGCATCATCCAGGCCCTGCGCGCCAAGGCACGCAATGCCGAGCCGCGGCTCGCGGCCTTCGATCTCAACGAGGCGCTGCGCGAAGCGGCCGTGCTGGTGGCCGGCCCGCTCGACACGCTCGGCGTGGCGCTCGAGCTGCGCGGCCTGGAGGCCCCCGTGCTGGTGCATGGCGACCGCGTGCAGCTGCAGCAGGTGGTGGTCAACCTGCTGATGAACGGCGCCGAGGCCATGGCTTTGCTGCCGCCGGGCCCGCGTCCGCTGTGCCTGAGCTGTGGCGGCGATGGCGAGGGCCGCGTGCGCGTGACCGTGGACGACGCCGGCACCGGCATCGGCGCAGAAGCGGGCGAGCACCTGCTGAAGCCGCTGTTCACGACCAAGGCCGATGGCATGGGCATGGGCCTGGCGATCTGCAAGTCGATACTCGACGCGCATGGCGGCACCTTGTCGCTGTCGCGGCGCGAGCCTGCGGGCACGCGCGCCGTCTTCACCTTGCCCCTGTCCGAACCCGGCCTCGCCCCATGACCTCTTCCCAAAACCTCCTCACCAGATCCCCGGGCACCCCGCTCGCCGGCGACGCGCGCGTGGTGTTCGTCGTCGACGACGACGACCTGGTGCGCGCCGCCATCGGCAGCCTGCTGCGCTCGGTCGACCTCGAGGTGCGCGCCTTCGCCACCACCGAGGAGTTCCAGGCGGCACCGCGCGCGCCCGGGCCCTCGTGCCTGGTGCTCGACGTGCGCCTGCGCGGCCAGAGCGGCCTTGCGTTCCAGCAGGCCCTGCGCGAGGCCGGCCGTCCGCACATGCCGATCATCTTCATGACCGGCCACGGCGACATCGCGATGACCGTGCGCGCCATGAAGGCCGGCGCCGTCGACTTCCTCACCAAGCCCTTTCGCGACCAGGACATGCTCGACGCCGTGGCCGCCGCGCTCGATGCCGATGCCAGGCGGCTCGACACCGACCGCGCGCTCCAGGCCTCGCGCGACTGCTGGGCCCTGCTCACGCCGCGCGAGCGCGAGGTGGTGCAGCACGTGGCCTCGGGCCTCATGAACAAGCAGATCGCCGACCGCATGGGCATTGCCGAGATCACCGCGAAGATCCACCGCGGCCAGGCCATGCGCAAGATGGAATCGCGCTCGGTCGCCGAGTTGGTGCGCAAGATGGAAGCGCTCGGCGTCGTGCAGGGCCTGCCGCGCGCGCAGCCGGCCGTCGCGCACCATACCTAGAGATGATGGCGCCGCGCCGTGCCGCCGGTATTCTGCAAGCCCGGGTCGTGCCCGCGTGTCCTGCGCCATCGTCCAGAGCCCGGTAGAGAACGGGAAGCCTCTTGTCCCTGTCAGCCATCGATCTCGTTTCCATCGTCGACGACGACCCCTTCGTGCGCGCCGCCACCAGCAGCCTGGTGCGCTCGTTCGGCTGGGAGGCGCGCGCGTTCGAATCGGCAATGGACTTCCTGGCCTCGGGCCTGCAGCGGCAGACCCGCTGCCTCGTGTGCGACATCCGCATGGAGGCCATGGACGGCATCGAACTGCTCGAGCGCCTCGACCGCGACGGCCTGCGCGTGCCCACGCTGTTCATCACCGCCTATGCCTCGGCGCACACGCGCGAGCGCGTGCGCGCCAGCACCGCGCTGTGCCTGATCGAGAAACCGATCGACGCCGCCGAACTCGAGGCCTGGATCCGGCACGCCTTGCACGACGCCGAGGCGCGGCGCTGAGGCGCAGCGCCCGCGCCATCGTCTCTTGCCGCGCCAGCCGCGCGCATGCCGGGGGCAAACCTTCGTAGGGGTTGGGCGAACGCTGGTGCGATGGTGGGCGGCCCACCTCGCGTGATGTCATCGCTTCCATGCCGGCCGGTGCGTCGGCGACAGGAGATTTCAGATGACACGCAGCCTTCAGACCCCCATCGCCCTCGAATCCGAAACACCCGCCAAGGCGATCCCGCGCACGCAGGGCCTGGCCTTGTACGCCGCTCGCGCGTTGGCACTTGCCGCCCTCGGCCAGAACACGCACGCCGCCACGCTCGCGCCCATGGTCTGCAGCATCGACGACGGCCTGCTGTGGATCCTCGGCGTATCGGTGCTCGTCGTGCTCGCGCTGATCGGTGCCGGCCTCGGCCTCGAGCTCCTGGCCTACCGCGCCGGCGCCGTGCGCATCGCCCGCGCCCTCGAATCGCACGGCGGCGATGCCCGCATGCCCGAACTGCCCGAGAGCGGCCCGCGCGCCATTGCACGACTGGCGCGCGCCATCAACAAGGGCCGGCGCCGCCGCGTCGAACGCGAGGCCGAGCACCTCGACGTGCAGGCCGCCTATGCCCACGACCTGCGCACCCCGCTCACCCGCATGGGCCTGCGCTGTGAGATGCTCGACGACCCCGCGCTGCGCGAAGCGATGCAGCGCGATCTCGCCGAGATGCAGGAGCTGGTCGAGGCCAGCGTCGCCAGCGCGCGCATGCAGCGCAGCGTGGCCGAGCCACTGCAGCGCGTTGATGCCGACGGCCTGCTCGACAACCTCGTGCGCGGCTACCGCGACGCCGGCCGTGCCATCGCACTCGACGGCCGCATCGGCCAGCCCGTGGTCGCCTGCCCGCTCGCGCTGCGGCGCGTGCTGGCGAACCTGATCGACAACGCGTTGCGCTATGGCAGCGACGTGCGGGTGTGCGCGCACGTCGATGCGCAACGGCTGGTGCTGGCGGTGGTGGATTCGGGGCCGGGGATCAAGCCGGCGCAGATCGATGCGGTGTTCGCGCCGTGGGTGCGGGGGCGGCAGGGGCAGGAGGACAAGCCTGGGTCTGGGCTTGGGCTGGCGATTGCGCGGCGGTTGGCGCGGTCGATGCAGGGGGAGTTGTCGCTGCAGAACCGGCGTACTGGAGGGTTGGAGGCGCGGTTGACGTTGCCGTTGGTGGTGGCGTGACGCCGTGGCAGAGGAGAGTGGGGCGGGTGCGATTGGGGCGGCGCGGATTTGTCACCCTCAGTGTGGTGCGGACGGAGAAGGGCTATAGATCGAGACGCGCCGGGGTTCCCTTATTCAGTCTTACGTCGCATCGCGGGCGAATAAAGCATCCCTGGTTAGCGACCGGCTCAAGGGGCACGGCCGGTGGTTCGTTACGAAAAGGATTTGGAGATATGAACGCCTGAGGCGAGCACCGCGTCGGCGCATGACGACAGCATCCGAATCGTCTCCCGCATGTCGCTCTCAGTGGCATCCGGATGAATGGCACAGATTCGCAGCACGGTTCGATTGCGCAAGCGCGTCGTCAAGACCGTCGCAAAACCCTCCTGAAGTGCCCGCGATGAAATCTCGCTGTTCAGCGCATCGAGCGCCTCCGGGCTCATGGCCGCATCCGTCATGCGGAAGGTGACGATGCCCAACTGCGCGGGCGACACGATGTCCCAGCGAGGATCCTTCTCGAGCTCGTCCTGAGCCCAGGTTGCCAACCGGCAACCATGCGCAATCGCCTCGCCCATGGCGTCCGACCCCAGCACCTGCAAGGTGAGCCACAGCTTCAGTGCGCGTGCCGGCCTGGTGAGTTCGACGCCGAGGTCCCAGAAATTGATCTGTTCGGCGTCGGTGTCGGCATGCGCATCGAGCAGGTATTCGGGGCGGGTATGGAAGACCTGCGAGAGGTGTTTGCGCTGACGCACGAAGACCATCCCACAGCCGTAGGTCTGGAACAGCCACTTGTGCGCATCCCAGCTCAGGCTGTCGGCCTCGCCGATGCCGTCGAGCAAACCCCGATGCGATGGCGACAGCGCGGCGGATGCACCGTACGCGCCATCCACGTGCATCCACATGTCGTGTGCGTCGCACAGTGCGCGAATCCGTCGCAGTGGATCGATGCTGCCGGTGTTCGTCGTGCCTGCGCTCGCAACCACGGCAAAAGGCCTGAGCCCATCGGAGATGTCCTGCTCGACCGCGGCCGCCAGAGCTGTCATGTCCATGCGGAACGCGGCGTCGGTAGGCATGCGGCGAATCTGATGCGGCAGAAGCCCGAGGATCTTCAGCCCCTTGGCAACGGATGAATGGGTTTGCTCCGAAACGTAGGCAACGCCTTGCAGGCGCTGCGCCGGCTCGAGCTTGAAATCGCGCGCCATCGCAAGCGCCGTCAGGTTGGCCATGGAGCCCCCCGACACGAACAGGCCGCCGGCCGAAGGCGGGAGCCCGACCTGTGCCGCCAGCCACTGAATGAGCGCCGCTTCGATGACGCTGGCCCCCGAACTCTGCAGCCAGCTGCCGGCGTGGACGTTGTGAACAGCGGTCAAGTAGTCGCCCAGGGCCGACAGCGGCGAAGACGGTCCCGGAATGAAGGCCAGGAACCGGGGATGGTCCATGCGCGCACGCCAGGGGTAGACCTCGTCCAGCATCTGGTCGATCACCTCTTCCAGCGGCCGGGCCTGTGCGGGCACGCCGATCGCGCGAAGCGACTCGGCGCTGGCGTGATCGATCACTTCCACCGGACGTTGTTCGCGGGATGAATGGCCGACCGGACTCATGCGAGACAGGACCCGCGCCCATGCTTCCGGTGGCACCTCTCCGAGCAGGCGGCTGGGTGGGGCTCCCTCTGATGCTGGGAGAGGAAGAGCGAGGTCCGAAGCTGCAGGCATGTTGTTCACCGAATGATGTTCTGTCTTTGGCTTATTCTCCCGAACATCATTCAGCTGCCCTAGCGCTTTCAGAACCATGGCCAAAAATACGAACCAGCTTCAACCGGAGAGCAAGGCACCCGCCCGCCTGGACGCTGTCGACCGAAGACTGTTAGGGCTTCTCGCGAACGACAGCACGCTCAGCTATGCCGCGCTGGGCGAATTGCTTCACCTGTCGGCGCCCGCGGTGCACGAGCGGGTGAAGCGGCTCAAGCGCGACGGGGTGATCCTCGCGACCGTGGCGCGCCTCGATGGCGCGAAGCTGGGGCGGCCGCTGCTGTGCTTCGTGCAGGTGATCACCAGCACCGTCAAGCGTGCCCGCCAGATCGCGGCGCTCGAATCGCTTCCCGACATCGAGGAGATCCACATCGTCACCGGCGACAGCGGCCTCCTGTTGAAGGTGCGCACGCGCGATGCGCAGGCGCTGGAAGTGCTGCTGGCGCGCATCCACGAGGTCGAGGGCGTGGAAGGAACGCGCACGCAGATGGCGCTGCGCACGCTGGTCGAACGAGGGCCCAGTCCGCACGCGGCGGATTGACGACAGGGCCCGCGCGTTCGGCTCAGCGCAACGACCTGAATGCCGCCCGCACCTCACGGCTGAACAGCTCCGGTTGCTCCCAGGCCGCGAAGTGCCCGCCGTTGTCGACTTCGTTCCAATAGATGAGCTTGTGATAGGCCCGGTCCGCCCAGCTGCGCGGCGCCTGATAGATCTCGCCCGGAAACACCGTCACGGCCGCGGGCAGCGAGATGTCCACCGCATTGAAGTTGTTCGAGTGATCTTCCCAATAGATCTGCGCCGCCGAGGTCGCGCTGTTGGTGAGCCAGTACAGCGAGATGTCGTCGAGCATCTCGTCGCGCGGGAGCACGCGCTCGGGCACGCCGCCCGAATAGGTCCAGGTCGCGAACTTGTCGTAGATCCAGGCGGCCTGGCCCACGGGTGAGTCGGCGAGGGCGTAGCCCAGGGTCTGGGGGCGCGTGACCATCATGGCGGAGTAGCCCGAACTGTTCCTGTAGAAGTCGTCGAGCTTGTCGAAGGCGGCGCGCTCCTTCGGCAGCAGGCCGGCGGGCGCGGGGCCGCCCGCGGCGAGGATGGCGGCGATCTCGGCGGGCACGGTGCCGGGCATGTTGACGTGGATGCCGATCAGGCCCGGCACCTTCTGGATCGCCATGCGGTGCGAGATCACGGAGCCGCAGTCGCCGCCCTGCGAGACGAACTGCCTGTAGCCCAGCCGCGCCATCAGCACGCCCCAGGCGCGCGCGATGTGGTTGGAGTCCCAGCCGGTGGCCTCGGGCTGGCCCGAGAAACCGAAGCCCGGCAGCGAGGGCAGCACGAGATGGAAGGCATCCTCGGCGCGGCCGCCATGCGCGGTGGGGTCGGTCAGCGGGCCCACGACCTTGAGCAGCTCGAAGATGGAGCCGGGCCAGCCGTGGGTCATGATCAGCGGCATCGCATCGGCGTGGCGCGAGCGGATGTGGGCGAACTGGATGTCGAGGCCGTCGATGGTGGTCACGAACTGCGGCACGGCATTGAGCCGCGCCTCGCCCTTGCGCCAGTCGTAGTCGGTGGCCCAGTAGCGCACCAGCGAACGCAGGGTGGCGAGGCGCACGCCCTGCGAAGTGTCGGTCACGGTCTCGGCACTCGGCCAGCGCGTGGCGGCGAGGCGACGGCGCAGGTCGACGAGGGTCTCGCGATCGACGGCGACGCGGAAAGGCCGCACCGAGGTGTCGTCGGGGCCGGTGGCCGAAGGCGGGCGCAGCATGGCGAAGGCGCCGGTGGCGGCCGACGCGGCGCTGAAGGCCATCGAGGTGGCGAGCAGGCGGCGGCGCGTGAGGGAGGAAATCGGTTCGGTCATGGCGTGGTCTTTATGAAGTGAAAGCCACTCGATTGAAGCCAGCCGATGTATCCCGCATGTGTGAAGAATCGGCCGATTCGCATGCCTGTGTATTCGAAGGGCGACGCGACACACGGCCATACAAATCCGCCGCGCGCCGGCCCCGCGAAGCCCGCGCCGGCAGCATGCGGCTCGGGTATCCTCGGCGCGCCCCGACGCCCGCAGATTCCCCACCCGCCATGAGCGACGCACCGCCCTCCGGGGCCGACGACATCCTTCACTTCGGACCCTTCACGCTGCGCGTGGGCGAACGCCTGCTCGCGCGCGACGGCGAACCGGTGGAGCTCGGCGGTCGCGCGATGGACGTGCTGCTGGTGCTGGTCGCGAAGGCCAACGCGATCGTGAGCAAGCAGGAGTTGATGGCGCGCGCCTGGCCCGGCATGGTGGTGTCCGACGGCAGCCTGCGCTACCAGATCACGATGCTGCGCCAGGCCTTGAACGACGGCCAGGACGGCGCGCGCTACCTGTCGAACGTGGTGGGCCGCGGCTATTGCTTCGTCGCACGCGTCACGCGCGGCGAGGCCGTGGCCGAAGTCCGAGCCGACGCAGCAGCGACGGTGGGGCCGATCGAACCGGGCCTGCCGGCGCAGCCGCTGGAACTGCTGGGCCGCGCCAAGGACCTGGCGGCGATTCCGGCCCAGCTCGCCAGGAGCCGCTTCGTCACCATCGTGGGTTCGGGCGGCGTGGGCAAGACCTCGGTCGCGATCCGCGTGGGGCAGGACATGTTGAGCGGCTTCGACGGCGCGGTGGTGTTCGTCGACCTCTCGATGCTGGCCGACCCCGGCCTGGTGCCGAGCGCCATTGCCTCGATGCTCGGGCTGTCGGTGCGCTCGGCCGATCCGGTGCCCAGCCTCGTCGCCTACCTGCGCGGGCGGCGGATGCTGCTGATCCTCGACAACTGCGAGCACGTGATCGCGGCGGCTGCGTCGCTGGCCGAGCGCATCTTCCAGGCCGCGCCCGGCATCCACCTGCTCGCGACCAGCCGCGAGGCGCTGCGCGTGCCGGGCGAGCACATCCATCCGCTCGACCCGCTGGCCACGCCGCCCGACCAGCCCGGCCTGCTCGCGCGCGACGTGCTGCTGTACCCGGCCACGCGCCTGTTCATGGACCGAGCCGGCGCGAGCGGCGCAATGCCGGCGCTCGACGATGCCGACGCGCAGGTCGTCGCGGGCATCTGCAGGAAGCTCGACGGCCTCGCGCTCGCGATCGAGCTCGCGGCGCGCCGCGTGACCACCTATGGCCTGCGCCAGACCGCCGCGCTGCTCGACGAGCGGCTGGCGTTGTCGTGGCTCGGCCAGCGCACGGCGCGGCCGCGCCACCAGACGCTGCAGGCCACGCTGGACTGGAGCTACGAGCTGCTCGACCCGCGCGAGCGCGAGGTGCTGTGCCGGCTCGCGGTCTTCGTCGGCCGCTTCTCGCTCGAGGCCGCGCGGCAGGTGGTGGCCGACGAGGCGCTGACGCAGGCGCAGGTGGTCGACGCGATCGCGAGCCTGGCCGAGAAATCGCTGCTCGCGGTGCATCGCGCGGGCGGCTCCGCGCAGTACCGCCTGCTCGAGAGCACGCGCGCCTATGCGCTCGCCAAGGCCGATGAGCAGACCGCCGAGGCGAGCGCGCGCCGCCATGCGCTGCACTTCCGCACGCGGCTCGAGCGCATGGCCGCCGAGCACGATGCGTTCTCGGGCGACACCGCGCGTGCCTCGGACCTGGCCGACCTCGGCAATGTGCGCGCGGCGCTCGCCTGGTGCTTCGACCGCGGCGGCGACAGAGACCTGGGCCTCTCGCTGGCGGTGGCGGCCGTGCCGGCCTTCATGGCGATGTCGCTGCTGGCCGAGTGCCATGGCTGGTCGAAGCGCGCGCTGGCCGAACTCACGCCCGCCGCGCGCGGCAGCGCGGTGGAGATGCACCTGCAAGCGGCCGTCGGCCTCTCGCAGATGTTCACGCGCGGCAACAGCGACGAGGTGCGGCATGCGCTCGAGCGCAGCCTGCAGGTGGCCGAGGTGCTCGGCGACGGAGCGAGCCAGGTCCAACTGCTGGCGCGGCTGCAGATCTTCCACGAGCGCATCGGCGACTTCGTCGAGTCGCTGAGCCATGCGAATCGCTGTGCGCGCGTGGCGGCCTCGATCGACGACCCGACCGCGCGGGCCATCGCGGATTCGCTCGTGGGGTTGTCGAACCACCTGCTGGGCGACCAGGCCGGCGCGCGGCATTTTCTCGAGGCCGCGATCGCGGGATCGACGCTGTCGCGGCAGGGCACCAGCATCTACTCGGGCTTCGACTTCCACAACCGCGCCTGCATCTCGCTGGCCCGCACCCTGTGGCTGCGGGGCCACCCGTCGCAGGCGATGGCGCTGGCGCAGCGCGCGGTCGACGAGGCGCGCGAACTCAACCATCCGGTCACGCTGTGCATCGCGCTGATCTGGGCCGTGTCGGTCTATCTCTGGGCCGGCGATCTCGAGCGCGCCGAGCGCGACATCGACAGCTTCATCGCCTTCGCCGAATCGCATTCGCTGACGCCCTACCTCGCGGTGGGCCGCGGCGTGAAGGGCGAGCTCTGCGTGCGGCGCGGCGATGCCGAGCAGGGCGTGCGCGCCTTGCAGGGCTGCCTGGTCGAGCTGCGCGAATCGCGCTACGAGCTGCTGACCTCTGCCTTCAACCTCACGCTCGCGGAAGGCCTGGTCATGACCGGCCGGCACGACGAAGCCCTGGCCCTGATGGACGACACGCTCGCGTTGGTCCATGCCAAGGGCGACCTCTACAACCTGCCGGAGTTGCTGCGCGTGAAGGCGCGCGCGCTGTCGGGCGGGCCGGCCCCGCGTCTTGCGCAGGCGCAGCAATGTCTGGACGAGGCGCTGGCGGTCAGCCGCCAGCAGGGCGCGCGTTCGTGGGAGCTGCGCGTGGCGATGGACCTGGCGTGGCTGTGGGCCGATGGCGAGCGCGCGCAGGAGGGCCGCGATCTGCTCGCGGACGTGTTCGCCCGCTTCACCGAGGGCTTCGAGACGACCGACCTGCAGGAGGCCGCGCGCCTGCTCGACGGCGCGGAGGATGCGGCGGGCTGAACGCGGCGTTCGTCGCTGTCTTGCTCACTGGAGCCGCACGGCCTCCACCGTCGTCGCCAGTTCCTGCAGCCGCCGCAGGCAGTCGCCCTCGGGATAGCCGAGCACCTTCCAGCGCGGCACGGCCAGCGGCAGCCGCTCGATCAGGTGGCCCGCATGCTCGGCGAAATGCGGCCACGCGACGATGGTCGGGGTTTCGCCCGCGACCTCGCAGAGAAAGACCAGGTCGGCTTCGGGCAGCCAGGTGTCGACGCCCTTGGGCAGCACGGCATAGCTGATCACGGCGCCATCGGAGTCGCGCTGCAGCAGGCTGTGCTTGGCGACGAAGACGTCGACGCCGGCCGCCACGTGGGCCTTCTCCAGCACCTCCTGCTGGTCGTTATAGTCGACCGCCTTTTCCTCGCGCAGCAGCGCCGTGAGCTGCACACCGGCCTGCCCGGGCGGGGTCCACAGCGACCATGCCTTGTCGCGCAGCCTGAACATCTCGGCGCTCAGCGGGCGCGACTGCTCGCGCAGCACCCGGCGCGCGGTGGCGATCATGTTCTCGAGCGCGTCCGCATCGCCGGCACCGCAGACCAGCAGGCAGGTGCGGTTCGGCGCCATCGCCACCGGGTCGCCGTCGAGCGGCAGCTGCCAGGCAAGCTCGTGCAGGAAGATGCGGCCGGCGTCGTAGTAGTCGCCGTAGTTCGACACGTAGAGCCCGGGCGCGAGCTGGCCGAAGGCCGGCGCGGCCTTGTGGCGCAGGTTTTCGACCGCGATCTCGAAGGCCTGCTCGAAGCCGATGCCCCAGCGCTTGAGGTCGTGGGGGCTCACCTGCGCGATCGCATGGTCGCTGTCGATGGCGACGGCCGCGCCGAGCGTCGGCGAGAAGGGGGTCCACACCATGGTGTCCTCGAGCTTCTTCGAGAAGTCGCCATGCGAGATCCGCGCGAGGTCCACGCCGGCGAGACGCCGCAGGATCGGCAGCAGCCGCGGCCGCGCTTCTTCGAAATCGGCGGGCCGGTCGCTGCCGATGCCCGCGACCCCCAGCGCAAAGCGCGCGATCTGCTCGCGGCGCTCCGCCGGCCGGGCCTGGCAGTAGTCGGTGTAGAGGTTGTGCAGGTAGATCGTGCCGCCGTCGGCGCGGCGGATCAGGAACTGCTCGGGATCGAGGACCAGCTTCTCTTCGGGGAGAAGGCGTTGCAGCTCCTGCAGGAGCAATCGGGCGACCTGTTCGGTGCCGGGCTTCCGGTCGAAAAGGCGGCGGATGAATGACAGCATGTTCCCCTCCTGCGAACCAGTATAGGCAGCGCCCGTGTCACGCCGGCACATCCTTCCGGGCGAGGGTCGATGCAACGAAGCATGTATGATTCATATATGTTTCGTATATACGACATGCATTGAAGGTGTTGAGTACCCATGGCATCCGGCATCCACATCAAGTCCCCCGAGGAGATCGAGAAGGCGCGCCAGGCCGGCCGGCTCGCGGCCGAAGTGCTCGCCATGATCGAGCCGCACGTGGTGCCGGGCGTGAGCACCGAAACGCTCGACCGCATCTGCCACGACTACATCGTGAACGTGCAGGGCCTCATCCCGGCCAACGTGGGCTACCAGGGGTATCCGAAGACCATCCTCACCTCGGTCAACCAGGTGGTGTGCCACGGCATTCCCTCGCCCGACAAGATCCTGAAGAAGGGCGACATCGTCAACATCGACGTGGCCGTGATCAAGGACGGATGGTTCGGCGACACCAGCCGCATGTACTTCGTCGGCGCGCCCAGCGTGCTCGCGCGCCGGCTGGTGGAAACGACCTACGAAGCGATGCGCGCCGGCATCCTCGCCGTCAGGCCGGGCGCCACGCTCGGCGATGTCGGCCATGCGATCCAGTCGGTAGCGCAGCGCGAGCACTTCGGCGTGGTGCGCGAGTTCTGCGGCCATGGCATCGGGCAGGTCTACCACGAGGACCTGCAGGTGCTGCACTACGGACGCCGCGGCGAGGGCCTGCGGCTCGTGCCGGGCATGGTGTTCACCATCGAGCCGATGCTCAACGCGGGCGGGCGCGAGATCCGGCACCTGCCCGACGGGTGGACGGTGGTGACCAAGGACCGGTCGCTGTCGGCCCAGTGGGAGCACATGGTGGCCGTGACGCCCGAGGGGCATGAGGTGCTCACGTCCTGGCCCGGGGGCACGGGGAGCTACGCGCCGGTCTGAGGTGCCTGTCGAGGCAATCCGCATTCGTAGACATCGATGGCGGCCCGGATGCGCGAATTTCCTACTTCCGACGCGCCCGATGGCTCCCAGTCTGTGCGTCTGTCTCCCAAGGATTTCAAGGAAACGACGCACATGGCAACCAGCAGCATCCTCGGCGGCGAGCACGCCCCGACCGCCCCCAAGGGCACCGACGCCGGCGCCCTCGGCCCCAGCGATTCCAGCGACAGCGGCAGCGATGCCGCGGGCGACGACCGCGCCATCATCGACGGCGGCGAGGAACCGGCGACCAACGCGGACATCCTGCCCGACCGCGTGGGCGTCTTTCCGGACGCCGCGACGGAAGTCGCCGACGCCGTCGACGACCCCGAAGCGCTGAGCGCCGAGGAACTTGCCGACGAGAACGACGGCGAGGACGACGACGAAGAGACCGCCTGATGCCAAGCGTTCCCGATGCGGCGGCGCGCCTCAAGCACACGCTGCGCCACGTGTTCGGCCATGCCCGCCTGCGCGCGGGCCAGGCCGAGGTCATCGAGCGCGTGATGGCCGGCCGCTCGACGCTGGCCGTGATGCCCACCGGCGCCGGCAAGTCGCTGTGCTACCAGCTGCCGGCCCTGCTGCTCGAGGGCCGCACGCTGGTGGTGTCGCCGCTCATCGCGTTGATGAAGGACCAGTGCGACAAGCTGCGGACGCTGGGCATCGCCGCCGTGCAGGTCAACAGCGCACTGGGCGCCGAAGAGCTGGAACGGGCCGAGCAGGCGATCGACGACGGCAGCGCGCGCATCGTGCTGGTCACGCCCGAGCGGCTGTCGGACCCCGCGTTCGTGCGGCGCTTGTCGACCCATCCCGTGGCGCTGGTCGCGGTCGACGAAGCGCATTGCATTTCCCAATGGGGCCATGACTTCCGGCCCGCTTTCCTCGAGATCGGTCCGGCCGTGCGCGCGCTCGGCGGCCCGCCCGTGCTCGCGCTCACGGCCACCGCGGGCGAGGAGGTGGCGGCTGACGTCATGAAGAACCTGGGCATTCCGCGCGCCGGCCTGATCGATACCGGCGCCTACCGCGCCAACCTGCAGTTCGCGGTCGAGCAGATGACGCAGGAGCCGGATCGCCAGCGGCGCATCGTCGAACTGGTGCGCGAGGAGGCCGGCAGCGGCATCGTCTACGCCGCCACGGTGAAGGCCGCGCAGGAGGCCTTCGATACCCTGAAGGCGGCCGATCAATCGGTCGCGCTCTATCACGGCAAGCTCGGTGCGCGCGAACGCGCCGAGGCGCAGGAAGCGTTCATGGCGGGCAGCGCGCGCGTGATGGTCGCGACCAATGCCTTCGGCATGGGCATCGACAAGCCCGACATCCGCTTCGTCGTGCATTGCCAGATGCCGTCGAGCCTGCATGCCTACTACCAGGAGGCCGGCCGCGCGGGTCGTGACGGCGAGCGCGCGCGCTGCGTGCTGCTGTTCCATGCCAAGGATCGGTCGGTGCAGCAGTTCTTTCTCGCGGGCCGCTATCCGCAGCTCGAGGACCTCGATGCCGTGTACCGGCAACTGCTGGCGGAGCCGCCCGCGCCCGAGGGCTGGACCGCCGCGAACCTGCTCGATTCGCTGGAGCGTCCGCGCACGCGCATGCAGGCGGCGATCGCCTTGCTGCGGCAGCAGAAGCTGCTGGCCATCGACCGGCGCGGGCGCATCTCGCTGCGTCAGGCGATGGCCGAGCGCGCCGACTTTGGCGCGATGCTCGACGGCTACAAGGCGCGGCGCGAGCAAGACCGCGAGACCCTAGAGCGCATGCTGGCCTATGCGCAGTCGGGCCAGTGCCGCTGGCAGCTGCTGCTCGACGATCTCGATCCCTCGGCCACCGCGAAGCGCTGCGGCACCTGCGACAACTGCCGGCGCATCGCGGCGCACGAGGCCGCCATGGCGCAGCCCATCGTGGTGAGCGAGCAGACCGCGAAGGCCGCGACGCGTGAGCGCGCGCCTTTCGCCGAGAGCGATCCGGTAAAGGTCAAGCGCTTCGGCGCCGGCGTCGTCGTGGCATCGACCGACGGGATGGTGACGGTGGCTTTCGAGGATGGCAGCCGGCGCTGCTTTCATCCCGACTACGTGAGCCGCCGGCGCGCGTCGCGCAAGAGGGCGGCCGGACTCGCGGCGGCTGGCGCCGCTAGCTTCGCGGTGCCCGCACCGGCCTGATCCGCCGCGTGCGGCGCGTCGCCAGCGCCATGAAGAGCGCGCCGCTGGCGAACACGGCCAGTGTCGATGCCAGCCCGCGCGATGCGCGATGGCCATCCTCCGACAGCACGCGCGCGCTCGGGCCCTGGCTGTCCGTGCCCACCTCCGCCTGCCGCGCGGCTTCCTCTGTGGCCGCCTGCGCCTTGCCTGCGGCCACCGACCCATGGGCATTGGCATAGACCTTCGTGAACTCCGCCCCCAGCAGGAAGATCTGCGCCGCGTAGTAGACCCAGGCCAGCAGCACCACCAGCGAGCCCGCGGCCGCGAAGGATTCGTTGACGCCGCTCTTGCCGAGGTACAGGCCGATCAGCACCTTGCCGATCTCGAACAGCACGGCAGTCACGCCGGCGCCGATCCACACGTCGCGCCAGGCAATGGGCGCGCTCGGCATGAACTTGAAGATCATCGCGAACAGCACGGTGAGGATCGCGAGCGAGACGAGGACGTTGAGGCCCTGCAGCAGCACCTCCCATCCCGGCAGCAGCGCGGCGCTCCAGCTTCCCAGGGCGGCCAGCGCCGCGCTCACCACGAGCGAGACCATGAGCAGGAACGCGAGGCCGAGGATCAGCCCGAACGACAGCACGCGCGCACGCAGGATGCCCCACACGCCCTGCGGCTTCACGCGCTCGGGCACATGCCAGATGCGGTCGAGCGCGCTCTGGAGTTCGGCGAAGACCGTGGTGGCGCCGACCACCAGCACGACGATGCTGATCGCGCCGGCCACCAGCCCGCGCGAGGGTTCGCTGGCGCTGCGGATCAGCCCCTGCACCGCGAGCGCGCCTTCCGCGCCGATCAGGCCCGAGAGCTGCGCCGCGATCTGGCCCTGCACGGCTTCGGCGCCGAACAGCGCGCCGGCCACCGCGATCACGATCACCAGCAGCGGCGCCAGCGAGAACATCGTGTAGTACGAGATCGCCGCGCCCATGCTCGGCGCGAAGTCGTCGATCCATGCCATCACGGCGTCCTTGCACAGGCTGAGAAGACCGGGCGAGCGGGCGGTGCGGGTCGAGGAGGAGGCCATGGCCGGTACCGTGCCCGCGCGTTCGCGGAACGGCCGTAGGAAACCGGCGGCTCATGGCGTGGGTCGCGTGGGGTGCGCGTTGGCTGACAGGGGAGGGCGCGGATGCCCCACCCGGGCGGATGCGGCATGGCGGTTCATTGAAGTCTTCTCTTCACCACTTCAGGAAAGTCTTCTTCATGAACCGAATCACCCGAATCCTTTGCGTTAGCGGTTTTGCTCTGGCCGTCGTGCCCGCCCTGGCTCAATCCGGTGGCAGCGGCGGCGGCGGGCCGGGCCTGAACAGCTCGGACAGCGTCGCGACGCAACCGAAGAATGGCGGCACCTCGGCCACCACCCAGCCTTCCGCGACCAGCCAGGGCAATTCGATGTCGGGTGGCAACCTGAACCCGCAGGGCAAGGCGTCGAACCAGAAGACGCGCCCCGGCACGAACTCGTCGATGGGTTCGAAGGCGGGCGAGAACCCCAACACGCAAACCACGGGCCAGGGCCGGACGACCAGCCCTCAGTAAGCGGGCGCGGAGGTCACTCCGGCTCGATGCCGGCGGCCTTGATGACCTCGCTCCATCGGCGCGACTCGGTGGCCTGGAATCTCGCAAGCTCTTCGGGCTCCGTGGTCCACGCGGAGGCGCCCGAGGCCTGCAGGAAGCTTTGCGTCCGAGGTCCACCGACGGCGGCGGTCAACGCCTCGCGCAGCTTCGACACCACGGGCGCCGGCGTGGCGGCCGGCACATAGGCGGCGAACCAGTAGCCGAGGTCGTAGCCCTTGATGCCCGATTCGTCGAAGGTGGGCACGCCGGCGAGCGCCGGCACCCGCCTGGCGGACGAGACGGCGATCGCGCGCAGGCGCCCGCCCTCGATCTGGGGAATGCCGGTCACGGTGTCGACGATCATCATGTCGAGCTGCCCGCCGATGAGGTCGGTCATGGCGCTGGGGTTGCTGCGATAGGGCACGTAGAGCAGGTCGGTGCCGCTCATCTGCTTGAACATCTCGCCGGCGATGCGGCTCGACGAGTTGCCCGCGCCGAAAGAGAGCTTGCCCGGTGCAGCGCGCGCGGCGGCGATGACGTCGGCGAGGCTTTTCAGGCGCGAATCCGGGCGCACCACCAGCACCATGCCGCCGCGGCCCAGGCCGGTCACCGGCTTGAAGTCTTTCACGGGATCGTAGGGAAGCTTCTTGAACAGGTGCGGGTTCGCGACCTGCGTGGTGTTGGTCGTGATCAGCACCGTGTAGCCGTCGCCCGCGGCCCGGGCCACCTCCTGGCTCGCGATGAGCCCGCTCGCGCCGCCCTTGTTCTCGACGACGACCGGCTGCTTGAGGCGTTCCGCGACGCTGGCGCCGACCGCCCGCGCGAGCTGGTCGGTGGCGCTGCCCGCGCCGAAGGGAACGACGAGCACGATCGGCTTGCTCGGATAGGGGGCGGCTTGCGCCCACACGGCGGGCATCGCCATCGTCGCGGCCGCGAGGACGCAGGCCGAACGGACGATCCGGAAAAGCTGGCTGGCGGTGTTGTTCATCTGCTTGTCTCCTGTCTTGCTTGTTCTCGATGGCTACCGGGCGCCGCGCTCGTTCGCGAGGAAGCCGCGCACCGCGTTCTTGTGCTCGTCGCCGCACAGCAGGATGGCCTGCATCGAGGCTGCCTGCTCGAGCGCGCCGGCCAGCGTCGATTGGCTGGCATCGCGAACGAGGCGCTTGGCCATGCGCATCCCATGGGGCGGGTTCTTTGCGATCCGCTCAGCGAGCTTGCGTGCTTCCTCCTGGAGCTGGCCCGCGCCGAACACCTGGGAAACGACGCCCAGGCGCAGGGCGGTCTGCGCGTCGATGAACTCGCTCGTCAGCGTGAGCTCCATGGCCTTCGACAGGCCGACGAGGCGCGTCAGGAACCAGGCGCCGCCGATGCCCGACACCAGCCCGAGGCGCAGGAAGCTCTCGGAGAAGCGGGCGTCCTCGCTGCACAGGCGCACATCGCACATGAGCGACAGGTCGAAGCCCGCGCCGATCGCGAGGCCGTTGATCGCGGCGATGACCGGCACCTCGATGCCGTGCACCGCATGCGTGATGCGATGCAGGCGCTTGAGCAGCCGTTCGCGCACCTGCGTCGTGCTGCCCGCCATCAGGTCGATGCCGTCGCGCATGTCGTTGACGTTGCCGCCGGTGCAGAAGTTCTTGCCGCTGGCGCGCAGGACCACGCAGCGGACCTCCTCGTGCGCATTGACGCGCTCGAGCGCATCGGCGAGCGCCGAAGTCATCGCGAGGTTCAGCGCGTTGCCGGTGGCGGCGGACTGCATGGTGATCGTGAGAACGGGGCCGTCGATGCGCGATGCGACGAGGTCGGAAGGGGAGGAGGTCATGCGGTGAGGCTTTGGGAGGGAGGGGTGGTGATGGCGCCGCAGCGAAGCAGCGCGTCGATCTCTTGCTGGGAGATGCCGTAGGCCGTGAGAACGGCCGCGGAGTGCTCTCCCACGAGTGGCGGCGGTGTGGCGCGCGCGCCCTCACCGCCTGCGTTTCCGATCGCGAATCCGGGCATGCGCACCGCTCCGGCGATCGGATGCTCGATCACGGTTTCGACGCCGCTGCCGCGGTACTGGAGCGAGGACGTGACTTCCGCATAGCCGGCGATCGGCGCGCAGAGGATGTCCACTGCTTCGAGCGTCGAAAGCCAGGCCTCGGTCGGGCGCTGCTGGAACGCCGCGGCCAGTTGCTGGAACAGCGCGTCGCGATGCCTGACCCGCGACACGTTGTCTGCGAACAGCGGATCCTTCTCGAGCGCGGGCTGGCCGATGGCATGGCAAAGGGCGCTCCATCGCTCGGGCTGGTAGGCCGCGACCATGATCCAGCCATCGGCGGTCGGAAAGGCTTCGTTCGGTGCCGCATACGGTGCGGCGCTTCCGCTCTTGCCGGGCTCGATGCCGCTGGCCAGGTAGGACGCAAGCCCCACCTGCTGGAGCATCAGCGTCGCGTTGTAGAGGCTGACGTCGATGTGCTGGCCCTCGCGTCCCTGCTGCACCGGGACGAGGGCACCGAGGATCGCGATGGTCGCCAGGTAGCCGGTCGCCATGTCGGCGATGGGGCTCGGGACTTTCGAGGGTGGCGACCCCGCCGGGCCGAGGGTGCTCATCAAGCCCGCGACCGCCTGGATGATCCCGTCCACGCCGGCCTTGCCACTGGAAGGACCGTGCTGCCCGTAGGCCGAGATCGAGCAGTAGACCAGCGAGGAATTGGCGTCGCGCACGCTGTCGAAGTCGAGGCCGAAGCGCTTCATCACGCCGGGCCGGAAGCTTTCGATGACCACGTCCGCGCAAGCCATCATGCGCCGCATGAGGTCCCGGCCCTGCGGTGTCTTGAGGTCGACCGCGAGGCCCTGCTTGTTGCGGTTCACGCTGAGCGAGATCACGCTCTCGCCGTGGATCCAGGGCGGTCCGATGCGCCGTCCCATCTCTCCTTCGGGCGACTCGATCTTGACGACCTCGGCGCCGAGATCGCCGAGCAGCATGCCGCACAACGGACCCGCGACGACGTGCGAGAAGTCGAGCACGCGCAGCCCGGCCAAACTGGTTCCCAACATCTGTTCTTGCCTCTTGTTCTCGAAGCCGGCGATATGCCGGCGTCCACCGTCAGCGGGTGGTTTCAACGAGGCTCGAGAATAGAAATCGGCTGCCCCGCGGGCAAACGACATTTGCTGCCGAGGCTTTGACTTTTTGTTAAAGCGCCGAGGGCATCGTGGTGCTCGACGCGGCGACCGCGTCCGCCAGCCAGCGCCGGAACGCCGCCAGCTCGACCGATTCCTCGCGTTCGCGGGGCGAGGCGAAGTAGTAGGTGTGGTCGCCGCGATCGAGCGCGAGCCCGAACGGCATCACCAGCCTTCCCTCGGCGAGGTCCTTCTCGACCAGCGCCTTCTGCGCCATGGCCACGCCATGCCCCTCGACCGCCGCCTGGTAGGACAGCAGCGAGGTCTCGTACTTCATGCCCTGGTAGGCGTTGACGCCGGGCGCGCCGGCCGCGCGCAGCCACAGCGCCCAGTCGTCGATGCGCGCGAGCGAGTGCAGCAGCGTTTCGGAGGCCAGCTCGCGCGGCTCCCGCGGAACGGTGGCGCCCGCGCGCGGCGCCATCACCGGCACGAGTTCGTTCGGCACCAGCTTCTGCACGATCAGCCGCGGCCAGTGGCCGTCGCCGAGTTCGATGCCGGCGTCGATGTCCTCCCGGCTGAAGTCCAGCGGCGCCGCCGATGCGGTCAGCTGGACGTCGATGCCCGGATGCAGCTGATGGAAGCCCGCGAGCCGCGGAATCAGCCAGCGCACCGCGAAGGTGGCTGGCGAGCGGATCCGCAGCACGCGCCGCCGGTAGCCGCCACCCATCGCGGCGTTGGTGGTCTCCCGCAAGGCCATGAAGAGGGGCGTGATCTCCGACAGGTATTTCGCGCCCGCGGGCGTCAGCGACAGGCCGCCATGCTCGCGGCGGAAGAGCTGGAAGTTCAGGAACTCCTCGAGCACGCGGATCTGCCGGCTGACGGCCGCCGGCGTCACGAACAGTTCCTCGGCCGCCTTCGAGATGCTCAGCAGGCGCCCCGCGGCCTCGAACATCTTCAGCGGGTTGAGCGGCGGAAGCGGTGTCATGGTCTTCAGTGCGCGGCCACGTACAGCGCATGCGGCGAGGGATCGGGCCGCGCGAACGCCTCGCGCATGCGCGCGGCCTCCTCGGCCGGGCCGCGGCCGAACATGCGCTTGAACTCGCGGCTGAACTGCGAGGGGCTTTCGTAGCCCACCTGCGCGCTGGCATGCGCGGCCGTGACCTGGTGCCGGGCCATGATCAGCCGGGCCTGGTGCAGGCGCGTGGTCTTCAGGTACTGGATCGGCGAGGTCGACGTGACGGCCTTGAAGTGCGAATGGAACGAGGTGGGGCTCATGCCCGCTTCGTCGGCGAGACCGTCGATGTCGAGCTTCTGGTCGAAGCGCGCATGGATGGTGCGGATGGCCTTCGCGATCTTGCCGAAGTGGCCCTGGCGCGTGAGCGAGGCCCGGATGGCGCTGCCCTGCTCGCCGGTGAGAACGCGGAAGTAGATCTCGCGAACCAGGTCGGGGCCGAGGATCGGCGCCTCGAGCGGCGAGTTCATCGCTTCGAGAAAGCGCAGCACGGCGCGGGCCAGGCGCTCGTCCATCGGGGTCGACATCAGGCCCTTGGGCGCCGCGCCTTCGGCCAACCCGTGCTCGTCGAGCTTCATCATCAGCTCCGCCGCGACCTGGAAGTCGAGGCGAAAGTAGATCGCCAGCAGTGGCTCCTGCGCCGATGCGTCCGTGTCCATCGAGAAGGGAACGGGCACCGACACGGCCAGGTAGTGCTGCGCGTCGTAGAGGTAGACCTCGTCGCCGAGAAAGCCGCGCTTGCGGCCCTGCAGCACGATGACGATGCCGGGCTCGTAGAGCACCGGCGCGCGGGCGAGCGGCCGGTCGGACCGGAGGATCCGGACATCGGGCAGCACGGTGAGGTTGTAGCCTTCGATCGGCGCCAGGGGCTGCACCAGATCGACCATCTGCCGCTGCACAGGGGAGACCTTCGGCGGTGCGTTGCGTGGACGAGCGTCGTTCATGGGAGCCGCGAATCTGCCACAGCCGGGCCGCCGGGTCCACGGCTTCGTAGTTTTAGGCAAGCCATGTGTGCGACTCGGCATATCGCGACCGTGCTGCGATTTCTACGATCGGTGCCTGATCTTCAAGGAGCCGACCATGACCCAGACCTCATCCAAAACCTTCCTCATCACGGGCGTCAATTCGGGATTCGGAAAAGCCTTCGCGGCAGCCGCCCTCGCGCAGGGGCACACGGTGCTCGGTACCGTGAGGAATGAAGGCAACAAGGAAGCCTTCGAGCGCAGCGTGCCGGGCCGATCGCATGCCGTGGTGCTCGACGTCACCGATTTCGACGCGATCGAGCGTTCCGTTCCCCAGCTGCTCGCCGAGCACGGGCCCATCGACGTGCTGGTCAACAACGCGGGCTACGGGCACGAGGGCACGCTCGAGGAGTCCAGCCTGGCCGAGATGCAACGCCAGTTCGACGTGAACGTCTTCGGCGCGGTCGCGATGATCAAGGCCGTCCTGCCCTCGATGCGCACGCGCCGCCGCGGCCACATCGTCAACATCACCTCGATGGGCGGCTTCATCACCATGCCCGGCATCGCCTACTACTGCGGCAGCAAGTTCGCGCTCGAGGGCATCTCCGAGGTGCTCGGCAAGGAAGTCGCGGGCTTCGGCATCCATGTCACCGCGGTCGCGCCGGGCTCGTTCCGCACCGACTGGGCCGGGCGCTCGATGGTGCGATCGGAGCGCAGCATCGCGGACTACGACGCGCTCTTCGATCCGATCCGCGAGGCCAGGCAGGCCAAGAGCGGCGCGCAAACTGGCGATCCCGCGAAGGCGGCGCAGGCGTTGCTCGCGCTGGTCGAGGCGCCGAATCCGCCGGCGCACCTGCTGCTGGGCACCGACGCGCTGGAGCTCGTGCGCGCCAAGCTCGCGGCGATGTCCGATGAGATCGATGCCTGGGAAGCGGTGACGCGCTCGACCGATCACGCCTGAGGTTCGCGCAGCAGCGCATGCAGCGCCGCCGCCATGTGGGCCTGCATGGCGGCCGCGGCGCCGGCCACGTCGCCCTCGCAGATGCGGGCCACGAGTTCGGCGTGGCCGTCCTGCACCTGCTGCAGGCTCTTGCGGGTCTTGCGCCGTTCCATGCCCTGGCGCGACAGCGATTCCAGCGACGCGCGGATCGAGCCGATCATCTGCCACAGCAGGGGGTTGCCGCTGGCGCGCGCGATCTCGACGTGCAGTTCGGTGTCGAGCGCCGCGTAGGTGGCCGGGTCGCGCAGGCAGCCCTGCATGCGCGTCACCAGCGCCGTCATGCGCTCGATCTGGGCCGGCTGCCGGCGCGCGGCCGCGAGCGCCGCGGACTGGCCTTCCAGCGCCGCGCGCACGGCCATCAGGTCCTCGGTGGAGTTGTCGAGCACCTGCAGCGCGCGCGCGAAGTAGATCGACATCGCGGTGGCGTCGAGGTCGCGCCGGATGATCGGGCTCTTGCCGTTGGCGATGTCGACCACCCCCATGCCCTTGAGCGTGCGCAGCGCCTCGCGCACCACGGGCCGGCTCACGCCGAGGATCTCGGCCAGCCGGCCTTCGCCGGGCAGCGCGGCGCCGGGCGCCAGCCGCGAGCGCTCGATGTAGCCCAGCAGGCTCTGCACGGCCTGCTCCGACAGCGGCACGCGCTCGAGCTTGTCCAGGACGAAGGGGTGGGCGGTCATCGGCTACCTATCATATAGGGTGAGAGCTTGCGACCCGGGCGGGCGCCCCGTTCAATCGGGCCATTGATCGACTGGCTGACCGAACGAACGAGACAAGCATGTGGAAAGACGATGACGAGCTGTTCCAGCTCATGAAGACCAAGCTGTTCCCCGCCGTCGTGGGCGACATCCTCGACACCATGGGGCTGCTGCGGCAGTTCCTGCCGCCGGCCATCCGGCCGGTGGAGCGCTCGATGGTGATCGCAGGCCGCGCGATGCCGGTGCTCGAGACCAACTGCTTCGCGCGCACCGAGCCCGAGGGCAAGACGCCGCTGAGCCGCCAGCCCTTCGGGCTGCTGTTCCAGGCGCTCGACGACCTGAAGCCCCACGAGGTCTATGTCGCGACCGGCTGCGCGCCGCAGTTCGCGCTCTGGGGCGGGCTCATGACGACGCGCGCCCAGCACCTGAAGGCGGCGGGCGCGGTGCTCGACGGCTACTCGCGCGACACCAACGAGGTGCTGGAGCTCGGCCTGCCGGTCTTCTCGCTCGGCGGCTATTCGCAGGACCAGGGCCCGCGCGGCAAGGTCGTCGACTACCGCGTGCCGGTGGAGATCCAGGGCGTGCGCGTTCGTCCGGGCGACATCGTGTTCGGCGACCAGGACGGCGTGCTGATCGTGCCGAAGGAGGCCGAGGTCGAGGCCTTCCGCCGCGCGCTCGAGAAGGCCAGCACCGAGAACGCGGTGCGCACCGCCATCCGCAACGGGATGAGCACGGTCGAGGCCTTCGAGACCTTCGGCGTGATGTGACGAGCTCGCTTCGCCCTTCCCTCGTTCCCCGCCGACCCATTCACAAGGAGACTCAGATGTTCGATTCGATGTCGCGCCGGCAACTGCTGGCGGTCGCGGCCGGTGCCGCCATGGCCGGCCTGTCCGGTGCCGCCGTGGCGCAAAGCGCCGCGGAAATCCAGAAGAAGGGCCAGCTCACGATCGGGCTGCTCGTGGACTTTCCGCCCTACGGCACCACCAATGCGCAGAACCAGCCCGACGGCTACGACGCCGATGTCGCGCGGCTGCTGGCCAAGGACCTCGGCGTCAAGCTCAACCTCGTACCCGTCACCGGGCCGAACCGCATCCCGTTCCTGCTGACCAACAAGGTCGACCTGCTCGTGGCCTCGCTCGCGATCACGCCCGAGCGCGCCAAGCAGGTCGACTTCTCGGCGCCTTATGCGACCGCCACCGTGATCCTGTATGGCGCGAAGAAGGTCGACATCAAGAGCGCGGCCGACCTCAAGGGGCGGCGCATCGGCGTGGCGCGCGCGAGCGTGCAGGACGTGGCGCTGACCGCCATGGCGCCCGAGGGCACCGAGATCCGCCGCTTCGACGACGATGCCTCGGGCATGCAGGCGCTGATCTCGGGCCAGGTCGATGCGATCGGCTGCTCCACCACCGTGGCCGCGCAGATCGCCAAGCGCGTGCCGCCCGACACCTACGAGAAGAAGTTCACCGTGCGCGAGCAGGTCATGGCCATCGCCATGCGGCCCGGCCAGGCCGAGCTGAAGAAGACGCTCGACGAGTTCGTCGCGCGCAACCGCGCGAATGGCGAGCTCAACAAGCTGTACCAGAAGTGGCTGGGGACGGACTTTCCGGTGATTGCGGCGTCCTGACGCCCTCGCGGCGTCAGGTGTTCAATGGAAGAACAACGCGATGAGGATGATCACCGGGATCGGCACGCCGAGAAAAAGCAGCAGAAGTGAGCGCATGGGGATCTCCTGAAAGGTTTCGGGGGGCGAGTCAGAGATCGCGGCGGCGGCCACCGTAAGTCGCCGCGAAGCTCGCGACGAAGGCACCGATCAGCATCGAGACCACCAGCCACAGCGCCGTGTAGGCCGAGGCTTTGCGGGCTGCGTCGGCCGCTTGCTTGGTCTTGGCTTGAGCATCCCGCAGCGCGGCCTGTGCCTTCGCATAGACATCGTTCACGCGCTTTTCCGCGTCTTGCTGAGTCATGCCGGTGCGTTGCGCTACGACCTGGCCGACGTATCTCGTGTCTTCAGGAGGCAGCGCGCCGGTACCGATGCTGTTGACGAAGATCCGCGCGATCTCCGCATTCGAGGCCGTGCGATCCTGCGGGGCTGGCGGCGAGACGGCAAGCGTGCCGGCATCGCTCGCGGTGGTCGACGTCGCGCCGGCATCCTGACGGAACAGCGAGTCGACGAAGTAGCCGAGCGGACCGGTCGATGACCCGGACCCGGACTGCGACGTCGATGCCGCGACTCCCGCACTTCCCCCGGCAGCGGCAGCAACGGTGGCCGCACCGCCCGCGACGGCACTTCCGGCCTGTACGCCAGCGCCAAGAATGGCGCCCACCGCGGAGCTCAGGAGCGCCGCGGTCAGCAGGGTGGCGACGGCCCAGGCGAGAAAGCCATGGGCCGTGTCGCGGAAGTACACCTCGTCTGTATGAACCCCCGCCCACTTCGTGCGCAGTCGCCCCGCCAGGTAGCCGCCCAGGCCGGAAGCGGCGAGCTGCGTGAAGCTGAGCCAGAGGATGGTCGCGATGCCAATGGCGCTTGCACTCGCGCCTTCACGGGCCCAGGGGCTGACGGACGACATGCCCAGGCCGGTGCCGAGCAGCAGCAGAACCAACGACAGCGAAGCCGCACCCGCCGCGCCGGCGATGATGGCGCCCCACGATACGCCGCTCTGGCTGACGGACCCTTCAATCGTATGGACCGGTGAATCGACGCCGTAGGGGGACATGGCTGCTCCTTGTTGTAGACCTTGCACTCTCGACGTCGGCACGACCCTCGGGGTCGGCTTTCAGCGCGAGCGAAAGTAGGTAGCAATCCCGTGGCCGTCATCCAGGGGGCCGTTCCCGGAGGCGCAGCGAGCCGGACCGGTTTTGCGTTAGGGTCGGCGCATGAATCCAATGGCAACCGCGCCCGTCCTCGTCGTCAAGAACTTGAGCTTCGCCTACCCGGGTCGCCCCGCGCTCCTGTCCACCTGGAGCGCCAGCATCGGCGCCGGCCTGACCCAGCTCTACGGTGGCGACGGGAGCGGAAAGTCGACGATCCTCCGGCTGCTTGCAGGGAGCCTTCGCGGCGAAGGCCGACTGGAGCTCGCTGGAGCGCGCCTGGACCAGGAGCCCGAGGCCTATGGCCGGAACGTGTTTTTCGTCGACCCGGAGACCGACGCCTTCAACGACATCCCGGCGACGCAGTGCACCGCGTCGTTGAGTGCCGGCGATCCAGGCTTCGATGAAGCGAAGTGGCGCGCCCTCGTGGAGGGCTTCTCCCTGACGCCGCACCTTGAGAAGCCGATGTACATGCTCTCCACCGGATCGAAGCGAAAGGTCTGGCTGGCGGCCGCGCTCGCGTCGGGACGCGCGCTCACCTTGCTCGACGAACCGACCGCGGCGCTCGATGCCAACTCGATCCGCTTCCTGTGGCGCACGCTCGCCGACGGCGCTGGCCGGCCCGACCGCGCGATCGTGATCGCGAGCGCCGAACGCATCGAAACCGTGCCGCTGTCGGGCTTGATCGAGCTACCGTCTTCCTAAGGCAACGCGCGGTGCTCGTCGCAGCCCGAACGCCGATCACGCGACTGGCAACCCCACGTTTGGGGGATGCGACGAAGAACATGGTGTCCCGGGCTTTTGCGAAAATCCGCGCATGCTTCTTCCTCCTCCGAGCGGTACGGACCGCGTGCAGGGCCTCGCGGCGCGGCTTGGCTGCACAGTGGCCGAACACTGCGAACCCTATGGACAATTCAAACCCGCCGTGCTGGGCAGCCTCTCGGGGCTCGCGTTGACGCTCAAGGAGTTCGGCGGGCGCTGGGACAGGGTCGAGCGTGTCTACGTATTCGCCAACTGGCCGATGCTCGAGGCGGCGCTCGAGTACTGCGTGAGGCACAAGGACGAAGCGCGCGCGTCCGCTTGAACGGCACGCTTCCGTCCGTGGGAGGCGGTGGCCGTCAGGCGACCGCCGGCTTGCCCAGGAACTGGGAGGCCACCGCGTTCAGCAGCGCATCGGCGAAGCCTCCCGGTGCACGCGCCACCTTTCTCGCGCTCGTGCAAACGCGTGGCCGCGCGCTCCAGCAGATCCTCGCGCCGGTGCGCTCCAGCTCGGTCACCAGGGCGACGTCCTCGCTGCAGGCCAGCTCCTGGAAGCCTCCGGCACGCAGATAGGCGTGCGCGGCCACGCCGAGGTTCGCGCCGTGCACATGACGATGCCCATCGACATCGAGGTAGCTCGTGGCGAAGTGCCGCGACAGAAAGAGGGCGTTCTCGCCATGGGGCGTCCAGTCGGTCACCTCGACCGTGCCGCACACTGCCTCGGCGTCGAGCGCGAGCTGCTGCGACAGCCAGTCCTCGGCGACCAGGGTGTCGGCATCGGTGAAGGCCAGCCAGCGCGCGCCGAGCGCGAGCAGCGCGCTGGCACCGGTGGCCCGGGCCAAACCGACGTTGCGCGCGTCGACGTCCAGCACGCGCGCGCCCGACCGCGCGGCGATCGAAGCCGTCGCGTCGCTGCAGCGGTCCGCCACCACGACGATCTCCACGCGTTCGCCGCCAAGGGCGGGGTCGCGGGCGCAGGCCCTTGCCCGCGCGAGGCAAGGCCCGATCAACATCTCTTCGTTGTGCGCGGGAATGACGATTCCGATCATGGTCCTGCTTCAGAAGGCCTCGGTGGAGGCGACAAGGAACTGGCGCACCATCGCTGCGCGACAGGCGCGCATCAGTTCTTCGGCGGATCGTTCTCGCGCTCGAAATGGCGCAGCGGCATGGCGGCGATGAAGGCCGCGATCGCCGCATCCGCATCGGTGGCGTCCGCGAGGACCAGTCCGGCATCCGCCGAGCCATCGGGCAGCGCCAGCGGGATCTGAGCCTCGGCCAGCAGGGCTTCCGAGGCACCGAAGGCCAGGATCGTCTTGCAGTGCCAGTACTGCGCGCGCAGGAACTCCAGCGTGTGGGCATCGGCGTCCAGGGATTCCACCGCGGCGGCGCCATCGGGCAGGACGAGCGCGTCGAACAGGAAGCCCGGCGAGTTCTCCATCGTGGCGTCCGCTTCGAAGCTCTCGCCCGCGGCACCGCTGTAGGTTCCGAGCCTTGCGGCAACGAGGCGCGGCACGGCACCGGCCTCGACCAGTGCGCTGATTAGCTTCGCGAGCGACGTTCCTTCCACGCCATGCGCGATCAGGATCGCCACCTTGCGCGTGCGGATGCCGCCATCGCCCGGTCGCGCCAGCAGTGACAGCGGCGGCGACACCTCGACCTCGGGCTGGGCCGGGTTCTCGAGTGCCTTGGGCAGAGGCGCGGGCAGTGCCATGCCCAGGTCCTGCGCGAGCCGCGCCGCCAGTTCGGGCGATGCATTCGCGAGGCTCGCGACCACGCGCTCGCGGATCGCGGGCACCGTCACCTTGGACAACTCGAAGCGGAACGCGTTGCCGATGTGGGCTTTCTCGACGTCCGACTGGCTCTCGAAGAACAACCGTGCCTGGGTGTAGTGGTCGGCGAACTTCTCGGGCTTGATGCGCACCTTGTCGGCGCTCTCCTTCGCATCCAGGCGCTTGGCGATGCTGGTGAAGCCCTGCGCGGCGCCGGCCTGGAACGGGCAGCCGCCCGCCAGCGAGTTCGGCTCGTAGGCGACACGGCCGCGGTGGATGGCCTGCCGGTGCATGCCGTCGCGCTGGTTGTTGTGCACCTGCGCGATCGGCGCGTTGATCGGCAGTTCGTGGAAGTTCGGTCCGCCCAGGCGGCTGATCTGCGTGTCCACATAGGAGTGGATCCGGCCCGCCAGGAGGGGGTCGTTGGTGAAGTCCAGGCCGGGCACGATGTGCGCGGTGCAGAAGGCCACCTGCTCCGTCTCGGCGAAGAAGTTGTCGGGGTTGCGGTTGAGCACCATGCGCCCGACGATCTGCACCGGCACCAGCTCCTCGGGGATCAGCTTGGTGGCGTCGAGGATGTCGAAGCTGAACTGCTCGGCCTGTTCCTCGGTGAAGATCTGCAGGCCCAGTTCCCACTCCGGGTACTCGCCGGCCTCGATCGCCTCCCACAGGTCGCGGCGATGAAAGTCCGGGTCGGCGCCCGAGATCTTCACGGCCTCCTCCCACACCAGCGAGTGGGTGCCGAGCTTGGGTTGCCAGTGGAACTTGACGAGGAAGGACTCGCCCGCGTCGTTGACGAGCCGGAAGGTATGGACCCCGAAGCCCTGCATCATCCGGTAGCTGCGCGGGATCGCGCGGTCCGACATCTGCCACATCAGCATGTGGGTCGACTCGGGCATCAGCGAGACGAAGTCCCAGAAGGTGTCGTGCGCGCTCGCTGCCTGCGGCATCTGGTGATGCGGCTCGGGCTTCACGGCATGGACGAGGTCGGGGAACTTGATCGCATCCTGGATGAAGAACACCGGCATGTTGTTGCCGACCAGGTCCCAGTTGCCTTCGTCGGTGTAGAACTTGACGGCGAAGCCGCGCACGTCGCGTGCCGTGTCCTTGGAACCGCGTTCGCCCGCGACGGTCGAGAAGCGCACGAACACCGGCGTGATCTTTCCCGCCTCCTTGAACGGCGCAGCTTTGGTGTACTTCGTCAGCGGCTCGTAGGCTTCGAAGAAGCCATGCGCGCCCGAGCCACGCGCATGGACGATGCGCTCGGGAATGCGCTCGTGGTCGAAGTGCGTGAGCTTCTCGCGCAGGATGAAGTCCTCGAGCAGCGCCGGCCCGCGCGCGCCTGCCTTCAGGGAGTTCTGGTTGTCGGCGATCGGCACGCCCTGGTTGGTGGTGAGCGCCTGGCCCGAGGCGTCCACCCTCACGCGGTCCAGCGAATCGATGGTCGCATTCACGCCCTCGAGCGCCGCACTGCCCGTCTTGGCCGAGGCATTCGCCTCCGAGAGCGTGCTCCCCGTGGGCAAGCGCGATGCCGGGGTGGCGGTCGCGCCCACGGGCGCGGACTGTGCATTCGCCAGGCCATGCTCGAGCGCCTTGTTCGGATTGGCGAGCATGGCGGCGGCGAGCGCCTGCGCGTCGATCATCTTCTGCGCGGGAAGGTCGTCCTTCCCAGCGGCTGTGGGCGCCGGTGCAGCGGGACCGCTGTCCGTGTTGCGTGCTGCCGCGCGCGCCGCATCGAGGTTGGCAACGGAAGGGGTGGCTTTTTTCTTGGACATGGGGAGGGGCCTCGCTTGGAGATGGGTCGTGGAAGGAGCGCGACTCTGAGGACCGGCGCCGACCCCGTGCGTAGGACAAAAACCTCTTTGATCCGAATTTGCCGCGTCGCGTTTTCGCGGGCTCAAACTTGATGCAGGTTAATGCGACGTGCCGCGATGCGGTGCACCATCCGACATGAGGACTCTTCCATGCTGACCGAGAACGTACTTCGCAACCGTGCTGCAGAAATCTCCAACGCCGAACGCGACCTCCTGGAAGGCGCGATCTCCCACACGCAGACCTACCCGGCCGGCAGCCTGGTCGTTCGCCAGGGGGTGCCGGTCGACATCAGCACGCTGCTGGTGAAGGGGCTCATGACGCGCCACGTCGATGCGCCGGATGGCCGCCGCCACCCGGTGGCGCTGCATGTGCCCGGCGATTTCGTCGATCTGCATGCCTATGCCCTGAAGAAGCTCGACCACGATGTCGCCGCGTTGACGGACATCACCGTCGCGGTCTTTCGCCACGCCTCGCTCGAAGAGATCCAGGCTTCGCAGCCCGGTCTCGCGCGGCGGCTGTGGTTTCTCACGCTGCTGGACGCGGCGATGCACCGGCAATGGATCTACAGGCTGGCAAGCCTCAACGCGGCGCAGCGCGTGTCGCACTTCCTCTGCGAGACCCATGCCCGCCTGCTGGCGATCGGCGCGTCCGAGGGCCACGCCTTCACGTTGCCCATGACGCAGGCCGATATCGGCGAGGTCTGCAGCCTCACCAATGTCCACGTCAATCGCGTGCTGCGCGAACTGCGCGAAGCCGGCCTGTGCAATGTCCGCGGCGCGAACGTGCAGA
This sequence comes from Variovorax sp. DAIF25, assembly GCF_050711835.1. NCBI lineage: Bacteria > Pseudomonadati > Pseudomonadota > Betaproteobacteria > Burkholderiales > Comamonadaceae > Variovorax > Variovorax sp. DAIF25. The sequence continues at coordinate 2,036,561 of NZ_CP136637.1, forward strand.
TTCTCGACCTGACGGGCCTGGTCGAAAGAGCCCGGTTCGATCCGCAGTACCTCTACCTCAACCCTGAGACCGCGGCACGCGCGGTCGGCCAGACCGGGAGTCCCCATGAGTGATCGCCGCACGATTCCCGGACCGCGCGAAGACGCCGGCCACGCCACCGCCGAGGATGGCGTGGTGATCCTGGATGGCCCCGATGGGGTGGCCGTGACGATGACGGCGGATGCTGCCGCCTTGACGGCGGAGCGTCTGCACGCGGCTGCGCTGCAGGCGCGAGAGCAGATGGCCGCCGCGAAGCCTGGAGTCGAAGGTCAGCCGCGTGCGTAGAAAGGCATTGAACGAGCGCGAGTTGCGCGTGCTGGCGAGCATGAAGCTGCTCTCATACTTCGGGCAGCAGCAACTCCCAGCCGAATGCACGTCGAGGGATGACATCGAGCGGCTGCTCGGCCTGAACGCCGCGAACCTCATCAAGGCGAGCTTCGAGGCGCCGGTGAGGGAACGCTCGGGCGATGTCTACATTCCGCGCGCGGTCGTGATGGAAGTGACGGCGGAAGGGCATTCGGCATTGGCGCGCGCTCGGCGGCAGCAGCCCGAGCATTTCGACGACATGCCGGCACGCCCGCCGCGCGCGAGACGCGTTTCGAAGACGGCCGACGAGGGCGCCGAGAAGGGGATGGAAACCGTCCGGACGTCTGGCGAGGTCGGGGTGCTACCCCGAGATTTTTCCGATTCCTGATCTATCCTTCGCGACCGCCGGAGGACTGCAACATGCCCATGGACTTTCTTCGCCGTATCAAGGATTCCCGGTTTCCGCTCGCGCTGCACGACGAGGCCGACATCCGCAACGCGATCGTGCTCGAGGCCGCAGGGCTGATCGAGGCACAGCTTCCTTCCCCGGACGTGCCGCTGACACACGGCGCCTCGATCATCTTCCGCATCACGCCCGAAGGCCGGGCCGCGATCTCGAAGGCCGAGCGATCGGAATGACGACGGGGCCGGGTCCGGCCGCGCCAAGCTACCAGTTGCGCAGCGAAGCTTCCGGCTCGCTCGCGGACCAGCGCCTGGCCGAGCCGGTCTGTCGCGGCCCTTCGCGCACATCGCTCGCCAGTTCCATCAGCGCGGCCATGCCGTCGGTCAAGGCATGGTTCCAATGCCTGCAAGGCCGCTGGCTCCTCAGCAATTCGCGCCAGGTGGACGGATCGGCGCCTTGCTCCAGGAGCACCCAGAAATAGCGGCCCGGGTCGGGTTCGATCACATGGACGGAAATGCGCCGCAGCGGGCTCGCGGGCGCGGCGTCGGTTGGCGGTGGACTCTGGTGTTCTGTGCCGTGGGCAGCATCGGCCATGCGTGTGTCTCGGGTCATTGGGTTGAATGAATGGAGCCGAACACTCCGACCTCGCAGCACTTCGTCGCGTAGGCGCTCCGCGCTTCGCGCGGCAGGGCGCGGCGCACAGTCCATTCCCCGGCAGCTGAATGTCCTACGCCCGCGTGGGTGAAGCTCGGGCGCCTGGGACCCCGCCTGTCCTCTAGCTTGATGAAGCGACGGATCTCGGACCATCCCGATGCACGCAGGTCCCTTCTTTCGCATGCTGCTGGCGGCCGTGGTGGCGCCCCGTTCATTCACCCGCGGGCGACAGCCTGGAGACTTTCGAATGACGAACGAACATGCTTTTGTGTATGGCGGCCATGCCTTCCGGCTGGTACTCGAGCCGGATTCGCGCGGGCCCTGCAAGGTCGCGGTGGATTGGATGGCGCAGCCGGACCAGCCAACGCGCTTGCCGCAGGACGCCGATCCCTATGCGACCGCCGAAGAAGCGTTGCGGCATGGCCAACAGCAAGCCATGCGGTGGGTTCACGACCGAACAGGCGACGGGCAGGGACGGGCCTAGAGGATCTGGCCTTCTCGTTTCCACGCGCGGGCAGCACTCACGCCGTCAGAGGCGAACCGGTGGTCCGCCGCCGGCTTCGACATCGCTTCCGCACTCGCCCCTCGCGAATGCCTTTCATCCACCCCTTCACAGGAGACACCATGGCATCCACCCCTCACCCATCCCAGAGCATCGATACGAAGAGCGCTTCGGACATCAAGGAACTCGCCCGCAAGCTCGACGCCACCCACGAGCAGGTCGAGGAAGCCATTCGCGCCGTCGGTTCGAACGCCTCGGACATCGAACTTCATCTGAAGGGGTCGCGCAGCACCACCAATGCCGAGCGCGTCGACGAGGCGAAGAGGAGTTGACCCTGGCGCAGCTCAGCCCAACAGGGCCGCACGCACCGCGTCGTAGCTCGCGCGATCGGCGGTGCAGATCAGCCCGCCGGTCCGGTGCGCAGGCCGGTACGCCGAGCCGTCGTGATGCGCCGCGTAGCCGCCCGCTTCGCGATGCAACAGCCAACCCGCGGCATGGTCCCAGGGCATGAGCTTGTTGTAGAACAGGGCGTCGATGTCGCCCGCGGCCGCGAGCCGGTACTCGTGCGCGGCGCAGCGGAACCAGTTGGTCATGCCCAGGCGCGACAACCGCGCATTGACTTCGCTGCGAAGCGGCTCGGGCAGGAAGTTCGTGCCGACGATGGCTTCCATTTTGTCGACGGGCACGGCGGGCGCGACCTGCAGCTGGTGCTTCGTGCCCGTGGCCGATTCGATCCACGCGCCCTCGCCGCGGATCGCGAAGGCCGTGTCGGCGCGCACCGGATCGTGGATCGCCGCGGCGACCACCTCGCCGCGCACGGTCACGGACGCCATCGTGCCGAACAGCGGCAGGCCGTTCGCGAAGTTCTTGGTGCCATCGAGCGGGTCGACGATGAAGGCCAGCTCGGCGTCGTCGATGGCGTCGAGCAGCGCGGGGTCGCGCGTGCAGGCCTCCTCGCCGATCAGCACGGCCTCGGGGTGGCGCGCGCGCAAGGCCGTGAGCACTGCGGCCTCGCAGACCTCGTCGGCGTCGGTCACGATGTCGAAGGACGAGGTCTTGCGCCGGCGGTCGACGCTGTGGAGCGTTTGAAAGCGCGGCATGATCTCTTCGCGGGCGGCGGTCGCGAGAAGCGATCCCAGGAACGCGAGGTCGTTGGAAGTGAAAGGCGAAGCAGGCATGCGAGGTACCAGGGGAGTGGGCTCGCAGGAGGATAAGGCGGTTCCTTCAGCCCCGCTTGAGCACCGGCAACACTTCTTGCGCGAACAGCCGCATCCCGCGCAGGGCCACCGCGTGGTCGAGCACCCCGTTGCCATTGAAGACGCAGCGCAGTTGCCGAATACCGTTGCGTGCGGTGAGGGCCTGTATCTGTTTCAGACAGGAAGCCGGATCGCCGACGATCGCCTGCGTGCGCAGCACCTCGGCAGGATCGCGCATCGCCAAAGTGCCAGGGGCCTGCCCGCGCAGGATCGCGAAATGCTCGCGCCGGCGATGGAGCAGAGGCAGCAGCGCATCGAACTGCTGCCGTGCCTCGGCCAGGGTCGCGCCGATGCAGACATAGCGTGAGAGCGACGAGCGCGCGAGGAATGAAGCACGTCGCTGCACCACCGCTCCACCGTCGAGCGAAGCGAAGGCCGCCTCCACATGCGCGAGCTGCGCCGGCTCGGGCGGCTCCAAGCTCAACAGCAGTGGCAGGTCCTCCGCGACGGCGAAGCGAATCGTCTCTTCGGTCGAGCCTGCGATGTACAGCGGCGGCGCCGAGGTCAAGAGGTGGCGGATCTGCTGCGCCTCGAAGTGCCAAGGGCCTTGGTTCGACGACACGCTCTCGCCGCGCAGGGCCGCGATCACCAGGCGGCAGCCGTGCGCGAAGCGCTCGCGCGTCTGCTGCGGATCGATCTCAAGCGCGCGCAGGGTCGATGCGTCGGTGCCGCGCCCGAGGCCCGCGTCGAAGCGGCCATCGCCCTGCAGCCCGAGTTGCGCGATCTCCTCGGCCAGCAGCAGCGGATGGTGCAGCGGCACCACCAGCGCGGAGACGCCGATGCGCAGGCGCTCGGTGCGCGCGAGCAACGCGGCCGCCAGTAGCAGCGGCGAGGGATAGGGGCCGCCCTCGGCCAGCAGGCGGAATTCATGGAACCACGCGCCGTCGAAGCCCAGCCGCTCGGCCTCCTCGAAGAACGCGAAGAACTCGCGCGACGGGCCGAGCGTGGCCTCGCGCGACCAGCCGGCCAGGTCGATGCGCAATGCGGATGCGGTCATGGCGCGGGGGCGGCCGTGAAGAAGCGCAGGCCGCCGCTCGAGAAGGCGGCGATGCCCGGGCCATAGGCCTGCGCCAGGCGTTCGTCGCTCAGCACCTCGGCGGGCGATCCGGTCGCCACCAGCCGGCCCTGGCCCAGCAGCGCGAGCTGGTCGCACCAGGCGCTGGCCACATGCAGGTCGTGCAGCACCACGAGCACGGCGCGCGTGCGGGCGCTGTCGCGCAACAGGGCCATCAGGCGGTGGTGGTGCGGAATGTCCAGGTGGGCCGCGGGCTCGTCGGCCACCAGCAGGCGCGGGTCGTGGGCGAGCGCGCGCGCCACGCCGACGCGGGCGCGTTCGCCGCCCGACAGCGAGGCATGGCGGCGGTCGATCAGCGCATCGAGCTCGAAGCGCGCGACCAGCGCGGGATCGGGTGCGCGGCCCGGGCGCTGCAGCTGCAGCATCTCGCGCACGGTCAGGTCCCAATGGCTCTCGCCGTGCTGCGCGACATAACCGATGTGGCGCGCGAGCTCGGCCGGTTTCCATCGGTCGAGCGCGCGCCCGAGCAGCGCAATGCGGCCCTCGCGCGGGCGCACCAGTCCGAGCGCGGCGCGCAGCAGCGTGGTCTTGCCCGAGCCGTTGGGGCCGACGATGCCGAACAGGCCGCGCTCGGGGATCGCGAGGTCGATGCCATCGAGCAGGGTGCGGCCCGAGGCCTGCACCCGCAGGCCGTCGAGGCGCAGGGCATCGGTCGTCATCCGCGCCTCCACAGCAGCAGCGCGAGGAAGAAGGGGCCGCCGATCAGCGCCGTCAGCAGGCCCGCGGGGATCTCGCTCGGAGCCATGGCCGAGCGCGCCAGCGCATCCACCAGCACCATGAGGCCGCCGCCCGCGATGGCGCAGGGTACGGTGAGCCGCGCATGCAGCGGGCCGATCCACCAGCGCATCAGGTGCGGCACGATCAGGCCCACGAAGCCGATCAGGCCGCCCCAGCTCACGGCCAGTGCGGTCGCGAGCGAGGCCACGAGCACGGCACGGGCCGAGAAGGAGGCGGCGCGCACGCCCATCGCATGGGCCGTGTCCTCGCCCAGGCCGAGCGCGTCGAGGCCGCGGCCCAGCGCGCGCACCAGCAGCACCAGCACCAGCAGCACGGGCGCGAGCACGGCGATCTCGCCGCTCGTGGGCGTCTGCACGCCACCGAGCTGCCACGAGATGATGGCGCGCAGGTTGGTCGACTCGTCGCCGAACACGATCACGATGAGGCTGCGCAGGGCGGCCAGGATCGCGGCCAGGCCGACGCCCGCGAGCAGCAGGCGGTTGCTCTGCCAGCCACCGCCGAGCCTGCCGGCCAGCAGCACCAGCCAGCTCGCGCCCCAGGCGCCCGCGAAGGCCAGCACCGGCAGGCTCAGAGCGGTGGGCACCAGCGCCGGCAGCAGCAGCGAGACCGCGGCGCCCACGGCTGCGCCGCTGGCGCTGCCGAGCAGGTAGGGTTCGGCCAGCGGATTGCGGAACACGCCCTGGAACACCAGGCCCGCCAACGACAGGCAGGCGCCGACGAAGAAGGCCCCGGCCACGCGCGGCGCGCGCCACACGCGCACCAGTTCGGCCTGCAGGGTGCCGGTGCCCCACCACTGGGTGGGCCAGACCGTGGCGGCGCCCACGCTCAGCGCGAGCACCACGGCCGCGGCCAGCAGCAGGAGCAGCACGAGCCAGACCGTGGTCGCCGATGCGCGTCGGCCGTCGGTGGCGTGCCTCATGCGAAGCGCTCCGGATGCAGCGCGCGTGCGTACTGCTCGACGGCCTCGATCTGGCGCGGGCCGGGAATCAGCTTGTGGCCGCGCTCGAGCACGACCACGTGCTTCGTGCGCACGGCGCGCAGCGTGTGCCAGCCGGGGCGCTGGCCGATCAGCGCCGGATCGCGCGGCACCTGTTGCAATGAAATGATCACGTCGGGGTCGCGCGCGAAGATCGCCTCGGCGCTGACCTGGGCCGCGCCCTGGAGGTCGGCGAACACGTTGCGTCCGCCGGCCCAGCCCAGCGCGTCGTTGGCATAGTGGCCCGTGCCCACGGTCTGGAAGGCGCCGCGCGCGGCGGCCGCCGTTTCGAAATAGACGCTGCGGCGCGGCGCGCCCTCGAGCCGGCGTTCGATCGCGGCCAGCCGCGCCTGCATGTCCTCGCGCACTCGGCGGGCCTGTTCGTCGGCACCCGTCGCGCGCCCGAGCAGGTCGATGTTGCGGAACACCGAGGGCAGGTCAGGATGCGCGAGCACCACGCAGGGAAGCTTCGCGCGGTCGAAGGCATCGACCAGCGACAGCGCCGAGTGGTGCGAGGGCGTGACCACGAGCAGGTCGGGCTGGAAGGCGGCGACCGCCTCGGCCGAGTAGCCGAGCGCGCCGCCGATGCTGGGCTTGGCGCGCGCGTCCTCGGGCCAGCGCACGCGCCCGCCGATGGCCACCACGCGGTCGGCCAGGCCCAGCGCCCAGGCCAGCTCGACGTTGCTCGGGAACACCACGACGATGCGTTGCGGCGCGCGCGGCACGACGACGCGCCGGCCCAGCGCATCGACGAGCTCGCGCGGGAAGCCGCCCGACGGCGCCTGCTCGGCGCCCGCGGGCAGAACGGCCGTCATGCACACCATGCCGAGGATCGCGTCGCGCCGGTTCACGCTCAGAAGGTGTAGCGCGCGCGGGCGAACACCGTCCTCGGTGCACCGGCGTTGCCAGCTTCCTGCGCCGACAGGTCGTCGGCGATGTAGTACTTGTTCGTCAGGTTGTTCACCCCAGCCTGCAGTGTGAGCGAAGGATTGACGCGGTAAGCCACGGCTACGTTGAGCAGCAGGTAGCCGGGCAGCTTCTGCGGATTGACCGCATTGTCGCGGAGGTAGCGGCTGCCCACGTAGCTGGCGGTGCCGGTCACGGCCCAGGCGCCGTGCGCATAGGTCAGGCCCGCGCCCGCGATGTTGTGGGCCGACATGCGCACGCGGTAGCCGCCGAAGTTGGTGCTGCGCGCGCCGCTGTCGGTGTAGGTCTGGAAGTCCTTGAGCCGCGCGTCCTGCCAGGTGTAGTGCAGGTAGCCGTTCCAGCGCGGCGAGAGCTGGAACTGCCACTGGGTTTCGATGCCCTTGGTGCGCGAAGTCGCGTTGCTGAAGACGAAGGAGTCGGGGCCGTTGCGGTAGGAGCGCTGGCCGTCGATCTTCTCGGCCTCGAACAGGCTGAGCTGGTAGCTCCAGCGGTCGTCCGCCGCGCGGCCCTTCACGCCCACTTCCTTGCTGCGCGTGATCTCGGGCCGCAGGATGTCGGGCACCACCACGCCGCCGCGCGTGTTGAGCGCCACGGCCTGCGGCCGGAAGCCTTCGCTCCAGTTCGCGAAGACGGCGTGCGAGGAGGCATCGCCCTGCAGGAACAGCCAGTCCACGCCCGCGCGCGGGCTGGTGTGGCTGCCTTCCTGCGCCGAGATCACCTGCGTGCCCGTGCGGCCGAGCGTCTGCTCGAAGCGGTCGTGGCGCACGCCCAGCGTGAAGCCGACCGGGCCGTATTCGAAGCGGTCCTGCAGGTAGACGCTGCGCACCTCCTGGTCGAAGCGCGAGGAGGTGATGCTGCCGCGCACGCCGCGCGGATCGTTGCGCACGTTGCTCACGGGGATGTCGTAGAACGGCCCGCGGTAGGTGGGCGCGTTGCTGAAGCTCGGCGAGTCGAGGCCCTGCCAGCCGCGCTCGAGGTTGAAGCCGGCCTGGAACTCGTTGCTCCAGCCCTTGCCCGCCATCAGGTGCGTGGCCGCGAGCTCGTGGAAGACGCCGCGGTCGGCGGTGTAGCTCTCGGAATAGCCCTTGCTCACGGCCGCGGGCGGCGGAACGATGGTGATGCCGCCCGCGAAGAAGCGGTTGTAGCGCGCGAAGCTGCTCAGGTGGTTGATCGACCAGCCGGCGCCGAGCTCGAAGCGGTTCTTCCACGAGAACGACTGGTAGTCGCCCGTGACGTAGGAGTCGGGAATGCCGTAGTTGTCGCGCGATGTGATGCCGAAGATCGGCTTGCCGTTGACCAGCGGCACGATCGAGCCGCGGTCGCCGCGCACGCGCGTGTCGTAGAGCTGGAAGCCGGTGGTCCAGTTGCGCGTGACGGCGAAGTCGCCGCCGAGCAGCACGGCCGACTGCGCGCGGCCGGCATCGCGCTGGAAGCCGTTGTGGTCGCCGTTGGCCACGCCGATGTAGAGGTTGCCGCGCTCGAAGTCCCAGCGGTAGCGCAGGCTGCCGTCGAGGCGGCCGTAGCTGCCGACGGTGGCCGTGAGGCTGCCGCCCGCGCGCTCGGGCTTCATGAAGAACTGCGCCACGCCGCCGATCGCGTTCTTGCCGTAGAGCGCCGAGGCCGGGCCCTTGATGAACTCGAGCCGGTCCACCAGGTCGGGCGCGATCAGCGTGATGTCGGCATTGCCCTGCAGCAGGCGCAGCGGCACGCCGTCCATCAGCACCAGCACGTCCTGTGTGTCGCGCAGGCCGCGGGTCTCGAAGCGCGAGTAGTAGTTGCCCTGCGTGCCGTACTGCAGGCCCGGCACGCTGCGCAGCGTGTCCTCGAGCGTGACGGCGCCCACCGCGTCGAGCTGCGCGCGTTCGACCGCATAGGTCGCGAAGGGCAGCCGCAGCGTGTCGGCCTCCTGGCGCGTGGCGGTGGAGATGGTCTTGCGGTCGTTGACGGTGGTGGGCGGCAGCGAACCGGCTCCCTCGGCGTCCTGCGCCGAAGCGACCGAGGCGAGCAGCATGACGCCGGATCCGATGAGGGCTTGGTGGGGTCTGACGCGACCGCGCCTGGAGATGTTGCGCACGTGGGCTTCCTTCGGGCCCGCGCTCCCGCGGGCCATGAGAACAAACCGGGCGCCGATGGATGCTGCAAGCGACCGGGTCCGCGCCCACGCGTGACCGGCCCGGCTTGCCTGCACTCCCGCAGCGACCGAACGAGGCGAAGGCCGGTATCCGGGCTTGCGGAGCGCCGCGAGGCATCGAGCGATGCTTCGCGGCCGCGATCCTCGCCTTCCCATGCAGAGGCACAGTGGCCGCCGGTGCCCGCGAAGGCATCGACTGTGAGGACCGCGAATCCGCCGACCGTTGCGGGGGCAGCGCAGGAATGGCGCCCCGTGGGGCTCGTCACCTGCTTCCCGTTTAACGCCGGTCACGGGACCGGCGCACCTTCGCGCACGCCGGCTTGGGTGATGCTTTCGTTTGCATCGGCCGGCGGGGCGGATTATAGGAGCGGGTCTTGCGCCGTCTGGCGCGAAAAGCTCAGGGTGTGGGCGTGTGTGGCAGCCGCACCGTGAACACCACGTAGCCGTCGTCGTGCGCATAGCCGATGCTGCCGCGGTGCGAGCGCACGATGGCCTGCGCGATGTGCAGCCCCAGGCCCAGTCCGCCCTTGTTGCGCTCGTTGGGCACGCTGCGCTGCTTGAAGGCGCTGAACAGGTCGGGCACCAGCGCGGCGTCGATCGGCGGCGCGCGGTTGGCCACGCTGAACACCACGTGCGCCTCGGTCTGCTCGAGCCGCAGGCGCACCGCCTCGCCGGGCAGGCCGTGGTGGCGCGCATTGCTCACGAGGTTGCCGACCAACTGCGCCATGCGGTCGGGGTCGGCCAGCACGGGCAGCGATCTGGGTGCGTCCAGCTCGAGCTGCGAGCCCGGGTAGGCAGTGCGCGACTCGTCGACTGCGTCTTCCAGCAGCCGCGCCAGGTCGATCTGCGCCGGCACCACCTGCAGGCCCATGCCGCTTTGCAGCCGCGAGGCATCGAGCACCTGGCCGATCAGCCGCGCCATGCGGCTGCTCGAGGTCTGGATGCGCTGGCCCAGCCGCGCGCCGGCGTTGCTGCCGTCGGGCAGGCTGCGCTCGAGCAGCTTGGCCGCCATCGTGATCGACTGCAGCGGGTCGCGCAGGTCGTGGCCGAGCACGGCCAGCAGCTCGGTGCGGGCCTTGTAGGTGTCGGCCAGCCGCGCCGCGCTGGCGCGGATCAGCTCGTCGCGCAGCTGGCGCGCGAAGTCGAGATCGTTGGCGCCCCAGGGCACGCTGGTGTCGCGCACGGTCTGCTTCCAGACGTCGAAGGAGCCGCGCGGCGTGAGCCGCGGCCCGAGCGGGCCGCTCACGTAGTGCTTCTCGGGCTTGCCGCCCCAGTTGATGGTCTCGACCTGTTCCTTGCGCGCGAGCACCAGCCAGCCGTTGTCGATCGCGTCGAAGCGCAGCGCGAGAAAGCCGCACCACACGCCGCCCAGCGAACGCAGGTTCTCGGGCAGTTGCTCGCGCTCGTGCAGCGCCACGATCTCGTCGCCGTTCTTCGACGCGGTGAGCCACTGCATCAGCGCCGCCGCGGCCTCGCGCGGCATATCGCCTTCCACGTGCAGCCGCGACTGCTCGGCGATCACCGCCGCCTGCGCGTCGAAGGCATCGGCCAGCGGGCGCGCCAGGCCGATCAGCGCGCTGAAGGTGTCCTCGGCATGCAGCACGGCCTCGATCAGCGAGCCGCGCAACTGCGCCGCGCTCGAGGCTCGGCCCGCCTGCTCGCGCGCCAGCAGGCTCTGCACGTTCGAGGCCAGCACCTGCGCGAGCACGTCGCAGGCCATGCGGATGGCGTAGGGCACCCGGTGGGCGCTGCGGTGGTGGCAGGCCAGCATGCCCCAGAGCTGGCCGTTGATGACGATCGAGATGCTCATCGACGCGCCCACGCCCATGTTGCGCAGGTACTCGATGTGGATCGGCGACACGCTGCGCAGCGTGCACTGGCTCATGTCCAGCGGCGGCAGCTGCGGATCGGCCACGTCGAGCCCGACCGGCGCGGACTGCACGTCGGCGATCAGGCGCAGGGTGTTGATCACGTAGAGCCGGCGCGCCTGGGCCGGGATGTCGCTGGCCGGATAGCGGCGGCCCACGAAGGGCTCGAGCGCCTCGTGGCGGCGCTCGGCCACCACCTCGCCGCTGTCGTCGTGGCGGAAGCGGTAGGCCATCACGCGGTCGAAGCCCGTGAGTTGCCGCACGGCTTCCACCGAGAGATTGAGCAGGCCGTCGATCGAGCCCTGGCGCTTGAGCCGGTCCATCGCGCGGTGCGCCTTGAGCGCGAAGTCCGAGACCGCGTCCGCCGTGGCGTCGCGGGCTTCGAATTCGGCCACCAGCTCGTAGCCGACGCGGTGCAGGATCAGGTCGAAGCGGCGCTCGCCGAGTCTGACCTCGAAGTTGATCGGCGAGCCCTCGCCGGTATCGACCGCGACGCCGTTGGCCTCGTGCAGTGCCTCGTGCACCAGCGCGTCGCCCATGAAGTGGCTGGCCGACAGGCGTTCGCCCAGGGCGGGTGCCGTGTCGCCCAACAGCGCACGGGCATTGGCGCTGACGCGCGTCAGCGTGAGGGTCGAGGCATCGAACGCGAACAGTGCGCCATGGTGCTGCACCAGGCCCGGGATGTGGATGGGCTCGCTGTCGCAGTTCGCCAGGGTGACGGGCTGCGTCGGTGTGGGATGGGGCGGCCGTTCCAAGTGGCGGTGAGCGCTTCGCGCGTTGTGTGAGGGTGAGAAAGTCACGGGTCGCGCCGGGTGCGCGAAGGTGGAACAGGGCATTCTGCCTGACCTGCCGACGGGGCTTCGGCAGGCGGGCGCACAGGGGCCAAACATAAGCTTCTCTTATCGAATCCCGGGCAAGTTCTAACTGGAAATGTCCTGGCAAGGCGCCCATCATCGAGTTCCAGAGAGACATGACTTGCCGCCTCGACGCGAGCGATGCGCCCAGCGCTTCATAGGACAAGATGAACCCAGAGAACAACGACCAAGAGACGAGCCCGCGCACTTCGGCTGCGATGCCGACGGCCGGCGAGCGCAACCGCGAGCACATGCTCGCGATGCTGAATCAGGTGCGGGCGCTCGAACAGCGGGCGGTCGACAAATCCGCGAGATCGGCCGAGGCGTTTCACGCGCGAGGCAAGCTGCTGCCCAGGGAGCGGCTGGCCCACCTGCTGGACGCGGACCGTCCTTTTTTCGAGCTGATGACGCTGTGCGGCTACTGCGGGATCGAGGACCCGGACCCGGCCACCAGCGTGCCGGGGTCCGCCCTCATCGTCGGCATCGGTCACATCGAAGGCGTGCGTTGCATGGTGGCGGTGAACGATGCGGGCATCAGCGCTGGCGCGATGCAGGCGCTGACGGGCCAGAAGCTGATACGGGCGCAGGAGATCGCCCTCGCCCAGAAGCTGCCCTTCGTGCAACTGGTGGAGAGCGCAGGCGGCAACCTGCGCAAGTACCGGGTCGAGCGCTTCGTGGTCGGGGGCGGCATGTTCTACAACCTGGCGCGGCTGTCGGCGGCCGGCGTTCCCGTGGTGTCGCTGATCCACGGTTCCTCCGCCGCCGGCGGTGCCTATCTGCCCGGCCTGTCCGATCACGTGATCATGGTGCGCGGACAGGCCCATGCCTATCTCGCCGGTCCGTCGCTGTTGCGGGCGGCCACCGGCGAGGAAGCCAGCGACGAGGAGCTCGGCGGCGCCGACATGCATGCCGGCGTGTCTGGCCTCGCGGACCATGTGGCCGACAACGACCTGGACGGCATCGCGCGTCTTCGCGACGTGGTCGACACGATCGGCTGGCGAGACGCGCCTGAGAGCCGGCGCTGGGACGAGCCGCTGGACGCCGCCGAAGACCTTTTGGGCCTCATGCCAGCCGACACCCGCACCCCGATCGACATGCGCAGCGTGATCGCGCGCATCGTCGACGGCTCCCGGTTCAAGGAATTCAAGGCGATGTACGGCGCACACACTGTTTGCGGCCACGCCCATATCGAGGGGCACCCGGTCGGCATCCTGACGAACAACGGGCCGCTCGACTGCGACGGTTCCACCAAGGCGGCCCAGTTCATCCAGCTTTGCGTGCAGCTGGGCCGGCCCCTCGTCTTCCTGCAGAACATCACGGGCTTCATGGTCGGCCGCGAGCATGAGCAGGCGGGGATGATCAAGCACGGAGCGAAGCTGATCCAGGCGCTGTCCAATGCGACGGTGCCTCGTCTGACGGTGCTGTGCGGCTCGTCCTTTGGCGCGGGCAACTACGGCATGTGCGGGCGCGCTTTCCGTCCCGACTTTCTCTTTTCGTGGCCGACCGCACGCACCGCGGTCATGGGCGGCGAGCAGGCGGCGATGACGATGCGCCTGGTCGCCGAGAACGCCGCCCGCCGCCATGGGCGCGCCATCGACGAACAGGCCCTCGAGGCGGAAAGCCGGGACATCGTCGCGACCTTCGATCGCCAGTCGAGCGCGATCCATACCAGCAGCCTGCTGCTTGACGACGGAATCATCGATCCGCGGCACACGCGCTCCTGGCTGGGCATGGCCTTGGCCACGTCCGCGCAGGCGAGGCAGCGCGCGGTGCAACCGATGCAGTTCGGCGTCGCCCGCCTCTGACCCCCTTCGGCGTCGACTGCGGGCAGGGCCTCGAGGCCCGGGCCCGGCGGCTCGCCGCCCCCAAGGCTTTTAACTCAAGGAGACACCTTCATGATGACCCCCGAACACGTGGCGCTGCAGGACAGCGTGAAGAAGCTGATCGAGCGCGAGATCGAGCCCTTTGTCGATCAATGGGAGGCCGACGAGATCTTCCCGGCGCACGAGGTGTTCAAGAAGCTCGGCACCGCGGGCTATCTGGGCGTGAACAAGCCGACGGAATTCGGCGGCATGGGGCTCGACTACTCCTACGAGATCGCCTTCTGCGAGGCGATCGGTGGCATCAGCTCGGGCGGCGTGGGCATGGCCATCGCCGTTCAGACTGACATGGCCACGCCGGCGCTGGCGCGCTTCGGTTCCGACGAGTTGCGCGAGACCTTCCTGAAGCCCACTGTCGCGGGTGACTTCGTCGTGTGCCTGGGGGTGTCGGAAGCGGGCGCAGGCTCGGACGTGGCCTCTCTCAAGACCACCGCACGCAAGGACGGCGACGACTATGTCATCAACGGCTCGAAGATGTGGATCACGAGCGGCCTGCAGGCCGACTGGATGTGCCTGCTGGCCAACACCAGCGACGGCGACGTCCATCGCAACAAGTCGCTGATCTGCCTGCCGTTGCGGGAGAACGGCAAATTGCGCCCCGGCATCACGATGAACAAGATCAAGAAGGTCGGCATGTGGTCGTCCGACACGGCCCAGGTGTTCTTCGACGAGGTCCGGGTGCCGCAGCGCTATCGCATCGGGGAGGAGGGCAAGGGCTTCACCTACCAGATGCGGCAGTTCCAGGAGGAGCGCCTGAGCGGCGCGACCCGCCGCGTGACGGCGCTGACCCACGCGATCAGCGAGACCATCGAGTACACGCGCGAACGCAAGGCCTTCGGGCGCTCGATCCTCGACAACCAGGTGGTGCATTTCCGGCTGGCCGAGCTCAAGACGGAGGTCGAGATGCTGCGTTCGCTGATCTATCGCGCCGCGCAGGTGCACATGTCGGGTGGCGACATGACTGAGCTGGCCTCGATGGCGAAGCTGAAGGCTGGCCGGCTGTGCCGCGAGGTGACCGATTCCTGCCTGCAGTACTGGGGCGGCATGGGATTCACCTGGGAGAACCGCGTGTCGCGCGCCTGGCGTGACCTGCGGCTGATCTCCATCGGCGGTGGCGCGGACGAGATCATGCTGACGATCATTTGCAAGCACATGGGCATCCTGCCGAAGCGGCCGGCCTGATCCGCGGAGAGCAAGATGCGTTTCGACACACTGCTCGTCGCCAACCGCGGCGAGATCGCATTGCGAGTGCTGCGCAGCGCGCGCAAGCTCGGCTTGCGCACCGTCGCGGTCTACTCGGATGCCGACGCCGGCAGCCTGCACGTGCGCGAAGCCGACCTGGCCGTGCGCATCGGGCCGGCCGATGCCGCCCGCAGCTACCGCAACGGCCAGGCGCTGATCGAGGCCTGCCGGCGCAGCGGCGCGCAGGCCATTCACCCGGGCTACGGCTTCCTGTCCGAGAACGCCGAATTCGCTCGAGCGGTCGCGGACGCCGGCCTGACCTTCGTGGGTCCTTCGGCGGAGGTGATCGCACTGATGGGCAACAAGGCCCAGGCGAAGACGGCGATGCAGAAGGCGGGCGTGCCGACCGTGCCGGGAGAGCAGGGTTGCGCGACGGACGAACAGGCGGCGGCGGCGGCCGAGCGCATCGGCTTTCCGGTCATCCTGAAGGCCGCCGCCGGCGGCGGCGGACGTGGCATGCGGGTCGTGCGCGATGCTTCGGGCCTGGCCGCCGCGCTGCGCCAGGCACGCTCGGAGGCGCTGGGCGCGTTCGGCTCCGACGAGATCATCATCGAGCGCGCGATCGTGCGCGGCCGCCACATCGAGATCCAGGTGCTGTGCGACGAGCATGGCCGCTGCCTGCACCTGGGGGAGCGAGACTGCTCGACGCAGCGGCGTTTCCAGAAACTCGTGGAGGAGGCGCCCTCGCCGGCGGTCGATGCCGGGCTGCGCCGCGCGATGGGCGAAGTCGCCGTGCGCGCCTGCGAAGCCATCGGATACCACGGGGCCGGCACGCTCGAGTTCCTGCTCGATGACCAGGGCCGCTTCTATTTCATGGAAATGAACACGCGGCTGCAGGTCGAACACGGCGTGACCGAATTGGTCACGGGCCTTGACCTGGTGGAGCAGCAGTTGCGCATGGCGCGCGGCGAGCGACTCGCTTTCGCGCAGGAGGATGTCCGCATGCGCGGCCATGCCATCGAGGTGCGCCTGTGCGCGGAGGATCCCGCCGCGGGCTTCCTGCCGCAGGTTGGCCGCGTCGATCTCTGGCGGCCCTCGCCCGACATCCGGGTCGACAGCGCCTTGCACGACGGCATGGAGATCGGCTCGAACTACGACTCGATGGTCGCCAAGCTCATGGCCTGGGGCGAGACACGCGAGGAGAGCACCAGCCGCCTGGCACGGGCCTGCGAGCGCACGGCGCTGCTGGGCGTGCGGACCAATCTCGGCCTTCTTTCGCGCTGCCTGCGCCACCCCCGCTTTGCCGCGGGTGAGGTCACGACGGACTTCCTGGCCGGCGAAGAGATGGGAGGGCCCGGCTGGCAGGCCCGGCCATCGGTGCATGCGCGCGCGGCCGCGGCCCTGCTGCTGGCCGGTGCCGTGGGGCGGGATGCGCACGGACTGCGGGTGCTGCCCGCCGGGCCGGGCCAGGCGCGTGCGCTGTGGCTCGCGGACGTGACGCACACGCCGGCCGCGGAAAGCGCGGAGTTGGCAGCCGCCTGCGCCGTCGAGCTGCGGCCATCGGCGGACGGCCGCGCGGTGGGCATCGTCTTGCGCCCGGGTGAACCCGTGCCTCTGCGCGATGCGAAGCCCGGCGGGAAGCACGACGCCGAACTGGTCGTCGAGGTGGGCAACGTGCGCTGGGAACCCGTCCCCGGTCCCTGCCCGGGCGGCACGCTCGGGCTCGCGGTCGATGGCGTGTATCGACAGCTCATGTGCACGTCGCCTCGCGCGGACGAATGGTGGCTGCAGGATGCGGCGGATTCGTTCGTGTTCCGGCGGCTGTCGCGCTTCGAGGCAGGCGACGCGCAATCCCGGGATGGCAGCCTGCGCGCGCCGATGAGCGGACGCGTGATCGCCGTGATGGTGGCGCAGGGCGACCTCGTCGAACGCGGCCAGACGCTGGCGGTCCTGGAGTCCATGAAGATGGAAATGCCGCTGTCGGCGCCGCGCAGCGGGCGTGTCTCGAGCCTGTCGGTTCGAGAGGGCATGCAGCTCAACGCCGGTCAGGTGCTGGTCGAGATCTTCGGATCGCAGGAGCGCGCGAATGGGTGAGAACGCAAAGTCCGAGCGCGCGATCGTGATCGGTGGCGCATCGGGATTCTGGGGCGACTCGCAGATCGCCGTTCCGCAGCTGCTGCAGGAGCAGGACCTCGGCTATCTGGTCTTCGACTACCTGGCCGAGACGACCATGGCGATCCTGCAGCGCGCGCGTCTGCGCACGCCCGAGCTGGGTTACGCCACGGATTTCGTGAGCGCTGCGCTCAAGCCCAACCTGCGCGAGTTGAAGCGGCGCGGCGTGCGACTGGTGTCCAACGCCGGCGGCCTCAATCCCGCGGCATGCCGCGATGCCATCCTGGCGCTGGCCCGCGAGCAAGGGGTGGATCTGACGGTCGCGACCGTGTCCGGCGATGACGTGCTCGCGCTGCAAGAGCGCTTCCTGCCCTGGCCCGGCAGCGATGCGCCGGCGACGCCGCCGCGGTTGATGTCGGCGAACGCATACCTCGGCGCCTTGCCGATCGCCCGCGCGCTGGCCGGTGGCGCCGACATCGTCGTCACGGGACGCTGCGTGGACAGTGCCGCGCTGCTGGGCATCGCTATCCACGAGTTCGGCTGGTCGATGCAGGACTACGACCGCCTCGCGCAGGCGAGCCTGGCCGGCCACCTGGTGGAGTGCGGCGCCCAGGCCACGGGCGGACTGGCCACGGACTGGGAGCGTGTGCCCGATTGGAGCGACATCGGATACCCGCTGGTGCGCATGACGGGCGATGGCCTGTTCGAGCTCTACCAGCCGGCCGGCGCGGGCGGGCTGGTGACGCGACAGACCGTGGGCGAGCAGTTGCTCTACGAGATCGGCGATCCGAAGGCCTATGCGTTGCCCGACGTGGTCTGCGACTTCTCCGAGGTTCGCATCGAGGAACTCGCCGGCTTCGAGGCCAGCGGCGGCCGCGTGCGCGTGACCGGTGCGCGCGGCGCGGCGCCCAGCGACTTCTACAAGGTGACCGCGACCTATCAGCAGGGCTACCAGATCGCGCTGATGATGGCTATCCGTGGGCAGCGAGCGCTGCCCAAGGCCGAGCGCACTGCGCAGGCCCTGCTGTCGCGCAGCCGTGCGTTGATGGCCGGTGCCGGTC
This sequence comes from Variovorax sp. DAIF25, assembly GCF_050711835.1. Lineage (NCBI taxonomy): Bacteria > Pseudomonadati > Pseudomonadota > Betaproteobacteria > Burkholderiales > Comamonadaceae > Variovorax > Variovorax sp. DAIF25. The sequence continues at coordinate 2,054,525 of NZ_CP136637.1, forward strand.
ACGCCGACTACAGCGACACCCTGGTGGAGCTGCTGGGCGCCGAATCGATGTACGGGCCGCATCGACGCGTACGGGACAGCCGCGAGGTGGTGCTGCGCATCGCCGCCCAGCACGACGAAAAGCATGCGCTGGCCTTTCTGCAGAAGGAGGCCGCGTCGGCCGGTACCTCGATGGGACCGGGAACGCGCAGCCATTTCGGCGGCCGCTCGGACATCCAGAGCGTGATCCGCACGGCGTCCTTCCTGTTGCCCAAGCAGGAGGTCTCGGTGCAGTGGCAGATGGGCGGCGCGACGGCGCGGGTGGCCTCGGAGCCGGGAATGCCCGGCGCGGAGCGCGCGAGCGACGCTGCGCCACCGACCCGGCGGACGGAGCAGACCGATGGGAAGACCGCGGCGCGGCAACTCGTGCGCGTGCCGCTCGGCACGCTGGCGGTGGGCCGCAGCGGCGACAAGGGCGACGACGCCAACATCGGGCTCATGGCACGCGATGCGGCGTGGCTGCCCGTCATCGGCGCGCAAGCCACCGCCGAGCGGGTGCACGCGTACTTTGCGCATCTGGTCGACGGGCCGGTTACGCGCTATGCGCTGCCGGGCATCGGCGCATTCAACTTCGTGCTCGAAAAGGCTCTCGGCGGCGGGGCCTCCTGCAGCCTGCGCTCGGATCCACTGGGCAAGTGCTACGCGCAGATGCTGCTGGACATGGAGATCGAATGCCCCGCCGATCTTCTGCCCGAAGGGCCGGGCGCAGCGCCCTGAGGGCGCACACACCGCCATTCGATCCCACCCAACCAGAAAACCAGGAGACAGACACCATGCCCATCACACATCCGTCCGTTCGCCACTCTGCGTCCAGTCGCCCGTGGCGCCATGACCGACTGCGTCGTGCAGCCGTGGCCGGGCTGGCGATCGCCTTGTGCGCGACGGTCGCCCTGGCCCAATCCGGCCCGGCACCGGTGGCCGAGCGACTGGACAAGCCCGTGCGCATCATCGTCGCCTATGGCGCGGGCAGCGCCTCCGACAGCATCGCCCGGCTCGTGGGAGAGGGCTTGTCCAGGCGCTCGGGCAAGCCGGTGATCGTCGAGAACAAGGCGGGTGCCGACGGCAACATTGCCGCCGAAGCAGCGGTGCGTGCGCCGACGGACTCGCACACGCTGCTGGTGTCCGGCTCGTCGACGCATGCGGCCAATGCCACGGTCTACAAGAAGCTGGCCTACGACCCCGAGGCCGATTTCACGCCGCTGGCCACGATGGCGAGCACGCCCTTCGCGCTGCTGGTCAATCCCAAGCGCGTGCAGGCGGCGACATTCAAGGACTTTCTCGCCTGGGCCAGGAGCGAGAACGCGTTGTCCTTCGCGAGTGCCAACGTGGGCGGGCGCATCACCGGCGAACTGTTCAAGCAGAGGGCCGGCCTGAAGGCGGTGAACGTGACCTACAGAAACAGCAGCCAGGCCATGACCGACCTGATAGGGGGGCAGTTCGACTACTACCTGTGCGACATGGTCACGGCGCTGCCGCAGATTCAGGGCGGGACGGTTCGCGCCCTGGCCATTTCCAGCCCCGAGCGCGTGAGCTCGTTGCCTGACGTGCCGACGCTCGCGGAGAGCGGCTTCGCGGACTTCGACGTCAGCTCGTGGATCGCCATCTGGAGTGCCAACGCTTCCACGCCGCAGCCCACGTCGAGGCTGTTGTCGCGTTGGGTCGGCGAGATCCTCGATTCGCCGGAAGGGCGTCGCTTCCTCGTCGGCAAGGGCCTGGTGCCCGCCAGGGTCGAGGCATCGCACCTGCTGGAGCTGCAGCGTCGCGACACCAGGCTCTGGGGCAAGATCATCATCGACGCGGGCATGCAGCAGCCATGAAGGTGGCTCCTTCAGCGCGGAGAGATGAGGCGACTGACGTCCAGCGCGCTTTCGCTCAACTTGCCCGGTCGGGCGTACAGCCGGTAGCCGATGGTCGGCAGCGCGGGCAGTCCCGCGTGGGGGTCCAGGACCTTGAGGTCGGGCGCGAGCATCTCCACGGTGCGCGGCGTGATCCCCATGCCGGCGCGCAGCGCCGCGCGTATGCCCGCGAGCGTCGACGTCTGGAAGGCGGTGCGCCATGGAATACCTGCCTCGGACAGCGCCTTGATCGCCATGTTGCGGAACGGGCAGCTGCCCTCGATCAGGATCAACGGCACCGGTGCGCCGGCCTGGTGGTGGTAGCGCGCGCCGGCGATCCAGGTCACGGGGGAGGTGCGCAACACCACCTGGTCGAACTCCGGGTTCGGTACCGGATCGAGCATGACCACGAGATCGACCTCCCCGCGGCGCAGGGACGAGGTCAGCCAGCGGCTGCGCCCGACCTGGATGTCCACACGCAGGCCCGGAAACGCCTCCGCGCACATCTCCAGGTAGCCGGGGATCAGCGAGTCGACGGAGTCCGCGCAGGCGCCGACCTTCACGGGTTCGTCGAACGCCCGTTGCGCCATCGCGCGATAGGCCTCGTCGTTCAGGCCCACGATGCGGCGTGCGTACTCGAGAAAGCGGCTGCCCTCGGTGGTCAGGCGCTTGTTGCGCCCGACGCGCTCGAACAGCGCGCAGCCCAGCACCGTTTCGAGCTTCTGCATCTGCTGGGACACCGCAGCCTGGGTGCGGAAGACCTTCTCCGCCGCGATCGCGAAGTTCTCTTTCTCCGCCACCGCGACGAAGGTACGCAGCAGGCCGATGTCGAGGTTGCGGAAGCTCATGGAGTCGGCATCGACGCGCGCGCAGCAGAAGAGACGAACGCCTTGATTTTCAACATGCAGGATCGAACAGCGTGAATTCCAACTCCACCCCCACCCCTGGTGCTTCCGCAGGAATGCCTGTGACCGAAAGCGCGCCGTTCGTGCTGACGGCGGTGCACGGCGCCATTTTCCGAATCGAGCTTAACAGAGGCGATGCGAGGAATCCGCTGGGCGCGGACATGGTCAAGGCCCTGTCGCTGGCACTCGACCATGCCGAGCGATCGGACGCGGTGCGGGTCATTCTCTTCACCGCCTCGGGCAAGGCATTCAGCGCGGGCGGCGACCTCGGCAACATCGCGGACCGCCTCGCGGTGAAGCCTGGCGCCGACGGGCAGGACCCGATCGCGGCGGGCAATCGCCGCTACGGCGACTTTCTGACGCGGCTGGTCCGCACGCCCAAGATCACGGTTGCCTGTGTTCACGGTGCTGCGATGGGCGGCGGTGCCGGCCTCGCCTGCGCGGTGGACATCGCCATCGGCTCGCCCGCGGCCCGCTTCGGCTTTCCCGAAGCAGGCATCGGCCTCGTGCCGGGGCAGATCCTGCCCTTCGTCAGCGCTCGGCTGGGCGCACAGGCGGCGCGCCGGCTCATGCTGACGGGCGAGCGGATCGACGGGGTCGAGGCCCACCGCATCGGCTTGCTGGACTACCTCGCAGAATCGGATGAGGCACTGCCCGCACGCACGCGCGACGTGCTGCAGCTGCTCGTTGCCACCGCACCCGCGGCGAGCGCGGCGACCAAGCGCATGACCGCGCAGGTGCGCACGCTCGATGCACAGCCGCCAGAGGCACTCATGTGCTACCTCGACGCCGCGTCACTCACCTTTGCGCAGCAGATGCGCTCGGAGGCCGTGGAAGGCGTCACCGCCGCGCGTGAGCGTCGGCGTGCGCGATGGAACACGGGGGCCGTACTGCCCTTGCTTGCAACGCACTGAACGGCGAACAGCGCCTCACACACACTGGAGAACGAAAGACATGGCATCGCTCGATGGTTTGAAGGTCGTGGACCTGTCCCGGGTCCTGGGTGGCCCGCTGTGCGCCCAGATCCTGGGCGACCACGGCGCCGACGTGATCAAGGTCGAAGGTCCGATGGGCGACGAAACGAGGACCTGGGGGCCGCCTTTCGACGAGGTCGGCATGGCCTCCTATTTCGCGGGCATCAATCGCAACAAGCGGACCGTGTGCCTGGACCTGGGCATGCAGCAAGGGCGCGAGGTGCTGATGCAGTTGCTCGGCGATGCCGACGTGCTGATCGAGAACTTCAAGATCGGCACGCTGGAGCGCTGGGGCATGGGCTTCGATGACGTGCTCTCGAAGCGCTTTCCGCGGCTGATCCATTGCCGGGTCACCGGCTTCGGGGGCACCGGCCCGCTGGGTGGGCTGCCTGGCTACGATGCCGCGGTGCAGGCGCTGGGCGGCATCATGAGCATCAACGGCGACCCCGAGGGAGAGGCCACCAGGGTCGGCGTGCCGATCGTCGACGTGACGACGGGCCTGAGCGCCGTCATCGGCGTGCTGCTTGCGCTGCACGAGAGAGAGCGAAGCGGGAGGGGGCAGTCGATCGAGTCCGCGCTGTACGACAACGCGCTGTTCTCGCTTTATCCGCATTCGATCAACACGCTGTTCACGGGGCGGGCACCCGTGCGATCGGGCAACGGCCATCCCAACATCGCGCCCTACGACACCTATGCGACGGCCACGGAACCGATCTATCTCGCGGTGGGCAACAACGGTCAGTTCGGGCGGCTGTGCGAGGCCGTGCAGCGAAGCGATCTCGCCGCCGATCCGCGCTATGCCACCAACGCGCAGCGGGCCGTTCATCGTTTCGAGCTCAAGCGGGACCTGGAGGCGGCGTTCAGCGCGTTCGAGGCGCAGCCGCTGTTCGAGCGACTGGTGGCGGTGGGTGTGCCGTGCGGCGTGATCCACAACGTCGTGGAAGCGCTGAACCATCCGCACACTGCGCATCGCGGCATGGTGGCCCGGATCGGTACCTTCAAGTCGGTGGCATCGCCGGTCAAGCTTAGCCGTACGCCGGCGAGCTACCGGGCGGCGCCGCAGGAAATCGGCGCCAGCACGGTGCAGGTGCTGCGGGAGGCGGGTCTGACCGAATCGCAGATCGAGCAACTGCTGGCGCAGGGCGTGGCGCTGCAACGCAAGTGAAGCCGTCGTCCGCCAGCCGCTCGGCGGCCGATGTGGCATCCGATGGCGGAAAGACCGGGCCGCTGCGAGGGCTGCGGGTCCTGGACATCTCCACCATCGTGGCTGCGCCCACCGCGGCCGCGCTGCTCGGTGACTATGGCGCGCAGGTGACAAAGATCGAGTTGCCCGGCAGCGGTGACGGGCTGCGCAATTTCGCGCCCTTCAAGGAGGGCAGGTCGCTGTGGTGGAAGGCGACCAATCGCGACAAGAGGCTGTTGACGCTGGACCTGCGCCATCCGCGTGCCAGGCCGATCTTTAGCGCGCTGCTGGCGGAGACGGACGTCCTGATCGAGAACTTCCGCCCTGGAACCCTCGACGGCTGGGGGTGGTCGCGCGACGCGTTGTGGCAGGCCCAGCCTCGCCTGGTCATCCTGCGCGCGACCGCGTTCGGCCAGGATGGCCCCTATGCCGCGCGCCCGGGTTTCGCACGGGTGTTCGAGGCGATGGGTGGCCTGGCCTACATCACGGGGTCGCCCGAAGGGCCGCCGATGCATGCGGGCTATCCGATCGGGGATGCCATCGGCGGATTGTTCGGCGCGCTGGGCGTCATGGCCGCGCTGTGGAAGCGTGCGCGTGCACCCGATCTCCTGGGCGAGGACATCGATTTGTCCCTGACCGAGGGCGTTCTGAAGCTGCTGGATTTCTTGACGCTCAAGCAGGAACTGCTGGGCGAATCGCACGAGCGATCGGGCAACCTGAGCCAGTACGCCGCGCCCGGCGGCGTGTACCGCAGTCGCGACGGGCAATGGGTGTCCCTGTCCGGTAGCACCGATGCGATCTTCGCCGCCAATTGCAAGGCGATCGGCCGTGAGGACTTGGCCGCGAACGCGCGCTACGCCACGAACCGGCATCGATGCGAATCGGCCGCGGTGCTCAACGCCGTTTTCGGGGATTGGTTCGCGCTGCACGACCTCGACGAGATCGTCCGTCTGTTCGAGCGAGCCGGCGGCACCCTGGCGCCCGTGTATTCGGCGCGCCAGATCGCCGAGGATCCGCAGATGCGGGCGCGGGGATTTCTCCAGGCCGTGGAAGACCCGGATCACGGCCGGGTGCATCTGCCGGGCGTCGTGCCTCGATTTGCGCTCGATCCGTGTGCGATTCGGCGCACGGCAGGTGGCCTGGGCGTCGACAACGCCGAGGTCTACGGGGGCCTGGGCCTCGCCCCGGCGGAACTCGAATCCCTGGCGCGCCAGCGCGTGATCTGAACACCTCGGGGCACCCTTGGGGCGCCCCGCGACACCGAATTCTCATTGCAGGAGACCGACCATGGATTTCACGTTGACCGGGGAACAGCGCGCGCTGGTGCATGCCATCGAGCGGCTGTGCGAGGACTTCCCGATCGAGTACTGGCGCGAGCAGGACGAGAAGGCGGTGTTCCCGCATGCCTTTCACCAGGCCGTAGCCGCCAGCGGGTTTCTTGGCATCGCGATGCCCGAGGCCCAGGGCGGTGCAGGGCTGGGCATCACCGAGGCGGCGCTGATGATGCGCACGATCAGCGCGAGCGGCGCCGGCATGACGGGCGCCTCGGCGATCCACATGAACATCTTCGGCCTCAACCCGGTGGTGGTGTTCGGCAGCCCGGCGCAGAAGGCGCGCTTCCTGCCGCCGCTGATCGAGGGCACGGAGAAAGCCTGCTTCGCGGTGACCGAGCCCGATGCGGGGCTGGACACCGCGCGCCTGAAGACACAGGCGCTGCGACAGCCGGATGGCAATTACCTGCTCCATGGCCGAAAGATCTGGATCTCCACCGCCCAGGTGGCCGACCGGATGCTGATCCTCACGCGCACGACGCCGCTGGAGGACGTGGCCAAGCCCACCCAGGGTTTGACGCTCTTCTACACCGCGCTCGACCGCAGTCGCGTCGAAGTGCGCGAGATCCACAAGCTCGGCCGTGCCGCGGTGGATTCCAACATGCTGTTCATCGATGGCCTGGCGGTGCCGCACGACGATCGTATCGGCGAGGAGGGCCGCGGCTTCGAGTACATCCTGCACGGCATGAACCCGGAGCGCATCCTGATCGCCGCCGAGGCGGTGGGCCTGGGGCGCGCGGCACTGCGCATCGCGGCGCAGTACGCGAGCGAGCGCGTCGTTTTCGGTCGGCCCATCGGGCAGAACCAGGGCGTGTCGCATCCGCTGGCGCGCGCCTGGATGAACCTGGAGGCGGCCGACCTGACGGTGATGAAGGCCGCCGCGCTCTACGACGCGGGCGAGCCCTGCGGCGCCGAGGCCAACACGGCCAAGTACCTCGCGGCAGAGGCCGCGCACGATGCCTGTCAGAACGCCATCCTCACGCTCGGCGGCATGGGCTACGCCAAGGAGTACCACGTCGAGCGCCTGCTGCGCGAGAGCTATATCCCGCGCATCGCACCGGTGAGCCCCCAGATGATCATGAACTTCATCGCGGAGCGGGTGTTGGGCCTGCCGAAGTCCTATTGATGGCTTCCCCCAGGCCCGACCGAGGAGCGTCAGGCCGTCTGCGATCATGCGGTACTTTCCGCCGCCGGCAGCTTCCCGGTCCTGCCGGCCTTCGCGAACCACTCCCTGAAAGACAACCTGCATGCAATCTGCCGACGCGGCGACCTTCGACGAGGCCTACTACCGGCGTTACTACTTCGACAAGAAAACGAAGGTGGTCGACCCGCAGCACGCCGAGCGTCTCGCGGCCTTCGTCTGTTCGTACCTCAAGTACCTGCGCGTGCCCGTGCGGCGCGTGCTCGACATGGGCTGCGGCATCGGCCACTGGCGCGATGCCATCGCGTTGCATTTTCCGAAGGCCAGCTACCACGGCGTGGAGTTCAGCGAGTACCTGTGCGAGCGCTACGGCTGGGAGCGGGGCTCGGTGGTCGACTACCGCGCCAGGGAGCGCTTCGACCTCGTGATCTGCCAGGGCGTGCTGGCCTACCTCGAACCCTCCGATCTGAAGAGCGCGCTGCGCAACCTCGGATCGCTGAGCGCGGGCGCGCTCTACCTCGAGGCCGTGACACAGGAGGACTTCGAGCAGGACGTGGTCGACGAGGACCTCAGCGACCCGCGGCTGTTCCGCCATCGCGCGCAGGTTTATAGGCGCGGGCTGACGCGCGGCTTCAAGGAAATGGGTGGCGGCGTGTGGTTGAGCCGCCAGGCGGAGGTGCCGACCTTCGCGCTGGAGTGCACCGACGCCTGACCCGTAGCGCGCCGGCTCAGGGCTCGGCGAAGAACTGGCTCGGCGTCTGCCCGAAGTGCTTGCGGAACATGGTCGCGAAGGCCCCGGGACTGTCGTAGCCCAGGCGCAGCGCGATGTCGATGATCTTCTCGCCATCGGCCAGCAGCTCCAGCGCGCGCAGCAGCCGGGCCTGCTGGCGCCACTGGCCGAAGGTCATGCCGGTTTCCTTCATGAACAGGCGCTGGATGGTCTTCACGTCGAGCGACAGCCGCCCGGCCCAGTCGGCCAGGGTGGAGGCATCGTCCAGGCGCTGCTGCAGCCGTTCGCAGATGCGCAAAAGCCGCGGGTCGGCGGGCATCTGCAGGTGCAGCGGCAGCACGGGCAGGCTGCGCAGCTCGTCGAGGATGAAGCGCATCAGCCGGCCGTCGCGGGTGCCGGGCGCATAGGGTTGTTTCACTTCCATCGCCGCGCGGATCAGTTCGCGCAGCAGCGGGGGAATGCCCACGGCCTGCGTCGCGGTCAGGGTCTTCGGCGCCACCTCGGGCTTCACCAGCAGGCTGCGCATGTGGACCTCGCCGACGCAGCGGATCTCGTGCGCCATGCCCGCGGCCATCCAGATGGCGCGCGTGGGCGGCACCACCCAGCGGCCGGCCTCGGCCTGCACCACCATCACGCCGCGCAGGGCATAGATGAGCTGGTGCTTGGTGTGCTGGTGCGACCGGATATGCCAGCCGGCGGGGTAGTCGGTGGCGCGGCCCGCGATCGGCGAGGACTCGCCCTCGATCTCGCGCAGCACCTCGGGCAATGACTTGGGACGGCGCGGGAGGTTCATGTCCTTTTTGCGAAAGGTGTTGGTCGGTTGGCGCAAGACAGGCGAAGCGCATCCTCCCATAATTCCGGGGCGCCGGCGGCCCGTTCCTCCCGAACTCGCGCCCCTCGTGCCGGCCGGTCCCGTCTCCCCAGTGTGAAAGTTCCCATGCCGCCTTCCGCGACCGCCCCCCTCGAATCCCAGGCCACGCCAGCGAGCGTTGCCGCCGCCAGTCCCGCGAAGGCCAAGCCCGCCGTCGGCATCCTGGGCGCCATCAGCAGCGCGCACATGGTCAACGACATGATGCAGTCGCTGATCCTCGCGATGTACCCGATCCTCAAGGGCGCGTTCTCGCTGAGCTTCGCGCAGATCGGCCTGATCACGCTGACCTACCAGCTCACGGCCTCGCTGCTGCAGCCGCTGATCGGCCTGTTCACCGACCGGCGTCCGCAGCCCTACTCGCTGCCCATCGGCATGACGGCCACCCTGATCGGCCTGCTGCTTTTGGCCTTCGCGCCCAGCTTCGGCATCGTGCTGCTGGCCGCGGCCTTCGTGGGGCTCGGCTCGTCGATCTTCCATCCGGAGTCCTCGCGCATCGCGCGGCTCGCCTCGGGCGGCCAGCACGGGCTCGCGCAGTCGGTGTTCCAGGTCGGCGGCAACCTCGGCACGGCCATCGGACCGCTGCTCGCGGCCGCGGTCATCGTGCCCTTCGGCCAGCACAGCGTGGCCTGGTTCGGCCTGGCCGCGCTGCTGGGCATCGGCCTGCTGCTGCAGGTGAGCCGCTGGTATGCCTTCCATCACGTCACGGCCGGCGTGCGCAAGAAGGGCGCGGTCGAGTCGCCCTATCCGCGCCGCGTGGTGCTGGGCGCCATCACGGTGCTGCTGGTGCTGATCTTCTCGAAGTACTTCTACGTGGCGGGCATCAGCAGCTTCTACACCTTCTACCTGATGGACCGCTTCGGCCTCACGGTGCAGAGCGCGCAGCTGCACCTGTTCTTCTTCCTGTTCGCCTCGGCCGTGGGCACGGTGCTCGGCGGGCCGGTCGGCGACCGCATCGGCCGCAAGCCGGTGATCTGGGTGTCGATCCTGGGCGTGGCGCCGTTCGCGCTGCTGCTGCCGCATGCGGACCTGTTCTGGACCACCACGCTGACCATCGTCATCGGGCTGGTGCTGTCCTCGGCCTTCTCGGCCATCCTCGTCTACGCGCAGGAGCTGATGCCGGGCAAGGTCGGCATGGTCTCGGGGCTGTTCTTCGGCTTCGCCTTCGGCATGGGCGGCCTGGGCGCCGCGGTGCTGGGCCTGCTGGCCGACCACACCAGCATCGCCTTCGTCTACCAGGCGATCGCCTACCTGCCGCTGCTCGGCGTGGTCGCGGCGCTGTTGCCCGGAAAATCGCGCAAGTCATAGCTCCCCCTTGTCCGTTGCATGCCCTCCACCCGAATCTTTCGCGGCGCCGATGCGCTGATCGAATGCCTGCGCGCAGCCCGCGTCGCACGCATCTTCACGCTCTCGGGCAACCACGTCATGCCGGTGTTCGACGCGGCCTTCGGCTCGGGCATCGAACTCGTGCACGTGCGCCACGAGGCCAGCACCGTGCACATGGCCGATGCCTGGTCGCGGGTGTCGGGCGAGGTCGGCATCGCGCTGGTCACCGGCGGTCCAGGCCATGCGAATGCCGTGGCCGCGCTGTACACCGCGCAGATGGCCGAGGCGCCGGTGGTGCTGCTGTCGGGCCATGCGCCGAACGACCAGTTGGGCCAGGGTGCGTTCCAGGAGATGCGTCAGGCCGACATGGCCGAGCCGGTCTGCAAGGCGTCGTGGCGCTGCGCCAGTGCCGACGCGGTGGCGGGCGATGTCGCCAAGGCCATCCGTATCGCGAAGTCGGGGCGGCCCGGCCCGGTGCACCTGAGCCTGCCGAGCGATGTGCTCGAGGGCGCGACCACCGTGCCCGCCTTCGGCCCTGAAGCCTTCGCGCCCGAGCCGCGGTTGCTGGACCCTGCGCTCGCGACCGAGCTGGCCCGGCAGCTCGCCGAGGCCGAGCGCCCGCTGATCCTCGCGGGCCCGTCCTGCCTCACGCGCAATGGGCGCGCGCTGATCGCCGCGCTGGAGCAGGCCACGGGCGTGCCGGTCGCCGGCATGGAGAGCCCGCGCGGCATCGGCGATGCGAGCCTCGGCGCCTTCGCGCAGCTGCTGGCGCGCGCGGACTGCGTGCTGCTGCTGGGCAAGCGATTGGACTTCACGCTGAAGTTCGGCACCGCCTTGGCCGTCGATGCGCAAGTGCATCAGATCGATCCCGATGCCGATGAACTCGCGCGCAGCCGCCGTGCCCTCGGCGAGCGCCTGCGCACCGAAGCGCAGGCCGATGCCTGGCCGGCGATGCAGGCGCTGACCGCGGCCGCGGAGGGCGCCAGGAACCCGTCGTGGCTGCAGGAAGCGCACGCGTGGCTCGCCTATCGCCCCGCCGCATGGAACGACGCGCGCGCCTCGCTGCCGCAGCGCCTGCACCCGGTACAGATGCTGCGGCCGCTGCAGGCCCTGCTCGACAGCCATCCCGAGTCGGTGCTGGTCTGCGATGGCGGCGAGATCGGCCAATGGGCCATGGCCTGCCTGAGCGCGCCGCACCGCGTCAACAACGGCGTGGCGGGCGCGATCGGCGCCGGACTCGCCTATGCGCTCGGCGCGCGCTGCGCGCAGCCGGAGGCGCCGGTGATCGCCGTGATGGGCGACGGCACCGTGGGCTTCCACATCGCCGAGTTCGACACCGCCATTCGCCACCGCCTGCCCTTCGTGGCCGTGGTGGGCAACGACGCGCGCTGGAACGCCGAATACCAGATCCAGCTGCGCGACTACGGGCCCGAGCGGTTGATCGGCTGCGAGCTGCAGCCCACGCGCTACGACGCGGTGGCGCAGGCCTTCGGCGCGCACGGCGAACTCGTCACCGAGGCCGATGCATTGCCCGACGCGGCACGGCGCGCGATCGCGAGCGGCAAGCCCGCCTGCCTCAACGTGATGATCGAGGGATTGCCCGCGCCGCAGATCCGGCGCGAGGCTTGAGGCGTCGCGGGCCACGGGCGCCCGAAGTCATTCGATTGGCGCCGCAGGGATAGTGCGGTCCATTCCAGCGCGATCAAGAATTTCACCGCCTCTGGAAGAAGGCGTGGTCCCCGCTCCGGCTCAGGCGTGGGGTCTTGTGAATTCGAACCGATCACGTTGGAGACACATCTTGACCAAGACAGAGAACCTCGCGCGGTGGATCCGCGCGCTGCTCGTGGCGCTGGCCTGCGGCGCACTCGCCTCGTGGGCCCAGGCGGCCACCGACATTGCCAACACCCTCGTGCGCACGTGCTCGAACCAGCTCGATGGTTCGCAGTACGGGGACGCCGTGCTCAAAGACTTTCGCGGCAGCCGCTTTCCCTCGCCGAAGACCGGCGGCTTCAAGGTCACGTCCGTCCAGCAGGTCTGGCTCGCGCTGCCGGCCTACTGCCTGGTCAAGGGCACGATCCAGCCCACCTCGCCCGGCGGCGTCGACCCAGCCGTGAAGGACCCGAGCTACCGCGTGCGCGACATCAACTACCAGATCTACATCCCGGCGCAGTGGAACGGCAAGTTCGTGCAGCTCGGCGGCGGCGGCTTCGCCTGGAAGTCCGACGTGGTCGCCGCCGGCACGCAGACCAGCCAGCAGTTCGCGCTGCCGCTGCAGGGCATGGCGCTGGCCAACTACGCCGTGGTGCTCAGCGACGCGGGCGCCGACGGCTCGAACGGCGCCTTCGATCCCGACTTCGTGCGCCCGGGCCGCAACCTCGCCGATGTCGCGAGGCAGGAGATGGTGAAGAACTTCGGGCAGGACTCGATCAAGAAATCGCTCGACGTCGGCCTGTACCTGCTGAAGAAGCTCACCGGCGCGGCGCCCACCGACACCTACTTCGTCGGCATCTCCACCGGCGGCCGGCAGGCGCTCAAGGCCATCGCCAACTGGCCCGATGCCTACGACGGCATCGTCGCGGGCGCGCCGCCGGTCGACGAGACCAACCTGCTGAAGACCTTGCAGGTGCCCGACACCGTCAACGACTGGACGACCAACTGGGCCAGCGCCTCCGCCATGCTCACCAGCCTGTTCGGCCAGGACGTGTCGCCCCAGACCATGAGCGACGGCCTGGGCGCGACCTCGCGCTACCTGGCGGACGTCGCGATCGAATCGGGCGCCGACTACGACGGCTACCACCGGCTGCTCGACCAGCTGGCCCCGGTGTGGAACGTGCGGCCCGCCGAGCTCGTGCCCTTCCTGCGGATGTCGGCGCGGCAGAAGCGGGACGGCGGCAAGGGCAAGAAGATCGTGATCTACCAGGGCACCTCGGACTTCCTCGTGCCTTGCACGCAGGCCGGCGAATTCGTCAGGCAGCTGAACGGCCTGCCCGCGGGCGGACAGGTCGCGGCCGCCGACATCCGCAACACCGTGCGCGCCTATTTCGTCGAGGACTACAGCCACGGCTTCTACAACACGAATGCCGTGCTCAAGCGGCTCGGCCTCACGCCCCTGCAGCTGAACTGGAACGCGCTGGCCGATCTCGACCGCTGGGTGCACGACGACCAGGCGCGGGGTGGCGCGCCTTCGCTGGCGCGCAATGCCTCGGGGGAGATTCCTACGGCGCAGGCCTTGAGTGCGTGGAGGTGCGTCGCGTCCGAGTGAGGCTCGAACATGGACAAACGGTAATGTTCGCAGCGTTCGTGCGCGCCCGATCGTTTTTATGATCCGAAGCGATGGCGGCCTGTCACGGGGTCGCCGTTCCGCTCGACATGAACACCGCACCCCGTCCCTCCCTGTCGATCTCGCTGCGCGCCGGCCTGCTGTGCGTGGGTCTCCTGCTCGGGCATGCCGCCGATGCGGCGCGCGGGCCCGCGCCCTCCGCCTTCCAGACCAGCACCTATGCGGCCGGACTCGAGCTGCCCTGGGGCATGGAGTTCATGCCCGATGGCCGCCTGCTGGTGACCGAGCGCGCGGGACGCCTGCGCATCGTGGATGCGCAGGGCGACAAGGTCTCGACGCCGGTGCGCGGGCTGCCGGCCGTTGACCGGCGCAGCCATGGCGGGCTGCTCGACGTCACGATCGATCCGGGCTTCGAGGCCAACCGTCTCATCTACCTGAGCTACACCGAGGTCGATCGCCGCCGCAGCCGCGCCGGGCGCAACGGCATCGCGGTGGCGCGGGCGCGGCTCAGCGACGACGGCGCGCGCGTCGAGCAGCTCAAGGTGCTGTTCCGCCAGACGCCGAAGATCGCGGTCGGCGAGAACCTCGGCGGGCGGCTCGCGGTCTCGGGGGACGGCCATCTGTTCCTCACGCTCGGCGACCGCTATGCGCCCGAGGACCGCATGCGCGCGCAGTCGCTGGGCTACTACCAGGGCAAGACGGTGCGCATCCGCACCGATGGCGGCATTCCGGCCGACAACCCCTTCGCGCAGCGCGCGGGCGCGCGGCCCGAGATCTGGAGCCTCGGCCATCGCAATCCGCAGGGCGCCTTCGTGCATCCGCGCACCGGCCAGCTCTGGGTGGCGGAGCACGGACCGCAGGGCGGCGACGAGATCAACGTGGTGCGCAAGGGCCGCAACTACGGCTGGCCCCTCGTCAGCTTCGGCTGCGAGTACAACACCTGCGCGCCGATCGGCGAGGGCACCGCCAAGCCCGGCCTCGCGCCGCCGCTCGTGCACTGGGACCTGCCGGCGATCGCGCCGAGCAACCTGATCCTCTACACCGGCGACCAGTTTCCCGAGTGGAAGGGCAGCGTGCTCGTGGGCGCGTTGGCCGGCAAGGCCGTGTGGCGCATCGAGCTCGCGGGCGAGGACGCCGCGCCGCGCGTGGTGCGGCGCGAGCCGCTGTTCGCCGAGCTCGGCGAGCGCATCCGCGACATCCGCCAGGGGCCCGATGGCGGCCTCTACCTGCTGGTGGACGGGGTGCAGGGCCGCGTGGTGCGCGTCGCGCGCGCCGACGCGAGCCTGTAGCGCCGGCAGCGGGCGGCAGCGGGCGGCACAATCGCAGGCGTGATCCATCCCACTCCCCTGTGGCGTTGCCTCATCGTCGAGGACGACGCCGACAACGCCCGCTACATCGCCGAGGGCTTCCGCGCGCTCGGCCACGTGGCGGTGATCAGCCGCGACGGCACCGATGCGCTGGCGCGCGCCACCAGCGAAGCCTGGGACCTCGTGATCCTCGACCGCATGCTGCCGAACGAGGTCGACGGCCTGTCGATCCTCGCGACCCTGCGCGCGCTCGGCAAGAAGACGCCGGTGCTGGTGCTCAGCGCGCTGAGCGCGCTCGACGAGCGCGTGCGCGGCCTCAAGGCCGGCGGCGACGACTACCTGGCCAAGCCCTTCGCGTTCTCGGAGCTGGCCGCGCGCGCCGAGGCGCTGGTGCGGCGCTCGCGCACCGGGCCCGAGATCCGCACGCTCGAGGTGGCCGACCTGTCCATCGATCTCGCGAGCCGGCAGGTGAAGCGCGCGGGCCGTCCCATCGCGCTGCAGCCGCGCGAGTTCCGCCTGCTGGCCTACCTGATGATGCATCCGGGCCAGGTGGTCACGCGCACCATGCTGCTCGAGGCCGTGTGGGACTACCAGTTCGATCCGCAGACCAACGTGATCGACGTGCAGGTGAGCCGGCTGCGCGGCAAGCTCGACGCAGGCGGCGCGCCGACCCTGATCCAGACGGTGCGCGGTGCGGGCTACCGGCTGGCGCCGCCCGAACCCGAAGCCGCGCCGGCCGCCGCGCCCGCGCGCCGATGATCCCGGCGCTGCGCCAGCTCTGGCGCTCGGTCGGCTTCCGGCTGGCCTTCTACTACGGGCTGCTGGTCGCGATCACCATGCTGGCCTCGCTGGCGATCGTCTACATGCAGACCGTGGGCGTGCTGCAGCAGCGCATGGTGCGCCAGGTGGCGGCCAGCGTGCAGCAGCTGGTGGTGCGCCACGAGGCGCGTGGCCTCGAGGGCGTGGCGGGCGAGATCGGGCACGTGCTGGCCGACGACCGGCATTCCGACAACGAGGTCTACCTGCTGGTGGACCGCGAGGGCCGCAAGCTCGCGGGCAACCTCGACCAGATGCCCTCGAGCGCGCCCGACGCGGGCGACGGCGTGCACCGGCGCGTGCTGCGCGGCGGCCAGGGTGCCATCGCCTACCTCGTGATGCGGCCGTTGCCCGACGGTGCCACGCTGGTCGTGGGGCACGACCTGCGCGACCAGGAGTCGATCGAGTCGCTGGTGGCGAGCGCCAGTGCCGCGGCCGGCATCGTCGCGGTGCTGCTGCTGATCGGCGGCACCTTCGTGTTCCGGCAGGAGCTCGAGCGCAGCGTGGGCGCGGTGCGGCGCACGGCCGCGCGCATCGCGGCCGGCGAGCTGCAGGAGCGTGTCGCGCCTTCGGGCGAGGAGGACGAGTTCGCGCTGCTCGAGCAGGACATCAACGCCATGCTCGACCGCATCGAGTCGTTGATGGACGGCGTGCGCCATGTCTCCAACACCATCGCCCACAACCTGCGCACGCCGCTCACGCGCGTGCTGGTGCGGCTGCGCGCGGTGGAGCTGGGCCTGCCGTCCGACGATGCGCAGCGCGGTGCGGTGGCGACCGCGATCCGCGAGCTCGAGGAGCTCGCGGTGGTGTTCGAGAAGCTGCTGCAGATCGCCGAGGTGGAGGCGGGCGCGCGGCGCCAGCAGTTCGCGCCGGTGGCGCTGCACGTGATCGCCGACGACGTGGCCGAGCTCTACGAGGCCGTGGCCGAGGTGCAGGGCATCGTGCTGCGGCGCGCGCCGTGCGAGGCGGCCACGGCGCTCGGCGACCGCGACCTGCTCGCGGGCGCGGTCGCCAACCTGGTCGACAACGCGCTCAAGTACTGCGGCGCGGGTGCCGTGGTGTGCATCGGCACGCAGACCGTGAACGGCCGCGCGCAGCTCTTCGTGCAGGACGACGGCCCGGGCATCCCGGCCGCCGAGCGCGAGCGCATCGGCGTGCGCTTCCACCGGCTCGACCGCAGCACGCCCGGCCATGGCCTGGGCCTGGCCAGCGTGCGCGCGGTGATCGCGCTGCATGGCGGGCAGCTCGCATTCGAGGATGCCGCGCCCGGGTTGCGCGCGCGCATCGATCTGCCCGGCGCGGGCGACTGACTCAGTAGTCCCAGAGCACCGGCACCCAGCGGAAGGCGTCGCCATCCACCGCCACCCGGCCGACCGAGGGGAAGGGCAGGTGGGCCGCCACCAGCAGTCCGCGGTTCTGCGCCAGTTCCCTGAACAGGCCGACGCGCACGCGGGTCGATTCCTCGGGGTCGTGCTCGAAGCCGTTCTGCCAGTCGGGATGGTCGAAGGCCACCGGGAACATGGCGTCGCCCGCGAAGGTCAGGCGCTCGCCTTCCGACGTCAGGTCGACCACGCTGTGGCCGGGCGTGTGGCCGCCCGTGAGGCGAACCACCACGCCGGGCGCGACCTCGTGCCGGTCCTCGAAGATCCGCAGCCGGTCGCGGTACTCGTTGTAGAAGCTCGTGGCGGTCGCGCGCAACACCGGGGGCACCGGCGTCGGCATCACGGTGTGGGAGAAGTCGGGCGAGGTCCAGAACGCGACCTCGGCGGCGGCCACGTGGATGCGGACGTCGGGGCGCAGCCGCGCCTTGACCTCGGGCACCAGCAGTCCGCCCACGTGGTCCATGTGCATGTGGGTGATGATCACGTCGGTCACGTCCTCGAGCTCGATGCCCGCCGCGGCCAGCCGCTGCGGGAACTGGCCGGCGCGCGGGAAGCCCGCGAACTGGCCGCCCAGGCCGGCGTCGATGAGGATGGTCTGGTCGCCGCTGCGGGCCACCATCACGTTGAGCGGCCAGTCGAACTTGTCGGGCGGCATGAACATGTGGTCGAGCCACTTCGCGAGGTCGGCCGGCGTCGCGTTGGTGGCCATGGTCGAAGTGGGCAGCGGCAGCACGCCGTCGCTGACCACCAGCGCATCGATCTTGCCGATCTTCAGCGCGTAGCGGGACGGCACCAGGTCGTCGGACTTCTGGCGCGGGGGAGGCAGGGTGTTGTCTACGGTAAGCATCGCGGTATCTCCAAGAGGACGGCCCGATCGCCGGGCCAAGGCGGCCAGGGGGCTGGCCGCGGATCGCCGTCCAACGCCGGGGTTGTCGGGCACGGAACACGGCACGGGGCCGATGTCATCGAGCGTAGGGAGGACGACCGCGCGGCGGTAGGCCTGCAACGGGACGCACGGTGGTGCCCGATACGCACCAAAGCCGCGGCGCGGGCGCGTCACATTGCCGAACGGCAATGGTGTGTTCACGCACAGCGTGGGCGCGAATTCCTAGGATCGGCGGCTCGCACTTTCACGTGCCAGCCGCATGGGCCGCGCCGCGGTCCCAGGAAATTCCCAGGAGACATCAACGGTGAGAATCAAGAGTCAGAGAGACTTCTGCTCGGGCGTGCTCTTCAGCGCCTTCGGCGTGGCCTTCGCATGGGGCGCCACGAACTACAACGTCGGCACCGGCGCCCGCATGGGCCCGGGCTACTTCCCGCTGATCGTCGGCATCCTCATCGCCCTGATGGGCGTGCTGATCACGCTCAAGGCGCTGTCGGTGGAGACCGACGACGGCGAGCCGATCGGGCGCATCGCCTGGAAGCCGCTGGTGTTCATCATCAGCGCCAACCTGATCTTCGGCGTGCTGCTCGGCGGGCTGCCGAGCATCGGCCTGCCGTCGATGGGGCTGATCGTCGCGATCTATGCGCTGACCTTCATCGCCAGCCTCGCGGGCGACAACTTCGGCTGGAAGGGCGTGACCCTGCTGGCCACCGTGCTCGCGCTCGGCAGCTACCTGGCCTTCGTGGTCGCGCTCAAGCTGCAGTTCCAGGTCTGGCCGACCTTCATCGCCGGCTGATTTCGCTACAAGAAGAACGAAAAAACAAGACAAGAGAACCATGGACCTGATCACCAACCTCTCGATCGGCTTCGGCGTCGCCTTCACGGCGCAGAACCTGGTCTACGCTTTCGTCGGCTGCCTGCTGGGCACCCTGATCGGCGTGCTGCCCGGCATCGGCCCGGTCGCCACCATCGCGATGCTGCTGCCCGCGACCTATGCGCTGCCACCGGTGTCGGCGCTCATCATGCTGGCCGGCATCTACTACGGCGCGCAGTACGGTGGATCGACCACCGCCATCCTGGTCAACCTGCCAGGCGAGTCATCCTCGGTGGTGACAGTGATCGACGGCTACCAGATGGCGCGCAAGGGGCGGGCCGGGCCCGCGCTCGCGGCCGCGGGGCTCGGTTCCTTCTTCGCCGGTTGCGTGGGCACGCTGATCCTGGCCGCCTTCGCGCCGCCGCTGACCGAGCTGGCCTTCAAGTTCGGCCCGGCCGAATACTTCTCGCTGATGATCCTGGGCCTGATCGGCGCCGTGGTGCTGGCTTCGGGCTCGTTGCTCAAGGCCATCACCATGATCCTGCTCGGCCTCGCGCTGGGCCTGGTGGGCACCGACGTGAACTCGGGTGTGGCGCGCTACAGCTTCGACATTCCCGAACTCACCGACGGCATCGGCTTCATCGCCATCGCAATGGGGGTGTTCGGCTACGGCGAGATCATCGCCAACCTCGCGGTGCCCGAGCACGAGCGCGAGGTCTTCACCGCCAAGGTCAAGGGCCTGTGGCCCACCAAGGAAGACTTCCGCCGCATGACGCCCGCGGTGCTGCGCGGCACCGCGCTCGGCTCGGCCCTGGGCATCTTGCCCGGCGGCGGTGCGCTGCTGTCGGCCTTCGCGGCGTACACCATCGAGAAGAAGATCAAGCTCAAGAACGGCGAGGTGCCGTTCGGCAAGGGCAACATCCGCGGCGTGGCGGGCCCCGAGTCGGCCAACAACGCCGGTGCGCAGACCTCGTTCATCCCGCTGCTGACGCTGGGCATTCCGCCCAATGCCGTGATGGCGCTGATGGTGGGCGCGATGACGATCCACAACATCCAGCCGGGCCCGCAGGTGATGACCAGCAACCCGGAACTGTTCTGGGGCCTGATCGCCTCGATGTGGATCGGCAACCTGATGCTGATCGTGCTGAACCTGCCGATGATCGGCATCTGGATCAAGCTGCTGACCATTCCCTACAAGTGGCTGTTCCCCTCGATCGTGCTGTTCTGCGCGGTGGGCGTGTACTCGGAGAACAACAACACCTTCGACGTCTGGATGGTCGCGATCTTCGGCATCGTGGGCTACCTGTTCCTCAAGCTCAAGTGCGAGCCCGCGCCGCTGCTGCTGGGCTTTATCCTGGGCCCGATGATGGAAGAGAACCTGCGGCGCGCGCTGCTGCTGTCGCGCGGCGACTGGAGCGTGTTCGTCACGCGGCCGCTGTCGGCCGGGCTGCTCGCGGCGGCGCTGCTGCTGCTGGTGGTGGTGCTGCTGCCTTCGGTGAAGGCGAAGCGCGAAGAGGCGTTCGTCGAGGATTGAAGGGGGATGCCGTCCCCGGGGGCTCCAGGGCAGGAGCGGGTGCCTACGACCCGTTGCCCGAGCCCTTCATCCGGGGATTCCCTTTCTTCGTGAGCTTGGTGGTCAATTGGGCGGCGGCGACGGTAGTGTCCCAGGTGCTGCCGCCCTTGACCTTGGGAGCCGGCGAGTCGACCGTGGCGCGGTTGGGCTCGCGGCCCTTGTAGTGCCTTGCGGCGTCCAGCACGTCGCGTGCCTTGAACCTCGGGTCCAGCTCCTCCAGCTTCGCCAGCAATGTGGCCGTCGAGATGATGTGCGCATTGCCAGGAAGAGCACCGGGCGTGGATCGCAAGAAGAAGTCGTCTTCTGCGATGACCAGGCAAGGTGGTCCGGGCGGTTGCCCGATGAGTTCGGACACGTAGCTGTTGATGGAGAGTTCTCCGCTGTTGGGCGCCAACGGTGACGGAGCAGGCATGTTGCTGGTCGCGTAGAAGTCTCGCAACTGTTGGCTTTCCGTGTACCGCTCGTAGATGCGCGCCGCCGAGATCGCCATCTGGCCGAAGACGGTTTTCTCGATGACGATCCGCCCGGCGTGTTTCTCAAGGAAGTCGGAGATTCGCTGGGCATCCTCGCGGGTGCTGCGATGCCTCGTGGCCTCGAACTCCACCATGTCGGTGACGACGAGCTGGACCTGTTGCGCGTCGAAGACCAGCAGCACTTCGAGCGCATTGGCATGGGCGAGCGTGATCAGCGGGCCCGTGTCCGGTAGGACGATGCGGATCTTCTCGGCCATTACCCTCTCGCCTTCCTCGAACGAGCGGTACGCGCACCGGTTTCTCCCAGCGATCGCATCGCATCATCCGCCGCTTGCTTCATGACACGCGTGTCCTCGGCTGAGGCCGACGGATGCTCGATGCCATGGAGATTCATTCGTTGCAGCAGATCGCCATACCAGTCCAGCCCGAGCTGCTGCATGGCGATGGCGCGCGGCAGCACGCCGTGGGCGTAGGCCCCCAAGATGGCCTTCTCGGCCACGTGAGCATTCAGGAGCATCGCCGCGGGACGGCGATTTCGCTCGATCAAAACGCTGGCGCCCTCGTCCTTCTCGACGGCATCGAAAAGCTCGCCAAGCTGGCTCTTGACGTCGGTGGCGGTCACGACTTGCATGGAAGGGTCCTGGAGTGAAAGTGTGCATTTTAGAATAAATGCACATTTCTCTCTCAATGGACGGAATTTCGGCCGGGCCCGCCGTTGAAGTGGAGCGGCGCTACTTCGCGGCGATGCACTCCACCTCGATGCGCGCATTGAAGGCCAGCGCGGTCGCACCGAAGGCACTGCGCGCCGGATACCGGCCTTCGGCGAAGTAGCCCTTGTAGACCTCGTTGAAAGCCCCCCACTCGCTCATGTCGGCCAGCATGGCGGTGCACTTCACCACGTCGGCCATGGTGTGGCCATGCGCTTCGAGCGTGGTCTTGATGTTCTCCATCACCTGCTTCGACTCGGGGCCGATGCCGCCCGGCGGCAGCTTGAGGCTGCCGGGGAGGTTGCCGATCTGGCCCGACAGGTAGAGTGTGCGGCCGACCTGCACGGCCTCGGAGAAGGGCAGGGTGGTGGGCAGCACCTTGCCCGAATTGAGATGCCGCGGCGCGACGCTGCAGGCGCTGGTCGCGAGCACGAGGCAGGCCAGCGCGGCGCCACCGATGAGGGTGTGGCGTTTCATGGCGTTCCGATCGCGGCGAGGAATCTGGCGATGTCGTCCATGTCGTTGTAGACGGACGGCGAGATGCGCGCATGGTTGGCGCGCAGCGTGATCTCGATCTTGTCGGGAGCGAGCCGACTCGCGAGCTGCGCGGCATTGGCGTAGGCGAAGGTCACGATCGGCGAGCTGCTGTCGGGCGGCGTCACCACCTGGAAGCCCTTGGCGCGCAGGCCGGCCTGCAGCGCATCGGTCATCGGCTTGCGCCAGGCCTGGATCTTGTCGACGCCCACGCTCTGGATCCAGTCGATGGACGCCGCGCAGGCGGCCTCGATGGAGGAGGCCGGGAACGAGCCGCTGAAGTAGCCCGACACCGAATCGATCTGCACGCTTTCGTAGGGCACGCTGCCGGGCGGGTCGAGCGGATAGACGTGCAGGATCGGCGCCGCGAAATTGCGCGTCTGGCGGTAGCCGTACCAGGGCCGCTGCAGCTTGGGCAGCAGGCTCTTGCGCACGTAGAGGAAGGCGAAGCCGAAGTCGCCCATCAACCACTTGTAGGTGCCGCAGCCCGCGAAGTCGACGCCGGCCGCCTTCACGTCCACCGGCACGGCGCCGGCCGACTGGATCAGGTCGACGTAGACCAGCGCGCCGCGCGAATGCGCGAGATCGCACACGGCCTTGAGGTCGTGCGTGAAGCCGTTGTAGAGCGACACGTGCGAGATGGCCACCAGCTTGGTGCCGGGTGAGATGGCCTTGTCGAGATCGGCCAGCGCGATGCGGTGGTTGGCGTCCATCGGCACCGTGAGCACGTCGAGGCCGCGCAGCCGGTATTGCTCGTACATGTAGAAGGAGCCGACGAAGTGCAGCGCGTCGGTGACCACGCGGCCGCCCGATTCGGGCAGGCCGAGCGCGCGCGTCACGAGGTACTCGCCCATCGAGGTGCTGGGCACGTAGGCGATCTCGTCGGCATCGGCATTGATCAGCGCCGCGAACTTCGCGGTGGCGGTCGCGCTGCCGCTCGCGAGCGAGAGCTTGGACTGCGCGTAGGAACTCAGCGCATCGGTGGCGTACTGGTTCCACGGGTGGTCGGCCGCGCCGTTGAGGTACACGCGGTCGGCCACGCCGGGGAACAGCGCCTTGGCGGGCAAGGTGGGCGTGTCGCTCGGCGGGGCCGGCGGCGGCGCGGCCGAGGCGAAGGGCAGGAAACCGCCCGACGAGCCCGAGCCACCGCCGCAGGCGACGAGCTGGCTGCCGAGCACGCCCGCGACGGAAGCGCCGCCGAGGGACTTGAGCCAATGGCGGCGGGAGGTGACTGGCGGCGAGGCCGGCAGGGGCGCCGCGGTCGCGGCGGGATGGTTCGAACTCGGCATGATATGAACTCCTTGTTGATGTATCAACGAAATGTTGAATTTCTGGGCGCACCTTGCCCTACAGTTGCCGCGTCGTTTCGGGCGGACCCCAGGGCCGGCCGGACCTGCAAGACATGTGCCAGAATCAACGCCAGATCAAGTATTCAACAGTTTGTTGAAATCAAGGATCAGGGCTTTCACTCCCCTTCGACCTTCCTTCGACTTCCGCGTCCATGCCAGCCACCCGCAAGACCGCCGAGACCTCCAGCTCCCGTTCGACCGCGCAGCAGCCGTCGGCCTCGCGCGCACGCCAGCGCGCGGCCAAGCCCTCGAAGGCCGCGACGGTGTCGCCGGCCATCGCCGAGGAGCGCCGGCGCATCGTCGAGGTGCTCAAGCCCGTGGTGGAGATGATGGGGCGCATGCTCGGGCCGAACACCGAACTGGTGCTGCACGACCTGACGCAGCCCGATGCCTCGGTGGTGGCGATCGCCAACGGCCACGTGTCGGGCCGCAAGGTCGGCAGCACCATCCTCAGCGGCCCGAAGGACGACCGCGCCTTCGGCGCCGCCTGGTCGGCGGCCACCGACCTCTCGGGCAGCGGCCACTCGGTGGTCAATGTCTATCCCACGCTGACCGGCACCGGCACGCCGCTGAAATCGGCCACCGTGATCTATCGCGATGCCGACGGCACGCCGTTTGCGGCGCTGTGCATGAACGCCGACCTCACCGTGTTCAAGCTCGCCCATGCCTGGCTCGAGCATGCGATCCAGGGCGCGCCTGCGCCCGCGGCCACGCCCGAGTCGCGCGAGGAATCGCCCGACATGGACCTGTTGATGGGCGAGATCATCCGCTCGGCGATCCGCACCTTCGGCAAGCCGGTGCAGCTCATGAACAAGGAGGAGAAGGTGCACGCCGTCGAGGAGATGCTGCGGCGCGGCCTGTTCATCGTGAAGGGCAGCGTGGGCCGCGCGGCGGCGGCGCTCGACATGTCGCGTTTCTCGATCTACAACTACCTCGACGAGATCCGCAAGCGCGAGGGGTTCACGAAGTAGGACCGGAGTCGCGCAGGGTGCAACGCTACGGCGCCACCACCAGCTTCCCCCCACGCACCTGATAGATCGTCACCGTGCCCCGCAGGTTGTCCCCGCGCGCATCGAAGGCGATCGGTCCGATCAGCCCGGTGAGCGTCACGCCCGCGAGCTTCGGTCCATACACCGCGGGATCGGTGGAGCCGGCCTTCTTCATCGCCTCCACCAGCACCATCACCGCGTCGTAGGCATAGGGCGCGAACACGATCACGTCGGCGCCGAAGCGCGCCTTGTATCGCTGGTTGAAGGCCGCGAAGGCGGCCATGGCCTCGCGCGGCGCGCCGGCCTGCGAGCAGTAGGCGCCCTCGTTGGCGCCGGCCGCGAGCTTGCTCCATTCGCCGGTGCACACGCCGTCGCCTGCGATGAAGGTCGCGTTCACGCCGAGCTGCTTCATCTGCCGGTTGACCAGCGCGGCCTGCGCGTCGGCGCCCGCGTAGACGATCACGTCGGGCTTGAGGCCGCGCAGGGTGGTGAGGATGGCCGAGAAGTCGGTCGCGCGGTCGGTGCCGAACTCGCGCTTGAGCACCTTCACCTGCGCCTTGCCGAGGTCGGCCACCACCTGGTCGGCCAGGCCCTGGCCATAGGCGGTGCGGTCGTCGATCACGGCGGCGGTCTTCGCCTTCAACGTGCGCGCGACGTAGCCGGCGATGCCGTCGGCCTGCTGCACGTCGGTCGCCATGAGCCGCGCGGCGAACCTGTAGCCGGCGCGCGTGTACTGCGGGTTGGTCGCGGCCGGCGCGACCTGCGGGATGCCGGCGTCGTTGTAGACGCGGGCCGCGGGAATGGTGGTGCCCGAGTTGAGATGGCCGACGACGCCGTTGACCTGCATATCGGCCAGCTTCTGCGCCACGGTGGCGGCACTGGCGGGATCGGCCCGGTCGTCCTCGACCACCGTCTCGAAGCGCAGCCGGCGGCCGCCGATCGTAAGGCCCTGCGCGTTGAGGTCCTCGATGGCGAGCCGCGCGCCGTTCTCCATGTCCTTGCCGAGATGGGCGATGGCACCGGTCAGCGGGGCGGCGATGCCGATGCGCACGGGCGCATCCTGCGCCTGCGCAGTGGTGGCGATGGCGACGACGAGCGAGGCGAGGGCGTGGCGTACAGCGGGATTCATGCGCGGCTCCGTGGGGCGGGTGGGTCGGGAGGATCAGGAAGGGGCCCCGCCGCGAGGCCGCGAGGCCTCGGTTAGAGTAGGCCGTCCGGACGGAATAAATTTCGCTGTTTCGCCCAGCTACGTACAGGGCGGGCGGACGAAACATGCGCGAGGCGCGGGTGTTTCGAACGAACCATTTTTCTTTTGCAGGCGATGCCGACATGGCCAGAACCAAATCCGAGAACTTCGACGACATCCGGGCCACGATCCTCGACGTGGCCGCGTCCCTCTTCGCCAAGAACGGCTTTCGCAACACCAACATCATCGACATCGGCGCCGCCTGCAACGCGTCGAAGTCGCGCATGTACCACTACTTCCCCTCGAAGGAAGCGATGCTCGCGGAGATGCTCGGCGAGCACGTGAGCGCGCTGGTGGCGATCGCCTCGGACCTGGTGTCGGCGCCGATCGATCCGCGCGCGCGGCTGCGCAACTACTTCCTCGCGCATCTCAAGTACTACTACGAGCAGCGCGACCGCCACACCGTGCTGATCGAGGACGTCTACCACCTGCCCGAGGAGGTGCGCGCGCAGGTGAATGCCAACGAGCAGAAGCTGGTGGGCTTCCTGTGCGCGCTGCTGCGCGAGATCAACGCGCAGAAGTTCAAGGACCGCCAGGCCGCGACCACGCACGCGATGCTGATGTACGGCATGCTGAACTGGACCTACACCTGGTACCAGCCCACCGGGCGCCTGAGCCTCGAGACGCTGGCCGACCAGGCGAGCGACATGTGCCTGCACGGCATCGTGTAGCGCCCGCGCGGCCGCAGGGTCAACCGGCTGCTGGCTGGCCGTGCAGCGTGCCGAGCCAGTCGGCGAGCGCGGCGATGGCCGGCTCCTGCGCGCGGCGTCTGAGCACGCACAGCGAGATGCGGTCGCCGCTGGGCACGAAGCCCAGCGGGGCCGCGATGCGCGCCTGCGCCAGCTCCTCGCGCACCAGCACCGAGGGCGCGATGCCCACGCCGAGACCGGCGATGGTGGCCTGGATCATGTAGATCCACTGGCCGAACGAACGCCGCGGCCGCAGCCGCGCGGCGTCCAGCCAATGGGCCTGCGCCCAGATCGTCCAGCCGGCCGGATAGGACTCGGTGCCCAGCAGCGCATGCGACAGCACGTCCCGTGGCCGGGCCAGCGTCTTCGCCTGCGCGGGCGTGCAGATCGGCCCGATGTCGTTGTCGGCCAGCGGGATCTCGCTCACCTCGCGCGGATGCGTTCCGCGGCCGCAGTAGACCAGTGCATCGACGTGCCCGGCGCGCAGCCGGCCGAGGTCGCTGCCGGTCTGCAGGTTGAGCACGACCTGGGGATGCCGCGCCTCGAAATCGTCGAGCCGCGGGATCAGCCACTGCAGCATGAAGCTGCCGGGGCAGGCCAGCGTCAGCGCCGTGGCGGGCCGCTGGCCGCGGATCTCGGCGCAGACCTGGCCGATGTCGTCGAGCGCCCGCGCCGTGCTGGCGAACAGCCGCCGGCCGGCGTCGGTGAGCGTCACGCCCGCGGCATGGCGGTCGAACAGCTTGCAGCCCAGCCACGATTCGATGAGCCGGAGCTGGTGGCTCACCGCGCTGTGCGTGACGTTGAGCTTGTCGGCCGCGCCGACCACGCTGCCGGCCTGCGCGGCCGCGGCGAAGGCGCGCAGGGCCGTCAGCGGGGGGAGTTGCTGGAGGTCCATGGTGTGAATTGATTTCACGGCCAGTGTAGAGAAGGATCGCTGGCGAAGGCGGCCGAGTCGGCTTATCTTGGGCGGCTCCCGGTCCATCCCCTGCCCACCGTCAGCCATGTCCTCGAACGCCTCGCCGCGCGGCACCGCCGTCCTTCTCCTCGCGATCGTCATCGGTGCCTGGGGCGTCAACTGGAGCGTCGGCAAGGTGGTGCTGGAACACGTGACGCCGATCTGGGCCACCACGCTGCGCATGGTGCCGGCGTGCATCGTGCTGTGGGTGGTGCTGCCGGCCTCGGGCCGGCTGGCCGTGCCCACGCGGCACGACCTGCCGGTGATCCTGAGCGTCGGCCTGCTGCACATGGTGGCCTTCTCGGTGCTGGCCGCGTTGGGCCTGCAGTACCTGAGCGCGGGCCGCTCGGTGGTGCTGGCCTACACCACGCCGCTGTGGGTGCTGCCCGCGGCCCGCTTCTTCCTCGGCGAAGCCTTCACCGCGCGCCGCGCCGCCGGCCTGGGGCTCGGCGTGGCGGGGCTGCTGGTGCTGCTGCAGCCCGCGGCCGTCGACTGGCGCGATGCCGACGTGGTGCGCGGCCACGGTCTGATCCTGCTGGCCGCCGTCTGCTGGGCCGCCTGCATCGTCTATGGGCGCGCCCATCGGTGGACCACGCCGCCGTTCCAGTTGCTGCCCTGGCAGATGCTGCTGGCGAGCGTCGCGCAGCTGCTGCTCGCGCTGGCCATCGAGGGCGTGCCGCGCATCGCGTGGTCGATGGAACTGGTCGCGCTGCTGGGCTACAGCAACCTCATCGGCACCGTGCTGGCCTACTGGGCGATGAACACCGTGAACCGCGACCTGCCGGCCTCCGTGACCTCGATGGGGCTGCTGGGCGTGCCGGTGGTGGGCCTGCTGGCGGCCGATCTCGCGCTGGGCGAAAGGCCCGATGGCGCGCTGTTGCTGGCGACGGGACTGATCGTGGCGGGCATCGCGATCGGGACTTCGGTGCGGCGCGCACGGTAGCTTTCTGCAGGCCGTCGACCAGCGGTCCGCACCCCCGCGGTCCCCTTTTTGGCGCGATCGGATTTGTCGGGCTCTCCCCGCGCTCCTATTCTTTGCGCATGACTCGCCACGACACTTTTTCGGTGTCTCCCCTCGTTCTCGCAAAGTCCGGACTCCCCATCGAGCGGCTGTGCGAGCGTGCCGGCGTGAAGCCATCGAACGCGTGGAGCACGAGCGAGTTCTTCCGCATCTGGGCCGCGGCGGACGAGGCGTTCGACGATCCGTCCGCGGGACTTAGCTTCGGTGCCGAAGGGATCGCCCGGGGCTATGGCGTGGCCTCGATCGTGGCGCTGCACGCGCCCGACTTTCGCCGCGCGCTGGCGGCCCTCTCGCGCTACAAGCGCCTGACCTGCCCCGAGCTGGTCGAGGTCGAGACCGTGGGCGAGCAGACGACGGTGCGCTATCGCTGGCTGCTGGCGACGAGCGAGGTGCCGCGCCTGCTCGTCGACATGACCATGGCCTCCTTGCGGGAGCTGGCGCGGCATGGCAGCGCCGGACGGATCGCGCCCCTTCGATTGGAACTGGCGCGTCGGCCCCAGCATCAGGCGCTGCTGCGCCGCCACTTCGGATGTCCCATCGTCTTCGGGGCCACGCACGACGCGATGGTGTTCGACCGCGCGGCGCTCCACGTGCCGTTCGTCACGGCGGATGGCGGGGCCTTCGCGCGAGTGCTCGAGGGCCTCGAGCAGAGGGCGGCCCACGGCGAGGGCCTGTCCCCGCTCGTGGCCGAGACCCGCGTGGCGATCGCGCGCCAGTTGAGCGAAGGCCTGCAACCCAGCATCGCGGCGGTGGCTGGCCGGCTCCACCTCAGTAGCCGTACGCTCCAGCGTCGCCTGGACGAATACGAGACGAGCTTCCAGCAGCAGCTCGCCGCGGTGAGGCACACCACGGCGACACGGCTGCTCGCCAACACGGTGCTCGATCCGGTGGCCATTGCCATGCTGCTCGGCTTCGTCGAGCCCAATTCGTTCGCCCGCGCGTTTCGCGGCTGGGAGCGGACCACCCCTTCCCGTTGGCGCGAGCGTCAGACCGCCGACCAGGCATGAACCACGAAAGCACCCTCCCATGACCTCCACACGCGTCCTCGTCACAGGCGGCTCCGGCTTCATCGCCGGACACTGCATCCTCCAGCTGCTCGCGCAGGATCATCGCGTGCGGACCACCGTCCGATCGCTCGCCAGGGAGGCCGAGGTGCGGGCGTCGCTCGCGGACGCGGGCATGGTGCACGGCGACAGCCTGAGCTTCGTCGCTGCCGACCTCCTGCGCGACGAAGGCTGGGCGCAGGCCATGGCCGATGTCGACTTCGTTCTGCATGTCGCATCCCCGGTGCAGCCCGGGCACGTGGCGAACGAGGACGACCTGATCGTCCCCGCGCGCGAAGGCACGCTGCGCGTGCTGCGGGCCGCGCGCGACGCGGGCGTGAAGCGCGTCGTCCTCACCTCGGCGTTTCATGCCGTGAGCTGGGGACATCCCCACGACGCCCACACGTTCACCGAGAACGACTGGACCGTTCTCGACGGCCCCGGCGTCGATGCCTACGGCAAGAGCAAGACCCTCGCCGAGCGCGCGGCATGGTCCTTCATGACCGCCGAGGGCGGAGGGCTGGAACTCGCCACCATGCTTCCCGTCGCGGTGATGGGAACGGTGATGGGCAAGGACATCTCCGGGGCCAATCATGTGATCCAGCGCATGCTCGATGGGGACATGCCGGGTTTCCCGAACCTGTTCATCCCGATCGTCGACGTGCGCGACGTGGCCAACGCACACATCCTGGCGATGACCCATCCAGCGGCCGCGGGCGAGCGCTTCCTGCTCTCGAATGGCCGAGCGCTGGCGATGCGGGAGATCGGGGCCATCGTCAGGGCGGCGCTCGGCGAAGCGGCCAGGCGCGTTCCGACCCGCACGATCCCCGATCTCGTGCTGCGCGCGGTCGCGCTCTTCAATGCCGAGCTTCGCCCCTTCATTCCCGATCTCGGCCACGCCAAGAAGACCTCCAACGAGAAGGCTGGTCAGGTGCTCGGCTGGACACCACGCGACACTCGGGAGGCCATCGCGGCGGCCGCGAAGAGCATGGTGGCCAAGGGATTGCTCAAGGCCTGAGTCCGCGGCCCGCTTCGGGCGAACGCGGGCCGATCTTCGGCGGCTCGGGCGGAACCCCGGGCGCGCCGGCCTGCAGCCAGGCGATCTTCGCGTCGACGAAGCGCAGCATCGCGGCGAGTTCCTTCTGCTGCTGGCGCAACCTGTCCCGCCGCGCGCGCATGGCCTGCAGCATGCGGCCACGGCCGCCGGCACGGCGCTCGTTCATCAGCAGCTGGATCTCGGCGAGCGACATGCCCATGGCCTGGCCCGCGCGGATCGCGGCCACCAGGCGCAGGTCGCGCGGCGAGAACTCGAGATAGGGCCGCGTGCCGCCGGCCAGGCCCGTCTTCGGCTGCAGCAGGCCGCTGCGCACATAGAAGCGGACGGTGGCGACGCTGAGGCCGGCCTGCTGCGAGAACTCTGCGATCCACATGGAACGGCTCCGGGTGACTTGACTGTGAACTTGGCTTCATAGTTATAACAAGCTCATCGACATACCACCACCCGAGGACTCGCCATGATGAACACCGTACCGCTGCTGCTGCTTCCCGGCCTCATGAACGACGCGCGCGTCTGGGATCCCGTGCGACGGGCGCTGCCCGCCGGGCGCGATGTCGTCGTGTCGCCGACCGATGGGGCCGACACCATCGAGGCCCTGGCCGCCACGGCGCTGGCCGCGATGACCGACGAAAGCTTCGCGCTGGCGGGTTTCTCGCTGGGCGGTTACGTCGCGCTCGAGGTGTGCCGGCAGGCCGGCGCCAGGATCGCGGGCCTCGCGCTGCTCGACACCGGTGCAGGCGCCGATCCCCCTGAGGCCACGCAGAACCGGCAGCGGATGGTGGCGGCGCTGAGCTCGGGCGGCGCGAGCTTCGCCCAGGTGGTCGAGAGCTTCACGCCCCGCGTGCTGCACCCAGCGCATGCGCAGGATCGGGCACTGCTCGAGCTGCTCGCCGACATGGCAAGGCAGGTCGGCGGCGAGGGCTTCACGCGGCAGCAGAAGGCCGCGATGCAGCGCCGCGACGCGCGCGAGCTGCTGCCTGCGGTGAGGGCGCCGGCCCTGGTGCTGTGCGGTCGCGATGACCAGATCACGCCGCCGGCACTGAGCGAGGAGATGGCGGGCCTGCTGCCCGGCGATGTCGAGCTCGTCGTGGTGCCGCAGTGCGGCCACATGTCGACGCTGGAACAGCCCGTGGCCGTCGCCGAGGCCTTCCTGCGATGGCTCGCGCGCGTCGACGCCGTCGCGTCGCCGACGCGCGGCGGCTGACGACAACGCCCCTTTCGATCGCGCCTTTTCCCGCGGCTTCGGGTAAGCCCTAGCTGCCGCCAGGTCTTCGTCTTCATTTATATTCCGTCTGGAAGGTTAAATAAAGACGCGATGACCGACATCACCAGCACCTGCGGATTCCTAGAGCAGCACTTCGACCAGATCGAGGAGGGCGCGCACTTCCGTTCGCGCGGCCGCACCCTCACGGAAGCCGACATCGTTCAGTGGTGCGCACTGACCGGCGACTGGTATGTGCTGCACACCGACGCGCACCATGCGGCGCGCACGCGCTTCGGCCAGCGCATCGCGCCGGGCCTGATGCTGCTGGCCTATGCGGCCGGCCTGGGCATCCCGCCCGCGGCGCCGGCGATCGTCGCGAACTACGGCAGCGATGCGCTGCGCTTCACCGCGCCGGCCTTCATCGGCGACACCATCCATCTGGAAGCCGCCGTGCTCGAGAAGACCGTGAAGCGCCCCGGCACCGACGGCGTGCTGCGGCTGCAGTGGAACGTCCACAACCAGAATGGCTTGCTACTGATGGCCAGCGAGCTGCGCATCCTGATGGCCTTCGAGGGAGCCGCGCGATGAGCGGCGCCACTTCCACCGATGTGGTGCGCCTGACGCTGGAGTCGTCGCTCGCGACCATCGCGATCGACCGGCCCGCCGCGAAGAACAGCCTGCGCCTCGACGAGATGACGGCGATCGCCGATGCGATCGGCGAGGCCGTGTCGGCCGGTGCGCGCGCGGTGCTGGTGCGCGGCACGCGCCATGCCTTCTGTGCCGGCCGCGACCTCAAGGACACCGACCCCGGCACCGACGACACGCTCGCGATCCTGCGCGAGCGGATCAACCCGGTGCTGGTCGCCGTGCGCGACTGCCCGGTGCCGACGATCGCCGCGGTGCAGGGGCCCGCGCTGGGCTTCGGCTTCGGGCTCGCACTGGCCTGCGACATCGCGCTGGTGGCCGACGATGCCCTGCTCGGCAGCCCGTTCCGCAACATCGGCGCGGTGCTCGATTCGGGCGGCCACCATCACCTGCGCGAGCGCGTCGGGCCGCACCGCGCGGCCGAGCTGATCTTCCTTGGCCGCCTGTTCTCGGGCCGCGAAGCCGCGGCCATGGGGCTTGTCAACCGCAGCGTGGCGGCCGAGGCGCTCGACGAGATTGCGCTGCAGATGGCGCGCGAGATCGCGAGCGGCCCGACCGCCGCCTTCGCCGCGTCGAAGCGCATCCTGTCGCGCGCGCGTTCCTTCGAGGAGACGCTCGAGCTCGAGGCGATCGCGCAGGCCGAGGCGCTGGCCGGGCCCGACGGCATCGAGGGCATCGGCGCCTTCCAGCAGAAGCGCAGGCCGCGCTTCATCGGACGCTAGGGGATGGACATGACCCAAGCTCCCCACGCTCCCGACACCGCGCGCTCGCCGCGCGCCCAGTTCCTCGCCGCGCTGGCCGAAGGCCGGCTGGTCTACCAGTTCGACCATGGCGCGGGCCGCGCGGTCTTTCCGCCGCAGGCCGTAGGTCCAGGCGGTCGGCCCAGTGAACTCGAATGGCGCACCAGCCGCGGCGAGGGCACGGTCCACGCCTGCACCGAGGTGCAGCGGCGCGATGGCGCCTTCAACATCGCGCTGGTCGATCTCGACGAAGGCTTTCGCATGATGGCCACCGTGGTCGATACGGCGCCCGGCGCGCTGCGCATCGGCCTGCGTGTGGCCGCGCGCATCGAGCCCTGGAACGACGCGCACCGCGTGGTGTTCGGAGCGCTCGCATGACCGCAACCAATCTGCGCGGCGCGGCCGCGATCGCCGGCATCGGCAGCACCGGCTTCGCGACGATGCCGGCCCTGTCTTCGCCGTTCGACGCGATGGCGCTGGCCTCGGTGCGCGCGCTCGACGACGCGGGCCTCTCGCTGGCCGATGTCGACGGCGTGTTCGCGGCCGGGCTGCAGCTGTTCATGCCGACGCTGAGCCTGTGCGAATACCTGGGCCTGCGCCCGCGCTACACCGATTCGACCCAGGTCGGCGGCGGCGCCTTCCTCGCGCACCTCAACCATGCGCGCGCCGCGATCGCGGCCGGCCTGTGCTCGGTGGCACTGATCGCCTACGGCAGCACGCAGAGATCCGCGGGCGGGCAGTTCGCGACCCATTCCGAGCCCAACCCCTACGAAGTGCCCTATGGCTACCCGGGCCCGCTCGCCGCCTACGCGATGGTCGCGCAGCGCCACATGCACGAGTTCGGCACCACGCGCGAACAGCTCGCGCAGGTGGCGGTGAGCGCGCGTGACTGGGCGCGGCTCGACACCGAGGCACCCGATCCTGGGCCGCTGAGCATCGAGGACGTGATCGCGGCGCGGCCGGTGGCGCATCCCTTCACCGTGCGCGACTGCTGCCTCGTGACCGATGGCGGCGGCGCGCTGGTCGTGGTCTCGGCCGAGCGCGCCGCGCAGCTGCGGCGCAAGCCGGTCTACCTGCTCGGCGTGGGCGAGGCCGCCACGCACCGCAGCATCGCGCAGATGCCGGACCTGGTGCACACCGCGGCCAGCGTGTCGTCGGCCACCGCCTATGCGCAGGCCGGCGTGGGCCCGAAGGACATCGACGTGGTGCAGTTCTACGACGCTTTCACGATCATGCCGATCGTCTTCGCCGAGGACACGGGCTTCTGCGCCAAGGGCGAGGGCGGTGCTTTCCTCGATGGCGGCCGCGCCTCGCCGGGCGGCGACTTCCCGATGAACACCAGCGGCGGCGGACTCTCGCTCGGCCACCCCGGCATGTTCGGCATCTACACCGCGATCGAGTCGGTGGTGCAGCTGCGCGGCGACGCCGGCGCGCGCCAGGTGGCCGGCGCCGAGCTCGCGCTGGCCCATGCGCCGGGCGGCTACATGTCGAGCCAATGCACCGCGATCTTCGGCACCGCCGCCACGCTCTGAACCCACCATGACCCTCCAAGACCTGCAACTGAAACACGCCGGCCGCCTGGCCGATGCGATCGCCGCCGTGGCCCGCCGCGGCTACCACAGCGCCTATCCCGAGGATCCGACGCACCCCGTCTATGCCGACGGTTCGCGCGCAGCCGGCGAGGCCGCCGTGCGCGCGGCCTGGACGCAGCGCGACGGCGCGATCCGCGGCGAGGAACGCAGCGCCTTCGGTGTGCCCTTCGACACCGCCTATGCCGACGAGCCGGTCGATGCCGTGCTCGCGCGCGCCGAAGCCGCCGCGCCGGCCTGGGCTGCGCTCGACCCGACCGAGCGCGCCGCGGTGGCGCTCGAGATCCTCGAGGCGCTGCAGCAGCGCGCCTTCGAGATGGCCTTCGCCTGCATGCATGCCTGCGGCCAGCCGTTCGCGATGGCCTTCCAGGCCGGCACCGCGCATGCGCTGGACCGCGCGCTCGAGGCCGTGGCCATCGCCATGCGCGAGATGGGCGCCTATCCGGCGCGCGTGCTCTGGGAGAAGCCCGATGCGCGCCGGCCGCTGCGCGTGGAGAAGACCTTTGAGATCCTGCCGCGCGGCATCGCAGCCGTGATCGGCTGCGCCACCTTCCCGACCTGGAATTCCTACCCGGGCTTGTTCGCGAGCCTGGTCACGGGCAATCCGGTGGTCGTGAAGCCGCATCCCACGGCCGTGCTGCCGCTCGCGCTGTGCGTCGACACGGCGCGCACGGTGCTCGCGGGCCTGGGCCTCGACGCCGACGTGGTGCAGTTGCTGGTCGACACGCGCGCCGCGCCCAAGACCAAGGCACTCGCGCTCGATGCGCGCGTGAAGCTGATCGACTTCACGGGCGGGCCCGAATTCGGCAACTGGCTCGAAAGCCACGCGCGCCAGGCCTATGTCTTCACCGAGAAGGCGGGCGTCAACGCGGTGCTGATCGAGAGCACCGGCGACTATCCCGGCCTGGTGCGCAACCTCGCGCTCACGCTGAGCCTCTACAGCGCCCAGATGTGCACCACGCCGCAGAGCATCTACCTGCCGTGCGCGGGCATCCGGCTGCAGGACGGCACGGCGAAGACGGTCGAGGATTTCAAGGCCGACCTCGCCGGGGCCGTGGCCAAGCTGGTCGCCGATCCGGTGCGCGCCATCGAATTGCTGGGCGCGATCCAGAGCGATGCGACCGAGGCGCGCGCCGTCGAGGCGGCATCGCTTGGCGAGCCGGTGTTCGCCTCGCGCCGGCTCGCGCATCCCGATCTGCCCGATGCGGTGCTGCGCACGCCGGCCTTGTATGCGGTGCCGCCCGAAGCCCTGGACACCATCGCGCGCGAGCACTTCGGCCCGATCAGCCTGCTGATCGTGACCGAGGACGCCGACGCGGCGCTGCGGCATGCGAACGAGGTCACGCGTTCGCGCGGCGCGATCACCTGGTCGGTGTACTCGCGCGACGAGGCTTTCGTGCGCCGTGCGAAGAACGCGGCCGCCGATGCGGGCGTGCACCTCACGCTCGACATGACCGGCCCGGTGCTCGTGAACCAGTCCGCCGCCTTCAGCGACCTGCACGTGAGCGGCCACAACGCGGCCGGCAATGCGGCGCTGTGCGACACCGCCTTCGTGTTGCCGCGCTTCCGCGTGCTGCAGACGCGCCGCTACCTCGCCGCCTGAAGCGCGACCGCCCGCCAAAGAACAAAGGAGACGCCCCATGACCGAATCCCGCAATGCGCAGGCCGCGGCCGATGCCGCCG
Organism: Variovorax sp. DAIF25; assembly: GCF_050711835.1. Classification (NCBI taxonomy): domain Bacteria; kingdom Pseudomonadati; phylum Pseudomonadota; class Betaproteobacteria; order Burkholderiales; family Comamonadaceae; genus Variovorax; species Variovorax sp. DAIF25. The sequence continues at coordinate 2,090,835 of NZ_CP136637.1, forward strand.
ACGATTTCCTGTCGCTCGACGAACTGCAGGCGCGCCAGGACGCCAAGCTCGCCGCGCTCGGCCGCCGGCTCGCGGACTCGCCGCAGTGGCGGGCGCATTTCGCGGCGGCCGGCGCCTCGCCGCTCGACCTGAAGGACCGCGCCGCGCTGCAGGCGCTGCCGCTGCTCGAGAAGAGCCATCTGCGCGCGCTCTATCCGTACCCGCTGCTCACCGTGCCGCTCGAGCAGGTGGTGCGCTTCTGCGCCACCTCGGGCACCACGGGCCTGCCGGTGCTGTTCGGTTTCACCCAGAAGGATTGGGAGGGCACGCTGGTGCGCCAGCTCGCGCGCATCTACCGCACTGTGGGCGTGCGCGCGGGCGATCGCGTCTACCAGGGCTACGGCTACGGCCTGTGGATCGGCGGCAGCTCGATGGACGAGGCGCTCAAGGCCTATGGCGCGGTCAACTTCCCCGTCGGCCCGGGCCGCGGCGAGCTGATGGTGCAGTGGCTGCGCGACCATCGCCACACGGTCACGACCATGTCGCCGCTGTGGCTGATGACGCTGATCCAGCAGGCGCGCAAGGCCGGCATCGACCCGCGCCGCGACTGGGCGCTGCGCGTGGGGCTGTTCGGCGGCCAGTCGGTGTCGGCCACCTTCCGCAGCGAGATGGAGGCGCTGATGCCCGAGGGCTTCCTGGCGCACAACATCTACGGCACCACCGAGGCCGGCGGGCCGGTGCTCGGCGTCTCCTGCCCGCATTCGCACGGCGACGACGAGATGCACCTGGTCAACGACGACAGCGTGCTCAGCGAGATCCTCGACCCGCAGACCCTGCGCCCGGTGGCGCCGGGCGAGGTCGGCGAGATCGTGTTCACCACGCTCGACAAGGAGGCCTCGCCGGTGTTGCGCTGGCGCACGCGCGACCTGGTGCGCCGCTCGGCCCAGCCCTACCGCTGCGCCTGCGGCCGCCATGCCTATGCGCGCATCGGCCGCATCATCGGCCGCTCTGACGACATGCTCAAGGTGCGCGGCGTGCTGGTCTATCCCTCGCAGATCGAGGACGTGATCGCGGGCGTTGAGGGCCTGGCCAAGGATGCCTGGCAGATCTACATCGACAGCGAGCGCAGCGTGCTCGACCACATGGAAGTGGCCGTGGAGCGCGTGCCCGGCACGGCCTGCACGGGCGACGACCTGGCGCGCGAGGTGCGCGCGCGGCTCAAGGCCCGGCTGGGCCTCACGTGCGAGGTGCGCTGCCACGACGAGGGCGTGCTGCCGCGCTACGAGGCCAAGGCCACGCGCGTGCTGCGGCGCAGCGCCGCGGAGGTCACTCTGGCATGACGCAGCCGACGCAAACCACGCCGGGCGCGCTGGCCGGCCTGCGCGTGATCGACCTGTCGCGCGTGCTCGGCGGTCCCTTCTGCACCCAGATGCTGGCCGACCATGGCGCGCAGGTGATCAAGGTCGAGCCGCCGCAGGGCGACGAGACGCGCGACTGGGGCCCGCCTTTCCTCGACGGTGCCGCTTCGTACTTCCTCGGCGTCAACCGCAACAAGCACGGCGTCGCGCTCGACCTCTCGCTGCCCGAGGGCCGCGCGCTGCTGCTGCGCCTGCTGGCGGACGCCGACGTGCTGGTCGAGAACTTCAAGCCCGGTACGCTCGAGCGCTGGGGCATCGGCTACGAGGACTTCCTGCGCGAACGCTTCCCGCGCCTGGTGCACTGCCGCGTCAGCGGCTTCAGCGCCGATGGCCCGCTGGGCGGCCTGCCGGGCTACGACGCGGTCGCGCAGGCCATGACCGGGCTGATGTCGGTCAACGGCGAACGCGGCGGCGCGCCGCTGCGCATGGGCATCCCGGTGATCGACATCGCGACCGGGCTGCACGCGGTCATCGGCATCCTGATGGCGCTGCGCGAGCGCGAGCTGTCGGGCCGGGGCCAGTCGGTCGAGGCCACGCTGTTCGACACCGGCGTCTCGCTGATGCATCCGCACCTGCCCAACCACTTCCTGTCGGGCCGCGTCGCGGGGCGCAGCGGCAACGCGCATCCCAACATCTGTCCCTACGACGCCTTCGCCACGCGCAGCGTCGGCGTGTTCATCGCCGTGGGCAACGACGGCCAGTTCCGCCGCCTGGTCGCGCTGCTGGGCCGCGCCGAGCTGGCCGACGATCCGCGCTTCGCGCACAACAGCGAGCGGCTCGCGAACGCGGGGGCGCTCAAGGCCGAGCTCGAGGCGCTGCTGGCCACGCGCGACGGCGAGGCCATCGCGCAGGAACTGATGCGCGCGGGCGTGCCCTGCGGCCCGGTGCTCGACGTCGGCGGGGTGCGCACGCATCCGCATGCGCTGCACCGCGAGCGTTTCGTCGAGGCCGGCGGCCAGATGGGCGTGGCCTCGGCCGTGTCGCTGTCGCGCACGCCGGCCAGCTACCGCACCGCGGCGCCGGCCTTCGGCGCGCACAGCCTCGAGGTGCTGCGCGCCGCCGGGCTCGGCGAAGACGAGCTCGCCGAAGCCACCCGCGCGGGCGCGATTCCGCATGCGCGTTCTTCCTTTGCCAATTGATATGCCGTCTGGAAGGCTAATCAATGGTCCACCACCCCTCCCATCCGAACACATGACAAGGAGAGATTCCCGATGAACCCGTCCCCCACCCACCAGGACAACGCCCAGGACCCCGCCGCGCTCGCGCGCGCGCTGACCTCGCCGCCCGAGCAGGTGCTCGCCATGCCCGATCCACAGACCCTGCTCGCCGAGATCGAGGCCGCGCCCGGCATCGACGGGCCCAACATCTTTCCGCTCGAGTGGCACGTGGAGACGCCCAAGCTCTACGACATCTACGACGCCGCGCGCGATCCGGGCTGGTCGCCGCATACCCTGGCCTGGGACACGCTGCGCGTGGAGGACTACAGCCTCGACCAGCGCTACGCCATGGCCTACTGGTTCTCGCTGCTCGCGGTGTTCGACGGCTCGGGGCCGTCGGTCTTCGCGCGCGCCATGATCCACACCTACGAGAGCAAGGAAGAGGACCCGGTGCGCAAGTGCTTCTTCTCGGTCGTGCGCGACGAGATGAACCACGAGGAAGTGTGCGGCCGCGCCATCAAGCGCCTCACGCCCGGCGGCCCGCTCGGCTACGTGCCCGAGACGCCGCTCGGGCATCTCGCGCGCAACAACATCGAGTGGCTCTACTACAACGGCTCGCGCTACTGGACCGGCTTCAAGAACGGCGTCGACAAGTACCCGCTCGCGATCCTGTTCACCTCCTTCCTGTTCGGCGAGGTGGCATCGAGCACGCTGTTCCACGGCATGTACCAGCGCACCACCATCCCGGTGTTCAAGGAAGCCTTCAAGCGCATCGGCCAGGACGAGGGCCGCCACCTGGGCATCTGCCTGGCGGTGCTGCAGAAGCTGCTGCCGGTGCTGACCGAGGACGACAAGCAGATGATCAGCATCCAGCTGCGCGCGGGCTTCGTGTTCCTCTCGGGCATCCTGCACGAGCCGCCCGAGCAGTTCTGGAAGCTGCCGCCCACCTTCATCCCCGCGCAGCGCCAGATCGACGAGGTCGCGCGCAGCGCCGGCCTGGGCATCCTCACGCTCGACGAGCGCAAGGCCAACTGGAAGACGGCCGTGCTGCGCATGAAGGCCAACCTCGATCCCTACGGCATCGAATTCCCCGCGCTGCCCGAAGTCGGCATCGAGGGCAAGGAGGTGGTGTTCGATCCCGAGAAGGTGATCCCGATCTTCTAGGCGCATGACATCGATGAACATGAGCCGAACGATCCTCGTCAACGAGGCGATCCGCTTCGGCGTCCCCGAGGGAGAGATCATCCTGGACGCCGCGCTGTCGCAGGGCGTGGTGCTGCCGCACCAGTGCCGCGGCGCCTCCTGCGGCATGTGCAAGGCGCGCGTCACGCAGGGCACGGTCGACAACGGCTGGTCGCTGGGCCTCGCGATCTCCGACCAGGAGATCGCCGAGGGCTTCTGCCTGATGTGCCAGGCGCGGCCGCTCAGCGCCGAGGTGCATCTGCGCACGGTGCAGCCGATCCCGGGCGGCGAGGGCTCGGCCGTGCAGAGCTTCGAGGCGCGCGTGCTGTGCAACACGCCGCTGACGCCGCGCGTGCGGCGGCTGGTGCTGCAGGCGAGCGAGCCGGCGCGCTTCGAGGCGCAGGCCGGTGCCTATGTCGAGCTCGCGCTGCCGGGCCTTTCGCCGCACCGGCGCTACAGCCTCGCGACCGTGCCCTCGAGCGCGGGCCTGATCGAGCTGCTGGTGGCGCGTCATCCGGGCGGCGCGGCCAGCGGCCATATCCACGATCTGCTGCAGCCCGGCGACAGCATCGGCGTGACCGGTCCCTATGGCACCTGCCGGCTGCCCGAGGGCGAGGGCCCGGTGCTCGGCCTCGCGGGCGGCACCGGCCTGGCGCCCGTGCTTTCGATCATGGAGGACGCGCTCGCGCACGGCGACACGAGCCCGATGACGCTGCTGTTCTCGGTACGCGACGACGCCGAGCTGATGCTGATGGACCGTCTCGCGGGGCTGGCCCGCGCGCATCCGAACTTCCGCTATGCGCTGCTGGTGACCGAGGCGCACAGCCGCTTCTGCACGAAGCAGCAGTACGCGCCCTCGTGGCTGCGCGAGAACCATGGCTCGCTGGCGGGCGCCCGCGCCGTGATCGGCGGCTCGCCGGGCTTCGTCGCGGCCTGTTCCGACACCTGCATCGCGCTGGGCATGGAGAGCACGGCGATTTCCGCCGACAGCTTCACGCCGGTGGCGCAGACCTAGCGCGCTTTCGATTTCTTTCCCGGTACGACAGACACATAAAAGGAGACAACGATGATCGAGATTGCAAAGGCCCGCTTCCGGGCCGCCGCCTTCGGCGCGGCACTGTGCTTCGCGGCGCTTTCGGGCGCGCGGGCCGACATCAACGTGGGCGTGGTGGTCTCGGCCACCGGGCCCGCGGCCTCGGTGGGCGTGACCCAGCAGCGCACGGTGTCGGTGCTGCCCGCCACCGCGGGCGGCGAGAAGGTCAACTACATCCTGCTCGACGACGCGTCCGACACCTCGACCACGGTCAAGAACGTGCGCAAGCTGATCTCCGAGTCGGCGATCGACCTGCTGATCGGGCCGAGCCTCACGCCCAACTCGCTGGCCGTGCTCGACGTGCTGGTGGAAAGCGGCACGCCGATGATCAGCCTCGCGGGCTCGGGCGCCATCGTCGAGCCGGTGGACGACCGCAAGCGCTGGGCCTTCAAGACGCCGCAGAGCGACACCCACATGGCGACCGCGATCATCAAGCACATGGCCGACAACGGCGTGAAGCGCGTGGCCTTCATCGGTTTCAATGACGCCTACGGCGAAGGCTGGTGGCGCGAGTTCGGCAAGCTCGCCGAGCTGCGCAAGATCGAGGTGGTGGCCAACGAGCGCTACACGCGCACCGATGCCTCGGTCACCGGCCAGGTGCTCAAGCTGCTGGCCTCGCAGCCCGATGCGGTGTTCATCGCGGCCTCGGGCACGCCCGCGGTGCTGCCGCAGGCCACGCTGTTCGACCGCGGCTACCGCGGCAAGGTCTACCAGACCCATGGCGTGGCGAACAACGACTTCCTGCGCGTGGGCGGCGCCAAGCTCGAGGGCACCTTCGTGCCGGCCGGCCCGGTGCTGGTGGCCGAGCAGCTGCCCGACAGCCATCCGGCGAAGAAGCCCTCGCTCGAATTCATCCGCAAGTACGAGGCGCTGCCCAACGCGGGCCAGCGCTCCACCTTCGCCGCCTACCTCTGGGATGCGGCGCTGATCCTGCAGGACGCGGCGCCGCGCGCGCTCAAGGGCGCCAAGCCCGGCACGCCCGAATTCCGCAAGGCGCTGCGCGACGCGATCGAGTCCACGCAGGACCTGCATGCCACCAACGGCGTCTACAGCCTCGGGCCCAAGGACCACATCGGCCTGGACCAGCGCAGCCGGGTGATGGTGCGCATCGAGAAGGGCGGCTGGAAGTACATCCCCTGACGCGCGGCGGACACCACTGATCATGGACATGCAGATCTTCGGCCTGCTGGTGCAGGACGGCCTCGCGAGCGGCGCGGTCTATGTGCTGCTGGCGCTGGCGCTCGTGATGGTCTTCACCGTCACGCGCATCGTGTTCGTCCCGCAGGGCGAATTCGTCAGCGCCAGCGTGCTGACCATCGCGGCCTTCCAGCAGGGTCAGGCGCCGGGGCTGGCGGTGCCGGTGGCGGCGGTGGCCCTGCTGGCCTGCGGCATGGAAACCGCCGAGCGGCTGCGGCAGCGCAACCTCGCGGGGCTGGGCGGCCGGCTCGCGCTGCTCGGCGCGCTGCCGCTGGCGGCCTGCGCCTTCGCCTGGTTCGGCGTCGATGCGCACTCGCCGGCCTGGATGCAGACGGCCGCGGCGGTGGCGCTGGTCACGGCGATGGGGCCACTGATCTACCGCACCGTGTTCCGGCCGATGGGCAATGCCTCGCCGCTGGTGCTGCTGGTGGCGGCGATTGCGCTGCACTTCGTGCTGGTGGCGCTGGGCCTGTACGTGTTCGGGCCCGAGGGCTCGCGGCTGCCGGGCTTCGAACTGCCGGCCGGCCTGCTCACTGGACTGCCGGTGGCGCCGCAGACGCTGGCGGTGGTGGCGGCGAGCGCCGTGCTCGTGGCCGTGTTCTTCGCCTTCTTCGGCCACACGCTGAGCGGCAAGGCGCTGCGCGCCACCGCCGTGTGCCGCGACGGCGCGCGGCTGGTCGGCATCTCGCCCGACCACTCGGGTGAACTGGCGCTGACCATCGCGGCCTTCATCGGCGCGGTCTCGGGCGTGCTGATCGGCCCGTTCACCACCATCTATTACGACTCGGGCTTCCTGCTCGCGCTCAAGGGCTTCGTCGGCGCGATCGTCGGCGGGCTCTCTGGCTACGTCCTCGCCGCCGCGGGCTCGCTCGTGGTGGGCCTGCTCGAGGCCTTCTCGTCCTACGGCGCGAGCGCCGCCAAGGAGATCATCGTGTTCGCATTGATCGTGCCGCTGCTGTTGTGGCGTTCGCTGGCCGACCCGCATTCGCAGGAGGCTTCATGAGCTTTCGTTCCTGGGTGCTCACGGCCGTCGCCGTGGCGGCCGCCGCGGGCGTGGCGATGTTCGCGTCGAGCTACTACGTCACGCTCGCGAGCTTCGTGCTGCTCTACGCCACGGTGGCGCTCGGGCTCACGTTGATGACCGGCTTCGCGGGCCTGATCTCCTTCGGGCAGGCGGCCTTCGTCGGCATCGGTGCCTATGCGGCCGGCTACCTCGCGGTGGCGCACGGCGTGCCGGGCTGGGCGACGCTGCTGGCCGGTGTCGCGCTCGCCACGCTGTCGGCCGCGGGCATCGGCGCGCTCACGCTCTCGATGGGCGGCCACTACCTGTCGCTGGCCACGCTGGCCTGGGGCGTGGTCGTCTACTACGGGCTCGGCATCATCGAGCCGCTGGGCGGCTTCAACGGCCTCGCGGGCATTCCCGCGCTGAACCTGTTCGGCTTCGACTTCGCGTCCGAGCGCTCGATGTTCTGCCTGATCGCGCTGGGCTTCGCGCTCGCTTTCTGGCTGATACGCAACCTGCTCGATTCGCGGCTGGGCCGCGCGGTGCGTGCGCTGCGCGCCGGCGCCGACCTGCCCGAGGCCTTCGGCGCGCATGCGTTCCGGCTCAAGGTCACGGTGTTCTGCACCGCCGCGGGCCTGGCCGGCATGGCGGGCTGGCTCTACGTCTACATGCAGCGCTTCCTCAATCCCACGCCCTTCGGTCTGCAGATGAGCATCGAGTACCTGTTCATGGCGGTGATGGGCGGCGTGGGCGCGCTGTGGGGCGCGCTCGCGGGCGCCGGCGTGGTGGTGGTGCTCAAGCAGGTGCTGCAGGACGTGCTGCCGGCATTGCTCGGCCGCTCGGGCAACTTCGAGATGGCGGTGTTCGGCGTGCTGATGCTGCTGATCCTCGCGCGCGCGAACGCGGGGCTGTGGCCGCTGCTCGCGCGCTGGACGCGGGCCGCGCCCACCTTGCCGCGGCGGCCCGCGCCGCGCGGCGCACCGGCCGAGCTGCGCGCGCCCGCGCAGCACGCACCCGCCGCGCCCGGCGAGGTGCTGCTGCGCGTCGATGGGGTCGAGAAACGCTTCGGCGGGCTGGTCGCGGTCAACCGCGTCTCCTTCGAGGTGCGCGGCGGCGAGATCGTCGCGCTGCTCGGGCCCAACGGCGCGGGCAAGAGCACGCTGTTCAACCTGATCACCGGCCTGCTGCCCGCCAGCGCCGGCGCGATCCTGCTGCGCGGCCAGCGCATCGACGCGCTCGGCGCGCGCCACGTGGCCGCGCGCGGCGTGGCGCGCACCTTCCAGCACGTGAAGCTGGTGGCCGACATGAGCGTGCGCGACAACGCGGCGCTCGGCTGCCACCTGCTCGGGCGCGACGGCTGGCTGCGCGCCATGCTGCGACTCGATCGCCGCGAGGAGGCCGCGATCGAGGCCATGGCGCTGGCGCAGCTGCGGCGCTGCGGCCTCGAGGACCTCGCGGATGCGCCCGCTGCCAGCCTGCCGCTGGGCAAGCAGCGCATCCTGGAGATCGCGCGCGCCCTGTGCGCCCGCCCGCAACTGCTGCTGCTCGACGAGCCCGCGGCGGGCCTGCGGCACCAGGAGAAGAAGACCCTGGCCGCGCTGCTCAAGCAGCTGCGCGGCGAGGGCGTGACCGTGCTCATCGTGGACCACGACATGGAATTCATCATGGACATCGCCGACCGCCTGGTCGTGATGCAGTTCGGCCAGAAGATCGCCGAGGGCGAGGCGCAGGCGGTGCGCGACGACCCGCGCGTGCAGCAGGCCTACCTGGGGAGCGCGGCATGACGCTGGAAGCCCGCGCCCTGTGCGCGTTCCATGGCCGCATCCCGGCGCTGCACGAGGTCAACGTGGCGGTGCCGCCCTCGGGCATCGTCACCGTGGTCGGTCCCAACGGCGCCGGCAAGTCCACGCTGCTGGCCGCGCTCATGGGCCGGTTGCCGATGAGCGGCGAGGTCCGGCTCGACGGCACCGACCTGCGCTTCGTCTCGCCCGAGCGCCGCGTGGCCATGGGCCTGGCGCTGGTGCCCGAGCAACGCGACCTGTTCGGCACCATGAGCGTGGCCGACAACCTCGAGCTCGGCGCCTTCTGCTGGCGCCGCGCGGGCCGGCGCGCGATCGCCGCCGAGATGGAGCGCGTGTATGCGCTGTTTCCGCGCCTGGGCGAACGGCATGCGCAGCTCGCGCACACGCTCTCGGGTGGCGAGCGGCAGATGCTCGCGCTGGGACGCGCGCTGATGGCGCGTCCGCGCATCCTGCTGCTCGACGAGCCGAGCCTGGGGCTCGCGCCGCTGGTGGTGCGCGACATCTTCGCCACCGTGCGGCGGCTGCAGGCGCAGGGCGTGGCGATCCTGCTGGTCGAGCAGAACGCGCGCGCCGCCTTCGAGGTGGCCGACCATGCCTACGTGCTCGAGATGGGCCGCGTGAGCCTGCAGGGGCCGGCCGCCGAGGTCGCGCGCGACGCGCGGGTCGCCGACAGCTACCTGGGGCGGGCCGCGGCACCGTCGGCCGCTATCGAATCGATGCCGCCCGAGAAGCTGGCGGCCTGAAGAAGGAGACCCCCGATGAACGAACAATCCCTCACGCCGCGCGAACGCCCCGTTGCTGCCGTGATCCACCAGCTGCGCGAACGCTTTGGCGAGCGCTGCGCGACTGGCCAGGCGGTGCGCGACCAGCACGGAAAGGACGTGTCCTTCCATCCGCTGCATGCGCCCGACGCGGTGGTGTTCGCCGAGTCCACGGAGGAGGTGGCCGCCGTTGCGCGGCTGTGCCACGCGGCCTCTGTGCCGATGATCCCGTTCGGCACCGGCACCTCGTGCGAAGGCGGCGTCGCGGCACTGCATGGCGGCATCTGCATCGACCTCTCGCGCATGAATGCCGTGCTCGAGATCCACGAGGCCGACTTCGACTGCCGCGTGCAGGCCGGCGTGACGCGCAAGCAGCTCAACGCGGCGCTGCACGGCAGCGGCCTGCATTTCCCGATCGATCCCGGCGCCGATGCCTCGATCGGCGGCATGGTGTCGACGCGCGCCTCGGGCACCAACGCCGTGCGCTACGGCACCATGCGCGAGAGCGTGATGTCGCTCGAGGTGGTGCTGCCCGACGGCGAGGTGGTGCGCACCGGCGGGCGCGCGCGCAAGTCGGCCGCGGGCTACGACCTCACGCACCTGTTCACCGGCGCCGAGGGCACGCTGGGCATCGTCACCGAGGTGGGCCTCAGGCTGCATCCGCTGCCCGAGCAGATCGCGGCCGCGCGCTGCGGCTTTCCCGACCTGCGCGCGGCCATCGACGCGGTCACCGCGATCATGCAGACCGGCGTGCCGGTGGGCCGCATCGAGTTCCTCGATGCGCAGCAGGTCGAGGCCTGCAACCGCTATGCGAAGCTCGGGCTGCCGGTGATGCCCACGCTGTTCCTCGAGTTCCACGGCGCGCCCGAGAGCGTGGCGCAGCAGGTGCGCGTGGCCGAGGAGCTCGCGGCCGAGCATGGCGGCGTGGGCTTCGCCTGGGCCGACACGCCCGAGGAGCGCAGCCGGCTCTGGCAGGCGCGCCACGACGTGTGGTGGGCCGCGCTCGCGCTGCGGCCCGGCTGCCAGGGCATGCCCACCGATGCCTGCGTGCCGATCTCGCGCCTGAGCGAGGCGGTGCTGGCGGCGCGCGCCGACGTCGAGGAGCTCGGGCTCACCGCGCCCATGTGCGGCCACGTGGGCGACGGCAACTTCCACCTGTGCGTGGTGGTCGATCCCGCCGATGCCGACGAGATGGCGCGCGCCGAGACGCTCAACGCGCGGCTGATGCGCCGCGCCATCGCGATGGGCGGCACCTGCACCGGCGAGCACGGCATCGGCTACGGCAAGCTCGACTTCCTCGAACTCGAGCGCGGCGCCTCGATGCGCGTGATGGCGGCGATCAAGCAGGCGCTCGATCCGCGCGGGGTCATGAATCCGGGGAAGGTGCTGCGGCAGCGCAGCGTTTGAATCTTCTCCCCTAGAGCGGCACCCGCGTCAGGTCGAGCCGGGTGTCGTTCTTCACCTCGCGCAGCGCGACCGAGGTCTTGATCTGCCGGATGCCTTCGAGCTTCAGCATGAATCGGTGCAGGAAGCGGTCGAAGGCCAGCGCGTCGGGCACCACGATCTTGAGGATGTAGTCGCCGTCGCCGGTGGTGACCCAGCATTCGAGGATCTCGGGCGTGGCCTGCACCGCGCGCTCGAAGGCCGCCACCACCGATTCCGAATGCCGCTCCAGGCTGATCTGCGTGAACATGCAGCCGTGCAGGCCGACCTTGTTGCGGTCGACCAGCGCGACGAAGCGGCGGATGATGCCGCTGTCCTCGAGTTCGCGCAGCCGGCGCCAGCAGGGCGCCGAGGACAGGCCCACCTCGTCGGCCAGTGCCTGCACCGTCATGCGGCCGTCGGCCTGCAGCAGGTCGAGGATGCGGCGCGTGGGCGCGTCGGACAGCGGCGTCGAATCGGTCTTTCCCATGGCGGCGTTCTCCGGAATGAAACATGCCGGGTTGTCACCAACGCCGCATGGATCGCAATTATATATGCTGTCCAGACGGATTAATATTTGATCTTCCCCCCGATGGACGGATCCACACCATGCAGACAGAAGAAGCAGCGCCCGCGCTGGAGACAGGCTACCGGCTCGAAGACAACCGCACCGCGCGCGAAGGCCGCGTGTTCCTCACCGGCACGCAGGCGCTGGTGCGACTGCTGTTCCGCCAGCAGCAGGAGGACAAGGCCCGCGGCTGGAACACCGCCGGCTACGTGAGCGGCTACCGCGGCTCGCCGCTCGCGGGCGTCGACACCGAGCTGTGGCGCGCCAAGTCGGACCTGGCCGAGCACGGCATCCGCTTCCTGCCGGCGATCAACGAGGACCTGGCCGCCACGGCGGTGATGGGCACGCAGCAGGTCGGCCTGGACCCCGAGCGCGAGGTCGATGGCGTGTTCGCCATGTGGTACGGCAAGGGGCCGGGCGTGGACCGCGCGGGCGATGCGATCCGTCACGGCAACGCGGCCGGCACCTCGCGCCGCGGCGGCGTGCTGATGGTGGTGGGCGACGACCATGCGGCCACCTCGTCGTCGATTCCCAATGCCAGCGACCTGTCGCTGATGGGCTGGGGCATACCGATCGTGCATCCGGCCTCGGTCGACGAGTACGAGGCCTTCGGCCTCTGGGGCTGGGCCGCCTCGCGCCATGCCAGCACCTGGGTCGCGTTCAAGGCGATCTCGGAGACGGTCGAGAGCGCGCGCTCGGTCGAGGCCTCCTCGGGCGCGGCGCTCGCATTGCCCGAGCCGTCCGGGTTGCCCGACACCTCCGCGCTCGAATACCGCACCAGCGACTTCCTCACGCCGGCCGTCGAGCTGCGGCTGGCCGCCAAGCTCGAGGCCTTCAGCGCCTTCGCGCGCGGCAATCCGCTCGATCGCCTGGTGGTGCCGGCGCCCGGGGCCACGGCCGGCATCGTGGCGGTCGGTAAGTCCTTCCACGACCTGATGGAAGTGCTGCAGCGCTGCGGCCTCGGCGCCGACGACCTGCCGGCGCTCGGCCTGCGGCTCTACAAGCCGGGCCTGGTGTTCCCGCTCGATGCCGAGGGCGCCGACCGTTTCTGCGAAGGGCTGTCGCATGTGCTGGTGATCGAGGAGAAGGCCTCGGTGGTCGAGCAGCAGCTCAAGGACCGGGTGTTCAACCGCGCGCGCCGGCCCACGGTCTGCGGCAAGCAGGACCTCGAGGGCCATCCGCTGCTGACGTGGACCGGCCAGCTCTCGCCCGCGAGCATCGCCGCCGCGCTGCTGGCGTGGCTGCGCGCCGTCGACCATCCACTGGCCGCGCGTATCGACAGCGCGCGCTTCGCCGCGCGCGCGGCGCTGTCGAACGAGGCCGACGGCATGCGGCGGCTGCCGTACTTCTGCTCGGGCTGCCCGCACAACAGCTCGACCAAGGTGCCCGAGGGCAGCCAGGCGCAGGCCGGCGTGGGCTGCCACTACATGGCGAGCTGGATGGACCGCGGCACCGGCGGCCTCACGCAGATGGGCGGCGAGGGCACCGACTGGCTCGGGCGCGGCGCCTTCACGCGCGTGCCGCACGTGTTCCAGAACATGGGCGAGGGCACCTACTTCCACTCTGGCTACCTCGCGATCCGGCAGGCGGTGGCGGGCGGCGCCAACATCACCTACAAGATCCTGTTCAACGACGCGGTGGCGATGACCGGCGGCCAGCCCGTCGACGGCCAGACCAGCGTGCCGCAGATCTGCACCCAGGTCGCGAGCGAAGGTGCCCGCAAGGTGGTGGTCGTGACCGACGAGCCGCAGCGCTACCACGGCGTGACGCTGGCGGCGGGCGTGCAGCTGCGGCACCGGCGCGAGCTCGACATGGTGCAGCGCGAGCTGCGCGAGATCGCGGGCGTCACGGTGCTGGTCTACGACCAGACCTGCGCGGCCGAGAAGCGCCGCCGCCGCAAGCGCAAGAGCTATCCCGATCCGGCGCGGCGCGTGCTCATCAATCCCGAGGTCTGCGAAGGCTGCGGCGACTGCGGTACGCAGTCGAACTGCCTGTCGGTCGCGCCGCTCGAGACCTCGTTCGGCCGCAAGCGCCAGATCGACCAGTCGAGCTGCAACAAGGACTTCTCGTGCGCCGAGGGCTTCTGCCCCAGCTTCGTGAGCGTGCTCGGCGGCAGCCTGCGCAAGGGCACGGCGGCCGCGCCCGCGCAGGACCCCGAGGCGCTGGCGGCCGCGCTGCCGCTGCCCGCGCTGCCTTCGCTCGCGCAGCCCTTCGACCTGATGATCGCGGGCGTCGGCGGCACCGGCGTCATAACGCTCGGCGCGCTGATCGCGATGGCCGCGCACCTCGAGGGCAAGGGCATCTCGGTGCTCGACTTCACCGCGCTCGCGCAGAAGGGCGGCTCGGTCGTGAGCCACGTGCGCCTGGCCGACACACCCGATACGCTGCACGCGGTGCGCCTGCTGCCGGGCACCGCGCGCACCCTGATCGCCGCCGACCTCGTGGTGGGCGTGCTGCCCGACGTGCTGGGCGTGATCGGCGAGGGCCGCACGCGCGTGGTGGTCAATACCCACCTGCAGACCCTGGCCGAGTTCACGCGCCAGCCCGACCTGCCGTACCGCGAGGACGCGCTGCTCGCCAAGATCGAGGCCGCCGCGGGTGCCGGGCAAGTCGAGCGCATAGATGCGAACGCCACCGCCAAGGCCCTGCTGGGCGACGCCATCGGCGCCAACATGCTGATGCTTGGCCATGCCTGGCAGCAGGGCGGCGTGCCCGTGAGCCTGGCGGCGCTGATGCGCGCGATCGAACTCAATGGCGTGGCCGTGGCCGCCAACAAGCGCGCCTTCGCGGCCGGCCGGCTCACGGCCGCCGATCCGCAATGGCGCCAGACGCTGATGGGCGACCGTGGCAGCGTCGTCACGCTGAACCTGCCGCAGTCCTTCGAGAAGCTGCTCGAGGAGCGCGTGCGTTTCCTCACCGACTACCAGGACGCGCGCTATGCGCGCCGCTACCTCGACACCGTGCGCCGCGTGGAGGCCGCCGAGCGCGCGGTCGCGCCCGGCGCGCGGCGGCCGCGGCTGGCGGAGGCGGTGGCGCGTTCGCTGTTCAAGCTGATGGCCTACAAGGACGAGTACGAGGTCGCGCGGCTGCATGCGCGGCCCGAGTTCCTGCAGAACCTGCGCAGCCAGTTCGAGGGCGACTTCAAGCTGCAATTCCACCTGGCGCCGCCGATCTTCGAGAAGCGCGGAGCGGACGGCAAAGTGCTCAAGCGCAGCTTCGGCGCCTGGATGCTGCCGGTGTTCCGCACGCTCGCGGCGCTGCGCGGCCTGCGCGGCACGCCGCTCGATCCCTTCGGTTGGCTGGCCGAACGGCGCGAGGAGCGCGCGCTGGTGGTGGAGTACGAAGGGCTCGTCGGGCGCTTGCTCGACGGGCTGACGAGCGAGCGCATCGGCAGCGCGGTGGCGGTTGCGGCGCTGCCCGAGAAGATCCGCGGCTATGGGCACGTGAAGGCGCGCGGCATCGCCGAGTACCGCCGCAACCTGCCCGCGCTGCTGGCGGCGCACGATGCGCCGCCGCCCGCGATGCAGCCGCCCGCGCTGAAGACCGCCTGATCGAGGAGCACCCGCCATGCCCATCGCCCTCGATTGCCGCTATCGCCCCGGAGGCGCGCACGACCGCCTGCCGATCCGCGCGGTCCACCTCGACTACATGATCGCGAACCAGGCGCGCGTGCTGCACGGCGGCCCGTCGCTGGCCGACGGCGAGCTTGTCGGCATGTACCTGCTGCTGGCCACCGACGACCCCGCGCAGGCCGACGACTTCCTGGCCGGCGAGCCCTATGCGCGCGCCGGGCTCTTCGCCGAGGTGCGGCGCACGCTCTTCACGGGCTACCTGCCCGAGCCGCGCGAAGGCTTCCTGCAGGAACTGCGGCGCGAGGCAGCGCGCGGGGTCTTGGCGCCGGACTGAGGCCGTGCGGCGTGCCTGCGCTAAAGTCCCCGGCCATGCCGTCCAAAGAGAGTGCCTCCCCCCTGCCCCGCGATGCCGCCAGCGTTCAACCCGACGGCATCCTGCGCTTGAACGACTGGCTGCCCTACCAGTGCTCGGTCATCACGAACCGCGTGAGCGGCATGCTGGCGCGCATGTACTCGGAGGAACTCGGCATCGGCGTGGTCGAGTGGCGCGTGCTCGCCAACCTGGTCGCGTTCTCGCCGATGTCGGCGACCGAGCTGTCGGAGAGCACGGCCATGGACAAGGTCAGCATCACGCGCGCGCTGAACCTGCTCGTGACCAAGAAGCTGGTCTCGCGTCGCGTGGATGCCAAGGACCGCCGCAAGGTCGTGCTGCGCCTCACCAAGACCGGCGCCGACGCCTACGAGCGCGTGATGCCGCTGGCGCGCGCCATCGAGCAGGAGCTGACCAGCGCGCTCACGCCGCAGGAGCTCAAGACCGTGCAGGCTGCCATGCAGGTGCTGGTGGCGCGCGCCAATGCCGCGCTGGACGACACGCGCGACTGGCGCGAGCTCGCGCCGGCCGACACCGTGCCGGCGGCCGCGGCCGTCTGAATCCCCGCGCGGCCGGCGCCGCGCCTTTCCCGTTGCGATCAATCCGCGCCGTGCGGAGGCACGCGCGCGCCCGCTTGCTGGTGACCCCACGGGCAGAAGCAAGAAATCAATTTCCAAAAGAAACAGTTTCAATATGAAATGAATAAGCCTAGAATCCGGCGCACCCCCTAAAAACAGGAGACAAGCCATGATTCGACGCCGCGACATCCTTGCCGGTTCGGCCTGCGCCGCAGCGGGTGCGCTGATCCCGGTCTTCCCCCTGGCGGCCGCCGCCGAAACCTCGCCCACGCTATCGAAGACGGCGCGCATCGTGATGGGCTTTCCCGCGGGCGGCTCGGGCGATTCCATCGCGCGGCTGCTGGCCGAACGCATCAAGGGCAGCTACGCGCCGGTGGTGCTGGTCGAGAACCGCGTGGGCGCGGGCGGACGCCTCGCGATGGACCACGTGAAGGCGGCGGAGGCCGACGGCAGCGCGCTGGTGCTGGCGCCCGCCTCGGTGATGGTGATCTATCCGCACGTCTACAAGCGGCTGTCGTACGACCCGCTCAAGGACTTCGCGCCGGTGTCGACCGTGTGCACCTTCCAGTTCGGCCTGAGCGTGGGGCCGGCGGTGCCGCCCGAGGTGCGCACCGTGCAGCAGTTCGCGCAGTGGTGCAACGCCAATCCCTCGAAGGCCAGCTTCGGCTCGCCGGGCGAAGGCACGATGGCCCATTTCGCGGGCGTGGTGATCGGCAGGGCCGCCGGCATGAACCTCACGCACGTGCCCTACAAGGGCGGCGCGCCCGCCATCCAGGACGTGGTGGGCGGCCAGATCGCGGCCTCGGTCAACGTGCTGAGCGAGCCGCTGCCGTTCGCGAAGGAAGGGCGCATCCGCGTGCTGGCCACCACCGGTTCCGCGCGCTCGCCCTACCTGCCCGAGGCGCCCACCATGCGCGAGGCCGGCTTTCGCGACTTCGACATCCAGGAGTACTTCGCCGTCTGGGCGCCCGCCCGGACGCCGCCGGCCGTCGCGAACGCACTGGCCGCGCAGATCCGCGACGCCGTGGCCACGAAGGAGCTGCAGGAGGCCTATGCCGCGCGCGCCTTCCTGCCGAGCGCGGTGACTCCGCGCGAACTCGACGCCATGGTGCGCGCCGACCTCGCGAAGTGGGCGCCGATCGTGCAGTCCACCGGTTTTTCCATCGACAGCTGAAGCCAGGAGAATTCAATGACCCAGAAGGAACGTGCAGAGGTGCTCGGCACCGCGTTCATGGAGTTCGCAAGTCCCGACCCGCAGGCGCTGGCCGCCGTGCTCGAACGCATGGGCTTTCGCACCGTCGCGCGGCACCGCGCGGGGCATGCATTGCTGATGCGGCAGGCGGGTGTCGAGTTCATCGTCGGCACGCGCCAGGATGGCCATGCGATGCGGTTCGCCGCCCACCATGGACCCTCGTGCGCCGGCATGGCTTTTCGCGTGCCCGACAGCGCGCGGGCGATGGCGCTGGCGCGCGAGCGCGGCGCGCAGCCACTCGACGCGGCGGCGGGCTCGCTGCTGCCGGACTGCGCGCTGCAGGGCATCGGCGGCAGCGCGCTCTACCTGGTCGACGACGCGGCGCTCGCGGCGCTGCACGCGCAGTTCGAATTCGATCCGGCCGCCGTGCCCGACACCGGCGCGGCCTTCGCGCCATTCGTGCGCGTCGACCACGTCACCCACTGCGTGCACCCGGGCAACATGCCCCAGTGGGTGGACTTCTACAAGAACATCTTCGGCTTCGAGGAGGTGTTCAAGTTCGTCGCCGGCGACGCCAGCAACGGCTTCGACACGATCGCGGTGCGCGATCCCGCGAGCACGGCCTGCGTGACCGTGGTGTCGCCGATGGGTCGCAGCTCGCAGATCCAGGAGTTCATCGACGAGTACAACGGCGAGGGCATCCAGCACATCGCGCTGTTCAGCGACGACCTCTACACCAGCGTGGAGCGGCTGCGCGGTGCCGGCGTGGAGTTCCTGCCCACGCCCGCGGCCTACTACGACGCGCTCGACACGCGGCTGCCAGGCCATGGCGAGGACGTGGCGCGCATGAAGTCGCTGGGCATGCTGCTCGACGGCGCCGCCACCGGCGAGAACCCCGACGCGCGTGCGCGGTTCCTGCTGCAGATCTTCACGCGCAAGATGATCGGGCCTATCTTCTTCGAGGCCATCCAGCGCAAGGGCGACACCTCGTTCGGAGAGGGCAACGCCAAGGCGTTGTTCGAGGCCATCAAGCGCGAGCAGGCCGGCGCGGACGCGCACTGAGACCATGGCCTGGCTCGTCCGTTGCCTCTATCGCCCCGGCGGCGCGCAGGACCGCCTGCCGGTGCGCGCCGACCACATCCGCCACATGCTGGCCTGGTTGCCCCGCACCGTGTTCGGCGCGGCGCTGCTCGACGCCGATGCGCGCGAGCCGATCGGCATGGTGGTCGCGCTGTCGGTCGCCTCGCGCGCCGAGGCCCGGCGCTTCATCGACGCCGAGCCCTACAGCCGCGCGGGCCTGTTCGCCACCGTCGAGCTCACGCCGCTGGTCCAGATGACTCCGCCCCACACGCCCGAATTCCTGCAGGCCGAACTGCGCAAGTGCCCGTGAACCGTTCATGAACAAACCCATCGTCCTTCCCATGCGCGCCGGCATCGCCTCGCGCCAGGCCCACGCGGACATCCCGCCCGGCACCTACGAGCGCGAGATCGGCCGCGAGGGCTTCGGCGGCCAGGCCACGCACATGTACCACCGCCATGCGCCCACGGCCTGGCTGCGCTGGGACGGCCCGCACCGCCCGCGCGCCTACGACCTCAACCAGCTGCCCGCCGCCGCGCAGGGCCTCGACGGCGCGCTCGACTGCCCGCTCGACGCGCCGCTGGTCGCGGGTAATGCCCACATGCGGCTGCGCTGCTGGAAGCCCTCGGCGCCGATGCGCCACCTGGCGCGCAACGCCGACGGCGACGAGCTGCTGTTCGTCCACGAGGGCGGCGGCGATCTCTACTGCGACTACGGCCACCTGCGCCTGCGCGACGGCGACTACCTGCTGCTGCCGCGCGGCACCGCCTGGCGCTACGAGCCCGCGGCGCCGTCCTTCCTGCTGCTGCTCGAAGCCACGGGCGACAGCTTCCGCCTGCCCGAGCGCGGGCTGCTTGGCGAGCATGCGTTGTTCGATGCCGGCGTGCTCGACGTGCCGCAGCTCGACGAGGCCTTCGTCGCGCAGCAGCACGCCGCGCGGCGCGAGTGGGCCGTGCGCATCCAGGCGCGGCACCGCGTGTCCACGCTGACCTATCCGCACGACCCGCTCGACGCGCTGGGCTGGAAGGGCACGCTCGCGCCGGTGCGCCTCAACTGGCGCGACATCCGGCCCGTGCTCAGCGCGCGCTACCACCTGCCGCCCTCGGCCCACACCACCTTCCTGACGCAGCGCGTGGCGGTCTGCACCTTCTGCCCGCGGCCGGCCGAGACCGACCCGGGCGCGCTGAAGGTGCCGTTCTTCCATTCGAACGACGACTACGACGAACTGCTGTTCCTGCACGCGGGCCGCTTCTTCAGCCGCGATGGCATGGGGCCGGGCGCGATGACCTTCCATCCCGCCGGCTTCCCGCACGGGCCGCATCCCGCGGTCTACCGCAACAGCCTGTCGGCACCGCGCACCGAACTGCACGAGGTCGCGATCAACATCGACGCGCGCGATCCGCTCGACATCGGCCCGGGCATGGCGGCCTTCGAGCGCGCGGAACATGCCGATTCCTGGCGCGGCTATCTCGATGCGCCCGAAGACAAGACCGAACAGGTGACCGCATGAGACTCGCGACGCTGAACAACGGCCGGCGCGACGGCCAGCTCGTGGTGGTGTCGGCCGATGCGCGGCGCTGCCTCGTCGTGCCCGAGGCCGCGCCCACCTTGCAGGCCGCGCTCGACGACTGGGAGCAAGCGGCGCCCCTGCTGCGAGCGGCCGCGGCCCGGCTCGACGCCGAACCCGCCGTGGGCCGGCCGCTCGAGCTCGCGGCGCTCTTGGCGCCGCTGCCACGCGCCTACCAGTGGGTCGATGCCAGCGGCTACCTGTCGCACATGGAGCGCGTGCGCCGCGCGCGCGGTGCCGAGATGCCGCCGTCGGCGCGCACCGAGCCCGTCATCTACCAGGGCTTGTCGGACCGCAACCTCGCCTGGTGCGAGGACATCCCCGCCGACCCGGCCTGGGGCGCCGACCTCGAGGGCGAACTGGCCGTGATCGTCGGCGACCTGGGCCCCGCGCCCACGCCCGAGCAGGCGCTGGCCCAGGTGCGGCTGCTGGTGTTGGTCAACGACGTCTCGCTGCGCGCGCTGATCCCGGGCGAACTGGCCAAGGGCTTCGGCTTCTTCCATGGCAAGCCCGCGAGCGCCTTCGGCCCCTTCGCCGTCACGCCCGACGAACTGGGCGCCGACTGGCGCGAGGGCCGCGCCTTCGGCCGCCTGCGCGTCGAGGTCAACGGTCAGGTGCGCGGCGAACTGCGCACCGGCGACGACCAGGACTTCAGCTTCGTCGACATCCTGCGCTACGCCACGCGTACGCGCGGACTCGGCGCGGGCAGCATCGTCGGCGCCGGCACGGTCTCCAACCGCGATCCATCGCGCGGCGTGGCCTGCATCGTCGAGCAGCGCACGCTGCAGCAGCTCGCGGGGCAGGGCCCCGACGCGCTGGCGCCGTACCTGGTGCCGGGCGATACCGTGGGCCTGTCGTTCCACACCGACGACGGGCGCGAGCTGTTCGGCCGCATCGAGCAGAAGGCGGTGGCCGCATGAACGATGCCACCCTGGCCTGCATCGACGACCTGCGCGGCTGGCTCGGCGAGCGGCTGTCCACGGCGCCGGCCGTGCGCGACCAGCATGGCCGCGACACCACCTTCCATCCGGTGATGCCGCCCGATGCGGTCGCGTATCCGCAGACCGTGGCCGAGGTGCAGCGCATCGTCGCCACCTGCGCCGCGCGGCGCGTGCCGCTCGTGGCCTTCGGCACCGGCACCTCCTGCGAGGGCCACATCGCGGCGCTGCGCGGCGGCATCAGCCTGGACACGCGCGGGCTGGACCGCATCCGCGAGGTCCGCGCGGCCGACATGGACGCGACCGTCGAGGCCGGCGTGACCCGCAAGAGCCTCAACGCGCACCTGCACGGCACCGGCCTGCAGTTCCCGGTCGATCCGGGCGCGGACGCCTCGATCGGCGGCATGGTGTCCACGCGCGCCTCGGGCACCAACGCCATGCGCTACGGCACCATGCGCGAGAACGTGATGGCGCTCGAGGTGGTGCTGCCCGACGGCGAACTGATCCGCACCGGCACGCGCGCGCGCAAGTCCGCGGCCGGCTACGACCTCACGCGTCTGTTCGTCGGCGCCGAGGGCACGCTCGGCATCGTGACGGCGGCGACCGTGCGCCTGCATGCGCTGCCCGAGCACGTGGCGGCCGCCACCTGCGCCTTCGGCACCTTGCGCGCCGCGGTCGACACCGTGATCGAGACGCTGCAGGCCGGCGTGCAGCTCGGCCGCGTCGAACTGCTCGACGCGCTGCAGGTGGAGGCCGTGAACCGCTACTCGCGGCTCGGCATGGCGGTCGCGCCCACGCTGTTCTTCGAGTTCCACGGCAGCGAGCCCGAGGTCGCGCACCAGGTGAAGGTGGTGCGCGAGATCGCGGCCTCGCACGGCGGCCAGGACTTCGCGTGGGCGCACCGGCCCGAGGACCGCAGCCGGCTGTGGCAGGCGCGGCACGACATCTGGTGGGCCAACAAGGGCCTGCGCCCCGGCGCCGAAGGCCTGCCCACCGACGTCTGCGTGCCGATCTCCGAGCTGGCCGACCAGATCGAGGCCGCGCAGCAGGACGTGCAGGCCGAAGGGCTGATCGCGCCGATCTGCGGCCATGTCGGCGACGGCAACTTCCACCTGTGCTTCATGGTGGACCCGTCGGACGCCGCCGAGATCGCGCGCGTGAAGGCCGCCTATGCGCGGATGATCCGGCGCGCGCTCGCGGTCGGCGGCACCTGCACCGGCGAGCACGGCATCGGCCACGGCAAGGTCGAGTTCCTGCGCGAGGAGGCCGGCGGTGGCTTTCGCGTCATGCAGGCGCTGCGCGCCGCGCTCGATCCGCTCGGCATCCTGAACCCCGGCAAGGTCACCGGGTTCTTCTGAGTTCGTCGACCCCCTCAACCCCTGGAGATCCTCCCATGATGAAACGCCCCTTCCGGGTGGCGCTGCTCGCGCTCGTCCTCGCTCCTTTCGCCGCGCTGCCGGCGCACGCCGCCGATGCGCACGTCAGCGTTACGGCCATCGTCGACCACCCCGCGCTCGACGCGGCGCGCCAGGGCATCGTCGAGGAACTCGCCGCCGCCGGCTACGTGGTCGGGAAGAACCTGCGGCTGGACTACCAGAGCGCGCAGGGCAACACCGCGACCGCGGCCCAGATCGCACGCAAGTTCGTCGGCGACCGGCCCGACGTGATCGTCGCGATGTCCACGCCCTCGGCGCAGACCGTGGTCGCGGCGACGCGCGAGATCCCGATCGTGTTCAGCGCCGTGACCGATCCGGTCGCCGCGAAGCTGGTCAAGTCGTGGGAGGCCACGGGCGGCAACGTCACGGGCGTGTCGGACCTGCCGCTTCTGGACAAGCACCTGGCCCTGCTGCGCCAGGCGTTGCCGACGGCCAAACGCATCGGCGTGGTCTACAACCCCGGCGAGGCCAACTCCGTCGCCGCGATCGCTCAGCTGAAGAAGCTCGCGCAGCCGGCCGGCCTGAGCGTGATCGAGGGTGCCGCGCCGCGCACCGTGGACGTGGCGAGCGCGGCCCAGAGCCTGGTGGGCAAGGTCGATGCGATCTACGCGCCGACCGACAACAACGTGACCTCGGCCTTCGAGGCCCTGGCCAAGGTGGCGGACCAGGGCCGGGTGCCGCTGATCGCGGCCGACCCCTCGCTCGCGGCGCGTGGCGCGGCGCTGGGCATCGGCACCAACTACCACGACCTCGGCCGCCAGTCGGGCAAGCTGGTGGTGCGCGTGCTCAAGGGCGAGGCACCCGGCAGCATCGCATCGCAGGTCAGCCCGACGCTGGAGCTGCTCGTGAACCAGGCCGCGGCGCGGCGGCAGGGGCTGGCGCTGTCCGACGCGCTGCTCAAGTCCGCGACCCGCGTGATCGACTGAGCGCCGGCCGGAGCATCGATGTCCCTCATCGCTTTCCAGGGCTCGCTCGAGGTGGGCCTGATCTTCGCGCTGGTCGCGCTCGGCGTCTTCATCTCGTTCCGGGTCGTGAACTTTCCCGACCTGACCGTCGACGGCAGCTTCCCGCTTGGCGGCGCGGTGGCCGCGACCCTGCTGGTGGGCGGCTGGCATCCGCTGGCCGCGACGGCGGCGGCCTTCGCCGCGGGTGCGCTCGCGGGCCTCACGACCGGCTGGCTGCACGTCAAGCTCAAGATCATGCAGCTGCTCGCGGGCATCCTCGTGATGATCGCGCTCTATTCGATCAACCTGCGCGTGATGGGCAAGCCCAACGAGCCCTTGCTGGGCGCGTCGACGGTGTTCAACACGCCACCGCTCGAGGCGCTGCCGGGGCCGTGGACCACCGCGCTGGTGCTGCTGGCCGTCACGCTGGCGGTCAAGTTCGCGCTCGACCGTTACTTCGGATCGGAGGCCGGCCTGGCCATGCGCGCCACCGGCGGCAACGCGCGGATGGCGCGCGCGCTGGGCGTGTCGACCGACCGGCTGTCGCTGTTCGCGCTCGCGCTGTCCAACGGCATCGTGGCGCTGGCGGGCGCGCTGTTCGCGCAATCGCAGGGCGGGGCCGACGTGTCGATGGGCATCGGCACCATCGTGATCGGGCTGGCGGCCGTGATCATCGGCGAGACCCTGCTGCCCATGCGCAGCATCGCCTGGGCCACCCTCGGCTGCGTGGTCGGCGCGGTGCTCTACCGCATGCTGGTGGCGCTGGCGCTCAACAGCGACTTCGTCGGCTTGAAGGCGCAGGACCTCAACCTCGTCACGGCCGTGCTGGTGACGCTCGCGCTCGTGATGCCGGCCTCGAAGCGTTTCCTGGCCCGGCGGCGCGGTGCCCTTGGCGCATCGAAGAAGAAGGAGGCCGGCGCATGCTGAAGGCACTGGACCTGCGCGTGACCTTCCATGCGGGCACGCCGATGGAGAACCGCGCGCTGCGCGGGATCGACCTGAGCATTCCGCGCGGCGAGTTCGTCACCGTCATCGGCTCGAACGGTGCCGGCAAGTCGACCCTGCTCAACGCGCTCAGCGGCGACCTGCTGGTCGACAGCGGCCGCATCTTTATCGACGAGGTGGAAGTCACGCGCCTGAGCGCCTGGCAGCGCAGCGCGCTCGTGGCGCGCGTGTTCCAGGACCCGATGGCCGGCACCTGCGAGGCGCTGAGCATCGAGGAGAACCTCGCGCTGGCCTGGCGGCGTGGCGAGCGGCGAGGGCTGCGCGCGGCGCTGCGAGGCGAACTGCGCGAGCTGTTCCGCGACCGGCTGCGCAGCCTCGACCTGGGGCTCGAGCAGCGGCTGAACGACCGCATGGGCCTGCTATCGGGTGGCCAGCGCCAGGCCGTGAGCCTGCTGATGGCCTCGCTCAAGCCCTCGCGCATCCTGCTGCTCGACGAGCACACGGCCGCGCTCGATCCGAAGACCGCGGCCTTCGTGCTCGCGCTCACGCAGCGGATCGTGGAGGAGCAGCAGCTGACCGCGATGATGGTCACGCACAGCATGCGGCAGGCCCTGAGCCATGGCTCGCGCACGCTGATGCTGCACGAGGGCCGCGTCGTGCTAGACGTGAGCGGGCCGCAGCGCGCCGGCATGGACGTGCCCGACCTGCTGCAACTGTTCGAGCACACGCGCGGCGAGGCGGTCGCCGACGACGCGCTGCTGCTCGGATGAACCCTGCGCGCATCGGGCTTTCGCGCGCCGCCGGCACGGCGCATGAAACATGCCGCGGCTTCCTCGCCGAAGGCCAAAGCGCCATTAAATATGCCGACTGGACGGCTTAATATTTTTGTTCGACCATGACCCACTACCTGCAAGCGCACTGCATCGACGACTTCCGCGAACTGGCCCGGCGCGCGCTGCCGCGCATGGTGTTCGACTACATTGATGGCGGCTCGGGTTCCGAGTCGAGCGTGCGCGGCAACCGCAGCGCCTTCGACCGCGTCCGGCTGCTCGGCTCCGCGCCGGTCGACGTCTCGCAGCGCAGCACCGCGATGCAGCTGTTCGGCCGCTCGTGGACCCTGCCGCTGATCATCGGCCCCACCGGGCTGGCGGGCGCGGCCTGGCCCGGCGCCGACCGCTGCCTGGCGCGGGCCGCCCGCGCCTTCGGCATTCCATTCGTGATGAGCACGGCCGCCACCGCGACCATGGAAGCCGTGGCGGAGGCGGCGCAGGGCAACGCCTGGTTCCAGCTCTACGTGTTCCGCGACCGCGCGATGAGCGCGCGCCTGATCGACCGGGCACGCGACCTCGACTTCGCGGCACTCGAGGTGACCGTGGACAACCCGGTCGCGGGCCGGCGGCTGCGCGACGAGCGCAACGGTTTCAGCCTGCCGCTGCGCTGGACCCCGCGCAAGCTCGCGAGCGTGCTCGCGCGGCCCGGCTGGGCCTGGCGCTCGCTGCGCGCCGGCGCGCCACGGCTCGAGCTGATGGCCGGCGAGCTCGGCCTGCGGGCCACCCACACCATCGCGCAGACCATGCAGGCCCAGCTCGATCCTTCGCTGGGCTGGGACGACATCGCCTGGGTGCGCGAACGCTGGCCGGGCAAGCTGATCGTCAAGGGCCTGCTCGATCCCGCGCAGGGCCGCCGCGCGCAGCAACTCGGTGTCGATGCCATCGTGATCAGCAACCACGGCGGGCGGCAGCTCGACGGTGCCGTCGCGCCGATCGAGATCCTTCCCGAGTTCGCGAGCGAGACCGGTGGCCGCCTGCCGCTGCTGCTGGACAGCGGCGTGCGCACCGGCAGCGACATCGCACGCGCGCTCGCGCTCGGCGCCACGGCCGTGCAAATCGGGCGGCCCACGCTCTACGCGGTCGCCTCGGGCGGCGAGCCGGCCGTTGCCAGGGCGCTGGCCCTGCTCAAGGAGGAATTCGAGGTCTGCCAGTGCCTGATGGGCGCCGGCAGCGTGGCGTCGATCGGCGCCCACATGGTGCGCGGGGCCGCGTCCGTGGCACCGCAAAAGGAGACGGCATGAACATCGAGCGACTGCACGCCGACGAACGCATGAGCCAGGCCGTGGTGCATGGCGGCATCGTCTACCTCTCCGGCCAGGTGGACCTGGTGCAGCCCGCGGCGACCGTGGGCGAACAGATGGCGCGCATCCTGCGGCGCATCGACGCGCTGCTGGCGCAGGCGGGCTCGGACAAGTCGAGGCTGCTGAGCGCCACCGTCTGGCTCGCCGACATCGACGGCTTCGCCGAGATGAACCGCGCGTGGACCGACTGGCTGCCGCCCGGGTGCGCACCGGCGCGCGCGACCGTGGGTGCGCGGCTCGCGCTGCCCGCGCTGCTGGTCGAAGTGGCGGTGATCGCCGCCACCGGCACCGACTGACATTCCTTCCCTCCCTCGACGCCCATGAGCACAACCCCCCCGCACACCGCCATCAGCCGGCGCCAGACCATCGTCGCCACCACCATCGGCAACGGCCTCGAGATCTTCGACTTCACCGTCTACGGTTTCCTCGCGCTGGTGATCGGCAAGCTGTTCTTTCCCACCTTCAGCGGCTACGGCCAGCTGCTGCTCACGGTCGCGACCTTCGGCGTCGGGTTCATCATGCGGCCGCTGGGCGGCATCGTGATCGGCGCCTATGCCGACCGCGCAGGCCGCAAGAAGGCCATGACCTTGACCATCTTCCTGATGGCGCTCGGCTGCGCGGTGATCGCCTTCACGCCCACCTACGCGAGCATCGGCGTCGCGGCGCCGGTGCTGATCGTGCTGGCGCGGCTGATCCAGGGATTCTCGGCCGGCGGCGAGGTCGGTGCTTCCACCACGCTGCTGGTGGAGCACGCCACGCCGCGCAACCGCGGCTACATGGCGAGCTGGCAGTTCGCGAGCCAGGGCCTGGGCGTGATGCTCGGCGCGGTGGTGGTGGGCACGCTGACCTTCACGCTGTCGCCGCAATCCATGGAAAGCTGGGGCTGGCGCGTGCCTTTCTTCATCGGCATGCTGATCGCGCCGGTGGGCATGTACATCCGCCGCCATCTTCACGAGTCGCTCGAGATCGCGCCCGATGCGAGCACGAAGCCGCGCGAGAGCAGCCTGCGGATCGTCTGCACGCAGCATGGCGGCACGGTGCTCGCGGCCATCCTCACCATGGTGGGCGGCACCACGGCCGCCTACGTGATCACCTTCTACATGCCGACCTACGCGGTGCGCGAGCTGGGGCTCGCGCCTTCGGTCGCGCTGTTCGGCGCGGCGATCACGGGCCTGATCCTGTTCGTGGTGTCGCCGCTGGTCGGTGCGCTGTCGGACCGCGTGGGGCGCAAGCCGCTGATCCTGTGGAGCCGTGTGCTCCTCGTGCTGCTGATCTACCCGGGCTTCCTCTGGCTCAACGCCTCGCCCACGCCGGCGGTGCTGTTCACCGTGCTCAGTGTGCTGAGCCTGGGCCTCGTGGGCCAGACCGCGCCGAGCATCACGATGCTGCCCGAGATGTTCCCGAAGGCGGTGCGCGCCAGCGGCATGTCGCTGGTCTACAGCGTGGGCGTGTCGCTGTTCGGCGGCTTCGCACCCTTCATCAGCACTTGGCTGCTCAATGCCACTGGCAGCAAGCTCGCGCCGGCCTGGTACCTGGTCGCGATGACCGCGGTTTCCTTGCTGGGGCTGATCTGGCTGCGCGACCACACGGGCCGCGACATCGACGCGGCCGGTGCGCACGCCTGAAACGCTCGCCTCTTCCTTGAAGCTTTCCATGACCCTCTCCAATCACAGCAGCGCCGCCACGCGGCATTTCTCGGGCACCTATGTCGAGGCCCGCGCCAAGTTCCTCGAGGCCGCACGCGCTCGCGGCGCGTCGATCGAGTCCTTCGTCAACGCTGCCCACCGCGGCGCGCTCGGCGAGGAACTCGCGACCGACGTCGCGCTGCTGGGCGCCATCGATGCGAAGCTGCTGCTGCTCGTGACCTCGGGCACGCACGGCCCCGAGGGCTTCTGCGGCTCGGGCGCGCAGGTCGCGACCCTGCACGACGAGGACCTGCTCGCGCGCCTGCAGCAGGCCGGTGTGGCGCTGCTGCTGGTGCATGCCATCAATCCGCACGGCTTCTCGCACCTGCACCGTACCAACGAGGACAACATCGACCTCAACCGCAACCACATCGACTTCGGCGCGCCGTTGCCGGTGAATGCCGAGTACACCGACGTGGAACCGCTGGTGCTGCCCGCGAGCTGGCCGCCGACGCCGGCCGACGAGGCGGCCGTGGCCGCCTACATCGACAAGCACGGCATGCGCGCTTTCCGCGCCGCCGTCACCAAGGGCCAGTACGTCTCGCCCGACGGCCTGTTCTACGGCGGCACCGCGCCCTCGTGGAGCAACAGGACCATCCGGTCGATCCTGCGCAAGTACGCGGCCTCGGCCACGCACATCGGGTGGATCGATGTGCACACGGGCCTGGGCCCCTATGGCCACGGCGAAAAGGTCTACCCGGGCCGCAACGCGCCCGAGGACCTCGCGCTCGCGCGCGCCTGGTGGGGCGCCGACGTCTTCGCGCTGTTCGGCGAGGACTCCGTGTCCGCGCATGTATCGGGGCCGGTGGTTTCCGCGGCCTACGACGAATGCCCGAACGCGCGCATCGCGCCCATGGGCCTCGAGTTCGGCACCATCCCCGTCGACGACATGCTGTTGCGGCTGAGCGCTGACACCTGGCTGCGTCGCCACCCGGAAGCGCCCGAGTCGCAGCAGCGCGAGATCCGCCAACAGCTGCGCGATGCCTTCTACTGCGACAACGACGAGTGGAAGGGCATGGTGCTGGGGCAGACGCGCGTGGTGCTGCTGCAGACCTTGCAGGGCTTGCGCGAGGCCTGATCGTTCAGGCCGTCTGCAGCCGCTCCAGGTCCGCAATCAGCCCCGGCCCCGTCGGCTGCCACCCCAGGGTCTCGCGCGTCCATGCGCTCGACGCGGGCAGGTCCATCCCCGCGAACATCGCGAGCCAGCCGAAGAAGCCCGCTGCTTCCTCGGGCGCGAGCGAGCGGACCGGCAATTGCAGCCGCCGCCCGAGCGCCTCGGCGATCTCGCGCATTGCCACGCCTTCCTCGGCCACCGCGTGGTACTTCGCGCCCGGCGCGGCCTTCTCGACCGCGAACCTGAAGAGCCGCGCCACGTCGAGCACATGCGCCGCGGGCCAGCGGTTGAGGCCGTCGCCGACATAGGCGCAGGCGCCTTTGTCGCGGTACATCTCGATCAGCGGGCTGATCAGGCCCTGGCGCGCCGTGTCGTGCACCTGTGGCAGCCGCACGATCGACACGTTCACGCCATGCGCCTTGGCGGCGGCGTTCGCCGCCTCTTCCGACGCCGCGCGCGGATGCGTGTCGGCGCCCACGGTCGGATGGTCTTCCTTCGCCGGCTGGCCCGCCACCGTGTTGGCGATGCCGGTGCCGGAGGTGACGACCAGCGGCCGATCGGAACCCGCGAGCGCCGCGGCCAGCGCATCGATGACCCGGCGGTCGTCCTCGCAGTTTTGCACGAAGCGCGAGAAGTCGTGGTTGAAGGCCAGGTGGATTACGCCATCGGCGCGCTCGACGCCGGCGCGCAGGCTGCCGGCGTCCTCCAGGCTGCCGTGCAGCACCTCGGCGCCGGCGGCCTGCAAGGCGGCCGCCTTCTCCTGTGAACGGCTCAGGCCGATCACCTGGTGGCCGGCCGCCACCAGTTCCTTGACGACGGGCAGGCCGATGAAACCGGTCGCGCCGGTGACGAACACTCGCATGGGAAAGACCTCCAGGTTGGGTTGGAGGCCAGTCTCGGACCGCGAGCCATCCCGGTAAAGTAGTGACGTTATCGTGGTATGGCGGCTAACAGCATGAGTGCAATGGCAAACGGCAATCCGGCGGACGGCAATGCCCTGGGCAACTACCTGAAGGATCGCCGCGCCCGGCTCGATCCCACGGCCTTCGGCTATTCGCCGGACCGTCGTCGCACGCCCGGCCTGCGCCGCGAGGAAGTCGCGCAGCGCGCCCACATCAGCGCCACCTGGTACACCTGGCTCGAGCAGGGCCGTGGCGGCGCGCCCTCGGCCGAGGTGCTCGAGCGCATCGCCCAGGCGCTGGTGCTCACCGAGATCGAGCGCGAGCACCTCTACCTGCTGGGCCTGGGCCGGCCGCCCGAGGTGCGCTATCGCCAGCCCGAGGGCGTCACGCCGCGGCTGCAGCGCGTGCTCGATGCGCTGCATCCCTGTCCCGCGCTGATGCGCACCGCGACCTGGGACGTGGTGGCATGGAACCGCGCCTCGAGCGTGATGCTCGTGGACTACGGCCTGCTGCCGCCCGGCCAGCGCAACATCCTGCGCTTCATCTTCCTCGACCCGCGCGCCCGCGCCGCGCAATACGACTGGCAGAGCGTCGCGCGCTTCGCGCTCGGTGCCTTCCGCGCCGACGCCACCCGCGCCGGCGCCGCGGCGCTGGTGCAGCCGCTGGTCGACGAGCTGTGCCGGCTGAGCCCTGAATTCGACGCGATGTGGCGCGACAACGACGTGGTCGGCGTGCACGGCGAGACGGTCAAGCACATCCGCCATCCGGTGCTCGGGCCGCTGGCCTTCGAGTACTCGTCGTTCGCGGTCGATGGGCGGCCGGACCTCAGCCTGGTGGTCTACAACCCGACGACGCCAGGGGATGCGCAGAGGATCGGGGCGTTGGTCTGAAAGGGGGTGGTGTGGCCGCCTGGCTTCACCCGGTGCCTGCCCTCGTGTCGGTCCAGCCTTCGACGTACCTGCGGAGCTTCGAGCCTGGAGCACGTCCTCGTCGCCGGAAAGACAGAGGGGGCGTGCGCCCGGCAAGAAGCCAAGCAGGAGCGCGTATCAGAGAGAGAGGGGGAATCGGCCCTGTGCCCCTCCATGCGGAGCGGGTCAGGAGGGTGTCGCGCCTCTTCGCGAACGTGCGCCGGCAACCGGGAGGAGAAATGCCAGGATGCTTCCGACGCCCAGCAGGGCGATGTTGCAGGCAAGTGCGAGACTGAACGCATGGGCGTATGCGCCGGGATCCGGATGGGCGCCGAGTGCGGCGTAGAAGATCCCGCCGACAACCGCCACGCCAAGCGCCGCGCCCACCTGCAAGGCGGTCATGACGACGCCCGCGGCCAGCCCTGCATGACGCTCCTCGACATCCGCGAGCACGGCCTTGATCAAGGCGGGCATCACGATGCCGTACCCGAGTCCCGCACACGCCAGGCCCGGAACAAGACCCCCGGCGAGCGGAGAAAACAACGGCAAGACCACCCCGGCCACCACCGCGCCGAATCCCACGATCTGCAGGACGAAGCCGTACACCAGCGTGCGCGTCGCGAGGCGCCGTTCGATGAAGGGCGATGCGATCGAACTCAGGAAGAAGCCCAGGGCGAAGGGCAACGTGGCAAGCCCGGCTTCCTGAGGGCTGGCTCGAAGTCCTCCCTGGAGGTACACGGAGAAGGTCAGGTAGAACGCGGACAGCATGTAGAAGACCGTGCCCATTGCCGCCCCCAACGAAAACCGGCGGGTGCGGAACAGCGAGAGTTCGACCAGCGGATCGCCGCCATGGGCGGACAGATGGGTCTCGTGGCGAATGAAGCCGACGAATGCCACGACGCTCGAGGCCAGCATGAGCATCATCCAGCCCGGCCAGCCGGTGGTCGGCCCTTCGATCAGCGGATAGACCACGCATCCAAGCGTGACGGACAGCAGCAGGACGCCGCGAACGTCGAGCCGTTTGGCGCGAGACGAGCGACTCTCTTCGAGCCAGAAGATGCCACCCACGATCGCGACGATGCCGATCGGCACATTAATGAGGAAGATGGCTTGCCAGCCAAGGCCGAAGGGACGCATGGCGATGAGCAGGCCGCCGAGCAGCTGTCCCCCGATGTTCGCCAGGCCGAAGGTCGCGCCGTAGAGACCCAATGCACGCGCCTGCGCTTTGCCCGCGAACATCACGCGGATGGTGGCCAGGACCTGGGGCGCCATGATGGCGGCTGCCAGCGCTTGAAGAATGCGCCCCAGCAGCAGCATCCGCGCGGACCCGGCGAAGCCGCACACCCATGAGGCGACGACGAAGCCCGCGGCGCCGCTCAGGAACATGCGCCTGCGGCCGTAGAGGTCGCCGAGTCGGCCCCCGGTGATGAGCATGACGGCGTATGTCGCGGCGTACGCGGATATCACGAACTGCACGTCGCCGGAATCGGCATGAAGGTCTTGCCGGATCGACGGCAGCGCGAGATTCACGATGGTGAAGTCGAGAATCGGAAGAAATGCTCCGCACAGCAGCACCGCGAGAGCAAGCCAGTGCCGGGAGGCGAGTTGAACCGGCGGTGTCGCCGGGCGAGAGGAGCGCTCTGGAGAAGAGGACATGGAAACTTGTCTGGGAGCACTGCGAGGTGCTTCACGATGGATCTGGCCTCAGTCTCCCCGTGCGTCGTGTCGAAGTACAGACACCCGGAATGATTTCAATAACAACAGGAATGCATGCCCTTGGCCTGTTCCCCGGTGGGAGAGGCGAGCACGACGGCCACCACCGAGATCGCCCGAGTGTCGGGAGGGCGAGACCCTACCGCCGAGCAGGCTGCGCTGTTCGCCAGGAGGCCGCGAGCGCATCGATGGCGCGGCGAGCCCGCGGGTCCGTCAGCGTGGTGTGCAGGACCACTTCCGAATCGGGCAGGCGCGGCAATCCCAGTTCGGGCCCGATGTCGAAGGTGCCGATGGGCGCCAGGCTGTACGGCATCGCAGCGATGGCCAGGCCGGCAGCCACGGCGGCACCGACCGCGCCGATGCCGCCGCCGATGAACACTTCCCGCCAGGCGATGCCCGCCGCATCCAGGGTCCGCGTCGCGAGGTTGCGTATGCCGCATGTCGTCGCCAGGGAAGCAAGGTGCAAAGGCTTCGTGGTGTCCAGCTCGCCCTGCGGCTTGGCGAACCAGCCCAGGCGCTCGCACAGGAGCAGCTCGCCGTCGTCGTCGTGGCCATCTTCTCGGCGCACGATGATGGCGTCGAGCGCGCCGCGATCGAACATGTCCATGAGCTTGCGGGACGCTTCGATATGAACCTCGATGACGAGGTCCGGCATATGCGCACCCAGGTTGGCCAGGAGCGCGGGCAGGGCGGGTCCTGCGACCTGGTCGCTGAGACCGAGCGCCAGACGACGCGGCGCCGCGGTGAGGCCATTCACCGCGACTTCATGTGCGGTGATGAACTGCCGGGCCGGCTTCAGGAAGTTCGCCCCGCGGCTCGACAGGCGGACTTTGCGAGGGGTGCGTTCCAGCAGGCGATAGCCCAGCCGATCCTCCAGGCGCTTGACCTTGACGCTGACCGCTGCCTGGGAGCTACCAAGTGCCTCGGCAGCTTTGGTGAAGCTGCCGAGATCGGCGACGAGCACAAAAGCGGCGACAGATTCGACGTCCAGCGTGACCACTCAACCATCCGAAAGTGTGATGCCAAGAGGATCGATCATAAAACCGATGGCCTCCTTGTCGAACGAGCTGCGCCAGCACGCGGCCCGAGCGTTCGTCAACGGCCGAGGAGCCGGCCCGCCAGTTCCTCGGCGCCGGCCTTCGATGCGGCGACTTCCATCGGCACGCCGAATGCCTTGGCGGCCATCGCGGTCTGGGCCTGGAAGGCCTCGCGCTGGACTGCATCGGGCTCGATGATGATGACTGCCTTGCAGAAGGAAGCCAGCGCAGTCTTGTTGCGCTTGAGCCATAGTCCGCGCGCCTTGCGGTCATCATGCGACTCTTGCGGCTGGCCCTCCTCCATCAGGAGAACGAAGGGGCTGGCGTGCTCGAGCAAGGCATTCATCTCGCGCTCCCATTGCGTGGCGTAGCCCGGACGGACGGCGGTGGCGCGGGACCGCACGACGGGGAATTCGCTCACGTCGTGCACGGTGAAGTGGTCTGTAGATTCCATGGCCCGAGCGTAGGGCGCCCGTTCGCACATTCGATAATGAGAGGGGGACAGCGAGCAATGAGATCTGGCCAATTTCAGTCGAGGCAGGAACGCCGATGGCGCAGGTGAGCGAGCGCGCCGATGGGCCGCTGCTGGTTGCCTTCCAGGGCAGCGATGCGCCCGGCAACGAGTTCCGACTCGGAACGCGCGAGTACGACTGGCACTGCCATGTGAGAGGGCAACTCTTCTGCATCGAGCAGGGCCTGGTCCAGGTGCGGACGCCCCATGGGGCCTGGCTGATGCCGCCCCACCGCGCAGGATGGATTCCTGCGGGCGTGCAGCACAAGGTGAGCGTCAGTGGCGCGCTGAGCGGCTGGGGGCTCATGCTCAGGCCCGATGCGGCCGCGGTGCTTCCGGCGCAGCCGCGCGTGCTGGGCGTGAGCGAGGTGCTGAGGGCGCTCGTTCGACGGGCGGCAGGCTGGAGCCTGAAGGACGCGCTGCAGCCCGAGCAGGAGCGCCTGTGCATGGTGCTGCTGGACGAAGTCCGGTTCGCGCCTCACGAGCCGCTTCATCTGCCGCTGCCGACCGAGCGACGCCTGCTGCAAATCGCGCAACGGCTGATCGATCATCCCGAGGATCCGCGAACCTTCGCGGAGCTTGCGTCATGGGCAGGCTTGTCTGCACGCACGGCACGCCGGCATTTCGTCGTGCAGACCGGCATGAGCCTCGCGCGGTGGCGGCAGCACGCCCGCCTTGCGAATGCGCTCGAACGGCTTGCGAACGGCCATGCGGTGGCCGATGTCGCCGACGCCCTCGGCTATGCGACGCCGAGCAACTTCATCGCGATGTTTCGCCGGGAGTTTGGCCAATCGCCAGGAAAGTACTTCGCCGATCGGCGGAGCTGACCGCCGCGTGCCTGCGCGGCGCGGGCTCAGGGTCTGGCGCTGCGAGCCTCGATGGGATCGACAGCCCGCTGCTCAGCTGGCGTGCGCCTTCAAGTGAACCCAGACCTTGCCAAGAATGGCTTGCAGGGTCTCGCATTCCTTGGCCGTCAGCGCAGAGGCAATCGTCTCGCAGGCGTGCCAGAAATGCGGCAGCGCCTCGTTGAGAAGCTTGCGCCCGCTCGGCGTGAGTTCCAGCAGCAAGCTGCGGCGATCCTCGGTGTGCGAACGACGGGCCAGGAGCTTTCGGTCTTCCAGCCAATCCAGCAGGCCGGTCACGCTGGAGCGGGTCACGTCGAAGTATTCGGAGATGTAGCTCGGTGTCAGCGCCTTGACCTCCAGGAGGCCTCGCTCGGCCAGTCCGAAGAGCATCAGGATGTCGAACTTCTTCTCCGTCACGCCGAACGCCGCGAGCCGCGCGTTGACGGAGGCCGTGACGTCGTCGCTGAGCCAGAGCATCAGGAGGCCGGCCGCGGCGAACTTGGGGTTGAGCTCCCTGGAACTCGTCTGCTTGAGCAATTCGAGATGCGGCGCCGCGGCTTGCGCCGCGCTGCGCTCGATGGGGTCCGCCTTGGCGGCTCGGTTCTGCGCTTTCGCTTTCATGTGAGCCCGATCCTAGCAGAGCACTCGGGAAATCCCTGAGGCAAACAAATAGTACGTCACACGTATCATTCGTTTACCGTACTAAATGTTCGAGGCATCCCGCCTCGGCTTCTTCGGCTCTTCACAACCTCAAGGATCGCCATGCCCATCAAAGTTCTGGAACTGCACCACGTCGGATTCGGTGTCAGCAACGCTGTCGCCGACCAGATGCGCGACTTCTATCAAGACCTGCTCCAGTTGCCGCAGGACGAGACGCGCTGGAACATCCCCGGCATCCACGGCTACTGGATCAATCTGCCCAACGGCACCCAGGTCCACATCCTCGGCAGCGATGGACCCTCTCCCTATGCCAAAGGCCCGGGGCAGGATCCCGTGAAGAACCACATTGCCGTTGGCGTGGAGGATGTGCTGGCGGCCGAGCAGGAGTTGATCCGTCGCAACGTCGAGTACTTCACGCTCGACAACGTGGCGTCGCCGAGCCTCAAGCAGCTGTTCATCCACGACCCGGCCGGAAACATGGTGGAGATCCACCAGAAGAACGCCCGCCGTCCTGGCGTGCCGCAGGCCCAGGCCGACGCCGGCAAGGCTTGAGCCCACGGTTCGAAGCGAGTCGGCATGTACTTCTCACTCCCGGAACTCAGCGCGGAGCAGCGCAACAAGCTGTTGCATTCGACGATCGTTCCGCGTCCGATCGCGTGGATCGTCACGCGTAATCCGTCGGGCGCGGTGAACGTCGCACCCTTTTCCTTCTTCAACGTGCTGGCAGGCGACCCTCCGATCCTCTGCGTGTGCATCGGTTCGCGCCAGGGCCGGCTCAAGGACACGGCATTGAACATCGCCGCCACGGGGGAGTTCGTCGTCAACCTGGTGTCGGCGTCGCAGGCACGGCGCATGAACGTGACCGCGATCGAATTCCCCCAAGAGGTGGATGAAGCGGCCGAGGCAGGGCTGCAACTGGTCGATTGCCACAGCGTCGGCGTGCCCCGCATCGAGGACAGTCCCGCGTCCTACGAATGCCGCACGCGGCAGAGCATCGACATCGACGGCCGCCGCAGTCTGGTCATTGCGGACATCGTGGGGGCGTACATCACCGACAAGGCCATCGTCGATCGGGAGGCCATGCACTTCGATCCGGTACCGATGGATCTCATTGCACGGCTTCACAACCCCGGCTGGTATTGCCAGGTCAAGGACCCGTTCCAACTGGTGACGCCGTCCGTCGATCGCTGGGAAGCGATCAAGCAGACCGACCCGGCGCTGGCCTCGCTGCGCGCGCCCGTGCGCGACGGCGATCGAGCCTGAGGAGAAACGCATGCTTTCAGCTGATCTGATCCGCAGCCTGGCGTTGGAGCTCCACGGCAGCGAGAAGTCCCGCGTGCAGGTCGAGCATTTCTCCAGGCGCTTCGCGGACATGGGCATCGAGGACGGGTATGCCATTGCACGCGAATGGATGAAGCTCAAGCGCGGCGAAGGGCGCACGGTGAAGGGACACAAGATCGGGTTGACCTCGCGCGCCATGCAGCAGGCAAGCCAGATCACCGAGCCCGACTACGGCACCTTGCTCGACGACATGTTCTTCGAGCAGGGCGGCGACATTCCCTTCGATCGCTTCATCGCGCCGCGCATCGAGGTCGAACTGGCCTTCGTGCTCGGCCGGAGGCTGCAGGGACCGGAGGTCACGCTTGTCGACGTGCTGGCCGCGACGGACTACGTCGTGCCGGCGATCGAGATCATCGATGCGCGCATCGAGCAGTTCGACCGCGATTCCCGGGCGATGCGCAAGGTGTTCGACACCATCGCCGACAACGCGGCGAACGCGGGCATCGTGCTCGGTGGCCGGCCGGTCAAGCCCGATGCCGTCGATCTGCGCTGGGTCTGTGCGCTGCTGCACCGGAACGGCGTGATCGAGGAGTCGGGCGTGGCCGCGGCGGTGCTCAACCACCCGGCCACCGGCGTGGCCTGGCTGGCTAACAAGCTCGCGCAATGGGACGAGCACCTCGCGGCCGGCGAGGTGGTGCTTTCGGGCTCCTTCACCCGGCCTGTCGCCGGCCTCAAGGGCGACAGCTTCCATGCGGACTACGGGCCGCTCGGCTCGGTGAGCTTTCGACTGGCTTAGGCACAGCGCCTCTTTTCAAGCTATTCGCGACCTGGAACTGCAAGAGCCTGCGCTCCTGCAGCGGGAGCGGTGCGTCCATCGAGGACGCGCCAAGCGATTTCATTCGTGTGGCAGATAGTCAGTCACACGAAACATGTTGGGACCGATGAACTTTCACAAGGAGAACGCTATGAACCGATCGATGAACGAAGCTGCCTTCCAGGGCAAGGACCTGTCCGGATTTCTCAAGGGCGAAGGACACGAGGGGATCTACACGGGCGACGAGTACCTGCGCAGCCTGAACGACGGGCGCGAGGTCTGGATCAACGGCGAGCGAGTCGCCGACGTGGTGAGTCATCCGGCGTTTCGCAATGCCGCCCGCATGACGGCGCGCCTGTACGACGCCATGCACGATCCGCAGCGCCGCGCGCTGATGACCGTGCCGATCGAAGGCAGGGAGGGCTATGTGACGCATCGCTTCTTCCAGGCGCCGCGCAGCGTGCAGGAGCAGGTGGCCAGCCGCGATGCCATTGCCGAATGGTCGCGCATGACCTTCGGCTGGATGGGCCGCACGCCCGACTACAAGGCGGCGTGGATCGGAACCCTGGGGGCCAACGAGGGCGCCTATGCCGAGTACCAGCCGAACGCGGACCGGTGGTACGACTTCTCGAGGCGCCGCGTGCCCTACATCAACCATGCCATCGTGAACCCGCCCGTCGACCGATCGCTGCCGGTCGAGCAGTCCGACGTCTTCATCCGCGTGGAGCAGGAGACCGATGCCGGCCTGATCGTGAGCGGTGCCAAGGTCGTTGCCACGGGCGCGGCGCTCACGCAATGGACGTTCGTGGGCCACTACGGCGTGGTGCACAAGGACAAGCGGTTCTCGCCGATCTTCATCGTGCCCACGGGCGCGCCCGGCGTGAAGCTGATCTGCCGCAACTCCTACGAACAGGCCGCGGCCGTGATGGGCAGTCCGTACGACGCGCCGCTGTCGAGCCGGCTGGACGAGAACGACTCGATCCTGATCCTGGACAAGGTTTTCGTTCCGTGGGAGGACGTGCTGATGTACGGCGTCGATCTCTCGAACACCTTCATCAAGCAGTCGGGTTTCCTCGGGCGCACCCTGATGCACGGCTGCACCCGGCTGGCCGTGAAGCTCGACTTCATCGTCGGCCTGTTCCTCAAGGCGGTCGAGATCACGGGATCGAAGGAGTTCCGCGGCGTGCAGGCGGCCGTGGGCGAGGCCATCGGGCTGCGCAACGTGATGTGGGGCCTGTCCGATGCCATGGCGAATTCGGCGCAACCCTGGGGCGACGGCTACTGCGCGCCGAACGTGCACACGGCGCTCGGCTACAGGACCATCCAGTCCGATGCCTATTCCCGCGTTCGCAACCTCATCCAGAAGACCGTCGCCAGCGGCCTGATCTATCTGCCGTCGCATGGCGCCGACTTCAAGAATCCCGCCATCCGCGGCTACCTCGACCGCTATGTGCGCGGTTCCAACGGGATCGACGCGCAGGAGCGGGTGAAGGTCCTGAAGCTGCTCTGGGACGCGGTCGGCTCCGAGTTCGCGTCCCGGCACGAACTCTACGAGATGAATTACTCCGGCAGCTACGAGCAGAGCCGGCTCGACCCGCTCACGGTCGCCGAACACAGCGGCTTGACGGACCGGATGAAGGGCTTTGTCGACCAATGCATGTCGGAGTACGGGCTCGACGGTTGGCTGGCGCCTGACCTTCGCGCCGCCGGCGAGGCGGTGCGGGGAGGCCTCTGAGATGAGCAGCCAGATCGCTCCCGCCGACTTCCGGCGCGCCATGGCGAGCTTCGCGACCGGCATCACGGTGATCGCGGTGGAGGGGCCCGACGGGGTGCATGCGATGACCGCGAGTGCCTTCATGTCGGGGTCGCTCGCTCCGCCCCTGGTGGTGCTCTGCGTCGATCGCAAGAGCCGCATGCACGACCTCCTGCTCGGCGCGGATCGCTTCGGCGTGAGCGTGCTGAATGCCGCGCAGCAGGAGGTCAGCAGCCATTTCGCGAACCAGGCCAGGGCGCCCGAGGCGCCGCGCTTCAGCCGTCAATGGGGCGCGCCCGTCCTGCAGCAGGCGCTCACGCGGATCGTGGCCGCGCACGAGTCGCACCATGACTGCGGGGACCACACGCTGTTCGTCGGGCGCGTGGAGCAGATCGGCCACGAAGGCGGGCCGCCGCTGCTGCACTTCGCGGGGCGGTATCACCGGCTGGCCGGTCTCGAGACGGCGACGGCGTAGTCGCGCGGGCCATGGCGGCCAGGCGAAAGCGCCCGCCATGGCATCGCGTGGCGCCGAGGCCCTCTGGCGAGATCACGCGGGCGTGAGCGGGATCGGCCGATCCTGCGCACGCCGCGGCGATCCGTCGCGCTGTTCCAGAAGCCAGTCCCGAAACGCGATGATGGGCCGCAAGGAGAGCTTCTCCGGGGGGATGAACAGGTGGTACGCGGCGCCGGTCCTCAGAGGAAGGTCGAAGGCCGTCTCCAGCACGCCGGTTCGAAGCTCGTCCTCGACGAGGAAAGCCGGAAGCAGCCCCACGCCGATGCCCGAGGCCACCGCCTGGATCAGGTGCGAGGTCAGTTCAAACTGAGGGCCCAGTCGCATCCGGTTGACGGGCAGCCCCTGCGACACGAACCAATCCTTCCAGACATAGGGGCGCGCAGCGACGAGCAGCAGCAGGTGCTGCGAGATGTCCGCGGGCGACTTCATGGGGAGCGCCTTGTGCAAGGCGGGACTGATCACGGGGACGACGACTTCGTCGATCAGCGGATAGGACACGAGCCCGGGCCGGACGCCGTCGCCCACGCCGATGGCGACATCCATGCCCGCGAGTGCCAGATCGAACTCTTTCACGCGCGAGTGCATGTGCACGAGGATGCCCGGGTGGGCGCCGTAGAACGAGTTCATCCGCGGCATGAGCCACTTGGCCGCGAAGGTCGGCAGCGATGCCAGATGCAGCGAGCCGCCGCCCGTCCGGTACGCGATGGCCTGCAGCGAGGCACTGCTGATGCGCTGCAGTGCGGCACTGACTTCTCGCTGGTACATCGCACCGGTGTCGGTCAAGGCGATCTTGCGGCCTTCACGACGGAAGAGGGGAACCTCCAGCAGCTCTTCGAGTGCCTGCACCTGCCTGCTCACGGCACTTTGCGTCAACGAAAGCTCGGCTGCCGCTCTCGTGAAGCTGAGGTGGCGCGCGGCGGCCTCGAAAGCCACCAGCAAGGACATGGACGGTGTCAGGCGTCGAGGATTCATTCATAAAGCTCATGCATTAACTGCAGAACATACGTTTTTCCCCGGCGTAGGTAAAGGGGAGACTTGGTGGCTGATCGATGCCGGAATTCCGGCTCATTCGAATAGCGAATGCAAAGCAAGAGATAGGTCCATGAACCCCAACCCCTGCGAACCCATTTTCCTCGCCTCCAGCGATGCTGGCCTGGGCGCGTCTTGTGTGCGGCACACCACGCCCGAAGCATGACGACGATCTCCCCGCCCCAGCGCTGGGCCGCGCTCGAAAGGGAGCTTCGCGCCGCACTCGGCGCCTCGGTACGTTTCGACGACGGCCATCGGGCGGTGTATGCCTCCGATGCTTCCAACTATCGCCAGGTGCCCATCGGCGTCGTGGTGCCCCGATCCGTCGACGAGTTCGCCGAGGGCGTCGGGATCTGCCACCGGCACCAGGCGCCGGTTCTGCTGCGCGGTGGCGGCACCTCGATGGGCGGACAGACAGTCAACGTCGCGGTCGTGTTCGATCTGTCGGCCTTCTGCAACGACAT
This sequence comes from Variovorax sp. DAIF25, assembly GCF_050711835.1. Classification (NCBI taxonomy): domain Bacteria; kingdom Pseudomonadati; phylum Pseudomonadota; class Betaproteobacteria; order Burkholderiales; family Comamonadaceae; genus Variovorax; species Variovorax sp. DAIF25. The sequence continues at coordinate 2,132,398 of NZ_CP136637.1, forward strand.
CCTGGCGCTCGACCCGATCGCCGGCACTGCGCTGGTGGAGCCGGGCGTCGTCTGCGACAAGCTCATCGCCGCCGCGGAGGTGCATGGCCTGACCTTCGCACCCGACCCGTCGACCCACAGCCGCTGCACGCTGGGCGGAATGATCGCCAACAACTCATGCGGGCCGCATTCCGTGATGGCCGGCAAGACGCTCGAGAACGTCGAGGCGCTGGAGGTCATGACCTACGACGGCGCGCGCTTCTGGGTCGGTCCGACCTCGGAAGAGGAACTGTCGCGGGTCATCGCGGCCGGTGGCCGCCAGGGCGAGATCTACGCGAAGCTGCGCGACTTGCGCGATCGCTATGCCGAGTTGATACGCGGCAAGTTTCCGGACATCAAGCGCCGCGTCTCCGGCTACAACCTCGACCAGCTGTTGCCCGAGAACGGCTTCAACGTGGCGCGGGCCCTCGTCGGCACCGAAGGAACCTGCGCGCTGACCTTGCGTGCCAGGGTGCGGCTGGTGAGGAGCCCACCTCGGCGCGTCGTGCTGGTTCTCGGCTTCCCGGACATCTACGTCGCGGCCGACGCGGTGCCCGAATACCAGCGTTTCTCGCCGATCGCCATCGAAGGACTGGACCGCGCCATCATCCGCGGGCTGCAGGCGCGCAACCTTGCGCAGGCCGAGATCGACCTGCTGCCCGAAGGCGATGCCTGGGTCATGATCGAGTTCGGTGCCGATTCGCTCGAAGACGCGACGGCGCAAGCGGAACGGGCGGCCGCCTATTTCAGCGAGCGCCCGACGGGTCCTCGTCCCTCCAGCTGGGTCGTATCCGATCCCGCCATTCAGCGGCGCATGTGGTCGATTCGCGAGAACGGCGCCTCGGCCACGCAGCTGTCGATCGACCCCGCCATCCCCGACCCGCAGGTCGGGTGGGAAGACGCGGCGGTCGACCCGCTTCGGCTAGGGGACTATCTGCGCGCCTTCCAGGCGCTGGTCGACCGCTACGGCTACCGGACCTCCCTGTTCGGTCACTTCGGCGATGGTTGCGTGCATGCGCGCATCACGTTCAACCTTCGCACGGTCGAAGGGGTGGCGCAGTTCCGCGCCTTCATCCGCGAAGCCGCGCAGCTCGTCGTCGATTGCGGCGGGTCGCTCACGGGCGAGCACGGCGACGGCCAGGCGAGGGCCGAGTTCCTGCCGATCATGTTCGGCGACGAGCTCATGGACGCCTTGCGCGAGTTCAAGCGCATCTGGGATCCGTCGAATCGTCTCAACCCCGGCAAGGTCGTCGATGCCTATCGTGTCGACGACAACCTTCGCATGGGGCCGCGCTACAAGGTCGTGAAGCTGCAAACGCGCATGGACTTCCGTGGTGCCGAAGGCGACGGGTTCCAGCGCGCCGTGGAGCATTGCGTGGGCATGGGGCGCTGCCGCAGCACGCAGGCCAACACGATGTGCCCGAGCTACCGGGCGACCAGGGAAGAGCGATTCTCCACACGGGGGCGTTCGCGGCTGTTCTGGGAAATGCTGCAAGGCGACCTCGTGAAGGAGGGCTGGAACAGCGAGCCGCTGAAGGAGGCGCTCGACACCTGCCTGGCCTGCAAGGGCTGCAGGAGCGACTGCCCGACACACACGGACATGGCGTCGTACAAGGCGGAGTTCCTGTCCCACTACTACGAGCGGCACATGCGTCCGCGCCAGGCGCTGGCCATGGGGCGCATCGGCGACTGGGCGCCGTTGGCCGGCAAGTTGCCGTGGCTGGCGAACCTGCTGACCCAGACGCCGGGCCTGTCCTCCATCGCCAAGCGGGTGGCCGGCGTGGCCGCGGATCGCGACATGCCGAGATTCGCGGCGAAGACGTTTCGCCGCCTGAGCAGGACCAGAAAGCCTGCCGATGCGACGCGCCAGCGAAAGGTCATCCTGTGGGTGGATACCTTCTGCGAGCACTTCCATCCCGAAGTGGCGAGCGCCGCGGTCGAGGTGCTGGCGGATGCCGGCTTCGAGGCGGTGCTTCCAGCGACACCGCTGTGCTGTGGCCGACCGCTCTACGACTTCGGCTATCTGGACCTAGCGCGCGAGAAGCTGCGCCAGACGCTCGCGGTGATCGACCGGCAGCTGGACGAAGCCAGCGACGGCCCGGTGGCCGTGGTCGGCCTCGAGCCGGGCTGCATGTCGGTCTTCAAGGACGAGCTGCTCAAGATGTTCCCCGACGACGCGCGCGCCCGGCGCCTGGCCGACAGCGTCTGCCTGCTGGGCGACTTCCTTCACGACCATGGCTACCAGCCCGCGCGCATGGAGGTCGACGTGCTGGTGCATGCGCACTGCCATCAGAAATCCCTCTTCGGCACGAAGGGGGAGGTGGCGCTTCTGCAGGCCATGGGGGCGCGGGCGGTCCATCTGGACAGCGGATGCTGCGGCATGGCCGGCTCCTTCGGGTTCAACCCGGAGCACATCGAGATATCGAAGGCGGTTGGCGAACTCGTGCTGCTGCCCGCGGTTCGTGCGGTCAGCGCCGACACCGTGATCCTCACGAATGGCTTCAGCTGCCGCGAGCAGATCCGACAGGGGACGGGCCGCGAAGTGCAGCACCTCGCCGAGTTCCTTCTCGCGGCGTTGCGTCGCCCCGCCCAGGGCACGCCCACCGTTTGACGCAAAGGCCGACACGACCATGACCGACAGAATCCGAGGCGTTCTCGCGCCGGTGCTGACGCCTTTCAACGCGCAGCTCGAACCCGATGTCCCGCGCTTCATCGCGCACTGCCGATGGCTGCTTGGCCACAAAGCCGGCCTTGCGGTCTTCGGCACCAACTCGGAGGCTGCGTCGATCACGGCCTCCGAACGAATGGCGTTGACCGACGCGTTGCTCGAAGCGGGCCTGCCGGCCGGCCGGATGATGCCCGGCACGGGGGCGTGCGCGCTGCCCGAGGCGGTCGCGCTCTCGCGGCATGCGAGCAAGGCCGGTGCGGCAGGGTTGCTGGTGCTGCCGCCGTTCTTCTTCAAGGGCGTCTCCGAAGAGGGCGTGTTCGCCTACTACGCGGAGATCATCGAACGCGTGGGGAGCGGCTGTGCGCGGATCTACCTCTATCACATTCCTCAACTCACCTGCGTGCCCATCACGCTCTCGTTGATCGAGCGGCTGCTCAGGCGCTACCCGGAGGTGATTGCCGGCGCGAAGGATTCATCGGGCGACTGGGCCCACACGCAGGCAATGATCGACAACTTCGCAGGCGCCGGCTTCGATGTGTTCCCGGCCAGCGAGTCGTTCCTGTCGGCGGCCCTGCCCCTCGGTGGCGCCGGCTGCATCAGCGCCACGGTCAACGTGAATCCTGCAGGTATTCACCGCGTGTTCGAGGGCTGGCGCAGCGCCGAAGCCCCGCGGCTTCAGTCGGATGCCGATCGTGTTCGCAAGGTGTTCCAGGGCCCTCAGATGATCCCCGCGATGAAGCAGGTCCTGGCCAGTTGGTCGGGGGATCCGCAATGGGCGACGGTGCGTCCCCCGCTCGTCGAGCTCGACAAAGCGGCCGGCGACAGGGTCATTGCCGAGTTGAACGCCATGGCCTTCGACATGCAGGGCTACCCAGGCGCTCGATAGCAAGGCGCGGCCTGGCTACGGGCCCACCGCGAGCGCGCTGCCGCTGTTGAAGAAGTCCTTGGTGTAGGCGCTGGGCGTTTTGCCCGTGAACGAGGTGAACGCGAGCGTGAACGCCGCCACGCTGTTGAAGCCGACCTCGAGCGCCGTCTGCGTCACGGACAGCCGTCTGAGCGTCAGTAACTCGATCGCGCGGGCCATTCTCAACTCCTTGAGAAAGCGTCGCCAGCTCATGCCGAGCTCGTCCTGGAAGTGGCGGCGCAACGTCCGGACCGAAGTGCCGGCGGCCTCCGCCGCGAGCTCGATCGTCACCGACTCGAGCCGCGTGCGGCTGTAGGCAATGGCCCGCTTCAGCTCGACCGAATCGCCGAATGGAATCCACATCATGCGCGAGCACTGGAACCACTCCTTGCAAAGAAGGCCCAGCGCGTTGAAGTACGCGTTGGCGACCGGGTCGTCCACGGCGCGGTCGCGCCCCCAGCGCAGCGCATAGCCGAGCATTTCCTTGGCGAGGCTGTTCGTGGGTGCCGCCCAGCAGCCCTCGTGTTCCCACACGGTGTGCTGCGCGCTCAGGTGCACCACGCCGACCACCGCATCCGCACTCGTGTAGATGCGATACGGCCTGCCGTGCGGCACGAAGATCATGTGCGCGGGCAGCAGCGTCCATTGGCCGTGGGGCCCTTCGATCTTCACGCTGCCCTGCTCGATGCACAGGATCTTGTTCTTGGGGTCGCCCAGCGAGCCGATGCGCAGCTTCCCGGGTTTGACCTTCTCCACGCACTCCGCGAATTCATCGGTGCACTTGAACGGATTGCCGGGGTCGTCCTGCGGCATTTCCCAATCGGCGCGGGCGCAGTCGGTGCTCATTGCGGATGTCTCCAGGTGCGTCTCGGTCGCGCGATGTCTGGCCGTATTTCGATGATCGCGTGGCCGTTTTTAGATTGAAGCCTCTTGGGGCCTGATCGAATAATACTAAAAACAAAAATAGAACCACAAAAGAACTGAATTCGGCCAAAGAGCCATCCATGGAGCGAGACATGACAGCGACCCATCCCCGCGAGAAGGAGCCCTCCCTCTCGCAACCCGCCCCGATCCTCGCGGTGAAGCACATCGGCAAGCGCTTCAACGGCGTGCCGGTCCTCAAGGACATCAGCTTCGACGTCCACCCCGGCGAGATCGTGGCGCTGCTCGGCGAGAACGGCGCGGGCAAGTCGACCTTGATCAAGATCCTCGCGGGCGTGCACGCGCCGTCTTCCGGCGGCCTGCTGTTCCGGGGCGAGCCGGTCGATGCGCGGGCCCTGCATGGCCAGCTTGCCTTCGTGCACCAGGATCTCGGGCTCGTCGACTGGATGACGGTCGCGGAGAACATCGCGCTCGCAACCACGTACGCCAGCCGCCATGGACTGATCGCGTGGAAGCAGGTCCGCGAACGGGCACGCGAGGCGCTGGCGCTGGTGGGTGGTGACATCGACCCCGACCAGCGCGTGGCATCGTTGTCGCGTGCCGAGCGATCGCTGGTCGCCATTGCGCGCGGCCTGTCCAGCCGCGCCGACCTGCTGGTGCTCGACGAGCCGACAGCCAGCCTGCCCGAGAGCGAGGTGCAACAACTGCACCAGGTGCTGCGCAAGCTGCGGGCTCAGGGCGTCGCGATGATCTACGTGTCGCATCGGCTCGACGAAGTGTTCGCGCTATCCGACCGGATCGTGGTGCTGCGCGACGGCAGCCGGGTGGCGGATCAACCCACGCATGCGACGCAGCCCGCCGAGCTGATCCGCCACATCGTCGGCAGGGAACCCGACTCGGTCTTCGTGCGCCCACCGGTGACCGCGGTCGCGCCCGTCGCCTTGTCGGTGCGTCGGCTGTGCACCGAAGATGCCGGTCCACTGAGCTTCGACGTGCGGCGCGGCGAGATCCTGGGCCTCGTGGGCCTGCGTGGCGCGGGGCATGACAACGTGGGCAAGGCCTTGTTCGGCGCCGAGCCGATTCTGTCGGGCACGGTGCTGCTCGACGGGCAGCAGGCCGACCTGTCGACGCCGAGCGCCGCTTTGCGCAGTGGGCTGTGTCTCGTGGCCGGAGATCGCTACGGCGAGTCGATCGCGCCGGGGCTCAACATTCGCGAGAACCTGTTCCTCAATCCGAAGGCCACGGGGCGCACGCCGTTCGCGCTGCGTTCGGCGGCGAACGAAGCCGACGAGGCGCTGGAGCTCGGGCGGCGCGTGGCGCTCAGGCCCAACGATCCCAACGCGCTGATCGAAACCCTGTCGGGCGGCAACCAGCAGAAGGTGGTGATCGCACGCTGGCTGCGCATCGGCGCGCAGGTGCTCGTTCTCGAGGACCCGACGGCTGGCGTCGACATCGGCGCGAAGGCCGAGATCTACCGGCTCCTGGGCGACGCGGTGCGAACCGGCATGGCCGTGATCCTGATCTCCTCGGACTTCGAGGAAACCGCGCAGATCTGCCATCGCGCACTGGTCTTTCGCAACGGCGCCATCGCGCGCGAACTACCGCTCGAGCAACTGAGCGTTTCCGAGCTGCTGCATTGCGCATCGCTCGACTACGGCGTCGCGCCGTCCCTCCCCCTTCATTGAACGCCCGAGGTCCTCCACCATGCAATCCCTCAAATCCAATGCGCTCGAACCCACGCGGCGCGAACTGGCGGCTCTGCCGCCGCTGTCGCGCTTCACGCGGCTGCTGCCCGTCTTCGGGCTGCCGATCCTCACCTTCCTGCTGGTCGCGCTCTTCACGGTCACGCTGCCGGACACCTTTCCCACGCTGCTCAATGCGCGATCCATCACCGGAGACAAGTCGATCATCGCGATCCTTGCGCTCGCAGCCATGATCCCGATGTCCACCGGCCGCATCGATCTGACCGTGGGCTACGGCATCGTGATGTGGCACATCCTGGCCATCAGCCTGCAGACGGTGTACGGCTTCGACTGGCCGGTGGCGGTGCTGGTCGTGCTCGCGCTCGGTGCACTGCTGGGGCTCGTGAACGGCATGCTCGTGGAGATCGCGCAGATCGACTCGTTCATCGCGACGCTCGGGACGGGCACGGTGCTGTATGCCCTGGCCATGTGGCACACGGGGGGCAGGCAGGTGATCGGCACGCTGCCCGTTGCGTTCACCTCGATCTTCTCGACCTCGCTGTTCGGACTGCCTATCGCGACCACCTATGTGATCGTGCTCGCCATCGTGCTGTGGATCGCGGCGGACTACCTGCCGATCGGCCGCTACTTCTACGCCATCGGGGCCAACCCGCGTGCCGCCGCGCTCAACGGCATACCGACGCGGCGCTACGTGATGCTGGCGTTCGTGGGTTCGGGCGTGCTGACCGCGTTCGCCGGCGTGGTGCTCGCAGCCAAACTGCGCATCGGCCAGGCCAGCGTCGGTCTCGACTATCTGTTGCCCGCGCTGGTCGGTGCCTTCCTGGGGTCGACCACCATCAAGCCGGGCCGCGTGAATGTCTGGGGCACGGTGTTCGGCGTGGCGATCCTGGCGGTGGGCATCGCGGGCATCCAGCAAATGGGCGGCGATTTCTATGTCGAGCCGCTCTTCAACGGCGCGACGCTGCTGGTCGCTATCGGCATCGCGGGCTACGCCCAGCGTCGCCGCCGCAGCCCGCGCCGCGGCCCCGCCGGCAACACACCCGTCACGGCGCCGGCCGAAGAGGGCGGTGGATCCCACCGCCGCTGACGCCCATCGAGCTTCCCCCACCAACGAGCCATTCCCCCACCAAGAGCCAAACCGGAGACATCATGAAACGAGCACGCATTCTTTCTGCCACGGCGATCCTGCTGGCCAGCCTGTCGGCCCATCTTCATGCCGCGGACGACATCGTCGCGCAGGCAAAGGCGTACACAGCGGAGGCGACGAAGTCCAGCCTGCCGTGGTCCGGTCCGACCACCGGACCGGTGGCCCAAAAGAACAAGACGATCGTGTTCGTCTCGGCAGATCAACGCGACAGCGGTCCGCGCGGCGTTGCGCAGGCCGTGCAGCAGGCGGCAAAGGCGATCGGATGGACCTATCGGGTCATCGATGGCCAAGGCTCCATCTCCGGGCGCTCCGCGGCGCTGAACCAGGCCATCGCACTCAAGCCCGACGGCCTCGTGCTGGGCAGCGTCGATGCCAAGGAGCAGTCGGCGCTGATCCAGCAGGCCGCCTCGAGCGGGATCAAGATCGTGGGCTGGCATTCGTCGGCGAAGCCCGGTCCCGCCCCTCAACAAGGCATCTTCACGAACCTGACCACCGATCCCCTGGACGTCGCGAAGGCCGCCGTGATGTACGTGATCGCGCAGTCCAACGGCAAGGCCGGCGTCGTGATCATGACCGACTCGACCTACGAGGTCGCCACCGCCAAGGCGGATGCCATGGCCGCCTTGGTGAAGCAGTGCGCGGGGTGCCAGCTTCTGAAGATCGAGGACACGCCGCTGTCGGATACGGCGGCCCGGATTCCGCAACTCTCCGCGACGCTGCTTCAGCGCTATGGCGCGAAATGGACCTGGGCTCTGACCATCAATGACATGCCATTCGACTTCATGTCGCCGACGCTGCAGCAAGCCGGCTACAAGGGAACGGGCCCGCTGCTCGGTGTGTCCGCGGGCAACGGCAGCGAGTCCGCGTTCCAGCGCATCCGCAACAACGACTACCAGGCCGCCACCGTGGCCGAACCGGTTTCGCAGCAGGGCTGGCAGGCCGTCGACGAGTTGAATCGCGCATTCGCCGGTGCTCCCGCGACCGACTACACCTCGCCCGTGCACCTCGTCACGCACGCCAACATCGGTCTCGAAGGCGGCAAGGACAACGTCTACGACCCCGACAACCGCTACCGCGACATCTACCGCCAGATCTGGAAGACGAAGTAGGCCTTCATTCCCGAGCGTCGCCGCGAATCGCGTTGGCTTTCGTCGGCCTTCGTCGGCTCTCGGCGGCGCGTCGCAAACAACCCGCACCCACATTCAGCAGATGACAAAGACATCCACCATGACACCCGACTTCGCGCGCAATCTTCGCCTGGTCGGGCACAGCGACCAGGGCGGCCGGGCAGACGGCGTGCAACTGATGGTTCATCGCGGCTACGCGTACATCGGTCACATGTTTTCCAAGGGCTTCAGCGTGGTCGACGTTCGCGACCCTCGACACCCTCGGACCGTTGCCTACCAGCCGGCACCGCCGAACACCTGGAACATCCACCTGCAGACCCATGACGACCTCTTGCTGGTGATCCATGCGAAGGACATGTTCGCGGCCGACGAGTTTCAGGATGAGCGCGAATACTATCAAGGCGCACTGGGACGCAAGGTGGGCACCGCACAGCCCGATCGCAACGCGAGAAACTGGCGCGCCGGTCTTGCCGTCTACGACATTTCAAAGGGAGACAGACCTCGCGAGATCGGGTTCATGCCCATCGAGGGCGGCGGTGTGCACCGCGTCTGGTACACGGGGGGACGCTGGGCCTACGCGTCGGCGCTGATCGACGGCTTCTCCGATTACATGTTCATCACGATCGACATGTCGGATCCGACGCAGCCTCGAGAAGCGGGCCGATTCTGGTTGCCGGGGATGAATATCGCGGGCGGTGAATCACCGTCATGGGATGCGTCTCGACGCTACGGACTGCATCATCCCATCGTGCACGGCGACACGGCGTACTGTGCATGGCGCGATGCGGGCCTCGTCGTGCTCGACGTGAGCGATCGCTCGAAGCCGAGCCTGCTCGCACATCGAAACTGGTCGCCTCCGTTCGGAGGCGGAACGCACAACTGCCTGCCGTTGCCCGATCGCGATCTGCTGGTCGTGCTGGATGAGGCGGTGCTCGACCATCAGGAAGATGGCGAAAAGCCGATCTGGATCTTCGATGTGCGCGAGCCGTCGAATCCCGTCAGCATCTCGACCTTTCCCAGCCCTCGCGAGACCGACTACAAGCGCAAGCCGGGGCATTTCGGCCCGCACAACTTGCACGAGAACCGGCCCGGAAGCTTCGTGAGTTCGGAGCTGATTTTTGCGACCTACCAGAATGCCGGGGTTCGGGTGTTCGATATTCGCGATCCCTTTCAACCGCTCGAGGTCGGCGCCTTCGTTCCGCCGCAGCCGGAGCAACTGATGGATCGCCGACCGAACAGGGCGAAGGTGATCCAGTCCTGCGATGTGTTCGTCGATGCCGGCGGACTGGTCTATTCGACGGACTACAACGGCGGGCTCTACATCCTCGAGTTCGACGGACTTCGCTGAAAGGAAGAGCCGCGCCGCTCATGGCCTTCGACTCACGCGCAGGACCAAGTTGGCCGCCGTGTGGTCGAGGACTGGCAATTTCCCGCGGAATCTGCGCACGAACCCCGACTGCCTACGTCTGCACGTACCCCACGCCCTTCGCGCTCGGCACCGGCAGCGTCTCGCCCATCATCTCGCGCACGCTCGCCTCGATGGTGTGCGACATCGCATCGAGCGCGAGGTCGTTGGGTTCCATGCCGAAGGGTTCCTCGATCTCCGCGCCGAGCGCTTCGAGCGCGAAGAAGGTGTAGGCGATGAAGGCCACCACCACCGGCGTCATCGCGCCGATGGCATCGACCAGCCCGAAAGGCAGCAGCACGCAATAGAGGTAGATGGTGCGGTGGATGATGACCGCGTAGGTGAACGGGATCGGCGTGCCCGCGATGCGCTCGCAGCCGCCCAGCGCCTCGGTGAGCCGGCCCAGCGGCAGCTCGATGGCCTGCGCGAGCTCGGGCGCGAGCCGGCCCTGCAGGCGCTGCGCCTGCAGCCATTCGCCGACCATCAGCAACAGCACGGCGGGCTTGAAGCGCACCGTTCGCAGACGTGCGCAGTCCTCTTCCGGCAGCAGGCGCGCGAGGTCGGCCGCTGCATCGGTGCCGCGCAGTTGATGCCGCAGCGCGTGCACGAAGGCGATGAGCCGCGCGACCGGCAGCGCGATGCCCTCGCGCGAGGGCAGCAGCGTGATCAGCTGGCGCACCAGCGTGCGCGTCTCGTTGAGCAGCGTGCCCCAGAGCGTGCGCGCCTCCCAGTAGCGCGCGTAGCTCGTGCCGTTGCGAAAGCCCAGGAAGATCGCGAGCGTGAGGCCGATCAGCGAGAAGGGCACGAAGTTCAGCGGCACCTTCCACTGGAACAGCTGCCCGTGCAGCACGGTCACGAGGATCGCGAAGCCGGTGGTCCACAGCAGTTGCGGCACGATCGACGACAGCACCGAGCCGTGCCAGACGAACAGCATGCGCAGCCAGTGGGGACGGGGGCGGACGATCATGGGGCGGCCATTATCGCCAGCGCCGCGGCCCGTGCGTCCTCGGCCTACAGGCGGCTCGCGCGGTGTTTGCAAGAATGCACCCGGCGATCTGTTCGTCGACCGATGAATGAACCAGGAGGAAGATACGCATGCCACACCGTCTCCCATGGCCGGTTTCCGGCCTCGCCCTGCTCGGCGCCCTCGTCGCCGTCCAGGCCCACGCACAAAGCGATGCCCAGGTCTATGACAACGCGATCGAGCAAGCGGCGCGCGTGTGTCCCGGCCACTCCGCCGAGCGCAGCCGGCCCGGCATCCGCGCCGTGGGCGTCGGCGCCTTGCGCGTGCTCGCGCAGCGCCGCATCACGATGTGCCCCGACCGCCGCCTCGACGCCGCCACGCCGGTGGTCTGGTATGGCCGCGCGGGTGTCTTCGCCTGGAACCCCGAGGTCAAGGAAGCCGTGGCACTGGTCGCATCCAAGGTCGATGCGATGACGCGCAAGGACGAGTTCCCGGCCGACACGCTGGTGTGGAAGGCCGACGGCAGCGAGGCCCAGGGCGTGACGGTGCCGATGTTCGAGCGCAGGGCGCGGCCCGCGGGCGGCTGAGGCGCGCAGCCGAAGCCTCAGCCGGAGCGGTGCCGCTCGATCCACGCATCGAGCCGGCCGTACACGCGTGGTCGTGACGATGCCGATCGAAGAGTTCAGGCCAGCGCGCTGGGGCGCGTGGACACCACAGCGTACCAGCGCTGCAACGCCGGGTACTCGTCGGTGACGACCACATCGATGGCTTTGGCAGCGAAATCTACGGTAACCAACAAGGTGATGTCGGCCACCGAGAACTGTTCGCCTGCCACGTAGGTCGAGCTGGCCAAGCGGGCATCGATGTCCGCGAAGAGGTTCTTGACCCGCTGCTTGCCCCGTTCTACCAACTCGCTGATCTGCGCGTAGTCGTGCGGCCCGGCAATCGCGCGGTTCTCGAGCCCGGGCGCCCTGTTGCGGATCGCCTCCATCACCGAGGCGAAGCCCTCCTGTTCGATGCGGCGCTCCCACATGGCCGTCAGTGCCTTCTCCTCGTCCGTGGCACCAAAAAGAAAGGGCGCTGGCTGTGTGTCGTCGAGGTAGCGGCTGATGACAGGCACTTCGCCGATGGCGGTGCCATCGTCCAGCACCAGCGTCGGCACGACGCGGCGTGGATTGATGGCTTGGTATTCGTCGGAATGCTGCTCGCCCCGACCCAGATCAATCGGGACAAGCGGAAGGGGCAGGCCTTTTTCGGCCAGCAACATGCGCACGCGCCGCGAGTTGGGGGAGGAGATGGAGTGATAGAGCTTCATGATCGGTTCGCATGAGAGAGAGGAAGGAATTGACAGGGCAGCTTCAGAGCTTCGAGCCGCTGTCGACGTGCAAGGTGTGGCCCGTGACCCAGCGAGCTTCGTTGGACGCCAGGAACGCCACGGCATCGCCGATGTCCTCCGGCTGAGCCAGGCGCTTGAGTGCCTGCATGCCCAAGGTGGCGGCGCGCCCGGCATCCGCCTTGGTGAAGCTGGACATCTCGGTCTCGACCACGCCCGGTGCGACCGCGTTGACGCGAATGCCGCGCTCGCCGAGCACCGTGGCGAAATGCTTCACGAGCGTGTCGATGGCACCCTTGCTCGCGGCATAGGCAGACAGGGTGCCGACCGACGCGCGCGCAGCCAGTGAGGAAACCAGCACGATGCTGCTGCCTTCGCACAGCGCCGGCAGCAATTGCTGCACCAGGAAGAACGGCGCGCGCACGTTCACGGCGAAGAGATGGTCGAAGTCCTCCACGGTCGTGTCCTCGATCGAGGAGGCCTTGGAGACGCCGGCGTTTGCCACCAGCACATCGAGGCGGCCGCCAATGATGTTGCGCACGCGCTGCGCCAGGTCATGCGGTCCGGTGGGCGAGTGCAAGTCGGCTGCGACCTTCTCCGCCTTGCCCCCTGCACCGCGGATCTCGTCGACAACGGCGATCGCTTCCTTCTCGCCGCTGCCGTAGTGAACCAGTACCTGGGCCCCGGCGCGAGCGAGGGCCAAAGCGCTGGCTCGTCCGATGCCGCGCGATGCGCCCGTGACCAGGGCGGTCTTGCCAGAAAGGGTGTTGTTCACGGCGTGCTCCTCAGATTTCAACGGCTTCGAGCGGGAAACGATGCGCGTCGGCGAAGGCTTTGCTGCGCTCGCTGAGCGATGGACGGTCGGACATGGTGGAACCCCTGCATGTGCGGTTCATGGAGAGTCAGCCGGCGGTCTTGCCGCCGTCCACCGTGACGATCTGGCCCGTCACGAAGGCGGCCCCTTCCGAGGCCAGGAAGAGCACGGCGGCAGCGATCTCGTCCGGCTTGCCGACACGGCCCAGGGGCACCCCCGCGGCCAGGGCCGCCCTGTTCTCCGGCGTGCCTGTGAAACGGTCCAGCATGCCGGTGTCGGTCGGGCCGGGAGCCACGGCGTTCACGCGCACGCCGGAGGCCGCGACTTCGAGCGCGGCCGACTTCGTCATCCCTTCGACGGCATGCTTGCTGCCCGCGTAGATCGAGGCGTAGGCAGCACCTTCATGCCCATAGGTCGAGGAGATGTTGACGATGCTTCCGCCGCCCTGCGCGGTCATCGCACGCAGCTCGTGTTTCATGCTCAGCAGCGTGCCGAGCACATTGGTGTCGAAGGTCGCGGCGTAGCTCTGCGCCGTCTGATCGACGATCGGGCCAGGCTGGCCTTCCGTGCCGGCGTTGTTGACCGCGACATCGAGGCGGCCGAAGCGAGCGACGGTCTGGTCCACCAATCGGCCGACCTCGGTGTCGTTGCGCACGTCGGCTTCGATGAAGAAGGCCTGCGCGCCCAGTGCCTGGAGTTCGGCTTCGAGCGCCTTGCCTTGCGGCACGCGGCGTCCGGAGACGACGAGGCGGGCATGGGTGCGGGCGAATGCCAGGGCGGTGGCACGGCCGATGCCGGTGAGGGCGCCGGTGATGAGGACAACTGGTTGGTTCATGATGAAAAATCCTGTGGGCATGACGATGGAAGCATGGATGGCTCGACTGACCACTTCGCTGCCGGTCGCGTCTCCATAGGGGAGAATCTAGGGATTCGGCGCAACTTTTAAAAAGACTTTGTGGGCTGGTGGGCATGCCTGTGAAGCATGAGGATGCACATGGAACTGCGACATCTGAGGTATTTCATCGCGGTCGCGGAGACGGGCAGCCTGACCGTCGCGGCCGAGCGGCGCCTGCATACCTCGCAGCCGTCGCTGAGTCGACAGATCCGCGACCTGGAAGACCAGGTCGGCGTGGCGTTGTTGCATCGAAGCGCCCGCGGGGTGGAGTTGACGGCGGCCGGCAAGGCGTTCATCGACCATGCGCGGCTGGCGCTGACCCAGGTCGACGCGGCTGTCGAAGCTGCTCGGCGGGCCGCGCTGCCTTCGAAGCAGCGCTTCGCGCTGGGCTTCCTGACGGGGCAGGAGATGACCTGGTTGCCCCGAGCCATGCATCTGCTTCGAGACGAGTTGCCGAACATCGACGTGACGGTCTCCAGCGACTATTCCCCCGATCTGGCGGATGCCGTGGCACGCGGCAAGCTGGATCTGGCCTTTCTGCGCGCCGAGCCGGGCTTCGACCTCAGCTACCGAACCGTGGGCCGAGAGCCTTTGGTGGTTCTGATGCCCAGCGATCATGCGCTGACGGCTCGGGCCGCCGTCACGCCGCAGGACCTGGTCGGCAGTCCGTTCATCGGCATGGCCAACAAGGCGCGGGTGTTGCAGGCCGTGGTGGACGACTACCTGGTGCGCTCGGGCGTGAAGATCACGCCGACACAAGGCGTGGACAACCCCGCCATGGTGATGTCGCTGGTCGCCTCGACACGTGGCCTGGCCCTGATTCCCGACTATGTCGAGAACCTGCTTCCCTGGTCGGTCGTCAGCCGTCCGCTGGCAGGCGAGGTGCCGACCATCGATCTCGTGGTGGGGTACAGCAAGTCCAATGCGTCGCCGGCGCTCCAGCTGTTTGTTTCCAGGCTGGGAGAGTTGGTGGCGAGGGCAGCGGACAGGCCCGCCGCGGCATCGTGAGATCAGTTGGCGCTCGAAAGGCTATGCCGGGCGGTCTTGGGTCGAGTCCGGTGCGACGTCCCGGAAGGCTGGGCTCGGACTCGTGCGGGCGCGCGTCATCCTGACTGTCTGTGCGCTATCGGGCCTGGGGGCTCGCGCCAGGATGGACTGCCAGGTCGTTTGCCACCGTGCGAGCGCCGTGCCGTCGTGCTCGAAGATCAGGTCGAAGAATGCCAGTGCGAGATCCGCGGTGGCGACCTTGACCTTGGGGTTGAGCGATGGACCGCCGGTCAGCGAACGATCGGTGAACATGCTGTGGGAACCGCCCTGGAACACGGCCAGCAGCTTGTGGGGATTGGTGATTGCATCGAAGACGGCCAGTCGATCGTCCACGCCTGAGCGGTAGCCCGGGATCTCGATCACGTCCTCGGTCGCCGTCACATGGATGGTTGGAATCGACACCTTGCCCAGCACCGCCGCCAGATCGGGTTCGCCATAGAACGGCGGCGCAGAGATGACGACTGCCGCCGAGAAGCGGGAATCAAGGCAGTCGAGCGTCAGGCCGTTCCTCACGATCTGCGCGCCGATCGTGAGGAGCGTCGTGTTCGCGCCGTAGGAATGGCCCGCCGCCACAAGGCGCTGGCGGTTCACCGCAGCGCCAAGACTGCCCGTTTCGTCGGAGAGCATTCGGTCGAGCGCGAAGCGCACATCGGCGGCACGCGCGATGGCCTCCTTTTCCTGAGCCGCAGCCTGCAAGCGGCCCACCACGCCGAATGGGTTGCCCCGCCAAAGCTGCGCATCGCTGCCGACATGCTGGACATGCAGACTGGCGACACCACGGGTCGACCAGTGTTTTCCGAGATAGCTGTAGCCCTGCCGCGAACCGCCGATTCCGTGCGAGAACACCACCAACGGCACCGACACGTCGGACGTCGCAACCGTTGGCCAGTACAGGCGCGCCGGCACCGGGCGGGATCGCGCCTGGTCGACCCAGTCGAAATCCATCACCCGATAGGGCGGCTCTGTGGGTTGCGCTGTCGCTTTCGTCGGGCCTGAGGCCAGCGCAGCCCACAGCAACATGGCATTGACTTGCCGCCGGCTCAGATTCATCTGCATGTCTTGGGTGCTGCGATGTTTCATGCGCGCGAGGGCTGGATGACATCGAGCGGTTCCGCGGACTTCCGACCATCGCGGGTGGGAAACACCGCACCGGTCAACGCCTCCGACTCCAGCCACAGCTTCGCAGCGACGTTCTTGTCCAGTGCCTGAGGCGGGATCCTGGCCAGGACCGGATAGCCGCGCGTTTCGCCGAACTTGTTCGGGCCGTAGTAGGCGCCGCCTCGCGCTTGCGGCGAGGTCGCGGCGAAGAGGGTGGGCAACGCGCCCTGCGCCGCCGGCTGGAACAGGAACCACATGTAGCGGCGAGCGATGCCCGCGGCGCTCCATGCGCCCGCGCCGTTGGGCAACAGATCGGTGCGCGAAACGCCGGGGTGGGCAGGGATGCTCTGAATGCCCCAGCCCCCGGCATCGCTGCGGCGTTGCAACTCGAGGGCGAACATCAGGCACGCGAGTTTCGATTGACCGTAGACCGGCATCGGCCTGTAGCCGTGCCGAGCCTGCAGGTCATCGAAGTTGATCGCGCCGCTTCGAGCGGCAACACTCGACAGGCTGACCACGCGCGGTTGGTTGCCTTGGCGTAGCAGGGGGAGGAGCCTGGCGGTCAAGGCAAAGTGGCCCAGGTAGTTGGTGCCGAACTGCATCTCGAATCCGTCGGCAGTCGCCAGGCGTTTGGGCGGTGCCATCACCGCCGCGTTGTTGATCAGCAGGTCCAACCGGTCGTGCGAACTCCGAAGGCGCTCGGCAAAAGCCTCGATGGAATCGAGGCTCGCGAGATCCAGCGCCCCGAAAACCACTTTCGCGTCGGGAACGCTTTGGCGAATGAGGTCGACTGCCGCCGCCCCTTTCGACGGGTTGCGACCTGCAATGACGACGTTCGCACCTGCACGGGCCAACGCGAGCGCGTCCTGGAACCCAAGACCACCGGTGCCGGTGACGACCGCGGTGCGGCCGCGCTGGGAAGGAATGTCGGAAGCTGTCCAGTGGGCCATGTCTTAGCTGGGAAGAGGGGGACGGTAGAATCAGTGCATATAAAACAGCACTGAGTGCATAATTTAATGCACTTCGTGCAGCTATGCAAGAGGCCATCGAAATGCCAGGAAATCCCTCGCCCGCGGGCACGGTGCCCACAGAGGGCCTGCGGGAACGCAAGCGCCGCGAGACACGTCAGCGCATCGCCGAGGTCGGCCAGCGCCTGTTCCTCGCCAACGGTTACGAAAGCACCACGCTGGACGCCATTGCGGCGGAAGCCGGTATTTCGCGCCGGACCTTCTTTTCGTACTTCAAGTCGAAGGACGAGATCATCGTGTTCTGGCAACAGACCGGATCGGCCAGTCTGTATGCCGATCTGCTGAAGACATCGCCCGATGTGCCGCCGCTCGATGCGGTCCGCGATGTCATGGTGAAGCACATCTCGCTCTACACGACCGAGCAGATGACGGCGCTCGACAATCTCATGCGATCGAGCGAAGCGCTTCTTGCGCGCAAGCAGACGCACTACGTGGAGCAGGAGCAGGCGCTCTTCAGCACGCTGTGCGAAGTCTGGCGGCAGCCCGAGCGCCGTACGTCGCTTCGGATGGTGGCCATGGTGTCCACCGGTGCGATGAGATTGGCGCTTCAAGCCTGGAGAGACCAGACCGGCCCGCGAAAGCCGGTGGCCAGGTTTCTGCGGGACGCCTTCGACAGCCTGCGAACGGAGCTTTGAGGGCGCACCTCGGGGCAGGCCGCCGACGGCTTCTTCAAGCCCGAACCGGGCTGACCGGTTGAAGGCTCGCGTTGCTCGAAGCGCCGACCATGCCGCGATGCCAAGGACGGGGTGCGCGCCCCGTTACTTCGGAATGCTGATCACCTGTGGCTGCGTGACCGCCTTGAGGCCCTCGGCACCGAATTCCACGCCCCAGCCCGAGCCCTTGACGCCGCCGAAGGGCACCATCGGATGGATCGCGCCGTGCTGGTTGATCCACACGGTGCCGGCCTGCAGCCGCACGGCAACCGCGCGCGCCTGCGCCACGTCGGAAGACCACACGGAGGCGCCGAGTCCGACGTCGAGCCGGTTCGCGCTCGCGATCGCATCCTCGAGCTCGCGGTACTTGATGATGGGAAGCACGGGGCCGAACTGCTCTTCGTCCACCAGCGCGGCACCATCGGCCAGGCCGGTCACGAGCGTGAGCGGATAGAAGTTGCCGGCACCTTCGCGCGCCTGACCGCCGCAGACGATCTCGCCACCATCGCGGCGCGATGCCTCCACCAGGCGGCTCACCTTGTCGAACTGCATCCGGTTCTGCACCGGCCCCATGACCACGCCGGCACCGAAGCCGTCGCCCATCGGCACCGTGGTTGCGATCTTCCTGAGTTCGTCCACCACCGCGTCGTGCAATGACTCCGGCACGTACAGGCGCTTGATGGCCGCGCAGGTCTGTCCCATGTTGATGAAGGCGCCCCAGAACAGGCCCATGGCGATGGCGGCCGGGTCCGCGTCGGCCAGCACGATGGCCGCGTCGTTGCCGCCCAGTTCCATGGTGGTCGGCGTCAGATGACGCGCCGCGATCGCCGTGATCTTGGCGCCGGTCGAACCCGAGCCCGTGAACATGATCTTGTCGATCTGCGGGTTGTCGACCAGTGCGGCACCCACTTCTCCCGGACCGCTGACGCTGTTGAGCACGCCCGGCGGCAGGTGCTCGGCCATGATCCGCACCATCTCGAGCGTGCCGATGCTCGTGTATTCGGAAGGCTTGATGACCACCGTGTTGCCGGCCCGCAGCGCCGGCACGATCTGCCAGATGGCGATCAGCAACGGCCAGTTCCACGGCGCGATGGCGGCGATCACGCCGTAGGGCTTGCGGTGCACTTCGTAGCGCCGGCCATCGTCTTCGAACACGGTTTCCACCGGCAGATCGAGGCTGGCGGGCACCCGGGTCCACGCCTCGCAACCGGCCAGCTCGAACAGCGCGCCGGGCACCTGGTCCGGCCCCAGGCCGCCGAGCGGCTTGCCCTGTTCGCGCGTGACCCATTCGGCGAGGTAGGTCGCGTTGCGCTTCAGGGCGTCGGCCACGTGCTCGAGGTGCTCGCGTCGCTTGCCATCGGGCAACGCGGCCCACGCCGGCTGAGCCGCCTTCGCGGAAGCGATCGCCTGCGCGATCTGCGCCGGCTCGGAATGCGGCACCAGCCCGATCGCCTCGCCATTGGCGGGGTTCTTCGATTCGAAGGTCCGGGCGGAGGGGACGGCGCGGCCGTCGACGGTGTTCGTGAAGGATTTCAATGACTTCTCCGGTGAATGTTTTTCAGACGCCCAGGTAGGCGTTGCGAACCGCCGGGTCCGCGAGCAGCGCGCGGCCGGTGCCGCTGTGCACGATGCGGCCGGTCTCGAGCACGTAGCCGCGGTCGGCCACGGTCAGCGCGGCGGCGGCGTTCTGCTCGACCACGAGGATGGTCACGCCCTGTGCGCGCAGTCGCACCAGCACCTCGAAGATCTGGTCGATCAGCAGGGGGGCGAGGCCAAGGGAAGGCTCGTCCAGCAGCAGCAGCTTGGGCCGGCTCATGAGCGCGCGGCCGATGGCCAGCATCTGCTGCTGGCCCCCCGAGAGATCGGAGGCCACGCGGCGGCGCATCTCGCCGAGCACCGGAAACATGGCATAGACCATGTCGGTGTCCGCCGCGATCTCGGCGTCCTTGCGCCGGTAGGCGCCCAGGCGCAGGTTGTCGGCCACCGAGAGGGGCTTGAACACCTGCCGGCCTTCGGGCGCATGGCCCAGCCCCATGCCGACGCGACGGTGCGGGCTCATCGCGTCGAGCTTCGCGCCTTCGAGCCAGACGCTGCCACCGAGCTGCGAGTGCAGGCCCGAGATGGTGTGCATCAAGGTGGTCTTTCCCGCGCCGTTGGCGCCGAGCAGCGCCACGATCTCGCCGGCGTGCACCTCGAGCGTCACGTCCTTGAGCACCGACACCCGCCCGTAGGCGGTACACAGGCCTTCAACCCTCAGCATGGGCCAGCTCCTTTGCGTGACTACCGAGATAGGCCGCGATCACATCCGGGTTCTCGCGCACCTCTTGCGGCGTGCCCTGGGCCAGGATGCGGCCCTGGTTCAGCACCAGCACCTGGTGGGAGAGCCGCATCACCATCTTCATGTCGTGCTCGATCAGCACCACCGACACCTCGCCCGCGATGCCGCGCAGCATGTGCTCGATCTCCTCGGTCTCGACGGCGTTGCAACCGGCCGCCGGTTCGTCGAGCAGCAGCACCTTGGGCTCGCTGGCCAGTGCGCGCGCGATCTCGAGGCGCTTGAGCACGCCATAGGAGAGGCTGCCGGCCACCGCGTTCGCATGGGCCGCGAGGCCGGTGCGCTCCAGCGCCGCCATGGCGCGCTCGCGGCTTTGCCGGTTCTGCCGGCCCACCGAGGGAAGGCGCAGCAGATCCTCGAGCAGCGTGGTGCTTTCCCAGCGAGCGCGACCGACCATGACGTTGTCGAGCGCGGTCTGTTGTGCAAACACCTGCAGGTTCTGGAAGGTGCGCGACATGCCCTTGCGGGCCAGCCTGAACGGCGGCAGGCCGCTCACGTCCTCGCCGCCCATGCGTACGCTGCCCGAGCGCGGCGTGTAGAGGCCGGACACCATGTTGAAGAGCGTGGTCTTGCCCGCGCCGTTCGGTCCGATGATCGACAGGATCTCGCCCGTCGGCGCGTCGAAGGAGACACCGTCCACCGCGACCACGCCGCCGAAGGCGATGCCCAGGTCCCTGACTTCGAGTGCCGCGCTCATTTGCTGGCCCTCCGCAGCAGCTGGCCCAGCGTGGGCACGATGCCCTGGCGCAGGAAGATCATCGACAGCATGATGATCAGCCCGACCGCGATGTCCTGGTAGTCATGGAAGGATGCGAGCAATTGCGGCAGCAGGGTCAGCAGTGCGGCGCCGACCAGCGCGCCGAAAGGTGTCGCGGCGCCGCCGATCACCACCATCGCGACGAACTCCACCGAGGTCATGAAGCCCGCGAGGTCCGGCGTGATGAAGCCGTTCATGAGTGCGAGCGTGCTGCCGGCCACCGCCGCATAGACCGATGCGATCACGAAGGCCTGGAGCTTGCGCCGCGCGACGTCCACGCCCATGCTGGCGGCCGCCACCTCGCTGTCGAGGATCGCGCGCAGGGCGCGGCCGGTCGGACTGTCGCGCAGCACCATCGCGACGGCGACGCCGGCGACCATCAGCGCGGCGCTGATCCAGTACCAGGTGCTCGGCGATTCGAGCGCGAAGCCGGCGATGCCGAGCCGCTTCACGTCCATGCCGTCAGGGCCGCCGGTGAGTGCGACCTCGCTGGTGATCACCAGCCC
Source organism: Variovorax sp. DAIF25 (assembly GCF_050711835.1). Classification (NCBI taxonomy): domain Bacteria; kingdom Pseudomonadati; phylum Pseudomonadota; class Betaproteobacteria; order Burkholderiales; family Comamonadaceae; genus Variovorax; species Variovorax sp. DAIF25. Next base: position 2,153,682 of record NZ_CP136637.1, read on the forward strand.
GATCAGCAGCGAGAAGCCCAGCGTCGCGATGGCGAGGTAGTGGCCCTTGAGCCGCAGGATCGGCTTGCCGACCAGGTAGGCGATCAGTCCCGCCAGGACGATGCCGCCGGCCGCCGCCACCACCACCGGCACGCCGTAGCGCGCCGGCAGCACGGCGCTGGCATAGGCGCCGATGCCGAAGAAGCCCGCATGGCCCAGGCTGATCTGCCCGGCCATGCCCATGAGGATGTGCAGGCCGACGGCGGCCAGCCCCATGATCCACACCAGTGCCGCGATGCGCATCACGTAGCTGGAGCCCGCCACGACGGGCAGCAGCGCCACGATCAGCACCAGCAGCGCCAGGGCGCGCCAGCCCGCGTTGGAAGCTCGAAGTGCTTTCATACGCGGTCCACCAGTTTGCTGCCGAGCAGGCCGTTGGGCATCACCAGCAGCATCAGGATCAGCGCGACGAAGGCGACGCCGTCCTTGTAGACGGAGGTCACGTAACCGGCCGCGCCGGCTTCGAGCAGGCCCAGCAGCAACCCGCCGAGCACCGCACCCACCGGATTGCCGAGGCCGCCGAAGATCGCGGCCGAGAAGCCCTTGAGCGCCAGCAGCGCACCGATGTCGTAGCGCGTCAGCGTCACGGGCGTGACCAGGATGCCGGCGATGGCACCGAGCGCGGCCGACAGGCCGAAGGCGAGCACCAGCACGAAGGAGATGTTGATGCCCACCAGGCGCGCCGCCAGCCGGTTGGCCGCGCTCGCGCGCAGGGCCTTGCCGGTGAGGGTCTTGTCGAGGAAGAGCCAGAGCGCGAGAAACATCACGATCGCGCTGCCCAGCACCCAGAGGCTCTGCGGCAGCACGCTCGCGCCGCCGACCGCGATCGGCGTGTTGCCCGAGAAGGGCGCCAGGTTGTGGAACTGCTTGTCGAACAGGAGCCCGGCCACGCCGCGGATGAAGATCGATGCGCCGAGCGTGATGATGATGAGCGTCACGGGCGAGGCATCGCGGGCGCGCTCGATGGCGAGCTTCTGCAGCAGGATGCCGACGATGACCGCGACGGCCACCGCCGAGGCGGCCGCCAGCCATACCGGCAGCCCCATGGCGATCAGGAACACCGTGGTCATGCCACCCAGCATGACGAACTCGCCCTGCGCGAAATTGACCACGTCCGAGGCGGCGTAGATCAGCGTGAAGCCGATCGCCACCACCGCGTAGACGGCGCCGACCGTGAGTCCGGAGAAGACGAACTGGAGAAACTGCGACATGGAGTGCTTCGTCAGTCGATCAGCAGCCAGTCGCCGTTCTTCACCTCGAGCATCCGGAAGGCCTCGACCGTGAGGCCCAGGTGGTCCTGCGGCGTCATGTTCACCACGCCCGACGTGCCGACGAAGCCGCGGGTCTGCTCGAGTGCGTCGCGGATCTTCCTGGGATCGGCGCTGTTGGCGCGCTTGATCGCCTCGACCACCATCATCAGGCCGTCGTAGGCACCACCGCCGAAGGTGGAGACGGGCTGGCCCGTGGCCTTCTCGTAGGTCGCCATGTAGCCCGTCACCACCGGCTTCTGCGGATCGCTGGCCGGCAGCTTCGACGCCACCAGCAGCGCCGCGGCCGGCAGCCGCACGCCTTCGGCGGCGGCGCCGGAGAGCTCGATGTAGCTCTTCGACGCCACGCCGGGGTTCTGGTAGAGCGGAATGCTCTTCATGTCGAGCTGGCCGTAGTTGCGCGTCAGCACGGCCGGGCCCTGGCCCGAGGCGCCGGTGTTGAGGATGGCCTGCACGCCCGGCGTGGCCTTGATCTTCGCCAACTGCGGCGTCATGTCGGTGTCCTGCGCGCCGTAGGTCTGGTCGATCAGGATCTTGATGCCGTACTTGTCGACCACCTTGAGGCACTGCTCGCGCATCGAGGTGCCGAATCCGTCGGTGCCGGCGATCAGCGCGATCGACGTGAAGTTGCGCTTCTTCATGTCCGAGAACACGCGCTCGCAACCCATGCGGTCGGTGTGCGGGCTCTTGAAGACGTGCTGGCGCACCGGCTCGATGATGTTCACGCTGCCGGCGAGCGACATGAAGGGGAGCTTGGCCGCTTCGAACACCGGGATCATCGCCATCGTCGTGCCGGTGGTGGAGCCGCCGACCATCGCCACCACGTTGTCGCGTTCGACCAGGCGCTGGGCGAAGGTGCGGGCCTTGTTGGCATCGCCCGCGTCGTCGTAGGTGACCAGTTCGATCGGCCGCCCGAGCACGCCGCCGGCGGCGTTGATCCGGTCGGCATAGAGCTTGAGCGTCTTCGCTTCGGGGTCGCCGATATAGGAAGCCGCGCCCGTCACCGACAGCACGGAGCCGATGCGGATGGGTTCGGCCGCCTGCACCGAGGCAGCGAGGCCCAGGGGCAGGGCGATGGCAAGCGCCAGGTGGCGAAGGCGCGCGGAAATTCTTTTCATGGAACTGTCTCCTTGTCGTTGGCGGGGGTGGTGAATTCGATGAGCAGGCGCGTGAGGCCCGGTGCCGAGGCAGGCGCTGCCAGCTGGCCGTCGCGGCTTTGGGCGAACAGCCCGAGCGCCAGTCCGGTCGCGAAGCCTTGGCCGGAGCTGCCGGCCTGCTCGAGCGCCTCGCGCTCGGCGCCGCGGCGGATCGCGGCAGCGATGCGGGCGCGAAGGCCGGCGGGCGCGAGCCCGATGCGGTCGCCGACCAGCAGCGCTTCGGCACTGGCCGCCAGCACGTCGGCATGCACGTGGGCCTCGACCAGGCGCAGCGCCTGGCCGCATCCCAGCGCGCCACCGGCAACGAGCTCGAGGCCCAGCGTGCGCAGCACGGGCAGTGCGACGTCGAGTGCGGAGTCGTCGTCGCAGCCATGAACGATGGCGGCGGCAGCGGCGTCTTGCGCGTCGCCGCACAGGGGCGCGTCGATCAGCACGATGCCGCGCTGCGCGAGTCGTGCGCCGAGACTGCGGGTGAGCGTTGGATCGGCAGCGCCGAGATCGACCACGATCGCGCCCGCGTGCAGGCCCTGCGAGACGGACGCGATCCGTTCTCGTACCGCGAAGCCCGGCGGCGCGAAGAGCAACAGGCCGGACGCCGACAGCCCGGCCAGATCGTTCGCCGCGCGGCACTGGAACTCCTGCGCGAAGGCGCGGGCCCGCGCGGCGTCGTCGTCATGCACCACCAGCACATGGCCGGCGCGCGCAAGGCTGGACGCCAGCGCCCATCCCACGCCGTCGAGGCCATCGAAACCGACCGCCGCGCCCGTGGCGTTGGCCGGCGTGCCGGAACCGATCACGCCCGCGTCCATCAGGCGACCAGCAGCGGAATCAGGCTGCGTACGTCGGCGACTTCGGGCAACGCGCGCAGCGCCTGCAGGTAGGGTTCGATGCGCTTCGCCGCAATGGGTCGTGGCGCATAGGCCAGGCAGTCGTCGAAGCGCGCGCGGTGCTGCGTCTCGTCGAGGTCGGCGCCCGGAAAGCCCGGCGCGATGTCGAGCGAGCGTCGCAGGCTGCGGCCATCGACGGTGTGCACAGTGAGGTCGACCGCGGTATGGCCACGCGCATCGAGCGCGGCATCGGGCACGACCGTGATGCGGTCGATCAGCGTGCGCAGCGCGGGATCGAGCACCTGCTCCGGCGCGAAGTGCGCGAGCTTCGACGCGCGGCGCGCGAAGGCATTGGCCACGCAGTAGGCGGCGCTGAACTGGCCGTCGACGCGCGGGTTGGTGCCCGGATCGAAGGGCTTGCCGACCAGCCGGAAGGCGTAGGGCGGCAAGCGCACTTCGGCCGCGCGCAAGTCCTCGGCCGAGACGCCGTCCTCGAGGAGCGACAGCGCCAGCTCGGTCACGCCCTGCGTGACGCCGCAGCTCGGGTATTTCTTGAAGACCATGCGGTGCAGGCGCCAGGTCGTGCCCACTCCTTCGCCGACGGCGTCGAGGTCCAGCGTGCCGCGGCCATAGAGGTGGCCGTAGCCGTAGTGGCCCGAGAGGAAATTGACCGGCCCCGTGACACCGCGGCGCGCCAGCTCGGCACACTGCACGCCGGCCTGCGCAACCCAGCCCTGCACCACGCGCACGCCCAGCGAGCCATCGACATGGCTCTGGAAGCTGCCGCCGCAGCGGTTGAATGCCAGCGCCAGTGCATGCAGGGTCTGCTCGCTCGTGAGGCCGAGGATGCGCGAGGCAGCCGCGGCGGCAGAGAACACGACCGCGATGCCGGTGGGATCGAAGCCGTCGTACTGGGCTTCGCTGAGGTTGAGCCTCGAACTCAGCTCGGCACCGGCCGCCAGCGCGGCCAGAAACTCCGAGCCGCTGCAGCCGCCCGCCAGCTCCGCGGCCGCGAAGGCCGCCGGCAGCAGGGCCGAGCCGATGTGCGGGCCGGGAGCCATCGCGTCGCAGTAGTCGAGCGCACGGCACATCGTGGCGTTGAACTGGGCCGCGGCATTGGCGGGCAGGCGATCACCGTAGACCAGCGTGGTCGCCTGCGGCGCACCGCCGGACTCGGCAAGCACCGTGCGCAGGGCCTCGATGCCGTCCTCGGCCGCGCCCGCGATACCGGTGCCGGTCACCGCCATGACCATCCAGCGCAGGATGCGGCGCGCGTCCTCAGGCACCTCGTCGGCGCGCAAGGTGACAACGAACTCGGCGAGTCGGCGTTCCAGCTTCATCGCGCCACCTCAGGCCTGGCGCGGCGTGGCACCGGGCTCGATCACCGTGCCGGACTGCTGCTCGACCCAGCGGCCCAGTTCGCTCACGCTGGCACCGGGCCCGGCGAAGCGCGAAGCCGCCATCCACAGCTGCTGGCCCAGCGCCGAGATCGGCGCCGAGGTCTCGGTCTCGCGCGCCAGCGCGTTGGCGATGCCGATGTCCTTGAGCATCAGCTCGAGCTTGAAGGGATCGTCGAAAGTGCGGCTCAGGATGCGCTTCTCGATGTGGGTCTTGCTGATCCACGACATGCCGGTGGAGACGTTGAGCACGCGCACCATCTCGGCCGGGTCGAGGCCGTAGCGCTTGCCCATCGTCAAGCCCTCGCAGGTGGCACTGAAGGTCATGGCCGTGATCAGGTTGTTGATGCACTTCATGGCATGGCCGCTGCCCACCTCGCCCAGGTGAAACACCGAGGTCCCCATGCGGTCGAGCAAGGGCCGCACGCGCTCGAGGTCCTCGGTCGCGCCGCCGGCCATGAAGACCAGCGCGGCCTCCTGCGCCCCCCATTGCGCGCCCGACACCGGGGCGTCGACCATCGCGATGCCGGCCGCGGCCAGTTGCTTCGCGGTCTGCTGGGTCAGCCAGGGTTGCGAGGAAGAGGTATCGAGCAACAGCGTGCCGGGCCGCCAGCCGGCCAGCAGGCCGTTCTCGCCGAGCGCCACCGCCTGCACGACTTCTCCGTTGGGCAACATCGTGATCACGATGTCGCTGCGGGCCGCAACCTCCCCGGGCGTCGCCACCGCGACCGCCTCGCCGCCGAGCGTGCGTGCCAGTTCCCGCGCGGCTTCCAGGTTCGCATCGTTGAGCGTCAGCCGATGCCCGGCATGCGCCAGGTGCGTCGCCATCGGCGACCCCATCACGCCCAGGCCGATGAAGCCCACATTCAAACTCTCGCCAGCTGTTTCCATAAGGTCCTCGAGATCAGCTTCGCGGAGTCGGATGCTGGCGATGCGCCAGTCATGCCCGAGCTCCGTCGATGATGGATCGAGGTTATGAAAAGGAAGCCGAACGGGCTTGCACCTTGATGCGGCGCCTTGGCTGACCGTGCACAAGCGCCCGGGTATTTACCCTGAGGCCGACGAGCGCCGGCCGAAGTGAACGCGCGTCAGTGGCCGGCGATCTGCTGGTTGCGCCAGCGGCTCGGGCTTTGGCCGAACTTCTCGCTGAACACGCGCGAGAAATGCGCCGCGTCCGAGAAGCCGAGTTCGAAGGCAACCTGCGTGATGGTCGTGCGCTCGGACTGCTCGACCAGCCGCTGCGCCGCCACGGCCAGGCGCCGGTTCATGATGTAGCTGCTGGGCGTCTGGCCGAGGGCGTTGAAGGCCGCGTACAGGCTGCGGCGCGACATGCCGCATTCGCGTGCCACCAGTTCGGGGCTCAGTTCGGGCTCGGTGAGCCGGCCCTCGATGAAGGCCTGCACCTTCTGCAGCCGCTGGGAGATGGCACCGTCCTGCTTCGGCGAACTGCCGTGGATCTGCGCCACCGCGGTGCCGATCAACGCACTGATCGAGTCCTGCATCACGATGGCGCCCTGCTGCTCGAGTTCGACGAAGCCGGACAGCATGCCCGAAAGGGCCGAGCGTGCGATCTCGGCGGTTCCGCGTGTCGGCAGTACCTTCCCGGTGACGAACTCGATGCCCGGGTTCCAGCGTCCCATCTCGGAGACGGGCACCAGCAGCACCATGAAGCGCGATCCGTTCGAGGTTTCGACCGAGTAGGGGCGAGAGGTGTCGTAGATCGTCCATTGGCCGGGATCGATCGTCACCGAATGACCGTTGTGTTCGATCAGGTTGCGGCCCTGGATCTGCCAGATCACCTTGAAGTAGCGGTCCTGGTCTTCCGACGCCAGGGCGCGCGTGCGCATGACACGGTGCGCGCTGCTGTGGATGTCCGCCACCACGCAGCGGTGGAAGCGCGCGATGCAGGCCTGCCCCGAAAAGTGCTCGGAAGGCTGGAGATTCTGGGCCTGCAGCGTGAGGATCTTCGACGACATCGTCTCGCCCCAGCGGCTGAAGACGTTGGTGCTCAGCGGCTCGGGTTCGAAGGCTCGTTCGGTTGGCACGGTCCGCATCAAGGCAAGCGAATCCGGCACGGTCTGAGGCAGGGTCATTCGGGGCTCCATTTACCTCGCTCGGCGTGGCTGCCGAGGTGTGTCTGTCGTCTCTTCGGTAAAAAGCTTAACAGGGCTGCCCTCGAGTCACTCAACCCATCGCCTTGTCGCGCCCACTTTCCTTGGCCTTGTAGAGCGAGCGATCTGCCGCTTCGATGAGTTGCAGCTTCCAGTTTGGGGAGTTCATGCCATTCAATGTGGCCGCGCCGGCACTGGCGGTGACGCGCCCATGGGGGCTGGCGCTGTGCGGGATGTTCAGAGAGCGGATGCGGTCGAGCAATGCGTTGGCCAGCTCGCATGCCCCTTTCAGTTCGGTATGGGGCAAGATGATCGCAAGCTCCTCGCCCCCGTATCGAGCGACCAGATCGCCCGGGCGGTGAACGTTGTAGGCCAATGTGTCGGAGACGATCTTCAGGCATTGATCCCCGGCCACGTGGCCATAGGTGTCGTTGAAGCGTTTGAAATAGTCGAGATCGAAGAGCAGCAGCGACAAAGGCGTGTTCTCGCGTTCTGCCCGTCGCGCTTCCAGCTCCAGCGCCTGCTCGAAAACCCGACGGTTGGCCAGGCCGGTGAGCGAATCCTGTGACGCCAGCACCTCCAGGCGGTGATTGGCCTGCAATAGTTCTTCCCGCGCCGCTACCAGCGAGGATTCCGCGCTGACGCGACCGTTGATGTTGACGATCAGCCGCAACCCCGCCGTCGTCACGGCGGCCAGCAATGCGACCACGACGCACAATGTCAGCAACGACTGGTGTCGCCAGGCAGAGAGCATTTCATCCCTGCCGAGGGCCACGGTCGTCACGATCGGATAGTGGTCGCCCTTTCGAAAGGCGTAGAGGCGATGGGTCCCGTCCAACTGGGAGCGAAAAGACGCGGTCCCCCTGGTAGCAATCTCGCTGTAGTAACGCCGAAAGTTGGGCGATCCGGACAGGTTGCGGCCAATGTCTTCGACCCGCGAAGGGTAACGCAGCAGCAACTGTCCATCGGTTGTGGTGAGACTGATGGCACCGCTTTTCCCAATATCGATGGCGCCGAATGGTTGCAGGAAGTCACCGATATCCAGCGTTGCAACAACGACGCCGGCAAAGTTTCCGTCGCTGTCCTGCAGGCGACGACTGACGGTGAGCTCCCATTCGCTGCCCGGGCGACTGCGAGCCGCCGAGCTGATGAAGATGTCATGGGTGGCGTTGTCTCGATGGTGAACGAAGTAGGCGTTCTTGCTGCTGTCGGTCAGTCTCGGATCCTCTGAATGGGTCGGCATCAGGCGATGGCCTCGAGCGTCGACGATGAAAACACTGTCGAGTTGATCGAGCAGTCCTTCCCGGTGGCTGACGAGCGACTGCATGCGCTGCAGATTCCTGGGCGCGCGACCTTCGGACTCCAGGTTCTCGACCACACTCAACAACATGGCGCTTTGAGAAAAGATGCCTTCGGCGTAAGTGCTCAATGCCTGTGCCAGATTGAGGCTGTTGGTATTGATTTCATTCAGGGTGCGCTGGCGCGTTGCCCAGATCTGCCAAATGGTGGCGCACGACACTGACACTACGACGGTCAATAGCAGAAGCTTGGCCAGGCGAAGATCTCGCTTCATTTTTTTAATTGCTGAACTTCCCCAGTTGGCCAGTCATGCGTGAGCCAGAAGCGCTCATCGCTTGCTCAAGTCTCGCAGCTGAAGCGCAATGTGCTGAGAAATACCGCTGCGATCATGGCCGCCGCTCGCTCATCGGCGACGATGCTCTTCAAGCACATGGGAGGCTCGTCTTCATGGCGAAGATCGCGCAGTTCCAGCGAATAGCGTAGAACGAGATCTCTGTCCGTTCTGAAAGATCGCCCCTTCTTCAGCAGCCAGGAGTCGACCTCCTCCCTGGGTGCCAGGCGAAACAAAGCACTCGCCGGATGAGAGGAGCGACGGAATTCGCTCAGTTGAAAGGGGAGGCTGAACCGACAAAGTATCGTGCCATGACCCGCTAAGGCGTGCGGCTGCCAATCGTCCCGACGCCCATCTGTCAATTCGGGTGGCGGGTCTTGCTCTCCAGGGCTGCTCATACGGTACGAAAGTCAGCTGGTTTTGCTTATGTGAGCAAAAAAGCAATGTGTAGAAGAACGTACTATAGATAAGGATCCGCTCCGAAATCGGCTCTGCCCCTTTTTTGCATCGAGGATGTGTGGCATGGCACAAAGGCGCATCAATAATGTGATCGGAATCACAGCTTTGGTGGCCCGATTTCTTCGCGCAGCGAAGATGGTGTTCCAGCTTTCGCATCCATCTGCAGATGAACGGCATGTCGATCTTTTCGCAACAAGCCTCGAACCTGCAGATCGCGCATCGCTCGGTTGACGACTTCGCGTGAAAGTGCCGTGTACGACGCGATGACTCCTTGTGAAATGCGCTTGTCATAGCCACCATTTCTGCCAGGTGCCAAAAGCGTGAGTTCATGCATGGCACAGGCGATTCGAGCCTCCGATGTATTCGAAGAAATTTGCTGCAAATGCTTTCTGAGGTTTGCAACGCGCTCGATGGTGAGTCTGAGAAGCTCCAACGCGACTTGGGGATACTCCCTGCAGATCGTCCAGATGTCGTCCGCCGGGACGAAGTAGACGGAAGTCGGCAGAGCGGCCACGAGAACGTATGTCGGTTCGGTTGCTTCGAGATGGAGGTACAGATCACCTTCGCGAACGAAGTCTGTCGTGACGTCTTCGTCTACGACCACCCGAAGCAGGCCTGAGGCAACCAGACATACTTTCTTGATTCGCTCATCTGTCGCACATACCTTCTCATTGCGCCGGTAGGTCTTCAACTCACTGCGGCTTACGAGGTACTCGCGCTCGGTGGTGGGAAGGTGTTTGAACAGGCTGTGTAGATACATGGGTGCAAGCGGAATCGAGCTGAGTCACAGGTTCATCGGCCCGACATGGGCTTCAGGGCTGGAAGACGGATGCGGCGGAATGGCGCGGCCGTAGGAATTGCGCGCGAATTGCCGATTCTTTTTTGAATCTTTCTTCGAAGGACGCTTGCGCGATGCCGGGTCGTCGAGCATTGGCGCGATGGTTCGTGAACCGAGCTCGGTCGGCGTCGTGTAGCGCGCCGCTCGAATGGCAAGCGCGTTGTGCATTCCGGGCGAATGTGCCGAGGTGAAGGCCGTCAGGAAGAGATCGACGACGCCCTCGATGTCGGGTGCGAAGAAGTCCAACCAGTGACGATCGTGCCGACCTTGGGCGCCGCATCGAGCCCCGACGGAAGCGAAGCCGACTGGGCCAAGGCCGTGCCGCCTGCGAGCAAGAAGGCGGCGGCGATGAAGAGGGTGCGGACTGCCATGGGATGCTCGTTGCGGGGTGGATGTTCCAGGGGCATCTCACGCAACGTGCCAACGTCGAGATCTTTTGAGATCAACGACTTACGGAAACTTCCGCGCCCGCATGCGGATGATTCGGGGACAGCGTGCGTCCGCTTTCCGGACACCTCCATTGCGCGACGCAGGAAGTGCACGGTCAGCGGGATGATGCTGGCCAGCCGCTGATTGCCGGGATGTGCAACCTTTGAAGCTTCGAGCTTCTGTCTTGAATCGCCGGTACTTCGCCCAAGTCGTTGCAACACAGGGATCAATAGCCTGATTGCCACCTGACGGTTCGCGACTGAAAAGAAAAGAACCGCGTTGAAGAGAAATTCTCTTCAATGCTGTCAGCGTCAATTTCTCGGTGCCCGTTAGGTTCTTCCCGTGCCGCGATGCACGCAAATCGAGAAGAACAATGAGCAATAAATCTTCATTCTCCATTGTCAAGATTTCGGCAATGACCTTGGCACTCCTGGCCGCGGGCTGCGTCGTGCAGCCACCGCTGGTGTCCCGTGCGACGGTTCAACCCGTGCCGGTCGCATCCGTTGCTCCGCGTGTCGTCAGCGTGTATGTCGATCCGCCGCTGTATCAGCCCCCGCCGATTGCGGTGGCATGGGCGCCGCCGCCCATGTTGGTGGAGAGACCGCCGTCGCCTCCCTTCGCGGGTGCGGTCTGGACTGGTGGCTATTGGACATGGCAGGGCAACTGGATATGGGCCGCGGGACGTTGGGCCACGCCGCCCGAACCAGGCTATACCTGGGTACAGCCTTACTACGAGCATCGCGATGGATTGGTGGTCTTCATCACCGGCCATTGGTCGGCGCCGGGCGTCGCGTTCATTCCTCCGCCGCCGGGCCTTGGCCTGGTGGTTTCTGCCGCAGCAGCAGGCGTGGTGGCCGGGCTCGCGCCCATTGGACCGCAGGGCGTATTCGTTCCCGCACCGCCCGGCTCGCGACTCGGCTTGATCGTGCCGGCACCCGTGGGAACTCCACCCGCGGTGGTCGTCAGCGCGCCGCCGGTGACCAACGTCGGCATGCGCGTGCAGAACACGACCATCTACAACGTGACGAACAAGACGACGAACGTCACCAATGTCACGAACATCAACGACACGCGCACGGTCACGGTGGTGGCGCCCGCCGGCGCAATGGCCAGCGGCCGCCCCTTCGAAGCCGGAGTTCCGGCAAGCGCCCATCTGGCCGCTGCGCTGCCTCCCGTCGTGCATGCGATAGCCCCCGTCCCGGACAGCGCGAAGCCGGTCGCGGCGCTCGTGCCTGGGCATCAGCCCGCCGCCTCCCGGCCTGTCGAGCCCGCGCGGCAGACAATCACGGCCCTACCGCAGGGCCCCACGGCGCCCGCCCAGTTGCATCCTCCGGTGGCGTCCCCTCCTATTGCGGCCAAGGTGGCTGAGCCCGCCGTGCCGGCCGTAGCCTCCGCACGGCCGACGCCTGAGGCGCCACGAAGGGCGGGACCTGTGATAAGCGGACAGCAGCGTCCGCAACCCGTTGCCCCCGCATTGATCGAGAGAGAACGCCAGGTCAACGCGGCACGCCGATCGGATGAGAAACAGGTCTCGCGCGTGGATGAGTCGATGCCAAGAGAGCGCCCAGCGCTGTCTCCGCACGTCCAAGCGCAGCACCCACCGATTTCGTCCCAGCATGGCGAACCACTGCGCAAGGAAGAGCACAGGGAGTAAGACTGCGGTGCGGCGCTCAGCTTGTGGCGATGCGCCGTGGATCGACGGCGCCGGCGCAAACCAAGAGTCTTCTTCGAACGAATCACGCCGCCGTATCTAAGTGCCGCGCATCGTCATGCTTGGGCTTGCTTTGCTGTCCCGCTGCGCCAGCCAAAACAACGGCAGCGCCAGGATCGCTGCTGCGGAGAGCACCACGAATGCGGTGCCAAAGCGCAACTGCGACCCGACCACCCAATTCGCCACGCTTGGACTGAATGCGGCGCCGACGCCCTGCAGCGTCATGACAAAACCCAGCGCCGTGTTGAAGCACCCGGTCTGTCGCTTGAATCCCGAGGCGTGAGACAGGCCCAGAGTCAGCGCCGCCATGGCAGCGCCCATCATCGCGCCGGCGATGCCGGTGATGATCTGAGACGCAATCAGGAGCGCAACCGAGAAGGTGCCGAATGCCATCGCACTGGCGGCCGTCACCGCAATGGCGGCAACGGCCATCATCGCGCGTTTGGCCTGGCTGCTATCGACCCAGACGCCCGCGAGCGGGGTCATGACCACAGCTGCAAGGCCGCCGGCTGTCATCGTGGCACCGATGACCTCTTGCTGTACATGGCTCCCTTGCAGGTATGTTGCGAGAAACGGGCCCAGGCCATCGCGCGCATCTGCCATGAAGAAAGCCAGGCAAGTCAATGCCAAAAGGGATGACTGTCGGGCCATGGCGCACGCTCAAAGCGATTCGCCGTTCACGCGGTGCGCTTCGATCACCCACCCACTGTCCGTGACGAGCGGATGCGCCGTGCCTTCGGCCTGTACCTGATCTCCGATCTTCAGTTGCAGGCGCTCCATTCCTTGCGGACGGAGGTGGACGAAGTCGCCGCTGTCCAGGACGACGCCATTGGCGGCGCCATGCCTGGCAAAGTTCAAGCGCACGACCTTCCCACGCGCCTGCGTTTCTCGTGCGGCCGTTCTGGTCGCGCGACCGTCGACGGCGGCTATTCGCTCGAAGCGGTAGACCACGTGTTCGCCGTCGCCCTTCGGCGAAGGTTTGGTTTCGTGGCCTTCGACGACCAGCGCCTGGTCGCGACGAAGGCTCAGCAACTGGGCGACGCCCGCGGCGTCGTGGGGATCGACCGCAAACTGCGTGACGATGCCCTCCGTGTCGATCAGCAATCCTTCTATGCCGCCTTTGGGGCTGTAGAGCAGATGCTGGAAGCGACCCTCAACGGACCAGATGTCGTTGTGTTCGGGGGGATGATGGTGACGTGGCATTTGGAGGTCCTCGGAGGTTGTGTGTCGAGAAATGTTCTGGCAGCTTCTTCAGGAGGCCGGTCGCACCATCGGGCGTGGCAGGTTCGGCACGCGCTGCTGCCGTTCGCCAGGGGGACGCGGAGCATCTCGAAGCTCGGGCAGAACACCAGGGCCGGCGACCACTTCGGCGACCGTGTCCGCCGTCGGGCCCAGGCCGGTGGCCTCGAGCACCGTGCCCTGCGCGCCGCGCGTGCCCCAGCCGCGCGCATGGAGTTCGGCGCCCGGCCGCAGCTGGTCGCGGTACATCGCGCCCACGTGCGGCGGGAAGCGCACGATGGTCTGGTCGGCCAGCAGCACGCCGCGCACGTCGCCGCGGTCGGTGTAGAGCAGGCGCTCGATGCGGCCCTGCGCGCTCAGCGCGTCGAGCGCGCCCGGTTCGCGCGGTGGCCGCGGCGGTGCCATGCCGGGTGCGGGCGGGGTGTCGACCAGGCTGCGGCCGTTGGCTTCGAGCGAGCGCATGCGCAGCACCGGCACGCCGGGCGCGCGCCAGCCGCCGACCTGCACCGTGTCGCCGGGCTGCAGCAGCTGCATCGCGTCGCCGGGCTGCAGCAGCTGCATCGCGTCGGCCGACAGGTGCGGCGGGAACGCGACCTGGGTGCCGTCGGCCAGCAGCAGGCCGTCGGCCTCGCCGCCGGGGTTGAGCAGGAAGCGCTGCACGCGACCGGTGACGATCGTGCCGGCCTCGGGCGCGGCGGCCGCGGCGCCCGGGGGCTGCGGAGCACCGGGCGGCGGAGGGGGCAATTGGGCGAAGGCCGTGCCGCCCGCGAGCAGGAGGGCGGCGGCGATGAAGGGGGTGCGGACTGTCATGGGAGGCTCCTTGCGGGTGGATGTCCCAAAGACATCTCACGCAACGTGCCAACACCGGAACCCTTTGAAATCAACGGCTTGCGAGCGCCGCCGCGGCGGCATCCGGATGATCCGGGGACAGCGGGCGTCCGCTTTCCGGACACCGCGTCGCGGCAAACAAGAATCCCGCCCCGAAGCGACGCGAGCAAGACCTGCCGGTCTGACCCCAGGGCCGGGCAGGCTCAGTGGCCTTCGTAGCGCGGCGAGCGCTTCTCGGCGATGGCCGCCATCGCCTCGCGGTGGTCGCTCGTGTGCTGCGCCAGCGCCTGCATGGACGAGGCCATCTCCAGCGACGCCGCGAGGTCCATGCGCTGCGAATCGCGGATCAGGCGCTTGGACAGCCGCAGCGCATGCCGCGGCTGCGACGCGATCCGCCGTGCCAGTTCCATCGCTTCCGCGAGCAAGCGCTCGTCGTCGACCACGCGCGAGACCAGCCCGGTCGCCAGCGCCTGCGCGGCATCGACGAAGTCACCGGTGAAGGTCATCTCGTAGGCCTTCGACAGCCCGACCGCGCGCGGCAGGAACCACGCGCCGCCGTCGCCCGACACCAGGCCCACACGCAGGAAGCTCTCGGCGAAGCGCGCGCTGGTGCCGGCCAGGCGGATGTCGCACATCGCCGCCAGGTCGCAGCCGACGCCGACCGCCGCGCCGTTGACGGCCGCGATCAACGGTGCCTCCAGGTTGTAGAGCGCCGCCGGAAGGCGCTGCACGCCGTGGCCGTAGCCCAGGCGGATGTCGGCCGGCGCGGGCAGTCCGGCCGTGCGCTCGCCGATCTTCTTGACGTTGCCGCCGGAACAGAAGGCCTTGCCCGCGCCGGTGAGGATCACGCAGCCCACGCCGAGGTCGGCGTTGATGCGGTCCACGTACGCGATCAGCGCATCGATGATGGCCGGCGAGAGCGCATTGCGGGTCTCGGGATCGTTCAGGGTCAGCGTGACGACACCGCCGTCCTGCTCGTAGCTCACTGCTTCAGTCATGGGGTTCCTCTGTGAAAGTCATGAACCGGCCCACCGCCTCGCGCAGCACCTGCGCGTAGTGCTGTTCCCGATCGACCAGCAGCTGGCTCAGCGTGGCGATGCCGATGGCGAGCGGCCGCCCGCCTTCGACCGTGGGCAGGCGCATGGCGATGACGCCGGAGTAGGGCGTGACCTGGTGCATCGACAGCGCATAGCCGCGGGCACGGTCTTCGGCGAGACGGGCGAACACCGCGTCGGCGTCGATGGGGAAGGGTGGTTCCTTGAGCGCGTTGTGCTTGCGGATCAGGCGCCGGATGGTGGCGTCGTCCATTGCCGTGAGCAGCATGCGGCCGGTGCCGGAGTTGAGCATCGGCCGGCGCGAGCCGATGTGCAGGTGCATGCGCACCACGTTGGTCCCCTGCAGCACGCGCATGTACTGCGCATGCAGCCCGTTCTGCGCCGCCAGCACGATCGTCTCGCCCGTGGACTCGTTGAGCGAGCGCAGCAGCTGCATCAGCTCGCCGTGCAGGAACGGCGTGACCTCGAGCCAGTCGCCCAGCAGCGCGACCCGCATCGACGGCATGTAGGTGCGCGTGCCCGCGTCGTAGTGCAGGTAGCCGAGCGTGACCAGGCTGCGCATCAGCACCGAGGTGCTCGAGTGCGGCCATTCGTGCCGGTCGGCGACCTCGGCCACGCTGGCCTCGCGCTTGATCTCATCGAAGAACTCCAGCAGCGACAGCACGCGCGCCGCGGACTTGACGAGCCCTTGTTCGTTCATGGAAGCCTCCACTTCTCAAAACACATCCATGTGATCTTAAGACAGTATTCGGTTTTCAGTGGACGATCTCGGAGCCCGCGACGCAGAATCGCCGCATGACCACCGAGACCCACCACCCCCGACATGCACGAATTCCGGTTTGAGCGCGTCGAACTGCCCGCATCGGTCGAAGCCCTGCGGCAGGACGTGCGCGATTTCGTCGCCGAGCAGCGCGCCGCCGGCGCGCTGCCGATGCGGCACAACTCCTGGCACCGCTACGACGCGGCCTTCAGCCGCCAGTGCGGCATTCGCGGCTACATCGGCATGACCTGGCCGCGGCAGTACGGCGGCCACGAGAAGACCCGGCTCGAGCGCTTCGTCGTCACCGAGGAACTGCTGGCCGCGGGCGCCCCGCTCGGCGCGCACTGGGTGGCCGACCGCCAGAGCGGCTACCAGATCCTGACGCACGGCACCGAGGCCGCGCGCCAGGCGATCCTGCCGCGCATCGCCGCCGGCGAGTGCTTCATCGGCATCGGCATGAGCGAGCCCGACACCGGCTCCGACCTGGCCGCCGTGAAGACACGCGCGGTCCAGGTCGAAGGCGGCTGGCGCGTCAACGGCACCAAGGTCTGGACCAGCAACGCGCACCGCGCCCATTACCTGATCGCACTGGTGCGCACCGCGGCGCCGACCGAGGATCGCCACTCCGGGCTCAGCCAGCTCATCGTCGACCTGTCGCAGCCGGGCGTCACCGTGCGCCCGATCGTCAACCTCTACGGTGGGCACGACTTCAACGAGGTCGTGTTCGAGGACCATTTCGTGCCCGACGACATGGTGCTCGGCCGGATCGGCGGGGGCTGGAAGACGGTCGGCGGCGAACTGGTCCACGAGCGCGCCGGTCCGGACCGCTTCATGAGCACCTACCAACTGCTGCTCGAATCGATGCGCGTGCTCGGCCCCGAGCTCGACGATCGCGCCGCCGGCGCGCTCGGCCGCGTCGTCGCGCACCTGGCCACCGTGCGTCGCATGTCCACCTCCATCGCCGGCATGCTCGAAGCCGGCCGCGAGCCCGCCGTCGAGGCCGCGCTGGTGAAGGACATCGGCACCACGCTCGAACGCGAGATCCCCGAGGTGTTCCGCGACCTGATCCCGGTCGAACCTTCGATGGGCGAGGGCGGCCGCTACGGCGAGCTGCTCGGCATGTCGACCCTGCGTTCGCCGGGATTCACCTTGCGCGGCGGCACGCGCGAAATCATGCGCGGCGTCATCGCGCGCGGACTGGGGCTGCGATGAGCACGATCGAACAGGATCTCGTCACCACCATCGACCGCATCGCGGCCGACCATTGCGACCGCGCTGCGCGCGAGCAGGCCGAAAAAGGGCAATGGCCCGCGCCGCTGTGGCAGGCGCTCGCCGACGTCGGCCTGACCGCCGCGACGGTTCCCGAGGCGCACGGCGGCCCCGGCCTGGAATTCGACGATGCGATGGCCGCGCTGCGTCGCAGTGCCTATCACGCGCTGCCGGTTCCGCTGGCCGAGACCTTCGCGGCTGCGCGCCTGCTGGTGGCTGCCGGCCTGATCGTGCCATCGGGCGCGCTCACGGTCGCGCAAGGCGGCGAGTCCGAACCGTTGCAACTCGTCGAGCGCGATGGCGTGCTGCGCCTGACCGGCATCGCCCGTCGCGTGCCATGGGGCGGGCAGTGCGCGGCGACCGTCGTCGTGGCGCGGCTGGACGGCCGCGAGATGCTCGCCGTCGTCGACGGTGCCGCGGGTTTCGTCGCCTCCGAGCGCAATCTCGCCGGCGAGCCGCGCGCGATGCTCGAATTCGACCGCGCCGCGGTGCTGGCCGCCGCGCCGCTCGAGCGCGCCTCGGCACGGCTCGCGGAAGAGGGCGCGTTGATGCGCAGCGTGCAGATGACGGGCGCGCTGTCGCGCTCGCTCGAGCACGCCATCCAGTATGCGAACGAGCGCGTCGCCTTCGGCCGCCCGATCGCCAAGTTCCAGGCCGTGCAGCAGATGCTGGCCGTGATGGCCGGGCATGCCGCCGCGGCCAGTGCCGCGGCCGACTTCGCCGTCGAGCGCTCGGCCGAGGAAACGAACCGGCTCGCGGTCAGCGTCGCCAAGTCGCGCGTCGGCGAAGCGGCCGGGCGCGGCGCGGAGATCGCGCACCAGGTGCACGGCGCGATGGGCTTCACGCACGAACACAACCTGCACTGGTCGACGCGGCGTCTCTGGGCGTGGCGCGACGAGTTCGGCGGCGACGCCTTCTGGCAGATGCAGCTCGGCCGCGCGGCCGCCGTGGTCGGTGCCGATGCGCTCTGGACCTTCCTCGCCACCATGTCGGCCCCGAGCCTGGAGGTTGCCGCATGACCACGACCGCAAACGCCAGGCCCGGCGCGCTCCACGGCGTGCGCGTCGTGGACCTCACCTCGGTGGTGCTCGGGCCGCTGGCCACGCAGATCCTCGGCGACTACGGCGCCGACGTCGTCAAGGTCGAGGGCATGGAGGGCGACCATTCGCGCGCGCGCGGCGTCACTGTGCATCGCGGCATGGCCTCGATCTACCTGGCGATCAACCGCAACAAGCGCTCGATCGCGGTCGACCTGAAGACGCCCGAGGGGCGCGCGGTGCTCGAGCGGCTGATCGCGGGCGCCGACGTGGTGGTCCACAACATGCGCGTGCGCGCGATCGAGAAGCTCGGCTTCGGCTACGACAGCGTCAAGGCGCTGAACCCGCGCGTCGTCTATTGCGCGGCGACCGGCTTCGACCAGGACGGCCCCGACCGCGACAAGCCGGCCTTCGACGACATCATCCAGGCGGCCTGCGGCCTGGTCGCGCTGAACGAGGCCGGCCAGGGCCGGGCGGGCTATGCGCCCACGCTGGTGGCCGACAAGACCGCCGGCATGGCCGTGGTGAACGCCGTGCTCGCCGCGCTGTTCCATCGCGAGCGCACCGGCGAAGGCCAGTACGTGGAGGTGCCGATGTTCGAGACGCTCGTCTCGTTCATGCTCACCGAGCACCTGGCCGGCAAGACCTTCGTCGGCAGCGATCGCGGCGGCGGCTACCAGCGGCTGCTGACCGGCGGGCGCAAGCCCGCGCCGACGCTCGACGGCGAGATCGCCATCCTGCCGTACACCGCGCGGCACTGGACGGCCTTCTTCACGGCCGCCGGGCGGCCCGACCTCGTCGTCGAGTACGCGGTGAACGACCGGCAGGCGCGCAGCGACAACATCCCGGCCATGTACCGCTCGATGGCCGAGATCACGGCGGTTCGAACCACGGCCGAGCTGATGCGCATGTGCGAGGAACTCGACATCCCGGCGACCACCATCTACACGATCGACGGCCTGCTGGAGCACCCGCAGCTCGAGGCGGTCGGGCTGTTCGAGACGGCCGAGCATTCCTGCGAAGGCACGCTGCGCTACGTCCGGCCCGCGACCAAGTTCGCGGCGACGCCCGCCTCGGTGCGCTCGCAGGCACCCGTGCTGGGCCAGCATTCGTCCGAGCTGCTGCACGAACTCGGCTTCGACGCCGCGGCCATCGACGACCTGCGCCGGCGCGGCATCGTCATCCAGGGCGATCCGCGCGTGTCCGATTCGCTGTCGTTGCCGGGCGTGACAGCCGCCGCCGAAGGCCCGGGCTGAACCCGGCGCTCGAGGCGAATCCACCCACAAGGAGACAGACACCATGACTTGCCGAGACCCCGGGCCTTCGTACCGTCCCAGCCGACGCGCGCTGCTGCGCACAGCCTTGCTCGCGGGCGCCGCCGGGGCACTGCCCGATTTCGCGAGCGCGCAGGGCGACTACCCGAACCACGCGATCACGATGGTGGTGCCGTTCCCGCCCGGCGGGCCGACCGACGTCGTCGCGCGCCTGCTGTGCGAGCGCCTCGGGCGGGCGCTGAAGCAGGCGGTCATCATCGAGAACCGCCCCGGCGCGAACGCCAACATCGGCACGGGCGCCGTCGCCAAGGCGCCGGCCGACGGCTACACCGTCCTGTACAACACCTCGTCGATCGTGATGAGCCCCGCGCTGTACCGCAGCCTGCCCTATGACCTGAACCGCGATTTCGCCCCGGTCGCGTTGACGGCGACGGTGCCGCTCGCGCTGGTCGTCAACAACGACCTGCCGGTGCGCAACGTCAAGGAGTTCGTCGCCTACGCGAAGGCCCATCCGGGCAAGCTCTCCTACGGCTCTGCCGGCTCCGGCAGTCCCACGCATCTCGCCGCGCTGCAGTTCGCCCAGGCCGCGGGCATCGAGGCGACGCACGTGCCCTACAAGGGAACCGCGCCCGCCGACATCGACCTCGCGGCGGGACAGCTGCAGTTCATGACCGACACGATCAACACGATCGCGTCCTTCGTGAAGGGCAAGCGGGTGCGCATGCTGGCGCTCATGACGCCCCAGCGCGTGTCCCTGTATCCCGATGTTCCGACGCTCGCCGAATCGGGCTTCCCCGGTTTCGAGGCACAGGCCTGGCAGGGCATGCTCGTGCCGGCCGGCACGCCAGCCGCAGTCGTCGAGAAGCTCAACGCGGAGATCAATCGGGTGCTCAAGAGCAAGGACGTGCTGGATGCGCTGGCCCTGCAGGGCGCGGGGCCGCTGGGTGGCACGCCGCAGGAGTACGCGGCCTATCTGAAGAAGGAGCTCGGGCGCTGGACGACGGTGATCAAGGGGGCGGGCGTGACGATGGACTGAGATGTGGCGAGGGCCACTTGAAGCGTGGCCCTGGTCGATATCGGTCTGCGCGGCTTCGCCTGCCGGTCGATGATCGCCAGGCTCGCCTCAGGCAGCCCCGCCATGTGCCGGCAGCGCCATCGCGACGCACACGGCCGCGGCGGGACCGTTCACTTCGTGCGTCGCCGGTCGAAGAAGGCCTGCCGCCAGGGCATGACGCGCACCGAGGCGAACAGGCCACCCTGTGCGAAGGGGTCGTCGCCGATGAAGCGTTCCGCGTCCGCGCGGTCCTCGGCGTCCACGATGATCAGCGCGCCGATCGCGCGGCCGTGCTCGTCGAGCACCGCGCCGCCGGCCAGCATGCGCTGCTGCCGCTCGCTCAGGTAGTCGAGGTGCGCCGGCTTGAGTGCTTCGCGCAGCGCCTGTGCGTCGGGCTGGTCGAGCGCGAGGATGACGTAGGGCATGCGGCGCTCCGGTTCAGCTCGGCGTGATGCCGGCCTTGGCGATGATCTCGCCCCAGGTCTTCATCTCGCGCGCGATGAAGGCCTGGAACTCCGCCGGCGTGCTGCCCACCGGCTCGGCGCCGTTGACCGTCAGCGCCTCGCGCGTGGCGCGGGTCTGCAGGGCCTTGCGCACCTCGGCGCTCAGGCGTTCCACGATGGCCGCGTCGGTGCCCGCGGGCGCGAGCACGCCGGTCCAGGCACTGACGTCGAAGGGCTTGCCCGTGGCCTCGGCGACGGTGCGCACCTCGGGCAGCGAGGGCGAGCGCCGCGCGGTCGACGCGGCCAGCGCGCGCAGCTTGCCCGACTTCACGAGCGGCGCGGCCGCGACCACGTTCGCGAACATCAGGTCGACGTGGCCGCCCATCAGGTCGGCCAGCGCGGGGCCGGTGCCCTTGTAGGGCACGTGCGTCATCGTCACGCCCGATTGCAGCGCCAGCAGTTCCATCGAGAGGTGGTCGGCCGTGCCGCTGCCGGTGGAGGCGAAGGACAGGCGCTTGGAGCGTGCCGCCGCGAGCGCATCGTCGAAGGACTGGATCGACGAGGTGGACGAGGCCACCATGATGAACGGCGACTGCACCGCGAGGCCGATCGGCGCGAAGGCCTTCGCGGTGTCGAAGGGCATGCTCTTCATCATCCACGGGTTGGTGGCATGCGGCACGCTCGCGACCAGCAGCGTGTAGCCGTCGGGCGCCGCCTTGGCCACCAGCTCCGAGCCGATCAAGGTGCTGGCACCGGGCTTGTTGTCGACGAAGAAGGACTGGCCCATCGACTCCGACAGTCCCATCGCGATCGCGCGCGCCACCACGTCGGTGCCGCCGCCCGCGGTGAATGGGACGACCACGCGCACCTGCCGGCTCGGATAGGGTGTCGCGGCGCGCGCCGGCGGCAGGGCGGCGGCGGCGCAGGCGCCGGCCAGGGTGACGATGAATTCGCGGCGGATCATGGGAGTCTCCAGGGATGTTCTGGTGCGCGTGCCTCGGGGCTACGCGTTGAAATGCAGCCGCAGGCCCGGCGCGGGCCAGGGCAGCGAGACGAGCTGTCCGGTGCCCGACAGCGTGACGTAGGCGGTCTGCATGTCCGGCCCGCCGAAGCAGAGGTTGGTGACGTAGCTGTCGGGAAAGACCAGCTGCCGCAGCAGCGCGCCATCGGGCGCGATGACCGAGACCGCGCCGGTGATCAGCGTGGCGACGCAGATGTTGCCGCCGGCCTCGAGCGCGAGGCTGTCGAAGCGCTGGAAGCCCGGCAACCCGCAGACGATGCGCCCGCCATGCGGCGAGGGAAAGGGATGCTTGCGCACCACGCCGGGCTCGACGATGTCGAAGGCCCACAGCCGCGCCGTCTCGGTCTCGGCCACGTAGAGCACGCGCGCGTCGGGCGAGAGGCCGATGCCGTTCGCCGACAGCAGCGGATAGGCCACCTCGACGATGCGCGAGCCGTCGGGCAGCGCGTAGTAGACGCCGCCGTAGTCGCGCAGCCGCGCATGCTTCTTGCCGAAGTCGGTGAAGTAGAAGCCGCCGTGCGCGTCGAACACGAGGTCGTTGGGCGACGACAGCCGATGGCCATCGCAGTGCGTGTAGAGCAGCGTGTGCTCTCCCGTGCGCAGGTCGAAGCGGCGGATGCTGCCGCCTTCGTAGTCGGCCGCGGGCCCGGTCGAGGTGAAGCGGCCCGGCACATAGGCGCTGCCGCCGTTGTCGCAGACATAGAGCGCGCCATCGGGCCCGATCGCCGCGCCGTTCGGACCACCGCCGCAGTCGGCGACCACGTGGCGCTCGCCATCGGGCGAGATCCGCACGACGTGGCCCGCGCGCATCTCGACCAGCAGCACCGAGCCGTCGCCCAGCGCCACCGGTCCTTCAGGAAATTGCAGACCCTCGGCCAGAATCCTCATGCGTTCCTTCTTGCCGCTGTCGATGCCATGGGGCTCGAAAGGGGCTTGTCTCTCAATGATTCGAGCGCTGAAGATACGTGAGGGGCCGTGGCGGCTCAATCACAATTAACTCATGCGAGAAATGATCAAAAGTCATTGCTCGCGAACGCGGGCTCCTGGCCCGGCGTCGTTCAGGCGGCGCGGACCCAGTGGCCGGACGCAGGATCGGGCGTCGCCGCTTCGCCATCCACCAACACCTGCTCCTCCGCCAGCCGCGATGCCGTCGACGGATCGACATCGAAGCGGATCCCCAGCGCGCGGACCAGCGCCTCGTCGTCGATCGGCAGCTCCCAGGTCAGGAACACCTGCAGGGTGTCGCGTTCCGCGCCGAAGTCCGCCGCATCGAAGCCCTTGCCGTCGCGCCGGATGACGGCATGCGGCTGGCAGGTGTCGAACAGCATCACCGTGCCGCGCGCGAGCGGGAGGCGCACGCCGGCCGAGGGAAAGTGCACGTCGAGGCCGAGGTCCTCGCCGAGGAAGAGATTGCAGAAGGCCGCGCCGCCGTACTGCGCGCCGTCGTGGTGGTAGCGCGCGCCACGGCAGGCCATCAGTGCCACGTCGGCATCGCCCGGCAGGCCGGGCAATCCCTGCGTGCGCGCCCAGTCGGCCACCGCCTGCACGCACTGGCCGTACGCGGGCCAGCGCGTTCTCGCGCGTGCCAGCGACAGCGGCTCGACGTCGCCGGGCTCGAGCATCAGCTGCGTGCTCGCGTCGCGCCGCCAGTCGGCCACCAGGCGCGCCGGCGGCTCGGGAATCTCCAGCCTCGACGCGAGCACGACCGGGCTCACGCTGCGGCTGCGCAAGGCATCGCCGCGCCAGAAGTACGAGGTCAGACGCTCAGGCATGGCGAGGCGGGAAAGGGACGGAAGCCATCGGCAGGCAGTGTAGGGGCCGCGTGTCGCGCGACGACGCGTCAACCCATCGGCTGCCGGATGATCGTTCGCCATCGGCTCGGATCGGCTCGCCGCACATCGCTCAGATAGATCTCGTGGTGCTTGCCGCGCAGCCCCGCGCGGGCTTCGATGAAGGCGTGCACGCGCTCGATCGTCGGGCCTTCCTGCGAGAACGGACCGACGTGCAGCACCTGGGCGCACAGGCCCTCGGCGAAGGTCTCGAGCCGGAGCTTGTCGAGCGCGGGCAGCGCCTTCTTCCGTCGCACCGCCTCGATGGCCGACAGCACCAGGTCGCGCGCCACCACCTCGGGCTGCATGATCATCATCGTCCAGCGCCATTGAGAGCGGTCGTTGGCCACGAAGGCCGAGAGGTCGTCGGCCCACCACAGGCCCTCGAGCGGCATCACCGCATAGTCGACGGCGCGCGCGCCCTGCTTCCTGTGCATGAACTTGGCGGCATAGGAGACGGAGAACAGCGCCTCCACCGCCTGCGCGTAGGCCTTCGAGCCGTTGGGATCGCCTGCGCCGTCGATCATCAGGAAGTCGAAGGCGGGCACGTCGACCTGCGTGACTTCCCTGGCCGAGGGGCGGTAGAGCGCGCCGAGCGTTTTCTTGGGGTCTATCTTTTCCATGGATGATCGTTGCGCTTGGCGTGTGTTCGGCCCTCAGACCGCGATGAAGCGGAAGCTCGCGGGCAGCGTCTCCGAAGGCTTCATCGCGAACATGCGGCGCGCCATGTTGGCCAGGTGCGCGGCATCGGCAAAGCCGCCGGCCTGCGCCGCGTCGGTGATGCTGGGCTTGCGCGCCGCCTCGGCGACATAGCGCAGCGCCGCATGCAGCTTGAGCCAGGCGCCGAACTGGCTCATGCGCAGGTCGAAGGCGTCGACGAACAAATGGCGCAGGCGGTCGGGCGACAGCGCGAGCGCCTCGGCATGCGCGGTCGCGCGCAAGGCCGCCGTGGCGGGATCGCGCAGGCGCAGCGCGAGCGCGACGGCGCGCGGGTCGATCGGTGCCGATGGCGGCTGGTCGGTTGCCAGGTCCTGTTCGAGACGCGCCACGGTGGCGGCGAGCGCGGCCGCGTCCCCGCCGCCGGTCTTCAACGCATCGAAGGCCTCGACCAGTGCCGCGATGCCCGGCGCCTGCAGCAGGTGGTCGAGCCGCCGCACGCGCTGGTCCTCGCACGTGCCCGGCGCGAGCTTCTTCAGCAGCTGCGCGAGCGGCGTGGTCGGCACCGGCCACAGCGTGATCAGTCCGCGGCCGGTGCCGGTGCTGCTCACGTGGGCCGCATGCACCATCACGCGGCCTTCGTGCACCCGCGGTCCCTCGCGCACGCGCCACGGTCCGAGCGGACCGATCAGCAGCGAGCCCGTGGTGTTCATGGCCGGGTCGTAGGCCTCGCTGTCGGCGGCGAACAGGAACCAGTCGGCCGCGACCCAGAGCGCGCCTTGCGGCATGGCCGGTCGCGCGGCGTTCACGGGTGGTAGCGAAGCTGTGTCGGCGCCGCATCGAGGGCGCGCACTTCGCTGTCCTTCAGCGGCACGGACTTGAAGTCGAGCCGGCGGTGGCGTTCCACCTGGTCGGCCAGGTGCGGGCTGGGCTTGCCGGCGAGGTCGATGAAGCGGCTCTGGCCGCCCGTGGGCACGAGGCTCTGCAAGGGCGGCTTGGCGGCGTCGATCTGCATGAGGGCGTTCCAGTCTTCGTTGCCATTGTGCGGGATGCCCGCCGGCATCAGGCCCAGCGCGACGGCGGCGCTGCCCATCAGGCTCATCGGCCCGCGGCCGATCGCGGGCGCGTCGGGCCCGGCCCCATCGAAGGCGCGCTGGTCGAAGTAGCGCCAGTAGCCGCGCTGCTTCCAGGCGGTCATGTCGCTGCCGCCGAAGCGCGCCGCGAGCGCGGCCAGCGTGGCGTCGAGCGTGCGGCGGATCACGGCGTTCCTCGGCTCGCCGTTGAAGTAGTCGTAGGCCAGCGGCCGGCCGGCGGCCTCGCCCTGCAGCGCGCGCAGCAGCAGGCTGGTGCGGTACTGCACGTAGACCGGCGCATCGAGCTTCTCGGCCCAGTCGCCGATGTCGTCCTCGAAGATCGCCTTCAGCGCGAGCGCGCGCCAGGTGTCGAACAGCACGAGGCCCGGGTCGTCGTAGCGGCCGTCGCCGTCGCGGTCCTGGTAGCGGCCGTTCCAGCCCAGCATGCGCTCGACCGCCTCGCGCCGCGCGGGGTCGGTGTCGTCCGCGACCGCCGCGCGCAGGTACGGCGCGAAGAAGGCCGGCGTGGTGGCCGACAGGTCGATGCCGCCGAAGCCCTCGGCCAGCGCGCGGTTGAAGTCCTTCATGTCGTCCGGCGTGAGGCCCGTGCGCGTGCCCACCAGGTCGCGCGCGAGCCAGGTGCGGAAGTGCTTGCCGTAGCGTGCGGTGTCGCCGTGGCTGCTGGCGGGCGTGGCCTTGTTGTTCCAGGCGAAGAAGTAGCCGGCCTCGGGGTTGGCGCCATTGGGCCATTGCTCGAAGGGCAGGAAGCCGTGCCACTCGGCGCTGCCGTCGCCCGGCGTCGGCAGGCGCGGATCGACGCCGGGCGCGCGCACCGGCTGCAGGCCCGTGTGCCAGAGCTCGATGTGGCCGTCCTCGCCGCCATAGGAGATGTTGTAGTTCTGCACCGTCTTGCGCACGCCGGCGCGGAACTGCGCGAGCGAGCGCGCGCGGCCCAGGTCGATGGTGGATTCCCACAGCCGCATCTCCTGCCCCCAGATCGCGTACTTGAGCGCATAGGCCTGCTGCCGCGTGGAGGCTTCCTCGATCACCGGCCCGTGCACCGAGCGCCGGACCTCGAGCACCACCGGCGCGGCGCCGCGCACCGCGATGCGTTCCTCGCGCCGCTCGAAGCGCCGCCAGCCGCCGTCGAACCAGTATTGCTCCGGGTCGGCGGGATTCAGACGCAGCGCCATGGTGTCGACCAGGTCCGACTCGCCGGTGGTGATCAGCCAGCCATGCTGCGGACCGCGGCCCATGACCGGCGGGCCGAAGCCGATCACCAGGCCCGCGGTGTCGAAGCCGCCGCCCGACAGGTGCATGTCGACGCCGTCGGCGGTCGACTGCAGCATCATGGCCTTGCCATCGGCCGAGCGGCCGGGGCCGATGGTCAGCGAACGGCTGGCACCGCGCGACAGGCCGATCGAGCGGTCGATGCGCTGGCGCGCCAGCGTGGCCTCGCGCCAGGCTTGGCCGATGGCGGCGGCACCGGGATCGATGGGCTGCTGCGGTGCGGGCTTGTGCATCGTGGCCGGTGCGCGCGAACGCGCCGCACCGTCGCCCGGCAGGATGGTGTCGGCATCGGGGTCGTCGAGCACCACGATGTCGTCGAAGATCCTGCGCGCCTCGGCCGTGCCGTGGCGCGCGCTCATCTCGCCGAGAAACGCCAGGTTGTTGAGTTCCTGCCCGCCCGCGCCGCCGTAGAAGCGCGCGGTGTAGATGTGGATGCGCGCGGCGTCCTCCTCGCTGAAGGGCTGCAGCGCGAGGCCGTGAAGCCGGTATTCGATCGGCAGGTACTTCTGCGGCGTCTGCAGTGCCTGCGCGACGTAGGCATTGATGCCCTGCACGGCCGCGCTGAACAGGCGCCGGTATTCGGCCGGCAGCGCATCGAGCATCGCGCGCACCTCGGCGTCGGTGTAGCCGGTGGTGCGGGCCTGCCGGTCGAGCGGCAGGACTTCCGCGCCCAGCACCTCGGCCAACGTGCCCTTGCCGAGCCGGCGCAGGAATTCGAGCTGGAACAGCCGGTCCTGCGCCGCCGCATAGCCGGCGCCGTAGAGCGTGGCCTCGGCCGTCTCGCCGCGCACGTGCGGCACGCCCAGGGCGTCGCGGTGGATGCTGACCTGCTGCCCGGCGGGCGTGTCGCCGCCGCCTGGAAGCGGCGCGAAGCCGATGCCCCCACCGCCGCCACCCCCGCCGCAGCCCGTGGCCAGCAGCATCGCCATCAGCGCGGTCGCCGCGCCGGTGCGGCCGCCGCGACGCGGCAGCCTTCGTTGTTCCACCATGCCATGTCTCCTCGTGTTCTTCGATGAACGACCGCGTTGCGCGGATCGCGCGGCGGATTATTCGAAGAAGCCACCAGCCTGGCTTGAAGAGAACGGCTGCGGGCGTTCAGGATCGCTCGGCGCGCCACCAGGCGAGCACGGCGCCGAGCAACACCAGCACAGCCAGCACCGCGGGCACGGCGGCGATCGCACCGCGGAACGCCTCGACCGCCGCCGCGCCGCCCGAGGCCAGCGCGCCGAACTGCCCGGCCGCCACGGCATTGAGCAGCTCGCGCGGCACCGGCTCGCCGATGGCGGCCGCGAGCCGCGGCGCCAGGGCCTGCACCAGCACCGCACCCGGCACGATGGCGCCGAGCGCATCGCCGAGCAGCCGCAGCACGTTGAAGGCGGCCGATCCGGTGCCGGCCAGCGCGTTCGGCAGGCTGGCCATCGCGAGGTAGTCGAGCAGGCCGTAGAGGCAGCCGGCGCCGCTGCCGCAGACGGCGAGCGCCAGCCACTCGAGCGCCGCGGGACGCGAGAGATCGGTCCACGCCAGATACAACAGGCCCAGGCCGGCCGCCATCGCGAGGCAGCCGCCGACCAGCACGGCCCGCGTGCCGATGTGCACGGCCAGGCGCGAGGCGAGGGCCGGCATCACCATCGCGGGCATCAGCAGCGCGAGCAGGGTGCGCCCCGCGCTGTTCGCGTCGTGGCCGCGCGCGGCCTGCTGGTGCAGCGGCACGTAGATGAACATCGCGACCCATACCGTGGTGAACAGCAAGGTCAGCAGGCAGGCGAACACGAAGCCGCGGTTGCGCAGCAGCGCGGGCGGCAGCAGCGGCGCCGGATGCCGGCGCTGCGAGCGCGCGAACAGCGATCCCGCGACCAGCGCGAGCGCCAGGCAGGCGAGCACGGCGCTCGCGCCCCAGCCATGCTCGGCACCGAGGATGCCGAAGGCCATCGCGGCCGCGATGGTCGTGAAGCCCAGCACGGCGCCCACGCGATCGAAGCGCGCGCCCGCCGGCCGGCCCGCATGGCCGCGGAAATTCCACAGCGCCAGCGCGAGCGCGGCCAGCACCAGCGGCAGATGGATCGCGAGCGCCGCGCGCCAGCCGCCCTGCGCGGCCGCGGCGCCCGACAGCAGCGCACCCAGCGTGAGGCCGACGCCGCCGCAACTGCCGAGCCAGCCGAAGGCGCGCTTGCGTTCGGCCTCGCCATGGAACACGGCCGTGAGCGCGGCCGGGCCGCTGGCCGCGAGCAGCGCGCCGCCGGCGCCCTGCAGGAAGCGCGCGACCAGCAGCCATTCGGTGCGCGTGGCCAGCACGGCCATCAGCGTGAAGGTGCTGAAGATCGCGCCGCCCGCGATGAAGCTGCGGCGCTGGCCGATGCGGTCGGCGAGCGCACCGGCCGGCAGCAGGAAGGCGGCGAAGCTCAGCACGAACAGGTTGAGCACCCATTGCAGCGCGCCGAAGCCGATGCCGAAGGCCGCGCCGATCGGCACCAGCGCCACGCCCGCGGCCGTGATCGACATCGCGATCGCGGCCATCGAGAGGCAGGCCGCGGCCAGGGTGGCGCCGCGCGTGGCGGCATCGGCCGGCGTCGGGGTGGTGAGAATGGAGGTCGGCATCGGCACGCGCATCGTCAAACCGCCCAGGCTACGCAATCGCGGCCGCGGCCGCGATACCGGCGCTGGCACGCCGCGTTGCAGCCGTGGAACGCGGCGCCGCGCCACGCTCGAGGGAAACGCAAGAAAGGCATCGACAGCATGGTGGAAGACCTCAACGACCTGCTCCTGTTCGCCCGCGTGGTCGAGGCGGGCGGCTTCTCGGCGGCCGAGCGCGAGACCGGCACGCCCAAGTCGCGCCTGAGCCGGCGCGTGGGCGCGCTCGAGAAGCAGCTCGGCGTGCGGCTGATCCAGCGCTCGGCGCACCGCTTCCAGGTCACCGACGTGGGCGAGCGCGTCTACCGCCACGCGCGCAGCATGGCCGACGAGGCGCAGGCGGTGCGCGCCACCGTCGACGAGACGCTCGGCGAACCCGCGGGGCCGGTGCGCATCAGCGCCTCGCCGGTGTCGGGCGAGCTGCTGCTCGGCGGCTGGCTCGGCGAGTTCAGCCTGCGGCATCCGAAGGTGCGCATCACGCTCGACCTGTCGAACCGCTTCGTCGACCTGCTGGGCGAGCGCATCGACCTCGCGATCCGCTATGCGAGCCAGCCGCTGGCTTCGGCCGACATCGTCGCGCGGCCGATCGGCGTGGGGCGCATGGAACTGGTGGGCGCGCCCTCGCTGCTGGCGGCGCATGGCGAACCCACCGAGCCGGCCGACCTGCATCGCTTTCCCGCGCTGGGCCAGGGCGGCGGGCCCGACAGCGTGCGGCCCTGGGCACTGGTCGATGGCGACGGCCGGACGCTGCTGCATCATCCGCAGCCGCTCTTGATCAGCGACAACTACCAGGCCCTGCGCGAGGCCGCGCTGCGCGGCGCGGGCCTGGTGCAGCTGCCGATCGAGGCCTGCCGCGATGCGCTGGCCGACGGCCGGCTGCGCCGCGTGCTGCCGGCCTGGCCCTCGCTGGCCACGCAGGCCTATGTGCTGTATCCGAGCCGCAAGGGCATGAGCTCCGCGGTGCGCGCGGTGCTGGCCCTGCTCGAGGCCAAGTACCGCGAACTCGAGCCACCCGGAGCGGGTTGACGAGGGCGTTGCCGCCGCTGGCGTTGCAGCGGCGGCAACGCCCCGTTGCGCCCGCACGGCTCGTGCAACGCGCCGCGCGGCCCTACCTTCGAAGCTTCCTTGTCATCCCTGTTCGCAGAGAAAGAAGCTTCCCATGAACACACCGAACCAGAAGATCGCCGTCGTCTCCGGCGGCTCGCGCGGCATCGGCGCCGCCGTGGCGCGCCGCCTCGCGCGCGACGGCATCGCCGTCGCGCTGCTGCACCGGAGCAATGCCGCCGCGGCCGAGGCCGTGGTGCACGGCATCGTGGCCGAAGGCGGGCGCGCATCCGCGTTCCAGGCCGACGTCACCGACGAGGCCGCGGCGAACGCGGCCGTGGCCGCCATCGCCGAGGCCTACGGCCACATCGACATCCTCGTGCATGCGGCCGGCACCTTCGTCGCGGCGCCGGTGGGCGAGCTCACGCGCGCGATGTTCGTCGAGCAGATGGACACCCATGCCTGGAGCACCATCGTGCTGACGCAGGCCGTGCTGCCGCACATCCCGAAGGCGGGCGGCGCCATCGTCAACGTGTCGACCGACCTGGTCCACATCCCCGGCGGCGGCACCGCGCTGTACTCCGCGGCCAAGGGCGCGGTCGAGGTGCTGACCAAGGGCTTCGCGATGGAGCTCGGCGCGCGCAACATCCGCGTCAACGCGGTGGCGCCCGCCATCACGCGCACCGACATGACCTCGGGCATCCCGGCCGATCACCTGCGCGAGGAGACCGCGCTCACGCCGCTGGGCCGGCTGGCCGAGCCCGAGGACATCGCCGACGTGGTGGCGTTCCTTGCGTCGAACGATGCGCGCTGGGTGACGGGGCGCACGGTGCTGACCGACGGCGGGCGGATCTAGGCTTCAGCGCTCCAGCAGCAACCGGTCGAGCCTGGGCGGCGGCGTGCTGTCCAGCGAGGCCGACCAGGCCTCGAGCTGGTCGAGCACGCGCTTGAGGCGCTGTCCCGCCTCGCTGAGGCCGTACAGCGCATGCGCACCGCCCGCCTCGTCGTCATGCCGCTGCACCAGCCGCGCCGCCGCGAGTTCGGCGAGCCGCTCGCCGAGCACCTTGGCGGACACGCCCGGCAGCCGGCGCGCGAGCTCGCCATGCCGCAGCGGCGCCGCGGCCAGGTGCCAGAGGACCAGCGCGCTCCAGCGATGGCCCAGCAGCGCGAGCCAGTGCTCGACCGGGCATTCGGCGGGCAGGCGCGGCTGTGGTGGCGTCGGGGCGCGGGCGCCGTGGATCTCTTGGACGACGGGTGCGGTTTCCATTTGGTAAGTCTCGCCGGGCAATGCTCGAATGATGCCCGTCATCGAGGAGCATCGACATGCCTGCCGTCACCCATCCCGCCGAACTCAACCCGCGCTTCGCCGCGCTCTACAACGCGCGCGACCTGGCGGGCCTGCTGTCGCTTTACGAGCCGGACGCCGCGCATCACAACGCGCAGACCGCCGCGACCGACCACGGCCTCGCGGCCATCGAGGCTTCGCTGCGGGCGCTGTTCGCGCTCGGCGGCACCATGACCTCGGGCAACAACTTCTGCGTGGTCAGTGGCGAGCTCGCGCTGCTGCGCGCGGACTGGACCCTTCGCGCGGCGGACGGCGACGTGGTCGCGCAGGGCAGCTCGGCGGAGATCGCACGGCGGCAGGACGACGGGGGCTGGAAGAGCGTGATCGACCACGCGATCGGCGCGAGCCTGGCGCGCGTGGCCTGAGCCGGCACCACCGCGCATCCTCGCATCGATGGCGCGGGCCGCGCATGCATGGCCCGTGCGCCGCAAGGCTGTCATCCCCGCTTCATCCGAGCTTCACACGATCCCGTTTTTCACAAGAGGGGATCAGTCTTGAAACGCATTCTGAGCGCGTCCGCATTGGCGGCCGCGATGTTGCTCGCTGCCTGCGGCGGCGGTGGTGGTTCGTCGGTGGCCTTCATTCCGCCGCCCGCATCGGGTGGCGGTGGCGATACGCCCGGCACGCCCACGGCCCAGCCGATGGATCTGACGATCCTGCACATCAACGACCACCACTCGAACCTCGACAGCAAGACCAAGACCTTGCAGCTGCGCAGCGCCAGCGGCGGTGCGAGCGGCCCGGTGCAGGTCGATGCGGGCGGTTTCCCGCGCGTCACGGCCGCCATCGAGGCGCTGGCCGCGAAGTCCACCAACGTGCTCAAGCTGCATGCGGGCGATGCGCAGACCGGCACGCTCTATTTCAACCGCGCGGGCGCCGACGGCGAGGCCGATGCCGCGCTGATGAACACCGTCTGCTTCGATGCCTTCACGCTCGGCAACCACGAGTTCGACAAGGGCGACAGCGGCCTGAAGAAGTTCATCGACTTCCTGCACAAGGGCGCGTGCAAGACGCCGGTGCTGAGCGCCAACGTCGACTTCGGCGCGAGCTCCGCGCTCCACCCCTCGCGCGCGCCGGGCTACGTCAACAAGTCCATCGTCGTGCAGCGCGGCGGCCAGTCGATCGGGCTCGTGGGCCTGACGATCGCGGCCAAGACCAAGGCCTCGTCGAGCCCCGACCCCGACACCACCTTCGAGGACGAGGCCGTCGCGGCCCAGCGTGAGATCGATGCGCTGAAGGCGCGCGGCGTGAACAAGATCATCGTGATGAGCCACATCGGCTACGAGTACGACAAGACCGTGATCGCCAAGCTCAGCGGCGTGGACGTGGTGGTCGGCGGCGACTCGCACACGCTGGTCGGGCCGGCCGGGCTGACGGCCTATGGCGTGGGCTCGCCCGCGGGGGCCTATCCCACGCGCGCGACCGACAAGGACGGCAAGCCCGTCTGCCTGGTGCAGGCCTGGGAATACAGCCAGGTGGTGGGCGAGCTCAAGGTGTCCTTCGATGCGCAGGGCAACGTGACGAACTGCGCCGGCACGCCGCACGTGCTGATCGGCGACGAGTTCAAGGTCGGCAGCGCTTCCAACGCGCCGGCCGCCACGCCCGAGCAGAAGACGGCGATCCTGGCCGACGTCGCGGCCAGCGGCTTCCTGCGCGTGACCGCGCCCAGCGTGGCGGCGGCAGCGGTGCTCAAGCCCTTCAAGGACAAGGTGGACGCCTTCACGAAGAGCGAGGTGGCCCTGGTGCCGACCGAGCTGTGCTCGCGCCGCGTGCCCGGCGGCGTGGGAACGGTCGACTACAGCCGTTCGAGCGTGGCCTGCAATGCGCTGGGCGAGGTCAGCCTGCGCGGCGGCGACATCCAGCAGCTCGTGGCCCAGGCCTACGTCGACGTGGCCAATGCCGAGTACGGCGGTGCCGACATCTCGCTGCAGAGCGGCGGTGGCGTGCGCGTGCCGCTCAACGGCCGCGTGACCGCCGCGAACGTGATCGAGGTGCTGCCCTTCGGCAACATGCTGTTCCGCCTCGACATCACCGGCCAGGAGGTCAAGCGCATGCTCGAGGACGGCATGCAGGCGGTCTACGGTCCCG
This sequence comes from Variovorax sp. DAIF25, assembly GCF_050711835.1. Taxonomy (NCBI): domain Bacteria; kingdom Pseudomonadati; phylum Pseudomonadota; class Betaproteobacteria; order Burkholderiales; family Comamonadaceae; genus Variovorax; species Variovorax sp. DAIF25. The sequence goes on from NZ_CP136637.1 coordinate 2,187,482, forward strand.
GCGGCTCGACCGGCCCGTATCCCTACACCGGCAACCTGCGCTTCGACGTGGACGCGACCAAGGCCGAGGGCAGCCGCGTCGCCAACATCGAGGTGCGCAATGCCGCGGCCAACACCTGGGGCCCGCTGGACCTGACCAAGACCTACAAGCTCTTCGTGCTGAGCTTCAATGCCACAGGCGGCGACGGCTACAAGACCCTGGCCGCCGTGCCCGCCGCGCGCCGCCTCGACATCGGCGTGCTCGACGCGGACGTGTTCCAGACCTACATCGACGGGCAGGCCAAGGACGTCGGGACGGGGCTGCCGCTGCTGCGCAAGCTCGATGGGGCGCTGTACAGCACGAAGTCGTATGTGAAGCCCTGAGGGGCCGAACCAGCGGGCCGCGGGGCGCGGCTCGCCTCCCCAGCTTCGCCGCCAGCGGATGGACATCCGCTGGCGGCGAATTTGTTTTCAATCCAAGTTGGTGCTAATTCGAACCTTATCCCTACGATTTTCATTACTTTGGTGCATAACCTTGAGCCATTCGTGCATGAGAATGCACTATTTTGGTCAGAACGCACCTTTTTGGAGATAGAGGAATGAAGCACGCCAGCGCCCAAGACTTCCTGGCCCATGTGGCCCAGCGCAATCCCGGGCAGCCCGAATACCTGCAGGCCGTGACGGAGGTCATCCAGAGCCTGTGGCCCTTCATCGCACAGCATCCGCGCTACCAGACGCAGGCGCTGCTGGAGCGGCTGGTGGAGCCCGAGCGCGTGATCACCTTCCGTGTCTGCTGGACCGACGACCACGGCGACGTGCAGGTCAACCGCGGCTACCGCATCCAGCACAGCCTGGCCATCGGCCCGTACAAGGGCGGCCTGCGCTTCCATCCGTCCGTGAACCTGTCGATCCTGAAGTTCCTGGCCTTCGAGCAGACCTTCAAGAACGCGCTGACCACGCTGCCGATGGGCGGCGGCAAGGGCGGCTCCGACTTCGATCCCAAGGGCCGCAGCCAGGGCGAGGTCATGCGCTTCTGCCAGGCCTTCGCCACCGAGCTGTTCCGCCACGTGGGCGCCTACACCGACGTGCCCGCGGGCGACATCGGCGTGGGCGGGCGCGAGGTGGGCTACCTCACCGGCATGGTCAAGAAGCTCACCAACCGCGCCGACTGCGTGTTCACCGGCAAGGGCCTCTCCTTCGGCGGCTCGCTGATCCGGCCCGAGGCCACGGGCTACGGCAACGTCTATTTCGCGCAGGAGATGCTGCAGACGCGGGGGCGCAGCTTCGAGGGCCTGCGCGTGTCGGTCTCGGGCGCGGGCAACGTCGCCCAGTACACGATCGAGAAGGCCATGGCGCTCGGGGCCAAGGTGATCACGGTGTCCGACTCCAGCGGCACCGTGGTCGACGAATCGGGCTTCACCGCCGAGAAGCTCGCGGTGCTGATGGACGTGAAGAACCACCACTACGGCCGCGTGAGCGACTACGCCGAGCGCGTCGGCGCGAAGTTCGTCGCCGGTGCCACGCCGTGGCATGTGCCGGTGGACGTGGCGCTGCCCAGCGCGACCCAGAACGAGCTCGACGTCGAGGACGCGAAGACGCTGGTGAAGAACGGCGTGGTCTGCGTGGCCGAGGGCGCGAACATGCCGTCCACCATCGAGGCGGTCAAGGTGTTCGAGGCGGCCGACGTTCTCTATGCGCCGGGCAAGGCCAGCAATGCCGGCGGCGTCGCCACCTCGGGCCTGGAGATGAGCCAGAACGCCGCACGCCTGTCATGGCCGCGCGAGGAGGTCGACGCGCGCCTGCTGCAGATCATGCGCAGCATCCACGAGGCCTGCCTGGCCCACGGGCGCCGCGAGGACGGCCGCGTGAGCTATGTCGATGGCGCGAACGTGGCGGGCTTCGTCAAGGTGGCGGATGCGATGCTGGCGCAGGGTGTGGTTTGAGTCGTGAGGGTGGAGAACTGAATTCAGTCCATAATCGGTCCTTCTTTCGCGGAAGGACAGGCCCGATGAAGTTCTCGACCCAAGTCAAACCCATCAGCTATCTCAAGAGCCACGCTGCGGAGATCGTCAAAGACATCTCCGAAAGTCGCGAACCTCTGTTGATCACCCAGAACGGCGAGGCGAAGCTCGTGGTGATGGATGTCCGTTCCTATGAAGAGCACGAAGAGACGCTTGCGTTGCTGAAGCTCCTGGCATTGGGCAATCGCGAGATCGAGCAGGGGCGGTTTCGCGATGCCGACGAGGTGTTCGCCGACCTGGACAAAGAAGATCTCGAATGAGGGTCGTTTTCCTGCGGTCCGCCGAAGCGGACCTCAAGGACCTGAGAACCTACATCGTCAGGAAGTTCGGCAAGAAGGAATGGCTTGCGAGCTATGCCAGGCTCAAACAATCCGTGGCAATGATCGAGGAACATCCGCAGCTCGGCCGGATTCCCCCCGAACTCGAGGACCTCAACATTGCCCAGTACCGGCAGATCCTCTCGGGCATGAACAGGATCATCTACGAGGTTCGCGGCGACGTCGTCTACATCCACATCGTCTGTGACGCGAGGCGAGATCTTCAGGGGCTATTGATGAAGCGGATCGTGGGCTCGTGAGCTTCGATGTCGTTGCCGAGTGGAGTGCCCCGCCGTTCGGCTATCCCGTCTTCAACGCCCCGCTGAACTTGTAGCTGCCGAGCACCAACCCCGATGGCGTCGTCTTGCTGCCGACGAGTTCGAAGGCCCGCGCCGGCAACCCCTGCGCGAAAAGGCGCTTCCCGGTGCCCAGCAGCACCGGATAGACGATCAGCATCATCTCGTCGACCAGCCGGTGCTCGAGCAGCGTCGACGTCAGCGTGGAGCTGCCCCAGAGCACGAGGTCCGGGCCGGCGCTCGACTTGAGGCGGCCAACGCTCTCGGCGATGTCCGGTCCGAGGCCTTCGAACGGACCCCAGACCAGGCTGTCGGGGCGATGGGTCACGACGTACTTGGTCGCCGCATTCAGGCCGTCCGCCATCGGCCCGCCCGGCGCCTTGGGCCAGTAGTCCGACCACAGGTCGTAGGTGCGGCGGCCCAGCAGCAGGTCGAAGCGTTCGCCATGCGCGGCGAGGACCTCGTCGCGGCCCTCGGGCGTGCGGTAGGGAGCGGTCCAGTCGCCGTACGGGAAGCCGTCCTCGCTGGAGGACTGGATCACGCCGTCTAGCGATACGTGTTCCATGATCTTGAGCTTTCTCATGCGGGTCTCCGTTCCGTGTGCTGGAGGTTCAGATCTGCCGTGTCGCCTTGGATTCGCGCGTGTGGTGCGTGTTGTGGATGGTAGGTCACTCCGGCGGGCTGTTACCGATGCCGCCCTTGGCGCCGCGAGCGTGCATCGTTGGGGCGGTACCTGCGAGACGAGAACAGAGGAAGTCGGCCGCACCATGGCGAGTGCGATGGGCTCGGCGGCCGAATCGATCCGGTATCGACGCCGTCGCGTCCGTCACTGCGAGGCAGTGACGCCCGTGTCCTTGACGATCTGCTCGTATTTCTTCATCTCGGTGTCGATGAATGAACGAAACGCGCCGCCCTGCATGGGTGTCGGGGTCAGTCCCTGGTCTTCGAGGCCTTTCACCATGGCCGGGTCCGCCAACTCCTGCATCACATCCGCCGCGATGGAGTTCGCGAGCGCGGAGGGCATCGCCTTCGGGCCGAACACGCCGAACCAGTTGGTGAGCTGAAGATTCGGCATGCCCAGTTCGGTGGTGGTCGGTACATCCGGCAGCAGCTTCTCTCTTGCCGGCCCCGCGACCGCCAAAGGCTTGAGCCTGCCCGCACGGATTTGCTGCAGCAACGGTGGCGTTGTCGCCCAGAACAGATCGATCTGCCCGCCGATCAGGTCGGCGACGGCAAGCCCCGTTCCTCGATAGGGCACGTGGGTGAGCTGCATGCCGGTCTGGCGTGCAAGCAGTTCGCCGGCGATGTGCTGTTGGCCACCGGTCCCCGGCGATCCGTACGAGATCGACTGGCCGCTTCCCTTGCGCGCAATCAGTTCCTTCATGCTGCCGATCGGCGATTTGGGGCCGGCGGCGAGCACGAGGGGAGCCGAGGCGATCAGCGCGATGGGCGTAAGGTCCGCGATGGGGTCGTAGCGCATGTTCTTGAACACGAGCTTGTTCATCGAGACCTCGGGCGTGTAGCCCAGCAGCAAGGTGTAGCCATCGGGCTTCGCGCGCGAGACGGCCTCCGCGCCGATCATGCCGCTCGCACCGGTCCTGTTTTCCACCACCACCTGCTGACCCCATCTGGCGCTCAGCCGGGCGCCCAGCAGCCGCGCGATGATGTCTGTCGAACCCCCTGGTGCGTAGGCCACAACCAACTTGACAGGGTTGTCGGGGAACGCAGCCGTGGAAGCCGCAGAAAGCGTTGCGACGAACACGCCGCAGACAAGAGACTTGATGGACATGGCAGCGCTCCAGGCAGGATGGAAGAACTAGGACAGGCGGATCAGGAGGACTTGCGTTTCCTTCGGCAGGTCGCGGTCCGATAGACGGGCGCGCAGCGCGGCGAAAGGTTCCTGGCCGATACAGGTGGTGCCTTCGACCAGGTCGTATGCCACCTTCGGCGCATGGGCTTCGAGGTACTCCGCCGCGGCCCCGGGGTCTTCGCACAGCAGGACGTAGCGGTCGGGGCCGGCGCTGAACTGCAGCGAGCCCGGGCGGGCTGTTGCCGCATCCGTCAGCGCGAAGGATTCGAAATCCGAGAACAATGCCGCGAGCATCGCGAAGGCCTGCGCGGCAGGGCGCGGATTGAAGCGCCTGTCGATGAACGCGTGGCGCGGAAAGTAGCCCCGGTCCACGTCCATGAAGGTGTCGAAGACATAGCGGATGGACGGCGAAAGCTTCGAGAGAATCATCGATTGCGCCACCTTTGCCACATTGCCACGGTCGTCGGTGCGCGCGATCGCCAGGCTCCTTCCAGACAGCTTGAGCGATACCAGCACCTGACATCGCGTGCGCTCGACGAACCGGTGCAAGGCACGGACGTTCGCGGCAAGATCCTGCTCGGCCTCGAGCCGCACGGTGATGCCGTCGAACTCTCCAGCCAGGCGACCCGCCGCCAGCCGCTCGGCATGCGCGTCGAGTTCGTCGAGCGAAAAGCCGGCGTGGACGAAATGACTGAAGTGCTTGCCGTCGTAGTGCGAGCCGTCGTAGGTCAGGATCTTGGACAGATAGAGCTTTCGTCCGGTGGCCTCGCGAAATGCGCGCCACTCGTCCTTGCGGCGCGAGAAGTTGTCGAGCGTGATGTTGACTTCGAAGGCGTCGACGCCGCAGCCTTCGACATCGGCTTCGGCCAGCGCATCGGTGTTCGGGAGCTTCAACGTGGAAACGATGTAGCGGTGGCCCAGCTTCGCCATGAGCCGCATGCGTTCCCGCGATTCCGGCTCCGCCAGGTCGAGATCCGGCACCTTTGCCAGGCGTGCGCCCATTTCCCAAAGCGCGAGCAGGGGATAGTCATTACGCGCCCATTTGCGGCCGAACTCCTGCACCCCGCCGGTGGCCGTGATCTGCATCGACTCGGCCCATGGATGTCGCAGCTCGACGCCCACGCCATCGAAGGTCGAAGTCTTTGGATGTGCCAGGTAGCGCATGGGCATCCGTGCGGCGGGTGCGCCGAGGGCGGACTGCCGGCCCATGGTGCGGACCGAGTAAGCCACGTGGCCCGTCTCGAAGACATCGACGACAAAGTAGCCGAACTTTTCCACATCGCCCCGGCCGAACTCGTAACCCGGCGACACCTTGTAGAACTCGGTGAAATCGTGCCGCAGGAATGCGGTCGAGGGCAGCATGTAGAACTCGGCGTTACCGGTCCTGTCGTACCAGAAGTTGTGGACGTGCCCGGCGAACACGCCTTCGACATGCGGCCGCTTCATCTGCGCCAACAGCCAGCTCCGGGCCGGTTCGTCCACGTTGTCGTAGTTGCCGCGTTCGTCCTCCTTGTAGATGAACGGGGGGTAGTGCATGAACAGGAACACCCGCTTGTCGTCCGCACCATCCATCTGCGCCTCGAACCACTGCTTCTGCGCTTGCTCCTGAGGCAGGCCCGAATTGAGCAACAGCGAGTTCAAGAAGACGAAGCGAAGGTTCTCGCGGTCGAAGGCGTGGTAGTCGGCTCCGAAGGCGCCACGGTAGATGTCGAGATAGTCGCCGCACACCTGGTCGGCGGGCATCCAGTCGACGCGCTTGTCGCCGACGTCGTGATTGCCCGGTACCAGATGCAAGGGCACCTTGAGGGGGGAGGCGATGGCCTTGAATTGCGCGACCGCATCGCCGAACGTTGGCAGCGAGGGCACGGGATGGACGATGTCGCCCAAGTGGACGACGAAGGCTGGTGCCGGCGACATGGCCGCGATGTCCTGAAACACGTGGCGCGCGCGCTCGTTGGCCAGCTGGTTCGTGTGATACGGGGAGCTGGAAGCGTCGTCGCGTTCGTTCACATGGGTATCCGCAACGACGGCGAAGGAGAACAGCAGCGAGCCGTGGTCCTTGAGCGCTGGTCGTGTGATCATTTTTCCCACCTTTCGTTTGAATTCCACATAGTTGAACGATATGTGTTTTAAGACCGTTTAATGGAACAAAATTATGAAAACGTGTCGATAAAATGTCAACATGGCTTCTCAACAACCCGCCAAGCGGGATCTCCCCGGTCCGGAATTCCTCGGCGACGAAGCGTTGGCCAACCATCCGCAGTTCGCTTCGACGCTGGCTTCGGGGTTGGCGGTGCTTGGCTGCTTTGCGGGGGGCGCGCTGACCCTCGGCAACAAGGACATCGCTGACAAGTTGGGACTGACGCGCCCCACCGTCTCGCGGCTCGCCTTCACGCTCATGGGGTTGGGGTACCTGCGAAAGGACTCGCAGACAGGCAAGTACTCGCTCGGGCCTGCGGTGCTGTCGCTGGGCTATCCGCTGCTGTCGCAGTTGATGATCCGGCGGGTGGCCGCGCCCGAGATGCTGGAGCTCGCGCGCTATGTGCGAGGTCCTGTGTCCGTGGGGACACGGGATCGACTACAGGTCGTCTACGTCGAAACGGTTCAAGGGTTGGACACCAACTCGACCCGTCCCGATATCGGCTCCACGCGTCCGATCTTGCGCACGGCGATGGGCAGGGCGCTGCTCTTCGCGCTCGATCCGCAAGAACGCGCCTTGGTACTGAAGCGGCTCGAGGAATCGCAGCCTGAAGACTGGACTGCGTTCTCGCAAGCGGCGGCGCAGGCCCAGGAGCAAATCGCCGCGCGAGACTTCTGCGTGGTGTCGGGCGACTGGCAACCCACGCTCGCTGCGGTGGGAGTTCCGATGCGCATGCCCGTCAATGGAATGGCACTGGCCTTCAACCTGACCGTGCCGTCCTATTCCACGGATATCGACCAGCTCGAAAGGAGCTTGGGCCCCCGCCTGGTGGATCTGGTCCGCAGCGTCGAATCCAAGCTCGGATCGCTCGAGGCGCGGTAGCCCGCTTGTCCGGTTGCGAGCCGTCAGAAGCGCCACGAAATCCGAAGAGGAATTCCCGGAGCCATGCTCCCATGGCGATGGGTCCGGTGAATGTCAGGGTCGAGCGTGGCGATGCGCCGCCTTCCAGAACGCCTCGACCGCCGTGCCCATCGGCTCGCGCCCGCGGTACAGCCGCACCTGCAGCGGCACGACCCATTCCTCGCCACCGGCCGGCACCAGCGTTCCCGCCGCGATGTCCTCGTCGACCAATGTCCTCGGCAGCCACGCAATCCCCCGCCCATCGAGCGCCATGGTCCGCAGCACCGAGGCCAGGTGCGCGGTGAACACCACCTTCGGCGCCAGCGCATCGAGCCTGCGGCCCAGCACGGCCTGCGCGATCCGTCCCAGCCCCGATTCCTGGCTGTAGGCAAGCAACGGCACGGGCGCGGTGGCGCTCTTGCCCAGCACATGCCGCGTGCGGCCCCGGGGGCCGTGCGCGCTGACCGGCACCAGCGCGTCGGCGCCGATCTGCGTCGACAGCGTGTCCGAGCCATCGAGCGAGTTCGCGGCCTCGGGATGCGCATGGCTCAGCACGAACTGCACCTTGCCCTGCGACAGCAGCAGCTCGCAGCGCGGCAGCAGGTCGGACATGAGCTGCACCGGGCCCAGCGCCACGCGCGACTCGAGCGCGCGCAGCCAGCGCGGCAGGAAGGTGAACGAGAGCGCGTGCGTGGCGGCGAGCCGCAGGGTCGCGGCATCGGCTTCGTTGACGGCGCGCGCATCGGCCGGAATGCGGTCGACGCGCGCACGCAGCTCGCGCGCGACCGTGCCGAACCATTCGCCCGCGGGCGTGAGCGTGGCGGGCTGGCCGCTGCGGTCGAACAGCTCGGTGCCCAGCCATTCCTCGAGCGCACGCACGCGGCGGCTGAAGGCCGGCTGGGTCAGGTGGCGCTCCTCGGCCGCGCGCGAGAAGTTGCCCGTTTCGGCCAGCACCAGGAAATCGTCGAGCCAGAGGAAATTCATGGCGGTGCTTTCAAGGCATCGAAGTCTAGAAAAAGGGCATTGGCCGGATCGGCGCCGCGCGGCCACCATCGGGTCTTCCTCAGCTCCTGGAGACCTCCCGTGAAGATCGTCGAGATCCGCGAACAGACCCTTCCGATCAGTTCGCCCATCCGCAATGCGTACATCGACTTTAGCAAGATGACCCTGAGCCTCGTGGCGGTGATCACCGACGTGGTCCGCGACGGCAAGCCGGTGGTCGGCTACGGCTTCAATTCGAACGGCCGCTACGGCCAAGGCACGCTGATGCGCGAGCGCTTCATTCCGCGCATCCTCGAAGCGCAGCCCGACACGCTGCTCGACGCGAGCGGCCGCAACCTCGATCCGCACAAGGTGTGGGACACGATGTTCAAGAACGAGAAGCCCGGCGGCCATGGCGAGCGCTCGGTCGCCATCGGCACCATCGACATGGCGGTGTGGGACGCGGTGGCGAAGATCGAGGGCAAGCCGCTGTTCCAGCTGCTGGCCGAGCGCTACGGCAACGGCACGCCGAACCCGAAGGTCTTCGTCTACGCGGCCGGCGGCTACTACTACCCGGGCCAGGACCACGGCAAGCTCAAGGACGAGATGCGCAGCTACATCGACCGCGGCTACACGGTGGTCAAGAAGAAGATCGGCGGCGATTCGCTCGACGAGGACCTGCGCCGCATCGACTCGATCCTCGGCGTGCTGCAGGACGGCCAGAAGCTCTGCGTGGACGCGAACGGCCGCTTCGACCTCGACACGGCGATCGCCTATGCCAAGGCGTTGTCGCAGTACGACCTCTTCTGGTACGAGGAAGCCGGCGATCCGCTCGACTTCGAACTGCAGGCCACGCTGCGCAACTACTACGCCAACCCGATGGCCACGGGCGAGAACCTGTTCTCGATGCAGGACGCGCGCAACCTGATCCGCCACGGCGGCATGCGGCCCGACCGCGACTGGCTGCAGTTCGATTGCGCGCTCAGCTACGGCCTGGTCGAGTACCTGCGCACGCTCGACATGCTCAAGCAGCACGGCTGGTCCGCGAGCCGCTGCATCCCGCATGGCGGCCACCAGATGTCGCTCAACATCGCGGCCGGCCTGGGGCTCGGCGGCAACGAGTCCTACCCCGACCTGTTCCAGCCCTTCGGCGGCTTCCCCGACGGCGTGAAGGTGGAGAACGGCCACGTCACGCTGCCGCCGCTGCCGGGCATCGGCTTCGAGGGCAAGGCCGACCTGTACGCGCGGATGCGGGCGCTGTCGGATTGAGTGTCGGACGGAGGGGGCGATCGAACGCGCGGCCCGTGCGTCCGCTATATTCCGCCGGCCCCATCGCGGCCGGCGGGAGCGCAAGCCGCTGCGTCTCGCAACCCCTCAGGAGATCGAAGTGCATCCAAAGTTTTGCGGCCTCGTGGCCATCGTCGTGGCGCTGTCGGGCTGCAGCCTGTGGCCGAAGTCCGGCCCGTCCAAGGATGCGCCGAAGGCCGCGGCACCGAGCGAGACCTACCACTCGGACCGGCCCAAGTCCTTCACCAACACCGCGGGCGTGTCGGTGCCCGAGAACCTGATGCTGCTGTGCCAGTACCGCGTGGGCAAGACGCTGGCGGAACAGGACGAGAAGAACCGGCAGTCGACCACGCCGCAGCGGCTCGAGTACGGCACGGGCGCGAGCGCGCCGCTGAAGGCTTGTTTGTCGGCTTACGGCTACCTGGAGCGCTGAGCGCGGGACTCATCCCGCGCCAGGGCGCAACTCGGCCGGTGCATCCGACAGCTCGCCGACCAGGAAGTCCCTGAAGCTTTCGGCCGCCGGCGACAGTGCGCGGGCCCGCGCGCAGAACAGCGACAGGTGGCGGTCCACCGTCGGTGAGGTCAGCGGCCGCGACACCAGGCCGAAGGATTCGAGCATCGGCAGCACGCGACTGGGCTGGGCCGTGATGCCGAAGCCGCCGCGCACCATGCCGAGCGCGGTGGTGATGAACGACACCTCGTGCGCCGGATGCAGCGCCAGCGCATCCGAGTGCTTGAACAGGTCGGCCTGCAGCCGGTTCGTGAAGTCGGGCGTGAGGCTCACGAACGGGTGCTGCAGCGCCTGCGCCCAGGTCACGCGGGCGCGCGCGGCCAGCGCATGGTCGCCCGGGCACACCAGCCGGATGCGATCGCGCATCAGGCTTTGCTGCAGCAATTCGGGCGGCGTCGGGCGCTGCGGCGCGATGCAGAGGTCGGCCTCGCCGCTCACGACCCGCGCGGTGGCCTGCTGGTTCAGCGAATCGAGCACGTAGACCGCGATCGCCGGATACCGGCGGCGGTAGCGATGGATCATTTCGGGCAGCGTCGTCGCCGCATAGAGCGGCGTGCAGGCGATGCGCACCGTGCCGCGTTTCTTCTGCTCGAGGTCCTGCGTGCTCTCGAGCGCGCGCGAGAGATCGTCGAGCACCTGCCGCGCGAGCGGATAGAACTCGCTGCCCGCCAGCGCGAGCGCGGTCGACCGCGTCGTGCGGTCGAACAGTCGTACCCCCACGTTGCGTTCGAGATCGCGGATCAAGAGGCTCAGCGCCGAAGGCGTGAGATGGAGCCGGCGCGCCGCCGCGGCAAAGCTGCCGGCATCGGCGATGGCGACGAAGGCGCGCAACTGGCGCAGGGACACGTTCCCGATATTCATAAGACAAGCTCAACAGGGCCTAAAAAAGTCTAGCTTGTCTTAGCAATACCCGCTACCTACGATGCCCTTCATCCGAGACAAACACGAAGCGATTCCACGATGCTGCGATTCGATCCCAACCTGCGGTGGCTGTTCACCGAATACCCGATGCTCGAGCGTTACGAGGCGGCCGCCAGGGCCGGCTTCCGCGGCGTGGAGGTGGCTTTCCCCTACGAACATCCGGCACGCGAGATCGCGGCCCGGCTCGAGGCCAACGGGCTTGCGCTGGTGCAGATCCTCTCGCCCTTCGACTGGGACGCCGGCGAGCGCGGCTACGCGGCGCTGCCGGGACTCGAGGCGCGCTTCCGGCAGAGCATCCACACCGCGATCGACTATGCGGCGCAGGTTGGCGGTCCGATGATCCACGTGATGCCCGGCAACATCGGGCCGGACATGGACCGCGCCCGCTGCATGGACCTGTTCAAGGAGAACATCGCCTGGGCCGCCGACCAGGCCCGCGCGAGCGGGCTCACGCTGATCCTCGAGCCCTGCTGCCGGGCGCGCTTTCCCGACTTCCTCTATCACCGCATCGAGGAGGGCGTGGCGGTGGTCGAGGCGCTGGGCCGCGGCAACGTGAAGCTGTGCTTCGACACCTTCCACATCCAGACGGAGCAAGGTGCCATCGCCGAACGCCTGAAGGCCGCATGGCCTCACGTCGGGCACATCCAGGTCGGCAGCGTGCCGGGCCGCAACGAACCGGGCACCGGCGAGATCCGTTTCCCCTACCTGTTCGAACTGATCGAGCAGATGGGTTGGGAGGGATGGATCGGCTGCGAGTACGCGCCTTCGGGCCACACGCTCGACACGCTGCAATGGGCCGCCGATCACGGCATCCGCGATCCGCGCACGCCAGCGGCCGCGCACTGAACAACACCACCCACGAGGAGACGACCGCGATGCTCAGCGCCGCCGACAACGACATGCTCACCCGCACCGGGGCCCAGACACCGATGGGCCAGTTCTTCCGCCGCTTCTGGCAGCCCGTGGCGCTGTCGCGCGAACTGCCGGAGCGCGACGGCGCGCCGATGCGCGTGAACATCATGGGCGAGAGGCTGGTGGCCTTCCGCAACAGCGAGGGCGTGGTCGGACTGGTCGACGCGCGCTGCCCGCACCGCGGCGCGGACCTGTACTTCGGGCGCAACGAGAACTGCGCGATCCGCTGCGTGTTCCATGGCTGGCAGTTCGACCTGCAGGGGCGCCCGGTGGAGCTGCCCAACGTGCCGCCCGGCGCGAGCTACCACCAGACGCTGCGGCTCAAGGCCTATCCGACGCGCGAGCACGGCGGCGTGGTCTGGGCCTACATGGGACCCGATCCGTGGGAGCGCGAACTGCCCGAGCTGCCGCAGCTCGAGTTCGCGGCCTTGCCGGAGTCGTACCGCTACGTCACCAAGAAGCTGCAGGAATGCAATTGGGCGCAATCGATCGAGGGCGCGCTCGACACCTCGCACTTCTCGTTCCTGCACATGCCGGCACCGGGCGTGCCCTCGAACGCGAACCCCGATGCGCCGGCCGACGAGAAGCGCCTGCGCTGGATCCGCGAGGACCCGCTGCCGCTGTTCTCGATCCTCGAGCACGAGGTCGGCTTCGTCGTGGGTGGCGCGCGGCGCGCCGACGATGGCGTGCGCTACTGGCGCAGCGCGCAGTTCGCGCTGCCCTCGCACAGCACCACGCCCTCCACGCTGCCCGGCGAGACCCACTTCGGCTACACCTGGGTGCCGATCGACGACGAGAACTGCTGGATCTACACCTATGCGTGGAACCCGGATCGCCCGCTCGGCGAGGAGGAGGTCGCGAAGTTCAAGGAAGGCCATGGCGTGATCGCGGAGGTGGATGCGGACTTCATCCCGATCCGCAACCGCTCCAACGAATACCTGATCGACCGCGTCCACCAGAAGCACATCAGCTTCACCGGCGTGCGCGGCGTGGCCGAGCAGGACGCGATGATCCAGGACAGCCAGGGCCGCATCGCGGATCGCACGCAGGAGCACCTCTCGGCCTCCGATGCCGCCGTGGTGCGCTTTCGCCGCACCGTGCTCACGGGTGCGAAGGCACTGGCGCGCGGCATCGAACCCGAGGCGCCGCTGCGGCACGAGGCCTACCGTCTGCGCTCGGGAAGCTGGTTCGCTTCCGAGGGCGTGTCCTTCGAGCAGGTGATGCTCGAGCGCTTCGGCGACACCGTCGGCCGCATCGCGGCGGCGCCGGGCGCACCGAGCGCCGAGGAGGCCACCAGCGCTCGCTAGCTTTTTTCCGCTTCCCCGTTCCCGACAAGAAATCCTGGAGACAAGACACGATGAACCCGATGAAGAAGTTCCGCTGGCCCGCCGCGCTGGCGTTCGCGGCCTGTGCGCTGGTCGGTGCCGCCACCGTCCATGCGAGCACCTACCCGTCCAAACCCATCAAGCTGATCATTCCCTACGCGGTCGGCGGCTCGACCGACCAGACGGGGCGGCTCATGGCCAAGTCGCTGTCCGAACGGCTCGGGCAGGCCGTGGTGGTCGAGAACCGCGCGGGGGCCGGCGGCACCCTGGGCCAGGACTTCGTGGCCAAGGCGTCGGCCGATGGCTACACGCTGCTGTTCAGCGCCGCGGGTCCGCTCACGGTGACGCCGCACACCTATGCGAAGCTGAGCTACGACCCGGTCAAGTCCTTCGAACCGATCGCGCTGGTGGCCACGCAACCGCTGCTGCTGGCCGTGAAGCCTGGCCTCAAGGCCGACACCGTGGCCGAGTTGATCGCGCAGGCCAAGGCGAACCCCGGCAAGCTGTCGTACGGATCCTTCGGCAACGGCAGTGCCGCGCACCTGGCCGGGGAGTACTTCAAGACGCTGACCGGCGTGGACATGGTGCACGTGCCCTACAAGGGCAGCGGGCCCGCGCTGGTCGACCTGGTGGCGGGGCAGATCGACCTGATGTTCGACGTCTTCAGCACCTCGGCGCCGCTGGTCAAGGCCGGCAAGCTGCGCGCGCTCGCGATCACTTCCACCGAGCGCTCGCCGCAGTTCCCGCAGGTGCCGACCATGCAGCAGGCCGGCGTCGCGGGCTTCGAGGCCGGCACCTGGTTCGGGCTGCTGGCGCCGGCCGGCACGCCGCGGCCCGTCATCGACAAGCTCTCGGCCGCGGTCAACGCGGCGCTCGGCGAGAAGGAGCTGCAGGAGACGCTGGCCTCGCAGGGCGCGAGCGTGCGCGGCGGCACGCCCGAGCAGTTCAGGAGCTACTTCCTGGCCGAGTACGACAAGTGGGGGCGCATCGTGAAGTCGGCCGGCGTCACGGCCGACTGAGCGCGGCCCTTCTTCCGTTTTTCTTCCACCCGCCCCTCGTCAGGGGGCCGCTTTCCGTCATGAAACTTCTGAGCTATTCCCACCAGGGACGGGCGCGCTGGGGCGCGCTCGTCGATGAACGCATCGTCGACCTGCAGGCCGCGTCGCAGGACCGCTGCCCCACGCTGCGCAGCGCGCTCGCCCAACTGGACCTGCCCGCGATCGAGGCCTTGGCCAGGAGTGCCGCCCCCGGCGTCGCGCTCGGTGAGGTGACGCTGCTGCCGGTCGTGCCCGACGCGCCGCGCATCTTCTGCATCGGCCTCAACTACGAGGAGCACCGCGTCGAGGCGCGGCGCGAGAAGACCGGCCAGCCGACCGTGTTCCTGCGCGTGGCGTCCTCCCAGGTCGGCCACGGCCAGCCGATCGTGCTGCCGCGCGAATCCACCTGCCTCGACTACGAGGGCGAGATCGCGATCGTCATCGGCCGCGGTGGCCGACGCATCCGCGAGCAGGATGCCTGGGCACACGTGGCCGGCTATGCGCCCTACAACGATGCCTCGGTGCGCGACTGGCAGGCCCACACCACGCAGTGGACGCCGGGCAAGAACTTTCCCGCCACGGGCGGCTTCGGGCCCTGGATGGTCACGCGCGGCGAGATCGCCGACGGCCAGGAACTGGGTCTGGCCACGCGGCTCAACGGCGAGGTGGTGCAGCAGGCGACGACCGCGCAGCTGATCTTTCCAATGCCCACCCTGATCGCCTACATCTCGACCTTCACCGCGCTCGAGCCGGGCGACGTGATCGTGACCGGCACGCCCGGCGGCGTGGGCTTCAAGCGCCAGCCGCCGCTGTACCTGCGCGCGGGGGACGTGGTGGAGATCGAGGTGGACGGCGTGGGCATCCTGTCGAACGCCGTGCAAGCCGAATGACCGACACGCGGCCGATCGAGGCGCGCATCGCCGCGCGCGCGAGCGTGGCGCCGGACATCTGCGCGCTCGAGATCGAGGCGCGCGACGGCGCGCCGCTGCCGGCCTTCGATGCCGGCGCGCACATCGACGTGCATGTCGGTGGCTTCGTGCGGCAGTACTCGCTGCTCGGCGCGCCGTGCGCGGCGCCCGCGCGCTATCGCATCGCGGTGCTGAAGACCGCCGCCTCGCGCGGCGGCTCCGAAGCAGTGCACGCCCGGCTGCACGCGGGCAGCGCGCTGCGGATCTCGATGCCGAGGAACCTGTTCCCGCTGCAGCCGCAAAGCCCATGGTCGCTGCTCGTCGCGGGCGGCATCGGCATCACGCCGCTGCTGAGCATGGCGGCGGCACTGCATGCGGCCGGCTCGCCATTCGAGCTGCACTACTGCGCGCGCTCGCGCGGCGCCATGGCCTTCGTCGACGAGCTGCTGCGCTCGCCGTTCGCGCACGCAGTGCACTTGCATGCGGACGACGAGGCCGCGTTCGATGCCGCGCGGGTGCTGGCCGGCCGGCCCGCCGACGCGCGGCTCTATGTCTGCGGCCCGCAGGGCTTCATGGACCATGTGCTGCGCACCGCGAAGGCCGCGGGCTGGGACGCGCGCAGGTTGCACCACGAGTCCTTCCAGCCCGTGGCGGCGGCGCAAGGCGATCGCGGCTTCGAGCTGGTCGCGGCGCGCAGCGGCAGGCGCATCGCCGTCGCGGCCGGCGAGACGGCGCTGCAGGCGCTGCGGCGCGAAGGCATCGAGATCGCATCGTCCTGCGAACAAGGGGTCTGCGGAAGCTGCCTCACACCGGTGCTCGAGGGCCGGGTCGAGCACCGCGATGCCTTTCTCACGGCGCAGGAACAGGCGCTGCACGACCAGTTCCTGCCGTGCTGTTCGCGCGCGCTCGGCGAGGTGTTGACGCTCGATCTCTGAGGCCGTTGCGGGGCCCGGCTTCGAGGGGCGGCGCGTCGGCACGCCATCCTAGAATCGCCGCATGGCATCTCCAGCGGCTTCTTCATGATCGGTTCCGGCGGCAAGCCCACCAGCAGGGACGTCGCGCGGCTCGCGGGGGTGTCGCAGGCGACGGTGTCGCGCGTGCTGCAGAACTCGCCGCTGGTGCAGCCGGCCACGCGCCAGGCGGTGCTCGATGCGATCGCGCAATCGGGCTACGCGCCCAACGCGGCCGCGCGCTGGATGCGCACCAAGCGCACCGGCATCATCGCGCTGGTGGTCGCGAATCTCGCGGTCAATCCGCTCTATCCGGCGATGCTGCAGCTGCTCTCGGCCGCGTTGCGCAAGCGCGGCCTCTCGGCCTCGGTCTACGAGGAAGAAGACTTCAGCGACGCGACCATGCGCGTGATGGTCGAGAGCGGCGTAGACGGCGTCATCACCACCACGGCCACCGAGGCCTCGCTGCCGCTGCTCGAGCGCATCGCGCAGAAGGTGCCGCTGGTGCTGCTGCATCGCACGGTGGGCTCCGATGCCTTCGACCAGTTCTCGAGCGACAACCGCGCGAGCGGCGCCTCGACCGCGGGCTTCTTCGTGGACCACGGGCGCACGCGGATCGGCCTGATCTCGGGCCACGACCTGCCGAGCACCTTGCGCGAGCGCGAGCAGGGCTTCGTCGAGGAGCTCGCGCGGCGCGGCGTCGCGCCGAGCCCGGGCGCGGTCGCGCGGGTGCCGAAGTTCTCCTATGCCGCGGGGCAGGAGGCTGCGCGCGCGATCCTGCAGGCGGGCCGCGTCGATGCGATCTTCGGCGTCAACGACATCGTGGCGATCGGCGCGCTCGACGGCGTGCGCTCGCAGGGGCTCGCGGTGCCGCGCGACGTCTGGGTGGTGGGCCACGACGACGTGCCGATGGCTGCCTGGGACAGCATCGCGCTCACGACGGTCTCGCAGTCGCGTGAGGCGATGGTGGAGGCCGCGGTCGCGCGGCTGTGCGCGCGGCTCGACAACCAGCAGATGGAGCCGGCGCGCGTGGTGCTGCCGCACGCGTTCATCGTGCGGGGCACGGCCGGCTGATCGACGCCTCGCGGCTCAGTCCAACGTGATGTTGTTCTCGTGGGCGACCTTGCCCCACTTCGCGACCTCGTTCTTCAGGTAGCTCGCAAACTCCTCGGGCGTCGAGCCGACGATGTCGGCACCCATCGAGGTGAGCTTGGCGGCCGTCTCCGGCTGCTTGAGGATCTTCACGATCTCGGTGTTGAGCCGCGCGACGATCTCGGGCGGCAGGTTGGCCGGCCCCATCACGCCGCCCCACGAGTTGGCCTCGAAGTTCGGGATGCCGCCTTCGGCCACCGTGGGCACGGAGCCCAGCGCCGACGAGCGCTTGGCACCGGTCACCGCGATCGGCTTGAGCAGGCCGCTCTTGATCTGCGACATGCCGCCGATCACGGTCGGGAAGATCACGCTCACGTTGCCCGCGATGGTGTCCTGCAGGCCGGGCGCATCGCCCTTGTAGGGCACGTGGACCATCTTGAAGCCCGCCATCGACTTCATCATCTCGCCCGCGAGATGGTTGGCCGATCCGTTGCCGGCCGAGGCATAGGTCAGCTTGTCGGGATGGGCCTTGGCATAGGCGATCAGCTCCTTCATCGAGTTCACCGGCATCGACGGCTGCACCAGCACCACCAGCGGCACCACCGAGGTCAGCGTGATCGGCGTGAAGTCCTTGATCGCGTCGTAGGGCAGCTTGCGGTAGACGGCCGGGTTGATCGCGTTGGGTCCGAGGTTGGCCATCAGGATGGTGTAGCCGTCGGGCGCCGACTTGGCGACGTACTCGAGCGCGATCAGGCCGTTGGCACCGGGCCGGTTCTCGACCACGAAGGCCTGGCCCAGCGCCTCGGTGAGCTTCACGCTGAGCAGGCGCGCGGTCACGTCGGAGGCGCCGCCGGGCGGGTAGGGCACCACGAAGCGCACGGGCTGCTTCGATGGCCAGGCCTGGGCCAGCGCGGCGGCCGACACCACGAGCGAGGCCACGCACAGGCTCGCGGCGCGCAACAGGGAACGGGCCTTCATGCGGCCACCGTCGCGGTCGAGGCCGCGGACAGCGGCAGGTCCAGCGTCGTCGTGCGCCGCAGCTCGCGCCGGTACTTCTTGTCGTCGAAGGGCCGCGCGCGGTGCATGGTGGTGCGGTTGTCCCAGATCACGAAGTCGTGCACCCGCCATTCGTGGCGGTAGATGAACTGCGGCTGCGTCGCGTGCTCGCTGAGGTCGCGCAGGATCAGCCGGCCCTCGGGCACGGCCATGTCGACGATGTGCGAGGCATGCGAGGCGAGGTAGAGCGAGCGCCGCCCGGTGCGCGGCAGGGTGCGCGCCAGCGGATGCACCGCGCCCTTGAGCCGCTGCTTCTCTTCCTCGGAGAACTCGAAGCCCATGATCTGGCGCGAGTAGGCGATCGAATGGAAGACCTGCAGCCCTTCGATGGCGGCCTTGGTCGCGTCGTCGAGCGCGTCGTAGGCCGCGCGCATGTCGGCGAACTCGGTGTCGGCCCGCACGGGCGGCACCACGCGCGCCGACAGCATCGAGTAGCGGCCGGGCGGGTTCTCGAACGAGGCGTCGGTGTGCCACAGCCGGTTGCTGATGGTGCTCATGCGCAGGCGGTGGTCGGCCGGCAGGATCTGGCCGTCGGCGCCGACGTTGGAGATGTCGGTCAGGGCCTCGTTGCCGAAGCGGTTCTTGGCGAGCACGGCGACCGAGGTCTTGCTGTGCAGCGTGCCGTCGAAGCGCTCGGCGAAGGCGAGCTGCTCCTCGTTCTCGAGCGGCTGGTCGCGAAAGACCAGCACCGCGTGCTCGTCCATGCCGGCGCGCAGCTGCGCGAGCGTGTCGGGGTCGGTCAGGGTGCGCAGGCTGATGCCGGTCACCTCGGCGCCCAGCACCGAAGGGAGTTTCTGGATGTGCAGTGTCATGGTGGAGTCGTCTTTGGGTACGTATTCATGAATACGTAGTCATTTTTGGCCGCATGGCCGCGACGGCGCATCGGGGAAAGCCCGCGGCCCGGTCGAAACCCCGGGTTCAGCCTTCGGCGGCCGCCACTTCCTCGGCCATCCAGTGCTCGAAGTCGCGCACCCGCTGCGGCACCGGCCGGTCGGCGCGCCAGGCCATGAAGTAGCCGCCCTCGGTCGGCAGCCGCAGCGCGAGCGGCGCCACCAGCCGGCCGCTCGCGAGGTCGTCGCGCACGAAGGCCAGCAGGCCCATCATCACGCCCAGCCCCTCGGCCGCGGCCTGGTAGGCCATGGCGGCGTTCTCGAACTTGAGGCCGCGATGGATGTCGAGACCGCTCAGCCCCGCGGCCTCGAGCCAGGCCGGCCAGTCCTGTGGCCGGTTCAGCGAGCTCAGCAGCGCGTGCTGCGCGAGGTCGGCCGGCTGCGCGAGCGGCGGGTCGCGTTGCAGCAGCACCGGCGCGCACACCGGCAGCAGCGTCTCGCGGAACAGCAGCCGGTAGCCCGGGCCCTCGGGCGGGCTGGGCTCGGAATGGATGCTCACGTCCACGTCGTCGCGCTCGAAATCGGTCGGCTTGTGCGAGGTGGTGATCTGCACGTCGATGCGCGGATGCTTGGCATGGAAGCGCGCCAGCCGCGGAATCAGCCAGCGGATCGCGAAGGTGGGCGGGAGCTTGATGCGCAGCAGCCACTCGTCGGGGCTCTGCTGCAGCTGCCGCGTGCCGAGCTCGATCTGGTCGAAGGCCACCCGCATGCTCGCGTGGTAGCTCTGGCCCGCGGGCGTGAGCCGGATGCCATGGCGGCCGCGCTCGAACAGCTGCACCTCGAGCCAGGCCTCGAGCGTGGCGATGTGGCGGCTCACCGCGCCCTGGGTCACGCAGAGCTCGTGCGCGGCGCGCGTGAAGTTGCCGCAGCGCGCGGCGGCCTCGAAGGCGCGCAGGGCATTGAGCGGCGGCAGGCGGCGTGTCATGGGGTCTGACTTTAGCTCATGCCTGCATGCGTTAATTGTGATTGCCGCGCCTCCCTCTGCAGGCCTAGGATTCGGCCACTACAAGACAGGAGACGCGCAATGATGAAGAAACTGCATGCCTGCACGATGGCCGCGGTACTGTTCGCGGGCTTCGGCCCCGCGCTGGCGCCGGCCCAGGACGCGGCCGCCAACTACCCCAGCCAGCCGATCAAGCTCATGGTGCCCTGGCCCGCGGGCGGCGGCGTCGACACCACGGCACGCATCGTGTCCGACATGCTGGGCCACCGACTCGGCCATCCCTTCGTGATCGACAACCGCGCGGGCGCCGGCGGCAACATCGGCACCGAGCTCGCGGCGCGGCAGAAGCCCGATGGCTACAACCTGCTGATGTCCTCGATCAGCCCGAACGCGGTCAACGCCAGCCTCTACAGCAAGCTCGGTTTCGATCCGGTCAAGGACTTCGAGCCGGTGATCTACGTGTCGGCGGTGCCGAACATTTTGGTGGTGCCCGGCGACTCGCCGTTCAAGACCGCCAAGGACGTGATCGACGCCGCGCGCGCCAACCCCGGCAAGCTCAACTACGCCTCGGGCGGCATCGGCTCCTCGCAGCACCTGGCGGCGGTGCAGTTCGCCAGCGCGGCCAAGATCGACATCGTTCACGTGCCCTACAAGGGGACGGCGCCGGCCGAGGCCGACCTCGCGGCGGGCCATGTCTCGCTGATGCTCGACACCACCACCTGCCTGCCCTTCGTCGCCAGCGGCAAGATGCGCGCGCTCGCGGTGGCCTCGAAGAAGCGCAACCCCGCGCTGCCCGACGTGCCCACCTTCGACGAGGTGGGGCTGTCCGGTGTCTATGCTTCCTCTTGGTACGGCCTGTCGGCGCCGGCCGGCACGCCCAAGGCCATCATCGCCAAGCTCAATGCCGAGGCCAACGCGGTGCTCAAGTCGCCCGAGTTCCAGAAGCGCATGCTGGCCTTCGGCGCCGAGGTCGGCGGCGGCACGCCCGAGGAGTACGGCCGCTTCATGGCCAGCGAGACCAAGCGCTATGCCGAGATCGTGCGCATCTCGGGCGTGAAGCTCGATTGAACGCCGGCCCTTTCCCTTCTTCCCACGCTCCCGACGATTCCATGTCCGCTTCCCCCGCTCCCCGCACCCTGTTCGACAAGATCTGGGAGCCGCATGTCGTGATGCAGCGCGACGACGGCCAGAGCCTGCTGTACGTCGACCGCCACCTGGTGCAGGACGGCTCCGCGCCGGCCTTCGAAATGCTGCGCCAGCGGCAGCTGCCGGTGCGCCGGCCCGAGCGCGCCTTCGCCACGCCCGACCACTACGTGCCCACCGGTTCGCGCGTGCTGGCCGACATCGCCGATGCCGAGAAGCGCGCGATGGCGCAGGCGCTGCACGACGACAGCGCGGCCGCGGGCATCCGCTTCTTCGGGCTCGACGACATCCGCCAGGGCATCGTGCACGTGGTCGGTCCCGAGCAAGGCCTGAGCCTGCCGGGCAGCGTGATCGTCTGCGGCGACAGCCACACGGCCACGCACGGCGCGCTCGGCGCGCTGGCCTTCGGCATCGGCGCCTCGGAAGTGGCGCACGTGCTGGCCACGCAGACGCTGTGGCAGCGCAAGCCGCGCACGCTGCGCGTGACCATCGATGGCCGGCTCGGCGCAGGCGTGTCGGCCAAGGACATCATCCTGGCCGTGATCGCGCGCATCGGCGCCGCCGGTGGCACCGGCCACGTGATCGAGTACGCGGGCGAGGCGATCCGCGCGCTCTCGATGGCGGGCCGCATGACGGTGTGCAACATGTCGATCGAGGCCGGCGCGCGCGCGGGCATGGTCGCGCCCGACGACACCACCTTCGAATGGCTGGCCGGCCGGCCCGAGGCGCCGCGCGGCGCGGCCTGGGATGCGGCACTGGCCACCTGGCGCCGGCTGCCGAGCGACGAGGGCGCGGCCTTCGACGGCGAAGTGCGGCTTTCGGCCGCCGACATCGCCCCCATGGTCACCTGGGGCAACAGCCCCGAGGACGCACTGCCGATCACCGGCCGCGTGCCCGATCCCGCGCAGGCGACCAGCGCCGAACGGCGCGAGGCGATGCGGCGCACGCTGGACTACATGGGCCTGGCACCGGGCCAGGCGCTGACCGACCTCGCGGTCGACCGCGTCTTCATCGGCTCGTGCACCAACGGCCGCATCGAGGACATGCGCAGCGCCGCCGAGGTGGTGCGCGGCCGGCGCGTGGCCGCGGGCGTGGAAGCCTGGGTCGTGCCCGGCTCGGGGCTCGTGAAGCAGCAGGCCGAGGCCGAGGGTCTCGATGCGGTGTTCCGCGACGCCGGCCTGCAATGGCGCCATGCCGGTTGCTCGATGTGCCTGGGCACCAATGGCGACCAGGTGGCCGCGGGCCAGCGCTGCGCCTCGACCTCGAACCGCAACTTCGTCGGCCGCCAGGGGCCGGGCTCGCGCACCCACCTGATGAGCCCCGCAATGGCCGCGGCCGCCGCCATCACCGGCCGGCTGACCGACGTGCGCGCCATCCCGCCGGCGCGCTGAAGCGCCGCAGCCACGAAACCACGCCCCGAACCCATGGAAGCCTTCATCTCCCTCGACGCGGTCGCCGCGCCGCTCGCGCGCATCAATGTCGACACCGACCAGATCGTGCCCGCGCTCTACCTGCAGAAGCCGCGCTCGGACGACTTCGGCGACTACCTGTTCCACGACGTGCGCCACGATGCCGCGGGCGCGCGCCGCGGCGACTTCGTGCTCAACGATCCCGTGTACGCGCAGGCGCGCATCCTCGTGGCGGGCCGCAACTTCGGCTGCGGCTCCTCGCGCGAGCATGCGGTGTGGGCGCTGCACGACGGCGGCTTTCGCACCGTGATCGCACCGAGCTTCGGCGACATCTTCTTCTCGAACGCGCTCAAGAACGGCCTGCTGCCCGTACGCCTGCCCGAGGACACGGTGCAGTCGATGCTGGCCGAACTCGCCGCAGCGCCCGGCGCGCGCCTGCGCGTGGACCTGCGCGCGCAGACCGTCACGCGGCCCGGCGGCGAGGTCGAGTCCTTCGCCATCGATCCCTTCGCGCGGCACTGCCTGCTCGAGGGCCTCGACGAGATCGACTACACGCTGACCCAGCGCGCGCGCATCGAGGACTTCGAGCGGCGCCGCGCCGCCGATGCCGCGCTGTCCCATTCCTCCCTCTGACCCGCTAGAAAAGGTTCCCAGACATGAAGATCGCAGTGATGCCGGGCGACGGCATTGGCCCCGAGGTGACCGCCCAGGCATTGAAGGTGCTGAAGGCCGTGGTGGGCACGGCCCAGCCACTGGAACTCGCGCATGCCGCAATCGGCCAGGCCGGCATCGACAGCGCGGGCGACCCGCTGCCCGCGGCCACCAGCGAGATCGCGCGCAAAGCCGACGCCATCCTGTTCGGCTCGGCCGGCATGCCCGGCGACGAAGCCATTCCGTTCATGATGCGGCCCGGCGCGAGCCTGCTGCGCCTGCGCAAGGAGCTGGGCCTGTTCGCGAACTTCAGGCCGGCCTTCCTGTTCCCCGAGCTGATCGGCGCCTCCACGCTCAAGCCCGAGGTGATCGAGGGGCTCGACATCCTGATCCTGCGCGAGCTCACGGGCGACGTCTATTTCGGCGAGCCGCGCGGCAGCGGCGTCAATGCCGCGGGCGAGCGCGAGGCCTTCAACACCATGCGCTATTCCGAGCCCGAGGTCGAGCGCATCGCGCACGTGGCCTTCCGCACGGCGCGCGCGCGCAAGGGCCGGCTGTGCTCGGTCGACAAGGCCAACGTGCTCGAGGTGATGCAGCTGTGGCGCGAGGTGGTCACGCGCGTGGGTGCCGAGTATCCCGACGTGGAGCTCACGCACCTGTTCGTCGATGCGGCGGCGATGCAGCTGATGCGCGCGCCCAAGCAGTTCGACGTGATCGTCACCGGCAACATCTTCGGCGACATCCTGTCCGACGCGGCCGCGATGCTCACGGGCTCGATCGGCATGCTGCCCTCGGCCTCGATGGCGGCCGGCAGCTTCGGCCTGTACGAGCCGGTTCACGGCACCGCGCCCGACATCGCCGGGCGCAACCTCGCGAACCCGCTGGCCGCGATCCTGTCGATGGCGATGATGCTGCGCTTCTCTTTCGGCCAGGCGGCCCATGCCGATCGCGTGGAGCAGGCGGTGCGCCGCGTGCTGGCCGATGGCCTGCGCACCGGCGACATCTACCAGGCCGGCAGCACGCGCGTGGGCACCGAGGAAATGGGCGACGCGGTGGTCGCGGCCCTGGGAAAGAACTGAAGGAACCCGATGGAGGGCAGGGCGAAAGCCCTGCCTACCAAAGCTTCCACCAGCGCGGTGGCGGCTTGCGAAGTTCGAGCGGCCGGGTGTCGAGCTCCAGGCCCGCCACCGGCATCGAGGGCAGGTGCCGGCGCAGCGTGCGCTCCAGTTCATGCGCCATGCCGCGCGCCCGCGCGTCGCCGCGCAGGGCGCGACGGCGCCATTCCGCAGCCTCTGCGGCCAGTGCATCCATGTCCATGTTGCTGATCTCCACCATGGCGCGATTGTCCCGCGCCGGCGCGCCGCGCATGTAGGCGCAAGCAGTACGTCGGCGTACGAATGGATACGCAGCGCGGCCTGCATCCCACATCCAGGCAACAAGAAATCCGCCGCTATGTCAAAAGACATTGCGCGCCGCCGCGAATCCGGGCCAAGTCGAAGTCCCGGTCCGCCGATCCCGAGCGTGGGACACGGCCTACGCCAAGACGCGGCATCGCTTGACCGACGCCGCGTCTCTCGCGCGCTGGGCCGGGGGATACGATCCCGAATGCGAAACCAAATACTCAAAGAGGGACGGGAGTCACCGCGTGCATGATCGATGCACACGGCGATCGGTGGTGGGACCGGGAACCGTACGAATACCGAGAGGAATCCATGAAGAACGACCATGAAGCGCTGCGCGCGACGCTGCGCGAGGAAGAGAACGACATCATCGAGGGCTGGCTGAACGAAGCCGGGGTGAACGAGCCGGGCGCGCGCCGCGCGGCCAGGGCCGAGGGCGCCGAGCTGCTGCGCCAGCTCGACGGCGTGCTGGCCGCGGGCGGCGATGCCGAGCGTTTCGAGGCGGCCGAATGGGCACCGTTGCGCGACACGCTGGCCAACCTCTCGCGCACGCGTGCGGCCAAGGGCGAATCGGCCGGCGACACCAGCCTGTTCGTGCTGGCGCTCAAGAAGCCGCTGTTCGCTGCGCTGCAGCGCCGGCTGGCGAAGGATTCCGCCGGCATGGCCTCGGCGCTGTGGGCGCTGTCGGCCGCGGTCGACAAGCTGGCGCAGCACACGGTCACCACCTTCCAGCAGGCGCGCGAGGACATCATCCGCCGCCAGCAGGAAGAGCTGCTCGAACTCTCGACCCCGGTCGTGAAGCTGTGGGAAGGCGTGCTGGCCGTGCCGATGATCGGCGTGCTCGACAGCGGCCGCACGCAGATGGTGATGGAGGCGCTGCTGCAGCGCATCGTCGAGACCGGCTCCGGCATCGCGATCATCGACATCACGGGCGTGCCCACGGTCGACACCCTGGTGGCCCAGCATCTGCTCAAGACCGTGACCGCGATCCGCCTGATGGGCGCCGACTGCATCATCAGCGGCATCCGGCCGCAGATCGCCCAGACCATCGTGCACCTGGGCATCGACCTGCAGGGCGTGCAGACCAAGGCCACGCTGGCCGACGCGCTCTCGCTGGCGCTCAAGCAGGCGGGTTGGCGCATCGAGCGCGCGGCCTGAGCGGAGTCGCCATGGACCGCATTCCCATCCTGCGCATGGGCGACATCCTGCTGGTGACCATCCAGGTCGACATGCAGGACCAGACCGCGCTGCAGCTGCAGGACGACCTGGCCGGCCAGATCTCCAGGACCGGCGCCTCGGGCGTGATGATCGACATCTCCGCGCTCGAGATCGTCGACTCCTTCGTCGGCCGCATGCTGACCAGCATCTCGGGCATCGCCCGCATCCTGTCGGCCACCACGGTGGTGGTCGGCATGCAGCCGGCGGTGGCGATCACGCTGGTCGAGCTCGGGCTGTCGCTCGATGGCGTGAAGACGGCGCTCAACGTCGAGCGCGGCATGGAGATGCTGCGCCGCGCGCGCCTGGAGAACGCTCTTGGCCGCTGACCCCACGGGCACGCTGCCGCTGCTGTCCGAGCAGAACATCGTGGCCAGCCGCCAGATGGTGCGCGCGCTGTGCCAGGAGCTCAAGCTGTCGCTGGTCGACCAGACCAAGATGATCACGGCCGCCAGCGAGCTGTCGCGCAACGCGCTGATCCACGGCGGTGGCGGGCGCATGCGCTGGGAGTTCGTCGAGCGCAACGGCCGGCGCGGCCTGCTGCTGCACTTCGAGGACGAGGGCCGCGGCATCGAGGACATCGCGCTGGCGTTGACCGACGGCTGGACCAGCGGCACCGGCATGGGCCTGGGGCTGCCGGGCAGCAAGCGGCTGGTGAACGACTTCGAGATCGAATCGGCGCCCGGCGTCGGCACGCGCGTGAGCATCACCAAGTGGAAGTGATCGCGGGCTGGACCCACAAGGCGTTTCCGATCGACGATGCCAGCCGCATCGGCGAGGCGCGGCGGCATGCGGCGCAGGCCGTGGCCGAGATGGCCTGGAACGAGGTCGACGCGGGCCGGGTCGCGCTGGTGGTCACCGAACTCGGCACCAACCTGCTGCGGCATGCGCGCAAGGGCCGTCTGCTGATCGCCGCGCGGCCGCAGATGCACGAGCTCGAGATCGTCTCGATCGACCAGGGACCGGGCATCGAGAACCTCGCGCTGTCGATGCAGGACGGCCACTCCTCGGGCAACACGCCCGGCACCGGCCTCGGCGCGGTGCGGCGGCTGGCCGACGCGTTCGACATCCATTCCTCCGTGCCCGAAGGCACGGTCTGCGTGGCGCGCGTGCGCGAGGCGCGCGGTCGCGGCGCGGGCGAGGCACCGGGCGCGCAGCGGCTGCATATCGGCGCGCTGTGCCTGCCGGCGCCGTTCGAATCCGTCAGCGGCGATGCCTGGGCCGCCACGGTCTCGGACGAGGGCGATGCGTTCTGCGTGCTGCTCGCCGACGGATTGGGCCATGGGCCCGAGGCGGCCAAGGCGGGGCAGGCCGCGGCCGAGGCTTTCGCCGAGACGCCGCAGCGCGACCTGCGCGACACGCTGCAGCAGATCCACCAGCGGCTGCAGACCACGCGCGGCGCGGCCGTGTGCGTGCTGAGCCTCGACACGGAAAGCGGGCGCATCGCCTGGTCCGGCGCCGGCAACATCATCGGGCGCGTGCTCTCGGGCACCTTCGACAAGTCCATCGTGACCCAGCACGGCACCGCCGGCATGCAGATCCGCAAGCCAGAGACTGCCACGCTGGAGCTGCCGCCGCATGCGCTGGTGGTGCTGCACAGCGACGGCATCGAGACGCGCTGGCATGCCGACCGCGTCCGGGGGCTGCTGCAAAAGGATCCGACGCTGGTGGCCGCCGTGCTTTTGCGCGACCATACGCGTCACCGCGACGATGCGACGGTCGTGGTTCTGCGGCGAAAGGAATGGCGATGAGCAGCAGCGAACCCGACACCGCGTACGACACCGACGCCTCGGCGCTCGTGCGTCAGTTGGCCGAGAGTCGGCAGGAGGGCGCCGACCTGCGCGCCGAACTCGAGGAGACCAACCGCGGCGTGGTGGCGCTCTATGCCGAACTCGATGCGCAGGCCGAGCAGCTCAAGAAGGCCACCGAGCTCAAGAGCCGCTTCCTGGCCTACATGAGCCACGAATTCCGCACGCCGATCAGCGCGATCCGCAGCATCACGCGCATCCTCAGCGACCGCATGGACGGCCCGCTCACGGCCGAGCAGGAGAAGCAGGTCGGCTTCGTCGAGACCATGGCCTCGGAACTCGCCGAGATGGTCGACGACCTGCTCGACCTGGCCAAGATCGAGGCCGGCCGGGTGGAGATCTCGCCGGCCTGGTTCGAGATGGTCGACCTGTTCTCGGCGCTGCGCGGCATGTTCCGCCCGGTGCTGCGCAACCCGGCCACCGCGCTGATCTTCGAGGAGCCCGAGGGGCTGCCCAAGCTCTACACCGACGACCGCAAGCTGTCGCAGATCCTGCGCAACTTCATCTCGAACGCGCTCAAGTTCACGCCCGAGGGCGAGGTGCGCGTGACCGCGATGCGCGTGGGCGACGACCGCGTGCGCTTCTCGGTGGCCGACACCGGCATCGGCATCGCGCCCGAGCACCATGCGGCCGTCTTCGACGACTACTCGCAGGTCGATTCGCCGGTGCAGAAGCGGCTGCGCGGCACCGGCCTCGGGCTGTCGCTGAGCAAGCAGCTCGCCACGCTGCTCGGCGGCCACGTCGAGCTCGAGAGCGCGCTCGGCGAGGGATCGACTTTCTCGGTCACGCTGCCGGTGCAGCTGCGGCGCCAGCCCGGCACCGAAGCGCAGGGCGGCGAGGACGGTTGGGGCTGGAACGGACAGGGCGGCGCCGGGAACGAACAACACGCGGGGCAGGCATGAACATCGACCCCGTCATCAACATCACCATCGACCGTTCGCAGCACACGGTGCTGGTGGTCGACGACAACCCCACCACCCGCTACGCCACCGCGCGCGTGGTGCGCGCGGCCGGCTTCCATACCCAGGAGGCGGGCACCGGCGGCGAGGCCGTGCGGCTGGCGCCGAAGAACATCTCGGCCGTGGTGCTCGACGTGCACCTGCCCGACTTCAGCGGCTTCGAGGTCTGCCAGCAACTGCGCCAGCGGCCCGAGACATCGACGCTGCCGGTGGTGCACCTGTCGGCGACCTTCGTGCGCAACGAGCACAAGGTGGCCGGCCTCAATGCGGGCGCCGATGCCTACCTGGTGCACCCGGTCGAGCCGCCGGTGCTGATCGCCACCTTGCAGGCGCTGATCCGCGCGCGGCTGGCCGAGGAGCGGCAGCGCGCGAGCGAGGCGCGCTTTCGTGCCATCTACGACCAGGCGCCGCTGGGCTTCGCGCTGGTCGACGCCCTGGGGCGCTTCGCCGACGTCAATCCCGCGATGGTCGGCATGCTGGGCCGGCCGCGCGAGACGCTGATCGGCCAGGCGGTCAGCGCGTTCGCGCCGCCCGACTGGACCGCGTTCGTGCACGACCACACCGTCGAGAACGACGACCCGCTGCAGCCCCTGGCGACCTGGACCGGCGAGTTCCCGCTGCTGCGCCAGGACGGCCGCTGGACCCGCCTCGAATGGACCATGTCCACGGCGATCGAGCCGGGCCTGCGCGTAGGCATCGCGCTCGACGTGTCCGAGCGCTTCGAGCTCGAGACGCGCCGGCGCGAGGTGCTCGAGCGCGAACAGGCGGCGCGCGCCTCGGCCGAGCGCCTGAGCCGCACCAAGGACGACTTCGTGGCCGTGCTCTCGCACGAGCTGCGCAACCCGCTCAACGCCATCGGCGGCTGGGTGCATCTGCTGAAGGTCGGCAACCGCGCGCCCGAGCAGATGGAGAAGGGCCTCAACGCCATCGACCGCAGCGTGAAGGCGCAGGCGCGGCTGATCTCCGACATCCTCGACGTCTCGCGCATCAGCTCGGGCAAGCTGCGGCTGCACCGCGAATGGGTGGACCCGGCCGCGCTGGTGACCGCCTCGATCGAGGCCTCGAATGCGGCCGTGGCCGCGAAGAAGCTGCTCATCCACTTCAACCAGGAAGGCGCTGAGCAGGCCGCCTGGCTCGACGGCACGCGCTTCCAGCAGATCGTGTGGAACCTGCTGTCGAACGCCATCAAGTTCTCGGACGAGGGCGGCCGCATCGTGGTCGACCTGGTGCGCAACGGCGACCGGCTCCACCTGTCGGTGCAGGATTTCGGCCGCGGCATCGCGAGCGACTTCGTGCCGCACCTGTTCGACCGCTTCTCGCAGAGCGACTCGCCCGACAACCGTTTCCACGGCGGGCTCGGCCTCGGGCTGTCGATCGTCAAGAACCTCGCCGAGCTGCATGGCGGGCAGGTCTCGGCGCACAGCGAGGGCGAGGGCAAGGGCGCCACCTTGCGCGTGTCGCTCGGCGTGGTGCCCGATGGCGACGGCGGGATCATCCTGCTCGATGCGCGCCAGCCGTCCGCCGATTCGCCGTCGGACCACCTGCTCGCGGGGCTCGAGGTGCTGGTGGTCGAGGACAACGCGGACGCCAGCGAGATCCTGGCCGTGGTGCTGTCCGACGCGGGCGCGCTGGTGCGCATCGCGCCCGACGTGGACGTGGCACTGCAGCTGCTCGACCAGAAGTGGCCCGACGTGCTGGTGAGCGACATCGGCCTGCCGGGCCGCGATGGCTACGACCTGATCCGCGAACTGCGGCTGCTCCAGGTCGAGCACGGCAAGCCGCGGGTCTTCGCGATCGCGCACACGGCCTTCACCCGGCCGCAGGACCATGGCAAGGCGACCGAGGCCGGCTTCGACGTGCACCTGGGCAAGCCGCTGCAGCCGCATGCGCTGATCAGACTGATCAACCAGCGCCCCGGCTGAGCGCGGCCTCCTAGGCCGCCGGGCCCTCCACGAACACATCGGAATGGAAGTCGGCGGCATCGAGGCCGCAGCGCGCGAGCGCGGCCTCGCGCACCGCCGCCACCATCGCGGGCGAACCGCAGCAGTACAACGCGTGCCCGCGCAGGTCGGGGCAGGCCCGCACCAGGGCCTCGTCGGCCCGGCCGCGGACCTGCTCGGCGCCCAGGCTGTCATCCGCCGTGGCGTCTTCGTCGCTCAACGCCGCGATGAAACGCAGCGAAGGCCACTGCCGCTGCCAGCGCGCGATCGCGGCGGGCAGATAGATGTCCTGCGCCCGGCGCGCGCCCCAGAGCAGCGTGATCGGCCGGTCGACGCGGCGTTTCATCAGGTCGTCGAGGATGGACTTGACCGGCGCGAAGCCCGTGCCGCCGACCACGAAGACCAGCGGGCCGGTATCGTCGCTTTTACCGGCCAGTGAGAACGCGCCGAACGGCAGCTCCACCTCGAGCAGATCGCCGTTCGCGAGCTGCGGCACGCGCGCGCTGAAGGCGCCGCCGGGTACGTGGCGCACATGCAGCGACAGCGTGTCGCTCTCGTGCGGCGGATTGGCCATCGAGTAGCAGCGCGTGCTGCCGTCGTCGAGCTTCAACTGCAGGTATTGGCCGGCCTGGAAGCGCGCGCGCTGGCCCGCGGGCAGCCGAAGCTGCAGCAGCGAGACGTCGGGCGCCGCGAGCTGGTGGCGGAACACCTTGGCCGCGAAGCGCTTGCGCGCCGCGGGATCGACGCGCCGCCACGAGACCGGTCGGATCTCGAGCGCCGGACTCGCGGCCGTGCACATGCAGAACAGCACCTGGCCCGGCCCGCAGGTCTCGTTGACCATCGCGCCGCGGCCCGTGGGCGCGACCTCGCCGTGCGCGACCGTGCCCGCGCAGTTGCCGCACACGCCCTTGCGGCACGAGTGGGGCAGCTCGATGCCGGCGCGCAATGCGGCGTCGAGCACGGTCTCGCCCTCGTTGCCGTCGAAGGCCAGGTTGCTGTCGGCGATGGCGATGCGGTGGCTCATGGCACGACCTCGCCGGGCACGGTCGGCAGGCCCGACAACAGCGCGATGGTGCGCAGCACGGCCTCGGGGCTCGCGATGCCGCGGCCCGCGATGTCCATCGCGCTGCCATGGCCCACGCTCGACAGCAGCGCGTCGGCGCCGATGCTCAGGGCGCTCGCGGATCGCGGCGCCAGCAGCTTGACGGGGATGTGGCCCTGGTCGTGGAACATCGCCACGTAGAGGTCGTGCGCGCGATCGGCGAGCAGCAGGTCGGCGCCCACGGGGCCGTCCACGCGCAGGCCCTCGGCACGCGCGGCCTCGACCGCCGGGGCGACGACGGCCGCATCCTCGGGCCCGAACAACCCGCCCTCGGACGCATGCGGGTTGATGCCGAACACGCCGATCGAAGGCCGAGCCACGCCGAGCGTCGCGCAGGCCCGCGCGCCGGCACGGATCGCCTCGGCCACCAGCGCGGGCGTCATGCGCTCGAGCGCGGTGCGCACGCTCTCGTGCAGCGTCGCATGCACGATGCGCAACCCGCCGCCCACGAGCATCAGGAACACGCGGTCCTCGGCCATGTCGCAGACGCGCGCCACCAGCGAGGGATAGCCGCTGAAGGCGATGCCGGCGCGGTGGATCGCGGTCTCGTGATGCGGGCAGGCGACCACCGCATCGACCTCGCCGCGCCGGCAGGCCTGCAGCGCGGCCGTGGCCGAGGCGACCGCGGAGGCGCCTGCTGCGGCGTCGATGAGTCCGGCTTGCGATTCGAGGTCGCCGGTGGCGATCAGTGCTGCATCGCGCAGCAGCGCATCGAGGCCGAGCTGTGCCGCCGTGCGTTCGAACACGTTGGCCGGTCCGTACAGAACGATGCGCCCACGGTCTTCGCGCGGCAGCGCGGCCAATGCCTTCAGCGCGATCTCGGGCCCGATGCCGTTGGGATCGCCCGCCGTGAGCGCGAGCCGGCGCGGCGTTTCAAGAGAAGACTCGGCGTTCACAGCGGCAGCGCGAGCAGGGTATCGGTCACCGTGCTGTCGCACACGGCCACGCGCGACTGCAGCAGCAGGCGGCCCTCGCGGCGCACGAAGCGGTCCTCGTAGCTGCCGGTGGCGAACATCTCGGTCTGTCCCGTGGCCATGATGCGCGCCACCATGAAGGGCGTGCGCGCGCGCGCCGTGTCGCCCTCGACCTCGAGCAGCAGCGGCATGCCCAGCAGGTGGCGGTAGTGCTGGCGCTCGTAGATGTTGGCCTCGCGCAGCGCGGCGATGCGGTCCTCGAGCATCGCGCGCGAGTCGGCGTAGACGATGCCCGCGGGCAGTCCCTCGCGCTCGTTCTCGACGTGGGTGATGCGGTAGTGGCAGTCCTCGGCGAAGAAGTCGGGCCAGCGCTCGAGCGCATCGCTGTCGATGGCATCGGCATAGGCCGCGTTGAAGGCGCACAGCGCCAGCAGGTCGATCATGGGTGTTCTTTCCTCGTCGGGTGCTCAAGCGCCCATGTGCTGTCGATAGGCTTTCCAGAAGCCGCGCACCGAGGCCTCGGTAGCGCGTCCCTCGCTTGAGACGGCACCGTCGCCGCCCATCTCGACGATGGCCTCGTGGTCGGCCGCGCCCGCGATGCCGCGCTGCACGAAGCCGCCGACCGCGCCGTCCTCCATCGAGATGAAGCCCGCGGGCCCGACCAGGTTCGACTGCTTGAGCCGCACGCGGCGCTGCTCGGGCGTGTCGTCGGCGTAGCCGATGTAGGTCCAGTTGAGCTCGGTGCGCGCGCTGCCCTTGGGCAGCACCTGGCGCACCGCGAGGCAGTTCTGGATCTGCTGCAGCACGAAGCCCGGGAACACCGAGAGGATCTGCAAGGTCACGCCGTCGTCGTACTCCTTGAAGCCCGCGAGCACGCTCGGGTCCTTCAGGCGGTAGCGGTCGTTGTCGGAGCGCAGCGCCTGTTCCTTGTACGAGGCGTCCTTTTCCGCGGCCGCGTCGATCATCGAGTAGCTCACGTGGTGACCGCCGCTCTCGTCGACGATCACGCCGCCCTTCTGCGACAGGCGGTTGAGCTCGAAGGTGGTGAAGAACAGGTGCAGCAGGCTCGCGTGGTAGCTGTCCTTCACGTTCTCGACGTAGAGCTTCCAGTTGTTGGGCAGCGCCTGCGTGAAGCGGCCGATCACCTCCACCGGCTTGTGCAGCACGCGCTCGATGCGCGCGCAGATCTCGTCGCCGAGGTACTCTTCGATCGAGGGCACGTCCTCCGAGAAGCTGCCGAACACCAGCCCGCAGAAGCGCGCGATGCGCAGCTTGCGCGGCCCGTGCGCCTCCTTGCAGAAGCTCGCGGGCATGCCGCCCTGGCCCTTCACGCCCTTCTCGAAGGCCACGCCCGTCAGGTCGCCCTGGCGGTTGTAGCTCCAGGCGTGGTAGACGCACTGGAAGTTCTCGCTGCGGCCCGACTTCTCGAGCGCGATCAGCGCGCCGCGGTGCGCGCAGCGGTTCTCGAAGGCATAGATCTCGTCGTCGTCGTCGCGCACCACCACCACCGGCGTTTCGCCCGCGAAGGTGGTGCGGTAGCTGCCGCCCTCGGGCAGCTCGGCCTCGAGGCACAGGTAGTTCCAGGTCTGGCCGCGGAAGATGCGCGCCTGTTCGTCGGCGGCCAGTTGCGCGTCGCTGTAGACGCCGAAGGGGATGCGCGTGAGGCCGGGCCCGGACCAGTGGATCGGCTGCGCGGGCGCGGTGGATGAAGCGATGGACATGGCGGGCTTACTCGAGGGTGACGTTGGCGCTCTGGATGACCTTGTGCCACTTGGCGGACTCGGCCTGGATGAACTGGCCGGTGCGGGCGCTGTCCCAGCCGCGCGGCTCGGCGCCCTGCTCGGCGAACTTCTGCTTCACGTCGGGCAGCGCGAGCGCGGTGGCGATGGCCTTCTGCGTCGAGGCCACGATCGGTGCCGGCGTGCCCGGCGGCGCGACCACCGCGAACCAGGTCACGGCATTCATCGCGGGCAGCTTCTGCTCGGCGAAGGTCGGCGCCTCGGGCAGCGCGGGGCTGCGGTGCTCGTCGGCCACCGCGAGGATGCGGACCTTGCCGGTGCGCGCGAACTGAAGCGAGGAGGAGATGTTGTCGAAGAACACGTCGACCTGGCCGCCGATCAGGTCCACCAGCGCGGGCGCCGTGCCCTTGTACGGCACGTGCGTCATCTCGGTGCCCGTGAGCTGCATGAACAGGCTGGCCGTGAGGTGCGAGGTGGTGCCGTTGCCCTGCGAGGCGAAGCTCACCTTGCCGGGGTTGGCCTTGAGGTAGGCGATGAACTCGGCCACGTTGTGCACCGGCAGCTTCGGGTTCACCACCAGCACGTTGGGCACCGTCGCAAGTACCGTCACCGGCACCCAGCGCGTGGGATCGAAGCCCAGCTTCTTGTAGAGGTGCTGGTTGATCGCGATCGGCGCGGGCGGCGAGGCCAGCAGGGTCTTGCCGTCGGGCTCGGCGCGGTAGACCACGTCGGCGCCGATGTTGCCGCCGGCGCCCGTGCGGTTCTCGATCACCAGGCCACCGGGGAACTGGTCGCGCAGCTTGTCGGCCACCACGCGCGGCAGGATGTCGGCGGTGCCGCCGGCGGGGAAGGGCACGATCATGCGCGCGACCTTCTCGTTGGCGGTCTGCGCCTGCGCGGCGGGCAGCAGCGTGGGCAGCATCAGCGCGGCCAGGGCCGCCAGGCCGAGCGTGCGCGCGGCGAGTCTGTGGAACATCGTGTGTCTCCGTCTTGTTCGTGCATCGAGGGGTTTTCAGTGTCCTTGCGAGCCGGTGGCCGGACAAGCTAGATTTGCGCTATGCGCAAAAACGAAACCACCGCCCCGGGCGAGGACGAGGCCGTCCCAGACAAGAACTTCGTCGCTTCGCTCGAGAAGGGGCTGGCCGTGCTGACCTGCTTCGGCCGCCAGCACAGCCGGCTCAACGTGTCGGAGGTCGCGCGGCTCACGATGAGCACGCCGGCCTCGGCGCGGCGCTCGCTGCTGACTCTGCGCGCGCTCGGCTACCTCGACAGCGACGGCAAGCGCTTCTGGCTGCTGCCGAAGGCGCTGCTGGTGGCGCATGCCTATCTGGCGTCGCGGCCCGAGCCTTCGGTGGCGCAGCCGCTGCTCGACGCGCTGTCGGAGCGCACGCGCGAGTCGGCCTCGCTCGCGCTGCTGCAGGACGACGACGCGATCATCATTGCGCGCTCCACCGCGCGGCGCAGCCTCAGCACCGGCCTGGGCATCGGCTCGCGCCTGCCGGCCTACTGCGCGGCGCTGGGCCGCGTGCTGCTCGCGAGCCTGCCGCCCGAGGAGGCCGAGCGCCGCATCCGCGCCATGCCGCGCCCGCGGCTCTCGCCGCGCACCGTCACCGACGCGGCCGAGGTGCTGGCCATCGTCGCGCGCTGCCGGCGCGAGGGCTACGCCAGCAACGACGGCGAACTCGAACTCGGCGTGCGCTCCATGGCCGTGCCGGTGCGCGATCGCGCGCAGCAGGTGGTGGCGGCGATGAGCATCGCGGTGCGAACAGAGCGCATGACGCTGGCGGAGTTTCGCGAGGCCTTTTTGCCGGCGCTGCAGAAGGCGAGTGCGAGCCTGAGTGCGCGCCTCTATCCGGGATGATGCGAAGCCGCCGCCACGACATGGCGATGCAGAATGCCCCCGTCGCCAGCGACCACAACCACGACAACAGCCTCATGAACCTGTGTTCCTCTTTCGCTCGCACCCTTCTCGCGGGCGCGACCCTCGCCCTGCTGGCCGCCTGTGCCGCGAATCCACCCGCGGACCCCGGCGAATGGAAACCCAACCCGCCCAATCCCAATGCGCCGTATCCCGCCGAGTCGCGCACGAATGGCGAGCAGGGCATGGTGATGCTGCGCGTGCGCACCACGCCGGCGGGCAAGCCGGCCGCGATCGAGGTGCAGAAATCGAGCGGCTATCCGCGCCTGGACCGCTCGGCGGTCGAGACGGTGTGGAAGTGGCAGTTCAAGCCCACGCCCGACGACGGCACCGTGGTCTGGCGCGAGGTGCCGATCCGCTTCTTCATCACCTCGCTGCCGCAGCAACAAAGGCTCGACTGAAAGCGCCGCCGCTCAGGCGGTAGCCGGCGCATCGTCCGTGAGCTGGCGCAGCGCCTCGCGCAGCTTGCCGAGGTCGGCCGGCTTCGAGAAGTGGGCGTCGAAGCCCGCCTCGAGCGCCTGGCGCCGGTCCGATTCCTGGCCATAACCGGTCAGCGCGATCAGCGCCATCCGGCGCGTGCCGGATTCACGCTCTCGCTCGCGCACGCGCCGCGCGAGTTCATGTCCGCTCATGCCGGGCAGGCCGATGTCGAAGATGCCCGCGTCCACGGGCCCGGCCTCGAGCAGCTGCAGCGCCTCCTCGGCGCTGCCGGCCTTGCGCACCTCGTGCCCTTCGAGCGCGAACCACTCGGCCAGCACGTCGAGCGCGTCGAGGTTGTCGTCGACCAGCAGCAGGCGCAGGGTGGGGGCCTCGATGGCGGCCGCATCTGCAGGTGCCTCGGGTTCGGTGGCCGCGGCGCCGGCCAGCGGCAGGCGCACGATGAAGCGGCTGCCCTGTCCCGCGCCGGCGCTCTGCGCCTCGATCCACCCGCCGTGCAGCTTCGCGAGGCTCTGCGCGATGGCCAGGCCCAGGCCCAGGCCGCCGGCGGCGCGCTGCAGCTGCTGCGCGCCCTGCACGAAGCGCTCGAACACGTGCGGCAGCAGCTCGGGCGCGATGCCGATGCCCTCGTCGCTGACCGACAGCTCGGCCTGGCCGTCGACCATGCGCAGGTCCAGCGCGATGCCGTCGGTGGGCTGGGTGAACTTGGCGGCGTTGTTCAGCAGGTTGCAGACGATCTGCACCAGCCGCAGCGGATCGCCGAGCACCGGCACCGGCTGGTCGGGCAGGCTCAGCCGCGGCATGCGCGCGCGCGGCTGCAGCGCGGGCTGCGTGAGCTCGATCGCCTTGGCGGCCACGTCGCGCAGGTCGACCGGTTCGGGCCGCAGCACGATCTTTCCCGACACGATGCGCGAGATGTCGAGCAGGTCGTCGACCAGCCGCGACAGGTGGCGCACCTGCCGTTCGATGATCTGGCGCTCGCGCGGAAAGGCCTTCTCGTCCTTGCGCTCGATCAGCGTGAGCGCGAGCGAGATCGGCGCCAGCGGGTTGCGCAGCTCGTGGCCCAGCATGGCGAGGAACTCGTCCTTGGCCTGGCTCGCCACCTCGGCCTGGGTCTGCGCCTTGCGGGCGCGCGCGAGCAGGCGCACGTTGTCCAGGGCCAGCGCGGCGCGCTGCGCGAGCTCGCCGATCAGCGCGCCGTCGGCCGGCGAGAAGCGCCGCTTCGAGCGGTCCTGCAGGATCGCCATCGCGCCGATGGTGCGGCCGCGCGCCACCAGCGGCACCACGCAGCCGGCCGTGAGGCCCAGCATCTGCACGAAGCCGCGCAACTGCGGGTCGAGCAGCTCGAAATCGCCGGGACGGTCGAGGTTGCCGATGAAGGTCTGGCCGCTGGCGATGGCCCAGGGGAACGAGCCCGGGCCCGTGGTCGGGGCCGCGCTGTTGTCCACGAACTTCGCGATCTCGGCGCTGCGCGCGGGGTCGGCATGGTGGGTGAGCTTGCGCTCGAGCACGTCGTGCTCGTCGAGCAGGTCGATGCGGCAGAGGTCGGCCACGTGCGGCACGATGATGCCGGCGATGGCCTGCAGGGTCGACTCCTCCTCCAGCGAGCGCGACAGCACCGCGCTTGCGCTCACCAGCCGCTCGAGCTGCGTCTGCGCCGCCTGCGCCACGGTGCGCGCCTCGCGCTCGGCGTTCAGCAGGCTGTCGCGTTCGGCCTCGTGCTCGGTGCGTTGCGTGGAGGCATCGGCCAGCGCCTGTGCCACGGCGTCGATCTCGGCGATGCCCGAGGCATGGGGCGAGACCGGCAGGCGGTGTCCGAGCGCGTCGGCGCTGCGGCGCAGGCGCGCCATCGGCCGCGTGATCGAGCGCGACATCCACCAGGCCACGAGCGCGCCGAGCAGCAGCGACACCAGCAGGCCGCCGCCATAGGCGACCAGGGTGCGGCGCAGTGCGTCGTCGGCCACCGCGGTGGGGGCGCCGAGCGCGACGATCCAGGGCGTGACGTCGATGCGCGCCACGGCCGTCTGCACCTCGGTGCCGTCGACGTTGCGCGTGGTGCCCACGTATTCGCGCCGGTCCTTCATCTTCTGCAGCAGCGCGCGCAGGCTGTCGCTGGGCGCGCGGCCGCGAAAGCGCTCGTCCTCGCGCGAGCGCGCCACGCGCGTCAGCGCCGAATCGAAGACCGAGACCGTCCAGCCTTCGGGCACGCGCTGGCGCGCCAGCACGGCGCCGATCGCCTCGGGCCGCACGATGGCGGTGAGCACGTAGCGCACCGTGTCGTCGCGTATCACCGGCACCCGCACCGCGAAGGCCAGGTTGCCGCGCGGTCCCGGCGTCAGCGCGCCGATGCCGGGCTGGCGCGTGCGGATCACCTCGGCCAGGCTGGCGGCCTCGACCACCTCGCCGTCGGGTCCGGCCACCGAGCCCTCGCTGCTGAAGACCACCTTGCCCGAGGGCGCGATCAGCAGCACGCCGCGCCACTCGGGATGCGTGGCGCGCAGCGACTTGGCGAGCACCAGCGCGTCGATCAGGCCGCTGTCCTCGTTGGCGCCCAGCGGCTCGGCCAGCGCCAGCGCCTGCAGCGCCGAGATCGTGAGCCGCAGCTCGCTGTCGACCGAGGTGGCGAGCGCGCGCGCCACGCCCATGGTGGAGGTCTGGGTCTGCGCGCGCTGGGCCTGGAGCAGGCCGTTGAGCGCGAAGCCGCAGACGACCGCGAGCGGCAACAGGGCCGCCGAAGCGACCAGCATGAGCCGGACCGAAAGGGAGGGAGCGCGCATTCGCCTGAGGTGATCAACCGCGGAAGCGGTGATTGTTGCTCAGCCGGCGCGGGCGGCCATCCCGGGTTTTCGGTAGCTAGAAGGTCCAGCGCGCGCTGACCCGCGCGCTGCGCGGCTCCATCGGATGGATGTGGCGACCGTCGATGCCGTCGCCGCAGGCACCGCGCGCCACCTCGCCCGCGCTGCACGAGGCGTAGAAGTACTCGATGTCGTTGCCCTTGCGGCCTGCGAGGTTGAACACGTCCAGGCCCAGGGTGAGCTGCTTGTTGACCGCGTAGCGTGCGCCGAAGTTCAGCAGCGTGGTGGCGCGCGAGCGCACCGTGTTCAGCGTGTCGAGCGCGCGCGGGCCCATGTAGCGCAGGCGGAGCGAGGCCGTCAGCGGGCCCTCGGTGTAGATGACGCCCGCGGCGAACACGCGCTCCACCGCGTTGTCGATGTAGTTGCCTTCGCCCTCGGGCGCCAGGCCCCGGAAGCGCGCGCGCGAGATCGCCGCATCGGCCTCGAAGCGCCAGCGCGAACCGAGCTTCCAGCGCAGCGTGGCCTCGATGCCGCGGCGGCTGCTGGCGCGGCCGGGCTCGGTGGTGCCGGCGTCGCCGACATAGACCAGCTCCGAATCGAGCCGCAGTTGCCACAGCGCCGTGGTGAGGCTGAAGTCCTCGCTGGGCTGGAAGCGCCAGCCGATCTCGGCACCGCGCCCCTTCACGAGCGCGGGCACACGGTCCGCGGGCAGGCCGTTCGTCGGATCGACGTTGATCGTTGCGCCGCGCACGTCGTTGCTGTGGAAGTCCGTGCCCACGTTGAGGTAGAGCTCATGGGTGGGTGTCACGGTGAAGGCCAGGCCGGCCTTCGGGCTCACGAGCGAATCATGGCCGCGTCCGCTGTTGATCGGGCCATAGAGCGGCTCGCGCCCCTGCACGTCGTAGCGCAGCAGGTCGCCGCGCAGGCCCACGTAGCCGCGCCAGCGCTCGCTGAAGTTCACGAGCTGCTGGGCATGCATGGAGAACAGGTCCTGCTGCACCTTGTCGTTGCGCACCGTCGAAATCCGCTCGCGCGCCGCTGTGTTGTACAGGCCCACCTCGCCGATGCGGTCACCGCGCCAACTGCCTCCGAAGCTCAGGACGCCATCCAGCCCCCCGATCGAGTTAGGCCTGCTGTGCGTGCCTTGCAATCCGAAGACCCGACGACGATCGGTCTGCTCGAACTGGTCGCCCTGCTCGGGGTTGTTGAGGAAATAGGTGAAGTCCGAGAACAGGTCGAAGCGGTAGTCGATGACATAGCCACTCAGTTGCGTCTGCCCCTCGGGGCTGTTGTCGAACCACTTGCCCGACAGGCTGAGGCGGCGCGTCTTGCCGCCATCGGTGGTGTTGAGCGAGCCGAAGCGCGAGAGCTCGCCGCTGTCGACCAGCCGCTCGGGGATCTGGTCGGTGGAGTTCCAGCGGCTCTGGTAGGCCATGGCCGTGAGGCTGAGCCCGCGCACCGGCGAGCCCTGCGAGTAGCGCAGCACGGCATTGGCCTTGCGCAGGCGCTCGGGCGTGTCCCAGGGCCCGTTGTTGCCCTCGAGCTCGATCGCACCGAGCCAGGTCTGGTCCTGCACGGTGCGCGAGCCGGCCGCGAGCAGGCGGCGGAAGTGGTTGGCGCCCAGCGTGACTTCGGCAAAAGGCGCATCGAGCGCGCTCACGTAGTCGAGCGATGCCGTGCCCGCGAGCGCGAAGTCGCCGCCATCGGCGAAGTAGGGCCCCTTGCGGTAACGCACGCCCGAGACCAGGTCGGGGATCAGGAAGTTGAGGTCCGCGAAGCCCTGCCCGTGGCCGTGCGAGGGCATGTTGACGGGCATGCCGTCGACCGTGACCGCGAAGTCGGTGCCATGGTCGAGGTTGAAGCCGCGCAGGAAGTACTGGTTGGCCTTGCCGTCGCCCGAGTGCTGGGTGGCGACCACGCCGGGCACGGCCTCGACGATGTCGCCGGGGCGCAGCTTGGGGCGGGCCTGGAACGAGGCTTTCTCCACCGCGCCTTCGCTCGCGCTGTCGGCCGTGCCGATGGCCGCATCGCGCGGGCCGCTGACCTCGATCGGGGGCAGGTGGACGGGCTGGGCACAGGCCGGAACGCCGGCAAGCATCGCCGTGGCGAACAGGCACGGGGAGCGCCGCGGGAGGATGCGCATGGATCCCTCTTCTAATGTATGAACAACTTTGAATTATTCATACGACAGGGCGTGAAACCATACGCCAATCGGCGCACGCGGCCGGCGCGGCGCTCAGTTCAGCGGCTTCAGGTGGCGGTGCGGCCTGGCGTTGCCATGGGCATGGGACTCGCCCGCGTCGAGCGGCACGAGGTGCACGTTGCCATGGCGCACCCCGCGCAGCGCCACCAACTGCTCGGCGCAGGCGCGCACCGCGGCGGTGGGACCGCGCAGCACCACGGTCTCGAGGCAGTGGTCGTGGTCGAGGTGGGTGTGCAGGCTGGTGATCACCAGGTCGTGGTGGTCGTGCTGCAGGTCGAGCACCCGCGTGGTCACGGTCTGCTCGTGGTGGTCGTAGACATAGCTGACGTTGGCCACGCACCAGTTCGAGCGCTTCGCCGCGGGCTTGTCGAGCGAGGCACTGCCCAGGCGCGAGCGGATCAGGTCGCGCACGGCCTCCGAGCGGTTGACGTAGCCCTTGGCGGCAATGAAGGCATCGAACTGGGCCGCGAGTTCGTCGTCGAGGGAAATGGTGAAGCGTTGCATGGCGCGGGCGGGAAGGGGAGGGCGCCCGCATCATAGGAGCAGCGCGTGCCGATGCGGTCGATCCGCCCCGTGCCCGCCCATGCCGAGAAGCCCTCGATCCTGCGAAGGACCGAGGGCTTTTTCATGGGCGAAACCCCGCGCGCCGGAGGCGCCGCGAACGCGATCCATCGGATTTGCACTACATCAAACATGATATATCATGTGTCAAACTTCGAAAAAGCAGCCAAGGATCCCGCATGCCGTCCGTGTCTTCCGCCGCCTCTTCCCCTTTGTCGAACCGTCACGATCTCCAGCTTCGGCAACGCGCCGCCAAGGTCGTGCCCGGCGGCATGACGGGGCACCTGAATGCGGCCTCGCTGCCCGCGGGCTATCCGCAGTTCTTCGAGCGCGGCCAGGGCTGCCGCGTCTGGGACGTCGACGGCAACGAATACATCGACTTCATGTGCAGCTGGGGCCCGAACCTGCTGGGCCATCACCATCCGGTGGTCGATGAGGCGGCCCGCAAGCAGCAGGCTCTGGGCGACTGCCTCGACGGCCCCACGGCGCGCTTCGTCGAGCTGGCCGAACGCTTCGTCGCGCGCAGCGCCCATGCCGACTGGGTGCTGTTCCAGAAGAACGGCACCGATGCCACCACCGTCTGCCTGATGGTGGCGCGCGCGGCCACCGGCAAGCGCAAGGTGCTGGTCGCGACCAAGGCCTATCACGGCGCAGACCCCTGGTGCACGCCGATCCCCCAGGGCATCACGCCCGAGGACCGCGCGCACCTGATCCACTACACCTACAACGACATCACGAGCCTCGAGGCGGCTGTGGCCCAGGCGGGAACGGACCTCGCCGCCATCGTCTGCGCGGCCTTCAAGCACGACCTGGGCATCGACCAGGAGCTGCCCACGCCCGCGTTCGCGCGCCGTGCCCGCGAGCTGTGCGACCAAGCGGGTGCCGCGCTGATCCTCGACGAGGTGCGCGCGGGCTTCCGCGTGCATGCGGGCGGCAGCTGGGAGACGGTGGGCGTGCGCCCCGACCTCAGTGCCTGGAGCAAGTCGATCGCCAACGGCTATGCACTCGCGGCCGTGACCGGCGTCGATGCGCTGCGCGAAGCGGCCACGCGCATCTACACCACGGGCTCGTTCTGGTCGGGCGGCGTGGCGATGGCCGCGGGCCTGGCAACGATCGAGGTCGCCGATGCGCAGGACGTGGTGGGCCATGTGCAGGCCATGGGCCAGCGTTTCCGCGACGGCATCGCCGCGCAGTCCGCGAGCCATGGGGTGCCGGTGCGCCAGACGGGCCCGGCGGCGCTGCCGCTGATCCTGTTCCACGAGGACCCGGGCTTCGACAAGGGGGCAGTGTTCACGGTCGAGGCGTTGCGCCGCGGCGTCTACCTGCACCCGAAGCACAACATGTTCCTGTCGCTGGCACACACCGTGCAAGACATCGACCTGGCCCTGCAGGCCACCGACGCGGCCTTCGCCGCCGTCGCCCAACGCTTCGGCCACCGCTGAGCCACTCCCGTGCGAGTCCCTGAAACGCCGACGCCACAATAGCCG
This sequence comes from Variovorax sp. DAIF25, assembly GCF_050711835.1. NCBI lineage: Bacteria > Pseudomonadati > Pseudomonadota > Betaproteobacteria > Burkholderiales > Comamonadaceae > Variovorax > Variovorax sp. DAIF25. The sequence continues at coordinate 2,231,439 of NZ_CP136637.1, forward strand.
CGCGATTCACGCACCCGCACTCAAGGAGAGAGAAGCCATGGCAACCCCCGTCATCAACGTGGTCGAACGCACCAACCTCGCGAGCCAGATCTACGAGCATCTGCGCGAGCAGCTGATGTCGGCCACCTTCCAGCCGGGTCAGCGCCTGAAGATCCGCGACCTGGCCAAGACCATGGGCACCAGCGAGACGCCGGTGCGCGAGGCCCTGATCCAGCTCGTGCGCGACCGCGCGCTCGAGATGAAGGAGGGCTACTTCATCCGCGTGCGCCAGCTCACGCTGGCCGAGTACCTCGAGCTGCGCGACATCCGCTTCGCGCTCGAGCCACTGGCGGCTGAGCGTGCCGTGCCCCTGCTCGACAACGCCACGATCAAGCAGCTGACGGAAAGCCATCGCCTGCTGGTGCGTGCGGAGAAGACCAAGGACTACCGCGCGGCCCTGCAGCACAACTTCGATTTCCACTTCGGCATCTACCGCCATTCGGGCATGCCGCAGCTCACCGAGCTGCTGGACCGCATCTGGGTGCAGGTCGGACCGATGCTGAACTTCCTCTACCCGCACGGCCATCCGACCTACGACGCCGAGCACCAGCACGTGAACGTGCTGCGCGGGCTGCAGCAGCGCGACACGGCGATGGTGCGCAAGGCCATCGAGGACGACCTGATCGAAGGCGGCCGCGACTTCGTGCGCGTGCTGAAGGAAATCGATGCCAATCCCGCGCGCGCGGAGGAACTGCTCGCGCTGCGCAACCAGCCACCCCCTTCCAGCAGAAAGAAAAGCCCGACATGACGGACCCCGGCAGCGCCCTGCACCCCACGGCATTCCCTCCCGACTGGCAACGCCGCGACCGCCTCGCGCTGCCCGTGCCCGAACTCCGGCGCGTGGCGCACACCTTGCGCCGCCAGGTCATCGAGCTCGTGCGCCGCCATGGCCAGGGCTATGTGCAGCAGGGGCTGGGCGCTGCCGAGATCTTCGCGAGCCTCTACTTCCACGAGGCGCGCATCGACCCCGCCGACGCACGCTGGGAGGAGCGCGACCGCTGCATCCTCTCGACCGCGCACAACTCCGCGCTGTTCCATGCGGCGCTCGCGCTGCGCGGCATGATCCCCTCGGCCTCGCTCGACGACTACGTGAAGGACGGTTCGGCGCTCGAGATCAATGTCTCCGAGCGGCTCGGCCCCGTGGTCGAAGGCACCTTCGGCTCGCTGGGCCAGGGCATGTCGGTGGCCGCCGGCATGGCGCTGGCCTCGCGCATCCGCGGCATCGACTACCGCGTGAACGTGGTGCTCGGCGACGGCGAGCTCGAGGAAGGCCAGGTCTGGGAGGCCGCGATGCTCGCGGGCTCCGAGGGCCTGCACAACCTCTGCGTGGTGCTCGACCTCAACTGGATGCAGGTCGAGGGCCACACCGACAGCGTGCTGCGCCTCTCGCCCATCGCCGACAAGTTCCGCGCCTTCAACTGGCAGGTGATCGAGCTCGACGGCCACGATCTCGAGGCGCTGCTCGCGGCCTTCGCGGCCGCGCGCGGGCAGGCCGCGCGGCCGACCATGATCGTCGCCACCACGGTGCCCGGCAAGGGCGTGAGCCTGCTCGAGGGCGTGATCAGCCACAACGCGAAGCTGCCGGCCGAGGTGGCCGACGCGGCGCTGCGCGAACTGGGAGAGATGGCATGAACGCGAACATCAAGGCGCCGGCGCGCGCGCTCGAGGTCGAGGACTTCACGCAGGGCGGTGCCCACACCGCGATGTCGGCCGCGCAGTCGGCGGGTGCATCTTCGGTGCCGCGCTACTACGGCGAGACGCTGCTGGCATTGGCGCGCGAACGCAGGAACATCGTCGCGCTCTCGGCCGACCTCACTTCGTCGACCGAGACCGACATCTTCCGCGACACCTTCCCCGAGCGCTTCCTGAACCCCGGCATCGCCGAGGCCAACATGGTGGGCGTGGCCGGCGGCCTCGCGCGCAGCGGGCTGCAGGCCTGGGTCCACACCTTCTGCGTGTTCGCCACGCGCCGGCCCTTCGACCAGATCGCGATGCAGGTCGCCTATCCGCGCACCGACGTCAAGATCGTCGGCTTCCTGCCGGGCCTGTCGACCATCCTCGGCGTGAGCCACCAGGCGATCGACGACATCGCGCTGATGCGCGCGCTGCCGAACATGACGGTGATCGAGCCCTCGGGCCCGGCGCAGGTGCCGGCCGCGGTGCGTGCCGCGGCCGACCACAAGGGGCCGGTGTACCTGCGATTGCTGCGCGCGTCCGCGGCCCTGCCCGAAGGCACGCCCTGGGAGCCGCTCGAGCTCGGCCGCATCCAGCCGCTGGACGACGGCGACGGCGAGGCGCTGATCGTCGCGAGCGGCCTGATGGTCGAGCCCGCGAAGGCGGCGGCGCGCGCGCTGCGCGCGCAGGGCATCGCGGTCGCCGTGGCCAACGCGCACACGCTCAAGCCTTTCGACGAGGCCTTCATCCAGCGGCAGCTTGCGCGCCGGCGCCTGATCGTGACGGTGGAGAACCACTCCATCGTCGGCGGCCTGGGCTCGGCCGTGGCCGAGGTGCTGGCCGAGGCCGGTGCCGGCACGCGGCTGGTGCGCCTGGGCGTGCGCGACCGTTTCGCGCAGGGTGCGTCGATGCCCTGGCTGTTCGAACGCCACGGCCTCACGGCGCAGGGCATCGCCGACGCGGTGCGCGAGGCATTGGCGTCCGGCGAGAAGACGCGATGAGCGACGCCGTGCTGGTGCCCGAGCTCTGCCGGCTGCCCGCGCGCGAGCTGGCCGCGCTGATCCGGCGCCGCGCGCTGTCGTCGCGCGAGGTGGTGAGCGCCTTCCTGCAGCAGGTCGATGCGCTCAACCCGCGCTTCAACGCGATCGTCTCGCGCGTCGAGCACGAACAGGTGCTGGCCGAGGCCGACGCGGCCGATGCCGCGGTGGCGCGCGGCGACGCGCTGGGCGCGCTGCATGGCCTGCCGCAGGCGATCAAGGACACGGCGCCGGTGCGCGGCATGCGCTCCACCTTCGGTTCGCCGCTGTTCGCCGACCACCTGCCGGCGGCCGACGCGATCATGGTCGAGCGCATGCGCGCGGCCGGCGCGATCTTCATCGGCAAGACCAACGTGCCAGAGTTCGGCCTGGGCTCGCACACCTACAACCCGGTGTTCGGCGCCACCGGCAATGCCTGGGACCCGCGCTTCAGCGCCGGCGGCTCCAGCGGCGGCACGGCGGTGGCGCTCGCGCTGCGCATGCTGCCGGTGGCCGACGGCGCCGACATGGGCGGCTCGCTGCGCAACCCCGCGGCCTTCAACAACGTGCTGGGGCTGCGGCCCTCGCAGGGACGGGTGCCGTTCTGGCCGCGCGGCGATGCCTTCGCCGGGCAACTGACCACCGAAGGCCCGATGGGCCGCAGCGCCGACGACCTCGCGCTGCTGCTGTCGGTGCAATCGGGCTACGACGCGCGCGCGCCGCTGTCGCTCGACGGCGCGGTGCCCGACTGGCACGACCGCCTCGAGCGCGACTTCGCCGGCGCGCGCATCGGTTGGCTCGGTGACCTCGGCGGCCACCTGCCGTTCGAGCCCGGCATCCTCGCGCTGTGCGAAGCGGCGCTCGCGCGTTTCGGCGATGCGGGCCTGCATGTCGAGCCGGTGCATGCCGACTTCGACTGGGAGCGCGTCTGGCACGCCTTCACCGTGCTGCGCCAGTTCATCATCGGCGGCAAGCATGGCGCGCACTACGACATGCCGGCCTCGCGCGCGTTGCAGAAGCCCGAGCTGCAATGGGAGATCGAGCAGTACCGCCGGCTCTCGGCCGACGACCTCTACCGCGCCGCGCTCGACCGCACCGCCTGGTACGACTGCCTGCTGGGCCTGTTTGAACGGCACGATTTCCTCGCGCTGCCGACCGCGCAGGTCTTCCCCTTCGCGATCGAGGAGCACTGGCCGCGCGAGATCGCGGGCCGTGCCATGAGCAGCTACCACCGCTGGATGGAGGTGGTCACGCCTGGCACGCTGTCGGGCTGCCCGGTCATCAGCCTGCCCGTGGGCTTCGATGCGCGCGGCCTGCCGATGGGCATGCAGATCATCGGCCGCCCGCGCGACGACCTGTCGGTGCTGCAGCTCACGCACCTCTACGAAAGCCTCAGTCCCTTCCTGCGGATGGCGCCGCCCGCGCTGCGCATGGATTGAGGGGCGGGCTCCCGCACACACACAGAACGAACGAGACAAGGAGCACCCCCCGATGAACCCGACCCGCCCGCTCAAGGGACTGCACGCCCCGGTGGACCTGTGGCGCGATGCCTGGGGCATTCCGCACCTGCGCGCCGCCAACGCCGACGACGCCTTCTTCGCGCTCGGCCATGTGCATGCGAGCGACCGCCTGTGGCAGATGGATGCGCTGCGCCGCCGCGCGATCGGCCGCTATGCCGAATGGATCGGCCCGGCCGCGCTGCCGATGGACATGCTGGTGCGCCGGCTCGGCCTGGCCGAGTGCAGCCGCCGCGACCTGGCCGCGCTCGGCGCCCCCGCGCGCGCGATGCTCACGGCCTACACCGCGGGCGTGAACGCCTTCATCGCCGAGGGCCAACTGTCGCCCGAGTACGCGCTGCTCGGCGAGACGCCCGAACCCTGGGAGGAATGGCACAGCATCGCGGTGCTGCGCCAGACCGGGCTGCTGCTGAACTCGGTCTATCCGAAGCTGTGGCGCGCCATCGCGTTGCCGGTGATCGGCGCCGAGGCGATCGACCGCCTGCGCATGGACGACGGCGGCGAGGAACTGGTCTGCCTGCCGCCGGGTTCGCTGGCCCGGCGCCTGTCGCCCGACATGGCCGAGCTGGCCGATGCCATCTCGGCCTTCATCGGCGAGGCCGACACCGAGGCGGCCGGCGGCGGCAGCAACAACTGGGCGGTGCACGGCAGCCGCACGCGCAGCGGCCGGCCGCTGGTGGCCGGCGATCCGCACCGCGTGCTCGACATGCCCAACATGTACCTGCAGTGCCACCTGGCCTGCGATGCCTTCGACGTGATCGGCCTGACCTCGCCGGGCGTGCCGGGCTTTCCGCACTTCGCGCACAACCCCGACGTGGCGTGGTGCGTGACAGTGGCCTTCGTCGACACGGCCGACGTCTACCTCGAGCGCTTCGAGGACGAAGGCCGGCGCTACCTGCGCAGCGATGCGCCCGGCGGCGGCGATGCCCAATGGGCCGAGGTCGAGCGCCGCGTGGAGCGCATCCGCGTGCGCGGCCAGGCCGACGTGGACTGCGAGATCCTCGTGACCGCGCGCGGCCCGGTGGTGGCCGGCGACGCGAAGAGCGGCAGCGCGCTGGTGCTGCGCCATTCGGCCGACGTGGAGGCCGACCGCTCGCTCGACTGTATGCGTCCGATGATGGAGGCGCGCAGCGTCGATGCGCTGTTCGAGTCCGTGCGCGGCTGGGGCCTGGTCGACCACAACCTGGTGGCCGGCGACACGCAGGGCCACATCGGCCACCATGTGCGCGCCAAGGTGCCGCGGCGCGCGGCCGCCAACGGCTGGCTGCCGGTGCCAGGATGGCTCGACCGCCATGCCTGGAAGGGCTGGATCGACTGGGAGCGCATGCCGCGCCAGATCGATCCCGAAGCGGGCCTCATCGTCACCGCCAACAACCGCGTGGTCGAACGCCATGACGACTACCTCTGCACCGACTGCCATCCGCCGCACCGCGCGCAGCGCATCTGGCAGATGCTGGTGGCGATGGAGTCGGCCGACGTCGCCGGCATGGAGGCCGTGCACCGCGACACGCTGAGCCTGCCGGCGCGCGAAATCTGTGCGCGGCTCGCACCGTTGACGCTGGCCGATGCCCCGTCGCGTGCATTGCGCGACCGCCTCGTGGCCTGGGACGCGCGCCTCGAGGCCGATTCGCGGGAAGCCGATGCCTATGTTTCGCTGCGCATGGCGCTGGCGCGCGCGGTGGCGCGGCGCAGCGGGCTCGCCGCGCTCGATGTGAGCCGGCAGCGCACCGTGCCGCCCGGCCTCGCGATCGACTACCAGCTCGGCTGGTGCGTGCCGCAGTTGCTGCGTGCCGACGATCGCGCGCTGCTCGGCGGCGCGAGCTGGGACGAGGTGCTGACCGAGGCCCTGGCCGAGGTCGCGCGCCTGCCGGTGGCGGCATGGGGCGAGCGGCACCGGCTCGAGCTGCGCCATCCGCTGGCGCCGGTGTTCCCTGCCGAGCCCTTGGTGGCGCCGCGCGACATGGGCGCGATCGGCGGCGACAACGAAACCGTCTTCACCACCGGCTACCTGCCGCACCTGGGCCTGCACGCGCACTACGCCTCGCTGGCGCGCTACGTGTTCGACGTGGGGCAGTGGGAGGCCTGCCGCTGGATCGTGTTCCACGGCGCGGCCGGCGATCCGCGCGATGCGCACTATGCCGACCAGAGCGACACCTGGCGGCGCGCGGAAACGGTGCCGATGCACTACGACTGGCGCACCGTCGCGGCCGAAGCCGCTTCGCACACGCGGCTCACGCCGGCCTGAGGCCGCGGCGCGCGAGCGCCGCCGGCATCGCGAGCACAGCGCCTGCCGCGAGGTCGGCGCAAAAAAGAGAAAGCGAGCACAGCTCTTGCATGGGAGATGCCCGGATTGTCTTCGTTTGACACATGATATATCGTGTATCAAATTTCATATCGAGAGATTTCCAGCGTTTTTCCACGAACCCTCGAAACCCTGAAAGGAACCCGGCTCATGAAGAATTCCCCTCCCCTGTACGCACGGCTCGCCGGCTGGGCGGTGGCATGCGCGGTGGGCGCGGCCGCGACCGCCGTGTGCGCGCAGAACGCACCAGCGCCGGCCAAGACCCTGCGCATGGCGATCAACAACGACCTCAAGGTGGTCGACCCGCTGTTCAGCAACACCTACGTGACGCGCGACTACGGCTACATGGCCTTCGACACGCTGTTCTCGCGCGACAGCAAGGGCGAGCCCAAGCCGCAGATGCTCGAGCGCTTCACGCAGTCGCCCGACAACAAGGCCTGGACCTTCACCCTGCGCCCTAGCCTGAAGTTCTCCGATGGCAGCGCCGTGACATCGGCCGACGTGGTGGCCACGCTGCAGCGCTGGGCCAAGCGCGCGACCATGGGCCTGCTGCTGGCCGACTCGGGCGCGGAGTGGAAGGTGGTCGACGACAAGACCTTCTCGCTGCAGCTCAAGGAGGGCATGGGCCAGGTGCCGCTGATCCTCGCGGCCAAGACGCTGTTCATCGTGCCCGAGAAGCAGGCCAAGGCCTTCCCCGACGCGCCGATCCCCGAACCCATCGGTTCGGGCCCGTTCATCTTCAAGCGCGACGAATGGATCCCGGGCAACCGCATGGTGTTCGTGCGCAATCCCAACTACGTGCCGCGCAGCGAGCCGGCCGATGGCCTGGCCGGCGGCAAGCGCGTGAAGCTCGACCGCGTCGAGTGGCGCTACATGCCCGATGCCAACACCTCCACCTCGGCGCTGAAGAACGGCGAGGTCGACATCGTCAACGTGGTGCCGCCCGACTACCAGGCCGCGCTGCGCACCGACGCCAACGTGCGGCTGGCGCAGACCGGCATCTGGCAGCCGTTCATGGTGGCCAACACGCTGGCGCCGCCGTTCAACAACCCGAAGGCGCGCGCGGCGCTGATGCACCTGGTGAACCAGGAGGAGATCCTCGCGGGCATGGGCTTCACGCCCGAGCCCGGCAAGTCCTTCTACTGCCCGGCCGTGTTCATGTGCGGCGCGCCCAACGAGACCGCCGCGGGCGCGGAAGCCTTCAGGAAGCAGGACTTCGAGAAGGCCAAGGCGCTGCTCAAGGAGGCGGGCTACAAGGGCGAGAAGATCGTGTTCCTGCAGCCCACCGACGGCACGCAGTCGATGGCCGCGCTGATCTGGATCCAGTACCTCAAGAAGGCCGGCCTGAACCTCGACGTGCAGGTGATGGACCAGTCCTCGGTGCTGGCGCGCGTCTACAAGAAGGAAGGCCCGGCGCAGGGCGGCTGGAGCCTCTACCTCACGGCCTCGAAGAATGCCGACGTCGACACGCCGCTGACCAACGGCTGGGTGCTCTCGTCGTGCAAGGGCAGCGTGGTGCCGGGTTGGCCGTGCGACGCCAAGATCGACGAACTGCGCGACGCCTGGATCCGCGAGGGCGATGCCGCCAAGCGCAAGCAGCTGGTGGACAACCTGCAGCGCCGCTTCTATGAGGCGCCGCCCTACATCCCCTACGGCCAGTACCCGGCCACCTTCGCGGCGCGCAAGGACGTGAAGGGCACCGAGCTGTTCGGCATGGGCATTCCGATCATGTGGAACGTCGAGAAGTAAGGGGACCGCGGCATGGAATATGTGATCCGGCGCGTGCTCGCCACGGTGCCGGTGATGCTGGTGGTGTCGGTGATCGTGTTCCTGCTGATCCACCTCGCCCCCGGCGACCCGGTGCTGCTGATCGTCGGCGACTTCGCCACGCCCGAGCAGATCGCGCAGACGCGCGCCGCCCTGGGGCTGGACCAGCCGCTGTGGCACCAGTTCGTGGTCTGGGTCGGCAACGTGGTGCGCGGCGACTTCGGCGTCTCGCTGTTCAACCAGATGCCGGTGTCGCAACTGCTGGGCCAGCGCATCGGCGCCACGCTGTCGATCGCCTTCTTCACCATCCTGGTGGCGGTGATGCTGTCGATCCCGCTGGGCGTGCTCGCGGCCTACCGCGCCGGCAGCTGGATCGACCGGCTGGTGATGGTGTTCGCGGTGTGCGCGTTCTCGATGCCGGTGTTCCTCACCGGCTACCTGCTGGTCTACACCTTCGCGCTCAAGCTGCAGTGGCTGCCGGTGCAGGGCTACCGCGGCATCGCCGAGGGCGTGCTGCCCTGGCTCAAGCACCTGGTGCTGCCGTGCCTGAACCTCGGGCTGCTCTACACCGCGCTGCTCACGCGCATGACGCGCGCCTCGATGCTCGAGGTGCTGCACGAGGACTACATCCGCACCGCGCGTGCCAAGGGCCTCGGCGTGCTGCCGGTGCTCGGCCATGCGCTGCGCAACGCGGCGATCCCGATCGTCACCACCATCGGCGTGGGCATCGCGCTGCTGCTGGGCGGCGTGGTGGTCACCGAGACCGTGTTCTCGATCCCCGGACTCGGCAGCCTGGTGGTCGACGCGGTGCAGCACCACGACTACCCGGTGATCCAGAGCCTGCTGCTGCTGTCGGCGGCGGCCTATGTGCTGATCAACCTGCTGGTCGACCTGAGCTACAGCCTGTTCGACCCGCGCATCCGCTATTGAGGCCCCGCGAATGACCGAAGCCATCCTGAACCCCGGCGCCGCGCGGCGTCCTCCCTCGCCGGCGCTGCGGCTGCTGCGCAAGCACTACACGCTGATCCTCGGCGTGCTGATCCTGCTGGTGGTGGTCACGGCCGCGCTGGGCGCGCCGTGGATCGCGACCCACGATCCCCAGGCCATCAACCCGATCGCGCGCATGAAGGCGCCCTCGGCCGACCACTATTTCGGCACCGACGCGCTCGGGCGCGACACCTTCAGCCGCGCCGTCTGGGGCGCGCGCGTCTCGCTCGTGACCGGCGCCTCGGTGGCGCTGCTGGCCACGCTGCTGGGCGTGCTGCTCGGCCTGCTGGCGGGCTTCGTGCGCTGGACCGACGGGCCGATCATGCGCGTGATGGACGGCCTGATGGCGATCCCCGGCATCCTGCTGGCGATCGCGCTGATGGCGCTCACCAAGGCCAGCCTGACGACGGTGATCGTCGCCATCACCGTGCCCGAGGTGCCGCGCATGGTGCGGCTGGTGCGCGCGCTCTCGCTGTCGCTGCGCGAGCGGCTCTACGTGGAGGCCGCGCATGCGCTCGGCACGCGGCTGCGCACCATCCTGTGGCGGCACGTGCTGCCCAACATCCTGGCGCCGCTGCTGGTGCAGGCCACCTTCATCGCCGCGTCGGCGGTGCTGGCCGAGGCCGCGCTGTCCTTCCTCGGCGTCGGCGTGCCGCCGCAGGTGCCGAGCTGGGGCAACATGATCTCGGAAGGCCGCAACCTGATCGCGATCGTGTTCTATCCCATCGTGTTCCCGGGCCTGCTGCTCGGGCTCACGGTGCTGGCGATCAACCTGCTGGGCGACGGCCTGCGCGATGCGCTCGACCCGCACGTGGCGCGCCAGCTCTGAGGACATGTCCATGAACGACACCCCCCTGGCCGCCAAGGGCGCGGCGCACCGCGCGGGCGATGCGCCGCTGCTCGAGATCGACGGCCTGCACACCTACTTCGACACCCTGGCCGGCGAGGTGCGCTCGGTCCACGGCGTCTCCTACCGCGTCGAGGCCGGCCAGACGGTCGGCGTGGTCGGCGAATCGGGCTGCGGCAAGAGCGTGACGGCGCTGTCCGTGATGCGGCTGATCCAGACCCCGCCCGGGCGTTTCGCCGGCGGTGCCATCCGCTACCGCGGTACCGACCTCTTGAAGCTCAGCGAGGCCGAGATGCGCCGCATCCGCGGCAACCGCATCTCGATGATCTTCCAGGAGCCGATGACCTCGCTGAACCCGGTGCTGACCGTGGGCCGGCAGATCGCCGAGACCGTGATGCTGCACCAGCAGGTGGGCCGCCGCGAGGCGCTGGCGCGCGCCACCGAGATGCTGCGGCTGGTGCAGATCCCCGAGCCGCAGCGCCGCGTCAACGAGTATCCGCACCAGCTCTCGGGCGGCATGCGCCAGCGCGTGATGATCGCGCTGGCCCTGGCCTGCCATCCCGAGCTGCTGATCGCCGACGAGCCGACCACCGCGCTCGACGTGACGATCCAGGCCCAGATCCTCGAGCTGCTGCGCGGCCTGCAGCGCGAGCTCGGCATGGGCATCGTGATGATCACGCACGACCTCGGCGTGGTGGCCGAATGCTGCGACCGCGTGGTCGTGATGTATGCGGGGCGCAAGGTGGAGGAGGCCGACGTGCTCGACCTGTTCGAGCGGCCGCTGCATCCCTACACGCGCGCGCTGATGGCCTCGATGCCTTCGATGAACACCCACAGCGCGCGGCTGACCGAGATCCCCGGCATCGTGCCGTCGCCGCACGAGGCGGTGCGCGGCTGCGCCTTCGCGCCGCGCTGCGGCTTCGCGAGCGAACGCTGCCGCAACGAGGTGCCGCCGCTCGAGGAACACGGCGCGGGCGCGTCGCACCTGTCGGCCTGTTTCCATGTCGAGGAGCTGGTTCGCACGACCGAAGTACCGACGGCCCAGGCTGTCTTGCTGCAGGAGGCCGGCGCATGAGCACGAACGCGGCAACCGAGGCGGGCACGCCCCTGCTCGAGGTGCGCGACCTGCGCAAGCACTACCAGTCGCCGGGCTCGTGGATCTCGCGGCGCAAGGCCTCGAAGGTCTATGCGGTCGATGGCGTGTCCTTCTCGGTGGCCGCGGGCGAGACGCTGGCGCTGGTCGGCGAATCGGGCTGCGGCAAGACCACCACCGGCAAGTCGATCCTGCGGCTGATCGAGCCGACCTCGGGCACGGTCCGGCTCAACGGCCGCGACCTGCTCTCGCTCGACGCGGGCGCGATGCGCGAGCAGCGGCGCGAGATGCAGATCATCTTCCAGGACCCCTACGCCTCGCTCAATCCGCGCATGACGGCCGGTGAGCTGGTGGCGGAGCCGCTGCGCAACTTCGGCGTGTCGAACGGCGCGCAGCGCAACGAGCGCGTCGCGTGGCTGTTCTCGAAGGTCGGCCTGCGGCCCGAGGCCATGAAGAAGCTGCCGCACGAGTTCTCGGGCGGCCAGCGCCAGCGGCTGGGCATCGCGCGTGCCCTGGCGCTGAACCCGAAGCTGATCGTCTGCGACGAGCCGGTGTCGGCGCTCGACGTGTCGGTGCAGGCGCAGGTCATCAACCTGCTGACCGACCTGCAGGCCGAGTTCGGCATCGCCTACCTGTTCGTCGCGCACGACCTCGCGGTGGTGCGCCACATCAGCCACCGCGTGGCCGTGATGTACCTCGGCAAGATCGTCGAGATCGCCGGGCGCGACACGCTGTTCAGCGCGCCGCTGCATCCCTACACCGAGATCCTGCTGTCGGCGGTGCCCGTGCCCGATCCGCGCGTGCGCACGCAGCGCCGGCTGCTCAAGGGCGATCCGCCCAACCCGGCCGCGCCGCCCTCGGGCTGCCGCTTCCACACGCGCTGCCCGATGGCGCAGGCGCGCTGCGCCGAGGAGGAGCCGGTGCTCGAACAAAAGACGGCGGGCCAATGGGTGGCCTGCCATTTCCGCTGACTGCAAATCCACTCACACAAGGAAAGCGATACCGATGATTGCCGAATACGACAAGCTCGATGCCGTGGCCATGGCCGACCTGGTCCGCCGCCGCGAGCTCAAGGCCGAGGAACTGCTCGACGAGGCCATTGCCCGCACCGAGGCGCGCGACACCGTGCTCAACGCCGTCACCACGCGCTTCTTCGACCTCGCGCGCGACCGCATCGCGCAGGGCCTGCCCGACGGCCCGCTGCGTGGCGTGCCCTTCCTGCTCAAGGACCTGGGCGTGTTCTACGCCGGCACCAAGACCACCAGCGCCTCGCGCCTGTTCGCCGACTTCAGCTCGCCGATCGACAGCACCCTGGCCGAGCGCTACGTGCGCGCCGGCCTCGTGATCTTCGGCAAATCGAGTCTCTCGGAGTTCGGCATCAGCGCCACCAACGAGCCCGAGATCTTCGGCCCCTGCCGCAACCCGTGGAGCCTGGAGCACACCACGGGCGGCTCGAGCGGCGGCGCCGCTGCGGCCGTGGCCGGCGGCATCATCCCGAGCGCGCACGCGGCCGACGGCGGCGGTTCGATCCGCATCCCCGCTTCGCACTGCGGCCTGTTCGGCCTCAAGCCCACGCGCGCGCGCGTGCCGCTCGGCCCGCACATCAGCGAGAGCTGGGCCGGCATGACCATCCACCACGTGGTGACGCGCTCGGTGCGCGACAGCGCGGTGCTGCTCGACGTCTCGCAGGGCGCCGCGCCCGGTGATCCGTACTGGGCACCGCCGCCCGCGGCCTCGTACCTCGAGCTGACGAAGCGCGATCCGCAGCGCCTGCGCATCGCCGTCTCGCTCAAGTCCTTCGAGGCCGTGACGCTCGATCCGCAGGTGCGCGCCGGCGTCGAGAACGCGGCGAAGCTGTGCGAATCGCTGGGCCACCAGGTCGAGTGGGTCGATCCCGCGCTGGACGACGTGATCTCCGACGACGAGTACCTCCAGTGCCGCGCCGACATCATCCACGCCAGCATGTACACCTCGCTGCTGCGCCGCAACCGGCAACTGGGCCGCGACTTCAGCGGCCGCGACCTGCAGCGCGTGACCGCGCTGTTCGCCGAGGCCGGCCGCGAGGTGAGCGCGCAGACCTACCTCAACGCCATCCAGACCCTGCAGCGCGCGAGCCGCGCCCTGGGCCAGCAGTTCGAGAAGTGGGACGTGCTGCTCGGACCCGTCTGCGCCACGCCGCCGCACAAGCTCGGCGAGGTCGACATGGAGAGCACCGACCTCGCGACCTACAAGGCCATCGCGCGCAGCCACACGGGCTACACCTCGATCTGGAACGTGGCCGGCAACCCCGCGATGTCGGTGCCGCTGCACTGGTCGACCGAAGGCCTGCCGATCGGCGTGCAGTTCACGGGGCGCTTCGGCGCGGAAGATACGCTGTACCAGCTCGCTGGGCAGATCGAGCGCGCGGCGCCTTGGGCGGACCGCAGGCCGGCGGCGTTTCCGGCCACGGCCTGAGGTCGCACCGCGCCCGTGGCGCCTAGCGCCGCGCGGTGAGCCACTGCGACGGCGTCAATGCCGCCGCGACCACGCGCACCTCGCCGATGTTGCCGAAGAAGCCGTCGGCGCGGTCGCCGTCCCACGAGCCGCCGCCCACCACCCAGGGCGAGCTCGCCGACAGCGTGGCCAGGCCGGGGATCGCGGCGGCGTTGCGCAGCACCGGTGCGCCCTCGACGTACATGGTGGTGTCGTGCGAGACCGGGTCGTTCACGATGGCGATGTGCACCCAGCGGTCGGCGATCACCTCGCCCGACCAGTTGGCCTTGGGCTCGCGCCGGCCCGCGGGGCTCGGCACCACCTCCCACTGCACCTCGCGCAGGCTCGAGATCGCGAACAGCATCGGCGGCGATTCGCCGTCGCCGCCCGCATAGCCCGCGAGGTCGCCGCGGCGGCCGTCGCGCGTCATGATGTTCATCCACGCCTGGTTGCCGCTGGTCCAGCTCTTGTCGATCTTGACGAAGGCCTCGACCGTGTAGCCGCTCTCCAGCGTCTGCGCATTGATCGGCGCGCTGGCGTCGGTGAGGAAGTAGCTCAGTCGCGGCGTGTTCTTGTTGGTGTTGAGGAAGCGCACCGACCCCGGCGCCGCCGACAGGTGATGGCGGTCGTCGGTCCAGACCACGTCGCCATGGGCCGCGCCCTTCACGCCGCCCTGGTCGAGCGCATCGCGGTGCAGCGGGTTGTTGCCCGTGACGTCGGCCACCACCGTGCCCGGCAGCACCGGCTGGTTGAGCGCGCCGCCGAAGAAGCGCCAGTGCGCCAGCGTGTTCGCGACCTTCGGATAGTCCTCCGCGTCGGCGGCGGGGCGCTGCGCGACGGTCTCGGGGTCCTTGTAGTTGGCGAGGATCATCGCGCGCGCCTTGTCGACCAGCGAACCCTCGATGACCGCGCTGCCGCTGCCGAAGGCCTTGTTGAAGCCGGCGAAGCGCTGCGCGAAATCCATCTCGATCTCGAAGGCCTCGTTGGGCGTGGTCAGCACCGCCTGGTCGAAGGTGTTGAGCGTGGCGGCCGGCTTCTGCGGCACCCATGGCGAGAACGACAGCACCTTGATCTTCTTGTTCGTCAGGTCGAACTCGTAGAGGCGCATCAGGCCGTTGCCGCCCTGGTAGGCCATCTGGTAGTCCACCACCATCTCCTCGACCTTGTGGCCGAAGTCGTTGGTCTTCGTGAGGTGCGCGGCGCCGTGGTGGTGGCCGTTGAGCGTCATGAAGATCTGGTCGTTGTCGCGGATCAGCTTCTCCCACAGCATCTTGCCGTAGTCGGTCTCGAGCGGGCTGGTGCCGTCGGCATCGATGTTGAGCAGCTGGTGGTTCGACAGGATCACCGGCAGGGTCGGGTTCTTCGCGATCACCTGGCGCGCCCAGGCGATGCCCGCGGCGGAGATGCGCCACGACAGCGACAGCACCATGAACTTCTGGCCCTGCGCCTCGAACACGTGGTACTCGTGAAAACCGCTCGGGTCGCGCCCGCCGAAGGTGGCCTGCTTCTTCGCGCGCTCGGTGCCGAACCACTGGATGTAGGGCTCCTTGCTCGGATCGCGGTCCGCATCGGTACCGCCGACCGGGTCGACGCCGTAGTCGACGTCGCGCAGCACGTCGTGGTTGCCGGCCAGCACGCTGTAGGGCAGCTTCGCGTCCTCGAGCAGCTTCATCGCCGCATCGGCCACCTTCCACTGGTCGGGCTTGCCGACCTGGTCGACCACGTCGCCGAGGTGGATGGTGAAGGGGATGTTGAGCGCCTTGGCGTTGTCGGCGATCCACTTCGTCTGCGCGGCGAAGGGCGCGCTGCCGAAGCGCTTGTCGTACTGGTCGCTCTCGGCCGCGGTGGCGTAGCGCGCGTAGAACTGGGTGTCGGGCATCACGGCGAGCGCGAAGCTCGAGATCTTCGCGGCGACCGGCGGCGCCGGTGCCGGCGCGGGGGCCGCCGGGGCGGGCGCGGGCAGGGCGCCCAGCACCGGCGAACCGCCGCCGCCACCGCAGGCGGCGAGCAGCGCGCCGCTGCCGCCGAGGGTCAGCAGCGAGGCGCCGAGCTTGAGCAGGTCGCGCCGCGGCGGCGTGGTGGATTCGGGAGCGGGGGCCGGATGCGGCGTGGAAGGCGAGGCGTCGCGCGGCGAGGTCGTGCCGCGCGGATCGTCGGAGAAATTCATTGCAAGCTGAACGAAAGGATGAAGGCGCGCAGCGTAGGAAGACGGGGTGACGTGGGCGTGTCAGCGGCGTGACGCTTGCGGCTGTCATGGCGATCGCGCGCTGGACGCCTGAAGCGGCGCCCGGCGCGCGTCGAAGCGACGCTCAATGCGCGCTGGCAGTCGGCCGAATGACGATCTCGCTCGTGTCCACGTCCTCCGGCTGCGAGATCGCGAAGTCGATGGCGCGCGCGATCGCCGATGCGCTGATCGCCACCTTCCTGAACTCCTTCATCTCTTCGCGGCCCTTCTGGTCCGAGATGGTGTCGGCCAGCTCCGACTCGGTCACGCCCGGGCTGATCGTCGTGACGCGGATGTCCTGGTGCTCCTGCCGCAGGCCCTCGGAGAGGGCCCAGACCGCGTACTTGGTCGCGCAATAGACGGCGGCCGTGGGCGAGACGGCGTGCGCCCCGATCGACGCGACGTTGATCACGTGGCCCGCGCCCTGCTTCTGCATGGTGGGCAGCACGGCGGCAATGCCGTGCAGCACGCCGCGGATGTTGACGTCGATCATCCGGTCCCACTCGTCGAGCTTGAGCGAGGCGAGCGGCGACAGGGGCATGACGCCGGCGTTGTTGACGATGACGTCGATGCGGCCGAAGCGGGCGATGGCGTGGGCCGCGAAGGCCTGCACGTCCTCGCGCCGCGTCACGTCGAGTGCGCGCGCCTCGGCGATGCCGCCGGCGGCGACGATGTCCGCGACGATCCGGTCCAGCCGTTCGGTGCGCCGGGCGCCGAGCAGCACGGTGGCGCCGTTCTTCGCGAGCAGGCGGGCGGTGGCTTCGCCGATGCCGCTGCTGGCGCCGGTGATGAGGACGATCCTGGAAGTCTTGGCGTTCATGGTTGGGTCTTTCTAAGGTTGGAAACGAGGGTTCGGGTCATCGGGTGCTGGCAGGCGCGACGCGCCGCAGCACCATCCCGCCGTGATGCAGCACGCCGTCGATGAAGTCGCCATCGGCCGTGAAGCCCGTGTCGTCGACGTACTCGATGTGGGTGCCTTCGACGACGTAGCGGCCGCGGTAGGCGCTCTCGCGGTTGCCGCGCGCCTCGTCGTAGCGTCCGTTGGGCAGCAGCTGATGGCGCACGTGGCCGTCGCCGGTCACCCACATGCCGAGGTAGGGATGCGTTGTCATGTCCGATTCCTTTGGAGATCGAGCTTGGGCTCGGTGAGGGGTGGCGAGGGCCGTGCCAAGGGCCAGGAGCCCGAGGGCCAGCAGACCGCGCCGCATGGGTTTCCGGCGGTTGCGAGCCGCTGGAGAAGAGGTGGTTCGTGAAGTCATGGGCTGACTTTAGGAAGGCGCGACGGTTAGGAGAACTCCCCGAGCGCTGACTGCACCGGTTAGCATTGCTAACCAATGGATGCCGACTTCAACCTGTTGCGCTTCTTCCTCGCGGTCGCGAAGGAGCAGAACTTCCGCGCCGCCGCGGACCATCTGGGCGTGACGCGTTCGGCCGTCAGCCAGGGCATCCGGCGGCTCGAAGACAGCCTGGGCATCGCGCTGGTCCAGCGCTCGACGCGCCACGTGCGTCTGACCGAGGCGGGCGAAGCGCTGCACCGGCAGATTGCCGAGCCGCTGTCGACGGTGGGCGCGGCGCTGGAAGAGGCCGCGGTCGAAGGCCCTTCGCGCGGCGTGCTTCGGGTCGCGGTGACCTCGATCGCCGAGCGCTTCCTCTCGGGCCCGCTGATCAGCACTTTCGCGGCGGCCCATCCCGGTGTGACGCTCGACGTGACCGTGACCGACGACGAGTCGGACATCGTCGCCGCGGGTTTCGATGCCGGCGTGCGGCTGGGCGAGGTCATCGAGCAGGACATGGTGGCGGTCCCGCTCACCGGGCCGCAGCGCCAGATGGTCGTGGCGAGTCCGGCCTACCTGGCCGCGCACGGCGTGCCGACGCATCCGCGCGAGCTGCTCGCGCATTGCTGCATCGGATGGCGGCGTTCGCCCAAGGAAGCGCCGTACCGCTGGGAGTTCCGCGAGGACGGGCGCGACTTCGCGCTGACGGTGGCGCCGAGGATCACGACCAACGACATGCTGCTGATGATCCGCACCGCGCTGGCGGACACCGGCATCACGATCGGCATGGAGGAGACCTTCGGGCCCTACATCGATCGTGGCGAACTGGTCTCGGTGCTCGACGATTTCCTGCCGAGCTTCGCTGGCTTCTTCCTGTACTTTCCGAGCCGCCGGAACCAGCCGCGCAAGCTGCGCGCGCTGGTCGATCACGTGAAGTCGTTCGCGCAGCGCTGAGCGCGGCGGGCATCAGCCGGGTCTGTACCGATTCGAACGAAAATCGACTGCTTCGGTCGGACCCTGAGCTAGACTGCCCGCATGCTCAGGCCGACCAAGTCCCAGATGAACGCCCGGATCGTCGATTGCGCCGCCGGCCTGTTCGCCAAGCACGGGTTCGAGAACACCTCGCTGCAGCAGATCGCGGATGCGATCGGCTATTCGAAGACGGGGCTGCTCTATCGCTACCCGAGCAAGAAGGCGATCTACGAGGCGGGCTTCCAGGCCGGGCGCGACCACGTGACGGCGTTGCTGGCCAGCGTCGAAGGCATGCGCCCCGGCATCCGGCGCGACCGCACCGTCGTCGCTTCCTATGTCGACTTCACCTTCGAATGGCCGGGCGTGTCGGCCTTCGCCAACCGGCTCTCGGGCGCCGAGGAGAGCACCGAGCCGCAGCTCATGGAGATCGCGCTGCTCATCTACCAGGCGCTAGGCACCGATCCGTTCAAGGCCAAGGCGCAGCGCATCGTGCGCATCACGCTCGCGTTCTCCGGCCTGGGCATCGCGGCGATCTCGGCCGTTCGCCTCGGTCAGCAGAAGGAATGGCGCGACGACATCATCGCGTCGGCGATGAATGCGCTGGGCCACTGAGCACGGTCGCTAGAGCGTCGGCAATGTCGCTCGCAGGTGATCGGCGAATGCCGCCGCCATGGCGGTCGCGGGCTCGAGGCTGAATTCGACCGCCAGCCCGATCGTGGGCAGCGCGGGCAGCACGTCACCGGTCTCCAGGATCCGCAGGTCCGGCGGCACGGCGGACCGGGTGAGCACCGCGATGGCCTGGCCTGAGCGCACGATGGCCAGCAAGCCCGAGATGCTGGCGCTGGCATAGGCCAGCCGGTAGCTGCGTCCGGCGGCATCGAGTTGCTCGCAGGCCACGCGGTGGTCCAGCGTGTCGGGGTCGGACAGCGCGAGCTGCAGCGGCTCGCACGCCGCCGCGAGGTCATGCCGCAGGCCGACCCACACCAGCGCTTCGTGGCGAATCACGGGAAGCTTGCGCTCTGCGCCGATCGTGGAGACCAGCGCGAGGTCGAGCGTGTGCTTCCGGAGCTGATCGTCGAGCCGCGCGGTCGGTGCGCAGAACACCTCCACACGCACCTGGGGATGCCGGTCCGCGAAGCCGCGCAGGATCTGCGGCAGGAAGGCGACGGCGTAGTCCTCGGGGCAGCCGAAGCGCAGCGTGCCCGACAGCGTCGCGCCCGAGATCTCGGCCAGCGCCGCATCGTGATGCTGGAGGATCGTGCGCGCATGGCTCAACAGGCGTTCGCCGTGCAGCGTGGGCACGACGCCGCGGCCGGTGCGATGCAGCAGCGGCTGGTTCAGCGTCTCCTCGAGCTTCTTGACCTGCATGCTCACCGCGGCCTGCGTGCGGCCGATCCGGGCCGCGGCCTGGCCGAGCGTGCGCGCCTGCGCAATCGCCACAAAGGTGCGCAGCAGGTCGATGTCGAGATGGCGGCTCAAGGCATGGCGTTTCCGGGGTGCGCGATTTTCGTACCGATTCGGTCTGATTGCAACCACAGTGGTCTGTGAGCCCGCTGCCGCAAGCGGCGCTGATAGCTGGAATAAGAAATATTGGCTTGG
Source organism: Variovorax sp. DAIF25 (assembly GCF_050711835.1). NCBI lineage: Bacteria > Pseudomonadati > Pseudomonadota > Betaproteobacteria > Burkholderiales > Comamonadaceae > Variovorax > Variovorax sp. DAIF25. Next base: position 2,251,222 of record NZ_CP136637.1, read on the forward strand.
CGCACGCCTGCCGTGTTCCTAGACTTCGCGGCCTCGAACAAAGGGAGCTCTCCATGTCTTGCGGCGTCGATTCCGCCTTCTGGGCCAATACCCGCCGGCACCTGATCCGGTACGGACGCGCCGGCGTGATGCTCGGCATCGAGGGCGATGCACCCGACCTTCATGCGCTGTCGCAGGCGCTCAGCGTCGAGCTGCCGCTGGCGGCGTGGCTGACACCGGGGCAGACCGCGGAGGGGCGTCATGCCGGCGGCTTCTTCTATCTGCCTCGCGCGGGCGATGGCGTCGCCGCGGCACCTCCTCGACGGCTCGAAGTGGCGGTGCGCGCCGATGCCTGGCCCGACAGCGGCCTGCACGCCTTGCGGCGATCCTTCGACAGCGACGAGGCCGGGAATGCACCGGGCCGCGGGCTGCTGCTGGGCATCGAGATCGTGCAGGCGCGCGAGCGCGCGACGCTGGGCCTGCGCATGGACGTGGTCGCACTGCATGGACGGCACGGCGTCCAGGCGAGCGAAGCGGAGGCCGAGCTCGGCACGAGGCTGCTGAAGCAGGCCGTCGCGCACGGCGCGTAGCCGCAAGGGCGTTGCGCTTCGTTCGCCATGGGTACGCAGAACTATCTCCACCTGTGGGATGACCGTTTCCTCTACATCACGCCGGCCATCCGCTCGGGCCTGACGGCCCGCCCCTCGGCGACGCTGCTGGTGTCGGCCAGCGGGCGCCCCTTCGCGCTCGAAGGGACGGACGGCACGCGCGTGCGCTGCACCGCGGCGCTGGTGGCGCCGCATGTGCCGCGCCGGCTCGATGTCGACGGCTGCGGCCTGCTGTCGCTCAACATGGAGCCGTCTTCCAACGTGGCGCGCATGCTCGAAGGCGTGCAGGGCGATCGCGGCATCCAGGTCATCGACGCCCAATGCTTCGGCCGCCTGCGCGAGCGCTTCGAGGCCGCGCTGCAGGGCGAACTGCGCGACAGCCAATTGCGCGAACTCAGCACGCGCATGGTCGAGGCCGTGGCCGGCCGTCCGCTGCGCCATGTGCCGCTGGACCCGCGCATCGAGCGCGTGCTGGAGCGCGCGCGAACCCATGTCGGCCCGCTGCCGCTGCGCGACCTGTCGGCCGAGGCCTGCCTCTCGCCCGATCGGCTGACGCATCTGTTCCGCCAGCAGCTGGGGCTGTCGATCAAGCGCTACCTGCTGTGGACCAAGGTGCGGCGCACGGTCCAGCAGTTCGCGGGCCGCAGCGGCCCGCTGGCGGACATCGCCCACAAGGGCGGCTTCACGGACATGGCCCACATGAGCCGCACCTACCAGCGCTGCTTCGGCCTGGTGCCTTCCTTTCTCGCCAACGGCGCGCAGGTGCAGGTGCGCTCCGATGTCGGTGCGTTGCATACCTGGGGTCCACCCTGAGCAAGACGGCGGGTGCGTACAACGGGCGCGCGGCTGCCGTCCCTAAGCTCCTCGCCACTCCCCCGCGGAGTGATTCACAGGAGACACGATGCAACAACGACAACTCTGGCGCGCCAGCAGGCCGCTCGGCCTGCTGGCCATCGCAGCCACGCTCGCCGCATGCGGCGGGGGCGGCGGCAACAACGGCTTTTCCTTCGCCGGCACGACACCGCCCGCGCCCGGCAACCCGGCGCCTCCGAGCACTGGCGCTCCCGCTTTCAAGGCCGAGATCCGCCGCACCGCGATGGGCGTGCCGCACATCAAGGCGGCCGACTGGGGCAGCGTGGGCTACGGCTATGGCTATGCACAGGCGCAGGACAACCTCTGCACCATGGCCGATGCCTTCCTCACCTACCGCGGCGAGCGGTCGAAGAACTTCGGTGCCGATGCGCTGCTCGCGTACCCGGGAACGATCGGCCGGCCGAAGAACATCGAGTCCGATTTCTTCCACAAGCACGTGCTCTCGAGCGAGACGATCGATGCTTTCGCGCAGGCCCAGCCCGACAAGCTGAAGCAGCTGGTCGAAGGCTTCGCGGCCGGCTACAGCCGCTACGTGCGCGACCTGAAGGCCGGTGGCGAAGCCGGCGCGCATGCGGCTTGCCGTGGCGAAGCATGGGTGGTGCCCATCGCGTCGGGGGATATCTGGCGCCGTCTCTACGCGGCCAACCTCACGGCCGGCTACGGCAATTTCGTGACGCAGATCGCGAGCGCGGTCGCGCCGGCGTCGACGGCCGGGCAGGCGCAGGCATCGGCGCGCGCACTGCGCCGCGCGCAAGGCACGCAACTCGCCGCGCTGCGCACGCAGCCCCCGAAGGCGCCCGCCCTCGAGGTGGGAGGCAAGCATGGCGTGGGCAGCAACATGTACGCCTTCGGCACCGCGGGCACGGGCGACGACAGCGCGCTGCAGTTCGGCAACCCGCACTGGTACTGGCGCGGCCCCGACCGCTTCTACCAGGCCCAGCTCACCATTCCGGGCGAACTCGATGTGAGCGGCGCTTCCTTCCTCGGCGTCCCGCTGATCCTGATCGGCTTCAACCAGAACGTGGCCTGGAGCCACACCGTCTCGGCCGCGCGGCGCTTCGGCCTCTATGAACTCGCGCTGGCCGAGGGCGACCCGACCAGCTACCTGCGCGACGGCAAGGCGGTGAAGATGAAGCCCAGCACCATCGCCGTCGACGTCAAGGGCGGCCCCGCGCAGACCCGCACCCTCTACAAGAGCGAGTACGGCCCGCTCATCAACCTCGCGGGCATGAGTCCCGCGCTGGCCTGGAGCCCGCGCACGGCCTTCGCGATCCGGGACATCAACGCCGACAACTTCCGCGCCTTCCGGACCTGGCTGCGCTGGGACCAGGCGAAGTCGCTCGACGAGTTCATCGCCATCCAGCGCGAGGAGGCGGGGATCCCGTGGGTCAACACCACCGCCGTGGGGCGCGGCAGCGCCAAGGCCTGGTACGCCGACATCACGGCCGTGCCGAACGTCTCGCCGCAACAGACCGAGCGCTGCACCACGGCCGTGGGCCAGCTGCTGGCCGCCGCATTGGAGCGCGTGCCGGTCTTCGACGGATCGCGCAGCGAGTGCGATTGGCAGACCGACCCCGACTCGGTGCAGAAGGGCGCCGTCGGACCGTCGCGCATGCCCAGCCTGCTGCGCGACGACTACGTGGCCAACATGAACGCGAGCGCCTGGCTCACCAACCCGAACGAGCGGCTCACCGGCTATCCGGCCATCTTCGGCGGCGTCGAGACCGGGTTCACCACCCGCTCGCGCCTCGGCCACCTGATGGCGCAGGGCCGCCTGAACGGCACCGACGGCTATGCGGGCAAGACGGCCACCGCGGCGACGGTGCAGCGGATGGTGCTCGACAGCCGCGTCTACACCGCGGAGCGCTTCAAGGCGCAGGTGTTGGCGCTGGTGTGCGCGGTGCCCCGCATCGATGTGGCGGCCTCCAACGATCCCTACCTGGGCGACACGCCCGCGGGCACCGTTCAAACCGCCGAGGCCTGCGCCGCGCTGCGTGCCTGGGACGACACCGACAACATCGATGCGCGAGGGGCGCATGTCTGGGACGAGTTCTGGGGCCGCGTGGAGAACGCGATTCCCAAGAGCGATCTCTATGCCGTGCCCTTCTCCACCGGGGATCCGCTCAACACGCCGCGCGAGATCCGGAGCAGCGCGAGCGCTGCGTTGCGCCAGGCTTTCGGCGCCGCGCTGATGCGCGTCGAGGCCAGCCCCTATCCGGTGAACGCGCCGCGCGGCGACTACCTGTTCGTCACGCGCAACGGCCGCAAGATTCCGCTGTTCGGCGGCATGAGCGACCTCACGGGTGTCTTCACCACCACCGCCACCTTCAACCGGCTCGACCGCGGCGGCTACAGCCTCGATGGCGATTCCGTCATCGCCAACAGCTACATGCAGATCGTCCGCTTCCCGGCCGGCAAGGTGGAGGCCGACACCTTCCTGACCTATTCGCTCTCGGACGACCCGGCCTCGGCGCACCATGCCGACTACACGCGGGCCTACAGCGCCAAGCAGTGGCTGCGCGTTCCCTACACGGAGGCGGAGATCGCCGCGGATCCGGCGTATCGGAGTGTCGCTCTGAGCGAGTGAGATGGGTGGGTGCCGGCGCCGTGCCTTCAGCGCGGCGCCGGCCCCGTGCTCGCGCGTTCCATCAGCCGGACCGGCAGTGCGACGGGTGCCGTCGCGGTGCCCGCACCCAGCCGCGCCAGCAACTGCCGTCCCGCCTGTTCGCCGATCTCGCGGATCGGCAGGTGCACGGTGGTCAGCGGCGGGTGCAGATAGGGCGCGAAGTCGTTGTCGTTGAAGCTCGCGACCGACAGCCGGCGCGGCACCTCGATGCCGGCCTGGTCGAGCGCGGCCAGCGCGCCGGCCGCGAGGTAGTCGCTGCCGCAGACGATGGCGCTGACGGGTGGCTCGCGGCGCGCGATGGCCTGCATGGCTTCGAAGCCTTCGCGAAAGCCATGGTCGGTCTCGATGACGGCCTCGGTGCGCAGCACGAGCGAGCGCTCGGTCATGGCGAGCTTCAGGTCGCGCAGGCGGCGCCTGGCGCGCTCGCTGTCCGAGGTGCGCCCGCCGATGTAGCCGAGGCTGCGATGGCCGAGCGTGCGCAGGTGCTCGACGATCAGCACCGCCGCCGCCTTCTCGTCGAAGCCGATGCTGCTGCCGCTGGCATCGGGCGGCGCCCACATGCACACGAAGGGCGTGCGGCTCGCGCCGAGCATGGCGAGCACCTGCTGCGGCTGCTCGGCGCCGAGCAGCGCCACCGCGTCGACGCCGCGCTCGAGCAAGGCGCGCAGGATGCTCGTGTCTGTGGCGGGCCGCGGTTCGGGCGCGGACAGCAGCAGCGTGTAGCCGCCGGCCGCCAGCGTCGACTCGAGCGCCTGCACCAGCGCCGGGAACGACGAACTGCCGAAGCGCGGAACGATCGCGCCGACGGTCATGGTGCGGCGCATCGCGAGCGCGCGCGCGGTGCCGTTGGCCACATAGCCGAGCCGGTCGACCGCATCCATCACGCGCAGCCGCGTCGCCTCGCTGATCATGTTCGGCCGGCTCAGCACGCGGGACACGGTGCCGGTCGACACGCCCGCGAGCGCCGCGACATCGGCCAGTGAGGCGGCGCGAGCACCGGGCGTGGGAAGAGGGGAGGACGGGCGCGAGGCGGTCATGGAGGGTCGATGGACAGCGCATGTTAGCCGCCCCGTGCAAGCGCATGCAGGCCTAGGTGCTAACCCCGGGGTCAGGCGGATTCGATTGCTCCTATGCTTCGTGCAAGCGCTTGCATAAACCGCCTGGAACGCGCTGGCGGGCCCACGAATGGAGACAGTCCGATGCATCCGATCCCCACGCTTCGCCGCGCGCTGCTCGCTGCCGCGGTGCTCGCCGCCACCTGCACGGTGGCGCCGCTCGCGCTGGCACAGCCCGCGGCATGGCCGGTGTCCGGCAAGCCGGTGCGCATCGTCGTGCCGTTCCCCGCGGGCTCGGGCTCCGATGCCACGGCCCGGGTGATCGCCAAGCTGATGACCGACGAATTGGGCGGCGCCCCCGTGATCGTCGACAACAAGCCCGGTGCCGGCACCTTCATCGGCGCGCAGGAGGTGGCGCGCTCGCCGGCCGACGGGCACACGCTGCTCTACACCATCGTCATCACGCACACGCAGAACCCGCACCTCTACGCGAAGCTGCCCTACGACCCGGTCAGGGACTTCACGCCGCTGGCGCAGATGGTGAAGTCGGCCACGGTGCTGATCGCGCCGCCCGATGCGCCGTTCAGGAACATCGGCGAACTCGTGGCCTATGCCAAGGCGAACCCGGGCAAGCTCAACTACGCCTCGTTCTCGCAGGGCTCCACGTCCCACCTGAACGGCGAGCTGCTGCAGATGCGCACAGGCACGAAGATGACGCACGTGCCCTACAAGGGCACGGCCGATGCCTCGCGCGCGCTGGTCGCGGGCGAGGTGCAGCTGTACTTCGACGGCACCGCCACGGCGGTGCAATTGATCAAGGCCGGCAAGGCCATCGGCCTCGGCACGGCCACGCCGGCGCGCGTGCCGGTGCTGCCCGACATGCCGACCATCGCCGAGCAGGGCGTGAAGGGCCTGGACATCGTGGGCTGGCAGGGCATCTTCGGCCCCGGAAACATGGACCCGGCCGTCGCGAAGAAGATCGGCGACCTGCTCGCGAAGATCGCGCGCTCGCCCGAGATGCTCAAGCTGATCGAGACGCAGGGCAACGAACCATCGGGCGCCTCAGGCCCCGCCTTCGCCGCGATCGTGAAGAACGACAGCGAGCGCTGGGGCGAGGTCATCAAGGCCGCCAACATCAAGCTCGACTGAGCGCAGGAGACATCGGAATGTTCGACACCATCATCCGCGGCGGCACGCTGGTCGACGGCAGCGGCGGCCCGCGCTTCACGGGGGACATCGGCATCGCCGGCGGACGCATCGCCGAGGTCGGCGGCAAGCTGGGCGCCGCGCATCGCGAGATCGATGCCAGCGGCGCCATCGTCACGCCGGGCTGGGTCGACGTGCATACGCACTACGACGGCCAGGTGACCTGGGACCCCTACCTCAGTCCCTCCACCGACCATGGCGTGACCAGCGTCGTGATGGGCAACTGCGGCGTCGGCTTCGCGCCGGTGCACCGCGACAAGCGCGAGTGGCTCATCAGCGTGATGGAGGGCGTGGAGGACATTCCGGGCACCGTGCTGGCCGAGGGCATCGACTGGCAATGGGAGAGCTTTCCCGAGTACCTCGACGCGCTCGAGCGCATGCCGCGCGCGCTCGACGTCGGCGCGCAGATTCCGCACTCGGCGCTGCGCACCTACGTGATGGGCGAGCGCGGCATCACGCACGACGAGGCCACGCCCGCCGACATCCAGGCCATGGTGCAACTGGTGCGCGAAGGCATGCGGGCCGGCGCGCTGGGCTTCTCGACCAGCCGCACCATCATCCACAAGTACCAGGGCCGCAAGTACCCGCCGGGCACCTTCGCCTCGCCCGACGAGATCCTCGGCATCGCGCGCGCGCTCGGCGAGGTCGGCCATGGCGTCTTCCAGATGACGTCGAACCACTACCAGATGGAGACCGAGCTGCCGTGGATGACGCAGCTCGCGCGCGAGAACAACCTGCCGGTGGCCTTCGCGTTGGTGCAGACCGACCAGACGCCCGACACCTGGAAGCGCCTGCTGGCCGCGCTCGACGAGACCCACCGGCAGAACGTGCCGCTCTATGGCGCGGTGGCGGGCCGGCCCGCCGGCATCCTGATGGCGTGGCTCGGTTCCACCCATCCGTTCATGGCGCATCCGTTGTGGCAGCAGATCGCGCCGCTGCCGTGGACCGAGAAGCTCGCGCGCCTGCGCGACCCGGCGGTGCGTGCGCAACTGACCGACATGGACGCGCTGACCGGCTCGGCCCGGCACGACAGCCGCATGGCCTACCTGACGCAGAGCTTCCACAAGATGTATGCGCTGGGCGCCGAGCCCGACTACGAGCCGCCGCAGGAATGCAGCGTGGCCGCGATCGCGCAGCGTGACGGCCGCACGCCGCTGGAGGTGGTCTACGACATGCTGATGGACCTCGACGGCAGGGGCATCGTCTACTTCCCGAGCTTCAACTACGCCTACAACGACCTGAGCCAGCTGCATGCCGAGCTGCAGCATCCGCGCACGATGATGAGTCTGGCCGATGGCGGCGCGCACTGCGGCTACATCTGCGACGTGAGCATGCCGACCTACATGCTCACGCACTGGGCGCGCGACCGCCGCCGCGGGCCGACGCTGCCGCTCGAGCTGATGGTGCAGCGGCAGACGCGCGACACCGCGCGCATCTATGGCCTGGAGGACCGCGGGCTGCTGCAGCCGGGCTACCTGGCCGACATCAACATCATCGATTTCGACCGGCTGCGCATTCCGCCGCCCTATGTCGCCTTCGATCTGCCGGCCGGCGGACGGCGGCTGGTGCAGACCGCCGAGGGCTATCGCGCGACGCTGAAGGCGGGGCAGACCATCATGGAGAACGGGGAGCGCACGGGGGCGCTGCCCGGGAAGCTGATGCGGGGACCGCAGCGCCGCGCGTGAGCGCGCCGTGGGACGTCAGCGCACGCAAGTGAAGCTGCTGGCGAGATCGACGTCGCCCGTCCCGTCGTAGCGCGGCCAGGCCGGGTACTCGCACAGCGGACGGGTGCGGCCGTTGTTGCCGGGATTGGCATCCGTCACCGTGAGGTTCGAGGGCGCCACGCCCTGCTCGACCCAGCGTTCGAGCGCATCAACCGAGTCGAAGCGCACGTCGTAGGCGCCGCCGCCATGCCCGTAGCCGGGCACCTCGTAGTACTTGAGGAAGGCGCCGACCCGTTCGCTGCCCATCGCCGCGACGGCGCGCCGGTGGAACTCCTCGGAGGAGCCCGCGGGAATGAGCGGATCGGCCATGCCGTGCACGATCAGCACCTTGCCGCCCTTGTCCGCGAACGCGCTGAGGTCGGGGTTGACGTCCAATCGCGACGAGACATAACGCAGCCGCTGCTGGACGTAGCCGTTCGCATCGACGGCGAAGAGGAAGGGGTCGTAGCTGGCATCGCGGTAGACCATGTACTTCACGAAGGACTCCCCGATGTAGGTCGCGAACGCCATGTCGAAGCGCGAGGGCGTGGCCGGCGCGCTGCTGCCCATCGCGGGAATGACGCCGCCGTTGAAGATGTTGAGCGCGGCATAGCCGTCGGTGCCGTTGGCCAGCAGGTAGGGCAGCTTCAGCGGCGTGGCATAGGCACGGAAGCCCCCGATCTGGGCCGTCGACAGGCAGCCGTCGCCGTTGTCGGCGCCGCCCGGGCAGGCGAGGGTCGCGGGATCGAAGGCACAGGCCGAGACCTTGGCGATCACGCCATCCGTCGCGCCATCGAGCGCGTCGCAGGCCGCGACCACCGAGCGGGTCAGCAGCTGCTGCTTGGCCGGGTTCGACCAGGCGCCGGGCGCGGCGAGCGCCTTCGAGGTGATCGCGTAGTTCGTCAGCATGCCCGTCAGCGACCAGGCGGGAAAGTAGGCGATGACACCGTCGTAGAGCGCGGGCCAGCGGTCCGCGACGTAGAGCGCCTCGCGGCCGCCGCCGGAGCCGCCGGCCGCATAGGTGCGCACGGGGGCCGCGCCGTAGCGCCGCGCGATCAGCTTCACCGCGACGTCGCGCGTCTTGCGCAACTGGTCGCCGAAGTAGTTCTCGAGCGCCTCGTCGTTGAGCGCGAAGCTGGCCTCGGCGGCGCTGCCGCTGTGTCCCGAATCGCTGCCGAAGGCGGCATAGCCGCGCGCGAGCGGCGTGGCGAGGCCCGAGGCGCCGGGCGCATTGCCATTGCCCGCGATCACGCTGCCGTCGTAGCCGCCGCCCGTGAGCTGCATGGCCTTGCGGTTCCAGGCGGTCGGCAGGGCCAGGTCGAACTGGATCGGGGGTGCGCTGGCGTCGATCGGCGCGATCGATCCGGTGACGCGGCAGTACTCGCCGACCGCGGTCGATCCGCTGCCCGCCGGCGCGACGAGCGTGGTGCTGGAGACCACGGCGCCCGAGGTCGGCAACGCGATGTCGGTTGCGGGGATGCTGAGCCCGTTCAGGGCGGCGCAGGCCTCGGCCGCGCTCAGCGCGGGTGCGGGAGGTGGTGCGGGCGTATCGGAGGCCGGCGCGGGCGCGCCTGCCAGGCCCGAAGCCACCGGGGCGAATCCGCTGCCTCCGCCGCCGCCGCCGCATCCGGCCTGCACCGCGAGCGCGATGACCGAGGCCGCGAGCGAGATCCTTCGCTTCGAAATCTGGGTCGTGGGGGTGTAGCTCTTGTTCATCTCGTCGTCTCCTGCGTCCGTGTTGGAAATTCCTGTCGGCCTCATCGCCCGCGGTAGACCGGCGGGCGCTTCTCCATGAAGGCACGCGGCCCTTCGCGCGCGTCCTCGCTGGCGAGCACGCTGGCCTTGGCCTGGTTCTCGAGCGCGAAGCCTTCTGCGAGCGACAGCCCGCTCGCGGCGCGCGCGGTGCGCTTGATCGCCCGCAGCGCGAGCGGCCCGTTGCGCGCGATGCGTTCGGCCAGCGCGCGCGCCTCGGCCAGCAGCGCCGGGCCCGGCACCACGCGATTGACCAGGCCGATCTCGCGGGCCCGCGCGGCGTCGATGGGTTCGCCGCTCAGCATCAGTTCCATGGCCAGCGGCCACGGCAACTGCCGCGGCAGCCGCACCATCGAGCCCGCGAAGGGGATCAGCGCGCGCGTGGCCTCGGGCAGGCCGAATCGGGCGTGCGCGGCGGCGATGCGCAGGTCCGTTCCGAGCATCAGCTCGAAGCCCGCGGCCATGCACACGCCGTTGATGGCGGCGATCACGGGCTTGTCGAGTTCGAAGTCGCGCAGCCCCGAGGCCGCGAGCACGCGCGGGTCGGACAGCAGGCGCCGGTCCCATTCGTTCTCTGGCGCACGGGCCCCGCTCATCAACGGCAGCGTCAGCGACAGGTCGCCGCCGGCGCAGAAGGCGTGCTCGCCGGTCGCCGTGACGATGGCCACGCGCAAGGCGTCGTCGGCCGCGACGCGCATCACGGCGTCCGCGAGCAGGCACAGCATGCGCGGCGTCAGCGCATGGTGCGTGGCGGGCGCATCGAGCGTGATGGTGGCGATCGCGCCGTCGATGTCGAGGCGCACCGGCGGGCTCATGCGGCGTCTCCGGCGCGATCGTCGATCTCGTACGGGATCGCGAAGGCGCGCATGAGCGCGTGCAGGCGCTCGGCGTCGGGTGCGGCATCCGCCGCGGCGCGCCGGCGGAACCGCGCATGCAGTCCGCGCGCGCTGTCCTCCACCGCGACGGCCACGCCATCGAGCAGGCCGGCGTCGCGCAGGCGCTGCGTCAAGGCATGCTCGCAGGCCAGGGCCCGCAGCCGCGGCTTGTAGACCTTGCCGACGGCGGTCAGCGGGATCGCCCCGAGGATCTCGATGCGCTTGGGGAACGCGGGCCGCTCCGGAATGCGCGCGTTGGCGAAGGCCGAGAGTGCATCGGCATCGACCCGCGATCCCGGCCGCAGCGACACGTAGGCCACCGGCAGTTCGCCCGCGTACTCGTCGGGCTCGCCCACGGCCGCGGCCAGTTCGACCTCGGGATGCTGGAGCAGCGCCGCCTCGATCACCTGCGGATCGATGTTGTGGCTGCTGCGGATGATCAGGTCCTTGGCGCGCCCGGTCACGAACACGCGACGCTGCGCATCGACATGGCCGATGTCGCCGGTGATCAGCCAGCCATCCTCGAAGGTGCCGGCGTTGCGGTGCGCTTCGGTGTAGCCGGGGCCCACGTTGGGGCCGCGCAGGCGCAGCACGCCGCTCTCGCCGGGCGCGCAGTCGCGGCCGTCGTGCGCCACGGCCTTGACCTCGGTGAACGGCAGCGGAATGCCGCAGGAGCCGTGCACGCGCGGCGCGAGAAAGGGTTCGATGCTGACCACGCCCGCGCACTCGGTCATGCCGAGGATGTTGCGCACCGGGATGCCGAACTTCTGCTCGAAGGCGTTGGCCAGTTCTTTGGGCAGCGGCGAGCCGCCGGTGAGCAGGGCGCGGACGCGGGCGTGGTCCGCGGGTTCGGCCTCGAGGCCGAGCAGCGTCGCGATCACGGTGGGCACCGCGGCGAGCAGGCTCACATCGTGCTCGCGCACGACGCTCCAGTAGCGCCGCATCAGTGCCGTGTTGCGCAGCCCGAGCAGGGTGGGCAGCACGATCCGCGCGCCGCTCAGCAGCGCCGAGAGGCCGTAGACGAAGGAGCCGGCGACATGGAACAGCGGGAAGCCGTTGAGGATCACGTCGTCCTCGCGCATCGCATACAGCTGGGCCGCGCTCCAGGCGGCGTGCAGCTGGTTGCGGTGCGTGTGCTGCGCGAGCTTGGGCGCGCCAGTCGTGCCTCCGGTGTGGAAGAGGGCGGCCAGTCCGTCGGTAGATCGTGCTGGAAGCGCCGCGTCCGGCGCCATCCGCGACAGGGCTGCGTCGAAGTCGATCGCGCCCGGTGCCCCGCCAACGGCGAGCACCTGGCGCAGCGCGGGGCAAGCGTCGGCCAGCGTCGCGGCGCGCGCCCAGATGTCGAGCTCCGGATGCGGCCCCAGCGCCACCAGGATGTTCGCGCCCGAGGCTCGCACGAGTTCGGCCAGGTGCGCGGCGTCGAGCAGGTAGTTGATCGGGCAGACGAGGCCCGCGGTCTCGGCGCCCAGCAGCGTCAGCCAGGCCTGCGGAATGGCCGGCAGCAGCATCGCGACGCGCGGTGTCTCGCCGGGCACGAGGCTGGCGAAGAGGCTCGCGGCGCGGCGGATGTCGGCGAGCAGGTCGGCGTAGCGCCAGTGCCGCGGCGGCGTTGCGGGATCGGCATCGAGCAGGTAGCTGAGCGCGAGGCGCGTGGGGTGCAGGGCGGCGACCTCGCACAGCGCGTCGTACACATGGTCGTGTGCCATGAAGGAGGCGTAGGGCCGCGCTTCGATGCGCGCGAGGTCCTCCGCGTCGCGGATCCGGTGGTGTTGCATGGGTCGATGGGGCGCGGTCGGCGCTCGGTCCTTGTTCTCAGTCGCCGCGGAACCCGGAGGCCTTCACGACCGCGGCCCAGCGAGCCGCTTCCTCGCGCAGCATGCGGTCGGTGTCGGCGCGGCCCGCGCCGACGATGCTGAAGCCGGCTTCCACGAGCCTGGCGCGCGCGTCCTCGGGCTGGACGGCCTTCACGGCCTCCGCGCCGAGCAGGTCGAGGATGGCCGGCGGCGTGCCCTGGGGCGCCATGAGTGCGAACCAGGAGGAGATGTCGATCTTCGGATAGCCCGACTCGGCCATGGTCGGCACCTCGGGCAGCAGCGGCGAACGCCGCGGCGCGGTGGTGGCGAGCGCGCGCATCTTGCCGCCCTTGATCTGCGCGTTGCCGAGGGCCGTGGAAACGAAGGCGGCCGCGACGTCGCCCGAGAGGATGGCCGTGACCGCGTCGCCCGTGGTCCGGTAGTGGACCGGCTCGACCTGGAAGCCGGCCGCCTCGCCGAACAGCTCGGCGCCGAAGTGGCCCGAGGTGCCGGCGCCGAAAGTGCCGAAGTTGAGCCGGCCGGTCTGCGCGCGCGCCGCCTTGACGAAGTCCGCCACCGTCCTGTGCGGCGAGTTCGCGGGCACGGCCAGCAGGAAGTCGACCCGCGCGACTTCGCTGATGCCCGTGAGCTCGCGGCTCGGCGCGTAGCCGAGCTTGCCGAAGGCGGCCGGTGCGATCGAGATCGAGCCGACCTCGCCGAGCAGCAGCGTGTAGCCGTCGGGCACGGCCTTGACGACCGTCAGCGCCGCGATCTGCCCGCCGGCACCGGGCTTGTTGTCGACCACCACCTGCTGCTTGAGCAGCTCCGACAGCCGGATCGCGAACAGCCGCGCCAGCACGTCGGGCGCCGTGCCGGGCGCATAGCCCACGGCCAGGCGGATCGGGCGGTCGGGATAGGCCTGTGCGCGGGCGGCGAGGGGCCACTGCGCGAGGGTGGGCACCAGGGAGGCGGCCAGCAGGGTGCGGCGTGAGAGCGTCATGGGGGATTCCTTTGGCCGCCAGTGTCGCGATGGGGGACTTTTCGTCTGTCCCCTGCGATGTAGACAGGGCGCGCCCTGAGGGGGAAAACCCGGTGCGGCCGGAAGGCGCCGCGCCGATAGGCTCCGTGCATCCCACCGGCCGTGTCCATGCAGCTCATCCCCCTTTCGTCCGCCACACCCGCGCTCGCCACCAGCGCGGACGGACGCGCCGTGGATGCCATGGCCGGACTGATCGCCTGCATCGGTGCCCAAGGCTTCGCCAACGACGCGCTGGCGCAGCTCAACCGCTGGCTGCCGGTCTCATGGCTGTCGGTGTTCCGGCTGTCCGACCATGCGCCGCCGCGCATGCCGGCGTCGGGCAGCTACCGCGCGCCCGACGGCACCGCGGAATCGTGGGCGGTGTACCGGTCGTCGCTGTACCGGCAGGACCAGACCTTCCTCGCGGCGCGCGAGCAGATCGGCCAGGCCCGCTGCACGCTCGTGCACTGGCATGCGAAGGAGATCCCGGCCGCGCATCGCGAGCGCATCTACACGCGGCATGGCCTGCGCGAGCGGCTCTCGGTGGTCTGCAAGGACAAGGACGACGGCCTGCTGGCGATCAACCTCTACCGGCACGAGAGCCTGCCGCTCTTCACGGGCGAGGAGATCGAGTGGGTCGGCATGGGCGCGCCGATCCTGACCTCCTGCGTGCAGCGCCACCTCGATCTCGCCGGTGCGCGCGAGCAGTCCTTCGACGCCAGGCTGTCGGTGCTCACGCGCAGGGAGCGCGAGGTCTGCGAGCGCATGCTCAAGGGCTGGACCTACGAGGGCATCGCCAACGACCTCGGCATTTCCGCCGGCACGGTCAAGACCTTCAGGGACCGGGCCTTCGATCGCCTGGGCATCCACCACCGCAACGAGCTGTTCGCGCTGGTGCTGGTGAACACGTCCTAGATGTGCAGCGCCGCGAGCGCGCCGATCGAGATGCCGGCGAGCGCCACGCCATACATGGCGCGCTCGAGCCACTTCCTGCGGGTCAGCAGCGCGATGGCCGCGAGGGCGATCGACACCTGCAGCACCGTGGTGGCCTGCGCCCAGCGGTGGTGCTGGTGCATCTGTTCCTCGGAGGCCGTGTCCCAGCGGACGGATTCGTCCTCGAGCTTCTTCGCCGCGGCCTGGATCTCGCCCTTCTCCTCCTCGTAGCGCGTGACCTTCGCCTGCCAGCCCTGGCGGCGACCGTCATCGGTGGCGGTGTCGCGCGCGAACTCGGCCAGCGCCTGCTTGGTGCTCTTCGACTGGAAGTAATTCCACTGGTTCGAGGCCTCGGTCTTCTTGATGGCCGCGTTGTTCTTGTAGAGCCCGGCGTTGGCCTGCGTGGCACCGCCCATGTACGAGAAGATCGCGCCGATGGTGGCGATGGCCGCGGTGCAGACGGCGATCTTTCCCGTGACGCTCATGCCGGCGCCTTCGGCCGCATCGCCGTGGCCATGGCCGTGACCGCCGGTAGCGGCATGTTCGAGTTCGTGGTCGTGCGGGCCGTGCACGTGAAATCCGTGTCCTGACATGGGGTCCTTTGTTTTCAGAAAGATCTGGACGGCGCGGGAGTATGCACGGGCGCGACGTGGTTGCGGCCTTGGGGAAAGTCCTGTCGGCTGGGGCTGCCTGCCAGGGGCGGCCGCGGGTTCACTTCCATAATGGCGGCCAGTCCAGCTCTCTCGAAACCCCCGCAGACATGTCCGTCACCAAAGCCGCCACGCCGCGTCGCGCCCCCCGGGGCGAAAAATCCGAGCGCACCCAGGCGAGCCTGCTGGCGGCGGCGCGCGAGGTCTTCGCCGAGCGCGGTTTCGAGCGCTCGACGACCTCGGAGATCGCCCAACGCGCGGGCGTGTCGGAGGCGACGCTGTTCACCTACTTCGAGAGCAAGCGGCGCCTGTGCATCGACGTGGTGGGCCGCTGGTACGACGAGATCAGCATCGAGCTCGAGGAGCAGGTGCCGGCGATCGCCGGCTTCGAGGCCAGGCTGCGCTTCGTGATCCAGCGGCACCTGACCCATCTGATGGGCGACGGCATCGGGCTGTGCGCGCTGGTCCTCGGCGAAGGGCGGATGGTCGATGCCGAGTTCTCCGGGCTCATCGCCGAGCTCAAGCGGCGCTACACATCGCCCTTCATGGCCGCGCTGAGCGAGGCGCGCGAGCTCGGCGAGGTGCGCGGCGACGTGCCGCTGCGCCTGATGCGCGACATGGTGTACGGCTCGATGGAACACGTGCTGTGGGACTACGTGACCACGGGCACCAAGCCCTCGATCGCATCGACGGCCTCGCAGCTGAGCGCGATGCTGATGGCGGCGTTCGCGCTCGAGGCAGCGCCGGCGCGCGCGGCCCGCCGCTTCCAGTCCGATGTGCTCGCGGCGGTGCGCCGGCTCGAGCGCGACGCGGGACCGGCCGAAGACGCCGCTTAGCGGATCGGCCGGGCGGCCCCGGCCGGACATTCCGCCACCCTCCAAAAAGTGAGTCAGGCTCAAGCCGTGCATGCGCGGTTGGCATTAGCGCGCCTGTTGCCAACCTCGGAGTTGCGCATGTATAGTTGAGTGACACTCAAATCAAGATGCGGAGACCCCGATGGGACACGGTGACCCGGAGATCCAGCGCGCATTGCGCTCGGTTTCGCTCGACGACAAGTACGACGGCGGCAGCGGCGCGGCCTACCTGAGCGGCACTCAGGCGCTGGTCCGGCTGCTGCTCAACCAAGGGGAGCGGGATCGCCGCGCAGGGTTGCGCACGGGTGGCTTCGTCAGCGGTTACCGCGGCTCGCCGCTGTCGGGGCTCGACCAGGCGCTGTGGGGCGCGCAGGCCCGGCTCGAGGCGCGGGACATCCGGTTCCAGCCGGCGATCAACGAGGACCTGGCCGCCACGGCCTGCTGGGGTTCGCAGCAGCTCGCGCTGTTTCCGGAGGAGGCCAGGGTCGATGGCGTCTTCGCCCTGTGGTACGGCAAGGGGCCCGGCGTCGATCGCAGCGGCGATGCGCTCAAGCACGGCAATGGCGCCGGCACCTCGCGGCTCGGCGGCGTGCTGGTGCTGGCAGCCGACGACCACACGGCCAAGTCCTCGACCTTCGGACACCAGAGCGAGCAGGCGCTGGTGGCGGCGTTCATCCCGGTGCTGTATCCCAGCAGCGTTCAGGAATACCTCGACCTCGGCGTGCATGGCTGGGCGATGAGCCGCCACAGCGGCCTGTGGGTGGGCATGAAATGCGTGTCGGACGTGGTGGAGACGACGGCTGTCGCCGACGTGGACCCGCAACGGGTGACGGTGACGCTGCCGGACGCGGGCGAAGCGCCGCCGCAGGACCTGCACATCCGCTGGCCCGACGTGTGGGCCGAGCAGGAGCCGCGCATCGTGCGGCACAAGCTGCCCGCCGCGCTCGCCTACTGCCGCGCCAACGGGCTCAACACGATCGCGCTCAAGACCGCCTCGTCGAGGCTGGGCATCGTGTGCGCCGGCAAGAGCTACAACGACGTGCGCGAAGCCTTGCGCCTGCTGGGGTGGACCGACGCGCAGGCCGCCGAGCGCGGCGTGGCGGTGCTCAAGCTCGGCATGGTCTGGCCGCTGGAGCCGGAGATCGTGCGCGAGTTCGCGAGCGGTCTCGACGAACTGCTCGTGGTCGAGGAGAAGCGCCCGCTGATCGAGCAGCAGCTCAAGGACGAGCTCTATGCAGACGCGGTCGAGGGCCGCAAGGCCATCCGCATCTCGGGCAAGAGCCGGGGCGGCATCGGCGGCGAGTGGAGTGTGGGCGCCGCCGAGCGCCTGCTGCGCAGCGACTACGAACTCACGCCGCCGGAGATCGCCGCCGCGATCGCTGAGCGCCTGGGCCTTCCGGTGAATGCTTTCGAGGCCGACCCGCGTGCCGTGGCACATGGGGCACCGGCGGCGCCGGCCGCCGTGCGCAAGCCCTATTTCTGCTCGGGCTGCCCGCACAACACCTCCACCGTGGTGCCCGAAGGATCGCGCGCCATGGCCGGCATCGGCTGCCACTACATGGCGAACTGGATGGACCGCGACACCAAGGCCTACACCCACATGGGCGCCGAGGGCGTGCCGTGGATCGCGCAGCGCCTGTTCTCGACGCGCAAGCACATCTTCGTGAACCTCGGCGACGGCACCTACTTCCACTCGGGCTCGCTGGCGATCCGGCAGGCGGTTGCGGCCGATGCCTGCGTGACCTACAAGGTCCTGTTCAACGATGCGGTGGCCATGACGGGCGGGCAGCCGGTGGAAGGCCAGCTCACTGTCTCGCGGATCTCCGAGCAGGTCGCCGCCGAGGGCGTGCGCCGCATCGCGGTCGTCAGCGACGACATCGGGAAGTACCGCGACGCGGGCACGCGCTTCGCCGCCGGGACGACGGTGCACGACCGCGGCGAGCTCGACCGCGTGCAGCGCGAACTCGCGGCCTTCGAGGGCGTGTCGGTGCTGATCTACGACCAGACCTGCGCGAGCGAGAAGCGCAGGCGCCGCAAGCGCGGCAGCTATCCCGACCCGGCCATCCGCTACGTCATCAATCCCGAGGTGTGCGAGGGCTGCGGCGACTGCTCGGTCAAGAGCAACTGCCTGTCGGTGGAGCCGCTGGAGACCGAGCTGGGGCGCAAGCGCAGGATCAACCAGTCCTCGTGCAACAAGGACTTCTCCTGCGCCCAGGGCTTCTGCCCGAGCTTCGTGGCGGTGAAGGGCGGCAAGCTTCGCTCGAGCCCGTCCAGGAGCGACGTGCTCGCCTGGGAGTCGCCGCCGGACCCGGTCGTGCCCGAGCTCGACGGAACCTGCGGCATCCTCGTCAACGGTGTCGGCGGAACCGGCGTGGTGACCATCGGCAGCCTGATCGGCATGGCGGCCCACCTGAGCCATCGCGGCTGCAGCGTGCTCGACATGGCGGGGCTTGCGCAGAAGGGTGGCGCGGTGTGGAGCCATGTGCAGCTCGCGCCCACGCAGTCGGCGATCCTGTCGTCGCGGATCGCGTCGGCGCAGGCCGACGTGCTGATCGGCTGCGATCTCGTCGTGAGTGCGCATCCCGACAGCCTCGGTCGTCTGCGCGAGGGCCGCACCCGCGCGGT
Organism: Variovorax sp. DAIF25; assembly: GCF_050711835.1. NCBI lineage: Bacteria > Pseudomonadati > Pseudomonadota > Betaproteobacteria > Burkholderiales > Comamonadaceae > Variovorax > Variovorax sp. DAIF25. The sequence goes on from NZ_CP136637.1 coordinate 2,269,772, forward strand.
GGTGAATCTCGACGTGGCGCCGACCTCGGAGTTCGTGAAGAACGGGGACTGGAACCTGCCGACGCAGGCGCTGAAGGCGTCGCTGGAAAAGGCCTGCGGTGCGGATGTGCAGTGGTTGAAGGCGCAGGAGGCGGCCACCTGGGCGCTCGGCGATGCCATCTACGCCAACCTCGTCATGCTCGGCTTCGCCTGGCAGAAGGGCTGGATTCCGCTGTCGTCGCAGGCGCTCGAACGCGCAATCGAACTCAACGGGCAGCAGGTCGAGAAGAACAGGCAGGCGTTCCGGCTCGGTCGCTGGTGGGCGCACGACGCGCCGCGCGTGCTCGCCGCGATGAAGCCCGCGAGCACGGTCCAGTGGCTGCCGCGTGCCAATCGCACGCCCGAGGAAACCATCGCGCGTCTTTCCGAGCGGCTGGTGGCCTACCAGGGGCCGGCGTATGCGCGCCGGTTCGCCGCTTTCGTGCAGCTCGTCGACAGCCAGTGCGCCGACGAGACGCACCGCAAAAGCTTTGTTGTTGCAGTGGCGCAGAACCTTTTCAAGCTCATGGCCTACAAGGATGAGTACGAGGTCGCGCGCCTTCATTCCGATCCGGAGTTCATGGACTCGATCCGCCGCCAGTTCGACGGAGAGATCCAGCTGCAATACCATCTCGCGCCGCCCCTGCTCGCCAGGAAGAACTACAAGGGCGAGCTTCGGAAGACCGCCTATGGCGCCTGGATGGGCCGGGCCTTTCGCGTGCTGCGGCACGGGAAGGTGCTGCGCGGCACGCCCTTCGACCTCTTCGGCTACACGCACGAGCGCCGCACCGAGCGCGCGCTCGTCGAGGAGTACCGCGCTGCGGTCGGTGCCGTGGTGGCGCACCTGGGCAGCCATGCGTCGCCGTGCCTGGAACTGGCGCGCTTGCCGCAGCAGATCCGCGGCTATGGCCATGTGAAGGAGCGCGCGGTCGCGGCGGCGCGGGCGCGCCAGGCCGAACTCTTCGAGGCCATCACCGGCAAGCCGCTGCCGCCGGGCCCGATGGCCGACGGCTATGGCAGGTACCTGGAGTACGGCTGGTGACGAGCGCATCGCAAACGACGGAGCGACGCAGCCGCAGCGCGGTGCGCGCGGCGGAAGGCATCCTCTCGACGCTGGTCGACGGCGTGTGGCGCATCCAGATCCATCGGACGTCCAAGCGCAATGCGCTCACGATGACCATGTTCAGCGCCCTGGCCGAGAGCCTGGCGCTGGCGCAGGCCAACGACGCCGTGCGGGCAATCACCTTGTCCGGCCTCGGGCCGAACTTCTGCGCGGGCCACGACCTGAGCGCCTTCGACAGCTGGCCGCAGGACCCGGGAGACCCGGTGCCGCGCTTCCTTCATGCATTGGCCGACGTGCGCAAGCCGCTGCTCATCGGCGTGCACGGATCGGCCGCGGGCATCGGCGCGACGATGCTGCTGCATGCGGACTGGGTGATCGCGACCTCCGACGCGGTCATGAAGCTGCCGTTCGTCGACCTGGGCATCGCTCCCGAGGCCGGGAGCTCTCTTCTGCTTGCGCGAGCCATCGGCGCGCTCAGGGCGAGGCGCGTGCTGCTGGGCGGGGAGGCCTTCACCGGACAGCAGGCCCACGATTGGGGGCTCGTCTCGGAGCTGGCACCCGCGAATGAACTCGCGACCTGTCTGCAGCGCAGGGCCCTCGCGCTGGCGGCCAAGGATCCGAAGGTCTATGGCCGCATCAAGGCGCTGCTGGTCCCGGCCGGCGAGCTGCGCGCGCGCATCGACGAGGAAATCGACTTGATCAACACCTGCGTGGCCGAGCGCCGCGCCTTGCAGACCGGATGAATCCCGCCATGACAGCACAGACACCGCGCAAGGCGCACATCGTGTATGCCCACCCCGAGCCGAAGTCCTTCGTCGCGGCGATGCGCGACCGGGTGTCCGAGCGGCTGACCGCCGGCGGCTGGCAGGTCGGGCTCTCGGATCTCTATGCCATGGGCTTCAACCCCGTGGCGAGCGCGGCCGACTTCGTCGAGCGCGAGAAGCCCGACTACTTGGTCTATTCGCTCGAGCAGCGCCATGGATGGCAACGCCGGGCCCTGGCCCCCGACATCCTCGCGGAGGTCGAGGCCGTCAGGGAGGCCGAGTTGCTGGTGCTCGTGTTCCCCGTGTTCTGGTTCTCGGTGCCGGCCATCATGAAGGGCTGGATCGATCGGGTGTTTCTGTCCGGGCTCTTCTATGGCGGCAAGCGCATCTACGACCGCGCGCCCATGGCGGGCAAGCGCGCCCTGGTGGTCACCTCGCTGGGCGGGCGCAACCATATGTTTGGAGAAGCCGGCATCCACGGGCAGATCGACCTGATGCTGCGGCCCTTGCTGCAGGGCTCGCTGGGCTACGTGGGCTATGAGGTGTTCAAGCCCTTCGTGGCGTACCACGTGCCCTATGTGACGCACGCCGAGCGAGGCGCGATGCTCGAGCAACTCGGTAGGGAGACGGATGCGCTGTCGCAGCGAGAGGTGCTGGTCTTTCCGTCGCTCGATGCGTATGACGATGTGCTTCGTCCCGTGGCGCAATGCGTGGGAGGGACGAGGTAGGCCGGGCGATCCACAGGAGGCCGAGAAAATTTTTTCTTCGGAAGTAGACGTTCGGGTCAAAAGCTGTGCATAATCGAGGGCTTCGCTGGACGGCTTCAGTGGCGGATGACGAAAGTTGTTCTGCTGGAGTTTGAAGGTGAAGGGGTTGAAAAAAAGTTTGACGGTTCTTTAAAAATCGTGTTAGACTACAAGGCTTCGCTGATCGCAGCGAGCAAGACGAAGTAAACGATGAGTTGCTTCGGTGATCGTTAAAAAATTACAGCCGATAAGCGTGGGCGTTTGAAGGTAATTGCGTAAGTTCTTCGGAACAAGTCGCAAGACTTAAAACGCTCATGAGAATAGAAGTGAAGTTCACTTCAATTCCGTTTTTGTGAGTTTTGCTTGATCGCGAGATCAGGCGCAAATCAAGATCGAACTATAGAGTTTGATCCTGGCTCAGATTGAACGCTGGCGGCATGCCTTACACATGCAAGTCGAACGGCAGCGCGGGAGCAATCCTGGCGGCGAGTGGCGAACGGGTGAGTAATACATCGGAACGTGCCCAATCGTGGGGGATAACGCAGCGAAAGCTGTGCTAATACCGCATACGATCTACGGATGAAAGCAGGGGATCGCAAGACCTTGCGCGAATGGAGCGGCCGATGGCAGATTAGGTAGTTGGTGAGGTAAAGGCTCACCAAGCCTTCGATCTGTAGCTGGTCTGAGAGGACGACCAGCCACACTGGGACTGAGACACGGCCCAGACTCCTACGGGAGGCAGCAGTGGGGAATTTTGGACAATGGGCGCAAGCCTGATCCAGCCATGCCGCGTGCAGGATGAAGGCCTTCGGGTTGTAAACTGCTTTTGTACGGAACGAAACGGCCTTTTCTAATAAAGAGGGCTAATGACGGTACCGTAAGAATAAGCACCGGCTAACTACGTGCCAGCAGCCGCGGTAATACGTAGGGTGCAAGCGTTAATCGGAATTACTGGGCGTAAAGCGTGCGCAGGCGGTTATGTAAGACAGTTGTGAAATCCCCGGGCTCAACCTGGGAACTGCATCTGTGACTGCATAGCTAGAGTACGGTAGAGGGGGATGGAATTCCGCGTGTAGCAGTGAAATGCGTAGATATGCGGAGGAACACCGATGGCGAAGGCAATCCCCTGGACCTGTACTGACGCTCATGCACGAAAGCGTGGGGAGCAAACAGGATTAGATACCCTGGTAGTCCACGCCCTAAACGATGTCAACTGGTTGTTGGGAATTCACTTTCTCAGTAACGAAGCTAACGCGTGAAGTTGACCGCCTGGGGAGTACGGCCGCAAGGTTGAAACTCAAAGGAATTGACGGGGACCCGCACAAGCGGTGGATGATGTGGTTTAATTCGATGCAACGCGAAAAACCTTACCCACCTTTGACATGTACGGAATTCGCCAGAGATGGCTTAGTGCTCGAAAGAGAACCGTAACACAGGTGCTGCATGGCTGTCGTCAGCTCGTGTCGTGAGATGTTGGGTTAAGTCCCGCAACGAGCGCAACCCTTGTCATTAGTTGCTACATTTGGTTGGGCACTCTAATGAGACTGCCGGTGACAAACCGGAGGAAGGTGGGGATGACGTCAAGTCCTCATGGCCCTTATAGGTGGGGCTACACACGTCATACAATGGCTGGTACAAAGGGTTGCCAACCCGCGAGGGGGAGCTAATCCCATAAAACCAGTCGTAGTCCGGATCGCAGTCTGCAACTCGACTGCGTGAAGTCGGAATCGCTAGTAATCGTGGATCAGAATGTCACGGTGAATACGTTCCCGGGTCTTGTACACACCGCCCGTCACACCATGGGAGCGGGTTCTGCCAGAAGTAGTTAGCTTAACCGAAAGGAGGGCGATTACCACGGCAGGGTTCGTGACTGGGGTGAAGTCGTAACAAGGTAGCCGTATCGGAAGGTGCGGCTGGATCACCTCCTTTCTGGAAACAAGCAATTTAATTTAAACGCCCACACTTATCGGTTGTTGGAAGAAGTCGGTTGTCTTCGATTTCGAGGATGATTGGCGAATGGGTCTGTAGCTCAGCTGGTTAGAGCACCGTCTTGATAAGGCGGGGGTCGTTGGTTCGAGCCCAACTAGACCCACCAAATCTTCTGATATCTCGTGTGTGAGAGTTTGGGGGATTAGCTCAGCTGGGAGAGCACCTGCTTTGCAAGCAGGGGGTCGTCGGTTCGATCCCGTCATCCTCCACCACAACCAATAATCGGTTCCCTCGGAACGTTTCAACACCAAAGCGGCTTCCTGCGAAAGCATGAGGCTTCTTTGTTGTTGATCAGGATCTCTTGATCAATCGGCTGTTCTTTAAAAATTCATAGAGTTGAATCAGCGTTGCTGACGGAAAGAGCTTCATGGCTCACCGTGCCGTCAGCAACTTGAATTTTTGATTGCGTCAATATGAACTTCAATTTCGAGTCAAATCGATTTATGAAGACGGCATAACGCGCCAGGTGAAAGACCTGGCAATTCCTTGATTGACTTTGGTTTCTGTGAAGAAACGTCAAAGTTATAGGGTCAAGTGAATAAGAGCACGTGGTGGATGCCTTGGCGATGATAGGCGACGAAGGACGTGATAGCCTGCGATAAGCTTCGGGGAGCTGGCAAATTAGCTTTGATCCGGAGATTTCCGAATGGGGAAACCCACCGAAAGGTATCGCATAGTGAATACATAGCTATGCGAGGCGAACCGGGTGAACTGAAACATCTCAGTAGCTCGAGGAAAAGACATCAACCGAGATTCCGAAAGTAGTGGCGAGCGAAATCGGAAGAGCCTGCTAGTGATAGCACAAGACTTATCAGAACGGCTTGGAAAGGCCGGCCATAGTGGGTGACAGCCCCGTACGTTAAAAGACTTGTGTGGTACTGAGCTAGCGAAAAGTAGGGCGGGACACGTGTAATCCTGTCTGAATATGGGGGGACCATCCTCCAAGGCTAAATACTCATCATCGACCGATAGTGAACTAGTACCGTGAGGGAAAGGCGAAAAGAACCCCGGGAGGGGAGTGAAATAGATCCTGAAACCGCGTGCTTACAAAAAGTAGGAGCCCGCAAGGGTGACTGCGTACCTTTTGTATAATGGGTCAGCGACTTACATTCAGTGGCAAGGTTAACCGAATAGGGAAGCCGTAGAGAAATCGAGTCCGAATAGGGCGATCAGTCGCTGGGTGTAGACCCGAAACCAAGTGATCTATCCATGGCCAGGATGAAGGTGCCGTAACAGGTACTGGAGGTCCGAACCGACTAGTGTTGCAAAACTAGCGGATGAGCTGTGGATAGGGGTGAAAGGCTAAACAAACTTGGAAATAGCTGGTTCTCTCCGAAAACTATTTAGGTAGTGCCTCAAGTATTACCTTCGGGGGTAGAGCACTGTTTTGGCTAGGGGGTCATGGCGACTTACCAAACCAAGGCAAACTCCGAATACCGAAGAGTACAGCTTGGGAGACAGAGCACCGGGTGCTAACGTCCGGACTCAAGAGGGAAACAACCCAGACCGCCAGCTAAGGTCCCTAAAATTGGCTAAGTGGGAAACGAAGTGGGAAGGCTAAAACAGTCAGGATGTTGGCTTAGAAGCAGCCATCATTTAAAGAAAGCGTAATAGCTCACTGATCGAGTCGTCCTGCGCGGAAGATGTAACGGGGCTAAGCCAGTTACCGAAGCTGCGGATTTGCAATTTATTGCAAGTGGTAGGAGAGCGTTCTGTAAGCCTGTGAAGGTGCGTTGTAAAGCGTGCTGGAGGTATCAGAAGTGCGAATGCTGACATGAGTAGCGTTAAAGGGGGTGAAAAGCCCCCTCGCCGTAAGCGCAAGGTTTTCTACGCAACGTTCATCGGCGTAGAGTGAGTCGGCCCCTAAGGCGAGGCAGAGATGCGTAGCTGATGGGAAACAGGTCAATATTCCTGTACCGATATACAGTGCGATGTGGGGACGGATCTTAATAGGTCATCCGGGTGTTGGATATCCCGGTTTAGTTGGATGTAGGCGTGCATTAGGCAAATCCGGTGCACATATACCGAGGCCAACGATCGAGCGAGCTTGCTCGCGAAGTGACTGAACGAGGTTCCAGGAAAAGCCACTAAGCTTCAGCTGTATACGACCGTACCGCAAACCGACACTGGTGCGCGAGATGAGTATTCTAAGGCGCTTGAGAGAACTCAGGAGAAGGAACTCGGCAAATTGACACCGTAACTTCGGAAGAAGGTGTGCCCTATTAGTGTGAAGTGAACAACGGAGCATGAATGGGTTGCAAAAAATCGGTGGCTGCGACTGTTTATTAAAAACACAGCACTCTGCAAACACGAAAGTGGACGTATAGGGTGTGACGCCTGCCCGGTGCTGGAAGATTAAATGATGGGGTGCAAGCTCTTGATTGAAGTCCCAGTAAACGGCGGCCGTAACTATAACGGTCCTAAGGTAGCGAAATTCCTTGTCGGGTAAGTTCCGACCTGCACGAATGGCGTAACGATGGCCACACTGTCTCCTCCTGAGACTCAGCGAAGTTGAAATGTTTGTGATGATGCAATCTCCCCGCGGAAAGACGGAAAGACCCCATGAACCTTTACTGTAGCTTTGTATTGGACTTTGAACAGATCTGTGTAGGATAGGTGGGAGGCTTTGAAGCAGGGTCGCTAGATCTTGTGGAGCCAACGTTGAAATACCACCCTGGTGTGTTTGAGGTTCTAACCTAGGTCCATTATCTGGATCGGGGACAGTGCATGGTAGGCAGTTTGACTGGGGCGGTCTCCTCCCAAAGCGTAACGGAGGAGTTCGAAGGTACGCTAGTTACGGTCGGACATCGTGACGATAGTGCAATGGCATAAGCGTGCTTAACTGCGAGACTGACAAGTCGAGCAGATGCGAAAGCAGGACATAGTGATCCGGTGGTTCTGTATGGAAGGGCCATCGCTCAACGGATAAAAGGTACTCTGGGGATAACAGGCTGATACCGCCCAAGAGTTCATATCGACGGCGGTGTTTGGCACCTCGATGTCGGCTCATCTCATCCTGGGGCTGTAGCCGGTCCCAAGGGTATGGCTGTTCGCCATTTAAAGAGGTACGTGAGCTGGGTTTAAAACGTCGTGAGACAGTTTGGTCCCTATCTTCCGTGGGCGCTGCAGATTTGAGGAAGCCTGCTCCTAGTACGAGAGGACCGGAGTGGACACACCTCTGGTGTATCGGTTGTCACGCCAGTGGCATTGCCGAGTAGCTAAGTGTGGAAGAGATAACCGCTGAAAGCATCTAAGCGGGAAACTCGTTTCAAGATGAGATCTGCCGGGGCCTCGAGCCCCCTGAAGAGTCGTTCAAGACCAGGACGTTGATAGGTCAGGTGTGGAAGCGCAGTAATGCGTTAAGCTAACTGATACTAATTGCTCGTGCGGCTTGACCCTATAACTTTGATCAGAAGATCAAGGTGTTATGCCAAGTTGACGCATTCAAAATACATTCAAATAACGCCTGAGCGCGTGCTGATTCAAAACTCTATGAATTCGTTTGGTTGATCACGTGATCAGCCAGGCAACCCTTTATGCCTGATGACCATAGCGAGTTGGTCCCACTCCTTCCCATCCCGAACAGGACAGTGAAACGACTCAGCGCCGATGATAGTGCGGGTTCCCGTGTGAAAGTAGGTCATCGTCAGGCTCTTACAGCCAAAAAAGCCCCAACCAATCGGTTGGGGCTTTTTTCTTTGCGCACGCAAAAGCAGAAACAAAAAGCGCCCCGTCCACGACAGGGCGCTTTTTTATTGCCGGTTCAATTGGCGGCGCAAAGCAAGAAATTGGTCAAACGACCTTGAAGGCAGGCAAATCCACCAGGTGAGGACGGCCGCCCAGCATCCGCGGAAGCGTCTCCGCATTGACTTCGAATGGGACCCCAGGAGTGATCTGGCTGACCTGATCGAGCCGGTCCACCAAGTCCTGCGGCAGCGCCAGGTCGAGCGCCAGAAGGTTGTTGTCGAGCTGCTCCACCGTACGCGGTCCGATGATCGTGATGATCGATGTGGCGGACTTCCGCGCCTTGGCGCTGAGCCATGCCAGCGCCACCTCGGCCGGCGATCTCCCGAGCTGCACACCCGCATCGATCACGGCGTCCACGACGGCCGCGTCGCGATCGGTCTTCTCGGTGCGGATGACCCGGCCCATGCCCTGCAGCCGACCTTGCTCTCCATTGCGGTACTTGCCCGTGAGCAGGCCACCCCCGAGCGGGGACCACACGGCAGCGGCCAAGCCCAGGGCTTCGGCCATGGGCATGAGTTCCCGGTCGGCGCTGCGTTCGATCAGGCTGTATTCGAACTGCACCCCGACCAGCGGCGACCAGCCACGCAGTTCCGCCAGCAGGTCAGCACGCGCGATGCGCCAGGCCGGGAAGTTCGAGAAGCCGGCGTAGAGGATCTTTCCCGCGCGCACGAGGTCATCGAGCCCTCGCAGAATTTCCTCGGTGGGTGTGACGTTGTCGGAGTGATGGACCCACAGCAGGTCGATGCGGTCCGTCTTGAGCCGTTGCAGGCTCTGCTCGACGGAGTAGACGAGGTTCTTGCGGCTGTTACCGGTCTTGGCCAGCGTCGGATTCTTGGATGCGCCGCCGCTGTACTTCGTCGCCACCACGATGTCGTCGCGGACCGGTGCGATGAGCTCGCCCAGCATGGATTCGGACTGGCCGAACTGGTAGCCGTCGGCGGTGTCGAAAAAGTTGCCGCCGGCCTCGAGATAGCGGTCGAACACCCGGCGCGCATCGGCATGCTCGGAGCCGTAGCCCCAGCCCGTGCCGAACAGGGCGACACCGAGTGCGAATTCAGAGACGCGAAGGCCGGACTTGCGGCCGAGAAGACGATAGCGCATGGAATTTCTCCTTCGTTGATGGACGATCACTCACTCGGCGCCACCATGTGCGCCTCTTGCAGGCCGTTCGCCGCCTGGGCATCGCGGCCGGGCATCAGCAGACGTGTCAGCACCAGCGCGACCACGGCCACGCCGGCGGCGGACCACGCGGCGGCGGCGAATCCGGTACCAAATGCATGTCGCAACGCAGTTGCAGCAGCGGCGGCTGCATCTGTGGGAAGCGCCTGCAATGCGTGCAGCGCCCCCGCCGTATCGCCCGCGCTGAAGCGCTTGGCCACGTCCCGCGCCAGCGCAGGTGCCAATGGCCACTGCGCAGCCGCGCGCTGGAAATCCGCAGTGGCCATCGCGACCAGCACTGCACCCAATCCGGCCACGCCCGCCAGCAGACCGCTGAAGCGGGTGGTGCCAGCCAGGCCCGAGGCCATGCCCGCGCGCCGCGGCGGGATCGCACCTTGCATGGCCTTGGCCGTTTCGCCGTTGAGCAGGCCGGCGCCCGTGCCCGCAAGTGCCATGGCGCAGGCGAAGGCTAGGTAATTCGAGCCGCCGGCGGCCAGCAGCGCCATGGCCGCATTCGCCACGCCGCTCAGTCCCAGGCCCAGGCACAGCAACGCGCGCGGCGTCCATCCGGCCGTGTAGTGGGCCGCGACGCGCGGCACCAGGAACATGGGCAGCGCGAACGGCAGCATCGAGATGCCCGCGCTGGCCGGCGACAGGCCAAAGGCGTTCTGCAAGTACAGCGGCAGGTAGAACAGCATGACCTGCGCCCCCGCCGCGTAGCCCACCATGGCGAAAGCGCTGCCGACGAAGGCCGGCGAGCGCAACAGCCTGAAGTCGACCATGGGCCGCGCCTGCAGGCCCTCGATCACCACGAAGGCCTCGAGCAGCAGCACGCCGCCGATCAGGCGTCCCAGCACCGCGGGCGAAGTCCAGCCCAGCGCGTTGCCGTCGATGGCGGCCCAGGTCAGCAGGAACAGCGCACCGCTGAAGGTGGCGACGCCGCCATAGTCCAGCCGCACGGCTTCCTTGTCGCGCGACTCTTCCACCACCCGCAGCGTGGCGGCGATCAGCACCGCGCCGATCGGCAGGTTGATGAGAAACACCCAGTGCCAGCCGATGGTGCTGGAGATCACACCACCGAGGATGGGCCCGCAGGTGATGGCGATGCCCAGGCAGGCGCCCCAGAACGCGTAGGCCCGTGCGCGCGCCGGTCCCTGGAAGCTGTGGTTGATCACCGCCAGCGCCGCCGTCAACAGCAGGGCTGCGCCGATCCCCTGGAACGCCCGCGACACATTCAGCACCCAGGCGGCCGGGGCCGTGCCGCAGAACAGCGAAGCGCCGACGAAGAGCACCTGCCCCAGCACCATGATGCGTCGCCGGCCATACCGGTCGCACAGCGAACCCGCCGCCATGAGCAGGGCCGCGAAGGGCAGCATGTACGCGGTGATCACCCACTGCATGTCCGCGAACTCGGCATTGAGCGTGTGCGCGATGGTGGGCAGGGCGACCGCCACCACGTTGGTGTCGAGCATCACCAGCGACGACACCATGGAGGCCACCAGCAGAACGGCCTGCTGGCGACGTGGATCCTGCGTGATGGCAGGCGAGGCTGCGGCCTGTTGTGGCGCGGGCATGGATGGAGGGCTGGCGTTCATGATTTAGGGGCATATGCCCATATTTGGGTCAATGGGAAAAGCGGTGGATGCAAACCCGAAAATCAGGAGGCCCGCGAACTCAGCCGTTCGTCCGCGGCGATGTCCAGCAAGGTGATGCGCAAGAGCGCCGCCTCCGCTTCGCCGAACACCTCGCAGAAGCGGTCCTGCGCGCGCTGCCACAGCGGTTGCGCGCGAGCGACGAGTGCCTGGCCCTTGCGGGTCAGCACGACCTGGCGCTGGCGCCGATCCGACTCGCCATGCTGCAGCGCCAGCAGGCCATCGCGTTCCAGCGGGCGCAAGGTGTGGCCCAGGGCGGAGCGGTCCATCACCAGGGCATCGGCCAGTACCTGAAGGGTGGGCGCCTCGCTGGCACGCCGGCTCAGTTCCATCAGGATCGAGTACTGGGTGGAACGCAGCCCCACGGGTGCCAACGCTTCGTCATAGAGCTGGGTGACGCGGCGCGTGGCCTTACGCAGCGCGGTGCTGCAGCACATGCCGTGGTGGTGATGGGCGGAGATCATACGCAATTATGGGTATATGCCCATAAACCGCGAGGGCGGTAGTGTTTACCGCGTGGCGCTGCTGCTTCGCCGTGAGCGCCTTGCGGTTGACGCTGCCGGCAACCACCCCGTGCCGAGCCCGTTACGGCTCGGCGATGCACCCTGCTATCGGTGATCACCAAGGACGGACTCAAGCTCATCCAGGAACTGCAGGACAGCGTGCGCCACGCGCAGGAGCTGCTGATGGAGCCGCTGTCCGCGGAGGATCAGCAGGTCTTCATGGGCCTGCTGACGCGGCTGGTCGAAGCGCACGAGCTGCGCGATGTCGCGGCGCGGCCCGAGGCCTCGACCGCCGTCGATGGCGAGCCGCCCTCGACGCGCCGTCGTCCGCGCGCGGTCAAGCGCCCACTTTGAAGCGTTCGGCGATGTAGGTGGCCGGCGGCTTGCCGAAGGCCTTCTTGAACATCGTGATGAAGGCGGACGGCGACTCGTACCCCAGGCCATAGGCCACCTGCTGCACGGTCGCGCCGCCCGAGAGTTCGCGAAGCGCCACGATCATGTGCAGCTGGCGTCGCCAGCGCCCGAAGCTCAGGCCGGTCTGCGCCGTGCACAGCCGGGTCAGGGTGCGCTCGCTGGTGCCGGTCTCGGCGGCCCAGTCCTGCAGGGTCCGGCGGTCCGAAGGGTCGAGCGTGATGGCGCGCGATATCTTGCGAAGCCGCGCGTCCTGCGGCATCGGCAACGAGAAGTCCTCGTTCGGCATCGCGGCCAGCTGATCGAGCAGCACATGCGCGAGCCGGTCGGTCGCGCTGCCGGGCTCGTAGGTCGGCGGCAGGCCGGCCAGGTGCTGGATCATTTCGCTCAGCATGGTGCTGATCGCCAGGGTGCAGCACTTCGTCGGCAAGGTGCCCGTGCCCGGCGCCACGAATAGATAGAAGATCAGCGCGTTCGCCGTGCCGTGGTTGCTGTGCGGCGTGCCGCCCGGAATCCACACGCCCGCCTGCGGCGGCACCATCCACAGCGCGCCCGGCACTTCGCACGACACGGCGCCGCGCAGAGCGATGACGAGCTGCCCCATCTGGTGCTGGTGGATAGGGATCTCGCGCGCACGCGCCTCGACGTCCACGCGCAGCGCCATGACGGGCACGGTGAGTTGGTGGTCCAGGCCTTCGGGGACGACCTCGGGGCGTTGCATGGTCTCCATGGGCGTTTCTGCGAGCCGGCCATTCTCGCCGCGTCGAGCGAAGGCTCCGGACGGAAGGGGCGCACGCCGGGCCGTGGCCGAAAAGAGAAATCGTTCGGCCAGGAATGCAATTTCCGGCAGAGGCACCGCTGCCTAGCATCGATGCATGCAAAGTATTCGCTTCTCTCGCCCCGAGATGCTCTTCTCCCTCAAGAGCTTCGCGGGCGCCATGCTCGCGCTGTACCTGGCCAGCCGCGCCGGCCTGCCGCGGCCCTTCTGGGCCTTCATGACCGCCTACATCGTGGCGCATCCGCTCGCGGGCAACGTGCGCTCGAAGGCGCTCTATCGCTTCGTGGGCACGCTGCTCGGCTGCGCGGCCACCGTGGTGCTGATTCCGGCGCTGTCGGCCGCGCCCGAACTGCTGACGCTGGCGCTCGCGCTGTGGACCGGGCTGTGCCTCTACCTCTCGCTGCTGGACCGCAGCGCGCGCTCCTATGTCTTCCTGCTGGCGGGCTACTCGGCCGCGCTCATCGGTTTCCCGCTCGTGGAAGCGCCCGCGGCCATGTTCGACACCGCCGTGGCGCGCGTGCAGGAAATCGGGCTGGGCATCCTGTGCGCCAGCCTGGTCCACAGCCTCGTGCTGCCGGCCAGCCTGGCGCCGCCGCTGCTCGGGTTGATGGACCGCGCACTCGGCGATGCGCGCCGCTGGATGAGCGACCTGCTCGGCGACGGGCTCGCCCGCGCGGATGGCGCGCGCATGGCCGCGGACCGCGAGCGGCTGGCGCTGGACATCACGCAGCTGCGCCTGCTGTCGACCCATGTGCCCTTCGACACCGGCAACCTGCGCTGGACCGCGGGAGCCATCCGCACCATGCAGGACCGCCTCTCGGCGCTCACGCCTACGCTGTCGGCGATCGAGGACCGGCTCGAGGCGCTGAAGGTCGCCGAGGGCGAGGTGCCGGCGGACATCGTCTCGGCGCTCGGGCGGCACATGGGCTGGATGGCACCACAAGGAGCGGGCCTGCCGGCTGCGGCCATCGACGAAGCACGCGCCGCCTTCCGCGCCCTGGCCGATGGACCGGCGTCATCGCCCTGGATCCGCGCACTGCGCATCGACCTCGCCGTGCGCCTCGAGGAACTGGTGCGCGAGTGGCAGGCCTGCATTGGACTGCGCACCGACATCGACGCCGGCCTCGCGGGCAGCGCGATGCCACGACAGCGTGCCGCGGCGCTCGGTCAGAAGGTGCTGCATCGCGACCGGGGCCTGGCACTGCGCTCGGCCGCGACGGCCGTGCTGGCCACCTGCGCATGCTGCGCGGTCTGGATCGCCACGGCATGGCCCTCGGGGTCGGCCGCGGCCATGTCGGCGGCCATCTTCTGCAGCTTCTTCGCGACGATGGACGATCCCGTGCCGGCCATGCACAAGTTCGTCGTCGCTTTGCTGTGGTCGTTGCCGGTGTCGGTGTTCTGCGTGCTGGTGGTGATGCCGCTGGCGCGCGACTTCGGCATGCTGGCGCTGTGCATCGCACCGTTCTTTCTGGTGGTCGGCTGCTACATCGCGCGGCCCGCCAGTTCGCTCGCGGCACTGGGCATGTTCTTCGGCGTGGCCGGCACGCTTGCCTTGCAGGACACCGCCAACGCGGACTTGCCGAGCCTTCTCAATTCGAACCTCGCGCTGATCCTGGGCGCGGTGGCCGCGGCGCGCGTCACCGCGCTGGTGCGCAGCGTGGGCAGCGACTGGAGCGCCCGGCGCATACGGCGCGCGACCTCGCTTGATCTGGCCGAGTTGGCGGCCCACCCACAGGACGCATCCGCGCGCGACGCCTATGCGGGCCGGATGCTGGACCGCATCGCGCTGCTGGCACCGCGCACGGCACCGGGCGCGGGCGAGGAGGCGAGGGCCGACGCACGGCTGGCGCTGCGCGACCTGCGCATGGGGGCCGACATCGCGACCCTGCAACAGTGGCGCCGCAGCCTTCCTGCCGAAGCCGTCGGCCGTCTTCTCGCGGACTCGGCCCGGGTCTTTCGCGCCCAGGCCGCGGGGGCGCCACGGCGCGATGAACCGCTGCTGCCGCAGATCGACCGCCTGCTGCTCGGCGCGCTGCATGGCGATGCCGCGCAGCTTGCCGGTGCCGCTATCGCCGCGCTCGTGGGCCTTCGACGCAACCTCTTTCCGGCGGCCCACGGCGCGCTCCAACCATGATCGAAACGAGTTTCCACGGCGTGTACCTGCCGGGGCTGATGCTGCTGAACGGCGGCGCGCTGGCGTGTTCCTGGGCGCTGCGCCGCCTGCTGTCGCTGACCGGCGTCTACCGGTGGGTATGGCACCCGGCCCTGTTCGACCTGGCGGTGTACGTGCTGCTGCTCTTTGCCCTGGCCCGTTTCACCGGCGCCTTCACCACCTGATCTCCGAGCTTCGCATTCCCTTCCTTCTCCATGAAACCTGACGCCATTCCTTTTCCCGCCTGGGCCCGCCGCGGCATCCGGCTGCTCGTCACCCTGGCGGCCGTCGCGGCTGCCTGCTGGGCTGCCTGGCAACTGTGGGACCACTACGAGCTGGCCCCCTGGACCCGCAACGGACGCGTGCGGGCCGAGGTCGTGCAGGTCGCGCCCGACGTGTCCGGTCTGGTGACCGATGTCGCGGTGCGCGACAACCAGTTCGTCGCCGCCGGCGCGCCGCTGTTCTCGTTGGACAAGGCCCGTTTCGAACTGGCGGTGCAGCAGGCCGAGGCGGCCGTCGCCGCGCAGGCCGTCGCGCTCGACAACCAGCGCATCCTCATCGCGCAGGCACAGCGCGAGAACAACCGCAACGCGGGCCTGGGCGAACTGGTCTCGCAGGAGCTGCGCGAGCAGTCGCGCGCGCGGCTGGACCAGGCGAACGGCACGCTGCGCTCGGCCGAAGTGGCGCTGCGGCAGGCGCAGGTCGCGCTGGACACCGCGCGGCTGAACCTGCGCCGCACGCAGGTGCATGCCCCCGCCGACGGCCTCGTGACCAACCTCGACCTGCGGCAAGGCGCCTATGCGAGCGCCGGCCATCCGGTGATGGCGCTGGTGGATGCGGGGTCGGTCTACGTCGAAGGCTATTTCGAGGAGAACAAGCTGCCTCGCATCCACCTGGGCGACCGTGTGCGCGTGACGCCCATGGACGCCGGCGCGCTCGAAGGCACCGTGGAGAGCATCGCAGCCGGCATCGCCGATCGCGATCGCAGCACCGGCGCCAACCTGCTTCCCAGCGTGAACCCGACCTTCAACTGGGTGCGGCTCGCGCAGCGCGTGCCCGTGCGCGTGAAGCTGGACGCGATACCGGCGGGCACGCGACTGGTCACGGGCCAGACGGTCACGGTGCAGGTGCTCGGGGCGTCGGCGGCGCCGGAGACGGCAGCCGCGGCGCGTCGCTCGGAGCTTCCGGGATGAGCCGCCTTCATCGACTTCTGGCCGTGGTCACCACCGCGGCGGGTGTGTTGCTGGCCGGCTGCGCCCACTCGCCCGTCGGCCCCGACTATGTGGCGCCAGCCGCGCTCTCGCCCGCGCAGGTGGCCTCCGCAGGACCGTTCCTGTCGGCCGACGGCAACGCGGCGGACGCGGCCCTGCCGCCGAATTGGTGGCATCTGTACCAGGACCCGCAGCTGGACGCGCTGATCGCCCGGGCCTTCGCGCACAACACCGACCTGCGGCAGGCCATCGCCAGCTTCGAGCGCGACCAGGCGCTCGAGGCCGAGGTGCGCGGGCCGGAGCGCCCGACGCTGGCCCTGAGCGGTGGCCCCGGCTTCGGCCATGTCTCGGGGCTCACGCTCGTGCAGAAGGACTACGAACCGCCGAGCCGCTTCACCTATGGCGCGAGCGCGAACCTGTCCTACCAGCTCGACCTGTTCGGCCAATTGCGCCGCGCCATCGAGGCGGCCGAGGCCGGCAGCGGCGCGGCGCAGGCCGCCGTCGACCTGGTGCGCGTCAACGTCGCCGGCGGCACCGCCAGGGCCTATGCCGAGGCCTGCGCCACCGGCTTGCGTTTGCGCAGCGCCCATGAGTCGGTGCGGCTGCAGGAAGAGGCCGTGCAGCTCGCGCAGCGGCTGCAGCAGGCCGGCAGGGTGGGGCCCATCGACACCGCGCGTGCACGCGGCCAGCTCGAGTTGCTGCGCGCCTCGCTGCCGCCGCTGCAGGCGCAGCGCCAGAACGCGCTGTACCGGCTGGCCACGCTCACGGGCGAAGCCCCGCGCGACTTCCCGGCCCAGGTGGCCGCGTGCGACAGCCCGCCGCGCGTGGCCGGGCCGCTGCCCGTGGGCGATGGTGCAACCCTGTTGCGTCGCCGGCCCGACGTGCGTCAGGCCGAGCGCAGCCTCGCGGCCGCCACCGCCCGCATCGGCGTGGCGACGGCCGAGCTCTACCCCAAGGTCGTGCTGGGCCTGTCGGCCAGCTCGGCCGGCTTCATGGACCGGTTCGGCAACCGCGAGTCGTTCAGCTACAGCCTGGGCCCGCTGATCAGCTGGACGCTGCCCACCAACGGCGTGGCCCGCGCGCGTATCGCGCAGGCCGAGGCCGCCACGCGGCAGGCCGCCGCCCGCTTCGATGCCACCGTGCTCACGGCGCTGCGCGAGGTCGAGAGCGCCCTCGAGTCCTACGCCCGCGAACTGGATCGGCATGCCGCGCTCGCGGCCGCGCGCGACCAGAGCGCCGTCGTGGCGGCTCAGGCACGCGCGCTCTACGTCAACGGCAAGACCGCCCAGCTCGACGCGCTCGACGCCCTGCGCACGCTGGCGGCCAGCGAGGCCGCCCTGGCGGCATCGGGGGCCCAGCTCGCCGACGACCAGTTCGCCGTCTTCATGGCGCTCGGCGGCGGCTGGGAAGGCCAGGGACAGGACCTGCTCGCCAAGACAGCGCCGTAGGCCATGGAAGACTTGCAGCAGCTCAAGGTCTTCGGCGAAGTCGTCGCCCGCAAGAGCTTCACGCGCGCGGCCATCGCCTTGGGCATTTCCAAGGCCAGCGTCACCAAGATCGTGGCCCAGCTCGAGAAGGGCGTGGGCGTGCGGCTGCTGAACCGTTCGACGCGCTCGGTCACGCCGACCGACGCCGGCCAGACGCTCGCGCGGCGGCTGGTGCCGCTGTTCGGCCTGCTGCAGGAGCTGAGCACCGAGTTGTCGGACTTCGCGGCGCATCCGCGCGGGCGTCTGCGCGTCGCGGCGCCGCACGGCCTGTCGCTGAGCCTGCTGGGCTGGCAAATCGAGGACTTCATCACCGACCACCCCGATGTGCACGTGAGCATCCACCTGAGCAATCGCGACGACGACCTCGTGATGGGCGGCATCGATGTCGCCTTGCGCATCGGGCCCATCGAGGCCCGGGACGTCGTGGTGCGCAAGCTGCGGCCGGTGCCGCTGGTGCTCTGCGCATCGCCGCAGTACTGGGCGCGCAGGGGCATGCCGTCGAAGCCCGAGGACCTGGCCAGGCATGACGTGCTGACCTACTCCCTGTGGGACGCCTCACCCCGGCTGCCCTTCCTGATCGATGGCAAGACCCACTACGTGCCCGTGCGCAGCCGCCTGGACGCGGACGATGCCGCACCGCTGATCGCCCTGGCGGTGAAGGGGCTCGGCGTCACCTGCGTGCCCGAGGTGCTGGCGCGCGCGCACCTGGGGTCGGGTGCCTTGGTGCCCGTGCTGAAGGACGCGATGCCGCCGACGATCTGGCTCTATGCGACCTATGCGCACCGCAACCACAAGAGTGCGGCGCTGCGGGCGTTTCTGGACTTTCTGACGTCGAGTGCCGGGGAGTTGCCCCTGCATTGAAGTCTTCCGACGGGAAGACTGCAGGCTTGGCCGGTGCGCCGGGCCCGCGCAGCTCTGCCTGGCGCGCACCTTCCAGATCATCACGCTGTTCGACCGCGACACCGTGACGCAGAACCTGATGCTGACCCTGCTCGGCCGCTCGCCGCTGCGCTGGACCGCCGGGCGGCTTGCGCGATGTGATGGATTGACAGACGCCGCCTCGGCTAACCCGCGGCGAGACGCAGCCCCGATGCAAGAGCCAGGAACCCGTCGATCGCCTTTTGGGAGGCCAAATGCGGGTCCTCCGCACTCGCGATCCACAACGACGCTCCCAGCAATGCGCCCATGATCAGGCGTGCCGTGGCGGGCGCATCGACGGGCCGCACCGTCTTCTCGGCGATGAGCTTCTCGATGCTGCGCTGCGTGCTCATGATGCAGGAGTTTTGGCTGGGCCAGCGCGATGGATCGCCCAGCACCGACGGTCCGTCGAGAAACACGATGCGCTGGATCTCCGGCTCGAGCGCCATCTTGATGTAGGCAATGCTTTCGTCGATGAAGCCGTCCCAGGTCGTCTTCGCTTCATCGACGATGGCGGTGAGCCGGGCCGTCATCTCCGCGTCGATCTGCGCGATCACCGCCTCGAGCAGGCCCTTCTTGTCCCCGAAGTGATGGTAGAGGGCGCCGCGCGTGAGCCCGGCCTGGGCGGTCAGCACGTCCATCGAGCTCTGCGCGAATCCCTGGGTGGCAAACGATTCTCTTGCCGCTTTGATGAGCTTGGCACGGGTCTCCAAGATCATGTCCGAACGCTTCTGTGCCATGAAATCCTCAAATTGACCTACGCGGCGTATGTGAATTGACATACGGCGCGTATGTGAAATAGCATACTCACATACGAGGCGTATGTTAGTTGCTGGCGGGTGCTCTGGAAAGCGTCGCGCCGCCGCCTGGACATCCTGGACTTGATCGCAGCCGAGGGAATCGCGATGAACATCTATGAGCAGGGCTTGGGTCGGAACGCGGCGAACTTCGAGCCGCTATCGCCGACGAGCTTCATCGAGCGAAGCGCGCAGGTCTTCGCCGACATGCCCGCCGTGATTCACGGCGATCGCCGCTTCACCTGGTCGCAATGCAGGGACAGGTCGGCCCGGCTGGCTGCCGCGTTGCGCGAACTCGGGGTTCGACGAGGCGACACGGTCAGCGTCATGCTCGCCAACACGCCCGAGATGATCGAAGCGCATTACGCGGTGCCGGGTATCAACGCGGTGCTGAACACGCTGAACACCCGGCTCGATGCGGACCTGCTGGCCTGGCAGATGAACCACTGCGAGACCCGGGTGCTGATCACCGACAGCGAGTACGCACCGGTCATGCGGCAAGCATTGCGCGCGCTGAAGCAGGTCCATGGCCGCACGCCGATGGTGATCGACGTGTGCGATTCCGAACGCATCGGTCCTCACGAACGCGTCGGCCAGCACGAGTACGAGGCGCTCCTGGCTTCCCACCTGCCGGTGCCCAAGCTGCAAGGGCCGCTCGACGAGTGGGATGCCATCGCCGTCAGCTACACCTCGGGGACCACCGGCGATCCGAAGGGCGTGGTGACCCACCATCGCGGGGCGTACCTGAACGCGGTCTGCAACGTCGCGGTCTGGACGATGCCTAACTTCGCACGCTATCTCTGGACCCTGCCGATGTTCCATTGCAACGGCTGGTGCTTTCCCTGGACGGTGGCGCTTCTCGGCGGCGTGCATGTGTGCCTGCGGAAGGTGGAAGCCAAGGCGATCTTCGCCGCCATGCGGGACCACGGGGCCGATCACTACAGCGCGGCACCGATCGTGCACGACCTCCTGATCGCAGCACCCGCCGAAGACAGGCACGGGATCGCGCACAAGATCCGCGCGATGGTGGCGGGCTCCGCACCGCCCGCCGCCATGATCGAGGGCATGGCCCGTCTCGGCATCGAGATGATCCATGTCTACGGACTGACGGAGGTGTACGGGCCCGCGGCCGTTTCTGCCAGACAACCGTCGTGGGACCAAGCCAGTCCGGCCGAGCAGGTGCGGTTGAACGGACGGCAAGGCGTGCGCTATCCGCTGCAGGAAGACATGACGGTGCGCGACCCGGTCACCCTGCAGGAGGTGCCTGCCGATGGCGAAACCATCGGCGAGATCATGTTTCGCGGCAACATCGTGATGAAGGGCTACCTGAAGAACGAGGCCGCCACGGAGAGCGCCTTTGAGGGCGGCTGGTTCCACACGGGCGACCTCGCGGTCCTGGAGTCCGATGGCTACGCCAGGATTCGCGATCGCAGCAAGGACGTGATCATCTCCGGCGGCGAGAACATCAGTTCCATCGAGGTCGAGGATGCCCTGTATCGCCATCCGGCCGTGCTGTCATGCGCTGTCGTCGCCAAGCCCGATGCCAGATGGGGCGAGACGCCCCTGGCATTCGTCGAGTTGCGGCCGGGCACCGAGGTCACGGCGGAACAGCTGATGGCCCACTGCCGAACGATGCTCGCCAAATACAAGATCCCGCGCGAAGTTCGATTCGAGGCGCTGCCCAGGACGGCGACCGGAAAGATCCAGAAGTTCCAGCTCCGCCGCAAGGCCAGTTCGGTGGAGGCGCTCGAATGAGCGCGCGCCAGGCCGAAGCCTTCTAGTTCCCCCGCCATGTAGCGGCACACCCATGCCGCGGACTCTCCACTACACGTGGGGAGGGTCCGCGCACGCCCGGTTTTCTTGCTCGTCCACCCACCCAGTCCTTGCACAGGAGTATTCATGATCGAAAGTCTCATCGGTTACCAGTCGCCATCCATGATTGCCGACGCGGCGACGCGGAAGTCCCTCCACGGCTTCATCGCGCAGACGCTGCACGCGCTCTCCACGCCCGACTCGGGCGTCGCCGCGTACTTCGCGGACCCGGACATCGTGATCGCCGGCTCCGGCCTCGACGAGTACTTCATCGGACCCGAGAAGGCACAGGCCGGCGTGAGATGGGTGACCACGCTGGGTATTCGGTGGGAGCCGAAGGTCGTCCTGTGCTGGATGCAGGGCGACATCGCCTGGGCACAGATCCGCATCGACGGCCACAAGACGGAAGCCGGTGCGCCGGCGGTGGTTCCGTACGTGGCGACAGGAATCTTCAGGCGCAAGACCGATGGCTGGACCTGGCTCTACTGGGGCGGGGGTGAACCGCAGAAGGAGCCGCGCCTGTAGTCCGGGCGCGATGCCCGATGTCGAACAGGACCACCCCGATGACTGACCGGAACGTGCAGGTTGCCGCCACCGGCGACGCGTCCCCTCGCCGAGTCGCGAGCGGAAAGAAGATCGGCCTCATCGTCAATCCGATCGCAGGCATGGGCGGGCGCGTCGGCCTCAAGGGGACCGATGGTGCCGACGTGCTGGACGAGGCGAGGCGACGGGGTGCGCGGCCGGTCTCGAGCGAAAGAGCCTTGCAGGCGCTGAAGAAGCTGGCGGCTTCGAATGCCGAGTTCTCGCTGGTCACGGCGCAGGGAGACCTCGGCGAGGATGTCGCGCGGCAGGCCGGCTTGCATCCGGTCGTGGTCCACGACAAGCCGCATGCGGGCAGCACCCCCGCGGACACGCGGGAGGCCGTGGTCGCGATGCTGCGCGAATGCGTCGACCTGCTGCTGTTCGCAGGGGGCGACGGCACCGCGCGCGACGTGCTGAGCGTTGCCGGGGATCGCGTGCCGATGCTCGGAATTCCAACGGGCGTGAAGATGTACTCCGCCGTCTTCGGCACGAGCGCCCTGAACGCGGGCGACCTCGCGGCACGCTTCATCGAGGGCGATCCATCGGTGCGGCTGCGCGAGGCCGAGGTGATGGACATCGACGAGATGGCGATGCGGGAAGACAGGATGTCGGCCCGACTTTATGGCTATGCGCAAAGTCCGCATCACCGTCAGCTCGCGCAGAACGCCAAGGCCGGATCGGGGTTGTCCGAGAACGTGGCGCTCGAGGCCGTGTCGCGGCAGCTGGCCCGCCAGATGCGCCCCGGCTGCCTCTACATCCTGGGACCAGGCACCACGACGCGCCGCGTGATGTCGGCGCTCGGCTTGCCCAAGACGCTGCTGGGCGTGGACGCCGTGCTCGACGGCGCACTCGTCGGTGCCGACCTCGATGAGCACGCGCTGCTCGAACTGATGCAGGGGCGCGAAAGCTACATCGTCGTCAGCGTGCTCGGCGGGCACGGCAGTCTGTTCGGACGAGGGAACCAGCAGATCAGCGCGGACGTGATTCGCCAGGTCGGCCGCGACCACATCCAGATCGTCGCGACCCTCGAAAAACTCGTCGCCCTGGAATCGGGTGCGCTGCACGTCGATACGGGTGACGAAGAAGTGGACGCCATGTTGAGCGGCTATCTGCCGCTTCGCACGGCGCCCGATCGCACGGTGTATTTCAAAGTCAGATCGTGACTCTATCCATGCCAGATTCAAGTGAAGGAACACCAGATGAATAACGGTACCGCCCATCCCTACATGGCGAACTCGGTCCCCGCGATCAAGCGGGAGATGCTCGACGCCATCGGCGTGGAGACCATCGAAGAATTGTTCGAGCAGATTCCGAGCGAGCATCGCCTGCAGCGTCCGATCGACCTGCCGCCGGCGCTCACCGAAAGCGAGCTGCGACGGCACATGGTGACGACGCTCGCCAGGAACAGGACCGCCGAGCAGAACCTCAACTTTCTCGGCGCCG
Organism: Variovorax sp. DAIF25; assembly: GCF_050711835.1. Lineage (NCBI taxonomy): Bacteria > Pseudomonadati > Pseudomonadota > Betaproteobacteria > Burkholderiales > Comamonadaceae > Variovorax > Variovorax sp. DAIF25. The sequence continues at coordinate 2,293,003 of NZ_CP136637.1, forward strand.
GTTGCTGGCAGCATCACGTGCCTGCTGCCTGCGACGAGGTCGTGCGCCGCAACGAATGGCTGACCTCGGTCTTCGGCGAGCCCAGTTCCGACCATGGTCGCAACCAGGCGTGGTTCGAGTTCTGCAGCCAGCTCGGTGAGCTGCTCGACATGGACCTGGTCGGGCTACCGGTGCGAAGCTGGGGCGTCGCCGCCGGCCACGCCATTCGCATGGCGTCCAGAATCACGAGCCGCAACGAGGTCGTCGTCGTTCGCGCCATCGACCCCGAGCGACTCGCGGTCATCCAGAGCCTGTGCGAGCCGGTCGACATGGCCAGCCATATCGCGATACGCATGGTCGACTACGACCCCGCGACCGGCTTGATGGATCTCGACCATCTGCGCGCGACGCTCACGTCGAAGACCGCCGCCGTGTATTACGAGACGCCGTCGTACTTCGGCGTGATCGAGCAGCACGGCGCGGAGATCGCCGAACTGGCCCACGCCGTGGGGGCCGAGGTGATCGTCGGCGTGGACGCCATCTCGCTGGGCGTGCTGTCCGCCCCCGTCCACTATGGCGCCGACATCGTCGTGGGAACGACGCAGCCACTGGGCGTGCACATGAACGGCGGCGGCGGCGCCGCCGGCTTCATCGCTTCGCGGGACGAGGAGCGCTATGCGCACCAGTACCCGACGCTGTTCATCAGCATCTCCGAGACGACCAAGGAGGGCGAATACGGATTCGGCCTGAGCCTGTTCGAGCAATCGTCGTACGGGCTGCGCGACAAGGGCAACGACTGGACCGGGCATTCCGTGTACATGTGGGCGATCGCCAATTCGGTGTACATGGCCATGATGGGTCCCCAGGGCTTCGAGGAAGTCGGCGAGCTCATTCTTCAGCGAGCGCACCATGCCGCCCGGCTGCTGGGCCGGATCCCCGGGGTGCGCGTCGTCTTTCCCGAGGGATTCTTCAAGGAGTTCGTCGTCAACTTCGACGGCACCGGGGTGCCCGTGGCGCAGATCAACAAGCGGCTGCTCGCGCTCGGCATCTTCGGCGGCAAGGACCTGAGCAAGGACTTCCCGGCGCTCGGCGCCAGCGCCTTGTACTGCGTGACCGAAATCCACACGCTGGCCGACATCGAGCGCCTGGCCGACGCCATCCAGAAAGCGATCCAACCATGAACACCAAGCTGCGCGAATATCACGCTCCGGTATGGAGCGAGCCCGTCATTCTCGAAATGGGCCACCCAGGGCGCCGAGGCGTTCTCTTCTCTCCCGTCGAAGACACGGTGCGTGCCACGGTCGGCGACGCCGCGGACCTGATCCCCTCGACCATGCGGCGAGCGCGCAAGCCCGCGCTGCCGGAGCTGTCGGAGCCCGAGGTGCTCTACCACTATCTGCGCCTGTCGCAGCAGACCCTGGGCATGATGAACATCAGCCTGTTCGGCACCTGCACGATGAAATACAACGCGCAGATCAACGAGGCGATGGCCTGGCGGCCCGAGGTCACGCACCTGCATCCGTACCAGGACGAGGACACGATGCAGGGCGCGCTCGAGATCGTCCACGGGATGGACAAGATCCTGCGCGAGCTGTCGGGCATGGACCAGTTCGTGTTCCAGGCCGGCGGCGGCGCGGACGCCGCCTACACGAGCTGCGCCGTGACCCGGGCCTACCACGCGGCCCGCGGCGAGCTCGCGCAGCGCGACGAGATCATCACCACGATCCAGACCCACCCCAGCAGCGCGGCCACCGCCGCCGCGGCCGGGTTCAAGGTCATCACGCTGATGATCGAGGAGAACGGCTACCCGTCGCTCGAAGCGCTCAAGGCCGCCGTCTCGAACCGCACGGCCGCCTTGATGCTCAACAACCCCGACGACATGGGCGTCTACAACCCGGAGATCCGCGAGTGGACCCGCATCGTGCGCGAAGCGGGAGGCATCAGCTTCTACGACCACGCGAACTTCAACGGTGCGATGACCAAGATCCGCGCCCGTGAGCTGGGGTTCGATGCCTGCATGTTCATGCTGCATAAGACCTTCGGTGCGCCCAAGAGCGGCGTGGGTGGCCCCGCGGTCGGCGCCTATGGCTGCTCGGCCGAACTCGCGCCCTTCATGCCCAAGCCACTGGTGGCGTTCGACGGCAAGCGCTACAGCCTCGACTACGACCGGCCGCAGAGCTGCGGCAAGATCCGCGAGTTCTGGGGCAACCTGCCGGTGATCGTGAAGGCCTATGCGTGGTCGCGTTCCATGGGGGCCGAAGGCATGGCCGAGGCCTCGGACCTGTCGGTGCTCGCGAACAACTACATGGAGCGTGGCCTGCTCGCGATTCGCGGCGTCACGCGCTCCCATCCCGATGCGAAGAGCCCGCGCCTCGAGATGACGCGCTACAGCCTCCAGCAGCTCAAGGAAGACACTGGCGTCGACGTGCATGACGTGCAGAACCGCATGGCCGATTTCGGCATCGACCCGATGTGGACCAGCCACCATCCGTGGCTGGTTCCCGAGCCCTTCACGCCGGAGGCGGGCGAGATGTATGGCAAGGAAGCCCTCGACACCTGGATCGCCGTGCTGGCCCGGATCTCCGACGAGGCCTATTCGAATCCCGAGCTCGTGAAGACGGCCCCGCACAACCAGGCGGTGCACCGACTGAAGAACGCGTTGATCGACAACCCCGCGCACTGGGCCATGACCTGGCGCGCCTACCAGCGCAAGAGCAAGCTGGAGAAGCAGCCTCTGGACGCCGTGCCCCGGCACGGGCACTGAGTTGGAAGGCATGACGAATTTCGATCAGCATCCTGGCTACTCGGCCATGTTCAAGGAGGGGCAGCTGACGCTGGGTTTCTTCTTCGCGATCGAGTCTTATCAGGGCGCGATCCCGGAGATGGACGTGGCCAGCCAGGTCGGCATCGCGAAGATGGCCGAGTCGCATGGCTTCGCGGCGCTCTATTTCAGGGACGTGCCCCTCCATGTGCCTTCCTTCGGCGACGTGGGGCATATCTACGACCCCTGGGTGTTCATGGGCCATGTGGGTGCGCACACCTCGCGCATCGCGCTGGCCACCGGCAGCATCGTCACGACGCTGCGGCATCCCCTGCATGTCGCCAAGGCCGCCGCGTCCGTGGACCGGCTTTCGAACCAGCGCCTGGTGCTGGGGCTCGCCACCGGCGACCGTCCGACGGAATTCGCAGCCTTTAACCAATCGCTCGACAACCGCGGCGAGCTGTTTCGTGAAGCACTCGCCGTCATGCGGACGGCCTGGCGGGAGGACTTCCCGCGTGTCGCTACACCCAGGGTCGACCTGTCGGGTGGCGACACGCTGCCCAAGCCGGCGCTGCGCGACATTCCGGTGCTGGTCACGGGCAACTCGCGCCAGTCCGTCGCGTGGATCGCGCAGCACGCGGATGGATGGCTCCACTACCCGCAGAACGTGGACCCGCAGGCCCGAACGATCCGCCAATGGCGCTCGCTGCATCAGGGCTTCAAGCCCTTTGCCCAGTCGCTCTACATCGATCTGGCCGAAGATCCCGATGCGCCGCCCACGCCCATCTTCCTGGGCTTCAAGTCCGGCCACCGATTTCTCGTCGAGTACCTGGGCGCCTTGAGGGACATCGGCGTGAACCACGTTGGCTTCAATCTCAAATACGGATCGCGCCCGGCGGCCGAGGTGGTCCAGGAGCTTGGCGAGTTCGTGGTGCCGCATTTCCCTGCGCATGCGGCATCTCGAGATCTCCCGAAAGACGAGGTCGAAAGCTGAACAAGGTGTCCGAACCCCTCATGGCCAAGATGGCCTACCCCACAACCCGTCGTGTCGACGTCGTCGATGAGCGTTCGGCCTAAAGGTCGCCGACCCTTTTCGCTGGCTCGAAGCCGACGCGCGCAGTGACGGCGACGTGGCCGCCTGGATCCAGGCGCAGAGCGAGCTGACGGCGGGCGCCTTGGCATCGCTGCCCGCGCGCGATGTCTTTCGTGAGCGGCTGACCGCGCTGTTCGCCCACGAGCATTTCACCGCGCCCCACCCGCGCGACGGGCGCTACTTCCACCTGCGCCAGTCCTGCCTCAAGAACCAGCCCACACTCCTCGTGCGCGAGGACGTGGAGGGGGAGGACCGCGTGCTCCTCGATCCAAGGGGTGATTGCGCCTGCCCAGGTTGTCGTCGAATTGCCGCCGGTCTTGCGTGAGCATCACTTGCCGATGCGGCTCGCGCGGGCGATCACCAAGAGTGAACGCATTGCCATTTTTGTTGCACCCACTGGCACGCCGGATCTGGAACAACAGGCAATTCCGATCTGCGCAACGCCAAGCCAATGCACGCTCATCGTGAGCGACAAATAGCATGCATCTCCGAGTGTGGCCTATCCCACAAATACGGTAGAAGCCCGAGATCGTTGCGTGGGGAAAACAGCGCGCCGGATGCGGGGCCGCGTTACTGCGAAATGTTTCCCAAAAGTGAATGCATTCACATACTCATTCTGCGCGCCTACCTGTTTCCCACTGTTATCTGTAGTATCCATTCGTACTACAGCTTGCAACGGAGATAACGATGACGATCGCGCGTGCTATAGGCAGCTCACCTTAGACAGTGCCGCCGGGGATCTCGACAGCTCGCCCTAGCGCACCACTCGAGCATTAACCGCCCACAGCGGTAGCCGGTCGTCAGAACCTAGACGACTCGCCCACGACCCCAGACGCCCCCTTCGCTGAACGAGCCGCTTCGGTCTCGATGGGATGGGTGCGCCTGCGCGAAAACAGCCGGACTCCATGCAAAGACCCGCGTGCTGCGGGAGGGATGAGTCTTGCCGTTCGAAAAACAACCAGCGTTGCCTCGTCCGAGGCCGACGTATTCGAAACAAGACTCTGGAGAGTTTTGGATGCTTGCCCTATCGCCCAGCGGGGGACATCGTTTCTTTGCTGGACTTCATGCCCGCACGACGGTTTCGCCTCGCACGCTGATCTCTTCGATCGCGAACGCTCATGACCGCGCCGGTGCAACTGCCAGTCAGTTGCAGCAACGTGCGTGCGCATACGTCTTCATCGGGAATCTTCCACAGCTCTCGCAGGCCTACGGCATCGATTTCGCGATGGCCATCAGTCGCGAGGTTCGCCGCCGACTCTGTTTCTCGTTCGTACGCACGGAGAGCACCGACTTCGCCTTTCTGCGGGATGACTGCTATTTGCTGTGGTCTAACGAAAGTTTCCCCGCTCCGGTTGACACCTCGCTGACGTCGGCCTGCGAATACCTCGAGTCCGTGCTCACCCATGTGGGCAAGCGCCCGATCGTGTACCGCGGCATCGCGGCACTGGTGCAACTGCACGCCGACTGGATCGATGTGCGGCCTCCTGGCGAGATGGACAACACGGAGGTCGAACTCGCGTTGTGGACGGCCCAGCAATGCGCCGAGTTCGAGCAGATGGAGCTCGATGGCTGGAGCCATCGATATCGCAGCGACATGGACGTCGCCGTGCGGGTGGCCGACGCGCTTTCCCGAGGATTCCTGGGCATGTCCTGGCGCCCGGTGGTGGGCGTGTATGGCGGCTCGACCTCCCTGTACCACTCGCTCGTTGCAAGCGCGGGGCCGGTCCCGGAGGAAAGCCGCGCCGATGCAGTCCGCGACAGCTTCTATGGGCCGTGCCTGGAGCGCCTTGGCCTCTCGAGGCTCTGGGATCGTCATGCGATGCGCAAGACCTTGGCGATCCTGCGCCAGCGCCCGGCGTTGCGTCTCGGCGTGCGCCTCTCGACGCAAAGCGCCCGTTGCGATCACTGGTGGACATCGCTCTTCGCCGCCCTGCAGACCGAGCCCATGTTGGCATCGCGCCTCGTGGTGGAGTTCAGCGCGAGCGGCCCGGTCTGCGCACTCGAGGCCATGCGCGAGTTCTGCAATCGCCTCCAGGCCCTGGGCTGCCGTATCGCAGTTCGCAACCTCGGATGCCGCGATGGCGACCTCGCCATCGTTCACGCCTGCCGTCCCGACATCGCAAAGGTGGATCCGTCCTTCCTGCGCCGAGCCCGCAGCGGAGAGTTCGGACTGGAAGGGCTGCAGGAAATGATTTCGCTGGCCGGTCACCTCGCAAGCCATGCGGTGGTCGATGGCGTCGAGCGCGAAGAGGACATGCATCTGGCGCTGCGCGCGGGCGCTCAGTGGCTCGAGGGCTCTTTCATGGAGAGCGCACGGCTCGGACGAGGGGAGGCGTGCGCATGAATGGCGAGATGCGCATTCTTCTCGCTCGCATGGACCTTCTGCTGGAACAGCTGCGGGAGACCGTGGGCGACTTGCTCCTTTGCAGCGAGTCGAACAGGAACCGGGCACAGGTTCCGCCCGTCGCGAGGGCCGCGCCGAGCGAGGCCGAAAGCGCAATCAACGCGCAGTACCTGGCGCTCGAGGAAGCCATTCGCCAGCAGCGAAGAACCGAGATGCGCGAAAGGCCGCGCCCCGACCAGCCCGCGGCGCAGACCGCCCCCGCCGCGGAGGTCTCGTTGGGCTCGAGCAGTTGGCGGCTCGCGATGAACGGCTGGCGACTCGTGGCCGATGAAAAGGGTTTCGAGGTACGACTGCGTCCCCAGGAACGCTCGCTGCTGTTGCGGGTGGCTCATGCGCCGAGCCAGTTCCTGGCGCCGCACGAGGTACGGGAACTCAATCGCTCGCTCGCGACTTCGATCGGTGATGTCGCCGGTGCCTTCATCCCCGGAAGCGATGAAGGTGCGGAGGAGGGCGAAGCGTCGATCGATCTGCTGCACACCAAGGTCATCGGCCGCCTGCGTCGGCGCATGCGCACGCATGGCCATCTGCTTCCGCTGCGCATGTCCGCGGCCGGAAGCGTCTACGTCGATGAAGGCGGCGATCTCCCGCGCCAGATTCGGCGTCGGCCCGGCGCTTCCAAGGTCCGTCACTCGCAACGAAGCGACAAGTCGCAGATCGCCCTGCACCTGGACATCCGCTCCTCCTCGACAGAGCACACGGGCGGCGCGACATGAGCGCGTTGCCTTCTGCCGTCTCCGCCGGCGGCCCTTCGCCCAGGCCCTCCCACCGCACTCCACAAGCAAACGGACACCTCATGACCACTTCACCTCACCCTCACCAAAAGCTCTGGCGCCTGCACGACATCACCCGATCGCTCGAGAAGGGTCTTGTCGCAGCCTGCCTGATCGCTGGCGCCGGCCAGGGGATGGCGAACAACGTCGGAGAGAACTCCGCGTGGCAGTTCCAGACCTCGGCCGACAAGGCCAACCAGGCGGCCATCCAGGACATGGTCCAACGGCGCAAGGCCGGCAGCTATGGCGCCGCCAGCACCACCAACAACACCTACATCCAGCGCCAGTTCAACTGCGACGTCAGCGCGACCGCGCAGGGCAACCAGGGCTCGAACAGCACCGTTGCCAATTCGCCGAGCACCAGCGGCGCCGCGGCCACCTCGACCGGCAACGACAACACCGGCTGGAGCGGCAGCGGCACGGTGACCACCGGCCAGGCCAACGCCGGCACCGTCGGCTCCCAGGTGAACGGCTCCACGACCACCGGGGTGCAGGGCTGGGCAGCCCAGGCACTCAACTCCAACCAGACCAACAGCGGCAGCCAGAGCGCAAGCGTCAGCGGCAGCACCGCCTGTGCCTACGGAACGCTCAACTGACGGAAATCCAGTCATGACATCGATCACCTTCGCTCGACCACGCCCGATGCCCACCGCGGCGGTACGCACGCTCGGTGCGGCCGTTGCACTCGCCGTACTCGCGGGCTGCGTCACCGCCCCGCAGGAACGTGCAGCGCCCAAGGAAGCCCCCATCGTTCTCGGACCGGCCGTGCGCGACAACGTGACGCCGATGGAGGCCGTGCTCGCCTGCTACGGCGATCACGTCGCCGCCACCTCCAGGCCTCCCATCGTGGTCTCCGTGGGAGACGTGAAGGACTACACCGGCAAATACAGCATCAACGAGGGCAATGCCATCACGCAGGGCGGTGCGCTGATGGTGTATTCGGCCCTGGGCAAGATGGGTGGCGCGGTCCAGGTCGCGGAGCGCTTCGATCCGGTCATCGCGGAGCGCGAGCTCGGCTATGCCGACCGCCGGCAGCTCGGCGACGGCCGGTCGCACCAGCTGGCGGGTCCGGCCGGCAACCAAGTGGTGCCCTGGCTGCCTTACTTCGGCGGCTCGATCAACAAGTCCGACTACTTCATCGTCGGCGGCATCACCGAGCTCAACTACAACATCAACTCGGGTGGTGCCGAGTTCGCGGTCAACCAGGTCGGCATCAAGGCCAGGACCTTCAGCCAGTCGGTGGGCGTCGACCTGCGCATCGTCGACACCCGCACGCTGATGATCCTCAAGACCATCAGCCTGACCAAGCAGTTCAACGGCTACGAGGTCGGCTTCAACGTCTTCCGCTTCTTCCGCAACGACCTGTTCGACGTGGACGTCGGCGCCAAGGGCCAGGAGCCGGTGCAGCTGGGCATTCGCGCGGCGCTGGAAGAGGCCGTGGTCCGGCTGGTCGCCGCCGTCACCAAGGTCGACCCGAAGCCCTGCCTCGGGATGCGCGTGTTCGATGAACTGCCGCGCCAGTCGGCGGAGTCGCTTCGCAAGGTTCCCAACCCGATCGTCGATTCCAGCGGCGCGCGCGTGCTCACGGGCGAGGCCGTCAACGCGGCCAGCAACGCATCGTCCGTCAGCACAGGCGACGGCGCGAGCGTGCAGATCCCGTTCGAGTTCGGCGCCGCGGCGCTGACCGGCGGCACCTTGAATCTGCTCGACCAGATCGCGGCGGCCGCCGCCAAGGCGCCCACCGAAGTGGTGCTGGTGGCTCGCGACACCGAGAACTGGGACGCGGGCAAGCGCGATCTGCTGACGGACCAGCGCATCGGCGTCGTGACATCGGCGCTGATCTCGCGCGGGATCGCGCCCGGCGGCATCAGCGTGAGCTGGCGGCCCGACAAGGCCGACACGGCCATCCATCGCGACGGTCCGGGGCTGCAAGAGGTCGCCAAGTTGCGCGTCCAGGGCGCGGGCTCGGGCAAGGGCGGGCCGGTTCAACCAGCCCGAGAGGAGAACACACGACGAGGGAGCTAAACCGCACTGAAAGCTGAACGCCACCACCACATCGATCCTCCGGATCCACCGAATTTTCGGAACTTTTGATCAATACCCAAGGAACTTCCATGAAGAAGACTCGCAATCTCCAGTCGCGTGCCATCAAGGCGCCGGCACTCAGCCGTGTCGGCCTCGCCGTGCTTGCCAGCTTGGCTGCCGGCGGCGCCATGGCCGCACCGCCCGAACTGGGCGCGACCACCACCATCAACGCGACCACCTCGACCGCCACCGCCTCGGGCTTCCTCACCGTGGATTCGGTGCAGACGAAGTCGCAGCCGGTGTCGGCGACCGCCGCCGGCCAGCAGATCGGCATCACGGTGGACGGCGTGCAGACCGGCACGTCGAACACCACGACGCAAAACACGGTGAACGCCACGGCCAAGGCCAATGAGTTCTCCAACGCGATCGACCTGTCCCTGACCGGCAACACGATCGCGCTCGATGGCGCGGCATCGCTGGGCGTGCAGACCAACACCGGCGCCATCACCAGCAACGCGAGCGGCAACTCGGTGGGCGTGAACCTCAATGGCTTCTCCTCGGGCGGCGCCTCGAACACGCAGAACACGGTCTCGGCCACCACCGTGATCAATGGCGGTGCCTCCTCGGTAGCGGGTACCGTTCCGGTCGACTACGTCTCCAACGCCCCCGGCATCACCACGAGCACCCATTCGGCCGCCACGAACAGCAGCCAGGCATCGGGCAGCATCGTGGTCACCACGGCGCAGCAGGGCACCGGGCCCGCATCGTCCGCGAATGCCAGTGGCAACGCCGTCACGCTCGATCTGACCGCGGACGGCGCGAACGCCGTGAGCTCGGCGCCCGCACTCGACGGCAACACCGTCTCCGCCACGCTCAAGGGCAATGCGGCAACCAACACTGCCTCGATCCAGGCCGGCGGCGCACCGACCTTCGCCGGCTCGGCCGTCGTGAGCAATCTGCAGCTGAACCAGGGCGTGGGCGTGACGCACAACGCGTCGAACACCGTCACCTCGATCGATGCCACGATCGGCAGCAACGGCACGGGCACCACCAACGTGCTGAATGGCGCCCTGTCGGTTCAAGGCAACACCATCTCCAGCGCGGCCACGGGCAACGAAGCCCTGGGTGCCGCCGGCGTCGCCGGCAACCGCATCGTGCTGGCCGACGGCATCTCCGTCGCCGGTTCGGGCGGCCCGACCGTCAACAGCAGCACCTACAGTGCCGGCAGCCAGAGCTCGCAGCTCGGTGCGGACCTCGCGATCCTGAACACCCAGGGCAATGTCGGCGTGGCGCTGCAAGGCGCCACCAATGCCGCCAGCGTGACCGCCACCGTGCAGTCGATCGACGGCGGCGCAGCGACCGTCTCGGGCAACGCGATCACCTCCGCGGCCACCGGCAACGCCGCTTCCAGCGCGATTGCGACCGGCCAGAACGGTGCGACCTTCTCCGCCACCGCCGCGCTCGCGAACCAGCAGAGCAACTTCGGCGGCGGCGTTTCGGCCATCACCGCACCGTCGATCATCGGTGCTGCAACCGGCCTGGAAAACGGCACCACCAAGGACAGCACGGTGGCCGTCGAGCAGAACCGCGCCGCGGCTTCCGCCTACGGCAACAGCGCGACCCAGAGCCTCTCGCTGGCCGCCAACGCCTTGCCGCTGGGCGCCGGCGCCACCGTCCTGAGCGGTGGCCGCACGCCCGATGGCAACGTCTCGGCCAGCGGCGCCGCCACGATCACCAGCCTGCAGAGCAACTACGCCAGCCCGGTTTCGGCCACGCTGGGCGGCTCGTACGTGGGCGCGTACGTCGACTCGCGCGGCACCGGCGGTGACACCATCACCGGCAGCACGGTCAGCGCAAGCAAGAACACGCAGGAGGCCGTCGGCCTGGCCAACAGCGCTTCGAACTCGCTGTCGCTGGCCGGAACGAGCATCGGCTCGGGCGCGGGCATCGCGAACATCCAGGTGGTGGACGCAGCCTCGCCGGTGAGCACCGTGCTGGCCGGCTCGGCCGCCGCGGTCTACGCCGGCACGCACATCACGGACACCAACCTGACCCTGTCGGACAACCTGCAGCGCTCCATCGCCTACGGCAACTCGACCGGCAACACCCTGACGGTTGCCGCGAACGGCGCCACCGTGCCCACCTCGGTGGCACCGGCGTCCACGCTGTCGAGCACCCCGAGCCTGGGCGGCACGGTCACCGCCGCCTACGGCCTGCTGAACAACCAGTCGGCACTCGGCGACGTGGATGCGCAAGCCACCGGCTTCGGCGGTCCCCTGGGCGCGCTGACGGTCCTGCTGGAAGGCAACGCCACCCGCAGCCAGATCGCCAACCAGGGAAATGCCTTCGTCGCGGCCGCCTACGGCAACGACGCAAGCAACGCCGGCAGCGTGAGCCTGGGCACCGGTGTCGACGCAGCGGGCGCGGCATCGATCGCCAACGTCTCCAGCGCACAGACGGCCAGCGGTGCCGTTTCGGCAACCGCCACCGGCGGCGCCGTCGTGGCCACCGCCATCCAGGACAACGTCTCGGCCTCGACGGTTGCCACCTCCGGCAACCAGATCCAGGCCCTGGCGTTCGGAAGCCGCGGCACCAACAGCCTGAGCGCATCGGGCAATGGCATCGACACCGCATCGGCCACGCCGCTCACCGGCGCGACCTCGAACGCCGGCACGCTCACGACCAACGCCGCCTTCAGCGTGCAGAACGCGCAATCGGGCGCGGGCTCGGTCACCGCGACGCAGCGTGACGGAGCGCTGGTCGGTGGCACCGCCGCCGGCGTGCTGACCGCCGTGGGTGGCAACGTGACCGGCTCGAGCATCGCCTCGAACGACAACGTCTCCACCGCCTCGGCGACCAGCAACGCCGCGACGAACAGCCTGGGCCTGTCGGGCAACGGCCTGTCGACCACCACCGCCTTGCAGAACTCGCAGACGACCAGCGCCAGCGTCAATGCGCTGATCGGCCAGGCGGGTGTGGCGGGAAGCGCCGGTACCGCACCCGAGCCCTTCACGTTCAGTGCCACGGGAAGCGGACTGACCGTTTCGGGCTCCGGCGCCACCCTGACCTTGACGGGCGGTACGCTGACGGTGCTGGCATCCAGCCTCTCGCCGGCGCAACTGGCCTATCTCACCAGCAACGGCTGGACGCAGTCGGGCGGAAACGTCAGTGGTTCGGCGATTTTGCTCGGCACGATCTCGCTGTCGGCCTACTCGGCGATCGTGGACGGGGGCGCGGCCGTGCTGTCGGGGCTCATCCCCGGCACGCCGGCCACGCCGAGCGTCCCGAACCAGGGCGGCGTCATCCTGGCCGTCTCGGGTGCCGTGACCGGCTCGCAGTTGTCCGTCAACGGCAACAGCAACACCGGCTCGGTCACGGGCAACAGCGCGACCAACACCACGAGCGTCACCGGCAACTCCATCGCAGCCGGCAGCGGCCGCACGGTGGCGACCGCTGGTGCCCTCGTGACCGGCTCGGGCGCGCAGGCGGACAACGCGCTGTCGAACGTGCAATCGGTGACCGGTGACTCGGCGCTGGTGAGCAACGTGTACGGCAGCTTCGCCGTGGATACCGTGGCCGGCTCGGCCATCGGCAACTCCACGGTGAGCGTGTCCAACAACAGCCAACGCGCGAGCTCGGTGGCCAACACGGCCACCAACACCCTGGGCGTGACCGCCACCAACCTGGCAGCGGCTTCCGCGCTGGCTTCGCAGCAATCGAGCACCGCCTCGGTCGCCGCGAGCTCGGACGCGGAGCTGTACGCGCCGGGCGCCGTGTCGGGCTCGTCGGTGGCGCTGGCCAACAACCGCAACGTTTCGCTGGGCGTGATCAACGATGCCACGAACGCGCTGACGGTCACCGCGGGCAACGCAACGCCGGTCGGTGCCACGACCAATGCCGTTCTGAACGCGGGGGGCGCCACCGGCGACCACGTGCTCAGCAACAGCCAGGCCGCGTCCACCTCGGTCGCCAGCACGGCGAGCACGCGCCTGTACAACCAGGATCGTGTGGCCACGGCCACCACGGGCCTGGCGGACAGCACGTTCTCGATCACCGGCAATGCGACAACCGCAGAGGCTTCGGCCAACCGCGCCGACAACAGCGTGACGCTCTCCGGCGCCGCGCTGCAAGGCAGCAACGCCGGTCTGAGCAATGCGCAGACCAGTAGTGCCGCCGTCAACGCGACCTCGAGCACCGCCGCGGGCTTCAACCTGGAGGGTGGGGTGCCGGCAGCGACCGCTGCGCTCAACAGCGGGCTGACCATCGACAGCAACAGCACGACGGCGCTGGCTCGCGGCAACGCGGCAAGCAACGTGCTCAACGTGTCGGCGGGCAGCAGCTATGCGACGCCCGCTGCCGTCGCCGGCAGCACCGTCGGCGCCTCGCAAGCGGCCGCCGCCGTGCTCAACAACCAGGGCAACACGGGCAACGTGAGCTCGTCCGCCACGGCCAGCTACCAGGTGGCCCTGAATGCGACGGCTCCCGTGCTCGTGCCTGGCGTGAGCGGCAGCACCGTGGCCGTCACCGGCAACACGACCGCTGCGCAGGCGTACGGCAACACCGCGACCAACAGCGTCAATGTGAGTGCGCCGAGCGCCAGCCGTCCGACGGCTGCGGTCGGAAACTTCCAGACCAACAGCGGCACGGTCGTGGCGACTGCCACCAGCGTGAACTACGGCATCGGCGTCACTGGCGCGGCGACGGGCAGCACGCTGCGCGCGGCCGGCAACCAGGTCAGCGCCACGGCCGTGGGCAACTCCGCCGTGTCGACGATCGCGTCGGTGCGGTGATCTAGTTTCGCCCCTCCCCCGGCGGACGGTTTGCTGCCGGGGACTTTTGCTCAAACCGCTTCGGCGGTTTGAGCCTTTTGATTCGCCGGTTCTTCTCTTGACCCCCTGCATTCTCATCAGAGCCCATCACCTCGAAGTCGTGCGCAGTCGCTGCGCAGCCTCGATTTCGACGCGCTCGAGCGCGGTGGATCTGGCGCACCGAGTGAAGGCATACGGCCCCGCCAACGACGGCTCGCCACGTGATGGCGCACGCGTTGCCATGCCGACTTATCACTTTCAGCCTTTCACACAACTGCTGCAAAGAGAGAGAACAGCTTCAGTTTTTATCAACTTCATTTCATCAATCACGGAAAAGCCGGGACCCTGACGGCCAGCGATACAGGTCCCCTTTTGGGGGATGAGCTGGAGCACGCAGGAGGAGACCGCGTCCGTTCCAGCATGTATCTGCACCCACTTATTGCCACGCTGCCCGACAGCGAGCGTGCGTTGCTTGTTCAAAGCACCGAGCTCCGAAACTATCGCCGCAACGATGTCGTCCTCGCCGTAGACGAGACATCCGAGCATGTCTACTGCGTCGCTACCGGACTGCTACGTGTCGTGGTACACGGCAGCGGCGGTGACAGCGAAGGCGTCACCACTGATTTCGTCAGCAAGGACGACTTCTTTTTCAGCCCCTCATTGAAGGAAGACAGCTATGTGGCGCAGTCCACGTTGATCGCAGCGCTTCCTTCTTCCGTCTACCTCATTCCCATCCATGTGCTGCGGCGTCTTTGCACGCTTTTCCCGCAGGTCGCCGTGGGCCTCCTGGAGTCGGCCGTCAAGCGGGTCTCCATGGTTCATGGTCAGCTGAGGCGGATTTCTTCGCTCTCGCCCGTCGAGCTGGTCGGCCGGGTCCTTCATGAACTGACTCACCTGGCCCCGGCCGGCCCCGGCGGCTACGACAAGCGGATCACGCAGGCCGTGATCGCTTCGTATGCCGGGCTCTCGCGTGAAGGGGTGAACAAGGCGATGCGTGAACTCGAGAACCGCGGCCTGGTTCGGCGGGACGACGAGGGCGTGCACGTACCGCCGGAGTTTGCTTCCACCGACTTCGGAGCCTTGGAACTGGAAGGCGACAGCGAGGACGCATCAGACACAAAGCTGCAGAACTCTTCCGATAGGCACCGCTCACGTCGAGGCTCCTGACGTCATGGCACCGTTCCCCCTCGCACCAAAGAGCGCGCCCACGAAGCGCGGAAGGGGCACGCAATCAGCACTAGAAAAGCACAGGGATGGATGTCACGGATCGGATCTTCAGGATGGATGCCGTTGAGAATCAGAGAGGGAAAGATGAAGAGTGTCCAAGATCCGCTCACGGGCTTGCTCGCTCGTCAGAGCTTTGTCGATGCGGCTTCGCATTGGCTCGGATCGGAGAAGCGGCCGCGCCAGCGCTTGGTGATCTTCGAAGTCTTTGGCTTGTCGATCATCAACGAGACACAAGGTCTGGCGTTGGGAGACAAGGTGCTGCAGGAGGTGGCTCGATGGCTGACATCGAAATTCGATCCGGCTCGGTGCGTTCTGGGCCGGTGGGCGGGCAACAAGTTCGTCGTGCTGTACGAGCCATGCGGCACCGAGGCTTTTCCCGGTGAGATCCACCGCGCGAGCCTCGGATCCCTCGGGCTTGGATCGAGTCTGGGCAGGCAAGCGGACCTGACTCGCCTGCACGTCGGGTTTTGCGACAGCGCTTCACGCCAGATCGATGACCTCCTGACTTTCGCGAGCGAGGCGCTTCACGCGTCCACGCGGTCGACGGGCGCATGGGGCTATCGCTTCGATGAGGCGATGCATCGACGTCTGTTGCGCCGCCAGGACATCGAAAAGGATCTGGCCTGTGCCATTGAGGCACGGGAGATCGGGCTGTGGTATCAGCCGATCCTCTCGAGCGATGGCTCCAGCCTCCATAGCCTGGAGGCGCTGTTGCGCTGGAACCATCCGAGGCAAGGATGGACTTCACCCGAGGAGGTGGTTCACGCGGCCGCGGTCATGGGGATGGGCGAAACGCTGTTGCAGCACATCCTGCAGGAGGTCTGCCACGGCTTGCACGCGTTGGCGGATGCGGACCCTCGGTTCGAGAAGGTTCCCGTGGCCATGAACGTGTCGCCCCGTGAGATCGGAGATCTTCCTCTGAGCGACATCGTGTCGAGGACTTTGCTGCGCGAGGGCATCGCCCCTCGGCATCTGAGGATCGAGATCACCGAGGAAAGTGCGCTGGACAGTCTGTCGTCTTCCGGGCAGCTCGAAGCGCTTGCAGCGGCCGGAATCGCCATCGCGGTGGACGACTTCGGTACCGGCTATTCGTCGCTGGCGATGCTGGGCGACAAGTACGTCAAGCAGATCAAGATCGATCGACTGCTGATATCGGAGTTCCACCGCTCCGACAGGCGCATGCTGCTCGTGGATTCGATCATCCACCTCGGGCACGCACTGGGCATGGAGGTGGTGGGCGAGGGCGTGGAAACGGTCGAAGAGCTCGAGCATCTGCGCTTGCTCGGTTGTCCGTTGGTTCAGGGCTATTACCTGGCGCGGCCAACGCCGTTGGAGACATTGATCGCCCAGGTTCGTCACGCAAGAATGGATTGGGGCTAGCGAGCGCACCCGAATGGTCGAGAGCGCGCATGGTCCCTGTCCTTCACCCTCGTCAGCGAGAGGCTTCGCCGCGGACGAGCCCAGGCGGAGGTTCTCTCGTCATTGTCCCAGGCCCGCGAAGGCGGCCTGCCCTCGATCAGAGGGTGGCGGCGGCAAGTTCGTCCAGCAGGATCTCGCGCAGTCGTGCCACTGCCGGTGTCGGCGAAGCCTTGGCCGTGTAGAGCGACAGCGCGATATCCGGCAGCTTCGGCAAGGCGTTCGAGCGTCCGAGTACCGCCAGTTGCGGCGGCAGGCCCAGCGTGGTGCGGATGGTGATGCCCAGCCCGGCCGACGATGCCGCCCACAGTCCCGCGAGGCTCGGTGAGCTGAAGGCCAGGCGCCAGCGCCGCCGGGCCCGGTCGAGTGCCTCGATGCCCGGCTCGCGGAAGGCGCAGGGTGCTTCGAGCAGAGCCAGCGGTAGCTCTTCGCCGCGCCGTACGGCGAAGTCCTTCGACCCGATCCAGACCATCGGCAGGCGCTTGACCAGCGTCGTGTCGGGATCAAGGCCTTGGCACTGGCCGCGGAGCGCGTCAGCCGCGGCGAGCGCATCGAGCCGCTCTCCATCACCGGACCCAGCGAGGCACGCGAGGTGCCGACTGCTTTCAACCTGATGCAGGACAAGCTCACCCGCTTCATCGACCACCGCACGCAGCTGCTCGCCGCCATCAGCCACGACTTTCGTACGCCGATCACGTCGCTGCGGCTGCGCGTCGAGATGGTGGAAGACGACGCGCTGCGCGTCCTCATGACGCGCACACTCGACGGTATGCGGCAGATGGCGGAGCAGACCCTGCGCTTCGCCCAGGACGATGCACAGAGCGAAGGCATGCAGGACATCGACCTGCAGGCGATGCTCGAGGAGGTGGTGGACGAGCACCGTGCCCTGGGCCGTGACGTGTCGCTGGCCGCACATGCGCCGCATGCGCACCGCGCCCGGCCGATCAGCTTGCAGCGCGCGGTGAGCAACCTGGTCGACAACGCAGTGCGTCACGGCCACCACGCCGGGGTTCGCCTCGTGGTCGACGACGGCATCCGCATCGAGATCGACTACGAGGGACCGGGACTGCCCGCCGACATGCTCGAGCGGGTCTTCGAACCGTTCTTCCAGCGCAGCCGTGCCCGAAACCATTCCGAGGGAGGCGTGGGACTCGGACTGTCGATTGCGCGTTCCTGTGCTCGCGCGCACGGCGGAGAAGTGGTGCTCTTCAACCTGCCCGAGGGTGGCCTTCGCGCGATCATCAAGCTGCCGGGGGAGTCGGCCCCGGCAGGGCATTGAAGCGAACGTGAGGCCGTCTTGAAAATCCTGGATGGCTGGACGGGACAGTTGACCTGGTCGTCACCTTCCCGCTCAACCGCGGCAAGGACATCTTCATCCTCGCGACCACGCCGCAGGACAGCTGGCAGCTCGATTCCTGGACCGGGCCCGGCGACGTGGACGAGTTGCGCGCGCCACCTCGAGGGCGTGGCGGTGGACGGCACCGCCGCCGCGCTGGCCGACTTCGAGACCGCCCGCATCGAGCGCGCCAGCCAGGTGCAGCTCAGCTCGCTCGGCAACAACTGGCTGCGCGAGGGCGGCAACGTCGACTGGGTGTACGCCTACGACGCCTGGGCCGTGCCGCTTGGCGTACCTGCTTCCAGCTCTCCTGCTGCAGATAGACCGACGACCCGACCAGTAGCGCGCGGGGCTGGCAGAGGAAACTGAGGTGGAGACGGGGGACGAGGAGGCTCAAGCTCGGGCAATTCCCCCGGTCGTGCGCTGTCCCGCGCGTGGTTGAACGTCGTGTCGCTCGCATCCCTTGGATGCCCTGTCCATTCGGGACCCGAGCTTTGCATTCATTGGTCCGACCAGGTCGGTTACCTCGATCGTTTGCTGTCGTCAAGCCGGAAACACCACTACTCCGCCGCGCAGGGGCCGCTTCGAGCCGGCTCTCGACTTCGTTTCTCGGTTGGAGGCGGGACCACTATTCGATTATCGGATTGAAAGTATCTAGAACTTGGCTGATTGGCGATAGTGGGTTTAATTCAGAATCCAGCCTGCTCGAGCGTGGCGCCTCCAAGTCGCCTCGCCGCAACCCATTTCAACAAGAAGAAATGCAAACATGAAAGATCCCGACCTGGCGCAAGAACACACGAAGAAACTTGCCAAGATTGAGGATTGCGATACCGAAAAAGTAGCCAGGGAGAAGCTCGAAGCGCATGACAACGAGCAGGTCGCCATGTCTGCCGGCAGCGGCTTCGATCCGACGTTCGGATTGCTCACGACGCGTCGAGGTCGCTGCTTTTCTCTTGGCTTGCTCATTTCGGTACTTTTGAGCTGGGCCTTGTTCCACTACTGGATCTACAGACCGACACCGCAGCAGTTCAGCATCTATCCGTTGGCCCTGAAAGGCGCTGCCTGGCAGACTCTCGTGCGTCAGGGCATGAGGGCGGCACAGATTCCCGAGGCGGTTCAACCGCGTTTGATGGCGCAATGCAAGCAGGACGCTTGCGTGGTGCCGTCCTTCGAAGACTGGAAGCGGGTGGTCCCCCCCAAGTCGGTCCTGGGGCCCGAAATCACTTACTGCGAAATGTGGGATGCCATTCGCCGTGATCCTGGATCACCCTATCTGGGAAAGAACCGAATGCCTGCCGAAGCCAGCACAAACTGGACGATTGGATCGGTGACTCTCACCGATGGCGGCACCCGCCCCGCGTGTTTCCAGCGCAGGCCGCTGTCGAACATGGCTGTTGCCGGTGCCAGCCCATTGAAGTCGCTGGTGCTTCTTGCGTTCTTCGCGGTGCTCGTCGGTGTTGCGATCGCAGTCAGCCGGCGCCTTCCCCCCGGCTGATCGGGCAACAAGGTTTACAAGAGGAGAGAGAGCATGAAGTTTCGATTCATTGCCGTGATCGTGTCTTGCCTGCCGTTGGCGGCGTGCTCTGCGGGGCCGAAAGACGAGGATGTCGTGAATCTCACCAAGGCCTTCGGCGCAACCCGGGGAATGGTGATCGATTCCGTGAAGAACCTCGGTTGCGAGAAGGCCAAAGAGGGGGAGGTGAAGGATTCCGGGGAGCACTATCGATGCAAGGTGGAAACCACCCGCGGAACGCAAAAGGGGACCGACACCATCTACTTCCAGAAGATGGGCGAGAACTGGCTTGTAAAGGGGACCTAGCCTTCTGCTAGAAGCGCACTCTCCGACGTTGGCCATGACCGAGCGCCGTCTTGCCGAAGCCGTTTCCTTCATCCGGATCGACTCCGGCGGCCAGGATTTCTCTTGCCTTCTCGAGCTCACCCAGGTCTACAGCATGCGTTGGTGCGGCCTCGATGTTCATTTCGAGAAAGGCGCAAATACTCAGCGATCGAGATTCGATGTGTCCTTCGGCGCCTTCCGGGCCACTGGCTTGTGGCTCGTTCCGATGCGGTACAGCCCGAGTACGACGCAGATCGGTCCCACGACCCCGCACAGAAGCGATGCCAGTACAGCCAGAAGAGGCTGCCCTTGAACGGCTCTTGTAGCAGGCTCGCTGCACAAGGTCAGCAGCGCGCCTCCCAGCAACAACTTTGCGCCGCTGATCCCGCGATCTGTCCATGGTTTCATTCCGTCATTCCTCATTGGATCCATAGCGCCTGGCACTGTCATGTGCCCGGAAAGCGATGCCCCGATCGTTCCAAGGCTGCTATCGCGTCTTGCGAGCTTCGTTCAGGGCTTCGGCTGCCGCCGCCAACAGGTTCTCGAAAGGCTCGGGCGCCTCGCCTTCGTACGAGATGACGGCATCACAGTACTTCGCCAGCGCACAACTGATGATCATCACCGCGGCACAGTCCTTCATGCTGCCTCGCCAGGCCATGGAAACGCAGAAGTCGCGCGCGCCGGCCATTTCGAGGATTCCATCGTCTCCATCCGCCGCCTGTGCTGTCGTGCTCGGCCACAGTTCTGGCCCGACGTCGCTATCCCCTTCCAGCACGCAGGGCGAGAAGCCTTGATCGCTCTTGAGGTCCAGATCGGGGCAGAGTTGGAGGTCGAAGCCCAGCTCGTCGATCCACCCTTGCAGAGCCGAACGGTTGGGAAGGGATTCGGACCTGAGAAATGCAAATTGGGTGTTGGACATGCTTTGCGCCGAAATGGTGTTCTGGCCGCGCATGAGTGACCGCTTCCGAGCGAGTCTACGTTGGCCCCGAACGTTGGTTGGGGCGAATGTTGCCATAGCCGCGATGAGATGCGACCCTGGCAACCTCTCGGCGATGCGCACATGAGGTCGTGTGCATCTGCAGCGCCCAAGCTGGAGAGGGGCTGGATCGAGCCTGTCTCGCACCACGCTCAGCTGCACGGCGGGATGGCGGTGGCTGACGGTGGCCAGCCAATCTGCGCAACACGCCTCCCCTCAGAGCTTGGACTGGACAGGCCCAAGCTCACGGCGCCAGCCGCGTGAACACATAGTCCCTGTCCTTCACCCGCGCCGCATGGCAGGCAAAGCAGGTCTGGTGCTGCGCGATGTCCACCGGCTTGCCATCGACGAAGCGCCCGAAGCCCCAGCCGCCGGTGGCGGCGTACTTCGCTGAATCTTTGACCATCACCTGCACCGTGGTCGCCGCGCCCGGCACCAGCGCGGGTTCGAAGTCCGGCGACTGCACGTGCTTCCACGCGAGCTTGGTCAGCACGGTGCCGTCGGGGAAGGGCAGCACGCCTTTCCTGTAGGCGTCGACGGCGGTCTTGTTGCCGAGCACCACGCGCAGTTCGTTGAGCGGCTCGGACTCCAGCGCGGGCGCGATCAGCTGCCATTCGCGATACCCCTTGGGGATCGTCACGCCATAGATCGGTGACGCGGCGGAGGTGGACGTCGAGGCGGCGGGCTTGCCGTCCGCGGCGATGGACACGGCCGCGAAGACGCAGGCACCGAGCGCGAGCGCCACGGCGGCGATTTCCATGCGGATGGTTTTCATCGAAGGCTTTCTTGAAGTGGGGGCGCCGCGATTCTTCGGCGCCTCCGCGCGCCATTGCGCGGCCTTCGTATGCCCGTGTATCCGCGCCGCGCGCGCGACACACTGCGATTCGCTGCGAGCCCGGCGGCGATGTCATGCAGTTTGAACGACAGTGCCATGGAAGCCGCGCGCCCGCGCCGATCCAATCGATC
Source organism: Variovorax sp. DAIF25 (assembly GCF_050711835.1). Lineage (NCBI taxonomy): Bacteria > Pseudomonadati > Pseudomonadota > Betaproteobacteria > Burkholderiales > Comamonadaceae > Variovorax > Variovorax sp. DAIF25. Next base: position 2,314,601 of record NZ_CP136637.1, read on the forward strand.
GCGTTGACATGCCATCGGGTGCATGTCCGAACCGCGAGAGGCACACCAATGGATTTCGAACTCAACCCCGCGCAACGCGATCTTCAGCAGCGCGCGCGCAGCTTCATCGGGACGGAAGTCCTGCCGCACTACCGCGAATGGCCGGTCGCCAACAGCGACTACAGCCCCGAGCTCAACGCCCACCTCAAGGGCAAGCTGGCCGAGTACGGCCTGGCCAAGCTGATCGTGCCCAAGGAATTCGGCGGCCAGGGCCTGGGGCCGATGGAGGACGTGATCGTGCTGGCCGAGTTCTCGAAGTCGCCGCGGCGCATGCCGGGCGGGCCGTTCGCGCCCTGGCCGGTGCTCTACCAGGCGCCCGAGAAGATCCGCGAGAAGTACCTCTATCCGGTGCTCGAGGGCAAGACGGGCTGGTCGATGTGCTTCACTGAACCCGAGGCCGGCTCGGACCTCGCGGGCATCCGCACGACGGCGGTGCGAGAGGGCGACCACTGGGTGCTCAATGGCACGAAGATGTGGCGCACCGGCCATCACTTCGCGTCGTACACGGCGGTCGCGGCGGTCACCGACCCGAGCAAGGGGCCGAAGGGCATCAGCGTGTTCCTGGTCGACAACGACACGCCGGGTTTCACGAAGTCGCGCGACATCCCGGTGATTGCGCGGCAATGGGGCACGGAGCAGGAGGTGCGGCTCGAGAACGTGATCGTGCCGGCCGAGAACCTGCTGGGCGCGGAGGGCGAGGGCTTCTCCATCGCCCAGCACCAGTTCAACCGCTTCCGCCTGCGCCTGGGCGGCACCGCGCTCGGGATGGCCGAGCGCAGCCAGGAACTGGCGGTCGAATACGCGCGCGAGCGCAAGGTGTTCGGCAAGGCGCTCGGCGACAACCAGGCGATCCAGTGGATGCTGACCGACAACCAGTACGACATCGAATCGATCCGCCTCAACACCTACTACGCGGCCTGGATGGTGGCGCGCGGCGGCTACTCGGCCTCGCGGATGCAGGCGGCCATGGTGAAGGCCTATTGCGTGGATGCGGGGCTGCGCGTGATCGACCGCTCGATGCAGGTGCTGGGCGGCCGCGGCCTCGCGATCGAGGACTATCCCTTCTTCGACTTCCACAACCTGCTGCGCATGTGCAAGCAGATGGAAGGCTCTACCGAGATCATGAAGATCGTGATGGCGCGCGAGATCCTGTCGGGCGAACTGAACTGAAGAAGAAAGCGGCGGCCCGGGAGGCCGCCGCCTTCACGCGACCACGACGATCTTGCCGAGCGCGCCGCGCGCATCGAGTCGCGCGATGGCCGCGGGCGCATCGGCCAAGGCGAAGGTCTCGGTCACCTCCGGCTGCAGCAGGCCCTCGCGCCACATCGCGAGCAGCGAGTGCACGTTACGGTCGTTGAGCTTCGGGTCTTCCTGCACGAAGCTGCGCCAGTCCACGCCGACGATGTGGCGGCTCTTGAGCAGCGCCAGGTTGAGCGGCACGCTCGGGATGCCGGCGGTGAAGCCCACCACCAGGTGGCGGCCGCCGCGGCGCAGGCTGCGCAAGGCCGGTTCGGTGTAGCCGCCGCCGACCGGATCGAACACCACGTCGCAGCCGTCGCCGCCCACCGCCTCCTTGATGCGCCGCGCGAGCGCCTGCTGCGCCTCCCGGCCTTCGACCTGCTGTTCGTAGACGAGGCCGCCCGACGCGCCGCGCGCCATCGCGAAGGCCAGCTTGGAGGGCGAGGACACGGCAGCCACCACGCGGGCCCCCAGCGCATGCGCGACCTCGACCGCGGCCGACCCCACGCCGCCCGCGGCGCCGAGCACCAGCACCGTCTGTTTCGCTTGCAGCTGGGCGGCGTCGCACAGCGCGTGGTAGGCGGTGGCATAGGCGAACATGAAGGCGGCCGCCTGCGTGCGCGGCGTGTCGGCCGGCACGCGCACGCAGCGCTGCTCGGCCACGGCGATGCGATCGGCCATGGCGCCCCAGCCGCAGCGGCCGATGACGAGGTCGCCCTCGCGCAGGCCCGACACGTCCCGGCCTACCTGCTCCACCACGCCGCAGAACTCGCTGCCCGGAACGAAGGGCCGCTCGGGCCTGACCTGGTAGAGGTCGCGGATCAGCAACCCATCGGGATAGTTGACGCCCACCGCGGCGATCTTCACGAGCACCTCGCCGTCGGCGGGCACCGGATCGGGCAGCTCCTGCCACACCAGCGTCTCCGGTCCCCCGGGGCGATGACTCACCCATGCTTTCATGTTCGGCTCCTTTGGTTGGCGCCATGATGAAAGGCCCGTCCGGCCCACGCCATGACCGCCGCGTGCAACCCGCATGGCGCGGCGCGCAGGGGTCATGGGGAACGAGCGCGGCGGTCATCGCGGCGGCGCAAGCCCGGCGGCACCATGCAGCGATGAACGACACGTCGAAGAACGCGCCCCCATCGCCCGCCGGCCCGCTGCGCGGCCTGCGGGTCGTCGAGTTCGCGGGCCTGGGGCCGGTCTCCTTCACCGCGATGCTGCTCGCCGACATGGGCGCGCGGGTGGTTCGCATCGAACGGCCCGGCGCGGTGCAGATGGAGCGCGGCGCCACGATGCGCGGGCGCGAATGCCTCGCGCTCGACCTGCGCTCGACGGAAGGCCTCGCGACGGCGCGCGAACTGCTGCGCCATGCCGACGTGGCCATCGAGGGCTTCCGGCCCGGCGTGATGGAAAGGCTGGGCCTCGGTCCCGCCGAGCTGTTCGCGTTGCGGCCCGCGCTGGTGTTCGGCCGCATGACGGGCTGGGGGCAGGAGGGCCCGCGCTCCCAGCAGGCGGGCCACGACATCGACTACCTCGCGGTCGCGGGCGCGCTGCATCCCATCGGTCCCGCCGAAGGCCCGAGCGTGCCGCTGAACCTGGTCGGCGACTATGGCGGCGGCGCGCTCTACCTGGCGGTGGGCGTGCTCGCGGCGCTGCACGAGGCGGCGCGCAGCGGGCGCGGCCAGGTGGTCGATGCCGCGATCTGCGACGGCACGGTGTCGCTGCTGTCGTTGATCCATGGCCTGCGCGCCGCATCGCGCTGGCGCGACGAGCGGCAGTCCAACGTGCTCGATGGCGCCGCGCCGTACTACCGCAGCTACCGCTGCGCGGACGGGCTGCATCTGGCGGTGGGCGCGATCGAGCCGCAGTTCCATGCCGAGTTCCTCGCGCGCCTGGGCCTGGACGCCAAGGCCTTCGCGCAACACGATCGCGACCGCTGGCCCGAACAGGCGCGCGCGCTCGAGGCACTGTTCGCACGCGAGCCACGCGCGCATTGGGAGGCATTGTTCGAAGGCAGCGACGCCTGCGTGGCGCCCGTCAACAACCTCGCCGCGAGCACGCGCGACCCGCACCTCGTGGCACGCCAGGTCTTCGTCGAACTCGAAGGCGAACTGCAGCCGGCACCGGCCCCGCGCTTCAGCCATTCGCCCTCGCTGCCGCGGCCCGCGACATCCGTGGTGGCCGATGCGCACTGGCTGGCGAGTTGGGCGCAACCCGCGAACCCTGGACCCTGAACTCAGGACGCCGGCGGGTTGGCCCGGTACTCGGTCGGCCCCGTGCCCGTCCAGCGCCGGAAGGCCCGGTGGAAGGTGCTGTACTCGGCGAAGCCCAGCCGCAGCGCGATGGTCTCGAGCTTCACGTGGCCCTGGCGCACCATGTCGAGCGCCGCGCGGCGGCGCACGTCGTCGCGCAGCTCCGAGAAGCCGCAGCCCTCGTCGACCAGGTGCCGCCGCAAGGTCACCGGTGTCAGGTGCAGCCGGGCCGCCACGTCGTCCAGGCTCATCGGCGTGCCCACCTGCGCGCGCAGGATGGACTTCACGCGGTCGCTCACGCGGCTGTGGTCGTAGTAGCGCGTGATGAGCGTGCGCGGCGCCTCGGAGAGGAAGCGGCTCAGGCGTTCCTCGCCGCCGATGATCGGCAGCGAGGCCAGGTGGCTTTCGAGCCGCAGCGCGGTGAACGACTGCTCGAAGCGGATCTCGCGCGTGTCGTAGGTGCGCAGCGTCTCGGCGCTGGTCGGCCGGCGCGGGTACGAGAACTCGACCGCGGTCAGCGGAATGCGGCGGTCGACCAGCCAGCACATGAACTGGTAGAGCAGGAAGACGGTCGCGCCATGCAGGCTCACGTGTCGCTCGGGCGAGAGCGTGCGCAGCGGCTTGAGCCAGACGATGGCCTCGCCGCCTTCGCGGCGGATCTTGATCGAGAAGTCGTCGACCACCAGCGCGTAGAAGCGGCCGATGACGACCAGCGCCTCGCCGAGCGTGCGGCAATTGACGATCAGCCGGCACAGGGTGTGGAAGGTGCCCGGTGGAATCGGCCGCGAGGCGATGCCCCAGGCCTCGTCGCGCGCGCGCCGTGCCAGCAGGATCAGGAAGCGCGTGAAGGCCTGCTCGGTGACGCGCAGCCCGCGCGCGTCGAGTTGCAGCGGATCGATGCCCGAACGGCGCAGCACCGCTTCGGCCTGCGCCGGCGGCAGGTCCGCGCTGCGCAGGAACAGCTGCACGAACCAGCCGGCGATCGGCGGCGGCGTGGCGCTCGGCGAGGGGCCGGGGACGGCGGTCATGAAGCGGGCGGGTGCAGGGAAAGCGCGGGCATGCGCTTCGCATTGTCGCGCCGCCCGCACGAGCGACAGCGTCAATCGGCCGTGATGTTGAAGCGCCGGCTCAGCGCTTCCCAGTGGCGGTACTCGTTCTGCATCGCGGCTGTGATCTGCTCGGGCGTCTCGCTGCTGGGTTCCAGGCCGGCCAGCTGCAGCCGGCCGACCATGTCGGGCTCCTGCAGGATGGCGCGGATCGCGTTGCGCAGGCGCTCGGCCACCGGCGCCGGCGTGCCCGCGCGCAGGAACAGCCCCCACCAACCCGTGTAGTCGAAGCCCGCGTAGCCGAGCTCGTGCAGCGTGGGCACCTGCGGCAGCGCGGTCAGCCGCTTGCTGTGCGCCACCGCGATCGAGCGCAGTCCCTTGTCGCCCTGGCGCTCGATCGCGGTGGCGGCCGAGACGAAGGCCATCGGCACGCGCCCGCCCAGCATGTCCTGCAGCAGCGGGCTGGTGCCGCGGAAGGCCACGTGCGGCATCTCGATGTTCCAGGCCGCGCGCAACTGCTCGCCGTAGATGTGCGAGGTCGAGCCCGCGCCATAGGAGCCGAACGAGAAGTTGCCCGGGTTGGCCTTGGCCGCGCGCGCGAGGTCGGCCAGGCTCTGGTAGGGGCTCGACGCGGGCACCACCAGCACCACCGCCTGGCGGCCCAGCAGCACCAGCGGCTCGATGTCCTTCGCGAAGTCGTAGGGCGGCTTGCCGCGCGACAGCGCGATGTTCTGGATCAGGCTCGTGATGTGGAACAGCATCGTCAGGCCGTCGGGCGGCTGGCGCAGCAGGTACTGCGTGCCGATGAGTCCGTTGGCACCGGCCTTGTTGTCGACCAGCACGGTGCGCGCGAGCACTTCCTGCAGGCGCTGCGCGAGCGGGCGCACCACGGGGTCGGCCGCGCCGCCGGCGGCATAGGGCACGAGCAAGGTCAGCGGCCGGGTTTCCGGCTGCGCGCTGGCCAGCTCGGGCAGGCCGGCCAGCGAGGCCAGCACGGCCATCGTCCAGTGCCTGCGTCCGATGTCGATCGTCATGGTCGGGTCTCCGTCACGGTTGGGAAGCGGGCGCGGCGAGCGCGCGGTAGCGGTCGCGCACCACGCGCTTGAGCAGCTTGCCGGTCTCGGTGCGCGGCAGGTCGGTCGCGAAGTCCACGCTGCGCGGGCACTTGATCGCCGACAGGTGGGCGCGGCAGTGGTCGATGAGCTGCTGCGCGGTCGAGGCATCGGCGAGCGCGGGGTCCTTGAGCTGGACCACGGCCTTCACCTCCTCGCCGAACTCGGCATGCGGCACGCCGATGACGGCCACCTCGTGCACCAGCGGGTGGTCCTGCAGCAGGTTCTCCGCCTCCTGCGGATAGATGTTCACGCCGCCCGAGATGATCATGTTGGCGCGCCGGTCCGTGAGGTAGAGGTAGCCCTCGGCATCCACGTGCCCGATGTCGCCGAAGGTGCCCCAGCCCTGCGGCGTGTGGGTCTCGGCGGTCTTCACCGGATCGTTGTGGTACGCGAAGCTCGGGCCGCCCTCGAAGCAGACCAGGCCGTCGACCATCGGCGCGCATTCGCCGCCGTCGTCGCCGACGATGTGCAGCACGCCCTGCTTCGCGCGGCCCACCGAGCCGGGATGCGCGAGCCATTCGGGCGCCGAGATCGCGGTGGCGCCGGCGCGCTCCGAGCCGGTGTAGTACTCCCAGACGATCGAGCCCCACCAGTCGATCATGCGGCGCTTGACCTCGAGAGGGCAGGGCGCCGCCGCATGCAGCGCCAGCCGGTGGCTCGACAGGTCGTGGGCCGCGCGGCGCTCGGCCGGCAGCGCGAGCAGGCGGATGAACATCGTCGGCACCCATTGCGAATGGGTGACGCGCCAGCGCGCGATCGCTTCGAGCGCGCCTTCGGCATCGAAGCGGCGCATCAGCACCACCGTGCCGCCGAAGGCCACGCAGCGCACGCTGAAGCGCAGCGGCGCCGCGTGGTAGAGCGGCGCGGGCGAGAGATAGACGCTCGCGGGATCGAAGGCGAAGAACGAGAGCCAGTCGCCTGCGAGCGCCTTGCGCAGCTGCTGGTCCTCGAGCTTGTGCTTGATGCCCTTGGGCCGGCCGGTGGTGCCCGAGGAATAGGCGAAGTCCAGGCCCAGGGGCCGATCGGGCAGCGGCGGCACCGGGTCTTCTTCTTCGACGAGCGCGCGGTAGCTCGCGGCGCCTTCGATGGGATCGTCGGCGTCGATGCAGAGCACCGCCTCGAGCGACGCGGGCCAGGCCGAGCGCTCGGCCCAGGGCCGCAGCGCCGTCTCGGTCAGCAGGATGCGCGCGCCCGAGTCCCGCAGGATGTAGTCGATCTCGCCCGGCGTGAGGTGCGTGCTGATCGGCACGTAGTAGAGGCCGGCGCGGCGCGCGGCGAAGGTGAGCTCGAAGTATTCGAGCCGGTTGCCCAGCAGGATCGCCACCACCTCGCCGGCCTCGAGGCGGGCCGCGAGGAACTGCGCGAGCCGCGCCGAGCGTTCGTGCAGGCTTCGGTAGTCCAGCGTTTCGCCGGTCTCGGCCAGGATGGCGGCCGGTCGTGCGGGGGCCTCGGCGGCGAAGCGCGCCAGGCCGTCAAGGACGGGTTCTTTCGGTGGCAAGACGGTCTCCGTGTGGCCCTGGCCACCGGGGGTGGCGCGGACCTTGTCTCTCGTTCAATGGTCCGAGGATACGAAGCCGGGTCGGCGCACGGCATGACCGGGCCGATCAAACTGCATGACGCGCGGCGACGGCGCCCTGGCCGGACCTCAGGCGCCCGGCTGCAGGCCGCCCGCCGACAACGCCATGAGCTCGACCTGCCCGCCGCGGGGATCGCGCCATGGAAAGGCCATGGCCGCCAGCACCGTGTACTCGGCCGCCCTCGCCTCGTGGTGCGGCGTGCCCGCGTCCTCGGCCAGCGAGGGATGGCACATCAGCACATCTCCGCTGCGTGCCGCGGACAGCCAGGCGAGCAGGCGCCGCCGGTAGCCCGTCACCCCGCCCGCGAAGTCGTAGACCCCGAGCAGCCCCCGGCTGGTCGGGATCGACCGTCGCGCGGCTTCATGCACCAGCGTACGGCCGCCCAGCGCGTGGATGACCCGGGGCTTGAGCGCCGTGGCGCCGGGCCGCGTGTTGCGCAGCCACGGCGGCGCGGCCGTGTAGCGGCGCGACAGCTCCTCGAGCAGCAGCTCCCGCACCATCGGCAGCTGGTGCACGTGCCGGTGTCCGTCGACGAAGGCGGGCGCGCGGCCCAGGCCGTCCTCGAAGCGCGCGAGCTGTTCGGCGATGGTCTGGCGCAGATGGCGCCGCGGCGCGGACCGCGTGTAGCAGCGCAGGATCAGCGGGCCGAGGCCGGGTTCCTCGGCGCGCGGTGTCCGCGGCGGTGTCAGGTCCAGGTGCAGGCCGACGTCGACGCGCGCGGCATCGACGCGCCGCAGCGCGGGCAGGCCCCGGGGCCAGGCCTCGCGCAGCACGAGGCAACCGGTGGCCGAGAGGTTGCGCCGCGCGATCAGGTCGAGCACCGCCGCGTTGATGCCCGGGCTCATGCCGAAGTCGTCGGCGCAGATACACAGCCGTTGCGTCCTCGCCGCGGCTGGGGCCGCGGGCGCGGTCATGGCTCCTCGGCTTCCAGCCCGTGGCCGCGCTGCTCGCGCACCACGTAGACGGGCCGGCCCTTGACCTCCTCGAAGATGCGGGCGACGTACTCGCCGAGGATGCCGGTGGAGATCATCTGCACGCCGATGAAGAACATCAGGCTCACGACGATGGTGGACCAGCCCGAGACCTCGTTGCCGAAGCACATGTAGTCGAGGACCACGTAGCTGCCGTAGCCGAAGGCCGGCAGCGCGAGCATCAGGCCGGCCACGCTGACCATGCGCAGCGGCCAGGTGGTGAAGGAGGTCAGGCCGTCGAGCGCCAGCTTGAACAGGCGCCGCGCGTTGAAGCGGCTGCGCCCCTCGGCGCGCGGCGCCGGCGTGTAGGGCAGCGCCACGGCGCGAAAGCCGACCCAGGCGTACAGGCCCTTCATGAAGCGGCTGCGCTCGGGCAGCTTCAGCAGCGCATCGACCACCTTGCGGTCCATGAGCCGGAAGTCGCCCGCGTTCTCGGGCACCGCGAAACGGTCGGAGGCATTCAGCAGCTTGTAGAACAGGCGCGTGCTCAGCGTCTTGAGCGGCCCTTCGTCGCTGCGGTCCTGGCGCACCGCATAGACCACCTCGGCGCCCGCGCGCCACTGGTCGATCATGGCGCGCACCAGCGCGGGCGAATGCTGCATGTCGCCGTCGAGCAGCACCACCGCGTCGCCCCGGGCCGCGCCCAGTCCGGCGGTCAGCGCCGCTTCCTTGCCGAAGTTGCGCGACAGCGAAAGGCAGCGGATGCCCGGCCGCTGGCACCACTGCTCGATGACGGCATCGGTGTCGTCGGTGCTGCCGTCGTTGACCACGATCACTTCCCAACGCAACTGGGTGGCGCGCAGCATCCGGTCGAGTTCCGGCAGCAGCGCGCCGAGGTTGCGTGCCTCGTTGAAGCAGGGAACGACGCACGAGATGCCCGGGACCGAGGCCGTCCGGGGCCGTTGCAGGTTCGAGAGATCGCGCAGGGGAGCGTTCATGGATGGGCTGGAGATTAAGGGCTCGTGGATAGGAAAGCACTCAATCCCATGCACGCGAAGCGACCCATTCCGCACGGTCAGTGCGGGGTCAGCATGACCGGCTCCGCGGGCGTCGCGGCCAGCGGCAGCCGCAGCTCGAAGCGCGCACCGCCGCCCGGCGCGTTCATGGCCTCGATGCGGCCGCCATGCACCTGCACCACGGCCTGCGACAGCGCGAGCCCGAGTCCCAGGCCCGGCGTGGCCTCGTCCGAACGCGCGCCGGCGCCGCGGTAGAAGCGCTCGAACAGGTGCGGCAGTTCGTCGCTGCGGATGCCGGGGCCATGGTCCGCGACGCGAACCACGGCCTCGCCGCCACCGGGCGGTGCGAACACGTCCACGTGCACGGTGCCGCCATCGGGCGAGAACTTCAGCGCGTTGTCGAGCAGATTGGCCAGCGCCAGGTTCGCGGCACCGCGCGCCACGCGGACCGCGACCGGCTCCATCAGCTCGAGCCGCAGCCGGACGCCGCGCTCGCGCGCCATCGGCTCGAGGCGGCGCAGCGCCTCCTCGGCCAGCTGATCGAGCGCCACCGTCTCCGCGGCCTCGCGTTCCTGGCCCGCATCGATGCGCGCCAGCACCAGCAGTTCCTCCACCAGCAGCGAGAGCGATTCCACCTCGTCGAGCGCGGAGCGCAGGGTCTGGACGTAGACCGCCGGTTCGCGCGGCCGGCGCAGCGCGAGCTCGAGCTCGGTGCGCAGCCGCGACAGGGGCGAGCGCACCTCGTGCGAGGCATCGGCGGTGAAGCGCCGCTGCGCTTCCATGCCGTGCTCGATGCGCGCCAGCATCGCATTGAGCGTCTCGACGAGCCGGCCGACCTCGTCGGCGGTTCCGGGCGCCGGCAGGCGCTCGCTGAGGTTGGCGTCGCTGATGCGATGCGCCTGCTGCACCACGTCGTCGATGGCGCGGAAGGCGCGTCGTGTGATCAGCGTGCCGGCCAGGCCCAGCGCCAGCAGCAGCGTGCCGCCGAGCACGAGGAACAGCACGCTGGCCATCGCGACGGTGCGGTTGATGTCGTCGAGCGAGCCGGCCACCTGCACCGCCAGCGTCGCGTCGCGGCCGGGCACCGGCACCGAGACCATGCGCGTGGGTTCCTCGCCGAAACCCTCGAGCGTCTCGAACACGGTCTCGCCCGCGGCGAGCCGCTCGCGCAGCAGCGGCGGGATCGGCAGCTGGGCCTCGCCCAGGTTGGCGCTGCGCGCGAGCACGCGGCCATCGGGGCCGACGATCTGCACCAGCCGGTCGAGCCGCACGAAGGAGGGCGCGCCGGGGCCGGACGGTGCCTCGTGCACCGTGGCCGCGGTGCCCGGGCCGGCCGACAGCAGCATGCCGAGCTCGGTCTCGGCCAGCGCCAGCAGCGCGGCGTCGAGCTCGCGGTGCACGTTGCGCGAGAACACCGCGTAGGCACCGAAGGCCGCGATGGCCATCACCACCACGGTCACGCCGACCTGCACCAGCACCAGCCGCCGGCGCAGGCTAAGCATGCGCGCCGTCCGCCGCCGCGAGCCGGAAGCCGCGCCCGCGCACGGTCTGGATCAGCGGCACCGCCGGCGCCGCATCGACCTTGCGGCGCAGGTTGCCCACGTGCACGTCGATCAGGTTGTCGATGCCGATCAGGTCGTCCTTCCACACCTGCTCGGCCAGCCGCGCGCGGCTCACGACCTCGCCGGCATGGCGCAGCAGCATGTGCAGGATCGCGAATTCCTTGCGCGTCAGGTCCAGCGCCGTGCCGCCGCGCCGCGCGCTCTGGCGCTGCGGGTCGAGGCTCAGGTCGGCCAGCGACAGGATCACGGGCCGCATGCTCTCCGGGCGCCGCAGCAGGGCGCGCACGCGCGCCAGCAGCTCGTCGAAGGCGAAGGGCTTGGTCAGGTAGTCGTCGGCACCGGTGTTGAGGCCGGCCACGCGGTCCTGCAGGGCGTCGCGCGCCGTGAGCATCAGCACCGGCGTGCCGCAGCCGCGCCGGCGCAGGTCGCTGCACAGGGCCAGGCCGTCGCGGCCCGGCAGCATCCAGTCGAGGATCAGCAGGTCGTAGGTCTGGACGAAGGCCTTCTCGTCGCCCGCCTCGGCCGTGTGCACCGCATCGACGACGAAGCCTTCCTCCTCGAGGCCGCGCGCGAGCAGCCGGGCCGCCTTGCGGTCGTCTTCGATCAACAGGATTCGCATGGCGCGGATCATCCCGCCGCTACCTGACTGCCCGCTGCCCACGGTCCGCGTGGCACCGATGCGTCGCTGGCGCGAACCTGAAGACGTCTTCAGGATTTCTTCGGGCGTTCTTCAGCCGCGCCTTTCTACGCTGTGGCACCGGCGAAGGCAACGGGCCGCATCGCCGCGACGCATCCACTGTCATGAAGAACTCCCTGCACAAGACCCTTCTCGCGCCCGCCGTCGCGGGCGTGCTGGCCTGCGCGGCCCTGTACGCGGTCTGGTTCCACACCGCCGCGCAAGGCGCCCAGGCCACGGCCGCGCCCGCGCCGCTGCTGGTGCGCGAGGGCCACCGCCTCAGCGTGCCCGCGGGCTCCCCCTTGCGCGAGCGGCTGCAGGTCGCCGCCGCCACCGAGGGCGCGCGTTCGCACCTGCTGAGCCTGCCCGCGACGGTGGAGGCGGACCCGGCGCGCACCGTCAACATCCTGCCGCCGCTGGCCGGGCGCCTGCTCGAGCTCAAGGTGCGCCTCGGCGATGCGGTGCGCGCCGGACAGCTGCTCGCGACGATGGCCTCGCCCGATCTCGCGCAGGCCGTGGCCGACACGCAGAAGGCGCGCGATGCGCTCGCGCTGGCCGAGCGCGCGCTCGCGCGGGCGCAGGGCGTCAACGAGGCCGGCTCCAACGCGGCCAAGGACGTGGAGGCGGCGCGCAGCGCGGTGGTGCAGCAGACGGCCGAGCTGCGGCGCAGCGAGGCGCGCCTGCACGGCATCGGCGCGAGCGCCGGCGACGACCGCGTGCTGCGCATCGTCGCGCCCATGGCCGGCACCGTCACCGCGCTGAATGCCGCGAGCGGCGCGGTGCTCAACGATGCCAACGCGGCGCTGATGACCGTCTCCAACCTCGAGCGCGTCTGGGTCACGGTCGGCGTGCCCGAGGACCTGCTGGGGCTGGTCGCCGCGGGCCAGAACGCGACGGTGACGCTGGCCTCGCAGCCGGGGCGCCGGTTCGCGGGCCAGGTCGCCTTCGTGAGCGCGGCGCTCGATGCCGACACGCGCCGGGCCCGGGCGCGGATCGTCTTCGCGAACCCCGAGGGCGTGTTCAAGCCCAACATGTACGCGAGCGCGGCGCTCGAGCTGCCGCAGGCCGCGCAGCCGCAGGTGCCGAGCTCGGCCCTGCTGATGAACAACGACAGCGTGAGCGTGTTCGTCGAGGTACAGCCATGGACCTTCGAGCGGCGCGCGGTCGAGCTCGGGCGCGAGGACGGCGACCGGGTGCGCATCCGCGGCGGCCTCGCGGCCGGCGAGCGCGTGGTGGTCCGTGGCGGCGTGCTGCTCAATGATTAATCTCGTCATTTCCCAGTTCCTGCGCCGCCGGCACCTGGCCTGGGCGCTGTCGGTCGCGCTGGTGCTGTTCGGCGCCTGGTCGTGGACGCAGATGACCGTCGAGGCCTATCCCGACCTCGGCGACGTCACGGTGCAGGTGACGACGCAGGTCAACGGCCTGGCTTCGGAAGAGATGGAGCAGCAGATCACCACGCCGCTGGAGCGCGCGCTGAGCAACACGCCGGGGCTGGCCTCGATCCGCTCGAGCAGCACCTTCGGCCTGTCGCTGATCACGCTGACCTTCAAGGACGGCACCGACGACTACTTCGCGCGCCAGCGCGTGACCGAGCGCATCGGGCAGGTCAGCCTGCCGGCGGGCGCGCAGCCCGCGCTCGGGCCGGTGGCGGGGCCGGCGGGCGAGATCTACCGCTACACGCTCGAGTCCGACCGCATGAACCTGATGGAGCTGTCGGAGCTGCAGCGCTGGAAGGTGATCCCGGCCCTCAAGCAGGTGGCGGGCGTGGTCGACGTCAACAACTTCGGCGGCTTCACGCGCGAGTTCCAGCTCGAGCTCGATCCCGCGCGGCTGCAGGCGCACGGGCTGGTGCTCAACGACGTGGTGTCGGCGATCAACAACGGCAGCGCCAACGCGGGCGGCGGGCGCATCGCGCGCGGCGAGCAGAGCTACGTGGTGCGCGGCATCGGCCAGATCCGCTCGCTCGACGACCTGGGCGCGGTGATGGTGTCGAACAGCGGCGGCGCGCCGGTGCTGGTGCGCGACCTCGGGCGGCTGCAGTTCGGGCACCAGGAGCGCGGCGGCATCCTGGGCAAGAACACCGACCCCGACACGATCGAGGGCATCGTGCTGATGCTCAAGTACGAGAACCCCTCGCGCGTGCTCGAGGGCGTGCACCGGAAGATCGACGCGCTGCAGGCCGAGCTGGCCCCGCTGGGCGTGCGCATCGTGCCCTACATCGACCGCGACGACCTGGTGAAGCTCACGGTCGACAAGGTGACGCACACCGTGCTCGAGGGCATGGCGCTGGTGTGCTTCGTGCTCATCCTGTTCCTCGGCAGCCCGCGCAGCGCGGTGGTCGCGGCGATGGCCATCCCGATGTCGCTGGTGACGGTGTTCATCGTGATGCACTTCACCCGCATGCCGGCCAACCTGTTCTCGCTCGGCGCGATCGACTTCGGGATCATCGTGGACGGCGCCATCGTGGTGATGGAGGCGATCCTGCGGCGGCGCGAGGAGGAACCGAACGCCACGCTCACCGAGGGCAACATCCTCGAGACCGTGAGCCACGTGTCGGGGCCGATCTTCTTCGCCACGCTGATCATCATCACGGCCTACTTCCCGCTGTTCGCCTTCGAGCGCGCCGAGGGCAAGCTGTTCCGGCCGATGGCCTTCACGGTCGGCTACGCGCTGGTCGGCGCGCTGCTGTGCGCGCTCACGCTGATCCCGAGCCTGGCCTACGTGGCGCTGCGCAAGCCGCGGCGTCCCTTCGTCAACCGGCCGCTGCTGTGGCTCACCGCGGCCTACCGGCGCGCGCTCGACCTGCTGCTGGGGATGCCCGCCATCGCCTACGGCCTGGGCGTGGCCGCGCTGCTGGCGGTGGCCGTGCTCGGCGCCACGGCCGGGCGCGAGTTCCTGCCCGACATCGACGAGGGCGCGCTGTGGCTGCAGGTGCAGCTGCCCTCGGGCCTGTCGCTCGACAAGGCCAGCGAGATGGCCACCGAGCTGCGTCACGTGCTGCTCGAGTACCCGGAGGTCTCCTACGTGGTCACGCAGCTGGGCCGCAACGACGACGGCACCGACCCCTGGACGCCCTCGCACATGGAGGTGCCGGTGGGCCTCAAGCCCTATGCCGAATGGCCCGCGGGCATGCACAAGGCCGACTTCGTGCGCATGCTGGGCGAGCGCTTCGCGCGCATGCCGGGCTTCGACGTGGGCATCAGCCAGCCGATCATCGACGGGGTGAACGACGCCGTGGGCGGCGCCCACAGTCCGCTGGTGCTGCGCATCTACGGCGACGACCTCGCGGAGAGCCGGCGCATCGGCAACCGGATCGTCGAGCTGCTGGGCACGGTGCGCGGCACGGCCTCGGCCTCGCTGTTCCAGGAGCCGCCGATCCCGCAGGTGGTGATCCGGCTCGACCGCGAGGCGGCCGCGCGGCTGGGCGTGAGCGCGGCCGACGTGGCGGGCCTGGTGCAGACCGGCATCGGCGGCGCGCCCGTCATCACGGTGTATGCGGGTGCGCGCACCTACAACGTGTCGGTGAAGCTGCCGGCCAGCGCCAAGGGCGGTAACGAGGCCATCGGCGCGTTACTGCTCAACGGCGCCAACGGTGCGAAGGTGCCGCTCGCGCAGGTGGCCGACATCCGGCTGCAGACCGGCGAGAGCACCATCTCGCACGAGATGAACGAGCGCCAGATCACGGTGCGCGTGGACAACCGCGACCGCGACCTGGCCTCCTACCTCGAGGAGGCGCGCGCGCGCATCGCCAAGGAGGTGCCCTTCGATCCCGCGAAGTTCCGGCTGCAGTGGGCCGGCCAGTTCGAGAACCAGCAGCGCGCGCAGGCGCGCCTGGGCGTGTCGCTCGCGATCGTGGTCGCGATCATGGCGGTGCTGCTGTTCTTCCAGTTCGGCAAGATCCGGCACGTGGCGCTGATCCTCGGCGTGGTGCCGATGGCCACGCTCGGCGGGCTGATCGCGGTCCACCTCGCGGGCGAGACGCTCAACATGGCGACCGCGGTGGGCTTCATCGCGCTGTTCGGCGTGTCGATACAGAACGGGATCATCATGGTCGCGAACTTCCGCCGCGTGCGCGGCGAGGGGCTGGCGCTGCGGGCCTCGGTGCTCGAGGGCGCGACCGAGCGGCTGCGCCCGGTGCTGATGACGGCCTCGGTGGCCTCGGTCGGGATGCTGCCCGCGGCGCTGGCCACGGGCGTGGGCACCGACGTGCAGCGCGGGCTGGCCACGGTGGTGGTCGGCGGCCTGGTGGTGTCGACCCTGCTCACGCTGTTCATCCTGCCGGCCTTCTACTACGCGATGGAGCGGCTGTTCGAGCGCAAGGGCTGGGGCGTGCGCTCGCGGCGCGATCGCTAAGGGGAGAGAACGATGAACAAGAGCATTCCCGCCGCGTTGGCCGTCGCGCTGTGCCTGGCCGGCTGCGCGGCCGGTCCCGACTACGCGCGCCCGCCGCTGGACCTGCCCGCGCGCTACACGGCCGCGCCGCCGCTGGCCGAGGCCGGCGAGGGCGTGCCGCTGCCGCGGCTGTCGCCCGGCCTCGACATCCCGGCCCAGTGGTGGGCCGCCTTCCACAACGAGCCGCTGAACGCGCTGGTGGCGCAGAGCCTGGCCGGCAATCCCGGCGTGGAGGCCGCCGACGCGGCGCTGCGCGCGGCACGCGAGAACGAGGCGGCCCAGCGCGCGGCCTTCTGGCCCGTGCTGACGGCCGGCCTGGCGCCCACGCGCCAGCGCGTGGCGAATGCGGTCGCGAGCCCGGTGTCGTCGAACGCGAGCCTCTACACGCTGCACACGGCGCAGCTCAACGTGAGCTATGCGCCCGACGTGTTCGGCGCCACGCGCCGGCAGGTCGAGAGCGCGCAGGCACAGACCGAGGCGCAGCGCTTCCAGCTGCTCGCCGCGCGGCTCACGCTCAGCAGCAACGTGGTGGCGGCCGCGATCGCCGAGGCCTCGCTGCGCGCGCAGCGGCGTGCCACGCTGGCGATCGCCGAGAGCCAGGCGCAGGCGCTGCAGGCCTACCGCCGCCAGCTCGCGCTGGGGCAGGTCGCGCAGGCCGACGTGGAGGCGCAGGCCGCCCTGCTGGCCGCGACCGAGGCCGCCGTGCCCGCGCTCGACAAGCAGCTCGCGCAGCAACGCAACCAGCTGGCGGTGCTCGGCGGCCACTACCCGAGCGAGGAGGTGGCCGCGCGCTTCGAGCTCGACACGCTGGCACTGCCCATCGAGCTGCCGCTCGCGCTGCCCGCCCTGCTGGTCGAACACCGGCCCGACGTGCGCGCCGCCGAGGCCCAGCTGCAGGCCGCGAGCGCGGCCATCGGCGTCGCGGTGGCGGCGCGGCTGCCGGCCGTGACGCTGAGCGCGAACCTCGGTTCCTCGGCCTACACGCTGTCGCAGCTGTTCCATTCGCCCGCGATGTTCTGGACCGTGGCGGCTGGCGTCGCGCAGCCGCTGTTCGATGCCGGCGCGCTCGGCCACCGCGAGGCGGCCGCGCGCGCCTCGTTCGACGAGGCGGCCGCGCAGTACCGCGCGACCGTGCTCTCGGCCTTCCAGGACGTGGCCAACACGCTGGCCGCCATCGATGCCGACACGCGCGCGCTGCAGGCATCGGTGCGGGCCGAGCGCACCGCCGCGCAGGCGCTCGCGCGCACCCGCGCGCAGCTGCAGTGGGGCGATGCCAGTGCGCTGGCGCTGCTGCTCGCGCAGCAGCAGCAGGCGCAGGCCGAGATCAACCTCGTGCAGGCGCGCGCGCAGCGGCTCACCGACGCGGCCGCGCTGTTCCAGGCGCTCGGCGGCGGCTGGTGGAACGCGCCCGCCGATCCACGGCCGCCGGCGGCCGCTCCCGTCGCTTCTTCCTTGTCTTCTTCTTCTTCTTCTTCTTCTTCGACCGCAACGCCATGAACATCAGCCGCCACGAGATGGGCCCGCGCTTCAGCGAGATGGTGACCGTCGACCTCGGCGCCGCCCGCCTGCTCTACCTGTCGGGGCAGGTGGCGGAGAACCCCTCGCTCGACGTGACCGGCCAGATGCGCCAGATCCTGCGCCAGATCGACGACCTGCTCGGCCTCGAGGGCGCCACCCGCGAGAACCTGGTCAGCGTCACGATCTACCTGCGCACGGTGGGCGACTACGCCGCGATGAACGCGGTGTGGGACGAGTGGGTGCCGGCGGGCCACACGCCGGCGCGCGCGACCGTGGGCGCGAGGCTGATCGATTCGGAGTACCGCGTGGAGATCCAGGCCACGGCCGCGGTGGGAGCGCGCGGCTGATGCGCGGCCTCGGCGTCGCGCTGGCGGCGTGCCTGTTCGCGCTGGCCGGCTGCGCCGGGCTCGCGGCCAGCCATGCCGACTTCGTGGCCGGCTGGCGCACCGGGCGCGTCGAAGCCCTGGGCCGCGCCGGCGAACTCGTGCGCGGCATGTACCACGACTGCGCGCCGCGGGCCGGCGCGGACGAACCCTATGCGGTCGTGCGCTATCACGACGGCGGACTGCGCACGCGCGCGCTCGGCACCACGCGCCTGCCGCCGGACCTGCGCGTCGGCGACACCGTGCGCGTCGACGTGCTCGATTGCAATGCGCCGCTGGAGCTGCTCTCGCGGCCGGCGCCCGCCGACGCGTCGTGAGGGCCCTGTGACGCACGCGCAACGGCGCGCGAAGTCAGGCGGCGGTGGGGTGCGGTTCCTATAAATCCCGCCCATGACTTCCGGATCGACGCCCGTGCCGGGCCGCTTTCTTCCCGCCGCCGCCGCGGCCCGCGAGCCGATCGAGCGCTGGGTGCCCGCGCTGCTCGTCGCGCTGGTGCTGGCGTGGGCCTGGCCGATGGTGGCGCTCGATGTCACGCCGCCCTGGGACAACGTGGAGGAGCTGTTCTGGAGCGGCAGCCTGCAGTGGGGCTACTACAAGCATCCGCCGCTGCCGAGCTGGCTGCTGAGCCTGCCGGTGGCGCTGCTCGGCCGCCAGCCGTGGCTGACCTACGTGGCCGGCGTGGGCTGCGGCGTCGGCGCGCTCTACCTGCTGTGGCGCTGGTCGCGCGAGATGATGAAGCCGGCGCGCGCCGCCTTCGCGCTGCTGCTGGGCACGCTGGTCACCTACCACGTGCAGCGCGCGGTGGTCTACAACCACAACACGGTGCAGCTGCTGCCGCTCGCGGGTTACTGGTGGATGCTGTGGCGCGTGCTGCGGCCGGCCGGAAGCGGGCGCGCCGACTGGGTCTGGCTCGGGCTGTTCGCGGCCCTGTCGATGCTCACCAAGTACAGCGCCGCGGTGCAGTTCGCCGTGGGCCTGGGCTTCGTGGTCCGCCAGGGCCTGTGGCGCGACGCGCGCGTGCGGCGCGACCTGCTGCTGGCCAGCAGCCTCGCGTTGCTGCTGCTGTCGCCGCACCTGTGGTGGGTGCTGCAGCATGGCGACACCACGGTGCTCTATGCGCGGCACTCGGTCCATTCGGTGCATGCACCCGGCAGGCACCTGCTGCCGCGGCCGGTGTTCGTGCTGCTGGTCCAGCTCGCGCGGCTGTCGCCGATGCTGCTGTTCATCGGCTGGGCCTGGTTCGCGCAGCGGCGCGAAGCGGCCACGCAGCGGGCGCCGCTGCCCGCCGCATTCGACCGGCGCTTCCTGGCCTGGGCGACCCTCGGTCCCACCGCGCTGGTGCTGGTCGCGTCGGCCTTGCTGCATTCGCGGCTGATTCCCGCCTGGCTCACGACCTTCTTCCTGCCGCTGGGCGTGTGGGCGGCCGCCTCGCTGCCATGGCTCGACGTGGAGCGCTGGAGCCGGCGCCGCTGGCAGGCGGTGCTGGCGGTGGTGGGACTGCTGCACATCGCCACCGCCTGGGGCTATGCCGGCGTCGACGGGGTCTGGAGCGCGCGGGCCGGCCGCGCCACGCGCGCCAACCTGCCCTCGCAGAGGATCGCCGCCGCGGTCGAGGCGACATGGCGCGATCGCATGGGCGAGCGTCCGCTGACGCTGCTGGTCGGCGACACCTGGTTCGCGGGCGCCGTCGCGCTGCGGATGGATCCCGGCGTGCGCCTGCTCATCGACGGCGACGAGCGGACCTCGCCCTGGCTGGCACCGGGCGTGCTGGCGCGCGAGGGTGGCATGGTGCTGATGCTCGACACGCGGCCGTTCCAGGCCGAGGGGCCGTTGCTCGAGCCCTTGATGAAGACCGTGGACTGCGCCGGCAGCATGGAATTGCCCTGGACCGGCGAGGGGCCCGATCGCCGCGTGCGTCTGCGCTGGGGCATCGTGCTGGCCGAGAACGAACGGGGCGCGCCGGGCATCGCCTGCGGCCACGACCCGCGGGCGAGCGCCGCGCGCTGAGCCGGCCGCCGTGCGCGCGCTCAGTGCCCGGCCGGAAAGCGCAGCGTGACCGCGAGGCCGCCCCAGGCGCTGTCCGACAGCGCGACCGTGGCGCCGTGCATCGCCGCGATGTCGCGCACGATCGCCAGCCCCAGGCCGCTGCCGTCGCCGGTCGCATCGCGGCCGCGCACGAAGCGCTCGAGCACGGCCTCGCGCTCGTCCTCGGGAATGCCCGGTCCCGAGTCGCTCACGCGCAGCGCGGGCGGATCGCTCTCGAACTCCACCAGCACGCGTCCGCCCGGCGGCGTGTAGCGGATCGCGTTGTCGAGCAGGTTGCTCAGCACGTCGGCGATCAGCTCGGGCTGGACCGCGACGCACACCGGCCGCTCGGGCGCCGCGAGTTCCAGCTCGATCGTGCGCGCCGAGGCCTGCTCGATGTGCGTGGCGCCCACGTCCTGCGCCAGCGCGACGAGGTCGATGCGGCGCCGGTCGAGGTCGGCGCGCGCCTCGGGGTCGAGGGCGCCGAAGGTCAGCAGCTGCTGCACCAGCCGGCCCGAGCGCTGGATCGAGCCGCCGAGCTCGTCGACGATGCGCCGCATCGCCTGCGGATCGGGCGCCTCGCTGGCTCGCGCGAGCCCGAGCTGCAGGCCGGTCAGCGAGGTGCGCAGCTGGTGCGCCGCCGTCGCGGCGAACTGCCGCTCGCGCGCCAGCATGGTCCGGATGCGCGCGAGCAGCTCGTTGTGCGAGCTCGCGAAGGCCTGCAGCTCGCGCGGCACTTCGTCCACGCCGATGGGATCGAGCGAGGCATGCGAGCGCTCGTTCCAGCGCGTGGCGATGGCCTGCAGCGGCCGCACCGTGCGGCGTACCGCGATCGCGATGGCCAGCGCGGCCGCCACGACCAGCGCGACGACGGGCCACAGCAGCACCCAGAGTTCCTGCTCGGCGCGATGGCGCTTGGTCAGCGTCTCGCCCATCAGCATCGTGACCGGCGCGGCGCCGGGCCGCGTCAGCTCGACGCGCACCACGCGCACCGGCTGGCCCAGGTACTCGGCATCGAAGGCTTCGCCGCGGCGGTAGTGCACGCGCGCGGTGCCGCCGTCGGGCAGGCCGGGCTGCCCCGCCAGCAGGCGGTCGGACTGCGTGACGCTGAACCAGTTCTGGTCGATCTCGTCGAACAGCAGCATGGCCTTGAGCTGCGGCGACATGTCGATCGCCGCGATGCCCCGGTCGTCGTAGCGCAGCAGCGCGATGCTCGAGCGCGCGGCATCGAGCAGCCAGCGGTCGAACACGCGCTCGATCACCGCGTGCGTGTAGTGCAGGCCGAAGCCGCCGGCCAGCGCCATCATCGTGAGCAGCGGCAGCATCAGGCGCAGCAGCAGTTCGCGCCGCAGCCAGCGGATGCGGCGCGGCGGTTGTGGTTGCTGTGGTGGCATCGCTTCCATCAGGCCTCCTGCGCGCCGGGAGCGGCCGCGTCGAGCACCAGCATGTAGCCGAAGCCGCGCACCGTGCGCACCTGCACGCCCGCGTCGACCAGCTTGCGGCGCAGGCGCGAGACGTAGATCTCCGAGGCGCTGTCGCCGAGCTCGATGTTGCGCTCGGCCAGCGCATCGACCAGCGCGCGCTTGGCGACCAGCCGCGGCGCGCGCTGCATCAGCAGGCCCAGCACCTCGAACTCGCGCGGCGCCAGCTCGAGCACGCGGTCGTCCACGTAGGCCCGGCCCAGGTCGCCGCGCCAGGTCAGGCGGCCATAGTGCAGGTGGTCGCCGCGCGCCACCTGGGCGCGACGGCCGAGCACCTCGATGCGCGCATCGAGCTCCTCGGGCGCGAAGGGCTTGACCAGGTAGTCGTCGGCACCGCCCTGCAGGCCCAGCACGCGATCGGCCACGCGGCTGCGCGCGGTCAGGATCAGCGCGGGCGTGAGGCGGTCGCGCTGGCGCAGTCGCCGCAGCCAGTCCAGGCCGTCGCCGTCGGGCAGGTTGAGGTCGAGCACGATGAGCTCGAAGTCCTGCACGTCGCGCTCGGCCAGCGCGCGGTCGGCCTCGGCGAGATCGCCGCAGCCGCGCACCACCCAGCCGCGCTGGCGCCAGCGCAGTTGCAGTTCCCGCGAGATCACGGGGTCGTCTTCGATCAGCAGCAGGAGCATCGCGGTGCGAGGCGGCGGGACGCGTGGGCGGAGGGGCCGCCATTGTCGGCCAGCGGCGGCGCGCTCACGAGGTCGGCGCGCGCTGCCACCAGCCGCCGCCCGAGGCCTGGAACAGCGCGGCGCTGTCGCCCAGGCGCGCGGCCTGCGCCTGCACGCGCACGAGCATCGCCTGGTCGTGGGCTTGCTGCGCATTGAGCAGCGCGAGGCGGTTGACGTCGCCGAGCCGCAGCTGGCGGCGCACCAGTTCCAGCCCGGTGCGGGCCTTTTCCTCGGCCAGCGCCGCGTCCTGCAGCGACTGCGCGTTGGCCTGGATCGACTGCAGCGTGTCGGCCACGTTCTGCAGCGCCGCGATCACGGTCGCGCGGTACTGCGCATCGGCCTGGCGCAGCCCTTCCTCGGCCGCGCGCTGGCGGTGTTCGAGCGTGCCGCCGTCGAACAGGGTCTGCCCGACATTGCCCGCGAGGCTGAAGAAGCGCCCCGACTTCAGGAACATCTCGCCGAGCCGGCTGGCCGCGCCGCCCCAGCTCGCATCGATGGAGAACTGCGGCAGCCGGTCGGCCACCGCCACGCCCACCTGCGCGCTGGCGGCATGCAGCTGCTCCTCGGCGGCGCGGATGTCGGGCCGCTGCTCGACCAGGCGCGAGGGCAGGGCCAGCGGCAGTTCGCGCGGCAGCACCAGCGCATCGAGGTCGAAGTCGATCCCGAGGTCTTCGTCGGGGCCATCGCCGGCCAGCGCGCGCAACAGGTTGCGGTTCTGCTCGCGCTGCTTGCGCAGCGGCGGCAACTGCTGGCGCGCCTGCGCGAGCGCGAGCTCCTGCTGCGCCAGGTCCTGCCGCGCCGCGTAGCCGGCGCGCAGCTGGCGCTGCACCAGCGCCACCGCCTGCTCGTTGGCCTCGACGATGCCCTCGGCGATCGCGAGCTGCCGGCGCAGCAGCGCCTCCTGGATCGAGGCCGCCACCAGATTCGAGGCCAGCGTGAGGCGCGCCGCCTCGAGCTGGTACTGCTGCATCCGCGCCTGCGCCTCGAGGCTCTCGAGCTGCCGCCGCTGGCCGCCGAAGATGTCGGGCGCATAGCCGACCGTGAGCTGCGCGGTGTGGAAGTTGTAGATCACCGGCGCATTGAAGGGCGCGCTGCCGCCCTCGCTGGCCGGCGTGCCCTGATAGGTGGAGATCACGCGGCCATTGCCCTGCACGCCCGGCGAGTTGCCGCCGAGGTTGCCCGCGATCTTGGTGCGCGCGGGCGAGTAGCCGATGCCGACCGTGGGAGCGAAGAAGCCGCGCTGCGCGTAGACGTTCTCCTGCGCCGCGCGCAGCGCGGCCTGCGCGGCCTCGAGCGTGGGGCTGCGCGCGAGCGCGCGCGCGATCAAGGCGTCGAGGCGCGGCGAGCCGAACAGCGTCCACCAGTCGGCCTGGATGTCGCGGCCCGGCGCGAAGCGCTGCGCGTCGCCGCCGGGCACCGGTGCCGACGCGGTGTCGAGCGGCAGCGCCGACGGGGCATAACCCTTGGCCGCGGGCGCATCGGGGCGCCGGAAATCGGGGCCGACCGTGCAGCCGGCCAGCAGTGCCATGCAGGCCAGCGCGAGCAGCGATCGAACGCGGGGATAAAACAAGGCGGGGGCATGCATCATCGCGGGCTCCGGTGCATCAGGGCGCCGCCGCCGGGCGCGCCTCGCGCGCCTGCTGCGGTTCGTCGTAGAAATCGCCGAAGCGGCGGATCGCCACCGGCAGCACCAGCAGCGTGAACAGCGTGCCGGTGACGATGCCGCCGACGATCACGCAGGCGAAGGGCCGCTGGGTCTCGCTGCCGATGCCATGCGAGAGCGCGGCCGGCAGCAGGCCCAGGCCCGCCATCAGCGCCGTCATCAGAATCGGGCGCAGCCGCGTCGTCGCGCCTTCGACGATCGCCGTCGCGACCGCCGCACCCGAGCGCACGCGCGCCATGATCTCCTCGACCATGATCACGCCGTTCTGCACCGAGATGCCCGCCACCGCGATGAACCCGACCGCGGCCGAGACCGACAGGTGCAGGCCCGCGAGCCCGAGCGCCGCGAGCCCGCCCACCAGCGTGAACGGCACCATGCCGAGCACCAGCGAGGCCAGCCGTACCGAGCGGAAGGCCCAGAACAGCAGCGAGAAGATCAGCAGCGCCGTGAACGGCACGATCACCGCGAGCCGGGCCGCGGCCCGCTGCGAGTTCTCGAACTGCCCGCCCCACACCAGCTGGTAGCCCGGCGGCAGCACGACCTGGCGCGCCACGGTGCGCTGGGCCTCCTCCACGAAGCTGCCCTGGTCGCGGCCCAGCAGGTTGACCTTGACGATGACAATGCGCGAGCCCGATTCGCGGAAGATGCGAGAGGCGCCCTGGCGCACCTCGACGTTCGCGACCTCGCCCAGCGAGATGGTGCCGGGGCCGTTGCCGACCTGCGTGCCGGCCACGGCGAGCTGCAGCCCGCGCACCGCGTCCACGCTGTCGCGGTGCGGCTGCGCGAGCCGCACCACCACGTCGAAGCGGCGGTCGGCGTCGTAGAAGCTGGTGGTCGGGGCGCCCGACATCGACTGGCCGACGGCGTTGTCGACGTCGTTGACCGTGAGGCCGTAGCGCGCGAGCCGCGCGCGGTCGGGCGTGACGACCAGCTCGCTCTGCCCGCCGATGCGCGTGCTGTCCACGTCGGTGGCACCGGGAATGCCGCGCAAGGTGGTGGCCACCTTCTCGCCGAGCTCGTCGAGGATGTCGAGGTTGTTGCCGATCACCTTCGCGACGATCTCGCCGCGAAAGCCCGACAGCGACTCCTCGACGTTGTCCTGGATCACCTGCGAGAAGTTGGTGCTGATGCCGGGGATGTCTTCCAGCTTGGCCGACATGTCGGCGATCAGCGCTTCCTTGCCCGCGAAACGCCAGCCCGAGCGCGGCTGCAGGTCGACCAGGATCTCGAGGTTGTTCGGCCCCTTCGGGTCCGAGCCGTCGTCGGGCCGGCCGACCTGGCTGATCAGCCGCGCCACCTCGGGGTACGTCAGCAGGGTAGCGCGCACGCTGCGCTCCACCTGCTTGGTGGTCTCGAGCGCGGCCGAGGTCGGCAGCGTGATGGTCAGCCAGATGTTGCCCTCGTCGAGCTTGGGCAGGAACTCGCTGCCCAGCCGCGGTGCCAGTCCCAGCGCGAGCGCCACGGGCAGCGCCGCGAGCCACAGTGTGCGGCCCGCGTGGCGCATGGTCGCCGCGAGCAGGCCGCGGTAGCGCGCCTGCAGCCAGTCCAGCCAGGGCTTGTGCTTCTCGGCCAGGGTGCGGCGCTGCAGCACCGTGGCCAGCAGCGCGGGCAGGTGCGTGAAGGTCAGCAGCACCGCGCCGAGCAGCGCGAAGCTCAGGGTCAGGGCCACCGGCGTGAAGATCTTTCCCTCCACGCGCTGGAAGGTGAAGATCGGCACGAAGGCCAGGATGATGATCGCCTTCGAGAACAGCACCGGATGCGCGAGATCGCTGACCGTGTGGTGCAGCACGCCCAGCCGCTGGTGGCGCGCCTCGGGCGAATCGGCGTCGAGCGCGGTCTTGGCCGCAAGCCGCACCATCAGCGCCTCGACGATCACGACCGCGCTGTCGATGATAATGCCGAAGTCGACCGCGCCCAGCGAGATCAGGTTGGCCGACACGCCGCGCGCGGTGATCAGGATGAAGGCGAACAGCAGGGCCAGCGGGATCACGGTGGCCACCACCAGCGCCGCGCGCCAGCTCGAGAGGAAGATCACGAGCACCGCCACCACCAGCAGCGCGCCCACCACCAGGTTCTCGACCACCGTGGCCACCGTGTGGTGCACGAGCTGCGTGCGGTCGTAGATGGGCACGATCTTCACGCCGGCCGGCAGGCGCGGCTCGAGCTGCGCGATGCGCTGGCGCAGCTCGGCATTGATCTTCGCCGGATCGCCGCCCTTGGTCATCGAGACGATGCCCTCGACGATGCTGTCGCGCTGGCCGGCCGCGGCGATGCCCAGGCGCGGGCGCTCGCCCTCGCGCACCTGCGCCAGGTCGGCCACCGTCACGGGCCGGCCCTGGCGCGAGGCGACCACCGCCGAGCGGATGTCGGCGAGGCTGTCGAACAGTCCGCTGGCGCGCACCACCAGCGAGGTGTCGCCGCGTCGCATCAGCCCGCCGCCCGCGCTGCCGTTGGCATTCGAGACCGCCTGGCCGAGCTGGTCCAGCGTCACCTGGTACTTGCGCAGCGCCACCGGGTCGACCTCGATCTGGAACTCCTTGAGCGCGCCGCCGAAGGTGACGATGTCGGCCACGCCGGGCGTCATGCGCAGGAACGGGCGCACGGTCCAGTCCTGCAGCGTGCGCGCCTCCACCTCCGACAGGCCCGGCGCCTCGAGCGTGTAGCGGTAGATCTCGCCGACGGCCGTCGACAGCGGCGCGAGTTGCGGCTGCACGCCGGTGGGAAGGTCGACGGTCGAGAGCTTCTCGAGCACCTGCT
The DNA here is from genome assembly GCF_050711835.1 of Variovorax sp. DAIF25. Classification (NCBI taxonomy): domain Bacteria; kingdom Pseudomonadati; phylum Pseudomonadota; class Betaproteobacteria; order Burkholderiales; family Comamonadaceae; genus Variovorax; species Variovorax sp. DAIF25. The sequence goes on from NZ_CP136637.1 coordinate 2,340,915, forward strand.
GGCGCGCGAAGTAGTCGTCGGTGCCGTCGGCGAAGGTCAGGGTCACGATCGACAGGCCGGTCATCGTGACCGAGCGCACGTTCGACAGCCGCGGAATCCCCGCCACCTCGCGCTCGATGGGCAGCGTGACCGAGCGCTCCATGTCCTGCGGCGCCGCGCCGGTGCGCTGCGAGATCACGCGCACCTGCACGTCCTGCACGTCGGGGAAGGCCTCGATCGGCAGGTTCGAGGCCGCGTAGCCGCCGAAGCCCACAAGCGCCGCGACCAGCACGAACACGAAGACGCGCTGCGTCAGCGCGAAGGCGATGAGCCGCTGCATCACGGCCGCTCGCTCGTGCGGGTCGTCAGCTCGGCGTCGAGCAGCAGCGCGCCCGCCGTGACCACGCGCTCGTTGCCCGCCAGGCCCTCGCGCACGTAGCTGGTGTCGCTGCCCTGCGCCAGCAGTTCGACCTGGCGGCGCCGGAACGCGCCGGGCGACTCCTCGACGAACACGTAGCTGTGCACGCCGCGGTTGACCAGCGCCTCGTTGGGCACGCGCACGCCGCTGCCGTCTTCCTGCAGCAGTTGCGCGCGCACGAACATCTCGGGCAGCAGTTCGAGCCCGGCGTTGTCCAGCTGCGCGCGCACCGGCACGCGCCGGGTGTTGGTGTCGACCGCATGGCCGACCTGGCGCACCGTGGCGGCGAAGCGCCGGCCCGGATAGGCATCCGACTCCACGCTCACCGCGCTGCCGAGCTTGATCCGGCCGAGCAGCCGCTCGGGCAGGTCGATCATCAGCCACAGGCGTCGCGGATCGGTGACCACGAACAGCGGCGCCGCCATGCCCGGCGCGACCTCGAGCGCCGGCGTGGCCGTGCGCTCGGCGACCAGCCCGTCCATCGGGCTGACCAGCTGCAGGCGCTGGCCCTCGCCACGCAGCCCGCGCGGATTCATGTTCTGCAGCCGCCGGCGCGCGCGCTCCACTTCTTCCTGCGCCTGCGCATGGTCGGCCTCGAGCGCCTCGAGGTCCTTGTGCGCGATGGCATCGCCCGGCGCCAGCTCGCGCCCGCGTTCGGCCGCCAGCTGCTTGCGCTTCTCGTCGGCCAGCGCCTTGCCGAGGTCGGCGCGCGCGGTGCCGTAGTCGGGCGAGTCGATGTCGGCCAGCACCTGGCCCGTGCGCACGCTGTCGCCGGGGCCGACGCGCAGCGCCACGATGCGGCCCGAGAAGCCGATGCCGATGCGCGCGGTCGCGTCCTCGTCGTAGACCAGGCGCGCGCTCAGCGGTTCGGCCAGGGGCAGCGGCACGCGCGGCATGGCATCGGTGCGGATCATCGCGAGCTGGGCCGCGCCCTTCGGGTAGCGCAACTGTTCGGGATCGGCGGCAGTGGCGGCGTTGCTCGCGCCCGCAGGCGGCGGGGACGGCGCGGCATCGGATCGCGGTGCGCGCCAGACGAAGAATGCCGCGCCGGCGAGCACCAGCAAGACGAGAAGGACCAGGAGGACCCGGCGGGAGGCAGGAGGACGCAGGCTCATCGGTGCGGCGGTACGTACGGACCGACCGTGCGGGCACGACGTCGGAGAAGGAGGGAGTCGGCCAGCCTAGGCCGCGAAGCTTTCGGGAAGCTATCTATCCACGGGCGGCGCTCCGGCAATCGCCACCGGCTTGCGAATGCGCGGTCGATGCGCGATCCTGAAGGGCGCGCATCGTGCGCCGCCTGTCATGGCCACAGCCACCCCCCTCGTCAACGGAACCCTTTCCAGAACCATGAGCAAACTGGACCTCAGGCAGGTCGAGCTGCGCCGACTGCTGTCGGACGCACGGCCCACGCAGGTCTTCGAGGACCTGCTGCAGCGCGGCCTGGTCGCCTGCCGGCAGGACTTCGGGTCGCTGCTGCTCGAGGTCTTCCCGAAGATCGATTCGACCGTGGTCGCCATGCTGTGGCGCTGGCGGCGCGACGGCGAATGGCATCCGGCGCTGTCGGATGCGCATGTGGATTCACAGGTCAGGCGGCTGCTGGCGGAGGCGGGGTACTTCGATGCGGTGCTGCAGGCGGTCGGCAGCGAGAAGATGGACGGGCCGAACTGACATGGACGCCGAATCGCGGAGGTGCGAAAAAAATCAACTCCCTCATGGCGGAGGCCATTGAGTCGCATGCGCGTGTCGCGGGCTTGATCGACATCTCGCATTCATGCCGAAACCACCGAAAGCCGGAGCACATCCCTATTTCGGATCCGGGTTCGATGAAATATGCTGCACGCATTCCAATGAGCGAGGAGTCGAGCGAATGCCGTACCTTCTGCCTGTTCCGGTAGGCCACTACCTCGACCCGAACCAGCCATTCCCGCTCGACCCATACAACTGGCAATTCCTCGCGGAGGGAGACTCCTGGTTCTCGATCACCGATCAGGTGCTGAACAACCGGAACCTGCTGCCTTGTCTTCATTTCCCCAAGGCGGCCGCGGCGATCAATTGCGCAGCCCCCGGCGACATCGCAGGGAAGATGTTCAAGCGCAACCCGCAGTTCAAGATGCTTCTGCAGCAACGCTGGTGGCTCGCGATCCTGGTGTCCGCGTCGGGCAACGACCTCATCGATGCGATCAACGTCACGCCGAACGACTCCACGGGCCAGCTTCGTCCGGCTCGGGAGCGGATTCTTCTCACCAAGGCGGAGGCGATCGACGCATCGGATCCCCATGCCTATGTCAGCGAGGCCGGCATGAACGCGCTGGCGGGTTATCTGCTGTGGTGGTTCGCGAGCCTGGTCGAGTGGCGGGATGCGGGCCAGAGCAAGGGGCGCCCTGTCTTCCTGCATACCTACTCGGTGCCCGTCGCGCGCCCGGCAGGTGTGCCCGGAAAGTCCAAGGGCTGGCTCCATCCCGCCTTGGTCAGGAATGGCGTGCCGAAGGATCTGCACCAGGGCGTGACCGACATCGTGTTCGGAAAACTGCGGCTGTTCCTGCTCGGTCTCGATACGGATGCCAGGAGCGGATACCAGCTCCCGAACGTGCATGTGTTCGACTCCGCCGCGATGCCCCTCGATCAGGCGGACCCGGACGCCACGGGCCCGAGCGGAGACTGGGTCAATGAGATCCACCTCAGCACCTCCGGTGCGGAAAAGCTCGGCCAACCGTTCTCTTCGTTCATCCTGCAGAGGTTCAGCCGCTACGGCATGCCCGGGTAGGTCCGCAGCCTTGGTGCGCGGCCGCTTTCTCCGCGCCTGGATCCGATCATCCTCATCGAGGCGGAGGTGAACATGGAGAAGGAAAAGTCCGTCGAACGCCTGGACCGGCTGGTGGAGCGTCGACGCAGGCAACTGGCGCGGGCACGAGGCGCGAATGCGGCGGGCAGGGAGAGTGCCCCGCAAGGCAGTGGCGAGATCTGGGGACTGGCCTTGTCCGGGGGAGGAATCCGCAGCGCGACTTTCTGCTTCGGTGTATTGCGTGCGCTGGCGCAGCACAAGTTGCTTCTGCGCTTCGACCTGCTCTCGACGGTGTCGGGCGGCGGCTACGTGGGCGGGATGCTCGGCAGGCTCTTCGACCGGGCGACGGCGCCGGACGACGTCGTGAAGGTCGAGGATTCGATGGCCGGCGCCGAGACGCGCAGGTTCGGATGGTGGTTGCGCTCCAATGGCCGATACCTCGCGCCCGGCGGTGGCGCCGACCGTCTGTTCGCGCTGGCGCTGTACATGCGCAATCTCCTCGGCATTCACGTAGAGCTCGCGCTCGTCGGCCTGCTGATCGGCCTCTTGATCACCGGCTTCGATCTCGGCGTGTGGGCGGTGCTGGACCGCATGGGGTATGCATCCTCATCCGTGTTCGATCATCTTCGCGGCCTCGAGCCGTGGTTGCCCACAGCCTGGTTGCTCGCGCCCATTCCAGCGGCGATCGCGGCGCGCTACGCCTTGGCCTATTGGCAACTGCCCTGGGCCACTCGATCGGATGGGGCCGCGCTCGCCTGGTGGTGGGGCGTCGCCGCGTCGGCCCTTGGCGTCGCGAGCTTCATGTACCTTTACTGGTTCCCACGCAGCGCCGCCATCGCCCAATCCTTTCGCGACGCCATCGCCGCCGTCATCCTGGCGATCTGGCTCGTCGGTCTTTGGGCCGTGCCATTGGCGCGAAGCATCGGGTTGCGGGAGGGGTCGATCGACCGGGCGAGGAATGCGATGACCACGAGCCTCGCCACCTGGGGCATGCTGACTGCAGCGGTGCTCGCGGCGGGAATCGTCGATCGGCTGGCCTGGCGGGTCGCTTTCGAGGCCTCGCTGACCCTGGACCTGGGGCTTGCGCTGGGCTTAGCGGCAGTGCTGCTGCGCGGCATCCTGCCCGCGATCGCCGCCTCCGGCACGCGGGCTCCCCGAATCTCCGCGTTCGCCGGCACGGTGGCGCGCTTCGCCGGCATCCTGCTGGCATTCGCGCTCCTGGTGTGGTGGATCGCGGTGATCCACAAGACGATCGCCAGCACCGTTTTTACGGACAGGGAGCTCACGTTCAGCAATGCGCTGGCGCCGATCCTTCTCGCTTCCGTGATCCTGGGCGCGTACATGCTCTTGTCGGGGTCGAACCTCGAATTCCTGAATCTATCCTCGCTGCATGCCTTCTATCGCGCGCGGCTCGTCAGGAGCTACCTCGGAGCGGCCAACGGCGCGCGCTTCGACAGGCCGCCGCTCGATGGCGCCCTCGAGTCGATGGAGCGATGGGCGCATACCGCGCCCGTGGGTTCGAACGTCGGTGAAGTTCACGGAGACGACGACAGGTTTCTCAAGCACTACAAACCGCAGCGTTTCGGTGGTCCGATCCACCTGATCAACGTCTGTATCAACCAGACTGCCGATCCCAAGGGCGCACTCTTCAATCAGGACCGAAAGGGCCTGTCGCTGACCATCGCTTCAGGCGGACGCTCGCAGGTCAGCCAGGAAGGCTGGACCGTGAGCAGCGGTCTTCGCGAAAGAGGACTCGGAACCTGGATGGCGGTGTCGGGTGCGGCAGTCTCCCCGGGGCTCGGATATCGGACCAGCCGAGGTCTTTCGGCGCTTCTGACCTTTGCCGGCATCCGGCTCGGCTTCTGGCTCACCGAGGCGGCACGAAACGGCAGAGCCGCGGGATTCCTCGCCCTCGGAAAGACGCGAGGCCTGCTGCGCGAGACCTTCGGCATCTTCGACGGGGCTCGCGGCAAGGACTGGTTCCTGTCGGACGGCGGCCATTTCGAGAACACGGGGGCCTACGCGCTGCTGGCGGAGAGGGCCAAGGTCATTGTGCTCGTCGACTGCGGTGCCGACCCCGAGTACCAGTTCCATGATCTGGAGAACCTCGTGCGTCGGGCGCGCATCGACCTCGGCGCCGACATCAAGTTCCAGAGACCCGTCTTCTCGAGTGCCACGAACGCCGTCGAAGCGCAGCAGCAAGCTCCTGCGGGATGGCCGTCGCAAATGACGTATTTCGGCTCGCTCAACGATCTGGTGTCGCCGGACAGCACGGCCTGCCTGGCGATCGCCAAGGTCGAGTATTCGGAAGACCGATCCCAGGGGTTGCTGATACTGATCAAGCCCAACATGTGCCAAGGCCTGGGCATGGACCTCATCAACTACAAGGCGCAGTGCCCCGACTTTCCCCAGCAGAGCACCGGCGATCAGTTCTTCTCGGAGGCCCAGTGGGAAAGCTATTTCCAGCTGGGAAACTTTCTCGCGGAGAAGCTCGAGCCGAAATTTCTGAAGTCGCTGATCGCGGATCCGGGCCTCTACTTCGAAGAGGATATCTTCCCCGTCAAGGGCAAGGATTCGGCGGCGACGCCCGAAAAGCCCAAGGAAAGCGCGGACTCGAAATCGGGCGCCGAGGACAAGGAGAAGACGCGGCGTCTACCCACCCGCATCAACGTTGCGGCGGTGGGTGCAACCCTGGGCCTGGGCGCCGCTGCCACGGTGGGCATCTCGCTGTGGCAAGCGCTCGACAGCGCCCGCGTGGCCGAAGCGAATCAGGTCAAGTCGCGGCGCGAGGCCATGAAGGAGCTGACGGAACTGTGGTCCAGGCTGCCTCCTCTTCCCGTCGATCAAACGCTGCTGGCGGAGGTGAACCAGGCCCGATCGGAGGCCTCCGATATCCGCACGGGCAATCTGGAGCGTGGTGCTTCGGATCCGTATTCGGCACTGGCGGCGGCGGTCGTTCGAACCTCCGACAGCCTGTGCCCTGGGGACGAGGCCGGATGGCTCAAGCGGTCCGAACTCGGCAATCACATCGTGACGACGGCGGTCTCCGCCTGCCAGCTCCTGGTCACTCCCAAGACGCCGGCATGCATCGCACTGCTCGAGGCCGACAATCCCACGGTACGGAGCAATCTCCCGGGCTGCCTGCGATACGACGACAAGTTGCTTCCAGCGGCGCAGGTCAGGTACTGGGGCTACGACTACACGATGGATGCGGCCGTGGGAACCATGCACCCCTGCGATCCGCAGCTGGCCAAGCTCGCGGAGGATGAAAAGCTCCATGAGAGAGAAAGAGCGAAGCTGAAGCTTCGCCAGGCAGGAGATCGACCGGACACGCAAAAGCCGTGCAATTGGCAATCCTCGCCTGTGAGCAGCCCGCCGCCGACAGACACACCGAAACTTTCCACGGAGTCCGTCTCGGAGGTGCAGCCGACCCAGCCACCACTTCCTTCCGCGTCTCAACCGGCGAGTGCTTCCGCACAGCCTGCATCCTCCGCCGCTTCGGCTGCGAATCGGCCGAGCAACCTGCCCGCGATAGACAGCAACATCTGCCGCCGCAAGACGGTGTACGTGCAGATCTACGGGCCTGCGCAGCGCGATGCCGTGAGGCAGTTCCGACCCGTATGGCAAGCCCTGGGGGCGAGCGTTCCTCCGATCGAGAACGTCAACGATGCGGCAAGGCGCGCCGGCAGGCCCGATCCGAAACCGGTCGGCTCGACCATCGTGCGATATCACGACGAGGACAGCCGTGCCTGTGCCGATGCGATCGCCCAGAACGCGTCAGGCAATGAGAAGCCTCCCAACTGGAAGGTCGAACGTCTGTCCGCGCGGCTCCAACCGACACCCGGAAACATCGAGGTATGGATCGCGCCCGACGATCCAATCGTCGCGAAGCCTGTGCTGACGCAATAGGCGGTCACGCAGGCCAGGCAACGCCGAGTTTTCGCGCTGTGAGCGGGCCCGTGTCTCCATCGGCGACCAAGCGGTTCTGTTTCTGGAATGCATGAACAGCGGCAACGGTGTGCGGGCCATATTCGCCATCGATCGCTCCGGGATAGAAGCCGGCCTGCTTCAGTGCGCGTTGTACGGCCTTGACCAGCGGCCCCGACATGTTGGGCGATTGCAGGGTGAGGATGAACGGTAGCGGCTTCGGCGTGACGTTCACGTTGTTGGCGCTGTACTGGACTCCGGGAATCTGTGCGTAGAAGTGCCAGATGCGTCCTTCGACCTTGCCCCGTTTGACGCCCAGCCCTTTTCCGGCCGCCTCGACAGTTCCACCATTTCCATCTGAAATCGCCACGTGTCCCATCTGTTTCGGCATGGGAGGTCTGCGAACCAGTATGACGCCGGGCGTGCTGTTTGCCACGGCCTTCGTGACTGGGGTGAGCGTTCCGTTTTCGGCGTCCCGGACCCACGAGCCTGAATAGGCTTCCGTGGTGGCGGGATTCCCTCGGTTGTCGGTACAGCCGTAGAGCTCTCCCGTGATCTGGAAGACGACCCACGACGCGAACTCGGCGCAGTCCCAAGGGCCAGTCCATTTGGAATTGTCCTTCGGAACGAGCACATTCTCGTATTTATCCCCGATGCGCTTTTCGGCCAGCTTCAGCAAATCTTTTCCGGTTGCCATCTCTTCCCCCTTCGCGTGGTTGATGAAAAGTCCGGTCGATCGATGATCCGGTGTTGCGTGCAGGTCGGTGGATCGCTCGGGACGGCGATGGTGCAGCAATGCCAATTGGCTGTCCATCATCTGGATCAGGTATGACATGGGAATGTCATGTTGCGCGAATCGAGTTATTGCAATGGGACGAAATTTCGAAATACGTTGACGATGAATGGATCGGCGGCAACGAAGCCCTCGGGAAAGTCATGGATCGCCTTCCTCCAAAGGTGAGGGCGCATCCCTCAAACAGGGGATGCCCGCGCAATTAGGTACTGCTAAAAGCTACTCAAAATTCGAGGAGCGGAAGAATGCAATGCCAAGCGCGACCTGGTCCGAGCGGCCACGGCTTTCCGTTGGGATTTCGCAGATCGAGGCGACTTCGGATCGTCGCATTGGCTTGCGCCGTGCTATTGGCAGGCTGTGCCACCCTTTCTCCCCAGATCTATTCCGACGATCTGCTTCTCGACGCTTCGCGGAATTCCGAAACCTTGTCGTACGCAGACGCAAGGAAAGACGCGGAACAGGCGATCCGGCGCTATATCGCCGCTGTTCAGGAACTGTCGAGCTTCAACCCCCGCGTGGGAGCCGCCTTGATCCTTTCGAGCGCGGTCGCGGTGATCAAGGGCGTCACGAACCCCTCGGGCTCCGCGCTCGCCAAGGTTGCGGTCGGGGGATCGGCGGGTGTGGCCTACGGCAGCACGCTCGTGTCGAAGCAGCGCGAGGAAATCTACATGGCTGGCGCCAGTGCATTGAATTGCGTCATCGCCGCGAGCGAGCCGTTCAATGTCGCGGCGTCGACGTCGGGCACTTGGGACGCGTCGCAGCAATCGATGAACGCGCGTCTCGCAGAACTGCAGGAGTTGCTGCGCGTCCATGCCGGTGCCATCCGGGACACGGCGCTCGCCGCGGCACCGGCGAGGGCACAGCCGCAGAGCTGCAAGGCGGAGCCCGCGCCGAACTGCAACCTCAAACCCGAGAGCCTGACGGCGATGACGACCGAGGAAAGGAGCCGGCTCACCACGTCGTGCCTGGCGGCAAAGGCGACGAGGGATCAGGAGTGCGCCGTGCCCGGCAAGAAGACGACGACGGTATTGACGGCCGATCCGGTCTTGCAGCGAACGGTTGGTCGTGCCGACGTGGCGGTCGCGGATGCCCTGGCTCTGGATGCCAGGGTGAAGGCGCTGCGCACCAGGATCGCTGGCGCGGCCAGCGACCTGCGCTTCCGATCGAGAGAGATCCAATTCAATGTGGGCAGGGAGGTCTCGAAGACCGTGCCGGACATTGCATCCTTCCTGGCCGCGAGCGAGAAGATAAAGACCACCGCCCTTGCGATAGGCGGCCAGGATGCGTTGAAGCCCGTGCCGAGCGTCGCCCAAAGCGGGTCGATCGGCGGTAAGTCCAGGGCGCGGCCGTTCGATGCGAAGGCACGCAATCTCGAACGGGAGATCGCAAAAGCCACGGAGTACCTGGCCGCCGCGACGATGGATCTGAGCAAACTGGTCGGTCCGATCCTTCTGGAGGTCGACAAGCCCAAGGCGACCTGCAAGCTGCAGGTGCCGGGGCGCACACTGACCCTCGTGCCGGATCTGGAGGAGATCGAAGTGCCGGCCGGTTCCCAGCAGACCTTCTACGTGATGGGCGCAGGCGAGGGCCTGGCCTGGTTCGCAACGAGCCGCGGAGGGGGAAAGCCCGGAACGATCAAGCCGGGCGATGAGAGCGGAAAGAGGTCGTTCATCTACACGGCACCGGCGGAAGGCGCGGCGCCCCAAGGCGACCAGATCCTTTTCACGGATCCTGCGGGTCCGTCGAGAACGGTCAACGTCAAGATCGTCGCGCCGTTGCAATCCGCTCGAGTTCCGGCGGTGAAGTCATGAGAGGCAGCAAGAAGCCCTCAATGAAAGTTTTCACCGCTGCGCACCCGTGCAGGCTGGCGGGCGCGGGCGATGCCCTCCTCAAGCCAGGCTCCAGCAAGAAAGGGGGCGCGCATGTGGCCAACGGTTGAGAATTCGGCACGCGGCCGCCCGGGCGAAGGAGGCACTCTCGGCGCCATCCTGCGCGACCGGCGGCTTCCGCACCGGCTCTACGCGCTGACGGCTGGACACGCCGTCGGGGCCGATCCCGGCACCACGGCCGGAGACGTCATCGCCTTCGCGGATTCTTCCGGGCAATTGCAATTCGCGGGAGGATTGGTCGATTGGGCGCCGACTTTCCCTCCCGACGCGACGACCGGAGCGGTGGACGCGGCGATAGTGCTCGTGGCGCAGGAAGACCTGCGGGACCTCGCGATGCAATCCGCGCTCTGGCCCGTCGGTGCCGCGATCGCGCGCAGCGGTGATGCGCTGCGACTGCTGACGAGCGATCGGGGGCCGGTCGACGGCAGTGCGCAGAACAGTGTTGCGGTGTCGGTGCGCGTCGAGGCGGGCGGTCCGGCATACACGCTGTCGCCAGTGCAGGCCTGGTACGCACCGGGCGGGACGCAGGGAGGCGACAGCGGAGGAGCGGTCTGGAACGATCAGGACCAACTGGTCGGCATCCACGGAGGGATCCGGCTCGGCGATCCCGCGCAGCCCTTCTTCATCCCGATCGACACGATCCTGCGCTATTTCAACGCGGACCTGGTCGTGAGGGACGAGTTGTCGAGCGCTCTTGCGCCGGTCCGCGGCCGGCGGCCCCTCGCGAGCGCCGTCGAGCGTGCGCCGGTCCAGCCGGTCCCGCCGGTCGTCGCGTCGAAGCCATCGCCGTTCGACGATGCCCACGCCGAGATCCTCGCTCGCACCATCTGGGGCGAGGCGCGTGGCGAGAAGGAACCGGGCATGCGCGCCATCGCCTTCGTCGTGCGCAACCGGGTGCAACGCAGAAGCTACTGGGGCTCCGACGTCGCCAGGGTGTGTCGCTATCCCTCGGCTTTCAGTTGCTGGAACCCGGGGGATCCCAATCTTCCGCTGCTGCAGGCGGTCGGCGCGAACGATCCCTGGTTCAGGTCGGCGTTGACGATCGCCACCCAGATGCTCGCCGATGCCCGTGCGGGAGTCAGCGCACAGGACCCCACGAACGGGGGAACCCACTACCACGCGAGCAGCCTGGTGCCGCCGCCATGGTGGACGGAAGGCCACGCCATCTGCGCGCACATCGGAAAACACGTCTTCTACAACGACGTCAAGTGAGGCAGCCAAATGGACATGCGAATGATTGAGGTGGCGCTCGGCTTGGCGCTGATCTTTGCGTTGACCAGCCTGCTCGTGACAGCCTTGCGCGAACTCTGGGCGTCGGCCTGGGGATCCCGCGGCAAGGTGCTGCAGCAGGCCCTGACTTCCTTCCTGGGCGACAACAAGGTGCTCGCGAGCGCGCTGATGGCGCATCCGCTGCTCACTTCGTTGAGCAAGAAGCAAGAAGGTGGAACGCCGTCGTACATGGGGGCCGACATCGTCGTGACCTCGCTGATCGCTTCGCTCGTGGAGACCTGTCTTCAGGGCGTGCGCCCCGCAACGCCCGCGAAGTTTCTCGATGGGGTGCGCGAGTTTCTGGACACGCCCGCGAATCGGGGCGATGCGCAGGCAGAGTTCGCTGCGGACGGCTCCGGGGTTCGAAGGGCTTTCGTTCCGAACCCCAAGCTGCTTCGCGCGATGCGCAGCCTGATCCATGGCGTGGAGAACGATTGGCCCGGCTTCGAAGCACGGCTTTGCGCCTGGTACGACGCCGTCACCGAGCGCTCGATCGGGTGGTTCAAGCGAAAAAACCAGGTCACCCTGCTGATCTTCGGCTTCGTCGTTGCCGCGGCCGCCAACATCAACCCGATAGCGATCGCGCCTCGACTCTGGCAAGACGCACCGATGCGACAGGCGCTTGCCGCGGCGGGAAAGACCGCGGGCGAAGAATTCGCGGCAGCCAACGCCTCGAACGGCGCGGACATCGATGCCGCCGCGCTGAGAGCGGCCCGCTCGGCGATTGTTCCGGCGCAGGCCGAGGAAAAGAAGAGGCACCGCAGTTCGGTCGAGGAAACCGAGCGCAGCCTGCAGGCATTGAAGCTGGCCTTCGAGCAGGTGTTGGACAAGCCAGGTGCGTCGGCTTCCACGCCGGTGTGGCGAGAGGCCTACGACGGCTACCAACAACTGCTGGCCCTGCGCTCGGCGCTCGATGCCACGCGTGTTCCCGAGAGTGGGTCGTTCCGCGGCATACGTCGGCAGCTCGAGGCCGATGCCAACGTCGATGCGCGCATGAAGGCACTGGAAAGCGTTTCGACGGCGGGCTTTCAGTCGCTCGTGACGACGCTGCGCAAGGCGATGGATGCCGAGAAGAGGGCGCAGTCTCGACTGCTGGGCTCGGTCGTGGATGCCGGGTGCAGGCAGGACACGGTCCTGCCCGGGAGCGACAGGGAAGTCGAGAGTTTCTGCGAGCGCCTGGATGCCATGAACTCGCTGAAATCCATCGGCTTGCCCATCGGTTGGGAGCCGTTCATCGCACCCCAGGTGTTCAAGTCCCGATGCGTGCAGAGCTCGGACTGCTGGGATGCAGAGCGGGTGGGAAATGCCTTGCTCATCGCGATCGGCTGGCTCATCACGGCGGTGGCCGCCAGCCTGGGCGCTCCATTCTGGTTCGACCTCCTGAGCAAGATCGGCAAGCTGCGCGCTTCCGGCGCCAAGCCGTCCGAGGTGGAGGACGCGGGGACCGTGCGAACGCCACCGGGCGGCTCCACCATGGCCCTGCCTTCGGAGCCGCCGGACGAAGGTGGCGGGGATGGTGGAGCGGCAGACGCAGGCACCCACGCAGACGATGGTGGCGCAAAGCCCGGCCCGAAGCCGGAGGCGCCAACCGAAGCGGACCAGGGACCGGTGATCAAGGGGCCGAGTCCCCACGAGCAGCAGCTCGTGGTCAGCGAGGTGCGGCGGGTGCAGATGGCGCTGGGGCTTCTCGGCGCACAGCTCAGCGGGCAGTTCGATGCAGCCACCCGCCAGGCGATCCTGGAGTGGCAACGCGCCAAGGGCTACGGCGAGACCGGTCAACTGACGGAGATCCAGCTCGACGAGCTTCTGAGCATGGCACCCGGTGCAGCGGCCAAGCTGTTGCCGCGCAACGTGCCCGCATCCGTTTCACCTCCCGGCAACGGAGGGGCGAATGGAACCATGCCGCTGCTGCAGGGTATTGCGTCGGGTGGCCGCGCCGTTTCGCTTGAAGAATTGGGGACCCAGAAGGGGCTCGCGAGGGAAATCCAGACGGCACTCGCCGAGATCGGACTGCTCGATCCGCCCGCGGACGGTGTTTTCGGACCCGTGTCGCTCTGGGCATTGCGAGAATTCGGCAAGGCGATGAATGCCGCCCCGGCCGAGATCGTCGATGCCGGATTGGCCGAGATGCTGCTGTCCAGCGAGGCAAGAGCCCTGTATCCGATCGTGCTCGACCACTCGCCTGCGGGCCGCACGGCGGCCGCGATGCTCAAGAAGGGCTACTGGCTGTGCCGGCACCCGGACGCCGTCAACATCGTCTACGTCGAAGGCATGAAGCGCGATGGCACACCCAACGCGAACGAACCGAACCGGTTCAACGATCTGCGGACCTTGCTGCGCATCGCGCCGGGCGGCAAGGCCGAATGGGTCGGCTGCTGGGAGGCCTCCACCGAGCCCGGACTGGTCTACACGATGAAGCCGCTGGACGGCACCCCCGGGGTCGCACGAATCGCCCTGGGGCAGTTCAAGGCATGGAGCGTGGGCTTTCACAAGGGAACGCAACCGGCACTCGTGCAAACCGCGCCCATCGTCATCTATCGCGATCTCGACAAGAACTTCAGGCGCGACGAGGGCGAGCGCGTGTCCATCGCCTCGTCGATCAATCAGCATTCGGGCTACGACGCGCCGGACAACAACGTCGGGAACACGAGCGCCGGGTGCCTGGTCGGACAGTCGCGCGCCGGGCATTCGGAGTTCATGGCGCGTTGCGAGCGGGATGCCCGCTACCAGGCCAATCACGGCTATCGCTTCATGACCACGGTGCTGGAAGCGGCCGAGCTGGGGCATTGAGGCCAAGACAGCCGCGCGCATCTGCGAACTGGACGCTCGCGGGTCGCTGCGGCATCGGCTCAGCGCAGCTCCCGCCGCAGCGGCAACAGCAGCCAGAACCGCGTACCCGCGCCCGGCGTGCTCTCGCCCCCGAGCTGCCCGCCATGCTTTTGGACCACGGCCCGCACCACCGCGAAGCCCAGCCCCATGCGCCGCGGCGCGGCAGCGGTGGAGGAATCGGGATCGGCGCGCGGCGTGGCCACGGGCTCGGGTGCGAACTGGGCGCGCTGCCCGCGCGGCGCATGGAGCAGGGCGTGCAGCTGCGCGGGCGTCATGCCCGAGCCCTGGTCGGCGATGGTGATGCGCACGCGGTCCGGTGCGGCGTCGGGGGTGGCGGATTCGAGGTCCATGCGCAGCTCGATGCGCGCGCCCGGCGCGCTGTGGCGGATGGCGTTGTTCAGCAGGTTGACGATGGCGCGCGTGAGCAGCGAGCCGTCGGCGCGCACGAGGGTCTCGTCGGCGTCGTCGAGACGCGCATCGATGCGCACGCCGTTGGCCTGCGCGTAGTGCCAGGCCTGGTCCCGGGCATCGAGCAGCACGGCGCCCACGTGGGTGTCGGCGAAGCGGTAGTCGTCCGACTCGGCCTGCGCGAAATCCATGAAGCCCTCGGCCAGGTCGAGGGTGCGCTTGGCCTCGCGCCGGATGGCCTTGCGCATGTCGGCGGTGCTGGCCGCGTCCGGGTCGCCCTCGTGCATGGACAGCAGGCTCAGGATGGTGACCTGCGGGCTGCGCAGGTCGTGCGAGAGAAAGCGCCGCCATTCGTCGCGCTGCCGTTGCGCCTCGCGCTCGGTCGTGAGCTCGGGCAGCATGACGACCCAGCCGCGGTCGTCGGGCGCGTCCGCGCCGAAGGCGGCGGCCTCGAGGCGGAACACGCGCGCGTCGGCGGTGGTGTATTCGTCGCGCAGCCGGATCGTCCAGTGCAGCCGCGCCGAGCCCGGGGCATCGGCCTTCGCGGCCGTCGCCATCGGCGCGATCAGTTGCGGCAGCGACAGGCCGCGCAGCGCATCGGGATCGCTGTCGCGCTGCGCGAGCTCGCCGCCGCCGAGCAGGCGGGAAGCGGCCGCGTTGCCCGAGGCGATACGGCCCTGGTCGTCGCAGATCAGCATGGCGACGGGCATCGCATGCATCGCCTCGTCCATCAGCTTCTGCATGCGCTGCACGCGCGCGATGGCGCGGTCGAGCGCCTGCTTGGGATGCACCACCGGATCGCCCGAGAGCGCGGGCGGCGTGGGCATGACCTCGAACGCGCCGCTCGGGATGGCATGCAGCACCCGTGCGCGCTGGCGCAGGTAGGCCAGCTGCGACTCGAGCCGGCGCCAGCTCCACAGCAGGTAAAGCAGGAACAGCCCGGCGATCGGCGCCGCGGGCGGCAGCCACCAGTGCCAGCCCAGCATGGCGATGCCGCTGGCCAGCAGGCAGGCGACGGCGAGGCCGAAGGCGATCGGCAGCGCATGGCGCTGCAGGCGCACCAGCAGCCACAGCGCGATCCACAGCGGCACGACGGTCCAGGCCGCGTAGCCGGCCGGCGGCAGCAGCGCGACGTTGCGCGCGTTCATCAGGTCGTCGATGGCGTTGGCATTGACCTCGATGCCGGGCAGCACGCCGCGCATGCCGGCGTTCGGCGTCAGGGTCTGGTCGCCGAGGCCGGGCGCGGTGGCGCCCACGAGCAGCAGCTTGTCGCGCAGCAGCTCGGCGGGCACCTCGCCGCGCAGCACGCTGACGTAGGGCACCGTGCGGTAGCTGCCGCGCGGGCCCGCGAAGACCAGGCGCAGCGGGTCCTGGCGCAGCCAGTCGCCGGGCCGACCGGCCTCCGGCGACGGCGGCGGCGGCACCCGCCCGGCGATCAGTGCGCCCACGTAGGGCTGCAGGTGGCCCGCGTAGCCTTCGCGCAGGTAGAGCGTGCGCGCCACGCCGTCTGGATCGGGCGCGAGGCCGGCGTGGCCGAGGCCGCGCGCGCGTTCGGCGAAACGCGGCAGCGGCGCCAGGAAGCCCGGGTGCGTGCCTTCGTCGAGCGCGTCCGGCCCCGCATGCGCCCCGGCATGCAGCAGCGGCAGGTAGACCGGCAGCAGGCCCATCGCCTCGGCCAGCCGCGCATCCTCGCGCGGATCGGTGCTGGGCTCGGTCAGGAACATGTCGAGCAGCACGGCGCGCGGCGCGGCCGGCGCCAGCCGCTCGAGCAGGCGCGCATGGATCTCGCGGCTCCAGGGCCAGCGCCCGAGTTCGCCGAGGCTGCGTTCGTCGATCGCGATGATCAGGATCTCGGGCGCCGCGGTGTGCGAGGCGAGGATCAGCAGCCGGTCGTGGATGAACGCATCCATCTGCAGCAGGCCGGGCCGCTGGGCCAGCACCAGCATGGCCAGCGGCAGCAGCAGCGCCATCAGCAGCCGTTCGACGACGAGCCGGGTCGAGGGCATGACGGCTTCAGCGCGCCGGGATCTCGAAGCTGCCGCCGAAGCCGGCGGCGCCAGCCTCGCCCTCGCCCACGGGGCGCGCGCGCCAGTGGTAGCGCCCGCCCAGCACGAAGGGCCCGACCACCATGCCGGCGACATGGGCCGCGGGCTCGTCGATCAGCAGCACCGAGAAGTCGGGGCCGCGCGAGAGTTCGAAGGCATAGCGCTGGCCCGCGGCGCCCGGCCAGCGGATCTCGACGCGGCCATCGGACAGCAGGGTCGCGCTGCCGCGGCCCGTGTCGGCGCCGGCGGCCGCGGGCAGGTAGACGGTGCTGTCGCCCGGCAGGCCTTCGAGCTGGTTCGCATCGAAGGCGGTGAGGCGCAGTTGGTAGAAGCCGGCCTCGAGGTCGGCCGGCGCCGTGAAGGCCGGGGCCTCGCCGCGCTGCTCGTGCACCGGCAGCAGGAAGCGCTCGTCGCGCGCGAGCTGGAGGCGATAGCTCTGGGCACCGGCCACCGGCTCGAACTGCAGCGCGCGATCGGCGCGCGGCGCGTTCGAGGCGAGCAGCTGCGGTGCCGGCAGCAGCGTGCGCGCCTGCGCGCCGGCGCCGTCGAGCAGCACCGCGCCGCTGCCGGCGCGCAGCACCAGCGGCGGTTCGGCGCCGCCGCGGTCCTGGCGCACCACCACCTCGCCCTCGATCACCTCGCTGGCCAGCGTGCCGTTCTCGTCGCGCACGCGAAAGTGCGTGCCGCGCACGCCGAGGCCCATCGAGCGCGCGCGGATCTCGAACTGCTGGCCCGGCTGCTGCTTCTGCACCTGCGATTCGACGCGGCCCCGGATCAGCCGCAGCTGGATCGTCTGGGTGTCGATGGCCTGCACCTCGAGCGCGCTCTGCGACGGCAGCACGACGCGGTTGCCGCCGGGCAGGCCCAGCGTGACGAAGGCATCGGGACCGGTGACCAGCACGTCGCCCGGCAGGATCGGGGTGCCGGGCGCGAGCACCTGCTCGGGGCCGCCCGGGCGCTGGCGCGAGGCCCGGCCCTCCACCGCCGCGACCACGGCGGCGCCCTCGGGCACGAGGCGGCCGTCGGCGAAATACAGCAGCTTGCCCGGCTGCAGCAGCCGCGGCTCGCCGACCTGGTTGCGCTGCTGCACCTCGGGCCAGCGCAGCGGCGTACGCAGGTGCTGGTTCGAGATGCCCCAGAGGGTTTCGCCGGGCTGCACCACGTGGGGCGACTGGGCCATGGCCAGCGGCGCGCCCAGGCCGGTGCAGACCGCGAGCGCGCCGGCCAGGCGCCGCGCGAGCCGGGTGGCGGCGCGCCACGGCGCCATCAGGATTCCACCTGCTGCAGGGCCTCGAGCCGGTAGCCGCGGCCGTAGACCGTGCGCAGGCTCAGGCCGCGCGCGGCCTCGAGGCCGAGCTTGTTGCGCAGGCGGTAGATGTGGCTGTCGAGCGTGCGCGAGGGCAGCTCGTCGCTGCTGTAGCCGGCGCTCTCGAGCAGGTGGGCGCGCGACACGATGCCGCCCAGGTGCTGGAACAGCGTGAGGGCGAGGCTGAACTCGCGGTCCGACAGCGCATGGCGTTCGGGCGCCGCCGCCTCGCCCGGTGCCGGATGGATCAGCACGCTGTGCGTGAGGCGCTCGAACTCCCAGCGGCCGAAGCGCTCGCCGGGCGAGCTTTCCACCGGCGCGCGGCGCGCCATCAGGCGCTGCACGCGCGCGCGCAGCTCGAGCGGGCGAAACGGTTTGACGATGTAGTCGTCGGCGCCGAGGCTCAGCGCCTCCACCACGTCCTGCTCGGAGGCGCGCGAACTCAGCATCAGCGTGGGCACCTGGTCGGCCTGCCAGGTGCGCAGCCAGCGCAGCAGCTCGACGCCGGCCAGGCCCGGCACGTTCCAGTCGAGCACCAGCAGGTCGAAGCTTTCGCGCCGCAGCACCTGCTGCAGCGCGAGGCCGTCGGAGAGGGCCGTGCAACTGACCGTGGTGTCGCCAATTGTTAACAACTGCTCCAGTGTCCGGACCAGGTGTGACAGCTGGTCGGGGTCGTCTTCGAGGATGGCAATGCGCATGGTCCGAGAGGTAGCGAGGCGATTCTGACAGTGAATCCCGACGCGAAATCTGACGAATTCACGCAGGCGAGACGCCACGTCCCATTGTTTGCAATTGCAAGAAAGTAGTAAAGAAATTCACAAATGCGGGCAGAAGCTTTCTGCAAATCTGACCAAACCTCGCGCGCCGGTCTCGCCCGGCAGGGCCCCTCGACATCATCCGCCGCCTGTGCAGCGAACAAGCGCTGCCCTCCCATCACATCGCCGCCCTTCGGGCCCCAGCCATGGGCCAGGTCGTGCGCATGCGGCCCATCTGATTTTGAGGATCACGAAGAAATGAACAAGACGTACCGGTCGGTCTGGAATGAAGCGCTCGGAGCCTGGGTGGCGGCGTCGGAAACGGTGAAGGCCCGCGGCAAGGGAGGCGGTCGCGTACGCGCGGCTGTGTTGGCCGCGGGCCTGGCGGCGGTGACGGCGCTGGGCGCCGGTGATGCCTGGGCGCAGGCCGGCATCCATGACGGCACCGGGCATGCCAACCCCGACCCGGTGCCCGGCGCGGTGCTCGACATCAACTCCTCGACCCGCGGCGTGATGATGCCGCGCGTGGCGCTGACCGACGCGACCGTCTGGGGCCTGCCCGGCGGCGTGCCGGCCGACGGCATGGTGCTGTTCAACACCACCCCCGGCACGGCCGCCAACGGCCTCACGCAGGGCCTGGTGACCTGGAAGGGCGGGCGCTGGGTGAGCGTCGACGAGACGCCCTACCTGCATGTGAACGCGACCGCCGCCGGCAATTCGACGCTCGCCAATTCGGGCGCGACCGGCGCCAACAGCGTGGCGATCGGGCCCGACGCCAAGGCGAGCGCGGGCGACACGGTGGCCATGGGCAACGGCACCGAGGCACGCAAGCTCGGCGACATCGCCATCGGCCGCGGCGCGCTGGCGAGCGGCGGCAACAACCTCAACAGCCCGACCGAGAACTGGAGCTCGGTGGCGCTGGGCGCCTATGCCGCGGCCACCGAGAGCAACTCGGTCGCCGTCGGCGGTTCGGCCAAGGCCGAGGGACGCGGCACGGCGCTGGGTTCGCGTGCCGAGGCCGGCTACGACACGGTCGCGGTCGGCATGTACGCGGGCATGAGCCGGCCGGCCAAGTCCGATCCCAACGATTTCAGCAATGCCTTCAACACCTTCGTGGGCAGCGGCGCCGGCGTCGCGGGCAGCGGTGCCCGCAACGCCTACGTCGGCAACCAGGCCGGCGCCATCGTCACCGGCGACGAGAACGTCGGCATGGGCTTCGGCGCGGGCGGGCTGACCACCGGCAACCGCAACATCGCGCTCGGCCAGCGCGCGGGCCAGGTCGTGACCGGCGACCAGAACATCCACCAGGGCACGCTCGCGGGGCTGCAGTCCACCGGCAGCAACAACATCGCGCTGGGCACCGGCGCCGGCGCCAACCTGGCGCTGGCCGCGCAGGATCCGAACAGCCCGATTCCCCAGGCCGTGGTGCAGGCGGCGAGCCTGGCGGCGCAGAACGAGTTCATGGGCTTCCTCGCCTCGCGCGGCGTGACGCAGGCCGGCATCGACGACGGCAGCTACACCATCGACGGCGCCGGCAACGTGGTGCAGGCCAGCAGCGGCAACGTGGTGGTGACGGCCGCCGAGCTGCAGGACTCGTTCGTGCGCGCCTCGCAGCGCAACGGCGTGGCCGGCACCAACGCCAGCCGCACCACGGCCATCGGCTACCTCTCGCGCGCCACCGGCGACGACGCGCTGGCCATCGGCTCCTCGGCGGTCGCGGGCGAGAAGGCCGCGGTGGCGATCGGCAGCGGCAGCCAGGCTTCCGGCGTCTCGGCCGTGGCCATCGGCACGGGCGCGCAGGCCAACGGCACGCAGTCGATCAGCATCGGCACGGGCAACGTCGTCAACGGCGACCACAGCGGCGCCATCGGCGATCCGAACACGATCAGCGGCAACAATTCCTATGCGGTCGGCAACCACAACACGATCGCCGCCAGTTCGAGCCACGCGCAGGGCAACAACAACGCGCTGACCGATGCCACGGGCAGCTACCTGTTCGCCAACGGCGAGCAGAACAGCGTCTCGGGCAGCGGCAACTACGGTGCGATCGTCTCGGGCGGGCTCAATGCGATCGCGGGCAACACCAATGAATACAACCAGCTGATCGGCTACCAGAACGAGCTCAGCGGCAACGACAACCAGAGCACGAGCCAGATCGGCCGGAACAACAGCATCACGGGCGATGGCAACCGGCTGGTGAGCGTGATCGGCAACCAGAACGCGCTGACGGGCAAGAACGACAACACCAGCGTCCTCGGCACGGTCAACACGCTGGACGGCACCTCGCTGACCAGCGTCATCGGCGCCAACAACAAGGTCGGCGCGACCTCGGCCACCAGCGTGATCGGCAAGGGCCTCAGCGTGACCGGCGGCGAGAAGAACTTCGTCGGCGGCGTGGACACCACGCTCAACGGCCTGAGCTCCAGCGTGGTGCTGGCCGACGGCGGCCAGGTCGCGGACAACGCCAGCGGCGTGGTGCTGCTCGGCAAGGGTGCGCAGGCCGGTGCCAGCGACACCGTGGCGGTGGGCACGGGCGCCACGGCTGCCTACGCGAACACCGTGGCCCTGGGCGCCAACAGCACCACCTCGAAGGACCTGGTGACGCTCAACGCCAACGCAGCCTACGTGCCACCGGGAGCGGCTTCGGTGGCCGGCGCGCTGCCGGTGGGCGAGGTCTCGGTGGGCAGCGCGGGCGCCGAGCGCCGTGTGACCAACGTCGCGGCCGGCGCGGTCGACACCGATGCGGTGAACGTGAGCCAGCTCAAGGCGGCGACCACGCACTACTACAGCGTGAACGACAACGGCGTGACGGGCGGCAACCACGGCAACGACGGCGCCACCGGCCTGAACGCCCTGGCGGCCGGCGTCGATGCCGCGGCGGCGGGCGACCATGCGACCGCGGTCGGCTCGGGCGCCCAGGCGGCCGGTGCCGGCTCGACGGCCGTCGGCGTGGGCGCGGGCCAGGGCACGCCGGGCGCGAGCAACACCGCGGTGGGCGCCTCGGCCGGTGCGTCGGTGACCGGCAGCGAGAACGCGGCTTTCGGCAGTGGCGCCGGCACGGGCGTCACGGGAGAGGCCAACACCAGCCTCGGCACCTCGGCCGGGGTCGATGTTCAGGGCGACCGCAACACCTTCGTGGGCAACGACTCCGGGACCGGCGCCAAGGGCACGCGCAACGTGGCGGTCGGCAACAACGCGGGCGACAGCATCGACGGCAACGACAACCTGGGCCTGGGCAGCAGCGCGGGCAACGGCGTGCAGGGCAACCGCAACGTCGGCGTCGGCACGGTGGCCGGCAGCGTGGTGACGGGGACCGACAACGCCGCGCTCGGCACGGGGGCCGTGAGCCTCGTGAAGGGCAGCGGCAATGTCGGCGTGGGGCAGGGCGCGGGCGGCGTGGTCGATGGCGACAACAACGTCTCCATCGGCAGGGGCGCCGGCACGGCGGCGATGCTCGACCTGGACCGCGGCGGCTATGTCGACCGCAGCGGCAACCTGCTGGCGGGACAGCCGGCGGCCACGAAGGCGAACGACACGGTCTCGATCGGCAACCTCGCCTACGCCTCGAAGGACCGCGCGATCGCGGTGGGCAAGGGCACCGAGGCCAGCGGCCTCGAGGCCGTGGCCATGGGCCCGGGCGCGCAGGCCAACGGCGACGAGAGCCTCAGCGTGGGCCCGAACGCGGGCCGGGGCTCGAGCGGCGCCTACAACGCCGCCTTCGGCACCAAGGCCGGACAGAACGTGACCGGCACCAGCAACGTCGCATTGGGCGGCAATGCGGGCAACGGCGTGGCCGGCGACTTCAACCTCGGCGTGGGCGAGGGCGCGGGCACGCGCACCGAGGGCTCGTACAACGCGGCCCAGGGCCACTATGCGGGCACCGACATCAAGGGCAACGCGAACCTGTCCGCCGGCTTCTACGCGGGCTTGGGCACCCAGGGCGACAACAACGTGGCCCTGGGCCGCATGGCGGGCGTCAACGTCGAGGCCAGCGACACGGTGAGCATCGGCAGCAGCGCCGTGGCCGGCAAGGACGGCGCGGTCGCCGTGGGCCGCGAGGCCCAGGCCAGCGCGGCCGACGGCGTGGCGCTGGGCGCAGGATCGCAGGCGACGCAGGATGCGGCCGCGCTGGCGCTGAAGAACGCCTATGCGCCCGATGGTGCCGCGGTGGCCGGCAGCGCGCCGGTGGGCGAGGTGTCGGTGGGCAGCGCGGGCAAGGAGCGCCGCATCACCAACCTCGCGGCGGGCGCGGACGACACCGACGCGGTGAACGTGAGCCAGCTCAAGGCGGCGCAGACGCACTACTACAGCGTGAACGACAACGGCACGCCCCAGGGCAACCACGACAACAGCGGGGCCACGGGCATCAACAGCCTGGCGGCGGGCGTGAATGCCGCGGCGACGGCGGACCAGTCGGTGGCCGTCGGCGTTTCGTCCGTGGCCTCGGGCGGCGGCGGCGTGGCCGTGGGCAATTCTTCGCAAGCGCTGGGCCAGCAGACCACGGCCATCGGCGGGAATGCCGGCAATGGCGTGACCGGCGGAGACTATGCCACCTATGTCGGTACGAGTGCCGGCGCGGCTTCCAAGGGCGCGTCCAACACCTACGTCGGCAGCAGCGCGGGCCTTGGCGCGACCGGAAACTACAACGCGACATTGGGCACCACGTCCGGCTACAAGCTGGCGGGGGACTACAACACCATCGTCGGGACCTCCGCCGGCCTGTCGACCCAGGGAGACCGCAATGTCGCCGTCGGCACCTTCGCGGGAATGAACCTGCAAGGCAGCGATAACCATGTCGCCGGCAGCGCGGCCGGCTTCGCCCTCCAGGGCGACAACAACGTCGCGGTCGGTACCTCGGCCGGCACCGGCTACTTCATCGACACCAAGACGGGCCTGCTCACCGACCGCAACGGCAACAAGGTGGCGGGCACGCCGCCGCGCACCGTGCTGAACGACACCGTGGCCGTCGGCAACCATGCCATCACCGACTCGGACCGTTCGATCGCGCTGGGCAAGCGCGCCATCGCCGGTGCGAGCGGCAGGACGGATGCCATTGCCATCGGCACCGGCGCGCAGGCCCTCGGCGCGAGCAGCATCAGCATCGGCACCGGCAACGTCGTCAGCGGCGACAACAGCGGTGCCATCGGCGACCCGAACATCGTCAGCGGATCGGGCAGCTACGCGGTGGGCAACAACAACGACATCGCGGCCAACAACGCCTTCGCGGTAGGCAACAACGTGGTCATCGCCGCGGGTCTGGATGGCGCGGTGGGCATCGGCAACGGCAGCACGGTGAGCGCGGCGACCGTGGCGTCGTATGCGCCCAATGGGGCCGCCGTGGCCGGCACGGCCACCGGCAGCAACGTGGTGAGCGTCGGCGCCTCGGGCGCGGAGCGGCGCCTCACCAACGTGGCCGCCGGCGGCGCGGACACCGACGCCGTGAACGTGAGCCAGCTCAAGGCCGCGCAGACGCACTACTACAGCGTGAACGACAACGGCACGCCGGGCGACAACTACGACAACAAGGGCGCGACCGGAACCAACGCGCTGGCCGCGGGCGTGGGCGCCGCGGCCAAGGCGAACGATGGCGTGGCCGTCGGTGCCTCGGCGGTGGCGGACGGCACCTCGGGGGGCTCGGTGGCCATCGGCCGCGGCGCCAGCGCCTTCACCTCCAGCGGCGGGGCGGTCAACCATGGCGCCACCGCGATCGGCAGCGGCGCGACCGCGAGCTTCTCGAACTCGACGGCGCTCGGCGGCGATGCCAGCGCGCTGGCTTCGGAAGCGACCTCGCTGGGCGCGGGCAGCAGCGCCGGCACCAATGCCGTGGCCGCCGGCTTCCAGGCCAAGGCCGCCAATGGCGGCGCGGCCATCGGTTTCAACGCGACCACCGTGGGCACCGCGGCCGTGGCCGTCGGCCCCGGTGCGACCGGCACCGGCCTCGCATCGGTGTCCGTGGGTTCCAACACCGATGCGCAGGGCGTCGGCGCCGTGACCGTGGGCGCGGCCAGCCGCGCGTTCCAGGACGGCAGCACCGCGCTCGGCGTGCGTGCGTCCGCCGCCCTGGCCGACAGCGTGGCGCTGGGCAGCAACTCGCTGGCGAACACGGCCGCGGGCGTGGTCGGCTACGACCCGAGCACCGGCACCGCCGCGAAGAGCGGCACGGCGATCGCCGACACCACCAGCACGCTGGCGGCGGTGAGCGTGGGCGGCAATGGCCAGTTGCGCCAGATCACCAACGTGGCCGCGGGCGCCGCGGACAGCGACGCGGTCAACGTGAGCCAGCTCAAGGCCGTGAGCCAGGTCGCGAACGCGGGCTGGAACGTGGCGGCCAACGGCGAGGCCACGGGCGGCAACGTCGCGCCGGGCGGCAAGGTGGACTTCGGCAATTCGGATGGCAACGTCACGATCACCCGCACCGGGACCGATCTCGATGTGAAGCTGGCCGATGACGTGAAGGTCAACAACAGCGTGACGGTGGGCCAGAGCGTGCTCGACACCACGGGGCTGACGGTCAACAACGGGACCACGACGACGGCCGTGTCGGCGGGTGGCGTGACCAGTGGCACTGTGAATCTCAGCGGTGTCAGCAACGACATCCAGGGCCTGAGCAACAAGACGCTGACCGATCCGAGCTTTGCGACCGTGGGGCGTGCGGCGACTGAAGAGCAACTTAAGCTGGTCGATCAGACCGCCAATGCGGGCTGGAACGTGACGGCCAACGGCGCGGGTTCGTCGACGGCGAACATCGGCCCGAACGGCAAGGTCACGTTCAATGGCGACAGCAACATGACCGTGACGCAGACGGGGGCTGCCAATGACGGCCAGGTGAATGTCGCGCTCAACAAGGACGTGAACCTCACGGCGGCGGGCAGCCTGAGCACGGGGAACAGCCGGGTCGACAACGCGGGCCTGACCGTCAACAACGGGACCACCACGACGGCGGTGTCGGCGGGCGGCGTGACCAGCGGCACGGTCAAGCTCAGCGGTGTCACCAACGACATCCAGGGGCTGAGCAACAAGACGTTGACCGATCCGAGCTTTGCGACGGTGGGGCGTGCGGCGACCGAAGAGCAGCTGAAGCTCGTCGATCAGACTGCGAACGCAGGCTGGAACGTGGCGGCCAATGGCGAGGTCACGGGTGCGAACGTGGCGCCGGGCGGCAAGGTGGACTTCAGCAACTCGGATGGCAATGTCACGATCACTCGCACGGGCACCAACCTCGACGTGAAGCTGGCCGACGATGTGAAGGTCAACAACAGCGTGACCGTGGGGCAGAGCGTCGTGAACACGACGGGACTGACGGTCAACAACGGAACCACCACGACGGCCGTCTCGGCCGGTGGCGTGACCAGTGGCACGGTGAGCCTCAGCGGGGTCACCAACGACGTCCAAGGCCTCAGCAACAAGACCCTGACCGATCCGAGCTTTGCGACCGTCGGCCGCGCGGCGACCGAAGAACAGCTCAAGCTCGTCGACCAGACCGCCAACGCGGGCTGGAACGTGGCCGCCAATGGCGAAGCCACGGGCGGCAATGTGGCGCCGGGTGGCAAGGTGAATTTCGGCAACTCGGATGGCAACGTCACGATCCAGCGCACGGGCACCGATCTGAACTTCAAGCTGGCCGACGACGTCAAGGTGAACAACAGCGTGACCGTGGGCCAGAGCGTTGTGAACACGACGGGCCTGACAGTCAACAACGGGACTACCACGACGGTGGTGTCGGCGGGCGGCGTGAGCAGCGGCACGGTCAAGCTCAGCGGTGTCACGAACGACATCCAGGGCCTGAGCAACAAGACCTTGACCGATCCGACGTTCGCGACTGTCGGTCGTGCGGCGACCGAAGAGCAACTGAAGATCGTCGACCAGACGGCCAATGCAGGCTGGAATGTGGCGGCCAACGGCGAAGCCACGGGTGCGAACGTTGCGCCTGGCGGCAAGGTCGACTTCAGCAATTCGGACGGCAACGTCACGATCACTCGCACGGGTACCAATCTCGATGTGAAGCTGGCCGACGACGTGAAGGTCAACAACAGCGTGACGGTGGGCCAAAGTGTCGTGAACACGACGGGGCTGACGGTCAACAACGGAACGACCACGACGGCCGTCTCGGCCGGTGGCGTGACCAGCGGCACAGTGAGCCTCAGTGGGGTCACGAATGACATCCAGGGCTTGAGCAACAAGACGCTGACCGACCCGAGCTTTGCGACCGTGGGCCGCGCGGCGACCGAAGAGCAACTCAAGATCGTCGACCAGACCGCCAATGCGGGCTGGAACGTGGCGGCGAACGGAGAAGCCACGGGTGCGAACGTTGCGCCTGGTGGCAAGGTCGATTTCAGCAACTCGGATAGCAACGTCACGATCACCCGCACGGGTACGAACCTGGACGTGAAGCTGGCCGACGATGTGAAGGTCAACAACAGCGTGACGGTGGGGCAGAGCGTCGTGAACACGACGGGTTTGACGGTCAACAACGGAACCACCACGACGGCGGTTTCGGCGAGCGGAGTGACCAGCGGCACAGTGAGCCTCAGTGGTGTTACGAATGACATCCAGGGCTTGAGCAACAAGACCTTGACCGATCCGACGTTCGCAACTTTGGGCCGCGCGGCAACGGAAGAGCAGCTCAAGCTGGTCGACCAGACGGCCAACGCGGGCTGGAACGTGGCGGCCAACGGAGAAGCCACAGGCGCGAACGTCGCACCCGGCGGCAAGGTCGACTTCAGCAATTCCGATAGCAACGTCACGATTACCCGTACGGGCACTAATCTCGATGTGAAGCTGGCCGACGACGTGAAGGTCAACAACAGCGTGACGGTCGGCCAAAGCGTTGTGAACACGACGGGGCTGACCGTCAATAACGGAACCACCACGACGGCGGTTTCCGCTGGTGGCGTGACCAGCGGAACGATCAACCTCAGTGGCGTCACCAACGACGTCCAAGGTTTGAGCAACAAGACGCTGACCGACCCGAGCTTTGCGACCGTGGGTCGCGCGGCGACCGAAGAGCAATTGAAGCTCGTCGAACAAACCGCCAATGCGGGCTGGAACGTGGCGGCCAACGGGGAAGCCACAGGCGCGAACGTTGCGCCCGGCGGCAAGGTCGATTTCAGCAATTCGGACGGCAACATCACGATCACCCGCACGGGTACGAACCTGGATGTGAAGCTCGCGGACGATGTGAAGGTCAACAACAGCGTGACGGTGGGCCAGAGCGTCGTGAACACCACGGGTCTGACCGTCAACAACGGAACCTCGACAACGGCGGTTTCGGCGGGAGGTGTGACCAGCGGCACGGTGAACCTCAGCGGCGTCACCAACGACATCCAAGGCCTCAGCAACAAGACGCTGACCGATCCAACGTTCGCGACCGTGGGCCGTGCGGCAACCGAAGAGCAGCTCAAGCTGGTCGACCAGACGGCCAGCGCGGGCTGGAACGTGGCGGCCAATGGCGAGGCCACGGGCGGCAATGTGGCGCCGGGCGGCAAGGTCGACTTCAGCAACTCGGATGGCAATGTCACGATCAAGCGCACGGGTACGAACCTGGACGTGAAGCTGGCCGATGACGTGAAGGTCAACAACAGTGTGACCGTGGGCCAGAGCGTCGTGAACACGACGGGCCTGACCGTCAACAACGGAACTACCACGACGGCCGTCTCGGCCGGTGGCGTGACCAGCGGCACGGTGAACCTCAGCGGCGTCACCAACGACATCCAGGGCCTGAGCAACAAGACGCTGACCGATCCGAGCTTCGCGACCGTGGGCCGCGCAGCGACCGAAGAGCAACTCAAGCTCGTGGACCAAACCGCCAGCGCCGGCTGGAATGTGGCTGCCAACGGCGAAGCCACGGGCGGCAATGTCGCGCCGGGCGGCAAGGTCGACTTCAGCAACTCGGATGGCAATGTCACGATCAAGCGCACGGGTACGAACCTGGACGTGAAGCTCGCGGACGACGTGAAGGTCAACAACAGCGTGACGGTGGGGCAGAGCGTGCTCAACACCACGGGGTTGACGGTCAACAACGGGACCACGACGACGGCCGTGTCGGCGGGCGGCGTGACCAGTGGCACGGTGAACCTCAGCGGTGTCACGAACGACATCCAGGGGCTGAGCAACAAGACGCTGACCGATCCGACATTCGCAACCGTGGGCCGTGCCGCAACGGAAGAGCAGCTCAAGCTGGTCGACCAGACGGCCGGCGCAGGCTGGAACGTTGCCGCCAACGGCGAAGCGACCGGCGGCAATGTGGCCCCGGGTGGCAAGGTCGATTTCAGCAACTCGGACGGCAACGTCACGATCACCCGTACCGGGACCAACCTGGACGTGAAGCTCGCCGATGACGTCAAGGTCAACAACAGCGTGACGGTCGGCCAGAGCGTCATGAACACGACGGGCCTGACGGTTGCCGATGGGACCACGACGACGGCCGTGTCGGCTGGCGGCGTGACCAGCGGCACGGTCAACCTCAGCGGTGTCACGAACGACATCAAAGGCCTGAGCAACAAGACCCTGACCGATCCGACATTCGCGACGGTGGGCCGCGCGGCGACCGAAGAACAGCTCAAGCTGGTCGACCAGACCGCCAACGCGGGCTGGAACGTGGCCGCCAATGGCGAGACCACGGGCGGTAATGTGGCACCGGGTGGCAAGGTGAACTTCGGCAACTCGGATGGCAACATCGCGATCCAGCGCACGGGCACCGACCTCGACTTCAAGCTGGCCGACGACGTCAAGGTGAACAACAGCCTGACCGTGGGCCAGAGCGTCGTGAACACGACGGGCCTGACCGTCAACAACGGCACGACAACCACGGTCGTGTCGGCGGGCGGCGTGACCAGTGGCACGGTGAACCTCAGCGGTGTCACGAACGACATCCAGGGCCTGAGCAACAAGACCCTGACCGATCCGACATTCGCGACCGTAGGCCGCGCAGCAACCGAAGAACAGCTCAAGCTCGTCGACCAGACCGCAAGCGCAGGCTGGAGCGTGACGGCCAATGGCGCGGGCTCGACCACGGCCAACATCGGTCCGAACGGCAAGGTCACGTTCAATGGCGACAGCAACATGACCGTGACGCAGAACGGCGTGGCCAACGACGGGCAGGTGAAGGTGGCGCTCAACAAGGACGTGAACCTCACGGCCGCGGGCAGCCTGAACACGGGCAACAGCCTCGTCAACAACGCGGGCCTGACGGTGAACGACGGGACCACCACGACAGCCGTGTCGGCCGGTGGCGTGAGCAGCGGCACCGTCAAGCTCAGCGGCGTCACGAACGACATCCAGGGCCTGAGCAACAAGACCCTGACCGATCCGACGTTCGCGACCGTGGGCCGTGCTGCAACGGAAGAGCAGCTCAAGCTGGTCGACCAGACGGCCAATGCAGGCTGGAACGTGGCGGCCAACGGCGAAGCCACGGGCGGCAATGTGGCGCCGGGTGGCAAGGTGAACTTCGGCAACTCGGATGGCAATGTCACGATCCAGCGCACGGGCACCGACCTCGACTTCAAGCTGGCCGATGACGTCAAGGTCAACAGCAGCGTGACGGTGGGCCAGAGCGTCGTGAACACGACGGGCTTGACGGTCAACAATGGGACCACCACGACGGCGGTGTCGGCGGGCGGCGTGACCAGCGGCACGGTCAAGCTCAGCGGCGTCAGCAACGACATCCAGGGCCTGAGCAACAAGACCCTGACCGATCCGACGTTCGCGACCGTGGGCCGCGCAGCGACCGAAGAACAACTCAAGCTCGTCGACCAGACCGCCAGCGCAGGCTGGAACGTGGCCGCCAACGGCGAAGCCACGGGCGGCAATGTGGCGCCGGGCGGCAAGGTGAACTTCGGCAGCTCCGACGGCAACGTCGCGATCCAGCGCACGGGCACCGACCTCGACTTCAAGCTCGCCGACGATGTCAAGGTCAACCACAGCGTGACCGTGGGCGACACGGTGATGAACAACGCCGGCGTGGCCGTGGGGCCGGACGTCAAGCTCGGATCGAGCGGGCTGACGATCGCGGGCGGTCCGAGCGTGACCACCTCGGGCATCGATGCCGGCGGCAAGGTGATCACCAACGTCGCGCCGGGCGTGGCCGACACCGACGCGGTCAACGTGAGCCAGCTCAACGACACGGTGGACAAGGGCAAGACCAGGTACTACAGCGTGAACTCGACCGGCGGCGGCAACGCGCAGAACGACGGCGCCACCGGTGCCGATGCCATCGCCTCGGGCAAGGACGCGAAGGCCGCAGGCGACAACGCGGTGGCCATGGGCACGGCGGCGCAGGCCACCGGCGCCAGCGCCACGGCGCTCGGGAATGCCGCCTGGGCGCTCGGCGACCGCGGCTCCGCGGTGGGCTACTTCTCGACCGCGGGCGGCATCGACAGCACCGCCTTCGGTGCCTGGTCGCGGGCCCTGGGCAACGGCAGCGTGGCGGCCGGCGCGGCCTCGACCGCCGCGGGCACGGCCAGCGTGGCCGTGGGGGCGGGCAGCACCGCGGCCGCCGATGGCGGCGTGGCGCTGGGCGCGCTCTCGGTGGCCGACCGCGCGGCGGGCGCTGCGGGCTATGTGCCGCCGGGCGCCGATACCGCGTCATCGAAGGCGATCGCCTCCACCACCGCCACGGCGGGCGCGGTCGGCGTCGGCGATGCGGCCAACGGCCTGCTGCGCCAGATCACCGGCGTGGCCGCGGGCTCGGCGCTCACCGATGCGGTCAACGTGGCGCAGCTGCAGGCCGTGGCCAGCCAGGCCGCGAGCGCGGGCAACAAGTGGATCACCGGTTCGCCGACCACCTACGTGGCGCCGACGTCCAGCGGCAAGGACGGCACCGCGGTGGGATCGGGCGCGGTCGTCAAGGCCGACAGGGGCGTGGCGATCGGCACCGGTGCCGTGGTCAGCACCGACAACAGCGTGGCGCTGGGCAACGACTCGACGACCTCGAAGGCCAGGCCCACCGAGGAGGTGACGATCCAGGGCACGACCTACAAGTTCGCCGGCGCCAAGCCGGTGGGCGTGGTCAGCGTGGGCTCGGAAGGCAAGGAGCGCCAGATCACCAACGTCGCGGCCGGCGAGATCAGCGCCACCAGCACCGACGCGGTGAACGGCAGCCAGCTCTACGCGACCAACCAGGCCATCAACAACATCCAGACCGGCTCGGGCATCAAGTACTTCCATGCCAACTCGCAGGCGGCGGACTCGAACGCCGCCGGTGCCGAGAGCGTGGCCATCGGCCCGCGCGCCGAGGCACTGGGCCACAGCGCGGTCGCCACCGGCAACGGCGCGCGCGCCATCGGCGCGGGCAGCCTCGCGCTCGGCGGCAACTCGCTGGCCTCGAGCAGCAACGGCGTGGCGCTGGGCAACGGCGCGGTGGCCGACCGCGCGGGCATGAACGGCCAGCGCGAGATGTTCTCGGGCGTGGCGGTGGCTTCCGCGCAGGGCGCGCTGTCGGTCGGCGCGAGCGGCAACGAACGCCAGATCACCAACGTGGCCGGCGGCACGCAGGCCACCGACGCGGTCAACGTGCGGCAGCTGCAGGCGGTGCAGCAGAGCACGGTGCGCTACGACACCAACCCCGACGGCAGCGTCAACTACAACAGCGTGACGATGGGCAACGGCGCCTCCAGCGGGCCGGTGACGATCCAGAACGTGGCGCCGGGCGTCGCGCCCACCGACGCGGTCAACGTGCAGCAGCTCAACCAGTCGAGCGCCGCCAACAACGCCTACACCGACATGCGCGCGAATGCGCTGGGCAACGAGATCCGCAGCGTGGCGCGCAATGCCTACGCCGGCGTCGCGGCCGCGATGGCGGTGCAGATGCCGGGCTCCTACGTGCCGGGCAAGACGGTGATGCGCATGGGCTACGGCGTCTTCAAGGGCGAGAGCGCGATGGGCGTGAGCTTCCGCCGCACGGCCGAGAGCAACGCCTGGAGCCTGACCGGCGGCGTCGGCCTGAGCCGTGCCGGCGCGTCGGCCACGGTGGGCGCGGAATGGGTCTTCAATTGAGCACGGGGAGAAGGACGATGAGCACGAGTCGAACGAAGCAGGCGGCGGGGCTGGCCCTGCTGGTCATGGCGGGGACACTGATCCAGGGCTGCGCGTCGCCCGGTGCGGCGATCGACAAGGAGGCGCAGGCGCGTGCCGCCGCGGAGCAGCCCGCGCCGCCGAAGCCCGAGGAGTTTCCGAATCCGGCCAGGGCCAACTGGAAGCAGGGCGCGTTCCCGGCACCGAAGGCGTTCGAGCGGGTGCGCCCTGGCATGGGCAAGGACCCGCTGCGCGAACTGCTGGGCTGGCCGCATTTCAGCGAGGGCCTGTGGGGCGTGCGCGAGTGGAACTACATCTTCCACTTCTACAACGGCAAGGGCAGCGACTACACCACCTGCCAGTACATGGTGCGCTTCAACGCCGACAACCTGGCGACCGGCGCATGGTGGAAGAACCCCGAGTGCGCGCTGCTCGCGCAGCCGCCCGCGGCCACGCCGATTCCCGCCAGCACCAGGCTCGCGCCGCCGCAGAAGCTCACGCTCAGCGCCGACGGCCTGTTCCGCTTCGACGGCGCCGCCGCCACCGACCTGCTGCCCGAGGGCCGTGCACGGGTGGAGCGCCTGGCCGGCGAGCTGCGCCGCGGCTTCCGCGCGCTGCACTACGTCGTCGTGACCGGCCACACCGACCGGCTCGGCGGCGATGCCTACAACGAGGCCCTGTCGCTCGCGCGCGCGAACACCGTGCGCGACCTGCTCGTGCAGCAGGGCATCGAGCGCAGGCTGATCCGGACTGCCGGCATGGGCAAGCGCCAGCCCGTGGTCAGCGACTGCGAGGGCACGCGCGCGTCGCCGGCACTGCTGCAATGCCTGCAGCCCAACCGGCGGGTCGAGATCGACGTGGCGGGGGAGCAGTAGGCCATGCGCGCGGCGCCGAGCCGCCCCCTGGCCAGCCCGCATCGCGGCGCGACGCACGGCGGTGTTTCGATGGGCAAGCGCGTCCAGCTCGGGCTGCGGATCGCGCTGGTCGACGCCGATGCGCTGCAGCGTGCCTGCACCGCCAATTCGCTCATCGCGCTCGGGGCCGACGTCGTGCCTTTCGTGCATCTCGCCGACCTCGTCGGCGCCTTCGATGCCCGGCAGAAGTTCGACGGCGTGGTCGTGGGCCTGCATGCCGATGCGCGGCGGACGCTGTCGCGCGTGCCCGACCTCGAGGCCGCGGCCGGCCGTGCGCTGCCGCTGGTGTACGTGACGCACCGCAGCGAGCTGCAGGCCGTCGATGCCGTGCCGACCGCCCTGCGCGCGGGCCGTTCGTTCCAGCTGCTGTGCTCGCCGGTCGAGGACGCGCAGCTGCTGGCCTGGCTGGAGACGCTGGCGGCCTGGGGCCGCGGAACGCTGCGCGCACGGGCCTGACGCAAGGCGGCCGCTATGGCTGCGCGGGCTCGGCCGGCACCGCGACGATCTGGTAGCCCTGGCCGTACACCGCGCGCAGCACGAAGCCGTTCTCGGCGCGCAGGTCGAGCCGGCTGCGCACGTTGGTGGCGCAGACGTCGAGCACGCGCGCCCCGGCGCGCGGCGTGGGCGTCTGCCAGACCGATTGCCAGAGCCATTCGCGCGTGACCACCTGGCCGAGGTGGCGGAACAGGGTCAGCGCGAAGGCGTACTGGCGCGGCTGCAGCCGGATGCTGCGATGGCGGTGCAGCACCGTGCTGGCCGTGCCGAGAAAACGGTAGTCGCCCCAGGCGCCGAAGCCCGAGGTGGCGGCCGGTGCGTTGCGGGGCGGCCGCTGCTTCGACAGCAGCGCCCGCAGGCGCCATTCGAGTTCCGTCGTCGCGCTCTCGCTCGGAACCTCGTCGAACTCGATCAGGTCGTCCCAGCCCGGCGCGCCGTGCCAGGAGGCGAGCTGCGCCCACTGCCGCGTGCGCACCACGAGCAGCGTGGGCAGTTCCAGCGTGCGGCAGACGGCGAACAGGCTGCGGCGCGTCAGTTCGTCTTCCACCGCCACGAGCAGCAGGTCGAAGTGCTCGCCGGCACTCAGCGCGGCCAGGAAGCTCGTCGGTCCCGCGAACGCGACGGCGTCGTGGCCCATGCGCCGCAACTGGCCGAGCAGGCGGCCGCCATCGCCGTGCCGATCGTCGATCAATGCCACGTGCGCCCCGCCGGCCCCATCGGGCCTGTCGAGGGAGGGCGTCTTCATTTCCATCTTGCTGACATGCCTGTGCGCGGGTGCCGGGAGCTCCAACCGGGAAGGCGCAATGGCATGCCGCCAGGGCCCCGGCATCACGGTGTCCGCATCCGGTGCTGTCGCGGCAAGGGCCATGGTCGGGGTTTCTGGTTGTCGCTGGCGGCATGCCTTGCGCTCGAATCCTGGATGGTGGCGAGAGAGCGTAAAGGCTGCTTGCGCGCCGCGACAATTGGTCAGGATGCGCTGCGATCTCCGGAAAAAAGTGTGATCTTTGGCGCGGGTTTTCTGCCCGGCCGACCCTTGATCGGGGCCGTGATCTGGTTCGGTGATGGCGGGAACCGCGGGCTCGAGACCGCCTTTCCGATGAGGCGTTCGGGCCGCGCGTGTCCCGGCGGCCCGGGCCCTCGCTGGTGGCCTACTTATAATTCACGGCCGATGTCGCCCCTGACATCCCCCTCGAAATGCAGGCGCCTCCTCTCGCGATCGCGCCTCCCCCGCTTCCCCATGCCTTCGCCCGTGTCCCCGTTCGTTTCCGATCCAGCCGGATCGCTTCCCACGCATCGCCCCTCGCTCCCGCGGCCTCGCAACGGCTTTGTCGACGCACCAGCGCTGAACGCCCCGCGCCGCTGAAGCCCGCCCCGTGCAAGACCTTCTCTCCGGCGCCCCGCCGGTGCTGGCCTTCATGGCCTGCGTCGCCCTCGCCACCTACGCCCAGAACCTCACCGGCTTCGCCTTCAGCCTGATCCTGCTCGGCCTGGTCTCGGTGTTCCATATCGCGAGCGTCAGCGACGCGGCCAATGCGGCCACGGTGCTGAGCCTGATCAATGCCTGGACCTACTTCCGCGCCCGGCCCGGCCCGGTGCCCTGGCAGCTGATGAAGCCGGCGCTCAACGGCAGCACCGTGGGCGTGATCGTCGGGCTGATGCTGCTGACCTGGCTCAGCGGCAGCGCGGTCGACTGGCTGCGCGCGCTGCTGGGGGTGTCGATCCTCGGCTGCGCGGTGCTGCTGGTGCTGCAGGCGAAGCCGCTGCCCGCGATCTCGGGGCGCAAGAGCTTCGCCATCGTCGGCTGCCTCTCGGGCGTGCTCGGCGGGCTGTTCTCGAGCTCGGGGCCGCCGATCGTGTTCCACATGTACCGGCAGCCGCTGGACCGCGAGCTGGTGCGGCGCGCGCTGCTGCTGATGTTCGCGTTCAACTCGCTGGTGCGGCTCGTGATCGTGGTGCCGACCGGGCACTTCTCGTGGCGCGCCGCGCTGCTCGCGGCCTGCGCGATGCCGGTGGTCTACGGGGCCACGCGGCTGCATCACCGGCTGCCCAACCGGCTGCAGCCGCGCACGCTCAAATGGCTGGTGGGCGGACTGCTGGCTGCCGCGGGTTCGACGCTGTTCGCCGCGGCCTGGGCCGCGATCGCGCACGGCTGAGCGCCACCGATCGCGGTGGCATGGCGCCGCCGCGCGGGGCCTTCACGAGGCGGCGGCTTACACGCGAAGTGCCCGAACCGCCCCTGTCGCGGTGCATGCCGCATTGGAAAATCCGGCCAGAACCTCCCCAGGTCGTTCGCGTTGCACGAAGACAGGCTCCGGTCGCCCCGGGCGTGTGTTCCTTCCAAAAAAACCGCCCTCGCTGTCATGCCATCCTCGTCATCCCTCACCTCCACGGGAATTCCCGGCCTCGACGACATCCTGGGCGGCGGGTTGCCCGCGCAGCACCTCTACCTGGTCGAGGGCACGCCGGGCACGGGCAAGACCACGCTCGCGCTGCAGTTCCTGCAGGCCGGTCGCGCCGCGGGCGAGCGCGGGCTCTACGTCACCTTGTCCGAAACCTCCGAGGAACTGACGCAGGTCGCGGCCTCGCATGGCTGGTCGCTCGACGGCATCGAGGTCTACGACCTGGTGAGCGACGAGGGGCTCAGCGAGGAGGCCGAGCAGACGGTGCTGCATCCGTCGGAGTTCGAGCTCGGCGAGACCACGCGCGACGTCATGCGCCTGGTCAACGAACAGAAGCCGCAGCGCGTGGTCTTCGACAGCCTGTCGGAGATGCGGCTGCTGGCCCAGAGCGCGCTGCGCTACCGGCGCCAGATCCTCGCGCTCAAGCGCTTCTTCGCGCAGCGCGGCTGCACGGTGCTGATGCTCGACGACCGCTCGGGCGGCGATGGCGACCAGCACCTGCACAGCATCGCGCACGGCGTGCTGCACCTGGAGCAGAACACCAACGACTATGGCGCCGACAAGCGGCGGCTGCGCGTGGTGAAGCTGCGCGGCGTGAAGTTCCGCAGCGGCGAGCACGACTTCAACCTCGACCGCGGCGGGCTGCAGGTGTTTCCGCGGCTGGTGGCCAGCGAGCACGAGCAGAAGATCGACGAGCGGCTGGTCTCGACGGGCACCGCGGCGCTCGACGCCCTGCTCGGCGGTGGCCTGACGCCCGGCAGCAGCCTGCTGCTGGCCGGGCCGGCGGGCGTGGGCAAGACCACCACCGCGATCAGCTGCGCCGTGGCCGCCGCGCGGCGCGGTTCGAAGGTCGCCTACTACCTGTTCGACGAAGGCCTGGGCACGCTGCGGCAGCGCTCGCGGGCGCTGGGGCTCGACGTCGAGCCCTACATGAGTTCGGGCCACATCTCGATCCGCACGCTGGATCCGGCCGAGGTCTCGCCGGGCCAGTTCGCGCATTCGGTGCGCATGGCGGTGGAGCAGGACGGCGTGCAGATGGTGGTGATCGACAGCCTCAATGCCTACCTGCACGCCATGCCCGGCGGCAAGTACCTGATACTGCAGATGCACGAGCTGCTGGCCTACCTGAACCTGCGCGGGCTCACCACGCTGCTGATTCTGTCGCTGCATGGCACCGTGGGCGAGGTGCGCGCCGACGTGGACCTGAGCTACCTGAGCGACGCGATGCTGAACTTCAGGTACTTCGAGGCGCGCGGCAACCTGCTGAAGGCGATCTCGGTGATCAAGAGCCGCACCAACGCGCACGAGCAATCGATCCGCGAGTTCCGCCTCGGACCGCACGGCGTCGAGGTCGGCAAGGCACTGAGCGACTTCCAGGGGGTGCTGTCGGGCGCGGCCCGCTACACGGGCACGCAGCCTCTGCTGGGCGATAGCGATATCGCCACGCCGACCCCATGAAAGGGCCGGTGTGGAAGACCGCATCCTGATCCTCGCGCCGCGCGGCCGGGATGCGCAGGTGATCCGGGCCGTGCTCGAAGGCCAGGCCATCGAATGCCTGGTCTGCCCCGACGCGTCGTCGCTGCTGGCGGAACTGGAGACCGCGGCCGCGGCCGCGATCGTGACCGAGGAGTCGCTGGCGGGCGGCTTCGACGGCGCGCTCGGCGCCTGCCTGGCGCGGCAACCGGCCTGGTCCGACCTGCCCTTCGTGGTGCTGGCGATGCGCCAGTCGGGGCGGCGTTCGGCCAGCGCGCAGGCCTCGCTGCAGCAACTGGGCAACTCGGTGCTGCTCGAGCGGCCGCTCAATCCCGAGACGCTCGCGAGCGCCGCGCGTTCCGCCCTGCGCGCGCGCCAGCGGCAGTACGCCACGCGCCGCCACCTGAACGACATCGAGGCCGCCAAGGCCACGGTCGAGCGGCTCAATGCCGAGCTCGAAGGGCGCATCGCCACCCGCACGGCCGAGCTCGCGGGTGCCAACGACTGGCTGATGCGCGAGATCGCCGAGCGCGAACGGCTGCAGGCCAACGTGGTGCAGGGCCAGAAGCTCGAGGCCATCGGCCGGCTCACGGGCGGCATCGCGCACGACTTCAACAACCTGCTGCACGTGGTCAACCTCAACCTGGAGTTCATCGCGCGGCTGGCGCCCGAGGGCAAGCTGACCGACTACGCGCGCCGCGCGAAGGAGTCGGTGGCGCGCGGCTCGCGCCTGACCGGGCAGCTGCTGTCGTTCGCGCGGGCGCGCAGCCTGGTGCCGCGGCTGCATGGCGTGAATGCGCTGGTCACCAATCTGCGCGAGCTCATCGAGGTCTCGGTCGGCTCGAAGGTGCGGGTGGCATTCGATCTCTGGCCCAGCGAACTCTGGGTGATGCTCGATGGCGCGCAACTCGAGATGGCGCTGCTGAACATGTCGGTGAACTCGCGCGACGCGATGCCCGAGGGCGGGCAACTGACCATCCGCACGGCATTGGCGAGCGCGCCCGACGGTTCGCCGCAGGTGCTGGTGAGCGTAGAGGACACCGGCAGCGGCATACCGAGCGCGGTGCTGTCGAAGGTATTCGATCCCTTCTTCACCACCAAGGCCAACGGCCACGGCACGGGGCTGGGGCTGAGCCAGGTCTACGGCTTCGCCAGCCAGTCGGGCGGCCAGGCCGAGATCCGCAGCACGCCGGGCGAGGGCGCGACCGTGACCTTGCGCTTTCCGCTGTCGCAGCCCGACGAGGTCGCCGGCGCCGCATCGACGGCCCAGGGCAACGGCGCCGCGCCCGCCAGAGGAGACCCGCGCTGCGAGGTGCTGGTGGTGGAGGATGACACCGAGGTCCGCCAGGGCATCGCCGAAGGCCTGCGCCTGCTGCAGTACACCGTGCGCGAGGCCAGCGACGGCCACAGCGGCCTGCAGGAGCTGCAGCGCCGCCGGCCCGACCTGCTGATGGTCGACTACCTGATGCCGGGCATGAACGGCGCCGAGCTCGCGGCGGCCGCGCGCCGGCTCTATCCGCAGATGCCCGTGCTGGTCGCGACCGGCTATGCCGACATGGCGGAGGTGCAGAAGGTGGTGGGTTCGCACTCCGTGCTGCGCAAGCCCTTCGACCTCGAAACGCTCAGCGGCGCCGTGAGCGCGGAGCTCGGCCGCGCGCGGATCACGCTGCAGGCCGCCGGCGGTTGATATGCTGCGCGGCCATGACGAGTGCCCCCTTCGCCACGCTGATCGTGCTCGCCGGCCTGCCCGGCGTCGGCAAGACGCAGGTGGCGCGCGCCATCGTCGCGCAGCGGCCCGCGGTGTTTCTGCGCATCGATGCGATAGAGCAGGCGATCGCCGCGACACGGGCACAGCACGGCGGTAGCGTCGGCATCGAAGGCTATGCCGTGGCCTATGCGCTGGCGCGTGCCAACCTCGCGCTCGGGCAGACCGTGGTGGCCGACAGCGTCAATCCGCTCGAGGTCACGCGCGCGGCCTGGCGCGAGGTCGCGCGTTCCACCGGCGCAG
Source organism: Variovorax sp. DAIF25 (assembly GCF_050711835.1). Lineage (NCBI taxonomy): Bacteria > Pseudomonadati > Pseudomonadota > Betaproteobacteria > Burkholderiales > Comamonadaceae > Variovorax > Variovorax sp. DAIF25. The sequence continues at coordinate 2,380,614 of NZ_CP136637.1, forward strand.
CGTCGATCGAGGTCGAGCTGGTCTGCGCCGACGTCGTCGAGCACCGGCGTCGCGTCGAGACGCGTGCCAGCGACCTGCCGGGCCTGGTGCCGCCGACCTGGGCCTCGGTGCAGGCCCACGACTACGCGCCCTGGTCCACGCCGCGGCTGGTGATCGACACGGCCCGGTTCTCGTCCGACGAGGCCGCGCGGCGCATCCTGGCCGCCTGCGCCTTGCCCATTTCCGGGTCATAAGCTCACAGCGATTCGTTCTTTGGCGCCGCGCGCGGCCTCGGCCACACTGGCGGGCCCATGCCTTCCCTCACCGTCATTCCCGACGCAGCCAGCCCGTCGGCCGATGCCGGGTTCGATGCCCAGGCCGACCGGGTGGCCGACTGGCTGCTCGGCAGCCTCGAGTGGAACGCCACGCTGTTCCACGTGGGCCAGTACTGCGGCCGCTGGCGCGCCTCGACGGCGGGCCGTGCGCGCGCGAGCTTCCACCTGATCCTCGAGGGCCGCTGCTGGCTGCACCGGCCGGGGCTCGAATCGGTGGCGCTGTCGCCGCGCGACGGCGTGTTCCTGATGCGCGACGTGCCGCATTTCCTCTCGCCCTATGCCGACCCCGGCATCGACTGCGCGCCGCGCGCGATGCAGCCGCTGTCGGCCAGCCCCGCGCTTGGCGAAACGGCATTGGCCTGCGGCTTCTTCTCGTTCGACGGGCCGCTGCGCGACCTGGTCGCGCAGTCCTTTCCCGATTGCCTGGTGCTGCGCGCCGACGATCTCGCGATGGCCTCGGCCGCGACCCTGTTCGACCTGATGCGCAGCGAGGCGCTGCGCGCCGGCACCGAGCCCTCGGTGCTGATGGACCGGCTGGCCGGCCTGCTGTTCTTCTATGGCCTGCGCCACGTGGCGCGCAGCGACGCGAACGCGCGCGGCTTCTGGGGCCTGCTGCGCCGGCGCGGCTTCGCGCCCTTGCTGGCGGCGCTGCTGCAGTCGCCCGAGCGGCCCTGGAGCGTGGCCGACATGGCGCAGCGCGTGCACCTCTCGCGCGCGGCCTTCTTCCGCCAGTTCGGCGAGGCCTGCGGCCAGTCGCCGCTGCAGTTCCTGCAGCTGCTGCGCATGCAGATCGCGGCGCGCAAGCTGACGCAGGGCGAGTCGATCGCGCAGGCCGCCGAGGCCGTGGGCTATGACTCCTATGCCGCCTTCTCGCGCACCTTCAAGCGCGTGATCGGCGAGCAGCCGGGCGCCTGGCAGCGCGCGCGCCGGCTCGACCGCAGCGAGGCCGCCGGCGTGACCGCGGGCGAGACGAACCGGCACAGATCCGAGACGCCCGGTCATTGATGCCCGCGGGCGCGCCGTGAAGAATCGGTGCCAGTTTCCGCACACCACGAGCCGCACCGACATGACACGCCTGACCCTGCACACCGAGACCTCCGCGCCCGAAGCCAGCCGTGCGCTGGTGGCGCGCGCCGCCGCCAACAACGGCTTCCTGCCGAACCTGATCGGCATCCTCGCCAATTCGCCGCAGGCGCTCGAGACCTACCTCGGCGTGGCCCAGACCACCGCGCGCGGCGAACTCACGCTGGCCGAGCGCGAGGTGCTGCAGATCACGGCCGCGCGCATCCACGGTTGCGACTTCTGCGTGGCCGGCCATTCGGCCGCGGCGCTCAAGCAGGCCAAGCTGCCGGCCTCGTCGGTGGTGGCGCTGCAGCGCGGCGAGGCCACGGGCGAGGCGCGGCTCGATGCGGTGCGCGCCTTCACCGAGGCCGTGATCGCGAGCCGCGGCAAGGTGAGCGACGAGGCGCTCGCGGCTTTCCGCGGCGCGGGCTTCTCCGAGCGCCAGGTGCTCGAGGTGGTGCTCGGCGTGAGCCTGGCCACGCTGTGCAACTTCGCCAACAGCCTGGCCGGCAGCGCGGTCAATCCGCAACTGCAGCCCTACCTGCCCGAGAACCTGCGCGCCGACGCAGCGCCCGCCCATGCTGGCTGAGGCCGACCGGCACTGGCTCGACGCGCAGGCCGAGGCGCTCGACAGCGACAACGCGCAGGCGTACGCGGTGCTGCCGCGGCTCGCGGGCGCGCAGCTGTTCGGGCTCGGCGTGCCGCGCGCGATCGGCGGGCAGGGCGGCGACGTGCGCGATGCCATCGAGGCCATCGCCGCGGTGGCCGGCCATTCGCTCGCGGCGGCCTTCACCTTCTGGGGCCAGCGCGTCTTCATCGAATACCTGCTGCAGTCGCCCAACCAGGCGTTGCGCGAGCGCTGGCTGCCCGCGCTGCTCGACGGCTCGCTGGCCGGTGCCTCGGGGCTGTCGAACGCCATGAAGTTCCTCGGCGGCATCGAGGCGCTGCAGATCACGGCCACGCGGCAGGAGGGCGCGCCCGGCTGGCGGCTCGACGGCAGCGTGCCGTGGTGCACCAACCTGCGGCCGCAGGGCTTCGTGGCCGCGGTGGTGGTGCAGCGTGCCGATGGCGGCGCGCCGCTCGTGGCCGCGCTGCAGGGCGGGCAGGCGGGCGTGGAACGCAGCGCCGACCTCGACCTGATCGCGCTGCGCGGCAGCAACACCGCCTCGCTGCGCATCGAAGGCGCGCGCCTCGCGGCCGACGAACTGATCCACGACGATGCCAACCGCTTCCTGCCCACGGCGCGGCCCGAGTTCCTCGGCCTGCAATGCGGGCTGTCGATCGGGCTCGCGCGCGCCGCGCTCGCGACCGCGGCGCAGATCGGCGGCGCCGGTCGCGCGGTGCTCGACGCACCGCTGGCCGAACAGCGGCAGGCGCTCGATGCCACGGTCGATGGGCTCTACGCGGGCATCGCCGATGGCCGCTTCCGCACCCAGCCCGAGGCGCTGTTCCGCGCCCGGCTCGCGCTGGCCGACATCGCGCAGGCCGCGGTGCAGCTCGAGCTGCAGGCCAGCGGCGGCCGCGGCTACCACCGCGACCAGCCGCTGAGCCTGGCACGGCACTGGCGCGAGGTGGCGTTCGTGCCGATCGTGACGCCGAGCGTGGTGCAACTGCGTGGCGAACTCGCGCGCCGCGCGGCGCAGTCCGCATCGTGAGCGCCCTGGCTGCCGAGATCGGCCTCGACGAGGCCGCGAACGCGCCGCACCCGGTGCTCGAGGCACGCGATCTGGCCTTCGGCTTCGATGCGGCGCGGCCGGTGTTCAGCGGCGTGTCGCTCGCGGTGGCGCCGCGCGAGATCGTCTGCCTGCTCGGTGGCAGCGGCTGTGGCAAGTCCACCTTGCTGCGCCAGCTCGCGCGGCTCGAGGTGCCCGGCGTCGGGCATGCCGAGGGCGAGATCCGTTTTCTCGGCGAGGCCTCGAGCGCACCGCATCCGCGCGCGGCGCTGGTGTTCCAGCAGCCGGGCCTGCTGCCATGGCTCGACGCCGCGCGCAACGTGGGCTTCGGGCTCGACTTCGCGCGCCAGCCGAAGCTCGAACGCGAGCTGCGCGCGCGCCGCGTGCACGACGCGCTCGCGGCCGTAGGGCTCGCGGGGCAGGGCGGGCTCTATCCGTCGCAGCTGTCGGGCGGCATGGCACAGCGCGTGGCGCTGGCCCGGGCACTCGCGCGCGAGCCGGTGCTGCTGCTGGCCGACGAACCCTTCTCGGCGCTCGACGCCATCACCCGCACCGAGATGCAGGAATTGCTGGTCGATGTGGTGCACCGCTGGCGCACCGCCGCGCTGCTGGTCACGCACGACATCGACGAGGCGATCCTCGTCGGCGACCGCATCCTGCTGATGGGCGAACGGCCGGGCCGCATCGTGCGCGAATGGCGCGTCGACATGCCGCGCCCGCGCAGCGATGGCGCCGCCTTCACCGCGCTGCGGCTCGACATCCTCGCCGCGCTGCAGGCCACGCGCCGTCATTCCTCCATCGAATCGCCACCCGGCATGCCAGAAAGAAAGCCCGTCGAATGACCGACCCGAATCCCGCCCATGGCGCCGCGCCGCGCGCCACCCATGTCTGCGCCTCGTCCGCCTGCGACTGCGGCCTCACGCGGCGCGACATGCTGCGGCTGTCGGCCCTGGCCGGCGCGGCGGTGGCGGCGCCCTTTCTCTCGGCCGGCGACGCGATGGCGCAAGGCTTCAAGGGCGACGACCAGCCCGTGAAGATCGGCTATTTGCCGATCACCGACGCCACGCCGCTCTTGATCGCGCATGCGCGCGGGCTGTTCGACAAGGAAGGGCTGCGTGCCGAGGCGCCGCGCATGTTCCGTTCGTGGGCGCAGATCGTCGAGGCCTTCGTCGCGGGCCAGGTCAACGTGATCCACCTGCTCACGCCGGCCACGCTGTGGGTGCGCTACGGCTCGAAGTTCCCGGCCAAGATCGCGGCCTGGAACCACGTCAACGGCTCGGCGCTCACCGTGCTGCCCGAGATCGGCAGGCTCTCCGACCTCGGCGGCAAGACCGTGGCGGTGCCGTTCTGGTATTCGATCCACAACGTGCTGCTGCAGGACATGCTGCGCGCCGAGGGTCTCAGTGCCGTCACCAAGGGCGCGGGGGCCGGCGGCGGCGTGGGTCCGAAGGAGGTCAACCTCGTGGTGCTGGCGCCGGCCGAGATGGTGTCGGCGCTGGCCGCGCGCTCCATCGCGGGCTTCATCGTGGCCGAGCCCTTCAACGCGGCGGCCGAGATCGCGGGTGTCGGCAAGGTGCTGCGCTTCTCGGGCGACGTGTGGAAGGACCATGCCTGCTGCGTCACCTTCCTGGCCGAGCGCGACATCGCCGAGAAGCCCGAGTGGGCGCAGCGCGTGACCCATGCGATCGTCAAGGCGCAGCTGTGGACACGCGACAACCGGCTCGACGCGGCACGGCTGCTGTCGAATGCCGGCGAGCGGCGCTACACGCCGCATCCGCCGCAGACCCTGGCCAAGGTGCTGGCCGCCACCGACTACGCGAGCTACGAGGCCAGCGGCGTGGTGCGCCACAAGGGCTGGAGCCAGCGGCGCATCGATTTCCAGCCCTATCCCTTCGCCTCCTACACCGAGCAGCTGGTGCGCGCCGTGCAGGGCACCCGGGTCGAGGGCGAGAACGCTTTCCTGCGCGCGCTCGATCCGAAGTTCGTGGCGCGCGACCTGGTCGACGACCGTTTCGTGCGCAAGGCGATCGAGGCCGTGGGCGGGCCGCAGGTGTTCGGCGTGGCGCCGGACTACCAGCGGCGCGAGACCATCGCGGTCTGACGTGGGCCGCCGCCTCGGACTGCCGCTGGCCGGCCTCGCGCTCGCGCTCGTGCTGTGGTGGGCCGGCAGCGCCTGGCTCGCGCAGCGCACGCCGATCGCCGCGGCCTTCGCGCCCGGACCGTCGGCGCTGGCGCTCGTGCGCCTTGTCTCTGGCCCCGACATCTGGCAGCACGCGCTGCTGAGCCTGCAGCGCGTGGCCATCGGCCTGGCGCTGGCGATCGTGTTCGGCGTGCCGCTGGGCGTGCTCACCGGGCTGTGGCGCGGCTTCGCGCAGGCCAGCACGCCGGTGTTCCAGTTCCTGCGCATGATCTCGCCGCTGTCGTGGATGCCGATCGCCGTGATGGTGCTCGGCGTGGGCGACCTGCCGGTGTATTTCCTGCTGGCCTTCGCGGCCGTGTGGCCGATCCTGCTCAACACAGCGGCCGGCGTCGCGCAACTCGACCCGCACTGGCTCACGCTCGCGCGCAGCCTGTCGGCCACGCGCCGCGAGACCGTGCTGCGCGTGATCCTGCCGGGCATCACTGCGCACCTGCTCACGGGCGTGCGGCTGGCCATCGGCATCATCTGGATCGTGCTGGTGCCGGCGGAGATGCTCGGTGTGTCGGCCGGGCTCGGGTACTTCATCCTCGACACGCGCGACCGGCTCGCGTATTCGGAGCTGATGGCGGTGATCGTGCTGATCGGGGCGCTGGGGTATCTGCTCGATGGGTTGGCGCGGTGGCTGCATGCGCGGTGGATGCATGGTGAGGGGGCTGTTGCTGCGCAGGATCGTTGACTTGGATGCGTGTAATGTATATACTTTTTGTATATACAACAGGAGGCCCCATGGCCCATGCTCGTGTCTTCCAATCAGGCAACAGCCAAGCGGTCCGCCTGCCAAGGGAATTTCGATTCGCCTCCGACGAGGTGGAGATCTTTCGCCGAGGCAACGAAGTCGTCCTGCGAGAACTGCCGGCCAGCGCGGCCGCCATATTCGACGCACTCGCCGAAATGCCCGCAGATTTCATGGCGGATGGCCGCAGCGATGCTCCTCCTCAGGAACGGGACGGGTTCTGAATGGCCATCCGCTATCTGCTCGACACCAACATCTGCATCTACATCGCCAAACACAACCCGGCCAAGGTGCGAGCTCGTTTCGAGCAACTGGCCGCCGACGCGCTGGCCATGTCGGTCATCACGCTCGGCGAGCTTCAGCATGGGGCAGAGAAAAGCCAGGCCCGTTCGAAAGCCCTGGCCGCATTGCAGCAGTTGCAAAGCGTCATCCAGGTCATGCCGCTGACGGAGGCGGTCGGGCAGCACTATGGCGAAATACGCAGCGATCTCGAGCGCAAGGGCCGGCCGATCGGCAACAACGATCTTTGGATCGCTGCCCATGCGCGTGCCGAAGCGTGGGTCCTGGTCACCAACAACGAGCGCGAGTTCAGCCGCGTCGAAGGTCTGTCGATCGAGAACTGGGCCTGATCGCCCTGAAGCTTCGACGATTCCGATGGACTGAATTCACTCCGGACCGGCGACATGGATGAAGCGATGTACAACCGCGAGCGCCTGCCTCTCTTCGCAGTCCTCCTGTGCCTTTGCATCGCCCTCGGCTCGGCCAACGCAGCGCCGCCGAGCTACCAGGACCTGCAGGCCAATCCGGGCGCCGTGCCGATGCAGCCGACCTGGCAATTGCGGCCGGTGGATGCATCAACGCCGCCCTGGAAAGACATCTTCACGTTCACCCTCGGCATCGCTCCGGACCTGATCGAACGCGTGCGTTGGCTGAGCCTGAATCCGGGAAAGAACAGCGAGCGCGCGCCCGCGCTGTTCGACGCCCTCGACGGGCGCGTGCTGTTGCTTTCACCGACGGCGCGCAGCTTCTGCGACGGCCGCTGGCAGACGGCGTGGCTGGAAAGCATCGGCATCATCGGCGTCGGCACCGCGCTCCAGCCCGCGTTCAAGGTGTGGCTCGTGGAGCAGAAGCCTGGCGGCGGTCAACGGACCACCGTGGGCATCGGGCGCATCGATGCGCAAGGGCAGTGGGCCGTGCCGCCCGTGCGTTGCGATGGCAAGGACACGACATCCATCGAGTCCCCCGCCGCTCTTTCCTACCTGATGCCCGACGAATCCAGGCCAGCGGCTTCCGACCTGCAGGTGGACACGGTCTACGCACAGCCCGGCTTGCGCGATGCCGCGGGGCAGTGGCGCACGCCGCCGCCGCCGCGTGACATCACCACAGCGCAATGGATGGACTACCAGCGGCAGATGCCGACGCCCGGGTCCACCGGCTCGGGCCTCATCGACGCGCGAGGCAGGATGGTGATCCCGTTCATCTTCGGCGGGCTGCCCGACGCGACGGCGCAGCGGCGCATCCGGCTGTGCACCGCCGTCGGGCTCGATCGCCAGCGCAACGCCAGCACGCCGCGCGCGTGCCGCTGGCAACGGCTGCACGGCGGCAACACCGACGCCGCACTGCGGCCGGCCAAGGATGCGGACACCGGCCGATGGGGCTACCGGAACGCGCAGGGCCAATGGGCGATCGCGCCGCAGTTCCAGGAGGCGCGAGCGTTCCGTCATGGCTATGCCGTCGTCGCGGGCACGTTTCCCCAGGACTGGCGGCCGCCCGGGTGGCAGGACGAGCGGCCGATCATCCGGCAGTTCCACCGCATGGGCCGCCATTGGGTGACCGAAGCCCTGGTGCGCAACGCGTCCACCGCCGGCGCATGGGAGATACGCTACGGCCTGCTCGACGAGGCGGGGCAATGGCTGGCCGCCGTGCCGCAGCCCACGTTGCACGTGACCGTGCCGTTTCCACCCGGTGGCCGCAGCAGCCACTATGCCGGGATGCTGGCGAGCCACCTGCCCAGGCTGCTGGGACGCGGCGTGCAGGTCGATCACGTGCCGCAAGCCACCGAGGCCGACTACCGCCGGCTGATGACGGAGGGCGGCAACGAGAAGGTCCTGCTCGCGGCGCTGAGGCTGCCGCGCGGAGGGATCGAGGGCGTGCACCAGGGCCCGCCGATCGATGCGCTGATGCAGGCCCTTCGTCCCGTCACGCTGCTGGCGTCGCAGCCTCTGGTGCTGGCCATCGACAGCACGAAGGCCGACACGCTGGGCATTCACGACACGGACGACCTGCTCGCCTACGCGCGGGCCCACCCCGGCAGCCTGCGCATCGGCACGGGCGAAGACGGCTGGACCGGCCACCTCGCCTTCGGCCAGTTCCGCGCGCTGAGCGGCGTCGACGTGCAACGCGTGGTCTTCAAGGGCATGTACCCCGACTCGGACGTCATCACGAAGGCGCATGCGGTGGACCTGCTGTTCGCGCCCGTGAACGGCGTGGCGGTCGCGGTACGGCGCGGCCAGTTGCGCGTGCTCGGCACCACCGCCGATCCGGCGCGCCCGCAAAGCTTCGACGGTGTGCCGTGGCCGACGCTGGCCTCGAGCGCGCCCCTGGCCGGCTACGCGACGTACGACCACTTCAGCCTCTGGGCACCGGCGAATTCGGATGCCGCGTCCAATCGCACCGTGCAGCAAGCCGTGGCCCAGGTGCTGGCCAGGCCCGAGGTGCAAAAGCAGCTGCAAGACCTTCAGGTCGTCGGCGGCGGCGGTTCACCCGAGAGCTTGCTGGCGCTGGAAGACGAAGAGCGCGAACGCTGGCTGCGTGCGCTTTCCTCGTCGGGGCGTTGATCGCGCTGTCGGGTCTTCGGGCGTGACGGCCTCGACCGTCGCGCTCACTCCGTCGCGAACCACGCCAGCGCCATCGCCGGCAACGCGAACCCGATCCACGACGCCAGCGGCCATCCGCCCTTCACATAGGCCCAGGCACCGAGTGCCGACCCCACCGCACCGCCGAGGAAGAAGGTGGCCATATAGAGGCCGTTGAGCCGCGAGCGGAGTTCGGCACCGAGGCCGAAGATCGCGCGCTGCCCCAGGGTCATGTTGGCCGCCACGCCGAAGTCCAGCACCACCGCCGCGACCACCAGCAGGCCCAGCGACAGCGGCGATCCGCCATGGGTGAAGTGGGCCAGCAGGAAGCTGCCCGCCACCGCGAGCATGGCGCCGATGGTCGCGCCGCGGCTCCAGCCGCGGTCGGCGGCACGGCCGACCAAGGGCGCGGCCACGGCGCCCGCCACGCCCACCAGCGCGAAGAGGGCGATCTCGGCCTGCGACAGCCCGTAGGCGCTGCTCGCCAGCAGCAGCGGCGTGACGGTCCAGAACAGGCTGAACGACGCGAACAGGAAGGCGTGATAGAGCGCGCGCCGCTGCAGGACCCGCGTGGTGCGCGCGAGCCGCACCATCGATGCGAGCAACTCGCCGTAGCGCAGCCGGTGCGACGGCATGCGCGTCGGCAGCGCCAGCGCGAGGACCAGGGCCAGCACCAGCATCAGCGCCGAGGACAGCATGAACACCATGTGCCATGACGACAGCTGCGCGACGAAGCTCGCCGCCGGCCGCGCCCCCATGATGCCCAGCATCAGCCCGCTCATCACGCTGCCGACGGCACGCCCGCGCCGGGCCTCGGGCACCAGGTGGGTGACGTAGGGCACCAGCACCTGGACCGCCACGGTGCCGAGCCCGATGAACAGCGCCGCCGCCAGGAAGGGCAGCGGATGCGTGGACAGCCCCGCGGCCAGCAGCGACAACGCATCGATGCACAGCAGGACCAGCACCAGCAGCCGGTTCTCGACCAGGTCGCCGAGCGGGACGATGAACAGCAGGCCCAGCCCGTAGCCGAGCTGCGTCAGCGTGACGATCAGGCCGGTGGCGGCGGGCGACAGCCCGAGCGCGGCGCTGATCAGTCCGGCCAGCGGCTGCGCGTAGTAGAGGTTGGCCGCGGCCAGGCCGCAGGCCGTGGCCACCAGCGGCACCAGCCAGGCATGGGGTTGCGCGGCGGTGGCGCGTGGCGTCGCCGTGTTCGTGGAGGTCGTCATGGGGAGCGAGAGAGCGTGGAAGAAAGGAGGGTGCCAAATAAGGAAATGTTCATGTCCCAAATTGGCAAAAAAAAGATCGGTCGAAGGTCAGTCGAAGATGTGCATCGCGGCCTCGGCGACCGCCAGCATCTCCTTCTTGCTGCGGCCCGTGGTGCCGACCACGCGCATGCCCTGGAGCACGCACAGCACGAGGCGCGCGGCGGTCCTGTCGTCGAGGGCGGTGGCGATCGAGCCGTCGTCCTTGCCCTGCCGGATCAGCTCCTCGAGCAGCGCCTCGTTCCGGTCGAGCGAGCGCTTGACGCGCTGCGCGACCTCGTCGTCGAGCGTGGCCAGTTCGGTGGCCGTGCCGACCACCAGGCAGCCGCGCTCGCCCTCGACGCCATGCGACGAGCCCGCGAAGAAGCCGAGCACGTTGAACAGCCGCTCGCGGCCCGTGGCGCCGCGCTCGACCTGGGCCCGGATCAGCGGATCGCGCCTCTCCTTGTAGCGGTCGAAGGCCGCGAGAAAGATGCCGCGCTTGTCCTTGAAGGCCTTGTAGACGCTGCCCGAGGTCAGCGCCATCGCGGCCGTCAGGTCGGTGATCGAGGTGCCGTGGTAGCCGCGTTCGCGAAAGACCAGCACGGCCTTGTCGAGCGCCTCGTCCATGTCGAACTCGCGCGGTCGGCCGCGGCCCCGCGTGGTGTTGACCTGGATCGAAGGGGAGGAGGACATGGGCTGTGAGTATATAGGGAATGATCGATTCCTATTATTCGGGCCGGCAAAGGCGAGGCTTTCCCGGCCGCTGAACTGCGCTCCCTAGACCTGCTCACGGGCATCCGGCTGGCCATCGGCATCAACTGGATCGTGCCGATCGGGGCGCTGGGGTGTCAGCTCGATGGATTCGCGCGCTGGCTGCATGCGCGGTGGACGCATGGGTGAGGGGGCTGCCATGCCGGCGGTCACGAGACCGTCATTCGCGAATGTGATCCTTGCAGTAGTTGAAATGCCGTCCACAAGCTTGCCGATACGATCCTCTTCTTCCTTGTCGGCTTGCGTGCATGGTGGTTGTGGGCGAGTTGTCGTACGGGGCTCTGGCCGGGGCAAGGACGACAGGCTCGTGCGAGCCGTTGCCTCTGGCCTGACGTGTACCGCAGTTTGCGTCTGCATCGCCTGGCTATCGACAGCGAAGGCGGTCGCCGCGGGCACTGACGCGCAGTCGGTGGATATCGCCACTGGCGCTTCGTCCGAATCGCAGATGCTGGACTTCGATGTGCCGGCGCAGCCATTGGTGACTGCCTTGGCGCAATACGCCACGGTGTCGGGGCGATCGGTGATGTTCATCGACGAGTGGGTGGCCGGGCGAACTTCCGCGCCGGTGCGAGGGCGCTATACCTCGCATGCAGCCTTGCGGATCTTGCTGGCCGGCACAGGCACTGCGCATGACGTGGACACCCAGCTTTCCGGTGCCTTCATACTGAAGCGTGTCGCAGGGGCGCCTGTGGTGGCATCGGCTGCCGGTTCGCAACGCCGGTACGACGCCCTGGTTCAGGCCCGTGTCTGGGAGGCATTGTGTGCCGATCTCCGCACTGCCCCCGGCCACTACCGCTCGATCCTGCAACTGCGGGTGGCCGCGTCGGGCCACATCAGCCAGGCAAGCCTGGTTTCGTCTTCGGGAGATCCTGGGCGGGATGCGGCCATGCTCGCGGCATTGGCGAATCTGAAGATGGACGGCCCACCACCAGCAGACCTGGCTCTGCCGCTCACGCTCGCCATCCTCCCGCACGACGTATTGCCCGGACCCCGCTGTGCCACGGTGCACTGACGCATGACGGAGAACGTCATCCCGCTGCTGCGCAGCTTCCTGGTTCAACGCTACGATCAGCTCAAGCAACGCTTGGCCCTGCGGCTGGGGAATGCCGAACTGGCGGAAGACGCCTTGCACGAGACTTGGCTGAAGCTGCAGCGCAGCCAGTCCATTCCGGGGCCCATTGCCACGCCCCAGGCGTACCTGCTGCGCATGGCGGTCAACCTGGCCATCGATGTGCGGCGCGCGCAGAGCCAGGTCTTGCTGTCCGACGACATCGAGGCGCTGATGAATGAACTGCCGGACCCGGCGCCCGGTCCCGCCGAGGTGGCCGAAGCCCGTTCGCAGCTGGAGGCGCTGGATGACCTTCTGTCGCGCTTGCCGCCGCGCCGCCGCGAAATCCTGCTGCTGGTTCGGCTGGAGGGCTGGTCCCAGCGGGACGTGGCCAAGCGGCTCGGTATTCCCGTACGGACCGTCGAGTACGAACTGAAAGCCGCGCAGGATTTTCTGTTCTCACGACTGGAACCGAAATCCGGCGGGTTCTCATGACGGCACGAAGAAACAGTTTGAGGATTGCGGCGTCCGCAACCGTCTACAAGGTACGGGCCCCCTGAGACCATCATGACGACGCACCCTCAACCACTGAAGCTGCCCGAGACCCTGCGCGAAGACGCACGCGCCTGGGTGCGCAAGTTGCATTCGGGCGCCGCGACGCAATGGGAGGCACAGGCGTTCCGGCGCTGGCGTGACGCAAGTCCCTTGCATCAAGCGGCGTTCATCGAGGCCCGGCAGCAGTGGCGAGTGCTTCAACCCGCGCTGAACGGTCTGGTGCGCACCGACGCCGAAGCGGCGAAACTTCACCGCGAAACCCTGCGCACGCCCGAGGCGAGCCGCCGGGCCTTCCTGGGCGCGGCTGGAGCGGCAGCCGTGGCTGGTGTCGCGGGGGTGGCGGTCTATTCGCCCTTGGGGTTGTGGCCCGCGGCCAATGAATGGAATGCGGACTGGCGCACGGTCGCCGGCGAGCAGCGTGCGATCGCGTTGTCCGATCAGGTCGGCGTGACCTTGAACACCCGGACCAGCGTCCGCCGGCTGACCTCGGACGGCCAGACCGTGGGGCTGGAATTGCTGAACGGCGAAGCGGCGATCGAGATGCTGGCCAGTGCGCGCGACTTCAGCGTCGTGGCTGGCGCCGGCCGCAGCATTGCCGAATCGGCTCGCTTCGAGATCAGCCGCCTGGAAGGACGGGTGTGCGTGACCTGCCTGGCGGGGCGCGTACGCATCGAGCATCCGGCCGGCGACCGCCTGCTGCTCGCACGCCAGCAAGCGGTCTACCGCGATCACTCGATCAGCGGCATCGCCACCGTCGACCCCAAGGTGGCTTCTGCCTGGCGGCGCGGTGAACTCGTGTTCAAGCAGGTCCCCTTGTCTGCGGTGCTGGATGAGATCAATCGCTACCGCCCCGGGCGTGTGGTCCTGATGGTGGATTCGCTGCGGGAGAAAACGGTCACCGCGACCTTCAGGCTCGACCGTCTCGATCTGGCATTGCTCCAGATGCAGCGTTCCTTCGGCTTGAACGCCCGGTCGCTCCCCGCCGGTGTGCTGGTCCTGAGCTAGGGGCAGGTCCCGGGGTCGGGTGGTGACCCTGTCTCGATGTCGCGTCGGGTCCACGTCGAATGATCGGTGGCGTTGTCGAGGCTTCTCATGGTTGTCGTGCGCAGTCACTGTGAAGCTTTCGTGACTTTGCCGAGGTGCAGCGCGTCTCCGCCGTTGATCTGCAAGGACTTTTCAGATGGAGGCCGCAGCGGCGAGCGCGTGCCCGCAACGAGTCCAAAAATATTCTTCTGGAATTCGACGTTTCCGTCCCGTCAAGGAACTGACGGCTCCTGTCGCGTTGGCTCTTGATTGCCATCGCAGGGGGCTTCTTGAATGCGGCTTGCCTGCGCGAAGCGCGCAGCCCCTTCGGCACAGTCCTTACTTCGGCGGGAACAAGAAATGACCATCAGTGGGTACAACGAGAAGAATCGACCGACACGCGCGGCGCGGCAGGTTTTCAGGATGGCGCCAGTCGCGCGGGCCATCGCGGTGGCGCTGGCCGCGGGTGGGGTCCTCGGCAGCGCGCACGCCCAGCGGGTGTTCGGTCCGGCGTGGTTCGCCGACAAGGGCGCCGCTCGGGCGGGCGTGATCGCAACGGGCAAACTGCCGAACGGCACCCCGGCGTCCAGCCTGATCAACCCGACGCAGCCATCGGCCGCGGCGAGCCAGCAGTTGCAGGCTTCCATCAACAACCTGAACCTGGCCGCGCGCACGATCGCCGCGCAACAGGCGCAGCAGGCACAGAAGCGGGCCGAGGCGCTGGCCAGCGGCGAATCTCCGCCGGACGGCCTGGCCGAAGGCGGCCTGAAGGTCGACACCCATTCGCTGACGGCCGGCTGGCTCAATGCCAGGAATCCCGTGCAAGCAGCAGCGGACGGCAGGACCACGGTCACCATCGAGCAGACCGCCGACAAGGCCATCCTGAACTGGGAGACCTTCAATGTCGGCAAGAACACGACGGTGAAGTTCGACCAGCGTGCCGGCACCCAGGCCAAGACCGGCGTCAACGAGTGGATCGCGCTCAACCGCATCAACGATCCCAGCGGCCGACCCAGCCAGATTGCCGGCCGCATAGAGGCCGAGGGCAGCGTCTACCTCATCAATCGCAACGGCATCCTGTTCACCGGCAGCAGCCAGGTCAACGTGCGCAACCTGGTCGCCTCCAGCCTGAAACTCAGCGACGAACAGTTCAAGGCCGGTCTCAACACGCGCCTGGGCGCGAAGGCGGGCGACCCCGGTTACTGGAGCGGCCTGGAAGTCGGCGTCGGGATTCCCACCTTCGGCGAGAACCCCAAGCAGATGCCGACCGATTCGAACGTCCTGTTCGAAGACATGGGCCCGGCCTTCGATCCGGGCAAGCCGCCAGGCGACGTCAAGGTGCTGGCCGGTGCGCAGATCACGGGCCAGGGTGGCCACGTGCTGATGTTCGCACCCAAGGTCAGCAATGCGGGCAGCATCCGGACACCGAGTGGCCAGACGCTGCTGGGCGCCGGCGAGAACGTGTGGCTGGAAGCCAGGGAAATCAGCCCCACCGTGCGCGGCTTCGATGCCGTCGCCTCGTCGGTGCGGCCCTGGGTCTTTCCGGCCAAGTTCCTGATCAATCCGCAGACAGCGCCTGCCTTCCAGCCCTACCTCATCGGGCGCATCGTGTCCGACATCCTGCCGCTGATGGAGCAGCGCGCGGCCCAGGTCGGCTACAGCGTGCTCAACACCGGCATCGTCCAGGCCGATCACGGCGACATCACCATGGTGTCGCGCGAAGTCAACCAGCACGGCATCCTGCAAGCCAGCACCGCGCTGAACAACCGGACCGGCTCCATCCGCCTGCACGCCTGGGGCCAGGGCGTCCACAACATCGACATCAATCTGGCGGCCAACGTCTCGCACCTGGCGGCCTGGTCGGGCGGCACGCTGACCCTGGGGCCGGACAGCATCACGCAAGTCGTCAACGACTGGCAGGACACCACCCGGATCGAAAGCGGCTCGCTGGCCAACCGCTACCAGCCCGGCCGCATCGAGCTCCACGGCAAGACGATCGACGTGCAGACCCGTGCCCAGGTCACCGCCGCTGCGGGCAACATCGACATCCAGGCCCAGGCCAACCCTGCGGCCCTGCAGCGCAACACCCAGGTGGGCGACGGCAGCCGCATTCTCATCGGTGAACATGCCACCGTCAGTACCGCGGGACTGATGCAGATGCCGGTGGACATGGCCAGCAACTTCGTCGAAGCCGAACTGCGCATCAACGAACTGCGCGACTCCCACCTGCAAGCGAATACCTGGCTGTACGGCCGGAAGGTCGTCGTGGATCGACGCAAGTCGGGGACCTTCAAGGGGCTGATGGCGGGGGTCGAATGGGTCACCGACGAGTCCGGCAAGGCGGTCAAGGGTGTCTGGGTCGGCACCCCGCTGGCGGACGTGACGGGCTGGGTGGGCAACGGCCTGATCGGCTTGTCCGAGCTGGCGGCGCGAGGCGGCGACATCACGATCCAATCCAACGGCTCGGTGATCACGCGGCCGGGATCGATTCTGGACGTGTCCGGCGGCTCGGTGCGTTACAGCGACGGCTGGAACACGGAAACCCTGCTGCGAGGCGTGGACGGGCGGAGCTACACCATGTCGTCCGCTCCGGCGGACATGACCTACGAGGGCATCGCGGGCCAGTACCAGTACACGCATGCGCGCTGGGGTGTCACGCAGACCTATGTCAATCCGCTGTTGTCGGGGCGGCGCTGGGAGCCGGGCTACGAGGAAGGCCGGAATGCCGGTTCGATCGACATCCGTGCCGGCAGCGCCTTCATCCTGGAGGGTGAGTTCAGGGGCTCGGTGCAGCCCGGCGACCGGGTGCAGGAAGCGTCCGAGCTGCCTCGGGCCGGCCGCCTCACGGTGGGTTCCAACCGGGCGCAAGAGGGCATGTGGACCCTGGGCCAGGTCATCATCAGCGACAGGCCCGCGCTGCTGCCGGCGGATTTCTCCATCGGCAGCCCGCTGGGCAGGGACGCCTTCCTGACCGAGCCGGAAGGGCAATCCCCCGGCGCCGGCGCGGGCGTGGGCCGCACCACGTGGCTGTCCGCCGCGGGGCTGAGCCATTCAGGCCTGGGCGCCATCGAGTTGAACCTCAACACGGGCTTCGTGCTGGAAGACAACGCGGTGGTGAATCTGCAGCCGGGGGCGCGCTTCACGGCCGCGGTCTACGACGGCCAGGGCATCCCCGGCAACTTCGACATTCAGGGCAAGCTCATCGCCCCGGGTGGCTCCATTGCCCTGAGCGCCGGCGGCCAGTCGGACAGCGTGCTGCGCCTGGGTGCGAACAGCCTGCTGAGCGTCGCGGGCCAGTGGGTCAACGACAGCGCTGGGGGCGTCACGCTGGGCCGCGCCATCCATGGTGGCTCGATTGCACTGGGGACTCCGATGAAAGAGGGCCTCGGCACGGTGTACGGCAACGTGGACGTGGCCGCCGGCGCAGCGCTGGACGTGTCCGGCGGCGGCTGGCTGTCCGGTGTCACGTCGGGCGGCAAGGCGGGCAAGGTGCAGGCGGGCAATGGCGGGGCCATCAGCCTGACGGCGTTCGACAACACGGCGCTCGACACGCTGGACCTGCGCGGCTGGGCGGGGGGCGATGCGTCCCGGCTCACCCTCACTGCGACCGGTGACGTGCAGGTGGGCGGCTCCGCGCTCGCGGGCGGGGCAACGGGCGAAAGTACATCGGGCGCAGCCAAGCCGCTGCACCTGCCGCAGACCCTGTACGCCGAGCGCGGCTTCGGCACGATCGGCATCCGTTCGCTCGGCGGGGACATCGTGGTCGCGGAAGGCGCACGGGTCCACATCCAACCCGCGAGCTGGGACATGCCCGCCGCGGTATCGACACTGCGCACGCTGCCCAGCGGCAGCGCATTGGGCGATGTGCTGGCCCCCAGGGCACTGGACGAACTGAGCGAGCCGCGCCGCGCCGCGCGCGCGCCCGGCGGCCTGTCGCTGGCGACCGCCGCGTCCGGCGGCGGCATCCGCATCGACGCGAACGCCAGCATCCAGACCGAAACCGGCGGCGCGATCTCGCTGGACGCCGACGGGTCCGGGCAGGCTTCCGTGCTCGTGGCGGGCCGTCTTCAGGCACCGGCCGGGGCGCTGAACATCCGCGCCAAGAACACCTTGACGCTGGCCGACGGGGCCGAATTGCTGCTGCCCGGCGTGGCGCAAATCTTCCACGACCCGGTCATGCGCCTGCCCCAGGGCAGGGTGCTGCCGGGCGGCACGGTCACGCTGAACGCCGGCACGCTGGATGCGCAAGCGGGTGCGCTGATCGACGTGTCGGGCGCGCGGGGCACGGTGGCGTATTGGGATCGCGGCACGGGTGCGCTCGGCGCCCTGCGGCGCGTGAACCAGGAGCTGGGCAGCGATGGCGGCGCGGTCGTGATGGCGGCCGCGGCCGGCGGTGCGATGAATGCCAGGCTTCGCGCCCACGGCGGCAATGCCCAGGCGGCGGGCGGGTCCTTGTCCATCACGGACACCAGCGCGGCCGGGAGTGCGTCCGGGGACCTGGTGGCGCCGGACATCGGCTCCTTCCTCTACTACAAGAGCCCCACCGGCACGTACACGTTCAACGGCGAAAGATACGCGCGGATCATCGGCACCAGCGGCAACCTCGACGTCCACGACGAGTATGCCGGCGACGTCAAGATGAGCAGTGCCATGCGCACCGCGCTCAACACGATGCTGCCAACGTCGGTGTCCAGCAGCCAGGGGCTCGTCCTCGACGCGGGCGCGGCGCTCGCCGCGGGACCGGGCGCCGACAGGGCGCCGTGGGAGCACGACGCGAGCATCGACAAGCGGGTGGTCGAACTGCTCAACAAGTATTTCTGGAGCGGAACCGGAACGGCACTGACCCACAAGATCGACATCGGCAACATCGCCACCTCGGATGGCACCCTGCACGTGTCGGCGAAGGCGCTGCAGGACACGGGCTTCTCGGCGGTGGATCTGCATTCCACGCAGGTGGGCGTGCAGCTTGCCGGCGGCGTCGACCTGAGCGTCGCCGGTCGCCTGGGCATCACCGCCCCGGTCATCAGGAGCGACGGGCAGGGCGGCGTGGTGCGCCTGCACGCCCGCCATCTGCAACTGAACCCGCTGGCAGGCACGGTCGGCGCCACGGCCGGCAATGCCGGCGAACTGATCCTGTCGGCCAGCCAGGCCATCGACATCGCAGGCAGGGGTGCGAAGGGCGAGTCTGCGTCGCCCGTCGACGTCAAGCTGCGCGGCTTCGAACGCACGGTGCTGGACACCGCCGACCTGCGCTTCGTGGCAGGGGCCTACAGCGAAGGCGGCACCGACTACGACGACTCCCAGCTCAGGGCCACGCTGGACGTGGGTGGCGCGCTGGAGATCAAGGCCGCGCAGATCTACCCGGCCACGGCCGTCACGGCGCGAATCAACTCGGACCGGTCCATCACCGTGCGCGGCAACGGTAGCGCCGCGGCGCCTCTGTCGGCCGGCGGCAGCCTGACGCTGAACGCGCCCGTCATCGAGCAGGACGGCGTGCTGCGCGCGCCCTTCGGACAGATTGCGCTGAATGCCAGCGAGCGCCTGACGCTGGGCACGAACAGCCTGACCTCGGTGTCCGGCGCGGGCCTGGACGTGCTCTACGGCAGCCTGCGCAACGCCGAATACTGGCTGGACCCTGCCAACCCGCAGGGCCGCAATCGTGCGAATGCCGGCGATGCCAGTTCACTGGACGAAAACCGCTATCTGTCGTCCCTGCCGGAAAAGCGCGTGCTCCTGCAAGCGCCGGACGTGGCCATGGCCGCGGGCGCGGTGGTGGACATCGCGGGCGGGGGCGATCTGCATGCGTGGGAGCACGTGCCCGGCTCGGGCGGCTCGCACGACGTGCTGACGCTGCCCGGCATGTACGCGGTGCTGCCGGGTTACCAGGGCCTGTCGCCCGTGGCGGGCGGTGCGGCGGGCCAGAAGGTCTGGCTGGCCGGCGGCGGCCTGGGGGCCGGCTGGTACACGCTCCTGCCGGCACGCTATGCGCTGCTGCCCGGCGCCTTTGCGGTGCAGAGCACGGGCCAGGCCTTGCCGGCGTGGGCTGCGTCCCGTGGCGAGGTGGTGAGCCTGCGTGACGGCTCGACGATCGTGGCCGGGCGGGAACAGGACACGATCAGCGGCGCGCGCGATGCCACGGCCTCGGGCTGGCGCGTGCTGCCCGGCAGCCTGGTGCGCAAGGTCAGCGAGTACAACGAAGCGCGGGGCAACGCCTTCTTCTCGTCGGACGCGTTCAAGCTGACGCAGTACCGCCTGACAGGGCAGGACGTCGTGACCCCGCGCCTGGCCCGCGATGGCGGCGCGGTGGTGTTCAAGGCCGACCGCGCGCTGACGCTGGACGGCGAGCTGCGCGCGCAACCCGATGCGGGCGGGCGCGGCAGCCTGGTGGACATTGCCGCCGCGAAGATCGCCATCGTCGGCGCGGGGCAGGACAGCAACGACCTGCGCGCCGACGGCTACCTGGTCGTGGACGCCGGCAGCCTGACGCGCTTCGGCGCGGGCAGCCTGCTGGTGGGCGGCACGCGCACGGGCGATGTGCGGGGCCTGCAGGTGGACGTGGCCGCCAGCGACGTGGTGCTGCGCAACACGGCAGGCACCGCGCTGAGCGGCCCGGAGGTGATCCTGGCCGCGGCGAATGCGGTGTCGATCGAGTCGGGCAGCGTGCTGCGCGCGGACGGCCGGGCCTCGGGCGACGAGGCGAACCTGGTGCTCAAGCCGCAGGTGGCGGCCGTGTGGAGCGACAACAACACGCCGAACGACACCAGCGACGACCACATCGTCACACCCTCCAGGGACTGGGGTGCGCTGGTGCGCGTGAGCAGCGGCCAGGCCGTGCGGGCGTTGCGCGAGAACGTCGACACCACGGTCGGCGGCCAGGTGCGCATCGGCGCCGGCGCGCTGCTGCAGGGCGGCGAGGCGTTGCTGCTCGACGCCACCAGCAACACGGAGATGGCTGCCGGCGCGCAGCTGTCGGGCAAGGCCTTGTCGGTGGCCGCGAGCCGCATCGGCATCGGCGGCGGCAGCGGCGGCCTGGTGCTGGACGCCGACGCCCTGGCGCAGCTGTCGCGCGCGCAGGCATTGACGCTGCACAGCTACGGCAGCCTGGACTTCTATCGCTCGCTGGACATGCGCGGCCTGGCGCAGGTGGTGTTCGACGCCGCGGCCCTGCGCGGTCATGGCGCCGATGCCGTGCAGGTACAGGCCTCCCACCTGACGCTGCAGAACACGGGCGCGTCGCTCGGCAGCGCGGGCACGGGCAATGGTCGCCTCGAGCTGTCGGCAGGCGAACTGGTGCTGGGCGCGGGCGACAAGACGATGTCCGGCTTCGACCAGGTGCTGCTGTCGGCCAGCCGTCGCATCGCCGGCGAAGGCACCGGGGGCCTGGACGCCGGGACGGCGGCGCTGACGCTGCGCACGCCGCTGCTGCAAGGGGTGTCCGGCGCCGACCAGGCCCTGCGAACGCAGGGGCAGCTGGTGTTGCAGCAAGAGGCGCAACTGGATGCGCAAGAGATGGCGGCACTGGGCCGCGCCAGCCTGGGCGCGCGCCTGAGCCTGTCGGGCCAGGGCGTGACCGTGGCGCTGCCGGTGCTCGCGCTGGGCGGCAGCATTGCGGTCGATGCCGGCACGGGCAACCTCACGGTTGCAGAGTCGGGCCGCCTGCACGCGGGGGGCCTGGAAAAAGTCTTCTTCGACGCGGCCCAGTACGTGGATGCGGGCCAGATCAGCCTCGCGACGCGAGGCGGCTTGATCGACCTGGCCCCGGGCAGCCTGCTGGACCTGTCCGCCCATCCGCACGGCGGCGACGCCGGCCGCCTGACGGTGGATGCATCGGCCGGCGGACGGGTCCACTTCGGGGGCACGCTCCAAGCGCAGGCCGGTGCCGGGGGCAATGGCGGCAACTTTGCGCTGGCCATCGATCGGCTGGACGATTTCGGCGCGCTGGCGCGAACGCTCAACGATTCGGGTTTCAGCCGGTCGCGGCAGTTCCGCGTCCGTCAGGGCGACCTGACGATCGCGGGCACCACGCGGGTGGCCGACTTCGAAGTCATCACCGACCGCGGCGTGATCTCTGTCGACGGCACGGCGCGCGTCGAGGCCAACGCGGCCTACGGCGGCAGCATCCGCCTGGTCGGCGGGGCAGGGCTGACGATGCAGGCTGGCGCGGTGCTGGCAGCCCATGCCACCGACGCCATCGACGGCCTGGGCAGCAGCCGCATCGACCTGGAAGCGGTCGACGGCCAACTGAACCTGGCTGGCGGCACGTTGGACCTGAGCGGCGGCGAAGGCGGCAAGCTGCGGCTGCGGGCGCAGCGCACCGCGGGCAACGACGGCCTGAACGTCACGGCGCTGAACGCCGCCGTGCAGGGCGCGCGCTCCGCGGTGCTCGAAGGCGTGCGCCGCCATGCCAGCACGGACGGCACGGTGGAATCCGTGGCCCCGCAGGCGATCGCCGAGGCCAATGCCTTTGCCGGCCACACCGACATCCTGACGCGGCTGGGCGGCAATGCAGGCGCCTACACCTTGGCGGCGGGCATCGAGATCACCAGCCCGGGCGACCTGACGCTGGGCCGCGACTGGAATCTGTTCGACAGCTTCGGTGCGGCGCACCGCGAAGGCACGCTCACGCTGCGCGCCGGCGGCAACCTGAACATCGACGGCCATCTGAGCGACGGCTTCGACGTGGCGGGCCGCGACAACGGCGCGGGCCGGGCGGCGCGGCTGCAGCAGGCCGCGTCGTGGAACCTGCGCCTGGTGGCGGGCGCGGACCTGAATTCGGTCGACGCACTGGCCACGCGGACGCCGGGTGCGCTCGCGAGCGATGCCGGCACGATCCGCGTGGGCACGGCCGGTGCCGAGTCGGGCGCCGGCAAGCTGGTGCGCACCGGCAGCGGCGACCTGACGGTGCGCGCCGGGCGCGACCTGGTGCTCGCCCACAAGGAGTCCGCGCTGTACACGGCGGGCCGGGCCGAAGCCGATCCCACCTTGGGTGGCGGCTTCGACACCGCCAGCGTCGATGCCCAGTACGGCACCGCGGGCGGTCACCTGGACGTCGCGGTCCAGGGCAGCGTGCGCGCGCCGACCCAGCAGGGCGTGCGTTCGGACCAGATCCTGACCGAATGGCTGTTCCGCCAGGGGCGCTACGGGGGCGAGTTCGGCAGCCCCACCGGCTACTACGACGCGTACAACATGGGCGACAGCTGGGCGCCGGTCATGTCCACCCGGGGCCAGCAACCGAGCTGGTGGGTGAACCACGCCAGCTTCCAGCAGGGCCTGGGCGCGCTGGGCGGCGGCAACGTGAAGCTGTCGGCGGGCGGCGACCTGGTGAACCTGGTGGTGGCCTTGCCCAGCACCATGCGCGTGACGGGCGGGCGTTCCGCCGGCGATGCCGCGGCCTCCATCGTGACGCGCAACGGCGGGCAGCTGCAGGTGAGCGCGGGCGGCGCCCTGAAGGCCGGCCAGTACTACGTGGGCCGCGGCGCCGGCGAGATCGACGCCGGCACCAGCGCCGCCGGCTATGTCATGACCGGCACGTCGAGCAACGGGTCCGGCGCCACCTATGCCTACGACATCGCGCCCGTGCTGGCGCTGTCGGACGCCACGCTCAAGCTGCAGACGCTGGGCGACCTGGTCCTGCAGACCGTGATCGACCCCATGCAGATACGCCGTGCCTACATCGACCAGGCCGACAAGGACACCAGTGGCGGGGCCAGCCATGCGATGTTCATGAGCAGCCAGACCGAGCGCAGCGCCGTCACGCTGGTGTCCACCGGCGGCAACGTGCGCCTGGAAAACCAGTCGGAATACGTGGCGGGCAACGACACGGGCAACACCACCAAGCTGGTGAACGGCATGACGGACACCAAGCTCCAGACGGACATGGTGGGCCTGTACCCGGCCAAGCTGAGCGTGTCGGCCCTGAGCGGAAGCATCGACATCGCAGGCCTGCTGGCGATGGCGCCGGCGAACACCACCGACCTCTCCTTGCTGGCTGCCCAGGATCTGCGCTTCCTGCGCGGCAGCAGCCTGCTGAACACGGGGGCCATCGTGATGACCCAGACCACGCTGGACAAGTGGCCCTCGATCTTCCGCCCGTGGACAGGCCTCACGACCATGCTGGGCGGTGCGTCGGCGTTTGGTGCGCCGCTGAAGTCCGTCTATGGCGGCTTCTCGGTGACGAATGCCTTCCTGACGAACAGCGCCAATGGGGGGGCGGAGCTGTTCGACAACCCGCAGACGCTGCCGATGCAGGCGCACGACTTCGCGCCCAGCCGCCTCTACGCGGGGGCCGGTTCCATCAGCGACCTGAACCTGATCGCGTCGGAATCGGTGCGCGTGCAGGCCGGCACCGACATCCGCAATTTCGAGCTGAGCGCGCGAAACCTGCGCGCCACCGACAGCACGGTGCTGGCGGCGGGCAACGACATCCTGGCCGTCGCCAACCGGTTCCTGTCGCATCCCTATGCGGGAGCCAGCGGAGGCGCGGCCTCGTACTACTACGACAGGGGCAGCCGCACCGCGCTGCAAGGGCCGGGGGAGCTGCTGCTGCTGGCCGGGCGCGACATCCAGGGCAACAACTTCTCGCTGTACACCAACGGCAATCGCTATTGGGACTACGTGTCGGCAACGCCGCGCGGCGAGGAAACGAACATCATCAAGGCCCTGCCCGTCGAGGGTGCCGACATCACCCTGATGGCCGGCATGAACAAGGCCGCCAGCTACGACGCCTTCGAGTCGGCCTACCTGAACCCGGCCAACGTGGCCGCCATGCCGCAGTACCTGAAGACCACCCTGGCGGACGGGACGGTGGCGCCGCTGTACCTGACCGACGGCGTGGACCACCGCGGCGACCTGCCCAAGCTCACGCGCCGGGGCCTGGTGTCCTTCGTGGAAGGCGTGCTCGGTGCCGACAAGGTCGCCGGCCTGACCGGCCGCGCGGACGGCAAGCTGAGCCCGCAGCAGGCGTGGGAGCAATACCGGCAATTGCCGTCCCTGGTGCGCGAGCAGTTCCTGCGCCAGGTCTTCGTCTATGAACTGCGCGAAGGAGGGCGCGACCAGAACGGGGGCGACGGGCAGAACGGTCCCATCAACGGCGGCTACCGCCGCGGCTCCGCGGCCATCGACACGCTGTTCCGCGGTGCGACGGCCGAAGGCCAGCCCGTTCGCTACGCCGCGGACCTGCCGGACAACTGGCGCAGCAGCTGGTCCGGCGTGGGCAGCATCGCCGCGACCCGGATGGCGGCGCGCACCCACCAGGGGGGCGACATCAACGTCTTCACCCCCGGTGGCGGCCTGCAGGTGGCGGGGCTGGGCGCGGTGGTGCCGGACGGATACGGCCTGGTGACGCTGGCCTCGCCGGGGCAGGTCAATGTGTTCGCCGACCGGGACATCATCGTGAACCGCTCGCGCATCCTGTCCTTCGTCTCGCAGGCCGAGCCCCTGGGCAGCGACCAGGTGTTGTGGTCCAGCCAGGGCGACATCGACGCCGGCCGCGGCGCCAAGACGGTGCGCATCCCGCAGGCGCCGGAAGTCACGTCGGACGCGGACGGCAACATCACCGTGCAGGAAAAGCGCGACATGAGCGGCGCCGGCATCGGCACCGTGGGCGAAGGCGACGTGGACCTCGTCGCGCCCAGGGGGACCATCGATGCGGGCGATGCCGGCATCCGGGTCGCCAGCAACCTCAACATTGCCGCGCTGCAGGTGCTCAACGCCGACAACATCCAAGTCGAAGGCGAAGCGACCGGTCTGCCGATGGTGGCTGCGGTGAACATCGGTGCACTGACCAACGCCAGCGCGGCGGCGGCGTCGGCGGCCATGGCGGCGCAGGAATCCCTGCGAAACGAGCGGGACGCGGCGCGGCGCAGCCTGCCGTCGGTGTTCACGGTGCGGGTGCTGGGCTTCGGCAACGAAAGCCTGTCCCCGGGAGGTGCGGATACATCGCCGCCGCCGCGCCCCGGCTCGCCATCGAGCGTTTCGCTTCGATACGACCCTGCCCACTCCGTGCAGGTCTTCGGACACGGCAACCAGTTCGACGCGTCCGTGATGTCGTTGCTGACCGAAACCGAGAAGACCAGGTTGCGGCATGCCAAGTAAGACGCTTTCCCCGCTCGACTTCGGTCTCGGTCCTTGCTCCCAGGGGCGATGAGCGAAGGCGGTCCGCTATGAATGCACATTCTTCGTGTTGTCCGGGCGTCCCCGGCGCGGCCGATGCATCGTCTCTTGATCCCGATCCTGAATTCGTGGGCAACGGCGAACTCCCCGGCGTGGTGCTGCGGGCGTTCCTGACGGCGAACTACGCGTACCTGCATCGCCGCTTGGCCCGCGATCTCGGCTGTTCCGATCGGGCCAGCGAGTGCTTGCACGACGCCTGGCTGCGCCTGGGCGACATGACGGCATCGGAGCCCGTGCGCAGTCCCGGGGCCTACGTCTACCGAACGGCTCGCAACCTGGCCATGGATCGCCTGCGCCACGATCGGTCCTGGCAGTACGTGGCCGAGTGGGATAGCGCACTCGATCTCCTGGTCGATCATGCGCCCGGCCCGGATGCCATCGCCGAGGCGCGTTCGGCCGTGGAAGCCGTCGAGGAGGCAATGCAGCGGCTTTCGCATCGGCATCGTTCGGTACTCGTTGCGCTGCGAATAGAGGAGATGACCCGCCAGGACGTGGCGGACCGGCATTGCATCTCCCTGCGCAGGGTGGACACTGCACTTCGTCAGGCCCTGGACTATTGCGCTCATGCGTCCGGTCAGACAGCGTGGGCGGAAGTCTCTTCGCCCCGACCGGGTTCTTCTCGACGATGGCAGGAGAAAGTCGTCGCCCCGATGCGTGCCAGCGGCCGCGAATGACCAGGGGAGCGAAATTGGATCTACGCAGCTTGGCTGGCGCGCCCGACGATCACGAAGACCGATAGCGCTCCAGCCAGTGCGCGTATGGCGCGGGCAGCGTCCATGCCGCCTTGTCCACGCCGAGCTCGAGCGCGGCGCGGTACGGCCAGTGCGGATTCGCAAGCAGCGGCCGGCCCAGCGTGACCAGGTCGACGGTGCCGCCGGCGACCAGTTCGTCCGCTTGCCGGGGCTCGCTGATGAACCAGCTCGTGGTGGCGGGCAGGCCCGTCTCGCGGCGCACGCGCTGCGCGATCGGCGCCATCAGGGCCGGGCCCCATGGGATCTTCGCCTTGGGCGTCGAGAAGCCGATGCTGACGTCGATGAAATCGAGGCCGGCCGCCTTGAGCCTGCGCACGAGCTCGATGCCTTCCTCGAGGTCGTCCTGGCCCGCGAACTCGGTGACGCCGAAGCGGGCCGCGAGCGGCAGGCGCTCGGGCCAGACCTCGCGCACGGCGGCGAGCGTTTCGATCAGGAAGCGCGCGCGGCCTTCGAAGTCGCCGCCGTAGGCATCGGTCCGCAGGTTGGACCAGGTCGAGAAGAAGCTTTGCGCCAGGTAGCCGTGCGCGAAATGCAGCTCGAGCCATTCGAAGCCCGCGTCGAGCGCGCGCCGGGCCGCGGCCACGAAGTCGGCCTTGACGCGCTCGATGTCGGCCAGCGTCATGGCCTCGGGCACCTTCGGCAGGCCGCCGCCGAACGCAACGGCCGAGGGGGCGATGGTCTGCCAGCCGCGCGCGTCGCCGTCTGCGATGTGGTCGTCGCCTTCCCAGGGCCGGTTGGCGCTCGCCTTGCGCCCGGCGTGGGCGATCTGGATGCCGGGCACGGCGCCGGCGGCCTTGACCGAGGCGACGATCTTGCGCCACGCCTCGGCCTGCGCATCGGTCCAGATCCCGGCGCAGCCGGGCGTGATGCGGCCCTCGGGCGAAACGGCCGTGGCTTCGGCGATGACCAGGGCCGCGCCCCCGCGCGCGAGGCCCGACAGATGGACGTGGTGCCAGTCGTTGACCACGCCGTCGACGGCCGAGTACTGGCACATCGGCGAGACGACCATGCGGTTTTTCAGCGTGACATCTTTCAGAGCGAAAGGCGAGAAGAGGCTTGGCATCGGATCCCTGGAGAACGTGTGAAGAACAAGAATTGATCGTACACTAGTTCGATAACTATCGAACAATAGGACAAAAGCCGATCCGTGCTATGGTCGCGCGATGCGCAGCCTCAACCATCCGGCCCTCGACGATGTCTCGCTGACCCAGGTCCTCTATGCCCTGAGCGATCCCGAGCGTCTGCGCGTGGTGCACGAGCTGGCCGGCTGCGGCGAGGCCAGCTGTGCCGCGCTGGGCGGGGGCAGGGCGAAGTCGAGCATGTCGCATCACTTCAGGGTGCTGCGCGAGGCGGGCATCGTGCGCACCCGCACCGACGGCCCCGCGCATGTGAACGAGTTGCGCCGCAAGGAAGTGGACAAGCGCTTTCCCGGCCTGCTGAAGGCCGTGCTCGCAGCTCAGGAACCGGCCGCGAAGCAGGGCTGAAGACGCCGCCTCAGACCCGCTCGAAGCTCTCCACCTGCTTCGAGACCACCCAGTCCGTCGTCATGCTATTGAAGCGCTGGAAGTGCGCGCTCGCGAGATGCGCGTCGAAGGCCGCGCGGTCGTCGTAGACCTCGTAGAGGAAGACATGGCCCGCGTCGTCGGGCGCCACGCAGACGTCGAACTGCCGGCAGCCGGGCTCGTGCTCGACCGAGCGCGAGGCGTTGGCCTTGATCTCGCGGAGGAAGTCTTCCCGGTGTTCGGGGGCGATGTGGAAGTGGACGGTGACGATGTGCATGGAGGCCACATTCAATGTGTTTCCCCATGGCCCTGCGGCAAAAGGGGACGCTCAGCCCGACTTTCCGCGCCCCGACTTCTTCCCGCCCTCGGCGCGCGCCGCGGGCGCCGAAGCCTGGCTGGCCTGCAACTGCTCCACCCACAGCAAGGTGTCGACGTAGGTCATGAAGCGGTTGAGGTACTCGGGCGAGAGATCGCGCATGAGGATCAGCGCGCGGTGCACGAGGTGGTGCGAATTGAGCGGACCCGCGTTCTCGGGCATCTTCGCGAGCGACTGCGTGAGCCGGCGATCGGCGCTCAGGCGCGACCAGGTGCCGCGGAAGTAGCGCATGGTCTTGAGCTCGGCGGGCGCGGCGGCGGACGAGGCGAGGCTCGCCGAAGTGGCGCGAGCCGGCACGGCACCGCTCGGTGCCGGGGCTTCCTCGGGCAGCGGCGACTGGCGCGCGATGTGTTCGACGAGCTCGGCGAGCGCGCTGCGCGGCAATGGCTGCGACGTTGCGGCCGCCGCCTCCGGCACCGCCTTCTCGAAGTCCTCGCCATACGCGCTCAGCAATTGCCGCAGCCGCTCGTCGAGCAGCCGCCTGGCCTCGCCACGCTGCGTCGCGGTGCGCTTCGCGAGCGTCTCGATGAAATGCAGCCGCACGGGATCGAAGCGCTCGGCCCCGCGCGCGCGCCAGGCCGCGACGGCCGCGAGCGGGTCGTCGTTCGCGTCGATGGGCGCGTCGCTACTCACGGGCCTTCGCTGCAGTGCCGGTGCCCACCGCATAGGAGGGCCGCGGCGTCGGCGCCATCTCCACGCGCCGGTTCTTCGCGCGGCCATCGGCATCGGCATTCGAGGCCACGGCCTGTTCGGCGCCGAAGGCGGCGGCGAACACCGAGGACGAGGGCACGCCTTCCTCGATCAGCGTGCGGGTCACGGTCAGCGCGCGCTGGGCCGAGAGTTCCCAGTTGTCGGCGAACAGGCGCGCGCCCTCGCGCATCTGGCGGTTGTCGGTGAAGCCGCTCACCATCAGGATCTCGTCGCGCGAACGCAGGTAGGTGGCCAGCGGCGCCGCGAGGCTGCGCAGCACCTGCCGGCCCTCGGGCTGCAGGTCGGCGGAGTTGAAGGCGAACAGCACGCTGCCGCTGATGCCGATGCGCCCGTTGTTGAGCGTGACGCGGCCCGCGGCCAGCGGCCCGGCCAGCGCCTTCTCGAGCGCCTCGCGGCGCTGCGCCTCGGCCTGGCGCTGCTTGACCTCGGATTCGAGCCTGGCCGCGAGATCGAGCTGCATGCCGATCGCGCAGACCAGGATCAGCACGAAGGCGCCGAGCAGGCCCGACATCAGGTCGCCGAAGACGGCCCAGACCGGCACGCTGGTGTCGAGGCCGGCGTCGTCGATGTCCGCGTCCTGGCGCATCACGCCTCGCTGGCCACGGCGGCGGGCTGCCGGCTGGCGATCTGCTGCAGGTCTTCCACGATCTGCTTCTGCGACATGATGCTGAGGTCGATGACCTCGCGCGCCTGCGCCACGTAGTAGGCCAGCTGTTCGTCGCTGCGCGCCATCGACTTGCCGAGCGCGCCTTCCACGCGCTGCAGGTGCGCCACCAGCTTGTCGTTCGACTCGCCGAAGCGCTGCACCGCGAAGCCGAAGGTCTCGCCGAGGCTCGCGACCTCGACCGCGCTGCCCGTGACCTGCGCGGCCACCTCGGCCATCTTGCCGGTCTGCGTTTCGACCTGTTCGGCGAAGCGGCTGCCCGCGCGTTCCATCGCCTCGGCCGATGCCGCCACCAGCGCGTCGACCGCGCTGCGCTGTTCGGTCGACGCATGGTTGACCGCGTCGAGCAGCGTGCCCAGCGTCTCGAGCAGGCGGTTGCGTTCCTCGAGCATCGCGTTGTCGCGCGCCATGCTGTCCGACAGCTTCTGGCGCAGTTCCGACACCACCTCGGCGGCGGCGCGCGGCGCTTCGGCGGCCGCTTGCAGCAACTGCGCGATCTCGGAGACGGTGCGCTTGGCATGCGCCTCGTTCTGCGACGACATCTCGCCGGCGGTCTTCGTCAGCGCATCGAGCAGCTGGCGCTGCTGGTCGGCGCTGTGCGCACCGGCCTGCTGCCATTCCTGGCGCAGCGCGCCGGCCATGGCTTCGAGCGAGCCGGTCCAGGCCGCGAGGCGCTGCTCGTCGCGCGAGGCGAGGTCGGCCTGCGTCTCGAGCAGCTTCTGCTGATGGTCGAGCGCATGGGCGCCGGCCTGCTGCCATTCACGCTGCAGCGAGGCGGCCATGGACTCGAGCGATCCGGTCCAGGCGGCGAGGCGCTGTTCGTCGCGCGACGAGAGGTCGGCCTGCGTCTCGAGCAGCTTCTGTTGATGGTTCAGCGCATGGGCACCGGCCTGTTGCCATTCCTGCCGCAGCGACGCGGCCATGGCCTCGAGCGAGCCGGTGAAGGCCGCGAGGCGCTCCTCGTCGCGCGCGGCGAGGTCGGCCTGCGTTTCCAGCAGCTTCTGCTGATGGCCCAGCACATGGCTGCCCGCCTGCTGCCATTCCTGTTGCAGCGACGCGGCCATCGCCGCGAGCGAGCGGGTCCATGCCGACAGCCGTTCCTCGTCGCGCGACGAGAGATCGGCCTGGGTGTCGAGCAGCTTCTGTTGATGGATCAGCGCCTGCGCGCCGGCCTGCTGCCATTCCTTCTGCAGGGCCGCACCCATCGAGGTCAGCGATTCGGTCCAGGCCGCGAGGCGTTGCTCGTCGCGCGCGGCCAGTGCGGCCTGTAGCTCGCCCTGCGCGTCGCCCACGGTGCGCAGCAGCGAGGCCGCATGCGCCTCGAAGGCCGTGGCGGCGGCCGACAGCGCCTGCTGCGCGTCGCCCGACAGCCTGTCGCTCGTCTCCTGATGCCGCGCAAGCGCCTGTTGCCAGGTGTCCGACACCTTGCCGACCGTGGTCTCGAGTCGCGTCGACACGCCATCGACCAGCGCGGTCGAGCGCTGCTCGAAGCTCTGCGCGAAGCCTTCGAGCGAGCCGCGCAGGTCGCTCGACAGCGCCTCGCTGGTGCGCTGGTGCGCGGCGAGCGCGCCCTGCCAGGTGTCGGCCACGCGGCCGGTGCTGGCCTCGAAGCGCGACGACAGGCCCTCGAGCTGCTGCTGCACCGTCTGCGCGATGCTGCCGTGCAGCGAGGCGGTCTCGCGCGCGATGCCGGCCATGGTGGCCTCGACCACCGGCTGGATCGCGGCGCCGGCGACGCGCGCGCTCTCGATCAGGCTGTGCTTGAGCGACTGGTCGACCGAGCTCGCGAGGCCCGCGTAGACCGCCTCGGCCTTGCCGTGGAATTCGGCCTGGTTGCCGATCAGGCGCTCGCTGAGCACCTGGGTCTGGCGCTCCATCGCGCCCATCATGGCCTGCAGCTGGCCGACCAGCTCGGGCATCAGGTCGGCCTGGCGCTGCAGCAGCTTGAAGGACTCGTCGCGCCGGTGCGCCTGCGAGTGCACGCGCAGGGTGCTCGCGATCTTCGCGTCGAGCGCCTGCGAAGCCTGCAGCCGTTCGCGCCGGCACAGCGCCGACACCAGGCCCAGCGCCGCCGAGGCGGCCACGCCGGCCACCGAGGTGCCGAAGGCGAGGCCGAGGCCGCGCACCGGGGCCGAGAGCGATTCGCGGATGGCTTCGAGGTCGGTCGCGCCCTGCAGCGCCGCGCCGGTGCCGTTGAGCGTGACCACCATGCCGAGGAAGGTGCCGAGCATGCCCAGCAGCACCAGCAGGCCCGCGAGGTAGGGCGCCAGCGCCGGCCCGGGCAGGCCCACGCGTTCGCCCTCGACGCGCAGGCGCACGGCGTTGCGCAGCGAGGGATGCAGGGAAGCGAGCCAGTCGCCGAGGCTGGCCGGGGGCTCGGACAGCGCGTTCGTCGCCTGCACCAGCGAGCCCGTGGCCTGCTGGAAGCGGTGCAGCTCGAGCCCGCCCATCAGGTAGAACGCGGCCACGAGCCCGGTGACGGCCAGCGCCAGCGTGTTCGTGCCGATGTAGCCGGCGCCGACCCAGCCGACGACGGCCAGGCCCGCGACGAACACGGCGTGATGGAGAAATCGGGTCATGTGTATCCAGTCAGCCCTTGTGACC
The DNA here is from genome assembly GCF_050711835.1 of Variovorax sp. DAIF25. Classification (NCBI taxonomy): domain Bacteria; kingdom Pseudomonadati; phylum Pseudomonadota; class Betaproteobacteria; order Burkholderiales; family Comamonadaceae; genus Variovorax; species Variovorax sp. DAIF25. The sequence goes on from NZ_CP136637.1 coordinate 2,412,872, forward strand.
GGTGCGCAGGGCTTCGAGCAGCCCGTCGACCGGTTGAAATCGAAAGTCCAGTTCGGCCTGCAGCACGTCCTGGATGTCCTTGCGGAAGACCGCGAGCCAGTCGGCATGGCCGCTGGCATCGGGGTCTTCCCCCGTCGTTTCCTCGCTCTGGCGGGCCTTGCGCAGCCGCGCGAAGCGCTTCTCGAGCGCCGCCGGCACGCTCGCCAGCAGGCTGCGTTCGCGCGCGCCCAGCACCTGTTCCATCACCACGTCGACGGCGGCGAGCCGCGCCATGTCGTGCGAACCGGCCGCCAGCCGCGCGCGCAGCCGGCCGCGCAGCGGGCCGATGGCGGTCTCCATCGCCTGCTGCCGCGCGAGGTAGCGCTGGCGCATCGGCGCGAAGTCGGGCGGCGTCTCGGCGTCGGCGGTTGCCGCGGCAGCGCGTGCCTTGGCGGGCGCGAAGCTGCCGTCCTCGGCGATCGCCTGGGCCAGCGCGGCGCGCACGCGCGCGCATTCGCTCTCATCGGCGCGCACCGAACCCCGCGGGGCCGGCGGCAGGCTGGCCGGCGTGCCGTTGAGGGCGGCCGACAGCGAGATCGCGTCGGTCCAGCCGAACCATAGGCTCAGCCGGTCCGCCGAAGCCTGTTCGGATTCGCGGATGTCGCCATCGGTCAGTCGGGAAAGCAAGCGGACGAGCGCCGAGCCGTTGAAACCAGTGCGCTGTGGAACGTGCGCCATGCCAGAGTCGGAAAAACCCGGCAGTCTACACCGCCGACCCTGGGGGGAATCCCGGGGCCGGGCCCGCTGGCAGTGGCGCGGATGGCGTTTCGCCCAGGGGCGGCGCGGGCCGCCGAGGCGGCGGGAATTTTGTATCGAAATCCAACCTGCCCGTGCCGGGCCCGGCGCTCAGGCCGGGGGCTTGGGCAGCGCGTGTGCGAGCAAGGCCACGGCCGCCTCGACCGGCCGGTCCACCGCCAGGCCCTCGGCCCAATCGAAGCGCAGTCCTTCGAAGGCCGCGCCGCCGGGCACCAGCCGCCTTGCGCCGGCCGCTCGCGCGCGGGCCGACAGCGCGCGCACCTGCGCACGGAAGCGTTCGGGATCGGCGCGCAGCGCCGCGCCGTCGCCATCGAGCGCGAACACGCCCGCCAGCAGGTGCGCCGCGCCGCCGGCCGCCACGCAGTCCGTGAGGATCGGCACCCAGGCCGCGCCCGCCGTGAGGATCGCGAAGCGCTCGCCGCGTTGCCGCGCGGCCAGGATGGCGGCCTCCGCCAGGCCGGTCACGGGCACGCCGGCGCGCTCGCGTAGCACCGCCAGCCCGGGGTCGCCGAAGCAGGCCAGCAGGATGGCGTCGGCGCGCGGCGCCTCGGCCAGCAGTGCGGGCATGGCAGCCGCGGCCGCGTCGTAGCTCGGGCGGTCCTTGATCACCGGCGGGCCGGCGGAGGCGGTCCAGCCGATGGCCCGCAGGCCCGGCGGCAGCAGCGCGCGGGCGGCCGAGACCACGGCCTCGGTCATCGCCTGGCTGGTGTTCGGGTTGAGCACCAGCAGCGTGGCGTCGCTCATCGGCCTTCGTCCGTGGACTGCGCGGCACGCTGGCCGGCCCACATGCGCAGCAGCACGCCCACCACGTCCTGCGAGGGCGCGGCCGCGCCGGGGCGCAGCCGGGTCTCGACCAGCGACAGGTGCGAGCGCATCGCGCGCGCGGCACCGCCGCCGTCGCCCTTGAGCAGCGAGGTGAAGATGTCGCGGTGCTCGTCGCAGGCGCATTGCGCCGAATGCGGCGCCTCGTACATCGCCACCAGCATCGAGGTCCGGCTCACCAGCTCCTGCATTTGCTGCAGGATGAAGGTGTTGCCCGTGGCCTCGGCCAGGATCATGTGGAAGTCGGCCGACAGCCGCACCGAGGTGGCGCGGTCGCCCTCGGCCAGCGCGGCCTGCTCGCGCTCCATGTGCTCGCCGAGGCGGCGCAGCGCCTCGGCGCCCGCGTTCTGCGCCAGGTGGGCGACGATGCCGCCCTCGAGGATGCGGCGCGCGTCGTAGATCGAGCGCGCCTGCTCGAGCGAGGGCGCGGCCACGAAGGCACCGCGGTTCGGGATCATCTCGATCAGCCGGTTGGTGCCCAGCCGCAGCAATATCTTGCGGATGCGCTCGCGGCTCACGCCGAAGACCTCGGCCAGCGCGGTCTCGCGCAGCGGCGCACCGGGCGCCAGCGCGCCGGCCAGCAGCGCGCGCGAGAGCGTGTCGTAGACCGCGTCCTCGCGTTCCTTCATGCGGCCGTGCCCTCGTCGGTGTGCGCCAACCAGTGGCGGGCGATGCGCTCGCGGCTGGTCACCCAGGCGCCGCCCTTGTCGTGGAGGTGGCGCAGGATGCGCTCGAGCGCGCCGATGCGCCCGGGCCGGCCGATCATGCGCAGGTGCAGGCCCACCGACAGCATGCGCGGCGCGTGAGCGCCCTCGCGCCACAGCCAGTCGTAGGCGGCACACACGTAGTCGGCGAAGGCGTCGCCGGTATCGAAGCGCTGGGTGTTCTGGAACTGCATGTCGTTGGTGTCGAAAGCATAGGGCAGCACGAGGTGCGGCCGGCCGTCGACCGCCACGCGGTAGGGCGTGTCGTCGTTGTAGGCGTCGCTGTCGTAGAGGAAGCCGCGCTCCACCAGCAGGCGGCGCGTGTGCGGGCTCGGGTTGGAACGCGTGTGCCAGCCCACGGGGCGGCGCCCGGTGGCGGCCTCGATCGCCGTGCAGCAGCGGTCGATGGCCAGCCGCTCCTCGTCGAGCGTGAGGTCGATGCCGCGCTCCCAGCGCCAGCCGTGCGCCGAGACCTCGTGGCCGGCCTGCGCCGCATGCCGCGCCAGCCACGGCGAGCGCTCCACCGCGCGGCCGCAGGCGCTGAGCGTGAAGTGCCCGCCATGCTGCTCGAACAGGTCGGCGATGCGCCAGTAGGCCACGCGCGTGCCGTACTCGAAGTGGCTGTCGATGCAGCGGTCGGGCACCGGCTGGCCATCGATCACCTCGTAGATGGCCTCGTTGCGGCTGTCGCCGTCGGTCATGGAGAACTCCGCGCCCTCCTCGAAGTTGACGACGAAGGAGACGGCCACGCGCGCCGCCTCGGGCCAGCGCACGGCGGGCAGGTCGCGGCCGTAGCCGATGAAGTCGCGCGCGGGCGCCGTGATGGAAGCAGGGGATGAAGAATCGGCCATGGTCAGAACTGGGCCAGCCGGCGCAGGCCGACCAGCCTTTCGGCGATGAAGAGCACCACGGCGGCCAGCAGGATCAGGCAGGCCGAGATGGCGGCGATGGTGGGGTCGGGCGACTCCTCCAGGTAGTGCAGGATCTCGATCGGCAGCGTCTTGCTGCGCGCGTCGGTCAAAAAGATCGAGATCGGGTAGTTGTCCATCGAGGCCAGGAAGGCGAACAGCCCCGAGGTCAGGAAGGCCGGTGCCAGCGCCGGCACCATCACCTGCAGCAGCGCGCGCGGGCGCGACAGCCCCAAGGTCTGCGCCGCCTCGAGCAGCCGGGTGTCGAACAGCGCCAGGCTCGCATGCACCGTGCGCGTGACGTAGGGCAGGGTGATGACCACGTGCCCGATCAGCAGGCTCCAGAACACGTTGGCCAGCCCGACCGCGCGGAAGGCCTGCAGCAGCGCCACGCCGATCACCAGCCCCGGCATCATCAGCGGCGATACCAGGAAGGCCAGCAGCGCCTCGCGGCCGCGGAAGCGCCCCTGCTCGATCGCGATCGCGCACAGCGTGCCGAGCACCAGCGCCGCGAGCGTCGCGCCCGCGGCCACCGCGGCCGACAGCAGCACGGTGTCGGCCAGGCCGTCCTTGGCCAGCATCGCGCGGTACCAGCGCAGCGACCACTGGCCCTCGGGCAGGTTGAACACCGGCGAGGGGCTGAACGAGACCAGCACCACCACCACCAGCGGCGCGAGCATGAAGACCGCGGTCGCCGCCATCAGCAGCCCGCCCGCGAGGCGGTTCCAGCGTGTGCTCATGCTGCCGCTCCCTGCGCCTGCCCGCGCGCCTGCAGCCGGCGCGTGAGCAGCGTGCTGCCCACCACCACCGCGACCGCGATGGCCAGCAGGATCACCGCCAGCGTCGAGCCCGACTGCCGGTCGCGCATGAACAGGTAGGCGCGCGCCAGCAGCGCGGGCAGCGTCTGGTAGCGGTCGCCCACCAGCAGCGCGGGGATCACGTACATCGACACCGCCATCGAGAACACGAAGGCCGAGCCCGCGACCACGCCCGGCAGCGACAGCGGCCAGGTCACGCGCACGAAGGCATGCAGCGGCTTCGCGCCGAGCGTGGCGGCGGCCTCGGCCAGGCGCGAGTCGATCTGGCGCGCCACCGTGAACACCGGCAGCACCATGAAGGGCAGGAACACGTGCACCGCGGCGATCACCAGCCCGCGCTCGTTGAACAGCAGCCGCGCCGGCTCGTCGACCAGCCCCAGGCCCAGCAGCACCTGGTTGACCAGGCCGTTGCTGCGCAGCAGGATGGTCCAGGCGAAGCTCTTGACCACCACGCCCACCGACAGCGGCAGGATCAGCGCGAGGAACATCAGCCCCTGCACCGGCAGCGAGGCGCGCGCCATCGCGAAGCCCACCGGATAGCCGATCAGCAGGCACAGCAGCGTGACGAGCAGCGCGATCTTCAGCGTGTTCCAGACCACGACGGCGCTGAAGGGATCGGTCGCGAAGCGCGCGTAGCCCGCGAGCGAGAAGCCGCCCTGTTCGCCCTGGAAGCTGGTGGCCAGCAGCGCGGCCAGCGGCAGCACGAACAGCAGCACGAGGTAGCCCGCGCCCGGCACGGCGAGCCAGCCCGGCGATCCTTCGGCGCGACTCATGGCGCCGCCTCGGCCGCGAACAGCAGCGTGTCGGCCACCGGCCATTGCACCGACAGCGTCTCGCCGGGGCGCGGCGCCAGGTCGTCGTGGGCCGGGAATTCCGCGAGCAGCGTCGCGCCGCCGCCCGGTGCGCTGAAGTAGACCAGCCGGTTGGCGCCGCGGTAGACGGTCTGGCTCACCACCAGCGACAGCCGGTTCATGCCCTCGGCCGCTGGCTGCGGATCGCGCGAGGCGCGCAGCCGCTCGGGGCGCACGCCCACCAGCACCTCGTGGCGCAGGCCGCCCGCGCCGACGTCGCGCGCGCGCTCGGCGGGCACCTCGATCTCGCCGCAGGCGGTGCGCACGCGCGCGCCGTCGAGCGTGCCGCGCCATTGCGAGGACAGGCCCACGAAGTTGAGCGCGAACTCGGTGCGCGGCTGGCCGTAGATATGTTCGGGCGCGTCGAGCTGCTCGATCGCGCCGCGGTTCATCACCGCGATGCGGTCGGACATCACCAGCGCCTCTTCCTGGTCGTGCGTGACGAAGATTGCCGTCATGCCCGCGTCGCGCAGGATCTGGCGCAGCTCGACCTGCATGGTCTCGCGCAGCTTGCGGTCGAGCGCCGACAGCGGCTCGTCGAGCAGGATCAGCCGCGGCCGCGTGGCGATCGCGCGCGCCACCGCCACGCGCTGCTGCTGGCCGCCCGACAGCGCCGAGATCGGCCGGTCCGCGAGCGCCGCGAGCCGCACCGAGCGCAGCGCCGCGTCCACCGCCCGCGCGAGCTCGGCGCGCGGCGTGCCGCGGGCCTTCAGGCCGAAGGCGATGTTCTCGCTGACCGTGAGGTGCGGGAACAGCGCATAGCTCTGGAACACCACGCCGATGTTGCGCTGGTGCGCGGGCAGCGCGGTCACGTCGGCGCCGCCCACGCGCACCGTGCCGGCGTCGCACGCCGCGAGCCCGGCGACGATGCGCAGCAGCGTGGTCTTGCCGCAGCCCGAGGGGCCGAGCAGCGACACGAATTCGCCGGAACCCACCTGCAGGTCCAGCCCGTCCACGACCGTCTGCGCGCCGTAGCGCTTGACGATCCCGCTCAGTTCGAGGGTGCTCATGAGATGCGCCTCACAGCGCCATCTCGCGGTCCCAGCGCTCGACCCAGGCCTTGCGGTTCTCGGCGATGTAGGCCCAGTCGGGAATGAACACCTCGCCCTTGGGCAGGCCGGCCGGCGCGGCCACGCCGGTGTTGGTGGGCATCGCGAGCGAGATCTCGGCGATCTGCTGCTGCCAGGCACCGAGCATCGCCTCGACGAAGGCATTGGCGAGGTCGGCCTGCGGGCCGCCCCGGACCTTGGCGATGCCGGTCGGCATGGCCATGCCGCCTTCCTTCGGCAGCACGAAGTCGATCGGCGCGCCCTTGGCCTTGCGGTCGAAGGCGTTGAATCCGATCATGCCCGCGATGGCCGTGGCCTCGCCCTGCTCGAGCAGGTTCAGCGCCTGCGGCAGCTGGGTGTAGACGGTCAGCAGGTTGGGCTTGAGCGCCTTGAGCTTGCGGAAGGCGGCCTCGGGCTGGTACTGCGCGTCCTTCATCGGCTTGCCGGTCTCGAGCGCGGCCGCCACCAGGAACATCGACAGGCCCTCGGTGTTCTGCAGCGAGGGGATCACGACCTTGCCCTTGTTGGCCGGCTCCCACAGCGCCGCGTACGAGGGCATTTGCTTGAGCTTGGCCGTGTTGACCGCCACGCCGGTGGTCGACTGCATGTAGTTGGCCCACATGCCGTCCATGTGGACCGTGCCGGGCTTGAGCTTCGCGAGGCTGGGGATGTCCTTGGCGGTGAGCGGCTCCAGCACGCCTTCCTTGACGGCCGGGATCATCACCGGGTCGTCCATCAGCACCACCGACATGTACTGGCGGCCCTTGTTGTTGACCATCTTCTCGAGGTTCACGAGCGAGCGCGTGCCCTCGAAGATCACCTTGCAGCCGGTCTGCTTCTCGAACACCGGGATCAGCGGATCGAGGAAGGCCTTGTGGCTGCCCGCGCCGCCGACCACGAGTTCGCGGCCCTTGCCCTGGGCGCGCACCCAGGCCGGCGCGGCCAGCGTGGAGGCGGCGAGGAGTCCCTGCCCGAAGGCGCGGCGCGAGAGGCCGGATGCTGAGCGATTCATCTGCATGTCCTTGGGGGGCGATGCCCCAAATGGGTGGATGGAAGGCCGTGGCAGCCGCCAGTCAGCCCAACAATTGTGCGCTCTTCAAAAGAAATTGTGCACAATCCATGCAGGAAGCCAAATCCGTGCCAACCCGCAGGCTCGGGCGCTGCGGGGCGAAGAAGGACCGGGGAGGGGCGCTACGCGCGCAGCCGGCGCGCCGGTTCGGCCTCGTGCAGGTAGGCCGTGAAGGTGTCGCGCGGCGACGAGCCCGTGTGGCGCGTGAGGATCTGCCCGACCTCGCCGCGGTGATAGCCGCCATGGGCGATCACGTGGCCCAGCATCTCCTCGCGCGACATGCGGCCGGCCGAGCCGTCGGTGAAGTCGAAGGCGAGCGGAGCCGCCAGGTCGTCGTCGCCGATCGCCTGCACGTGAGCGACGAACCAGCGGTCGTTGTCGCGCACCGCCTGCAGCAGGTGCCCGGGCGCGAGCCGCTGGGGCGAATGGGTGCCGGTGTAGGCATGGGGCCGGCCTTCGAGGTGGGCCCTGAAGATGCCGTCGACCGCATGGGCATGGTCGAGGGTGGCCCAGGCCGCCTCGAGGTCGTCCTCGGGCAGCGTGCCCCGCGCGGCCAGCAGGCCGGCGAACAGGCTCTCGTCGGCCCAGGCCTTGTAGCGGAACATCGAGGTCAGCAGCGTGCGTGCGCTCATCGGGGTCTCCTGGCGAAGCGCCGCGGCGCGGCGCGCTTCGGGGCACGATGATCCCCGGCGCCCATGGCGCGGTCCAATGAAATGCAACCGGCCCACTGATAAGAGCCCCGCATCAATGCAGGGCCTGGCCGGGCGGCCGATTGCGCGGGCGCGGCTTCATGGGCACGATGCTTGCGGATGCGCCGGCGTACGGCCGATCCGCATCCTCCACCTCCAAGGCAGCGCCGATGTCCTTCCTGTGGCCCGGTTACCTCTGGTTCCTGCTGGCGCTCGCGCCGCTGCCGCTGGCCTATGCCTGGCTGTTGCGGCGCCGCGGCCGGCTGGCCCAGCACTATGGTCGGTTGCAGACCGAGGGCGCCGCGTCGCTGCGGCGCGGCTGGCGCCGGCACCTGCCGCCCGCGCTGTTCCTGCTGGCCTGCGCCGGCCTGCTGTTCGCCGCCGCGCGGCCGGTGGCGCGGGTGCCGCTGCCCTGGGCGCGCACCTCGATCATGCTGGCGATGGACGTCTCGCTGAGCATGCGCGTGAACGACGTCAAGCCGACCCGGCTCGAGGCCGCGCAGGCGGCGGCCAAGTCCTTCCTGCGCGAGCTGCCGCGGCGCATCGAGGTCGGCCTCGTCACCTTCGCCGGCAGCAGCCAGGTCGCGCAGCGCGCCACGCTCGACCGCGACGCGCTCGCGGCCAGCATCGACGCCTTCCAGATGCAGATGGGCACCGCGGTCGGCGACGCGATCGTGCTGTGCCTGGCCGAGCTGTTCCCGCAGGACAACATCAGCTTGGGCGAGATGACCTTCGGCGGCAACGCGCCGCGCGGGCGCAGCCTGGACGACAAGGCGAAGCCGCCGCCGCGCCAGATCACGCCGGTGGCGCCCGGCTCCTACGACGCCGCGGCGATCATCCTGCTGAGCGACGGCCGCCGCACCACCGGCATCGACACGCTCGAGGCCGCGAAGATGGCGGCCGACCGCGGCGTGCGCGTCTACGTGATCGGCATGGGCACGCTCGACGGCGACATCGCCGCGCCCGACGGCATGGCGATCTACATGAAGCTCGACGAGCCCACCTTGCGCGAGGTGGCGCGCATGACCGGCGGCGAGTACCACCATGCCGGCACCGCCGAGGCGCTGCACGGCGTCTACGAGAAGCTCGGCTCGCGCGTGCAGGTGCAGCCGCGCGAGAACGAGCTCTCGGGCCTGCTGGCGCTGCTGTCGGCGCTGCTCGCGATCACGGGCGCGGGGCTGTCGGTGCTGTGGTTCGGGCGCATCGTCTGAGCCGCGGTTTGCCGCTCCCGCGCGGCGGCGCCACAATCGCGGCTGCACCCGCTGGCCCGCCGGCTACCGTGTCGCATCCACCGGCCGATCCTCCATGCAGCATTCCCCGTTCCTCCTGCGCACGCGCCCCATCGGCGCTGGCAACCTGCGCGCCTTCGAGGTCGTGGCGCGGCACCTGAACTTCCGCGCCGCGGCCGAGGAGATGTCGCTCACGCAGCCGGCCGTGAGCCGCCAGATCCAGGCGCTCGAGGAGGAGGTGGGCGTGCGCCTCTTCCTGCGCCACACGCGCGCGGTCGAGCTCACGAGCGCGGGTGCCTTGCTGCTGCTGTCGGTGCAGCAGGCGCTGCCGCGCATCGACGCCACCATCCGCCAGATCCGCCAGAGCGCGTCGCGCAAGAGCGTGGGGCTGACCACCTTCGCCTCGTTCGCCTCGATGTGGCTGATCCCGCGGCTCGAGGCCTTCCAGCGCGACCATCCCGACATCGACATCCGCATCGATGCCTCCGACGCGGTGATCGATCTCGAGGTCAGCGACATCGACCTCGCGCTGCGCTACGGCCGCGCCGAGCACATGCCCGAGGGCGCGGTGCGGCTGTTCGGCGAGCACCTCACGCCGGTGGCCAGCCCCTGGCTCATCAAGAGCAACCCGCCGATCGAGAAGCCCGAGGACCTCGCGCGCTTCACGCTGATCGAGGTCGGCGATGCGCACCCGAGCTATGTCGAGTGGCTGGTCTGGCGCCGCTGGTTCGAATCGAACGGCCTGGCCCGGATCCAGCCGCGCCGCTGGCTCTACTTCAACTACGACTACCAGATGGCGCAGGCCGCGCTGACCGGCCAGGGCGTGGTGCTGGCGCGCAGCCCGCTGATCGCCGAGAGCCTGGCCAACGGCGACCTGGTCGAGGTGCTGCCGCGCCAGCGCATGGATTCGCCGATGGCCTACTGGCTCGTGAGCGGCCCGCGCAGCGCCGGCCGGCCCGAGCTCCAAGCCTTCGGCGCATGGCTGCAGCAGCAGGCGGTGCTCACGCGCGCGGCGATCGGCGATGCGGTCGACGACGAGGCGCCGGTGGCACGGCGCCAAAACGCCGCGTGAGCGCCGCATGAGCGACGCGTGAGTGGTGGGCGAGGGAGTGTCTACGTCGAGCTGGCGCCCCTCGCTGCGGCGGCCGGACGACGATCCGCCGTGGCAGGCATCGTGGTCGGCTTTCGCGCGCATGCGCAGCCATTGCCCGGCGCTGCGACAACGGGTACACACCCTGGTTTCCACGTGATGAACGGAGCGATTCCATGGTGCGAGAGACGATCGACCCCGCCGATGCGCAACGGGTGAGGGCCAGCTTCGAGCGGCAGAACGCGATGCGCGCGCTCGGCATCGAACTGGTCGAGGTGCGGGCCGGCGAGGTCGAGCTGGCGATGCCGGCCGCCGAGCGGCTGACCCAGCAGCACGGCTTCCTGCATGCCGGCATCGTCGCCACCGGGCTCGACAGTGCCTGCGGCTATGCGGCCTTCTCGCTGATGCCGCCCGAGGCGGCCGTGCTCACGGTCGAGTTCAAGATCAACCTGCTGGCCCCGGCCGCCGGCGAGCGCTTCGTGTTCCGTGCCGGCGTGACCAAGGCGGGCCGCACGATCAGCGTGAGCGACGGCCGTGCCTATGCGCTGCGCGAAGGAAAGGAGTCGCTGATCGCGACCATGACGGCCACGCTGATGGCGGTGGTGGGGCGCGAGGACATCCGGCACTGACAGGCTGCGGCGACCGCCACCATGGCGGGTGGGTCGAATGCTGCCGCCCGTTCAGAAGCTGAACGTTCAAGAGTTGTTCGGTGGCCGCGCGTGGACGGCATGAAGGGCGTCCAAAGGCGCTGAAAAGCCTCGAAACCATCGCTTTCGGCGTGCAAAACACGAGGTTTTGCGTTGGCACGGCGCTTGCCATGTCGTGTGCATGACCTCCACCACCGCCACCCCCCAAACACCCGGCGCGCACGGCGCCGATCCCGATGGCCGGCCCGCGCTGCGCGAGGGCGCGACCGGCAGTGCCACGCTCGTCGTCGCGCCGAAGCACTTGGCTAGCGCCTTCGCCGAAGAAGCCGGCGAGGCCTATCCGCAGGTGCTCGCCACGCCGGCCCTGGTCGGCCTGCTTGAGCGTGCCTGCGCGGCGATCCTCGTGCCCGCCCTGCGCGCGGGCGAGATGTCGGTCGGTCACCGGGTCCAGCTCGTGCACGGCGCGCCCACGGCGCCCGGCCAGGTGGTTCGCGCGAAGGCGACCTTGCTGCGCCGCGAGAAGCGCCTCTACGTGTTCGAGGTCGAGGCGCGCGACGACGCGGGCGTCGTGGCCACGGGCGAGCATTCGCGCGCGATCGTGCCGGCCGCCGCGGTGGAGGCCACGGCGCTGCGCCGCGCGAACGACGCCGCGGAGGCTGCGCGATGAGCACCGCCGCGATGCTGCATCCCGAGGTCGAGACGCTCGCGCCTGCCACCCTGCGTTCGCTGCAGGAAGCGCGGTGGACCGAGCAGTGGCGCTACGTGCGCACCAGCTCGGTCTTCTACCGGCGCAAGCTGTCGGGCTGGCTCGACCGCGCGCTCACTCTCGACGACCTGCAGGAACTGCCGCTGACCGAGAAGGACGAACTGCGCCTGAGCCAGGAGGCCGACTATCCGTTCGGCGACTACGTGGCCTGCGCCGAGAAGCGCGTGGTGCGGCTGCACCGCACCTCGGGCACCACGGGCCGGCCGCTGATCCTCGCCAATTCGCGCCGCGACGCCGAGATCGTGGCCGAGGTCGGCGGCCGCTCGATGTGGGCCTCGGGCCTGCGACCCAGCGACCGCGTGGTGCATTGCCTCAACTACTGCATGTGGACCGGCGGCTTCACCGACCACACCACGCTCGAGGCAGCCGGCGCCACCGTGCTGCCCTTCGGCGTGGGCAACACGCGGCAGTTGATCGATGCCATCCTCGACCTGAAGATCACGGCGATCTCGTGCACGCCGTCCTATCCGGCGCTGCTCGAGAGCGTGCTGCGCCAGCACTATCCGGGGCTGCAGCCGGCCGACCTGGGGTTGAAGCTGGGCCTGTTCGGCGGCGAGGCGGGGCTCGACAACGCCGAGTTCCGCGCGCAGATGGAGGCGCGCTGGGGCTTCAAGGTGCGCAATGCGAACTTCGGCCTCTCGGAGGTGATGAGCATCCTCGGCGGCCAGACCGACTGGACCACCGACCTGCTGTTCCACGCCGGCGACGTGGTGTTCGCCGAGATCCTCGATCCCGCCACCCTGCAGCGGCTGCCGATTCGCGAAGGCACGGTCGGCGAGCTGGTCTGCACCCACCTGCGCAAGGAGTGCCAGCCGCTGGTGCGCTACCGCACGCGCGACGTGGTGACGGTGACCGGCACCGAGCCCGGTCCCGACGGCCGCACTGCCTGGCGCTTCCGCGTCAGCGGGCGCACCGACGACATGTTCAACGTGCGCGGCATCAACGTGTTTCCGAGCGCGGTGCGCGCGGCGATCGAATCGCTGCCCGCGCTGAGCTCGGGGCACTTTCGCATCGTGCTGCGCGGGCCCGGCCCCTACGACCGCGTCGAGGTGCGCGCCGAGGCCGCCGCGGGGCTCGCGCCGGCCGACTGGGAAGCGGCCGCGCGCCGCCTGGAGATCGCGGTGCGCGAGCGCGCGGGCGCCAGTGCGCTGGTGGAGATGGTGCCGTTCGAGTTCTACGAACGCACCGACGGCAAGACGCAGTGGGTCGAGAAGCACTGAAGACCGGCCCGAGACCAACGAACGAACGAGCAAAGGATTTTTCGCCATGAACTACGTCACCCTCGAAACCAGCGACGGCATCGCGCACGTGCGGCTGCAGCGGCCCGAGCGCCTCAACGCCATCAGCGCCGTGGTGCTCGACGACCTGCACGAGGCGCTGCGCGAGGCGCAGTCCTCGGCCGACGTGCGCGCAATCGTGTTCTCGGGCGCGGGCCGGGCCTTCTGCGCCGGCGACGACCTCAAGGAGTTCGGCGAGCAGACGCGCACGCCGGCCTCGATCCGTCATCACATCGAGCGCATCCAGACCATCACGCGCGACCTGATGTTCGGCGGCACGCCGGTGATCGGCGCGATCCACGGCTTCGCGGTCGGCGGCGGCTTCGAATGGCTGCTGAACTGCGACCTGGTGGTGGCCTCCGAGGATCTGGTGTGCTTCTTTCCGGAAATGGACTGGGGCCAGTTCGTGACCGGCGGCGTGACCTGGCTGCTGCCGCAGGCCGTGGGCCACCAGCGCGCGATGGAGCTCTGGCTGCTGGGCGAGCGCCAGTCGGCCGCCGACCTGCTGCGCCTCGGGCTCGCGAACTGGGTGGTGCCGCCGGAGCGCGTGCTGGCGCGCGCCTTCGAGGTGGCGGCGGTGGTGGCTTCGAAGTCGCAGGGCTCGGTGTCGCGGCTCAAGCGCGTGGTGACGATGCAGGCGCAGTCGAACCTCGCGGTGGCGCTCGAGCTCGAGCAGGAGGCCACCGTGGCCGCCTTCGCCACGCCTGACGCCGCCGAGCGCGTGCTGAAGTTCGGCCGTCGCGCCTGAGCAGGGAGACCGCGATGAACGTCCGCGCCATCACCTTCGACTACTTCGGAACCCTGGTCGACGTCGACCGCGGCGGCATGGCCGGCATCGAGGCCGTGCTGGCCGAGGCCGGCCTGCGCACCGAGCGGCCGCTGTTCGAGCTCTACCTCGACTGGGACATCCGCAACGTGCAGCGCTACCGCGGCGGGCGCTGGCGCCCCTATCGCCAGGTGGCGCGCGAGGCGCTGCGCGAGACGCTCGAGGCCATCGAGCCCGGCGTCACGGCGCGGCTCGACATCGACCTGCTCAACGAGCTCTACCTCGGCCACCTGGTCGAGTCGGCACCGCCCCATCCCGAGGTCGAGGCCATCCTGCAACGACTGGCCGAGCGCTTTCCGCTGATGCCCATCACCAACATGGACAGCGACCTGTGGCAGCGCAGCCAGCTCGTGCGCTTCTTCGACCAGGTCACCACGGCCGAGATGGCACGGGCCTACAAGCCCTCGGAATCGATCTTCAGGCTCGCGCTCGACCGTCTCGCGGTGCCGGCGGAGTCGGTGCTGCATTGCTCGCTGGCGAGCTGGGCCGACATCGACGGCGCCAAGCCGCTGGGCATGCAGGTGGCATGGATCAACCGCGGCGCCGAGCGGCTGAGCGTCTGGCAGCCGCGGCCCGACCACGAGTTCCCCACCCTCGAGGGCGTGCTCGCCCTCCTGGACTAGTCCGATCTTTCCCATCCACTTCGAGGTACAGAACCATGCGCCGTCTCCTGCTTCTTGCTGCTTCCCTGGGCCTGTGGGCCTCCCTCCTGCCCGCCAGCGCGCAGGACCTGGTCGTCAAGATCGGCCATGCCGGCCCGCTCAGCGGTCCGCAGGCCAACGCGGGCCGCGACAACGAGCGCGGCGTGAAGCTCGCCATCGCCGATCTCAACGCGCAGGACTTCCGCATCGGCGGCAGGCGCGCGCGCTTCGAGCTGGTCTCGGAGGACGACCAGGGCGACCCGCGCACCGGCACCCAGGTGGCGCAGAAGATGGTCGACACCGGCGTGCGCGCGGTCATCGGGCACTACAACTCGGGCGTCTCGATTCCCGCCTCGCGCATCTACAGCCAGGAGGACATCCCGATGATCACGGGCGCGTCCTCGAACCCGCAGCTCACGCGCCAGGGCTTCGCGAGCATCTTCCGGCTCGCGGCCAACGACAACGTGATGGGCGCGGCCATGGCCGAGTTCGCCGCCGCGCGCGGCCTGCGGAAGGTGGCGGTGATCGACGACCGCACCGCCTACGGCACCGGCGTGGCCGACATCTTCGTGCAGACCGCCAAGGGGCTGGGCCTCGAGGTGGTGGGGCGCGAGTTCACCAACGACAAGGCCACCGACTTCACCGCCATCCTGACCAAGTTCAAGGGGCTCGCGCCCGAGGCGGTGTTCCTCGGCGGCTACTACGCGCAGGGCGCGGGCGTCGCGCGCCAGATGCGCCAGCTCGACATCAACGCGCTGCTGCTCGGTGGCGATGGCATCTGCACGGCCGAGGTGGTGCCGCTGGGCGGCAAGCTGCTTGAAGGCCGCTACTTCTGCGCGCAGAGCGGGCGCCCGCTCGACAGCCTGCCGGGCGGCCCGGCCTTCCGCGAGCGCTTCACCAAGACCTTCGACGCGCCGATCGATGCCTATGCGCCGGCCTTCTACGTGGCGACGCTGGTGGTCGCGCGCGCGATGCAGCAGGCCGGCAGCGACGAGCCGAAGAAGGTCACGGCCGCGCTGAAGACGCTGAAGATGGAGTCGATGCTCGGCCCGGTGCAGTTCGATGCCACCGGCGAGTGGCTCAAGGCGCCGGTCACGGCCTACCAGATCGCCGGCGGCAAGCTGGTGCCGGTCGAGCGCAAGCCGTGAGCGCGCGCGCCCCGGCGGATGGCGCCAGCGTTCCGCCGCCCGCGCTTCCTTGGCAGAATCGGCGCGACCGGTCGGCCGCGGCGTCCTCGCCACGCGCACCGGGCTGACGAGGACAAGGAACGCGATGACGCCGATGCTCGACGAGGTCTGGGACGTGCTGGTCGAGCGGGCGGTCGCCCAGGACCACGGCGCGCTGCTGTTCGGCGCGGGGCGCGTGCTGCGGCGCGCCTGGACCGCGCCCGGCATCGAGGCTTCGGCGCTGATGGCCGCGCTGCCGGCCGAGGGCGCCGCGTGGGCGCCCTGCCTGCCGGTGGCGCAGCCGCGGGGCTTCGATCGCCTGCACCTGCGCGCCGCCGCCTCGAAGAGCGGCGAAGCGCTGTTCGTGGCGCTGCTCGCGCGGCCGGACAGCGCGGAGCTCGGCGACGAACTGCGCCTGCTGGCCCACCTGTGGGCCGCGGCGCATTCGGCCGAGTTGGTGGCCGAGCAGCAGGGCGCGTTGCTGCAGGAGCAGTCGGCGATCGTCGAGCACATCACCGACGGCCTGCTGGTGGTCGACCGCGAGCTGATCGTCAAGCACATGAATGCCGCGGCCGGCCGCATCCTGAGCCTGCATCCGCGCGAGAGCATCGGCAAGCCCTTCGGTTCACTGCTCGATTTCGCGCCGATCATCCAGCCGCTGCTGGAAACCGGGGAGGGCTACATCGACCGCGAACTGATCATCGACTCGCCGCAGCGGCACCTGCACCTGGTCGACACCGCGGTGCCGATCAAGAACGCGGCGGGCCAGGTGGTGTCGATCGTGAATTCGTTTCGCGAGATCCAGCGCGCGCGCCGCATGGCCGACCGCATCGCG
Source organism: Variovorax sp. DAIF25 (assembly GCF_050711835.1). NCBI lineage: Bacteria > Pseudomonadati > Pseudomonadota > Betaproteobacteria > Burkholderiales > Comamonadaceae > Variovorax > Variovorax sp. DAIF25. The sequence continues at coordinate 2,429,054 of NZ_CP136637.1, forward strand.
GGCAACCATGCGCGCTACAGCTTCGACGACGTGGTGGGCACGGCGCCGCCGCTGGTGGCGGCCGTCGAGGCCGCGCGCAAGGCCGCGCGCGGTTTCGCCAACGTGCTGCTGATCGGCCAGAGCGGCGTCGGCAAGGAGGTCTTCGCCCAGGCCATCCACAACGCCAGCGCGCGCGCCGCGGGGCCCTTCATCGCGATCAACTGCGCCGCGCTGCCGCGCGACCTGATCGAGAGCGAGCTGTTCGGCTATGCGCCCGGCAGCTTCACGGGCGCCACGCGCGAGGGCCGGCCCGGCAAGTTCGAGGCGGCCAGCAGCGGCACCATCTTCCTCGACGAGATCTCCGAGCTGCCGATCGACGTGCAGGCCAAGCTGCTGCGCGTGCTGCAGGAGCGCGAGGTGGTGCGCGTGGGCGACACGCGCAGCATCCCGATCGACGTGCGCGTGATCTCGGCCAGCAACCGCGACCTGCAGGCCATGATCGAGCGGCGCGAGTTCCGCGAGGACCTCTACTACCGCTGCCACGTGATCGGCATCGAGCTGCCCTCGCTGCGCGAGCGGCCCGAGGACGTGCCGGTGCTGGTGCACCACTTCTTGCGCAAGTACGCGCAGCTGCTGCGCAAGAACGTGTTCCGCGTTTCGCCGGCCCTGATGCAGCGGCTGGTCGCGCATCCGTGGCCCGGCAACGTGCGCGAGCTCGAGAACACCGTCGAGCGGCTGGTGAACATGACCGATGCCGAGACCGCCTGCGTCGACGATCTGCCCGCATGGTTCTCCGGCGGCCCGAAGCCCGACGCCGCGCCGCCGCCGCCGGTGGGCCCGGCCTCCGAGGTGCGCACGCTCGAGGAGGTCGAGAAGGAGGCGATCGCGAATGCGCTGCGTGCCTGCGGCTTCAACGTGACCGAGACCGCGCGCCGGCTCGGCATCGCCAAGCCCACGCTCTACGCGAAGATCCGCGGCTATGGGCTGCGGCTGCAGCGCGGCGGGCGCGGCGCCTTCGATGCCGAGGAGGCGCGGCCGGCCGGGCACTGACCCCGATGGCATGGGCGCGAAGGCGTCCGGCACCGAGCGGCCGCCGGCGCGTTGAATGCCCAACAAGGCGCACTTTGCGAATGGCAAATTGCGCATTCCGCCGGATCGGGCAATGCTGCGGCCATGACTACCGAGACCTCCGTCGACCTCCGTGCCTGGATCGGCCGCACCGAGCGCAGGGGCGACGACGTGGGCGCCGCGTCCCTGTCGGCGCTGGCCGCCACGTTCGACCGGGATGACCTCGCCTTCAACCTGGGCAGCGACGTGCCCCCGTTGTGGCATTGGCTGCACTTCATCCCGCTGGCGCGCCAGGACCAGATCGGCGTCGACGGCCACCCGCTGCGCGGCGGCTTCCTGCCGCCGATCGCGCTGCCGCGCCGCATGTGGGCCGGCGGCGAGCTGCAGTTCCACCATCCGCTGCAGGTGGGCGACGAGATCACGCGCCAGTCGCGGATCCTCGACGTGGATGCCAAGCAGGGCAAGAGCGGGCCGCTGGTCTTCGTCAAGGTCCGCCACGAGATCTCGAATGCCAGGGGCCTCGCCATCACCGAGGAGCAGGACATCGTCTACCGCGACATGCCGGCCGCGGGCGCGCCTGCCCCGGCGGGGAAAAAGGCGGCGACGGACGAGGACTACCGCGAGACCGTCGTGCCCGATCCGGTGCTGCTGTTCCGCTATTCCGCGCTGACCTTCAACGGCCACCGCATCCACTACGACCGGCCCTACGCCACCGAGGTGGAGGGCTACCCGGGCCTGGTGGTCCATGGCCCGATGGTGGCCACGCTGCTGCTGGGGCTCGCGAGCCGACGGCTGCCGCAGCGCCGCGTGCGCGGCTTCGCCTTCCGGGCCGTGCATCCCCTGTTCGACACCGCCGCCTTCGAGCTGTGCGGCAAGGCCCAGGCCGACGGTTCCCAGACGCTGTGGGCACGCAACCATGACGGTGTGCTGGCGATGGAAGCCCGCGCCAGTTTTTTCTAACCCCCAAGCAGCGATCCAATGACGAAGAACGCCGTCGACAAGTACCAGGACATCCGCGATGCCGTGCGCGCACTCTGCGCCGAGTTTCCCGACGAATACCACCGCAGGATCGACGAGCAGCGCGCCTACCCCGAGGCCTTCGTCGATGCGCTGACCAAGGCCGGCTGGCTCGCGGCGCTGATCCCCGCCGAGTACGGCGGCTCGGGCCTGGGCCTGACCGAGGCCTCGGTGATCATGGAGGAGATCAACCGCTCGGGCGGCAACTCCGGCGCCTGCCACGGCCAGATGTACAACATGGGCACGCTGCTGCGCCACGGCTCCGAGCAGCAGAAGCAGCTCTACCTGCCCAAGATCGCCTCGGGCGAATGGCGCCTGCAGTCCATGGGCGTGACCGAGCCCACGACCGGCACCGACACCACCAAGATCAAGACCACGGCCGTGAAGAAGGGCGACCGCTACGTCGTCAACGGCCAGAAGGTCTGGATCTCGCGCGTGCAGCACTCCGACTGGATGATCCTGCTCGCGCGCACCACGCCGCTGGCCGAGGTCAAGAAGAAGTCCGAGGGCATGTCGATCTTCCTGGTCGACCTGCGCGCGGCCGAGAAGAGCGGGATGACGGTGCGGCCGATCCCGAACATGGTGAACCACGAGACCAACGAGCTGTTCTTCGAGAACCTCGAGATCCCGGCCGAGAACCTGATCGGCGAGGAAGGCCAGGGCTTCAAGTACATCCTCGACGGGCTCAATGCCGAGCGCACGCTGATCGCGGCCGA